>OY969810.1:4800000-8764536 GCA_963703295.1 Bryobacterales bacterium
CGTTGAACGTAATGAATATTGCGGCGGCCGACACGGCCGGATTTTTGGTGAGCGAGATCCGTTGCTTGGCAGGGACGAGGGAGCGCAGTCCGCGCTCATACAGGCGATAGACGACCAGGTAAAAGCCATGCAAGATACCAAAGATTAGAAAGGCGGTGGTCGTTCCATGCCACAGGCCAGAGACAATCATAGTTATCATGATGGCGATCAGCATGGCCGGCAAAGCGGCGCTCCGCCACATGCGCAGTCCCTCCGCAAAGAGGGGATTGAAAACGTAGGACGTCAACCACTCCGTAAGAGACTTGTGCATCCTCAGCCAGAATTCCGCTACGTTACGGGAAAAGAAGGGGAGATTGAAGTTCTCGGGAGGGCGAACTCCCAGCAGAGTTCCGATGCCAATCACAATGTCACAGTACCCAGAAAAATCGCAATACAAATAGGCGTAAAAGGTCCACGCTTTCAAAAGAATTGAAGATAAGCCAATCGAATGGTAATCGAGATTGGGCGCGCTTGCGATATACGGAGACAGCATCTCGGCCAAAACAAATTTCTTTACGAGGCCGCGCAAAATGCGATTCACGGCGGTCATGTTGCCAGAAAAATCCAGAGGGCGCGAATTATCAGCTCCGGTCCACTGCGCGGTAAAACTTTCAAAACGCTGAAGCGGCCCGATTAAAAACGTTGTGAAATTAATGCAGTAATTCGAATACATCAGCGTGTCACATTCCGCAATCACACCGGCGTTGGCGTCGATCAGAACGTGAAGAATCTTGAACAATAGAAAACTAAGCCCGACCGTGGCGAGAAGATTGGTGAGGATCCACTTAGGTAGAATTACTCCCAGAAAGGCGTAGTTGCGCATATAAACAAACGCAACCACGAGCACGAAGAGTCCGACGGGAAGGGCCCACTTTTTTCCAGCGAGCGCCAAGCGAATAAAGACATATCCCGCCCCGCAAAAGGCGATGGTGGACGCCATCCCGGCAGGCGTGAGATAGGAATAAACGAATATCAAATTCAGAAAGAAAAAGATGATTGCCCGAGCCCGGCTGGGAACAAGCGCCGAACAAAGGATTGCGGTTAGGGCCAGAGCGAAAAAGCGAAGGGAGATCAGTGGCATATTACGCAGCCTCCGCTCACGAACGAAGACTCTTTTGACGACGGCTTTTGCCAGTATAACCCGCGGAACAAGGCGGATAGCCGTGTTTCGCGAAGTACAAGTACTGGTAATAAAGCGGTATGCCACTGGGATGTTAGACTGAATTTTGCCACGCGAAATCTGTTCCGGAACCTTTGGCTGGGAGGTTCAGCGCCAATTTGCTTCGTGTACTGGGGATTTCAATCCGATGCACATGGACGAGGTCGTGGCAAGGCGAACTCTCGCCGGTAAACCAGCGCTGCACGGAATGAACGGAGCGTTGTGGTCGTTGGACCGGCTAGCCGAGGCGGGATTCCTGGCTGGCACGTTCGGCGAATGTAAAATACGGTTCCGGGAGTTGGTGCACGTAGGCGATACGGCATCGTTGTGGGTAGTCCGCGACGACAGCGCGAAGCTGTCCGCCGAACTTCGGGTGGGGAACCTCGCGGTGACGACGGTCTCTCTTGTTCGCGCGACTGAGCGACCGCAAGGCATCGGTGGCAGCAAATCTGCCGGGCGCGGCAACAGGTCCTCGGCGGCCACGATTCCTGAAGACCTTCCCTTGCAGAGCTTGGCGGGACGAACCGGCTTCATTCCGATGGCGAACTGCGCCGAAACGATGTATCCCTTCCTCGCTCGCCGATTCGGCCGGAGCCGTGTGAATGGCATGGCGGCGCTTTCTTACTTAGTGGGAATGATTTGTCCTGGACTGCATTCGGTTTTCTATTCCTGTTCCATAGAATTCACGGATGGCGGGGAGCAGGACAGGCGGCTCGCCTTCCAGGTTGACGAAGTAGACGAGCGAGTTCGGCTGATCAATGAGACTGTGAACGGTGGCGGAATTTCGGCGACGGTAGTTGCCGGCGCGAGACTGCCTCCCGTGGCACAGGCTGGGATGGAAGAAATCGCTGCCCTGATAAAGCCAGGTGAGTTTGCCGGCGCCGTGGCGTTGGTAATCGGCGGGTCGCGTGGTCTGGGGGAGCTTACGGCCAAAGTTATCGCGGCCGGCGGCGGGAAGGTGATCATTACGTATGCCGTCGGAAAAACCGATGCCGACGCGGTCTGCGCCGAGATCAGGCAGTGGGGAGGTGAATGCGCGGTGATTCCCTATGACGTTTGTAAGTCCCCGGAACTACAACTGGATGCTTTAGCCTGGGAACCCAGCCATCTTTATTATTTTGCGACCAGCCCAATTGTGAAACAGCTATCGAAGGCTTTTTCCGCGACGGCATTCGCGGAGTATTGCCAATATTATGTAACTGGATTTTCCGATCTCTGCGTGGCGCTACGCAAGAGGCATGAAGGATCGCTGAGGGTCTTTTATCCCTCCTCAATTTTCGTGGCCGAGCGGCCGGCCGGAATGACCGAGTATGCTATGGCAAAAGCGAGCGGCGAGGTGTTATGTGGGGATATCGGGGCCACCCTTGCAGGCTTGAGCGTTGTAGCAAAGCGGCTACCGCGTGTTCTCACCGATCAGACCGCGGGCGCGATTCTGGGCGATACCGAGAGCCCTCTAAGCGTGATGTTGCCTGTCGTGCGGGAAGTTCAATCAGTTAGATAGGGCGCCTTCGCGCGATCATATGTAAGCTATTCAGCGGGCGCTTCGTGACGATTCGCCATTGACGAGGTTGAACTTCCGCGAAACAGCTACTTTGAGTTGGCTGGCGCCAACAATGCCTCGAAGCTTTTGCGCGCCGACTGAGAAAAGATTAAATTAAAATCCCGGTTTGGATGAAACTCGTCGCTTGCGATGAAATACTTTGTGCGGTCGATCGCGCCATCCGAACTACGCGGAAACTCCGGAACGAATACCTGCACCTGGGCCTTCCGCAGCCGCGGGACCATAAAGTTGCGGATTCTGGTAGAGATGGGGCCAGTATCGCTACCGTGGGGGAGCACGACAACGCCAAAAGCAATGTTCCGCGCCTGGCACCGGCGCGCGAAGTCTTCAATGAGGCGAGCGCAGATTTCCGAAGCTTCGTCCATATTCGGAGTCTTGTTTGCCACTTCCGCTACATGATTGATGATTGACATTGCCAGCACGGAGCGCTCCACAAGAGGCCCTGGCGTCCAAAAGCGAACATTGGCGACTCTCTTGAGCCCGCCTCCCGATTCCACAAAGTGCGGACGGCCGAATGGGTATAGACTTAGCAAATCCCGCTGGCCTCCGCGGTCGCGATCCACTTGAAAATCTCCAAAGGCGAATAGCACAGCCTTAACCTTACCCGGATCTTGCGCGATCACCCAATCGGCGCGCATGAGCGCCTGCGCAACCCCATAAGCACTGGTAGCGGCGTTGATGAGATGGTAACCGGGCATCTGCGCCTGAACGAGCCAAGGCCACGTATCCTCATCGTTCACGCCCATGCCATAGGTAAAGGAACAACCCGCGGCGATGACAATCGGCCCGGTTTGCGGCGTGGCGGAGGTGTCTCGAAAGCCGCCATGCATATGGTAGACCGCATCGCTGGTTCCGCGGCGTCCTGTCGATACAAAATGATAGGTGGCGTCTTCGGGAGCATTTACCCAACCTAACTCGGCATCCGGGATGAAACGTGGCATGGCCTTCATGCTGGAAGGCTTTCGGGAAATAATCCGATAGGGCGGAGGGAGCAGCATACGCGCGCCCACCTCCCCCACGGCCAGTGTGAACAGGACAGCTACTAAGATGAGGACGATGTTTTTCCTGGCTGCCGACAGGCTCATGATATTTCTCTCGCGGGAGATGTGAAAGGATTCCAGCAGGCCGATTGTCGCAGCGCTGGCTAGCACGAAGATGTTAACATGCCTCCGGCGTTGCCTACAGTTTCGGCCTACCGGGAGCTTCTGGCGCGCGCTTCCAGCAAGCTCTCCATGCTCTGGTGAGCGAACGGCGAAAAGATCAGGTTGTAGGCACGGTTAGGGTGAAACTCATCGCTGGGAATAAGATATTTTGCCCGATCGAGTTTGCCATCTGGGTCCCGGGGGAAATCGGGGACGAAAGTGGGTATTTGAGAGTTCCGCAACTGGGCGACGATGAAGTCGCGAACGTTCGTATAGACCGGGCTCGTGTCACTTCCATGAGGCAGCACAATGACGCCAAAAGCAATATGGCGAGCTTGGCATCTTCGGGCAAAGTCTTGGATAATCCGAGCCGAGATTTCGTGTGAGCCTTGTTCGGTGGGGGTCTTATTGCCGATCTCCGCCACGTGATTGATGATGGACATTACCAGGGCTGAGCGCTCAAGGAGAGGCCCTGGCGTCCAAAAACGGACGATGCCTTCTCGTTTGATTCCATCGCCCGACTCCAGGAAACGCGGACGGCCCAGCGGATAGAGGCTCATCAGATCCTGTTGGACGGCGCGATCTCGCTCAACTTGAAAGCTGGCGAAGGCAAACAGGACGGCCTTGACTTGGCCCGGATTGCGTTCGATTACCGAATCGGCGCGCATGAGCGCTTGTCCGACGCCGTAGGCACTAGTACCAGCGTTGATTACGTGGTAATCCGGCATTTTTTCCTGCACCATCCAGGGCCAAGTATCCTGATCGTTAATGCCCATTCCGTAGGTGAAGGAGCAACCCGCGGCAATAAGAATAGGGCCGGTTTGCGGGGACGCGGAACTGTCTCGAAAGCCGCCATGCATGTTATAGACAGCGTCTGTAGTACCTCGAGGGCCGGTGGAAACGAAATGGTAGGAGGCATCGTCCGGAGCGTTCACCCAGCCGAGATTCGGGTCCGCAACGAACCGTGGCATACCTTTACCCCTGGAGGGCTTACGGGTACGGATCCGGTAAGGCGGCGGTAGTACTAAGCGCGCAGCCACCTCCCCTAAACCTAGGGTAAAGAGGAGAGCTACGACCGTGAGGACAGTGTTTTTCCTGGCAGGCGACAGACTCATGGTTTTCTTCCGTGGAGGTAGTACCTATTAGGCAGGACCCATGACCGTATAGTCGGCCGCCGGAGGCACAGGAAGCCCAGGAAATGTTACCATACTTACAATAATGGTGACCCATGAGGATTACGCTCGCAAGTTTGAAGTAGAGCGCTCGAGCAATCGTACACTTGGGTTGGTTTTTGCCGCTTTCTTTGCAATAGTGACTTTTTCCCCGCTGTTGCGCCATCATCCTTCGCGGCTTTGGGCGGCAGGGACTTCAATTGCCTTCTTGGGGATAGCTCTGACCGTTCCGGGAGTCCTGGAGCCGCTGAATCGATTTTGGACACAGGTAGGATCGCTGATCCAGCGCATTGTTCATCCCTTGGTGATGGGCATCATGTTCTATTTGATTTTCACGCCGGCGGCGTTCTTGCTGCGGCTTTTCGGGCAGGATCTTCTACATCTGAAGTACGACGCGGGTGCAAGCACTTATTGGATTCCGAAGCCGCCTTCGGAATCTGGCGGCATGGCCCGGCAGTTCTAACTTATATGCTTCTCGAATTATTTGCTTTTCTTAAGGCGCGAAAAAAGTTTTGGCTAACTCCTATCTTGGCAATGATGTTTTTACTCGGCCTGCTCATTATCCTCGGTCAGTCCAGCGCGATCGCGCCATTCATTTACACGTTATTTTGACGGCCATCGATGCGCATTCTCGGAATATCGGCGCTATACCACGATAGTGCGGCCGCACTCGTTCGTGACGGTGAAATCGTCGCCGCTGCTCAGGAAGAGCGGTTCACCCGTAAAAAGCACGATCCCGGATTCCCCGTCAACGCAATTGGCTATTGCCTGGCCGAAGAGGGCGTGAGCCTGCGCGACGTCGATTCGGTAGTGTTCTACGACAAGCCGTTCCTTAAATTCGAGCGTCTGCTTGAGACTTACCTTGCGTTCGCGCCGCGTGGACTGCGCTCTTTTCAAATGGCAGTTCCTTTGTGGCTCCGAGAGAAGCTATTCCAAAAAAAGTTTCTGGAAAAGAAGCTGCGTAAGCTCGATTCCACATTCGACAGCAGCCAGCTTCTGTTCACCGAACACCATTTGAGCCATGCGGCAAGCGCGTTTTTCCCGTCGCCTTTCGACGAAGCCGCCGTACTGACCATGGACGGCGTCGGCGAGTGGGCTACTACATCGATCGCCATGGGCAGCGGCAACAACCTGGAAGTGACCAAGGAAATCCATTTCCCGCACTCGCTCGGCCTGTTGTATTCGGCATTTACGTATTACACCGGCTTCCGTGTGAACTCAGGCGAATACAAGGTCATGGGCCTCGCGCCTTACGGCGAACCGCGCTACTCGTCCGTGATCCTCGACCGACTGCTCGACCTCAAACCAGACGGCTCTTTCCGCCTGAATCTAGAATATTTCGATTACTGCACGGGCCTGACCATGACGAACGGAAAATTCGCCGATCTCTTTGGCGGACCCGCGCGCCGGCCGGAAGAACTCCTCACGCAAAGGCATATGGATCTGGCAGCATCGGTTCAAGCCGCATTGGAAGAAGTGGTCCTGCGCATGACGCAGGCGATTGCCAAGGAGACCGGAGCACGCAATCTGTGTCTAGCAGGCGGGGTCGCGCTGAACTGCGTCGCCAATGGCAAGATTCTGCGCCAAGGGCATTTTCAGAATATCTGGATTCAGCCGGCAGCCGGGGACGCAGGTGGAGCGCTTGGGGCCGCCCTTGCGGCCTATCACATCCATCACCAGCAACCACGAACGACCAAATCAGGCGATGGGATGAAAGGGTCCTATCTTGGTCCTGTATTTTCTCAATCTGAAATCGAGAGCCGGCTCTCTCAAGCCGGAGCAAAGTTCGAGATTTTAAGCGACGATTCGCTGCTGGATTCGTGTGTGGCGGCATTGACCGAAGAAAAAGCGCTGGGCTGGTTCCAGGGGCGCATGGAGTTCGGGCCAAGAGCTCTGGGCGGCCGCTCGATATTGGGCGACCCGCGTTCCCCCCGCATGCAATCCACTTTAAACTTGAAGGTCAAATACCGGGAATCGTTCCGGCCATTCGCCCCTTCGGTACTGCGGGAAGACGTGTCCAACTACTTCGATATGGATATCGACAGTCCGTATATGCTCTTAGTGGCCGATGTAGTCAAGGAGCGCCGCCGGCCGATGACCGCCGAACAGCAAGCCCTGTTTGGAATCGAAAAGCTCAATATCCCGCGGAGCGATATACCGGCCGTTACCCACATCGATTACTCGGCGCGTGTGCAAACTGTCCATCGTGAAACAAACCCGCGATACGATGCCCTGCTGCGGCGTTTTCGGGAGCGAACAGGTTGTCCTGTTCTGGTGAATACAAGCTTTAATGTGCGGGGCGAACCGATAGTCGGCACGCCGGAAGATGCGTTTCGTTGCTTTATGGGAACCGAGCTGGAGGCTCTTGCTATCGGCAACTGCTTTCTGAAGAAGGAAAATCAGACGCCTGCGCTTCGGCTGAATTACGAGTCTGCTTTCACCCCTGATTGAGGATTGCGGGGCGCGGGGAGTCGACGAAGCCTGGAGTCAAGGAAGTCAACGAATGGCGGGGGCGGCGCTAGGCGTTGCCTCCAGACTTGCGAGACAGGTTCGGCGATAGCGCCGAGAGGCTTTACTACAGCCTCCCGGCGATGCGTCATTCAGTGAATACTACCCGCCGCTCGATACGACCAGATTGACGGACGAGCCCGCGTTCATTTGAGTTCCCGCAGCCGGGCTCTCACTGATTACGCTTCCCAGCGGCACCGTGCTGCTGGTCGCCGTTGTTACTGTTCCCAGCACCAGGCCGGCTGCTTGAATAGCAGATGTTGCGGCAGCTTGAGTCTGGCCAACCACGTTCGGAACCGCAACTTGGGCCGGTCCCGCGGTGTAAGTACCGAGCATTTGCCATCCAGTTGCGTTGCCGGCCGTATCATTCGCCAACATGTACGTGTTCATCGCGCCGTAGTATGCCGGCTTGAAAGTAAGTACAGCGGTCAACGTCGACGTATTCCCCGAATTCACGAGGCTGGTCCCGGAACCAGTCAGCGTGCATTGGCTATTGGCGATGTTGATCTTACTACTAACCGGCCCAATGAGTTGGTTGCCCGAATCGTTGACGAGATAGATTCCAGTCAAATCCGCCTGTACGTAGCATTCGTGCGCCGTGCCGTTTAGTCCCGGGCTAATCAAAAGGAGCCTGCGATTGAACGTGCTCGCTCCACCCGTATCGCTGTAGACCGCAACGAAGGTTTGGCTTATGCCCGTACCAGAGTTGGGCGATACCGACACTGTATTAATCTGAACCGTCCCAGCGGAAATTACGAGCGCCACCGCAGAACCCGGATTGACCTGCGCGCCAGCCGCGGGATTTTCGCTAATAACACTTCCGGATGCGACCGTACTGCTGGCCGTAGAAGTGACTGTTCCAACTACTAATCCGGCCGATTGAATCGCTGACGTGGCAGCAGCCTGTGTCTGACCGGCTACGTTGGGCACCGTTACCTGTGCGACGCCGCTCGATACCACCAGGGCGACCGACGATCCTGTGTTCACCTGTGTTCCCGCTACCGGATTTTCGCTGATCACGTTGCCCGCGGCTACCGTGCTGCTCGATGCCGTCGTCACTGTGCCTACGACTAAGCCTGCAGATTGGATCGACGACGAAGCCGCCGCCTGCGTCTGGCCGACTACGTTCGGCACTCCTACCTTGGCAACACCGCTCGATACCACCAGGCTCACGGAACTTCCCGTGTTCACCTGCGTCCCCGCTACCGGATTTTCGCTGATCACGCTGCCCGCGGCTACCGTGCTGCTCGATGCCGTCGTTACCGTGCCGACGACCAAACCTACCGATTGGATAGCTGACGTCGCCGACGCCTGCGTCTGACCCACTACGTTCGGCACCGCAACCTGCGCGGCGCCGCTCGATACCACCAGGCTCACGGAACTTCCCGTGTTCACCTGCGTTCCCGCTACCGGATTTTCGCTGATCACACTACCCGCGGCCACCGTGCTGCTCGATGCCGTCGTTACCGTGCCGACGACCAAACCTACCGATTGGATAGCTGACGTCGCCGACGCCTGCGTCTGACCCACTACGTTCGGCACCGTAACCTGCGCGGCGCCGCTCGATACCACCAGGCTCACGGAACTTCCCGTGTTCACCTGCGTTCCCAATACCGGATTTTCGCTGATCACACTACCCGCGGCCACCGTGCTGCTCGATGCCGTCGTTACCGTGCCGACGACCAAACCTACCGATTGGATAGCTGACGTCGCCGACGCCTGCGTCTGACCCACTACGTTCGGCACCGCAACCTGCGCGGCGCCGCTCGATACCACCAGGCTCACGGAACTTCCCGCGTTCACCAGCGTTCCCGCTAGCGGATTTTCGCTGATCACACTTCCCGCGGCCACCGTGCTGCTTGACGCCGTCGTTACCGTTCCTACAACCAAACCGGCCGCTTGAATCGTTGACGTCGCGGCCGCCTGCGTTTGACCTACTACGTTCGGCACCGCAACTTGCGTTACGTTCGGACCGCTCGACACCACCAGGTTCACCGCAGTTCCCGTGTTCACCTGCGTCCCCGCTACCGGATTTTCGCTGATCACACTGCCCGCGGCTACTGTGCTGCTCGATGCCGTCGTTACCGTGCCGACGACCAAACCTACCGATTGGATAGCTGACGTCGCCGACGCCTGCGTCTGACCCACTACGTTCGGCACCGCAACCTGCGCGGCGCCGCTCGATACCACCAGGCTCACGGAACTTCCCGCGTTCACCTGCGTTCCCGCTACCGGATTTTCGCTGATCACACTACCCGCGGCCACCGTGCTGCTCGATGCCGTCGTTACCGTGCCGACGACCAAACCTACCGATTGGATAGCTGACGTCGCCGACGCCTGCGTCTGACCCACTACGTTCGGCACCGCAACCTGCGCGGCGCCGCTCGATACCACCAGGCTCACGGAACTTCCCGCGTTCACCTGCGTTCCCGCTAGCGGATTTTCGCTGATCACACTTCCCGCGGCCACCGTGCTGCTTGACGCCGTCGTTACCGTTCCTACAACCAAACCGGCCGCTTGAATCGTTGACGTCGCGGCCGCCTGCGTTTGACCTACTACGTTCGGCACCGCAACTTGCGTTACGTTCGGACCGCTCGACACCACCAGGTTCACCGCAGTTCCCGTGTTCACCTGCGTCCCCGCTACCGGATTTTCGCTGATCACACTGCCCGCGGCTACTGTGCTGCTCGATGCCGTTGTCACCGTGCCTATGACCAAGCCCGCTGCCTGGATCGCTGTCGTCGCGGCCGTCTGCGTTTGACCTACTACGTTCGGCACCGCGACCTGCGTTACGTTCGGACCGCTCGACACCACCAGGTTCACCGCAGTTCCCGTGTTCACCTGCGTCCCCGCTGCCGGGTTCTCGCTGATCACGCTTCCCGCCGCCACGGTGCTGCTCGATGCCGTCGTCACCGTTCCGACTACCAGAGCAGCGCCTTGAATGGCTGATGTTGCTACCGCCTGCGTCAGCCCGGCCACGTTCGGCACCGATACCAGACCACCAAGTCCTGTCGATACCACTACGCTTACCTGCGTGCCCGTACTTACCATTGCGAATGCCGCCGGACTTTGACTGATGATGTTCCCCGCCAACGTCGTCGAACTCGGCGCTGTCGTTACCGTCCCCAGCACCACGCCCGACTCCTGCAACAGCAGCGATGCTTCCGCCACCGTCTGATCCGCCACCGGATACACCGATACCGTCCCCGGTCCCGACGACAGCACTACCTGCACCGCCGTTCCCACTGGCAGCAGCGTACCCGGATTCGGACTATACGGCGTCTGCGCACCGGAATCCTCCAGATAATCCACCACCGTCCCCGCCGTTGCCGGGTTCACGATGCTCGTAAACGCGCTCGCCGACAGACCCACCGCGTGCAATGCCGCGGTCGCCTGCGCCTGCGTCATCCCAAACAGGTTCGGCATCGGCACGTCCGTGTTCGTCGCCAACGTGTTCCCGTACCGCACCACGATTGTCTGCGCATGGAAATCCACGATCACTACGTCGACCGCGCCATCTCCGTTGAAGTCCGCCAGCGCCAGAGCCTGCGGCGTTCCGTTCGGCCCCGTCGCAAAGTACGTCTTCTTCGGTTGGAACGTGCCGTCTCCATTCCCTAGAAGTACGCTCACGGCGGCTTCCTCGAAGTCCGCTATGATCAGGTCCGCTTTTCCGTCTCCGTTGAAATCCGCCGTGTCCACGAAGTGCGGCTCCGCACCCGAGTCGTAGTAGGTCGCCGGTTGGAAGGTTCCATCGCCGTTCCCAAGGTACACGCCTACGCTGAACTGGTGCGCGCTCGTTACCAGCAGATCCATCTTTCCGTCGCCGTTGAGATCCACCGCCTTGGTGGTGAAAGGCTCTACGCGCGTCGGTATATTGATCGGCGTCTTGAACGTTCCGTCCCCTTTACCCAGGAACAAAGTCATGCTCGCCGACGTGTTGTTCGGGATTACGATATCCGCGTTTCCATCGCCATCGAAATCGGCGATCGACGCATAGATCGAGAAACTTCCCGTCGTCGGATAGCTCACCGCCGCGCGGAACGTTCCATCACCCTTGCCCAGCAGTACGCTCATGTCATTGGTGCCCTTGTTGGGAAGCACCAGATCCGCGATGCCGTCGTTGTTGAAGTCCCCTACCGCCACATGGTACGGATTTGTTCCCACCGGATAGTTCACCGCGGTCTTGAACGTTCCGTCTCCATTGCCCAGGTAGATCCCAACTTGCGAATTAGTGAACAGCGCGACCGCCAGATCCAGTTTCCCGTCCCCGTTGAAGTCGCCCGTCGCTACCGCCGATGCCTGGATTGAAGCGCCTACGGAGGATTGCGTGAACCCTCCGGCCCCGTTGTTCAGGAACAATTTCAGTTGGCCCGGCAACACCGCAACCACGAAGTCCGTCTTGCCGTCGCCGTTGAAGTCGCCCGCTGCAACCCCGCGGGGGCCCGCACCCGCCGCAAACGATTTCAGCGGCTGGAAACCGTTCTCTGCTACCGAAGTCACTACCTGCGATAACGGCGCCGATGTGCTCGCCGTATAGCTGGCGCTGCCCGTGTACAAGGCTGTTAGCGTGTGCGCGCCAGATCCCAGCGGCATCCTTACTTGAGCCTGGCCGCTCGCGATCACGGTTCGCCCTAAGAGGCTCGCGCCGTCATAGAACGTGACGCTTCCCGTCGCCGCTGCTGGTGTTACCGTCGCCGTCAGCGTGACGTACTGGCTGATGCTTGCCGGGTTGATCGAACTGGCCAGCGTTACGCTGGTCGCCGTTGACGTGCTGCCAGCGCCGGTCGAAATCACCAGAACCACAGCGGAACCCACGTTCACCTGTGTTCCGGCGACCGGATTTTCGCTGATCACGCTGCCCGCCGCCACCGTGCTGCTCGATGCCGTCGTTACCGTGCCGACGACTAGGCCTGCTGCTTGAATCGCGGATGTCGCTGCCGCCTGCGTTTGACCTACGACGTTCAGCACCGTTACCTGCGCGGCGCCGCTCGATACCACCAGGCTCACGGAACTTCCCGTGTTCACCTGCGTCCCCGCTACCGGATTTTCGCTGATCACGCTGCCCGCGGCTACCGTGCTGCTCGATGCCGTCGTTACCGTGCCGACGACCAAACCTACCGATTGGATAGCTGACGTCGCCGACGCCTGCGTCTGACCCACTACGTTGGGCACCGTTACCTGTGCGACGCCGCTCGACACCACCAGGGCGACCGACGATCCTGTGTTCACCTGCGTCCCCGCTACTGGATTTTCGCTGATCACACTACCCGCGGCCACCGTGCTGCTCGATGCTGTCGTCACTGTGCCTACGACTAAGCCTGCAGATTGGATCGACGACGAAGCCGCCGCCCGCGTCTGGCCGACTACGTTCGGCACTCCTACCTTGGCAACACCGCTCGATACCACCAGGCTCACGGAACTTCCCGTGTTCACCTGCGTTCCCGCTACCGGATTTTCGCTGATTACGTTGCCTGCCGCTACTGTGCTGCTCGACGCGGTCGTCACTGTTCCGACGACCAAGCCCGCTGCTTGGATCGCTGTCGTCGCGGCCGTCTGCGTTTGACCTACTACGTTCGGCACCGCAACTTGCGTTACGGCTGGGCCGCTCGATATCACTAGGTTCACCGCAGTTCCCGTGTTCACCTGCGTCCCCGCTGCCGGGTTCTCGCTGATCACGTTGCCTGCGGCTACCGTGCTGCTCGATGCCGTCGTCACTGTTCCGACGACCAAGCCCGCTGCTTGGATCGCTGTCGTCGCGGCCGCCTGCGTTTGACCTACTACGTTCGGCACCGCAACTTGCGTTACGTTCGGACCGCTCGACACCACCAGGTTCACCGCAGTTCCCGTGTTCACCTGCGTCCCCGCTAGCGGATTTTCGCTGATCACACTGCCCGCGGCTACTGTGCTGCTCGATGCCGTTGTCACCGTGCCTATGACCAAGCCCGCTGCCTGGATCGCTGTCGTCGCGGCCGTCTGCGTTTGACCTACTACGTTCGGCACCGCGACCTGCGTTACGTTCGGACCGCTCGACACCACCAGGTTCACCGCAGTTCCCGTGTTCACCTGCGTCCCCGCTGCCGGGTTCTCGCTGATCACGCTTCCCGCCGCCACGGTGCTGCTCGATGCCGTCGTCACCGTTCCGACTACCAGAGCAGCGCCTTGAATGGCTGATGTTGCTACCGCCTGCGTCAGCCCGGCCACGTTCGGCACCGATACCAGACCACCAAGTCCTGTCGATACCACTACGCTTACCTGCGTGCCCGTACTTACCATTGCGAATGCCGCCGGACTTTGACTGATGATGTTCCCCGCCAACGTCGTCGAACTCGGCGCTGTCGTTACCGTCCCCAGCACCACGCCCGACTCCTGCAACAGCAGCGATGCTTCCGCCACCGTCTGATCCGCCACCGGATACACCGATACCGTCCCCGGTCCCGACGACAGCACTACCTGCACCGCCGTTCCCACTGGCAGCAGCGTACCCGGATTCGGACTATACGGCGTCTGCGCACCGGAATCCTCCAGATAATCCACCACCGTCCCCGCCGTTGCCGGGTTCACGATGCTCGTAAACGCGCTCGCCGACAGACCCACCGCGTGCAATGCCGCGGTCGCCTGCGCCTGCGTCATCCCAAACAGGTTCGGCATCGGCACGTCCGTGTTCGTCGCCAACGTGTTCCCGTACCGCACCACGATTGTCTGCGCATGGAAATCCACGATCACTACGTCGACCGCGCCATCTCCGTTGAAGTCCGCCAGCGCCAGAGCCTGCGGCGTTCCGTTCGGCCCCGTCGCAAAGTACGTCTTCTTCGGTTGGAACGTGCCGTCTCCATTCCCTAGAAGTACGCTCACGGCGGCTTCCTCGAAGTCCGCTATGATCAGGTCCGCTTTTCCGTCTCCGTTGAAATCCGCCGTGTCCACGAAGTGCGGCTCCGCACCCGAGTCGTAGTAGGTCGCCGGTTGGAAGGTTCCATCGCCGTTCCCAAGGTACACGCCTACGCTGAACTGGTGCGCGCTCGTTACCAGCAGATCCATCTTTCCGTCGCCGTTGAGATCCACCGCCTTGGTGGTGAAAGGCTCTACGCGCGTCGGTATATTGATCGGCGTCTTGAACGTTCCGTCCCCTTTACCCAGGAACAAAGTCATGCTCGCCGACGTGTTGTTCGGGATTACGATATCCGCGTTTCCATCGCCATCGAAATCGGCGATCGACGCATAGATCGAGAAACTTCCCGTCGTCGGATAGCTCACCGCCGCGCGGAACGTTCCATCACCCTTGCCCAGCAGTACGCTCATGTCATTGGTGCCCTTGTTGGGAAGCACCAGATCCGCGATGCCGTCGTTGTTGAAGTCCCCTACCGCCACATGGTACGGATTTGTTCCCACCGGATAGTTCACCGCGGTCTTGAACGTTCCGTCTCCATTGCCCAGGTAGATCCCAACTTGCGAATTAGTGAACAGCGCGACCGCCAGATCCAGTTTCCCGTCCCCGTTGAAGTCGCCCGTCGCTACCGCCGATGCCTGGATTGAAGCGCCTACGGAGGATTGCGTGAACCCTCCGGCCCCGTTGTTCAGGAACAATTTCAGTTGGCCCGGCAACACCGCAACCACGAAGTCCGTCTTGCCGTCGCCGTTGAAGTCGCCCGCTGCAACCCCGCGGGGGCCCGCACCCGCCGCAAACGATTTCAGCGGCTGGAAACCGTTCTCTGCTACCGAAGTCACTACCTGCGATAACGGCGCCGATGTGCTCGCCGTATAGCTGGCGCTGCCCGTGTACAAGGCTGTTAGCGTGTGCGCGCCAGATCCCAGCGGCATCCTTACTTGAGCCTGGCCGCTCGCGATCACGGTTCGCCCTAAGAGGCTCGCGCCGTCATAGAACGTGACGCTTCCCGTCGCCGCTGCTGGTGTTACCGTCGCCGTCAGCGTGACGTACTGGCTGATGCTTGCCGGGTTGATCGAACTGGCCAGCGTTACGCTGGTCGCCGTTGACGTGCTGCCAGCGCCGGTCGAAATCACCAGAACCACAGCGGAACCCACGTTCACCTGTGTTCCCGCTACCGGATTTTCGCTGATGACGTTGCCCGCGGCCACCGTGCTGCTCGATGCCGTCGTTACCGTGCCGACGACTAGGCCTGCTGCTTGAATCGCGGATGTCGCTGCCGCCTGCGTTTGACCTACGACGTTCGGCACCGTTACCTGCGCGGCGCCGCTCGATACCACCAGGCTCACGGAACTTCCCGCGTTCACCTGCGTTCCCGCCACCGGATTTTCGCTGATCACGCTGCCCGCGGCTACCGTGCTGCTCGATGCCGTCGTCACTGTGCCTACCACTAAGCCTGCAGATTGGATCGACGACGAAGCCGCCGCCTGCGTCTGACCCACTACGTTCGGCACCGCTACTTTGGCACCGGCCGCGCCGGTCGAAACTACCAGCGTGACGGCCGATGCCGCCTTGGCTTGTGTTCCTGCCACCGGGCTCTCGCTGATGACGCTACCTGCTGCCACCGTGCTGCTCGACGCCGTCGTCACCGTCCCAGCCGTCAAACCCGCTGCTTGGATCGCGGCAACGGCAGCGGACTGAGTCTGGCCTACCACGTTAGGCACAGCGTCGAAAGAGGGCGCGCCGCCCGCGTTGAAGACGGCCACGCTGGACGCCGCAGTTGTACTGCCTGAGCTGTTTGTCGCTGTAAGTTTGTAAGTTACGTTGAGTAAGCTGTTGATAACCGGGGCGGCAATAGACGCCACGATGTTATAGCCGGCATCGTTCAGATGCGTCAAATCGGTGCTGAAGTAAGTCGTATCGTTGTAACAGAGATCGCAGCCGATGCGGCTATCGGCAGCCACATCAGCCACCAAAATTCCCATCGCCGCCGCATTGGACTGGATGAGCGAATTGAGAGAAGCGCGACCCGCCGCCGTGAAGAAGCCTGCATTGCCCTCGCCTGGAGTTCGCGAGAGGATTGTGAATACCACAACTTTGCAGCCGGCGTTCTGAAGAAGCGTCCATCGCGCCTTCAGATCGGCTGCAACTTGCGCGGGAGTGCGGCCAAGCGTAAGATCGTTCGACCCTAACCATTCCGCGACGATCGCGGGGTTATTGGTTGACGCGTGGCAGGGCGGCTGAGGTTGAGTCGCGGCTCCCTGCCCCGGTTGGGCTTCCGTGGACGAAATGCCGAGATTCGACCAAGTCAGGATAGTTCTTCCGAGAGCGTCCAGGGCTGAAATGGTATCTGGCGGATAGGCGCAGCATGCCGAGGCGCCGCCAGGTTGGAAGAACACGCAGGCTGAATTTGTCGACCCCTCGCCGCATGTTAGAGAGTCGCCGTCGAAAAGGATTTCTCCAGTAGATGGAGGCGTGAAGGAAACGCTACCGCTTGTGGGGGTGGAGGAATTGGTATAGACGCCGGTACCAGCGGTTCCCGGAGAAATTGTAATAGACGTTGCGCCAGAAGCATTCCAGCTCAGGGTGACAGCCTGTCCGGATGTGACCGATGGCGCGCTGGACGTGAAACTACTTACGCTGGGCGCCTGCGCCACGCCGCTCGATACTACTAAGCTCACGGAGGTTCCCGTGTTCACCTGCGTTCCTGCTACGGGGCTTTCACTGATTACATTGCCCGCGGCCACCGTGCTGCTCGACGCTGTCGTCACGTTTCCTACAACCAAGCCAGCCGATTGAATCGACGACGTCGCGGCCGCCTGCGTCTGACCTACTACGTTCGGCACCGCCACTTGCACTGCGCCGCTCGATACCACCAGGTTCACCGAAGTTCCGGTGTTTACCTGTGTTCCCGCGGCCGGACTCTCACTGATCACGCTGCCCGCGGCTACCGTGCTGCTCGCAGCCGCCGTCACCGTGCCAACTACTAAGCCGGCCGATTGAATCGACGACGTCGCCACAGCCTGCGTCTGACCCGCGACATTCGGTACCGATACCTGGCCCGACGGTCCCGTCGATACTACGACGTTGACCACCGTTCCCGTCGCTGCGGTTGCCGGTTCATCCGGCGTCTGGCTGATGATATTTCCTGCTTGAATCGTACTGCTCGGCGCACTGCTAACCGTTCCCAGCACCAGCGCATCCTCCGGCAGTAACACCGCCGCCTGCGCCACAGTCTGGTTTACCACCGAATACACACTCTTCGTACCCGGCCCGGACGACAGCACGAACTGCACCGCCGTTCCAGCCGGCAGTATCGTCCCCGTATTCGGACTGTACGGCAGCAACGCTTCCGTGATCTCCAACTGGCTGATCACCGTACCCGCCGGAGCCGAATGCGGCGTACTCGCCACCGTGCTCACCGTCAACCCAACCGCTTGCAACGCTGCCGTCGCCTGCGCCTGCGTCATTCCCACGATGTTTGGCATCGGAACGTCAGTGTTGGTCGCCGACGTATTTCCTTCCCGGACCACTACCGTCAGGCCGTGGAAATCCACCATCACCATATCTACCGCGCCGTCACCATTGAAGTCCGCCAACGCCATCGAGTTCGGCGTTCCGTTCGGACCGGTGATGAAGTAAGTCGTCTTCGGCTGGAACGTTCCATCCCCATTGCCTAGCAGGATGTTTACGCTTGCTTCCTCGAAATCCGAGATCACGAGGTCAGGCTTGCCGTCTCCGTTGAAATCCGATACCCCAATGAAGTGTGGCTCCGAACCCGCCGCGTAGTACACGGGCGTCTGGAAGGTTCCATCTCCATTACCCAGGAACACGCCCACGCTGAACTGGTGCGCGCTGGTCACCAGGAAATCCATTTTGCCGTCGCCGTTCAGATCCGCGACGTAGGTCGTAAAGGGCTCCACGTGCGAAACAATGTTGACCGGCGTCTTAAACGTGCCGTCCCCTTTGCCAAGGAATAACGTCAGACTGGCCGAATTGTTATTCGGCACGATAACGTCCGCGTTCCCATCGCCATCGAAATCCGCGATCGACGCAAAGAAGGGCAGATCTCCCGTGGTCGGGTAATTCACCACTGGCTGGAAGGTTCCATCGCCCTTCCCCAACAGCACGCTGATGCTATCGATGCCCCTGGCCGGAAGCACCAGATCCGCGATGCCGTCATTATTCAAATCCCCGACTACCACATGGTACGGGTTCGTGCCCACCGCATAACTTACGGGCGTCTGGAATGTTCCATTTCCGTTACCCAGGTAGATAGCAACTTGCGCCGTAGTATAAAGCGCGACCGCCAGATCGGTCTTACCGTCCCCGTTGAAGTCTCCTGTCGCCACCGCCATGGCTTGAATGGAGCCGCCTATCGTCGATCGGGTAAATCCGCCGGTGCCGTTGTTGAGGAACATTTGTAGCGCCCCCGGCAACACCGCGACCACGAAGTCGGTTTTTCCATCACCGTTGAAATCGCCTGTCACAACCGAACGCGGCGCTGCTGGAGTGGAGAAGGAAAGCGGCGCTTGGAATCCGTTGAGAGCCACCGCTGTTACACTCTGCGACAACGTCACCGATGTGCTTGACGCATAGGTCGCGCTGCCCGTGTAGAAAGCTTGCAGCGGATGTGTGCCAAATCCCAGCGGCAAGCGCAAAGTGGCTTGTCCGCTCGTCAGAGCGATTCGGCCTAAGATCGCTTCGCCGTCATAGAACGTGACACTTCCTGTAGCTGCTGCAGGCGTCACAATCGCGGTCAGCGTCAAGTACTGGCTGATGCTCGCCGGATTCGCCGAGCTGGTTAGCGCTACGCTGCTGGGCGTACTGCCGCCGAACCTTGGCGCGAAAGAGGAGGACATCATAAACGATGACTTGGTAGATTCGGCCGCGACAGAGGCGGCCGATTTTCCCACGCCCGATAAAACGGTTAAGGTTCCACTCAGATCAATAGCCGTAACATCGAGGCTTCCATCACCGTCCATGTCCGCGAGAGCTAACAGAAGGCCCGGGGCTATTGTCGAATCGGTATGATGATTCGTGAAACTACCGTTGCCGGCGCCCGATTGCAAATGAATTTCGCTGCCCGCCTGAAGCAGCAGGTCGGCATGACCATCTCCGTCAAAATCGCCCACGACCATGCTAGACAAAGCCGCCGCTACGCCCGAAACGTGGCGTCCAATGCGAAACGTGCCGGAACCATCATTTAGTAAAACGCTCGGGCTTCCACCGGTCTGCGTCAATACGGCGAGATCCGCAGCGCCATCTTCGTCGAAATCTCCCGTTTGGAGACTTATCGGACCGCTATTCACCGAAAGGGCGGAGCCGTTGCGAAACGTTCCGTCGCCATTTCCCAATAGAATGCTTACCGTGTCATCGCCGAAGTTGGCCGTCGCAAGATCCGCGATTCCATCACCATTGAAATCTGCCGAGACCAAAGACCGCGGCGAATGCCCAACCGGAACCGAAAGCGCAGGTTTGAACGAACTGTCACCGGTTCCGAGCAAAATGGAGACGGCGTTGCCATCGCGACTTGATACCGCAAGATCGGGAATGCCATCCTGATTGAAGTCGGCCGATCGAATTGCCGAAGGGTTAGATCCGACCGTCCATTTCTTCGGGGCGGAAAATTTGCCGTTACCCTGGTTCAACAAAATGGTCACCGTGCCGTCCGCACCGGTAATTGCCAGATCATTGCGTCCGTCGCCATCTAGATCGATGGCAAGCGCGCCGGTGGGTTCCGCCATGTCGGCTACTTTGACCGGCGACCCAAAGGTTCCGCCCTTGTTGTACATAATCGCCACGGCTCCCGGGCCGGCCACGACGACGTCGGGAGCGCCATCCCCATCCATATCTCTGATTGCCATTGCCGCCGGCCGCAAGCCTGTCGCGTACGTGCTGGGCGCCGCGAAGCCTTGCGTTTGCCGCGCTGGAATATGGACATGCAACAGCGCACTCAAGCTCTTTCCGGATCCGCGCTCGACCGAATGGATCGTATGGTTTCCTGGGACCAGCGAGCTGAGAGAGAACTTAGCCTTGCCTGTAGAATCCGCGTTCACCGAACCAATGGGCTCGGTCCCGTCAAACAGCTGCAACCGCGTTCCGGGGGTGGCGCCTTGAATCGTCAAGCTGCTGGAGTCTTGAGCCGCAGAAAGCTCGATTGGCGCACCGTGAAGAACTGCGGAGACCGGTAGTAGAACGAAAGCGAGTAGTTTTAGCATGTTACAAGTTCTGGATGAACGGGAACGGTCGGACATTGAGATTACTCAGAGTAGCGACTCCTATCGACGTCGAGCAATACCAATCGGTCCTATCTTTATGCTGTTAGTACCGTGACCGCTCGCGACCTTAGGACGCGGAACCTTGGCGCCTAACCCTTTTGTAACTAGGCGTTTGCTGTCTTATTCACGCCGTGATCACTAAGACGGAACGGCTGGGATTTAGTCCATTATATCGGCTAAGGCTGCTAAAATTTCTCCCATGGTTACAAAGGGGCAATCCCGCAATCTGGATGTCCTGCGCGCCTGCGCGGTTCTGTCAGTATTTTTGGGGCATGGAGTGATGACCCTTCTTGGCCACGCCAACTACTTGATTGCGAGCGCCGCCCGATTTGGAGTGATGGCGTTTTTTGTCCATACTGCATTTGTACTTATGGAGAGTCTGGACCGTTTAGAAGCTGATGAGCGTGGAAGGGTCACCGGCCGCTTCTACCTTCGCCGGATCTTCCGTATCTATCCGTTATCAATAGTAGCCGTGTTGATTGTGGCTGCCTTTCACATTCCTCAAGTCCCGTGGAAATCCGTGATTGCGCCTACTGGCCGCGTGGTGCTGAGCAACGTGCTGCTAGTTCAGAACCTGACCCGAAACCATGACATTCTGGCGCCTCTGTGGAGTCTTCCCTTTGAGGTACAGATGTATCTGGTGCTACCGTTAATTTATGTAGGCGTGACGCGCTGGAAGATCAACCCACTGGCGATTGCGGCGGTCGTCGCATTGGCCAATCTGCCTTTCCTGCCACAGCGTTGGACCGAGTTCCTGGCTTATTTTCCGTGCTTTCTCGCCGGAGTTGCCGCCTACCGAATTAGTCGCAACCAAGCAGGCCGTTTTTCTATCGCAGTTCTGCTGGCAGCATTAGTTATATTGTGCTTTGGCTATTCGGTTTCGCGAGATTCTCTGCATAACCATCTGCCGGCCTCAACTTATCTGTCTAGCGCCAATGATTGGCTTTGCTCACTTGCGATTGGATTGTTGCTTCCTCATATTAGGGAAATCAGAGAGGGGCCCTTGTCGAAGGCGGCGCATTGGATAGCGAAATATTCCTATGGCATCTATCTAAGTCACGTGATTGTCATGTGGTTTGCTTGGACGCGAATGGCCGGAAGTCCTGCCTGGCTTAGAGTATTGACTTTCGTTGTTGGCGCCGTTGGCGTGCCCATAGTTGCTTACCATTTACTGGAAGATCCGGCAGTCAAACTTGGCAAGAAATTGGCTGACGGTTTGCGCAAACCGCGGGCATTGGCGATTTCCCAAGCGCGTTGAACCGGCCGCGCCAAAGAGTCGTCGGCGGGGCTCTGTTATCCCCGGTTCAAGTCTCGGTACTGGTACCGTTCGTAGCCCTGAACCGTCCGATTGGAATCCCGTTCGGCCAAGGAATTACCCAGTCTCGTGGGCCACTAGTGTTGATAGCTGCGCATGTTTGCTGACAGGCCCCGTTGATTTCACGGGCATAACCGCAAAATAATGCGGCTGAAGGCTCACCAGAGCATCGTTCTCCTTCGCCATTTTTATGCCTAGTACTAGGGGGACTTGGGGTGCATGGACAACGCTGAGGGGGCCAATGGTAGGATAGAATTCAACGATAGGTAACGGGAGAGAACGTACATGTCCTCATTTGCAAAGAGTATAGGCGCGACCAAGCGAAAGGCCGTCGATTTATCTCAATTTAATCCAATCCGCGAAAGCCAGCTTTCTCCCTCGGAAACGTTACCGCTAATCATGGAACCCGCCGCCGGCCAAGTCGATTTGGCAGAGTGGGTCCGCACGAACCGAGCCGATGTTCATCGGAAAATGCACAAGCACGGCGGAATTCTCTTCCGCGGATTTGGCCTGGACGGCCCGCCCGATTTTCAGAACGTCGCCGCCGCGCTCTGCGACAACCTCTTTTCGGAATATGGCGATCTCCCCAAGGAAGCAGAAAAGGTCTACGCTTCCACTCCGTACCCGGAGGACAAGTCGATACTTTATCACAACGAAAGTTCGCACATGAATCAATGGCCCAGCAAGATCAATTTCTTCTGCGTCATTGTGGCTAAAGAGGGCGGCGCAACACCCATCGTGGATTGTCGAAAGGTCTACAACTCCCTCGACCCAGCGGTGCGCGATGCCTTCACGACAAAGGGTCTTATTTATGTCCGCAATTTCTGCGAGGGCCTGGATGTCAGTTGGCAGCGGTTCTTCAGCACGGAAGATCGTTCGGTAGTGGAAGATCTTTGCCGCAAGGCGGGCACGACTTGCGAATGGACCGGGAAGAATAACCTTCGGATCAGCCAGCGCTGCCGCGGGGTACTCAAGCACCCTGTCACCGGCGAGATGTCCTTCTTCAATCAAGTGCAGTTACACCACGTGCATTGCCTGGATAGGGACACCTTGGACTCCCTGCTCTCCATCTTTGGGCGCGAAGACCTGCCCCGCAATGTGGTCTATGGCGACGGAACGCAGATTGAAGATTCCGTGATGGACCACATCGGCGAGATTTACGAAAAGCACGCGGTGCGTTTCCAATACCAGCCTGGGGATATGGTCAGCCTAGATAATATGCTGGTAGCTCATGCCCGTGATCCGTTCGTCGGCCCTCGGAAGATCGTAGTCGCCCTGGGAGACATGGTGGACGGAAACGCGCTGGATCGCGAACAAAGCCCAATTCAATAAAGACTGAATAAGCGGATGGATATATATCCCACGGGCGGACCGGATGATTCCAGGTCCTCCTTGGAACCGCGACTTGCTCCCGCCACGTTCGCGCAGCAGCGCCTCTGGTTCCTGGACCAGTTACAGCCGGATAACATCGCCTATCTAATTTGTTGGACGATCCCGCTGCGAGGCTCGCTCGATCGCGGCGCTCTGGAACACGCAATCGAAGAGGTAGTCAATCGGCACGAGGCGTTGAAAGGAACCTTCCGGCTGAGCGACGGCGACGTCTGGGTGACCGTACCGGCCCATGTCCGCGTTCCGTTATGCGTGGAGAATGTTTGCGGCCCGGATGACGTACGGCGGATCGCCGCCGACGAAGCGCGTACGCCGATTGACCTGGCGAACGGTCCCTTGGTGAGGGCAAGACTGCTGTGCTCATCGCCGCTGGAACATACGCTGCTTCTGACGCTGCATCATATTTCCTTCGATGGATCGTCGCGCGCGATCTTTGCTCGCGAATTACAGACACTCTACGATGCCATCCGAACAGGTGCTTTACTTCCGCCCGCTCCGACACTCCAATACTCGGATTATGCGCGGTGGCAGCAACGAAGCCTCCAGGGAAAACGTTACCAAAGACTGCTTGGCTACTGGAAAAAGCAGTTAGCTGATCTTCCCGAAGCGCTCACCTTACCCGCCGACCGGCCTCGGCCGGCAATAGAGAGCCTGCGCGGGGGACGAAAGGCCTTCACGCTTCCCAGTTCGCTCAGGGAGGATCTGTCCGATCTTGCCAAAGAGCGCCGCTCCAGCCTTTTCATGGTGACTCTGGCCGCATTTCAGATTCTGCTCGCCAAGTACAGCGGTCAGGATGACATTGTCACGGGAGTGCCGGTGGCAGGCCGCGACAGGCCCGAACTGGAAGGTGTGATTGGGCTGTTTGCGAACGAGCTGGCTTTGCGGCTGAAGTTGCGCTGTGACGCAACGTTCCTCGAGGTGCTGGCACAGGTCCGCGAAACTGCTCTCGATGCTTTCGAGCACCAGGACATGCCGTTCGAAAAACTGGTCCTCGAGCTCAACCCGGAGCGCAACCTAAGCCGCAATCCTTTATTTCAGGTTCTGTTCTCGTTAGCCAGCGGCCTTGGCGGTTCCTTGCAGCTCAATGGATTGGAACCCACGGCAATCACTTCCTCGGCTACGGAATTCGCCAAATTCGATCTTTCCCTCTACCTCCGCGAGGACGCCGGGCAACTGTCAGGTTGGTTCGAATACAACGCAGACCTGTTCGACGCTTCGACGATCGATCGCGTGGCTGGCCATTACCGCACTCTGCTCGAAGCGATTGTCCGTTCTCCGGAATCCCGAATAGCCGATTTGTCGATGTTGCCAGAGGACGAACTGCGGCTGCTCGATGGCTTCAATGCCACGACGGTCGAATATCCCTCGGAACGCTGTTTGCATGAATTTATCGAAGAACAGGCGGCGCGAACTCCGGATTCCATAGCGCTGATTTTTGAAGATACCGCGCTGACCTATTACGAATTGAACGCCCGCGCCAATCAACTGGCGCATCACCTGCGGGTCCTTGGAGTAGTTCCCGACTCGCTGGTAGCGCTTTGCGCGGAACGCTCAGTTGAAATGGTCGTTGCTCTCCTAGGAATTCTAAAGGCGGGCGGAGCGTACGTTCCTCTCGACCCGAGCTATCCCAAGGAGCGGCTGACGGTGATGCTGCGGGACGCTGCGCCCCGTACCATTCTGACGCTCGAGCGCCTTGTGGGCGTCCTTCCCGCCGCAGATATTCCTGTCATTCGCCTCGATTCCGACTGGCCAACGCTAAGCTCCGAACCCATCTCCAACCCCGCACCATTGGCGCGCGGCGAGAACCTCGCGTATGTAATTTACACCTCTGGTTCGACCGGAAATCCGAAAGGCGCCGCAAACCTTCATAGCGCAATCGTGAACAGATTGTTGTGGATGCAGGCCGAGTATAAGCTCGATTCCACCGATCGAATCCTGCAGAAGACGCCTTATAGCTTCGATGTTTCGGTTTGGGAATTCTTCTGGCCGTTGATGACCGGCGCGTGCCTGGTGATGGCTCGCCCTGAGGGACACCGCGACCCGATTTATCTAGCGGAAGTGATCGAGCGCCACGACGTAACGACGCTCCACTTTGTGCCCTCGATGCTGCGGATTTTTCTGGGAAGCGAAGCGATCGAGCGATGCGCCAGCCTGCGCCGGGTGATCTGTAGCGGAGAGGCGCTGCCGTTCGATCTGCAGCAATCCTTTTTCAGCAAGCTGAACTGCGGCCTGCACAACTTGTACGGGCCGACAGAAGCTGCGGTAGATGTTACTTATTTCCAGTGCGAACCAGAGACGGCCCGGCAGACGGTGCCAATCGGAAAACCGATCTGGAACACTAAAATCCGAATCCTGGATGAGCACCGACGGCCTCAGCCGGTTGGGGTTCCCGGCGAACTTCACATCGGCGGCGCGGGTCTCGCACGCGGTTACTTGAACCAGCCGGAACTAACCGCACAAAAGTTCATTGCCGATCCGTTTGCGACGCACGGCGGCGACCGCCTTTATAAAACGGGAGATCTGGCACGCTGGCTGCCGGACGGAAATATCGAGTACCTGGGGCGCTTGGACTTCCAGGTCAAGATTCGTGGTTTCCGAATTGAGCTCGGCGAGATAGAAGAAGCCCTGAGCCGTCACACGGCGGTACGGCAGAGCCTGGTGGTCGTTCGCGAAGACGAGCCAGGGATGCAGCGGCTAATCGGCTATGTCACTTTAACGGGCGAGGCGGAACCTACGCCGTCAGAACTTCGGGACGAGACCCGGACGAGCCTGCCGGAATTCATGGTTCCCTCGGCCGTTGTGATTCTCGAAGAATTTCCGCTCAGTTCAAACGGCAAGATCGATCGAAAAGCCCTGCCGGCGCCTACCTATTTGACGGAGAGTCGTGAAGCGATTGCTCCCCGTACGCCGGTTGAGGAAATTATTGCCGGGGTTTGGGCTGAGATACTTCGGATCGAGCAAGTAGGAGTAGAAGATAACTTCTTCGAACGCGGCGGCCATTCGCTGATGGCTGCTCAGGTGATTGCGCGGATCTCCCAGGCATTTCAGATACGCATACCGCTCCGTGCCCTATTCGAAACACCAACAGTTGCTGGTCTCGCCCGGCAGGCTGAGGCGCTCGTTCTCCGCGGCGATGGCAGCGAGAGCTTGCCCCTGAAGCCGACGGACCGCAGCGGTTCCCTTCCCTTGTCGTTTGCGCAGGAGCGGCTCTGGTTCCTCAACCAACTGGAACCGGCAAATTCGCTGTATAACATCACCTTTGCGCTACGCATCGCAGGTGATTTGGAGCCTCATCCCCTTCGACAGGCATTTACCGAGGTTGTCCGCAGACACGAAGCACTGCGCACGCGGTTCACATCACAAGATGGCGAACCGGCGCAGATTGTTTGCGCTGCGGAGGCTCCAGAGTTCACGGTACTCACGGCCGACAGCGAAGAGGCCGCGCGAGAGTTGATTCGCCGTGAAGGCGCGCGGCCCTTCGATCTTACACAGGCTCCGCTCATCCGCGCGACGTTGATCTCAATCGCACCGAAAGATTATGTTTTCGTTTTAGTCACGCACCATATCGTAAGCGACGGCTGGTCTTCCGGACTGATCGTCAGGGACCTTCGATCTCTCTACGCGGATTTCGTGGACGGAAAGCCTGTGGGCATTGCCGAACCTGCCATCGAGTATGGAGACTTCGCGGTCTGGCAACGGCAGTATCTCTCCGGGGACACGCTGAATGCGCAACTCGTTTGGTGGAAGGAGCAATTGGCAGGCGCGCCGGCAGCGCTTGAACTCCCTACCGATAGGCCGCGTCCGCCAGTGGAAACCTTCCGAGGGGCGAAACTGACGACTCTTCTGCCCGTTTCGTTGCTCGATGGCCTGCGCAAGCTTGGCCGCGCGGAAAATGCCACGCTTTTCATGACGTTGCTTGGCGCATTCAGCGTCCTTTTATCCCGTTACTCCGGCCAGGAAGAAATAGTAATCGGGTCGCCCATCGCTGGGCGCAATCGTGCGGAAACGGAAAAGGTGGTGGGACTTTTCCTGAATACCATCGTTTTGCGCGTCAACCTGACAGGCAATCCAATTTTCCGCGAAGTTCTTGGCAGGGTTCGCGAGATCGCGCTTGGCGCTTACGCGCATCAGGAACTGCCATTTGAAAGGCTCGTCGCAGAAATCGCTCCAGAAAGGGATTTCAGCCGAAATCCCCTCTTCCAGGCGATGCTGATCCTGCAGAACCTGCCGCCGGTCGAGTCCGATTTCGCCGGCCTCTCTGCTCAGCCATTCCCGGTCGGCAACTCCACCTCGAAATTCGATCTCACGCTGATCGCCACGGAACAATCGGACGGCCTGCGAGCCGCGCTCGAATACAACACGGACCTGTTCGATCATTCCACCATCACGCGAATGCTCAACCATTTCGAGGTGCTGCTGCAAGCAATCGTGGCGCAGCCGAAAAAGCCGGTTTTGCAATTGCCACTGCTTGGCTCGGCTGAGCGGGAGCAACAGCTATTTGCCTGGAACGCGACGCAGCACGAATATCCGCGCACCCTTTGTCTGCACCAATGGGTGGAACGCCAGGTTAAGGAAACGCCCGACCGAATCGCGGTCTCGAGCGGAACCGATGCGCTCAGCTACCGGCAGTTGAACACGCGCGCCAACCAGGTGGCTCATGGCTTGATCCGGCAAGGCGCAGGCCCCGAAACGCGCGTTGCCATCCGGATGGATCGCTCGGTTAGTATGTTGGCCGGTCTTCTCGGAATTCTGAAGACCGGCGCTGCATATGTTCCGCTCGATCCGCATTTTCCGGAAGAGCGAATCGACTTCATCCTGCGCGACGCCGCCGCGGTCTTTACGCTCGATGATCGCGATTGGGAACGCTTTGACGCCGAGTCTGATGAGGATCCGGGGATCGCTTTAAACGCGGATGCGCTAGCGTACGTCCTGCATACGTCTGGTTCCACGGGGAAGCCCAAGGGCGTGGAGATCACGCACCGCAATCTGGTGAATTTCCTGGCCTCCATGCAACGGGAACCCGGCTTGGAGCGGGACGACATCCTTCTCGCAGTAACCACGCTCTCGTTCGATATCGCTGGATTGGAACTCTACCTTCCGCTTATCGCGGGCGCGCACGTGGTAATCGCATCGCGCGAGGAAGCGGGCGACGCCAACCGGTTGCTCCGGCGGATGAAGGAGACCGGCGCGACCGTGATGCAAGCAACTCCTGCCACGTGGCGCATGCTACTCGATTCCGGGTGGAAGGGCGATTCCAATCTTAAGGCGCTATGCGGGGGAGAGGCATTGCCCGCGACCCTGGCGCAGCAGCTGCTTCCGCGTTGCAGCGAGCTCTGGAATATGTACGGGCCGACCGAGACAACCATCTGGTCGTCCGTGTTTCGCATCGAAACGGAGTTTACCGGCAATGCTCCTCTTGGGCGCCCATCGCGAACACCACCATGTACGTGCTCGACGCGCAAAATGAGCCCGTTCCGGTTGGCGTCACGGGAGAGCTTTATATCGGTGGCGACGGCGTCGCCCGGGGCTACTGGAATCGGCCGGAACTGACGGCAGAGAAGTTTTTATCCGATCCGTTTGGGCCGGGAGTCCGGATCTATCGTACGGGCGACCTGGCCCGCTACGATGCCACAGGCAACATTCACTATCTGGGACGCGCCGATTTCCAGGTGAAAGTACGTGGCTTCCGCATCGAACTTGGGGAGGTGGAGACTGCCCTTGCTAAGCATGCAGCCGTACGGGAATGCGTTGCGATTGCTTCCGAAGCGCAGCTTGTTGCGTATGCGACGCTGCATCACCCTGTTTCTTTTCAGGACTTGCGCGATCATCTGCGGAAATCCCTACCGGATTATATGGTCCCCTCGGCCATTGTTGTGCTTGACGCGCTGCCGCTTACGCCAAACGGGAAAGTGGATCGTAAGGCGCTTGCCTCAGCGGAGATTCCCCTCAGCGCACGGGACAGCTATATTGAGCCGCGAACTCTTACCGAAATTGCGGTCGCAGCTATCTGGGAAGATGTGCTGCGCGCTCCCCAGCCGGGCGTGGCGGACGATTTCTTTGCCCTGGGCGGGCATTCGCTGCTGGCGACCCGTGTGGTCTCGCGCGCGCAACAGGTGTTTGGAATCGAGCTTCCGTTACGTGCCCTCTTTGAAAACCACACCCTCTCGTCGTTTGCCGCTTTTATCGATGAGACAATACGCGCGCGAACGGGAAGTGTTCATCCGCTTATCGAAGCGATTCCGCACGACCAGCCGATGCCGCTCTCGTTCGTACAGCAGCGGCTATGGTTCCTGAACGAGTTGGAACCTGGAAGCACGATCTACAATGTTCCGTGTATCGTGCGCTTGCGGGGCAGCCTGGACGTAGCGGCTCTCGAAAAAAGCATAAATGAGATTGTTCGGCGGCACGAGGTGTTGCGCACCAGGTTCGGGTCTGTGGATGGCGAGGCGCGACAGACTATCGACCCCTGGCAGAGCGTTCCGCTTCCCGTGTTCGTTATCTCCGGTTGCAAAGGCGATGCCCGCGAGGCGGAGTTGCTGCGCCTGGTAGAAGAGCAGACATTCCTGCCCTTCGATTTGAGCGCCGGCCCGCTTTTCAGGGCTGCGTTAATCGAGAACGCGCCTGACGATCATGTGTTGGTGCTGAATGCGCACCACATCGTGAGCGACGCGTGGTCTGTCGCCCTGCTGCGGCGAGAACTTGGCGCGCTCTATGAGGCATTCCTCGAGGGTGGTTCTTCTCCTTTGGCAGATCTTCCCATTCAATATGTGGACTATGCCGTCTGGCAGCGGCAGGTTTTGACAGGGGACCGTTTCGAAGCGCAGATGGCCTATTGGCGGGAACGGCTGCGCGACGCTCCTGCGGCGATTGAACTCCTCACCGATCGGCCGCGTCCTCACACGCAAACATATACCGGTGCGCAAAAGACGGTCACTTATTCAAACGATCTCCTAAGCGGACTAAAAACGCTAAGCAATCGCGAGGGCGTCACATTGTTTATGACGCTGCTGACGGCTGTTCAAACATTGCTCACGCGTTACACGGGCGAAGAGGATATCGTGATTGGATCGCCGGTGGCCGGCCGCTCCCGCGTCGAAGTCGAAAACCTCATTGGCTTTTTCGTGAACACGCTCGTTCTGCGCACTAGCCTGCACGGGAATCCGTCATTCGCCGAGTCCCTGAGGCGGGTGAAAGAAACCACTCTCGACGCCTATGCCCATCAGGACATTCCGTTTGAAAAGCTAGTAGAGGAACTTCGCCCGGAGCGCAGTTCGAACCGCACCCCGCTCTTTCAGGTCGTAGTGGCTCTTCAAAACACGCCTCAGGACCGGTGGGCTCTGCCGGGTTTGAGCGCTTCGTCCTTCCCGATCCGATGGCCGCATGCCAAATTCGATCTGATGTTCCTGGCTTCCGAAACGCCGGACGGGTTGCGTCTGAACGTGGAGTACAACACCGGGCTGTTCGACGAGAGCACCATCCTGCGTATTGCCGGTCACCTTGGAGTGCTGCTCGAGGCAGTCGTGGCCGATTCCTCACAGGCTATTGGGTATCTTCCATTGCTGACGGCCCAGGAGCAGCAACAGCTTCTGGTCGATTGGAACGATACGCAACGGGACTATCCGCATCTTTGTATACACAAGATCTTCGAGCAGCACGCGGCGCGCAGGCCGGACGCCGTCGCAGTCGCGTTCCGCGACCGAACGCTCACCTACGGCGAATTGGACGAGCAGTCGACGCGGCTGGCGAACTATTTGCGGTCGCTGGGAGTGAAAGCGGATAGCCGGGTAGGCATCTTCGTTGAGCGCTCGCCCGAAATGATCGTGGGCTTGCTGGGCCTTTTGAAAGCAGGAGGCGGATATGTGCCGCTCGAGCCGAGTTATCCGGTAGAACGAATTGCCTTCCTGGTCCGCAATTCGGAGTTGCAAGCGGTTCTAACGGTAGATTCTTTAGTGGAACGGCTTCCCGCCGGAAGCCCCAACGTGGTTTTCCTCGACCGATCCGACTGGCCGGCAGGCTTGGTCGAACCGGGTCCAGAGGATCGTCCGCGGCCTGACACCTTGGGCTATCTAATGTACACGTCCGGTTCTACCGGCGAGCCGAAAGGAGTCGAGGTTTTACATCGGGGCGTGGTTCGCCTGGTGTGTGGCGTCGATTATGCCGATTTCAACGAGCGCGAAGTGGTTCTGCAGACAGGAACCCTCTCCTTCGATGCATCCACGATCGAGATTTGGGGGGCACTCCTGCACGGCGCCAAACTGGTGATCTTCCCTGAGCGCGTGCCGACTGTTCATCTAATGCAACAGGTCCTCGCGCAGCATGCGGTCACTACAGTATTTCTCACCACGTCGTTATTCAACTGGTTGATCGATGAGGCCCCACAGACTCTTTCCGGTGTCCGGCAACTGATGACGGGAGGCGACGCGAACTCGATCCGGCATTTCCGGCGCGCTCTCGAGCTGCTGCCGAATCTCGACCTGATCCACCTCTACGGCCCGACCGAAACCACCACGTTGGCCTCCGGGTACAGGGTGCCGCGTGTAGTTTCACCAGACTTATTGGCCCTGCCTATTGGCCATCCCATCGCAAACACGACGAACTACGTGCTCGACCCTCTAGGTGAATTGTTGCCGATCGGTATGCCCGGTGAACTTTGGGTCGGTGGCGACGGGTTGGCCCGCGGCTACCTGAATCAACCCGACGCGACGGCACAGAAATTTGTGTTGCATACCTTCCCGGATGGCCGGACAGAGCGCTTGTACGGTACAGGCGATCTGGTGCGGTGGAACGCCGCCGGAGAACTCGAGTTCCTTGGACGCCGCGACGCACAAGTTAAAATTCGTGGATTCCGCATCGAGCCTGGAGAAATCGAAGCGGCGCTTGTGCAGCATCCTGATGTCCGGGAATGCGCCGCCATCGTTCGCGAAGACAATCCCGGTGAAAAACGCATTGTCGCTTATGTTCTCGCCGCGACCGACCGCCGCCTCAAACCGTCCGATCTAAGAAGTTGGATGAAGGAACGCGTGCCCGAATTCATGATTCCGGCCGCGATCGTTCAGATGGATGCCTTTCCGCTCCGGGCAAGCGGAAAGGTCAATCGAAAGGCCTTCCCTGCTCCGGATCTCGCGGAAATGCAACGGGAATATCGGGCGCCGCGAACGCCGGTGGAAGAAGTCGTGGCCGATATCTGGGCGGATATCTTGAAACTCGAGAGCGCCGGAACTAATGAGAATTTCTTCGAACTAGGCGGACATTCGCTGCTGGCTACGCGCGTGATTTCGCGCATTCGCGAAGCCTTCGCCATCGACGTCCCGTTGCGCGCGATGTTTGACGCGTCGACCATTGCGGAGCTCTCCGCGGCTATCGAAAGTCTCCAACGCGCTGAAGATGGACGCCTCGCGCCCGCTCTGGTTCCCGTTGCTCGCGACCGTGGCCTGCCGCTTTCCTTTGCGCAACAGCGGATCTGGTTTATCGACCAGTTCGATCCTCTCAGCGCCCTTTACAATGTTGCTGTCGCCTTGCGACTAAATGGCGAGCTAAACCGCCCAGCCCTCGAGAGCGCTCTTCATTCGCTCGTGGAACGGCACGAGATTTTGCGTACTGTTTATCGTCTGGAAAACGACCGCGCCGCGCAGTTTGTTCTTCAAGAATGGTCAATTCCGGTTGCGATCCGCGCGGTCCTCGACAACCAGGAAGCGGCGCGCGTCTTGCAGGAAGAAAGCGCGCGGCCATTTCGCCTCGATCAAGATTTGCTGTTACGCGCCGTGCTGCTCGTTCTCGGGCCGAACGAGCATGTGCTTCTTCTCAGCACGCATCACATCGCCACGGACGGTTGGTCGAACGGGATCCTAAAGAACGATCTCATGGTGTTCTACAATGCCGCCGTTCAGGGCGAGGCCGCGGCATTGCCGGAGCTCCGGATTCAATACGCCGACTACGCGGTGTGGCAGCGCGAGTGGCTGCAGGGCGATGCGCTCCAGAGGCAGCTTACTTATTGGCGCAACCAGTTGACGGGCGCGCCGCCTGTCCTGATGTTGCCGTCAGACCGCGCTCGTCCCGCCGTTCCTAGCTATCGCGGCGGCGTCGAAAACATCATTCTTTCCGCCGAACTTCTGGGGAATACCCGCGCAATTGGACGCGCCGCGGGCGCGACTTCGTTTATGACGCTGCTGGCGGGTTTCCAGGTCCTGATGGCGCATTTCACGCGCCAAACCGACATCGTCCTGGGAACCGATCTGGCAAACCGAAACGACATTCAACTCGAGGGCATCGTCGGCTTCTTCGTAAACCTATTGGTGTTGCGCGCCGATCTCTCCGGCAATCCAACTTTCGCAGAGTTTCTGCGCCGGGTTCGAGACGTAACCTTAGGAGCGTACAGCCATCAGGATGTCCCCTTTGAAAAGCTGGTTGAGGAACTCCAACCCGAACGTAGTCTAGCCTCGAATTTGCTGGTTCAAGTTCTTTTCGTTCAACAGAATGTGCCTCGAAATACCGCCGGCATGAATGGTATCGAAGTCTCCGGTTTTCCGCTTCCAGTGGGCTCCAAATTTGACATGGCCGTATTTGTAACGGAGGGCGCGGAAGGGGGCGTGTGCAATTGGGTCTACAGTACCGACCTTTTCGACTCCGCCACAATTGTAAAAATGGGAAGCTTATATAAGTCGATTCTTGGCCGGGTAGGTGAAAACCCCGATTTGAGAATGAACGATCTCCTGGAGTGGGTGGCGGAAAGTGAGCGCGATAGTAGGAGTGAGGAACATAAGGAGTTTCGGGAAGTGAGTGCGCAGAAACTGAAGAAGATCCGTAGAAGGGTGGGCGTCTGATCATGACTGGCCTTACCGGCACGGCCTTCCAGCTTTCTATCCAGCAAGAGCGCCTTTGGGCGCGACGCGGGGAAAACGCCGACGCACTTTGTATTCAATGCGATGTACGGATCTCAGGACCTTTTGATCGTTCGCGCCTAGAGACTGCGATCGCAAGCGTGGTCCGCAACCATGAGATCCTGCGCACCGGTTTCCAGCGGCAGGCTGGAATGAAATTGCCATTTCAAGTGATCCGCGACGAATCATCGCTCGCCTGGAATCTCTCTGAGGAAGGCCTTCTTGTCCTTAGACTTCCGCTCGCCTGCGCCGACTGCCGAGGTATGGAGAACCTGGTCGCGGCGATCGGAAACGAATATGCCGGTGATGGCGGCGCGACTGAAGTTCTCCAATATGCCGACGTGGTCGAATGGCAAAACGACCTTCTAACCGGGGAAGAGAGTAAGACCGGTCGCGACTATTGGCACAACACTATTGCGAATTTGGAGACGGCCAATCCGCTCGCCTCTTTCGAAACCGGCAGGGGTCCATTCGCGCCAAGCGTTATCACCAGAGAAATCTCGAAAGGTATTCCCGCGGAAACAGCCTTGGCGGCATGGCAGCTTCTTCTTTCCCGCCTCAGCGGATACCCACGGATAGCGGTTGCGTGCGAATTCGACGGCCGAACCCATAAGGAACTGGAAGACACGCTCGGTTTATTTGCCAAAGCGCTGCCCGCTCAGGTCGAAATCGACTTGGCTACTTCATTTCAAAGCCTTATCGGGCGCGTGAAGAACGCACTCTCGGACGCGCAAAATTGGCAAGAGAGCTTTAACCCCGTGCAATTCGGCGAATTGCCCATTGGGTTTGATTATGCGGAAGGGGTGCCTCCCAGGGTATACGGCGGCGCCACGTTTGAAATTCTTCGGATCGAGGATTCTGCCGAGCCATACGCCTTAAAGCTGTCGATTCGTGGAAAGCGGATCGAGTTTCAGTTTGACTCCGCCAGGCTTGATCACGAGACAGTGGAGCGCTGGGCCGGACACTATGAGGTTCTGCTTCAGGCAGCGCTAAGCACTCCCGAAATGCCGGTTGGCATGCTTCGGCTCTTGGATGAAACACAGACCCGGGTGATGCGAGAAGAGTGGAACCAGACGACCGCCGCCTACCCGCGCGACCGCTGTTTCCATCAGTTATTCGAAGAGCAGGTAAAGTTGCATCCGAATTCCCCCGCGGTTCGCTCGGGCGAAGCTGTATTGAGTTATCGGGATCTGAATGCGCGCGCCAACCGCTTGGCGAACCGGCTTCGCAAGCTTGGTGTAGGACCAGATACCCTGGTAGGGCTCTGCGTCGACCGTGGGGTCGATATGATCGCCGCTCTCCTCGGAATCATCAAATCGGGGGCTGCTTTCGTACCCATGAACGCGGATAGCCCAGGCCCGCGGCTTGCTCGCCAACTGTCATCCGCCTTCGCCTTCGTTACGGCGGACCAATACGCGGCAATCGCGCCAGATTTTGCGGGTCCACGCATCCTGCTTTCCGAAGTCTTCGACTCGGACGAGCCCACCGACGATCTGGAAGATATAGCCGGACCGGACAACCTGATCTACGTCATCTACACTTCCGGCTCTACGGGGGTGCCCAAAGGCGCCGGTATCCGTCACCGCAATCTTGTCAATTACGCGTGGTTCATTCGGAACCGCCTGGATGGCGCACGCCTTCACTTCGCAACCGTATCCACCCTCAGCGCCGACCTTGGCAACACCTGCATCTACCCGTCTTTGATCTCGGGTGGCTGCCTTCATGTCATTCCGCACGATACGGCTGCCGACAGCCATTTGTTCGCGGCTTACCAGCGAAAGTTCCCGATTGACGTGTTGAAAATCGTGCCCTCGCATCTGCGCGCTCTGCTCGAAACCGACGAGGGTCGGGGCGTACTTCCGCGCCGGCACCTGATCACGGGCGGCGAACAACTGACCCAGCAACTCGTCAATCGAGTGCACGAATTGGGCGCAACTTGCGAATTTTGGAATCACTACGGACCAACGGAGACTACAGTCGGCTCCCTCATGTGCCGATTGAAGGACCACAAGGGCCCTGCGATTCCAATCGGCCGGCCCATAGCCAATACTCAAGTGTGGATCGTCGATTCGCGTCAACAGTCCGTTCCTATCGGCGTAACCGGTGAATTGATTATTGGCGGCGACGGCGTATCGGCGGGATATCTTGGGCAGCCGGAGCTGACCGCTGAGCGGTTTGCCGGTGGTCATTACCACACCGGCGATCTGGCGCGTTACGCAGCAGACGGCAGCGTGGAATTTCTCGGCCGGCGCGACGATCAGGTGAAGATTCGCGGATACCGGATCGAGATGGGTGAGATTGAGTCGGCTCTCGCGAGTCATCCCAGCGTCCGACAGTCCCTCGTTATCGCTAAGCCGGACGAGCGCGGGGACAAACGGCTTATCGCATATGTGAGCGGACCGCGCGAACATGACCCGGAGGTCTTGCGGGCATATTTGAAGGAACGGCTTCCCCATTACATGGTTCCTCCCGTAATCGTGATTCTCGCGAAATTTCCTTTGACGGCGAACGGCAAGATCGACCGGCAAAATCTGCCCGAACCGGAGAAGGCCAAAGAGCTGGCGTATGTCGCCCCTCGGACCGGAATCGAAAAAGCCATTGCCGCTGTGTGGGAAGGCATTTTCCGGCGCGAACGCATCGGCGTAACGGATAACTTCTTCGACATTGGCGGCCACTCCCTGCTCGCCACGCAAGTGATCTCCCGTCTTCGTGCGGCTCTGGGCATCGACCCGCCACTTCGGGTCTTGTTCGAATCGCCCACGATCGCGCAACTGGCGGAATGGGTGGAAAAGGAAGCCAAGTCCGATGCGGCGCACGAACGCCCGCCGCTAACCCGGGTCGCTCGCAACCGCGATCTTCCGCTCTCCTATGCGCAGCAGCGGATTTGGGTGGTCGACCGGCTGGAACCCGCAGGCGCGCTCTACAACATTCCGCGTTCCGTTCGGCTTCTTGGGTCTCTGAATGTGTCCGCCCTGCACGCCGCGCTGCACGAAATCGCCCGCCGCCATGAGTCTCTCCGGACGACCTTCGGTATGTCACAAGGGGAGCCGGTCCAGATCATCGCAGACCATTTCGATCTCGCACTTCCGGTTGAAGATCTGTCGCATTTGCCGCCAGAAGAACGAGAAGAGGCAGCGCGGGCTTCGGCGCGCGCGGAGGCGATTGCACCCTTCAATCTTGCGACAGGCCCTCTGGTTCGCGCCCGTCTACTTCGGCTCGCGACGGATGATTGCGTCTTCCTGTTCACGGCCCATCACATAGTCAGTGACGGATGGTCCGCCGGTGTATTCTTCCAGGAATTGAGTGCGCTATACGAGGCCTTCAGCACGGGCAAGCCCTCTCCCCTTCCCGACCTGACGATCCAATACGCCGACTACGCCGTCTGGCAACGCGAATGGTTCCAGGGCGGCGCTTTGCAAAAGCAACTCGCTTACTGGCGCGAGCAACTCCAGGGCGCGCCCGATCAACTCTCGCTTCCGTTCGATCGACCTCGCTCGGCGTCCGCATCTTTTGAGGGAGCGGCGGAAGTCATCGCTTTTCCTCCTGAACTGTCGAACGGGCTTCATGCATTGGCGCGGCAAGAGGATGTAACCCTCTTCATGGCGTTGCTGGCGGGATTTCAAACCCTGCTGATGCGGTTTTCCGGCCAGGACCAGATCGTCCTTGGAACTGACGTAGCCAACCGCACCACCGCCGAGACAGAAAAGTTGATTGGCTTCTTCATCAACCTTCTTCCGTTGCGCGGTGATCTTTCCGGCAACCCGACGTTTCGCGAACTGTTGCGGCGCGTGCGGAAAAGCGCGCTGGGCGCCTATGCGCACCAGGATTTGCCCTTCGACAAACTTGTCGAAGAACTGCAGCCGGAACGAAGATCCGGTCAAACTCCGATCGTACAGGCGCTGTTCGTCATGCAGAACACCCCGCAAGTTCGCCGCTCGTTCGCCGGATTGGAGACAGGAAGTTTCAGTCAACCCGTACGATATTCGAAGTTCGATCTGGCAGTTTTTATGTCCGAAAAAGGCGACCACCTGGAAGGACATTGGGTTTTTCGCAAGGACCTATTCAACCCCGAAACGATTCGAGGTATCGCGCGGCAGTTTCAAACCTTGCTGCAATCCGCCTCATCCAACCCAGATCTCCGCTTGAGCGCTCTCGAGATACTCACCAGTGAAGAGAAGAAACGGCGGACGGACGAACGTAACCAGCGAAAGACTACCCAGCGGACCGCGCTGCGGTCGGTTCAGCCGAAAGCAGCCGATCCTGTAGCGGAACCCGGCGGTGAGGGATAGAGATGGAAGAAACGGCGGCGGAGAATTTTTGGCTTTCCGCTCAGCAGCAACAGGTTTGGCTCAGACAGGCGGGCGATAATCCGTGGAATGCGTCGATTCTGGCGCGGATCGACGGGAGTGTAGATAAACCGCGTCTGCGGGATGCGATGGAGCAGCTAATTCATCGTCACGAAGTTTTGCGAACCGGCTTTCGACACCACCCTGGAATGAAGGTTCCCTTTCAATCTCCGCGCGAAACCGGGTCTCTGATTTGGTCGGAGACAAGTCTGCCCGAAGCGTCCCCGGACGAGGCCGCCCATAGGCTGCTAGGTATTTTCGACGCGGAACTGGCACTTGAATTCGATCTCTCCACCGGACCTTTCCTGCGGGTGCACTGCATCGAAGTCGCCGCGCAACCGGCCTTTCTAATCCTGAGCACGCCTGCTCTCCTGAGCGATGCCCCCTCTCTCGCCACTCTTCTCCGCGAGGCCACGGCTATCTATGCCGAAGAGGCCAAGCCGGCTGAAGATCCGATCCGATACGTTCAGATCTCTCAATGGCAAAACGACCTTCTCGAGTCTGAAGATGAAACCGCGCGTGAGGCGAAGACTTTCTGGGACCGGCCCGATATCGCGCTTCCCTCCCCTGCGTCCCTGCCGTTTGCGTCCACCCTGGCAGGGCCCTTTCGCCCCGCTTCCGTTTCGTTTTCGCTGTCTGACTCACGCATGTCGTTCGACTACACGCCAGAGGTTGTGTTCCTCGCCGCCTGGCAATGCTTGATCTGGCGGCTCTCTGGGCAAACTCTCTTCGGCGCCCGTATGTTTTTTGATGGGCGGGAACACGAAGATCTGCAAAACGCTGCGGGGCTCATTGGCAGGTTCCTTCCGATTCCGGCGCGTTTTGACGGAGATTTCAGCTTCACCGATGTACTGGATCACGTGAAGAACGCCATGACCGCCGCGGCCGAATGGCAGGAATACTGTCCTCCCGTAGGCGAAAACGCGGCGGCCGTCGCGGTTTCATTCGAATATTTCGGCGGAGAACCTAGTTGGGCCGGAGGTCCGCTTAGCCTTTCGATTCTTCGCCAACAAGCGCATATTGAGCCATTTGGCATCAAACTCTCGGTATTACGACTGAAGGATTCGTTTCGCTGCACGTTGTTCTTTGACCAAACCATTCTCGATCACAACACCGTCGAAGGGTGGATGGGGAACTTCGAGACGCTGCTCGCGGCGGCGATCCAGAATCCGCAGCAGCCCGTAAGCCAATTGCGGCTTCTTACGGAATCGGAACGGACTCGAATTCTCGTCGAATGGAACCAGACCTCGGCCGCCTACCCGCGTGAGCGCTGTATTCATGAACTATTCGAGGCCGAGGCCACGCGCACGCCGGATCGCCCAGCAGTCCGCAGCCACGGGCGGGAATTAACGTATGGTGAGTTGAACAAGCAGTCTAACCGACTCGCGCGCCATCTAAAGAGTCTGGGCGTCCGCAGGGGCGATTCCGTTGGTTTGTGCCTCGAACGGGGCGTCGACCTGATTGTCGGTTTGCTGGCGATTCTTAAGGCCGGCGCAGCTTACGTACCGCTGAACGCCGATAACCCGAAACCGCGCCTTACCCGGCAGCTGAATTCGTGCGCCGCCTTGTTGACCGAAAGCGGACTAGTCTCTCAAATGCCGGAGTTCGGCCGCCCTGTGGTCTCCATTGACTCCGAGTCATCTCGCTGGGACAATCAGCCGCCGGAAAACCTGGACACGGGCGCTTCGCCGGACGATCTGGTGTACGTTATTTACACGTCAGGTTCGACCGGTGTACCCAAAGGCGTTGCGGTCCGGCATCGGAATCTCGTCAATTACGCAACCTACATTAAACAGTGGCTAAAGTTGGATGAGTTCCCGAACGGATTGAACTTCGCCACGGTCTCGACGATTGCGGCCGATCTCGGTAATACCTGCATCTACCCTTGTTTGACTGGCGGCGGCTGTCTGCATATCGCGAGTCAGGAAACCGCAACCGATGTCGCTCTGATGACCGATTTCAATCGCGAATACGGAATCGATGTGCTGAAGATCGTACCGTCGCACCTGGACGCTTTACTTGCCAGTCCAGCCGCGGATGTTCTGCCGGCCAAGTATCTCATTCTGGGGGGTGAGCTTTTCCCGCGATCTTTAGCGCACAAGATTGCGGAGTCAGGCGCGTCGTGCCAGGTCCTGAACCACTACGGGCCCACGGAAACCACCGTCGGTTCGTTAACTCTGACTCTCCCCAATCCATTTCCAGCGGGTTGGCCAGCGCATAGCGTGCCGATTGGAAGACCCATTTCGAACACCCGGGCCTATGTCCTGGATCCACGGCTGGAACCCGTTCCTGCGGGCGTGAGCGGCGAGCTCTATATCGGCGGCGACGGGGTGACGGCGGGATATCTGGATAGCCCGGAATTGACAGCGGAGCGGTTCTTGGCCAACCCATTTGTGGCAGGCGACAGGATCTATCGCACGGGAGACCTCGCGCGCTTTTTAGCTGATGGAAACGTGGAGTGTCTTGGCCGTACGGACGACCAGGTTAAGATACGTGGCTATCGCATCGAACTGGGGGAGATCGAGGCGGCGCTTTGCCGCTTCGAGGGAATTAAGCAAGCGGTGGTTTCGGTTCAGCCTGCAAAAACGGGCGAACGGCAACTAGCGGCGTACTTGGTTCCCGCGCGCGGCCGCGAGATCAGTATTGCCTCTCTTCTTGAATATCTACGTGGCGAGCTTCCGGGTTACATGATACCGGCGGCAATGGTCATTCTTACAAAACTTCCGCTCACGCCGAATGGAAAATTGGATCGCGCGAGTTTGCCCGATCCTGAAACGGCTCAGAGCGAGGTCCGCCAGTACGCGGCGCCTAAGACCGTAACCGAAGCGGCTGTGGCAAACATTTGGACCGAAGTATTTAAGCGCGATCGTATTGGCGTGACGGACGATTTCTTCCGCATCGGCGGCCATTCTCTCCTCGCTACGCAAGTGATATCTCGCGTACGCGAACAGTTTCGGGTCGAAATAGCAATGCAGACGCTGTTTGAAAGTCCAACTATACAGGCTTTGTCGCGCGCGATTGACGAAGCGCCCGAAGCGGTAGTAGTGGACGACGAACCGGCGATTGTTCCAGTTTCTCGGGACGGTTATCGTCGAAGGTCTCAATGAAGCCTTCTTCATCTAGATCCGGCTTCGCTATAGCCTGAGGCGAGAAAAGTACCGATATAGAATGGAGAGAACGAACGGGGATGATTCTTTCGGGTTGGAAAAGAAGTTACCGGGGGACAGGAGTGTCATGGATACCAATAGCGAGTCGCTAACCAGCGGCGAAGCTTCAGGTAGCCCCAGCACGCCCGCCGGTGACTTCTACGTCTTTCCGGCAACTTTCGCCCAACAGCGAATGTGGTTCCTGAACCGCCTCCAGCCGGACAGCTCCTTCTATAACAGCCCCTGGGCCCTTCGCCTCAAAGGTACGCTATGCGCCCGCGATCTCGAGCGCAGCTTTGGTGAAATTTTACGCCGCCACGAGGCACTTCGTACACATTTCGTTATCCAAGACAACGAACCGGTGCAACTCGTATCGTCCTGGAAACCTTTCGAGTTGCCTGTTCGGGATCTGAGTGGACTGGCCGACCGGGAGGAGCAGGCTCGTCGTCTCGCTCTGGAAGAAGCTCGTCGCCCGATGGATTTGGAGCGGGGACCTTTGTTCCGTGCTCAGCTACTGCGCCTTGCGGACGACGATCACGTTCTTTTAGTTCTCATTCACCATATCGTTTTCGATGGTTGGTCGCGGCGAATCTTGGCCGTAGAGTTATGGGCGCTCTACGAAGCATTCTCCGCAAATCGGCCGTCGCCGCTTCCCGAACTTGCACTCCAATACGGAGACTTCGCGGTATGGCAGCAGAAGTTGCTCGCTGGCGATAAAATTCGGAAACAGCTCGATTACTGGAAAAAGCAACTGGACGGCGCGCCGGCCACACTCGAGCTTCCAACCGACCGTACCCGCCCGGCAATTGCCAGTTTTCGCGGCGCGCGAAAGTCCGTCTTCCTACCGAAGTCTCTGGTCAATCAGTTGCGCGATCTGTGCGGCGCCGAAGGAGTCACTCTGTTCATGACTCTGGTGGCGGCATTCAATGTTCTTCTTCTTCGCTACACCGGACAGGAAGACATTGTCATCGGCACGCCCATCGCGGGCCGAAACCGAGTTGAGATTGAAAAACTGATTGGTTTGTTCGTGAATTCGCTCGCCCTAAGAACGGATTTGAGCGGTGATCTGACGTTTCGAGAGCTTCTGGGCCGCGTTCGCGAAATCACTCTCAAAGCTTTCGACAATCAGGATCTACCCTTTGAACGATTGGTGGAAGAGCTCAAGGCCGAACGCGATCTGAGCCGCAATCCAATTTTTCAGGTCATGTTGGCGCTGCAAAACGTTCCGACCGAACCCAAGAAGATACCTGGGCTGACCACATCGCTCTTCAACGAAGAGGGCCAAACCTCCAAGTTCGATCTATTGGTATTTTGCATCGAACGCCAGAACGGCCTCCAGACGACTTTTGAGTACAGCACCGACTTGTTTGAAGACGCCACCATTGGGCGAATGCTGGAACACTTCCGCATGCTGCTGGAAGAGGCAACAAAGGACCCCTCCCAACAAATAAAGAGGATGCCGATCTTGGCGGCGGAAGAACGCCGCACGCTGCTGGAGGACTGGAATGCCACCGCAATGGCCTATCCGGACTGTTCTCTGCCCGAATGGATCGAGAAACAGGTAGAGCAGACCCCAGATGCATTAGCCTTAATTTGTGACGATCTCAGCGGCGGCACGCGGCAGTTTACTTACCTGGAATTAAATGCAAAAGCAAACCGCCTCGCGGCGCTTCTGCGGAGCCGCGGAGCCAGCCCCGAGGTTCTGGTCGCCATCTGCCTCGATCGTACGCCGGACCTATTGGCTGGGGTCCTCGGAATTCTGAAGTCCGGCGGCGCCTATCTTCCGCTAGATCCGGATTATCCACGAGATCGCCTGTCTTACATTCTGGAGGACTCGCAGGCTCCCATTCTGGTGACGACCGTCGATCTGCGGGAAATGTTCCCGACCTTCGCCGGACAAGTCATTTGTCTCGACGCCGACGCGGAAACTCTGGAAAGCCAACCAGCCGACAATCTGGCGCCACTTGCCGGTCCGCAAACGACGGCCTACGTTCTCTACACCTCCGGATCTACGGGCAAACCAAAAGGCGTCCAAATTACGCACCGGAATGTAGTCAACTTTCTGGCCGCCATGCAGCAGCGTCCGGGAATTCGGCCGGAAGACACATTGCTGGCCGTCACCACGCTGTCTTTCGATATCGCCGGACTGGAACTCTATCTTCCGCTGGTCACTGGCGCACGTATCGTGCTGGCTTCGAGAGACCAGGCCCGCGACGCGAACCATCTCATTCGACTGATGGAGCGGTGGGATGCGACCATCCTACAGGCGACTCCCGTTACCTGGTGGATGCTGCTCGAAGCGGGTTGGAAGGGAAATGCGCACCTTAAGGCCCTCTGCGGCGGCGAAGCGCTTCCGGGCGATCTGGGTACGCAACTGATTCCCTGCTGCGGCGAACTCTGGAATATGTATGGGCCGACCGAGACCACGATCTGGTCCTCGGTCTATCGCGTTGAACAACCGCTCACTGGTGTCGCGCCGATTGGACGGCCAATCGGCAACACCACTATGTACATCCTCGATGCACTGGGGCAAACGCAGCCGGTTGGAGTGCCTGGCGAGCTATACATCGGCGGCGATGGCGTCGGCCGAGGTTACGTGCACCGCACTGAACTGACCGGTGAAAGGTTCGTCGAGGATCCATTTGGCGCCGCGGGCCAGCGTATGTACCGCACCGGCGACTTAGCGCGCTTTCTGCCCGACGGCGATATTCAGTACTTGGGGCGGGCTGACTTTCAGGTCAAGTTGCGCGGCTTCCGAATTGAGCTCGGCGAAATCGAAGCGGTTCTTGATCGGCACCCCACAGTGCGTCAAAGCGTGGTTCTCATCCGCGAAGACGAACCGGGACTGCAGCGCCTCGTCGCCTATATCATTCCGAGCGCCGACCGAACCGCCCAACCGGATGGCGGCTCCGAGACGGAACAGGTTTCGGATTGGACGGTGGCATGGGACGAATCTTATCGTGAAGGCGCGAACGCCTCCGATGCGACATTCAACATCGCTGGTTGGAACAGCAGCTATACTCTCCAGCCCATTCCTTCCGAGGAGATGCGTGCGTGGGTCGAGAGCACGGTCGAACGCATTCTCCGCCTGAATGCGCAGCGCGTGTGGGAGATTGGCTGCGGTACCGGACTCTTGCTATTTCGGATCGCCGGCCGCAGTGAGCACTATCACGGCACTGACGTATCGCCGACCGCCCTGCAACTGCTCCGCAGTCAGATTGCGAATCCGGAACGCAACCTTCAAAACGTAACGTTGGAGCGCCGGGCAGCTCATGAGTTCGAATCCCAACCGACAGGACCAGCTTTCGATCTGGTCATCCTGAACTCGGTCATTCAATATTTTCCGGATATCGAATATCTGATTCAAGTCCTCACTGGCGCTGTCCAGTCCGTCGGTCCTCAGGGATCCGTATTCATTGGTGACGTGCGCAGTCTGCCTCTCCTCACAAATTTCCATACTTCGGTTAAGTGGTTCCAGGCGGCCGACTCGGTTACTCCCGCCGTTCTCGCGCAACGGATCGAGCAGTCCGTGCGCCAGGAAGAAGAATTGGTAGTGGATCCCGAGTTTTTTCTTGCGCTGCGGCAGAGAATTCCAGGCATTTCCTGGGTAGAGATTCAGTTAAAACGAGGCCGCGAGAGAAACGAGTTGACGCGCTTTCGATATGACGTCACTTTGCATGTCGGACCGCCCGCTACCATGGCGCCCCAGCCGCCTCAACTCGACTGGTCTAAATTAAATCTCACCCCGGCGTCGCTGCGTGAGATTCTCGTCAGAACGGAACCTGAATTTCTCGCCCTCACTAAGATTCCTGACGCGCGCTTGGAATCGGATGTGGCGGCGCGGCGCATCCTCGACCGGCAAGACGACTCGATCTCAAATGTCGCCGGATTGCGCGCAACATTGGCTCGCGAATTTCGACCCAACGGAGTCGAGCCCGAAGATTTGTGGAAGATCGAAGACGATCTGCCATATACCATCGAAATACGCGCCTCGCATTCCGGCGCCGACGGCCTGCTGGATGCAATGCTATGCCGGAAGCGGCCGGAATCCGCACTGACGCAGCGCGCCGTTCCGCGCTTTCCAGGCGAGACGGACTCGGTTCGAAGATGGGAGAGCTACGCGAATAATCCGTTACGGCAAAAGCTGATGTCCGCCATGGCCCCTCAATTACGCGAGTGGGTCGCGGGGCAATTGCCGGAATACATGGCCCCTTCGGCGTTCGTATTGCTGGATGCGTTCCCCCTTTCGCCGAATGGAAAAGTGAACCGTCGCGCCCTTCCCCGCCCCGAGATCGCTCACGAGACAGCAGGCGATTACGTAGCGCCTCGAACCGAAACCGAAAAGAGAATTGCCGAGATCTGGTCTGCGGTTCTGCATCTTTCGCGCATTGGAACGCACGATAATTTCTTTTCGCTCGGCGGCCACTCTTTGCTCGCCACCCAGGTTCTTTCGCGCCTCCGGCAGACGTTCGATATCGATCTTCCGCTGCGCGCTATCTTCGAAGCTCCTACCGTCGCCGAACTTGCAAAGCGTTCCGAGGCATTAGGCCGCGAGAAGCTCGGGCAGGGTCTCCCGCCGGTCACTCCCGCGCCACGCGGGGAGGCCATACCGCTTTCCTTCACGCAGCAGCGCCTCTGGTTCCTGGCCCGGATGGACCCGCTCAATACCGTCTACAACATGCCGTGGACCGTCCGGCTGAGAGGCGCGCTACGGGCGGACGTGCTCGAAGCCAGTCTGAACGAGGTCGTCAAGCGGCACGAATCGCTCCGAACGCGGTTTGAACAAGAGGACGCGGAACCCTACCAGGTCATCGAGCCTTGGCGGCATGCCCCCCTTACCCTGGTCGATCTGAGTGGCCTCGAACTCGCCGCCCGCGAGGACGAGGCGGGCCGCATTGCGAAGGAAGCGGCCTTCCGGCCTTTCGATCTCGCAACCGGGCCGTTGTTCCGCGCCATGCTGATTCGAATCGAGGATGAGGACCACGTTCTCATCCTCAACACGCATCACATTGTGAGCGACGCGTGGTCCCTGCAAATCCTTCGGCGTGAAGTCTCGGCAATCTACGAAGCCTTTGTCGCGAATGGGCCGCCGCCGCTCGAAGAACTTCCGGTGCAGTACGCCGACTACGCCATCTGGCAGCGCAGCGTTCTGTCCGGTGAGCGGCTCGAGAAACAGATCGAGTACTGGAAGCGGCAACTGGAGGGGGCGCCGGCCGCTCTTGAATTGCCTCATGACCATCCGCGCCCGGCTGTCGACAGTTCCCGCGGCGCCAAGAAGGCGCTCATCATTCCGCAGGACGTTTTGGATGGCCTGCAGGATCTAAGCCGCCATGAGGGTGTCACGTTGTTCATGACGCTACTCAGCGCGTTTACGCTCCTTTTGAGCCGCTATTCGGGGCAGGAAGATATTGTGGTCGGGTCGCCCATCGCTGGCCGCGAGCGCCTGGAAACCGAGAATTTGATCGGATTCTTCGTGAATACTCTGGCGCTGCGACTCGATCTCTCGGGTGATGTCACGTTCCGGGAATTACTCGCCCGGGTCAAAGAAACCACTCTCGCGGCATATGCCCACCAGGATGTTCCGTTCGAGAAACTGGTGGAAGAGATCCAGCCGGAACGCAGTCTGAATCGCCAGCCTGTGTTCCAGGTGATGTTCGTGCTGCAGAACGTTCCCGGCGCGGGCCGGGGTTTCCCGGGCGTCACTCTTTCGCCATTCGGCGCCGCGAGCGAGCACTCGAAATTCGATCTGACGCTGATCGCAACCGAGAACGCGGCGGGGCTGCGCCTGAACTTCGAATACAAAACCGATCTATTTGCGGAAGCCACCATCGGACGCATGTTGGGGCACATGGAAGTGCTTCTGCGAGCGATCGTTGAGCGCGTCCCCGGTCCCGCGGCAAGGCTTCCGCTCCTCACGGCCGCTGAGCAAAAGCAGCTTCTCGTCGATTGGAACGACACGCAGCGGGACTACCCCCAGCTCTGCATCCACGAGATCTTCGAACAGCAAGCGGCTCGTCTGCCGGAAACCGTGGCAGTGGTATTCCGCGAACAGAGCCTTACCTACCGGGAGTTAGACGTCCAGTCAAACCGCTTGGCGGCCCACCTTCGCGCTCTCGGCGTTCAGGCGGATACTCGCGTCGGGCTTTATATCGAACGCTCACCCGCGATGATTATCGGGCTGCTTGGCATTCTGAAAGCCGGAGGCGCATATGTCCCGCTCGAGCCAGGCTATCCCGCCGAGCGCATTGCCTTCCTGATTCAGAATGCGGAATCGGACACTGTCCTAACCGTGAGCTCCCTCGCAGGCAATTTGCCCGCGGGCATTCGAAATGTGGTCTTGCTTGACGGGGCTGAGTGGCAATCCAACCCGCCCCAACCCATCGTTTGGAACGCTCCTCGGCCGGACAGCCTGGCATACGTAATGTACACATCCGGTTCTACCGGAGAGCCGAAGGGCGTGGCCACACCCCATCGCGCCGTGGTGCGGCTGGTGTGCGGAGCAGACTATGCGCGTTTCGGCGAACGGGAAGTCATTCTCCAGGCGGCGACGCTCTCTTTCGATGCCTCCACCTTCGAGATTTGGGGCGCGCTGCTCCATGGCGCAAAACTGGTTATCTTCCCTGAGCGCGTACCTGAGATCGGCCTGCTTCGGGACGTGATCGCGGAACAGCGAATCTCCACAATGTGGCTTACCTCTTCGCTCTTCAACTGGGTTGTCGACGAGGATCCCGGCATTCTTTCGCCGGTGAGCCAAATACTGACAGGAGGTGAAGCGCTTTCCGTCACGCATATACGCAAAGCCCTGTCCCTCTTACCATCCACAACGCTGATCAATGGTTATGGCCCGACGGAGACGACAACCTTTGCCGCCTGCTACCGCATTCCCCGTGTTCTCAGCGCCGGCGCCACATCCATTCCGATCGGATGGCCCATTTCCAATACCACCGCCTATGTGCTGGATGCGCGCGGCGAGTTGGTCCCGGCAGGCGTTCCGGGCGAGCTTTACATTGGCGGTCCGGGCGTAGCCCGTGGATACTTGGGGCAGCCCGAATTGACTGCCCGGAAATTTGTCAGAAATGCGTTTTCGCCGCTTCCTGGCGACCGTTTGTATGCTACCGGGGATCTCGTTCGCCACCTTCCGGGCGGAGAGATCGAATTTCTAGGGCGCCGCGACACGCAGGTGAAAATTCGCGGATTCCGCATCGAACCCGGTGAAATTGAAGCGGCGTTGTCCCAGTATCCGGCGCTTCGGGATTGTGCCGTGATCGTTCGGGAGGATTCGCCCGGCGATAAGCGGATCGTAGCCTACATCGTCGCGGGCGACCGGAAACCAGCCGTATCGGAGTTGCGGAGTTGGCTCAAGGAGCGCCTGCCCGAATTCCTCATTCCCTCCGCAATTGTCTCGATGGACGCGTTCCCGCTAAGCCGTACCGGGAAGGTGGATCGTAAAGCTCTGCCGGCGCCGGAATACGACGCGCCCGAAGCCGATGTCTACCTTCCGCCGGAGACGCCTGTCCAGGCGGCGCTCGCGGTCATTTGGGAACAGCTGTTGCGCAGGACGCGCATCGGCCTGGCCGATAACTTCTTCCTTCTGGGCGGACATTCGCTGCTGGCCACGCAAATGGTGTCCCGGATCAACAAGGCTTTCCATGTAGAGATGCCTTTGCGCGCCATCTTCGAAGAGCCCGTCCTTCGAGCAATCGCGGCCCACATAGAGGATCTGCAGCGGGACCGTCTGGGCTTGCATCTTCCGGCGCTCGAGCCTGCGCCCCGCAACCTTCCGATCCCTTTATCGTTCGTACAGCAGCGTCTGTGGTTTCTCGACCAGATGGACCCACTGCAGGCGAACTACAACGTCCCCTGGACAGTGCGGCTACGTGGACCGCTCGACATACAAGTTCTCGAAGCCTGTCTCAATGAGATCGTGCGTCGGCACGAAGCGCTGCGAACGCGCTTCGGCGTAGTGGATAGCGAACCCGCGCAGATCATTGAACCATGGACCCAGTTTGCGTTGGAGATTTCTGAAGTTAGCGGCGTGTCGAATGCGGATGTCGAGAACAAGGCGCGGGAATTGGCGCGCCAGGAATCCGCTCTGCCTTTTGACCTGAAAAAGGGACCCGTCTTTCGCGCACGGCTAATACGGATCGGACCTGAAGATCATGTGCTCGTTCTGACCACCCACCACATCGTGAGCGATGGCTGGTCGATGACTCTGATCCGCCGCGAGTTGGCGACGCTCTATAATGCTTTTCTCGACGGCGCCCCTTCGCCGCTTGAACCTTTACCTATTCAATATCCCGATTTTACGTTTTGGCAGCGCCAGATTCTCGCTGGAGAACAACTGGAAAAGCAGCTTGCTTACTGGAAGCAAGCTCTTGATGGCGCACCCATGGTGCTGGAGCTTCCTACCGACAGGTTCCGCCCGGCCATCGAGAGTTTTCACGGCGCCAATTTTACAACCCTGATTCCCAAAGACCTTCTGGAACAACTACGCGCACTTGGCCATCGGGAAGGCGCCACTCTGTTCATGACCCTTCTCAGCGCTTTTGGCGTGTTGCTGAGCCGCTACTCGGGTCAGAACGATATTCTTATTGGGTCTCCGATCGCAGGGCGCCGCCATCTAGAGACGGAAAACTTAATTGGCTTTTTCGTGAACACGCTGGTACTGCGCGCCAACCAGACCGGCAATCCAACCTTCCGTGAACTACTGAATCGGGTTCGCGAGGCGACGATGGGAGCCTATGCGCACCAGGATCTCCCCTTTGAACATCTTGTCGAAGACCTGCAACCGGAGCGGGACTTGAGCCGCAATCCTGTTTTTCAGGTGATGATGATTCTGCAGAATATGCCTGGGAATACGAAGGGCATGCGCGATCTTCAATCCGAACCGTTTGCCGCCAGCCATCAGGTTTCGAAGTTCGATCTGACTCTGATTACCTCCGAGACGGCGGCCGGACTTCGCACTAACTTTGAATACAACACGGATTTGTTCGATGCGACGACCATAGAACGGATGGCTGGCCACTTCCGGACTTTGCTCGAAGCGATTGTCCGGCATCCGGCGGCAGCCGTCTCAGAACTCCCTCTGCTAACCGAGGCTGATCGACAGCGCCTGTTGATCGAATTTAACGATACGGCTGTCGCGTATCCAACGCAATTCTGTCTGCACGATCTGGTGTCCCAGCAGGTGCAACGGACGCCGGACGCCCTCGCAGTCGCGTGCAGCGGCAAGAGTATCACGTACCGCGAGTTGGACACTCGCTCGAATCAGGTTGCCCGCTATCTCCTGAAGCGCGGGGCGGGACCGGATATATTGGTCGGACTCTGCTGTAAGCGCGACGCGGCCATGCTGATAGGTATGCTTGGCATCCTGAAGTCGGGAAGCGCCTATGTACCTGTAGATTCCAACTATCCGCAGGAGCGCATTCGCACCATTTTGCAGGACGCAAACGCGCCTCTGGTTCTGACCCAAAGCCCTCTGCTTGGCGAGCTAATCGACTTTTCTGGTGATGCCATTTGTCTGGACACGGATTGGCCGCAAATCGCCGGTGAATCGACGGAAGAACTGGTCACTGGCGCCAAGCCTGAAAATCTTGCTTACGTGCTATTCACTTCTGGCTCGACAGGACGACCGAAGGGCGTGGCTTTGGAGCATCGCAGCGCGGCTACGTTTGTGCACTGGGCCAAAGGGGTCTTCACACCAAAGCAACTAAGCGGGGTCCTGCTTTCGACGTCGATCTGTTTCGATCTATCGATATTTGAGATCTTCGTAACGCTGAGTTCCGGCGGCAAACTCATTGTGGCGGAAAATGCGCTGCACCTGCCCACACTGCCGGAACGCGGCGAAGTAACGCTGATTAATACCGTGCCGTCGGCGATTGCGGAATTGGTGCGGATAGGAGCCGTGCCGTCATCGGTTGAGACGGTGAATCTGGCGGGCGAAGCGTTAGCGGACAGTCTGGTGGAGGAGATTTACGCGACCACGACTGTGAAACAGGTATATAACCTGTATGGGCCTACAGAGGACACCACTTATTCGACTTACACGCCTGTAAACCGAGGCGTGCCGGTTACGATCGGGCGGCCGATTTCAAATACCCAGGCGTATATCCTGGATGAGAACTTGCAGCCGACTCCAATCGGGGTGCCAGGGCAGTTGTTTTTGGCGGGAGAGGGGTTGGCGCGTGGTTACTACGGCCGGCCCGACCTTACCGAAGAACGTTTTGTGGCGAACCCCTTTGTGGCTGGGACGCGCATGTACCGAACGGGGGATGTGTGCCGTTGGCTGGCGGATGGGAACATTCAGTATCTCGGACGGACTGACCATCAAGTCAAACTGCGCGGCTTTCGGATCGAACTGGGCGAAATCGAGGCTGTGCTCAACCGCCACGCCGCGGTGCGGCAGAGTTTGGTCATGGTCCGAGACACAGGCGACGGCTTCCAGCGTTTAGTCGCCTGGATAATCCCAGAGTCGGGAGCTTCCATCGATAACGCGGACTTGCGCGCCCATGTCCAACGCTCTCTCCCGGAGTTTATGACGCCTGGGGCGTTCGTATCCCTAGCCGCCTTCCCGCTCACGCCAAATGGCAAGGTGGACCGCAAGGCCCTGCCTGAACCGGAACATTCCGCTGCGGTATCCAATATCTTTGTCGCTCCGCGGACTGAGCTGGAAAAGAAACTGGCCGCGATCTGGTGTGAGATGCTCAAGGTCCCTCAAGTCGGCATCCATGACAACTTTTTTGAGCTAGGGGGCCATTCGCTTCTTGCGGTGCAAGTGTTCGCGCGCATTGAGGCGGCCACTGGAGAAAAAGCTCCGCTGCATCTTCTGTTCCGGTCGCCGACCATTGCCGAACTAGCGCCTCAGTTACATCAGAAAAATAACGTTCCGGCGAACACCTCTTTAAGACCGTGCAGGACGGAGGGCTCGAAGCTACCTATCTATGCCGTACCCGGCATTGGCGGAACTGTTCTGACGTTCCGGTTTCTCGCGCCTCACGTAGACCACGATCGTCCGATCTACTGTCTGGAGGCTATTGGTCTCAATGGTTCTTGGACATCTCTGGAGGAACTGGCGGCGCTTTATGTCAAGGACGTCCGCGCCTTCCAACCGGAAGGCCCGTACCATCTGATCGGCTCCTCCTTCGGGGGCATGGTGATATTCGAAATGGCGCAACAGTTTCGCGCTCAGGGCCAGGAAGTCGCATTCCTCGGCTTCCTGGACAGCGTAAACATGGGCGAAGTGAATCTCAGATCCAGAGCGGAAGTCAGTCGAGGGCGAGCGGGCTTTTACGTAAAGCGCATTCGCATGCATACCCGCAGATTATTTGATCGCGGCATTACGCAGTGGCCCCGCTACACCGTCGGCCGGATTCTGGCAGTGGGCCGAAGGCTGCATGCGATTGCCTGGCGTTTATTGTATAAGTCGATTAAATCGCCTAACAAAGTTCTGCCGGCCCGGATGCGCAATCTTTTGCGAGCGTACGAAGCCGCGGGAATGGAATACGTTCCAAAACCTTATTTCGGCAAAGCAGTGCTTTTCCGGACCTCGCGGCGTTCGATCGGCGGCCTCTATGATGAGTATCGGGGTTGGAAGAGCGTGATTCGCGGCGGGCTAAAAGTCGTTGACGTTCCCGGGGACCACAATTCGTTGATCGCTGAACCGCATGTGCGCGTTCTTGCGCAAGAAATGAACGCCATACTCGCCAGTTGCTCCTCCGAACCCACGCAATCGGTCTTACAGGAGACGGTAAGACATTGAGTCTCGACGTTTCGCCGATCCGGCATAGGGATCCTGGCGAACCTGGCGCGCTTTCCTTTGCGCAGGAGGGTTTGTGGTACCTCAGCCAACTCAATCCGGCCAGTTCCGCCTATAACGTGGCCTATCGAGTGCGGCTCGACGGCGAATTGGATGTCGAGAAATTGCAGGCGGCAATCCACGCTGTTGTTCGGCGGCAGGCCTCGCTTCGAACCGTTTTCGTCGCGGCCAAGGGAAGACCGCTTCCGTTCGCGTTAAAGAAATCTCGCGCCGATCTGCGGCTGTGCGACTTGCGGCGGCTTGCAAAGGCGGAACGGGAAATGCAAGCGTCTTCCCTGACTCGAGAGGAGGCTGTTCGTCCTTTCGATCTGACGCGCGACTCCATGCTGCGGGTACTCCTTCTGCGTCTTGAGGACTACCAACATATCCTGGTACATGTGGCCCCGCATATCGTATTTGAAGGAGGGTCGGTCGACATACTCTATCGCGAGCTGAGCGCCTACTATAATGGTGCCGAACTGCCTGAACTCACGTTCGACTTCGCCGATTTTGCGGTTTGGCAAAGAGAAAACCTGCGAGGTCCGCGACTCGAAAAGCTAAGCGGCTTCTGGAAGAATCAGCTCAATGGCGCGCCGCCTGTAGATCTGCCTACGGATTTTCCAAGACCCTCGGTGCATACGCTCCACGGCGCACGCCATTATTTCAGCCCGCCGCCGGATCTCCTGCGTGCGTCCGTCGAATTTTTTCGCTCGGCTCGGACCACGGCGTATCGCGGCCTGTTCGCTGTCTTCAACGTGCTTGTGTATAGCTGGACGGGCCTCACCGACCTTTGCGTAGGCTCCCCCTTCGCTCCTGTAAATCCCCGCTGTCCCGATCTGGAGCATGTAATCGGATATTTTGTAAACACGGTCGCGCTCCGCACCCAGTTTAAGCCCCAGACCACCTTCCGCGAGTTGCTGAAGATTGTCGACCGCGTGTTGTGGGAGGCGATTACCAATTCCGACCTGACCTTCGGCAAAGTAGTCGAAGCGGTTCAACCCGTCCGCGATCCATCTCGAACCACCCTGGTGCAGGTAAATTTTCGCGCGCCAAAACAGCCCAATCCGAAGCTCGCGCTGAATGGGATCGAATCCGGACGCGCGGAGTATGTGGATACCCAATCCGCTAAATTCGATCTGGCGCTCGAAGTGGAATCCTCCACAGGTGAAGGAAGCTACTTCGAATATTGCACGGATCTATTCCGAGAGGAAACGATTGTTCGCATGAAACAATCCTGGCAAAGCCTGTTGGCGATTTTAATCCTCAATCCCGATCGCGCTTTATGCGAAGTGGCGCGCATGGCGGGCGCCCCGCTCCCATGAAACCCGCATTCCATTTTGCCGATTCAGATCCTCTGCTTGGCGGCATCCACTCAGTAAGAGAAGTGGATGATGCCACCGGCCGGCGCGCCCTCGCTCTCGACATCGTACGCCGATTCGGCGCAGCGCCTTCCGTAGCGGGTCTTCACGCACTTGCAAGGCTGGGCCGCGACTTGGCAAATTCGGATAGCGCACAAATCGGAAAATTCGAAGAGGAGTTGGCAGCGTGCGAAAACGCTGGTGCGATCTGGCTTGCCGCAACCATGTTCGAATCGAGTGAGAAGCACTCCGAAGCGGCAGCCCTCCTTAAGGCCATGCCGGACCGCGAGTGGGGAGAAGGCCGAGCCATGCGTCTTCTGGCCTGCGCGCGCAATCGACTGTGCGCCGGATTGCCCATCTGGAATTACATTCGGGAAGCCATGGATTGCGTCGAGACGCGCCAATCCGTTCTCCTGGCAGACCGGCTTCTTCAACAAGCCGGAACACTTCCCGGCGTCACGACAAAACGCGTCGCCCTGGTAGGGACGGGATCATTGAATTTTTGGGCGCCCGTGCTGCGGCCCTTTTCGTTCGCTGCGGGTGTTCATCTTGACCTGTTCACCGGCCAATTCGATCAGTATCGCCAGGAGATCCTCGACCCTAAATCGGCTCTCGCGAAATTCCGGCCGGATATCGTCATCATTGCAGCGGACTGGCGCTCCTTGGGCATCGCGGCCGAAACACCCGATCCCGAAAAGGCCGTCGAGGAATGGATCGGCGACCTTGCGACACTCTGGAAGACGTGCGCCGATCGCTGGAACGCAGCGGTAATACAGCACAATTTCGAGGTGCCCGAGGTAGATCCTCTAGGACGGCTGTCGGCCATTCTCCCGGGCGGTCGCGCCGCCGTACTCCGCCGCTTGAACGCTGCACTGGCGGCGGCGCCCGTTGCCGTTCTCGATATCGACCATATTGCCAGTCTCTTCGGCAAGAGAACTTGGAGCAACCCCGTTCACTGGACGGCCGCGAAACAGTACCCGCATCCCGAAGCGCTGCCCTTTTTAGCGCGGCATCAGGCCTCCTTGTTGCGAGCCGTCAGTGGTCTAACGTCCAAGTGCGCGGTGGTTGACCTCGATGGCACCCTTTGGGGCGGCACCATCGGAGAAGACGGAGTCGGGGGTATCCGGCTTGGCGGTTCGGGTGAAGGGGAAGCCTTTCTCGAGTTTCAGCGTTACCTGCTTGGCCTGCGTGCACGAGGTATTCCCCTTGCCGTGTGTTCACGCAACAACCACGAGGATGCCGTTGAGCCATTTCGCTCTCATCCCGAGATGTTGATTCGCCTGGACGATGTCGCCGTATTCCTGGCGAATTGGGAGCCGAAACCGGATAACCTCCGCAAGATCGCGAAAGATCTGAACCTGGGTCTCGAAAGCCTCGTTTTCATAGACGACCATCCGGTAGAACGAGCAAGGGTTCGCGCGGAGCTGCCTTCAGTGGCCGTTCCGGAGATGCCGGCCGATCCCGCACTCTACGCGACGGCGCTCCATCGAACGCTTCTGTTCGAATCGTTGTCTCTCACGGGAGAGGACCGCGGACGCGCCGACGAGTACCGCGCGAATGCGCAGCGCCAAGCTCTGCAGGCAACGAGCGCAGGCGTAGACGATTTTCTGGAAAGCCTGGCTATGCGCATCGAATTGCGCCCTTTCGACCAAACTAACCTTCCACGAATCGTGCAACTCATTAACAAAACGAACCAATTCAATCTAACCACGCGCCGCACTTCTGACTCCGCCGTCAAACGCATGATGGACGATTCTGAGATCTACACGCAATTTATGCGTTTGCGGGATAAATTTGGCGACAGCGGAATCACCGGTGTGCTGGTAGCCGTGAAGGAGGGAAACTCTTACCGGATCGATCAGTGGCTGCTCAGTTGCCGCGTGCTGGGCCGACGCATTGAAGAGGTAATGCTTACCGGATTGTTCCGGCACGCCGCGGCCGCCGGCTTGTCCGAAATTGTCGGCGAGTATATTCCAACGGCTAAAAACGCGCAGGTCGCGGATATTTATCCTAAGTTCGGATTCGAGCCAATTGGTGGCGGCCGTTTCCGCATCTCCCTTCAGAAGGCCGAACTGGCATTCCCAGGCTGGGCTCACGTCGAACTTGGTGAATAGGGCATGTTAGTATTGGCGGATGGCGCTCGAAGGCGATGCCGTTCTCGATGTCTTTCGGGAAGTGATGGGAAATAATAAATTGCAGGTGACCGACGCCAGCACGTTCGAGGATGTGCCGGCATGGGATAGCGTAGCCCACGTGAACCTGATATCGGCGTTAGAGGAGCGATTTGGGGTGAGTTTTAGCGTTGGGGAGATTGTGGAATTAAATAGCATTGGAGCGATCCGGGAGACCCTGGCCCGCAAAATGAGCTAGGCTCAAAGACGTCTGCAAGCCGACTGCCCATAATGAAGCCTTTCCACCTCACTTTGCTACAATCGAGTGTCTCGCATGGTCAAGACGGAGCGCGAATACAGCGACGATATTGTCGAAGTCGGGCGCCTGATGTTCCAGAAGGGCTGGGTGGCGGCCAATGACGGAAACATCACTATCCGGTTAGAGGCTGAGCGCATTTTGGCTACCCCCACGGGCGTTTCGAAGGGCATGATGCGCGTGGACGACCTGTTGGTTCTCGATCTCCAAGGTAATAAAATCTCGGGAAGACGTGAGCGGACATCCGAGATCGCCATGCATCTGAAGATATATGAGTTACGGCCCGATGTACGCGCCGTTGTGCATGCGCATCCGCCGGTAACGACCGGTTTCGCCACGGCGGGACGTCCGCTGAACATGGCTCTGCTGCCCGAGGTAGTTATTGGACTTGGCTGCGTACCTTTGGCAGCCTACGGTTTACCGGGAACGCCCGAGTTGATCGAGCCCATGATCCCGCTTATCCCCAAGTACGATGCGCTTCTGATGGCTAACCACGGCGCCGTATGCTATGGCGAAGATGTGTTTCAGGCCTACTTCCGTATGGAAACGATCGAGCACTTCGCTCGCATCGCGTTGGTGGCGGAACTCCTTGGCGGCCCCAATCTTCTACCACGGCGCGAAGTAAATAAGCTGCTCGATTCGCGATCGCGCTATGGAATCAAACCGCGCACCACCGGCGAGCCGGAGTGCCCTATGGCGGCGGAAGATCTGGTGGGGTGTGTGGCAGAAAAAGCTGGGGATGAACGGATTTTCGTGACGCGCTCGGAGTTGATTGGCCTTGTGGATGAAGTCTTGCGCGCCCGGGGTGTAGCATAAACGAAGGTTACGGAGCGAAATTCAATGGGTGAAGCGTTAGGAATGATTGAGACCCGCGGTTTGGTGGCGATGATTGAAGCTGCCGACGCGATGGTGAAGGCCGCCAAGGTGAATCTGGTAGGCTGGGAGAAAATCGGCTCCGGCTACGTAACTGCCATGGTACGCGGCGATGTGGCAGCGGTCCGCGCGGCGACCGATGCCGGCGCGGCGGCGGCAAGGCGCGTAGGGGAATTGATTTCCGTCCACGTCATTCCCCGGCCGCACCAGAGCCTGGAAGACATACTGCCTATCGGCAAGGCGCACGCCAACACGGCGGCGAAGTAACTAGCGGTGATACTGGCCCGCGTTATCGGTTCGGTGGTCGCCACGCGCAAAGATCCCCGCCTCGAGGGTAAAAAGCTTCTCATCCTAAAATTGACCGCGCCGGACGGCACAGACGAAGCCGGATATGTCGTCTCCGTAGATACTGTCAGCGCCGGATATCGAGAGCGCGTCATCGCCGTCTCTGGCAGTTCCGCGCGCATGGCGGAAGGCTGCAAAGATCTACCCATCGACAACGCCATCATCGGTATCGTGGATGACGTGCGGCTGGATTAATTCGATATGTTTCTAGGACGCGTTGCCGGTTGCGTTTGGGCCACCGTCAAAGATCCGGGTCTCGAAGGCCAGCGACTGCTGATCATACAACCCATAACACCCGATTTGCGGGATTCCGGCAGGCCAGTTCTGTGTACCGATTGCGTTGGCGCGGGAGCCGGGGAAATCGTCTATTGGGCGCGCGGCAAGGAAGCTAGCTTTCCGTTTCTTCCGGGAGAAACACCGACTGATATGACTGTGGTGGGCATTGTGGATTCCCTGCAAGTGGGACCTCGTATCGGTGGCGTCCACAGTGTTACGCCTGGCGCGACCGATGCTACCGTGAAGCCGCCAGGAACATCGGCCGACTCAATCAGGCGGTATCGGCGGCGAATTTGAGGCGACGCAAATGCTAATTGCGCGTGTGATCGGGGACTTGGTATCTACCCAGAAGCACCCGAGTCACCACGGGCGCAAAGCCCTACTGGTTCAGCCAATGAATCTCGATGGAACCGACCGCGGCGATGCACTCGTTGCCTTCGATGCGGTGGATGCGGGAATTGGCGACCGCGTTTTGGTGGTCACAGAGGGCTTCAGTGCAATGACCGCTGTCGGACGACCTAACTCGCCGATTGACATGGCGGTTATCGGCTTTATCGATCGCATCGACCTCTTCCCGGGTGAGTCCTGAGCGGTGGTGGCGGCCAATCAACAGAAGCGCCGGCGTCGCGCACGTGCATAGCTCGGATACCTCAATGCCCATGAACCCTCAATCGTACGGCTATAGTGGGCCACGTCCCACCGCTGCGGCATCCGGCGAAATAAACTCGGTCAGGCTGCTCAACGAAGGCGCGGAATCATAGCCGCGGGGCTGAAAATGGCGGGCGAGCGGGACCAACGCCACCTGTAGCGTTCATTTGCCTTCGCGGGTTGCCAGCAGAAGAAATAGAATGGAAGACGCCCGGCGCGATTAGTAATCGCCCACTGGTCTATCCAACAGCCGGCATGATGGCGTACCGGCTAGGCGTTTAGCATTTGCGCTTCTTCCCGCGCTATTGATTTTACGTGAATGCCGAGGGCCGGAATACGTAGCTGCAATAGGCAGGATGCGCTAACTAGCTAGATACTCTCGGCTGTGATCCATGTCATGCGACAGCTCCTCCAACCCATGCCGCGTGACATACATGCAAATCGACGGGAGGACTAATTCGACCCACGGAATTTTCGAAAGCGTCAGTACGAGCTAAAGGTTTGGACCTGTCCCGCCGAAATTCTACTTAGAAGCGGGTGCGCCGTCCGAAGAGATCAGTAATTTCGGCACGGGGCAGTCTCAAGTTCCTTAGGCTCGCGCCGAAGAGAGAAGTGACTGGCTAGACGCCACCACGCAACGAAAGGAAATTTCGAATGTCGATTTCGCTCCAAACAAACGTGGATTCTCTGGTAGCGCAACAAAATTTGAGCACCAATAGCGCTTTCGAGAGTAAGACCATCCAACAACTCACATCCGGCTACCGGATTAACTCATCGGCGGACGACGCGGCGGGACTGGCCATTGCAAATGGTTTCCGCAGCAGTGAAGCCGAATTGACGCAGGGCGTACAGAACGCCAACAACGGTATCAGCACGCTGCAGATTGTAGATGGCGGCATGAACAATATCTCGCAGATGCTTGACACGCTGCGGACGCTCGCAACCCAATCTGCCTCGGGCACCTTCACGGGAGACCGCGGCGTCTTGAACAACCAATTTCAAAGCCTGCTGACGGAAGTCGACCGAGAATCTCAGTCGATTGGACTCAATACGGGCGGGCAATTTCAAAAGTCGTTGTCGGTGTACATCGGAGGGGGTACCAACTCCACCGGTTCTTTTTCCACTGGCAACGGGACGGTGAACATCGATTTAAGCGGTTCTGCCGTTGATACCCAGGCACTCGGCCTCAAGGGGATGCAGGTAGTTGCTGGCTCCACTGACCTAAGCGCCGCCTCGGCAACATCGGTAGCCAATATCGTTGGCAATACCAGCAATACCACTGCAATCAGCGGATACAGCGAATTCGATTTCGCCGGACCCGGGTTTTCGGATGGAAGCCAGGCGAAGGTCTCCGTAAATCTGTCCGGCGTGACGGACATGAACACGCTGGTTTCGGCCCTCAATAACGGAATTCAAGCGGCCGGCAACGGCTCGACCGCCGCGGCGACCGCGTTCAAAAATGCCGGAATTGTTGCCTCTGTGCACACCGACGCCAACGGCGGCCAGGAATTGGCCTTCACATCTAGCTCGACGGCTTTTCAGGTAGGCGCCGGCGACCAGATGGCCAATGCCTTGATGGGCAATTTCTCCAGCGGTACTACGGGCACGGCGATTTCCAGCACAGTCACAGGCGGTAATACGACGGCGGGTGCGATCACGAGTCCCACCAATGTCGCCTTCCAGATCAGCGGAGGCGGCCTGACCAGTCCGATCACCCTAAATCTTACGAGCGGTTCGACCACGACTGCGGCAGCGATCACCGATATTACCAGCCAAGTCGCAAACAACTCCTCATTGAAAGCGGCGGGTATTACGGTGAGCGGTGCGGCCGGAAGCCCACTGGTTTTCACGGATTCCTACGGTAACAAGATGAACGTCGAAGTGACGGGCGACACCACAAACGCTCTCGGTTTCGGCTCGTTCGTCGCGGGCGCGACCCCTACCAATGCCAACTACAGCAGCATCACGGGAGCCGGTTTCAGCACGAGCACGGCCCTGGGTACGGCCCAACTTGGTTTTTCCATCAACGGCGGCGCATCGACCGGCGCCAATCTGCTTAGCGTCAGCTTGAGCGGAGGCGATGCCACGGCGGCCACCGAGGCCGGTACGGCATACACCGCTCCGACGGCCGCCTCGGCCACCGGCAGCGCCTATACCGCGCCTAGCGGTGCGACCGGAGACGATTTGACCATCTCAGTGGATGGCGGGTCCGCGATCAGCGTCAACATTGCCCAGAACGCAACAGTACAAACCGCGGTAGATGCCATCAACACGGCCAACGCCGGTGTGACGGCCAGCGTCAGCGGAGGACACATTAAGTTAACTGCCGCCGCCGATGGCGCCAATCACACAATCACCTTGGCAAATGGCGTGCACGGCGCCGCGCTTACCGATTTCGGTCTGCCTGGAAGCTTCGGAGCTTCCGCTTTGGGCGACGACTTGAACATCTCAGTGGATGGCGCTTCCGCAACCGCCGTGAATATCGCGCAAGGCTCCTCCGCCACGCAGGCCGCCGCCGCGATTAATACCGCCGCGGCAGGTGTTACGGCGTCGGTGAACTCGTCTGGCTTCCTGGTTCTCACCTCGAATACCGCCGGAGCGCATGCGATTACGCTTACGAACGGAACGAACGGCGCTGCGCTCACCGATTTCGGGCTCGGCGCCAGTTTCTCAGGAACCTCGCGCAGCGCCCAGAGTGTCGCGGACGCTCTTAATAGCGGTATCGCCGCAAGCAGTTCACTGACCGCGGCAGGGCTTAAAGCGACGGTTAGCGGAGGGCAGCTGGTGCTCGCTTCCAGCAACGGCACCTCTTTCCGCGTCAACGCAGGCGGCAGCGGTACAGCCGCTAATGTCGGCTTTGGCGTGACCGGCGCAACTTATGCGGGCGCCACAGTAGGAAACTCAGGCGCCACCTTCGACGACGCGAACGGCGTCTCGAACACCGGAGCAGTAACGTTCGGTCCGATGAGCTATGGCGGCGACACCCAGGCGATCACCATCTCGGCCAACAACACCAGTGGCGCCCTGCAATCGAAGACGATTACTCTTCAAAACAACACCACTGCGCAAACAGGCCAGAGCATCGATTCTGCCATCAGTTCCATCAACCAGGCGCTGCAGCAGAGTGACAACCCGACGCTGCAGAGCATCGCGGCGGTGAAAGAAGATGTAGGGGGCACGGAAAAAATCAACTTCATCAGCTCGCTGAAAGACTTCAGCGTCAGCTTCGGCAGTTCTCCCAATGGCGATGGGTTCTCTGGGGACGCTGGCACAACCGTCGCTTCCACATTAAACGGGTCCGCTGCGACGGTATCCATCGACACGCAAGCCGGGGCCTTACAGGCGGTCGCTGCCGTCGCTACCGCTGTAACCAAACTCGGTGTTGCTCAAGCCGGCGTCGGCGAAGGTCAGAACCAATTAAACTACGCGGTCGGTCTGGCGCAGTCGCAAGTAACCAACTTCTCGGCCGCCGAATCGCGTATCCGCGACGCGGATGTCGCCAAGGAAGCGGCCAACCTGACCAAATCTCAGACGCTGCAGCAGGCGTCGATCGCGGCGATGGCGCAAGCCAATACCGAACCGCAGGCGATTCTCTCGCTGCTCCACGGGTAGTGCGTAGTGGGTTTGGCGCGACCGACGCCTCGGAGACGCGGGCGCGCTAAAGCTTGGGCCGGAAAGGACGATAAGCTCCTTCCCGGCCCAAGGAGTTTACTATGGCAACCTCCACCCCATCAACTTCCTCGACACCGACTTTCAGTGGTACCAGCACCTATTCAAGCGATTTCCAAACTGCCATTACCCGCGCGGTTGGAATTGCATCACTCCCCATCACGCAACTGCAGAGCGACCAAACCGCACTCACGGCTCAAGCGACCGAGCTTGGCAGCGTCGACGCAAAATTTACCGCCCTGCAAACCGCGCTGCAAGCTATCGATACCGCGGTCAGCGGGTCTTCGTTCAACACCACAGTCTCCGATCCCACCTCGCTAAGCGTCAACGTCTCGAATGGCGCCACCGAAGGAAACTACTCGGTTCAGATCGATAACATTGGGGCGTTCGCCACTAGCTTGAGTTCCAGCACGTGGATGAACACGTCCGGCGCCGCGCAGGTTTATCAGTTAGTGGTTGGCGGCAATACCTACAACATCACCCCAACAGATAACAGCGCTGCAAGCGTAGTCTCGGCAATCAACTCGCAGGAAGGCAACCTGGTTCAGGCCACCATGGTAAATGTCGGATCGAGCAGTTTGCCTGACTATCGCATCGCTCTGCAAAACCAGTCGCTGGGCGATTCGCCTGTCGACTTGAAATTGAACGGAACGAGTTTGCAGGCGCAGCAGACCCAGGGCGCGCTCGCAGAGTACGAAGTGAACGGTTCGGGTTTAACCGTCTCAAGCACAACACGTAACGCGACAATTTCCCCCGGCCTAACTGTGAATCTGCAGGCTCAGACCAGTTCGCCTGTGAACATAACAGTGACGCGTTCTTCCACCAATCTTGCAAACGCGCTTTCGGGCTTTGCGACTGCGTACAACTCCGCCGTAGACGAAGTAGATGGGCAGCGCGGCCAAAATGCGGGCCCGTTACAGGGACAGGGAATTGTTTTCGACCTGTCGGAAGCGCTCGGCACTATTGGAACTTATACGGGTAATGGTTCGTTCGGGGGGCTCGCCAGCTTGGGATTGACGCTCGGATCCGATGGCCACTTCACTTTCAACGAACCCACGTTGCTAGGAGCCGATCTATCGGATTCTACTTCAGTTAATTCCTTCTTGGGGTCGATCGCTGGCGGCGGATTTCTGCAAAGCGTCAATAACTCCTTGAACCTTCTCGAAGATCCCGATAGCGGCGAAATTAAGACGACAGAGGCGGCGTTCGAGACGGAAAGTACACAGATCCAGGGACAAATTACAAACGGACAGGCACGGGTGGCTCTTCTTCAAACGAATCTGACGATCCAGATGTCGGCGGCCGATGCCTTAATCGCCAGTATGCAATCGCAATACAGCTTTTTTACCTCCATATTTCAGGCGGAACAAACGGCATCACAAGCAATCTCCAATGGCTGAACAACTAGTTGCTCAGTTTCGCGACGCCGTGTCATCCGGCGAGTTCCAGAGGGCCTCAGAGGTGTGGAACGCCTACGCAGCGGAGCGTCTACAGGAAGTGCAGCGAGGGTACGGCGATAAGTTACCCGAGATGCTTGAGCTGATGGAGTGGACTCGTACCGTGGTAGCTTGCGCACGAGCCCAGTCGCTGCGCACCCTACGAACTCGGCTTATGGAAGTGCACGCAGCTGGGGCGTACGAACGCGCGGCGCGTTGAACAGGCTCAGGTCCTGCGCGGTCATCTAAGCGCCGAACCGCGATCACTCGATCAGCCGGCCGCCTCATAATCCGAGGTCCCAAGCGGCAGTCCGACGGGACCCCGATCATCCGACAATGGGCTAAAGGAGACTACATTGTCTTCCACTCCCAGCTTTTTCATCTTATAAAGCAATGCTTTGTAATCGATCTTTAAGAGTGCAGCAGCTTGCTTCCTGTTCCACTTCGTCGAGCTCAGAGCCGCCAATATCGCCTCGGTTTCGGCGCGTTCTTTGGCCTTGTTCACCTGTTTCAGGATAGGGGTCGGCTCAGCGACTGCCGGGGCTGGCTGCGGCGCCTCTGGTGCTGTTACGTATGCGGTCGGGGATGTTGTCGCTATCGGTTTGCGCACGCCGGCAGAACGCAACTCGCGGACAATCATTTTAGGGTCGCGGAGGACGATCAACTTACGCATCACGTTCTCTAGCTCGCGGACATTTCCGGGCCAACGATAGGCAATCAAGGCTTCTTTAAGCTCTGCGCTGAGCGAAATGCTCTTTCCCGTTGCGGCGTGCTTTCTGAGCAAATATTCAGCCAATGAAACGATATCTTCTTTCCGTTCGCGCAGAGGCGGCAGAACCAAATTAATAACGTTCAGCCGATAGTACAGATCCTCGCGGAACGTTGCATCGAGCATCGCTTGTTGCAGATCGCGATGGGTCGCCGCCATTACGCGAACATCGACCTTAATCGTTTCCCTTCCGCCGATGCGCTGAAACTCCTTGTCTTGTAGAACTTGTAAAAGCTTTGCTTGCAGACGGACATCCATATCGCCAATTTCATCAAGCAAGATCGTGCCGCCTTCGGCAGCCTGGAACATGCCCATTTTCTTCTGAAAGGCGCCAGTAAACGCTCCTCGCTCGTACCCAAAGAGTTCGCTCTCCACAAGTTCCGCTGGGAGGGCCGCACAGTTCAGTTTCAAAAAGGACTTGCCCGCGCGCGGCGAATTGGCGTGAAGCTCTCTTGCCACAACTTCTTTGCCGCTCCCGGTCTCCCCCTGGATCAAAACCGGAGCTTCTGACCAGCCCACATGTCCGATTAATGTCTGAATTTCTTGCATTCGCGGACTACGACCAAACAGCGCCTTCGTTCTGGGCGCTCCCGGTGCTGGCGACAACACAGGAGTTGGATCGCTAAACGTTTTATTTTCGAGCGCCTTACTTAGCGCCTCGGACAGTTCATCGTGTCCTACAGGTTTACAGAGGAAATCGGTGGCGCCGCATTTCACTGCGGTTACTACGTTGAAAGTCGAGCTAGCGCCAGAGATCACGATCACCGGGATGTGAGGAGCCATCTGGCGGATTTCCTTGAGGACCTCCATTCCATCCCGCCGTGGAATGATCAGATCAAGCAGAATGGCGGAGAACTCCAACGAGCTCGACCGCAAGCACTCGATGGCCTCTTCCCCATCCTGAACCGATTCAACCGAATACCCCAGGTATTTAAGAGCCATCTCCAGATAAGCTCTCACTTCCAGTTCGTCTTCGGCCACCAAAATCCGTTGTCCATTGCGCGGTAAATGCATTCTTTACGGTGCCTCTCAATTTACGTGTTGTGCTTTAGGGTCTGTTTGAAGCCCTTGAACCGTTGTGGACGGAACCGGTAATACGAAGGAAAACTGCGGGCCTTGTTCCGTGTTTTCTATCCATACTTGGCCGTCGTGCGCCGTAACTATCATTCGGCAGATAGCCAAGCCAAGACCCCCTCCGGATCGGTCCCCACTCCCGACATAGGACGTATATTCCTCGAAAATCTTAGGAATGTGTTCGCGAGGAATCTGCGGACCGGAATCCCGGATATCAATTCGGTACGAATTAGCCGCAGTAGAGTCGGAATACCTCCGTTGAGGGATGAGCGTATCGGAAAAGCGAGCTCCCATTCGGCGCTCCCAGAAAAACGGATACCCTTGTATTTCGATTTCGCCGTCTCTCGGAGTGAATTTGCACGCATTGTCAAGCAGATTCAACAAGACTTGCTCAATTTGGCCCGGCTCCAGGTACACTGTCGCCGATTCCGGCGCAAGTTCTACCGACAGGGAAATATTTTTCGCATCCGCAAGCGGGGCAATTTCGTGCAGCGCTTGTTCCACACGATCCCGAATGTCGCCGAGCCGCAAATCTGGACGCCGCTTTTCGTGCCGCGCCAAGCCCAGTTCGAACATTGCGGACGCCATTCTTGAAAGGCGTTTCGTGCTGTGCTGCATCCTCCGTAGAACTTCTTTTTGCTGTTCAGTCACCGGGCCTAACGCCTCGCTCAGGAGTAGTCCACAATAGCCGCCCGTCGCGGTTAAGGGAGCCCTGAAGTCGTGCACGGCACGAGTCAGAAAATTTGTTCGATCCTGATCATATTGCTGCAGTTGGAGATTGGATTGGATCAGGCATTGAAGGATCTCATCCCTATCCGCCCGCAACGAATAGGGAGTCGACATCCGATGCTGAAAAGTCGCCGCCGCAAAGCCTACAAATGCGGAAAGGCTCGCCCGGGTTACGGGCTTTAGAAGGATCGCTGCCTCAACTTTCCCTGTACTTTCCCGAAATTTTGGAACATCGTCGCTGTGAAGTAGAAATACATGCTTTGAAAAAGGCTCATCGACGTTATGCGTTAAGTCAATTGCCGTGGCATCATCCCAAATGTATAAATCCGCGCTTTCCACGGACGCCCCAAGCAGCCTTTGCGATAGTCGCCAATCGAGGCCGTGGCATTCATTGAGAATTTCGCGACATAATTTCCCCAAACTGGGATCTCGCGAGATGAGCTGAACATACATGGTTTGCCTCAGCGACGGTAGTAAAAATACCTAGAAGTTAAGCCTGCGGCTAAAGATTAGAACAAGTTTTGATGCGAAGTCAACGGTATTTAGATCCCGTAAGTAATGGGAGCTTAGTCCCAGAGAAAGCTGATTATTGAACAGGCGAAATATTGAGACTGAGTGCAAACTACTGGAATATAGAGTAGTTGGCGACCAAAAAATTGGCGCTGCCGTTGGCACGGAAAATGCTAAATCAGCTAGTACTCTTTCTATGGCGTCGAATTCAGCGGAGACTCGTACGGAACATTTGGGGCTCGAAGAAATTTCGGAAAGAATGCTAACAATGGAGCGTCGCAAACACTTTCGAGCCCAAGTGCATTGGCCCGTGGTTTTTACAGGCTCGGCAGCTGAAGATTCGGTACGTACAGTAACCAAGGACCTAAGCAATAAGGGCTTCTATTGCATTGCAAACGCCCATTTCTCGCTAGGCGAAACAGTCGAATGCACTCTGATCGTCCCCACTCGTAATCCAAGTGAACGCCAGCCTGTCTTACCGCTAGCTTGTAAGGTTCGTGTTGTCCGCATGGAGAAGATTGCGGAAGGCGCACTTTACGGTTTCGGCTTCCAAATTGAGGACTATCGGCTTTCCGCTCAACCGGCCGAAAATCTGACGGAGCACCCAGAAAAGAGGCTTGGCGTGGGCACCGAATCGGCATGAAATGTAGTTGTTTAGGACCTCTTGAAGGATTATTGGAAAGGCGTCTTGTTCTTGCAATACTAATCGTGCCCCGCTGCGACAGAGGTCTTAATCTCATTTGTGACAGTTTATCGGTCTGAAAACGATTTTGTCGTCTCATTGCCTGACCAATTGACAAAAAACTTGCCTAGGACGCCACTTGCCTAATTGCGTCGCGTCCTGGTTTCGCTGTGATGCCAGGTCCGATCCCGTTGGTCGACGCTGTTTGGATTTTCGTTCTGCTTAGCGAATTACTGGATTGCAACAGCTACCAAACCTTCCAAGACAAGAGCATTCCCGAAGCCGCCAATCTCCTACAGCACTACCTTTCAACGTTTCTTTAGTAATCTTTTAGATCAATCCTTTGCGGAGCAGAGGATTTTGTCTTGCCGATTCGTCAGCGCAATAGATAGGTTGCTAGAAACGATTTGCGGGGGGCGCGCCGCAAGGCGGGAATCCGAAGACGATAACAGCATCGACGCCACATGCTTCAAGGCATCCGAGATGGGCGCGAACGTGTGAAAGTTCGCGCCCATTGCCGCCATCTGGCGAAGAAACCCGTAAGCGGCAGCATTGGCCCGGACTCTATTACGCGTACGAATCGTGCGAGCTCGCAAGGATACAAGGATGTTAAACTTGAGACGAATCAAAACTCCATCAGCCTGTTCAACCCCGCGCCGTCAGCAGTTCGAGGTGAGTTTTCTGATGACGAGGGCCGTCTGCTCTGGAATTTGATTGCTGTCCGCATGACTGCAAACTACCTGGCGTTCGATCTCGGAGCGGAGAGCGGTCGGGCTATTCTGGCGCGCCTCCGGTCTGGCGTTCTTGGTGTGGAGGAAATTCATCGTTTCCAAAACGTACCCTTGCTGGACGCCACAAGTCTGCGCTGGAACGTTGCGGCGCTTTGGGCTGAGATGCGCCACGCCCTCGATAGCCCCCTTCCCGCGCTGGCCGGCGTCGGTGTGGATACTTGGGGTATAGATTATGCGCTCCTTGACGAAAGCGGGACACTGATAGAAAATCCATATCACTATCGCGATAGCCGGACGGAAGGCATCATGGAAAAAGTGTACGAAACCGTTTCGCGCGATCGTATCTATTCCGTCACCGGCATTCAGTTTCTGCCTTTCAATACGCTTTACCAGCTTTACGCTGCGTGCCGTTTGACACCCGAATCGGTCGGTGCGGCGCGGTCGCTCATCACAATCCCCGATCTGCTCAACTATTGGCTAACCGGAAATTTGCGCTCGGAGTATACGAACGCCTCGACAACCCAACTTGTGGACGCTAAAACCCGCTCTTGGGCAACCGGATTGATGGAGGAGCTTGGCTTGCCGACGCGCTTATTCCAACCGCTAATCGAGCCGGGTACGGAAATAGGGCGCCTCGCGACCGGAACTCCGGTAATTGCGCCCGCGTGCCATGATACCGGGTCGGCGGTCGCGTCCATCGCGCTCACGCCTGAAAGTGCCTACGTCAGTTCCGGCACTTGGTCTCTGCTGGGAGCCGAAGTCTCGCAACCGGTGATCACACAAAAAGCCCGGGATCTGAATTTTACCAATGAAGGCGGCGTTTGTGGAACGGTTCGGCTTCTCAAAAACATAGCTGGACTCTGGCTGCTGCAATCTTGCCGGCGATGCTGGAAGGCCGCTGGCCATGAATACTCGTATGAAGAGCTTCTAGGCGAAGCTGCCGACGATCGTTATGCTTTCGGATCGCTCTTCGATCCCGATCACGCCAGCTTTTTGAGACCCGAAAATATGTTATCCGCTATCGGCGCCTACTGCGCGGGGACGGACCAGCTAGCGCCGGTAGATCCGCCGGCCACGACGAGGGCCATTTTGGAGAATCTGGCATTCAAATATTGCATGACGCTAGAATCCCTCGAAGAGATCAGCGGGGCCAAATTCCGTGAGATCCGCATTGTGGGAGGCGGCTCGCGCAATCGCCTGCTCAATCAGTTTACGGCGAATGCCACCGGGCGCCCTGTTATTGCAGGGCCGGTGGAGGCCACCGCTCTCGGTAACATCGTCATGCAGATGCTCGCCACGGGGGCAGTTGGTTCGCTGGCTGAAGGTCGCGCCGTGATCGACCGGTCCTTTCCGACCGAGCGCTTCGAGCCGGTGGATTCCGATATCTGGGAGGCGCAATACCGGCGCTTCCGGCAACACATCGTAATGAACAATATCGCTCGCGTTTCTTCCGCGAATTAGAGGATTGATTTATGTCGGCAACCAGCCTTGCACTCAAACACGTGAACTATCTCTGGGACGACGCCAAAGCCGCGAAGCTATCTCCGGCAGAGCAACTCGTCTACCGCTCGAACTTACTCGGCTCCGATCAGCGCATCACCAACACCGGCGGTGGCAATACGTCCGCTAAGTTGATGGAGCGTGATCCGCTCACAGGCGAATCCATCGAAACTCTGTGGGTAAAAGGCTCGGGCGGCGATTTACGCACTAGCAACGTGGGTAATTTCGCCTCTCTTTACCAGGAGAAACTGCTCAGCTTGCAGCCTATCTACGCGGCGATAGAGCCCCGCGGCCCCAAGACTGAGGCCGAAGATCACATGGTGGGCTGTTACCCACACTGCACGTTCAATCTGAATCCGCGTGCGTCTTCCATCGACACGCCTCTACATTCCTTTATCCCGGCGAAGCATGTGGACCATATGCATCCGAATTCGGTAATCTCCGTGGCTGCCTCGCGCCGGTCGCTCCACCTGACGCGCGAAATTTTCGGTGATGAGGTCTCGTGGACTCCGTGGCTGCGTCCTGGGTTTGAGCTGGGCTTAGAGCTAGAACGCATGTGCAAAGCCGATCCGCGGCTCAAGGGAATCGTGATGGGCCAACACGGGCTTATCAATTGGGCCGATGACAACAAGGAATGTTACGACTTGACGCTGAGGCTCATCGAAAAGGCCGCACAGTTTATTGAGCGCCACGACAAGGGCGAAAAGACCTTCGGCGGCGCGAAGTACCAGGCTTTGGGGGAAGCTCAGCGCAACCAAGTACTGTATGAAATCCTGCCATGGCTACGCGGCCAAGTATCGAAGACTAAGCGGTTCATCGGCACTGTACAATCGGACGCCGCCATTCTTCGTTTCGTCAACAGCCCCGATGCGCCGCGACTCGCGGAACTCGGCACATCCTGCCCCGACCACTTCCTGCGTACCAAAATCAAGCCTCTCTATATCAATTGGAGTCCGCAGAACGAAGATGTGGCCGAGCTAAAGGCGAAACTTACGGCAGGCCTAGATCAGTACCGCAAGGACTACGCTTCGTACTATGAAAAATGCAAGCGGCCCAATTCACCCGCCATGCGGGATCCCAATCCCACCGTGATTCTGATTCCAGGCATCGGCATGATCGCGTGGGGCAAAGACAAGAGCGAATCGCGCGTTACAGCCGAATTCTACAACTGCGCGGTTGAGGTCATGCGGGGCGCCGAAGCCGTTGACGAATACATTGCCTTGCCGCAGCAGGAGGCCTTCGACATCGAATACTGGCTGCTCGAAGAGGCCAAGCTGAAGCGCATGCCCGCGGAAAAGGAAATGGCGCGCAACATAGCGCTGGTCGTGGGCGCAGGCAATGGCATCGGAAAAGCGGTCGCCCACCGGCTGGCGAAAGAGGGCGCCCATATTGTTTGCGCCGACCTGCGGATGGAAGACGCGCGGGAAACGGCTAACGAACTCACGAAGATCTATGGATTGGGTATCGGCGTAGCGGGTACCGGCATTTCCGGATGTGGCCCGGCTATTCCGCTCCAGGTCGATATCACGAACCGCGAGAGCGTCCGCACGATGTTGGAACAATTGGTGCTGGCATATGGCGGCATCGACCATCTCGTCATCACGGCCGGCGTATTCATCGCCCCTGATCGCGAAGGTCACGTGACCGATCCTCAATGGAAGACCACCTTCGATGTGAATGTCATGGGACTCTACCTGGTGGCCGACGAAACGCGTTCATTGTGGGCGCGGCAAGGATTGCGGGGCAGCATTGTCACAACCACTAGCGTCAACGGCATGGTTTCGAAAAAGGGTTCGCTTGCTTACGACGCATCCAAAGCGGCCGCCAATCACTTAACGCGCGGTCTTGCCGTGGAACTCGCCCCGCTTGTACGCGTGAACGCGCTCGCGCCGGCTACGGTAGTAGCGGGTTCGACCATGTTTCCGCGCGATCGCGTAATTGCGTCGCTGGTGAAATATGCGATTCCCTTTGATGAATCGGATTCCACGGATGCGCTGCGCCAAACTCTCGCGGAGTTCTACGCTCAACGTACCTTGACGAAGGCGGCAATCACGCCCGAAGACCAGGCGGAGGCGGTATTTTATTTGTCGTCGAACCGGTCGGCCAAGGTGACTGGCCAGGTGCTGCCGGTCGACGGCGGTCTGCAGGATGCCTTCGTAAGATAAACACGCGATCCGCTGCGGACGCATTTACATTCTTTTTAGAAAGATATTGCGCGTATAGTATCCGCCGGTCGATTCGACTTCCAGACCGATCTTGCCGTTAGAACGGAAGTAGGTTGGATCATTGTCAATGAAGACGCCGGCGCAAAGCGATGCTGTCCTGCTGGTCGCCCGCGCTTTGGCGAGTGCCAACTCAGCCGCGCGAATGGCCTCCACCTTTGCGTGGATCGCAGCCTCATTCCGCGACTGGGCGACCGCCGCGGCGACTAACGCCGCCCGCATTTCGGCTAAGCGCTGACTTGTTTGCTGTCCCTGGGCGAACACGGGGACGCCTCCGAAAATCACCATCGCGACAGTCAACAACGCGGCAATTCTCATGGACATTTTTTTCCTCGCTCCCGGTATCGCTAGTGTAATGTCTTCGAAATAACTAGACAGTTGATTTCTTCCGCTTTCTGGATTTGGGGCTGGTGCAGCCGGGCTTGATCTGCTCCAAGGTCTGGCGACAGCGGGTGAGTTTTTCCTGGATGGACTCGACGGTCGCGGTCCAAACGAAGGGTTTGGGATCCTGATTCCAAGCCGCGAGAAACGCTTCGATAGACGCTTTCAGGTCGGCCACACTGAGGAAGACGCCACGGCGGATAGTCTTGTTGTCGAGGTGACCGAACCATCTCTCGACGAGATTCATCCAACTGGAACTGGTTGGGACGAAGTGAGACACGAACCGAGGATTACGTTTCAACCACGCCTTTACTTTTGCGTGTTTGTGCGTTCCGTAGTTGTCCATGATCAGATGCAACGGGACATCGCCGGGAAACTCGGAGTTGATTCGGTGTAAGAATTTCAGAAACTCCTGATGCCTGTGCCTCTCATGGCATTCGCCGACGACCTTGCCCTCTAAAGTCTCCCAGGCGGCGAACAGGGTGGTCGTGCCGTTGCGCTTGTAATCGTGGGTCATCGTGCCGCATCGCCCCTTCTTGATCGGCAATCCCGGCTGGGTACGATCCAATGCCTGAATCTGGCTCTTTTCGTCTACGCACAGGACGATCGCCTGTTGCGGGGGATTCAGGTACAGACCCACCACATCGGTCATCTTTTCCAGGAACTTAGGGTCGCGCGAGAGCTTAAAAGTTTTCGTACGATGTGGCTGCAGATTGTGGGCGCGCCAAATATTGTTGACGGTGGACTTGCTGACGCCCTGGCTCTCGGCCATGGTCCGGCAACTCCAATGCGTCATCCCCGCAGGTTTGGTTTGCAGGGTCGCATCCACGATAGCGGCGATCTTAGCGATTTGGTACGTCGGCTTTCGACCGCGTCCGGAAGCGATGTCCCACAGACCGTCCAGCCCCTTATCGCCGAAGCGCTTTCGCCACAGAATCACCGTGTTTCGATTCACCGAAAGCCGTTTCGCAATGGTGACATCGGACTCGCCTGCAGCGGCGGCCAAAACGATTCGGCAACGCAAAGCGACCTGCTGTGGGGTGCCGTGGGCTGCAGTCCACTGCTGGAGCTTCTCCTGTTCGACTTCCGAAAGCTGACGCGAATTCCCCACGACCCACGATAACGCGGCCAGACCAGTCTGTCTAGTTATTTGTTGGACATTACACTAGCCATTATAGTGGGCGGTCGTACCGTCGCAAAGCTCGCTATCTCACATCTGCTCAATCGACCTCCGCGCCCAGGCGCCGGCATCGTGTAGCCTGTTGTTGTGAAGCAAGAAGCCGCCGAAACACTGTTGATCGATGGGCGCGAGGTGCGAGTGACCCACCCGGACAAGTTGTATTTTTCCCGGCAGGCAAAGGTCTCGAAACTCGATCTGGTGCGCTACTATCTTTCGGTTTCTGCCGGGGCTTTAGCCGGCATTCGCGACCGCCCCGTCGTGCTCAAACGTTTTGTAAATGGCGCCGAAGGCGAGGCCTTCTATCAGAAGCGCGCGCCCACCGAGCGGCCATCCTGGCTGCGGACGGTAACTCTCTCCTTTCCCTCCGGCCGCACTGCGGAAGAGCTTGTAGTAGACGATGCCGCCGGCCTTGCGTGGATTGTCAATCTCGGCTGCATTGAGCTTCATCCGCATCCCGTGCGTTCCGCAGATCTCGATCATCCAGACGAGCTTCGGGTTGATCTGGATCCTGGCCCCGGAGTTGCCTGGCCGGACGTTCGCACGGTTGCTCTCGAAGTGAAAACGGTGCTGGAAGAGATGGGGCTTCGCGGTTGGCCCAAGACCAGCGGCTCTCGCGGCATGCACGTCAACGTTCGCATCCAGCCGAAATGGACATTCGGCGAAGTTCGCCGCGCGGCAGTTGCGCTTTCGCGGGTCGTAGAGAAACGTGTGCCCGCTCTCGCCAGCTCAAAATGGTGGAAGGAGGAGCGGCACGGCGTATTTCTCGATTACAACCAGAACGCGAAAGACCGCACCACCTGCTCCGCCTATTCCGTCCGTCCGCTCGAGGATGCGCGCGTGTCTACGCCTCTTTTCTGGCGTGAGGTCCCCGATTGCGAACCCTCCGCATTTACGATTTTCACCGTCCCGAAGCGTTTCGAAGCTTTCGGCGACCCGCATGCTGAAATGAATTCCGCCGTGGGGTCACTCGAAGGACTGCTGGACCTGGCGGACAAGGACGAAGCCGCCGGTCTCGCTGACGCGCCGTGGCCGCCGTTTTTTCGCGGTATGGAAGGCGAGGCGCCGCGAGTCGTGCCTTCCCGGGCTAAAGCCAGAACAAAGCCGGCCGCAAAACCCAGGACGAGAATGCCGCTGGTTACGGTCGCGAACTCGCCCGATCGCCAGATGGCGCTCGCGGGTCTCGAACGCTGGAAGAGTAGACATGCCGAAGCTGCGGCGCTTCTCGCCCCGGACGACGTGTTGGTGGATTCCATGCGAGGAAGATCCTCTACTTGGACTCGCATCCGCGTGAACCTGCGCCATGTCCCCGAAGATTTGCGGCCCGCCGAAGAACCACCCGACCCCGATGAGGATCCTACACGCGAGTGGCGCCGCTCGCATGCCATCCGGTCTTCCAAGACACAGCCCTGAAAATCAGCGGCCCGTCGCGAAGATCGCCGCTAGTTCATGGGGCGGCACGGTTTCAAGTTGGGCATACGTACATTCGCGCGGGGGTTTGTCCATGCGCCAACGGCGGAAATGCGACATGTGCCTGAAGCGCGCGCCCTGCATGTGTTCGTAAGTTACTTCCACCACAAGTTCCGGCCGCAGCGGCTCCCAAGAGAGATCCTTGCCTTGACTCCAGCGGCTCTGTCCGCCCGGCATACGATGGCCCGCATCACCCGCTTCTTGCGACGCTTCCGCCCAGTGCTTCCACGGATGATTGGTGAGCGCCTCGTGCCGATAGGGCGCGAGGAACTCGACCAACTCGGTACGCTTCTCCGCGGTAAAGCTGGCGCAGACTCCCACGTGATGCAGAACGCCGGCGTCGTCGAAAAGCCCCAGCAGCAACGAGCCTACAGCATCGCGATCTCCCTTCTTAAACCACCGAAAGCCTGCCACTACGCAGTCGCAATCACGTTCATGCTTCACCTTTAACATCGATCGTTTATTGGGCTCATAGATGCCGAGAGCCGGCTTCGCCATGACGCCATCCAACCCGGCGCCTTCGAAGCGGCGAAACCAATCCTTTGCGGTTTCCAGGTCCCGAGTGGCGGGTGTCAGGTGCACCGGCGGCGTTACCGATTGGAGCAGGCTTTCAAGTTCCGCGCGGCGCTTCTCAAACGGCTCGGCACGGAGGTCGCGGTCGCCAACCGCAAGCACGTCGAAGAACACAACCGAGGCAGGAATCTGCTGCGATAAAAGCTTCACACGTGATGCGGCCGGGTGCAGGCGAAGCTGTAAAGCATCGAAATCGAGCCCGCTATCGCGCGCGATGACGATCTCGCCATCAAGCACGCAGCGTTCGGGCAATCTCGCCAGCAACGCCTCCAATACCTCTGGGAAGTAGCGATTCAGCGGTTTCCCTTCACGGCTTTGAATCTCAATCTCATCGTGGCTTCGAAAAATTAAAGCCCGAAATCCGTCCCACTTCGGCTCAAAGATCCACTCCCCCCCTGGCGGTAACTCGTCTACCCGCTTGGCGAGCATTGGCAGGATGGGTGGTTTGACGGGAAGGTCCACGATTCATGTTATATCGCGAGCGGTTGGTTCGACGAGAGGAATGCAGACCGAGATTTAAGGCGGCCCATCGCTAAGGTTCATCGTCTGTTCATGCGCGGTAGCCCATACTATCGGAGATGACAAGGAAAGGATCGCAAGCGAGCGCAAGGGAAGCGCCCGCCGTGGTGCACTTATCCGGAGAAGAAATCAACCGTATGTGCTGCTCCATCATCGAGGCATTTCCCGAGGCAAATCCCTTGCGACACAAGACAATTCTTCTGATGGGCGAGATCGGAGCCGGTATTCAAAATGGAATTGATGAAGTAGACCGAGAACCGCTACGCTCTCGTCTGCGAGCGCTCTTACACGAATATCGCCTCAGTCATCAATAATCGGACGCGAATCAAATCGTCTTCAGATATTCCAGCAACGCTGTCTTCTGGTCCTCGCTCAAGTTGGCGCCGAACCTCTCGTCCGCGTGTCCGATATTGCTGTTTCCAGGAAGGGAAGTATCGAATGTCCAACCGCTGCCAGTGGTCGCAAAACCTAGCTTCGACGGATCGTATTCCCGATTCCCAACGATAAACTTCGCGGGGCGCTGGCTAGGGTGCAGCAGATGCCAAAGGCTCGGCACGGAGCCATTATGCAGATAGGGCGCCGTTGCCCATGCCCCGGTCAGTGGGCGCGCCAGATATTGGCCGGTGGCACGCCAGATCGCCGGGTTCGCATCCATGGTTGCCTGATCGGCCGGCGAGATTCCGTCGTCCGCGAAGGCGCGCGCTTTGAGTCCGTCCAGGATTGGCTTGACCGCATCGGGGAAAGGTATTCCTCTCGCGACCGGCTGTCCAAAACTGTTGGCCCGTTGCGGATCGGTGCCTATTTCGGTCAGCGCGTAGAGACGATTCTGATGGCAGCCGCGGCATGTCGCGTCGAAGATCTTTTCTCCGGCCTTTGCCTTCTCCTGGTCTACCGCTCCAAAAATATCCGCGGGCCACGCGGGCGGCTTAAGCTTGAGGGTCAAAACTTCCAACCGATGCAGGTTCGCGATCCTCAACGTAGATTCATAGGTCTTCGGATCGAATACGGCACCCATACCCAACGCCTGACCAATATTGCGCTCGAGAATCGAGTTGGTATCGCCGTCGTAGTGAATCCAAACCATATCCGCAACGGCGTGCTGTTGCGTGTTATCTGGAACGTCCCACAGAAAAGGAAAACTGACCGGCGACTGCATCCGCAGCGCGTATTGGGGAAAAAGAAGATTACGTGCCGCTCCGAAGGCATCGATGCGCCCAGGGCCGGGTTCGGTGCCACTCACCAGTAGCTTGCCGTTCCTGATGTAAGCGATCCGGGCTTTCAGGAACGCAATATCCGTCTTGAGACGCGCATCAAAGCTTTCGCCCTGGGGAGCGGAAGCGGCCCCGCCGGCATCCGCGCTTCGCGAAGGGACGCTGTGGAATTTGATATCCGCCGTGGGCGCCGCGGGGACGTCATCGGCCGCCTTTAATGCGGGATCGGCAGCGTAGTTAGATACGTTGCCTGCCGGCGGCGTATTACTGTTTCCGCGTTCCTTCTCGATGGCAATAGCAAGCTCGACTAGTTTTACCGGGTTGCGCAAAGCGGCATCCAGCGAATCCTTGAATTCCACTTGATAGCCCTGAAGATCGATCAAACCGGGCGCTCCGTCGATGAGCAACTGTTTGCCGTGATAAGTTACCTCTCCGACATGGCATGCAGCGCAATTGAAGCCAATCATCTGGATCCCCGTGGAGCTCTTGTTGCGAGAATGCACGGTCGTGACGCCAATGGGCAAACCATGCGGGTTCGTTGGGCTGACGGCTTCGGGGATGAAACCGAAGCGCTCCATATTTTCCAGGAATGGCTTGCCAGTCTTGATGCTGATTACGTTAGAGACCAACACATAAGGCATCAACTCGCTGCCCTCGGGAAGATGATGGTATTCGGCACGTTCTGCTTCCGACCAACCATTTTGACTCCAGACAGGACGGGTCGCAGCGGCGGAAGAAGAGGACCCAGGCTCGTCTGTTCGGCGGCCGCAGCCGGCCAGAAGCAACCAACCGGCAATGAAGATCGGTATGGAAAGGCGACTCATTAGCAAGGATCAATTATACGCAGACTGGGGCCCACCCGCACAAAGGTATCCGAAAAAGAATTGGGGCCTTGGGAATATCGAGGTAATGCTCCCATTTGTGGTTCTTGCGGTCATTTCAGTTCGTCGCAGCAGTGATCCTCTTAAACATCGCGGGATTTTAAACGCTTCAGAACTATACTGATAACCAGGAGAAAATCATGATTCCGGAACCATATGTCCCGAAACCGTCGGACTATACCGAATACGTCGGCACGGAGGACGGCGGGGCAAAAAAGAAACATTACCCGGCGCAAGCATCATGGGAAATCAGCACCGCGATTCCAAGCCTGAATGGCCGATACGTCTTTACTCACACCTGCACGGCCGACCTTTCTTACAAACAGCTTTACGCGACGGAAGGTGACAAGGAATTCGGGATGGGCTTTTACACTTGTTGCGGTAGTAGCGAAATACCACACAAGCTAATCGCCGGGGATTGGTTTGAGGCGAAACAGAAGCGGCACGACTGGCACGTAATAGCCTTCAGCATAAAGGCAAGTGGCCTTGTAGACTACCTGCTCCAGAATGCGGGGGACCAGAAGCTTAAGCTTTCAGTTGCCCTGGGGTTCTATCTCAGCAATTCCAACGGTTACCCCAGCGGCCAGGCGAACCCCACCATCGAGGATTTCGCGGACATTAATGCCATTAATTTGTTGGGTCGCGTTTTGATTCTTCCTTCCAACAAAGACCTGGCGGTTTCCGTCTTCGGGGGGGAAACGAAGACCTGGACGCAGTTTACAGCGGGGAAAGGTGGCGGCGGCCCCTACATTCTAGTCATCGGACCGCAGCAACCCGAAATCATGTTGGATCACCGGCAGTATTGCTGGACGCCGGGCTGGGGCATTTACTTCATTAACTGCGCTGCCCGCTATTATCATTACCGCAATTACCAGATCTTCGGGAAAGATGATGGCATGTACCGTGCGGCGCTCAAAGGCCAATGGCCGGGCGACCATCCAAAGACAAGGCCCGACGGCTCAAAATTCTAGCTCAACGCTTCCCGGAACAGCATTTTGCGTGCGCTGTTCCAACCAGGCTGTCCGCGACTCTTATTTCGCGGAGAAGACGGTCCAGGAGCGCGCGGGCATATCCCGCAGAACTGGCTGCATCCAGGCGTGCTCCGGATGCTTCGCCAAGTGCTCGGACGCTTTATACGATATTCCGCAAGCGTGTCCTAAAGCCGCCGTCAAGGTCATACGTTCCGCTCCGGCGGCATCGGTCACTTTTGACTGCACAGCGCCGCAGGGGGAGTAGGGCTTCTGCCAAGTCGGCATGCCACGCGGCGACAGATCGATGTGCCCGCACAGCGTCCTCTCGCTAGGATCGACCTTGCCTTCGAACGCGTCGAAGTGATCGGCGAGAAATTTCTGTCCTGCCGCCACGTCTATTTTTCCTTTGTTCTCTTGCATGAGTTGCAGCCAACGCTTGTGGCGGGCATTTTCGCTCAGAGCCCCATTGTTTACATCGAAGCTGGTCTCTTCCTTGATCAGCCTCGGATCAGCCGGGAAGTTCGAACCGACGAAGAACCCATCCTTCGTGCGCTTTAAAATTACATTCTTCAGGCCAAGCTCCAGACTCGCGACCTCGTTATTCTTGCGGTCCGCCACCAGCCAGTTGTTCGCATATCCTCCCGTATTGCCGTCCTTCATGATGCGCGCGAAATCGTCGATGTTGTTCGCATATTGCATCGCCTTGCGCGCACGAACAAATTCGGGGATTCCGTTGGGATCGAAGCTATTGAATTCACTAATCGTGGTCTCGGTGATAAGGATACCGGCCGAGTTCACTCCGAAATCGTCGCCACTATGGATGAGCCCGGGCATTCCATCCATAATCATCCGGTTGCCAGATGAGGGCCTGATATCGAAGATAACGTTCCAGCGCTCGCCCGAAGAGTACGACGTCCAGTTGTTATGACCAATCACCACGCGGCCGTCTTTGGTGTAACTACCCGTCGCGACGAACGCGCTGCAGTGATCGGGAACGCTCTTTTCACCAGGCTTGGCATGGTCGTACCACTTGTCGTAATACGGCAGTTCAAGCCACGCATTCAGCGCGGTGATATCCCAAACGTCCAGCCTTACATTGCGAGCCTTGAGTCCTTCGGCGATACCAGTCAACTCATCGCGATATTGCTGCTCGATGTGTGGCCAGAATACCTCGCGCGCTGTCTTGCGGAAGAACTCCCAATCCCTGTTTTCTTCATGCTTAAACTCGAATGAGATGTCTTTGACGGAATCCTGAATCTCAGCCGACAGCAGATAGCCATGCTGAAATCCGATCTCTGCGGGAGTGCCTTCGAGATGCACCGGAATCCATCCGTTGCGCTCGGCGCCACGCGAGCCCTTTTTAGACCGCGCATCGCCACGAGGATCGGCCGAAATCAACAGGGCCGCGCACACAACCAATAGGACCGAAGAAAACAAGAGGACACGTCGCATCCAGCTATTATAGGCGCGCGCCGGCTACGCCGAGGCGGACTACGGTTTCCAGGTGGAACGTCTGCGGAAACAGATCCACTAGGCTGAGACGCTCGATTCCAAATCCAGCGCTGGTCAGACCGGCGAGATCACGCGCAAGCGTGACAGGGTCGCAGGCCACAATCGTCAACTGCCGCGGCTTCAGACGGGCGAGGTGGGCAACCATTTCCGGTCCGATACCGGCACGTGGTGGGTCCAGAAGCACGAAATCCGGCGCGCGCTCCATCGCCGCAAGAAACTTCTGTGCGGTCTGTTGCTCCACCCGCAGATTGGCGAGCCCCGAGGCCTCCGCATTCCATGCCAGATCGCGCATCGCGCCGAAACCCGATTCCACGGCCACCACGTCGGGAAATCGGCGCGCCAGAGGCAGCGAAAACAGACCGACGCCCGCGTAGAGATCGACCGCTGTTTCGCCTTCCGCACCGTCCAGCGCAACGTCGACCAACGCCTGTAGCAGAAACCGGTTGACCTGAAAGAAAGAGTTGCCGCTCACGCGAAACCCGTTGTAATCGAGCGCGCCCGGAACAAGGCCCGGAATTGTCTCGGTGCACCACTCGAAAAAGTGTTTTGCAACCGGCCGATCGGTTTCAACGATGTTCAATTGCACCCGATCCTCGTCCGTGAAGATCTCGATGGAGCGTACGAAACGCGGCCAACGCCGATCCTTCACCATGGCGTTGAGGGTAGAGATGGTCGCATTAATTTTGGGCGAGGAGATAGGGCATCGATCGATCGCGCATAGCTTGTGCGAGCCGGCCTCGCGATATCCCAAACGGCCTTCTTCAAAATGCAATTGCACCCGATTGCGATAACCCCACGGCTCGGCGGTAATCACGGCGACGTCTTCCGGCGCGCGGATCTTCCCCTGACGCCACAACTCCTCGACGAGAATCGCCCGCTTGGCGTTGAGCTGCGCTTCATATGCTGCGTGTTGATAGTGGCACCCGCCGCAGCGCCCGAAGTAGGGACACGCGGGTTCGGCGCGCTCAGGCGCCGGTTGTAAGATCGCGACCGGCGTGGCGCGAATCAATCCCGGCTTCTCGCGCAAGGCATGCAGTCGGACGCGCTCACCCGGCAGCACATAAGGCGCCAGCGCCACGCGGCCCTCCACGCGCGCCAAGCCTTCGCCCCCGTAGACCAGTTTTTCGATAGTCGCTTCGAAATCGCTTACGATAGGATTTACCTCTTCTCCTTACCATGAAAACACGAGTCTTTTCCGGAATGCAGCCAACCGGAAATCTACACATCGGCAACTATCTGGGTGCGCTCAAGAATTGGGTGCGGATTCAAAACGATTACGAATGCATCTTTTGCATAGTCGATCTGCACGCCGTCACAGTGTACCAGGAGCCCGCCGAATTGCGCGCCAAGATCGAAGAGATCGCCGCGTTGTATCTGGCGGCGGGCATCGATCCGAAGACCAGCGCGATCATGGTGCAATCGGAGGTCTCCAGCCACGCCGAGCTCGCCTGGATGTTGACGTGCGTCACGCCGGTGGGATGGCTTGAGCGCATGACGCAGTACAAAGCGAAGTCCGCGAAACAGGAATCGGTGGGAGATGGGCTGCTGCAATACCCTGTGTTGATGGCGGCCGATATTTTGTTGTATCAGGCCGGTATTGTGCCGGTGGGTGAGGATCAGGCGCAGCACCTGGAACTGACGCGTGACATTGCGCAACGCTTCAACTCACTGTATGGCGATACGTTTGTCGTTCCGGGGACTAGCCTGCCCGCGGTGGGCGCGCGCGTCATGGGGCTCGACGATCCGGAAACGAAAATGAGCAAATCGGCCGCGGGAGCAAACCATGCCGTCGCGCTGCTCGATCCCCCGGACAAGATCCGCAAGACGATCATGCGCGCCACGACGGATTCCAACCCGGCGGTGGATTTCGAAAAGGCCGGCCCGGGCGTGTTGAATCTTCTGTCGATCTACCAGGCGTTTTCGGGAGAGAGCGACGATGAGATGAAAATGCGGTTTAGCGGAATGCGGTACGGCGATCTAAAGAAGCAGGTGGCCGATGTAACGGTGGCGCATCTGGAGCCATTTCAGCAGCGCTATCGGGAAATTATCGGGGAGCCGGGATATCTTCGGGGCGTGCTGCGAGAAGGTGCTGATCGCGTGCGGCCAATCGCGGAAGACACGGTACGCGTGGCGAAAAATCGCATGGGGCTGTTCGTCGGGTGAGCGGCCTTTCCGATTCACACCCACAAGATAGGTTGACGCACCGGCCAATTACGAATTACTTCATCTACCTTCGGGTCGGCTTCTAGACCCTTCCATAGAGTCAAATACTCAGGCCTGCCAAGCGCTAGCCCAGCGAACAATAGCGACGGTTGCCGCACGGGCCACTCCTCGAAATACATGACATCCGGCGGTTTGGGCCACTTGCTCTTATCGGCGATGAACGGATACATATAGGCCATTGCGAGCGCCATGCCGCGGCCATCGGGAAGTTGCCATTTCCAGAGGTTGTCATGCGGCGTCGTCATGGTTTGCGCGGCAATCGCCATTGCGTCCAGATTGAACAATGAATAGCCGTAGGGTTTGGTACGCGCCAGTTCCAGTGGAAAACTACCATCGGCCGCTTCCTGACCTGGAATCAAAACAACCTTGAAGCGGTCTCGGCAGTAGTTAATAAGGTTCGAATTTCCCGTAAGCTGGGCAAACGCCGCAACCTGCGTCACCCAACACGTGCCGTGATTGTTCTTAGCGTCGCGTTCCGCAATACCATAAGGATGCGTGGTCATCCACTCCAGATAGGACGCAAACCACTGCTTCACGCCGTTCAAATCTTGCGCATTTAGGTCGAGGCGCGGCGTGGCCCTGGCGACCTCCACCAGGTGCAATGTGTCGATAATGCCGGTTCCCCGCCCCGTGAAGCGTCCGTGAATCGCCTGAGCGTATTGCAGATTCGGATTCATGCGCGTGGCGTCGTCCATGAACCAGGCGCGCAAATGCCGCGCCGCATGATCGGCATACTTGCGCTCGTGAGTCAGAACATATGCAGCGGCGAGCGACGGAACGATCAAGCTCAATCGGATGAGAGCCAGCCGGTGGTCGTTGAAGTTTCCCGGATTGCTCATCCCGTCGCGCTGGATGTATGGGCCTTCCGGATTCTTTGGATCGGGCCACCAGTAGTCGCCCTCGGAAAAGTAGTCGTGTCTGCCGCCGGCGCTTCGCGGAGAACTGGCAGCGGTCACCGTGATGGGTGGCTCGTTCAGGTATCTGTTCGCCCCTCGAAGAACGCGCGGGCGCTCCATTGCGGCCACGTCGAAGTCGCTTTGAGCGAAGAGCGAGGCGCCGGAGAGACCGACGGCGGCTTTCAATAGAGAACGGCGACGCATGGGATTAGCCCATGATACCGTTGAGCGATCCGAAAACGCGCTAGCCCCCGTATGGCATCACGGGTACTTTTCCCAGTTCGCGGGAATAAACCGTCAAAGCGCCGCGATGATGTGCGGTATGCTCCACCATCGCCCACACGATATTGCTGACGGGCTGTCCGCCCATCACCGGCCCCGGCGGCAGCGGCCGCGCCAGATCCTCGGCGCTGCACGAGCGGAGGAACTGAATCGCGCTGGCATACGATTTCTCCAGCCATTGACGCGCCGCAGTCAGAGAGGTAACGCCATCGAGCGCCTTGCCGATCTTTTCGAAATCGAGATCGAAGCCCTCGGGCCGAGACACACCCTCGACGAACCAATCGAGAGTATGCGCGGCATGCGCCACCTGCTGCGCAACCGTCATCATTCCCTCCCGCGGACGAAACCCGGAGTCAGATTCGTCGAGAACCCTCGTGGAGCGATCGAAAAAATCCTTGCTTGCCAGTAACTGGCTCGCGTAATCGTAGAGTTGGGTTTTTGGACTCATGCAAAATACTCTACTACGAGGCGAGAAGAACGGAATATGGAAAACGCTGCCGTTTGTTAATTATCTACCGGCTTCTCTGCCCAGTCGATCTTCGAGGTCTCGGCCGGACCCTTCCCGCTTCTAGCTTGAGTCCCAAACCCGGACCGATGCCGGGATTTGGCCCACGGCTATCGATCACGGGCTTCCGCACATAATGAACATGCTCGGCACAAAAAAAGCGGGCGGCTGTAGCCGCCCGTTTAGTCACTGCTTGCGATAGGTCTTACGCTACCTGACGAACACCGATATGGTTGCGCTTACCGTCTGGCCTCCCAGTCCGTAAGCCGTAATCGTGTACGTTTGGTTGCTGACCGGGTTGATGGTCAGGCTACCGTTCGGTTGACCTGTGGTCGGCGGAATATCGCCGCCGATGATCACCACCGAGGTGGCATTCGCCGTCGTCCATTGCAAGACCACTGGAGAGCCGGCCGCGCTTGAGTTCGGCGGATTGGCCGTGAACGACAGGATTTGTACGGTGCCTACCGTAACCGTCGCATTGGCCTGGATCTGTCCAGCTCCATTAGTCGCGGTCAAAGTGTAGACAGTAGTCGCGTTCGGGCTAACCGTCGCGCAATCGTTCGCGTTCAAGTTAGTGCCGACGCCTGGCGTGATGGCGATATTCGAAGCGTTAGTCACCTGCCAGCACAGCTTGGTCTGTTGACCCACGCTGATGGCAGATGGATTGGCTACGAAAGTAACGACTTGGGGCACGGCATTACCCGCTACTGTAATGGTTACAGGAGCAGTTACCGATCCGGTGGCGTTTGTCGCCGTCAAGGTGTAAGTGGTGGTGGCCGACGGCGACACCGTGGTGGCGCCATTCGCAGTCACTGCGCCGACGTTCGGCGTAATGGTTACCGAGGTGGCGTTATTGGTAGCCCAGCTCAGGCTCGACTGGCCGCCAGGTCCGATGCTCAAGGGGCTGCCTTCAAATCGAACGATCTGCGGAGCGCCCGAAACCTGCGTTCCTACCGTCACCGTAACGGCTTGATTTACTGTACCGTTCGGACCGGTCGCAGTGAGCGTATAAGTCGTCGTCGAAGTAGGCGACACCGTAGTCGATCCAGATGTATTCACCGCTCCGATGTTGGGGGCGATGCTAACGGAAGTTGCTCCGGTGGTGACCCAAATCAACGTTGAACTCTGGCCGGCGGTAATTGTGGCCGGGTTCGCGTAGAACTGAGTGATCAGCGTCTGCGTGGCCGAAACCGCCGACACAGTAGTTGTGGAAGAAGCGGTCCCGTTATCCGTATTCTTCACCGTCAAGCGGAAGCTATACGTCTGCCCCGCCGCGGCTGCGAAGGTGGTGGTAACCCCGGTGGGATTCGAGAGCGTTACCGTTGGGCCGGCGATCTGCGTCCATTGATACGTGAGAGCTTCACCCGCCGGATCGTAAGAACCGGAACCGTTGAGCGTAACGGTACTCGGCTGGATACCCAACTGACTGGGACCCGCATCGGCGACCGGTTGGCTTACGCCTACGCGCCGCGTACCAATTTGATAGCGGATACGTGGGACATCCATTGGTACCGGCGATGTGATCTTGGTGTAATCCTTCGCATGGAGATAATTTCCGACTTCAAATCCGAAGGTCAACTGCCCGCTGTTATGCGCGTCGATTAACGTCTGGTTATAGTCGGCCTCCGCCGTGAATGCCACATGCGAACTCAATGGCTGAGTCAATTTCAACTCGGCTCCAGGCGTTGCGTGCTTGCCCTGAATCTGGCGGCGCAGATAACCAATATTTCCCTGTAAGGTTGCGTTGCCCCAAACTCCGAAAAGGTAATTGACGCCGTATTGGTTCACTTCCTGCGCGTAAGTCTGCAGCGAGATGCCCGGCGTGAGAGCGACGCTGTTCAAAATCGCCTGGTTCTTGAATCCCTGCGTGCCAAAAAGGCCGATACGGCCGTCGCTGAAAATCCAATCTAACAGGAATGCGGCCTGGCCTAAGCCGCCGGAGCTTTGATACCCCTTAAAGCTCAGATATTTGAAACTGGCAAATGCGCCAGCCTGTAAGTTACCCCAACGGTTCACCAATCCTAAGTCGAACTGACCTTCCTGGTGTTCCGGATAATACATGTATTCACCCTGCGCCTGAACAGCGTGACTACCTTTATCTGGCTGAGGCCCGCCAAACGGTGAGAAGAACTGAGCCCTGCCGTTAACCGTAAAGTCACCGCTTCGCGAGGGTCCGAAAGTGGGTCCGATATTCAGCCCCACAATGGAGAATTTCTTATTCCGCTTCTGCGCTTCATCCACGGCGCCCAGAGCTTCGGTATGAGCGATATTTTGGGTTTGCGACTCGGTGAGCGGCTTAGGAAGTCCATTGACTTCGTTTTCGAGTTGGTTCTCTTTGTTCCGCACGTCGGCCAATTCAGTCTTGAGCCGATCATTGTCACCCTGTAGCGTCTTAATCGCGGCAAGGATGTCGTCCAATTTGTCGAGGCGCTTCAAAATCTGGGCGCAGCAATCCGCCTGCTGCTTCAACATATCTTGAATGTTATTTCAACGCCTTAAGGATGTCGCTGATGCCGCCTTCTTTTATTAGGTTACCCTGTCCGTCTGTCACGGCCAGAATCACGCGGCGATTCATGAACCGTCCTTCTTTTGTCTTGTTGTCTACTTCAGGGCTGCCCTTGCCGTTACCGGCGGTTGTAATTTGACCTGCCGAAGCTCCATACTTCACAAGAAAAGCTTTTACCGACTCTGCCCGGGCAAGAGCCAATTTATCGTTATACCGGGCTGAACCTACGTAGTCCGTATTGCCAGTAACTTTGACTCGATAGTCGGAGTGCTGGCTTAACAGATCTGCGAGGCGTAGCATGCTCGGGTATCCATCCGATAAGATCGAGGAATTAAATTCGAAATTAATTTCTTCCCAATCGTCCTTTGTTTGGCCCGCTGGGTTTAAGCCCTGAGCTGATAAAACGGTAGCAATCAGTCCGAACGCACTTATCGCCGCTAGTTTCTTCATTGTCTTCTAAATCTCCTCAACGTAATCAGCATGTGCAAAGAAAACCGAAGCCTCCAGGAAGCGATCCGTTCCCTCAGAAACGAACGGGCTCGAAACTCTCCCCTAAAACATGCCGGACCCCTGTCCGGACTAGGACCATATAGAATTTCGGTCCAACGCGCTTGGTATTAGCATACACCGAATAATATCGGCAACTCAAACGGATTCATGCATTTAGTTCGATGTGCGAAGTGTGTACCCGTACAAACACCATTAAAGAAATGAGACAATTCTCATAGAAGCTGGCGGACGGGCAATCGCTCCCGGTTGCGAAATTTGGTAACGGGGGGAGGAAAGTCCGGTCTCCACAGGGCAGCGTGCCGGCTAACGGCCGGGGTCCGGAAACGGATACGGAAAGTGCCACAGAAAATATACCGCCTGGAAAGCGTAACCACGCCGGAAAGGTAAGGGTGAAATGGTGCGGTAAGAGCGCACCGCGGTGAAAGTAATTTCACTGGCAGGGTAAACCCCACGCGGAGCAAGGCCAAATAGGGGAGGAGGGACGGCCCGTCCCGCTAAACTTCCGGGTAGGCTGCTAGAGCCGGATAGTAATATCCGGCCCAGAGGAATGATTGCTGCCCGCAAGGGTACAGAAACCGGCTTACAGTCCGTCAGCTTCTAGTAACATGTCACACAACTTACACAGACTGGCTTGGGCACACGCGGCTTAAGTGAAAAACTTGCGCGTGTCCCGCGAAGCCAGGCGCTTCAGTTTGATAGCATCCTATACATGCTTCGATCTGCCATTCTTGCGTCACTCCTTTGCGCCGCCGTCTTCTCCCAGGGACGTGGACGGGGCAATGCTCCCAGGAACTTCCCGGAACCGAAAGAGGGCGATTACATCGCTAAAGATTACACTTTCACCACGGGCGAGAAACTGCCCGAGGTTCGCATCCACTACACTACTGTCGGCCAGCCGATTAAGGATGCTTCGGGCAAGGTAACCAATGCCGTGATCATTATGCATGGAACGGGCGGGAGCGGGACGAGCTTTCTGGGCGGCGGATTTGGCGGATTTCTCTACAAACCAGGCGGCCTTCTTGACGGCACGAAGTACTACATTGTCATGCCGGACGATGTAGGCCATGGAAAATCAAGCAAGCCTTCCGACGGCATGCACCAGAAGTTTCCGAAATATACCTATGAAGACATGGTCCGGCTGGAATACAAGCTGGTTACTGAAGGCTTGGGGGTAAACCACATGCGCCTTGTAATGGGGACTTCGATGGGTGCTATGCACACCTGGCTTTGGGGATATATGTACCCGGATTTCATGGATGCGCTGATGCCCCTCGCCTCCGCTCCGGTAGAGATCGCTGGCCGCAACCGTATGCTGCGCAAGATGGTGATGGATTCCATCACGAAAGACCCAGAATTCAAAGGCGGTGAGTACACCGACAAGCACCTCAAAGGTATGCTGCCCGCCGAATTCGCCCTCTTCGTGATGACTTCGAGCCCGCTGCAACTCCTCAAGCAGGATCCGACTCGGGAAAAGGCCGACGCGTCCTTCGAGAACCGCTTTTACGGGCCCGCGCAAGACCGTTGGCCCGATCCAAACGATATGTATTACCAGTACAACTGCTCTCGGGATTACAACCCCGCCCCGCATCTGGAGGAAATCAAGGCTCCCCTCTACGCGATAAACTCGGCCGATGATCAGGTGAATCCCCCGGAGTTGGGAATTCTGGAGCGCGAGATTAAACGGGTGAAGCGTGGCCGCTATATTCTAATCCCGATCAGTGATCAGACACGTGGACACGGCACGCACTCGATACCGGCGATCTGGGGCAATTATCTGGATGAACTGCTTAAGGAATCGGCGACGAAGTAGGGGAAATCAGGGGTCGGGAGAATGCATCATGCGCAGGGCCGACATATAAGAAGTTCGGTAAGAACTTCGGGCATTGGGCTGATTTTCGCGGCCGTGCTGTTTGTGTCTTTGGGCCCGGCGCAACAGACGGCCCCTTTGCGCAACCCAGGCGATCCTGTTTGGACGCGGCCTGCTCCGGAGAATTACCGCGTCCAAGTGGACACGACTAAGGGCTCGTTCTTCCTTGAAATCACCCGCTCGCTCGCTCCATTGGGCGCGGACCGCTTCTATCATCTCGTAGAGAGCGGTTTTTACGACGATTCCCGATTTTTTCGCGTGGTGCCGGGCCGTTTCGTTCAATTCGGAATTGCGGGCAGTCCCGCCATCGCGCAGATCTGGCGCAAAGCCGAATTCCCCGACGATAAGGAACGCGCCAGCAATGCGCGCGGCTGGTTCGGCTTCGCAATGACCGGCCCCGGCGCCCGCACTACGCAGATCTATATCTGCACCAACGACAGCATGAAGCGCCAGGACGGCGACGGGTTCGCACTATTTGGCCACGTCGTTGAGGGAATGGACGTGGTCGATGCGCTGTATTCCAATTATGGCGAACGGTCCGGGGGCGGCATGCGGGCCGGACATCAGGACAAGCTCTTTGAAGAAGGAAACGCCTACCTCGATCGGGAGTTTCCTTCGTTAGACCATTTAATACGCGCGCAAATCATAAAGCGATAAGTCCAAACCCGCATCTGAGTGCGCCCCGAGGGAGCACACTCAGAAACGCGGGGAGGTTGGAGTTAGTTTCCGCCCCGGCCGCGTCCCGTTCGCGTGGGGGCAGGTGGCGCACCGGTAGTCTTCAAGGGTGCGACTCCGCTCGGAGTCACCACCTGGTTGTAGGCCGGTACGTCTCTATCCATCACGCCTTTGTATTGCGCCTTCACCGCCTCAAGCTGCCGATCGAGATCGACCAGTAATGCACTATCGGTTTCAGTGGGACCGTAATCGCCCGTTCCCGCGACATCGCCGGCGCCGGTTCCGATTTCGCCGGCAAACCAGATGAGGTTCATGTAGAGCTGATACTGCTCGGGATAATACTTGTCATCGCTCAACATGTCGGATTCGGTGATTAGCTTGAGCTCGACGGCTTTCAACCTCTTATCGATATCCGCCATCGCTTTCAAGAGCGCGTCTTTATTCTGCGCGGTCTTCTCTTGGTCCTCGACTTGCTTTCGCATCCACTCGAGCTGGTTGGTCATATCGGAAACGGCGCTGATGTCGTCACGAACCTTGAGCTGCATTCTGGCAGCGGCCTGCAGATCGGCTTCGCTTCCATGCGCCCCGGGAGGCATTGCGATGTGCAGGGGTTTATTGAAGCTGGCGGCATCCACCGTCATCTTCAGAGTGTAATCGCCAGGGGCCGCGAGAGGTCCGACTCCAGCCTGCTCAATACCCCAATGAGTAACCGGGCGCGTATCCTGACCTTCGAAACGCGGCTCTTCCCAAATGTGCGGGTTCTCAGGCGGGGTAGTACGCAGCGCCACGAGCCGCGGCGGAGCGTAGCGAATCTCAGCCGCAAAGCGGTTTAGGCCGGCGTGGCCGCTTACCGGAGGGAGTTTCGTAACCAACCCGCCTTTGGCATCCAGTACTTCAAACTCCACCGGCGCCTTGGGAACTGCCGCCAGCTTAAAGCTGATTTCGGCGCTGACGGAGCGCGGTTCGCGGAACACCGTGCGAGGCGCAACCAGCGCGGTAGCCTCGGTAAAGGACGGCTCTAGCGTACCCTGTTCGAGCGGCGTGATGTCGTGCATAATGTAGAATCCGCGACCATACGTGGCAACCACGAGGTCATGCGCCTGTTTCTGCACCACAATCCAGCTCACCGCAGCATGCGGCAATCCCTCTTGAAGCGGTTTCCAATCGTGACCATCATCCATCGTGTAGAACAGGTTGTTGCCCGTGCCCACGAACAACATGCCCTTGCGGTTCGGATTCTCGGCGATCACCCGGGCATAGTCGAGCGGATGGCCGGTTGGCAGATTGCCGTTAATCTTCGTCCACGTCTTACCAAAGTCGGTCGTCTTGTAAACCCATGGGTCGCGGTTATCCGCCAGGTGAAAATCGGCGCAGATATACGCGGTACTCGGGTCGAAATGCGAGGGCTCGATCTTCGAAATCACCGCCATAGACGGCAGGCCCCTGATGTTCTTGGTTACGTCGGTCCAATGCGGCGAAGCAGAAAGCGAATCACGCGAGTACCAGACTTTGCCGTCATTCGTTCCAGCCCAAATCAACCCGCGCTGAATTTCCGAAGGAGCAATTGCAAATACAACCTCGCCATAAAATTGGCCGAGATTATCGCCCACAATGCCGCCTGAAGACACCACATACTTCGGATCGCGTGTCGAGAGGTCTTCACTGATTACAGACCAGCTTTGCCCACCGCTCGTGGTCCGGAAAATTACCTGGCAGCCGTAATACACAGCATTGTGATCGAACGGGTCGATCGCGAGGGGCGGCGTCCAATGGCAGCGGTACTTCGCCTTGTTCGGCTCTGAATCCAGAGTGTGCAGCCACGGGCTGATGGAGCGGGCAATTTTAGTCTTGGCATCATAGCGAGTCACTTCGTCGCCGTAGCACGACGCCCAGATGATGTCTGTATTCGTTAGATCGGGCAGCGTAAAACCAGATTCGCACCCTCCCAACCCGTGTTCCCAGGTTCCCACTGCAGCGCCGGCGGCTCCCCCGCGCCCGCCACCCCGGCCCGCACGGCCGCCGCGACCGCCGACGGCAACCTGGCCAGGTACATTTGCGCCCGCTTCCTGCGTAGTGCTGAGCCCGCGCATCGTGCCATCGTCTTGCATGTTGCCATAGATCTTGTATGGCACGTCGTTATCCACAGCCACGTGATACATTTGCCCGATCGGCAAGGTAACCCGGGTTGAAGTCGTCCCGTGGTCGGACGTCATGAACATACCACCGTCATGGGTCATCAAGATCCTGTTGGGGTCGGTAGGGTCGATCCAGATATCGTGCGTGTCGCCGCCCCAACCCAGAGTACGGAACGACTTGCCGCCGTCGGTTGATCCCCAGAAGCTGCTGTTGGCGACAAACACCTCATCCGGATTCTTTGGATTCACCGCGAGCTTGATGTAATATCCGGCGCGGCCAATCAATTCGCGTTGCCAGCTCCCGTTGACCCAGTTTTGCCCGCCGTCATCGGAGCGCCAGATCGATCCTTGATCCGCGGTTTGAATCAGTGCGTAGACTCGTTTCGAATTGGATGGCGCCGGCGCAACATCAATCTTGCCGACGGGAGCTTTGGGGAGCCCGTGCCCTTCAAGGCGCGTCCAATTGGCGCCTGCATCGTGAGTTACGTAGATCGCGCTGGATGGCCCGCCGCTAAACATGGCGTAGGTATGCATCTCTACTTGCCACATGCCCGCAAAGAGCGTATTCGGATCGTTGGCATCCATATTCAGGCCCGAGCATCCGGTGTTCGGATCGGCGAAGAGCACGCGATTCCAAGTAGTCCCGCCGTCGGTCGTCTTATAAACACCGCGCTCCTGCTGCGGCCCGGTCGTACGTCCGAGCGCGCAGACATAGACAATGTTGGCGTCGGTCGGATGTACGACAATGCGTCCGATGCGCCCTGTTTCCGTCAGTCCCATGTGCCGCCACGTAGCGCCGGCATCCGCCGATTTGTATATACCGGCGCCCATCATGTCGGAGTCGCGAATCGCCCACGCCTCTCCCGTGCCCGCCCAAACTTGCTTAGGATCGGAACGCGAGACGGCCAAAGCGCCGATCGCCTGCACTGGCATCTGATCAAATATCGGCGCCCACGTGGCGCCTTTATCCGTAGATTTCCAGACACCGCCCGCGGCGGCGCCGGCGTAGTACGTGTTCAAATCGCCCACAACCCCAGCGGCCGCCGAGATGCGATTTCCCACTGCGGGACCCATGAAGCGGAAAGAGAGACTTTGCGGCAGGCCAGCGGCTCCGCCGCGGCCTCCGCGCTGGGCGAACATGGGAAAAGCCGAGCAGAAAATAGTGGCAAGTGCAATAAGAAATAGTTTTCGATTTGTGATCACGGGACCCTCGGTTATTTTCAACAGGGCGGCATGCATGGAGTTGCGCCCTTTTTTATTCTACGCGCGCGATAGTAGAACGGGAAAGAAGGGCGGCCGAGCAGCAGAACGGTGCGGTCCCCCTGGCCGAATTAGCACGACCGAACTTCTCGCCGCAACTGATGTGCTGCCCAAGGCGAAGAATGGATCAGGAAATTCAGGCCGGAAGCTTATGCGCCCCTTATCGTGATCGTTATTTATGCTCATGTTGGAAACGAAACTGGTGTTGTTCCGCAAATACGTCAGAGCGCTGAGTAGGCCGTGCATTAACGCCAGAGCACAGTACATAGAATAGGCGATGCCGCTCGACTCGACGACGGATGGCATGTTAGTGGCAAAAACTGAAGTAACTTTGATGATAGATCGTCCCCTCCCGTAAATAGAGCTCAACCCACTTCACGATCGCTCTTAATAACAGGAGTGAGAGCTATATCCAGATAGGAAGCATTTAGAATCAACCTGAGTGTGCTCGTCCGCTTTCCCTAACCGCTTCACTTATATCCATACTAACATCAGGGTACTGTTTCTCCAGACCGTCCTCTCGCGACCGTATCCAGTCAAGGCGTGGCGGGATAGAACTTGCGCTCCTGTAAATCACGGTATAAACTCTAACCCATACGGGTTTCGTTGGAGAGGGGTGCTATGAGCTCTCGCCGTGTTCTTTCGCTTTCGATCGTGCTCTTTTGCGCGTGCGTTGCGCGGGCACAGATTAACTCTACTTCCAGTCTGTCCGGAACGGTTGCCGATACCACAGGGGCCCTTGTACCCGGCGCCGCGATAACGGTCCAGAACAGCGAGACGGGCGCAAAGTTCGAAACGATTACCGGTCCGAACGGAGCGTTCACGATTCCTTCTCTTCCTGCCGGCAGGTACGCGGCGAACGTTAGCCTGAAGGGATTCAAAGAGACGCGAGTACCGAATATCGTACTTGAGGTCGGCATTCCGACAAGTATTCAGGTGAAGCTCGAACTCGGGCAGCAAACCGAATCGGTCACGGTGCAGGCCGAGAGCGCCATTCTGCAGACGCAAACCGCTACCGTTAGTACGACCCTCGCGGGTCTGCAGATCAATTCATTGCCTTTAGTCTCTCGTGAAGCGTTGGACTTAGCGCTTTTTCTGCCTGGTATCACCACTCCAGGACGGCCGCGCACCTCCACCGCCGACGGGCTAGGCAAATCCGCAATAAACATCACCACTGATGGAATCAACGTACAGGATAACCAGGGCAAGTCGACCGACGGTTTCTACACTTATGTGCGCCCACGAACCGACGCCGTGGAAGAAGTATCAGTTTCGACCGGCGCAGCGGGCGCGGACAGCAGCGGCGAAGGCGCAGTGCAGATCAAATTCATCACGCGTTCCGGCAGCAATGTCTACCACGGAAGTTTATACGAGTACAATCGAACGCCCTGGCTAGCATCCAATTATTGGTTCAACAATCGCAACCTGGCTGCCGACCCGAACACTGGCAAAGCCCCGAAGACACGCGTGCTCCTGAACCAGTTCGGTGGGCGGTTGGGTGGTCCGATTCGCATTCCGCACCTCTTTAACGGAAAGAACAGCCCGTCCGAACTGTTGAGCATGATGCTGAGCGCCGTACCGTTGACGAAGGCCCGGACGAGTGGGCTCACTATTGCCAGGTATGCAGGCTCGGAGGGTCTAGCGAGCGCCGCCGCGGCTCCCGCGGAGGACGGCCTGAGTATCCTGCTGGTTGACGATAACCCAGTCAATCGAACGGTAGCGATGCGCATGCTTGGAAAATTGGGTCACCGCGTGACAATTGCGTGCGATGGATTGGAAGCAGTGGACGCGTTTTCCCGCGCCGCCTTCCATGTAGTACTGATGGACGTGCAAATGCCGCGGATGGACGGCTTCGAAGCGACCGCAGCGATTCGCGAGCGGCAGGAACGCAGCGGCGTCCGAGTCCCAATTATTGCAATGACCGCACACGCGATGAGCGGTGATCGGGAGAAGTGCATTGCGGCCGGAATGGACGACTACATCAGCAAACCTATCAGCATCCAGGGGGTACGAGCCGTGCTCGCCAAAGTGGCCCTCGATTACAAGGCCGCCTAGGCTAGCAGGGTGATGACGAAGGCAAATGGGCCGCGGATGAACGCAGATCAACGCGGATAAGCCCATTGTTTTCAACTAGCGTTCATCTGCGATAACTGATTCCAGGTGCTTTTCTGCAACCTGAGCTCATGCTTGCCCAGCACCAGCCGCATTTATACCAAGTCTCGGCTGCGGTGGGCTACTTTTTGAGAACGGCGTTTTTTGGATCTAACAAAACTTTCGATGGCGCCTGTTTCAGAGTCATGGTGAAGGTCACCGGGTCGCTCGAAGAAGCGATCCACTTTGTGATGGCCGGACTTTTACCGAACTGAATCTCCACGGGCGTCCACGCGCTGAAGTCTTCATCCACGCCGGTTTGAGTCAGCGTGCCGGTCAATTTTACCGCCGGCGCGACGCCCTTCACGGAATAAGTGAACTTCATTGTTGGAATTCCGGTTCCGTAGACCCATTGCGCGAAGAACGCTTCCAGTTGGGGATCTTCGGACTTCGGAGGCAGAGCCCGCGCCGCTTCCTGACGAAACTGATCGGTGGTGAGGGAAGCGTGGTCATACTTCTTAGCAAGGCTGCTTAGCATTCCGAGGAAGCGCTCGTCACCCATGCGACGGCGCAGCATATGCAGGATCCACGACCCTTTGCCGTATGTAATCGCCGTCCATGCGGCAGGCTGCACGGAACTCTGCAGCCGCTGACCGAGCACGATGGGTCCGGCCGATTCCTGGGTTTCGCCTTCCTGGTTTTTCTGAAGCAACGCGGCGCGGTAGGAATCCAGCATCTCGTCGACCGCGCGCGGGCCTTTGCGTTTTTCGACATAGAGCAGCGCCGAGTAGTTCGCGAGCGCTTCCATGAGCCAATAGTCGCGATAATTATTGGCCGTGACGCGATTGCCCCACCACTGGTGCGCAGTCTCGTGGGCCTGCAGGAGATCTTCGAAGAACAGGTCGACGGACTTAGAGCCCGCCATGCTATTGGGAACGCTTCTCAAATACGCCAGCGTCGAAAGATAAATCAGCCCTGGAAAACCTTGACCGAAAGTTCCAGGAATGGGCGAAACGGCAAGGTGCGGCAACGCCGGCGGCCCGAACTTCGACGCCATGAAATCGAGGGCCGATGCCACGTCCGCGGCTAAGGTTTCAAGGCGCGCGACCGGGTTGGGAGCCACCTCCGCGAGGCCTTGCAAGGCAAGCGGATCGAGCGTCCGCCTGCGCGGCGGGGCGGGGTTGGCGACGGCAACCGCGGGGCGGGGCTGCAATGCGCTTTCGAGTTTGCGATTGGCCCAGACGTCGACCGTATAATCGCCGTGCGCGACTCGCGCGTGCGCGTAGCCGCCAAGGTTGAATGCCGCCATGCGGATGGTGGCTTTGGTACGCCGCCGCGTGGTGCGGACGTCGCCTTCGGTATGGTCGTCCAGGATTTCGCCGGGGGCCACGAGATCGAAGGCGCGCGGATAGTGAAAAGTCAAATCGAATGTCGCGAACTGCAGGCCGTGCATTGGGTACCACGTGCCGCGCGCGGTTACATAATAGACGCCGTCGCCCGCGCCTTGAATCACCTTGCCTTCGTGGTGAAATTCGAATTCGTACTCGCGCCCGGCAGCTAACGGTTCGGGGGGAATCACCAGAAAGACATTGTTTCCGCGCGCGATCAGATTGCTCCGCGGGGAATCCGGCTGCAGAACCTCAGCCACACGGCCGTCGACGGTCACACTCGTTATTGTGATGGCGGGCGCTACCTCAAATCGCGCGGCGGGCAGCGGCCCTTCGAGCGCTTTTACTTTCACCTTCGTGATGGCGCTTAGAGACAGGTCGGGGTTTATGGATGCGTCGATGCGATAGTCGGACACGTTGAAATCGAACTGACGGGGCGCGGCGTTCTTGCGCAGGGCGAGAGCCGGGAAACTGGTCCAATCGTCGAAGTAGATGCGCCCATCCTTGGCTAACATCTGTCCTGCGACAATCTGCTCCGGATTATCAGGATCGTAAACCACGTCGTAGTTGCCAAGCTTGGGGCTGTTGAAGATGCCCGCGAAGAGATCAGCCTCGCGTCCGGGCCTACCCAGCAGATCGAGAGTGAGCCGCGTCTGATAGCTGCCGGCCAAGTTGCGCAATACCGACCCATACTGTTCATCCATCAGCGCGCCGATCTCGGGCGTCTTCTTGTTGGAGGGACTGGCGTCCAGCGCAGCGCGCAGTTGCGCGTACTCGTTGCCGGTGAAGAGAAAAAGAGCGGTGCGGAAATGGTCGTCAAGATTCGGCGTGTGGATAAATTCGGCCAGCGAACGCCGCTCGGCGCGATCCGGTGGAAGCAGGATGATCTCCGCGTCGCCGCCTTCGCCATCGGCGGCGAACATGGCGGCAATGGGCCGGCCAGCGACCGGGTTACTAAATAGCAGATGGCCTTCCGTAAGATAGATGCGAATATCTTCTTTCACGAACGCCAGATCGCGCACGCGGTAGCACTGGTCCCGATCGAAACCGATTTCACGGATGGACTTGGCAAGATCCCCCGCCGGACCGCCGAATAGGAGGGCGGGCAGGAAGAGCGCGAGTACAGCGAACTTCATTGGTCTTATTCTAGCGGTTACGGAAGCGGTTTACTTCATTTGGCCCAGACCCCACTGCTCATTGAAGAAGCCTGCCGCGACAATCTTTCCCGGAAATCTTCCGTCAGGCGGCGTAGTTAAATCCGCAACCGCATAATCCGGCAGCTTCGGAGTCTGCCGCGCGTTGCTCAAGTAGTCGGCTTCGCGGAAAGTGAAACCGCTGTTCAGCACGACGTACTTATTCGGATTGAGCGGATTGGGATAGATCAAAATGGCCGCGTGGGTGTCTGGGGAGAAACGATCTTTGCCCACGACGATGCCTTCGGCGGTCCACTTCACGGGTAGCTTGTCCGCAATGCGAGCCAGAATCCGGTTGCTTGATGGGTCGCCCCATAGCACTAAGTTACTGGACGCGATGTCGTTGTCACTGACGTCGCTATCACGGCGCACCCGGGGCTCGCCGCGAAATTCCCGACGCCACTCTTTGATGGCGCGCGCCTCTTCGCTCTCCACCCACTTACCGACGGCTAGCGCGAGCGGCGCTCCGCTGGGCGAGACGAACACGAAGCTATCGAGGAATGCATCGTCGATGGGTCCCTGCAACCCGTGGCGTTTTTGCAAACCGGCGGAGATTGTGGAATCCGTGACCTGCCATTGCGACCCGTTCTTGCGGAAATGCACGGTCCACGAGCGGTCGGACATGGGTCCGGGCGCGGTGGTTTTCTGACCGTCGATGGCCACTGTTACCTTGCGCGCCAAGTCGAGAGGACATCCGCCCGACTCCATATCCAGCGAGAATGCCGTGACGTTTGAGGTTTCCACCGAAACGGAACTGTCGCCTGCAATCGCCGCGTTCAACCGCGCGCGCTCCCAATGCTTGCCAAGCGCGTCGATGGTTACCCACTTCATCTTGTTGTAAGCCAGGGTCCACGTCGTAAACTTGATCTCGCGCGGGTAGGGATCGCGGCCGCGTTCTGCGATTGAATCGAGCATGCGCGCGATTTCAATTTTGGAATCGGGATGATACTTATGGGCAGTCTGCGGACCGACGATGCGGATCATGCGCAGGCCTTCTTCCGCCATAGCGCTTTCCATTTTGTCGGCGGCCTGCTTCTGAGGATCGATCTCGCCGTTGTAGGCGATGGTGGACGTGTTGTAGAGATTCACCGCATATCCGGTGGCGTCATAGAGATGGAACAGCGTCTGCTCCCACCAGGGCGGAGCGCTGTCGCCGGTAAGCTTCAGCTTGAGATACTCGATGGTCTCGCTGAAGCCGGCGCCGGGCTGGACGGCCGCGAAAAGGCCGGCATGATGCGTGCCGATGTCCCACGCCGAGGCGCCGCCCATGCTGAAGCCGCGATCGAGAATGCGGTTTTCGTCAATGGCATACTGGCGCTTGACGGCGTCCAGCGCTTCGAAGAAATCCACTTCGCCGGCGAAGCGGCTGGCATTGCAGAACCGTCCGTACAGTTGCAGCACGATGGTGTCGCGCGGAGCCCATTCGCCTATGCTCCTTTCGCGATCCGCCAGAAAGTTGACTTCGCTCAGCGTCTCATTGCGGCCGTGAAACCAGGCATCGAGGCGCCAGCGATGGGGCGCGGTAGGGGAATACGACGGGGGAATTACGAGGCCATAGGGCTGCACGCTGTGGTCGATCTTGGATATGTAGCCGCGGACCACGAGACCGGTCGCGGTGGTCCATGGCGCGCGGCCTTCCGCCAGATCGGCGGCGCGCTGTTCGCCATGCTGCAGGAGCACGCGGGCCTTGGCAACCTCATCCGCCTTAAAGAACTCGTTGTACTGGAGCGCGTAGCGGACTGCTTCCTGATAGATCAGGACGTCGGGAAGCAGCGGGTTCTTGCTTAGTTTGGCGGTGGAGGCGCGCAGGCGATCGAGTCCGGCTTGTAACTCGGCGCGATCGGCGGGAGCGATCTCGACGCCAGCCGGAGGGACCGATTTGATTGGCGGCTGCGCCAGCGCGCAGGCCAGTGGCAACGTGGCCAGCAAGCAAAGTTTGGGCGTCATACGACCTCCCACTATACTGAAAATAGCGGAAATATGGCCACTGAACGGCGGAGATGGCGAAGCGCGGCGGCCTATGTCGCTCTGTTGGCGGCGGCATTTCTGACAGGCAGCCTGGCTGTCCAGTTCTTCGGCGGAGAGCTGGATAACTACGTTTACGACGTCATGCTGCGGGAGTATCACCCTCCGGCATGGCAACCCAAATCCGCCATCCTCGCAATCGACGAACGCACGCTGCAGATGATGCAAGGCGGCATCCAAGGGATGCGCGCTCCGCTGGCGAAGTCGCTGCGGATCTTGAGCGCGGCGCGGCCGAAAACGGTCGCAATCGATCTGACTCTCGCGGATCACATGGATCCCAAAATCGACGCCGATCTGGCTGCCGCCATGCGAGGAATCCCGAATCTTGTGCTGGCCACAGATCTTCTGAGCGACGGATGGGAAGATCCGCTGCCGGAATTTGCGCGGACGGCCGCTTTGGGCCACGTCCACGCCGCGCCCGATAACGGCGACACCATCACGCGTGCGATCTCACTGGAGAAGGCCTTTCCGCCTAAGGAACGTTGGGCGTTGTCGCTGGAGGCGTTCCGCTTGTATGACGGCGCAGGGGTCATCGTCCGGTCTCCCGAGTCACTGCAGGTGGGGGCCGCGACGATTCCCGTGCCCGAAGGAAACGTGCTCTCGATTCAAGGCGTGCGGACCAACGATGGCCGCCTGATGCGGATCCGTTTCGTTCCGCGTAACATGCAGCCTATTCCGCGGGTCTCGATGGCGAAGCTGTTAGCCGATCCCTCGCTCGCCAGCGTCTTCACGGGCAAGGCCGTATTTATCGGCGTGACGGCGATCACCGAAGTTCGCGACCGTTTGACCACGCCTGTGGGCAGCCATCGAACCACCGGCATCGAAATCAACGCGGAAGCGTTCGAGACCATGGCGAACCAGCTTTTTATTACGGATGTGGACCGAGGATGGGTGTGGCTATTTAGTCTGTTCCTGACCATTGCGATCGGGCTTTCGTTCCGCCGTCTGCCGGGGTGGTGGGCCTATGCCGGCGGCCTGGCCGCTGTCGCTGTTGCGTGTGCTACGCCTTACCTCTTCTTCACTCACGGCCTGGTGTTTTCCTTCGCAACGCCGGCCGTCGTAAGCTCACTCAGCTTTCTCTGCGCGGGTGGATATTACCATTTGGTGGTTCGCCGCGACTGGCGCACGGAACTGGCGGCGCGCGAGCGTTACCAGCAAGCCATGCACTTTGTGACTCATGAAATGCGCACGCCGCTTTCGGCGATTCAAGGATCGAGCGAATTGATCTCCCGTTTCGCGCTGACCGAAGAGAAGCGTAAGCAAATCGCTCTGCTCATCAATTCGGAATCGAAACGGCTGGCGCGGATGGTTGAGATTTTTCTCAACGTGGAGCGTCTTTCGGCGGGACAGATGGAGTTGAAGCGCGAGCCGATTGCGGTAAAGGAGATGATCGAACAGTGCGTGGAGCGCGTGCGACCGCTGGCGGAACGCAAACATATCTCGATCGCGCTGGCGCCTATCGCCGACGGCCTGCAAATCACCGGAGACCGCGAGTTGATGGAGTACGCCTGCTACAATTTACTCACGAACGCAGTGAAATACTCTCCCCAGCGGACGGAGGTGTCCGCCTCCGCCTGGAAAGAGAGTGGCCACGTTCGAATTGCGGTTGAAGACCAGGGCATCGGTATGGATCAAAAGGAAGTCCGGCAGATTTTCCAGAAATTCTACCGGACCAGGAAGGCCGAGGAATCGGGGGAAGCGGGCACAGGAATCGGGCTTTCCATCGTCCAACAGATTGTGGAGCAGCATGGGGGAGAGATCGGAGTAACCAGCAAACCAGGCGAAGGATCTCGCTTTACTTTGGACTTTCCAGCCGCGGCTGCCACAACGCTTTCCACCGTATCCGAACGGCATTGATCGAAAATGCAAAGACTTCTGTTAGTTGAAGACGATCCGAGTCTCCAATTCACCATCTTGACGGCCCTCGAAGAGAAGGGCTATGCGGTGGATGCGGTTTCGACGACGGGCGAAGCGATCGAGCGCCTGAGCGATGGCGACTACCCGATCGTCATCTCCGATATTTATGTGGATGAACGCACCGGTCTCGACGTGCTGGATGCCGCCAAACGCAACGACCCCAAGTGCTCAGTGATTTTGATGACCGGCCGCGGCACCATTGAGACGGTGATGGCGGCGACGCGCGGCGGGGCGTTCGACTACATCGCCAAGCCCTTCGAGCTGGATACGATGCTCAACGCTATCGAGCGCGCCGAAGCCGTGCGCGGCGGCGGCGAGAAAGAAGCCGAAGAGGAGGAGATGCCGGAGACGGAAATGATCGGCTTCTCGCCTTGCATGGTGGATATATATAAGACTGTGGCGCGGGTGGCCCCCACCGACGCCACGGTGATTATTGAAGGCGAAACCGGCACCGGCAAGGAGATGGTGGCGCGCATGATCCACCGGCGCAGTCTGCGCGTAAACGCTCCGTTTGTGGTGGTGGATTGCGGCTCCATTGCACCTTCGCTGATGGAAAGTGAGTTGTTCGGCGCGATGCGCGGGGCCTTCACCGGGGCCGATCGCGACCGCGCCGGCGTTTTCGAAGCGGCCAACCGGGGCACGGTCTTCCTGGACGAGATCGGAGAAGTAGCGCCGGAATTTCAGGTGAAGCTGCTGCGCTTTCTGCAAGAGCGAGAGATCCGTCCGGTAGGCTCGTCGCGCGCTAAAGAGGTGGATGTGCGCGTGGTTGCGGCCACCAATCGCGATTTGCAGAGCATGGTGGATGAAGGTAAGTTTCGTGAGGACCTCTGGTATCGGCTGAACACGGTACGCATCACGATGCCGCCGCTGCACGAACGGCGCGACGATATCCCGGCGCTGGTGCGGTTCTTTTTCAATAAGTACGCGGGACGGTACAACCGCGACGTGAAGCTGATGGATTCGGGCGTGCAGGCTTTGCAGGATTACACCTGGCCCGGCAATGTACGCCAGTTACAACACATGGTGGAGCGGCTGACGATTCTCTCCGACCGCATTGACGCGGAGACCGTGCACAATGCCCTCACCGTCATGGAAAGCCGCGAAAAGCCTGTGGACACGCTAGCGGACGCGGAAGAGGACCAGATCCGCCGCGTGCTGGCCGCGACGGGCGGAAACAAGAGCAAGGCCGCTCAGATTTTGGGTATTGAGCGGAAGACGCTGTACAGGAAGTTAGAACGGATGAAGCCGTAGCGCGATGAGACCCCGCATCCCGGCGTTGGCGCCTGTGGCCGTCTGGCTAACGTTCGGTTCGGCGGCGGCGATTGTACTTAGCATCGCGGCTTCGCAGATTCTGCTGGGCGCGGCTTTTCTGGCGCTTATACTTTCCGGCGAACCCTTGCGGCTGCCGCGCATCAAGCTGCCGCTGGCTATTTTTCTAGCAGGCACGCTGATCGCATGGCTTGCTTCCGGCGATCTCAAGACCGGATTACCTCAGATTAAGAAACTCATAGTCTTTGCCGAGTTACTCATCGTCTATTCCTGTCTGCGAAGCATCCCGTTGGTGCGGACGCTAATGCTTACCTGGGCCGCGTTGGGAACCTTTACAGGCTGCTTCGGCTTCATTCAATTTGGCGAAAGGGTCAGCCAGGCGCATCGGCTTGGACGCGATTTTTATAACTACTATGTCGCGGCGCGCATTAAGGGCTTCACGAGTCACTGGAATACGTTCTCCGCAGAGGAGATGTTCGCGCTGCTGATGCTGGCCGCGTTTCTGTTCTTCGCGGTGAAGTCGCGCCGGCAATGGGTCTGGATTGTTTGCGCGGCATTGCTCTCGATTTCCGTGGTGCTGATTGAAACGCGGGGCGTATGGATTGCGCTTGCGGTCGCAATGATCTATTTGATCTGGGGTTGGAGACGCTGGCTGATCGTGGCCGTTCCTGTTTTGGCGGCGCTGGCATTCGTGGCGTCGCCCGCGCCGATTCGCGAACGGTTCCAATCGATGCTGCACGGCAAGGATGTCGATTCGAACGAATTCCGCGTGGTTGTGTGGCGCACAGGAATGCGGATGATTGAAAGTCATCCGTTATTGGGTTTGGGGCCGGAGGAGCAACACGTACGTTTCGACGAATACATGCCCGCCGATATCCACCAAAAGCCGATTGGCTTTTACGGCCACCTACACAATATCTATCTGGAGTATGCGGCCGAGCGGGGCATCCCGGTGTTATTGGTATTTCTGTGGATGATCGCTTGGATTATTCTCGATTTTGCACGCGGTCTGCGGGCGTTGCCGCCGGGGCCTGGCGACCGGCGCTTCATTCTGGAAGGCGCGATTGCCGTGGTGATTGGGGCGCTGGTCGAAGGCTTTTTCGAAAACAACCTGGGCGATACGGAACCGCTGACCATGTTCCTGGTGGCGGTGGCGTGCGGCTACCTGGCGTTAGACAGGCGAATCGTGGAATCGAACGCCGTCTGAGCTAAAGCGACTCGCCATTCCACGCGTGTTCCGGATCGGGATAGAAGGACACCGAGGAATTTCCAGCGAGCAACAGCCATCCGCCGGGCACCTTCGCGCGCCCGATGGAATGGGGCGCAGCCGAGAGCTTCTCGAACTTCAGCTTCGATTCGGGCGGGGCCATCGCCACAGCGGATGACTTGCCGTTTGACGCAGGCGCCTCCTCAACCTCGGCGTCGTCCGGAATCTTCCCCCCATCCAACGCGGAAGCGAGCACATCGCGCTTGCATCGAAAAAGCTCGCTCATGTAGATGAACTTCTCCGCATCGCGATCGCTGCCCTTGCAGGTGAGGATGGCGCCGAACGGAATATTTGTCTCCGGTTCGGAATATGGCACGCCAGTCTTGGGATTCAGACGCGTCGCCGAGATCGATTTATTGAGCGTGATCGTCAAAAGTGCCTCTTCGCCGCATTAGTATAACGCAGGGCGCGGGTTCGCCGGTCACGGGCGTGACACACGGGAGTTCTCACGGGGAATTCTGGTTGGGCGCGGCATCTCTTCTAAGAGAGAAATTACGTGGCGGGAAGGCAAGGCTTAGGCTAATCTCGAAGGAGTGGGCGAAGCCAAGAACGATCCATGCCTGATTCAAAGCGCGACGGGGCGCCGCTTCGTGCTGCGCGACGGGCAATCATGGGCAATCGGCCGCGGCGATGGCTGCGCCGTTTTGCTGGATAGCCGGTCCGTGTCGCGCCTGCATGCGCTGGTGCAGCGGCGGGATGGAGGTGCGATGTCGCTGGTGGATCTGGGCAGCCGCAATGGATCGTTCGTCAACCAGCGCCGGGTCAGCTTGCCGGTGGCATTGAACGACCGCGATCAACTGGTTTTCGGCGACCAGGAATTCTTATTTCACAATCCGGAGGAAGCGGGCACGTGGGATGCGGCGCTCGAAAGCACGCGCAACGCGCCCACGACATCGCTGCATACGAACACGCTTACCACCATCGTGGTGGTGGATATCCGCGATTTCACACCGCTGGCGCGCTCCATATCCGAAGCGCTGCTTTCGCAGGCCATCGGCACCTGGTTCCTACGCGTGGGGCAGATCGTACAGCAGCAGGGAAGCTGGGCGCAAAAATATATCGGCGATGCGGTGATGTGCGTCTGGGTGCACCAAAACGAGGCGAGTCTGCGCGACGATGTGCTGCGCGTTCTTTGGGCGGTGAGCGCGATCGACGTCGCTACCGCCCGAATGCATCTCGATCTTCCCTTGCCCGGCCCCTTGCGTATCGGCGCCGGAATTAATTCCGGACCCGCGATCGTGGGCGGCGTGGATTATACGGCGCTCGGCGACACGGTAAATGCGGCTTTCCGCCTGGAGGCGGCGACCCGGCAGTTGGGCCTCAGCATTGCCATTGGCGAGCGTACGTATATGGGATTAAATCCCGCGCTACAAACGCGCTTCGAACGGCGCAAAGTCGCCCTAAAAGGGTACGAGGGTGAATCGATCACGTGGGCAACGTCATTCGAGGAGCTGCGGGCTGGCCTGGTGTGAAATCCGCAGACTTGCGCTTACGAAACCAACGCCGCCGTGACGCGCGAGGCTAATTGATCGAACGAGGCGATTTCATAGAGCGAGGGGTCGGACATGATCCGCGCCACCAACGCGGCATGCATGGCATGGCCGGCCCGCTCAGCAATCACGTGACCCAGCAGGGGACGGCCTAATAGCGCGAGGTCGCCGATCAAATCGAGCGCCTTGTGACGGCAGCATTCGTCGGGCGCCCGCAGGCCTTCCGGATTGAGCGCGCCTTCATTGGTGAAACAGACGGCGTTTTCGAGCGACGCCCCGCGGATGAGCCCCATATCGCGCATCTGGTCGAGGTCGTTTTGCCAGCCGAATGTGCGCGCGAAGGCAATCTGAGACGCATACCGTTCCGGAGTTACTTCCAACTCAAGGGATTGCCGGCCCACAGGCTCCGGGTAATCCGTATCGCAGGTTAGACGGAAGCAATCCGCCGGCAGGATGCTGATGCGCTTGCCGCGATCTTCTATCACCAGGGGGCGGCGAATGCTCAGATATTTGCGCCGCGCGCGAAGCTGGCGGATGCCGGCATCGCGAATCAAGCGCACAAAGGGCAGGCCGCTGCCATCGAGGATGGGCACTTCCAGGTTGTCAATCTCGACGGTGGCGTTATCGACGCCCATGGAATAGAACACGCTGAGCAGATGCTCGGTGGTGGAGATGAGAACGCCCTGCCGCATCAGGCTGGTGGCGTAGCTGACGCGCGCGACATGGCGCCAGCTTGCAGGAATCGGGAAATTCTCTAGATCGGTGCGGACGAAAACAATGCCCGTTCCCGCTTTCGCGGGCTTAATGCAGATATGAACCGGTACGCCGCTATGAAGCCCCACGCCCGATGTCCTTACGGGACGCTGGACCGTGGTCTCAAAACGCAAGAATCGTCTCCGCCATGTTCCTACATTTATTACAACACGCAGCAGCGGCAAGGTACGCGCTTCGCTGCAAAAACTTTTGTTTTGAATAATTTGGAACTCTTTTACTGTGGTCAATACGCCACACATTAAACCTGCGGTGTAGCGCAATCAAAACACAGACGGCCTATGGCAGATCTGAATTCCTTGTAGTGGCCTAACGGGTTGGTTATGATGAGGATACTCCCTGCTTTCCGCCTCGGCGACCGCCGTTTGCAGTGTGGAAGATCTGGCAGGGCCACAAAGCGATCCTCATCTATGGAAATTGAAAGCGAAAGCCGGCTCCCAAAGGAAATTGACACCGCTGAAGTTGAGGCCTTTTGTCACCGGCTCTGGGATGAGTTGGACGTCTACAAATACGACCCCAACGAAACCGGCGAGGTATTCTCGGTGGATACGCCGCCGCCCTACGTTTCCGCGTCCCATTTGCATGTAGGCCATGCGATGTCCTACGCGCAGGCGGAGTTTATTGTGCGGTATCACCGCATGAACGGCCGCAAGATCTTCTACCCAATGGGCTTCGACGATAACGGCTTGCCGACGGAGCGCTTCGTCGAGAAGACTTACAAGATCAACAAGAGGAAGACAACGAGGAAGGAATTCCGGGCGTTGTGTCTGGAGGTCACGCACCAGGGGATCGAGCAGTACGAAAAACTGTGGCGGGCGCTGGGCCTGTCCGTGGACTGGAACCTTCGCTACTCCACAATCGACGACCATTGCCGAAGGACCTCGCAGAAATCCTTCATCGAGCTGTACCGCGCGGGAAGGATTTACCGCTCGAACGAGCCTGTGCTGTGGGACACGATTCTTGAGACGTCGCTGGCGCAAGCGGATCTGGAATCGATTGAGCGGAAGAGCAAATTACAAGACATTGCCTTCGCCGGGCCCGAAAATGTTGAGCTGTTGATCTCAACCACGCGACCGGAGTTGCTGCCGGCATGCGTGGCACTCTACTGCAATAGCAAGGATGAACGGTATCAAGGACTTCTCGGCAAGACGGCGACCGTGCCGCTGTTCGGCCAGCATGTGCCAATTCTGGCGGACGACGATGTGGATCCGCAGTTCGGCACCGGTCTGATGATGGTCTGCACCTTCGGCGACGCGGAGGACGTGCGACGGTGGAAGCGCGATGGGCTGGAGACCCGGATCTGCATCGGGCCGGATGGCAAAATGACGAATCTGGCCGGCGCATACGCGCAGTTGAACGCCGACGAAGCGCGCGGGCGCATCGTCCAGGATCTAACATCGGCCGGGGCGCACAAAGGGGCCAAAGCCATCGACCAGGTGGTTTCGGTTTCGGAACGATCGGGCGCGCCCGTCGAGTTTGTGATGGCGCCGCAGTGGTTTATCAAGGTGCTGGACCTCAAGAAGGAACTGCTGGAACGCAGCGCGGAGCTGAGCTGGTTTCCGGCTTGGATGCAGGTACGTTTGGAAGATTGGATCAAGGGCCTGAAGTACGACTGGAACATCACGCGGCAACGTTTCTATGGCGTGCCGGTTCCAGTTTGGTTCTGCGCGGATTGCAATGAGGTGATCTTACCGCCCGAGTCGATGCTGCCCGTCGATCCGGTGGAGGACCAGTGCCCGGCCGATGTCTGCCCTGCCTGCAAAGGAAGCAACTTGCGTGCAGACCCCGATGTGATGGATACCTGGATGACCTCGTCTCTATCGCCGCTCATCAATTCGAATTGGGCACAGAGTCCGGACCGGCCGAGCGGAGCGGGCGTTTACCCGATGACGGTGAGAGTGCAGGCTTTCGAAATTATCCGTACCTGGCTCTTCTATACGGTGGTGAAATCGCATCTGCACACCGATAGCCTGCCTTGGGGAAACGTGATGATTTCCGGCTGGGGGTTGAACGAAAACGGGAAGAAGATCAGCAAACGGGATCTGGATCAATACACGGATGCGAACGGCTATAACCGCTACGAACCGTACAGCGTAATCAAGAAATTCGGAGCGGATTCCGTTCGATATTGGGCTGCCGGCGGCAGCCTGGGCCACGACCTGCGATACAACGAAAAGGATGTGCAGATTGGCCGCAAGCTGGTTTTGAAGCTCTGGAACGCCGCCAGGTTCTGCGATCTGCAGCTAGGAAATTACAATCCGGCGAGCGATGCAGTGCCCTTCGCGCAGCGCACGCCGGAAGACCGATGGCTGACGGCGGAACTGAACAAAGTGGTCCGGCTAAGCAGCGATGCCTTCGAGAAATATTCGTATCACGAAGCGCGCGAGGAGACCGACCGTTTCTTCTGGACGATCTTCTGCGACGACTACCTGGAAATCATCAAAGACCGGTTCTGGACCCCGGACGGTTACCCGGAGGAAAGCCGGGCTTCGGCTCGCACGACGCTTTGGGAGACGCTGCGAATCATCCTTTCCCTCTACGCGCCGTTTTTGCCATTTGTGACGGAGTATCTTTTCCAGCAGTTTTTCCGGTCATCCGAGGGGGCGGCTTCTCTGCATAAATCCGGATGGCCTCGATACCGTGAGGAATGGAGCGCCGCGGTACCGGAGATGGAAACCCTCGCGGCCATTCTGCGGACGGTCAGAGCTCTTAGAACAACATCGAAAATCAGTCAGACGCGCCGCCTGGCTCGCGTAACGATCGATATCTCGGAAGCGACGCCTGAAGTTGCGCATGCCGTCCGCCACATGGAGACTTCCATCCGGGCGGCCGTTCGCACCACAGAATTTGCCTACGGTACAGCGAGCGGCGCCTCCGAGGTGGCCGGCGTCAAAGTCGATATTTTGGGTTGAAACAGCCGGCCGCTCACCGCGGCCTGCCACTTCCCCGCCCTAGCCGCAATTTCAGCGGCCTGATGAGTTGAATGATGCGTCTGCGGTTGACAAGCTATATCGACCGCACCGGCATCCCCACAATATCGTCGATCTGCATGGCCTCTTTTACCACAAACGGTTCGCCATACTTCACGCCGATCAGGTTGCCGTAGAAGCGCGCGATGGCCCCCAGACGCTCACGGATTTCCTGCTGGGTGGGAAACAGGCCGCCGCCTTCGGCGGTCTCACCATATTGCGATTGATAGCAGAAAAGCGCGTCCATGCGGCGTTCGAATTCGGCGCTGATGTCTACGACGAAGGAGGGTTTGACGTCGGCATACAGGCTGGAATAGAGAATCTTGAACGGCCGGTGGGGCTCGGTGTAGGGGTCGAGCTTTTTCAATCCGGCGAGAAAACATGCCTCGAAGCCGAGCTCGCAGCAGCGATAGTGGTCGGGGTGGCGGGCTTCCCAATAAGGCAGAATTACGGTGCGAGGCTGCAATTCGCGGATCTTCACGGCGAGGGTCATGCGCGGGGCGATTGTGTTTTCCAGGCGCGCGTCTGGGAAGTGAAGATTCCCGCGCCAGGCGAGACCCATCACTTTGGCCGCGGCCTCCGATTCTTCCACGCGCTGCTCGGGCGTTCCGCGCGTGCCCATATCGCCGGCGGTAAGATCGAGCGCGCCGGTGCGGTATCCGCGGGCGGACATGTGCATCAAGGTTCCGCCACAAGTCTGTTCAATATCGTCGGGATGGGCCGCGATGGCCAGGACGTCAAGGTTCATTGGTATGGATTCCAGCGTCGCACAAAACGCTGGCGCGTACCCAAGATCTTGATCAGAAGGATTCCGGTGAGGAAGCCGCCGACGTGAGCGAAGAAGGCCGTGCCGCCTTCCGACGCCGTCGATTGGGCGATGCTGCCGACGCCGCTGAAAAACTGCACGGCAAACCAATAGATGAGCATGAACCAGGCAGGCACATCGATAAAGGTGATGAAGATGAAGAAAATCAGGGTCTTGATGCGCGATTGCGGAAATTTCACCAGATAGGCGCCCATGACTCCCGCGATAGCGCCGCTTGCTCCGACCATAGGGACGCGCGAATCGAGATTGAAAAAGACCTGCGTCACCGCCGCGGCGATGCCGCACAGCAGGTAGAAGATGAGGTATTTTTCGTGGCCCAAAATGTCTTCGATGTTATCGCCGAAGATCCAGAGAAACCACATGTTGCCCAGTACGTGCAGCCAGCCGCCGTGCAAGAACATGGACGTGAAGATGGCCGAGATATGAAAGGCATCCGGAATCAGGCCATACCGCGCGATCACCGCGTTGAGCGTATAAGGGTCGAGCGATGCCTCAAACAGGAATACGAGCAGGTTCACCACGATCAGGAACATGGTGACCACAGGTTTCGAGTAACTGGGCTCGGTGTCGCGTAGCGGAAACATTTTATTTTCGGGGTTATTCGCAAGCTGCGAAGGCTGGGTCCGACCGGCGCTCCGCCCGGGCCATGAGCGTCCGCACATCTTCGAGGCCGCGGATACCGCCGCGGGCGCCCAACGCCGTGCAATTCAGGGCTGCCATGGCATTGGCAAATTCGAGAGCTTCGCGCATGGGCATTTCCTGCAAGACAGCATAACAGAACGCTCCATGAAACACGTCTCCGGCGCCGGTGGTATCGATACAATTCACCACGAAGGCCGGGGAATAGACGAACTTTCCGGCAGCGAGCGCGAGCGATCCGTGCGCGCCCAGGGTCATGGCTGCGACGCGCATTCCGTACTCGTTCTGCAGGGTTTCGAGGGCGCGGAACGGGTCGCTCTCGCCGGTCCAACGCGCGGGAAATTCAGAACTGGCGATGAGGTAATCGACGTGCGGCAGCACTTTGTCGAAGCCGGCGTAGATGGTATCGACATCGGCAGTGACTGGAATTCCATGGGCATGCGCGATGCGGGCGGCGTGGGCGACGGCGCGGGTGTCGTGTCCATCGATATGAAGCAGGCGCGCATCCACAATTTGTTCGGGCGTGATTTGCTCTGGGTCGATGCGCAGGCATTCGTCGTGCCGCCAAAAGACGGTGCGCTCGCCGGTGGATTGGTCAACGATGATATAAGCCGATTGATTGGCGCAGTGAGTACGAATCTGGACGTGTTCCAGGTCGAGAGAAGAGGCGCGGAGGCTTTCCAGTTGAATGCGGCCGCGCTCATCGTCACCCACGGCGCCGATGTATTTCACGCGCAGGCCCAGGTGCGCGCAGGCGACCATGGCGCTGGCGACCTGTCCGCCGGGGCTAAGGATCTCCTTTGTGTATGGCGCCTTTCCAGCATAGGCGGGGAAGTGTGGGACCAGAAGCAGCGTGTCGGTAGCGTTGAGTCCCACGCCAACGACGTCGAAAGCGGGCATGGGGAATATTGTAGAAGGAAGCGCGCGTTGGGGTTAGCGAGATGCCGCTATTTCCGTGTCCAGATAACGATTCAGGTGTTTCTGAACACAGTGAAGGGCGCAGTCATTGCGCTCGAGGCGGCCCATCATGAGGGCGCCCTCGAGAGAGGCGACAATCAAGGTGGCAACGGCTTTGGGATCCACATCGGGCTTGAGTTCTCCGCGCGCGGCCGCACGTTTGAGAATCAATTGCAAGCGGCCCACCCACGCGCGTAGCGCTTTGCTGACGCGGGCGCGAAGCAGGGGGTTGCCGTCGTCCGAATCGGTTGCGGTATTCAAAATCGGGCAGCCGCCGGCCACAGGCGCGCGAAAATCGACGATGTTGGCGATCAATTGTTTCAGCGGTTCCACGCCCAGCGCATCTTCATCCACGCTGGCCATGCGGGCATTCCAGGCTAGTTCCCAAGCGTAGTCAAACGCCTCGGCAGCCAGCTCTTCCTTGCTGGCGAAGTGGCGGTAAATGCCGCCTTTTTTGAGGCCGGTAGCCGCCATCAGATCGGCAAGAGAGCTGCCTGCATAGCCAGACCGGTTGAATATGGGAGCCGCGGCTTCCACAATTTTCCGTCGCGTCTGCTCGCCTTTGGTCAGGGGTTCTTCCTGGACGCCCATATTGGAGACCGCCTGGTCGCTCTTGATCATTGTATCACTAAGATGACATAAGAGACCAATCGGTCGCATCGATGAAATTTATGCGACCGACCGGTCTCTTCGGCATCCAAAGCTTGTGCCGTTCGAAACAAGTAAAGAATCCGGAAACCACGGCCGAAGCAATGGAAGCGCGCGACTGGGGCTTTTGTTTCTTTGGGCGGCGTGCGCCGCGTGGGCGCAGACAGCAGGCGATCCTCTCGGTTATAGCGTCCCGACTCCGCGGCCGATCAATCCGGCGGAGAGTACGACCAACCCCAGCGCCAGAGCTACCCAATCGCAGAATCCATATCTTGGCAGCGTCGCCGTGAAGGCTACGGGCGCCACCATCGCGCTTTCGCTCGACGCGGCGATCGACCGCGGATTGAAATACAACCTTGGATTGATCGAAACCAATGAAGCATCGGCCGATGCGCGCGCCCAGCGCATGCGGGCTCTCTCGGCGCTGCTGCCGGAGATTGAAGCCCGCGGGCGACAAGGGTACGAAGACATTAGCTTTCATGAGATCGGCCTCAAGTTGCCGGCGATTCCAGGGGTAAGACCCTTTGGGGCGACCACGGGCGGGTTCGGATACCAGGATGCGCGCGTCGGTGTTACGCAATCCATATTTAATGCGCCACTGCGCGATACGTATCAGGCGCAAAAGAGTGAGGAAGCGGCGTCGGTTCAGAGTATACGGGATTCGCGCGATGTGGTGGTGCTCGCGGTGGGCACGGCATACCTGCAGGCGATTGCCAGCGCCGCCCGCGTGGAATCGGCCAAGGCGCAGATCGCTTCCGCGACCGAGTTAGAGGCGCAGACGGCCAATCGCGTGAAGTCGGAGGTCTCGCCGGAGATCGATTCTCTGCGAGCGCAGGTGGTGCGGAGATCGGCCGAGCAGCGTTTGACGAACGCCGCGAATCAATCCGAAAAGGACAAGCTGACGCTGGCGCGCATCACGGGATTGCCGGCCGACCAGAAATTTGAGTTGACGGGGGCCTTGGCCTATCGCCCTCTTGCCGGAATTAGCAGCGAAACGGCAATCGAGCAGGCGCTACAGTCACGCGCCGATCTGGCGAGCGCCGCGGCAAGCGTGCACGCGGCTGAGCTGATGGTCAAGGCGCAAAAGGACCAGCGTCTGCCGGTGGTTTCGGTTAGCGGGGACTACGGCGGCGGCGGCGCGAACATCGGAAACTTCAGCCAGGTTTATAGCCTGCAGGGCAACATCACCATTCCCATTTATACGGGCGGCCGCATCCGCGCCGACGTTGAGCGGGCGAAATCGGAACTGGCACGCCGGCAAGCCGAGTATGAAGACCTAAAGGGCAGGATTGCTTACGACGTGCGCACGGCCTGGCTGGACATGAACGCGTCGGAATCGAGCGTGAAGGTTTCGGAACAAAACAAAGATCTGGCGGCGCGGGCGCTTACGCAATCGCAGGACCGGTATTCGAACGGCGTAACCAACTATCTGGAAGTGGTGCAGGCGGAGGAGGCGGTGGCTAGCGCCAATGACAACTACATCGATAGCGCTTATTCGTTCCAGGTTGCGGCAATTTCGCTGGCGCGCGCCATAGGCGGCGCCCAGACCAGGGTACAGGAATTCTTAGGAGTTAAGTGAAATGACGACACAGGAAGTGGAAACCGATCTGGTGCAGCCTTCGGAGAGACATCGGGCAGAGACGCCAGTGCGCGAGACCCGCCAGGATTTGTCAACGGAACGCGATCCCAAAGTCCCCGCGCCCGAAAAACGGGGCTGGTTTCGATGGGTGGCGCTCTTGGCGCTGGTTTTGATTGCAGCGGGCGGCGTGCGATGGTGGCTGAATTCGCGAGGCTTCGAATCGACCGATGACGCGCAGATCGAAGGCCATCTCGATTCCATCAGCGCTCGTATCAGCGGCACTGTAAGTTACATCAATCCGCAAGTGGAGAACAACAAGTTTGTAGAGGCGGGAACGCTGTTATTTGAGCTGGATCCCCACGACTATGAAGCCGATCTGGAACACGCGAAAGCGAATCTAGACGCCAGCGCGGCCGACCGGCACGCGGCGCAGGTGAGTGTTCCTATCGTAAACGCCAACGCGTTTGGACAACTGCACGCGGCGGAAGCCGCGGCGCAGCAAGCCGCGTCCGCGGTGGAGACGCAGCAGGCCAATTTGACCGTAGCGCAACACAAATTACAGCAGGACGAGGCAATTGCGGCGCGGGCCGAGCGGGACCGCGTGCGCTACCAGGCCTTAGTGGAGAAGCGCGAGATTTCGCGATCGGACTATGATGCGCGGCAAACTGACGCGACGGCGGCCGCGCAAGCGGTAGAGGGAGACCGCGCCGCGCTGACTTCGATCGAACGGCAGATCGCCGAGGCGCGCAGCCTGGTGACGCAGCGGCAGGCGCAGGTTGAAGCCGCGCAATCGGCGCCGCAACAAGTTACTGACGCTCGGGTCAAGTCGGAATCGGCGGGCGGGCGCGTGGAGCAGGCTGCCGCGGACATACATACGGCCAAACTCAATCTTAGTTACACGAAGGTCTATGCGCCCATCGGCGGGGTAATTGGCCGTAAGACGGTGGAACTGGGCCAGCGCATACAGCCTGGGCAGGGATTGATGGTGATTGTTCCTCTTGACGATATCTGGGTGACAGCCAATTTCAAGGAGACGCAACTGAAACGGATGCGGCCTGGCCAGAGCGTGAAGATCCATGTGGACACCTTCGACCGCGACTATGACGGCAAGGTGGAGAGCCTGCCTGGCGCGGCCGGTCCGCTGTTCAGCCTCTTCCCGCCGGAGAATGCGACCGGGAATTACGTGAAGGTGGTGCAGCGCTTCCCGGTGCGGCTTCGATTTGACGCGGGCCAGGATCCGCAACGGCTGTTGCGTCCCGGTATGTCCGTCGAGCCGACGGTAAGTGTGCGGTAAGCGAACTCGGAGCGCATCGTGTCCAATACAAGACAGATCAATCCCTGGTTCATCGCGCTGACGGTGACGATGGCGACGTTTATGGAACTGCTCGACACCTCCATCGCCAACGTGTCCCTTCCTTACATTGGCGGCGGGCTGGGACGAAGTTATGACGAAGTTACCTGGATCCTAACTACTTACTTAGTCGCGAACGCGGTTGTCCTGCCGATGTCTGCGTGGCTGAGCCGGGTTTTCGGCAGGCGCAATTACTATCTGGGCTGCGTGGCGCTCTTTACCTTGACATCATTCTTTTGCGGAATCGCGCCCACGCTGGGGATCATGCTTTCGAGCCGCGTGCTGCAGGGGATTGCGGGCGGCGGCCTGGCGCCCGTAGCGCAGGCGATTCTGGTGGATACCTTTCCCGCGGCAAAGCGCGCTTCGGCGTTCGCCCTCTATACGGTGGTGATTGTGACGGCCCCCGCGGTCGGGCCGGTGTTGGGGGGCTACATTACCGACAACTATAGCTGGCGCTGGATCTTCTTCATTAATATCCCAATTGGCATCCTGGCCTTCATCCTGAGCGCACGGGTGATCAAAGATCCGCCCACATTTGCGGACGAGCGCGCAACGGTGCGAAAAAATGGCAAGCTGAGCATTGACGGCATGGGCATCACGCTGGTTGCCTTGGCGTCGGCGGCACTGGAAGTGGCGCTCGATCGCGGCCAGATTGAAGATTGGTTCAGCAGTCCCTTTATCTGTTGGGCGCTCGGCATCGGAGTGGCCGGATGGATCGCGACCGTGCTGTGGGAATTGAGGCTGGAAGAGCCGGTCATCGACTTCCGATTAATGGCGAACCGCAACTTCGCCATCTCGATTGTTCTGTTTTTTGTCTTCGGTTTTGGGCTATTCGGCAGCACGACGCTGATTCCACAAATGCTGCAGTCGCTCTACGGATATAGGGCGATAGACGCGGGGCTCGTCTTGGGCCCGGGCGCGTTGGTGATCACGGTGTTGGCCCCCATCGCGGCGCGCCTGATTCAACGGCAGATGGTGGCGCCGCGCGTCCTGGCGGCAGTCAGTCTTCTGATTGGCGCGTTCGCGATGTGGCATTACAGTACGTTCAACCTGGCCACCGATTATCGGCACTACGCCTTGGCGAGAGCGCTGCAGGGTTTGGGTTACGGCTTTTTCTTCGTACCGGTTAATGTGATTGCCTACTCGCAGTTACGGCCAGATCAGAATAACAAGGCGTCCAGCCTCACGAATCTCTTTCGTAATTGGGGCGGCAGTTTCGGTATCGCCTTCATTACCACGGCGGCGGAGCGGAGACACGAATTTCATCAGACGAACCTGGCAGGCGCAATTGGATCGACCTCGCAGGTATTGACCGAGAGAACCGCGGCTCTGACGAACCATCTGGTGGAAAAGGGATTCTCCGCCCCCGATGCGGCGGTCGCGGCGCATGGGTATCTTTACCAGCAACTGCAGCATCAGGTAAGTCTTCTCGCCTTCATGGATTGCTTTCGTGTAATTGGGTGGCTTACTTTGGCGGCGGTGCCGTTAATGTTGCTTGTGCGCCGGTTCAAGCCGGCAGGCGGGGCGCCGGCGGCGCATTGAAGTACCCGGCGGCGGTACAGTAAAAATATGCTTGCGACGCCCACCGACGCCGCGCCGCGTCCTTTGACCGCACTTACCGAAGACGAAAGATTCTTCCAATCCACGGTCCGCAAATTCGCGCGCGAAGAGATCCGCCCGTATGTCCGCGAAATGGATGAGGCCGGCGTCTTCCGCAAAGACATCATCCGTCAGTTCTTCGATATGGGTCTGATGGGCATTGAAATTCCGGAGGAGTACGGCGGCCAGGGCGGCACGTTTTTCCAGGCCATCCTCGCTGTGGAAGAACTGTCCGCGGTAGATCCCTCGGCGGGCGTGATCGTCGATGTCCAAAATACGATCTGCAACAACGCCCTCATCCGCTGGGCTACGGACGACCAGAAGCGCCGTTTCCTGCCGCGCCTTGCCGCAGATACGGTGGCCTCCTATTGTCTCTCCGAAGCCGGGTCGGGATCGGACGCTTTTGCGATGGCCACACGCGCCGTCGATAACGGCGATCACTTCCTTATCACAGGCCGTAAGCTTTGGATCACCAACGCCGCCGAGGCTGGGCTCTACCTTCTCTTCGCGAACGCCAATCCCGAAGCCGGCTACAAGGGCATCACGGCGTTTGTGATTGAGCGCGAATTCCCCGGCTTCCAGGTGGGTAAGAAAGAGGACAAGCTGGGTCTGCGCGCCTCCTCCACGTGCGAGCTGATTCTCGATAACTGTAAAGTGCCGCGGGAGAACGTGATCGGTGAAATCGGCAATGGATATAAGATCGCCATCGAGACGCTGAACGAGGGCCGTATCGCCATTGGGGCGCAGATGATCGGCCTCGCGCGCGGCGCGCTGGATCACGCGGTGGCGTATGCTAAGGAAAGGAAGCAGTTTGGCAGATCCATCGGCGAGTTTCAGGCCGTGCAGTTCGATCTGGCCAAAATGGCGATCGATGTGGAAGCCGCACGGCTTCTGGTCTATAACGGCGCCCGTTTGCGGGATGCCGGGATGCCGTTCCTTACGGAAGCGGCTATGGCGAAATATTACAGCTCGCAAATTGCGGAAGAAGTGGCGTCGAAGGCCATTGAAGTCCACGGCGGAGTGGGTATTACTAAGGACTATCCCGTTGAGAAGCTTTACCGCGACGTCAAGATCGGCCGAATTTACGAGGGGACCAGCAATATGCAACTTGCCACAATCGCAAAGAAACTGTTGGGAAAATGAGACAGTCTTACTAGTGAGGGAAGAATGCGTCGAATCGTTTTGACCGCCATATTCGCGCCTGTAGCGGCCGTGGCGTTGGTTGTATCTGTTTTTTCGAATCCGGCGATGTCACAATCGGTGGCGTCCAAAGGCGCGCCACTGGCCGGCGCCAACGAAAACATCAACGCGCCCGAGATCATTCGTAAGTTTGCCGCGAAGGAGAAAGAGTTCGCCGAAGCGCGCAACAACTACACCTATCGGCAGACCCTCAAATTCGAGGAGACGGACCCAAGCGGCAACCCGACCGGCGGGAAGTGGGAACAGGTCTCGGACATTATCTTCACTCCCGAGGGCAGGCGCACGGAAAAGGTAGTCTACGCGCCGGTGCAGAACCTGCAAAACATCATCCTCACGCCGGAAGATATGCAGGATTTGATCTATGTCCAGCCCTTTGTTCTGACCACCGATGACATTGGGGATTACGATGTCCAATTCCTGGGGCGCGAAAAGATCGACGAGATCGGCTGTTATGTCTTCTCCGTCAAGCCTAAGAAGATGGTCAAGGGAAAGCGCTATTTCGCCGGACAGATCTGGGTAGACGATCGCGATCTGCAGATTGTGAAGACTTACGGCAAAGGCGTCGGCCTGCGCCACGGAGACGACCAATATCCGCGTTTTGAAACCTACCGCGAGCAGATCGACGGCAAATATTGGTTTCCAACGTATACCCATTCCGACGACACGCTGAACTTTAAAGACATGTCGCAACGCATCAAGCTTGTGATTCGCTATCAGGATTACAAACACTATGAGGGGAAATCCTCAATCAAGTTCGGCGATGTGGTGGATGACAAGAATGACAAGACTACTTCACCTGTTACGAAGAAGAAGTAGTACCGTCTCTGTGACAAGGGTAAGTATCTTATTTCCATAAGTTAGGCGCTTTGGAATGGATCGCCGACCGATTTCTTAGAAACTCAGCGCGCGCTTCCGCGTTTAATGTTGTGTGCGCTGTTTATTGGCATTGTTGATCACGACTGCCGGAGCCCAACCCGCGCTCGCGCAACGCGCTCAATTACATCCGGTAAATCCGGAGATCATGCCGGCGCCCGTAGATTCCAACAGCCCGGCTTTTTGGCAGGACGGACAGTTTCGCCTCTTCAATTCGACGGTAGAGGGGCCGGTGCTCAGTTCGGGGACCCATCAGTTCGCCCTGCATTCCAGCCAGCTTGTTCAAATGCACCCCATTTATCCATGGGCATACTGGATGGAGTCGATTTGGCGCGACCCTAATGGTTTGGTCTACGGCTGGTACCACCAGGAATTCGGTCCATGCCCGGCGGGTAACGACCTGGCGGTCCCGCGTATCGGAGCGGCAATCTCTTATGATGGCGGGGCCACGTTCATCGACATGGGTAGTATCATTACCTCCGGCCAACCTGTCAATTGCGATTCTCAAAACGGCTTCGTAGCGGGCGGCGTGGGCGATTTTTCGGTCATCTTAGATCAGCAACACGAGTACTTTTACTTCCTGTACTCAAGTTATGCAGGGCAACTGGAGAATCAAGGAATCTGTATCGCCCGGATGCCTTATGCAAGCCGCTTGTTCCCCAACGGCGCGGTGCAGAAGTATTTCCAGGGCGGCTGGACGGAATCGGGCATGGAAGGTCGAGAGACTGCGATCTTTCCCGCGAAAGTATCGTGGCAGCAGCCGAACACCAATTCCTACTGGGGTCCTTCCATTCACTGGAACACTTATCTTCAAAAATACGTGGCGCTGATGAATCACTCATGTTGCTCGCCGCGTTACCCACAGGACGGGATCTTCGTCACTTACAGTGCCGATCTAAGCAACCCGCAGAGTTGGAATGCGCCGTTCCGATTGTCTAACGATTCCGGTTGGTATCCCCAGGTAATAGGAACCGGCGCCGACGGGTCGGACAGTCTCGCGGGACAGGCCGCCAGGCTGTATATTACCGGTAAATCCCGGTGGCAGATCGTTTTTCAGCAGTAAGCTTCTCGAAAACGCGCTATTAGACGATAGAATCGTAGATTCTCATGCGCGTCCTTCTCCTCGCCATCTTCTCCTCTTGTCTTCTCGCTCAAGGGCAGGTGCTCAATATGTCTCGCGATCTCGTTGCGAAGGGTATCGCCGCTGCTAACATGACGCCCGATTCGCCTACGCTCGATGCGCGACCGTTATTTGAGGCGGCAGTCGTCTATGCCGTCAAGAACGGCATTGCAACGGTGATTGCCGATCCGGGCGCTTACTATTTCCTGACTCTTAGAAATAACACCACGCACGCGCTCATCAACGCCGCGACCAATTTGACTATCGACTGGCAGAACTCGGACTTGCTGTTTCATTCCAGTAATGTGGCGGCCGTGCAGTTTTCCAACTGCACCGGCCTAACCATGCAGAACTTCACGCTCGATTACCAGCAACTGCCGTTCACGCAGGTTACTGTGGCGTCCGTCAACACAACCAGTCAGACCTTCACCTTCAACACGATTCCCGGCTACCAGACGCCGGCCGATTTCAATGCGAACCGCGCGTCTGATGGCAGCGATGCCATCTGGATGTTGATTTTCCGCAACGGCGTGCCTATTCAACAGGTGGGTCGAATTGGAGCGCAGCGGCCAGTCACGGGGAACACGATCGCGATCAGCGATGTCAACGATCCATGGGCCAGACCCGCCCCGCTCGCGGCCATCCAGCCCGGCGACACGGTAGTCTTCACGGACCGCTCCGGGCCCCCAGCGCTCAATTTTGTAAGTGGACAGAACAACGCCATTCACAATGCTTCGATCTATTCGTCGGGACAAATCGGCCTCTACTTCGGACGGACCAACGGCGCGACGGCCGACCACGTCCAGGTAATACCCAAGCCCGGCAGCACTCGTCTGATCAGCACTAACGCCGACGGCATCCACACCAGCTTCGCTCTGGGCGCGAATATCTTCACGAATAACATCGTGCTTCGTACCTGTGACGATGCGCTGGCGATTTCCGCGGCCTGGCTGGCGACGGTGAATCAGGCGTCCGGAACGAGCGTGACCGTGGCGCGCAGTTTCTCATCTCCGTTTCCGATTAATGCTCCGATCGCCTTCATTAACCCGACGACGGAAGCTGTCGTCGGTACGGCGACAATCGTCTCCGAAACGCCGGCTTACGCACAGCAGCAGTTCGTCGATGGCGAAACGGTCACGCTTACGCTAGATCATGCGGTTTCGGGCCTGGCGGCGAATTTCGGGATGGTGGATACCGACCCCAGCAAGCGAGGCGCGGGCTCGGTGATCGCCTACAATACTGTGCAAGATGGCGTCTTCGCACGCGGCGTCTGGCTGGCGGGCGTGCAGAATGTCGCGGTGCACGACAACTACATTCAGCGCACCAGCAGCAACGGTATCTTCATTCAACAACTTGGCGCGGGAAACACCGATGCCGGGCCGTCATCGGGCATTGCAATTCAGAATAATCTGGTGGATGACGCCATTAACTATGCCAACGTCTCGCATGGGGTGACCTTTGCGGCGGCATCCATTTACTCGATATCGCAAAGCGATACCAACGGCCAGGTGACGAGTAACTCGCATTCGAATATTTCGGTGACCGGCAACCGCGTCACCAATTCGGCGCGCTCCGCCATCCGTCTGGAAAATGTGAATACAGGGGCAATCACCGGCAACGTGGTGCAGGGTTTCGGGCTCGCGCCCACGGTCAATAACTACACGCAGCCGACCTGCTGCGAGACATTCGCGCAGTATCAGGCCGATTTTGCGCAGGCGGTGCTCGCCCCCAACTCGGTTGCGGTGACGGTTGCCAACAACACAACCGGCGACGCCGGTAACTTAATAGTGAACGCATCTACCGCCAACGGGTTTCCGAGGCTGGGAGTGGGGTCCTTTGCCGCGGCATATGGATCGAAGCTTGCGGCAACCACGACGATCGCGTCGGCGCCTTTTCCAACCAGTCTCGGCGGGGTGACGGTAACAGTGGTAGATAGCGCGGGGACTTCGCGTGCGGCGGCGATTCAGCTGGCTTCGGCGACACAGGTCAACTATCTGGTGCCGGCTGGCACTGCAAATGGGATTGCCATGGTCACTATTGGATCGTCTTCAGGAAGCGCGCAGATCGACGCGGTGGGGCCGGGGCTCTATTCGATGAGCGGCACAGGTCAAGGAGTGGCCGCGGCGAACGCCGCCCTTTACTCGACGGACGGGACGATGGTGGCGGAGAACGTATTTCAATGCGCCGCAACTTGTGTCAGCACGCCGATGAATCTGGGTAACCCCACAGACCTGCTCGTGGTTACTCTTTACGGCACGGGGCTGCGCAACGTCAGTTCTCTGCAAAATTGCGTTGCCACAGTGGGAGGGGTACGGGCGACGCTCCTCTATGTTGGGGCGCAACCACAATATCCGGGCTTGGATCAGGTGAATCTCGTTATCCCGCGCGCCCTGGCCGGCGCTGGAGAGGTTCCCGTGGTGATTACGGCGGACGGCCAGACTGCGAATGTGGTCACCGTAAACGTGAAGTAGTTTCTTGAGCTCAAGCGCGACGAGCCTTCGGTAAATTAACGGGTCAGCGGCAGTATAGATGTAAACGCTGCCGCGCCGAAGCGGAGTCCGAGCACATTCATTGTCAAACCGGTTGTGCTAATTTCGACCGCGCCACGGCGGCCTTGGGTCTGGGGATAGCGTTGCGCTAGTGAGAACGAAATATGCGCCAGAGGGCCGAGGCTAAAAGAATCGGTATAAAACTGGTTTCCCTGTTCATCATGGAACGTCACGGAGATCTGGATCGCGGTGTATGAAACGGGATTTACTATGGCCACCCCGGTGGCGGAAGTCACGTGATCGAATGGCAAGATATAGTCGCTATCTTCAACGTAGATAATGATGGGCATTGACGCCTCAAAGACCGGAGATCCCGGAATTGATTGTCTGAATATCGCATTCCCGCTGATATCATTCGTTGTCGTAACTCGTGCCCATCCTTGAGACAAGGTTGCACTTGTTCCCGCGGTTTCGATGATCGTGGAACCGTTGGGCGGGAGTGTGCCAGCTATGGTGCTACTTGTCCCGGCGGTGGTCTGCAGAACCAAGGGCGATCCGTCCTCTGCGTGGAACTCTACGACATATGCGCCTACGCCGGTATCGACGTTCACCAACGTGATTAGCGTTTTCCAGGACGCCCCATCGACCACGTGAGTGACAACGCCGTCGATTGACGACGTGTAGGTAGAAGTCGACCTGGGTTTCTGTTGGGCAACTGTTAGCAGAGGGATCCCCAACGTAACGCAGCACAAGGCGTATAGAGGACTCTTCATGTCTTGCCTCCTCGATCCCGGAAACGGCGCAAGAAGCGTGAAGCCGGGGGACAATTAGGTCCATTGCCACGGATGACGTCTGCATCTCGAAGATTTACTTCTTTTCGCTAAACGGCAAGATTGACTTGATGCTGCTGGACATGACGATCCCCGGGGCGACCTTAGGCGCGGGAGCCGCAATAATCAGTTCGAATCCCTCAGGCTCTCTGAGCATTGCGTTTGCGAATTGCCATGTGATTGGCGTATTCTGGACGTTACTGCACCCGATCCTGTCGCAGCTTCCGCCCCTTTTGGGTCACGCCTTGTCAGCCTGCTGCTAAGTGCTAAATACAACCTGGGGGATAGGTGTCCATACACCTGACTCCCTGTCTAGCCAAGACTGAGCAGAGGACATGCTACTTTCGGTGGAACAGGAGAGGCGCGCATCGGCAAGCGTTTGTGCCACGCATTGTCCATATTGTTCATTGCAATGCGGCATGAATCTGCTGCAATCAGCGCCACATGATGCGTGGACTGTGGGAGCGCGTTATTTCCCCACCAACCGCGGCGGCCTGTGCCAAAAAGGCTGGACGGCGGTCGAACTGCTCGCTCATCCCGAGCGCTTGCGCAGCCCCCTGATTCGTAGCCGCCGCGACGAACCTCTGCGTGAGGCAAGCTGGGACCAAGCGCTGGATCATATCATCGCAGCCGTCGGGCGCGTACAGGAACTGTACGGCCCCGATGCGGTCGGCGTTTTTGGCGGCGGCAGCCTCACTAACGAGAAGGCGTACCTGTTGGGGAAGTTTGCGCGAGTGGCGCTCCGCACTTCCCAGATCGATTACAACGGACGTTTCTGCATGTCGTCCGCGGCGGCGGCAGGGCTGAAAGCTTTCGGCATAGACCGCGGTCTGCCATTTCCATTGGCGGACATCCCGCATGCGCAGACGATTCTGCTCGTCGGTAGCAACCTGGCGGAGACGATGCCTCCGGTGATGCAGTACTTCCAAGAACAGAAGCGACTAGGCGGAGCGCTGATCGTTGTAGATCCGCGCGCTACGCCGACCAGCGCGTCCGCGACTCTGCATTTGCAAATCACGCCTGGAACCGATTTGGCCCTGGCGAATGGACTCCTTTACCTCGCGATCAAAGAGGGCTTCATCGACGCCGACTTCATCGCGGAGCGCACCGCGGACTTTGAATCGCTACGCCAGGTAGTGGCGAGCTACTGGCCGGGGCGTGTGGAGCGCGTCACTGGAGTTTCCGAGCGAGATTTGCAACGCGCAGCCAGACTGCTGGGAGAGGCCAGTACGGCGATGGTGCTGACCGCGCGCGGTTCCGAACAACAGAGCCAGGGCGTAAACAACGTTCTGGCCTTCATTAACCTCGCGCTCGCGTTAGGAAAGGCGGGCAAGCCGTATTGCGGTTATGGTTGTCTGACCGGACAGGGCAATGGGCAAGGCGGAAGGGAGCATGGGCAAAAGGCGGACCAACTTCCCGGGTACCGGCGCCTGGACAATCTGGCAGACCGCGCGTTCGTCGCAAAGGTATGGGGCGTCGCGGAGAAGGACCTGCCGGCCCCAGGAAAATCCGCCTACGAGATGCTGGACACGCTGGGTTGCGACGGCGGCGTGCGCGCGCTGCTGGTATTTGGTTCGAACCCGGCAATCTCAGCGCCACGCGCGCGACACATTGAGAAGCGCTTGGACGGATTGGATTTTCTCATGGTGTCGGACTTTTTTCTTTCCGAAACTGCCGAGCGCGCCGACGTCGTGCTGCCATCGGCGCAATGGGCCGAAGAAGAAGGCACGATGACGAATTTGGAAGGCCGCGTGATTTATCGCCAGCGAGCAATGAAGCCGCCGCCAGGTGTTCGCAGCGATCTGGAGATGCTGTCGGCTTTGGCCCAACGACTAGGCCACGGGGCCGGGTTTCCGTCTGAGCCCGAGGCGGTATTCGAAGAACTGCGGCGCGCGTCTGCCGGCGGGGCCGCGGACTATGCGGGCATCTCCTACGATCGGATTCGCCGTGAAGACGGCGTGTTTTGGCCGTGTCCGAGTGAACAACACCAGGGAACCCCGCGGATGTTCCTGGAACGCTTCGCCACTCCAGATGGCCGTGCGCGCTTCCATGCCGTGGAGTTACAGCCTTCGGCGGAACAACCTGATGACGAATACCCGTTGTACCTCACCACCGGACGGACGCTGGCGCAATACCAATCGGGCACGCAAACCCGGCGCGTAGCGTCGTTGATGCAGAGTGCGGCGGAAGCGTTCGTGCAGATTCACCCTTCCATGGCGCGGACGTACGGTATCAGCCAGGGAAGCCAAGTCCGCCTAACGACCCGGCGGGGCGCCGTGTCGGTTCGAGCGCAACTGAATGCGGGTCTCCGGATGGACACGCTCTTTATGCCATTCCATTTCCCAGGCGACGGACGCGCCAACCTGCTCACAAACCCCGCGCTCGATCCGGTTTCGCGCATGCCGGAATTCAAAGTTTGCGCCGTTCGGCTTGAAAAGGAAAACCCATGATAGAGACGCCAGCATTCATCCAGGGCTTTTTTTCGTATCAAGGACACGGCCTCGACCGGCCCACACCGTTCGCGCCACCCGTTACCTACGCAGTCCCCCCCGACAAGCGGGCGCAGGCGATCTACTTCCGCGCGGGGAATGCAGCAGCGGAGATGATCTACCTGGTACTGACGAAAAATGGGAGGTTTATGCGCTTCTTCCCAGTTGGGGCTAAGGGCGCCATCCATGTGTCACTGGCGGTGGTGGAAGATCTTTCGCCGGAAAGCCGTATTGAAATCCTTGTAGCGGCGCCGGATGGGCTGGAGTCCACGGCGGTTATCGATGTGGGCTTTATGGAGATTGCCTAATGGGCGAGAAATGCAAACTGATAGTGATCGGCAACGGTATGGCCGGGGCCCGAACAGTGGAAGAGATACTGGCGCGCGGAGGCGGCGAGCAGTTCGCTATCACCATGTTTGGCGAGGAACCCACAGGCAACTATAACCGTATCCTGCTGTCAAACGTGCTAAACGGGTCGTACAAAGAGGACGAGATTTTCCTGAATCCTCTCGATTGGTACCGCGAGAACAATATTCGGCTTCTGTCCGGCACGCGGGCTGCGGGAATTCTGCGGCGCGCCAGGTTGGTTTATGCGGAGGATGGAACTCCCCAGCCCTATGACAAGCTGATTATCGCCACCGGCAGCCGGCCCTTGGTTCCGCAGATGGAGGGAACCACCATGGCCGACGGCAGTTTCAAGCCGGGCGTCTTTGTCTTCCGAACACTCGAGGATTGCCGCCGCATCGCCGCGTACGCCCAGGGCAAAGTCAGCGCCGCGGTGATCGGCGGAGGACTGCTGGGATTGGAAGCAGCTCGCGGGCTGCAGAACTTCGGACTGGAAGTGAATGTTGTGGACCTGGCTGGGCACTTGATGCCTCAGCAGTTGGACCCGGGTGCGGGAGCTATTCTCAAGACCGGCATGGAGCGCCTTGGCGTCAAAGTCCTGCTGAAAAAGAAGACTACCGCCATTCTGGGAGAAGACCGCGTGCTGGGACTGCGTTTCTCAGACGGGCACACGCTGGAGTGCGACATGGTACTGATTTCGGCCGGCATCAAGGCCAATTGGGAGATTGCCGCCGGATGCGGTTTGACCACGGAGCGCGGCATTGTTGTGAACGATCAGATGCGCACGGACGATCGCAACATTTACGCAGTTGGCGAATGCGCACAGCACCGAGGGAAGATTTACGGTCTGGTTGCGCCACTGTGGGATCAGGCTAAAGTGCTGGCCGATCACCTGACGGAGAAAAACGTGAGCGCGGCGTACCACGGATCGAAGGTCGCTACCAAGCTGAAGGTGATGGGAGTCGAAGTGGCGTCAATGGGCATCGTCGAACCTATCGACGACGAGGACGAAGTAGTGCAGTTCTCAGAGCCCAAACGCGGCACCTACAAGAAACTGATCGTGCGCGACGGACGCCTTGTGGGTGGAATCCTATTAGGCGATATCGGCAAGGCCGCTTACCTGATGCAGGCATTTGACCGCAACACGCCGCTGCCTGAGGAGCGGCTGCGGTTGCTCTTCGACATCGGCGATCCGCCTAAGCAGGTGACGTTCGAAGAGATGAATGCCGCTACCCAGATCTGCAATTGCAACGGTGTGAGCAAGGGTGCGATTGTTGCGTGCGTCAAAAACGGCATGCGAAACGCCAAGGCGGTGATGGACGCGACGCGGGCGGGCATGGGATGCGGTTCGTGTAAGGCGATGGTCGCCGACATTGTGGGATGGGCGTGCGGTGGCGAAACGGAAGAGGATCCGTCGGTACATTACTACGTTCCCGGCATTCCTCTCAGCAAACCCGAGCTGATCCGCGCGATCCAGGAGCGCAACTTGCGATCCGTTTCGGCCGTATTCGATCTTCTGGCGGGCGGCAAGGAAGATGCGGCGAGCAAGCCTGGGCTCGCTTCGCTGCTAAAAACGGTCTGGCACGACGAATACCAGGACGAACGGGACGCGCGCTTCATCAATGAACGCGTCCACGCCAATATCCAGAAGGACGGAACGTTTTCCGTCGTCCCGCAGATGCCAGGTGGAATCACCAGCCCGGCACAGTTGCGACGGATCGCCGACGTAGCGGAAAAGTATCGCGTACCGCTGGTGAAGCTTACCGGAGGGCAGAGAATCGATCTGCTGGGCCTGAGGAAGGACGACCTGCCGAAGGTGTGGCGCGATCTCGATATGCCATCGGGCTACGCGTACGGCAAGAGCTACCGTACTTGCAAGAGTTGCGTCGGATCCGACTTCTGCCGTTTCGGCATCGGCGATAGTATAACCCTGGCGCTCAAGATCGAGAGAGAGTTCCAGGGATTCGACAGTCCGCACAAGATGAAGCTCGCCACGGCGGGGTGTCCACGCAATTGTTCCGAAGCGATGGTCAAAGACCTGGGAGCTGTAGCGGTGGAGGGTGGCAAGTGGGAAATTTATATCGGTGGCGCGGCCGGTTCCTCAGTACGGAAAGGCGACGTACTGTGTGCGGTGAATAGTCACGAGGACGTTTTGCGATATATGGGCCGCTTCATTCAGTACTATCGCGAGAATGCCAAGTACCTGGAGCGCACGCATGGATTCGTGCAACGACTGGGGATCGACAGAATTCGCGCGGTGGTGGTGGAAGACAGCGAGGGGATTGCGGAACGGCTCGAGCGGGAGATCGCGGCGTCGAAGGCTGCGTACAAAGATCCCTGGCAAGAGGCATATACGGCTCCGGTGGAAAACCAGTTCTCTTCACTGTTGCCGGTGCTCTCGTGATTCTGCACATGTCCGAACTGAAGCTTGGTCTGCTCAGCGCGATTCCTCCAGGTGAAGGGCGGAATTTCGATGTCCTCGGACAGAGGATTGCAGTATTCCGCACCCGCGCGGGCGAAGTGTTTGCAGTGCAGGCAGCGTGCCCGCATCGTGGTGGTCCGCTCGCCGACGGACTGCTGGGGGGATCTACGCTGATCTGTCCCTTGCACGGCTGGAAGTTCGACGTCTCCACGGGAGACGCGCTATTCGGCGAATGCGGAATCAAAACCTACCCGGTGCGGGTAGACGATTCCGGCCAGATCGTCTTGAACATCGAGAAGAAATAGGCGTCGCGCTCCCCCATTCGAGGGCGCGAAAGCGTGTCTCCGTTGACCGCCCGGTCCGGCGCTGTCCGGCGAGAGGAGACGTATGAACATTCGCCACAAAGCCACACAAATCAGCCTACTGGATTTACATAGCGCGCCGATGCGGGCCTTCCACGTGACATGGCTCGCTTTTTTTCTCTGCTTCTTCGGCTGGTTCGGGCTCGCCCCACTAATGCCGATTATCCGCGGCGAGTTACATCTGACCAAGCAGCAAGTGGGCAATTCGATGATTGCTTCCGTTGCGATTACGATCCTTGTCCGGCTTCTGGTGGGATGGTTCTGCGACCGTATCGGCCCGCGCCGAACCTACACGGGGCTGCTGATTCTGGGATCTCTGCCGGTCATGGGTGTCGGGTTGGCGCATGACTACACGTCATTTCTCATGTTCCGTCTGGCAATTGGCGCAATTGGGGCTTCCTTTGTAATTACGCAGTATCACACGTCGGTCATGTTCGCTCCGAACGTCGTAGGAACGGCAAACGCTACAGCGGCGGGATGGGGCAATTTAGGCGGAGGCGTCACTCAAATAGCCATGCCATTATTGTTCAGCGCTTTTCTGAGCCTCGGCGTCGGAAGCTGGTGGAGTTGGCGTCTGGCCATGATGGCTGCCGGCGTTGCGCTCCTGCTGACCGGCATCGCATACTACTTCCTGACCCAGGACACGCCCGATGGCAACTTCCGTGAACTGCGATCGACGGGGGCAATGGAGAGCTCCTCGCGCGCTTCGGGCGCTTTCGTCGAGGCTTGCCGGGACCGTCGCGTTTGGGCTCTTGCCGCGCTATACGCCTCCTCTTTCGGAATCGAACTGACCATAGACAATGTGGCAGCCCTCTATTTCACGGATTATTTCCATCTCAGCCTCACGATGGCAGGCGTCGTCGCGGGAAGCTTCGGCACTATGAACCTCTTCGCGCGGGCGCTCGGCGGAATTGTCAGCGATCGCTGCAACCGGCGTTGGGGACTCCTGGGCCGTACACGCCTGCTTGGCTTTACGGTCTGCGCGGAGGGCCTTGCCATGGTCCTGTTCTCACAGATGCGCTGGCTGCCACTCGCAATCGGCAGCATGATGCTGACGGGCTTGTTCGTGAAGATGTCGAACGGGGCGAACTATGCGGTAGTGCCATTCGTAAACAAACGGGCGCTGGGCGCCGTGGCCGGAATTGTGGGCGCAGGTGGGAATCTGGGAGCCGTACTCGCAGGCTTTCTCTTCAAAACGCCAAAGTTCACGTATCCTCAAGCTCTGCTGATTCTTGGCGTGATCATTACTGCATCGTCGTGTCTGGCCTTGACCCTGAACTTCTCGTCGGCCGACGAGGTGAGGGGCAAGGCCGAAATCGAGGCGCGCTCGAATCGCGAATCTATACCGGCAAGCGCTTAACTGCGGCTGGTCCTAACCCGGCGGACTTCGGAATCGACCCGATCGACAAAATCGGGTGGGTGGAGACCACCTAAACCACCGCCACCGGTGGCGCCGGTTCATTCGGATCCCCTGCGTTATTCAGCGGAACCTTGATCAAGATCCACGCGATCAGGAACATGAACACGACGCCGATCAGATAAGAGGGGTCGGCGAAGATCTTCGGGATAGGCCAACGCTCGAATTGAAACGCCGCCGTGACGATGCCGGCTAGCGCTTCGCCGGCAATCATACCCGATGCCGCAAGCACTCCTACGTTTTCCATGCGCGCCTTCTGCGCTTCGTTCAACCGCGCGCGGCGCGCCATGGAATCGGCGATCCAGCGGACTATGCCGCCGACGAAGATCGCCGCTGTGATCGAGATAGGAAGATACATGCCAATCGCGATCAGCATCGGACTCTTCACCTTAATCATGATCAACGCCACGCCCATCATCATTCCCGCAATGACCAGCGGCCACGCCATGTTACCGCCTACGATTCCCTGGGCGAGCGATGCCATCAGACCCGCCTGAGGCGCCGAAAGGGCGCGGTCGCCGAAGCCAATGCCGCCCATGTTGATGTTGCCTTGATTCAGCACCATCAATGGGAAGTACATGATGAGGCTCGCCACGACCACCGCAATCAGTTCCGCGATCTGGATATACCGCGGGGTTCCGCCAAGAATGTAGCCGACTTTGAAATCCTGCAAGAGTTCACCCGCGACCGACGACGACACGCACACCACGGCCGCTACGCCAAGCACGGCGACCACGCCGGGCATGCCGGTCGCGCCCATCACCACCATGATCAATGCCGCGATTACGAGAGTGGAGAGAGTAAGTCCGGATACAGGGTTGTTGGATGAACCAATGACGCCCACCAGGTAACCCGAGACCGTTGCGAAGAAGAAGCCGACAATCAGCATCACGAATGCCGCCGCGATGCCGGCCAGCACCAGTTTCGACATATAGATATAGAGGACTGTCATTGCCGCGAAGGTCAGGCCGAGAAGGCCAAGCACAGTGCGGAAGCTCATGTAGCGTTCCGTGCGATTGAGTGACTCCATCTCCGGCGCGCCGCCGCGCACTTCGGCGAAGGCCTTCGCCAGCCCCGAAATCAGATTCTTGCGCATGCGGAACAACGTGTATACGGTGCCGACCATCATGCCGCCAATAGCGACCGGCCGAACGATATAGCGCCACACAGCGGTGGAAAGGTCGAGCCATCCGGCGTTAGCTGCGTTGGCATCCGCGGGCAAATAGTTGCGCAGTTGCGGCCCCAGGAAGTAAATCAACAGCGGAATGAGCAAGCCCCATGCGATGAGACTGCCCGAGAAATTCAGCGACGCCAACTCGGGGCCGATGACATAACCCACCCCGAGAAACGCCGGGCTCACCGTGGGGGCGGAGACAGTCGATATGCCGCCCGTAGTCAGAACCTGAGCCGAGCCCGCGCCGCCTAACGTCAGCTTGCTGCGATCGAGTTGGCCTACGGAAAAGAAGAAGTCCCGGTCGGGCGCAAACAGATTGAATGCGCCTAGAAGGAAGGTTGCGGCGCCAAAGGCCATGTTATAGAAGAGATACTTCGCCGCCTGCGCGCCCATCTGGCCCGCTTTGTGTATCTGCGACGCCGCGAGCGATTCGGGAAATGGCAGATCGGGATCTTCCACCAAAACGCGCCGTACCAGTGAAACGAACAACACGCCCAGCACGGAGCCCACCAGGATGAGCGCTGTCGATTTCCAATAGGCATCCGCGAATCCGAAAGAAGGCCACGCCTTGGCCATGACAAATGCAGGCAGTGTGAAGACTGCGCCCGCCGCCACGCCTTCGCCAATGGAACCAGCGGTACGCGCGATGTTCTCTTCCAGGATGGTTCCACGGCCCAGCCGCAGGACCGCCATACCGATAACCGCGGCGGGATAGGTGGCGGCGATGGTCTGGCCGGCGCGCAATCCCAAATAGGCATTGGCAGAGCCCAGAACGATAGTCATCAGCAAGCCCAGCAGCACCGCGCGCCAGGTGAACTCCTTCATGCGGACGTTGTCCGGCACAAAGGGCTGATGTTTCGGAAGTTTGCCTTGAGGAGGCGTCATTGCAAACGCGCCTTGACTTTGTCGCTGAGCAGCTTGCCATCCACAGTCTTGCCCGCGAGTTTGGCCTGCGCCGCTTTCATCACCAAACCCATTTGCTTGAGCGCGGTCGCGCCGGTCTCGGTAAAGGCGGCGTTGACAGCCTCGTCGATCTCGGACTCGCTCGCGCCGGCCGGCAAATAAGATTCGATGAGCGCGCGCTCGGCCTCTTCTTTATCGGCCTGTTCATCGCGTCCCGCTTTGCGAAACATTTCGGCGGCGTCAATGCGCTGCTTGATGAGTTGCTTCAAGATCGCCATTTCCGCCGCTTCGTCGAGCGGCTTGGGCGAATCGACTTTGGCCTTCATGAGCGCGGCCTTGATCATGCGGATGGCGCTCAAACGGGCCTCTTCGCGGCCTTTCATGGCGGCGACCATATCTTGCTGCACCTTATCGATGAGAGGCATATCGTCTGATATTCTAATGGACGAGCCCCTCCCATGCCTATCAAAAAGCAACGTTTGGCCACTCCCGGCCCAACCCCGCTCTATCCACCCGCGTTGCGCGCCATGATGGGTTCGGATATTCACCATCGCACCGAAGACTTCCGCAAGGTCTATCGAGCGTGCCTGACCGGCCTGAAAGAGGTGATGGGCACAGCGAACGACGTGATGCTCTTCGCGGCTTCGGGAACGGGCGCGATGGAAGCCGCAGTTTCGAACCTCTTCTCGAAGGGCGACAAGGTGATCGTGTGCGTCGCCGGAAAATTCGGGGAGCGTTGGCTGGAAATCGTCAAGGCGTACGGTCTGGATGCGACTGCCATCACGGTTCCTTATGGCGATGCCGTCACGCCTCGGCAACTGGAAGAGGCGTTGGCAAAAGAACCGGGCGTGCGGGGCGTCTTCGTGCAGGCATCGGAAAGCTCAACCGGAGCGGCCCATGACGTGAAGACGATGGGCGCGGCGGTGGCCAAGACGGATGCGATTTTCGTGGTGGATGCGATTACGGGGCTGGGCACGATGCCTCTCGATATCGATGGGTGGGGTCTCGACGTAGTCATCAGCGGTTCGCAGAAGGCCTTCATGATCCCGCCGGGACTGGCGTTTCTGTCAGTTAGCCCGAAGGCGTGGCGATTTGCCGAGACCGCGACGCTGCCGCATTATTACTTCAATCTCAAGAAGGAAAAAAAGAGCGGCGAAGGCGGCGAATCGTCATGGACGCCGGCTATTGCGTTGATTCTTGCGCTGGGCGAGGCGCTCGCGTACATCCGGCAAATGGGAATGGGAAATCTGGTGGAGAACGCGCAATCGCTCGCCGCGGCGACGCGCGCGGCGGTGCAGGCAATGGGCCTCGAGTTATTCTCCCCGCGGTCGCCAGGCGCGGCCGTTACTGCCGTCAAGCCACCGGCCGGATTGGATTCAAGCGTGATTGTCCGTGAATTTCGCGATCGCTTCGGAACAGTGATTGCGAATGGACAAGGTTCGATGAAAGGTCAACTCTTCCGCATCGCGCACATCGGCTATTTCGATTTTATGGATTTGTTTGCGATGTTGGCCGGGCTTGAGATTATCCTCAATGCCAACGGTTTTCCGGTGCGATACGGCGTCGGCGTGGCGGTGGCGCAGGAGTTTTTCGCAAACGCCGCCGTGAAATCCAAAGTTCCCGTCCTGGCGTAGGCTTGGTGCGCGCAAATTGGCGCTGCCGATTACGGTTAGGCCAGGTGTTTCGGCGCCCGGCACAATAGACCCCACCCGCCATTTTTCCGACGTAATGCATGTTTTTGTGATCGGGGTAGGCGTTCCCAGAAGCGAAGAGAGAAATGTTGATCGCATTTTTTCTTTCGCTTTTGGTGTTGTCGTTCTAACGGGAAAGGTCGAATTTCTGGGTATTCTGCAACGCGCCGCCATTGCCGGTGTAGTGCAGAGTCAGTGTGATTTTGGTTGCGGTCACGGGCCACGCAATCGTCAGAGGTACTGTGGCTGTGCTGTTTGCTGGAATGTCGCCAACCGCGATTGGCACGGCCATGGTGACCGCTCCAGTTCCGCCTGTCGCGCCTACTGTGGCGCCATCAATCGTCACCGCGGTGGCCGCGCCCTTCCCTGAATTGTGGAACGCGGCCTGCCGAAGGACTAGGCTGGAATTAGTTCCCGGGATGGAGCTCAAAGTGACGTTAACGGACGGCGGAGCTGCGACGAAGTTCGCAACGGCGGCCACCGGACCACCCACGGCAAAGGTGATCGAATTCCCGGGTCCGGTGACGCCACCGGTATATCCCGTGAACGTTTCGCCGCTATTTGCCGAAGCCACGAGCGTGGCGTTCTTTCCCGCTGTGTACCATCCGGCTCCCGCAACCTGGCCGGCGCCGGTGGGGCTGATGGTCGCCGTGACCTGGTATTGCGTGGTGAATAACGCGTTATAGGTCATGTTGGAATTGGGCGCCACGCTGATCTGGCTGGAAGCGCCGAATCCCTGCCATGACGGGGACACGAATCGTTGATTTGGCCCCGCCCCTTGAGACGACGCAATATTCAGTGTGTGACTGCTTCCCGGCGTCCAGCTCAATTGCGACGTGGACAGAACGGTCACACCGTCCGCCTGAATGGTGTAGACCTGCCCGACAACATTGGATGTGAAAGATATACTGACATTCTTGGCGAAGTTAGCGCCGATGGTAACTGGCTGGTTCATTAGGATCGGCTGCGGGTTGACACTCCCCGACAGCGCCCCGCTGAAGTTTACGAAACTGTAACCGGCATTGGGCGCTGCGGTTACAGTGACGGTTTGGCCGGGGTTGTAATATCCGGTGGGGCTCGCCGGGCTGACTGAAATCGAACCGGTCGGGCTCCCACCGATATTCAGAAGGTAGGTCTCACTGAAAGAGGCCGTCAGCGTCGCGGCGGTAGCCGGCACGACGTAACTCCTGGCCGCTGACGGGCTGTCGCTCCATTGCTGGAACTGAGCCTTGATGCCAGCCGCTGGGGCGGGTTGCGAAGCGTCGAGCTGATGCGTACTGCCAGCGGCCCATGAGAATGTCTTCGTTCCCTGGAACGCCACGCCGTCCGCGATGAGAGTCAGACCCGTCTGATTCGAACCGATGGTGATGGCCGTATTGAGAGGAACGAAGTTAGCCGTCACCGACATTGGTTGGTCCATGCTCACGATCGCGGGGTTCATCGTTTTGGGGAAACCGGTGAAACCGTTGAACGTAAAGTTGGCGCCTGCGGCGGCGGCAATCGTGATTTTGGTTCCCTGAGGGTAGTAGCCTGAGGCCGGAATGGCCGGCGAGGGAGTAAGCGTGCCGGAACCATTGGCGGAAAGCGTCAGGGCGTAGGAATCGACAAACTTCGCCGACACCTGGCTGTTCTGCGCCGGAACCTTGTAGGAAATGGACTTCGTCGTCGCCCCGGTGCTCCAGCTCGCGAGGGATGTCTGCACGCCTGGCGACGGGTTGGTGGGTGAAACAGCTGCGATGGTGTGGAATTCGCCGGCATGCCAGGTGAAGACATGAGGCATGGTTACGGGCGTGCCGCCGTCCGCACTAATCGATTGCCCTGCGATGTTCGTGGTAACCGTTACGGTTTCCGCCGGCGTCTGGATGGTGAGAGTGAACGTTACTTGCTGGACGACGTTAGCCTCGGCCTGCGGATCCAGTTCGGTAACCTCGATGACTTGCTGATAGACACCCGGCGCCAGGGTTGCGCTGGTGGCCTCAGGCGTCCAGTTGAAGTGCAGAGTCTTGGCTGCAAAGTCGATGTTGCCATCCGCCAGAAGGAGATCCTTCGCGCCCGAGCCGTGAATGGCGGCGTAGCTAAGCGCGCCCCCTTTGCCGCCCATGAAACTGATGGAGAATCCATTTGCCGGAAGCGTGCCCGCGGTATAAGCGACTGCCATTGGGCAAGAGCCATCGGTAGTGGCCGGACAGATCGACGGCGTGAGCACCGGCGATGATGTTTTTTGGGAGTTGACCCAGACGTGGATCGACGTGCCGCCGGTGCTTATGTATTGATCAACCGCAAGTGACAAATAGTAATTATCCAGCGCACTCTGCGGCGCCCAGTATCTGGCTCCGATGGCCTGGCACGCCGCATATCCGTTGGCCCACGGGCCCATGTTTCGCGCAATCGTCCACTGGGTTGCAACGGGGGACAAGATGGTTCCTCCGTCGATGGCGCAGGCGAACGGCAACGCGAAGGCGCCGGGTGCGGACGTCCAGTCGCCGTTTCCGTCCACAAAGACGGGTCCGTTATCGCCACTGTCTCCCGTCGATCCATCGGGCGCGTGAGTCCAGTTCCAGACCGTACTTACGAACCGGGTATCGGGGTCGGGGAATGTGTAGTTAACGCTGAAGGTTGCTCCTCCGAACACTGGAACAACGGAAGGTACCTGGAAATTAAGGTTGGGGGCGAAGGATCCGGCATAGAGAAAATCGAGGCTGACTATCGAAAACCCGCAGTCCGTCGCGACCTTTACGGCGTCGGAGTCCATGGTACCTTTGCCAGGACTCGCGCCGAAAGCGTTGCTCACGCTGCGGTCTTCACCGATGTAGCTCCACGCGTTGAATTCGCGGTGACGGACGTCGTCGCCACCCGTGTTTGCACACCTGTTGGCATTAAAGTGGGTAGGATCGTCCGTATAGGCGTCGTTCTCTACCCAGTCGTTCCATTTGTAGCTGACCGACGTCGGAATATCGCTGAGAAATATGACGCGCTTGCCCATTGCTCGCATCTGGCGCAACGTGGGCCAGCCCTTTAGAGTGGGATCCCAAAATACCGGATATGGCTGGAAGCAGTTTGGACCCTGCGTCAGCGTGCAGGGCGGCGTCAGAATGAGGGGCTGCCCGATGATTTTGGTGATTTCATTGGTAATCTCAGGGACGTCGCTTTGTTGCATGCGGTACATCCTTATGGTCAGGACTTCGCCCGGATTCTGGTTCAGCCAGTGCTTGACCTCTTCCAGACCGTATCCGAATAAGCGCCCATAGCTGTCAACGGCGCATTCCGCTGCCGTCCCCGTGTTGCTGCCGGCGGATTGGTGGCACATCCGAAGCTGCGTGTCATTGATCGCGGGAAAAGGGAAGCCCGACGACACTCCAGCGACGGCATAACCGACGGGGTCCATCCGGATCGATCGGGCTCCGGCTATCAGTTGATCCGTGATGCTGAGTTGCTGGTCGCCGTTCAGGGGACTGAAACTGCCGTCTATATAGTTTGAGAACGAATCGTGAGTGCCGAACGTGGTGATCCAGTTGATGGGAGTGTCGGTCTGGCTCCCAAACATTTTGTCAGCGATGTTGAATCGAACCCATGATGAAAGCGAGCTGGGATTGAACTGATAGCGCGGCGCGATTCCCCGGCCGCCCGTGCATACGTTGTTAATGGGAATAAGGCCCCGGTCGCATGCCTGGCCGCTGAAAATCTGCGTTGAGCTTCGTTGATAGTAATAGACGTTGTATTCGGGGTCGTTGCCATTGCACGCCCGCTGGCCCTCGGCGCCGCATGCGAATGGCAGTTGGGTGCCTTGGGAAAAGGCCACACCCGCCAAGAGCGGAATCGCGGCCAGCGCTGTAGAAATCTTCATTTGCTCCTGCTTTCTGCACGGCTCGAAGCCCGTGTTCAGAAGCAAAAGTAACGCGGATCCGTATTGCTTTGTACCTACCAAAGCGCGTAGGGCAGCGTGGACGCCGGCCCGGCGCATCGCGCACCCTACCTGAACGCGCAGGGTGCCAAATCCGCTCTTGATGCATTACTCTTGGGTGTGATTCGCGTAGCAATAGTCGAAGATCAGCGCGAGATCCGGGAGGGCCTAGCGGTATTGATAGGCGGCGCCCCGGATTGCCACGTGACCGGAGTATTCGGAAGCATGGAGCAGACGCTGGCGAGTATCGAGGGTGACCTTCCGGACATCGTCCTCGTGGACCTGGGTCTACCCGGCATGTCCGGCATCGACGGGATCCGCCTTCTCAAAGCGCGTTATCCCGCGCTCCAGTTTCTGGTCCTCACTTCTTATACTGACGACCAACGGGTCTTCGCGGCGGTCTGCGTAGGCGCGTGCGGCTATTTGTTGAAGAAGACGCCGCCTGACCGGTTACTCGATTCCATCAGGGAGTTAAAAGAAGGCGGCGCTCCGATGACGCCGGAAATCGCTCGCCAGGTAGTCGAGTTGTTCCGGACGAACGCGCCACCCGCCCAGGCGAGTTATCCGCTGACAACGCAGGAAATGCGTTTATTAAGATTGTTGGTGGATGGTCATAGTTACAAGAGCGCTGCGTTTGAAATGAGCATCACGATCCATGCGATCTCATTCCACGCGCGGCACATTTACGAGAAGCTGCAGGTTCACTCCAAGTCGGAAGCCGTAGCGAAAGCCCTCCGCGGCCGCCTGGTGTAAACCACAATGCGGCTCACATAAGAGGGTGACATGCAGGCGACGCCAATATCGCCGACAAATTCGTGCCACGCCACTAAACCGGGTTAACCTGACCATTCCGGTTCAATCTTAATAGTGAAGAACTGATGGCACGCGCTCTTCTTGCAGGGCTGTCGATCATCGCGCTGTTGGGGGTGAGCGTTGCCCCGGCCGAGCGTCTGCCCGTGAGGTTATATAACACGGCGGACGGACTGGCGCGCGATTCGCTCCATTGCATCCTGAACGGCTCGGATGGTTTCCTCTGGTTCTGTACCGGCGAAGGAATATCCCGGTATGACGGCTACGCCTTCCGTACCTGGCGCACCCTCGACGGACTTCCCGATCGCGACGTTCGCGCCATGATCCCCGATCGCGAGGGCGGCTTCTGGGTGGGAACGGGCAACGGCGTAACGCGATTTAGTCCGAATGCTCTGAACCCGGAAAACCGATTCCTGCGCGTTCCAATCCCCGGAGATCTGAAATCGGCTTCGATCCGCAGTTTGCTTCGGGACACGGGCGGGACCGTGTGGGCCGGCGCGGATGGGGGCTTGTACCGCCTGCCGGCACGAAACGGCACTAACGCCCGCTCGGCCGAACCTATTGATTTGACGCAAAGGCCAAACGGCCAACAGCCCAAAGTGTTCGCCCTTCTTGAGGGCCGGTCGAACCGGATCTGGATTGGCGCGTCGAGTGGGCTCTTCCTGCGCCTGAGCGATGGCAGACTTCTACGGTTTTCCGAGGGTGACGGGCTGCCCGGAACATTCATTACATCGCTGCTTGAAGATCCCGAAGGCCGGATTTGGATCGGCACTTCCACGGGCCTGGTCGCGGCGCACTTCGACCCGGGGAGCGGCCGCCTTATTGTCGAAAGAACCTGGTCTGCTCGCGACAGACTACCGGATGCCTCGATCCGCTCGCTGTTCCGCGCCGCCAGCGGATCATTGTGGGTCGGTACGCAGCATGGCATAGCGGAACTTTCCGGCGCTTCGCCCACAGCGGAGTTTCGCGCGTACCTTCCGGCAAATGGTTTGCCCGATGGCAATGTGGAAGGTTTCGCGGAAGACTCCACGGGCGGACTCTGGGTAGTTACCGATGGAGCAGGCGCGGCACGCATCGCGCCGGATGGTTTTGTCAGTTACGACGGCTCGGATGGTCTCGCTTTTCCCCGCACGGCATCAATTGGACTGGATCGCTCGCAGCGGGTTTTCGTTGTGACGGGGGCGCCGGGGCAACTTGCGATCAACCGCTTCGATGGACATCGTTTCGTCCCTCAGGAACTGGCGGTCTCGCCCGGCTTTTTCCCACCCACTTGGTCGGCATGGCACCAGGTGGGAATACAAAGTGCTGCGGGCGATTGGTGGATGGCCTCCGACCGGGGGCTGATCCGCTTCGCGGCGTCAGCGCTTTCGCCGGCAAACGGGATTCCGCCCTTGCAAATTCTGCGTGTTGCCGAGGGTCTTCCATCCAACGAAGTTGTCCACGTGTTTGAGGATTCGAAGGGGAACATATGGCTCAGCACCTGGCCGGAGCTAGCGGATCCGGCGGCCGGGCAACGGACCGGCGTGGCTGTTCTGCTCAAAGCAAGCGGAACCATTCAGCGCTTTTCGGAGCAAGACGGACTCCCCCCTCTCACGTCGTTCAAAGCCGACTGGTTTCACGAAGATCGTTATGGTCAGATCTGGATTGGCCTCTATCGGATCGGCCTTGTCCGATTCCGGCAAGGACGCTTCCGGTTTTTTGGCGCCGCGGATGGCGTACCGGAAGGAGGAATCAGGGCCATGTACGAGGATGGCGAGGGCCACCTATGGCTTGCCTCTGGCCGCGGGGGATTGGGCGTGATCGAGAATCCCCTCGCTGAACAACTGCGTATCACGCGCTACGGCACGGCGGATGGACTTTCGAGCGACGAGATCCAGGCGATTACCGCCGACAAATGGGGCCGGATCTACGCCGGTACCGGTTTGGGGGTCGATCGTCTTGAACTGCCCTTGAAGGGGGTCCGGCATTACACCGCAAGCGACGGCCTCGCCCCAGGCGAAGTCACGGATGCGGTTCGCGACTCGATGGGCGATCTCTGGATCGGCACGGTAAAAGGGGTCTCGCGCTTCACGCCACGGCAGGACAGGCCGAAAACCTCGCTGCCGGTCAGAATCTTCGGTATCCGTATTGCTGGTGCCTCGCAACCCTTGAGCGATTCGGGCGTTACCAGCTTCGCACTGCCGGATTTCCGCCCCGGGCAGAACGATTTGCAGGTCGATTTTGCCGCGGTAGGCGCCTCACCCGCAACCCTGCCGCTTTATCAATACCGTCTGGAGGGCGCCGGGGGAGAATGGAGCCCGCCGAATGAACAGCGGTCCGTCATCTTCAGCAGCCTTCGGCCGGGACGGTACCGGTTTCTGGTTCGATCGAATGGGGGTGGCTATCTCACTAGTCCGCCGGCATCCCTGGAGTTCCGGGTTCTCCCACATTTCTGGGAACGCTGGTGGTTTCTGCCCGGCTGTGGACTCGTACTGGCCGGTTTGGCCTGGGGCGCGTATCAATATCGAGTGGCGAACCTCAAAGAGATCGAGAGGATGCGTACGCGTATTGCGAGGGACTTGCACGACGACGTGGGCTCGGCGTTATCGAAAATCGTGATCCTCATTGAGGTCGCCGAGCGATCAGGCAGTACCGCGCAGGCAACCGGCGCCCTGCTGACTCGCATCGCGGAAACATCGCGCGAAGTGTTGGACAGCGTCGGGGACCTGGTGTGGGCAATCAACGCACGCACAGAGCATTTCGAAGATCTCATCCGCAGGATGCGCGCTTTCTCCACTCAGGTCTTTGAGGCGAAGGACGTGAATTTCCGTTTCGACGCGGCTACTATTCCGGCGCGGAAACAGGTGAGCCCGGAAACACTCCGTCACGTATACCTGATCTTCAAGGAAGCCGTGAACAATGCAGCCCGGCACTCCCGTTGCACCGAGGCCAGTGCGACGTTTCGGATTGAAGGAGAGCGGCTCATCTTGATGGTCGCCGACAACGGAACTGGTTTTAGCACCGTGAGGGGATCCGACCATCACGGGATAGAGAGCCTCAAAGCTCGGGCACTCGCGCTGAAAGGGGAAATAGACTGGACGACTGATAGCGGCACCACAGTGACTCTCTGGTTCCCGGCGCCCAAATAGACCTGGTACTTCAACAAATAAACCTGTCACGAAAACAGGTCTGGCTGTTCGTCGGCGCGTAATTGCTTCTTGATATTGAAATAGTCAAAAGCCAAAGCCGTGGCCACGCGGCCGCGCGGCGTGCGATTGAGAAAGCCGAGCTGAATCAAGTAGGGCTCGTAGACCTCTTCGATGGTCTCGGCCTCTTCCGCGATAGACGCGGCGATGGTGCCGACGCCCACCGGGCCGCCCCGGTATTTGTCGAGAATCGTCAGCATGATTTTCTGATCGATCTCGTCGAGCCCGTGGCGATCCACATCGAGAAGATTGAGGGCAGTCTGCGCGATGGGCTTTGTAATGCGGCCATCGGCGCGTACCTGGGCGTAGTCGCGCACGCGGCGCAGCAGGCGGTTGGCTATGCGCGGCGTCCCACGGCAGCGGCGTGCGATCTCTTCGGCGGCTGTGTCTTCGATCTCCACGTTCAACAGCCGGGCGGAGCGATGCACAATGGCCTTCAGTTCCTCGACGTTGTAAGGGTCGAGGCGCAGCACAAGCCCGAAGCGTCCGCGCAGCGGCGCGCTGATCAAGCCTTGCCGGGTCGTGGCGCCAATCGCCGTGAATTTCGGCATCGGCAGCGAGTGCGTACGCGCACCCGGACCTACGCCCACCAGGATATCCACGCGGAAATCCTCCAATGCGGAATAGAGCATCTCCTCGACATCGGGTAACAGGCGATGTATCTCATCGATGAAGAAGACCTGGCGCGCCCGGATGTTACTCAGGATGCCCGTAAGGTCGAGCTTCTTCTGCAGCACGGGACCGGAAGTGGTCGTAAATCCGACTTCCAACTCCTCGGCGATGATAGAAGCGAGAGTGGTCTTGCCAAGCCCGGGCGGCCCGTAGAGCAGCACGTGGTCCATGGCTTCGCCGCGCATGCGCGCGGCTTCGATAGCGATGGATAGGTTCTCTTTGAGCTTGCTCTGTCCCGTAAAATCGGCAAGGCGGTGCGGACGTAGACCCGCTTCGAATTGCGCTTCTTCGGGTTGTGCGTCGCCTGAAACCAGTGGCCGGCCGGACATGTGCTAACAGCTTAACGTACCAACTCCAAAGCCCGCCGGAAGAGCGGCTCGAAATCGGTAGAGGCGCCGCCGGCTTTGGCCTTGCGCACGGCGGCCTCGGCTTGCGGACGCGCGCAGCCCAGGTTGAGCAGCGCGGAAAGCACGTCCTGCTCTACGGGCGCGAGTGTCTCGGCGGAGGATGATGGCGGCTCTTCGCCGGTGACGGCGGGCAGTTTGTCGCGAAGTTCCAGCACCATGCGCTCCGCGGTTTTCTTACCGACGCCCGGGATGCGGACCAGCCGCTCCACTTCGCTGCGCCGAATGGCATTCACCAGGTCCACCGCGGTGACGCCGGAAAGGACTTTCACGGCCAGCGTGGGCCCGATGCCGCTTACGCCGATGAGCTTTTCGAACAGGGCTTTCTCGTCGGGGGTCAGAAATCCGTAGAGCGAGAGCGCGTCTTCGCGTACATGGGTGTGGATTCGCAGGCGAACTTCCGCCCCGGCGTCGGGCAGGTGGGTGAAGGTGGAAACGGGAATGGTCACGTCGTAGCCCACGCCACCCGCCTCTACAATGGCCTGGTTGGGATGTTTTTCGATTAAAACGCCGCGCAGTTGCGCAATCATAAGCTTGTATTATGATCGCGCACATGCAGCGAAATCGACTTCATTAATTAAAGGAACGCATGGCCCGCCGACGCTTTTTTGTCGATTCACTACGGAATGGAATTGCCGAGCTTCGCGGCGAAGAGGCGCGGCACCTCACGCGCGTGCTGCGGGTAGAAGCGGGGCAGCGCTTCGAGATCTCGGACAATAACGCGGCATATCTTGCCGAGATTGCAGAGGCGCGCGGCGAGCGCGTGGTGTTCCATGTTGTCGAGCCGATCGAGACGGTAGCGCCGCCGGTACGGATTACGCTGCTGGCGGGTATTTTCAAGTTCGATCGCTTCGAATGGATGGTGGAAAAGGCCACGGAACTGGCCGTAGAGCGCATCGTTCCGGTAGAGGCGGTTCGCACCGAAAAGGGTCTTTTCGAGGCGTCGCACAAACGCGCCGAGCGCTGGCGGCGTATCGCGCGCGAAAGTTCACAACAGGCGCGCCGTACGCGACTGCCTGAGATCGCTGCCAGCGTGAGGTTCGACGCCGCGCTGCGAGAACCCGCGAATTTCCGCTATTTCCTGGATGAAGGCGAAGCGCCCCCGCTGCTGGCGAGCGTGCCGAAGAACCACGCGCCGCAAGAATCCGCCGCTGTGCTGTTAGGGCCAGAAGGGGGTTGGACCCAGGCCGAACGGGAGCAGGCGCAAGCTTCCGGCTGGCTTCCAGCGTCATTAGGAGGACATATTCTGCGCGCGGAAACAGCCGCCGTAGCGGCGCTGGCCGTTTTAATCAACGCATGGATGGTTTAATGAAATAGGAATTGAAATCGCCGCGTGGCCGAACTCTTCGATCTTTTCTTACTTACCATCTTCAGCATCGTACAGTGGCGCATTACGCGCTCTCTCTGGCGAACCTATGTGACCAGGCGGGCGCACGTGGCGATTGTCGTATTCGACGCGGCCCTCCTGTTCGGATATTTGTGCACCTTTGCCGACCCTCCGCGGCTCATTCACCTGCCGGGGTTGGCGGCCGAGATGTTCGGCGCCACGGCTCTGTTTTACCTGATTACCGCCAGTTTCACGCTGCCCATCTATTGGGCGGTTACGCATATCAAGCGACACTTTGAGCGGCCCGCCGACGAATCCCGCAGGCGTGTGCTCAATGCGGCGGGAAATCTCGCGTTGGCCGCCCCTTTCGCCGTGGTGGGATACGGAACCTTTATCGAGCGTACGAACTTCCATGTGCGCGAAATAGAACTGCCCATTAGCAACCTGGCGCCGGGACTCGAGGGGCTGCGCATTTTGCAAGTGAGCGACATCCACATGGGCGCGTTCTTGAGCGAGAGGCAGGTGGCGAAGGTGGTGGATGCGGGGCAGGAACACCGTCCGCATCTGGCCGTCATCACGGGCGACCTGATCTCGATGCGCGGCGACCCGTTGGATGCGTGCATCCGGCAATTGGCGCGCATCAAAGCGGACGCCGGGGTTTTCGGCTGCATGGGGAATCACGAACGTTACGCGCTGGCCGAGGATTACTGTGAAGAAGCGGCGGCGCGCGCCGGTATTCGTTTCCTGCGCAAACAGGCGCAGATTCTGCGCTTCGGCGGCGATACGCTAAACCTCGCCGGCGTAGATCACCAATCGCACCATGGCGGGGCGCAATATCTGGTGGCAACAGAAAATCTGAAGCAGCCGGATGCTTTGAACCTGCTGCTCTCGCACAATCCCGACGTATTGCCGGTAGCGGCGGATCAAGGATGGGACGTTATGCTTTCGGGGCACACACACGGCGGGCAGATCAATATTGAGATTCTAGATGAATCGATTACTCCGGCGCGGCTCCTGACGCCTTATATATACGGAACTTATCGGGTGCGGAACACGACCGGCTATGTCACCCGGGGAATCGGTACCATCGGCATTCCGGCTCGAATCGGGGCTCCGCCCGAAATCACAGTGATTTGCTTGAGGAAGGCGTAGCCGCGGTGCGGTACTTGATTGTTACGGATATCCATGCCAATTGGGAGGCGCTCGAGGCGGTGGTCGGTGACGCCGATGGCAAACACGATCAAATCCTGTGCTGTGGAGACCTGATCGGGTACGGGGCCGACCCGAACCTTGTAGTGGAATGGGTTCGCGACCACTGCAAGGCGGTGGTGCGCGGCAATCACGATAAGGCATGCACCGGCGTCGACGATTTGGAGTGGTTTAATCCCGTGGCGCGCGAGGCGGCGCTTTGGACAATGAAGATACTCACCCCGGAGAATGCCGATTACGCGCGCGAGTTACCGAAGGGTCCTTTGCCGGTGGATAAATTTCAGTTGGTTCACGGATCGGCCTTCGACGAAGACGAATACGTGCTGACTCCGGTCGAAGCCACGATAGCGTTCACGTACATGGAAACGCGCGTGGAATTCTTCGGACACACGCATGTGCAAGGCGGCTTCATGTGGAACCATTCACGCGTTGAAATACTGCCGCGCGTAGCGCCACGCTTACCGCTGGATATCGACCCTCTCTGCGCTTATATGATCAATCCGGGATCGGTGGGTCAGCCGCGCGATGGCGACCCGCGCGCCGCGTACGCATTGTACGACAGCGAGGCGGGCGAGGTGACGTATCGCCGTGTGGCGTACGACCTTGCCGTCGCGCAAAGGAAGATTCGCGAGGCCGGACTGCCGCAGATTCTGGCGGACCGGTTGAGCGTGGGGAGATAACAGTTAAACTGGTAGCCCACGTGCTTGGGGTGCGCGACATTAAAATGCAGATCAGGCAGCGCGTCGGCCCTCCCAATAGTCCTCGAAGCGACCATTGAGGTGGGAGCATCGGAGGGCGAGGATGGAGTTGGCGCCGCGGACAGTCCAGAACATCCCGGATTGTTTGAGGCGGGAACCGATGACGGATTTGCAGCCAGCTTCGATAACGCCCGAGCCGACGAAGAGATGTTGTTCGCGGAAGCTGGGGTAACGCATACGGGCCGCGTGGGTTTCGAAGTAGTCGGCCTCGATGCGGAGCATTTCGGCAAGCTCCGGATTGGGAGGGTCGATGGCGCGCAGCGAGGACACAAGCTTTTCGATTTTGCCCTTGTCGAGCCAGCGTTTCTGGTGAAGGCCCAGCCATTTCTTCTGAGCAGGGGCATCGTTGGGATACAGCTTCCGGGCAATGTCCCATAAGTGCTGACGAGCGTGGTAGAGATCGACGATCTGAATGGCGCCGGGGAAGTGCTGGTTGGCCAGATTCCAGATCCATTCGGATCCGTCACCGATGACAACTTTCTTCACCGCGCGGCCCCATCCGCGATTCCAGGCCTCGAGATAGATCCGCTTGCCGAACTCCTCCGCGGTTTCGATGGCTCCCGTATAGGTGGTGGTATCGGGATCGCGAATGGCAAAGCCTTCTGCGTCCCACCTGGTCTGGGTGAATACGCAGCCCAGCTTCGCCTCGCGGGTATGCGCCGGCTGACCCTTGGTTTTGCCTTTGCGTCCCTCCGTCTCTTTCTTCACCACTGGCACGCCGGTCCCGTCCATTTGCACATACAGAATTGAAATCGGCTCGCCGGCGATGACGGGCAGGTCCAGTTGGATGGCCTTACCGATGGCGCGCTGTTCGCCCTCAGCGATGTCGGCGCCAATCGCCTCAGCCGTGCGCTCTACAGACTTGGCCGTCACCTCCAGACCGGCCAGAACTTTCATTTGCTCGCGTCCCTGCTCGAAAGGCGCCGACTGGCCCACCAGGGCGTGCATACGCCGCACGCCGGGCGAGAACTCGGTGTTCTCGATATCCAGTTGGGCGTCAGTGGGGAACTGCCCGGTATGGCAGTGCGGGCAGAGATAGTAAGGGCGGGTGACTTCGGCCCACCCCACGGCCGTCAGGATCGGTTTGGTGCGGAGTCCGCGGTAGCTGGCCCGTTGACCGCAACCACAAGCAATACGGCGCCGCTCGGGCAGCGGCTCGGCGAAGCATAATAATTGCTGGAGAGCCGAAGCTCCGGCCTGATGCATGGCTGCGCGCACCGCCATTTCGACGGCCTCCAGATCCAGGCATCCTTCCCGCCGGCGCTGGCAGAAGATCACGCGCAGCAGTTGATCTACTTCCTGCTCGATTTCGTGCCGGATCGAGTCTGCCGTTTTTTTTCCTCCGCCGTCAGGCTCTCTTCCAGCGGCCGCAGACGACAGATCTTTTCATTGACTTCCACAAAGGCGCGGTTCAGTTCCTGATACTTGCGAAACTCAGCGATTTCCTTCTCTGCCTTTTTCACCGCCGCCGGCGTAGGCAGAGCCTCGCTGATGGTCTTGCCTTGCACTTTGTAAGTCAAGCGCAGGGTCGGGCCGTGACCCGGATCGTCCGGTTGAGAACAATGACAGGTTGGCTTGCCGCAGCGACGCACCATTTCCGTGACCGAGCCGGGCCGGAGGTCGCCGAGTCGTGAGATTTGCATTCCGAGTTGGGAACGTTGCTTTTCCAGATCGGCCAGAGATGTGGACATAAGGCTCTTTTCCTCTGTGCGTATTATATACGTTCAGAACATGACCACAAAAAAAGAACCCCCTCCAAACCTCACTTTCATGTCGCGCACCCACGTGCTTGACACACTTTTTGCGGCGTCCTAATCTGAAGTCGAATGGAAGTTCACCTGAATCCCGTTCTACAAGCCAGACTGGCTCGTCTTGCCGAGACGCAGGGACGCGATGCGGAGACGGTTGCTCGCGAGGCAATCGAACGCCTGGTGGATTACGATGGATGGCTGCTTCGCGAAGTGGAGAAGGGGCTGGCCTGCGCCGACCGCGGCGAGTTGCTGACGCACGAAGAGGTCGGCGCTCGTCTCGAAAGAGTACTCGCCGGAAAACGTCCCCAAGACTAAATGGAGCTTCGCTGGACCTGAGGAAGCGGCGTTCGATCTGGAACGTATTGCCGATTACCTCTTCGACCGCACGCCGGCTCACGCAGAGAAAGTGCTGCGACGGATTTACGATGCCCCGGCCGCGTTGCTGAAATCCCCGTAGCGCGGCCGCCGGGCAAGAAGGATGGCACGAGGGAATTCGTGCTTCCGTCTCTTCCGTACATCGTGGTCTACCGCATCGCCGGCGACACGATTCACGTTATTCGCATATTACATGGCGCTCAGGCGTGGCCTTAGCCTGATTCGCGCGTCTATATAATTTCACTGGAGGCCCGCCATGCTCGGCGATTTCGTTTACGCCGCAAGAACGCTGCGGTCGAGTCCCGCTTTCGCGGCCGCCGCGATCCTCACGCTGGCGCTCGGCATCGGGGCCGGCACCGCGATTTTTAGCGTGGCCGATGCCGTTCTACTGCGTCCGCTGCCTTATCAGGATCCGGCGCGGTTGGTCTATGCCTGCACCGATCTGCTCAAGCGGAACGTCTACGATTATCAGTGGTCCACTCCGGATTATCTTGATCTGCGTAGCCATGCCGCTGCGACAATCGAGGATGCGGCGGCCGTCCAAACGTTCCGCGGTATTCTGCCGCACGACGATGGCTCTCCGGAAGATGTGGCGTTCGCGAATGTCACTCCCAACACATTTCGCGTGTTAGGTTTACGCGTCGTTTTAGGCCGCGACTTCAACCAGAATGACGGGCTGCCGCAACCGGCGGCGGCGAACGGCGCGCTGCCTCCGCCGGCGCAGCGTCTGCCCACCATCGCCATTTTGAGCCAGGAATATTTCCAGCGGCGCTTCGGCGGCAACCCCGCGGTTTTGGGCCACCCGGTGGTCAAGAACGGACCCATCGTGGTGGGCGTGCTGGAGCGCGGAGCGCAACTGCTATTTCGTCCCGATAAGAACGTTGAGCGTCAGCCCGACGTTTGGACGGCCGCCCGGCTCACACCCGGAGGATTGCGGATTGCGCTCGCGTGGCGGGTGATCGCGCGGCTGCGTCCCGGCGCAACTATCGAGCGGGCGCAGACCCAGGCCGATGCAGTCGCCGCAGAAAGCCGCGCGCTGGAACCGACCTATCGCGGAGCGGAGTTGCGATTCCGCCTCGAGCCGATGCAACGATACCTTACCTCGCAAGCGCGGCCGGCCATTCTGGCGTTGATGGGCGCTGTGATTTTTCTGCTGCTGATCGCCTGTTCGAATGTTGCCAATCTCTTTCTGGTGCGGGCTTCGCTACGCGGGCGCGATCTCGCCGTTCGAACCGCGATGGGCGCAAGCCGGTGGCGCCTGGCTCGACAGATGTTGGCCGAAGCGCTATTGGTTGCGGCGCTCGGATCGGCGCTGGGCTTCGGTTTGGCCTGGGCAGGAATCCGCGACCTGCTAGCCATCGCACCGGCCAATCTGCCGCGTCTTGACGCCATCCGCATCGACCCCGCCGCGCTGGCGTTCAGCATCGGAGCGGGATTGGCCGCCGCATTGCTATTCGGCTTAGCGCCCGCCCTGCGCGCGGCGCGCCCGGATGTGGCGCAGGTGCTTCGGGCTAGCGGCCGCGCAAGTGGACTTGCCGGCGGGTCGTTTCTACGCAATACCGTCGTTGCGGCCGAGGTGGCGCTATGCTTCGTGCTGCTGGTTGGCTCTGGCCTCATGTTCCGCAGCTTTCAAGCGCTCGAACGCATCAACCCCGGGTTCGAACCGCATGGCGTGCTTACGTTCCGTGCCAGCGGCGGCCGGCAAGGCCGCACGGCTGAGGAGAGCGCGGCAATCGTTCGTCAAATTCACGACGCGCTTGCCGCCATTCCCGGCGTCGAGAGCGTTACAGCCGCCAGCACGTTGCCCCTTACCGGCTCGTTCTTTCCGTACCGATGGGGAAAAGACGACGCGCTGCACGATGAGAGCAAGTATCAGGCGTTCGATGTGGAGACCGTGCTGCCCGGTTATTTTGAAGCCATGCGAACGCCCATCGTCGCCGGCCGCGCGTTCGACGAAACGGACAACAATCCGCAAGTCAGGCGCATGATTATCGATGAAGCGCTCGCCGCTAAGGCATTCCCCAACGGCGCGGTGGGCCAGCGCTTCCTCAGCCGCTTCCGCACCGGCGAACCGGAATGGTTCGAGATTGTCGGCGTGGCCGCGCATCAGCGCATGACTTCCCTTGCCGAGCCAGGCCGGGAACAGGGCTATCTTCCCGATGGGTTCTGGGGACATGGCAATGTTGCGGCGTGGGCCTTACGCACGCATGGCGACCCTGTGCGATACGCGGCCGCAGTGCGCTCGGCAATGACTAGACTCGATCGCACACGCTTGCTGACAAACGTACAGACGATGGATTCGGTTGTCGAGCGCGCGCAAACCGGCACGCGTTTTTCCCTTCTGCTGATTGCCGCGTTCGCCGCAATCGCGGCGCTACTGGCGGGTGTAGGTCTATATGGCGTGCTTTCGACGGTGGTTCGCCAGCGCACGGCGGAGATCGGAGTACGCATGGCGTTGGGCGCCGCGCCATCCGGCATTTTTGGCCTGATGATTGGATATGGTTTGCGTTTGAGCGCGGCCGGCATTGCGGCGGGATTGGTCGCGGCGCTCCTCTTGACACAGGCAATGAGCACGATGCTGGTGGGGATCAAGCCGACGGACCCGTTGACGTTTTCCGCGATGGTCGGGTTCTTCCTGCTGATCGCCGCGCTGGCCACGTGGATCCCCGCACACCGTGCGGCGGCGCTTGATCCATCGTCGGCGTTGCGCGAGCAATAACGAGTCTCTTCGCGGGTAAGGTGAAGGGCGACGGCGGCTAATGGGGCAACGCCCGCAACTGATACAATCGAAACTTCCGTGGGCCAACGCGTCTCCCTCTTCGTCACCTGCTTGGGCGATCAGCTATTTCCCGCTGCCGGAATGGCGGTGGTGGAAGTGCTCGAACGGCTCGGCTACACCGTCGATTTCCCCCGCGACCAGACCTGCTGCGGCCAACCGGCATTCAATAGCGGCTATCGCAACGAGGCGCGCGCGGTAGCGCGTCACTTTCTGAAAACTTTCGAATCGAGCGAATATGTGGTGGTTCCGTCGGGATCCTGTACCTCAATGATCGGCCACCACTTTCACGACCTGTTTCGGAAGGAGCCCGACACATTCGCGCGCATCGATGCGCTGGGAAAGCGCGTGTACGAATTCTCGACATTCCTCACTCAGGTCGCGCAAGTGGAAGACGTGGGCGCGCGCTTTGAAGACGTCGTCACGTTCCACGACGGGTGCCATGGTCTTCGAGAACTGCACATCCGCTCAGCGCCGCGCCGCCTATTGGCGAAGGTGCGCGGTCTCGAGCTGCGAGAAATGTCGCCGGCCGAAGAGTGCTGCGGATTCGGCGGCACGTTTTCCGTGAAGTTCCCTGAGTTATCGGGCGCGATGGCGCGTACCAAGATCGACGCCATCCAACAGACGGGAGCCAATACCGTGGTATCGCTCGATTCGAGCTGCCTGATGCAGATTCAAGGAGTGCTCACGCGGGCCGGGTCGCCGATCCGCACCATGCACCTGGCAGAAGTTCTGGCGAGCCGCTAACGTATGTCGGCGACTTTCGACAAAAAGATCCGCAGCACGCTGGCCGATGCCAACCTGCAATTGGCGGTCTACACCGCTACCGGCCGGCTCAAGGATAAACGCAGTGAGAGCGTGGCGGCCGATACGCTGCCCGATTACCAGGAACTGCGCACGCAGGCAAACGCCATTAAAGCCCATGCCATCGCGAACCTGGATCACTATCTGGAAGAGTTCGAGGGCAATGTAGTCGCGCACGGCGGCAAGGTGGTGTATTGCAAAGACGCAACGGCAGTTTCCGATTTCGTGCTGGGCCTGGCCAAACAACGCGGCGCGCGGCTGATTGTTAAATCGAAATCGATGACCACAGAGGAGGTCGATCTCAACGAACGCCTGGAGCATCACGGCCTCGAATCCGTAGAGACCGATCTTGGCGAGTATATCCTGCAACTGGCGCATGAGAAGCCGTATCACATCGTCGCGCCGGCGCTCCATATGACGCGCTACGACGTGGCTGAAATCTTTGAACGTGAACTGCACACGGGCAATGAGACGGTTCCCGAACGTTTAGCCCAAACCGCGCGCGGCGTGCTGAGGCAGAAGTTTCTGGACGCGGATATCGGCATCAGCGGGGCCAATTTTCTGGTGGCGGATTCGGGCGCCGTGACGATCATCGAGAACGAAGGCAATGCGCGGCTGACCACTTCGGCGCCGAAGATTCACATCGCCATAGCGGGCATTGAGAAGGTGATTCCGCGCGCGCAAGATCTGGCGGTGTTTCTTAAACTGCTGGCGCGCAGCGCTACCGGCCAGGCGCTCTCGGTTTATACATCATTCCTCAGCGGGCCGCGCCGCCGCGACGAAATCGATGGGCCGGATGAATTCTACGTGGTGCTGCTCGACAACGGACGCACCAAACTTCTGCCCGATCGCGGCAAGCGCCAATCGCTCTACTGCATACGTTGCGCGGCGTGCCTGAATACATGCCCGGTGTATCGCAAGATCGGCGGCCATAGCTTCCCCTGGGTCTATTCGGGGCCCATCGGCGCCATTATCACTCCGCAATTCATGGGCGTGACGCACGAGCCCGCTCTGCCGTTCGCTTCCAGCCTGTGCGGCGCCTGCGCGGAAGTGTGCCCAGTGAAGATCGACATCCCACAAGTGCTGCTCGATTTACGCTCCGATGTTAAGAAGGCGGAGACGCGGGAAAAACAGAATAGGCTGGAAAAGCTCTCCTATCGCCTGTTTGCATGGATGATGACCCACCCTCGCATTTATTCGATGGCGGGGCGAGTTGGACGGCGCCTGCCGATTCCCAGAGTGGGGCCGGTGCGCGCGTGGACGAGCCAGCGGAATCTTCCACCCATGCCGAAGAAGGCATTCCGCGATATCTGGGGCCGCCGCTAATGTCGCGCGAGCACATTCTGCATCGCGTCCGCACCGCGCTGGGGCGTAGCGAGGGACAGCCGGCGGGGGTGGCGCCAGAGGTGCGTTTGCGTGCCCCGGCGGTGGATCGCGAGACGCGCATCGCTTCCATGCTGACGCAGGTGGAAGCGTTGGCGGGAAAGACGTATCGCGCCGCGAACCCCGTCGATGCGTGCGCGTTTGCGGCAAACCTGCTGGCGGGAAAGACGGCCGTCGCCTCAAATGCGCCGTTTCTTGTCGAATGTGGCATTACGAAGCTGCCCGGCGTACGCAGCGACGTCACGCGTCGTGAGGAGCTGCGCGAGCTGTGCGCGACGTACGATATCGGAGTTACCAGCGCGGATTATGCTCTGGCGGATACCGGAACGCTGGTGATGTTATCGAGTACGTCGGAAGCGCGCATGATCTCGCTGCTGCCGCCGGCGCATTTAGCGATTGTGCCGGCAGAGCGCATCCTCGGCAGTTTGGATGAACTGTTCACGCTTCTGCCGAATCCCGCGGAACTGACCAGCTCAATGGTTTTGATCACCGGTCCAAGCCGCACGGCGGATATCGAACAGATTCTGGTGCGAGGGGTACACGGGCCGGGCGAGATTACAGTCGTCGTGGTGGGTTAGGGGAAATGCCTATTGCTCTTGGCGCTGTGCGCGCGCCACCACCAGGAAATCGGAGACATTCAAAATGCGCATACTGTCGTAACAACCGAGTCGCAGCAAATCCTTATCCCCGGACACGATAAATTCGGATCCGGCTGCTGCGCCGCATTCCAGAATGCGGTTGTCGGACGGGTCTTCCTTTATGATGTCTAGCTGCACCGCTGGTTTTACCGTCCGCGCCATGCCGGTGATCACTTGCGAGCGTCTGCAATATCTTCCGGAGGCCACGCGAATTTTCGGGCGAGCACGCCCCCGATTTCATCGAGGATCGCCTCTGAGACGGTGAGATTGATTTTGCCCTCACGCGCGAGCTCAAGAAGCTCGAACGGCTTGCCGCCCGGAAAAACCAGTGCGGAAACGAAGATGTTGGTGTCGACTGTAACCCGCAGCACTAGCGCTCGTGCTGGTTTTCAGCCCGGTATTCCGAGATGAGCCGGTCGACGTCGCTTTCTGTGATGCCCATGGCTTTCGCCCGCCGCTCATTGCGCTCGACGAATTGCACCCAGCTTTGCTCGTCCAGATATTTGCGCACGGCGTCCTGTATGACTTCGGAGGCTTTACGGTGCTGGGTGAGCGCCATTTCCTCCACTTGCCGCAACAGATCGTCGGAAAGCAATTCACTAGGGTTCGTCATACAATCCCATCTGATTTTCTCACGATCGTCCGGACTCAGTATTAGCCCTAGTCGTTGCGCAGAGCGCGCATAGGGTCTATGCACGCGGCCCGGCGCGCCGGTATGTAAGAAGCGGCCAGCGCCACTGCAATCAAGACCCCCGCGGAGAATGCAAAGGTCACCGGTTCATCTAGCGATGCGCCAAAGACCAGGCTGTGCATAATGCGCGTGGCGCCTTTGGCAAATGCGAGCCCGATCGCGACGCCGGCGACAGCCATTGCGAGGCCTGTGCGCACAAACTGGCGCAGTACGCCATCGCGGCCGGCGCCGAGCGCGAGGCGTATGCCGATTTCGTGGGTACGCTGCGAGACCGAGTACGCGATGTTTCCATAGAGGCCGACCGCCGTCAGCAGGAGCGCCAGCACGGCGAAAAATGCAACTAGCGCGGTGTTATAGCGCGGCTGCAAGAACGACGATTCCACGGCGGCTGCTAGCGGGCTGGCCTCATAGAAAGGCATCTCGCGATCCATGCGCCGCAGTTGCTCGCGCGCGGCGGCGGCGAGGGTGAGCGGGTCACCCGCGGTGCGGATGGCAATCCAATAGACAGTCTCCGACGGGATTTGCGCCATGGGCCAATACACCGTCTCCAACGGTCTCTCGCCCGCGCGCTGCAGTTTTATGTCACCCACGACCCCGACCACGGTTCGCGGTTGCGTGGAACTGCCGGACCCGTTCCACATCTCGGGTTCTATCGGGCGGCCAATCGGATCGGCTTTTCCGAAATAGCGGCGCACGGCGGCTTCGTTGAGAATCACGACCGGCGCCGTTGAAGCGATATCATTTGCCGTGAACGCGCGGCCGCGCCGCAATGGGATGTTTAGCGCGCTGAAATAATCCGGTGTGATGGGCGAATAGACGATACCGCGCCGGTCGCGCAATTCGATGGGTTTCCCATCGACGCTATCCAGCACAGTGCGCGGCACGAAACTTCGAAAAGGCATTTGCGTACTGGCCGAGACTGCCTGCGCGCCGGGTATGCCCCGAAGGCCGGCGATCAGCTGGTTGACAAAGCGCGCGTGGTCCGACTGGGGATAGCGCGCGGATGGCAGGCCGATCTGAAAGGTAAAGGTGCGCTGCGGATCGAAGCCCAAATCGGCGGATTGCAGGTGAATCATATTGAGCGCCAGCAATCCGCATGCGCTCAACAGCACCATGGCGAGCGCGATCTGGCCCGCGGCCAAAGCGCTTTGCAGACGTTTCTGGCGCGCGCTTGGGGTGACATTGGCCGCGGCTTCGTTCAAGCCATGCAAAGGGTCGAAACGGAGCGCGTGTACGGCGGGCACGAGGCTGAAGACAATCGCCGAAAGCGCGGATATGGCACAGGCGAACGCAAGTGCGGGCCACGACACGACAAACGCGCCGGGCGCGAGTTGCAGAAACACCGTCAGGAAGCGTACGAACAGGTTGGCAAGAAGCACGCCGGCCGCGGCGCCACACGCGGCCAGCAGCAAGCTCTCGGCCAGCAACTGCCGGGCGATTCTCCACTTGCCGGCGCCCATGGCCGAACGGACCGAGATCTCCCGCTGACGCCCCGTGATGCGCGCCAGCGCGAGGCCGCTAACATCGGCGCACGCAATCAACAAAACTGCGGCCGCGCCCCACAGCAAGACCACGAGCATGGGGCGAAGATGGTCGGTAGCCGCGTTCTGCAGGCTCTCAATCGCGACGCCCTCGTGCGGATTGTCCGCGGGATAATTGCGCTCGAGCAGCGCCGCTACGCGTCCCATGTCGGCGCGCGCGCGTTCCAAGGAAACGCCAGGTTTCAGGCGGCCGATCACGTTCAGATTGCTGATGCCGCGCTCTTCGTTGAGCGGCCGCTTCATTCCTGGCCACACGCGCTCCGAACCCGCGAGCGTGGTCCAGACGTCGGTTTCGCCGCTGCCCGTAAACGTGTTGAAGGCCGGCGGCAGCACGCCGATTACCACATAAGGCTTGCGTCCCAGCGTCACGCGGCTTCCAATGATCGATGCGCTGGCGCCGAATCGGCCGCGCCAAAGCCGGTCGCTGAGGATAACGGAATCGGCGCCGTCATTCGCGCCAGGGCGCTCCTCTTCCGTACGGAAATTGCGCCCGAGCGCCGGTCGAATACCCAGCACATCGAGGAAACTTGCGGAGCCGGCGATCGTTTGCAACGGGGTCGGCTCGCCCCAACCGGTAAGCACGGTGTTTCCTTCCTGGAACGCCGCCATCGTTGTAAAGCTTTCGTTCCAGACCCGCCAATCGCGGAAGTTTGGGTATGAGACCGGCGCGAGATTTCCAGGATTACCGAACGTATCCCAAAGCCGCACGATACGGTCCGGCGCCGGAAATGGAAGAGGACGCAGCAGAACCGACCAGGCCGCGCTGAAGATAGCCGTCGCAGCGGCGATGCCCAACGCAAGAACGCAAATGGAAGAGGCCGCATATGCCGGGTTCTTCCGCAGCAGGCGAGCGCCATGCCGAAGATCGCGAAGGGAGCCTTCCCAGGCAGATGTTCCGCGGGTATCCCGGCAAGCCTCTTCGATCTGCGGTAATCCGCCCAGATCGCGCAAAGCTGCGGCCCGCGCTTCCGGGGGCGTCATGCCCAGCGCGGCGTTCTCGGCAATCTGCGCCTCCAGATGGAAGTGAATTTCGTCATCCAGTTCGCGCTCGGCTCGGCCGGGATAAACAAGCGATCGAAGGCGAAGACGCAGTTTGGCGAGAGCGCGCATTGCCTAGACCTCATGCACCACTAAATTAATGGCGCGCGAAAGGCGATCCCAATTGGCTAGCTCCTTTTCCAGGTGAAGACGGCCCGCGCGGGTCAGCGAATAAAACTTAGCGCGCCGGCCGGTTTCGGTCGCGGCCCAGTGCGCTTTGATCCATGCCTGGTGTTCCAAACGGTGGAGAGCCGGGTAGAGCGAACCCTGCTGCACCTGCAGGGCTTCCTTCGAAACCTGCTGGATTCTCTTGGCGATAGCCCAACCGTGCTTTGGTTCAAGCGCAATGGTCTTCAGAATCAGAAAATCCAAAGTGCCTTGGACAAGAGCGCTCGGTTTCCCCATACTGTGACTATCTACAATAGAAGAGGAATTGTAGATAGTCAAGGGGTGCGCGCAGAACGTGCCCTTATAACTGAACCGGCGTCCGCAGGCGGAATGTGAGAGGCGTCTCGGCGCGCAGATGAACCTGTTTTTTCCCAGTGGCGAACGCGCCTACGGCCCCGCCGCCGGCCCCTGCCGCCGCTCCAATAAGTGCGCCGCCTCCGCCGCCAGCGATGCCGCCGATGACTGCGCCCAGTCCGCCGCCTCCCGCAATCCAGCGAAAGTCATGCCGTTTATGGCCCCGGGTGGCGTAAACAATGTCAGACGTTTGAATCGCATACCGGCGACCCTGCCAGTCGATGGCATCCAGGCGAACGGCCAGAACGGCGCGGCCCTTGAGCCGTCCCGATGATTTTGACTCCGTGAGGTGTCCAACGAATCGCGTTCCCGCTGGCAGCAGTATCTCGCCATCATGAGAGACCGGCTGGGAAAGCGTTGCATAAAAGCGCTCGCCAGTTCGCTCGTGCTTCGTTCCCATCGATTCATCCAAACGCACGTGCAATGCTGTCCCCGCAGGAATGGTCGGCGCGTATTGCGACGCGGCGGGAGGCGGTGCGGGCGCCGCGGCTGCTTCGGACAAGGGCTGACTATAAGTGGGTTGCGTAACCGGCGCCGTGGGCTGGCTCGCCACACTCCGCTCCACCGGTTCGGGCGAGGGGCCTTGAGCCGAAACATGGTTGGCAGCGGTTCGCGAGCACCCGGCCATGAGAAGCGCAGCCGAAAATACCACTAAATATTTATGCATGGACATTTAAATCTCCGGGAATAGTAGTGCATGGGCACTGCCACGATGACATCTCAGATGTATTGAGCAGTACCAAACCCCCTATTAAGTTATTTCGCACAAAGACCTCTTGACACATATTTTAGTTTATTCTAAATTTATTCTGTGGCGCCCCAACCTCTCATCCTTGCCGCCGCGGCATCACCCCGCCGCCGTGAGATTCTCCGGTTGATATGGAATGAGGAACGGACTGCGGGCGATATTCACCGCGAGATGCCGGACGTAACGTTCGGCGCCATATCGTTGCAGCTCAAGCGGCTTCTCGACGCTGGATTGGTCGAGACACGATCGCAAAGCCGATTCCACTATTACCGCGCACGACGCGAGGCGCTCGGCCCAGTAGGCGAAATGCTGGAACAAATGTGGAGCGATTCACTTTCGCGTTTAAAACTGGCCGCGGAGTTGGAAGAATCGCGTCGCGGGCCGCGGCCGCGATCCGCGCGGATCCCTTCCGATAACAAGAAAGCCTAATGCCATGATTCTGCCTCACTCACTCGAACGCACCGTCACAATCGAAGCCTCTCCGGCAACGGTTTTCCGCTTCTTCACCGACACTCCACGCTGGGCCACGTGGTGGGGCGCCGGCTCCTCAATCGACGCGCGGCCCGGCGGCGCGTTAAAGATCCGGCATCCGAACGGCATCGAGGTGGCGGGCGAGGTGTTGGAGATCGTCAGCGGCGAACGCATCGTTTTCACCTATGGATACGCCAGCGGAAAGCCCATACCGCCCGGCGCTTCCCGCGTCACGATTACGCTGCGCCCGCTCGGCAACGCCACGGAGCTAAATCTGACGCATGAATTCACGGATGCTTCGGTGCGCGATCTGCACGTGCAGGGATGGAGATTCCAGCTTTCGCTTTTCGGCAACGCCGTGGCGGATGAGATCCATGCCAATGCAGCGGAATTGATTGACGCCTGGTACGCGGCGTGGATAATTGCGGACGCCGCGGAACGGGACGCCGCCCTGGCCGCCATCGCCGTTCCCGAAATAAGTTTCCGCGACCGGTTCAGCCTTCTCGACGGCGTCGGCGACCTAAGCGCGCACATTGCCGCGGCGCAACGCTTCATGCCGGGAATTTCGCTGCGCCGCAAAGGCCCCGTGCGCCATTGCCAGGGAACGGCGTTGGCCGAGTGGATCGCCGTTTCCGCGGATGGCATGGAACGGATGAGCGGGACCAGCGTGTTCCGCCTGGGGCCCGACGGACGGATCGAATCGTCGACTGGGATTGCCGGCGCTTAGTTCGCTAAGAGCAGCAGGCCAACACCTGGCCGGCTACCGTCGCGAGGACGACACCGTGGAACACAAAATGCCAGCCGCGTTCGCGCCTTCTATCCGGCGCTATGCAAACCGACGGATGGGGCGGAAGAATGCTTTCCGTGCTCTTCGGTGGCGGTCCAGTGAATGTGGCTCAGGGGGGAACTGGGGAACTGAGTCATCTGGGCGAGGGCTTCTTCAGACTTGGCGCTTCCGGCGTAACGCATGGAAGAGCCGGAGACAAACCGCTGGCTATTGCCGTTGCTGCCTGCGCGCTGGGCCTGATTGAATTGTTCAGGCTGGTCAATCGCGCGACCGGAATGCCGTACCATAGCCATAGCAGGAACAGCTATCGCGTGCCACCATTCCTCTGCCGCCTCATTTACCATGCTAAGTAAATACTTGCCGTCGCTTCTCATTGCTTTGGCCCTTCCGACGCCTGCTTCCGCAGCGCAGTCATCGCCGACGAAGCGTCACCGGCCCACCATCCGCTATTTCATCGCCACAGCTTATTCCGTGGAGGGCACAGGCTCTTCCGGAAAGTGGTCGCATCCTGGCACTGTGGCAGCCGATCGGAACATTTTGCCGCTCAATAGCCGCATCCGTATTTATGGCGCCGGTCGGTATTCGGGCGAATACACTGTCGAAGACACCGGCGGAAAGGTGGACGGCCATCATATCGACGTCTATATGCCCAGCCGGGCGGAAGCGAAAAAATTCGGACGTCAGCGGGTGAAGGTGGTTGTGCTCAAGTTTGGCGACGATGCGCCCCAACCACCCGACCCGCACCAAGAGGCCCAGGCGCACGCCGAAGATCGAAAAGCGCGCGCGAAAGCCGCTACCGCGCCGAAGAAATGATGGCCCTTCTTACCGCCGCCAAACCATCGCGGTGAAATCCATCGGATAAACGTGTGCGGCGATTGCGTCACAGCCGGCAAAGAATAGCAAGGAAAGCGCTGTTTCGAGTGCGTGGTCCAACCTCGCCGTCCTACAATCGATTGGATGCTCCCGCTCAATGTTCCCCGTGGCGCCGCTGCGTTTGGCGCGGCCTTTCTTGCCGGCGCGATTAATTCCGTTGCGGGCGGTGGAACCCTCGTCTCCTTCCCTACCCTGATCGGGCTCGGGCTTGATTCCGTGACGGCCAATGCCACCAGTACCGTGGCTATCTGGCCCGGCACCATCGGCAGTCTTGTCGGCTACCGCCGCGAAATTCGCGCGGTGGAGCCCGCTCATTGGGCGCTCGTCGTCCCCAGCCTGGTTGGCGGAATCGCGGGCGCAATTCTTCTCCGCATGACGCCGTCCTCCGTGTTTGACCGCGTGGTGCCGTTTCTTATCCTTTTCGCTACCGTGCTTTTCATGGTTCAAGGAAGGGTGCAACGCGCCCTCGGCACGGCCAAGACGGCTGGCCCCCGAGGCGGATCGTGGCTGGCCGGCGCGATGTTCTTTCAGCTTTGCGTAGGCCTATATGGCGGATATTTTGGCGCCGGTATCGGCATTCTGATGCTGGCCGCCCTTGGCATCCTCGGATTGAAAGATATACATGAGATGAACGCCCTTAAAGTGGTGTTGGGCGGTGCGATTAACGGAATCGCCGCAGTCTATTTCGTGGTGGCTCGCATGGTCTACTGGCCGTATGTTCTGATCATGGTCGCGGGTGCGCTCGCGGGTGGGTATGGGGGCGCGGGCGCGGCGCGCAAAGCGGGCGCCGCTGCGGTTCGGAAGACGGTCATCGTGATCGGAATAGGAATGGCGGTCTATCTTTTCCTTAAGCGATGACTGCCGAAATACGTTGCGGGTTGACGCCAAATGGCGTATTATAAGTAGCCAGGAGGCCAAATATGACAGAAGCAATTGTAGAGGCGCTGGGTGGCCCAAAGGTGTTCGGCAAATCCATTACACGACCTGCGGATTTGGCTCTTCTTGTCCGGAAAGGGTTGCCGGTGGCCGCTATCACCGCGCTTGCACAAAAGCTTCACCTGGGCAACGCCGATTTATCGCATAAGCTCGGCATACCGCAACGGACTCTGACCAGGCGGATGAGCCAGGAAAAGCCGCTGACCCCAGCCGAGTCGGATCGCACGGTCCGCATGGCGCGAGTCTACGCCAATGCGGTGGAGATGATCGGCGATCCGGAAACCGCCAATGAGTGGCTGCGCACTCCGAACCGCGCGTTGGGCGGTGAAAAACCCCTGGATCAACTGGATACCGATATGGGCGCGCGCATGGTCGAAGACGTCCTTGGGCGCATTGCCTATGGCGTCTACAGTTAGTGCGGTTCTGGCGGATTTGCCGCAAGCGCTACGCCTCGCAGGCGGCGACCGGCGAAGGCGCCCGTCTCTTCGGAGGCCGCTGGAATAGCCGCGGCGTGCCGGTAGTCTACGCCTCCACTTCTCTGGCGCTCGCGGCGGTTGAGACGTTCGTCAACCTGGAACCGAATCTCAGACCGCCGGATCTGGTTTGGATCGAGGGCGTCATTCCAGAAGGCGCGCCGATTCACCGGCTTGACCCCCAGACGCTGCCGGCCGATTGGCTTCGAACCCGGGACGAGTCTTTGCGGCGCTTTGGAGATGACTGGATTCGTAGCGGCGCAGGTGTGGCGATGCTGGTTCCTTCGGCGGCAATCTGCGGCGAATGGAATCTACTGCTGAATCCAGCCCACCCTGACTTTTCCGCCATCCAGTTCCAAGACCCGGAACCGTTTGAGTTTGATACGCGCATGTTTCGATGAACGGCGGCCGGCGCCCGGCCGCGTGGGCCAAGTCGTGCGGTATCGACTCCTGTGGTATCAAGTAAAGATGCGTATCGCTGTGCTCATAGCCTTCGGCTGTACCTTGGCGTATGGCCAGACAGCCGCCAAACTGGAATTCGAGGTTGCCTCCATCAAGGCTGCCGCACCTCAGCAAGCCGGCCGGAACATGATTGGAATAAATGGTGGGCCCGAAACCCGCGATCCGGGCCAGATCACCTACACCAACGTTCCGCTGCGTCTTTTGATTCAGAACGCATTTAATATCAAAGGATTCCAACTAACAGCTCCTAATTCACTTGATGATGTACATTTTGACATTCTGGTCAAAGTTCCCCCTGGCGCCACCAAAGAGGATGTACGCGTTATGCTACAAAACCTGCTGGCTGATCGCTTTGGCATGAAGGTGCACCACGAGGAGAAAGAGATGCAGGCCTACGCGCTCACTGTCGCCAAGAGTGGGGCGAAATTGAAACCATCGGTTGAGGCGCCGCCCACTGCTGACGGCGCAGCCCCGTCCGGACCTCCCGGTCCTCCGAAGATGGACAAGAATGGCTTCCCGCAGTTTCCGGCCGGTGGCCGGGGAATGATGGTAATGGGGATGAACGGAAAAATGCGCATGACCGCCGCGCAGGAAACCATTAGCCAGCTCTGCGATTTTCTCGGCAACCAATTGGCGCGGCCGGTGATCGATCAGACGGGGCTACCCGCAAAATACGATTTCAATCTGGAGTTCGCGCCCGAAGGCATGATGGGACGCGGCGGGATGGCGCCCCCTCCTCCGCCGCCACCCGGCGGCGGTGGCCTGGCAGGCGGCGATCCAGGCGGATTGGCTGGATCAAGCGACCCGGCACCGACCCTGATTGGCGCCATTCAGGAGCAACTTGGGCTCAAGTTAGAACCAAAGAAGCTACCCGTCGATATCGTGATTGTGGATCACATCGAAAAGACACCGACGGAAAACTGATATGGTTTCGGACGCTGTTGCCTAACCAGGATGCACGACAAGCGGCGCAATGGAGACCAGCGTCAGGCCTACCGCGAAAAGTACGAACATTAGAGCCAGTAACGCCTTAATTGCCGAGCCGCCGCTGCGGAACTCCTTCCACACGAGAACGCCCCAAAGCGCGCTAATTAAGGTCGCTCCTTGTCCCATGGCATAACTGACCGCAGGCCCAACGTGAACCGATTCCGTGCTCGCGGCGGTAAACGCCGCGATGCCGCCAACAATCCATATCGCGCCGCCCAGCCATCCCATCAAATGAGCCTTAAAGGGGCCCTGGAAATAGTCTCTAAACTCAAGAGGCTCACCAGTAATCGGCAAATTCATGAAGAACAGGTTGAAGACAAAAGTAGAAAGGAAGATTCCCCCGGCGAACACCACGGCAATGGCATAGGGACCCAATCCAAGCTCGCCTTCCTGCCCTTTCGCGACCAAAGGGAAGAACAGACCCATCAGCACGCCGCTACATACGGAGAGGATCACGCCTTTGGCAACTGACGGACGGCGTGTGCTTGCAGCCAAGCCGGCCTTAGCCTCTTCTTCGTGACGTACATTTGAAATCAAGCGGTACGCGGTGGCGCAGACTAGAATGGCGGCGATGATGATGGCGCAACCGCCGAAAAGCATGAGCGGATCGCCCGAAGGTCTAATGATGTAGTTTAAACCTACCCCGATAATCAACGCCAAGCCGATTCCAATGGGAAACGCCACGGACATGCCGGCTACGGCGATAGCGCCAATCAGCAGCATATTCGCTAGGTTGAAGACCACTCCCCCCGCGAATCCGAAGAACCATTGGCGTTTCGCGGCATGGACCAGGTCGTCGAAGAACGTAAAGCCATCGAAGCCCATGCTGCCGGCGGTCAACGCAATCACCAACGAAGTCACGAGCAAGCCCAAAGCGAAATCGAAATAGTACAGTTCAAACCGCCACTTCGAAACCTTGTAGGTATTTGCCCAAGAGCCCCAACAAAGCATGCTGAGAATCATCACGCATAGCGCAGCCAGGTAGGTTTGAGGCAGAATCATCGCGGTTAACCGTTACGTGACTGTACAATGTCCGGTCAATGGGGGTCAACCGTTTTGATCTCAGGCGGTTCATTGCCGGTCTGGACGATCTGAACTGCCCGTTCCTGCGCCGCGCAATCCGGCAGCGGCTTAATCGAATAGTAGTTCAATCCATAGCGCCAGCTTCGCTCCAATCGCGCCACGCAAGTTTGGGCGGCGCGGCTCTCGACTTTCATCCACAACTCGCGCGCGAAGGCTTTGCGCCCCATCTCGATCTTCAAATAAACAATTCCAGCGGCGGCGCCGATCGCGATTAAGGAAACGGCAGCAAGACGTTTGCCTCTCACATCGAGCAGCCATGCGCCCGCTGCGACAGAAAGGGGCACTAGCCACACGAGGCTGAAGACCGGATGCGCCGTGCGGGAGAGTCCCCCGATATCCACTAACGGAGCGGCGATCGCGAAGGCCACGGTCGAGAGCGCCGCGATAGCCAGCCACACCCTCGCTTTGGGAATCTCCGCCAAGCCGATTGCCAGCAGGGCCGCCCACGCGGGAAACGCGGGCAGGATATAACCCGGAAGCTTGTTCACGGAAATAGAAAAGAACAACACCGGCCAGATTGCCCACAGCAGCAGGAAACGACGCCGCCAATCTAGCGGCCACGCGTTGCGGAAAGCCAGCGGACCGAGCGCGCTCCAAGGCAGGAATAGCACGGCGAGCGCGGGCAGGTAAAACCAGACCGGCTGGCGATGCTGCAACTCGCCGCTGGTAAATCGACCCACATTATGCTTCCAAAAGAATTCGTTGATGAATGGCGACCCATTATGCAGAAAACAAATGATATACCATGGGGTAGCGATTAGCAGAAATGGAAGTATCACGCGAGGTTTGAACCAGTCCAGCAGATCCCGCCATCGCAAAGCCAAGGGCGCTGCCAAGACTAGGGCGACCGGACCTTTGGCCAACACCGCCAGCCCGAACAGGCAACCGGCCCAGGGAAGCAACCGCGTGTCGCGTTTCTCGATCCACGGAATCGCAAATAGCATGGCGGCGGCGAAAGTTGCAGAGAGTGGGATGTCGGTGACGCCGGATTCGCTGTACAGGCACCAGCCGGCCGAAGTCGCCAGAATCAGCGTCCCCATCCAGGCCGTGAGGCATCCAAATTCGCGCCAGAGAATCCACCAGAAGAGGACGAGGAATGCCACGGAGAGCAGAGCGATCGGCAGCCGCGGCGCAAGATCCGGGCCGAGACCGGCACGAAACGCGGCGCCTGTCATCCAATACAGCAGCGCCGGTTTTTCGAACCAGGCACCGCCCCATAGCCGTGGCGTAATCCAATCGCCGCTGCTCGCCATAGCGCGGCCGATCGATGCATACCGCGGTTCGTCCGGGCCGATCACTCCCGCCGCCGTCAATCCAAAAAAGTAGAGGAAGTATGCCAGCGGCAGCGCCAGCCACGGCAGGCGCGGCATTCTTCTTGGCATTTTTCTTATTATAAAGGCCAGAACAATGCAACCCGATTTTGTAGCGGTGACGCCGGCAACGCTCGACGCCGCGCTTGATCTGATGAGCTGTCTTTACACTGAGGCCGGAGGTTCGCATGATCGCCCCGGCGCCCGCCGCGCCGCCGAATGGCTGTTTCGGCATCCGGAAGCCGGCGGGGTTTGGCTGGTCCACGTCGACGAAAAGATCGCCGGATATCTGGCCGTCACCGCTTGCTTCAGCCTGGAGTTCGGCGGCGCCTTCGGCCTGCTGGACGAACTCTACTTCGGAGAGCCGTGGCGCGGCCGGGGACTGGGCGCCCACGCCATTGCCTTCGCCGCAGACTGGTGCCGAACACGCGGCATGAGCGCCCTCCGCCTCGAAGTGGCGCATGACAACCAGCGCGCCTTGCGTCTCTACCAGCGGGCTGGATTCGAGACGCATCACCGGGATTTGATGACAAAATGGTTGTAGCTCCAATGCTGCTCGACATTCAAAAGCTTCCTACCGCCGCAAATTCCGTAATCCGCCTCCATCCGAAGGACGATGTGGCAATCGCCCGCGTCACCATTCCCGCCGGTGCAGAACTCCAAATCGGCGAGATGCGGCTTACCTCCCGGCAGGAGATTCCGACCGGACACAAGATCGCGCTTCGGGACATTGCGCCGGGCGAGATGGTTCATCGCTACAGCCATGCCATCGGACGCGCCCGCAATCCAATTCGGGCGGGCGAGCATATTCACACCCACAACCTGGCGTTCGAGGAATTAGAGCTCGAGTACGAATTTCCCACGACTAATATTGCGCCCCCAGCGCATAGCGTGAACGCGCCGATTTTCCAAGGCTATGCCCGGGAAGATGGCCGCGTGGGAACGCGCAACTACATCGCGGTGGTCGCGGCCAGCAACTGCGCCGCGCATGCCGCCGAATGGATCGCGCGGAGCTACGCGGACCAGAAGCTGCCCGAGAACGTGGACGGCATCGTGGCATTTCCCCACGGCGAGGGCTGCGGAATGTCCGCGGGTTCCGATCTCGATCAGCTTCGCCGCACTCTGGGCGGCGTGCTGGCGCATCCCAACGTTTCAGGGGCGCTGATTCTTGGACTGGGTTGCGAGGTCAACCAAATCGACCACTACCTGGGCTCAGATCACGGCTTTGCTACGGGCCGTATGGCGGGTTTGACATTACAAGATAGCGGAGGAACTCGCAGCACGGTGGAGGCTGCGCGCAAGGCGATAGACCGCTACATCGAACGGGCGGCCGAAGAGCGTCGTACGGATGCGCCGGCCTGGAACCTTACGCTCGGCCTGAACTGCGGCGGCTCGGATTCGTTTTCGGGAGTCACTGCCAACCCCGCGTTGGGGTATTGCTCGGACCTGCTGGCGGAGTTGGGCGGAACCCCGGTTCTTGCCGAGACCACGGAGATTATCGGCGCCGAGCACCTGCTGGTTCGACGCGCGCGCAACCGCGAAATCGCCGAGAAACTGCTCACCACCATTCGCGAATATAAGCGCTACCTCAATCGCTTCGAAGGCAGCTTTGACGATAATCCCTCGCCCGGCAACAAGGCAGGCGGCTTGACCAACATCCTGGAAAAATCGCTCGGCGCCGTCGCGAAAGGCGGCGCTTCCCCGTTGATCGATGTCTACCAATACGCCGAGCGCATCTCTTCGCCGGGATTCTGTTTCATGAACACACCCGGTTACGACCCGGTTTCGCTGACCGGGCTCGCGGCGGGCGGTTGCAACATGATTGCCTTTACCACGGGCCGCGGCAGCGCCATCGGATTCCCCACGATTCCGGTGATCAAGATCGCAACCAACAGCAGCATGTACCACCGTATGCGCGACAACATGGACGTGAACGCCGGCGCTATCGCCGATGGCGAGCGCACCATCGAACAGGTAGGCCGCGAGATATTCGACCTGATGCTGGCAGTCGCCTCCGGACAGCGAACGTGCGCCGAGCGGTTGGGGCATCAGGAATTCGTGCCGTGGCGAATCGGACCCGTGATGTAGCAACTCAGCGGCAATCGTTGTTGCGCACCGTATTCGCTTCAGCGGGAATATCCGGAGCCGACACAACGCAGCCGGTCTTCATTCCCCAACCCGTGATGACGTTTTCCTCTACCCGGTTGCCGCGCGCCGGCGCGGGGCGTTCGGCGCCACGTCCCAAATAGATACCTGCCTCGAGAATATGCGGGTCGGCCGCGGCGTAGTTGCACTGGTAATGCGCGGTGTTCTGATTGCAATGCGCGGTATTGAGGTCGAGCAGCAGGTTGCGCGCAATCAGATTATCTTCGCCGATGACAAAGACCGCGCCGAACACGGGGCGCTCGATGCGGTTTCCCACAATGCGGATGTTGCGCGTGCGCATATCGGGGTTCGTGTCGTTCATGACGATGGCGTAGTTGCCCAGGGGATAGGCCTGGGGCCGAAGATGATTCACGCATTCGTTGCCCCGGATTTCGCTATCGTGAAGCCCGTCGAGATCCATGCATTTGCCGTTGATCTCGGAGATCTGATTGCGTAGATAGGCTGCGCCTTCCACATTGCCCGCCGTATCCAGCCCCACGGGAATCGCGCGCCCTACAAGATCCGGCGCTTCGAAAGGAAAGCCGATACGTGTGGCGATGTTATCGGCCACGGTTACGTTCTTGGCGTGACCGATTTGTATGGCGTCGCGCCCCACAGTTTCGAAGCGATTACGCGCAAAGACCCCGCGCTCATTGCGCGGCGAGGTGTAAAGTGAGTGCGTCCACAAGGCGTTGCCGAGAATATTGCGAAAGGTGCAGGCCATGACGGTGAAATCGGAGCTGCCCTCTTCCAACAGGATGCCGCCGGTTGCGTTATTGCCGCCGGCCGGGTTGTGCGAGCCGCTATCCTGCACCGTCACGTGATCGATTCTGACGCCGCTCACACGGCTGCCCAGAATGGCGAATCCGGCGATCTCGCGGAAGCGAATGTTGTCGATTTCCAAGCGGCCGCCTGTGGCAGCCAGAATTCCGTTGTGCGCCGTGAAGGCAGCGAACGGCCGATCGTAAGGTGGCAAGTCCTGCCGGATTTCCAGAGCGGCGCGATTTCCGTCAATGGAAAAATCATGCAGCCAGTGCCCTGCGCCCTGCAACACGATCGCAGCAGCCCCATTAAAATCTTGCGCCATGTGGATCGTGGTCCCTTGCGGAACGCCGCGGAGTTCGGTGTCGGCTGGCAGCGTGATCGGCGCGTGCAGTTCGATGGTTCCAGGCGGTAAAACACGTAAACGATACGCAGTCCGGCTACCACACGAGGAAGAAGCGATAGCGGCGGCAACGGCCAGCCACGGCGCAATGCCGCGCACTACGCAACCTCGACCATGACCGGGGTGAAGGCGCGCCGTCCCAACCACACGCACACCTCGTTGGGACCGGTGGCGGTCCCTGGCGGCACGGGAAAATTGAACTCGTAACGTTGGAACAGCGGATCGACGCAAAACGTGTCGACGCTTTCGGCAGCGCGGCCGCCGACGGTGGCGCGAAATTCGCCGGCGCGTTCTACTTCCACCATTACCGCCTTGAGCATGCCGCTAGCCACGACGTTGCCCGAAATGAGGTTGACGCCATCGCCGAGAGAAACGATATGCGGCACCGCCGGCCCCGCGGGGATAATACGCACCCATGCCGGCGGGCATAGCAGACTTCCGTTGGCGTAGACTTCAATGGGCGCGAGACCCGTGCGCAGACCCTGAGGCAAGGCCGCGTTGACTTGCGCAACTCCGTCTTTCGCGGGTTCACCGATATAGCTGACGCGGCACGGAAGTTGCCCGGCCGCGATGGCAAGCGTATTGAGATCGCTATCGGGCGGCAGGTTCTCAATCCATAAGGAGAGCGCGGCCATAGGCCCGGACGCTGGCGCGGCGGCTTCGCCAGTGATGGCATTGGTGATGTTGCGGATACGCGGCGCCGCGAGCGGCGCGAACGATGCCGAGGCGCGCTTGCGGCACGTGATCCACATGTATTGCGTCCAGATGGGGTCAAGCGCGAGTAACGGAAAGCTGCGCTGGCGCGCGAACTGCGCGATCTCGCCCGGCGTGACGCGCACGCCGCTCCAGGTATCGTATTGACGCGCGTGCGGCGGCAATCCGTTCAACTGGCAGCGCAGCACGCCGCCGGGTTTGAGCACGCGGTGGGCTTCGTCGAGATAGCGAAATACGACTTCACGGCTGGGGATGTGCTGGAAGACGGCGTAGGAATAAACAAAATCGAAATGGTTATCGGGGAAAACCTCGAGACCTGCGCCGGAGCCTCGATGCGGATGCGCGTTGGGAACGTCGCGCAGGCGTTCCGTTGCCAATCGGATCATTTCGTCAGACACGTCGACGCCGTGGATTTCGCCAAAGTGGCGGCTCATAGGCCGCATGAGGCGTCCCGGTCCGCAACCGATTTCTAGCGCCGCGGTGCGCTCGCGCAGGCGCGGAAACTGCGATTCCAGATCGCGCAGGACATCCGCAGCAGTAGCCAGGAATTCCGCGTCATCTTGCTCGCGGCGGCCGAAGGCGACGTAGTAGTTCGCGTCTTCGGCCGCGCGGGCGTTCCAATCGGCGCGCATCTGCGCCAGAGTTTGGGGATCCATCTAGCTGTTATCTTCGAGATGCTTCAGGCGGGCGTCTAACACTTGCTCGACACGCAGGAATTCGGCGCGGAGGAGAACCTGACTATCTTCAAGCCGGCAATCGACATCGTCGAATCGTTGGCTCACATCCTGTCGCAAATCTTGAATCCGGCCGTTTAAATCGTCGAACCGACCATTGTTTACAAGAATTCCACTTAGGACCGCCAGCGTCGGAATTCCCACCGTAAACATTTGCGCCGCGCCTACCATGCCCCTATTCTAGTCCTTTATGCCTCTTTCCTTCCGCCAGGTTCTCGCCACGCCTCTATCCGGTTTCGACGCTGCCGCTCCAGACGGTTCGGTGATTGGCATTATTGGCGAGAACGGCTCCGGAAAGACACGCTTGCTCAGACTGGCTGCCGGTATCGATCAACCAGAATCGGGAACTATCGAGCGGCCGGAACCTGCTCACCTGTTAGGTCCACTAGACACATTGAACCTTGCGCCTGCCCCACTCCTGCTAATCGATGGGACGCTCGCGCAACACGATGCCCTGGTGCGCGAACGTGCCGCCATCGCCCTAGAGCGCATGCGGCGCGCATCGTCGATCATTTTGCTGGTCTCGCACGAAGAAGACCTGCTGCTTCGTTTAGCGGATGAAATCTGGTGGTTGCACGAGGGGCGTCTGGCCGGCCGCGGCGACCCGCAAGAGACGCTCGCGGGATATCGCAAGCACATCGCGCAACGTATCCGCGCCTGGGGCGCATCGGTAAACGCCCCGCTTTCGCCCCGCATGCGGCGTGGCGATGGGCGCGCGGAGATTGCCGCCATTCAGACCGTCGGCGAAGACGGTCAGCCGACTATGATTTGGCGAAGTGGCGAACTTGCCGTCGTAAGAGTGCGCGTACGCTTTCACCAGGCCGTAGAGGAGCCGGTGATAGGAATCATGATCCGCACGCGCGTCGGCCTCAATGTTTATGGCACCAACACGGAACTGGAACGGCTGAAGTTAGGTCCGTGCGAAGCGGGCGACGCGCTCGAGATTTCATTCGCGTTCCGTTGCGAGCTTTGCCCGGGCGATTACACGCTGACGGCCGCTTCGCACGATCCGGACGGAGTTTGGCACGACTGGCTGGAAGACGCCCTGGCGTTTTCCGTAACAGACGACCGTTACACCGCGGGCGTTGCGAACCTGCGCGCGACGGTCCGCTTTTCCAAGGTTACGCTTTTGAATCCACAATAAATGTGGGTACGATTCCGGCCGCGGAAGAGAAGCCGTTGCGTCCGGAAGAGAGCCAACTGGAGCAGCCCTGCACTTTGCCGAGATAGGCATGCGGATGCACATCCACCTGCATCTCGCGAAATTCCAGTTGACCGAAACTGAGCATGGGAAAGATGGAACGTACGGGTTCCACGCGTTCTTGCACAACGTAAGGCGCGCGCATGGCCTGCTTTACGGCCCGGTCCCATTCGTTGGCATCCATTTCCCAACCTAAATAGGTGTGCAGATCGCCCGCATCGTCGTTCGGTTTCAGCGCCAGACGCTCCCGATTGTGCGTGATGAAATCCGGCAGATCGATCGTCTTGTCTTCGAATATCGTCTTGGTGGCGGAGACCAGGCGCGTCCACGGCACATGTTCGCGAATCGCTTTTCGCTCAGCAGCGGGGAATTTGGCGGTCAAGGTCTCGTCGGTGAGCAGACCGAACATCGCCTTTTTGTGCGCCAGCTCAGCGCGGAATGTATTCACCACGCAAACCGCGCGATCGCGATAGGCCCGCACCAAAGGATGCGTCAAATCAAATCGGATAAGAAATTCCTGCACGCCCAGACGGCGGTAGATCAGATCGATTTCGAACGCGCCCTTACGCAGCACGCCGTTACGATATTCCAGCTGTTCCGGCGATACGATTTCCGTTGCAAAGCCTTCTTCCTGGAAAAACTCGCGAAGCAATTCGTACTCGCTTTGTGCGGAGTGGTAAGAAGGGCGGAATTCGACAATAGCAATATTCGGTTTCTTCTTGCCGCCGAACAGCCGGTAGGATTTGATCAGCGCATGTAAGAGATGCTTGCGGCTTCCGGTCTTGGTCAGCGAATACTTCTTGCGCATCTCCTTCATGGGCGGCAAATCCCAAAAGAGGTTCGATAGCACATCGGCGTAAGCCGCGCCCGATGGCGAATCCGCATTGAATTGCACGAAGTGGAGATGCCCATTGACCAGATGCGTATCCAGCCGTGCCGCCACTTGCAGGGATTGATAACCGGGATCGATTGACGCCAGCATCTTCTCCGCGGGAAGTAATTCGAGGCGGGCGAGCAGCGCAGGGTTCGTAAGAACAATCTGCTCCATGCGGTCGATAGCGCCGATCAGCGCTTCGCCCGTACGGACCAGCGATTCATATTGGCGGCGCGAAACAAAGCTTGGCCGCAGAAAGGGACAGATCAGGCGTCCGCCCGCAGAGAGCTTTTCGCTCTCCATGCGTTCGTGCAGTTCTGTGGCCCACGACAAATCATGGGCGGAACCGCCTTCCAGCAGCTTATTGTATTTAGTGACTGCCTCGTCCAGCAGAGACATTTTTGACTTGCAAACCGTTCTATACTGAAGTATCCCACAGAACTGCGCAAATCCCTAGCGTTACGGGCCCGTAACGGTAAATAAATCGCTTTAAATCATGCAATTAATGGCCGTTCCGCGATTGGGTTGACCTAGACCCGTTAGTACTAAATATGGCCTCAGTCCATAGCAGTTCTAGTAAGTGATCTAGGTTACAAATTACACCCGCTTCTAGGGCATAAGCAAAGTTGATATTGGTATAATTTAGCCTCTATGTCAGTTCCATAACCGCTCCATGGGAGCTCAACTCCCTGTTCTATTCCTGGTTGCCGGCCCCTAAAGCCGCAGCCACGCCAGTCTCAAAATCAAGGAGGATCTTCGATGAAAAAAATTCTATCTGGTGGATTGGCTGTGTTCGCGGGAATTGTGTCCTTGCCGGCGCCTGGTTCCTTGCGCGCCGAACATACTCCAGCTCCAGACCGGCGCCAGACGAATTCGCGTCTGGAGAGATTGAAATCTTTTTTTGGAAAGCGGGATTGCCCGGCCAAGGAATACTCAGGAGAATTTATCGCGGTGGCGGAACGCTACTCTCTGGATTGGCGGCTGCTGCCGAGCATTTCCTTCCTCGAATCGACGGGCGGCAAGGCGGCAAAGAACAATAATTTATTTGGCTGGAATTCGGGGCGCACAGGATTCGAAAGCGCTGTCGCAGGAATTCACGAAGTCGGGCGGCGCTTAGGACGTTCGCGCCGCTACCGTTCGAAGAGTCTCGATGAACTGCTCGCCACTTATAACCCCGCAGGCGATTACGCGCAAAGAGTGAAGGACATTATGCGGCGCATCGCTCCGGCCGAATAGCGCGGCCTACAAATCCGGCGGATTCGACGCCCGCCTCAAGCGCTGAACAGTTTGATTCCGAAGAATAGTCCAGCGAATACAATTGCGAATACCGCTATCCAGAAGAGCGTCCGCTGCTTATTATTTACCGTGCCGCGTTCGTCTTCTCTGATGCGTTCCGACAGGCTCTCAAACATGGAGCACCTCCTAGTAAGATGCCGGTATAAATTATGAAAATCCGACGCCCCCACCCAGGGTATTAGAACGAAACCAGCCCAATTGTAGTCCCGATTTGTTAAAGTTCCAAGTACAAAATCGTACGAACACCTCCTATATCAAATGTGGAGCCGCCAACCACCGGGCGTTGACAACCCTCCGCGATCCGGCGTATATTTGCTAACATACTGATCTATCAGTGGTTGCTGAGGTTCTGCAAGGGTTCCAAAAGACGCGGAAATACTATAAGACCAAATGGAGGCTTACTCTGTTCCCTTTCGGAGTCGCGGCAAGACGATTACCGGTAAATCAGTGATGGGCGAAGAGGCGCGATGGCGGTAGACGACAACCCGCAAACTGAGGACAATCTCGAGGAATACGAGCATTTCCTCGAGGACTACTCGCATTTTGCGCCGCCTGCGAGCGACGAGGTCCTGCAGGGGACCGTGCTCAGTGTAAACGCCAAGGAAGCTATCGTCGACTTCGGCTATAAAAGCGAAGGCCTCGTACCTATCGAGCAGTTTCAAACTCCCAGCGGCGAAGTCACAGTAAAGCGCGGCGACATCGTAGATGTGATGGTCGATCACAGCGGCCCGCAGCCTGAAGGCTACGTGCTGCTCTCGCACACGCGAGCTTCGCGCCTGCGCATCTGGGATCAACTGGAGAAGGCTTACAACGATCAACTGGTGATCTCGGGCCGCGTACTGGGCCGCGTCAAAGGAGGCTTAGCAGTCGATGTCGGAATCAAGGCCTTCATGCCCGGCTCGCAAGCCGATCCAAGGCCGGTGCATCATCTCGATTCGCTGATCGGGCAAGACATTCCGGTCAAGATCATCAAACTGAATCGCCGCCGCGGCAACGTGGTGGTGTCACGCAAGAGCGCTGTCGAGGAAGAAATCAACGCACGCAAAGGACTGACGCTAGAGCATCTCGAAGAAGGCGCTATTGTGACTGGCGTGGTCAAGAATCTTACGGAGTACGGCGCCTTCATCGATTTGGGCGGCATCGACGGTCTGCTGCACGTCACCGATCTTTCTTATGGGCGGGTTACCCATCCCTCGGAAATGCTGCATGTGGGCGACGAGATTACCGTCAAGGTGCTGAAGTTCGACCGCGCCAAGGAACGCGTTTCGCTGGGCCTGAAGCAACTCGAGCCCGATCCCTGGGAAACAGTGGCTGAGCGCTACCAGGTAAACAGCCGCGTGATCGGCCGGGTGGTGAACGTCACCGATTATGGCGCCTTCGTGGAACTGGAACCCGGCGTCGAGGGCTTGATTCACATCAGCGAAATGACGTGGTCGCGGCGCATGAAGCATCCGTCGAAGGTGGTGAAGCCGGGGGACCAGGTGGAGACCGTGGTGCTTGAGGTCCATCCCGGCGAGCGGCGCATTTCGTTGGGCCTGAAGCAGCTCGAACCCAACCCGTGGACCACCATCGATAGCCGCTACAGCGTGGGCTCGGTGGTCGAAGGCCGGGTGCGCAACATGACCGATTTCGGTGCGTTCATCGAAATCGAAGAAGGAATTGACGGCCTGGTGCACGTTTCCGATCTTTCGTGGACCAAGCGTGTGAAGCATCCCTCGGAGATCTTAAAAAAGGGCCAGATCGTGCAAGCTGTGATCTTAAATATCGACTCGGCGTCGCACAGATTGTCGCTGGGGATTAAACAGCTGCAGCCCGACGCCTGGGAAAGCTATTTCCAGACTCACCATGTGAATGACGTGGTGCACGGAAGGGTTTGCCGCCTGGCAAGTTTCGGCGGCGCGTTCGTGGAGCTTGCCGAGGGCGTGGAAGGGCTCTGCCACTTCTCCGAAGTCCCGGGATATACGGGACGCCGTTCGGCCGAGCCGCCGCTCACGATCGGCGACGAATTGGATTTCAAGATTATCAAGATGAGCGAAGCCGAGAAAAAGATCGGGCTCAGCCTGAAGGCCTTGGCGGAAGACGAGGAAAAGGGTAGATTACAGGATTACCAGAGGCAGGCGGCAGCGGCGACGAGCACCATTGAAGAAGTGATGAGCCTGAAAGATCGCGAGACTGAATAGCTTGCAAAATTCCAACATTCAAGCGATACTGCGATTTCGCAACTGATTGGCGCACAGGAGAATACGATGACAAAGGCGGATCTGATCGAAGAGGTTTCCCGGGTTGTGGGAATGACCCGGAAGGAATCCGAGATCATCGTGGAGGCGATCTTCGATAGCATCGTGAAGTCCCTGCGCACCGGAGACAAGATCGAGATTCGCGGATTTGGCAGCTTCCGCACCCGGCAGCGTCAGCCGCGCATCGGCCGTAATCCCAAAACAGGCGCGCGCGTGGAAGTGCCGGCGAAGAAGATACCTTATTTCAAACCCAGCAAAGAATTAAAGGACGTGGTTAATAATTCCGAGCCGCATCCCAGTTCGGCGCAACCGGAGCCCGTGTCGCCCCTCGGCGGCGATGGCTCGTCCAATCTATAGCGCTCCGACGCTCGCTTTTGAGCGAGCCCTTATTCATGGATTATCTTTGGACGCCTTGGCGCTATTCATATATCACAGGCCATGGCAGGGATGAAAGCTTGCCGGTGGAATGCGTTTTTTGCGCCGCGGCGGCCTGCGCGGATGACGAAAAGGCGCTCATCGTCCATCGCGGCAAGTATAACTTCATCGTCCTGAATCGCTTTCCTTACACCAGCGGACACGTGATGGTGGTTCCGTACGCTCATATCCCCACGCTTGTAGGCCTTCCCGACGAAACATTGGTCGAAATGATGCACATGGCCCGCGATTGCGAGAAGGCGTTGCGCGAGGTCTACCTTCCCGACGGGTTGAATCTGGGGCTGAACATCGGTAGAAGCGCGGGAGCGGGCGTGGCAGGCCACATCCATCTGCATGCGCTGCCGCGGTGGACGGGGGACGCGAATTTCATGACAGCCATTGCCGAGACGCGCGTCCAGCCGGAAGATCTGGCGGTCAGCTGGCGGCGGATGCGCGCGGCTCTAACCCCTGGCTAAAGTCGCGCGACAATAGTTTCCATGATTCTTACCCGCCGCACGTTCGGAACGCTCCTGGCGACCGGCGCCTCTACCCGCTGGATGCCCGGCGCGCCCTTCCAGGATAGCGAGCGCAAAATCGGATATTGCATCGTCGGTCTGGGCCGTATTTCGATGCAGCACTTCATGCCGGCCACGCGCATGTCGAAGTATTCGCGCGTTACCGCGATTGTGAGCGGCCACCGCGATAAGGCGGAAAAGTGGGCCGCCGATTATGGCGTCCCGGCGAAGAACATCTACAGTTACGAGAACTACGACTCGATCGCGCAGAACAAGGATATCGACGCGGTATATATCGCGCTGCCCAACGGGATGCATGCGGAGTACACGATCCGGGCGGCCAAGGCAGGCAAGCACGTGCTTTGCGAGAAGCCCATGGCAAACACAGTGGCCGAGTCGCAGGCCATGCTGGATGCGTGCCACAAAGCGAACCGGAAGCTGATGATTGCGTACCGATGCCAGTATGAGCCGACGAACCTACGCGCCGTGCAGTTGATCCGCGACGGCAAACTTGGCAAGATCGAGGCCATCGAAAGCTCGAACGGATTTAATATCCGGCCCGGCGAGTGGCGGATTACGAAAAAGCTGGGCGGAGGCGGACCGCTGATGGACATGGGCATCTATTCCCTCAACGCGTGCCGCTATCTGACCGGCGAAGAGCCGGTGGACCTGAAGGCGGTCTCGTCGGTAATCGATCATGACGGACGCTTTAACGAAGTGGAGGAGAACCTCTCGTGGACCATGCGCTTCCCCTCGGGCGCGGTCGCGACCTGCACCACCAGCTACGGCGCAAATCTGCCAGGGTTCTACCGCGTTCACGGATCGAAGGGCATGATGCATGTTGAGCCTGCGTTCGGATACGATGGGCTACATCTCACCGCGAACATCCAGGGCGAGCGGCCGATCGACGAACCCAACCCGGCTAAGGATCCATCGCAATTTGTTCCCGAAGCCGACGATCTGGCGGAGAGCATCCTGCACAACAAAGAGCCCAAGGCGAATGGCGAAGAAGGGCTGCGCGATATGAAGTGGATCGCGGCGATTTACAAGTCGTGCGGACGGGTCTGAAACGGTGATCGATCTAACCCGCTGGCCGTAGCGATCTTCGCGGCAAGAGACTTACTCGCGGCAGATTCCACGCTCGCTGGCGCGAACGAACTTCACCAGATGCAGCGTCTCTGGCGTGGGGATTTCGGTTTCAATCCGCACTAGCGCCTCCTCAAGCTTCAATCCCGACCGATACAGGAACTGGTAGGCCTTCTTCAGGATGGCCACGTCCGAAGCCTTATATCCCGCCCGCTTCAGGCCCACCACGTTCAAGCCCTTGGCCTCGACATTGAAACCCGAGTAGAGAAAGAACGGCGGCACGTCGCTATTCACGCGGGTATTCCCCCCGATCATCGCGAGGCGGCCGATCTTCGAGAACTGATGGATCACCACGCCCCCGGAGATGAAGGCCCGATCTTCCACTTCCACGTACCCCGCCACCAGCGCGCAGCTCGCGATCACGGTGTGATCGCCAACGATGCAATTGTGCGCGATGTGGCCGGACGTCATGATGTAGTTGTCATCGCCGATACTGGTCACCGATTCCGGCTTGGTTCCGCGCGAAATGGTGTAGTGTTCGCGGATCTTGTTCCGGTTGCCGATCTTCAAATAGCTGCGCTCGCCCGTGAAGCCTTTGTCGAGCGGATCGGTGCCGAGCACGGTTCCCGCGGAGATCTCGTTGCGCTCGCCAAGCGTGGTCCAGCGTTTGACATACACATAGGGCTCGAGCACGCACTCGGGCCCGATCGCGACATCAGACTCTACGATGCAAAATTCGCCGATGCGGACCCCGGGGCCGATGACGGCGTCGGGATGCACGCGCGCGGTAGGCGCAATGGTGGCGGATGGACAAGCGGACATGAAACCGTATGATAACTTCATGCCGGAGCGTGTTCGGACCCCGACCGCGCCCGTTATCATAGCCTCATGCGAGTGCGCGAACTGGCTGAGTGGCTCGGCGCCACCTTTGAAGGCGATGGCGAGATCGAACTGGTTGGCGCGGCGGCCCTTGAAACCGCCGGGCCTGGCGAAGTCGCTTTCGTGGGCTCGCGTAAAGCCGCAGAGCAGGCTGCTACGTCGGGCGCCGGGTGCCTTTTGGTACCGCTCGAATGGCCCAGCCCTTCAAGTCGTACCGTGATTCGCGCACCGGCCCCCCGCACGGCCTTCGCTCGCGCCCTGAATCGCTTCTATCCCACCGCCGAACTTAAGCCCGGCATTCATCCCAGCGCCACCGTCGGCAAGGATGTCGAGATGGGCGCGCTGGTCTACATTGGCCCCAACGCGGTGGTGGGCGATGGCGCGCGGCTAGGCGTCGCGGTCTCGATCGGCGCGGGATGTTTCGTAGGAAAGCGCGTGGCGTTGGGCGAAGGCTGCGTGCTCAACCCCAACGTAACGGTGTATGACAACGTCGATATCGGGCGCGGCTCGATTTTGCACTCGGGCTGCGTAATCGGCGCCGATGGATTCGGCTATGTGATGGAACACGACTGGTGGCACAAGTTTCCGCAAGTGGGTCGGGTCGAGATCGGCGACTTCGTCGAGATCGGCGCCAATTCCTGCGTCGACCGGGCGTCGCTTGGGGTCACCTCCATCGGCGAGGGTACGAAACTCGACAACATGGTTCACGTCGGCCACAACTGCCGCATCGGACGGCACGTGGTGGTGGCCGCGCAGACCGGGTTTTCGGGCGGCGTCGTGGTAGAGGATTATGCCGTGATAGGGGGACAAGTCGGAATCGGCGACAAGGCGCGCATCGGTTCGCGAGCCATCTTAGGCTCGGGATGCGGCGTCCTCACTTCGAAGATCGTGCCGCCAGGGGTAACGGTATGGGGGACTCCGGCGCGTCCGCTCAAGCAGCATCTGGAGCAGCTTGCCAATCTCTCGCGATTGCCCGATTTGCGGCGGGAATTAAGCGAGCTCAAGCGGCGCCTGTCCGAGTTGGAACGTACGGCGTAATCCCTTCAGACCAATTCGACCAGCTGCTTTACGCGACCGCCAGATCAATCGCGTAGCCTTCCACGCGGTTTCGGCCGGTGGCCTTGGCAGCGTAGAGGGCCAGATCGGCTTCGCGAATCAACGCGTCGGCATCGCCTGGAAGAGGTTTCTCGCGCCAGGATAGCCCGAAACTGCACGTCACCGTAAGAAGGTCGTTTCGGGCGCGGAACGGCTGCTCGGAGAATACCTCGCGAATGCGCTCGGCTTGCGCACGCGCGCCCTCTTCATCGCAGCCGGGCAGAACGATGAGAAATTCCTCACCGCCATAGCGGCCAACGGAGTCATAGACGCGCATCGCGCCTTTCATGCGATGGGCGGCTTCGCGCAGAATATCGTCTCCACATTGATGACCGCAGGTGTCATTGATCGATTTAAACCGATCGATGTCGCTCAACAGTACAGACACCGGGCGGCGATCGCGGGAGGCGCGCACAAGCTCGGAGTGCAGCACGTCGAGAATTGCTCCACGGTTGAGGATGCCCGTGAGATTGTCATGCGTCGCTTGCACGCGCAGGGCTTCGCGGGTAGCCATCAGCTCAGATTGCAAATCGAGGATGCGCCGTCCCGCACGCAAGCGAACACGCAGTTCGTGCGCCACGAATGGCTTGGTAAGGTAATCGTCGGCCCCGGCCTCCATGCCTTCCACCAGATCTTGCGATTCGGTGCGAGCGGTTAGCAGAAGGATGTATATGTAGGGTTCACGGCCCGCTGCGCGCACGCGGCGGCATATTTCCACCCCGTCCAGGCCGGGCATCATCCAGTCGAGGATCGCAAGTCGAGGCGCGTCCCCGGAATCGAGCGTGCGCCAGGCTTCGGCGCCGTCGCGTGCGATCACCGGCTCGTATCCCCACTTGCCGAGCATCGACCGCAACATCGATTGGAATACAGGATTATCTTCTGCAGCCAGAACGCGTATGCCACGCCCTTCCGGCATCGCGGAGAGCGGAGCGGCCCCTGCCGCTGTCTCACGGTCCAGCTTCATGGCTCACCCACAAGCCCCTTATCGGCTCTTGGGCGAAATCCATTAGCGGAGCAGATCCCAGCCGACCTGCGCCTGGCGGAGCTGAGAAATTGCAAAACCGGGCGGCCGCTATTCGATATGGACCAGGCTGGCGGTAACCACCGCCTCGGCCTCTTCCGCTGTGAAGCTCTCCACCTTCGATGAAATGTTCATCGAGCAGAACTTGGGGCCGCACATCGAGCAGAAATGCGCGTCCTTGAAACCCTCCTCGGGCAGCGTCTCGTCGTGCATCGCACGCGCCGTTTCGGGGTCCAGCGAAAGATCGAACTGCCGGTTCCAATCGAAGGTGTAGCGGGCGCGCGAAAGCTCGTCGTCGCGGTCGCGCGCGCCGGGCCGATGCCGGGCAATATCCGCCGCATGCGCCGCAATCTTATACGCGATAATGCCCGCCTTGACGTCTTCGCGGTTCGGCAAGCCCAGATGTTCTTTGGGTGTGACGTAGCAAAGCATGGAGGCCCCGTGCCAGCCAATCAGCGCCGCTCCGATAGCGGATGTGATGTGGTCGTATCCGGGAGCGATATCGGTCACCAGCGGGCCGAGCGTATAGAAGGGCGCCTCATAACACAGCTCGCGCTCCTTCTGTACCTGCATCTCGATCTGGTCCAGAGGAATGTGGCCCGGGCCTTCAATCATGACCTGAACATCGTATTCCCAGGCTTTCTTGGTGAGTTCGCCTAAAGTCTTTAGCTCAGCGAATTGCGCCGCGTCGCTCGCGTCCGCAATGCTGCCGGGGCGCAGTCCGTCGCCCAGCGAGAAGCTGACGTCGTGCTTCTGGAAGATCTTGCAGATATCCTCAAAACGCTCATACAGCATGTTTTGCCGATGGTTCTTCACCATCCATTCGGCGAGGATGGAGCCGCCGCGGCTCACGATTCCCGTGACCCGTTTCGACGCCAGCGGGATGTATTGCACCAGCACGCCAGCATGAATGGTCATGTAGTCCACGCCCTGCTCGGCTTGCTCTTCGATGACTTCGAGCATCAGATCGCCGGTGAGATCTTCGACGCGCCGCACGCGCGTGAGCGCCTCATAGATGGGCACTGTGCCGATAGGAATGGGCGAATCGGCAATAATCGCCTTGCGGATGGCCGGGATATCGCCTCCGGTGGAAAGATCCATCACCGTGTCGGCGCCGAACTTCACCGAGTAGCGCAGCTTATCCAGCTCGCCTTCAATATCCGACGTTACCGCCGAATTTCCAATGTTTGAATTGATCTTGCACTTGGAGGCCACGCCGATGCACATCGGTTCGAGGTTGGTGTGATGGATGTTGGCCGGAATAATCATGCGGCCGCGCGCCACTTCATCGCGCACCAGCTCTGGCGCGATGCGCTCGCGGTGCGCAATGTATTGCATCTCCTCCGTGACCATGCCCTTGCGGGCGTAATGCATCTGCGTGCGGACCAGATCGGCCTCGCGTTTTGCTACCCATTCTTTACGCATGGAAATTCACTCCGTTTGTGGGGCGGCCCTGCAAGCCGCAACGCCAGCCGCCAATGCGAGCCGGCGCCGCGTCCGCCCCTTGGGTCCGATTCGAGATACGCCGCGGCTACTTCTTCTTCTTGGGTTTCTTGGTCTCTTTTTTGGGGCTTCTGTCTTTAGCCATAGTTCAATTCTCCCTTATGCGTGATTATACCCGCTTGCTCCTGGCCAGAACGATTGCGCCGATAATTCCGAGCAAGCTGAGGGCAGCGCCCTCGTACACAATCGGGGGCCGATACCGCATGGTAAGCGAGTGGACCCCGGCCGGAACCAACACTCCGCGCATTGCGCCATTCACCCCATAGATGGGCGCCGGCCTGCCATCCACATACGCCCGCCAGCCTGGATAATTGACGTCCGAAACCACAATCATCGCCGCGCAGTTTACGCTCGCCTTGACCCCCACGCGGTTGCCCTGATCTTCCACCAGGCGCACGTCTTCCTTAGGATCCGCGCATGGTGGCAGCGTGGGTGGCGGATCAAACATGAGGGCCTCTGAGCGCAATACTTCGAGACGATTGGCAACGTACCAGTTCATTTGATTCTGGTTTTGCATGCGCGTCAATCTATGTACCGCCCACGCGCGCGGAAAGGCGTCTGGCTGCCGGTAGACATTCATGCCGCTAGCGCCGTGAAAGAGCGCCTCCGAGGCGTAATCGGTGGGCTTCGCTGCGATCTGATATCCAACGCCCCACAGCTTGCGCGCGTTCGCCGTGTGAAACTCGAAGGCAATCATGTTCGAACTGACGCTTGCCAGATAGCCGCCAAACATGGGCACATCGTGATAAGCGCCCCAATTCGGCTGGAAGGCCTCGTTGGGGACCTCCGTGCGCTGTATGCCCGTCTGACCGTGCAAAAAGCCGGCGATATCCTGATTACCTGTTATGTCGCGCACATATTGCATGCGCACCGCGTCCTCGCGCCAGGCGAAGGCGGCGTTGGATGTGGCGCCCTGATAAAGATCGAATACCAGCAGAAGCGTAGCCAGAACGGCCGCCGTAGTGCGCGTCAAATTTCCGGTTGTCGCCGCGAGAAGCAGCAGGGCAAGAGCAAAGCCGGTGAGCATCACCAGCGGCGGCCGTGGGTCGCCTTGCCATGCAAGCTTGTTGACCAATAGCGCCACCAGACATGCCGCGCCGGTTATTCCTGCAAACAGAGCCACCCCAAATGAGATGCGGCGAACCCAGGGCGACGGACTGGCCTCGCGCCAGCGGTCAAAGCCAAAAGCCGCAAGCACGGACACGGCGAATCCAAACAGCGCAGTGGCGACGGAGGGCGCGCGCGCCTTGTCGAGCGAGGGCGTCAATGCATAGAGGGCGCCTTGGAAAATGCTGACTCCTCCAAACGCGTAGGCCAACCCTCCGGCGCCCACGGTTGCAAGAAAGCGCACGCGCCAATCCTTCCAACAGGCCGCGATGGCAAGCGCCGCAAAGCTGAGCGCAACCAGCCCGATAAAGGGATCCACGCCATTGTGCGCGCCCGCGAACACCATGCCGAATAAGCTCCAGGGCGCAAAACTGTACTTCTCATGCACCATATACGGAACCGCCTGGTCCCACGAAATGCTGTCCGGAGCGCCCACCCATCGCCTGGCCAGATGTCCATATTGAAGCGCGGGAAGAATTTGCATGGCGCCTACCAACCCGGTAAATACCAGCGATACCGCCGCCGCGCGCGTGATGGTCCAATTCAACCGGCCGTCACGCAAAGCGAAAAAGATCCAGCCGCCCAGGAATGCAAGCGAGGTAAACATCACAACTTGATGATGGCCGCTAAGCCAAGCCATGCCGAGAAATGTCCCGGCAAGAGCTCCGTTCACCAGGGGCCGCTTCCCTGCCCCGGCGCGCAACTGATACAGGAAGACCAGGGGCATCCATACCGTGCCGTTGAGCATCTGAGGCCAATCCGTACTGCCGATGTAACCGGCGAAAGTGAAAATCATCGCGGCGAAAATGGAGGCAGCGAAGGATCGCCCCAAATCGCGGCACAACCGGTAACAGAACGCCGCCGCCATGAAGTGGATCGCGGCGAAATACCATGCCAGCACGGTAGGACGGATGTGCCCCGCGGCATCGAATGGCATCCAGAACATCAACCAGTTGAGTGGATAGGCCGCGCCGGGCTGCGCCTGTCCAAACAGCGGCTGACCGTTCCAGAGATAGGGATCCCACATCGGGAATGCATGGCGATGCCACTGCAGCGCTTGCGTTTGAAACCAGGGCAGCACCTGTTGCGCAAGGTCGGGCGACCACATCCATTCGTATTGACTGGTTAGCGTAATGCGCCAATAGAAGAGGGCGACAATGGCCAAGAGCAGAGCTGAGATCTTCAGAGCGCGGAGCACTGCGTTCCATTCTGGCATGAGCTAGACGCGCCATACATTGCAGCCCGCAAGGAACTACTCGTCATCGGATTTCTCCGACGCCCGTTGAGGCGTCAAGCGATAGATTTGCCCGCGCCACTCGATCACATTGCTTCCCGCCGAGGACACAAATGAGACCAGCCAAACCCATGTCGCTAACGGAACCAATACCGTGTGAGCCCAGGCATTGCGCTTGAACCAGGCCGCCGAATCCGGCAGCGCCAATCGCGCCAGCCGGGCGCGGCGCCATCCCTGCGCCATGCCGAAGACCAGTTGTGCCGCCAAGGCGACTGCCGCGGCGCGATATCCCCCGAGCCAAACCGCGATGGATGCCGCCATGGCGGCGCAATAAAAGACATGCGCCACAAATCCCATCCACCAGAGGCGCGGCGAGCAGACGCGCGTAATGGTCATCTGGCGGCGAATCCAGCGGAAGAAGGGCGCGCAGCGGGGCCGGTCGAACGAGGGCGTTAGCGCGCCGGGCGCGTAGGCGATCGCCAACCCCGCGTCGTGAACCGCCGCGCTCAAGGCATAATCGTCGCTGACGGCGCCTTTCCAATATTCCGGCACGCGGACTTCGTAAAACGTTTCCTTGCGAATGGCCATGGCGCCGCCCCACGCAAATGGGTTGTCGCCTGCGCCCAATAATCCGCCGGACGCCGAGTTCCAAACGCTGGCCATGAGGCTCCAGAATGACGCCGGCTCCGGAGTGAACCAGCGATATCCGGTCGAAGCGCCTACGCCATCGCGTTCGAGCGGCGCCACCAGTGCGCGGAGCCAATCCCGCGCGGGGCGGCCGTCGGAATCGGCAAAGACAAAGATTTCGCTTCGCCTTCGCGCGGCGCGAACGGCGGCTTGCAGGTTCCGCACTTTCTCACCGCTGGCGGGGTCGCCGCCGTGCGCTAGAACTACTTTCACGCACCGCGGAAGAACCCCGGCCGGAATATCCGCCGCGGTTTGCGCAACGATCAGCAATTCATAATCGGGATAATCCAGACTCTCGAGTGCGGACAAATTCTCTCGCAGCCCTTCGTCGGCGCCTTTTACCGGCACGATCAGCGTCACCGCCGGCGTCCTGGTCAGAGGCCGCCGCAGTTGTCCGATGGTATATTTCGATCGTCGATGTTGGCTAAGAATTCCCGCCAAGGAAATCAGCAGCGCGGGCGCGACTAGGAGCCAGTACCAGAGCACGGAAGTTCGTAGGATAACAAGGGCTCACGAGAATGGAACAAATTGGCCATCCTCGTGCACTATTTTTGTATCTGGAGGTCAAATGAAAAAACTGTACGTGTACGCGCTTGCTGCAACATGCTTGATGGTATTCCCCGCCGCCGCGCAGAAGAAGGATACCCTGCCGCCGGCAACGAATGCCTTGCAAAACTATCCCTCACAAGACCGGATCACACGTGAAGTTCGTCACGAGCTTGTGATGCTGCCCTATTACGGAGTTTTCGACAATCTCGCCTATAGCGTGAACGGCGGCGTGGTTACTTTATATGGCCAGGTGACGAGACCGACGCTAAAAAGCGACGCCGCCAACGTGGTGAAGAAAATCGAGGGCGTGACCCGGGTCGATAACAAGATTGAAGTCCTTCCGCTCTCGCCGATGGACGATCAGAGCCGGCGCGCGATCTACCGGGCGGTCTACAGCGACCCTGCGCTGACCCGGTATGGAATACAGGCCGTTCCGCCGATTCATATCATCGTCGACAACGGCAAAGTGACGCTGGTGGGCGTCGTCGCAAGCGAAGCCGACAAGAACATGGCCGGACTGCGCGCGAATGGAGTTGCGGGAGTGTTCTCGGTAGACAACCAGCTTAGAGTGGAAGGCCAGTAGATACAAGGGGCCACGTCACCGCCGCGGATTTCGGCGGGGCGACGCGAGGGCTCAACGAACTTCTGATGCGTACCCGGCAGGGTGTTGCTGCGAAGCACCGCGCTTTTTCCGGGGGATCAGCGACATCTCTGGAAGCTTCCGGTTCGGACGATATCGGATACACTCGACCGAAGGTAAGATGATGGAGCCCGAGGCGAGGTAAGTGGGCAGGTTTTCCATCATCCCGATTGCGTGTCTTTCACGGCAGATGATGGCGAAGCGACGGCGGAATATTGCGGCATTCGCCCTACTCCTCATCGCCTGCAATCATGCCCGCGATCCCCTTTCCTCATTTCCACGCGTGATATTGTGGGCTTGGGAGCGGCCGGAAGATTTGCGATTCGCCGATCCCCAATCCGTTGGCGTGGCCTTCCTCACTCGCACAATCGGCTGGCGCGATGGCAACATGCGCGTGTTGCCGCGCATGCAGCCATTGCGCGTGGCGCCCGGAACGAAATTAGTGGCCGTTACCCGCTTGGAATCCCGAGGCGCGCCGCCCGCGGTCGCCTCGGTGACCGGGGAGATCCTGCGCGATACCACCACTCCGGGGGTTCAGGCGCTGCAGATCGATTTCGACGCGCTGGCGTCCGAACGCGAATGGTATGCGTCCCTCTTACGAAGCGTGCGCGCGGGCTTGAGGCCCGGCATGCCGCTCAGCATCACCGCGCTCGCCTCGTGGTGCGAAGGCGATCCGTGGATTCGCGATCTCCCCATCGATGACGCCGTTCCGATGCTGTTCCGCATGGGCGCAGGCGAGCGCTGGAACGGGCGTGAGTTTCGACCGCCCGTATGCCGGTCGAGTGTGGGCGTCTCCACCGATGAGCCCCGCGCCGGGCTCCCGCATGGCCGTCGCATGTTCTTCTTCAACCCCAAGCCCTGGACACAGCCTTCCTACCTGGACGCCTTGGCATTCGCGCGGAGGTGGCAATGAAACCGTCAAGATTCGCGCCGCTCGCAGTTGCGGCGTTGCTCGTCGTGGCGTGGAAGGTTGGAAATAGCTGCGGACCATGGCTCCCCACCGCGCAGTTTCACGAGATCAACAATTGGATTGACCGCGGCCAGTTGCTCAAAGGTCAGCTTGGAATTGTACGGCCCACTTTCTTCCATAAGTCGTTACTAACCGCGTATCGCTATCTTACAAATGCGCCTTTGTCGCAGGCGGAAATCGATGCCCTCTATCCCGCAGACCCGTCCGATCCGTATAGCGTCAAAGATCCGGTGGAGGCCGAGGTAGATGCCTGGACGGCGAAGCGCAACGCCATCAAGGCGATCACGCCGCCCCAGCACATCGACCCTTTCGGCTCCATTCCGCCCCCAACCTACGGCCAGTTTTATAACTGCCTGTCGGATGCCTTCCACACCGCCAGTCAAACGCTCGATCGAAGAATCGCTCTTTGGGGCGCTACCAACAAGAACACCGTGGAGTGGATTCGCGGACAAGATCAGGTCTTCTCTAACTGCAGCGGCCCTCCAAGTATTCCGGCGGAAGCGCCCGCGCAAGCCGATCCGGTGCTGGCCGCCGACCGCCGGTACCAGATTGCCGCAGCCGAGTTCTATGCCAGGCGGTTCGCCGACGCTCTTCGCGATTTTGACGCCATCTCGCATGATACCCGCTCCGAATGGCAGGCGGCCGCGCCTTATCTCGCCGCGCGCGTCGTGATTCGACAGGCATCCCTCGAAGACCGTCCCGAATTGCTGGGGGATGCGAAACGCCGGCTCGAACAGATTGCCCCCGATTCGACTGCCCAACATTGGAGCAATGCAGCCAAGCCCCTGCTCGACCTCATCGCGGTGAGGCAAGACCCAGGAGCATATCTGGTGCGGACGGGAGCGCAGTTAGCCAAACCGGGTCTGGGTTCGGGAATTTTGCAGGTGTTCAACGATTTCAACCAGACATGGGATCGCACCAAGGAATTCCCGGCAGATCCCTCAGGCGTCGTCGATTGGATTCGAACCTATCAGAATCCTTCGGGAGGCGCCCATGCCCTGGAACGATGGCGCGCAACGCACAGCGCCCCTTGGCTCATCGCGTCCTTACAACATCTGCCCGTAAACAGCTCGGACGCGGCCCCGCTGCTCGCGGCCGCGGCGGCCCTGCGGCCCACCAACGCCGCCTACGCAACGGCAACCTATCTCGGGATTCAATTCCAAACCCTGCGCGCCCCCGATACAGCCCGGCAATGGGCGGACGCGGCATTGGCTACTCGCCAGCCGCCCGCCGTTGACAACGCGTTTCGCGGTGAGCGTTTGGCCCTAGCCCGCGATTGGACCGAGTTTCTCCGTTACGCGCCCCGCGCGCCGATTGCCCGCACCATCGACTTACCCGATGAGCCGCTCGACAAACCGGATAGCACAACGCAATTCGACTTAGACGCATCCGATGCGCTGAGTCGCATCGCGCCGCTAAAGCGGCTATCCGAAGCCGCCACTAGCGCACTGCTGCCGCGCAACCTTCAATTGGAAGTAACGCGCGCCGCTTGGACGCGCGCGGCCGTGCTTGAGAATGCCCCAATCGCGAAAGATCTCGCCCTACGCCTCACTCAATTACAGCCCGATCTTACCCAGGATCTCCAGATCTATCTGCAGGCCGGCGATGCCCCCTCGGGCCGGTTTGCCGCTGTCTTCGTGATGCTCCGGAATCCCGGCCTTCGCCCCCTCGTGGAGAGCGGATTCCCCCGCGAGGAACGCGACAAAGAAATCAATAACTACCGCGATAACTGGTGGAACCTCGCACCCACGCCGCCGCCCTCCGGCCCACCGGTAAGCGAGCCCGCGGCAGTCGCGCCAATTTCCTATTTAAGCGCCGCCGAAGTTAGCCTGGGCCGCGCCGAGTTCGCTCAATTGGTGAAAACCGCTGCCATTGCGCCAAACTATCTATCCGCCGTCGCTATCGAATGGGCCAACAAACATCCTGAAGACGCTCGGGTTCCGGAAGCGCTGGCGCTCGCCGTCAGATCGACGCGCTACGGAGCGACCGACAAAGAAACCACCAATTGGTCGAAATCCGCATTTGTCATTCTCCATGGGAAATACCCAAACAGCCCTTGGACCCAGCGAACCAAGTATTGGTATTAGAAGCCTAACGAGGTTTACTGAAACCTCACCAGATAAAAACTACGCTTCCCCGTTCGAAAAACCAACATCGATTTCGAAGCGAGATCGGCTTCCGTAAGCGGTCCATCCGCGGCGATCCTCCGGTTGTTGAGATAGACCCCACCAGCCTGTATGAGCCGCGCCGCCTCGCTCTTCGAAGCGCACGCGCCGGCTGTTACTAACGCTTGCGAGAGGCGCAGGCCTGAGCTGAGCATGGCGCGCTCCATCGTCTTCGACGGCACGTCCGCAAAGATAGTCGAAAGCTCCTCGTCGGATAGCCCCGAAAGCTCTTTGCCGAAGAGCGCTTCGGACGCGCGCACCGCCTCGTCCAGGCCTTCCTTGCCATGGACAATCTCCGTCATGCGCGCCGCCAGCAACTTCTGCGCCTCGCGCCGCTCCGGATGCTCGCGATGCGCCGCCACCGCGGCTTCGATGCTTTCCACGCTGTCGAACGTGAATAACTTCAAATAACGTTCGACATCGGCATCCTCAGCCTGCACCCAGAACTGGTAGAACTGATACGGCGACGTGCGCCGGGCGTCCAGCCAGACAGCATTGCCGGCCGATTTGCCAAACTTTTCGCCGCTCGCCGTCGCCAGCAACGGATGGGTGAACCCGTAGACCTCCGCGCCGCTGCGCGCCTTCCGTACCAGGTCGATGCCGGCCGTGATGTTGCCCCATTGGTCGCTGCCCCCCGCCTGAATCGTGCAGCCGTAACCGTCGAAAAGTTGCAGAAAATCGTGGGCCTGCAGCAGCATATAACTAAATTCGGTGTAAGAGATGCCCTGTTCGCGGTCCTCCAGGCGCCGGCGTACCGATTCCTTGGCGATCATGTAATTTACAGTGAAATATTTGCCTACGTTGCGCAGCCAATCGAGATAGCTCACCGGCGCCGTCCACTCGGCATTATCCACCAGGCGCGCGGCGTTTGGACCTTCGAAGGAGACAAAGCGGCTCAATTGCCGCCGCACCGCCTCCACGTTGGCGCTCAGGGTTTCCAGATCGAGCAGGTTGCGTTCGGAAGAGCGCCCGCTCGGGTCCCCCACCATGCCCGTCGCCCCACCCACCAGAACAATCGGCTTGTGCCCCGCGCGCTGCAATCGCGCCAGCAGCAAAATCGGCAGCAGGCTTCCCACGTGAAGACTATCGGCCGTAGGGTCGAAGCCAATGTAGATGGTCGCGCCGGACGTATTGAGAAGACGTTCGAGCGCCTCTTCGTTACTGGCTTGATCGATAAGGCCGCGCGCGCGTAAATCGGATAGAAAGGAAGTCATGCGGAAAGTACTAGAATAGCATTTTCACGAAATCACTCATTTATGTGATACTCAATAATATGGCGAACCGGAACATTACTCTCAGTATGCCCGAGGAGCTGATCCGCAGAGCGAAAATCGAAAGCGCGAAACGAGACCTTTCCATTAGCGCATTGATGCGCGAAGCGCTTGAAAAGGATCTTCGCGCCGGCGATCAGGGAAAGCGGGCCCTTCGGCGTTTCCTTAGCTTAGCCAAGAAGCATCCGACTGAAATGCCGAAAAAGCTTTGGAAGCGCGAAGATCTCTATGAATGAGATTGCGTTCTTCGATACTAACATTTTCCTCTATGCGCGCGACGCTCGCGATCCGGTTAAGCAAACGATCGCGGCTAATGTATTGGTAAGCGCCAAAACCGTAGTGATCAGCACTCAGGTGGTACAGGAATTCTATGCAGCCGCCACAAAGAAATTGCACTTGGCGCCATCCGACGCTGCCCTCGAGGCTAAGGCGCTTTGTGGTCTTGCCATGGTTACCATCGGATGCGCCGAGATCCTGCGGGCAACAGAGATTGCGCGCCGTTATCGCATCTCATTTTGGGACGCTCTAATTGTGTCGGCGGCCGAAACCGCCGGCGCGGACTTTCTATTTACCGAAGACCTTGCCCACGGACAGAGAATCGGTCCATTGCAGATCATCAATCCCTTTCGCTCGCATTCTTCATAACCTATCGCGCGCTATTTCTATAAACCACGCCGCCCTTCATCACAAACACCACCCGCCGCACCGCCGTAATATCCTCCAGCGGATTTCCCTGCACCGCGACAATATCGGCCTGCATCCCGGGCGCGATCGATCCGATCTGGTTTCCCATTCCAAGCGATTCGGCCGCAACCGACGTTCCCGTCAGCAGCGCATCCATCGGCTTATCGCCGCCATCCTTGACCCGGTAGATGAACTCCTCGGCGTTGCGGCCATGCGAGCCCGCCACCGCGTCCGTGCCCAGCACGATCTTCACGTGGTGAGCGCGGGCGCGCTTGTAGACATCGGCAACCAGCGGCAAGCCCTTTTCCATGGCGGCAAAGCCCTCTTCGGTGTAGTTGCCGATGCCGAGAAACTTCGCCTTGTTATCCAGATAGTTATGCAGTACCAGAAAATTGGGATCGAAGTAGACTCCGCGCGACGCCATGAGGTCGAGCGTGGCATCGTCAAGAAACGTACCGTGCTCAATGGACGTGCAGCCGGCCTCAATAGAAGCGCGGGCGCCCTCCGTGGCATGCGCGTGAACCGCCACCCGCAGACCCACTGCTTTGGCCTCGCCGCACGCCGCGTCAATCTGTTCCTTGGTCATCGTCATCTTGCCGCCGTCGCGAATGCTGGCCGTCGCAAAGATCTTGATGACGTCGGCTTTATCCTGCTTCAACTGGCGGACCAGTTCGCGGATGTGCTCGGGCGTGCCGCTGGTCTCGCTGATAGGGCGGATCGCGGTAAGGATTCGCGGTCCCGGCAGCAGGCCCTGCGCAATCAGATCACGCATCGGAACGTCGATCGGCTGGCCGAGACTTTGAATGGTGGTGAAGCCGCCCATCAGCGTGGCGAAGGCGTTCGCTTCGGTTCGCAGCGCGCCCTCCTGCGGTGTGGTCTTACTGTTACGGCCGCCTGGATCGTATCGTCCTTCGGCGTTAAAGTACCAGCCGGGGTGCGCGTGTGTGTCGATCCAGCCCGGAGTAACGGTGAGGCCGCTGAGGTCGAGATTCGGCTTGTGCGTCGCATCCGCGATGCGGGAGATCTTGCCGTTCTCGACGACAATCTCTTTGTTGCGGAGCATCTGACCTTTGCCATCGATGATCGCGGTTGTCTTAATCACCGTGGCCGTTTGCGCGGCGGCGAGAGAGGAAAAAAGCGTAAGCGCGATGGCGATTTTCATGACGGTGGATTTAGCTTACACCACCGATCGGCGCCAGGGCTTCAGCACGCGATATTCAGGGGTCGCGGTCGCCGACGCCTTGTGCGCGCGTAGAAGCTTGCGGCCTACCAGACAGCGGACGCCCTTTTGTACGGCGCTCTTCGATAAGCCTGTCTCTTCGGCCATCGTCTGGTGACTGGTTCTGACAGAGGTCTTTGCGAGGCGCTCCGTCTCTGCCCACAGGTGCAGGTATACCAGGAACGCCGAAGGAACACGGTCGTGCCCGACAAGGTCGCGCATCAGGACGCCGATTACATATTGATCGACGGCAATATTTTTGAACACTATAGTATTTTCTCCTATAGTGACCAAAATTGGATTGACGCAATACCCGCAAATCGTATATTCTCCCTGCATGATCAAGGGCGTTAAATTCGTCAGTATTCCAGTGACCGATCAAGACCGCGCGCTCTCGTTTTATACCGAAAAACTCGGCTTCCGGATCATGACCGATCAACCCTTCAACGACAAACAGCGTTGGATTGAGCTTTCGGTGCCGGGCGCCGAAACTGCGGTCGTGTTGTTTACTCCGGAAGGGCATGAAGACCGGATCGGGGGCTTCTCGAACGCAACGTTTTACTGCGACGACGCGCAACGGACGTATGAGGAACTGACCGCGCGGGGCGTGCAGTTCGACGGGCCCCCGCAGAAGCAGCCGTGGGGGACGTTCCTAAAGTTTAAAGATCCCGACGGAAATCAATTCGTGCTTTCCGCCAAGTGAGCCGCGTTCCCGCTCAGGCGGCCGGCAACTGGCAGCAGGCATGCCGAAGCCTACGCCATGGCGCCTTGCCCGTTCAACAGCGCCAGCGGGAACTCCGCCAGCAATTCGGCAATGCGCCAACCCCCCGGAATGAGGCCCGTCAGCGCGTCGCGCCATTCTTTGGGGGCGCCTTCGGGCAACTCCACGCGGGTGTCGCCCCATTCCGTCACCTTGCTCATCCAACGCGGCGCAATGGCTACGGCCCACTGCTCTTGCCAGCGCCGCGCGAAGGCGCAAATATGATGAGCGCAGGCGCCCAACACCCGCAAAGGAATGTAATCGCCATGCGCGAAAAGCTCACGGTTGGCCTTGCGTAATTCCAGCGCGTGGTAAGCCACGAACAGTTTCATCTCGTCGCGTAGCGGCTGCGAGGCAAGTTCACGAACCAACCCGATGCGGTCCTCGCCGTCGCGGCGGCGCAAAGTTTCGAGCATCTGCCTGCGCACTTTATAATCCACCGGCCGGCGATTGTCCGGGTCCACCAAGGTGAGTTGCCACAATTCCGTCCCTTGATAGAAATCGGGTACGCCGGGGGAAGCGATTTTGACCACCAGCTGGCTCAGCCCATTGATGGCGCCAAACTTCGCCAGAACGCTTTGGAATTCATGGAAATTCGAGCGGAACGGCGAATCGTCGGCGAGAATCCGGTCGACAAAACCTTGCACGGCAACCTCATAATCCTCGTGAGGCGCAATCCAGCTGCTGTGCAACTTGGCTTCTCGCAAGGCCTTCACCAGAAATTCCTTGACGCGCGCGCCCACGCACGTCTCCTCCTCCGCGTGGTTTGGCCACACGCCCAATAGGGTTTGATAGATCAAGATCTCTTCATCTGCGTTGGGGGCCGTGGCGCCATCCACCGACGACTTCTTATCGGCGTTCCAGCCCATCCACAGATCCAGCCGGCGTTCCCACTCGTCGGGCATTTCGGTAAGCACGTTCAGGCGCGCGCGCATATCTTCACCGCGTTTGGTATCGTGCGTCGCGGTCGCGCTCAAGCCGTCTGGCCATTCTTCGAGGCGCCGGCGATTGAATTCGTGGAACTCTTCCAGATCGAAAGGGGGTCTTTCACGTAGTGGGTCGCCCCCCACCTCGTTGAGCGTGAGCAGCGCGTTGTAACGGTAGGACGCCGTATCCTCCAGGCCTTTGGCCATTACCGGTCCGGAGAACTGTTGCCAGCGCATCACGAACGCCAGCCAATCGGGACGGCGGTCTGCGATGTAATAGGGCGGCTCGAGCAGCAGCACGCAGCGCAGGAAGTCGAATGCCGCATCGCTCACCGCATTGCGCGACGTCCGGGCCCGGGCGGTCGCAATCGCGCCCTCGATAAAGCCCCGATCGCTCTCCGACACGCCGCCATCGTGGCTGTAGCTGCGGTAAACCGGAAGACAAGCAGTTACTTCGACCAGGGCGTCGGAAAGTTCCGACACCCGGATGTCGCGCCCCTGTCGATGGTGCGCGGCAATCTTACCCAGATGTTGCACCAGGGCTTTCAGGTCTCCCGGAAAGAGACGCTCGATGACATGTTTGTTGCACTGGTAGCAGATTTCGTCGAAGCGTTGCGCGTTTCCCGTGCGACGGTTGTATATCTCTTCCAGACGCGCAAGGCCGCCGCGGTCGACGAACATGCCGTTCAGCGCGTTCAGAAACTCGTAGCCGGTGGTTCCGCTCACCGGCCAATCGCGCGGCAGCGATTCATCACGGCCCAGAATCTTTTCCACCACGACATACAAGCGGCTGCCCGTTCCCGCGGCGTTTTGCAGGCGTTTCAGGAAACAGCCGGGTTCCCACAGACCGTCGATATGATCGATACGCAAGCCGGTGACTTTGCCGCTCCGCACCAGTTCAAGCGTATTTCGTTCCCGATTCTCAAAGACCTCGGGCAGCTCGATGCGTAACGCCACCAGCTCATTAATATCGAAAAAACGGCGATAGTTGATCTCCTCGTAGCCGATCTTCCAGTAAGCCAGCCGGTAGGCCTGCTGCGCCAGCAGACGATCCAGCTCGTCGGCCGAATCGGAAAAGTAAATCAATGCTTCATCGAGAGCGTGCCTAAGACCGGAATCCGCTTGATACGCGATCCATAACTTTTCTTTGACCCCATCCTTTTCCTTGCGGCGCTCCGCAATTCGATCAGGCGATGGGTCGTCGCGGTCGGGCAAATGACTGAGGGCGGCGATAGTCTCATCTAGCCCGTCGAACTTCCCGCAACGGCTGAGAACGGTCACGTAAGACTTGGGGTCCAGCGGCAAGCGCGTTTCAAAATAACGGATGTACATGCCCGTATCTTCGAATCGCAAAGTCAGTTGCTTGTCCGTCAGAACATCCCCGTAGAGCTCGCCGAGAATCGGCAGCAGCACGCGATTCTCCTGCAGAAAGGCTGCCTTTGCGGCCGGGGGATGCCAATCGATGTCGAAGTAATTCGCGTATGCGGACGCTCTGCCGTTCTCGAGCACGTCCATCCACCACGGGTTTTCATAACTCGCGGCCATGTGGTTAGGAACGGTATCGAGTAACAAGCCCATGCCATAATGGCGAAGCTTGTCGGCCATGTCGTCGAAGTCTTCCTCTGTGCCTAACTCTGGATTGACGCGCAACGGGTCGGCGATATCGTAGCCGTGCGAACTGCCTCGGCGCGCTTTATAACGCGGCGATGCGTAAAGATCGGTTATGCCAAGTTCGCTGAGATAGGGCACCAGATCGCTGCCGTCTACAAAGCGAAAGGCGGGGCTGAATTGCAGTCGATATGTGGAGCATGGCGGGATCATGATGCCTCCAGAAGTTCGCTGATGGCGTGCGCCGGAATGCGGATGCGTTCGGGCGCTTGTGTAAGCTCAAAAGCAAGTTTGCGCAGCGCAAGATCGATAAGAAAGATGCGATTCAGCTCGCGAATGTGCTCCGGGTTTTGAGGCAAAAGAGCGCCGATTCCCGGAGTCGCAAGATAGGCGTTGAGAAATTCCGCGGATGCGCTCTTCGCCCAAAACTTGGCCCAGGCCTCCAGGGCATCGAGCGATTCGGGCTTGGCGATCACCCCGGGCGCCTCGCCAAAGAGAACGGCGTGCGAAGCGTGATAGAAAGAATCCAACATGCCGGCCACGTCGTGAAGGGGAGAGCGCTTGAGACGGCGCTCGCTGAGCGGGCGGCCGGGGTCACCCTCGAAATCGACGATCACAAAATCTTTTCCGGTGTAAAGTACCTGGCCAAGGTGATAATCGCCGTGGACGCGAATGCGGGCGGCCACGAAGCGGGTATCGCGCAGATAACGATAGCGTTCCCGCACGCCGCCGGCGCCCGCGAGCGTTCTCTCGGCGTCGGCGCGCACGGGTTCAGGCAAGCGAGGCAACTGGATTCGCAGTTCCTCCATGGTACGCCCCAGCCGCGCGAGCAGGCCGTGATACATTCCCTGGCGATAGAAATCGGAGTATGACTCGGGAGAGAATACGGGGTCCTCCGGGCGGGACGCAAGGGCGAGGTGCATTTGCGCGGTGCGCAGACCCAGCAGGCGGACAAATTCCGCATAGGAAGCCATCACCCCGTGTGTGATCTCGGAGCGCGCCTCGTCGGTCAGTCCCGATGCGCTTCGCGCCATAGCATGCTCGAAGAACAGACCCAGGTGGTCCAGCGTATATTTCCAACATTCCACGCCGCCGCGCACGAACCCGTGCAGCAGGGCTGACACGGCGCAGGCGCCATTGGGCGCGCGATATTCTATTACGCCCGCCAGTGGCGCCGCGTTGGGGAATTTCAACTCCGTAAGCAGGGCGCTAATCTCCTGTTCGGGGTGCGGGCCTTCCTCAATTTTGCGGAATAGCTTGAGCGCGAACCGGTCGCCGTAAAAAACTATAGTATTGTCCTGATCGGCGCTACAGAGCGTAGGCACAAGCGCCGGACGGTCTTTGCCCCACAGGGCGCGGAAGGCGCGCGTGTGCGCGGACGTTAGATCGCCGCGTTCCCCGGCGAATCGTTTGCGGCGCAGGATGGACGCCAGCACTCCATCGAGGAATTCGCGGTCTTGCAGCGCGCTGTAAAGCTCGCCTCCGCTCCCATCGCTCGCTTGAAGACGCGCCAGGACCCACTCGCGATGGTCGGAAGTATCCCTTGAAATCGCAAGTGACAAGGTATAGATTTCGGGTTCGCCTTCGCCGTATTCCACGCGAATAAAGGCAAGGTAGGCGCGGAATGCCAGCATGGGGATAAGATCGAAGACCTCGGCCTGGCGAATCACGCGCGCCTTTCCGCGGAACCAGCGGCGCGCGCGCAGGAAACCGGGCATCATGCGGCCCAAAACATCGCGGACAGGTTGCGAGAATGGATTGTCCCAGGATTCGATTGCGATGAGCGGCGGCTCCCCGGTATTGCTTCGCAGCGCTTCCCGCGCGGCCTCCTGCGGCAGCAGGGCGAACCAATAGAAGGCATGCGGGCCGAGGAAAATGAAGTATGGACGCTCGCTGACGCGCGGAAAATCCGACTTGCCAAAAAGCTCCTGCGGCACCATGCCCTGAAAACGCGAAAGATCGATTTCAGCCGCTTGCGCGAAGCGCGAGAGGTTCGCCACAACCAGGACATGCTCCGTCCCATAGCTGCGAACAAAAGCCAGCACCCGGCGGTTATCCGGATATAGGAATTCGACGGATCCCCGGCCCAGCGCGCGCCACTGTTTGCGCTGGGCGAGCGCGCGCTTCATCCACCACAGAAGCGAGTGGGGATTATTCTGCTGCGCTTCCACATTAAGCGCTTCGTAGTGGTACTCGGGATCGATGATGGCCGGCAGATACAAGCGCTGCGGATTGGCTCGCGAAAAGCCGGCGTTGCGGTCGCCGGACCATTGCATCGGCGTGCGGACGCCATTGCGGTCGCCTAGGTAGAAGTTGTCGCCCATGCCGATTTCGTCGCCATAGTAAATCACGGGCGTGCCGGGCAGCGAAAACAGCAGCGCATTCATGAGCTCGATGCGCCGCCGATCGTTTTCAAGAAGCGGCGCCAATCGGCGGCGGATTCCGAGATTAATGCGCATATGGCGATCCTCCGCGTAAACGCGATACATATAATCGCGCTCTTCGTCGGTCACCATTTCGAGGGTCAGTTCATCGTGGTTGCGCAAAAACACGGCCCACTGCGAGGCTTCGGGAATGGGTGGAGTGAGACTGAGAATCTCCGTAACCGGAAAGCGATCCTCCATTCGCGTGGCCATAAAAAGCCGCGGCATGAGCGGAAAGTGGAAGGCCATGTGACATTCGTCGCCCGCTCCAAAATAAGCGATGGCGTCTTCCGGCCACTGATTGGCTTCGGCAAGCAGCATGCGGTCGCTATGGCGGCTGTCGATATGGGCGCGCAGCTCGCGCAGAAATGCGTGCGTCTCCGGAAGATTTTCGCAGTTCGTTCCGTCCCGCTCGTAAAGGTAAGGGACCGCATCCAGACGGAGACCGTCGACGCCCATATCGAGCCAGAAATCCACCGCGCTGAGCATGGCCGTGCGGACCTCCGGATTATCGAAATTGAGATCCGGCTGGTGCGAATAAAAGCGGTGCCAATAATAGGCCTTAGCGACTGGATCCCAGCTCCAGTTGGAACTTTCGAAATCTTTGAAGATGATCCGCGCTTCCGGATAACGCTCGGGCGTATCGCTCCAAACGTAGTAATTGCGCCAGCGTGAGTCGGGCGCGGCGCGGCGCGAACGTTGAAACCACGCGTGCTGATCGGAAGTGTGATTGAGGACCAGCTCGGTAATTACGCGCAGGCCCCGGGAATGGGCCTCACGCAGAAAGGTTTGAAAATCGCGAAGTGTGCCGTACGCTGGGTGCACGTTCTCGTAATCGGAGATATCGTAACCGTCGTCTTTCCAAGGCGACGGACAGAAGGGCAGCAGCCAGAGAGCGGTGACCCCCAAATCCTGAAGATAGTCCAGCTTTTGGGTTAAACCGGCGAAATCGCCCATACCGTCTTCGTTTTGATCAAAGAAGGCTCGGACATGAATTTCATAAATTACCGCATCTTTATACCAGAGGGGGTCGGAGGGCAACGAGGTGGAGTTGGGCATGAGCGGCGCCAAATTGGGGGTGCAAGTTCGATTCCCAAACCCGGCCTCGGTTTGGTATAACGTGTAGTTCACCACATTATGAGCCACGCTTGCCGGGTCACCCGCATACAGGTAGGGGAGCGTTATCCGGTTTCCCCGGTTAGGGATCGGCGCGAAACCGCCGCGCCGGAGGGCGCCCGCCGTTTTGGGGAGACGGCCCGCGTTTCCCAAGAACAGGTCGCGCGCTTGGCTTACTCTTTTTGGGAGGCGCGGGGGCGCTCGGACGGATCTGCCATGGATGACTGGCTGCGAGCGGAGCAGGAGCTCAAAAACTCCCTTACAGTACCTGCCGAGGCATCGTAAAAGTCCTGGAACCGTACCCCCTAGCGCATTATTATTGCATTTGCGGATAATGTTACTTGTTCCCCGCCAGAGGAGTACCCATGCGGCTTTTCATTACTATCATTACTGCGGCGCTTCTTCTGCTGGCCACCTCGTGCGGCCACAGCGCCGAGGGTTACCTGGCGAAGGGCAACAAACTGTTCGCGGACGGTAAATTCGCCGATGCAGCGATCAACTACAAAAATGCGCTGCAAAGGAAGCCCGGGTGGGGCGAGGCCTACTATCGTCTGGGCCTGACGGCGCTACGACAGAAGGATGCGAGTGCGGCCTATGCCGCGCTGTCACAGGCGGTCGAATTAACCCCGAATAACGACGACGCCAAGGCCAAGCTGTGCGACCTCGTGCTTCCGCAGTATGCGCGCGATCCGGTTCATTTTCAAGCTCTTCACAAGCAGGTATCCGACCTCTCTGAACAACTGCTCAAGAAAAACCCCAATTCTTTCGACGGACTGCGGATTCAAGGAAATCTGGCCATTTTGGATAACCGGCTGCCTCTGGCGATCGAAGAACTGGAGAAGGCCAACCGTTTCCGTCCCATGCAACCGGAGATTGTGTTCAATCTTGGTTTGGTCCTTACCAAGAGCAATCGGCTTGCGGATGCGGAGAAGATGGCGCGCGAAGTTCTAGCCAAAGACCCGAATTTCGAGGCCGGCAATCGTATTCTCTACGCGGTCCTCATGTCCACCGGCCGCACGCAGGAAGCCGAAACCTTCCTGATTAGCAGGGTGAACGCGAACCCGAAGGATAGCCGAGGCATCATTCTTCTGGCCCAGCACTACGTAGCCGTGAAACAACGCCCCAAGGTGATCGCAACGTTACAACGGCTGACGAATGATACGCGCGATTTTCCCGACGGCCATCTGCAAGCGGGCGATTTCTATCGCGGTACGGGCGACATCGAATCGGCGCGTCACGAATACGAAGAAGGCCTACGCGCCTCGGGCGCCAACAAAGCGGTCTATCAGAAACGGATTGCAGGCATTCTGATGGGATTGGGACGCAAGGATGAAGCGCTCAACATGACCGAGGCGATCCTAAAAAACGACCCCAAAGACGAAGACGCCCTACGCAGCAAAGCGGCATTGCTGGTGGGTCGGCACGAAAAAGGCGACGTCGATACCGCGGTCTCCACGCTCCAATCGCTGGTTGCTAAACGGCCCGACAACGCCATATTGGAATTTCAGTTGGGCGAGGCCTATCAAGCTAAAGGGGATGCCAATGCGGCGCGAGCTGAGCTTCAGAAATCGGCGCGGACCGGGCAAGGTTACGCGCCGCCCCGTCTCGCTCTGGCGCAAATGGACCTACAGCAGGGCAAGCTCGATGAATCGAAGCGCTACCTGGATGAGGTAATCGAGCGTGAGCCCAAGAATCGCCAGGCGCGGCTCTTGCATGCCGGCGTTCTCGTCCGTATGCAACAGATCAGCGAGGCGCGTAGCGAATTGAACGCGATTCTGACGGATGCCCCGCATGACGCCGAGGCTCAGTTACAGCTGGCCGCGCTGAGCATAATCGAAAAGGAGTACCGCAGCGCGGAGGTGGGCTTCAAGAAGCTTTATCGTCCCGGACAGCAAGATCCGCGTCCAGTCATAGGGTTGGCCGATACCTACATCAGTAAGGGAGAACCGTCGACGGCTATTGAGCTTTTGAAGACGGAGCTTAAGTCACGCGACAACCCGCTGGTACGTCTGACCTTGGCGGACACGGCGGTCAGGATGAAAGATTATCCCCTGGCTCTGCAACAATACCAAGCCCTCGCCGCGAGCCATCCGTCCGATCCGGCGGTGCAACTTCGCCTCGCCTACACCTACGAAGTGACCGGTCATATGGACGAGGCCATCAGCAGCACCGAGAAAGCGGACAAGGCAGCGCCGCACAACCCACAGATTGTCGCCACGCTGGCAAGGATAATGATGAGCGCCGGGCGCAATGATGTCGCCAGGGATAAATTCCGGGAGCTTCTATCGTTTGACGCCGGCAATGCGAACGTGATGAACAATCTGGCCTTTCTCATCGCCGACAGCGGCGGCAACATGGAAGAGGCTCTGAAACTGGCGCGGCAGGCCACCGAGAAACAACCCGACGATCCCCATTTCACGGATACCTTGGGCTACGTTTACTTAAAGAAACATCAGACCGCGGATGCGGAGCGGACCTTCAACACCTTGGTTTCGCAAGACCCGAAGAATCCCACCTATCGGTTCCATCTTGCAAGCGCGCTGTTCGACAAGGGCGATAAGCCTCACGCCAAAGAAGAGCTGCAAAAGGCGTTGGCGCAAAAGCCGAGTCAGAGCGAGGAACAAAAGATCCGTCAGTTACTCGCCGCGATCGGCTAATAGGCCTTCGCGATGACGGCGCGCCACGCCGCGGGTTGGCCTGTCACAATACATGTGCCCGGACCGTCGAATTCATCCACCATCGGAATGCATCGTACTGTGGCCTTGAATTCCTTCATGCGGGCATCCACGGCGGGGTCGTCGATCAGATGCGCCATGACGAACTTGCCGCCGCCCTTTTCGGCGCTGACGTCGCGCAGAATCTCTTCCACCTCGCCCACCGAATTCGCCAGCACCGTGTTTTCTTTCTGACGCTGTTTGGCGGCGGCGAAGAGCTCCTTTTGCATCTGCTCGAGCACTTCCGGTAGACGCGCGGAGAGTTGCGCTTGCGGGATGATCTCTTTCGCGCCCGTGTCGCGTCGTTTCAGCACGACATTGCCGGACGCGAGATCGCGCGGACCTAGTTCCAACACGACCGGCACGCCGCGCCGCTCCCAATGGTAGAACTTCGCGCCTGGCGATAAACCCTCGCGCGTATCCACCTTCGCGCCAACCTCCTTCGCGATGCGGTGCGCCGCCTCGAGCACGGCGTCCTTTTCCTGATCCTTGCGATAGATCGGGGCCAATACCGCCTTCACGGGCGCCAGCTTAGGCGGCAGCACCAGGCCCTTGTCGTCCGAGTGCGTCATAATCAAACCGCCGATGAGACGCGTGCTCACGCCCCAACTGGTCTGCCACACGTAATCGAGCTGACCTTCCTTACTCTGGAACTGTACGTTGAACGCTTTGCCGAAATTCTGACCCAGGTCGTGGCTGGTACCGGCCTGAAGCGCGAGGCCGTTCTGCATCATGGCCTCGATGGAGTAACTCCGTAGGGCGCCGGCAAATTTTTCGGCCCGCGTCTTCGCGCCCTTAATCACCGGCATCGCCATGATATCCTCGGCGACTTCGGCATAGACGTCGAGAATGCGCATCACTTCCTCGAGCGCCTCTTCGTGATTCGAGTGCGCGGTATGACCTTCCTGCCAGAGGAACTCGGTGGTGCGAAGGAACATGCGCGTCCGCAATTCCCAACGCACCACGTTCGCCCATTGATTCAAAAGCATAGGGAGATCGCGCCAGCTTTGGATCCACTTTGAAAAGAAGTGACCGATGATGGTTTCGGAGGTCGGGCGGATTACGTAGGGCTCTTCCAGCTCTTTACCGCCGGCGACGGTCACCACGGCGAGTTCCGGCGAGAAGCCTTCCACATGCTCGGCCTCTTTGCGCAAAAAGCTTTGCGGAATCAGCAGGGGAAAGTAGACGTTCTGATGGCCCGTCGCTTTAAAGCGGTCATCAAATTCGCGCTGCATCAACTCCCAAACGGCGTAGCCGTTGGCTTTGATGACCATGCAGCCTTTGACGATTTCGGCGGGCTCCGCCATATCGCCCTGAAGAACGACATCCTGATACCAGGAGGCAAAGTCCTGGCTGCGAGGCGTAATTGGAGATTCGGCCATAATGGGTGAAACCCTAGGGTACTATGTTTCAGCCTTGCGCCTGACCGGCGCGCCTAGTTACGCGAGCCTCAACCGGCCTTCCACTCGGGCACATTCTCACCCTGCCGGAAGAGGCCGGCGCCGCCGGCCGCGCCCAGCTCCGCCATCTGCCGCTTGTTCCAACCGTGGATAGTCTGGGCAATCGATCCATCGCGGTCGATCAGATATGCCGTCGGCACATTCGTCAGGCCGTAGTCGTTACTGACCGGGAACCGCGCGCTTTCCGCATCCAGCAGCGTGGGAAAGTGAACGCCGAAACGCCTGGCGAATTCGCGCGTATCGCGGGCATTGTTCTGCGAGATGCCGTAAACCGGGAGACTTCCCATTTGAGACAGCCGCTCAAAAAACGGGAATGCGAGCTGGCACACCGGACAGGAGATCTTGAAGAAAACCAGCAAGGCTGGGCCCTTCGAGATGATCTCCGCCAACCCAACCTCGCCGCCATCGAGCTGCGGCAGGCGAAACTCAGGCGCGCGTGCGCCGGCTTCGAGCGGCGTAATCACTCGTCCTTCTTCATTTGTTGGACAAAGCTGAGTATGTCGAAGGTCTTGATCTTACGGTCGGGATAGTAACTACTTACCGCGTCCTGCTCGTCGGTGAAGATTTCGAAAACAGTAGCCAGCTTAGTCATTACCAACAGTTCGATATTTCTCCGATTCAGATTTACCAGCTTGATGTTACCGCCGTTTTTGCGCAGGCTGGTAGCGCAAATCACCAGCGCGCCCAAGCCCGTACTATCTACGAAATCCACCTGCGCCATATTCAGCACCAGGTTGTTCTTTCCCTCGGCGGTCAGCGCCGCCACCTTCTCACGCAGGGCGCTCGCCTCAGGACCTACCACTATTCGGCCCTTTAATTCGAGCATTGCGATGCCTTCCCTGTCATGTTCCTGTATGTCGAGCGCCATGCGATCCTATCTTGTTTACGTTAATAACTGCGCGGTTAAGGTAATGTTGGCCTTGTATAACTTGGAGACGGGGCAGCCCGCCTTCGCGGCTTGGACCGCTTTATCGAACTGTTCCTGCGTGGCGCCGGGGATTTTAGCCTTGAGGTCTAGATGGCTCTCGGTAATCGAAAAGCCTTCCGGCTGTTTCTCTAGCGAGATGGAGCATTGCGTCTCCAGACTCTCGGCCTTCAGATTGGCCTGCCCGAGTTGAGCCGAAACGGCCATGGTGAAGCATCCGGCGTGTGCGGCTGCCAGCAATTCCTCGGGGTTGGTTCCCTTCCCTTCCTCAAAACGCGTGCTAAACGAATACTGCGTCTTGCTCAATACACCGCTTGCAGTCGAGATGTTGCCCTTGCCCGATTTCAGATCGCCCTGCCACTCTGCGTTTGCCGTTCGCTTCATAGTTCCTCCCTTTGTATTCTAGGATAGGTTGCGATGCCCAAACGGGATGTGCAGGCGGCAGTGGAAGCGGTCGGTGCGCTTCGTGACGTTTCACCGGAGCGCGCAACGCCCGGATTGCAGGCCGCTTTGGCCGACCGAGTCAATCTGGTGGTGGCAAAGGCCGCCAAGGTTTCGGCCGAACTGCAGCTACGCGGATTGATCCCCGAACTTCTTGGCGCCTTTGACCGGCTGTTCGTCAAGCCCGTTGACCGCGACCCCCAATGTTGGGCTAAAAACGCCATCGCGCAGGCGCTGGTGGAGTTGGATTATCGGGAGCACGCGCCGTTTCTGATGGGCGCGCGGCACGTGCAAATGGAAGCCGTTTGGGCCGGGCAGGAAGACACGGCCCCCACCCTTCGCGGCATCTGTCTGCTTGCGCTGGTCTCCTGCAACGACATTCCGCGTACCGAAATTTTTCGGATATTGGTGGATGCCATGATCGATCGCAAACAAGTGGTGCGCGTCGAAGCCGTCCGCGCCATTGGAGAAATGGAAGGCGACGAGGCGGCTTTGCTGCTCAGAATGAAGGCGCGTTTAGGCGATGCCGAGCCCGGCGTTACGGGACAGGTCTTCGACTCCCTGCTGCGTCTGGAGCCCGCGCGCGGGTTGGAACTGGTGAAGGGATATCTCGAGACTGGGCCGCCGGAATTGAAAGAGGAAGCCGCGCTGGCGCTAGGGATCTCGAGGACGGGTGAGGCCGTGGACGTGCTAATTGCGGCGCTTCCGCATGCCGTGGAACCGTATTTCCGTAAGACGGTGTTGCGGGCTCTTGGAACTTCGCGCCAAGAGAAGGCGATCGAGTTTCTGCGCGCCTTGGTGGACGCAGGCGGTCTGGATACGCCAGGCGCGAAAGAGGCGCTGGCGTTATGCGAGCGGCGGTCAACCGGCTAATGCGTTGATCAGAGCCGGATGCGCGGCTTCAAATTTACTTATGTCGGCATCCTGATGCAGGATGTATCCCAACTCATCCACGCCTTCGAGCAGACAGTGCCTGGAGAATTCGTCGATGGGGAATTCCACAACGCGGCCGTCCGGCGCTGTCAGAGTTTGAGTTTTGAGGTCGATTTTGACCGTCGCTTCGAGGGGCGCGGCGAAGAGCGCGGAGTGGACATCCTGCGGTACTACAATCGGCAGCAGCGAATTCTTCAAGGAGTTCTGCTTGAAGATATCGGCGAAGCTGGTGCTGATTACGGCGCGGAATCCGAATTGAGTGAGCGCCCACGGGGCATGTTCGCGGGAGCTTCCACAGCCGAAGTTATCGCCGGCCAATAAGACCAATGCGCCCTGCGACTCCGGCTTATTCAGCACAAACCATGGGTTCGGCTCGCCGTTCGCGTTATAGCGCCAGTCATAAAACAGGTTCTTATCCAGGCCGATCTTGGTGGTGGTCTTCAGAAACCGCGCGGGAATAATCTGGTCGGTATCGACGTTATTGACGGCGAGTTTGACTAAGCGGCTTTCGAAGTTCGTGAATGGCTTCATAGAATAGTCCTCACGTCGGCAACGGCTCCGGCAAGGGCGCTCGCGGCGGCGGTGAGCGGGCTAGCCAGGAACGTGCGGCCACCCTTGCCTTGCCGTCCTTCAAAGTTGCGATTGCTGGTTGAAACGGCGTATTGTCCGGGCGAGAGTTGATCGCCGTTCATGGCGATGCACATGGAGCATCCGGGCTCGCGCCACTCGCAGCCGGCGGCGCGGAAAAGCTCGGGGAGACCTTCCGCAATGGCCTGCCGCTTCACTTCCTGCGAACCGGGCACCACCATTACGCGCACGTTCGGGCTGACTTTGCGGCCTTTGAGCACCTGCGCCGCAGACCGTAAATCGCCGATGCGCGAGTTAGTGCAGCTTCCGATAAATACTACGTCAATGGGGCGGCCGAGAAGCGGCTTGCCGCCTTCGATGCCCATGTACTTGAGAGCCTTTTCTACGGATTCGCGTTGCATCGGGTCGGATAGCTTCGAAGGCTCCGGCACCGGAGCGCCGATCGCAACGCCCATGCCGGGGTTGGTGCCATAGGTGATCATTGGCTCCAGCGCGTTGGCATCGATAGTTACGGACCGATCGTAAGTGGCGCCTGCATCCGTGGGTAACTGCTTCCACTGAGTTATGGCATCGTCCCACGCGGCGCCCTTCGGCGCATGCGGACGGCCGGACAAATACTGGAACGTCGTATCATCCGGAGCCACCATGCCTGCGCGGGCGCCGCCTTCGATGGACATATTACATACGGTCATGCGCTCTTCCATGGAGAGCGCGCGTATGGCGCTGCCTGTGTATTCAAAAACGCTGCCGGTGCCGCCGCCGATGCCGATCCGCGCGATGAGCGCGAGGATGATGTCTTTGGCCGAAACGCCGGGACTGAGGACGCCATCTACGCTGACTTGAAAAGTCTTCGACTTACGCTGCAAAAGACATTGGGACGCCAACACGTGTTCCACTTCGCTGGTGCCAATTCCGAAGGCCAGCGCGCCAAACGCGCCGTGCGTGGCCGTGTGGCTATCGCCGCAAACCACGGTCATGCCAGGCTGCGTGAGGCCTAACTCCGGCCCGATGACGTGCACGATGCCTTGCTTATCGCTGTGGATTCCCAGCAGGCGGATGCCGAATTCCTTGCAGTTGGCCTCGAGTTGATCGAGCTGTTTGGCCGCGATGGGATCGACAATAGGCAACGAGCGATCGGTGGTGGGAATGCTGTGATCGGCCGTGGCGATGGTAAGATCAGGGCGTCGAACCTTGATTCCGCGCGTACGCAAACCATCGAACGCCTGCGGCGAAGTTACTTCATGCACTAAGTGCAGGTCGATATAAAGGAGCGTGGGCGCGCCTGCCTGTTCATGCACAACATGGGCGTCCCAAAGTTTTTCGATAATTGTCCGTGGCATAACTTACCCGATTGCTTCGCAAACCGCCGCGCCCACTTCTTCCGTGGTCGCGGGCTTCCCAGCGGGCCTTAAATCCGCAGTGACTTTTCCGCTTTGCAGAACGGCTTCGATGGCGCGATCGACCGCGGCCGCCTCTTCCTTCAAGCCGAAGCTATATTCCAGCATAGCGCCCGCCGAACCAATTGCGCCCAGTGGGTTCGCTTTGTTCTGTCCCGCGATGTCCGGCGCTGATCCGTGCACCGGCTCATACAACCCCACCCACACCCCGTTTGGCCGCCGGTCGCCAATCGAGGCTGAGGGAAGCATGCCGATGGAACCGGCCAGCACTGCACCCTCATCGCTCAGGATGTCGCCGAACATATTTTCCATCAGCAGCACATCAAAGCGGCGTGGGTTCAAGATCAACTGCATGGCGCAGTTATCCACCAGAATGTGATCGAGCTCGACATCGGGGTAGTCTTTCGCTATCTCGATCGTTACTCGCCGCCATAGCTGCGAGGTCTCGAGCACGTTCGACTTATCCACTGATGTTACTTTCTTCTTACGCGCGCCCGCCAGGTGGAAGGCCATGCGGGTAACGCGCTCGATCTCAGCGCGCGTATAAGTCATGGTATTGACTCCCCGCTCCGTCGCGCCTTCTCCGGAGATTCCGCGCGGGGTTCCGTAGTAGATTCCGCCCGTCAGTTCGCGGACGATAATCAGATCTACGCCTTCCACCAGGTGATTCTTCAAAGGTGAAGAATCGAGCTGCGATGCGTACGCGCGCACCGGGCGTAAATTCGCATACACGCCCAGCGCCTTTCGAATTCCCAGCAAGCCTTTTTCGGGACGCTTTTCGGGGGGCGCGGAATCGAATTCCGGCAACCCGACGGCGCCCAACAATGTGGCGTCGGCAGCAGAGGCCAGCCGCGCCGTTTCCTCTGGAAAAGGAGAACCTGTCTTGTGAATCGCGACGCCGCCAAGCAGGCCATCGGCCAACTTCAGCTTGTGATTCCATTTCGCCGCGACGTGTTGAAGCACGCGAACAGCTTCGCGTGTAACTTCGGCGCCGATACCGTCGCCGGGGAGAACCAGTATGTTGAGATCCATGCTTAGTTGGCTGCCGCCTCTACGGCGACCTGACATTCCTTTGCGAGCGCCGCGATCTCTTCATCCATCAGGCCCTTCTTGCGATGGTCCGCTACCGCGGTGAAGCGATGATAGAAGCGATCGAGTTCCTCGCGGCTGAGATCGAAGCCGAGTTCCTTGGCGCGCTCATTAAGCGCGTGGCGCCCGCTGTGCTTGCCCAGAACTAACTTACCTTCCGGCACGCCGACAGATTGCGGGTCGATGATTTCATAAGTCGACTTATTCTTGAGATAGCCATCCTGATGAATACCCGCTTCGTGCGCGAAAGCATTCTTTCCTACGATGGCCTTATTAGGTTGCGGTCCAAAAGTAATAATGGAGCTCAGCAGTTCGCTAGCGCCATAAAGATGCTCGGCGTGAATTCCGGTTTTATAGGGATACGCGTCGCTGCGCGTCTTCAAAATCATTACGATTTCTTCGAGGGAGCAGTTGCCCGCCCGCTCGCCGATCCCGTTGATGGTGCACTCGATCTGCCGCGCGCCCGCGGCTACCGCGGCCAGCGAGTTGGCCACGGCGAGGCCCAAGTCATCATGGCAATGTACGCTCACCACGGCGCTATCGCCCAGCGCCTTCGCTACGCGCCCGATGATCGCCGCGTATTCCGCCGGCACCGAGTAGCCGACCGTGTCGGGGATATTCACCGTACGGGCGCCCGCCGCGACCACAGCGCGCGAAATCTTCTCGAGGAAATCCGGATCGGTGCGCGCGCCATCTTCGGCCGAAAACTCCACATCGTCCACGTGGCGGCGCGCCAGTTCGACGGCGCCAACGGCGTCTTCCAGAACCTGTTCCCGCGTGCGCTTCAACTTATATTTCAGGTGAATGTCGCTGGTGGCAATGAAGGTATGGATACGCGGGCGCTTGGCGCGGCTCAGCGATTTCGCGGCTCGCTCCACATCGAGCGTGCAGCAGCGCGCCAGGGCCGCAACGCTGATCCACGAAAACTCGCGGCTCACGGCGTCCACCGCTTCGAAATCGCCATCCGAAGCGATGGGGAAGCCGGCTTCCATTACGTCGACGCCCAGTTCCACCAACTTGCGCGCCATTCGCAGCTTTTCCGGCACTGTCATGCTGCATCCCGGCGATTGTTCGCCATCGCGCAGCGTCGTATCGAAAATATATACGCGGTCGCTCATGGTGCCAGTATGGCTTTCTGTTTTAAATTTGGCAAATTTATAATCTTGGGGGATGATATTAATGAGAATTATAGCATGGAGCTGCATACACTTCAGGTATTCCTGACCGTTGCCAACGAGCGCAGCTTCTCCCGCGCCGCCGAAAAACTGCTGCGCACGCAGCCCGCAATTTCGCTCGCGCTGCAACGTCTGGAGCTGGAATTGGGCGAGCGGCTCATCGACCGCACGGGCAAAGATCTGCTGCTCACCGACGCGGGACGAACCGTGCTCGACTATGCCCGCCGCTTCCAGAGCCTGCAGCATGAGATGGATAACTCACTCGCCGAGTTACGCGATAACTCGGCCGGCCGGCTCGCAATCGGCGCCAACGAATCTACCACGCTTTACTTATTGCGACATATCGAACGCTACCGGGAGCTTTATCCGAAGGTAAAGGTTCAGGTGCGGCGCAGTTTATCCAGCCGCATCCCCGATGAGTTAATTGATGGCAACCTCGAACTGGGCGTGGTGAGCTATGATCCCGCCGACGAGCGGATTCGCAGCAAGGTGATCTTCACCGATTCGCTGGCGCTGATCGTATCCCCCCGCCATCGCCTGGCGCGGCGCAAGAGCGTGCCGATGGCCGAGCTTGGGTCGGAAATCTTCATCGCACACAACGTGGTCTCGCCTTATCGCGACCTGGTGCTGCGCGAATTCCAATCGCACAAAGTGCCGCTCAACATGTGGGTTGAGATGCCGACCATCGAGGCCATTCGCAAACTGGTGCAGAGCGATATTGGCGTGGCATTCTTGCCGCGCATGTGCGTGGAGCAGGAGATTGAACAAAAGCTGCTGCGCGAGGTAAAGGTGGACGAGTTACACGTGGAGCGCAAGATACGCCTGGTGTACCCCACGCGGCGCGCGCTGAGCCACGCGGCGAAGGCGTTTCTGGAAGTGGTGGGCTGAGCATCCGCGCTATAACATGCTCAAAGCGTTGGCGAGCAGGGCCGCGCTCTCCGGTGCGAAGCGAACTTTCGCCTCTTCCAGGCGGCGAGCGCGATCGATCCGATGCGCGATTGCGGGCGCCGAATAGACAAACCCACCGCAATCTTCGGTAGCCGGAAAATCGAGCGCCGGATTGTAGGTTTGGCCTTTCGCGGCGGCGTGTTGCGTGAGCAGTATGGCCTCCTCTTGGGCCTGAGCATAGGCGGCAAGTAGCGCGGCCTGGAGTGCTTTCAGATCGGCCGTGTTCTTCTCGATAGCGCGCTGGATGCGAGCGGCGTACAGGGCGATGCGCTGAAGCTCTTTGGCTGGATCGACCCAGGCCTGGACGTCGGCGGTGGCGGCGTCCAACTCGCCGGATTGTTCGCGCTCGATTTGGGCGAATAGGGCGTTTTCCATTTTGTGCGCATGGTGAAGGCGCCAACGATCGGCCGCGATTAGTTGCGCGAGATCTTCCTCGATGGCGCCGACCGGTCCGAGCGCTTACAGCATGCCGCGGCAGTACTGGGCAAATGGCTCCTCTTCGCCCGCGAGCGCGGCGTGGGTGCGGCCTGCGAGTCCGTGACTGAGGGCGTTGCGGCTGACGGTCTGTTTACCGGCGTCCGTGACGGGGCCGGTAGATAGCTGGGCATTGGCGCGGTTGGCAGTTAGTTGTTCCGGGGACGGCATTTTGGCTTCTCCTGTCGGTGCAAAAGTAAAAGGGCTGCCCGGCGCGTTTGTGCGCGCGGGCAGCCCTTGATTGGAGAGTAGCAGCGGGGGAGGCGGCGTTTGAGGGCTCTGCACGCTAGCCTAGCTGTAAGCTATTGACTGGCCCGCAGTTATTGGCAGAAAATATTCTTGGAGAGTTTGTGAACAGGAAAATTCACTTGGAACGAACGTATCCTTTGCCTGCCTGCGACGTTTGATATTGACTCCGGCGACCTCACCGCCCATTCTGGGTGGACCATTGTGACAATAATAGAGCAAGGGTTGCTGACGATGAAGTTGGAATTGACTCCCGAAGTGCAAGCCGGCTTGCTCTCTCAGGCGCGGGAAAACGGCATGTCGTTGGAAGATTTTGCCGCAAGGGTGCTGAGCGAGAAAAGCCGTGAACCGTTTCATAAGACACAGTCGCCTCAGGCCGATGAACAGCCCATATGGGAAGTCATCACAGACATTGTAAAAGGCGTTCCGGATGAGGTCTTCGACCGCCTGCCGAACGATGGCGCAAGCCAGGTTGACCATTACATTTACGGCCTTCCCAAGAGAAATTAGTGCAGAGCGTTTTCGCCGACACCTTCTATTGGGTTGCACTCATTCATCGCAAGGATGCCAGCAATCCGGCCGTCCTGGAATGGAGTCGCCATACCGCCACTTCAACACTCCTTTTCACCACAGAGGAAGTATTGACGGAACTATTGGCATTCTGCTCCTCCAATACAGAGTTGCGAACCGACGCTGCAAAAATCGTGCGGAGCATTCTCGCGTCGCGCACCGTGCGTCTTGTGCCGCAGAGTCATGAGAGCTTTCTTGACGGTCTGGCCCTATATGAATCTCGCCCCGATAAAGGTTATAGCCTGACCGATTGCATCTCGATGCAGACTATGCGGCGGGAAGGATTGACGGACGTACTTACGAACGATCGGCATTTTGAGCAGGAAGGTTTTCTAGCACTGTTTCGTTAATCAGAGAGCGAATATCCGAAGCCACCCATCGCGCTTGCACTTTTCGAGGACTAGGCACGTCTCGCGAAAGGACGGCTTGAGGCTGAACCCTTCAATCCCAGGAGGCTAGGAATTCCCAGGAGCCGCCCAATTCGGTTCAAAGCGGCAATTCACTTTCCGGGACTGCCCGTTAGTTCGCCGTCGGCCGATCCGCGTGATCAACAATAAGAAACTCGCCAGGCCCTTTAGCAGATTCCAGCCGCAGCCCCACTCGGCGTAGCGCGGTATCCAATAGCGTCAAAGAACTCGATTGGCTGAACGGCATTGGCGCGCCCTCAGCGAGCCCGAGATCTTCGGCAGACCTTGAGGTCAAAGTCATACTGTCCTTGGATGCCGGTTTTGTCGACGATCATGCGATCCAGGTTCATGGGGATCCTGACGTTCAGCGCAAGACAAAAGTCCGCCATAGTGGAGCCGAGCACTTCAACGCCGTCGGGCTTTCTCATGCCGTTTTGGCAGAAGACCACCCTCAATCTTAATGAGCGCGCCGCGAAGATTCTGTTGGCCGCCGATATTCATGGCGTAAGCCTGCCGTATATAGGTCAGCAAACTCTGGCAGTTGTAGGCGACCATTCCGCGGCCCATCCGGCCGGCGTTCGTGCCTTGGTTGACGTGAGGGTCGCACGGCTTGACGGAGACGACGTCGAATTTCGGCTTGGCGCCGGATGGGGACTGCGCGCCGGCAATGAGCGGGAGCGCCATGGCAACGGCGAGGAGCGCGAATAACCTTGTGATCCGTGGGTGAAGGTTCACTCTACTCATTTTCGACCTGTTTGCGACGACGTTGTCTCCTTCCCCGGTAGTTACTCTCTGTGGTCAAAAGAGGATTTTCCGCGCGGAGTGAGGGCGAGGAACAGGTTACTGCTGCTGCTGTTGTTGTTGCGCTGCGATTTGCGAGTCATCCGCAGTCTCCGGCGGCAGGGCTTTCGACCAATCCTCGGGCGCTAACTCCACTTCGGGTGGCGGCGGTTTGTCCGACGGCGAAACGCGCACGGCGACGGTCAGCTCGCTCGATGCGTCGCCTTTGAAGACGCCGCGGGTGGGCGGGACGTCGGCGTAGTCGCGGCCTACGGCGGTTCGCACGTGGGTGTCGCCGGCCAGGATGTTATTCGTCGGGTCGAAACCGGTCCAGCCGATACCGGGCAGGTATGCCTCGATCCATGCATGCGTGGCGCCTCTGGTCGAGCGTGTTTTGGCGTCCGCCCGGTGGAAGAGATAACCACTTACGTACCGGCAGGGAATCCCCGAGCGCCGCACGAGAGCGATCGCGATATGCGCATAGTCCTGGCAAACGCCGCAACGGCTGCGTAGAGCGTCGTCCACCGGCGAATCGACGCGGGTGCTCTTGGGAACATATTCGATGGCGTTGTAAATTGCGGAATTCAGATCGAGCAGCAGTTCCAACGGATCGCGCTCGCGCGTCCCGCCGTGAGCAGGCAGCTTCAGCTCGTCCGCGAACGCCTCAATCGCGCTGCCCCATTGCGCGAATTGACTGGGCGCGAGCATTTCCCAAAAGTCGCGCGCGGCGATATCGGCCTCAAGCTGTCTCCACGCATCTCCATCGAGCCGTGGCGGCAAGGTGGGCGTGGCTTCAACATCCACCATGGCTTCGGCGGTAATGGTTAACTGGCGGTGCGGGCCGGGAACGTCGAAGTGGTGCACCACGTTGCCCAGATAATCGCGATAGGATTGCAGCCGCGCGCGGGGAGTAACATTCACCTCAAAACCCAGGCAGCGCTGGGCGCCTTCGGAGCGAGGATGCATGCGCAGCTCCATCAGGCTTTCGCGCACGGGGGCCGCGTAACGAAAGCGCGTTAGGTGGCGGATGCTATAGAACACTTAAGCCTCCACCGCCGCATCCAATGGATAGCTGATGTAGATCTGATAAATTCCTCCGTGAATCTGATTGCACAGACGGCGGATTCCCAGCGTAAACTCGCGCAGATTCCCCATGATCTCCTCGAGCGGCGTATAACTCAACGATGCGGTAAGTCTGCCGGCCAACTTACTTAGTCTATCGGTGTTCCGATTCGCGGCCGATTGATGAATCGCTTCGAGTGACCGGCGCAAGCTATCCACGCCGAAGCGCACGGAGTGAGGAAACTCGGCGTTGAGAAGCAGGAACTCCGCCACGCGCGCTGGACGCAGCTCGGCGGTATATACCTTGCAATAGGCTTCGAAGGCGGTACAGGTTCGTAACAATCCGATCCATTCCATGTGACTAGCGCCGCTCGCGGCTTCGGCTTCCTCGTCAAAGAATTCCGCGAAGTGCGATTCGATGAGCGCCGCGATGGCCTGCACGCGTTCCATGTACCGGCCGGCCTGAATGAATTGCCAGCCTTGGCCATGCGTCATCGTGGAATCGGTAATGCCCTGGAACAGGTGCGAGCTTTGCACCACGGCGAAGACCAGATCGTAGCCTCGCGCGCTGAGGAACTCGGGCGTTCCCATGCGCTTCGACTCGTGAAACAGGCGGTTCAGTTCTTCCCACATTTCGGAGCTGATCTGCTCGCGCACCTGGCGGGCGTTTTCGCGCGCCGCGGCGATGCTGTCTGTGATCTGCGCCAAGGCATAGCCCTGCGCGGCGGAGAAGATATCGTCGCGCGCCGCCGCTTCCATGCTCAAACAGGTGAGCACGCGCGTCCAGCGGCGGGCGTTGAAGTCCTGATCGTGCTCGAGCGCGAGATTCCAGTGCACGCCCATCACGCGCGCCGTATGCTCGGCGCGTTCGAGATAGCGGCTCATCCAATAAAGGTTGTCAGCTACCCGCGAGAGCATCCGGTTCTCCTTCGTGCAAAACCCAGGTATCTTTACTGCCGCCGCCCTGTGAAGAGTTCACCACAAGCGAGCCCTTGCGCAGAGCGACGCGCGTTAATCCGCCAGGTACGATGGTGATCTTGTCGCCGTAGAGGATGTAAGGGCGCAAATCGACGTGTCGCGGCTCGACGCTGCCATCGAAGAAACAGGGCGCCCGCGAAAGCTGGAGCGTGGGCTGCGCGATGTAGTTGCGCGGATCTTCCTCAATGCACCGGCGGAACTCCTCCCGTTCGGCCGCCGTACTGGCGGGGCCGATCAACATGCCGTAGCCGCCCGATTCGCCTACGGCCTTGACGACGAACTTATCGAGGTTCGCCAGCACGTGCTGGCGCTGCGCCGGCTCGCCGCAGAGGTAAGTTTCGACATTACCCAGCACGGGCTCTTCGTTCAGGAAGTAACGAATGATGGCGGGCACATAGGCATAGACCGCTTTGTCGTCCGCCACGCCGGTGCCCAGCGCATTGGCCAGGCTGACGTTGCCGGAGCGGTAGGCGTTGAAGAGTCCGGCCGAGCCTAATGAGGAATCGGCGCGGAACGCGAGCGGGTCGATAAAGTCGTCATCCACGCGGCGGTAAATCACATCCACGCGGCGCAGGCCCGTGGTGGTTCGCATATAAACGATGTTGTTGTGGACCGCCAGGTCGCGGCCTTCCACCAGCTCGATGCCCATCTGGCGCGCGAGGAAGGCGTGCTCGAAATAGGCCGAATTGTAGACGCCGGGCGTGAGCAGCACGATGTTAGGTTCGGAGCGGCCGTCGGGAGCGAGGGAGCGGAGAGTGGCCAGCAGCGACTGGCTGTAATGATCGATGGGGCGCACGCCGGCGCTGCGGAAGAGCTCGGGGAAGATGCGCTTCATCACCTGGCGCGACGTGAGCATATAGGATACGCCGCTGGGAACTCGCAGGTTATCTTCGAGCACGACGAAGCGGCCATCCGGCAGGCGGACCAGATCGGTACCGGTGATGGCGATGTAAATGCCGCGCGGCGCCTGGAATTCACGCATCTGCCGGCGGAAGTGCTTGCACGAATAGACGATTTCACGCGGCACGATGCCGGCTGCGAGGCACCGCCCTTCGTTATAAATATCCTTCAAGAACAGATTCAGGGCGATAATGCGCTGGCTCAAACCACGTTCGATGGTCTCCCATTCGGCGCTGGTGACGATGCGCGGAAGAAGGTCGTGGGGAAAGATCCGCTCCGTACCCTCATCGCGTCCATAGACGGTAAAGGTAATGCCCTGGTGAAGGAATGAAACATCGGCCGCCTGCTTGCGGCGGCGCATTTCGGCGAGCGGCACATCGCGCAGCAGATCGTAGAGATCGCGATAGTGGGCGCGCGGCTCCGACGAGGCCTGGAACATCTCGTCGTAGGCGCTGTCGAGCCAGTATTGATCGAAGCGGGACCGGTCTCTCTGTTGATCGTCGATGGCGGGAGTGGGCATAGCGAACGCCCTCTGACGGGGAAGGATTTGCCAGTGTAACACAAGGGTTTTCAGTACGAACAAAGAGGGCGGGCCGGCTTACAAAGGCGTAACGGGCCGGGTTTCCGAGCCCATGCCATAGGCGTGGCCGGTATCGAGATCGCTGGCAGGCATCGAAAGCGGATAGGCCCGCATCAGCAGCAAAATCTGATCGGTGCTGCGGGTGTTGGTGCGGGTACTGGTGAGCACTCCCAGATATGGAATGCGGGACGCGCCGGCGAGACCGGCAATGGTGTGGGCCTGCTCGACATCCAGCAGGCCGCCGATCACCGCCCAGTCGCCGGTGCGCAGGTTTACGGTGGATTTCAAGGCTCGGTTGCCGATGACCGGAATACTATTGACCGAATTGCCCGTCAGGACTTTGTACTCGGCATCGACATCGAGGGTGGCGGAGTCGATGGAACGAATGGAAGGCGTCACCTTCAGCGTCAGACCCAAATCGACAAACTGGAATGAGGGCGGCGGCACGTAAGCCGTTCCGCCGGCGGTGAAGCTCGAAGGACCCAGATACTGGGACGTCAGCACCGGATATTGCTCGCCGATGTGCATGGTTGCGGCCAAGCCATCGGTGGTGCGCAGCTCCGATTGCAGCAGATTGGAGCTGGTGGCCTTCGACATCTGGGCCACAAGAGAGGGGGTAAGAATGCCGATTCCCATCAACGTCTTTCCGCCGCCGAATGTGAGTATACCGGAGACGGTTGTAGGCGGCATAAATTGGTTATTCAACCAGGTAGTCAGCATCTCGAGCGAAAACGAAGTGGGGAAATCTATGCCGTAAGTCACCATATCGTTGCGGGTGACTTCAATCAGCTTGAGTTCCACCATGATTTGCGCGGGCGGACGAACCAGATTTTGAAACAGGGCGCGCGCGGCGGACACTTTAGCCAGCGTATCGCGCATAATCACGGTCCTGTTCTGGGTATCGAATGCGATCTTCTCGATCCCGATGGCCTGTTGTATCGCCGTCACGGCCTGATTGAAATCCTGCTGCGTGACGCTATCCGGCAGCGGAATGGAAACGGCGACGCGGGGCTGAAGCTCAGCACGCTTTGGGGGCGTGTCCTTAACGACCATGAAGACGGTACTGGTGAGCGGAACGATGAAGGTTCCCGTGGCAGCCTGAAGGCTGCGCATGGCCACCTGGTAATCCACGTCTTTCAAATGGAACCGCATGGGGCCGAGGGCTTGGTAATCGGTATCGAAGACGCATTCCAGGTCGTATTTCTTGGCAAGATCGGTCCAGATCTGCTTCGAATCTCCGCGCAGATCGATGTCGCCGGTCGTGCCCGCCGGCGCTGCCAATTGGGGCGGAGACAACTGGCGACTGGCATCCCAGGCGTCGCGCGCGGTGGCTTCTTCCGGTTTGACGTAGGCTTCATCGGGAGTATCATCCGCGGCAAGCGCAGTCGAGGCTTCCGGCATCACTAAACCTTCGAGCGAAGCACGCGTGCGGATGGCCTGGCTGTGCTGCCAGTAGACGCGGTTCTTTGGCTCCATTGCAGCGGCTTCGGCATACAGGATGTAGGCCTGAGCAATATGCCCGGCCTTTTCGGCATCCCGGCCGCGCAAATACAGTTCCCAAGCCGAAGGTTCGTCGGCGCAAATGGGCGCGACGGCGAAAAGGCAGAGAACGGCTGCAACGATCCTCACAGGAGATATGACGTAGCAAGGCCCCGAAACGTGCAGACTGCCCAGTCGCGATTCATTACGATTCCTATGCGATCTTAAGAGAAGCCGATGCACGAGATTCTGCGCTCCTTTACGGATCATCCAGCCCGGTGGATTCAGCCCAGCGTCGTTTTCCTGATCACGCTGGGCATCGCCTACCTTCTGCGCCGCATCTTTTTCGGCGCGCTGCGGCGATGGGGCCACCGCTCGCCGACGCGCGCGGCCGCGGTGCTGAATGACGCCCTGCGCGGACCGACCCACATTTGGAATTTCATTCTCGCCAGCCACTTCGCGATTCAATCTTCGGACCTGCCGCATACGTTTACGCAACGCGCGCCGGAAGTGCTGCAAGTGCTCTTCATCGCCTCGCTGACGCTGATGTTCATGCGCATCGCGGGCGACCTGGTACGCAATTTCGGCGACCAGGTTCCGGGCGCGTTGCCGGTAACCACGCTCTCGCAGAATCTGGCGCAATTGGTGGTGTTGATCCTCGGCATCCTGGTGGGCCTGCGGCTGATCGGAATCGAGGTGACGCCCATCCTGACCGCCTTGGGCGTGGGCGGTTTGGCCGTCGCTCTGGCCTTGCAGGATACGCTTTCGAACCTCTTCGCCGGCTTTTATATCAGCGTGGCGCGGCAGATCCGCCTCGGCGATTACATTAAGCTGAACTCGGGCGAAGAGGGCTACGTGACCGACATCAGTTGGCGCGCGACGGCTATGCGCGGGCTTTCGAACAACATGGTGATCGTGCCGAACGCGAAGCTGGCGCAATCGAATGTAACGAATTATTACCTGCCGGATAAGCGGATGGGTACATCGGTGCAGGTAGGCGTCGCTTACGATTCGGACATTGACCTGGTGGAGCGCGTGCTGCTCGAAGTGGGCAAGAAGGCAGTGAGCGAAGTGGCTGGAATGCTGCCGGATCCGTCGCCAGCGGTGACGTTGGACCCAGGCTTTGGCGATTCGTCGCTCGGCTTCACGTTGGGGTTTCAAATTGCGGAGTTCTCCAAACAGTTTGGCGTGCGGCATGAGGTTCGCAAGCGAATTTTGAAACGTTTCCGCGAGGAGGGCATCGATATGCCGTTCCCCACGCGTACTATTCTTCTGCATCGGGAACCGGCGCCGCCGCCATCATCGGAAGTTGCATCCCCGGCAAAAACCCTGTAGCTTTGATCCTACGAAGAGATTTCGGACCCTCTATGATCCCGCCGTCCATGGATTCCAAATATGTCAGAGGCATCGTCACCTCACGCCGCGAGTTGAGCGCGGAGCTCTGGGTCATCCGGCTGCGCCCGGATTCCAAGGTGATGTTTCAACCCGGCCAATATGCCACGCTAGGACTGTCGGCCGGCGAAAACCACAAGATGATCGAACGGCCTTATTCGATCGCCTCTTCGCCTTATGACCCCGAGCTTGAGTTCTACCTGGAACTGGTGCCGCACGGCAAGCTGACGCCGCACCTGCACCAGGTGCCGGTGGGCGGCGAGGTGCATATCCGCCGAGCAACCAAAGGCGCCTTCCTTTTCGACAGCCGCAGCGGCCATCCGCACCACTTCATGGTGGCGACCGTCACCGGCGCCGCGCCCTATATCGCGATGCTGCGGCAGTTTATTTCCGACGTGCGCGACGGCAAGGCCGCCCCGCGCCGCATGCTGGTGCTGCACGCGGGCAGTATTTCCGAAGAACTCGGCTACATCGACGAATTAAGGGCCGCCGCGCAGGAATACGATTGGTTCGAATACGTGCCCACGATCAGCCGCCACTGGCTGGACTCCGCGTGGACGGGCGAGCGTGGGCGCGCCGAAGACGTGGCGCGGAAGTATCTGGACGCCGCCGGCTTCACGGGCGCCGATACCACGGCGTATCTCTGCGGCAATCCGCAGATGACCGAAAACATGAAGGGCCTGCTCAAGCGCGCCGGTTTCGAAAAAGAGTCGGTAAAAGAGGAGCTGTACTGGCCGGCTGAAAAGAGCGCGGCCACGTAACAAGCCCGTTGGCCGGCTCAGAGTTTCACTTCGAGCGGCCGGCCGTTGAACTCAACCTCCTTCCCATTGACTTGAAACTTGCGCTTCGGCGTGCCATGCCCTGCACGCAGGGAAAGCGTGCGCCGCTGGTCGTTGTAAGCAATTTGAATGGTCGTCCACGCCCCCTTTCGATGGTCGAAGGTGGATCCATCGTCGTCATAGAGCAGAAAATTGCCGTTGGCGCCGGGGTAAACCTGAAGCTCGGTGGGTCCATCGACCTTTTCGGTGGTGTACTGGCGGATGGGGTCCATGGGAATGATGGCGCCCGCGCGGACATAAAGCGGCGTCGTTTCGAGATCGACATTGCGCGTGATTTCGGAGCCGCCTTCGTGGCGTTCCTTAGTCCAAAAATCGTGCCAAATGCCGCGGGGCAGGTAGAGCTTGCGCGATGTGGCGCCCTTTTCGACAACCGGAGCCACTAAGATGTCGCGCCCCCAGAGATACTCGTCGCCGCGCGCGACGGCCGTAGCGTCGTCGGGGTAGTGCAGCCACAGGGCGCGAATGATCGGCATGCCGGTCTGGGTGCATTCGCGAACGGCGCTATATAAGTAGGGCATCATGCGATAGCGCAGCTCGAGATACTTCTTGCAGATCGGTTCGACGGCAGCGTTGTGGAACACGCCGGGGTCCGGATGATAGGTGCGCGTTTCATCCATGGTCTCTTGGCTGGGCTGACCCACGTTCCATCCCCAGGGCAAGTGCAAAGGCCAGATGCGTCCATGTGAGCGGAAGAGCGGATTGAAGGCCGCGAACTGGAACCAGCGCGTATACAGTTCGCCATCGAATTCAGCCGTGGGAACAAAGCCGCCAATGTCGGTTCCCCAGTAAGGGATCCCACTCAACGAAGTATTGACCGCATTCGGCACGTGATGCAGCAGCGTTTCCCAACGCGATTCGACGTCGCCCGACCATAGGAACGACGCATAACGCTGCATGCCGGCATAGGCGTTGCGATGCAGCGCGTATGGCCGCTCGTTCGGCCGGTCGAGTTGCGGCGCTTCCCAGTACATGCGGTTGCGGACCAGGCGGCTGGGCGTGTTGAGCGCGTCGCCTTCATCGGGCCACCATCCGTCCACGCCCAGGGAGAAGACGGGACGGTGCATATCCCAGTAACAGCTAGGCTGCGTTTCGGCGCGGCGCGCGGGGTCGCACTTGTCTTTGACCGTGCCTTCCATGCGAGGAATTCCGGTGGGATAAGCGACGTGCAGGACGACCTTGAAATGATCGGCGTGCATCTGGTCGAACATCACCTTCGGGTCGGGAAAGACTTTCTGGTTGAAGTCGAACTTGGTGTTGTCGGTGTTCCAACCGGAGGGGCAAAAGCCGGTGCCGAGATAGATGGTGGCATCGCAGGGCAGTTTCTTCTCGCGGAAGGTCTTGAGTTCGGCAAGTACCTCTTCGCGTCCGGCGAGCGTGCGGTGGGACTGCTGATAGCCGAAGCTCCACAGCGGCGGCAATTCGGCAAGCCCGGTGAGGCGCGCGTATTCCGCTATAAGGACGGCGGGCTCGCGCGACGCGGTGAAGAAGAGATCGATGGGAAGGAGAGCGCTGGTGGGCGGCGTGGCGGGCTGGCCTCGCCCCGCCGGAGGCGTAAAGACTGCCGTGGTGGGATAAAGCGGCGTGAATTTGCTTTCGGCGCCGTTGAAGTCGAACGTGCCGAACGGCTGATGGATAAACATGGCCCAACCGCCGGAACCGATGACAAAGGGAATAGGCACGCGGCCGCCGAAGGTGCGCAGTTGATATCCGCCCTGCCCGCTGCGATTGTTAAACGTCTGCCCGCGGCGGTCAAACTGCGGGCCGCCTTCGCCCAACCCCAGGATGGGCGCGGAACCCGTTTGAAACGTGACCAGCGCGGTCTCGCGATCGATCGAAATCCGCTGAACTATTTCGCCGCCTGCGTTGACGATGGCGAAGGAGAGCGGATTGGGCGCGATGTGGATGGAAACGCCGCCGGCCTTCACCGTCTGCTCTTTGGACACGCCGCGAAGTTTCACGATGGGCGCGCCCCACGACGATTGCACAAGCGAGCCATCGTCTGCGATAGCGGCGAGTTGTCCGTTCTCGACGGGAAAGACGGTGAGACGGAAGGTGTGCGGGCTTACGGGGGCAATCTGGATTTCAATATCGTGACCAGCGATCTGGGTATTGGCGTTCTTTGAATCCTGCGCCAGCGCGGCGGGGGCGATGAGAGCGGCGGATGCGGTTCTTTGGAGTAACTGACGACGACTGAGGTTCGGCATTCGGGCCTATTATGACACGGGTGAAAGCGCTTTCAGCGCGGCCTTCGCCATTGGGCGCACTTCCGGCGATGTAGCAGGAAAGGCGAGTCCGAGGAGGCAGGCTTTTGGCATCTTAGGCAGCTTGGCGAAGCGATTCGGGAACGATAGGGACTGGGCCGGGCGCCGGGACCGACTCTTCGACGGGGAATGAGGGCCGATGGGAGTTGGCGATTTCGACGGGCGAATGAACGAAGCCAGCGCTGCTCTGTTGGGTGGTGGGTTGGGCCGTCTGTTGGGGTGCGACATCCTTCTGCGCGGCGGCGGTTTGCGCTTGAGCAGCAGTTTCGGAAATGGATTCGGCGCGAGGGGTTGCTTTGCGAGCGGTCTGAAGGGAATCGAGCTGGGCCGTGTTGCGCGCCAGCACGCGATTGATGCGCTGTTCGTAGAGCGTGAGCAGGGCAAGGTTCTTGGCTTGCGCGGTCCAGGTTTCGGCGCCGGAGAAAAGTTCATCTTTGGCACGCATAAAGCCGCGCGCGAAGATTTCGCTTTCGAGCGCGCGGGCGCGAGTGAGGCGCCATTGATCGAAAACGACGGCATCGGCGAGTTGCCGCTCGATGGCGCCTTGAGGCGCGAGCGCCGCGAGCATTTCGGCGCAGTGCTGGTCGAACTCGGCGCGTTCATGCGGCGAGATCATCTGAAGTTTTCGGCTGGCCAACCCGTGCCGGGTAGAATTTCCGGCGGAGCGGCGCTTGCCCTGTTCGGTGCGCGGACCGGATGATAACTGGGCGTTTGCAATTTGAGCTGCGTGTTTTTGTGGGGACATGGGTCCACCTCCGGTTATAGGATAGCGGGCGTGGTGGTAATTTCCGGGTGGCGTCTGGAGAGTAAGTGGTTTGGGATGAGTGGGATGGCTATATTTTGAAGTGCTGTGATCGCGCGTGCCGAGGGGCGGAGAAAGAGGAGTTGCGGGAGTCCTCGGCTCACTCCTGCCGTAGGGCACGGGCTGGATCTACGCAGGCGGCCTGCAGCGCCGGCTTGCAACATGCCGCCAGTGCAGTTGCTGCGAGGGCCGCGGCAACGACCGCGTAGGTCGAGGGGTCGGTTGGTCTCACATCGTACAGCAGGCTGGCCATGAGCCGGGTCAAGGCGAAGGCGGCGGCAAGACCCGCCGTGATTCCGACGGCGGCTAGCCGCATTCCTTCGCGCACCACCAAGCGCACCACTTGGCTGCGCTGCGCGCCCAGCGCTATGCGAACTCCGATTTCGTGGGTCCGCTGCGCTACGGCGTACGCAATGACGCCGTAGATTCCGATCAGCGCCAGCAGAAGCGCAGAGCTGGCAAAGGTTCCCAGCAGGTAGAGATTGAAACGGCGCGGAGCGATGGAATCGGCCAGGGCCTGTTCGAGAGTCTTTACTTCCGCCACCGGCTGAGCTCGATCGACGCTCGCAATTGCATTGCGAACCGCCGCCGCCATCCCTGTGGCGTCACTGGCGGTTCGAACCATGACCGCCATGCCCAGAAGGGAGGACGAGAGTTGGTAGGGAATGTAGATTTCAGGCTCCGCGGGCGCATCCAATCGTGAATACTTGAGGTCACTGACAACGCCGACGATGGAGGCCAACGTGGCGGGATCGTCTACGTTGTCCGGCAATCCGAGTTGTTTGCCAACCGCGTCGCCCTCCCCAAAGAGTTCGTGAGCCATGCTCTCGTTTATGACGATGGCCGGACCGGGTTCATCTTCGGCCAGCCAGCGGCCGCGGAGGACTCGCAGGCCCATTACGGCGCCGAAGCCCTCTGAAACAGTACTGAACGTCGCGTGCGGAAGGCGCATCACCTGAGCAGAACTTAAACTCCTCAAGTTGGGGTCGTGCGGTGCGGCGCCCGAACCGCGTAATTGGCCCTGAGCTAGCGGGCTGGCAGTTTCGACGCCGGGAAGTTGCTCGACGCGTTCCAGCATCTCCTTCACGAATCCTCTCTGCTGCGCGACTGTGCGGTACTGCGGTCCGGAGAGGGGAACCTGCAACGCCAGGATGCGTTCGGGATCGAAGCCAGGCGGACGCCCATTCATGCGCCAAAAACTTTTGACCATCAGCCCGGCGCCGGTGAGCAACACGAGTGCCAGCGCGAGTTCCGCGGCCACCAGCAGGCGGCGCAGCGACAAGCCGGCCGAGCCGGCCGATGACGTGCGGCCACCCTGTTTCAAGACCTCATAGGGTCTAGAACGCCGCAGGAAGATCGCCGGGGCGATGCCGAACATAAATCCAGCGGCCAGCGTAGCGGCCAAGGCGAAGAGCAGCACACGGCTGTCTATTGTGGTCTCGCCCAGCCTGGGCAGTGACTGCGGCGCCAGCCTCACGATTGCCGGCATCGCGAGACGCGCGAGCAGCAGGCCCAAGGTTCCGCCGAGGAGAGCCAGTGCGAGGTTCTCACCCAGAAACTGCTGGATGACGCGCGCCCTTCCGGCGCCAATCGCGATTCGAATGGCGATCTCTTTTTGCCGGGCGGAACCGCGCGCCAGGAGCAAATTCGCGATATTAGCGCATGCGATCAGCAGCACAAAGCCTACGGCCACAAGCAGAACCAGCAGCGCGGGACGGGCGCCGGCCGCGAGCTTTTCCTGAAGCCGCGTCACCCGGAGCGACTCCACATCATAACGAGCCTTCGGATTCTCCGCGGCGATGCGTGCTTGAATGCCTGCGAGTTCCGAGCGGGCGCGCTCGATGGAAACGCCCGGCTTGAGTTTCGCGACCACCAACTGGATCGAGACATTCCTGGCCCGTGACGGATATAGCCACGCGACCGGATTGGGGATGTAACCTTCGATATCCCGGGAATTGCCGGTTGGAAGGTCAAAACTACTCGGAAGGAGGAAGCGAAAACCTTTGGGGAGCACGCCCAGAACCGGCACGGCGCGGCCGTTCACTGTCACACTCCGGCCTACTACATGCGGGTCTCGATGAAATTCGCGCTCAAACAGCTCGTCGGAGAGAACGATTCCATCGCGGTCCTCCGGGCCGGGGAAACGGCCGAGAGCCGGATGAGCTCCGGATAGATCCCAGAAATCGGTAGTCACATCGGCGAGCACGTGCTGCCCGGCCCCTTCAGGGGTGGCGAGGGTATAGCCACGCGTTCCGTAGGCGACCATCCCCGCGAAGGAAGTTGCCTGCTCCTTCCAATCGACATAGTCCGGCGAGCCCACCATTTCGGCTTTGAAAAAGCGGTTGTAGTTGCCCAGCCAGACGAGTCGATCGGGATCAGGATAGGGCAGTGGCCGGACCAGGATGGCGTTGACCAGACTGAACACAGCCGTGTTCATGCCGATCGCCAGCGCAAGCGTGAGCACGACCACCGCGGCAAAGCCGGGATTGCGACGTAGCCCGCGAATTCCGTAGCGGACGTCTTGCAGAAGTTGCTCCATCCAAACCGAGATCCATACCGCACGCGTTTCTTCCATCACGCGAGTGACATTGCCGAACTTACGCAGGGCCGCGGCGCGGGCCTCTTCGGGCGCCATGCCGCGTTCCAGGTTCTCCCGAGTCTCGCGTTCGATGTGATCGCGGATATCGTCACCGAGATTATCCAGCGGATGGTTCACGGCCGGCCCTCCTCGCTTGCTGGGCGCAGAATGCGGGCGATGGCGCGGGCGAGCTTATCCCAACGGGTGGTTTCCACTGTGAGTTGCTTCCGACCCGCCGCTGTCAGTCGATAATATTTCGCCCGACGGTTGTTTTCCGAAGCGCCTTCGGTGACTCCGATCCATCCGCGCTTGATCAGCCGGTGCAGGGCCGGGTAGAGTGAGCCCTGCTCAACCAGCAGCACGTCTTCGGAATTACGCTCGATCGCTTTGGCGACGGCGTGGCCGTGTGCCGGCCCGGGAAGGAGCGTCCGCAGGATCAGCAGGTCGAGCGTCCCCTGGAGCAGCTCGATGCGGCGGTCTTTAGTAGACATTCTAGGGAGAGCCTACGCGCCTTTAGGTAGAATGTCAAGGGGAGCAAGAAACAACCACAACCGTCGAGAATCGGTTTACAAGGCAAAGTCTTTTGAGTGGCGATTGCGTGGTCGCGGCAATGGGCGAGTGACAATTGAAGAGATGCGCTTCCGTTGCGGCGCGGGCCGCACGGCGTAGCTCGGGATATACCTGTTCCGCCAGACGCGACAAGGCGGCCTTACCGCCGGGCCCCCCGGCTTTCACAGACCCGCGATTTCCGCAGAGCATGCGGCGCTGGAAAGGAAGTTCACTCCTTAGAAAAAGAGGTTCGTCAGAAGAATTCGTGGGTCGATTCCGGCTCGGGCAACTTGCCAAGTGAGTGATAGAGCGCAAGTTCGAGGCAGCGGAACGTGCGGAAGCCGTAGGATTTTCTCATTGTGACTTTAGCCTTGTTGTTCAGGCCCTCGACAACTCCGCTGGAAAGCAGCTTCTGAGCGCGGAAATAGTTGAGGATCAATTCGCGGTGCTGGCGGAGTGACCGGGCGATGTTCTTCATGGGATCGATGCGCGAGCGCATCACTTGCCGACACCAGTCATCGAGGAACTTTCCGGCCCAAACGGGCGAGTTGTAATCCCAGAGCTGTTGAAAGGCTTCCTTAAGAAGGTAAGCACGTACGGTCTTCAGGTTGTAACGGAGCAGATCGCACAACCGGAAGCGCTCCGCCGTCTCTTTCCATGACAGCCGACGCGCCCAACGGGCCAAGAAAAGCATGTAGGCTTGGGTCAGTGTGCGTTTGCCGTCGCCCCAGGGAACTTCTTCGATAGCCACAATGCCGCAGCGGCGACAGTTGACGCGCCGCATGGTGTACAGAAGGAAGACGAGAAACCCCCACAGGGGAATGAACTCAAAGCGCCGTTCGGCGAGTTGGTCGTAACCGGGCGCCGGCAAATGGCAGCGCGAGCAGACTGCGGCTGAACCCTTGCGCGGTCGCACGGCCACTTCGATACTCTTCTTGTCGGCACTGAAGTGGGCGTGCTGGTAGACAAAACCTCGGAAACGATGGCAGCGGTTTAAAATCGTGATCAGTTCCATGGCGCGGAAGCGGGCGGCGGCGAATCTCTACCATAAACCGCTCGAGACCCGTGAGCCGGGATCGATAAATGCTACGCGACTACTGAGGGATCGATACCCTGACCCGCTGCGACCAGGCTCCGAGAGCCCAGCTGGCCAAACGCAGCGGGACCGCCGCCGGTAGCCACGTCGCTAGATTCCAGGTGAAACTAGGAAGGTGAATTCAAGTTTCCGGCCGACGTTCGCGAGCCAGCGGCGAAAACCGCGCGCCCTCGCGCTGGTCGCACTCATTTTGCTCGCCGGTGTGTTGCGCGCCCAGACGCCAGCTCCGGAAGCAAGAGATCCTTTGGGGCGGACCACGCCGCAGGAGACCGTCTTCCAGTTTCTGGAAACCTGCCACGCGCGCGATTACACCAAGGCGGCTCATTACCTGGACCTGCGCCGCATGCCAGCCGCCGAGAGGGCCAAGCGAGGTCCGGAACTTGCGGCCCAGCTCGAAGACCTGCTCGACGACACCCCCTTCGATATCTCCATGCTCAGCCGCGATCCGGAAGGGGATACGTCGGACGGGCTTTCCACGACCCGCGAGCATCTGGACACGTTTCGGGTGAATGGGCAAACCTTGGAATTGCAATTGGAGCGCGTGGAGCTGAGGCCTGGATACCATGTGTGGCTGGTGGCATCCGACAGCCTCCCCCTGATTCCGGAAGCGCACCAACTCGTGGAGGAAACAGCGTTCGAGAAAAAGCTTCCTCAAGGCCTGGTAACGTTCGAGCTCCTCGACACGCCTGTGTGGCGCTGGATCGCGCTGATCATCATGGCGCTGGTGATCTCGGTGTTGACGCGGCTCCTGGCATTGGGGCTGGTAGCAGCATTGCGGCCCGTTATGGATGCGCCCGCCCTGAAAGGTCCGCTGCGCGTGTTGCTAGCGGTGGCGGGTTTTCGGGCCGCACTGGAGCTCGCGCCGCCCGCCACGTTGTCGCGGGTATTCATCGAGCGCGCGCTGGCACTGATGCTCGCCCTGGGCCTCGCGTGGGCGGGCGCCATAGCGGTGGATCTGTTTGCCGAGCGCTGGCGCGTGCGTCTCGATCCGCGGGTCCATGGCGTGAGTTATTCCGTGCTTCCCCTCGGCCGGCAGATCCTCAGGCTCTCGCTGTTCCTGTTCGCCATTCTCAGCGTCGTCAGCGCGTGGGGCTACAACACTTCCACCATTCTGGCTGGACTCGGCGTTGGTGGACTGGCCGTCGCTCTGGCGGCGCAGAAGACCATCGAGAACCTATTCGGCGGCCTCTCTGTGATCGGTGACCGTCCCGTCCTGGTGGGCGACGTCTGCCGCTTCGGAAACGAGACCGGCACCGTCATGCACATCGGCCTGCGCTCCACCCGCATCCGCACAGCCGACCGCACCGTCATCTGCATCCCCAACAGCCAGTTCTCTTCCATGGCGCTCGAGAATTTTTCGCGCCGCGATAAGATCTGGTTTCACCCGACCCTCAACCTGCGCCGCGACACGACCTCGGACCAACTCCTCGAAGTACTTTCTTCGGTACGCGAGATTCTGGAGGCCCATCCCAAGGTGGAGACCGGCAAGCTTCCCGTCCGTTTTGTCGGCGTAGGCCCATATTCGCTGGATCTGGAGGTAGTCGCGTACATAACCACCGCCGATTTCGACGAATTTCTCGCGCTCCAGCAGCAACTTCTTCTGCAGATGTTACAGGCAGTGGAAAAAGTGGGGACGGCATTGGCGGTTCCGCTTCAGGAGACATTCAAATTGCAGCCGGCACAGTAGGCGTAGCGTCTCTTCCGCAGGAAGAAACTTGCTCACGAACGTGCGAATCGATACCGGGTGAACCTGAATGGCCCATTTCCAATCGCGTTCGACCAGGAAGCGCGCTGGCCAAGTGGAGGCGAAACGCCCTTCCCGGACGGCAGATAGGTCCGCCCCTGGCGGCGTAGTGGCGATCTGAAGCCAGGCCGCCAGACGATCCGCAAACTCGCCACTTCGCGACTACACGCGAGTGATGGCTGGCGGGCTTCACGTCCGTCCGATAATCCGATGCCGATGGTCGACCGATGCGGTATTGGCTTGCTCCATTTGACGATCTAATGTTCGATGTTGTATTCCATTGGTGTGGCCAAGACGGTTCAATCCAAGACGGACGTCCTTCAGGGCACGCTTGACCTCATGGTCCTTCGGACCCTCGAGTCGCTCGGTCCACAACATGGGTACGCGATATCGGCGCGCCTCGAACAGGTTTCGGCCGGCGCGCTGCAGCTCAACATGGGCACCCTCTATCCGGCGCTCATGCGATTGGAACAGCACGGCCTCATCCGTGGAAACTGGGGCGCCACCGACACGAAACGCAAAGCGCGTTTCTATGAACTCACGGCGGCCGGCCGGCGTGAGCTCGAAAAGCAAAAACAGGCGTGGGAGCGGATGGCGGGCATCATCCACACGCTACTGCACAGTGAGGGTTGACCATGGAATGGTTGCGCATGCTTCGCGAGTGGAGTCAGCGGCTCCGGGGAGTGCTGCATTTCGGCCGGCGCGATCGGGATCTGGAAGAAGAACTGCGACTGCACATCGAACTAGCGGCTGAGGAGGCGCGGCGTGTTGTTGATGACGATTCCCTGCGCCTGTCGCGAATTAAGACCGGAGGTGAGGCTATGGATCTGCTTCGTGATCGACGCGGTCTGCCCTGGCTCGAGGATCTCCTACGCGACGCGCGCCACGGACTGCGCGCGCTTCGTCGTGCGCCTGGCTTCGCCGCGGTGGTGATCGTCACGCTGGCCCTCGGCATTGGGGCAAACACCGCGATCTTCTCCATTGTCAACGGCGTGCTGCTGCGGCCGTTGCCATATTCCGAGCCCACGCAACTGATGTATCTGACCACGCAATGGCCGGCGCTCGGATTTTCGCAGTTACAAGCTTCTGTGCCGGAGTATCTGGAATTCCAGCAGTTCAATCGTTCCTTCGCCCAGGTCGGAGCGTTCCGCACCAGAGAGGCGAATCTCGTGGTCGGCGATCGCGCGCTGCGGATTCGCTCGGCCATTGTCGATGCCCACCTGCTGAAGGCGCTGGCAGTCCAACCGGCTCAGGGGCGTCTGTTTTCGGCAGACGAAACCGAACTCGGCGCCTCCCCGCCCGTCGCCGTAGTCTCATACCAGCTTTGGCAATCGGCTTTAGCGGCGAGACCAGTGATCGGCCGTATGATCGACGTCGATGGGCGCCGGCTTGAGATCGTCGGCGTCATGGCGCGTGGAGCGGATCTCATGGACGGCCATCCGGAGATCTGGCTACCACTCGACTTCGCGGATGACGAGCGGCGGGCGCGCAACAACCATAATCTTTATCTCATCGGAAGACTGAACAAAGGCGTCACCGCCAAATCGGCGCAGGTCGAATTGAATACGCTGATCGAGAGTTGGCGCTTGCGAACCGGAATCACGCCCGGAACCGGCCACGCCGGGCACGTGTTTCTTCCGCTGGCCAGCGGCCGGGACGGTCACATTCTCCAGATGGTCCCACTCACGGACCAGATCCTCGGCCGGGTCAGCCGGTCCATCTGGGTGCTGCAGGCGGCCGTCGGACTCGTGCTGCTCATCGGCTGCGCCAACGTGGCGAATCTGCTGCTCGCGCGCGCCGAAACACGCCGGCGTGAATTTGCGGTCCTGACAGCACTGGGAGCGGGCCGCGGCCGGCTCGTCCGGAAGGCCTTCGCGGAGGCCGTTGTCCTCTCTCTTGCCGGCGGAACACTTGGAGTGCTGCTCGCGCGTGCTGTGCTCGACGTTCTGGTCCGCTCATATCCAGCCAGCCTCCCGAGAATCGAGGGCGTCGCTATCGACCTTCGGGTCATGCTCGCGTCATTTGCCGTCTGCGTTATTTGCGGGGTGTTGTTCGGGCTTGCCTCCGTGATCCGCCCTCACTCGGACATGATAGCGGAGTCCCTGAAGCCGTCCATGAGGGGATCGAGGGGCATGATCCGCCATCACGCCCGCCGCGTGTTCGTCATTGCGGAAACCGCGCTTGCCGTAATCGTGGTGGTGGGCGCCGGACTGCTGCTGCGAACGGTACATAATCTGAAAGCGGTCGACGCGGGCTTCGATCGTTCACGCCTGCTGACGTTTTCCATTTCGCTGCCGCCCGCCACGGGTCTCCTTGACCGAGTCCACGCATACCAGAGGCTCCTGAACGGGCTGCGCGGCGTCCCGGGAGTTCAGTTCGCGACGGGGATGACCGGCCTGCCGCTCGAAAGCCCGCTCTCCTCGTACCAAACGGAGATCGATAACAATACGGCAACATCGGGGCCGCCAATCCCTTCGATCAATTATTATCAACGCGTCATGTCGGGCTTTTTCGAAACCATGGGCATCCCGATCCTGCAGGGCCGTGGCTTTCAATCCACGGATAACGTCTCCGGAGGCATCGTCGCAGTCGTCAATGAGAAGTTGGCGAGCGCTTACTGGAAAGGACGCAACCCGATTGGGCAGCGGCTACGGCCCTTCAGCACAGAAAAGAGCAGACCTTGGTTCACGGTGATCGGCGTCGCCAAAGACGTAAGGCAGAGCGGTGTCGATCAGCTCCCGGGTACGGAGGTCTATCTGCTCGTGGATCAGCTCGCGACCGATTCTCCCAGGACCTGGGTTGCCGTCTCGCCGCCGGCGTTATCCATGATTGTGCGAACGACTCTGCCTGCCGCAGCGCTGGCGCCGGCAATCGCTCGAGTCGTCCGGGATGTGGATCCGTCTATACCGGTTGCGCATCTGCGCGAGATGGATGAGGTCTTTAGCGAATCGATCCAGCGCCCTCTTCTTCTTGCACAACTGCTGGCAACCTTCTCGATATTGGCGCTGCTACTCGCCGGTATCGGCACCTACGGTGTCTTGGCCTACATGGTGGCGGAAAGCCGTCGGGAGATTGGCATTCGGATGGCACTCGGTGCCGGCCGGTCGAGAGTGCTAGCGGACATTATCCGGGAGGGTCTACAGCTTACCGCTGCCGGCCTGCTTGCAGGAACAGGCAGCGCCGTCCTCTTGAATCGATCGATCGCTTCGCTACTTTTCGGTGTCGCGCCTACAGACGCTGCGACATTCGCAATGGCTATCCCGACAATCGCAGTGATAGCAGGGGTCGCATGTTCTTTGCCGGCGTGGCGCGCATCGGGGCTGGATCCGAACGTGGTTCTCAGATCGGAGTAGACCGTTGAGCACAATTTCTATTTGGGATCGTCTTCGGCGCATAGACCCTGCCTGACGCTATGACTCTATCTGGAGTGACCCGGCGCGCGAGATCCGGGAGCGCCGGGATGGTGGTCGCCGGGTCACTTCGGATAGAGACGTTTGAAGGAAGCCGCCCGCGTTTGCGGCGGACGCGGCAGGGCTATGGGTGTTCAATCCGTCCGAGGGCCTTCCGGGCTGACGAGTTGAGGAGCCGAGAGGCGCTGAGAGCAGAGCACGGTGGCTGCGGCCGCCGTTCAGCGAGGTTGCTTGCCGTCGCCGGCGGTGATTTTCGGGGTCTTTTGTCTCCGCTGCCGCGGCTGAGACACACGTCGGCTGCGCGTGCCGGAGCAAGCGCGTATTTCGGCGATGATGGCCAGCTAAGACGTGTCAGCAGAGCTCTCCCGGCCGACAGATCTTCGCAACATCTGTTGGGGAGTGAGCTTTTCGACGAACGCCATGGCTCCTCCGCAACAGGGACAGAGCCAGGAGCCGGAAGCCTTAGCTTCCGGCTCCGTGGCATTTTGCTGTGGCGGAGCGGCTGCGAGAAGTTGCCTGCAGACCGGCAGCAGGTTCCGGCGGCGCCGGTTGGCGAGGAAGCCGCAGAAGCGGATACGCACAAAGCGGCGCGGCAGAGTGTGAAGCAGGAACCGCCGAAGGAACTCCTCGGCGGTTACGGTCATCAGACGTTGTTTGCTCTTATGCGCATAATCCTTCCAGCGGAAAGTGACTTTGCCGTCGGCAAAGTTCACGATCCGGTGATTGGAAATGGCGACGCGGTGAGTGTAGCGCGCCAGATAGTGGAGGACATGTTCGGGACCGCCGAATGGCCGTTTGGCATAGACCACCCAATCCTTACGAAACAGCGGCCGGAGGAAGGCGTGGAAAGCCTTACGCTCGGCGAGCATTTTCATCCGGCCCGGAAACAGCAGTTCTCCCGCGCCAAAAGCGCGTTTCAGGCCGTCCATGAACTTACCGCGAAAGACGCGGCTGAGCACTTTCACCGGCAGGAAGAATGGATAGCGCGGGTGAATCCAGCGTTGGTGATCGGAGGAGAGACCGCCGCATGGAATCACGCAGTGAATGTGTGGATGGATCTGCAGATTCTGTCCCCAGGTGTGAAGAACGCTGAGGAATCCGATCTCTGCGCCCAGATGTTTGGGGTCGGCGGCGATCTCCAGCAGCGTCGCGGCGCTGGCGCGGAAGAGAAGGTCATAGAGGATCTTCTTGTTCTGCAGAACCAGCCACGCCAGTTCGTGCGGGATCGTAAAAACCACATGAACGTACTTAACGGGCAGCAACTCTTTATCGCGATCGGCGAGCCACTGATTGCGGGCGTTGGTCTGGCACTTCGGACAATGTCTCGACCGGCAGGAGTTGAACGAGGTGGCCTCATGGCCGCACTGACGACAGCGATCCAGATGTCCGCCGAGCGCAGCCGTGCGGCAGTGCTCGATGGCAAACAGGACGCGGAGATGCAGCCATGTCAGCCAGGACCGGTTCCTGTCGACGAAGCTGTTGCCGTGCGCGCGAATGATGTCTGCCACCTCGAAAGGCGGCTTGTTCACTTTTTGTGCAGCTTTCGCGACCGCTTCACCAGGTCGGGACTGGACAGTTCCATGTTGTCGAGTGGCGTGCCCGCCGCTTTGATGTGGCGTTCCGACAGATGCAGATAAATAGAGGTGGGCTTGAGGTCGGTATGCCCGAGTAGCGCTTGAACGGTCGGCAGATCCGCTCCGCCTTCCACCAAGTGGGTTGCATAGCTGTGGCGCAGCAGATGCGGGCGTACAGCTTTCGTGATACCGGCTCGCTGCGCCGCTTCCCGGCACGCCTCCCACAGAACTTTGGGCGTGATGGGCTTGTCGGCGCGGGAGCCGTTGATCGTCCCGGGGAACATGTAGGTTTTCGGCTTCATCCAGCGCCAGTACTCACGCAGTGTCTCAAGCGCCTTTGGGCTCAGAGGCACGTCGCGGTCCTTGCCGCCTTTGCCCTGCCGGATGTGGATCAGCATGCGAGTGCTGTCGATATCCTCGACCTTGAGGCGGCACAGTTCAGCCCGCCGCATGCCCGTTGAGTACATCGTGATCAGCATGGCGCGATGGAACAGGTTGCTGGCGGAGTCGATCAGCCGGATCGCTTCTTCCCGCGTCAGAATGATCGGCAGTCGCCGCGGCGCCCTGGGATACGGGACCTCCTCGACCGGGTACATTCTCTTCAGCGTCTTGCAGAAGAAGAAACGCAGAGCCGCCGTGTGCAGGGCGACAGTGCGGACGCCCAGTTTCCGCTCCTGGAACAGGTACACCTGATACGTGCGGATGTGTTCTTTGCCTAATTGATCCGGCGGACGATGGAAGTGTCGCGCAAAATCCTCCACGACCCTCAGGTAGGTGTTTACGGTAGTCTGAGAGTAATTACGACGCTGGAGCTCTTCCAGCATCATTTTTCGAAGTTGGGTCACAGGGACCTCCTTGTGACCCACAGACTACGCCACGCTACCGGAAACCCTCAACCTACGCACACGCGTAGCGTCCGCCGCGCGGGCGGCTTCGTTCAAACGGCGTAGCGTTTACCGGGGAAGTCAAACTGGCTCGAAAGGCAACTGGCTAGGAAAAAGAGCCGAAGCCCTCACCATCCGGCTGCGGGTACGGGGCCGAGTTTCCCGGCGCCATTCGACCGTATCAGTGACCCACAGATTCCTCTGACGGGGCGAAAAAGAAATTTTCAGGACTTGACTGTTTTGACCGCCCGATTCCGCCTGTAGCAGCGGAAGGGGACCAAGCACTTGAAAATGGGCTCCTCCAAATAGATAGGAGAGAACGATGAAACATATCGCAACGGTTGCACTGATGCTCAACTTGGGCGTCGCGGGCGTTTTCGCGCAACAGAAGACGGTAAATATGACGTTTTCAGGAACGTCGACTGCCAGCACGGTCAATCTACAGCAACCTAACACAGGTACCGGCGAGGATACTTTCGCAGGGATCGGGAACCTGGGAGCATTCACCTTTCGTCACATCAGCTCCGAGACAACTACACCGCAGGCGTCGATCAATTGCTACGGACCCACGCATCTCTATTTTTTAAGGGTGGCCGGCGCGGGCGTATTTCGCTTCCAGGACGGAAGTCTACTGAAGGTTAATCTGATGCAGGGATCGGATTGCATCGATCTCGTGGCACAGGCGGGCAACTGTACGGTAGTTTTTCAAATCGTTGGGGGAACTGGACGTTTCAAGAATGCGGCCGGCGCCCTTACTATGACCGAGACGGTAGTGCCGGTATTGGCCGACGCTAATCATAACCCAGTCTATTTTGCCGCTACGGGTGCATTTACCGGAATGGTTTCGGGGTTGCCAACGCCCACGGAGACGGGAGTCCAAAACGACCAACAATAGCTAGCCGCCAATGTGCAGGGTGGGCTCGGGGGGCAGCGACATAGAACGCTGGTGCAGGACTGCCCCCGCAAAGCTGGTTCGAGCGATGAGGAGTTTCGGAGCGGATAACGGCCGCTTCAACGTCAGCGTAGCAGTCAGCATCGGTCCTCTCCACACGTCGACCGACACCTCTACTGACGACCATCCGGTAACTGCCGCAAGTGACCGGTTGCGTGCGATACGCTGGGGCGCCATGATCTCAATGGGTTACGATCGGCCTCCGCGCGCTTCTCGACTCTCATTCGAACCGCGCGGCTTGGCCGGAGGGTCACAAGTTGCTTTGGCGCGATTTCTGTGTCTGATTCCAGCAACAGTTTGCAGCGTTGCGCGACCGTGGCGACAACCAATCGCGCTTCCATCATTGCGAACCCGTTGCCAATGCACACGCGGGGGCCTCCGCCAAATGGCAGGTAGGCAAAGCGCGGAATGCGCTCCTCCCATCCGGGGGCGAATCGGTCCGGATTAAAAACTTCGGGTTCGGGAAAGAATCGCGGGTCACGATGCAGCGCGTACGTGCTGACGACGGTCAGGCTGTCCTTGGGTATTTCCCACTCGCCAACGGTAACGTCTTCGATTGGCTGTCTCGCAAAAAACGGAGCCGGTGGAAACAGTCGAATGGCTTCACGAACGATCATCTCGGTATACGGCAGGTTCGGCAGGTCTGTCGCGCGCGGCGCGCGGCCGGCTAAGACGCCGCTGAGTTCCTCCAGCAGCTTCCCTTCGACATCCGGATGTCGCCCCAGCAGGTACCAAATCCAGCTCAGGGCATGCGCCGTCGTATCCTGCCCAGCGAGAAACATTGTCATCATCTCATCGCGCAGTTGCCGGTCAGACATTCCGTCGCCTGTATCCGCGTCGGCAGCCGAGAGCAGCACGGATAGCAAATCATCTCTCTGCCCGGCTGACTGGCGGCGTGTGCGGATGAGAACCCGGATGATCTCGTCGAAGCGGACTAAAGCGCGCTTTTCGCGAAGATTCCGAGGCGTGGGTATCCATGAAAGAAGCCCAAACGGCGAGTTCAAGCGCTCGTTGGACGCATCGGCCACGGCGAGCAGCAATTCGCCTATCTCGCCGGCATCGCGCGTTAGTTCTTCTCCGAACAGGGACTTGACTACGATGGCAAGGGTCAGTTTTCCCATGTCATCGTCAATACTGCGCACTTCTCCATCCTCGAAGGAACGCACCATTCGTTCCGCGTAGGCCGAAATCACATCGCCGTATGCCGCCGCCAGCCGATCGTGGCGGAAGGCCGGCTGGATGAGCTTTCGCTGCTGTTTCCAGAGAGGGCCGTCGCTCGTAATCAGTCCTTTGCCTAAGCTGAGGCGGGCCCCACGCTTGACCAAATCCGGCTTATGGAATTTTGGGGCTTGCTCCACTAAAACCTGTCGAATCAGTTCCGGGTTATTCAGCAGATAGATACGCAGCGGACCTAGCCTGAAATAAGCGATATCACCATACTCGCGCGAAGTGCCAAGGTAAAACGCCAGCGGATCAAAGGGATGCGTCGAAGGAAATATCTGGCCAATGACGGCGCGCGGAAAGCTAATAGCCGGGCCGTTCGGGTATTTTCGCTTCATCACAATGCTTGGGCGAGCTGCCGAACCGCTGCTTGCGGCGGTATCGGCCTCAAGTACTGTTAGTCCTAAGGAGTAAGCGTTATGGATCAGTCAGGGGCATTAGATGGCCAGGTAGCTGAGGGATCACGCCCGCAGGAATAGTCTAAGAAATAGCGGGAGTGATATCATTTCTGCGATAAGGAGACCCTCCATGCGATTCAGTATTACGCGGCGGCGCTTCGTGCAGATGGCAGGCGCGGTTCCGCTCGCAAGATTGGCGGCACAACAGCCGATGGAAGATTTGTGGGGCGGTCCTGTGGTCGATTGTCACCATCACATGCGGCGCGGGGAACAGAATATTGTCCATCTCAACGGGTGCGGGGTATCGAATGCAATGATATTGGCGCGATCCAACTCGGCCGACGATATCAAGGCTTTGGACACGCAATATCCGGGGAGGGTTCTCGGGTGGTTCGCGAGCGCGAATATCACGGCTCCGGATGCGGAAGAACTGCTGACGAAGGCGGTCAAAGATGGCGCCATCGGATTGGGCGAGCTCAAGTTTCACGTGGAGGCCGCGGGACCGGAATTACGGCGCATGTATGCCTTGGCCGCGGACTTGCGCGTACCTATCCTGATTCACTTTCAGGAAGTGCCGCACACGCCGACCGAAGGCGTGTTTGCCACCGGCTTCAAGAACTTTGAAGGCATCTTGAAGGCATATCCAAAGACGACGTTCATCGGGCATGCCGACGCCTTCTGGGCGAACATCAGCGCAGATTATGCCAACCAGGACGCGTATCCGAGTGGGAAGATCAAGCCGGGCGGCGTCACCGATAAGTTGCTGGGAGACTACTCCAACCTCTATGGCGACTTATCGGCAAACTCGGGGAATAATGCTTTGTCACGAGATCCGGAATTCACTCCGGGATTTTTGAAGCGGCACTTGAATCATTTGATTTTCGGCAGCGATTGCGCCTGCACCGACGGCAAGGGAGCCGGAGTCTCTCAGGGCGGCAATCCCGGGGCAAGCCGCCTCGCGGGGAAATGCGTAGCCAGAGAGACGCTAACGCTGCTGAAGAAGACGGTTCCTAACGAAGACTTTAAGCAACTTACTTGGGAAAATGCGCATCGCGTCTATCGGCTCAAAGCTTGATAGCTCGAACCTTGACTGCGTGATGTCCGCCGCCGCGCATTAACGCATGGAAAAGCCAGTTTTCACGATCGGACACTCCACCCACGCGCAGGAGTATTTTCTTAGCCTTCTGAATCAGCATCGGATTACAGCGTTGTGCGATGTGCGATCCACGCCCTACAGCCGCAGGAATCCGCAGTTCAATCGCGATGAACTAGTGTCCTGAGCGAGAAATACGTTGAGTAAATAACGTTTCGGCCTCATACTTGGGCATGCGATCAGGCCGTCCCAAGAAACCACTGGAAATTGCCGATGCTGATCGGGCGAAATTGAGCCTGATGGCGCGACGGCCGAAGTCAGCGCAGGCCATGGCGATGCGCGCCCGGATCGTGCTCAATTGTGGGGAGGGCTTGAACAACTCGGAGGTCGCTCGGAAACTGCAGATTACCGGCGCGACAGTGGGAAAGTGGCGGCAACGGTTTATTGAGTTCGGGTTGGATGGCTTACTGGATGAGCCGCGTGTCGGCGCGCCCCGCAAGATCACCGATCAGCAGATTGAGGATGTCGTCACCAAGACGCTGGAATCAATGCCAGCCAACAGCACGCATTGGAGCACCCGTCTCATGGCGCAAGAGGTGGGCCTGACGCAGAATGCAATCGTGCGAATCTGGCGTGCTTTCGGATTGCAGCCGCACCGCGTAGAGAATTTCAAGTTCTCCAAAGATCCTCAATTTGTTGAGAAGGTGCGGGATATCGTAGGGTTGTACCTGAATCCGCCGGATCGTGCGATCGTGCTGTGTGTGGACGAAAAGAGTCAGGTTCAGGCGTTGAATCGGACGCAGCCGATTCTGCCGCTGGCGCCAGGCGTGCCAGCCCGGCAGTCCCACGACTACGAGCGGCACGGAGTCACATCGTTGTTCGCTGCCATGGATGTGGCTTCGGGAGTAACCATCAGCACGTGCTACCGCCGTCACCGGCATCAGGAGTTCATACGCTTCCTCGATGAGATCGAAGCTAATCTTCCCAGCGGCCACGATGTGCACCTGGTAATGGATAACTATGGCACTCACAAGGTAGCCAAGGTGCGCGGCTGGCTAAAGCGTCATCCGCGGTACGTGATTCATTTCACGCCGACCAGCGGTAGTTGGCTGAACCTGGTGGAGCGGCTGTTCGGGGAGGTGACGGAACGATGCGTCCGTCGCGGCAGTCACACTGCTGTGCGCGCGCTGGAGAAGGCCATGCTCGACTATTTGGACAAGCGCAACGAGAATCCCAAGCCCTTCGTTTGGACTGCCGACGCGGATCTAATTCTCGGGAAGGTCGCGCGACTTTCTAAACGCATCTCTCGCTCAGGACACTAGAGAAAGTTGTGCCCCGGGAAGGCATCACGTATCGTTATTTGGGCAAGGAACTCGGCGCGCACAGCAGTGATCCAAAATGTTTCGAGCGCGGAAAGGTGCAATACCGCCGGCTTGCGGAGACCGAGTTATTCCAGCGGGGCCTGCGGCGTGTGCGTCGCGGTATTGCCGACGGGTTTCGGATTGCGCTGATGTGCGCCGAAAAGGAGCCGCTGGAGTGCCATCGCGGCATCCTGGTGGCGCGGCATCTGGCCTCGTTAGGTATTCCCATCGCGCACATCCATGCCGACGGCCATCTGGAAAGCCACGATGCAGCGATGAGCCGGCTCGCGCGTCTACACAGTTTGCCGGAACAGGATATGTTTCACTCGCACGAGGAATTGATCGCGGAGGCATACCGAAGGCAGGAAGAACGCATCGCCTACGAGGTCGACCCGACCCCGCATGCGGCGATGAAAGACGCTGCGTTATGAGCTTTTCGCGGTGGCGCCTCACTCGAAAGGGATCGGAATTTCTGTGTAGCTGCCCGTCGTGGTTGCGTCCACGACGGCGGCGATGCGTTCCAGATGCAATTGAACGCGTGACCATTTCGTAGTACTGGTCAAAACGACAATCGCAATCTTCCGGCCCGTTAAGTTCTGTTAGTGGCGAATTCTCTGATCTGTAGTGAACAAGAGATCGATCCCCGCTTCCTCCGCCGCTTTCAACAAAGCGCCGTTGTTTAGCCGGTCCCAACCTCTTTCCCGAGCGGTGACCACGGTATGGCCGCGAAGCGCACGCGCTACGCCCCACGGCGCTCCGTGGTCAAACAGTATAAGCATCGACGGGGAGGGGTGTTTGCGCCGACGCGGAAACTTTCAGGCTCTGCGCCACGAATTCAAGTACGGCCGTAATTTGCTCACGCGTCACGTCGAATTGTTCCATCACTTCTTCGACGCTCAGATCCTCAAGGTTCTCGATCACGGTTGCAACAGGCAAACGGGTATCCCGAAACACCCACGCGCCGCTAACCTTGCCGGGAATACTCTCCACGGCGGGGCATTGTGACCAATCGAGGATTGCTGTTGACATGATCTGCGCTCCTTTATTTCAGGGTACGCCAAAAATCGGAGACAGTGCGAAGATTGCGACGGTGACCCAGGACGCCATCACAGAACGCCTGTACAGGTTCTACACCTTACAAAGCCTGCGTCCGCAACAATGCAAATGCGTAAATCACCGGCAGCGAGAAGAGCGTGCTATCGACGCGATCGAGAAATCCACCATGCCCCGGCAGAATCGTACCACTGTCCTTCACGCCCGCGCCGCGCTTCATTGCGGATTCGCATAAATCGCCAAGTTGCCCGGCCACATTCGCGACGGCAGTGAGCGCAATCGCTTCGACGAGGCCAACTTCGGGCACGAAATAGATGAGGTAAGCGCCGCCGGCAATTACCGCCGTAACTACCGCCGCCACTGCGCCCTCCCACGATTTTTTGGGGCTGACGCGCGCGGCGAGACGGTGCTTTCCGAACGTGCGTCCAATGTAATAAGCTCCAATGTCGCCCACCCAGTTCACGATCAGCGCATACATTAGCCAATGCGGATTCAGACGATGCAGCGGAATAGCGCACTTCCACGCGCCAAAAACGTAAACCACGCCAGTGACCAGCAACGCGGAGCGTGGCAGCGCATGCGATAAATCCTCCGCCCGCAACGAAAGCGTAAATGCGATCAAAGCGGCTGCGAGCACGATCAGCCAGCCAGCGCCGCTCCACAACAGTAAGACCAGGCCGGCGCCGTAACCGACTGGACCAGGCGCGCCGAACCCGTAACCCGCCGCGATGGAGTTGTACTCGTGGTAGCAAAGGAGCGCCACCACGGCCACCACCGCAAGGAAGATCCAATCGTTGGCGAAGAAGACAGTGGCGACAACTGGAGGGATTAGAGCGGCGGCCGTCAGGACACGCTTCATGATTCGCGGAGGGCCGGCTGCATGAGCGATTCTTCCTGCAGCGCCAGGGGATCCTTGGGAGCGCTCAAACCACCATAGCGCCGGTCGCGCTTCTGGTATTCGAGCACGGCCTCAAGCAGATCGGCGCGGCTGAAATCGGGCCAGAGCGTTTCCGTTACGTAGAGTTCGGAGTATGCGATCTGCCACAGCAGAAAATTGCTGATGCGCATCTCACCCGAGGTTCGGATCAGCAGATCGGGGTCGGGATAAGGCGCGGTATAGAGGCTGGTCGAGATCAGGTCTTCATCAAGCTTAAGCGTATCGATGCTGCCATCGAGGCGCGCCATTTCGAGAATGGAATTGACGGCATCCACGATCTCGGCGCGGCCGCCATAATTGATCGCGAGATTCAGAATCATGCCGCGGTTGGCGGACGTGGCTTCGATGGTGGAATCCAGTTCGCGCCGTACCTCCGCCGGAAGAGCATCCGTGCGGCCCATAACCTGAAGGCGGATGTCATTACGCTGCAGGGTGGGCAATTCGTGGTTCAGGTAGTAGCGCAGCAAACGCCACAGGGTCTCGACTTCATGACGCGGGCGCTTCCAGTTCTCCACCGAAAAAGCATAGAGCGTCAGCACCTGCACACCCATGCGCGCGCAATTCTCCGCGGTGGAGCGAACGGGTCCGACACCGGCCTTGTGGCCCGCGACGCGCGGTAAAAAACGCCGGCCAGCCCAGCGGCCATTGCCATCCATAATAATTGCAATATGGGCGGGCAGGCGGGCGGGGTCGATTGCGTGGGCCAGCTCCCAATCCCTTTCTCCGGGTCGGAGCGATTCCAGAAGGGCCTTCATGAATAATCCCTTATAGTACAACACGGTCGGGCTTTCATTCGCGCGCGACAAGTGCTCCGCGTCCTATACTGAAAGTTCACCAATGCCTATTACCCGCCGCCATTTTTTCTTCGGCAGCCTGGCGCTGCCCGCGTTTGCCGCCAAGCAGCCGCCGCCGCGGCCGAACGTACTTCTTTTCCTGGTAGACAATCTGCCCGCATGGATGCTGGGATGCTACGGCAACAAGGAAGTAAAGGCCCCGCACATCGATCAGCTATCGCAATCCGGAACGCACTTTCTCAACCATTTCGTGTGCACGCCGGAACCCGAGATCAGCCGAACCACGCTCCTCACCGGCGCCATCCCGGGACAGCCCGCCGCGCCCGATGCCAGCCTGGACAAGATCTTAGGCGGCCTGGGATACGAGGTGCACTCGGGCGACGCCCCCGACGCCGCCGCATTCCTGTCAAAACCACCCGCAGGCAAGCCCTTTTTCTTCACTGCCAGATATGACAAGCTACGCGCTCCCTACGACTCGGTGGCGCAGAAATATCGCGACATCTACCGCGATGTGAAGTTCGAAGGCTACGCCGCGGATCCCCCAAACCCCGAGGCGCGCGCCGGCAAAGAGATGCTGTCCGATGTGATCGGCAATGTGCGTAAGTTCGCCGCCGGGATATCGGAGCTCGATGAATCGGTGGGCGCGGCCATCGCCCAGATTCGCCGGGGCGGCCTGGTGGATCACACCCTGATCGTGTTCACGTCCACCTGCGGGTCGCTGTTAGGACGCCACGGATTGTGGGATTCGGGCGATGCCTCCGAACCAGTCAATATGTTCGACGAAGCGATTGCGACGCCGATGATCTGGAGCTGGGCAGGACGGGTCCCGGCCATTATGCGGCAAGTAGAATTGATCAGCGCCTACGATTTTGCGCCCACGGTTTGCGATGCGCTGGGCGTCGCGCCCTCGAACGGACTGGCGGGCTCCAGTTATCTGCTGATGGCGACGGGCAAACCCTTTCCGAAGCGAACCCACTGGCGCGCGACGGTTTGCGGCGCCTACAAGAATACGGCGATGGCGCGCGTGGAGCGCTACAAATGGATCGTACGCAACGACGGTAAAGGCCCTAACGAGCTTTACGATCTCACCACCGATCCACACGAGCGCACGAATCAGGCGGACAACGACCAGTTTGTGTCGATCAAGACGACGCTTAACGCCGAGATCGCCAAATGGAAAAGCGGCGGGGGCGAAACGCCGCCGGCTTCGCACAAGAAGAAGCACGGCTAGTTCTCATACCGCGCAGACTATATCTTTTGATTTATTTAATAGGCGTCTGGCACGGCTTCTGCCCAGACAGCCATTCCAAAGCCCCACGAATTATAGGGTCGTTCGTAATCGTGGCTTCGGACAAGACCTCTTGATCGCATGGATACCTTCATCGCGAAAGTATCCTGGTCTTTTCTGTCGTCAGCGGCAAACAACGGAACCGCGACGTGCGCCACCGCACGGGCAGACGTAATCACCATGGCGCCCTCCGGCACACGGCGCGTCCGGAACGGCGATGGAAACGGGAACGTCTGTTTGCGCGTGGGCGGCTTCGGCATGGCGGATGTTTTGGCGTCAGCGAATTACCGTCTTCAGCAGCGTGCTCAATCCATTCCACAGAATCTGGACGCCGATGCAAACCAGGATGAACGAAGACAGGCGGATGGTCACATTCATGGCGGATTCGCCCAGCGTGCGGCCTAGCCGTTCGGCGAAACGATAGCTGAGATAAATAGACGCGGCGATCAGACATGATCCCAACAGCATTCCGGCTATCAGGGGCCAACGCCACTCGGCCTCTTCGGAGCGATCGGCGCCGACGGTGATTGCGACCGAGATCGAACCTGGCCCTACGGTCAGCGGCAGGGTTAGCGGGTAGAAGGCCTGTCGGGAGTAATCGGCCTCATGGCACTCCTTGCCGTCCTTTCCGGTTTGCTCGGCGTCGTCCGATTGACGCAAGAGCGCCCAGCCGGTGGAAATCACCACGAGGCCTCCGCCCACCTGCACCACCGGAAGAGAGATGCCGAAAAAAGTCAGGATGTGGGTGCCGATGAAGATCGATGTCAGGATGAGAACAAGGCCGTTGAGCGCAATCATTCTCGCTAGCGTGGCCCGTCCTTGAGTCGAGAGGCCGCGCGTCAGCGAGAGGAAGATAGGCGTATTTCCGATTGGGTTGACGATCGGAAACAGCGCTCCCACGACAAGAAGAGTGTACTTTGTCAGTTCCGTCAGGGCGGGGGGCATCGGTTACCGATCGGATCTGCGGTTCGGATTCGTCACGAGCACCCTGCGGAAGATCTGGCTTACTTCAGCAACCGACCAGGGCTTCGGGATCACGTCGTCGAAACCGTACTTTCGGAAATCGGACATAACGGGCGCGCTGGAGTAACCGCTGGAGACGATCAGTTTCAACGTGGGGTCCAACTCCTTCAGCCGGGCGGCGGCTTCTTCGCCACCCATACCGCCGCTCACGGTGAGGTCCAGCAGCACGGCGTCGAAGCTTATGCCATTCGCCTTCGCCTCTTCGAAGATCGCGATTGCCTCGGCGCCATCGCGCGCCGTGTGGACTTTGTAACCGAGGTTGGTGAGGACGTTCTCGAGCAGTTGGCGGAGGGCCTCCTCATCGTCCATGATGAGTAGGCGCTCCCCGCCGCCTTGCGTGCCTGAGGCTATGGGAACTTCCGGGGCGAGGCGCCTGAGAGACGCGGGAAGCTCGATCGTAAACAGGGCGCCGTCGCCCACCTTCGACTCGACCGAAATCGATCCGCCATGTTTGGCAATAATGGCATAAGCAGTGGCGAGACCTAAGCCGCTGGCGCCAGTTTTGGTCGTGAAGTAGGGATCGAAAATTCGCGGCACAATTTCGATAGGGATGCCGCAGCCGTAGTCGCGAATAGCGATTCTGATGCGCGCCGCGGACGAGCCTTCGTCCGGGACAGTCACGTTTACCGCCTTAACCTCGACGATTCCGCCCTCCGGCATCGCCTGCCGCGCGTTCAGTAAGATGCTGTGTAGCGCCTGCACCATCTGCCCGGGATCGACTTCGGCGCAGCGCAGATCGCTCGCAATGTTCACGTCGAATGTCGTTTGGGCGCCGGCGCGGGATAACTGCACGGCGTCCCGCACCAGCTTGCCGACGGAAACCAGGCGGCGCACCGGAACGCCGCCTTTGGCGAAGATCAACAGTTGGGAAGCCAGGAAGGCCGCGCGCTGACACGCGCCGACGGTCCGGTTGAGAATGGTTTGAACGGGATGAGTGGGGTCAAGCATGGTTCGAGCCAGCTCTACATTTCCCTCGAAGACGGTGAGAAAATTATTGAAGTCGTGGGCAATGCCGCCGGCCAGAAGGCCAAGCGATTCCAGCTTGCGGGCCCGCAGCAACTCCTCTTCGATCTGCTCACGCTGCTCAATCTCCGTCCGCAGTTGTTCGGCGGAAAGGCTTAGTTCGGCGGTCCGCTCTTGCACGCGAACTTCGAGATGCTGGTTGAGCGCTTCGGCCTCACTCTTGGCCGTGCGGAGATCCGCTACCAAATCCTGATTCTGAAACTGAAGACCTAGAGAGGAGAGGATGGTGGCGTGGTTTCGCGCGGTCGTAATCAACGTCGCAAAGGTAAAGAGCACTGCCATCGCGCCCATGGCGATATGCCGTTCGTCGCCGTGCAGTATGCCTTGCAGTAGCAGCCGCCCCGACGGCGCAAGACCGGCGGGCGTAAGGAACGCAATAAAGGCTCCCGGCCACGGCGCTAAAAGGGAAGCGGCGCCCAGCATCATGCCGCCGAGAATGAAGACTAGGAAAACCTGCCCGGCCAGTTGAGCTTCCGGATAGAGCACAATTCCCGCCGCGCCCCAGCCGATGCCGGCCAGTCCTGCGCCAATGGTAAACGCCGCGCCCCAGCGAGCCGCTTCAGGAGGCGACGGTGAATTATGGCTATAGCACCATCCCAGCACAAAGCGCGCCATCGCAACGGCACACATATAGAAAGCCCAAAACAGAATTAACGGGTGCGAAGCCGCATCCCATTGCACACGAGAGAGCACGGCCGTCGCGATGAGGGTAACCGCCACTCCGACATTCCGGTTACCGTAGAGAAGCCTGACCTGAGCGGCGAGGATCTGTTCTCTTCTGAAGTCCCGGTTGGCATTTGAATTCGTGGTCATGAATGGCCACCGGTTCTCCCGTATTTTTAAATACTAACATGTGCTAGACGTTATGACTCGTTAAAGAGCTCATTGATCTTTTGATAACTAATCGCATCTTGGAAGACAAAGGCGCCGTGCTCCCGCATTTCGCTCGCCGCACGCAGAAAGGCGCCGAGCGCGACGCGCGATAGCGCGCTGCCGATGCTCACTCGCCGCACGCCGATAGCCGAGAGCTCGGCTAGCGTCAGAGGAGTGTTTTCAACGCCCATCAGCACATTCACAGGACGGTCGACTGAACTTACGATAGCGGCAATCTCTTTCTTACTGGTGACGCCGGGCGCATAAAGGACGTCTGCTCCGGCCTCCTGATAAGCTTGCAGCCGCTCTATTGTATCGGCGAGATCAGGCCGTCCATTGAGAAAGTTTTCCGCTCGCGCCGTGAGCGTGAAGACAAACGGCAGCGTGTGGGCCGCCTCCGCGGCGGCGCGGATTCGCTCGGCCGCATGCCCCTTGTCGTAGATGCGATGGCCGGGCTCGCGGGACACATCTTCGATGGAACCGCCGACCAATCCTGAAGCGGCGGCCAGGCGAATGGTTTCGGCGACGAATTCGGGCGCGTCCGCATAGCCGTTCTCCAAATCGCCGCTGACGGGAAGGCCGGTGGCGGCAGCGATGGCGGAGACGTGCGCCATCATCTGCGCGCGATCCACCGTATTGTCGGGCCGGCCAATGGAGAATGCAAAGCCCGCGCTGGTTGTAGCCAGAGATTCGAATCCCAGATGGGCAAGCAGACGGGCCGTACCGGCATCCCACGGATTGGGGATGATAAACGCGCGGCTCTGCTGGTGCAGGGCGCGGAACGCCGCCCCTTTTTCGTTCTGCGTAGACATGATGCCTCAGCCTTTCGGCGCCAGGGTCGAAGGCAGGCCGAAGGTTCCGTCGACAACCTCGACGAAGCTTCGCTCTTCCCGCAGGATCAGCCGTTTCGATTGCGCCATAACGAAATTCTCGCGCGCCTTGGTATCGGACTTCAAGCGCGTTCGATAGGCCTCATACGCAGCGAGACTCTCGAACGCGATCAAACCCCAGGCGATGTCGTTCGTGCCCTCATGGGGAAGGAAATATCCGATCAGATGGCCGCCGCAACGGGGAATGATGCGGCCCCAGTTTTCCGCATAACGCTGAAACGCGTCGCGCTGGAACGGGTCGATTTGGTAACGGATCAAGCAGGTAATGGTCATCGGTTTTCTCCTGGTCTCCGGGCCGGCGGAATTGCCGCATGCGCCTGCCAGAGCGGCGGCCGCTATCGAGGCGGCGGCGTTACGCCGGGTTATCTTCACTTCCGGCAGTATGACGGTTGCCCAACAACAACACTTCGCTTATCATCAAACTGTGAATGTCAAAGATTCCGCCGACCACGAGGCGTCCCGTATCGCGGCCGCGATCGGAGAGCCGGCGCGTGCGCGCATGCTGTACTGCCTGATGGATGGTCACGCGCGAACCAGCACAGAGCTTGCGATGGCGGCAGAGGTAGCGCCTTCTACGGCAAGCGTGCATTTAAACAAGCTCAAGGCCGGGAATCTGGTGAAGGCGATGGCGCAGGGGAAGCATCGCTATTACAGCCTGCACGGTCCCCAAGTGGCGAGCGTGCTCGAAGGACTGAGCGTCTTGGCGGGCGGGTCGCGGCGCGCATTTCGAACCACCACGCCAAGCCGCCTGCGCGCCGCGCGTACCTGCTACGACCATTTGGCGGGCATAGTGGGAGTAGCCCTGCACGATCGCTTTCATGCCTTGGGATGGCTAACAGCCGGTAGAGATGGCGGCGCAGGCGCGTACGAATTGACGCGCGAGGGAGCGGATGCGTTTTCGGCGCTGGGGATCGATCTGGACGTCATCCGAGGGCTTAGACGCCGCTTCGCTATCGCGTGCCTGGATTGGAGCGAGCGGCGGCCGCACATCGGAGGCGCCCTGGGCGCCGCCCTTTTGACTGTTGCGCTGAAGCGGAAGTGGATCGCTCAGGATCTGGATAGCAGAGCAGTAACCGTAACCGCCGCGGGGCGGCGTGAGATACGGCGGCTGTTCGACGTTGCCGTCTGAGCCTTATTGCGATTTCAGCAAGAGCGCTTGAATCTGCGCCCGCTCCGTGGGCGGAGGACTGTATTTCAGAGCCAGTTCCAACTGTCCCGTGGCGCGCGACTTGTCACCTAGTTGGAAATAGGCCCTGGCGAGATGGTAGCGATAGGTTGAGGATGTGGGAACCTTATTCACCAGGTTCTTGAACGTATCCACCGCGTCCCCAGTCAGGTGCTTTTGCAGATAGATCCAGCCGAGGGTGTCGGACACTTCCGGCAGATCGGGCAGCATCTGTTTGGCGCGCTGCGCAAAGGTAAGAGCCTGATCCAGATCGCCGCCGTGCTCGGCCATGAGGAAGGCGAGATTGTTCAACGAAACAGCGTCGTTCGGATTCATCTTGAGCGTGGCGGCGTAGACCTGGTTGGCTTGGGTGAATTGGCCGGCGGTATCCAGGACCAGAGCGAGCGTACTCAGAATGACGGGATTATTCGGCAGGATTTTGCGCGCCTCCTGCAGGGCCCCGATGGCGCCCTCCAGATTTCCTTGGCGGCGGTAGGTTTCGCCGATACGCAGCAGAACTTCGCCGCGCGTCTTCGATGTTTTATCGAGACTGTTCATTACGCGCTGGAAATTGCCTAAGGCCAGATCGTAACTGCCTACCCGTACCTGCGTGTTGCCGAGCGCCAAGAGCACGTCGAGGCGTACCGGCGATTTGGCCGCCTCGGTTTCAAGAAGCTTAATAGCCTCGTCGGGCTTCTTCTCCGCCATGTAAGTCTCGACCATGCCCATCAAACCGCGCGTGTTAGCCGGGGTTAGCGCATAGGTGCGCTGAAAAGCGTCGTTTGCTTCTTTATACTTCGATTCGGCAAGATTCACCACACCCAGTTGAAAGTAAGCGTCGGCCGAGACGGGATTCTTCTTGAGCATGTCGGCCAATAAAGCGCGCGACTCCACGTATTTGCGTTGACCAAGCAGTGCAGCCGATTGGATCAGCTCGGCCTGTTGATTGGCATGATCGATGCGTAGCACTTCGGCGGCAGCTTTGAGCGCCGCATCGAAATCGCCGCGGGTCACCAAGAGCTGCGCCAAGGTAAGGCGCGCAAGCGTGTACCTGGGCTGCAGTTCAATAGCCTTCTGCAACGCTTGCCGGGCCTGCTCCGATTCGCCAGCCGCCAGGTAAGCGCGGCCCAACTGGAAGTGCGCCACGGGGTTGTCGGGCGACTGTGCCACCACGGCCTGTAATTCGGAAAGCGCACGCGCCACATCGCCCTTATCCAGCAGAAAGCCGGCTTCGAGGCTGCGCGCATCGCCGTCTTTGGGGTTGTCTTTCAGAATCTGCTTGTTGATTTCTGCTGCTTCGTCGCGCTTATGCTGGGCGACTAACACCGAAATGACGTCTTTTTGATACGTAATCTTGTGGGCGGAATCTTTCGCCATGCCCTCGTTGTACTCTCGAATGGCCGAATCGGCGTCGCCAAGCCTAAGGAAGAAATCGCCAACCACCTGATACGCTGTGGGAAACTCCTTGGCGTGCGACTTAATCTGCTGCAGGACGGCGAGCATTTCCGGCCGGCGATTTTCGAGTGAGTAGTGCATCGCCAGGGAGGTCAGGAATGAGTAATTCTTCGGATTATTCTCGAACGCCCGCTTCAGAAGTTTTTCGGCATCGTCGCGTTTACCCTGAAACATGTAGAGCTTATAAAGTTCGTTATACGGCTGTTCAAAGGTCTTGTACCGGTCGATAACCTCCAGGTACCGCTTCTCCGCCGTAGGAGCGTCGCCTTCGAGTACAGCGCAATTGGCCAACTGCATCACTATGCCTTGCTGACCGGGTTTGATGGAATCCGCCGTCTTGTATTCGACCACAGCGGCATCCATATTCTTCTTGGCCTCTTCGTGCTCGGCGCGCTCTCCAGCTTCAATTGCGCGGATATAGAGCAAGTCGCCATGCATGCGGTGGGCGTCGAAATCGTTCGGGTCGTGGGCCAACAACACGCCAATGTACTCGCCGGCCTCTTTCATGTGTTGCGGGTCATGGGCCGCCACGAGATAAATGTCGGTCAGCTTGATGAGGGCGTCCCAGTGGCTAGGGTTATCTTTGCTCAGCAAATCCATAGCCCGGCGAAAATCGGCGACTGCCGGGGTGAGGTTGCCCTCTTTTAAATAAGTAAGCGCGAGTTTGTAATAGGCTTGGCCATACATCTTGTCTTTCTCGATCGCCCGGCGATACATAATGTCCGCAGATTTGTAATTTCCGCGATCGAAATATTTGTCGCCCATCGCGAGGTATCGCTTCTTGGCGGCGTTAGGGTCGGAATTGCATGCGGTCATTCCGATCATGAACGCCAGAGCAACTATCGCGGTCGCCATTTTTCCTGTTAAGTCTTTCACGCCTTCCCCATTTTAGTTTCGTTCTTTTCTGACGCCAAGTCTCATGGATCCTTATCGGAGGCCCAGAAGTCCTGTTCTAGGGTACCAGTACGAGGGAAAACGTACGATTTACAGAAATGAGATGCGGTTGAACCCCTCATCCGCCGTTGGCGGTACTAGTTTCTCGGCCATCTTCCGCAGGGCATCCTCGGGTACGGCCCGGCGGCGGCCACGGTTGCGCTCCAGGCAAATGGCAAGCGGAACGTCGAAAAACAGAGCTTCCACTTGGTACCCGTAAGCGCGCGCCATGGCGACGTAGGGATGGCGTTCGGCGGGAGTTAAATTGGTGGCGTCGATATAAGTTACGGGCCGCTGGAGCGTCAGCCGCAGGCGCAGCAAATAGCGCAAGGTTTCGAATACCTGAGGGTGGATGCTTTGATCGGTTTCATCGTCGGCCAGCAGCTTGCGCAGCGCATCGGACGATAAGGCGGTAACGCCGAGGCGCTCCAAATACGTGGACTTCCCCGCCCCGGGCAACCCGATCAGCACGACGACGCGCACACGCTATCCCAAACACGCGAATATCTCGCGGTAAAACTCGGGATGCGCGGTCCAAGTTTGCGCCGTCACCAGCTTGCCGTCGCGTACCGCCGGCTTGTGGCTATAAACTCCGCCGGTTCGCTCGACTTCGATGCGCACGTGCGGGTGGCAGGTCATGGTGCGGCCTTTCGACAGGCCGGCGGCCGTGAGTACCTGAATGCCGTGGCCAATGGCGCAGATACACTTATCCTGCGCGGCGAATTCGCATACCAGGGAAAGCAGACTGGGGTCATTGCGCAGGTATTCGGGCGCTCGTCCACCCAGGATCACGATGGCCGCGAAATCGCGCGCGGCCACTGCGGTGATTGCGACATCGGGCTCAATGCTGTAACCGGGCCGCTCGATATAGGTTTCCCAGCCCGGCTCGGCGTCGTGAATCACCATGTGAAGCCGGCGGCGTGAAGGGGCGGCGATTACCGCCTGGTATTGCGCCTCGAGAAAGCGATGATAGGCGTAAAGCGCTTCATAGCTGTCGCCGCCGTCGCCGGTGATGATGAGAACTTTCCTGGTCATGCGATATGGTCAGCATACCAAGGCAGAATGGAAAAGATGGCAGAGGACCGATCGTACGGCAAAGGCTCGTCGGATGCGAAGAGCGCGTCGGATGCGGCGATTGACGTTTTGATTATTGGCGCCGGCGCGGCCGGAATGATGTGCGCGATAGAGAGCGCGCGCCGCGGACGCCGCACGGTGGTACTGGAACACAATGCGCGCGCGGGGCGGAAGATCCTGATTTCGGGCGGCGGCCGCTGCAATTTCACGAACCTCGAAACGTCGGCGGAGAATTTCATTTCGGGCAATCCGCACTTCGCCAAATCGGCGTTGGCGCGATATACGCCGCGCGACTTCATACGCCTGGTGGAGCGGCGCGGCATACGCTACCACGAGAAAAAACTGGGCCAGTTGTTCTGCGACGGATCGGCCGATCAGATTGTGGCATTGCTGGAGCAGGAGTGCGCGGAGGCCGGCGCGCGTATCGTCACTTCCTGCGCCGTGCGGCAGGTGAGTACGAACGGCCGATTTCGCATCGAGAGCAGTTGCGGAACGTTTGATGCGCAGTCGCTGGTAGTCGCCTGCGGAGGCCTCTCGATTCCGAAAATCGGGGCGACCGGTTTCGGCTATGAGATCGCGAAACAGTTCGGCGTGAAGATGGTAGCGCCGCGGCCGGCATTGGTCCCGCTGCTTTTCGGTCCGAGCGATTTAAAACGGTTCGCCGGCCTGGCGGGCGTATCCGCGGAGGCTGTCGCGAGCGCCGACGGCGTGGCCTTCCCCGAAAAAATACTCTTCACCCATTGGGGCTTGAGCGGGCCGGCGATCTTACAGACATCGTCGTATTGGCGCAAGGGGGAGAGCGTGGAAATCGATATGCTGCCTAGCGTCGATATTACAGGTGAGCTCACCAGCCTGCGTTCGCAAGGCGGCGTCGATGCGCGAGCATGGCTTGGACAACGTCTGTCTAAAAGCTTGGCCACGCGTTGGGCGGAGGCCGAGTTTCCGGTTAAGCCGATTGCGATGTTAAGCGACCGCGAGATCGAAGGCATCTCCCACGGCTTGCACTTCTGGCGCGTGACGCCGGCCGGCACCGCGGGATTCGAGAAGGCCGAAGTCACAGCCGGTGGAGTAGACACTTCCGAGCTATCCTCAAAGACCTTCGAAGCGCGGAAAGCGCCTGGTCTCTATTTCATTGGCGAAGTGGTGGATGTAACCGGCCATTTGGGCGGTTTCAATTTTCAATGGGCCTGGGCGTCCGGATACTCGGCGGGGCAATATGTTTGATGGCCGCTTCCTCATCGTGCCTGGGCTGTAATTGCACAACCTTTAATAGACTGCAGGAAGACCGATACGTCTCACCAGCGCTTGAAAACCCGGGTCGTTGCGCATCTCCGCGAACGCGGGATTCACCGCGAGATTGAGTACCTGAAATTCATGCAGGTCCGCCGATCTTTCGAGCCATTTCAATGCCTGGGGATGATCGCCGAGCGACGCCCAGGCGAGGGCCAACCATTGCCGGAACACGGCAGGGTCTTTCTCGTACTCAGATTCCAGTTGATGAATCAGATGAATGCCCTCCTCACGGTGTCCGGACCGGCTGAGCGCCATCACTTCGAGCACCCGGATGGGCGGGAAACGTTTCTCAATCGAACGCAGATTCGCCAGCGCCAGTTCCGGCTGGCCTGCCTCGATGTACGAGAGGTTCAGCATCATCTGAGGCCCAAGAAGATTGGGATAACGCTCGAGCACTTGCCGCGCGAGCGCAATAGCCTCCGGAAATCGGCTTTCCCAGTAACGAACCAAAATGATGTCCATGGAAACAGCGGAATCGACGGGATCGAGAGCCCGCGCGGACTCCAATCGCCGATCAGCGTCCTTAAACTGGCCGCGAAAAGCCAACAGTAAACCGTACTGCATTTCCGCCGCGGGATTTGGCCTCTCGCGCGAAGCCAATTGTAGTTCGCGCTCCGCGGCAGCCCAGTCCCAATCGTAGGTCAGCGCAATGAATCCCAGATTCGCGCGGGCCTCGGACAAAGCCGGGTCGATGCCGAGCGCCCTATGATAAAACTCCTTGGCTTCGGTAATTTCCGCCCGCGTGTGGTTCCTGCCATATGCTGCCGCCAGGTTGTATTTTGCCGCGCCCAAGCCGTTCCAAGCCATGGCGTATTGAGGGTCGATCTGCAGCGCTCGGCGGAGATCCTGCTCCGCTCGGGAAATCGATTCGGGAGTCGCGTTGTCAATCTCGAAAGACCCTCGCTCGTAGAGATCGTGCGCTTCCAGGTTTGGAACATGCCGGGAGGCGACCGCGTGGCCCGAATTTACCTGCAGGCTTCGCGCGATGGCCGCCGCGAGCCCGGATTGAACGGTCAACAGATCTTTTGCCGGACGATTGTAGGCTTTCGACCAGACATGCGACCCGTCCGACGCACGCTCCAAATGCGCGATGATCCGAACCTGGTCGCCGGAACGCTCCGCGCTTCCTTCGAGCACATAGGATACATTGAGCTGGCGTCCCACTTCGCGAACATCGGCGTTCTTGCCCTTGAAGACCCGCGCCGACGCGCGGGCAACCACTCGGAGCGAATTGAGACGGGCCAGTTCCTCGGTGATCTCGTCCGTAAGACCTTCTGCGAAATACTCATTCGCTGGATCGGCGCCTGGATTCGTGAACGGGAGGACGACAATCGAGGGAGAAAGGTCGACGGTGCGCGACGCAAGAACTCGCCAGACCCCGCCGAGCCCAACCAAAATAAGAATCGTTGCCGCAATTGCTAGCCAAGCGAAGCGTCTTGTATCTCGCGACGCCATTGGGATGACTTCTATCGGCGGGGCGACACCAACGATCTCCGCGTCCGCGATCTGGCTGGCAACCCGAAAAAAGCGAGGGACATACGCGCCCACGGGCAGGTCAATCCGCACCTCAGGAGACTCAGCCTCGTAATACCGTGCCAACCGCTTCCGAAGCCGCGCAGCCTCCTGTCTCACGATGGGATCGATGCGCGTGTTCCAGGAAGGTTCGCGCCCGAAGACCTCGATTCCGAGCAGAGTCTCTTTTAGCAGAGTCTGTTCACCACGCAAGGTGGATTCGACTAAGTGACGAAGAAAGTGAGAAGGCCTCTTTACGTGCGCAAAGGCGTTGCTGGCAAGGATAAGTCCGAGAGCAGCCATCACCTCTTCTGCGCTGACCTCAGCCGAACCGGGCGAAGTTGTGCGAAGCGCGGCCATGCCGGTGAATCACCCGAGCATAGCAATTATCCCTATCGCCGTTCAATAGATAAATCAATAATTATCAGACTGTTACGAACCGCTTGCTACCGGTAGTACTACCCCTCGCTACTGCCAACGTCAAGCCAAATTCCCCTAGCCTGATAGGGATCTTTTTACGAGGATCTAGTTAAAGGAGAAAACATGATTTCGCGATTCAACAGACTTCTTTTTCCCGCGGCGACCACGGTTGCGGTCTTCGCATTGGCATGCACCGCGAAGGCAAACACAAACATAACCTACACCCTCAACGATACGGTTGGGTTTGGCGCCGTTACCGGGACGATAACTACAAACGGCACTCTGGGAACGCTAGCGACTGCCGACATTATTGATTGGAACTTGATGTTAACAAATGGGTTTGGAACCACTCTTGACTTAACCGGTCCCTCCGCAATAACACCCATCGAGGGAGTCCAAGTGCTGGGCCTCGGTCTGACAGCTACCAGCACTAATCTCTCGTATGACTTTAACGGCACGGGTTACTTTCTAATTCAGGAGAACGGTCTTGGCAACGGAGGCACATACTTTTGCGAGGCCGGCTTCAGCCAAGCGACCTGCTTTGCGGGCGGCGAGTCGGATTTCCCGGGCTTTGCTTTCAGTTTGAATCAACAGTTTCAATCTCGTTCCGGCGACATTTCCATTGGAACGTCGGCCGGTATCGCTTCTACAGTGCCTGAGCCATCCTCAGTGTTCCTGTTATCCGCGCCGGTGCTCGGCCTGGGGCTTCTGGCACGTAAACGCTTTGGTCGGCAACAACACAGGGGCCCTCAAACGGATTGCTGAAGTCCTACGCGCTCGATCGGCGTAAAGACTTCTCGGGGCTGCGGGCAGGATCGCAGAGTATCTCGGATGGTGACGAGCTGTCAGCATCCTGCCGAACGCTCTCATATGCGAGCTTCAATTCGAACGCAAGGCGACCATCGGATCGATCCTCGATGCCTTCCAGGCGGGAATATAACCGGCGATTGCCGCAACCGCGACCAGCAGCGCTCCCACCTCGATGAAAGTCACCGGGTCGCCGGTCGTTATCCCAAACAACAGGCTTCCCAGCGCGCTGGACAAAGCTCGCGCCCCTGCCATTCCCAACGCAAGACCTAGAGCGGCCAAGCCAAGCGTCCGGAGCACGATGCGGCGTTGCAGATCCGTGGCGGACGCTCCCAGCGCCATGCGAATCCCAATTTCCTGCACTCGTTGACTGACCGAAAACGAGATTACGGCGTAGATTCCCAGGGAAGCGAGTATCAACGCGAAAGCGGCGAATCCGGCCAGCAACAGCACCAGAAACCGTCGCGGAGAAACGGCCTTGTCGACCAGATCCTGGAAGGTCACAAACTCGCGGACCGGCAAATTAGGATCGAGCGGCCGCAGCGCCATTCGAATCCCCGCCGCCAGATTATCCGGCGGCAGCGCGGTTCGCACGATCAGTTGCATCGCCGCGTAATCCCCCGTTTGCCGCATCGGCATATATAATTCCGATCCGCCCGTCGCTTCGAGAGCTGCATGACGGACATCGGCAACTACGCCCACCACGGCCATTACCCGTCGTCCCACATTGATCGAGATCGCCTGTCCCACTGGATTCTGGCCGGGCCACAATGCGCGGGCCAGCGTCTCATTGACCACCGCGACCAGGCCACTCGATGCGCGATCCCTCTCCGTAAATTCTCTTCCAAGGCGCAACGGAACTCCTGCCGCCCCAAAATACCCGTCGGTCACAATCCGAATGTATGCCTCAGGCTGATGGCCCCGCTCGTAGACCTGTCCTACGGCGGCAACACCGAACGACCGGTCGTCGCGCAGTGGCAGGACATCGGTAATCCCCGCCGCCACGATGCCAGGGGCCGACCGGGTTCGATGCAGCACCTCATCGATAAAGGAGTTCTGCTGCGCGGCATTCGCGAACCGAAAACTCGGGTCAATCCTCAGGGCGGCGGCCCGTTCCGGTTGAAATCCCAAATTGACGTCCATAACCCGCAGAAAACTGCGGATCAATAACCCCGCGCCGACGAGCAGTATGCAGGCGAAGGCGAGCTCGGTAACCACCAGTCCATCGCGGACCCAGGCGTGGCGCTTGCCGCCGCTCGACCCGCGGCCGCCCTCTTGTAGCCCGTCACGAAGGGAGAGTCCCGTGACCCGAAACGCCGGGAGCAGTCCAAAGATTATCCCGGAACCGACCGCTGCCAGCAAGGTGAAGAGGAGCGCGCTTCCATCGATCCGAACGCTTTCGAGTAAGGGAAGGTTGAATGCATGGAGGTGCGCCACCTCGCGCGTGCCGCCCACCGCGAGGACCAGACCCAAGACGGCCCCGCAACAGGAGAGCGCCACGCTTTCCGTAAGCATCTGCCGCAGCAGCCGGAAACGGCCGGCTCCTAATGCAGCTCGCAGCGTCATCTCCTTATGCCGCGTGCCTAACCTCGCCAATTGGAGATTCGAAAGATTCGCGCACACAATCAACATCACCGCGCCAACCGCGCAGGCCAGCACGAAGAGAGAAGGAGTCACTCGCCCGCTCACGTGCTGCGCCAGCGGCGTCAGCAGCGGAGTAATGCCGTTCCGCTCCGGATGCGTACTCTGTAATTCTTTTCCGAGCATCGATAGCTCAGCCTGGGCTCCCTGCATGGTCGCGCCCGGCTTCAGTCTTCCGATGACCTTCATCGTGTTTCCTTGAGGTTTTGCTTTGTCGTTCAGCGGCCACGGAATAAAGAGATCGACTGGCGTACCCGGCGCAAAGACGCTTCCAAAATCAAAGGACGCCGGCAGCACGCCCACTACCGTCGCGGGCTGGTTGTTCAAGGTCAGCTTCCGGCCTGCTACGTTGGGGTCTGAGGCAAACCGCCGGCGCCAAAAGTTGTAGCTCAAGACGATGGCGGACGGAGCGGAATACCTCCCCTGGCTCTCCTCGCTGGTGAACGATCTTCCGATTGCGGGATGCACACCCAGCAGTGTGAAGAAGTTCCCGGTCACGGGAACGCTTGTAACCCGTTCCGGCTCCCCGGTTCCGGTCAGTTCCTTGTCGCCCACACGGTAGTATCCGCTCCAACCCGCTAGATCGGAGAACGAGTGGTTCAATTCCCGGAGGTCTGAAAAGTGTTCCGTCTGGGTGGTGGTGAAGTCGTCGCCATTCGTAATCCATACAAGCCGTCCCGGATCATGAAATGGAAGCGGCCGAAGCAGCAGCGCATTGACCACGCTGAAGATTGTCGAACTGGCGCCGATGCCGAGGCCGGCGATGAGAATCGTAAACGCCGTGAATCCGGCGTCGCGCCGCATGCCGCGGAGGGCGTGGCGTAGATCCTGCGCCAGATCGCCCATCCAGCGCGCGATCCAGGTAGAACGGGCGTCTTCCGATTTCTGTGTCATATTCCCAAACTTTCTATGCGCCGCGGCGTGCGCCTCCCGCGGGGACATGCCTTGCGCCGTCAGTTCCTCAGCCATCGAATCGATATGGAAGTCCATCTCCTCCCATAACAAACGCTGCCTTTCGTTATGATTCAGGCAATACCGTAAGCGCCGTCGAAAAAACTTCCAACGTGAACCCGCTCGCATCGTTTCTCCGTTTGACTAAGCGAACCGCTAATGACCACATGCAGGCTTGCCAGGCACGAATTCTGCCTTGGCCTTCCTTGCTCCCATAGACGGTCTGATTATACGACGATGGCCTTTGTCGTTTGGTTAGGAGGAAAATAGAAGCGCGAATTCCCGGCTATCTCCGGCGAGCCCTAATTTTCAATCGGCTTGGGCGGCTGAATGCTCGACGGGTCGGTACGTTTGATGCCCAACTTGCTGAGAATCGCATCCACGTAGGATTTCGTCTCGGGGATCTTACCGATTGGGTCGTCGGCGTTAGGTCCCGCATTGTAAGCGCCCAAGGCCTTAGCCACATCGCCGCTATTCTTGTCGAGCAGTTGCTTGAGATATCGGGCGCCGGCTTCGATATTCTGTTTGGGGTCGAACGGATCGGCGACTTGAAACTGATCGGCCGTGGCGGGCATAAGTTGCATCAAACCCTGCGCTCCCTTGGACGAGATGGCGCACGCATGAAATCCCGATTCCTGATCGATCACCGCCCGCAACAGCTTGGCGTCGACGCCCTGCTCCTTAGCGGCGCTGTCGACCAGCGGTGTCGCAACCTCTTCCGCCAGCGGATCGCACTCGGCCTTCGCGGCCTGGAACATTGGCCCTGGTTCAACGATCGGCGCGCCCCATGGCTTCAGCCGCGCGCCGGTGGACTCGGCCTGCCGCTGCACCGCCGCGCGCTGCATTTCCATTGCGGCGCGTTGTTGTTCCGCCGGACTCCGCGTCGGCGGCGTCTGTGGTCCTTGTACAAAGGCCATCATAGCGGCTACGGCAAGAATCCATTCCACATTCGCTTATCGGCCTTCGTCAGTCATACCATTAGGGTGAAATTGCCGATGCGCGCCTCTCTGTTCCTGCTCACCGCCTGGGCGGCGTTCGCGCAATGCCAGCCTTCCGAACTGCTGACGCAGCTGCAGAATCTGCCCGATCTTTCCACGGAAGAGACCACCTACAAAGAGATAGTCGAGCAACGCCGTGCCCTCCTGGCACAGCATCCCGAAAGCATCCTGGCGGAAAGAGGCCTGATCGCCGTCATACAGAACGGCTGGTGGGCGGAGGCCGACCGGCAAAGAGAGCGCGCCCGCTACCGCGCCATGCCGGATCGCAAGCTGAGCGAATTCCTGGAGGCCGCGCTGCAGTTGCTTTACTACGACCAACGCCAGCTATCGCAGCGGTTCCCCGATCTGGCGCCGCAACTCTGTGTTGCGCCCATCGTGTCCTTCAATCAGCTCCGTAACCCGCAAACCCGCGCCGCCGCTATTCCCGTGGCAATCAAGGCGCTGGGCGATCGCACCGACAACGATGCGGTAATCGGCTGGTCGGAAGTGATCGATGCCATGCATCAGGAGCATGACCCGGGCCTCGCCGCCGCGGTAGCCAAACTGCGCGGCATGAACCGCTATCAGAATAATTACTGGGCAAATGCCGCCGTCCGAACGCTAGGCTACCTGGGCGACGAAAAAGAAGTCGCGCGGCTAAAGGCCGACCTGGCGGCCCGTAGGCCGGACTCCTCCTGGGGAATTGAAGCCGAGCTTGCCGCCTGGAAAACCGCGCATCCTCAACCGAAGGACACGTCGGAAGCCAGCTTCGCTCTGTACGCGCGGGAATTTAAGCGTCAACTGCAGCAGCAGCACCCACGGTCGGCGCGAGCGGCTTATTACTACTTCCAAGCTGTCAAATATGGCTCTTCGCCGGAATTGACCGCGGCCGATGCTCAGACCGTTGCGGGCCTGGAACTGCGGTACGACCGCGACTATCCGTTCGGCATGTTCCGGCAGGAAGAAGTGCCCTTGCAGGCAGCGCGCGCCTATCTCGCGCATGGCGTTCGCCTGGATGCGATCCCGAATCTCGCCGCCGAAGAGGTGCGGCGCAAGCGGATCGAGTACGAGTTGGCGCGTCCCTGGGCCGGGACTGCACAGCAGGCAAACGAACAGCTCGAACGCGCCGAATTGCACGCCGATACCGTGCTGGCCGAATATTGGTCGCACAGGAGGGACTCGGCGCAAGCGCAGAACTTCGCCGAGCGGTCGCGCGGGGTTCTGGCGCAGCTTGTTCCCGAGTCAGATGCCAAAGGCTACCCGCGCCAGATGTTCGAGCGGGAACAGGCGCAGTGGATGACAAGCATGAAGTCGCTGGGCATCGAAACCAAGCCCCTCGCCGAACCGCGGGTAGTCAATTGGGAAGCCGTTCCGCGCACTCCCTTCCCCGCATTCTCCGTCACCGACCTGCAAGGCCGTCATTGGGACCTCAATGCCTGGAAAGGAAAAGTGGTCTTCCTGAATGTCTGGGGCACATGGTGCGTGCCGTGCCGCGCGGAACTGCCGAATATCGAGAAATTATACGAAGAAACAAAGACTCAGTCAGACATGCTGGTTCTTACCGTCAACGTGGACGGCGACCTGGATTTGACGCGAAAATTCATGACCGACCACAACTACAAATTCCCCGTGGTCGCCTCGCCCCAACTCGCCGATCTCATCGACCATACCACCAGCATCCCGCAAAGCCGCTTCGTCGATCCAGAAGCCCGCATACTCAACGAACCCGCCGATATTCGCTGTGCGTCATGCGAGGCGGCGGTCCGGACAGTGATGCAGAAGTTGGTGCGGAAGTAGGGTGGAGCGGAAGCCAAGGGAGTCAAGGGAGTCGAGGAAGTCAGAATGAAGACCCCGAGGCGTAACGTTCGCCCTCGCCATTCGGAATTCCTCGACTCCTGACTCCCTCGACTTCCTCGACTCTCTGCCGTTCCCCAGCTTCCTCGGCTCCTTCCGCCAAAATCACCAGCGCAATCCACAACAGATCCGCAAGCAACAGATGCACCACCTGCATCCCAAGTGGCGTCAGCAACGCCAGATTCACCACTCCCGCCGCGATCTGCGCCGCCACCAGCGCCATTACGACCATGGCCGCGCGCCGCGCCTGAGGCATACGTAAGCTCGCGTAGTAAACCAGCCATAGGCCGACGCCTACCGCCAGAAACGGATGCAGCGCGCGCAGCCGCACCAGCCAGTTGGCGCCCGAGGTTAGATCTTGCGCCAGTCCGGCCGCGAGCGAGGTCGAAGGAAACAACGTATCCGCCAGCGCCGAAAGCGCCCCCGTGATTCCCAGCGCGATGACGCCGGCCAGGCTGACGTACGCGCGCGCGTCCCAGTGGATACGCCGGTGACCGCCGGCCCACCACGCCGTGAGCGTCAGGATTCCAAGCAGCGCCAGCGTGTTCGCCAGGTGAAAGGAGAGCACCACTACACGCGCCGCGGACGCATCGTTGACCACCAGGCCGTACTTCACCAGCGCGGCGCCCAGCAAGGCCTCGAGCACCAGAAACAAAATGGACAGCATGCCGCCCAGGCTCGCCGGATGGCGTTTGGGGAAAGCCCGGGAAGCCCAGATGGCCATGACCGCAATGAGGATTCCATCAATGCCGGTCGAGGCGCGATGCGTGAACTCGATCAGCTTTGCCAACGCCTGCGTCCCAAACACCAGGCGTCCATTGCACAGCGGCCAGGATTCGCCGCACCCCGCGCCAGACCCGGTTGCGCGCACCACGGCCCCCCATAAAACGACGGCCACCGTATAGGCCAGAGTGAACCAGGCGAAGCGCGCCAACTTGAAATTGGGCATGAAAGGCCATTGTAGATCTCCCGCGGCGTCAAGAATGATATCGTGAGAAGTTCTCAATATGCCCACAAAAACCCCTATCACCGTCGCGCACGGCGACGGCATCGGTCCGGAAATTATGAACGCCACGCTCCAGATTCTTGACGCGGCTGGAGCTGCCCTCGAAATCGAGACTATCGAAATCGGTGAAAAGGTATATTTGCGCGGGAATTCCGCCGGCATCGACCCCAGTTCCTGGGATTCCCTGCTGCGCACGCAGGTCTTTCTCAAAGCGCCGATTACCACCCCGCAAGGCGGCGGCTTCAAGAGCCTGAACGTCACCACGCGCAAGACGCTGGGCCAATACGCCAACGTGCGTCCCTGCGTGTCCTACCATCCGTTCATCGAAACCAAGCACCATAACATGGACGTCGTGATCGTCCGCGAGAACGAAGAGGACCTCTATGCGGGCATCGAATATCAACTTAGTCCCGAAGTGACTTCGTGCATCAAGCTCATCTCGCGGCCCGGCACGGAAAAGATTGTCCGTTACGCCTTCGAATATGCGCGACGCCATAACCGCAAGAAGGTCACTTGCTTCACCAAAGACAACATCATGAAGATGACCGACGGTCTCTTCCACAAAATCTTCGATGAGATCGCGGCGACTTATCCCGACATTCAGAATGAGCATTGGATCGTAGATATCGGCGCGGCAAAACTCGCCGATACGCCGGAAGCCTTCGACGTAGTGGTGATGCCGAACCTGTATGGCGATATCCTGTCCGATGTCGCGGCGCAGATCGCGGGCTCGGTCGGGCTCGCCGGCTCCGCCAATATTGGTGAGAAATGCGCAATGTTTGAGGCCATCCACGGCTCCGCCCCGCGGCGCGCGGGACAGAACCTCGCGAATCCGTCCGGGCTCATGCTGGGCGCGGTTTTGATGCTGGTACACATCAACCAGCCCGAGGCCGCCGGGCGCGTGCACAATGGCTGGCTGCGGACAATTGAGGACGGCATTCACACCTATGATATTTTTTCCGAGGGCGTGAGCAAGGAAAAGGTTGGCACCAAGGAGTTCGCCGCGGCGGTCATTGCACGCCTGGGACAGAAGCCCAATCGCCTCAAAGCGGTCCAGTATGCCAAGGGCGATGGCAAAGCGCTGACTAACGTCATCGCGCCCAGCGCCGCGCAAACGGAACTGAAGGGTATCGACGTGTTCGTCTACTGGCCTTCGCGCAATCCGAACGAATTAGCGGCCGCAATGAGTAAGTTCGCGGGGGATGGCCTGGAATTGCAAATGATCGATAATCGCGGCGTCAAAGTGTGGCCGGCCGGGCGCGCCGAGACGTTCTGCACCGATAGCTTCCGTTGCCGCTTCATCGCGCAGGGCGCGGTGCAACCGGCGCAGATTATGGCGCTTATGGGGCGCATAGGCGCGGGTGGAATGGAAATCGCGGCTACCGTAACGCTGCGCAATTTTGACGGCAAGGCCGGTTTCACGCTGGCTCAGGGGCAATAGCCATGGCGGATACGAAACCATTAGTCGCGGTAATCATGGGCAGCAAGTCGGATTGGGACGTGATGCGCGGGGCCGATGAGGTGTTGTCCAAGTTCGGAATCGCACACGAATGCCGCGTGCTTTCGGCGCATCGTACGCCCGCGCAAACCGCCGAATACGTAAGCCATGCAGAAGGGCGGGGGCTCGAAGTAATTATCGCCGCCGCCGGCGGGGCCGCGCATCTGGCTGGGGTATGCGCCGCGCATACCCTGCTGCCGGTACTAGGCGTGCCCATGGAGAGCGCGTCGTTAAAGGGCCTCGATTCTCTGCTTTCCACGGTGCAAATGCCGGCCGGAATTCCGGTGGGGACGCTCGCCATTGGTCCGGCGGGCGCGCGCAACGCCGCCTTGTTGGCCGTAGCCATTCTGGCGAATCAACGGCCCGATTTGCGCCAGAAGTTGCGGCAGTATCGCGACGAGATGGCCAGCAAGGTCCTGGCGGAGACGCTGCCGTAGTTCTATCCAAGGCCGCTCCTTAGCCCTGCATGATATGATGGGCTTGCAGTTTAACTTTTTGGAGGATACCCGATGTTGGGAACGCTGGGCACGCCGGAGATGATCGTCATTTTCCTGCTGGCGTTGGTGCTTTTCGGTCCCAAGAAATTGCCGGAGTTAGGGCGGACGGTGGGTAAGGCTATCACCGAATTTCGTCGCGCTTCGACTGAACTGAAGTCCACCTTCGACCGGGAATTGAAGAACCTCGAAGCGGAGACCAATTTGAAGGATATCCATAAGGACATCCAAAGCAATCTTCAATTGGACACCTATAATTACGATTACTCGTCGTACGAACATTCCTATGAAGGTTCGTACGGGGAGACGTACGATGGATCCGTTTCCGCCCCTCTCACCGACAGCGCATCCGCAATTCAGGACGCTGAATCGACCACGACCTTAGCGATCGAAGGCGCTCCCCAAGGCGCAATTGCGCGCGGTTCTACTCTCGAACTCCCGCAAGCCTCGGAAGAGCATCCCGCGCACTATGCGGATCTCGCCGCCTCCGAACATGCTCCGGCCGATTAATTAACGCGAAAGCGAATGAATCCACCCGATGAAGTTACGGGGAGCGTCGCTCCCCAAAAGGGCAGTGCGTCTACCGGCCTTAGCCTTACCAATGCTTCGTCTGTGTTTGAGAACGCGAAGCGGCGTTTCGGCGGAGGCGGTAGACCTCCGTCGGCGCCGCAATCGACTGATGACGACGAGGACGAAGATGAAGAGGGCATGCTCCGCATGTCCTTCATGCAACACCTTGAGGAGTTGCGTTCGCGCATCATCAAGAGCCTGATCGGCTGCGGCGTTGCTTTTGGCGCGAGTCTCTGTTTCAGCGAACCCCTCTGGAATTTCGTGCGTCAGCCCGCCGCCAAGGCGCTGCTGGCCTTGGGGTACAATCCCCCCAATCTCACCATGATTGAACCGATGGAGTCATTCAATATCATCTGGTTCAAATTGCCCTTGGTCTGCGCCATCTTCTTATCTTGCCCTTGGCTCCTATACCAAGTCTGGGCGTTTGTTTCCCCCGGCCTTTACAAGAAGGAGCGGCGCTGGGCCGCGCCTTTTATTATTGTTTCCGCAGGGTTATTTATTACAGGTGGAGTATTTGCCTATTACGTCATCTTCCCCTATGGGCTGACATTCTTATTGGGTATCGGCAGTAAGGAGTACGTGGTGCCGATGGTCACGATCACGGAGTACTTTAACATCTTCGTCAATGTGATCTTGGGAGTAGGACTAGTCTTTGAACTCCCGGTACTAATCTTCTTCCTTACGCTGCTGCACATCGTCACTCCCGGCTTCCTCATGAGGCATAGCCGGTACGCGATTTTGCTCATTTTTATTGTGGCCGCAATTGTAACGCCAACGCCCGACGTGGTGAATCTAATGTTATTCGCCACGCCAATGTGCATCTTATTCTATGTAGGAATATTTGCTAGTTACTTACTAGTACTTCACAGAGAGAACAAGAAATTCCCATGGAAAATAACACTAACCATCGTTCTCTGCGTACTGATTCTACTAGGTGTAGCATTATACTTAGCTATTACTCACTTCGGGGTTAAATTGGTACCTCGATGGCCTTTTCTAATGCGCTAAGGTTCGAATTTCCTAGAAATAACCGCTGAGTTCGATGTAATATCAGTTGTCTGCTTCGAAAGCCTTGCTAAGGCGGGATTTCGAAGTGCGCTTACGGTGCGCTTCTCTTCCCTCGTAACAGAGGGTGCTACCCGGCGTCACGACATAAAGACAACTGCGATGGACTTATACAAAGCGATTCAAGACTTATACGCCGAGAAAGAGAAGCTGGAGAGGGTAATTGCTTCGCTCGAAGACCTGCAACGGGCTGCGGGAGGAGGTATCCCGCCTGCCCCTGGACGCGGGAAACGACGTGGACGCAAATCCATGGGGTCCGATGAGCGGCAGGAAGTCTCAGAGCGGATGAAGAAGTATTGGGCGGGCCGGCGAAAGCCTGGGGACGTGTCCGAAGGATCGTCGGGCAAGCCCTGAAGGCTGCCTTCGAAATTCAGCGCTTAAAGAACCAAAGCCAGTAGTATTGATCGCCAACTCCGGCCTGATATCGCATCTCGAAGCCGCATCGCTCGGCCATTTCCCTGGCCTCTGTCTCGCTGAAGCTGGCGCCCACCCAAGTGTCTGCCGCCTGGCGCTCCACTTCTTGAGATCCCTGAACCTGGAATTTGAATAGACCGCCGGGCCGCAACAGCGCATGGGTCTCACGGACGTAGTTTTCGACAATGGCTCGACTGGGAATGTGCTGAAAGACCATGGTGGAAAAAGCAAAGTCGAAAGAGATGGAGGGCTGAAGCCCCAGCCAGCGCCGCCAGCGGCCGCCGATGGCGCGCAGATCTTTGCCGTTATTGCGGATCACATGCGCATTGGGAAACTCCGCTACCGCGCGCCGCGCCTGCGCCACCATCTCGCGGCTGATATCGGCGGCATACACGTGTCCGAAGAACTTCGCGAATGCGCGCGTGACGCGCCCCGCCCCGCAGCCGATCTCAAGGACAGTCATGTCTTTCGGATTCTTCCCCTGACAGATGTTATCCAGGTCGTTGAAGACGTCCTCTTGCATCGTCACTTCGCCGGCGCGATAGAACTCCTCGTCGGTCCAGGACTCTTGGCCCGTCAGGACGTAGTGGCGTGCGTTTTCACGGGCGCGCCGATCCCAATCGCGGCGCATCCGCCGCAGTTGGTTAGAGGGAAGGAGATCGGCCATCTCGTTCATTGTATCGGGAGGCGGACGCCAAGGTCGCAGCGGTTCGCCCCGGTATAGAATGATCGCATTTTCCCTGGTGACTTCCCCGCCGGTCTTCATCCTCGCGCTTTCTCATGCTTTTTCCGCTTGATATTTATCGCTTACCGATATACGATATATCGTGTGATCAGGTCATTTGCCTGCAAGGAAACGGAAAGGATCTTTAACGGAATCCGAAGCCGTACCTTGCAAACCGTCGAGCGAACGGCTTATCGCAAGTTGGCGCAACTAGACTCAGCCGCTTCTTTGAACGACCTTCGCTCGCCCGGTAACGCCCTCGAAGCCCTAATCGGAGATCGCGACGGGCAGCACAGCATTCGGGTGAACGATCAGTTCCGGCTGTGTTTCGAGTGGAAAGACGGAGAAGTGTACCACGCGGAAATTGTCGATTACCATTGAACGGAGAAAGCACCATGACACGAATTCCGGCGCGCACCCCGGCGAAACCATCCGCGAGGACTACCTTGCGCCCTTGGGGATGAGCGTGAATGCATTGGCTAAGGCCTTAGGCATCGGGCCTGGCCGATTGAATGAAATCGTTCGGGGAGAGCGTGGCATCACGGCCAATACCGCCTTACGCCTGGCGCGCTACTTCGAGACCAGCCCTGATTTCTGGCTTCGATTGCAAGCCTTCTACGATCTGCGCACCGCCGAGGCGAAAGACGGTGCGCTGATCGCGAAAACAGTTAAGCCGCGGCCGAAAGCTGCCTGAGCGCTCTTCTGATCTATCGTAGCTTCCGAACAGAGGACGCTCGCTCGGATCTCGGCGATTACGTTCGCCGGCGGCGCCTGGCGGCCTAGGCTCAACGCAACCCTGGGTCACTCCATCGCGCGACGCAACAGACCCGAACTCGTGGTAAATTGTAATTACCTTTTACGTCGCGTGGGCGACTAGCTCAGCTGGGAGAGCGCTGCGTTCGCAATGCAGAGGTCGGGGGTTCGATCCCCCCGTCGTCCACCAAATCCAACAAAAACTACACGCTCTTATTGCTGCCGATAATGGTATCGACCCGTGTTGTCCGCCCGCGGAATGTCGTCGTTTTTCGTCCCTGAAGAACCCGACATTTCCAATCCCGTCCCCAACTGATTCTCTTGCGCGAACGCAAGCGTCGCGGCTCGTCGCAGCGTCTCTGAGCTAGCCGTTTTCGATGCGCGCCTTTATATCTGCGTACGCCGTGTCGATGAGCCTGCTTAGCGCCGCGGTGTTTGTAGCCGTTCCCGGTCTAAGCTTCACATGCCGCATAAATTTGCCGGCGCCCCGCAACAAGCGGGCCGGATCCGGCAGAGACGCGCCGCGAAAAAACCCAACGTTCACGTGCGAAGTGAATACATTGACGTAGGCGAAGGGCACATCTCCCAAACATGCAACCGGACAGCCGTCATGCAAGAGCTCCCGGACTTCGTCCCCGCAGTTTCGCATCGCCTCAAACCACTCACGCGCCAGGGTTCCCAATTCGCCTGCGTGCCCTTTCATCCACGCATCGATCGCTGGATCGCGCTCGACAGCGCCGTTGAATCGCAGCAATTCCGTTCTCATTCGCACTTGACCTCTCCGGCGCAAAGTTGAGTCACCAAGGCTTTCAGCCGTGGCGCGATGCGGACACCGCGCATCTAGAAATTATCCGCCGGCAGACAGCGGCCGCCCACGCCTTTTCGTGTGAACCTTTGGCCGCCTGCCCGCGGAGCGGGAGGCCGCTACGCCAGCACTGGAGCTTTGGCCCCTTCTAGCGGGCAGTATCGCTGTCCATCCAATACTCGCTTCGGGACTTGATCACCAGGTTGGAACTACCCTTGATCGCCAGATGCAGCGCGTGCAGACCGGGCGCAAGAGGAGTCGGATGAAAACTCAGCACATAATAGTTCGGCACATCGTTCGATACCGCGATGAGACCCGCTTTCAGATCCTTCTCCTCGTGAAAGTGAAAGAACTCGCCTCCGGTGAGCTGGGCGACTGCTTCCGCAGTATTGCTCCGTAGCGCATTGCGTGCGTCAAGAAATGTCATGGTGGCCAGGCGAAGCGGCGGAGCAAGCTGGCTGATGCAGTCGAGCACCTGCTTGCCATAGTGGCCTTCGTATTCGGCATCGGCTCCGTCCCGGCTAAAGCAACCGTGCGCGGGGCCGGGTTCGTCAGACTTAAGCTGGATGCCGGAACCCGTCACACTCGGCCGGCCATACTTCGATGCCTCGTGAGCGATTGCCGAGCGTGTACTGGAAAAACCGAAGCTGTACATGGTCGTGTTCGTGTCGCTGATGAGGCGCAGCGCTTCATCGAGGGTCGTCTCGCTGCCATGGTCGATGGTTTCGCTGAGCAACAGGATGGCGCGGCGAAAGCGGGTGGGCTGTGCCCGTAACTGGCCAACAGCGAATGCCACACCATCCAAAATGGCGCCCCCTGAGTCGCCTTCGCGGAGACTCGCCAATTGCTGTGAAGCATGGGCTGTTCCGGCCTGAAAAGGCTTCAGCAGATGTGGTTTACTGTCAAAGCCAATCACGGCAACTCGATGTTCCACGGCGCCGGCCAGCGCGTCGAGGATCGCATCCAGGTGTTGATAGTCGACGAGGTGGCGTGCTCCAGCGCCGCCGGTTTCAACGACGATCGCCAATGCCAGCGGCTCAAAATCGGTGCCCTCATCGAGTGTGAGCGCCTGCTGCACGCCATCGTCGGTGAGGACGAAGTCTTTAGCCGTGAGTTTAAGCATCACATCTCCTCGCCTGGTCTTCACGAGGGCGGGTACTTGCACTAGCGTTGTGCGCACCGTCAAGACAGGTTGACCTGGATCGCTGTGTTGGGCGGGTGAGCCCGCAGCCGTGAGGCAAAGTAACAGAGCCGCGAGGCAAAGCAACATAGAGAAGAGACAGGCAGGTCTCATAATCAGATCGCCGGGAAGCGCGTCAACCTGCGCGGAACCATCATCTGGTCACAGCAGCAGTGTACTACCTTTCGCGCGAATTGGAAGGACCGGCGGCGTACAGCCCGGCCGTCTTCTCGAGGCGCGGGTTCCAGCGGAGGAGTGTGGAGCTTCTCAGGGAAGTTTTCCGGCGCGATGAAAACCTGCTCTATTCATCATCAGGAGGTATAAGGTTTTCAGGCCACGATGCTTCGACTACTTCGAAGCCGACCTCAAACTTCCGTGAGCCATCAATCGGAAGACAACGCCGGACAACACCGCTGCGCGTAATGCCGTTGGCCAGGGTTACTTCAACATCAGTCCCGACGGCAAACATCCGGTTCACAAGCAAGCGGGCGCCGGACCTGGAAATATCCTGAATCACGGCCAGACATTTTACTCCTCGTGAATTCATTTGGGCGGGCAAGCTGACCCGCTTGCGTTCCTCTAATCGGCGGCATCCAGCTTGATCTTGGGTTTTCATCAGCGCGCATTTTGAAATGGGCTAGCTTGGGTGTGGGCAACACCAGCCTATTGAGCTTATCGTCGGTTCCCGTTTAACCTTGAGAATCCTTTGGATGCGGGGGCTCTGGAGACGTGTCAGAATGAAGCCGATCGTGGCGCACCAACGAATCCCTGTCTTCGTCGCCGGGTTTGCCGCGCTGCTGTGCGCGCCGCTCTTTGCCGGCACGCTCAATGTTACGGTCAGGGACCCCGTCGGTGCCGTGGTCGTCGGAGCTTCCGTGGCGGTCACCGATCGCATCCTGACCACGGACAATCACGGCCGTGCGACCTTCCTTCAGTTGCCCGCGGGCCCCTATCCCGTTTCCGTGACCAAACAGGGATTTTCCCGCTGGGATGATCGCATTACGGTAGGCGGCCAGACTCTCGAACTCGCGGTCTCGCTGAAACTCGACAGCACCTCCACCCGCGTGCGCGTTTCCGCGCGCCGCTCTCCGCTTGCGAATTCTGACCCGAACTACCAGGCGCTCCGCAATGAAAAGCTCATCCACGTCCATCGCGTCTCGAACCTGGTACTGGATCGCGACACCGGCGTGTTCACGTTCCGCTCCGGATCGTTCAGCTTTCTTCCTCCGGTGATGGGACGCGTAACCGTCGGCGTCTTCGTCGGCGACGGAAACTTCCAGCTCAAGCCCGGCGGCGAGCTGGCTACGGTCCGTATGAAACGGATGATGGGTTCGGAGTCAGTGAACGAAGACTTTACCGCCTTGGTAATCTACTTCAGCGACTCCACTTACGACGAAGTGAAAAGCCTTTCGGAGTCAGTTGACGAGTCACCCGAAAAGCATGAGGAGGCTCTTAAGCGAGTCCGCGGCGTCATTCGGGAACGCCGCGAGCCGCGGAACCAGGGTTCCTGGCCACCGAGGTCGCAGATGGAGTCTCTTCTCAATGACGAGAACATCCCCAACTACGAGGCGGAGGTTCTGGCAGAGGTCTACAATGGCGCGGGCAATGGACATCCCGGCTCGTTCCGCGCATTCCTGCACGGGAAGAAGTACGGCGATCTCCGCTTCCTGATGAATCCGCTTGGCGCGCTGCCGGTGCTGGATGCGCGCGAAGAGGTGGCGGCGCTTAACTTCGATCCCAATAGCAACAGCGACGGTATCTGGTACCTCGCGCATACCCTTGCCGAGCAGCGCGCCGGCCCGATCGATCCTCACGAAGAGAAACGGATTATCGCGCCGGAGCATTACAAAATCGAAACTCTCATCGGCGACAAGAACCTTCTCGGAATTCAGCCCGATCTCGCTGTGACGTGCAGCATGAGTTTCCGGCCACTCGAAGACGGCGTGCGCATGGTCAAGTTCGATCTGATTCCCGACCTGCAGGTTTCGCGCGTGGTATGGAACGGCCAAGAGATTCCATTTGTTCAAGAGGGCCGGAATCGCGACGGATCGTTTTATCTGGAAGCGCCGCAGCCTCTAGCGAAGGGCCGTGTTTACGAGGCCACCATCGACTATGCAGGCGGAGAGATTCTGCAGAGCACGCATGGCTTCGTCCCACTCAGGCGCGTCTGGTATCCCACTCCGTCCGGCGCCGCGAGCCGCGCGACCTACGACCTTACGTTCCGGATTCCTCACGGGTCGGCGATCGTAAGCGTAGGCAATCGCGTTCGCGAGTCGAAGGAGGATAAATCGGATGTGGCGGAATGGGCGGCCGATACGCCGATTGAGCAGGCCGTGTTCCGTTGGCTGCAAGACCCGACGTACAAAACCGCCGTAGAGGAAACCACGAGAGCGCGAATGTCCCTCTATTATGTATTTTCGGGAAGCCCGATTTTGCCTCCGACAAAAAACGAAATGCTGATCGACGTGGGCAACGGGCTTCGTGTTTTCCACACATGGTTCGGCAAGCCGGCTTTCGACAATATCGATATCGTGATGCAGGCGAATGCGCCGAGCGGCTCTGTACCTGGGCTAGTCTTCCTCGCGCCGATTCTCGCCGCGGGATACGGTTCCGTGAATTCCCAAATCGGCGTGCTAAGCCGTGGTGGCGGGCCCGGACCTGCTTTCGCTCAGATGCGTCCGATCCTGGATGAAGCCTTTCCCAAACTGCTCGCGGGCCAGTGGTGGGGGAACACGGTGAGTCCGGCGAGCTTTCACGACCAATGGCTGATAGCGGGTCTGACGAACTTTTCCGCCAGCGTTTACGATTTCGAGATGGCGAATGGCGATTTCAACGATCGATGGGAGATGGCGCGCGAGGGACTTCTCGGCGCGAATCGCATGGCGCGCATCAGAGCAAATGACGCGGGCCCGGTGTCGATGGGTTTGCTGAACGATACGCCTGCGACAAAAGGCTCCAGTTCCCAGCTGAGAAGTTCGAAGGGGGCTTACATCCTGCACATGCTCTGCGCCATGATGTGGGATCCCGAAACCGGCGACCGCGATTTCAAAGACATGATGCGCGATTTCGTCGTGCGATTCGCGAACCATGCCGTATCAACCGAGGACTTTCAGTCGGTAGTCAATGGCCACGTCAAGCCAGCTATCGACCTCGATGGGACCGGCAAGATGGACTGGTTTTTCAACCAATGGGTGTACCAGACGGCGGTCCCAAGCTATCGTCTGGAGTATTCTCTCACCGCGGCCGCCGGTGGGACAATGCTCCTCGAAGGGCGGCTTACACAGAGCGGAGTGACGGACTCATTTCAGATGCCGGTTCCGATCTATGCGGACTATTCGGGAAAGAAGGGACGGATCTGCCTGGTGAAGATGCGCGGAAATGCGACCGGGAAGTTCAGCGCGAGTCTGACTACCAAGCCGAAGCAAATCCTGCTGAATGTAAACCACGATGTGCTTTCCGAGAAGGACATAGTCAGCCAGGTGAAGGCGGGCCGCTAGTCAGGCTTCATGCCTGCCCTGGTTAGTGGTCATGATCTGCCGCACTTCAATGGGCATGTTGGTCGGCGCTCCGCCAGGGCCCGGCGCCGATGAAAGGCGGCCGGCGATGGCGTAAGCCCGCTCAGGCGTTTTGACGTCCACGATCCAGTAGCCAAGAAGAAACTCCTTCGACTCAGGGAAGACGCCGTCAGTGATTGGCACGCCATCTTTCTCGCCGCGCACCACCGTGGCCTGATCCGAGCCTGCCAGACCTTCGGTGCTCACAAACTCACCAGACTCGCGCAGGTCATCACGAATTCGCGTGAGGATTGCCATATGCGCCTCGCGATCCTCCCGGGACCAGGCTCGATACGTTCCAACGCCGGCCGCGGATCCGGTCATCATTAGGATGTATTTCATGTTTTGCTTCCTATGCTTTCTTGTCTGTTTGAAACATCCATCGGACGCCAAACGTGTCGTTGAGCGCTCCATAGGCGCCAAAGAATTGCTCGGTCAGCGGATCGGTTACGTCGGCCCCTTGCGAGAGTCTTTCGAACAGCGTCTTCAACTCTTGCAATGTACCGCCGCTCAGGTAAAGACAGACAGTGTTGCCGCGTGACGGCGTCCGATCGGGTCGAAGCCAGTCGGATGAGGAAATCTCCAAATTGCCGCTTCGGAGCCGTGCGTTGATAATTTTCTCCTGTTGGGCCGCAGGCATCAGGTCCTTCGCCGCAGAGTCCTTCACTTTGGTCGCGGTCATCTCTCCGCCAAAGCAAGATTGGTAAAACTCCATTGCGTCACGGCAATTGCCGTCGAATAGTAGGTATGGCGTCAAAGTAGTCATCTCATCTCCCTAACCGGCAGCACATGGCGTCAAGAGCCAGTATCTACGGTTTTCATAGAGTAGTCGGAGCCGTCGCGTCATTCTCGACATCGCAGACCAAATTTTTTGCGAATCGCATTGACCGGCGAGTTTCGCAAGCGCGTCCCATATCCCGCGGCGCTCATCGACTTATTGCATGGAGAGGAATCGCAGGATCTCATGCATGACCCGAGCGCTTTGTTCCGTCTGGAAAAGAAACTGGGCATGTGCGGAGCCGTCGAGGACAATTAGTTCCTTCGGCTGAGGCGCCTTCTCATACTGTGCACGAATGCCGGGAAGCCGCAGGCCGGCCTCATTAGCGTCGTCGCGCGCCACAATGAAAAGCGTCCGCGATTTCAGCTTTTCTGCCGGCAGGTTCGGCGCTGCGCCTAGAAGTACGATTCGATCAATCTCACCAGGCGCCGACCGAATGGAGGCATCCCCGGCCGCCCCGCCGCCAAAGCTACCTCCAACAACCGACACGCTCTTGACGCCATGCGCCTTCAGGTAGCGAACGGCAGCAAGTACGTCCTTCTCAAAGGGGGGCCCATCGACGTTGGCTTGACCAGGACCGGTAGAGCACCCGAATCCACGGAAATCGATTGCTAGAACTTGGAATCCTTCAGATACAAGTGTCAAGGCCTGAGCCCGCCAACTTTCCTTGTTGAACCTGCCGCCATGAGCGAGCACGACGGCCCGGGCGCTTTGGCCATACAGATCGGCGCAAATGCGGCCGCCGTCGTCGGTGGGAAACGAGACGCTCTGTTGTGCGGCGGCCAACTTGCCCAGAAGCAGGGCAACGGGTAGGGCGCGGAGGATCACCATGCGGGAATTATATAGCGCGTCTTGCCGCCCAGTCACGAACCAACAACAGTGCGAGTTGGTTCGCCGGCCGGTGAGGCCGCCTGACCCTGCTACGATGAACCCAACAACCCGATGACGTTCCCCGCTCCAGTCCCGGAAATCCCCGCGGCCAATGTCGACAAGGCCGCCGCCTACTATGTCGGCACTCTGGGCTTCACCTTCGATTGGGGCGACGACGAAGGCGGCATTGCAGGCATCTCAAGAGGAAATTGCAGACTATTTATTACCAATCGCTCATTCCGAGAGTCCTACGGCAACATAGGCCCGATTCTTTTCTGGCTCAATCTAAATAGCAAGGCTGAGGTGGACGAGCTCTTCGCACAGTGGAAGACCGCGCGAGCCAAGATCGTTTCCGAGCCTCAGGATAAAGCGTGGAAGCTGCGTGAGTTTATCGCCGCCGATCTTGACGGCAACCTGATTCGCGTCTTTTATGATTTCCGGGGCGACATGTAAGTGTGCACTAGACTTGATTCATGATCCGTCAGATCGCGCCTCTGTTCTTCACCACGGACATTCCCGCTACTCTCGCCTATTACAAAGATAAGCTTGGCTTCGAATGTCTCGGCACGTGGCAAGATCCGCCGGTCTATGCCATTGTTGCGCGCGACCAGCACGCGATTCATTTCCGCTGCGCCGAGCCGCCCACGGCCAATCCCGATAAATATCCGGACGAACTCCTCGACGCCTACCTATTCGTTGAAGATGCGGATGCGCTTTATTCTGAGTATGCAGCCAAATGCGTGGAGTTTAGTCGGCATCTGGCCAACATGCCGTGGAAATCGCGCGGGTTTGTAGTGAAGGATTGTGACGGTCGTCTTCTCGCCTTCGGCGCAAACCTGTAGGGCAACCGTCACATTGACATCAGTTCCCGGTAGGCAATTTTTCCATGTGATCCACTACCAGGAACTCGACATGCCCCCGCTTCGCTTCCAGCCGGAGGCCGAGTTGGTTCTGAAGCGCCTGCATCAGCGTCGGACCGCCCGGTTCGGAGGCCGCCGGTTGTGCGGCTTCGCTGTCCGAAACCCAGAAGAGCCGGACCTCGTATTGGCGCATAAGTCCGGTCGCGTCCTTAACAGGCTTGCCTAACTGGCCCGAGCAAGTCTTAGCCAGTTGCTCCATGGTCATCTTAGGATCGTAAAGCCGTATTCGGCCTCCCACTCCGATCATTCCCGGTCTGGTCAGTTCTGGGAAGCCGTCCTGGTCGAGCTTGTTCGAACCCCGGATCTTCTCGTGCGTCCTTGAACTTAGGGCCGCCCTTTGCCACCTGTAAATCGAATTTCGCTACAACTCTCGACGCGCGATGCGCCGCGAGCTTGAACCAGTCGATCAGCAACGCCTGCCACATCTCCTCGACTTTCGCCTTGCTGGCGTCCGCCGGTACTCTTGCGGCAATATCGAACCTTTGCTGCGTCATCCAGTCGAGCGCCGCTAACTGGTCATACCTCACGTTGAACGCCCGCGCTACCAGCATGGTCAGGGTTACGTTCGCACAGGAGATCGTACCGGGATCCTTGCTCCCGGGACCTCCCTCACATCCGACGGAAAACCCTCTACCCTCGGGTGGCGGTGACGGCTTTATCGATGCCACTTCAAATTCGACATGCGCGCCGTCTGTTGTCCGTCATCAGAAAACGTAGTTTTCTGAGTTCTTTGCCGATGTAGGGCGCTCCAGCGACATCATCCGCGCCGCAGGCGCAATCATCCGTCAATCACCAGCATCAAAACATTTCAGTGAAAAATTGTATTGTGACTTGAAAGGCGGTAGAGAACCCCGCCGTTCAAGCAGCGGGGTTCTGGCTCGGCAACCTTCATGAGAAGGTCACCATCCAACTTGGTTCTACCCTGGCATGAACCGTTGCCCTTGTCAAAGTCCGCCTGGGTGGGCGGATGGCGGTTCATGGAGAAGTGGTTCTCCGGCAGCGCGTTTGCCGCGGCCAGGGATGCCAGACGGTGTTCTGGATTTGTACACATTGCGATCGCGGACAATGTTATTGCAGTCCGGCGTGCCGCACTGAGGCCCGGTGCCGGCCGCGCGTGACGGATCAATCTTCCGTTTCGGTCATTTCTCCGGCACCATTCGGCTGTGGAGAGACGATCACGACGCCGGCGGCGGTTGCGCTGCGAGTTCCGTCACCGGACCGGCTGGAAAAGCCAACCGGTCTCTGGCTGCGCTGCTCGATCTGTGGCCGGCCCGGCCGCTTCGTCGATCCCTTTCCACACATTCCACGAAGAAAGTGAGCTTGGATGATCAGCCCGGAAACCCATGTACAGATTCGCCGCTATTTCTATGCCGAGCACTGGAAGATCGGCACCATTGCACAAGCCCTGGACGTCCACCCCGACACCGTGCGGCGCGCCATTGAAGTGGAACGCTTCCAACACGCCGAGCCGCTGCGGCCGTCCATTGTCGATCCGTATCTGCCATTGGTGCGCGATACGTTGGAGCAACATCCCCGTTTGCGCGCCACGCGCCTCTACCAGATGATCCGTGATCGCGGCTACTCCGGCAGCGTCGAGCAGTTACGGCGTGTGGTCGCACGTTTACGCCCGCAACCCCACGAGGCCTTCCTCCGCTTGCAGGTTTTTCCTGCCGAGCAAGCCCAGGTGGACTGGGCCTACTTCGGTTCCGTCATGGTGGGCCGCGCCAAGCGCCAACTCTCCTGTTTCGTCACTACCTTGTCCTGGTCGCGGGCGCTGTATCTGGAGTTTTTCTTCGACCAGACCACGGAGAACTTCCTGCGTGGTCACGTGCGCGCCTTTCAATATTGGTCCGGCGCGCCCAGAGTTATCCTGTACGACAATCTCAAAAGCGCCGTATTGGAACGCCGCGGAAACCAGATTCATTTCAACCCGCGGCTGCTGGAACTCGCCGCTCACTACCACTTCGCGCCACGTCCTTGCCAGGTGCGGGCGGGAAATCAAAAGGGCTTGAACTCATACTGCACCTCGTGAAGTTTGTTTCGATGAGCTTACTGTTTCAGCCTGATATTCCCGCTTATGAGCATACTTCCCTGGCAGGTCTTCTGGCGGGATTTCGTAGAGATAGTTGCCTCGATCATCAATGGGGTGCGCGCGAAGCAGACCGCGGCGGCGCCATAGGTGTACGGTTGACAGCACGGTGCCATAGCGGGCGGCCACATCTTGCGGGGTCAGAAGCCCCTGGGCCAGCAGCCGCGTACGCCGATCGGTGAGACGGTAGATCGTGCGCAGCCGGCCGATGCGCGCGGCCGTCCACGGAGTTGTCACCACGGTACGCACGCCTCGTTCATTGAGCACATCCGCGATTTCCCCGTCCGTATAGGTGTCGATGAGCCCGTCGATCTCTTTGACGACCTCCGCATCGGTGGTGCGCAGTTCCATGCATGACTTCGGCAGCGGTATATCGAGCGAGCGTGTCGCTCCGCCGGCAAAGCGTATATCAACATGCAGTGCGTCGCCCTTGGTGAGGGTTACGTCTTCGATCAACAGCCGCAGCATGCGTTTTTTCTCTTTCATCTGCGTGCGCGGATCGCGCCAGAGACGTGGGAAATCGGTGGAGAGGGCCATTAGTTCGGCGCGCTCGGCATCGGTTACAACGCTAGCGTCGGCGGCCTTTGCTTTCTCGTATGCTTCCTGTGCCACGGCAAGCGCACGAAGCTTTCCGTTCCAGTCCGCTTCCAGTGAATCGGCCACCAGCCGATTGTCGGGATCGACCTTTAGAAAGCGTCGCTGCGCAAGATCCGCTTCATAACGCGCACGCTCCACATGTTGACGCCGTAACCGGTCCGCTTCCTCGTGGCGGCTCGCGAGTTCCTGGCGCACTGTAAGCGCTACTTCAATCGCCAAAGGCGTCATGGCCTCGATAACGACATCGCCGATCGCCGCATCGAGCGCAGTGCCATGGACGGTCTGACAAAGACTGTCTTCGCCCCGCTGCAGTGGCCCCCGGCCGCACCAATAGGTCGGCACGCTCTGATTGCGGTGCGAGTGGTAGCGGACGGACATGCGTTCACCGCAGGTTCCACAGATCACCAGTCCCTGCAGTAGCGCCGTGCCCTCGCGTGCCGGTCCACGGTGCCGTTCCGCGCTCCAGGCGAGCGCGTTGCCCTTCACTCGCTGGCGGTTCAACTGGTACTCTTCCCAGGTAATATAGCCCGGATGAATGTCGCGAAGCAGTATCCACTCCTCGCTCGGTACCAGACGAGAGCACACCTTGCCATTGGGCAGATGGCGCTGTTTGGTGCGACCGAAAACGAATGCGCCGGCATAGCGCGGGTTGTGGATGATCTGCCGTGCGCGGCAGTGCAGAAGTTCAGCCCAGACAAGTTCACCCTTATGCGCCCCGCTGCGCAGTCGCCGCGGGAACAGGAGTTGCTTCGAATGGAACTCTTTGACCACCGCCAGACAGGACCCGGTCCTCTGAAAAGTCTGGAAGAACAAGCGCACCGAGGCCTGCACCTGGGCATCGGGATCGAGGATGACACGATCCTGGGCGTCATGCACAAAGCCGATGGGCACCATCTGCTTGAGTTCCCCGCGGCGGGCACGGCTCAGGATGCCACCTCGAAGTCGTGCCTTCAGCACGTGCAACTCCGCTTCGCTCATGGTGCCCTTAAGGCCCAACAGCAAGCGATCGTTGAAGTGCGCCGGATTGTACAGCCCATCCTCATCGAGGATGAGCGTGTCGGCGAGCGCGCACAACTCAAGCAGCCGATGCCAATCGGTGGAGTTGCGCGCCAGTCGCGATACTTCAAGACCGAGCACGATCCCCACGCGCCCGAGACTAACTTCGGTCACCAGGCGCTGAAAGCCTTCCCGGTCAGCCGCGCTGGCGCCGGACTGCCCGAGATCGCTGTCGATGACGACGATCCGGTCGGGCGGCCAGCCCAGCGCGACAGCGCGCTCCCGAAGCGCATACTGACGGTGAGTGCTCTCGGTGTTCTCGAGGACTTGGCGCAACGTTGACTGGCGCACGTACAGGTAGGCCAGGCGCGACAGATGCGCGGCCGTGATCTTCTGATGGGCTTCGATGTTCATTAGCATGGACCGATGAGCCCTCCTTTCGATGATTCGCGGGCAAGAGCGCGAGTCGAGAGAACCAGACTCGCCAAAAGCATGGTGACCTCATCGCGCAGCACGGTGGGTAGCCAGACCCGCGCGGCGCTGGATCGCGGCATAGTCTCAGGCAGCGCAGGGTCCGGAGAATCCACTATTCGCGGAGCAAGCGAAGCGCGCAGTACGGAATCCACTGTCTTGAGCCACCCGGGCATACCCTCGTTCAGCAGCAGGGCAAAACCGATACCTCTCGTCTGGCCTGTTACACTTCTCTGCGTCACACTCCCTACCGTGCCGATAACCTGAGAGCGAAGCAGTTCGTACTGCACGCTGTACTGGGTGGAGTCCAGCTTTGCGGCTTCGACGATCATCGAAGTTTTTTTTCCTCCCGCCGCAGATACGGAAGCAGCCGCCGCAGGATACTCCGCGGATGCGCCTCGACACCAAAGCGCTGTGTGAGAAGCGCCGCCAGTTCCTCGCCCTTGAGCATCCTCCCGGCCTCCTGTATCTGCTGGGCCAGGACCGCCAGCGTTTCGTCGCTGAGCTTGTGAGGCCGCTTTGGTCCGCGCTTGCGGGGCAGGAGCCCCGGCAGGCCCTCGCGCTGGAACAACTCCTGGGTGACATAGAAGGCCGGGCGGGACAGACCAGAGACCTGAGCCGCCTCTACCACCGAACGTTCCTCCTGCTGGACGCTTCGCAGCATCTCGTACTTGACCTGCATGAGATCGTCCGGATCGAAGAACGCGCTGTCGCGAAAGAGGGGATCGGTCACCGCCTCGGGGTGCGGGTGGGTGGCGCCCTGTGCGCGCAATGCCTGCTGACGGCGCGTGCGCTGACGCGAACCCGTTGCTGTTCGATTCTTCTTGGAGTGTACTGCCATATGTGTCTTTTTAATTATGTGACACGATACTGAGAATAGCAAGAGGCAAAACAGGCTTGGCATGCTTGGTATGCTGATTTTACCATGCAATTCACTTGAGGCAACCAGCCAATTACCCGCTTCCAAGCGCCGATCATACACATATTTCCAAAGACATATTGCACATAATTTACTTAACATAACCGCGCGCCATTCAGGGACATCTGTTCGTCGATCGTCTTGCGCAGTTGACGTAGCAGGTCGGCGCGGAAGAAGGCACGTCCAGCACCGATCGTGATCACCGGATCGGGCCCTTGAATATCGGTCCACTCGACTGGCAGTGTGCGCAGCCGTCCCCTCGCGTCCAGATACGACACGCGGTCACCACCCCAGTTGTTGCGTACCGCAATGGCGTCGAAGGTCTGACCCCTCAGCGGATGGAAAGGGTGAGTGACAGTGAAAACTTGCGCTATACCATTGCCACGGTCTGCAATGCGCGCTTTTCGATAAAGGCCGCGTGGAACGGGCTATTCGGTATGTACGGGATTCCTTCTGGGCAGGCCGTATCTTTACCACACTGGCGGAGTGCAATCGCCAGGCGCTAGCGTGGCGCGATGAAGTAGCGCATCAGCGCCGCTGGCCCGACGATAGCGCACGCTCCGTGGCGCAGGCTTTCACCGAAGAGCAGCCCCGCTTGCTGCCGCTGCCGCTCCACTCTTTCAACACGGATCGGATCGAGCAGGTGCGCTCCCGCAAGACCATCTATGTGCATTTTGATCTCAACGACTATTCCATCCCACCCGAAGCCGTGGGCCGGCCTCTGACGCTGGTGGCCTCCGACACCGACATCCGTATCCTGGACGGCGCTGTCGAGATCGCCCGCCATCATCGCTCCTATGACCGGCAGCAATCCATCCTGGACCCGGCGCATGAAGAAGCTTTATTGCGCACCAAACGTAAAGCGCTGCATCAGACGCGCGCGGGCCGCCTGGCGGTGGCCGCTCCCGAAAGCGATGACTTGCTGGATCGCGCCTTTGCCCAGGGAGAATCGGCCGCCAGTCAGACCACCCAACTGCTCCGTCTGCTGGACCTATATGGCGTAGCCGCTTTGCGCCGCGCCATCCGCGAAGCGCTGGAGCGGAACACGCCACGCGCCTCTTCGGTCGCCTTCCTGCTGCGTCGAAACCATCACTCTTCGCCCCTGCCGGTGCTGGATCTCAGCCGCCATCCTGAGGCGCAGGCGCTGGATGTCCGCCCCCACGATCTGGAGACTTACGATGAGCTCGCCCATTCGCACGACGACGACCCCGAGCAATAGCCTGCCGGAACAACTGGAACAGATCGGCTTGCATGCCCTGGCCGGCGGCGTGGACGACTTTCTGGCGCGCGCTACTAAACAACGCTGGTCTGCGCGCCAGATTCTGGAACATCTGGCGCAGACCGAGGCCGCCGAACGCGCACATCGCAGCCTGGAACGGAGGTTGCGGCTGTCAGAGATCAAGAGGTTCAAACCCATGGCTGACTTCGACTGGTCTTGGCCCAAGAAGATCGAACGCGATGTGATCGAACGGGCACTGACCCTGGACTTCCTCCCTGAGGCTCGTAACCTGGTGCTGGTCGGCACCAATGGCTTAGGCAAGACCATGATCGCCCAGAACATCTGCCATGCCGCTGTGCTGGCGGGCCACTCTGTCCTGTTCCGCTCCGCGGCCTCTTTGCTGGAGGAACTCCATCGCCAGAGCCCCGAAGGCCGCCAGCGCAAGTTGCGTACCTACGGCAACGTGGGACTCCTTTGCGTGGACGAGGTCGGGTATCTCTCCTTCGACGACAAATCCGCCGACTTGCTCTACGACGTGATCAACCGGCGCTACGAACGAAAGCCGGTGATCCTCACAATCGGCCTTTCAAAGAATGGAACGAGGTCTTTCCCAACGCCGCTTGCATCGTGACCCTGCTGGACCGTCTACTGCACCACGCTGAGGTAACCAAAATCGAGGGCGACAGCTACCGGGTCCGTGAAAGCGAGCAGGAAACATCGGCCCGGCGGAGGAAGAAATGACTCCAGTCGGCTCACTGTTGCAGCCGGACTCGAACCCGGCGTTGTACGTCTCGTCGGTACTGACACTCTATGTCGATCTGCCGGACACGCCTTTGCGCGCCAGTGTTTCCGATCAATGGCTCGCTCGCCGTCTCTATGACGAGGGCGTGTCTCTGCAAATGGTCGAGACCGCGCTGCTGCTTGGGTCGTTACGACGCCTGATTCGTCCCGCAGACGCACCCAAACTCTCCCCGATCCGCTCCCTGGCTTACTTCCGGCCGGTCATTGACGAGTTGCGCGCCCACCCCGCGCCGGAAGGCTATCTCGACTACCTCCGACTCAAGCTCCGTCAAGCCGCCGCGGCCCTGCCGGCCAATGTCCAAAAGGCTGCTGATGAGAGTTCTGCTTAGTTCTCGGACGCCTTCTCAGCGTGATCCACCACGATGACATTAACCGGGCTCTTGCGTGCCTCCAGCCTCAGCCCCAGTTGTTCCTGCAAGGCCACAGGAAGGGAGGGCTTGGTTTCCAACGCCGTGGTTGGGGCGTTCTCGGGAGTCCAATCCAGCGTAATGTCGAACACGCCATGTATGCCGGTCAGGTCGATCACCGGACGATCCAACTGACCCGCGAGAATATCGACAAGTTGGGACATCGGCATCTGTTTCGCAGATAGATGGCCCCATCGATAATCGGCTACGACATTGTCGCCCGGATTCGGACCCAGTTCATGGATCTTCGACCCCGTCTTGTCTACCACAAGCGCAAACGCGGGCAGGTCTCTTTTTTCCTGCCGTAGCGCCAGCTTGAACCGCTCGCGGAGGAGTGTGCGGGTCATCAAACGCTCCAAGGCGAACCTGTTGGCCCACGGAAGCTTCACGGCATCGTCTGACACTTTTGCGATCACGTCGTACTTCTCGTCCTCCATCCACCCTCGCGCGTCAACCTGGTAGTCCTTCACGTCGTGGGCGAACGCAATCAGTTCTTTCAGACTCATGTTAAGCATCCGGATGCGATCCGGCGAGCCGTTTGTCCAAACTCCCTGTGGTCCTGGAATCGCTCTTTTCACAGAGGCCACTTCAAACTCCGGCTCGAGTGAAGCCAATTGGCCAAATGCAACCCATGCAGCGAGGATTCCGAAACCGAACTTCATTGCCGTGCACTTCATCTTGACTAGCGCCTCAGAGAGGATACCGCCGCGATCCGAAAAGGTTACGCAATTTGCTGTCGGTAATGCCAACCGGCGACCGAGGGACCCGCCCCAATGTCCAAAGCCGCGCTTCCATTCCCGCGCCGGACTCTCAGAAAGAGAGCCGCGGCGCCCCACCGGCGAAAGTCCAAAAATCTACGTTTTGTGGTGACCGCTAACACGCCGTCGGATTGTCCATAAGCGCCAACACCCGCCAGAACCGATAAAACCGTCGCTGCAAAGGCCCGAATCGTTCGATCACCTCAGTTTACGGTCATTCGACGAAGAAATAGTCCAAACGGGTAGGCATGCTCGCATCGAAGGATGCCGCGGAACTTTCCTGTAATCGGTTGCGTACCTCATACGACCTATCGCCATGGGGCTGCTAGCCCGCCGTTCGCTCGTAAAGGAGGATCCAAGACTTGACTGATCGGGATCCCGGAAATCGTACGCTCTTCTCGGTTGCCGCGGTCTTGCTGCTGGCGTTCTTTTTCGTATTCGCCGGCGGCGCGGCATTACGGGAGTCGGTCACTTTTGACGAGGTAGCCCACATCGGCGCGGGCATCAGCTACCTGCAGCGGCTGGATCTGCGCTTGAACGAAGAACATCCGCCGCTGCCCAAAGCGCTGGCGGCGTTGCCCCTGGCCTTGCGTGGCGCGCGCGCCGACTATTCCCATATCTCCTGGACCGGCAGCGAGTCTTTGTTTCAGGCCTTTCTGGGAGAGTGGGTATTCGGCCACTGGTTCTTGAACAACTGGAACGATCCGGTTTCCACACTCGCCTGGGCGCGGTTACCGACGTTACTTCTTGCGCTGGCGCTCGGCTGGGCGCTCTACTTATGCGGCTTCCGGCTGGGCGGCCCTTGGGGTGGTTTGCTCTGCCTGGCGGTCTATGTGAGTACCCCGGTTTTTCTGACCTTTGGGCCGCTGGTGCTTACAGACGTGCCGGTCACCCTGTTCTCACTGCTGGCCCTGTGGACGTTCGCCGGAATGTGGCGCGATCCAAATCCCCGCAACGTTCGCTTCTTCGCGCTGAGTCTGGCAGGCGCGCTGCTTTCGAAGTTTACCGCGGGCTTGCTATTCCTTGCGCTGCCGGCGTTCGCGGCTTCCACGCGATGGTTTGCGCTGCCCGGCCAGCCGGAAACCAGACCGGAAGCGCGCATTTGGCGGCGCCGCCGTACCAAAGGGATCTGGACGGGAATCCTGTACGCCGCGCTCATCGTCTATGCGGTTTACTTCGTCCTCTCCTGGAACCAGCCGGTAGTCGAACTCAACGCTCTGGGGCATTCCGCCGCCTGGGCTCCAGTGCGCCGCCTCTTGATGCCGCCCTGGCTCTATCTGCGCGGGCTGTTCCTATTTGCCATAATGGCCGGCGTCAGGCCCACATTTCTGCTAGGCCACGCCTATCCGCACGGCGTGTGGTTTTATTACCCGGTCTTGCTGGCGCTGAAATCTTCTCTTGCCTTTCTCGGTTTGCTCGCGCTTTCCTTGGCGCTCGCGGCCAGACTTGCGATAGCCCGCCGCCGTGGCGGCAAGGCGGCGCCAGGTCCGATTTCCGCTGGGTATGAAATCCACTGGCGCGTCCTCTGGGTGTCGCTGATCGTGTTCGTTGCCGTGTTCCTGTTGAGCCGGTTCGACATCAGCATTCGCCATTTCACGATACCCTTGGCGCTGCTCATCTTATTGCTTGCGTGCCTGCCACGCATGGTGCGTCGTACCCGCCTGCTCGCCGCGCTCGCTGCTGCCTTGGCGGCAGGTTGTATCTTCACCGCGATTCACGCTTACCCGAATTACATGCCCTACTTCAACGCCCTGGGCATGGGCCGCCCCACGTATGAGTTAGCCACCGATTCGAATGTCGATTGGAACCAGGCCCTGCCGGAAGCGCGCCGGTTCACCGAGCGGCACGGCCAGCAGACCATCGACTTGGATGAGTACGCCATGGTCGATCCGGTTTCCATCTTCCCCCAAGCCAGAATCTGGGATTGTCAGACTCCCGCGCCGTCCGATGCCGCGCAGTGGGTATTGGTCTCCGCGAACATGATTCTGGATGGACACAATTGCGGGTGGCTCACACGGTATCCGCACGAAGCGCTTGCCGGCGGCGGCATGTACGCCGTGCGGATGCCGGCCGTTATTCCCGCGGCCGGCGCCGTTGGAGGCCCGTCGCTCCCAGCCGACCGGCGTCTCTTTCTAGGAGGCGCCGCCGGTTTCGACATGCGCACCATGTTCCTCGGCCTGATTCGCCACCCGGAGACCATCCCTGATGTGATGGCGAAGATGCAGGCGGCATATTCCAAGGGAAGCGCCAAGCCCGCGCCCTGACTTCGGCGCCCGCCAGGAAGGCCCGCCTGTGCCCATCAGAAGTGACAAGGCGCCGTGCGGGGGGCCGGAGTCAGTCAAGATGGAGCGACCAACCGTTTCGTAGTAGCGCGGGTTACGCTGCGAGAAGGTGAATCCAGTGGCGCGGAGCCGCATAAGAAAGCAGTGGAGCGCTCCTTTGTCTCGTCAGTTTTCCGTGGGTTCACGGTTGGCCTTATCGAGCACTACCATCTCAACGGGAACCGATTTAATGGCTTCCAACTGCAGCCCCAACTGTTGTTTGATGGCCGAAAAAAGCACGGGATCATTACTGGGAGGCGACTGGCTAACTTGCCCCGTCGCGGCGGCTCCCGGGGGAACGAAGACCACACTCCCTTTCGATACGGGGGCAACTTCCGGCGCGAAGGACAGATCGTAATCATACTCCCCTTCAAGGCTGGTCGCGTCGATGACTGGCACATGGAGCGCTGACGCCAACTGACTCGCAAGCCCGCTTATGTTTTCATGGTGGCCATGAAGGATCTCCCCTGTAAGGGTGAGCAGCATCCCGGACTTAGAGCTCCTGGAGAACTGCGGAACTCCATTCTTAGTGACTATGCTTCGGCCCGATGCATCAGCCGACGCTGGCACATCGACGGATTTCATTAGCTTCGCCCCTCCCTTTGCCACTACCAGACGGAAACCTGGTAATTGGCGGGTTTCGCGGTGAACTACGAGTCCAAAACGCTCGGCCAACAAGCGCTGCAGCATAGTGTGGACTTGCTCCATTGTGGCCCCGTCGGGCACTGAGGCGGCAATGTCGTAAAGCTCCGACGCCATCCAGGAAGACGCCCACTCGATCTGATACGCCTCTTTTATGCCATATGCGTGCCAGGCCAGCACAGCCAGTGAGGCTCCCTCTGCGACGTAGCGTCCAGGAGAATACGTGGGCGGTTGGCCAAACCCGGCCCGGTGTGGATCGGACCGCTTGACCGACGCAACCTCGAAATGCAAACGCGTTTCCCCTGAAGGGCTGGACGCTTTCTCGACCGCCGAAGTTTGTGCATTGCTGCGCACCGGGATCGCCAACCCCATAAAGATGAGCCCTGAAAGTGCCAGCGCCGCCGCCGACGCACCGAGCGCCTTGTTACCCGAAATCGGCTTGCGGGTGAAATTATTTGTCGGAATTGTTGGCATGCGATCCGGCCCCCGTCCGGCTATCCATAGTATAGTGCTAATTTAATAGCATACTGCTAGTTTAATAGCATTTCATCAATTGGGCTTTGCGGTACGCCAGGTCATCCCGAAACGGACCCTTTCGCAATAGCCAACTGTTCGCCAATCTTGACTATATGGAAGCTGGCGTGGGCTGGATGTCCCCGTCACGATACGGAGATACTCTTCTCTTTGCCAATCGGCAGATACACGTCGGGTTTTCCTCGGCGCTTCCAAGCGTCACGCTCAGCGGCGTATTTCCGGCGGCAAAGGATAAGACTGTCATGTTGAAGCCGGTACTGGAAACGCAAACCGCTGAAAACAAGCGCAATTTTCCTCTTGACGACGATTGCAGATTGCCATACTATAATCACAGATTGCGATATGAAACTCGGTGAAAAAATTCGATACCTGCGCGAAGTGGAAGGAACGCTGCGCGGGTTCGACCGTGAGATCTCGCAGCTTGAGCTCGCCCGGTTGATTGCGAAGGAACTCGGAAAGTCGATCAGCCAGAGTTATCTCTCGCAGATTGAAAGCGGCGCGCGCCCCCACCTGACAAACGGAACCCGCATGCTGTTGGCAAAGTTTTTCAAGGTTCATCCGGGCTATTTGGTGGACGACCCGGAGGGCTTCCAAAACGAGCTGATTTCCGATCTGGGCGCGCTCGAGGACAAACTCGATCTCTGGCTGGTAGAGGGCGCCGAACGGTTCCGGCGGGAACCGGGGCTGCGTCAAGCGCTACTCGCAATCGCCAAGCATAACGATTCGCGGACGTGCCTGGTGCTCCTGGGAACCATCCTCGAGAATCCGGGACTGGCGGAGCGCCTGATGGAAGTGTTGCGGCCGGAAACTCCCCGGCTGGAGGGCCCAAGTAAGAACGGGAGACGTTTATGAATTGGCCTGAATTTTATCTGGTGTGCTTCTTTTTTGGATTTGGATTGAGCGTGCTTTCACTGCTAGGCGGCAGCGCGCATCTGCATCTGCATTTACATTTGCATCACGGCGCGCATGGCGGCAATGGCGGAAGCTCGTGGTTCAATCTCGCGTCTGTCGCGGCGTTTTTGGCGTGGTTTGGCGGTACGGGCTATCTGCTGGAGCATTATTACGGCGTTTGGTTCGCGCTGGCGCTGGGTATTTCGATCATAAGCGGCATCGGGGCGGCGGCGCTGGTGTGTTGGTTTCTGGCGAGAGTGCTGTTGTCACGCGAGGCGCCGCTCGACCCGGCCGATTACGATATGACGGGCGTGCTGGGACGTCTGAGTTTGCCGATCCGCGCGGGCGGCACGGGTGAATTGATTTATTCGCAAGAGGGCACGCGCCGCGTCGCCGGCGCGCGCAGCGAGGTTGGCGTCGCCATCCCCAAAGGCGCGGAAGTGGTTGTGACGCGCTACGAAAAAGGCATAGCGTACGTGCGGTTGTGGGACGATTTTGCGGCTAGCATTACCGGGTCGTCCGAATCGCGGAGTGAGTGACTGAGTTGACGGAGAGAGGGATATGCAAAATCAAGTGATAGGGATTGTCGGCCTGATGTTACTGGCCCTGGTGTTTCTCATGGCCATGTTCGCCAGGCTGTTTCGCAAAGCAGGGCCGCATGAGGCCTTGATTGTTTATGGCTTCCGCGGCACGCGCGTGATTCAAGGGCGCGGCACGGTGATCTTTCCCATGGTGGAAAGCTGGCGCGGGCTTTCGCTCGAGTTAATGTCTTTCGACGTAGCGCCGCAGCAGGATCTGTACACGCGGCAGGGCGTGGCGGTGACGGTAGAGGCCGTCGCGCAAATCAAAGTGAAGTCCGATCCGGAATCCATCCTTACGGCTGCCGAGCAGTTCCTGACCAAGCCGCCGCAGGAACGCGAAGGGCTGATCCGCCTGGTGATGGAAGGCCACCTCCGCGGCATCATCGGCCAACTGACCGTGGAAGAGATTGTCAAGCAGCCGGAGATGGTCGGTGAGCGCATGCGGTCTACTTGCGCCGACGACATCAACAAGATGGGCCTCGAGGTGATTTCGTTCACCATCAAGGAAGTCCGCGACAAGAACGATTACATCACCAACATGGGCCGGCCCGATGTCGCCCGCATTAAGCGTGACGCAGACGTGGCCGCCGCCGAGGCCGATCGCGATACGGCGATCAAACGCGCCGAGGCATCGCGCGAGGCCGCCATCGCCAGAGCAAAAGCGGATCAGGAGCGCGTGCTGGCAGAGACGTTGTCCCAGGCCAAGCAGGCGGAGGCGCAGCGCGATCTCGAAATCAAGAAGGCCGAGTATCTCGAGACCACCAAGCGCCAGCAGGCGACGGCGGATAAATCGTACGAGATACAGACGAACATCATGCAGCAACAGGTTCGTTCGGAAGAGATCAAGATTCACCAGGTAGAGAAGGAGCATGAAGTCAAGGTGCAGGAAGCGGAAATTCTGCGCCGCGAGGCCGAACTGACTGCGACCGTGCTCAAGCAGGCCGAATTCGAGCGCCGCCGCATTGTGACCTTGGCCGAAGCGGAACGCGAGCGCACTGTGGTCGAGGCCGAAGGCCGCGCCTCCGCGATTCGCGCGCAGGGCGAAGCCGAAGCTGAAATCATCTTCAAGAAAGGCGATGCGGAAGCCCGCGCTATGAACGTGAAGGCAGAGGCTTACCAGGAGTTTAACCAGGCCGCGATCGTGGATAAGTTGATTACCAATATGCCGGAGGTAGTGAGGGCGCTGGCCGCGCCGCTGGCCAACGTGGATCGGATCACGGTGGTTTCGACGGGTAATGGCGCTACTACCGGCCTCCATAAGATCACCGGTGACATCACGGAGATGGCCGCGCAAATTCCCGCGCTCTTCGAGACTCTCTCGGGCATGCCCATGAGCGAACTGTTCTCGAAGATCCGCACGATTGGAGACAAGACGCCCAAGCTGGATGACAAGGTGAAAGGCGCAGGGGCTTAGAAAGGATACGAACATGGCACTCTTAGAACGCGTTGCAACATTAATACGAGCCAATCTCAACGACCTGGTCGACCGGGCCGAAGAGCCTGAAAAAATGATTAAGCAAGTGATTCTCGACATGGAGAATCAGTTACTACAGGTAAAGACGCAGGTGGCTATCTCGATCGCCGACCAGCATGTTCTCGACAAGAAGCTGCATGAATGCGAGGAGAACGAAAAGCAATGGATGCGCCGGGCCGAGATGGCGCTCGATAAACACGATGACAATCTGGCGCGCGCGGCAGTCGAGCGGTCGATGAGTTATCAGGCGATGACGGGCAGTTTCCGCCAACAGGTGGAAGATCAGAAGACGCAGGTGGAGAACCTGAAGGTTGCGCTGCTCAAATTGCAGCAAAAACTGGAGGAGGCTCGCGCCAAGAGTCACACGCTCATCGCCGACCATCGCCGCACGCGCGCGGCGGAGAAGGCGGGACGCGCCGGCGTACAGGTGAATGACGGCGCAAGCGCCACCGCGTTCGATCGCATGAAGGAAAAGGTACGCCATTCGGAAGCCACCGCCGCGGCGCAGGCCGAACTCGCGGCCGACGATGTGGAGCAGCAATTCGCCAAGCTCGAAAAAGACGACGCGATCAATCGGCTGCTGCAAGATCTGAAATCGAGGCGCAAAGCTAGCTGATTCAGCCGGAGATTCACATATGACCTACAAAGGACGGAACGACCTCTGGTTCACCGCGGCATTCGCTCTGGCCACGGCCGCGCTGATCTTCACGGGGAAGTATTGGATTGGCGGGCCACTGCTTCTGGTGTTCACGCTTTGCGCCTTGCCGCAGAACTATGACTTAGCCGGCGATGGCGTTTACATCCGCGCCGGCGTGGTGCGGCGGTACATTCCGTATAACGTAATCACGTTTGTGGGCCCCTGCGGCGGCGGACGAAATCTTGCGCTTACGCTCGACGGCGTCTGCCTTCGCTACGGGTTGAATTCGGAGATCCGCATCGCGCCGGCCGATGCGGATGGCTTCATGGCAGGCGTGGCGAACCGCTCGCCGCATCTGGTAAAACGCGGACACGATTTGGTGCTCACGCCGGCCTGAGTTAAGCGCGGCTATTTTCTCCGCAGCTCTGATAGATCCCTGGCGGCGCATGCAGCGTCGCCAGGATTTTCAATTTATCCTTCTCAGCGACGCGATCTTCTCATCTGTGCGCCGCAAACGCTATGATCGATTGCTTGTCAGCGATTAGGGCTTTAGGCCAGGGCCTTCCGGCCTGCGAGGGCCGCGGATGGCCCGAGCGTTGACCCATGCTGTTTCGCGCGCCCATCCCTGGGACAATGCGAATGGATGCTTCTGAGACGCATTGCGTCACGCTTGCCGTTTCCGGTTAGACAGACCTTGCGTGCCTGGAAATACTGGCTTCAGGCGTCATCCGGCTGCTTCCGATCCGACGAGCCTGAGTTTCACCAACTGCCCGACTTGGTCCAGATGGGTGATTGGGTGCTGGACGTGGGCGCAAATGTCGGACAGTACACCTTGCGGCTCTCGGAATTAGTCGGCAGAGAAGGACGGGTGATCGCTTTTGAACCGATTATAGAGACGGCCGAGATTCTGGCCGCCATGGCGCGCCATGCGCGATACCCCAACATTACGCTCTTCAACATCGCAGTGTCGGAGCGCGCCGGCCTGCTTCCCTTCCGTGTGCCTACCGGCGCGACAGGCCTCCCAAATTACTTTCAGGCCCGAGTCAGCAGAGATGGCGATCGGAAGATCCCGTGCTTTGCGCTGGACGAACTTCCCTTTCCGCATCGCATTGCGCTGGTAAAGGTGGATGTGGAGGAGCATGAAGTCTCTGTGATTCGCGGGATGAGGAACCTGATTGAGCGCGACCATCCCGTCCTGATCATAGAAGGACACGAAGGCATTTACCCGGAGTTCCTGGCTGGCTACGGCTACAGAATGCGACCGAAAACTTCCGGTTCCTGCAACATGGTCTTTGTGCTTTCGCCTGGCGCCTGAAGGAAATGCCCACGGAGAGGGCTCGCTGCGCCGGTCTCTGTATACTGACTTCGGCTTCGACCACGCTGTCGAATGCCGAACTATGCCGCGCACGATCTGGCGATGGACACAGCTCTAATTCGCCGACGGTTTCTTAGCGTACTCAATCAAGAGAGTCTCCACCGGGCCTTTCGAAGATGTGAGCTTCAATCCGACGTCTCGAACGAACACCGTGAACGAGCCCTCGACATCGCTGTTGTCCTGTTCCGTCTTTGCATCCGCGTCGCGGTAATCGAACGCGCCCTCCAGGCCCGTCCGGTCAATTACGGGCCTGTGCAACACAGTATCGCTGGCGTACTTTGCCAACTGCGGCAGGGATGTGTTGAACAGGAACCAGTGGCCCCGGACATGTTCGACATCGCCGGAAAAACCTGGCGTATCCATGACAGGCTTGTCCTCCGTGTATTTGGTGGGGCGCAGCAGAAACGTCTTGCTGCTTCTTTCTAGCAGGTAGACGAGGCCTGTCTTTGTTTCGCGACGCACCTTCAGTTGAAAACGGTCAGCCAGCAGCGTCTGCAGCATCTGGCGCACGCGTTCATCGCCTATCCCGAACCTGGTATGCCGCAAACTGTACGTGCCCGACTGCGCCGCAGGTTTGGCCTCGACATCGTAAACGTCTTTCCCCATCCAGTCCTCGCCCCCCGATAGCTGCCAGTAACCTGCATTGTAGGCCGTCATAATCAGAGTCTTCAGCGGAAGCGCATGAATGACAAGCCTGCCGCCTGGATAGACCGTTACGCCGGCATTCATGACGCCATTTGTCGTGTCAAACGGTTTTATCGAGGCGACTTCAAATGCCGCCTGCGAAAATGCCAGGCGGGCTAGGCACGGAATTACCGCGACGAGAGACAGAGCGGACCGCATGGGCCCGATTATATGTCAAAATCCGCCTGCGCCTGGCCAAAAACCTTGTGAGATGGCGTCTGCGAAAAAGCCTGTTCTGAACGGTTGTTTCACTCGTCGATACGTCAAGACGCGAATCGACGTCCGACGCTACATCGAGCATTACAACAATGTTCGTTTGAACCGCGCCGTTGGCTACATCCCGCCGAAGGACATGTTGGCGGGGAGGCAACAGGAAATCTACGCGGAACGGGACCGAAAATTGGAGGCCTCCCGGAACCAACGCCGATTCGTCGCCAGCATGCAGCTTGACGAATCGTGCTCTCTCGGATGTGGGGTGCGGTAGGCTCAACTTCCGGTAACCGGCCAACCGGCAGTCGAGTGACCTGATGCACGTTTGATCGGCATTGGGGCGGCGAAATGTTGCATGTCCTGAAACTTCCCCTTTCTCACCTGCGTAAACAGCTTCAGCGCCGTGAGGTCCTGAATGCTCTGGTTCTACAAGTCTTTCTTTCCCGTGGTCTGGATTATCTTTTTTCTGTACTGGCAGGTCAAAGCCTCCAATACCAAAACTACCCGGCGCATCGAGCCGGCTGCTTCGCGCATCCTGCGCGTCTTCATTTTCCTGATCGCGATCGTCCTCCTCTCGACAACTCGCATCCCGTTGCCCTGGCTTTACCTCCAGCTGTGGCCAGTTGGCTTTTGGCCCTTTTGGTTGGGAGCTGCCGTCACCATCGCCGGCCTTCTGTTCGCCGTCTGGGCGCGCGAGCACCTCGGCAGCAACTGGAGCCGCTCCGTCACCATTAAGCAGGGCCATGAGTTGATCACCACCGGTCCCTATGCCGTGGTCCGTCACCCCATCTACACTGGCATTCTGACCGGATTCCTTGGCATGGCGATTGCCATCTCCGAAGTGCGCGGGTTCATCGTTTTCCTTCTCTTCTTCCTCGCCTTCTGGATCAAGCTCCGCATGGAGGAACAGTGGATGCGTTCACAGTTCGGCGAGGCGTATGCCAACTATGCTCATCGGACTGCTGCCCTGCTGCCTTACCTCCTCTGACTGCTACGTCAACGATCTCAGCCCCGGCAAGCGCCGTGCCACATAGCGATCTGGAGTGAATCCGATGCGGCCATTAACCAGGATGATCCGATTAACGGCCGCGCACCGGCAGCCCTGCTGAGTCTGGTCATGCAGGCGCAGCCGAAAAGCACAAACACACCTTATCCGAGCATGGCCCCGATCGATCGATACTTGATCCCGGACGCGGGCGCCGAAATCAGTTTCGCAAAAAGCGCGGCTCCGAAATCCATTTCGGACAGTGCCGAGGTCATGCTCCTCAAGCGGCAAGGTAGCGCGGATTCCCATGACCGCAACTGACAAGCTGCCGGCCGATTTGCCTCAACTTCCTGTTTGGCGACGATCCACCCTGAACAGGCTCATCCGCGGACCCCTCGAAGCGCCGCTCACCGCGCAATTGAGGCAGTCCAAAGCAGAGGCCGACGCCACTTGCGAACACCAGCCTATCGAGCCGGCGAAGCTGTACTGCCAGGATTGAACCTCGGGGCGGGCATCTGCTTCGCGACTCAATTTCGGATATCTTATGTGTTGAGAGAATGAACCGTTTCCAGACGCGATTAAGTTTTGGTGGCGAAAAGGAGACTAAATGTCTACAGACGAAAACGCAATTGGGCGACGTACGCTTCTTGGCACTGGCGCGGCAGTCGCGGGGCTTGGCCTCTTGGCTGACCTCGAAGCGTATCCCCAGAATGTCAACCGGAATTCAATTCCGTCAGACTTGAAAATCACGGACATGCGCATCGCCGTTCTGAGAGGGCCGGGAGGCCAGGGGGGCGGCGGACGCGGCGGCGCCGGGGCATCGATTCCTCCTGCGACTCCCGGTGCGGGAGCGGCATCGGGCGGCACGATCGTCGTCCGAATCGATACCAATCAGGGAATTTCGGGTTACGGCCAGACGATTGGCGACGGCCCCCAGCCGAATTACGTGCTGACGCATAAGGCCCGCGTGCTCGGCGAAAATCCCTGCAACGTTGACAAGATCTTCCGCAAGATCAAGATCCATGGCGCGTATAACCGTCGGGGGAGCGGCGTCAACGCGATTGAGAACGCGTTATGGGATCTGGCCGGCAAAGCTTATGGCGTGCCGATCTATCAAATGCTTGGCGGGAAATTTCGCGACAAGGTCCGGATGTACAGCGAGGGCGACCCGCGCTCGAACTCCATCGAAGACATCGCCGCCGATTATAAGGAGAGAGTCGCCGCGGGATTTACGATGCTCAAGTATGATCTGAGCGTAGCTCGCGTTCTTCAAGGCAAGCGGGGCACGATGTCCGCGCCTGCAGGCTATAACGGGGAACCGGGGGAGAACCCTGAGAACTTTTATCAGGGATTCGAGATCAGCGTCAAGGGAGCTGAACTCGTAGCCGACCATGTCGCTGCGATTAAGCAGGCCATGGGCGACGCCGCCGACATTCCCATGGCGCACGATCATTTCGGGCACCTTACCGTGAAGAGTTGCATCAAGCTGGCCAAGGCGCTGGAAAGGGTCACCCCCTCTATGTTGGAAGACATGGTCCCGTGGTTCCGGGTAGAGGAGTGGAAGCTCATCAACGATTCGATCGATGTGCCCACCTTGACCGGCGAAGACGCCTACCTGGTGGAATCGCTCGAGCCGCTTTGCCAGGCGCGTGCAGTCGATTATATCCATCCGGATCACCTTGTGATCGGCGGCTGTCTCGAATTGAAGAAGACCTCCGACATGGCGGCCAAATATTCGGTGGGGATGATGGTCCACAGCAACGCTACCCCGATCGGTTATGCAGCCGGCGTGCACGCGATAGCCGCCTGCCAGAACTTCCTCGCCATGGAATGGCACCAGCCGCAGCCAGCCTGGCACAAAGACATAACCGACAAAGGGGACCTGGTGGTTAAAGGTTACATCCCGGTTCCGACGGGGCCAGGCCTGGGCATCAAAATCAATGAAGACGCGATGCGCCCCCTCTGCAGGCAGGGTGAGTTCTTCACCGATCCTACGACGTATTGGGATTCGCAGGTCGGCGGAGACAAGGCGTATACGTAAAGGGAGGGTGTCGAGGCGAGCCTTACACATTCCGATTATGAATCCGGAGCATCCGCGCGCGTTTGACGCCGACCGCGACCGCGTGGCGCCGGGCGGGCGTTTGCCAGGATATCTGGGCGGCGGCGGATACACGGGGATTCGCTTACAGCGTGGCCTACGCGCGCGCGATGATGCAAGCCGCGCTGGAAAGCGTTTAGGCGGCAGGCTTATCGATTGCCTTGAGCCTTCTTTAGCAAATCTGCGAATTCGTTCTTCGACATCTTCAGCTTTTCAGGATGTTCGTCCACCCACTTGGCCAAGGCGGCGAATTTCTGCGCGCCCCACCCGCCTTCGAATTCCGCGCCGTTCTTACCTTGGCGATTCAGTTCGAAGTTGAATGCGTCCTGAAGATTGGTGAACTCGGCCTTGGCGATGGCGCCAGCGGCCAGGATGGCCGGAATAAAGATTACGCCATCGCGTTTCGCCAGGACTAAGTCTCCCGGCAACACGGTGGCCCGGCCGATGCGCACTGGGACGTTGATGCCCATCAACTGCATTTGCGCCCAGGCCGATGGATCGTATCCGCGGTAGAGTCCGTTGAGATTTTCGATTGCGCGGTTTTCTTCGGCGTCGCGAATGCCGGCGTCAAACACGAACCCGGAATGCGTGTGGGCTGCGATGCCGCTTCCCAGGTTGGAACCGATGATGGTCCCTTCGACGATCTTTCCGTATCCATCGACGACCATGGTGTCGCCCATCTTGAGTTCGTTAATGACCCAGCTATTGGTTCCGCTGACCCGGCCTTCCGCTTTGCCCTCGGCCGCGACAGCCGCCGCCATATCGGGCCGCCGCGGGATAAACTGCGCCGTCAGCGCGCGTCCGGCAAAGGGCTTGTCGGGGTGCAGAGCCTGGAATCCGGCTTCGAATTGATTCACATATCCCTGGGCGCGCACGTAATCCCAAACGTCTTCGATGGAGACATCCAGCGCGCGCGTCAGCAGATCGTCGGGCAGCTTGGGGCGTCCATCGGCGAAGCGATCGCCCTTCCAATCCGGCGTATAAAAGAGGATCTGCTCCCGGTTCGGCTTGATCTGAGCGCGCGACGGGGAAGACGCCAGCATGACGCACGCTATCGAAATCGTCCAGACGAATTTTTTCATCGGCTTTCCTAGGCGATTGAGTTTATTCCCTCACTGCGCCGAAAGTCAAACGCAAAATTCATCCGGCGCTCGTCTACGTGACGGCATTCGTCCCCAAGGAGGGCCAGAGTTTGCTGGATCTGACAAAGCTGCCGGAAGGAGCCGGGGATCAATCCAGGCCAATCTCACAATCGAAGGAGAACCGCCGGTTGCCACCATGCCGGCCGGGGCGTCGCGTCACGCATTGTATGGCCGTTGCACGGAAGAGGCAGCAGCGTGGGCCATTGCGCGGCAGCGTCCGCAAGCCGTGGCTCCGTACGTAACGCCGGTATCCATCCGCTCGACACTATCAACCGATACTATGTGCTATGTACCCGTGATCAACCTATCCCGCCAGCCCTGCAGCGGCGGATGATTGCTGAGAACGCGTGCGCCGATGTCGTTGAGCTCGACACGGATCACACGCCGCACCTGTCCATGACCAGTGAGCTCTCCCAGGCTCTCCATCGATTTGCGGCGCACTCGTTCCGCTGACCGCTTGCGTTTCTGCCGGCGATTAGTCCTGGATTACGCGCATACAGGAAACTGAAGCTAACGGAGGTCGAGGCCCAAGTTCCTGTTTGCCGACCATCTGCCCACGATTTGGGTCACCTTGCCAGCGGAACCCGCCGCCGCAGTTCGTCGAAAAAGTTCAGCAGCATTACGACCTCGTGATCCTGCCTCGGCGCTCCGGGCGTTTCCGTGGGCGTCACCACTGCCACGCGTTTGCCATCCGGCGCCAGATCCCATGCCGTGCCGAATCCGGCACGGAAACCGCCGAGCTTCGCCAGCCAGACGCGAGGCTTCTCCGCCACGAACCTGTCCCCTGTCGCCGTGTAGGCCACCGCCATAATCTGATCGCCGGATTGATACAAGAGATCGTCGCCGTGCGGCGACCACGCCGGAAACGTACCGCCGTTGTTGGAGATTTGCCACCGTCCACCGGTGTCGGGGAATGCCTGCACAAAAACCTCGTAGGTTCCGGTCACATTCGAGCAATACGCCAGCCATTTGCCATCGGGCGAGAACGCTGCGCCAACTTCGGTGAATGGGCTCGTCGCCACCTGCTCCGGCTTCCCGGTCTTCATCTGGCCGTTGGTCTCCTCCATCGGTACCGTCCAGATTTGAGCACGCCCGGCATATTCGGAATAAGCCAGCCGCTTACCGTCGGATGTGATCGACAACGGAGCCTGATTGGACTTAGTTCCAGTGAGCGGCCGCGGGTCGCTCCCGCCGTCGGCTCGGGTCCAGAGGATGCCGTTTCTGACACTGCCGAAGAACACGTAGCGGCTGTCCGGACTCCAAACCAGGCCGGCTGGTCCCCCACCGGAGTTCAGCCGCGTCATCGCGTCTCGTCGCAGATCGTATACCAACAAGTCCGTCGTCCCCTGTTCCATGACCATCATCGCCAACCGTGTGCCATCCGGTGATAGACGCGGAGAAATGTAGCTACCGGGCTTGGAGAGCAGCGGTTCCTTCTTGGCTGCACCGTCGGTATTTGGGGCGAGCCACTGGATGGTGGCCGTAGCTTTTACCGTGCTGCCGCCTCCCTTCCGGTACACCAGCGTGCCGCTGCGGGACACATCATACTGAGCGCCGCCAGACAGCGCCGAATAAGCGACATCATCCAGAACCGGCGCCGCCGTTCCTCGTACCTGCAAGCGATCCAGGTCAAATGGAACTGCGAACAGCGTTCCCTTGTTGGTGTAAACCAGATGGCCGTCCCCGTTCGCGGTCGGCAGGTAACGCGCCGACGTGCCCCCTGGAACCAGCGTCTTCCGGTGGCCATCCGCCAAGGTAACTACTGCGACACTGGCCTCGTCGGCGGAGAGAGCGGCGTAGGAAACAAATAACACCGCTTTACCTCCCGGCAGGACTTGGGGAAACGCTGCGGCAAATTCTCCGTTCGCCAATTCCGTCACCTTCGTGGCGGCGCCGCCGCCCGGGCGCATGCGGGCCAGACCTGGTAAGCCGGCGGTGATGATGCTTCCGTCTTCGCTCCAGCTTGCCCCGGCGAATGGCATGTCCGCCAGCGGGACGACCGCACCGCCTTGTACCGAGATCTTGTTGTATTTGCCGCCGGCAGAGAATCCGATCCACTGTCCGTCTGGCGAAAAGACCGGTTCATTCGCCCCTTTTGTGCCAGGTAGTTCCACAGCCTTCGATTGGTCCAGCCGCCGTGTGAAGAGGCGTTGCGGGCCGCTGTAAGAGCTGGCCACATACGCGAGGCGCGTCCCATCCGGAGAGAGAGCCAATGTGCTCAAGGGGCTGTTCTCGGCAGAAGGCAGGGAAATCTCCGAACCTAGGTCGACATCCAGCCGCACCAGCGGTCTCTCGATCGGCTCTTTGGAGCGCCACGCCTCCCACAGCGATGCGGCTGCAATCACAGCCAGCACCGCCCCCGCGATCCAGCCGGCAATGCCGAAGCGCGGCCGAAAGGGAGCCGCCTCCGCCGCCTCTGGTTCAGCACCCTTCCCGGCCCTGGCAATCGCGACACGCGCCTCGCCGATGGCTTGCAGTCGCATCTTCACGTCCCGGTCGAGACACCGCTGCAACAAATGGCGAATCGCCACCGGCGTCACGGAGGGCAGCTTTCCATAATCCACTTCGCCTTTGACGACCTCGACCAATATGAGCGCGGCGGTCTCACCGCGGAACATGCGTTGCCCCGTCAACATCTCAAACAGAACCACGCCGAAAGCCCAGATATCCGCGCGCCTGTCCACCGGCTTGCCCACGGCCTGTTCCGGGCTCATATAGCCCGCCGTGCCCATGACTGCGCCCGCCTGCGTGGCTCCGAGCGTCAAGGTTGGGGAATTAGCCGGATCCGTGGCGACGGTGGCGCCGGTAACAGTAGGTTGTAGGATCGTCGCCAGTCCGAAGTCGAGCACCTTTACTGTGCCGTCCGGCTTGATCTTGATATTGGCGGGCTTCAAATCGCGATGGATGATGCCCTTCTCGTGCGCCGCTTCGAGCGCCTCGCCGATCTGTCGCGCGATCTCGAGCGACTCCTCCAGAGGAATTGCACCTTGGTGGATGAGGTCGCCGAGCGTGGGGCCCTCCACCAGTTCCATCACCAGCGCGCTTTCTTCGACTCCGAATATCTGCGCGATGTTGGGATGGTTCAACGCCGCCAACACTTCGGCCTCGCGCTGAAAGCGCGCAACGCGCCCGCTGTCGCGCGCGAACGCCTCCGGCAAGACCTTTACCGCCACTTCGCGTTTCAGTCTTGTGTCTTTGGCGCGGTATACCTCACCCATGCCGCCGGCGCCAAGGGGCGCCACGATCTCGTAGGGGCCCAGTTTGTCACCCACGGAGAGGGGCATAGCTAGGATTCCAGTCCAGTTTACCTAATCAAACAGCAGATTGAGCCTTGCTGACGCGCTAACCGGAAACTGAAACACGGCCTACGCCGCTTGCAACCGCCGCAGAAGGAATACGCCAGCTCACGCCACCGGCACGGCTGCTTGTTGAGGAACTTGGCGGCGCAGCGATCCTGGGCTGCGGGCCTGCCGGGGTCTCCGATTATCGCAGCCCCCGCGACGGAGCGCGTAACCGTGTTCATGGTTCCGGTCTCGAAGTGGTCGGACGGTACCGCGAATTCCCACGGCCGGAACTGACAAGCTGCCTGCCGATTTGCCTCAACTTCCTGTTTGGCGACCATCTACTCGGAGTGGCCAGTTTCCGATAACCCACACTTTTTGTCCGCAAGCTACTCCAACCTTATTCGGGCCGGCTCTTGGCGAAACGGGCAGGGCTACCCGGAACGGGGCCAGGGTGCGGGATGGGCCGCGCGTTGTGTTGCCGCATCGGACCACGGGATGTCCGCGGGCACCCCGCAGACAAGTGATCGTTCACCGTTTTCCAAAGGACGGATAACCGAACGCGGAAAGGGTGAGATCCATGGCGATATACTCAAGCGGGACGGCAGCGACCGACCAGAGCGGCCTCCAAAGTGGCACGATCCGAAAAAGCGCGCAGAACAAACCAGCGTGGCAAAAAAGCAGAGCCAGCAAGATGCCCCAAAATAATGGGCGTCGGTCGTGTCGTGAATGCGCCGAAATGATATAGCCGAACAGGACGACGGTGTTTACTGCAAGGCCGATCCATTTGGAGGCTTCCATAGGGATTTCGAGGGCTGAGTGAAAGGCCGCGATTATCACCGCGCCAAAGAACAGCAAGCCAACAACAGTCTAGATTGCGAAGTCGCCGATACGCCTCAATGTAATCATCTTCCTACAACCCAAATCACTGACATCTCCCGACGACCATCGTAGCTGTACTCGTCGCTCTCGGCCTCGATGGACCGCTGCACCTCCGACGCCCGCACCGGTTTTTCATAGATTCCGGCAGGATTGCCGATTCCAATAAAAGCCCCTTTCAAACGTAATAGCGGCGGCCTTGAACAGCAAATGTCGGAACTGCTCTACGCTGCGCGTAGAGTTCAGAAACCCATTGTTTTCTGAGCGGCAAAGTCCGCTTAAGTCGACCGCTCGAAAACCGGCCCTTCAGGAGCGGTATCGGTGTTGGGAATCATTCGTATCTTGGCGTCTCCATCAGCGTTCTGCGGGCGAATTGTCGCAGAAACTCCTCAAGATTGGCTGCCACTTCCAGACGATATTGTTCGGCAACTTCTAGGATGTACCCTTCGGCAAACTGATCGTGCGGAAACAGCACGACAGGGAAATCGCCCGATTGGCTGACGTGAACCGTATCAATGCAGTACGCATCACCAAACATGTTGCTCGCGAACACTACGTACCCCAAGGGAAAAAGCTCGGTGCCCGGCACGTAATCCCGGTTCTCTCTGACGGCGTTCTGGACGGACCAAATCCGCTGACCCGAAGCGGGCCGACTCCTCCACAACTCGACTCGCCCATCGGCTACATCGGGCGCATTCTGCCGGTAGAAATCGAGAAGCACGTCGGGAAAACCAAATCGCCTTGCTTCTTCCAGATCCCCTTCGGTTGCCGGGAGCAGGCGACCGCCGTCTGCCTGCTCTAGTTCTTGCTTAAGCGCCTCGATTGCGTCACTGAGCATTTACGACCAGCTTATACGTTTCCAAAGTCATTGGGCAGAAAACGGAGTGTCGTCCATTAGCAGCGTTCGCTGCCGCTATAAATTTCGTAAATGGACGAGAACGCCACGTATTGCTCCCGACCCTGGCCGATGATCCCGAAAGGGTCACTTACGAGACAGGCTCACGTTGCTTTTCCTGCCCTACGACAGCCCCCATAAACCAGCCCTTCGTAGCGTAGCGATGCCGGTGAGCAGCCGTCCCGCCTCGCCGCACCCCCGACAGCAGCGGCCATGATTCTTTGACAAAATAAGGCCTATGGACTTCCTCTGCGAAGACCTGCCGCAATACGGCGTACACCTGATTCCGCCGTCATCGCTGGATTACGCACGGTTGCTGGCCGAAATCCAGAGCCTTGCCAGCCAGCCATTGGACGGAGAGCCGCCCTTCCTAGAAAGAGAACGGGTTCGCATTTCCGACCAGGAGCCCGCGACGTCCGCGATTCTGTTGAATCGCAGCGGAATGACTATCGCTGCCATGCGGACCCTCTGGGTTTACCAAACCGTGACGGGCCATTCCTATCGGCTTATGCGTGACATGCTGTCGCCGGAAAACGTCCTCTTGCCGTTCGGACGGCGTGAGGAGGCCCTACAGCTCAACCGTTACTGGACAACGATTCTCTCCGGCTCGAAACGCTATCTCTGCAACTTAGGAATGGTCGGAGACAACGGCGATGTCCGGCCACCGAACCCCGGCGAGACTTGGGCCGGCACGGGCTTCTGGAATGGCGGCGCCCGCGGCGGGCTGCCGGACAAAGACCCGGTTCGAGCCGTTACGCTCGTCTTGGATGGAGTTTTCTTTATCGATGGCGGGTTCGCCGGGAAGAATGAGGGCAAGCTCTTTGAAGCAACAGTCGCCGATGTCGAGGCGCACCGATTGGTAGGCCGTATCGCCCGTGACGGCCACAACCGCGACCTTCCCTCGGCGCAGATTTTTGCGAACATCGAGAAAGCGACTGCGCCGTGGCGTGCAATGGTGGGCGGATCCGTCTCCTCGAACCCCGACGCTACGATGGAGGATTTTCGTAACGTGGCATTAGGTCGGCTTGGATTGCAGTTCTCTGACTGGCCCACGTCGCCTAAATTCGCCGAAGCCCGCGTCCTATCGACGATGACATGGGACGAGACCGTGGTTCCCAACTTTCGCAGGATTTGAAACCTGTTGTCAGATGCCGGTGTAAAAACGGCGTTGTCATCAATTAGCAGCGTTCGCTGCCGCTATAAATTTCGTAAATGGACGAGAACTCTCCTGGACCTTGGCTGGGCGCGGCAAGAACGTGACGAGATAACCAAGCGCTCGAACCGAGAATACGGCCCTAGTTCTCTGTGGGCATCTTCTCAATGTGGTCGATGACGATCGTGTCCAATGCAAACCCTTTCGATTTTACGAGCTTCAGTCCAAGTTGCTTTTCCAACGCGTTGAAGAGGTTAGGGAGGCCGCTTGGGTCGCTTGTGGCAGCCGCCGAGGAAGTCGCACGGACCCCAGGAGCAACAAGAACCCGGCCGGTATCCAGGGCGCGGGCATCGAATTTGAGAGTGTAGTCATATTTTCCTGCCAGCCCGGTCTCATCCACGATATGGTTTGTCTCCGCACCAGTCGATTGCTGGATAAAGGATCGGAGATATGGATCGACAAGCTCAGCAATCGTGCAGCTCTGAAATCTTGCGTACACACCGTTCGACGACATCACGACACCTTTGCCGTGGCCAGGTGGCAAGAGAGGGAAACCCTGTTTGTCGGCCCCTGTGGGAGGTCCAGTAGTGGGTTCCGGAGCGTCAGGGTCCACCGGTCCCCGGAGTTTTGGTCCGCCCGGCGCGACGACCAGTTCGTACCCGGGAAAGGTTCTCGTTTCGTGATGGAGCTTTATCTGGAATCGTTCCACCAGCAGATTCTGGAGCATCAGCTGGAACTGTTGCCTAGTCGTTTCTGCTCCCACAGTCGCAGTGATGTTGTACTGGTCTACATTGGCCGTGGTCTTGAGCCAGGAGGGACCGTCGAAGCGATAGTATTCCGTGCCCCAAGCCTTCATCAAAAGTTGGATGAGCGAGACTTGCGTGTAGGTAATGCGTCCGGGATCGCTCGTTCCGGGGCCGCCCTTCATCGTACCCGTAACGCGGGGGATAAAGGCCCTGGCGGCGACCTTCACCGATGCCGCGTCGAAGGCAAGCGGTTTGTTCGCTGTATGGCCAATCGCAATGCTGGCGGCGAGGACAAGCCAGCCAGCACCGTGCAGTGACATCGACAACTTCATCGCAATCGTTTTCCCCTTCCGTAAAGCGGCGCCACGCAGTACCGCCGATTCTGGAGTTGGCCATCAGGAAACCGACGTCAATCCCGATTTTACCGACTCTCCCACGCCGATTCGCGCCTGCCAAGTGTGACGATTGGGTCCGCGAAAGTGCGCAGATCTTGGACGATGAGAACGTTGTGGTCGATACACGCTAACCAGAAACTGAAACACGGCGTACGCCGCTTGCAACCGCCGCAGAAGGAATACGTCAGTTCATGCCACCGGCACGGCTGCTTGTTGAGGAACTTGGCGGCGCAGCGATCCCGGGCTGCGGGATCGACGATCCGGAGTTTTGGAACCCTGGAATCCGGGCGCCGATTTGCCTCAATGCGCCGGCGGCACGGACGTATCTGCCCCGGACAATCGCAAAGACTCGCCTGGCACTGGCTGGAAAATCCAAGGCACAAATCGCCGAAGCCCTCCGGACCGCGCTCGACAAAGGCGAATTGCCTCCCCGGAAATCGGCGCCATGTGCTACATGATGTCGAAGGATGCCCACCTCAGCGATCGCGATGGACACTGGCATCCGCACTTGATGTTTCTTGTCCCACTCATTGCGGCAAAGGCCTGGGGTGCGGGCCTGCGGAGCGCGGAACCGTATTCATGGTTCCAGTCTCGAAGTGGTCGGACGGTACCGCGGATTCCCAAGACCGGAACTGACAAGCTGCCTGACGGTTTGCCTCAACTTCCTGTTTCGCGACCATACGGACGGAGCACTTCAACGGATCGCGCGTAACACGTCAAGTTGGCCTGAAGGGGACAGGGACCATCGGCCTGCCTGAAGGAAATGTTCCGCTACACCCTGTCCTCGCCGGTACAGAATGACCCGGGAACGCGCATACCGCTCCGTCAGTCCGAACCCGTTTCAATGGTAGGATATCTACGGCTCCTCAGGAAGCCACCGCGTCCGCGGGAAGGACGGCGTCCCCTGATCATTTGTCGTCAGTAACAATTGGATGAACTCTTTTCTGCCCGAACGAGCGGACACCGGGCGCGATGAAAGGAGCTCTCTGTGAACAAATCCCTACCGACTCGCATCCTTCGCGAGCACCCCGACCTCGATCAACTCAAACGGCAAGCTAAAGAACTGCTCAGTGGGTTTCTGGCTGGCCAACCTGATGCGGTCGCTGAAGTGAACACTCATTATCACGACGCCAGCGCCTCCGATTTCGCTTTGCACGATGCGCAACTCGTGATTGCCCGTGCCTACGGTTTCGAAAGCTGGCCAAAGCTGAAAGGCTACGTGGATGGCGTCACCGTCGGACGCCTGGCGGAGGCGGTCCGCTCCGGCGATATAGAAGCCGTTCGCGTGATCCTCCAGGTGCGGCCCGAACTCGTCGACAGGTGCATGTCCGGTTCCGATGAGCATCGCGTTCTGCATTACGCCGTGCTGCAGCGGAACCCCGCGATTGTACGCCTACTGATGCAGCATGGCGCGGATGCGCGTGGAGGTATTCATCCCCATCGCGAGGCCACCGGCCCACTGACGCTCGCAGTGGAACGCGGGTACGAAGAAATCGCGGCCATTATCAGGGAGGAAGAGCACCGCCGCCAGACGGGAGTGCCGGAGCCCGTAGATACAGATCTGCCATCGGAGATCGCGCAAGCCTTTCAACGCGGGGACGTGGCAGCCATCATGAAGTTCCTGGAGAAACACCCGGAACTGATTCGGCTGGCCGATCCCCGGAACGGCGTTACTCCGCTGCATAAGGCGGCGGCCTTTCTGCTGCAACCGATGGCGGCCTGGCTGCTGGATCGCGGCGCCGATGCCAACGCGCTTAATCGGATTGGCAATACCCCGCTCGATTTGGTTGGTTGCGCCAGGAGTTTCGGCACGGCGAAACAGGTTGCCGCCATGACGGAGCTTCTGCTGGCGCGCGGGGCGGAGCGAACCGCCCGCTGGGCGCTCACCACCGGAAATGCAGAATGGTTGCGAGCGCGGCATGCCGAAGGAACTCTGGGTCAGCCGATATACGGCGACGAGGGGCTGCTTTCACTCGCCGTGAGATACGACCGGCGGGAAATGCTGGAATTGCTGCTGGACCTGGGCTTCGATCCGGACGAACGCCGTCGAGTGGACCTGGAACCGCCGGAGTACACGTGGGGCCAGCCACTGCGTCACTGCGCGGAATTCGGCAAACCGGAAATGGCGAAGTTGCTGCTCGCGCGCGGCGCGGATCCAAATGCGCATATCTGGGCAAGCGGCACGCCGGTGTACGCCGCGTATGGCCAAAAGGATCAGGCGATGATCGACCTGCTGGAAAGTCACGGAGCGTACCTCGATGCCGAGTGCGTAGGGGATCTCGGTCTGGCGGAGAAAGCGCGTCAGATGCTCAACGATGAAGCGGCAGGGCGGCTCAGGCCGGGAATCATCCCGGATTGGGCGGCGGCGATGCCTCTCGCGGAAGTGCTTCTGATACATGGTGCAGGCAAACCGCAGATTCTGCAGATGGCACTGGAGCGGATTGATCGCGCGCGCCGCGATCCGTGGTGGTTTGGACAGCTATCAAATGCCCGGGGTAATCTGGCCTGCCTGCGCGCAGTGCTGGATCGGTGCGATCCCGACGTCCGCGGACCATTCGGCCGAACTATTCTGCACGATGTGGCGGCTGACTGGTGCAGTTCCGAAGACCGCACAGGGCCAGCGACCATGCTCCTGGATGCCGGCGCGAAACTCGATGCGCGTGACGATCTGCTCAAGAGCACTCCACTCGGTTGGGCGTGTCGCTGGGGTTCCGTCGAACTTGTAAAGCTATATCTGAGGCGGGGCGCGGATCCGATTGAAGCCCACGCCGAGCCTTGGGCCAGACCATGGGCATGGGCCGAGAAGATGAAGCACGCCAAGGTGCTCGCCGTGCTGCGCGAACACGCGCACTGAACTCCTGAGATAAGGGATGGAGAGCCTGACACCGACTCGCTACAGCGGTGATACGCTGCACTCAGCGTAAGGGACGCATCCGGTCCGCGGAAAGGGTAAAAGCTCAGCCTCGAGAAAATAAGCATGGACAGATCGAAATAACAAACGGCACGTCGCCACCTCGGCGATCTACCGCTTCCGGATTGCTCCCGTATTACGCGCTAACCGGAAACTGAAACACAGTACGCCGCTTGCAACTAACGGAGCGCGCCCGCTCTCCATTTCACGTCGAACCAACACAGTGCATCAAGCGAGTCCGGTCTTTTGATGTGGATGCTCTTTTGCGACTCCTCGAGCTTCGGCGTGAGCAAGGCGCCACCCCCAGCGCTCAATCGAAGCACTTCCCAACACACCGGGAAAAGCTGCATGAGAAGTATCGGACTTACCTAAGCGAGAGCGCGCCATGCCCAGGGAACGGCTCGAATTGTGTCGCCGTCTGTTGATGGTTTTCTGGCGCAAAGTTTGGTGATAATATACTTGACATCCCATAGGGTCCAGCGCATACTTAGTTCATGAGCGACCACGCTACCCTCCGAGACGCAATCCTGTACTTCTCGGACTTTGAAAATTGCAGGAAGTTCATGATGGATCTTCGCTGGTGGGACGGTAAGGTCAAGTGCCCCACTTGCGGAGCGGAAAGGGTCACTTACCTTGCGAAGCGCCGCGTGTGGAAGTGCTACAGCGGCCATGTCAGTCCGACGTTTAGTCTCAAGACTGGAACCATTTTCGAGGACTCCCCTGTGGCTCTTGAGAAGTGGCTTCCCGCTACGTGGCTGCTGGTGAACTGCAAGAACGGCATCAGTTCTTGGGAACTTCATCGCGCTATCGGCGTCACTCAGAAAACCGCTTGGTTCATGCTTCAGCGCATCCGCCTTGCGAGTCAGGACCAGACAAACAACAAACTGGCTGGCGAGGTTGAGGTTGATGAAACCTTCATTGGAGGCAAGGCGCGAAACATGCACGCCAACAAACGCGCCGAAAAGATTCACGGTCGCGGGCCGGATGGCAAGACCATCGTTGCCTCTGTTCTGGAGCGCGGCGGAACGGTTCGAGCGCAAGTCTGCAAGACTCGCCGCAAGCCCGAACTTCAAGCCTTTGTGCGCGAGAACGTAGAGACTGGATCGGTACTTAATTCCGATGCGCTTAAGTCCTACGATGGCCTTGACGAATTCACGCATCAGGTGATTGACCATGCCGTGGCGTACGTAGACGGCAACACGCATACCAACAACTGCGAGAACTTCTGGAGTTTGCTTAAGCGCAGTCTGAAGGGGACCTATGTAGCCGTGGAGCCATTTCACCTGTTCCGCTACATTGACGAACAGCCCTTTCGGTACAATAACCGGAGCATGACGGACATCGAACGCTTCGTCTATGTCATGCGGCATGTGGTCGGACGCAGACTTACCTACAAGCAACTGACAGGCAAGAACGGGAGGTGAAAGATGAATTCTAAACACTCCGACAGGCCGGGGGAGACGCACCCTCCCCCTATGACTAAGGAACAGTTCGAAGCCACGCCTGAGTTTCGAGCATTCAAGAAAGCCATGAAGGGCATCCTGACGGTATCGAAGGCTGAGTTAGATGCTCGAGTGAAGCACGCGAAAGATACATCGCCACGCACGGGAAATCCAAACGCGGCTGGGCGAAAGCCAAAAGCCTGATATATGCCTGCCGCTCTCCTCGCGGCGTTTCTGCTCTTGCAGTCACAGCCGCCAACTCCAACTGGACGGGAAGTAAGTAGCAATCAACAAAGCGTTCGCAAGAGCAAAAACGCCAAGGGACAAAATCAACAGACTGATTCCGGCCGCATCGCGACCGCCATTGAAAAGCTTGATTCCGATATATCCGCCTGGAATCAGAAGCAGAGCGCTCCAAAGGTACAGGGAGATACGTCTTCCGATTGGCGGTTGATATGGGGGAATCTGATATCTTCCATATTGTCCGCCGCTGCCACCATCGCTATCGCCGTATTCGCTGTTATTCAAGCTTGCGTATTGCATAGGCAGCGGCAAGCTATGGATAAGCAGGCTGAATATATGATTAATAACGAGCGCGCGTGGATCGTGGTGGACAGAGTATCCCCACCAAATATCGGTCCGCCGCGTTACGGAGTGGTCACCAATGAATTTCGCTTCGTTATCAAAAATACTGGCAGAACGATAGCTAGAATGACTGGTCCTTTCCGCGCCAGATTTCATCTCGTCGCCGCGAATGAGACATTGCCCGCTGTCCCAGACTACGAAATATCCAATCCGGGATTCGCCTCGCAGGACTCGCCTGCCTACGGTCCGATTTTGGCTCCAGGAGATATGACCGGCCCTATTGTCGAGTTGTGCTACGAACAGATTACACCGGGGATTTTCGAAGCGATTTCCAAGACTAAATCTCTTGTACTTTACTTCTACGCCTCGTTCAGGTATTTCGACGCTGCCGATCGCAAGCGGGAAACGCAGTTCTGTTATCGGTACTTCCCAGAAGAAGAAGGAGGAAGTCCAGCCCACTGGATGATTTTCAACCCCCACTGGGACTACAACAAAACCACTTAGAGCCAGAAGACTATAACTTATGACGAACGATACTGAAGCTATACTCATTGACGCCGTCCGTAAGATAGCCAAGCGGCTGATCGATTGCGAACAGGAAAATATGGCCCTTCGATCATTATTGAAACGCAAGGGTTTGATTACTGATTTCGACTGGAAGGCTGCGGTTCAGGAAATCCCTCTGGCTATCGAGGCAGATCGGCAACGCGCCGGTCAATCTCTAACTCAAGCCATGGACGAGCTTCTTCGAAAGTTTGAAGGGCCGAAACAATAGCGCGGATTTCCTCCGCAGGGCTCCTGCCTGTCACGTCTTTTTTCATTGTGCGGGTTTGTACTTGGGATGTCAAGTATATCAATGCCCAAAGTTACCACGGCGCCATTTCCACTTGCAGCCCTGAATGCGAAAAGACGTCGCCACGCTCGTGCAAAAGCAGGCAACCGAGCCCGATTCCGTGCAGGCCAAAACATATGATCACAGCGCTACGCGGACTTTTCCGATATCTCCGGCGCCCTTGAAAGATGATGTCCTGCATTGGCCTCTGACCGCGAAACAGGATTGCGGAAAATTACACAACGCGTTTGCGACGTTTCAGCGGCTGTTCGCGGCAGGTCAGTTCCGGAATCATGGGCAAACACCTCGCTGGTGCTCGCCGACCCGAAAATCCATTCACAACACTTCAAAAATCGCTGGCCCCCACATAACAAAGCACATACCCTCTTTGCAGCCATCGCCCCCGCACTCCCGCCTGCTACTCTCCAACCGTGGGCCGCGCACGGCCCCACGGAGACGTAATGACAGACGAACAGTTATCCGCAAATCGCGCCAATGCGCAGCTATCCACCGGACCCAAAACTCCCGAAGGCAAGCGCCGCGCCAGCTTAAATTCTTATAGGCACGGGTTAACGGGCCAGATTCAAATCGGCACGCCCGAAGAGACCGAAGTCTTTCGCGCGCACTGCGAAGCCATTCGCAATGAGTACAACCCCGCCGGACCCACCGAGACCTTCCTTACCCTGTCCATCGCCGAAGACATGTGGCGTCTGCAACGCGCCCGTGCCCTCGAAAATGGCATGTTCGCGCAAGGCTTTCGCCAGCATGTCGACGAAATGAACGCCGGTCATCCGGAAGTCGATACCGCCCTCGCCCAATCCCAAACCTGGGTCGAGCAGGCGCATAACCTTCAGCTCCTTACGGTCTACGAAGGCCGCATCCGGCGCACCCTGGAAAAGAACACGGCTCAGCTCAAAGCCCTCCAGACGGAACGCAAAGCCGCTCTGGAAAAGGCCCGCCAACAGGCCGCGCTCTTCGTCGAACACGCGGAGAGTAACGGCGAAATCTATCTCCCTGCCTACGATTTCACCCCCGCTCATGAGTGGGGCGGCTTCGTTTTTTCGGCGCCCGAAATCGCCCTCCGCCGCGACCGCGAATGCCGCCTCGCCGAAGCCTGGAGCCATCATCTTGCCGAGCGTTTCGATAATCGCGAGTCTGAACCGGACGACGATGACGAAAGTGATGATGATGACGACGACGATCTCGAACTGAGCGCCGCGTAATCGCCGCTTTCGATTCTACTCACTGCGATTCACCCCAAGCTAGAATAAGTCAGGTGCAAATGCGGCCTCCGGTCTTCCTTGTCGCGATCCTTTTCGCCGCCGCGCCGCTCGTCTGTCAGTCGAGCCTCGCCTCGGTGGAAGGCAAAGTAGTCAACTCTGTCACTCGCGAACCCGTGAAGAGGGCCGTCGTCACGCTTCACAACAGCACCGGCCAGTTCACTTATTTCGCGTCCACGGACCAAGCCGGAAAATTCCACATAGACAACGTGCAGCCTGAAAAATATGCCTGCACGGCCAATGCCGAGGGCTTCGCTAACGGCCCCGGCCCGCGCGTCAAACTGTTCACCGCCGCCGCCGCACAGCAGGTGACAGGCATCGAGATTCCCATCGAGCCTTTGAGCGTCATCAGCGGCAAGGTGCTGGACGATAGCGCGGAGCCTCTGGATGGAGTGACGGTAATGGCGATGCGCTACATCTATGCTGGCGTAAAAACCTTGCAAACCTTCGCCAGCGTTCAAACGGACGACCGTGGCGAGTACCGCATCTTCGATCTGCAGCCCGGAAATTATTATCTGGCCGCGTCCAACCGCCAAATATCCCACATCCAGGTCTCGGACCGCGTCCACAGCACCGTTCCGGAGGAGGGCTACGGCACGTTGATTTATCCGGGTGTTGCCGATGCTTCGCAAACGTCGGCGCATGAAGTAAAGCCCGGCGAGGAATGGGCCGGGGCCGATTTCCGCCTCCACAAGCAGCCCATCTTTCATATTCGCGGGCAAATCAACGCTCCGGTTCTCCCGGGAGGCGGCCGCGCGACCGTGGATGTGGAGAAATGCGACTCCGGACCCATGCGAGGCGCCATCTTCAATTCAAATCAGATTGGCCGGCCGGATGGCTCGTTTGATATCTCTGTCGTCCCCGGCGCTTACTGCTTGTATGTCAGAGAGCCCGGACGCGGCGGCATTGCCCAATTGCAAGTTGCCGCCGTCACCGTAAAAGATGCAGATATCAACGACATGACGCTCACCCCGCCCGCCTCGATCAGCGTCAAAGGAACCATCGCCATCGACGGTACGCCGCCCGCAAACTTGCAAGTCATGGGCATCAGCCTGCGCGATTCCGACGGAATCCAGCAACAGTCCGCCGCCCCCACAGGCGGCCTGACCTTTCAGATTGACAATATTTTCCCGGGGAAGCACACCATCTTCCTTCCAATGTTTCCGCAGCTTTACGTCAAATCGATTCTCTACGGAAGTCAGGATGTTTCGAGCGGCATCATCCCCGATGTGCAGCCCGGCGCTTCCCTCTCGATTGTCATGGGAACGGACCCGGGCGAGATCGATGGCAGGGTACAGTTAGGGTCGCTCGAATCGGGCGCGCCCGTTATGCTGGTGGCCATCCCCGATGACGCGTATGCCAATCGTTGGGACTTGCGGCGCTTTACTTCAAGTTCGGCGGAAGGCTCCTTTACCATGCCATGGCTGGCGCCGGGCGATTACAAAATCTTCGCCTTCGAATCCTCCGGCGACGATACAGATAGATCGGATCCCGACCTGCTGAAGTTGCTGGAGGGCCACGCAGCCGCGGTCACCGTACATGCCAACGGGCACGAGCAGGCGGCAGTCACGCCCATCTCCGCCAGTGAAATCGAACACGCCAAGGAGAAGCTGCATTGATCCGTGGTATTGCCGCGCTGGTGGTGGGCGCCGCCTTTGGCGCTGCGGCTCAACAGGGTGGCGCGGTTTCCGGGCGAGTCACAAGCGCTGGCCACGGGGAGCCGGTCACGGGCGCGCTCGTCACGCTGCGAGGTCTGGATAGCGGTCCCGCGCAAACCTACATCGCCATGACCGGGGACGATGGGAGCTTTTCGATAACGAATGTGGCGCCCGGAAACTACGACGCCCGTCCTTCCAAAAAGGGATATGAACAGGGCGCTCCCGGCCGCCCGGTTACGGCGGCGGAGTTTCCGCCCCTCGCAGTCGAAGCCGGAAAATCCGCGGCGCCCATCGAGCTTCACCTGATTCCGGATGGAGTGATTGCCGGCAGGATCCTGAATGAGTACGGCGATCCATTGCGGCGCGCTTCGGTGGCGGCCCAGCAGTTTGGCTATACCGGCGGCAAGAGGCAGCTACGCACAATCCGGAACACGCAGACTGATGATCGCGGCCAGTATCGCCTTTTTCATCTCCCGCCGGGCAAGTACTGGCTGCACGTCGATGCCGGTCCGTCGCGCATGCAGCAACGTTTTCTAACGCCATTGGGCCAGACGCAAAACATCGAGCCGCAAACCGGTTTGGCGCCGGCTTATTATCCCAGCGTTCCCGACGCAATCCACGCCACTGAGTTGCTGGTGGCGCCGGGCATGGAACTCAATGGCATCGACGTGCGCTTGATGCCGGAACGCCTGTATTCCATACGCGGGCATATTTCAATCGATGGCCCCAAGGAAAGGTTGTCGGTGTTTGCTCAAAACCTGTCCCCGATGGAGGGCCCCGGATCCGGCATCTCGTCGCGCATGGATGGCGATCAGTATGAGCTCTCAGGCGCGGCTCCCGGAACATACGCCGTAATCGGTCAACAATTCCCGGGCGCGCAGCAGAAGACCGGCGGACGCCAATACGCTCGGCAAATAGTCGAGGTCGTAGACCGAGACGTCGAACATGTCGATCTGGCGTTCCTGCCAGGCGTTAGCATCAAGGGTGTCGTAAAAACCGAGGGCTCGGCCTCACTGAAAGACGTGGTCGCAGGCATCAATTTGAGCCCGGTGGACCCGGCCGAAGTGATGTTTGCAGCCGGCGCGCGCATGGCGCCTGACGGGACCTTCACCCTGGATGCCGCGCCTGGAATCTATCGCGTTCGCGTCGGTGGTCTGCAAGTTTATCTGAAAAGTATCTTGATCGGAAAGGATCCAGCTCCGGACCACAAGATCGACACCGCGCATTTATCTGGTGATTTGACGCTGGTAGTCGCCTCCGATTTCGGCAAAGTGGAAGGGACTGTGACGGACGAAGCTGGCAAACCCGTATTCAACGCCGAGGTGACGCTGATACCCGATCAGCGCCAGGACGATTGGCAAGAGTGGCTTCGCAACACGCTCACCAAAGCCGATGGCGCCTTTAGCTTTAGTGCAATTCACCCAGGAGAATACCAGGCCTTCGCATGGCTCGGCCCGGAGCCCGGCGCGGCCCAAGATGCGGAATTCCGTAAACCCTTTGAGAATCGCGCGTCGGTTGTGAAGGTAGAAACTAACGGACGTCTTAGCATTCACCTGAAAGTTATCCAGGCGCATTAGACGCGGGCGATAATAGTCGCTGAGACGGGACTTCAAATTCATACATGTTTGCCACTATCGAAGCAACCACGCGTTACTGCGATCGCTTTCCGGAGTTCCGCGATGCGCAATTCTACCGCGGCGTTTTCGGCTTGCAGGTTTCGAGCCTTGGCATCGGAACCTACCTGGGCGGCGACGATGAGGCTTCCGATCGCGCCTATACGGACGCCCTGATCACGGCCGGAGAGAACGGCGTCAACCTGTTCGACGCGGCGATCAATTATCGCAATCAGCGTTCCGAGCGATGCATCGGAGAGGCGCTGAAACGTCTGCAGCGGGATGAGATCGTGGTCTGCACCAAGGCGGGTTTTCTCACCCCTGGTGCGGTACCCAAATCGCTGCGGCCGGAAAACGTGGTGGGGCGGATGCACTCCATGGCCCCGGACTTTCTGGCGGATCAAATCGAGCGCAGCCTGGTGAATCTCGATATCGAGACCATCGACGTCTTCTATCTGCACAACCCGGAAACGCAACTGTCGTTTGTATCGCGAGCCGAGTTTGATGAGCGTATCCGGCAGGCATTCGCGAAACTGGAGACCTTGGTCGGCGCGCGCAAGATCCGCTGGTATGGCGCCGCGACATGGGAAGGTTTCCGCAAAAAAGATGCGCTGAGTTTGCCTCGTATGGCGGAGATCGCCGCCGAAGTTGGCGGACCTGAGCACCACTTCCGGTTCATTCAGTTGCCGTTCAATCTGGGAATGGTGGAGGCGTTTGTGGATGGCCCGGAATCGGCGCTGGCGGTGGCGGCACGGTTGGGCATTGTCGCAGTGGCCAGCGGAACTCTGATGCAAGGCCAGATGCTCTCCCACATGCCGGACGCCGTAGCCCAACTGCTGCCGGGGTTCGATACCGACGCGCAGCGCGCCATTCAGTTCACGCGCTCCACGCCCGGAATTTCGACGGCCCTGGTCGGCATGTCGCGGCGGGAACACGTCATGGAAAATCTCGGCGTAGCCCGCGTTCCGCCGGCCACTCGCGAGCAATACGCCCGTCTCTACCAATGACCTCGATCCAATTCGAAGGGGACTCGGCGATCGATACGGAGATCGAGGGGCTGCCCAATCGTCCCGCCGTGTTCGTGCTTTGGCCGCGCGAAGGAACGCCCTATCTTTCGAAGACCGCGCTTCTGCGCCGGCGCTTGTTGCGCCTGCTGAAAGAGCGCGAAAAGCCCTCGCGGCTGCTGAACCTGCGGCAGACAGTTGTCCGCATCGAATACCAGTTCACCGCTTCCGGGCTCGAAGCCGCCGTGCTGCATTATGAGTTGGCGCGGCGGCACTTTCCGGATACGTATCTCGACGCCATCAAGCTGCGCATGCCGCCTTATGTGAAGGTACTGCTGAATAACGATTATCCAAGAAGCCAGGTGACCACCCACATTTCGCGTAGCCCGGGTCTCTACTTCGGCCCGTTCCGCTCGCGCGTCTCGGCGGAGCGGTTCGAAGCGCAATTTCTCGATCTCTTTCAGATCCGCCGCTGTCAGGAGGATTTGGCGCCATCGCCCGAACATCCGGGCTGTATGTACGGCGAGATGGGCATGTGCCTGCGGCCGTGTCAGCAGGTGGTGGGGCAGGCCGAATATGCGCATGAGGTCGCGCGCCTGCTCGAGTTTCTGCGTACTGACGGGCATTCGCTGCTCGATTCCATTGGGCGCTCCCGAGACCGGCTGAGCGAAGAGATGCAGTTTGAAGACGCGGCGCGTCAGCACAAGCGCTTCGAAAAGGTACAGGAGGTCTTAAAGCTGCGCGACGAAATGGTGCGCGATATCGATCGTCTGCATGGCGTCGCCATCACCCCCTCCACGCAGGCGGCTTCGGTGGACCTGTGGCCAGTGCGGGCGGGCCACGTACAGCCGCCCGTGCCATTCAGCTTCGAGGTTCTGGACGGCAAACCGCTTCCGCTCGATCGTAAATTGCGGGAGACCTTCGCCGCGCTCGAACCGCGCACGCTCGCTCCGCGCCAGCGCCAGGAGTACCTCGCGATTCTCTCACGCTGGAACTATTCCACCTGGCGCGATGGGGAGTTCGTGGCATTCGACAGTTTTGACGAAGCGCCGTATCGAAAGCTGGTCAATGCGGTTTCGCGGGTGGCAAAGCCGTCGTGAACGCGACCTCCGCGGTACCAGAACCCCGCACCCGGAGCAGTGGTTACGGTATACTGTCGTTGGGTTATTGGCTTGCCAGAAGGATCTGGAATTCGATGAAATTACGCCTCTTTTTTCTGACTGTCACCGCATGCGCCCCCCTGCTGGCCCAGGTTCCGCACCCCGTGCAACTCGTGGGCGCGGGTAGAGCCAAGCCGAATTTTGTCAATGCGATTGCCCCGAGCCAAATCAAGAATCAAAATCCCGTAGATCCCAATAGGATCGCGCCCAAACCGCAATCTTCTCAGCCCGGTGTGGCGTTCCATGGGCCTATATCGCGCGCCAACTCTAAGGAGGAGGCGGCGGCATGGGTTGACCAGTATTCCGCCGACGAGACTACCATCGATCCCAAGACCGGCCTGCCCCGATTCAGCACTACGGTGACGCTCCACCAGACGGTGAACCCGCATGGCGACCATAACGAGCCCGTCATTCCCCAATACAAGATGAATTTCTTGCAGAGCTTGATGAACTTCACGATGCAAGTTCCCTCGAAGAAATAGCGCGCGCGGCATTCAACAAAATTCGATCGACACGCCTCGCGCTGCAAGCTCGGCCAGCAATTGCGCGACGGCCGGCGACGCCTCGCCGCAGCCATCCATCACGATGGCCCATTCGAGATTCTCGCGGAATTCGCGCGTGCTGATGCTCCACGGCGTAAGCGCATCGGGCGTCCGCGCTCCGATACGGATTACCGACCAGTGCCGGGCGAGGGCGGCGGCGGTCGCGTGATCGGGACGCGGGCCGCGCACGATGAAATGGTTATCGCCGCATACCAGAATTCCCACCATGGGCTACAGGATTTCGTCCCGCCACAGCGGGCGTCCGGCGAGGGAGACGCGGAATCCATACCAGGCGATCAGAATGGCCGCGGCTAGCGACGCGATTCCAATCGCGGCATACCAGGACGAGAAATCGAGGGTAATGGGGACATCGAGCAGGTACGTAGAGACGACGCCCAAGGTAATCACGGCAGGCACTCCGAAGTGGAGCAGCACCAGCACCTCGAGCAGTTGAAGAATCACGTTTGCGGGTATGTCGATCGCGGGCACGGTGGGCGATCCAATCGAGATCAGCGTCAGAATGGCAACGGTCGCCGCCGCGGCAAGCCAGGGCTTGCGAAGCAGCACACGCATGAGAAACAGGAGGAACAGCGCGATCATGGGATCGAACATCGAGCTGGAGACGCTCTGCAAACCGAACGCAGCAAGCCCGCGCATGCCTTCGAGACCGGCGAGGTTGGGTATCGATGGGGGACCCATGACATCGTGCAACCGGATCTGCAGCAATTTGAGAATCGCGACCGCTCCACCCATGGCCGCGCCGTAAAGAATATCGCGCCCTACGCGTGGATCGCGTAGGCCTCGCGTGGTGAAGCGGCTCCAGGAGATCATGGTTTGCGGCCAGCGCCGTCGAACCCAAGGTTCGAGCGCGATGTAAAAGAGACATAGCGCAGCGCCGTTTACCGCGGCGAGGGAGACTGCTTTCCAAAATAGATCGAGCTCGCCCAGGACAGGCGCGTGATGACCGGCGATCAGAGCCGCGGCCGCCATGCAGCCTGAATAAAGCAGGAAGAGCTTGGTGGCGCCGCGCGCGTCGCTACGGCCCGAGCGGATATTGCGCCATGCAATAACGCCGGCGGCAATCAGCATTGTGTAGATGAGAATCAGCACGCCAATTTGTTGCGATCCGCGGGAGCTCTCCATGCGTTCCGCCGAACTCCATGGGCCGATGATGCGGAAGAACACAGGCCGTCCCCGCCATGAGGCTGCTTCGACGCGGAGAAGCGTATTGGTGGCGGGATCGGAGCCGGTCCATGCCGCGCGCGCGTCCCAACTGGCGAGAGGCGTCCACCGCGGCTCGGCGGCCTGGTAGCGCGTCATGTCGAGACCGGCGGCGCGGAAGAGGGCGCTCCAATCGAAGGGCGGCGATGGCGCCGAGGGAGCTTGCCGCTGTGGAGTGATGGCTTCAAGCAACAGCAGTTTGCCGTCCGGATCGGTGCGCATCCAGATCATGCCGGACATTTCAAAAGGAGGATCGTTTTCGGCGGCGAGGGTGCTGAATCCACGCTGGGGCGTCATGAAAGTTGGGCTCTCGCGGTACCAGAATTGAATTAACGGCGGCATTCCCACAGCAGGATTGGCCCAGCGCGCCGCCGCAAGATCGCGATGCCCTCGCAGGTAGTCGAAATACCGATCGTTGTAGAACAGTCCGTACGCGGAATCCGCGGGTTTAGCCGCGTACCCGAAATTCTTCAGCAAGCCCCGCGCGTCACGCGCCAGGGCTTCCGGCGGGGCATCGAGAGGAATCTTGGTGGTGAGGCTCCAGTTCGCCGCAAGGACGCCGGCTACGACGACGGCGGCAATCGCTGCGGCAAGCCATACCAAAGCGATGGTAGGATGCAGCCCTTCACTTTCGCCCGCCGCGGCCACCAATTCCGGCGATGGCGTCTCGCCGGCGGCGAGCGCCGCAGCCAGAGCATCGCCGCCCAAGCCGGCCGCGACTGCGAGCGCAGTCTGCGGACGACCCGCGGGGCTGTGATCCAAGCAGCGCATGATGATGCGCTCCACGCCCGGATCGAGATCCTTCACGACCGTGCTGATGCTGGCGGGCGCGGCGCGCTCCTGCAGTTGCATCAACTCGATCAGCGATGACGCTTCGAAAGCACGCTTGCCCGTGAACAATTCGTAGAGCACCAGACCCAGCGCATAGAGATCGCTTTTAACGGTTACCTCGGTTCCGGCAAGCTGTTCCGGCGACATGTAGGCGGGAGTGCCACTGCGGACGTCGCCCTGCAACTGCTGACCGAGCCCGGCAAGACCAAAATCCATCAGGAGCACATTCCCGCGGCCGTCGATCATGATATTGGCGGGCTTGAGGTCGCGATGCAAAACGCCTTTTTCGTGCGCCGCGGCAAGGCCGGCGCAGATTTTGCGCGCGATTTCAGCGGCTTTATCCGCCGGCAGGCGGCCGATGCGGCGCAGCAACGTCGAAATATCTTCGCCATCGACGAATTCCATGGAGATATAGTGCTGGCCATTTACCTCGCCGATATCGTAGACACGGCAAACGTTGGGATGGGTAACCTGGCGCGCCATGCGCACTTCGTTGTAGAAACGTGCGAGAGCTCGATCATCCTGCGATGCGGCCTCCGGAAGGAATTTGAGGGCGACGGCCTGCCCGAGCGTGAGGTCGGTGGCGCGGTACACTTCACCCATGCCGCCGCGGCCCAACAAGCCCGCGACGCGATAGCGGCCGGCAACCACGACGCCGGGGAGAAAACGCCCTTCGTCGACGCTACTGGATGTCACGGACGACGCCAAACGAACGGATATGGGTTCGGACACGGCCATGAGTTTGGTCGCGGCGGACGTAGAGTCAAGCGGGGCAGCGCATTGGGCGCAGAAACGCGCGCCATCGGTAGAGGCGTGAGCGCAAGCCGGGCAGCGAACCATTGGACTCCCCATCGTATCAGTCTAAAGAAGGGGCGGAAAGACCTCACTCGATGAGAAAATGCTACCTCTCTTCGGCCGGTGTGATGCCCGAAATGGACAGATTTAAGCTTTTCGCGGCGAAAAATATCTGTGAGACAGGCTCCCCACCCGATAACTTGCCTCCCCAGTTGGTGTACACTGGGACAGACGATTATTCAGCTTGTCCTTCCATTTAGCCATTTCGACTTTCGGCGAGAGGGTTCTTCCCGCCGCTCCATGCGGCATTGCACGGCTCCGAAATCCTAAAAACAACGCATAACAAATGTATCCAGGCAGAAACTTTCCTCCCCGCAGGCAAAATCGCAGAGAAAACGTAAACGAATCGATTCGCGCACGGGAAGTCCGCGCGGTCTTTCCCGATGGCACTACGGAGATCATGCCCACAGCCGCGGCGCTACGCCGGGCGCAGGAGCTTGGCCTCGATCTGGTGCTGATTGCGCCTACGGCGGTTCCGCCGGTGGCGAAAGCGGTCGATTTTGGACACTATCAGTACGAGCAAAAGAAGAAACAGCACGACGCCAAGAAGAAGCAACACGTAGTGCAGGTCAAAGAACTCAAGTTCCGTCCCAATACCGACGATCACGACTACGATTTCAAAAAGAACCACGCCATCCGTTTTCTGCAGGAAGGCAATCGCGTGAAGGCGGTAGTACAGTTCCGCGGCCGCGAGATTGCCCATGCCGATTTGGGAAAGAAGCTGCTTATCCGTTTTGCCGGGGATCTTACCGCTTACGGCGCTGTAGAAGGGTCGCCTCGCCTTGAGGGGCGCAACGCGCATATTCTTATCAGCCCGGTTAAGGCGTTGGTTAAGCCCGAGAAACCTCCCGTCGCAAAGACTCCTGGTTCTTCACCCGCGCTTCCACCTCCGGAAGCCTGAGACATGTACAACGCCTTTTTTGGCTTCACGCAGAGTCCGTTCAACATGAGTCCGGACCCTGCGTTTTTGTTCAGAAGCCGCCAGCATGAAGAGGCGCTGTCTAACCTGCTTTACGGCGTGCAAAGGCGTAAAGGTTTCATTCTGCTTACCGGCGAAGTTGGCACCGGCAAGACTACGATGCTGGAATGTCTGCGCGAATTCATGACGGCGCAGCAAATTGCCTTCGCTTCCCTTTTCAATTCCCGTCTCACGGTTCCGCAGTTTTTCGAAATGCTCTCGTATGATTTCGCACTCAAGGGGGACCGCCGGTCAAAAACCGACACGCTGGTTGCTCTGAACGAGATTCTGTTGGAACGAGCGGCGGCTGGACGTACCACGGCGCTGATTGTGGATGAAGCTCATAACCTCGATTGGGACGTACTCGAGGAGATCAGACTACTTGGTAATCTGGAAAACCGGCGCGGCAAGCTTTTACAGATCGTTATAGCCGGACAGCAGGAACTTGAGGCCAAATTAGAGCAACCCGAGTTCCGCCCTCTCAAACAACGCATCGCCCTTCGCTGTACCCTCCGTGGGTTCGACCGCGGCGAGACCGAGGACTACATTAACTCACGCATCGTGCGCGCGGGCTTACAAAATCAGACGATAATCCCGATGGAACTTATCGCAGAGATCCATAAACGATCGCAAGGGATTCCCCGTTTGATCAATGCCGTCTGCGATAACCTATTGCTTACGGCGTTCGCGATGGAGTGTAAGAAGGCGACGCTCGCCATGCTGGATGAAGTCACTGCAGACATGCGGCTGGATTATCCGGGAAACAGTTCGTCTGAGGCGACTCGCAGGCGAGCAGACCAATCCGAGCCCTTGTACCCGTCGGTTTCCCACCCCACGAAATAGACCTCTCTACCGGTATCTACCGGGTGCTTTGATTCAGCGCAAAATTTCAAAGTTAGCCTAGATTCAATGTACGGTAACACGCAGTCGCTCTAGTTGGGCTAAACTTGCGTCTAAGGGACAAACCGCACTTGTGTAATCCAGATGCAGACGGTTGCCGCTTGATTTAAAAACTTTGGGACCAAAAATTAAAGATTTAGAAAAGGGAGCTTGAAATGATGCAAAGGGGTTTTAAAAACTTCGCCACGAAACTTTTACTCTTGGCGTTGCCCGTGTTATGCAATGCGACGGTCGGCAATTCGCATTCCACGGTGAATGAATTCACCGTAACGGCAACCACTCAGGGAAAACTTGTACTGCAAAAAGGACCCAATGTTCCGCCCGACCCGTGGGATTGGCGCGCGAGCAATGCCTCCGTTCATAAGGGACCCAACGTGCCGCCCGATCCGTGGGATTGGAATAAAGTTCAAAAAGGACCCAACGTTCCGCCTGACCCCTGGGATTGGCGCGCGAGCAATGCCTCCGTTCACAAGGGACCCAACGTGCCGCCCGATCCGTGGGACTGGAATAAAGTTCAAAAAGGACCCAACGTTCCGCCCGACCCCTGGGATTGGCGCGCGAGCAATGCCTCCGTTCACAAGGGACCCAACGTGCCGCCCGATCCGTGGGACTGGAACAAAGTTCAAAAAGGACCCAACGTTCCGCCTGACCCCTGGGATTGGCGCGCGAGCAATGCCTCCGTTCACAAGGGACCCAACGTGCCACCCGATCCGTGGGATTGGAACAAGGTTCAAAAAGGACCCAACGTTCCGCCCGACCCTTGGGATTGGCTCGCGAGGAATGCCTCCGTTCACAAGGGACCGAACGTGCCGCCCGATCCGTGGGACTGGAATAAAGTTCAAAAAGGACCCAACGTTCCGCCTGACCCCTGGGACTGGCTCGCGAGCAATGCCTCCGTTCACAAGGGACCCAACGTGCCGCCCGATCCGTGGGATTGGAACAAAGTTCAAAAAGGACCCAACGTTCCGCCGGATCCGTGGGACTGGGTTAAGGCGGCGTAAAGAAAAGAATTATGAGCTTTTAGGTAAAGACCGGCCTAGAATAGGTCAAGATGGCCCTCGTCCTTCAACTGATGTTTTGGGGCGTGGGACTACCCCTCGCAATTCTCGTAATTGCCGCGATGGTTCGCGGCCCTTATCGCCAGTTTCCCGTTTTGTTCGTTTATAACGTCATTGGCTTGTTGCTTACGGTTGCGGGCATGCCAGCGTATATCGCCTACTATTTTTACAGGGATCCTGAAGCGCGCACGCGGATGGCGCAGTGGAACTGGTGGAACGATCTCCTGCTGGAACCGCTGGCTTATGCGGTCGTCATTAGCTTAATTTATGTCGCTGCTTCTCACGTCCGCTCACGCCGCACAGTCCTTTTAGGAGTAACCGGCGGCGCAATACTTATTGCCGGCGTATCATTCCTGGCTCATTTCAGTCCTAATTTGAAGAACGGCGTGTGGATGGCCCTGTGGACACGCGACTTGAATTTCGTATCTGAGATTCTGGATTTAGGATTATGGGCCCTGTTACTTTCGACGCGAGGGCGAGACCCTCGATTGCTTCTAGTCACGGGTGGTCTTGGCATACAATTCACCGGAGAGGCAATTGGCGATTCGTTGCGTTCGATGGCATCTCAACGACATTCGCAACCCCTATCTTTTATCGGCAGCTACGCGGGAACGGTAGCAGATTTGATCGCGCTCTTCATCTTCTGGCAGGCATTCCGCCGCGGACGAAAGAAACCGCTGGCACGCTAACTATGCGGAAGAACTTTTCGTCGTGACACTACTTCCCAGGGAAGCGGCTTGCGGAATAGCGGAGCGGCGGCGTCCAAGCATAGCCCGTACAACATAGAATGAACACCCGATCGCAACTGCCAGGGCGGCGTTCACCATCATTACGGCGGCTGCGGTAGACAAAAATGCGGCCGCGTCCCAGGCATTCATCTTGGGCAATCGCCGCCAAGTGCTCCAATCGAGCAGGCAGAGGCCCATCCACGCAGTGACGCCGGCGAGCGCGGGCAGCGGGATATGCGAGATAAAGGGCCAGCCAAGCTCCAGGATCGCGATCAAGAAAACTGCGTGCATCAGGTTGGCCAGCCGAGTGGAACCGCCGCAGCGAACTACAGCCAGACTACGGGCGGGAATTCCGACGCTAGGGGGGCGCCGATCATACCGGCAAACACATTGGCGATGCCGTAGGCGCCGAGTTCGGCATCGGCGGCCGATGCCTTCATGCGCTGATGACGTCCCTGGAAATGTTCGACGACACGAGAAGTGATTAGAATATTTACCGAGATTACGAATGCCAGAGCGAAGGCCGAGGGCAATACGGTATAGGCGTCGTGCGGATTCCACGAGAAGCCGACGAAATCCGGAAGCGACGCGGTAATTACGCCTACTTCGCGTTCACGTACCCCCAATAATCGTCCCAGGAAGAACGCCAGGCCAACGCCGATAAGCGGGGCCGGCAGACGCGGCGACCAACGCGCTGCCAGAGATGCCGCCACAATAACCGTGAGACCAAGCAGTAGAGGAATAAAACGCGCTTCGCCGATTCTGGCCGCGGCATTGAGGAGCTGGCCTACAGCGGTGTTGGCAGTTCGAGACAGAGGAGAGGCCACGCCTAAAATGATGTCGAGCTGCGATGAAATCATCATGGCGCCGATGCCACATGAGAAACCCGTTACCACCGCATGCGGCACGCGGGTAATATGACGCCCGAGGTGCAGGACGCAAAAGGCCATCATGATGACAGACGCAACGATAGAGACTTTTGCGGCGCCCCCTATGCCTTGCGTGCGCGCCGCGAGGGCGATGAAGGGGACCGTAGCGCTTGCGGTTCCACCGATGAGGACCGGATTGCGGCCAAGCAGGGCAATCACGGGAGCGGTGACGATGGAGGTGAATACACCCAATACAGGCGGCAGGCCCATCAGGGAGGCCATTGCAAGACCGTAGGGAAGCGCGATCAGGGCGGCGATGAGGCCGCCGGAGCAGTCTCCCAGAAAGGGCGTCCAGCCGTAGGATTTACGAAGTCCTGAAAAGACCGGTAGCTTCAACTCCTCCCCCTGCGCCGCACCATCCATCTATTAGACAACGACGGGGCAGACATCCCGGCCGCTTTTTCTCATACATACATTTTATGGGGCCTATTCATAAGCATGCGGCGTGGTTGGATTTTCAGCGGCCGATGGCGCGATATCTCCATCCTGACTAGAAGTTGGCTCGGGCATCTCAGGCGACATCGCCTCGTGGGCCCCATCCTCATCCGGCAATAGGACTTGAGGCTTTTGCGGTGAAATGTCGCGGGAGTGCGTAATAGCGGGCGGCGCGATGGGCCGTCGCGCTCCTGGAAGGTAAGCGGGAAAACGAGCCAAACAGGCGCCGTAAATCAGGTGACCGATGACCATGGGACGGTCCGCATACAGCAGATAGACAAGCGGCATGGCGCTCTTCCAGAGGATGTGAAAGGAGACATAGAACCAGGCCAGCGCAAAAAAGAGGGCCGCGAACAACGTGTACAGAGGACGAAACTGATTGCGCAGGATCAACGCAAAAACGAAACCCAACAGACTGTAGATAATCAGGTAGAGCGCCAGACCGGGGAGGGTCCTGGCGCTGAAACCGGCTCGAATCGCGTCGTCGCCATAGAAGGCCGTGGCAAAAAGATTCTCGTTATTCCAGAACCCGCGCCGGCCCCAAGAGGAGTCGATTCCGAGCCATGCGAGCATCCAAATGGCGCCCAACATGCCCGCTTGCAGACCGGCCAGCGCTGCGGAAAGCCCTCCCAAAGGGCGTCCTTGAGCAAGCCCTTCAGAAAGGCGAGTAGCGGAAACCGCCCCGGCGGAAGGCGTTTCCGTGTTATCGTCCATACGTTCAGCCTATACTGACGCAAAGCGTAAACGCAAAGGCAAAGGATCGAATGAGCCGCGTAGCAATCACAGGAATCGGAGCAGTAAGCCCGAATGGAATCGGACGAGAATCGTTTTGGGAGGCTACACGCAACGGCGTAAGCGGGGTGCGGCGCATCACGCGCTTCGATCCATCGCCCTTTGTAGTTCAGGTTGCGGGGGAAGTGCCCGACACCTTCGATGAAAAGGTTTGGGTGGAAGTGAAAGACCGTCCGCACGTTTCGCGCGCGGTCCCACTGGCGGCATACGCGGTGAATGAGGCACTGGGGGATGCGGGACTCGACGTGCGGGGTATGTCGAGGGAACAACTGCGTGAGATTGGGGTGATTGTCGGATCAGGCGGCGGTAGCCAGGATTTCACGGAGGAGCAGTATCGCCTTTATTATGGCGGACACCTGAAGCAGTGCAGCGTTTATACCATTCCCACCAGCACCATAGGCACGCTGGCCAGTGAAGTTTCCATGCGCTTCGGCCTGCGCGGGATGAGCCACATTATCTCAACCGGCTGCACCTCTTCCACGGACGCATTGGGTTATGCGTTCCGACATATCAAGACTGGAATCATGAAGACGATGGTCGCCGGGGGGGTGGATTCCCCGCTTGCGCCGCTGATCCTGCGTGGATTCCAACTGATGCGCATTATGAGCACGCATTGGAATCATGAACCGCAGCGAGCCTCGCGTCCTTTTTCGCGCGATCGCGACGGATTTGTGATCGCCGAAGGCGCGTGGTTTTTCGTGCTTGAAGAGATGGAGCAGGCGGTTGAGCGAGGCGCTCACATTTACGGCGAAATCGTCGGGTATGGATCGACTTGCGAGGCGTACCACCGAGTACGGCTGGAAGAGTGCGGCGAAGAGCCGGCGCGCGCCATCGGCCTTTCACTGGAAGAGGCGGGGATTCCGCCGAGCGAGGTGCAGTACATCAGCTACCACGGCACCTCGACGGAGTTGAACGACCGGATCGAGACGCGCGCGGTGAAACTGGCATTCAACGGGCATGCTTACAAACTGGCGGGTTCGTCCTTGAAGAGCTTAATTGGACACCCGCAAGGCGCATGCGGCGCCGCCGGCGTGGCGGCGACGCTGTTAGCGATGCGCGACGGCATCGTTCCGCCGACCATCAATGTGGATGAGCCCGACCCGGAATGCGATCTGGATTACGTTCCGATCGAGGCGCGGAAGCTGAATATCGAAAACGCGGTGGCGAACTGCATTGCGTTTGGAAGTAAGAACTCGGCGCTGGCGCTACGACGGGTTGAGGTCTAACATACGGCCGCGCATGCTGGGCGGATGAGTCCTCGTTCGCGAGTTGGGCTGTAAGTTACCCCCAAACTTTTCAACCTTCTCGAGAGGCTCATTTCGAACAGATTGAAGACGGATCGACAAGCTACCCTGATGGCGTCAGGAGGGTTTGTCAAATGAAAGCCGTCGTTTATAAAGGCAAGGATGAGGTAAAAGTCGAGGAGGTTCCCGATCCCAAGATCGAAGCTCCCGACGATGCGATTATTCGTATTACGACTGCCGCAATCTGCGGTAGCGATCTTCATATGTATGAGGAACGGAGCTCGGCCGAACCGGGCACCGTTCTGGGCCACGAAAACCTGGGCGTGATTGAAGAAACAGGCGCCGCCGTTCGTTCCGTAAAAAAGGGCGATCGGGTGGTTTTGCCGTTCAACATTTCCTGCGGGTTCTGTTTCAACTGCAGCCGAGGGTATACGAACGCCTGTCTAACGGCCAACCCGGCGGGAACGACTGCCGGCTATGGCTATTCAGGGATGGGTCCCTATCGCGGAGGCCAAGCGGAATATCTGCGAGTACCCTTCGCAGATTTCAATTGCTTGAAACTGCCGGGCAAAGAGGGCGATGAACTCGAGGACGATTTTGTGCTTCTCGCCGACATCTTTCCTACCGCATGGCACGCCACCGAGCAGGCGCACGTTCGCGAAGGCGATAGCGTTGCGGTCTTCGGCGCTGGCCCGGTGGGCCTGTTATCCGCCTATAGCGCATTGCTTCGCGGCGCGGCGGAGGTATTCGTCGTCGACCGCGCACCCGAACGACTCGAAAAGGCCCGGGGCATCGGCGCCACGGCCGTCGATTTCACGGACGGCGATCCCGCCCAGCAAATTAAAGATTTGCGCAAACAAAATACCAAGCAGATGAAGGCGCTGCGCCCGGAGGAACACAAGATGGAGGGCGTGATGTGCGGAATCGACGCCGTGGGCTATCAAGCCCATAGCGAGAAGAATCCCGACAAAGAGGATCCGACGGAAATCGTTCGCCAATTAGCGGAGATTGTGAATCCTACCGGCCATGTTGGATTGATCGGCGTGTATTTTCCGGAAGACCCTGGCGGAGTGGACAAGAATGCGAAGAAGGGAAATTATCTTTTCCCGCTGGGCGCCTTCTGGGAGAAAGGTCTTAGCGTCGAAATGGGTCAGGCGCCAGTGAAGCGGTATAACTCATTCTTGCGCGACATGATTATTAACGACCGCGCAAAGCCAAGTTTCATCGTGAGCCATCGTCTGCCGCTCAGCAAGGCGGCGGAGGCGTATTCGCACTTCGTACATCGGGGAGTGGGCAAGGGCAAGGACTATACGAAAATCGTCTTGAAGCCGGCTCTCGATCGCGCGGCGTAATTTCGATGGACGCGGGTCGCCTACTCCAGTTCCTCGAGTGAAACGAGGCCGCGCTTAAGCGCTTGCACAATCGCCTGAGCGCGGTTCTCCACGCTTAGCTTGGAAAATACGTTACCGACGTGAGTCTTCACGGTTTCATCGCCAATTTCCAGGGCATCGGCAATTTCTTTGTTTGACCGGCCAAGGGCGAGTTGCCGTAAGACCTCGATTTCGCGCGGCGTCAGGTCCTCATGGCCATCCGCCGCGCGGAGAATTTGAGAGCTCACGGAAGGATCGATGTAGGTCTTTCCGCGGGCTACGGCGCGAACCGCCGCCAGTAAAACTTCGGGCTCCGCATCCTTCCGAACGTAGCCGACCGCGCCGGCGCGCAGGGCTCCCATCATACGCGCCTCGTCGGTTGAGGCGGTGAGTGCGATAACTTTAATTCGCGGAGCCCTTTCGATGACTCGACGAATGGTCTCCACGCCGTCGATTCCGCCGGGCATCAGCAAGTCCTGCAATACGATTTGGGGCTTCCATTCATTGAGCCGCTGCAAGAGCTCTTCGCCGCTCGATGCGATACCGACCACTTTCAGATCGGGAAACGACTCCAGGTACGCTTGCAAACTGCGGGTGACTACGCGGTGATCGTCCACCAGCACAAGGGTTACCGGGTTCATTGAGCAGACTCATTGCTCGCGCGGGCACGCCGGCTAGCGGTAACGGTGGCCGCGATAAAACGTATCAATCCCACTAAGGCGACCATCCAGGCAATGGACAATCCGAGCGAACCCCTCCAGAACGTAAGGAGCGGAATGGCGGCAACCGCTAAGACAGCCAGCCACGCCGCGGTGATGCGCGCTTGTCCACGCGTTGGACCTATCGCATAAGGGACCGAGAACACGACAGATGTGCCGCCGCCAAGCTGGCTGGTCAATTCGAAGGTTCCTCCAAACTCATCCGCCCGAGCGCGCATGTTGCCGATGCCGAGGCCGCGAGCGCCGCGATTTTGGTCAAAGCCGGCGCCATTATCTTTGATCTTAAGCTCAACCTTTCCATACACCGACCCAAGTGAAACCTGGACGTCGGTTGCCCGCGCATGGCGGCCGATGTTGGCCAACGCTTCCTGCGCTACGCGCAGAATTGCTTCGTGGGCGCCTGGAGAGAAAGCTTCGCTGGCGGGGAGATCGCCGAGCGTGAATTCCACGCGCGCGCCGGTCCGGAAGCCCAGGGCGTCGCACTGTTTCTTGAGGGATTCAATCAAACCAGAGTTTTCGAGAGGCACGGCCCGCAGTTGGTCCAACATGACTTGCATCTCGGTCATCGCCTCGCGCGCAGAGTCGCGGATCTGATCGAGCGCTTGTTTAGTCCCAGCCTGGTCGCTATCGAAGCGCGCCTGCGCGGTCGCGGCGGCAGTTTGGATGACGAAGACCTGCTGCTTGATGGAATCGTGCAGATCTCGCGCCAGGCGATTCCGTTCCTCCTGCCGGGCCGCCGCGCGGATCTGGCGTTCATATTGGGAACGCAGTTGCGGGACCGCACGCGGGCCATCACTGCCGAACAGGCTTGTCAGCATGCCGGGAGTGAAATCCATTTCGGCATCGCCGTGCATGTAGACAATCAAAAGAATAAACGCGGTGACGCCGACGATCTGCATCGCCTTTTCACCCAGACCGTGCCCCCAGATTACGCGTTGCTGCAAGAGCAGCGTGAAGAACACGGCGAGGTGCGCACCGGCTAGCCAGTATAAGCCCCGGCGCGGGGTGGGGGGGCCGTGCAAGGCGAACGGCGCGGCGCAAAAGGCAGCGGCTATCAGGATGGAGCCGAACACACGAATCAGCGCAGCTTTACCCAATGGGTCGGCGGCCAGATCTGTTCCAAGCCACATCGGTCCCCAGCCGAAAAGGACAAGTCCGGTGACGCCGGCGAGGACTGCGTACGCGCGGAAGACCCATCTTGTATCGATTGTTTCGTTTCTTGCTTCGTCGATCATGCCTAAGTCTACGGCGTCGGTTCCGATCGCACATCCCGCGCTGGTCGCAAGGCGAGGTCCCCTGTTTGGGGGAGCGCAACGACTATTGGGATACTGGGAATTGTGATGCGACCCTGCCATGACTGCTTCCGACATTCCTGAGAAGGATACACAAAGTGGCTCCCTACGTTGGGTGCTACTTCTCGTTTTTGCCACATTGCTTGGTCTTATCCTTGCCGCCGCGCTGGTTGCTTTGGGCGACCTGCACAAGATCTATGCCCAGCAGGAATCTGTACGGCATGCCTTTGCGGAGCGCGCACGGGGAATTTCTAACCTTTGTCTTTCGATTCAGATCTATGACGAGACGGCGCTGGGCGGCGATTTCTCCGAGAGCACACGCGCCAACATGGAGCGGCTCTCTGCCGAAATCCGCGCCGATATTGAACAGCTTGCGGCGGATAAACACTCCGACGAAGCTCAGCTGCTTGCCTCCATTCGCGACCTGGTAACCCAGCAGGAGTTGATTTATGAAGACCGCCGCAATCACAGCGCAATGATTTCGGGAACGCGGTCCATACCTCTCGAAGCGCTACTTGTAACGTGGTCGCGCAATGCCGACTCGTGGAGCGCGCAGCGTGTACGCAGCGACGATGAAGCGCTGCTGCTTCAGTTCGGCCGCCTGAGTGGAAGCCTGTCGCAATCGTTTGTCATCGCGTTAGCGAGCGCGCTGCTGTTGGTTTTGGCGTGCATGGTTTACATTCTGCGGCTGGAGCGGCAAACGCAATCGCGGTATCTGGAACTGGCGCGTAGCCGGCGCGAATTGCAGCAACTCTCGTCGCGCCTGGTGGACGCACAGGAATCGGAACGGCGATCAATCTCGCGCGAATTGCACGATGAGATAGGGCAATCCCTAGGCGCGTTGCTGGTGGACCTCTCGCGGCTTTCGGCGGCGCTGCCGCCGGGCCAAACGGAGGTCAAGGAGCAGGTGGACCGCATGAAAACGGTCGCGGAAAGCTCAGTGCAGGCGGTGCGCAACATCGCACTGCTGTTGCGTCCATCGATGCTGGACGATTTGGGGCTGGGGCCCGCGCTCGAATGGCAGGGACGCGAGGTTTCCCGAAGAAGCGATATTGAAGTAGAGGTGCGGGCCGAGAATATCCCGGGAGACCTTCCGCCGGAATATGCCACGACCATTTACCGGCTGGCGCAGGAGGCCCTCAACAATGCCGTGCGCCATTCCGGGGCGACGCGCGCGAAGGTTGAGGTGGAACCATCCGGCCCCAAGATCCGCTTGCGCATCTGGGATAACGGCAAGGGATTCGACCCGAAGCGCACGCGCGGCCTGGGCATTCTGGGCATGGAAGAACGCGTCAAGCGGCTGGGCGGGGAGTTCACGGTGGATTCGGCGCCGGGACGCGGCGCCACCATTGTGGCGGAGCTTCCGCTGGCGCCGGGCGGGGCGGGGGCATGAGTAAAAAAGTTCGCATCCTGCTGGCGGACGATCACGTGCTGATCCGCGCCGGCTTGCGCATGGTGGTGGATGCACAGCCTGACTTCACGGTGGTGGGCGAAGCGGGGGACGGACGCGAAGCCGTCGCCATGGCGGAATCGCTCAAGCCGGATGTGCTGGTGTTGGATATCGGAATGCCTGGGCTGAACGGCATCGAGGCCGCGCGCCAGATACGCGAGAAACTGCCGGAAGCGCAGATCGTGATGCTGAGCATGCATTCCGACGAAGGCTACGTACTGCGCGCGCTCAAGGCTGGGGCGAAGGCTTATCTGCTAAAGGATTCCGCGGAGACGGACCTGGCGCGGGCGATTCGCGCCGCGGCGGACGGCAAATCGTTTTTCAGCCCGGCGGTGGGCCGCGTGTTACTGGAAGACTATGTCCGCAAGCTGCAACGGACCGGGGCAGAAGACTCTTACGATTTGCTCTCGCCGCGTGAGCGAGAGATTTTGCAATTAGTGGCGGAAGGCAGATCGAGCAAGGAGATCGCGAATCTGCTGAATCTGAGCGTTTACACCGTGGAAACGCACCGCGCCCGGGTGATGCAGAAACTCAATTTGCGAGGGGTTCCGGAATTGATTCTTTACGCGGTGCGAAAAGGGATTATCGCGTGATAAAAAAAACGCCGCGGATCCTTTCGGGAACCGCGGCGAAATTGAGAGCGCAATAAGAGATTGTTGGAGGCTAGCTATCGTCCGTTGCCGCCGCCGCGGGGACCACCGCCAAAACCGCGACCCAGGCCTTGACCGCGACCCAAGCCTTGACCAGTTTTCACGGTGTAGCCAGCGGGAACCGTAAATAGCGTGGCGTCGGGCTCCGCACGGACAATGTTGGTCAGCTGCGTGGTGCTCGTGCCGGAACGAGGATCGGTATGTTTCACCATGACGGGAACCTTCAGATCTTCGGAAACCCAGGTTTCATGAATCACCTGAATGGGCAGCGAATTACCTTCCGCCCCGGCGGGGATCGTGTGCGTGATGCGGGTGCCGGTTGCGTTCACGCCGTTAATGGTCTGCGTACCCAGATTTTCCGTGACGAAGTTCGGATCGGCGGCGCGATGTTTTTGCGCCATGGCACGGCTCCCGTCCGGTCCGCCGCGAGGTCCACCCTGCGCGCGATTGGCGCCCGCGCCAGCCGGCGGAGCATGGAAGGTCATCGAGCGAACAATCTTGTTTTGGGGATCGATCTCGTGGGTCATACCTGCCACCGGATCATGAACGACTACATGCGTAGATGAAGTGCCATCGGGACGCTTCATGGTGGTTTCCGTGCGGGTTCGGCCCTGTCCATCGCGGTAGAAGATGGTCTGATGTTGACGCTGGATCACATTGCCGTTGGCCAAGACCTGCTGGCTGGTCGAAACTTCGGTTGCGGAGTAGGGCGCGCCTGCTACGGTGCGCATGAAGCCTCCGGGGCCTCCCATGGGACCGCGTCCTCCGAAGCCCATACGGCCAGGGGGCGGCCCGGGGGGTTGCGCCAGCGCTGCGGAAACCGCAATAACCCCTAAGATGATCGACTTGTTCATTCGTTACTCTCCCTTTCGGCTTGTCTCGCCAGTGGGCGAAACTTGGCTGCTACCGGTAATTCGCTTTTTGAGGACGGAAGTTCCGTTTTGTTGAGTGGGGGGAGTCGAGGAAGTCGAGGGAGTCGAGGGAGTCGAGGAATGGAGGAGGGTCGCCATTCGGCTCCCTTGGCTCCTTCCTTGACTTCCTCGACTTCCCCGACTTCCTTGACTTCCTCGACTGCCTTCACTTTCTCGGCATGTCAAAGAGATCGGCTGGGCTAAAGGATACGATTCGCCATGATTTGGCTTTCTTTTCGATGTGGCAGATTACGGTGCGCTCGCGGGTGGTGGAATCTACGGTATCTTGACGGTTTTTTAGGGTCAGGATCCAAGCGACTTGCAGCGTTCGCTCCGTGTCGCTGCCTTCATTACTGATGAGACTCAGTGAAGGCTCGATTTCAAATCGTGTCCACAGCGCTTCTACAACGGTTCTGAGATTTTCGAAGCCGGGCGTGGCGCGGTCAAATTGCTCCAGCGAAGGGGCGGCGGCTTCATTTTGCAGTTGCACGGCGAAGGCAAAGAGTAAATCCCAGGGTTCGCGGCCTACCGGGGGGGCTAGGAAGGTAGCGGGTTCGAGGGAGTGAATGAGTCCGTCCTTTACAACGATAGCCACCTTCTCCTGGCGGTGTGTAATTCCAGATGTCAGGTCGCGGGAGGTAATGTCGATGATCCACACGCCGGCTTTAACGTCAAAGCTCAGGTTTACTTCCGAGGCTGCCAGAAGGCGCTGCAGATCGGCGTTAAGGGAGGCGAAGCCGTGCATCGCAGGATCGAACAGCGCGGCGGCGGCCTTGGCGTCGCCGGCGTGGAGCCTATTGGCCAGGGCGTTTTCGATTGCGCGATTTGCATCATCCGCGGGGAAGGCGGGAAACGCGACGAGACAAAGAAGCGGTGCTAAGCGCTTCATATTATGTCCGATAACTGCCATTGATGCGGATGTAGCCTTCGGTAAGATCGCACGTCCAGAATCGGGACCGGCCTTTGCCTTTACCTCGAATCTGGAGACGGATTTCACATTCGCTGGCATCCAACTTCTTCTTCAATTCGGGCTCGTTATATTGCGCCGCGAGACCGGCTTTGCAGACGGGGGTTCCTTGCAGGTGAACATCCACCTTGGAAGGATCGAAATTGACGCCCGCGTTGCCAGCGGCGGAGACAATTCGCCCCCAGTTCGGATCGGAGCCGGCGATAGCGGTCTTCACCAGCGGCGAATTGGCGATTGCGCGCGCCAGGCGTGTGGCGGCAGCGTCCGTGGGCGCTCCTTCAACGATGATTGTGATGAGTTTGCGGGCGCCTTCACCGTCACGCGCAATGGCTTGGGCGAGGGATTCCATTACGCCCGCAATGGCCTCTTCGACCTTGGGGAATTCCTTCGGGTCGGGCCGGACGCCGGACGCTCCATTTGCTAACAGGGCAAGGGTGTCGTTGGTGGACGTGTCGCCATCCACGGAAAGGCGGTTGTAGCTGCGATCGGCGCCGCGTTTGAGTATGGCGCGGAGAGGAACGAGCGGAATGTGAGCGTCGGTAAGTACGAAACCGAGCGTGGTAGCCATGAGCGGCTGGATCATGCCTGAACCCTTGGTCATGCCGGCCACGCGAATGGTTCCGCGGCGAAGTTTCACTTCGGCGAAGGCTGTCTTAGGAACGAGATCGGTAGTGAGGATGGCGTGAGAGGCGGCGTCGAAGCCGTCGGAATCGAGGGTGGCAACCAGCTTTGGCAGCGCTGCCGTGATCTTCGAGCCATCGAGTTCCACACCAATGACGCCGGTGGAGGCGACGAGCACTTGCGGAACGGGTAGTCGCAACAGTTTGCCGGCAGCTTTGGCGGTGGCGAGCGCGACCGCGTCCCCGGTTCGCGTGGCGCAGTTGGCGTTTCCCGCATTGATAACGAGTGCGCCGACCAATCCGCGTGAAAGCTTCAGATGACGACGAGAGAGCCGGACGGGAGCGGCTTGGACGCGATTCTGGGTGAAAACGGCCGCCGCGGTTGCCGGAAGACCGCTCACGATCAACGCGAGATCGGGCTTCTCGACGGTGCGGATGCCGGCATAAGCGCTGGCATAGGCGTATCCTAACGGCAGATTCACGGGCGCGGCTCTCCTAAGAATTCATTTTGCGTCAGACGCTGGCCGTTGGCGAAATCGACGGCGGAAATTCGCTTACGACCTTCGATTTGGACTTCCTGAAGTTCGAGGAGGCCCTCGCCGCAAGCTACCAACAGGGGCTTGATGCCAGCGATTCGGCCCGGACTGGCGGCTGGTAAGACCCCCGGTGTTACCAAGGACTTCCAGATGTTGAGGGTCTGTCCACGGAAAGTGGTGTAGGCGCCGGGCCACGGTTGCAGGCCGCGTACGCGATTGTGAACGGCCTGCGCGCGGCGGGTCCAATCGATGGCGCCATCTTCTTTCTTGAGAATGGGGGCGTGGGTGGCCTGTGCAGAGTCCTGCTTCTGGGGAGTGATCGCGTCAAGCTTCGCCAGAGTCTCCACCAGCAGGTCCGAGCCCATGACAGCTAACCGATCGCTTAGTTCGAGGGCGGTTTCGTCAGGGCCGATCTCCGTTTCGGCTTTGAGCAGCATGTCGCCGGTATCCAGACCGGCGTCGATGCGCATGGTGGTAACGCCGGTGCGAGCCTCGCCGTTGACGATCGACCACTGGATGGGCGCGGCGCCGCGGTATTTCGGCAGCAGCGAAGCGTGAACGTTGATGATGCCCTTGGGCGCGAGGTCGATCACGTTTTGGGGAATGATCTGGCCGTAGCCGACCACAACCATGGCGTCGAGTTCCAGCGCGCGGAGATGTTCTACCGCTTCGGGGCGACGGACACGTTGCGGTTGGAAGACCGCGAGTCCCAACCTGAGCGCCGCCTCTTTAACCGGCGGCGTAGCGAGTTGTCTTCCCCGCCCTTTCGGCCGATCCGGCTGCGTCACAACAGAAAGCACCTGGTGACCTGCCGCGACGATGCGTTCCAGAGTGGGAACGGCAAACGCGGGCGTTCCGAGGAAGACCAGGCGCAGCATGACCGGGTCAGGTCCAATCGCCGGCGCGTTGCATTTTCTTGATTTTGCGCTTCATCAGATCGCGCTTGAGAGCGCTGATGTGAGTGTAATAGAGGCGGCCGTAAAGATGGTCGGTCTCATGCAGAAAGGCGCGCGCCAGCAGGTCTTCCCCTGTCATTTCGAACTCTTCGCCCTTGACGTTTCGCGCGCGCACGGTGACGCGTTTACTGCGGCGCACCTCCTCGCGAAAACCGGGGATGCTCAAACATCCTTCTTCCCCGGTTTGCCGGCCTTCGGTCTTGATGATCTTGGGATTAATGATGACTAGCTTATCCGTTTCGCGCTCGCCATTCGAGACGTCGATGACGGCGATCTTTTTCGAGACGCCGATCTGGGTCGCCGCCAGACCAACGCCCTTGGCGGCATACATCGATTCGAACATATCGGCGATGAGCTGATGTAATTCAGGCGTATCGAATTCAGTCACGTCGGCGGCTTCGCGTTCCAGCACGGGGTCGCCATACTTCACAATCGGATAAACCATCAGAAGTTCTTCACCTGCTCCTTGTAGCCTTCGTAGTTGCGGCGGATTTCGGCTAGAGAATCGCCGCCAAACTTTTCGAGAAATGCCTGCGCCAGTACGATCGCGACCATGGCCTCGCCGATCACGCCCGCGGCGGGCACGACGCAAACGTCAGACCTCTCATAGGCGGCGAGGGCAGCGTCGCGGCTCTCAAGATCTACCGATTCGAGCGGACGCCGAAGGGTGGAAATGGGCTTCAGCATACCGCGCACCAGGACGTCTTCACCGTTGGTGATGCCTCCTTCCAGACCGCCGGCGCGATTGGCGCCACGGGTGAATTTTCGGTTCTCCTTGTTGTAGTGGATGGTGTCCTGCACCTTAGAACCAAAGCTTGCGGCCCCTTCGGCGGCAAACCCGACCTCGGCGCCTTTGACAGCCTGCATCGACACAATGGCGTGCGCCAGACGGCCATCGAGACGCGAATCCCATGTGGCGTGCGAGCCAAGGCCGGGGGGAACGCCGCGGGCGATGACTTCAAAAACGCCGCCGACGGTGTCGCCAGTCCGATAGGCTTCGTCGACTACGGCTTTCATACGGATTTCGGCCTCGGAATCCACGCAGCCTAGCAGCACTTCCTGTTTGCGGCTGAGGGCGACAATTTCTTCCCATTGAGCGTCGCGGCCCAGGCGCTCAGCGCCGACCGCGATTACGTGGCTGAGAATCTGAATTCCGAATTCGCCAAGCAATGCCTTCGCAATGGCGCCCACGGCGACGCGGGCGGCAGTTTCGCGAGCACTGGCACGTTCCAAAATGTACCGGGCATCGTGAAAATTGTACTTGATGGCGCCAGCCAGATCGGCGTGGCCCGGGCGGGGGCGCGTAACGGTCTTGCGCTTTTCCGCGGACCCGGCGAAATCCTCTACCGGCAGGGCTTCGGTCCAATTTTTCCAATCGTTGTTGCGGATCACGATGGCGATGGGTGAACCGATGGTGTGGGAATGGCGCACTCCGGCTACGAGTTCGGCGCGGTCGGTCTCGATCTTCATGCGACCGCCCCGGCCGAAGCCCTGCTGGCGGCGCCAAAGTTCATGATTGACCGCATCGAGCGAGATAGGAATACCCGCCGGAAGCCCGGCGAGCGTCGCGACTAAACATTCGCCGTGAGACTCCCCGGCCGTCTCGAAACGAAGCATGGATGAGAAATTTTATCGTAGCAGAGTGAACAAACGAATGGAGTTTAACGTAATTCTAGAAAGAGGCAGAGCGTATGATCAAATTCATCCTGTGGTGCATTCTGTTGGTGTTATGCTGGCCGCTCGCGCTGGCAGCGTTGATTCTCTATCCCCTGGTGTGGCTGCTGCTTCTACCGTTCCGCGTAGTGGGAATCGCGGTGGAAGGCGCCCTCAGCCTAGTATGGGCGGTAATCACGCTGCCCTTGCGAATGGCGCGAGCTGTGTTTTAGATTGCACGCCTTCCCGAAATCAATTGGATACAAAGAACGGCGACAGCGACGATGAGCAGGATGTGAATAAATCCGCCCATGGTGTACGACGTCACCAAGCCCAACATCCATAGAACCAACAAAAGAACGAAGATTGTCCAGAGCATACGCGTTTCTCCACTAAGCACTCAAGCAGGTAGCGGGCCAAACTTATTCCAACGAGTTTCTGCAAGAGTTGTCCCTCTTCGTACTTCTTAGAACGCAATCCGCGAAACCACAGGCTTTTCCGAAGCCCCTCTTTGCATTAGCAACGTTCATCCGACATAAGAATTGTTATGTCACCCGGCAGACTATGACTGATACCTCAAGAGTCTCCTCACTCTCTTGCTGGCCGCGTGGATTGCGATACCGGCCTTTGGACAACCTGGCGCCGGGGCAGTAAAGGGAACCTTGACGGACGAATCGGGAGCCGTTATACCCGCCGCCACGGTAACGATTAGCGGTAACGGCAGCCCACGAACGGCGCAGAGTCAAGCAGACGAAAGTTACTCCTTCACGGGATTACCAGCGGGACAATATACCGTTACGCTGGACTACCCAGGATTTACGCTGTTCTCGCGCACGGTTAGCGTTACGGCCGGCGGCACGGTCGAAGTCCCTATACAGTTATCGCTGAGCACCGAGGTTCAGAAAGTTACGGTGCGCGCGGACAGTGGTCCAACGGTAAGCGTGGAGCCCGAGAACAATGCGACGGCATTGGTGATCAAGGGGGAAGATCTGCAGGCGCTACCGGACGATCCGGACGATCTTGCCTCGGCTTTGCAGGCGCTGGCAGGCCCCGGCGCAGGTCCCAACGGAGGACAAATCTATATCGATTCTATATCGATGGGTTCTCCGGAGGACAGCTGCCGCCGAAGGAATCGATTCGCGAGGTGCGGATCAATCAAAATCCGTTCTCGGCGGAATACGACCGGCTTGGATTTGGCCGAATCGAAATCTTCACCAAACCGGGAACGGACCGTCTGCGCGGCACGTTGTTTTTCAATGACAGTGACGGCGTCTTCGATTCCCGCAACCCGTTCGCCTCCAACAAACCCGATTACTCAAACCGCATGTTTGGCGGCAACGTAAGCGGCTCAATCAACAAGCACGCCTCGTTCTTCCTGGATTACAACGAGCGCGATGTTACCAACAAGCTATTACCAATGCGATCTTTCTCGATCCGAACACCCTTCAATCAACGCCGATTAATACCGCAGTGGTGACGCCGCAGACGAAACCGTACGATCTCGCCGCGCATCGACTATCAGTTGAATGCGAATAATACCTTGACCGCGCGTGTGGAAGAACGAACGTCGTCGTTTGACGATGCTGGCTTGGGAGGATACCGTTTGCCTGCGCCTTATTCCACGCTGGCGTACAACACATCGGGCGATGCCCAAAATGTGATGGTTACGGAAACGGCCATTCTAAATCCGAAGGCCGAAAACGAAACCCGCTTTCAGTACACACGCAGTTGGACGCAGTCCATGGGAAACGAACTACCGCAAATCAATGTAGCGAACTCGTTCATATCCGGCGGCAATGGCGTTGGAAATACCTTCGACCGCTCGCATCACTTCGAGCTACAAAACTACACCAGCCTGACGAGGGGGGGCATACGATCCGATTCGGAGCGCGCGTGCGCCGAGATAGCGACCAAAGCAACAATCCCGGAGGCTTCAACGGCACATTCACTTTTCTGGGCGGCGTAGAGCCGGTCTTGAATGCCAATAACCAGATTGTGGTTGACCAGAACGGCAACCCGGTGACGACGCTGCTTACCTCTCTGCAGCAATATCAACGGAGCCTCGCCTTGCAGCAGGCTGGTTTCGGCGGAACGCAGATTCAGGCTCTGGGGGGCGGCCCTTCGCGATTCACGATCCAGGCGGCCATACCGTATATCAGTCTCACCCGCTACGATGCGGGCCCGTTTGTCCAAGACGATTGGCGCATTAAGCCGAATCTGACGCTAAGTTTGGGATTGCGATATGAGGTGCAAACCCAAGTCGACGACCACGGGGACTGGGCGCCGCGGGTTGGCTTCGCGTGGGCTCCGGGAAATGGCGGCAAGTCCGGGCGGCAGAAGACGGTGATCGCGGCGGAGCAGGGTTATTTTACGATCGCGTGGGGCTGGGTCCGTACGAGCAGGCGGCATTGAACAATGGATATACGGAGACGTCTTATACCGTCTATAACCCTACCTTCTATCTGTCGAATATTCCGGCTCCCTCGACGTTAAGTTCGGGGCAAAACAGCATCTACATGGTGGATCCGCGGCTGCGGGCGGATTACAGTATTCAGAGCGCGATCGGCGTAGAACGGCAACTGCCGCGCAACACCACCGCATCGCTGACTTATACGAACACGCACGCCGAGCACTACTTGCAAACCGTGCCGATCAACGCGCCTCTTCTTGGGACTTTCAACCCTTCCCTGCCCCTTGGGGCGAACAACGGAGTTTTTCCGTATGGCTACGCGGCCGGCAATATCTTCGAATACGAGTCGGGCGGTGTTCTGCGGCAAAGCATTCTGATGGCGACGGTGAGCACGCGCTTCAGCAAGAACGTCTCGCTTTACGCGAACTATCAATTGACTTATGCGAACGACCTGCCCTCCACGCCAACCAACCCCTATAACTTCCAGCAGGATTATGGGCGCTCGCCGCTCGACCGGCGGCATAATCTTCAGTTGTTCGGATCCATTCTCGCGCCTGCGGCTATTCGGCTGGCTCCATTCATCACGATAAGGTCCGGCGGACCTTATGACGTTCTGGCGGGCGCAGATCTTTACGGGACGACTTTAGAAAATCCGCGCGCCGCGTTCGCACCCGCAAGCTCTTGCCCGCCGGGCTTTTTGGGGACGGCAGGAAACGTGGTTTGTTCCGCCGCGGGAGCGTTCACGACCAGTTACAATCCGGCCAACCCGGTAAATCTGGTCCCACGAGACTATCTAACAATGGCCGGCCTGGTTTCGGTAAACCTTCTGATCTACCGCGTGTTCGGCTTCGGACCCCATCCCGCTAGTGGAGCGGCTCCTTCCGGCGGAGGCGGTGGTGGCGGACGAGGTGGGCCGGGTGGGGGCGGCGGACGAGGAGGCGGCGCGATGTCGATGGGTCCGGGTGGTGGGCGCGGAGGTATGGGCACCCCCGACATGTCGGAACATCGCTTCAACCTGACAATCGGCCTGAACATCACGAACATGCTGAATCACTTCAACCCTGCCGGTTATCAAGGCGTAATCACTTCTCCGCAATTCTTACAACCGACTTCCGTGAACACGGGTTTTGGCGGAGGAGGGATAGGGATGGGAGGCGGCGGGACGGCGAATAACCGGCGCATCGAGTTCGACTCGCGGTTTACGTTCTGATTGCTAAGTTCAGAAAAGCCGATCCTGCTTCTTTAGCGTGCCGAACGCGCCGACGTTGGCGATCGCGAAGGAAATATAGAACTGCGTTTCGTCGCGAACGCCGGCATTCAGACGACGGTATTCGAGGCTGAGGCCGCAGCAATCGGTGTTGTAAGTGACCTGCGTGGTCATATACAGCAACTGGTTTTGGCGCACGTCGTAAGCCACGCTGGTGGCGGCGTTCCAGCCGCGGTGCTGCGGGTCGCCAAAACCGACGGTGAATCGCCATTGATCGGCGTTGCATGCTCCGCTAAAAGAAGGCACGCCGGGCATACAGGGCGGAAGCAGCGGATTGCTGCGGATTAAGTTATCGCCGGCATTGGCGTAGTACTTATTTTTCCAGCGGTATCCCACCTCCACGGTGCTATCGGAAATTCGACGGTAAAGCGGATCGTAATCGGCGAGCCACGTGAAAGTGAAACCGAGGACCGGATTGGCGCGCAGCACGGAGGCGACGGGCGAATAGGTGCGTGGACCGGCGAGGAATGAATAAGCGGTGACGTCGGCTGTGGCATCGAAGACATTGCCTTGTCCCGCGATGATGGCGCCACCGAAGGTGGGATCGAAATATCGCTTCTGCATCAACTCCCAGGTGAAGATCTCCGTCACGCTATCGCCGCGCTTGGCGTAGATGCGATTGGTGAGGGAAAGGGTTACTTCGTTGGTGTTGGTGAGCAGGTCGGTCTCGTCGAAACGAATGATCTGGTCGAAATCAGTGCCTATGCCAGTTACGTACCGGTAGGTAACGCGCGGTTCAATTACGTGCTTTAGCTTATCGCCGAGGAAGGTCTTCTTGTTGTAGACGCGTTCGAGGGTGGGGAATGCGATATCCAGAGAGAAATCGCGCGCGCTGCGTATTATATCCGCCTCTTGCGCATGATAGAACGGCTGATTGTATGTCGGATCCTGCGTGATGCTTTGGCTTTCTCCGTAGTAGGTTTCATCGATGCCCAGGCTAGGCGTGAAGTTAAGGCCCTTCCAATGAAAGGAAGTGGATACGTGGGGCGCAAAGCGTAAACGGGTGGTGAATTGATTGGTCTCGAGCGTATTCACCAACGTGTTGCCTTCGAATATGGGCGCCAGACGATAGAGCAGCCCAGCGGAGGAATCGAAAGAGAACCAAATCGGAAGGTTTTTCCAGATGGCATGATCGCGGCTGCTGAAATCGGCCTCGGGAAGCTTGTGGATCAGTACGGCGTTGCGTTGGTAGCTGAAGCTTCCATTGGGATTTGTAGTTTGAATCTCCGTGCTTTGGAAATTCTCGTTGCGCGAGGCCACCAAATCGAATGTGTACGAATTGAAATCCTTATTTAAGAAGGCGTCCGAGTGCATTTCGGAACCGATCGCCTCGTTGAAGGACTCGGACCATTCCTGCCGGAAGCGAAACGAAGAGACGTAGTTGACTTGGCCGTGGACGCTCCAGCCATCGCCCAGATCGGCCTTGCCGGTGAAATAAATATTGAGGCCGCTATACTTCTGCCGGTTCGCGCCGGTGGTGGGGTCCCCGGTCCGAGGATCGCCGCCCAGGTCGTTGACGCCGTAGAGAATGAAATCGAAATCTGATTTTGCCGTGGGCTTTCCGCGGAAGTCAACGTTGTGCTTCAGGGCGTTGCTATTGAAATCCTGAAAACGGTAAGTCAGATCATAGCTACGATTGATCGCCCAGTAATAACCTAACCCAACCATGAAACCGCGCTGCGAGCGAGGTACTAAGTTCGGCAGAAGGAATCCACTTCTGCGAGGTTCTCTGGCCAATGGGCGATAAAACGGCAGAGGGAAATAAAAGATCGGCGCCTTACGAAGATAGTAAGTGCTTTTATAAGCGATCGCACGATCCTCGGGGATGATATCGAATTTCTTAGCTTTGAGTCTCCACCAGGGATTGGGAAACTTGCAGTCGGTAATCCACCCGTAATAGACCAGATATTTCGTTCCGATACGCTCCGCCCAAAGCCCCTCGAAGTGGAACGGGCTGTTGCCGCTGAGCACGCCCTTGCGCACGACCAGCTTAGGCATGGTTTCGCCGGTGACGTCGTAAAAATAGCCGTGCTTGGTCTCCGTGTTGTACTCCATTTCGTCGCACCAGATCTGTTCGTTTTTTTCGAAGTCGTGATAGTAAACAGATCCGCGCGCCGTCAGGGTGTGGGTTTCCTCGTCGTAGTCCGCCTCCTGCGCCTTCACAAGCATGGTGGAATCCTGCATTTCCACGCCATTTCGCAACCGTTCCACCTTGCCATCGGTGTACTGAACGCCGGCGTTGATGGCCCACTCGTTCAAGTTCAAGGTTTTGCGATCCGGCAGTAGCGGCCAACCCGGATTCATGGGTACCTGCGGGGTGGCAGTGTCGTCTTTTTGGGCGCCGGCGCCGGTCTGCGGGGATTGAGTTACAGTCTGTGTTGATTGAGTTACGGAGCTAGCTTCTTCAACTGACGTTTGGGCGGCAGCTACACGGGCTAACATCAGTATAGACAGTACTGTAAGGCAGAAAACATACCTATTACTCGAAGATTTTCCGTGACACGACGGCACAGGTGTGTTAATTAAATGAAGTAAGCCTTGCGCGAGCAGCCTCAACAGGCCAAAAGTAACACATCGCGCACGAGCAGTGGGTTTTTCTACTATGACTTGCAGCTTCTGCGGAGCGAGAAATAACGAAGGCGAAAACAGGTGCCGAAAATGTGGCCGGAAACCGGGCGACACGCTTAACGGCGAGTTTATTTTGACGCGCACGGAAGGCGCGCTCGCGACACAATTGCGGCCGGTCGCTATCGATTGTGAAGCCTCTCGCGGAACGCGTCCGGCGATTCGCGGCGTCCAGCAGCAGCTCTTTCCGGGACAGTCGAATGTTATTCCCATTGCAATCTACGCGCCCACGAACGCGCCGTCGAAGCCTCAGCAGAAAAAAGCCGCGCCACGCCGGCGTCCGGTTCCGGAAGGCCAGGGAGCTCTCGATTTTCTTCCACCTGAGACCCCCAAACCTCGCACGTTAAGCACCACTGTAGAGGCTGTTGTTTCTTGCGATTCTCCGGTAGCGCCTACGATGCACCGAGCCATCGCCGCAGGCATTGATTGCAGTCTGGCGTTGGCAGGATATGTCATCTTTTTGGCCCTCTACTTTATGTTGGGCGGGGAATTTTCGTGGAACCGGCTGAACCTGGAGATCTTTTCCGGCGCACTGTTGCTGATTGGATTCACCTACGGTCTAGTGTGGACGCTCGCGGGGGCCGACACGGCAGGCATGCGCTACACCGGTTTGCGGCTTACGACTTTTGAAGGATTCCCGCCCGAGCGCAGACATCGCGTGATGCGCTTCATAGGAGCCTGTCTGAGTCTCTGCACCGTGGTAGGGCGCCTCTGGAGCCTGGCGGATGAGGAAAGCCTCACATGGCATGACCATATCTCACGGACCTTTCCGACGCCGCTCAGAGTGCGCGCGGAAGTATTCCGGCGGGTTTAGATTCGCGACTTAGTGATCGCCGTATTTCTTTTCACCGGCTTCAATTCGCACTGGAAGTTTGTTTTCAGATGGCGGTAGCGGGCAGGTAGCGTACGGCGTGAAGGCGCAGGGCGGGTTGTAGGCTTTGTTGAAATCGAGAACGACCTTGCCGTCTTTCGGAAAATCCGTATAGAAGAAGCGGCCGGCGCCATAGGTCTCTTTACCGGCGGTCTGGTCGCGGAAGACATAGAACAATTCTTTAGCGCCGGGTTCTTCAATATAGGGGCGCAGCTTGAGTTCCTGCCCATGGAGATGGAACTCGGCGTAACCCGGGCTGGGCTGCGGTTCTGTCTGCCCGAGCATATTCAGAATCGGCAGATCGCGCGCTTCGGCCACCCAACGCGCGGTAATGCGGAACTCTTCCTTTACGGGATAGTATTCCAGGCCGTGAAAATTGCGGCGTGCTTCGCTTTCGGGATCCTTCACGCGGACGCCATATTTATCAGCCCGCTTGATCACGAAGAGGCTCAGCCGCCCTACCTTGACGATGGAATCCTCAGCGTTGGGCTTGATCTCTTTGCCTGCGAGCGTCACCTTGCCGTTGTGGAATTGGAACGCGTCCGCATGCGCCGGCCCGTCAGGCAAGGCGATCTCGTTGGACGGGTCTTTGCCGAAAGAGTTGGACCCCTCATGCAACCACGAAAGTCCGGCGAGCGAGAGCCAGCCGCCATCGGCCTTTAGCGCCGCAGCGCGGTCGGCGCGCCATTTCAGGATTTCGCCTTCGTAAGTGGACACAGCCAAGGCCGCTCCGGCGGCAACCAGCACCGAGAACATCGGTCGAAGCATTATTATTCTCCCGCTGAAGTGATGAGATGATCCAACAGACCAGCGAAGCGCTCGGATTTTTGACCCACGCGCTCTTTGAATTCTCCCAATTCGCGTTCGGCCTCGCGCAGGCTATCGGCAAGGTGCAGACAGGCCAGCACCGCGATGTGCGTAGAATCCGCGTTAGGAGCTTTCGAGGCGATGCCGAGCATGAGTTCGTCCAGGCTGGCGGCCAGCGCTTCGACCTCGCGGGGATCGCCCGACGTACGGAGGGTATAGGACCGGCTCAGGATTGTGACGCGGATCGCTTGTTTTGCGGAAGCGCCCACTGGTTTGGCCGGAGCGTCCACGGCGGTTAGGAACTCAGCTGATCGATCTGGCCGAGCAGCTTCTCGATCCGTGAACGGACCTGCTTGCGGTCGGCATGCAGCGTCCGGATCTCTTCGGCGAGACGCGCGGCTTCGGCCTTCGCCTCGGCGGCCTCTTCGAGAGCGGCTTCTTTTTCCATTCGCAAGCGCGACACAGTCTCGATGGCGCGTTGAATGCGATCTTCCAAACTGCTGAGCGCGTCGGCTTCCTGCTCGATTGGGGTCATATACAGTAGGCTCGCCTTTATGACTCACCGCGGAGGCGCAAAGAACGCGGAGAAGGAACACACACTCTCCGCGCCCCGCGGGATTGATGCTTAGGCCACTTTCTCCAACGCCGCCTTGGCCGATTGAACAAGGTTCTTGAATGCGGTCTCATCGTGCAGGGCGACATCGGCCAGAACCTTACGGTTCAGGTCGATTCCCGCTACTTTGATGCCGTGCGTAAACTTGCTGTAGGAAATGCCGGCTTCGCGGCAGGCTGCGTTGATGCGGACGATCCACAAGGCGCGATAGTCGCGCTTTTTATTCTTGCGGCCGGTGTACGCAAACTTCAGGCCGCGTTCCACGGCCTCTTGGGCAGCCCGGTATAACTTGCTCTTCGTTAGAAAATAACCGGACGCGAGTTCGAGCGTCTTTTTGCGCGCAGCCCGGCGATGGGTACCACGTTTTACTCTGGGCACGTTTCAAATCTCCTTTTTCGGCGGATCGGGCACGTGCCACGCGCACCGTCCACTCAAATCGCTTTCCCTAGTAGGGAAGCATTCTCTTCAGAACGGGCTGGTCGGCCTTATCGGCGACCACGCTCTGGTGCAGCTTTTTCTTGCGTTTATGCGGCTTGGAAGTCAGGATATGACGGCCAAAGGCATGATTGCGAACGACTTTGCCCGTACCCGTCTTCTTGAACCGCTTGGACGCACCTTTGTGAGTCTTGAGCTTCGGCATAGAAATTTCCTGGGTCAATACAGGAAGACTAAAAAATTATAGCACGTGGAGAGCGTGGTTTTTCTAAGCGAGCGGACTATAACAGCGGCGCGCTAATCGGCGAAAGAGCTCTCAATTCGACCACAGCGGCCGTAACGCGCGCGGCCGCGTAATCGATTTCTTCTTCGGTATTATTGCGGCCGATGCCGAACCGTACGACGCACTGAAGAAACTCAGGCGGCGTCCCGAGGGCTTCGAGGACATAGCTGGAATCGCTTCCGGAGGTGCAGGCCGAACCGGCGGAAACGGCAATATCGGGAATGGCGGCAAGCAAGGCGTCGCCATCCACGCCGGAGAAGCTGACGTTGAGATTTCCGGCGAGACGGTGTTCCATGCCGCCGTTGATGCGCACGCCTCTCAAGCGAGCGAGACATGCCCACAAGCGATCGCGGAGGCTGCGAATGCGGACGTCATCATCTGTCATTTCCCGAGCGGCCAGGGCGCAGGCCTCGCCGAAGCCCACAATTCCCGGAACGTTAAGGGTGCCCGACCTTAATCCGTTCTCGTGGCCGCCTCCGTAAATTTGTGGCGCAAGCCGGACGCCGCGCCGCACATAGAGCGCGCCAACACCTTTCGGCCCGTACATTTTGTGGGCGCTAATGGAGAGCAGGTCAATGGCGTCGGCCTCCACATCGATTGGAATTTTGCCGAACGCCTGCGCCGCGTCGCAGTGAAAGAGCACGCCTCGCTCGCGGCAAATTGCCCCAATTTCGCGGACCGACTGAATGACGCCGATCTCGTTGTTGGCGTACATCACGCTGACAAGTATGGTATCGGGCAGAATCGCGGCGCGAAGGCAGGCGAGGTCGAGACGCCCGTCCGGCTGAGGGGGAAGCACCGTGGCGCGCATGCCGGCCTGCTCCAGGTGACGGACAGGATCGAGCACGGCTTTGTGCTCGGTGGCCATGGTGACGATGTGGCGGGGCTTGCCGGTTATCCCGGCGGCGACGCCTTGCAACGCCAGATTGTTCGATTCCGTAGCGCCACTGGTGAACACGATATCGCGCGATGCGGCGCCGGCCAACCCGGCGATCTGCCGGCGGGCGCGTTCGACCGCACTCGACGCCTCCCACCCGAAGCTGTGGCTGCGACTGGCGGCGTTGCCGGGCTTCTGGGTGAAATAGGGTAGCATCGCCTCGACAACGCGCGGGTCAACGGCGGTTGTGGCGTGATGGTCGAGATAGATCAGCGGCATGACTGGCCGTCTTGGCGCCCCTTAGTGGACGTGTATCTCCCTTACGAGCGCGTTCGTAGCGGAAGATTCTTCGATGGCGATATCAAAAGGCTTTGAAGATTTGGACGCGATATTCTTGAGCTCCGTAGTAACTGCGCCCTGATGGGAGCCGGTTTGATCCGTGAGGTCGAAGGTCAGCTCGGCATTGACGATCTCGTGGCTGGTGTTGTTTCTCGCGACGCCTATTAAATGGACGGGAGCCCCGACCACCACGTGCACGTCCTCGACATCCAAATCGTGTTGGGATTCAACGTGCACGCCTTTACTCAGATCAGGCAGAATTTTATCCGCGATTTCCGCATTCGAGATCCCCGAGGGAGGCCGGATAATCGCACTATCTTTATTGAAGTAGCCTAACAGCGCCAAACTCAGGCCACCGAGGGCAAGCACCGCGGAAGCGCCAAGAATAGACCAGGCTTTCAGCTTTTGACCGAGGGTGCGATTGCTTAGATAGAGCGGATCGGATGAGGTGGATTTGGTAAGCTGAGCTTCCAACGAGGCACGGATTCCGGCCAATCGCTGGGGCTTCGGAGCCGCGGCCGGGGATTCCATGCCGCCCTGCGGTTTCAGCCCCGCGTAGGCGACTCTCTCGAAAAGTTCTTTTATGCGTTCCCGCATATGCGATCACACAACACAGACCGCCGCCGCGTAATGCGACTCTACGTACTCCTCCAGTATTTCGATAAATTCGGCGACAATCCGGTCGCCGCGCAACGTCAACAGAAGGCGGCCATCGACGTAAACCGGCGCTACCGGCTCTTCGAATGTGCCCGGCAACGAGATTCCGATATTCGAATGCTTCGATTCTCCCGGGCCGTTTACCACGCAGCCCATAACCGCTACTTTCATGGTCTCAACGCCTGGATGCGTGGCCTTCCACTTGGGCATTTGAGTTCGCAAATAGCTCTGGATCTGGTCGGCCATCTCCTGGAAAAAGGTGCTGGTGGTACGTCCGCAACCGGGGCAGGCCGTTACCTGGGGGGTGAAACTGCGAATGCCGAGGGATTGAAGAATTTGCTGCGAGACGAAGACTTCTTCGCTGCGGTCGCCATTCGGTTGAGGGGTGAGCGACGCGCGGATGGTATCGCCGATCCCTTCCTGTAAGAGAGGCGCAAGCGCGGCCGTGGTGGCCACGACACCCTTGCTGCCCAGGCCCGCTTCAGTCAGACCCAGATGCAGCGCATAATCACAGGCGGCGGCAAGCGACCGGTAAACGTCGATCAAGTCTTGCACGCCGCTGACTTTGGCGCTGAGAATGATCTTGTCGGCACGCATGCCGTACCGCTCGGCGGCGCGGGCGGATTCCACGGCGCTGGTCACGATGGCATCGAGCATTACATCGCGCGCATCTTTCGGTTGAGCGGCGCGCGAATTCTCGTCCATCATGCGCGTCAGGAGAGCCTGGTCGAGCGAGCCCCAGTTCACGCCGATGCGCACCGGCTTGTCGTATTCGAGAGCGGCGTCGATCATGACATGGAAATTGTCGTCGGTCTTGCGGCCGATATTCACGTTGCCGGGATTGATGCGGTATTTGGCCAGCGCCCGCGCGCATTCGGGATATTTCTTGAGCAGCAGGTGGCCGTTGTAGTGGAAATCGCCGACGATGGGGACGCGGACGCCGAATTTATCGAGCGTGTCTATGATGCGTGGAACGGCTGCTGCGGCGGCATCGGTGTTCACGGTAACGCGGACCAGTTCGGAACCAGCGCGCGCCAGCGCCATCACCTGATTTACGGTTGAAGGCGCATCTGCCGTATCCGTATTGGTCATCGACTGCACCACGATCGGGTGCTCGCCGCCGACTTTGACTCCACCTACATCCACTACGACCGCCTTGCGGCGGGGCTTAACTGCCATCGATCCTCCGGGAATCCCTTATTTTACTATCCTGTGGACTTGGACCGCATTCCTTTTCAAGCCACTCACGCCGGGGCGCCCTACGAACGCCTGGCCCCGCTGCCGGTTTCTATCTTGCTGGATAACGTACGCAGCCTATATAACGTCGGCGCATTTTTTCGTACGGCCGACGCCGCGGCGATCGAAAAGCTCTATCTCTGCGGCATTACCGGGCGTCCGCCGAAGAGCGCGATCACGAAGACGGCGCTGGGCGCGGACCTGACCGTGGCATGGGAATATGCGCAGGAACCATTGGAGACGCTCGATGGGATTCGCGCGCGCGGGGTGGAGATTGCGGCAATCGAGACGACAGTGCATGCCGTCGATCTATTCGATTGGACGCCGCACTTTCCGGTCTGCGTCGTTTTTGGGCATGAGGTGGATGGGATACGGCCTGAAGTTTCGGCGCGCTGCGACACGCACGTTCGGATACCGATGCTGGGTACGAAGCATTCACTGAACGTCGCGACGGCGGGCGGGGTGGTGATGTATGAGCTATTGCGGAAGTACCGGGCGCTATTCGCTTAGGAAAAATGGGGTTCAGCGCCGGACGCGGCCGATGCTGAACCCCCGGTGAAGATATTTACTGAACGTTCACCGAAACACTTGCATTCGCCGTCAAGGTAAACGTACACGTCTTGGTTTTGTTTCCGCCGCTGGAACAGGCGCCGGACCAAATTGCATCGCGCCCATCCGTGATCGAAAACGTGATCGAGTTGCCGACCGGGAAGGAAGCACTCTGCGACGATCCCGTCGCGACTTTGATGCCGGCCGGGGTCGAACTTACTGTTTCGCCAGATCGGCCGGTCGCCGAGACCGTTAGCGTGGCGGTTTGAGCGGCTGGCGTGATGGTAAGCTGCGCGGCCTGGTTCATGCCACCGGCGGACGCGGTTATCGTGGCCGTGGTGGAGGCGGCAACCGAGGTAGTGGAAATAGCGAACGCGGCCGAAGTCGCGCCTTGCGGCACCGTCACACTGGTGGGAACGGCGGCTGACACCGTATTACTCGACAGAGAGACGACGACCCCACCGGCCGGCGCGGCGCCACTCAGCGTTACTGTGCCTTGGGCCGCCGAACCGCCGCTTACCGAGGCGGGACTGACCGAGATTGCCGACAAAGACGCAGTCGCCGCCGGCAATAGAGTTAGATTCGCGGAAACCGTCGTCCCTCCGCCAGACACGGAAATGGTAACTACTGTGGCGGTAGTCACCGGTTGGGTCAGGATGTTGAACCCGCCCCTGGTGGATCCTTGAGGAATCGTCACGCTAGTGGGAACCGACGCGACGGCGGGATTGCTGCTACTTACGGACAGGCTCTCATCGGTTGTTGGAGCCGTGGCGACCGCGACCGTTGCAACAGAACCAGCTTGACCGGTAACCGATGTGGGGCTTAGCGTTACGGACTGCGGCGGATTCTGAGCCGTGATGGTAATGGTAGACGACACACTCGATCCGTTCCAAACACCGGTAATGACGGCGGTGGTTGGCGCGGTCACTTGCGAAGTGGGCATAGCCAATACAGTCGATGGACTTCCTTCGGGTACGATGACCACGGATGGAGGCGCGGCCGCCGGCGAACTGCTGGACAGTGACACCGCCGCGCCGCCGCTGGGAGCCACACCGTTCAGCAACACGATCAATTGGGCAGCTGTGCCGCCGCTGACTGTGTTCGGCATGATCAGCGATTGCAGAACGGGTGGCTGGACATCCAGTTGCCCTGTTGCGCTGCCACCGTTCAAGGTTGCTGTAATCGACACCGGCGTGTCGGCGGCGACCTGTCCCGCCTGGATCTGGAATTGAGTCCAGCCGGTATTTGGAGGCATTGTGATGGTCGCTGGAAGAGGCGCGGCGGCGGAATTTGAACTCGACATTTGAATGGTTGCGCCGCTTGCGCCGACGGCCGCGCTGAGTTGCACCTGCACGAAGGTCTGATTGCCGCTATGCAGCGGGTTGCTTGTAAAGCCGACCGATACGGGCACGGGAGGCGTCAATGGAATAGTGAATGAACCGGAAGACGACCACGCCGTTTCCGCCGCCGTAGTCGGCGAATTGTCGCCTTGAGCAGATCGAACACGCCAAAACTTCGTGCCAGGCGTGAGAGACAGAACGGTACGCATGGGTTCCGTGATCTGGGGATCGTCCTCCTCGATGTTCGAGAACCCTGAATCTTTGGCGATCTCCACTTCGTATCCGATGTCCTGTGGGTTAGGAACATCGGTCCACTTCAGCGTCGCCGGCAACGATATCTGCCCACTCAGCGGCGAAATGGGAGAAGGGGGCGCCGGCAATGGATTGTTGAAAGACACGGAGAACTGGACGACGTTGGAGGGCAGGCTTGCTACTCCATGGGCGTCGACAGCGAGGGCACGAATGAAGTAATTCCCTTGTTCGTTGTCGGCCAGCTCGAATGTCATAGTCGGCGTCGGCAGATTATCGAATTTGCCCGAAGTAAGCACCGGAAAAGTGGAATTGGTAGAAAACTCCACTGTGTAAGTGGCCGCGCCGGGTACGACGCTCCAGTTGAAGGTCATCGCCTCGAACGGATGAAAAGTTGAGTATCCCTTGGGCGGCCCCATAACCGGAGCCGGCAGAGAACCCGCGCCAGCCCCGGTAATGGTGACTTTGAATGGTTGGGACCACGCGCCTTGCACCAGCGAATTGTTCACCGCCTGTACATGCCAGAAGTATGTACCAGGGGGGAGCCCACTGACCGTATCTTGCGTTGGTCCCATGGTCGAATTATTTGCGAGGTAGGATGAGAAATTGGACGTCGCACTCACCTGCCAGTTATAAGCGAGAATGCCGCTTGGATCGGACACCGCCGACCACGAAATCGTGAACGGGCTTTGCACAGTGGCGTTATTGGCGGGCGAAAGCAAGGTTGGGGCTGGGGGCGTGGATGCGAAGACCGTTACAGCCCCGGCGGCGAAGAGAGTTACGAGGGGAGCCCAACGCAGGGCTATCTTGGTTTCTGTTGAATTCATTTCATTCTCCTGAGGTTCAGAACTTCTCAGCGGGTTAGACCGGTTCGGTTGGGACGCGGAACAAACCGAGATGTAAACTCTTGCCGTGCGAGGCAAGGAGCGGCATGGCGGGCAGGCTGCGATACGATAGGAACTTGTCTGCGAATCTGCCCCGTTTGCGCATGAGTCTCGACTTTATGCCGTCTCCGGCGCCAGAGCATCCGGGGCTTTTCATCCGCGATCCTTATCGATTCTCCGAGGCAATGCTGGTCATCCCGCCCGCGCTCATCGAATGTCTGGATTGCTTCGACGGCGCGCACACCGCGCTCGATTTACGCGCGGCGTTGGTACAGATCACCGGCGACTTACAAGTGGGGCCTATTGAAGCGCAACTGGTGGAGGCGCTCGACAGCGCCGGCTTCCTAGAGAACGAAACGTTCGAAGCAATGCGCGACCACAGGCATCGCGAATTTGCCGCGCAAGCGATTCGCGAGCCCGCCCATGCCGGTTCCGCGTATCCGGCGGAAAGAGAAGAGCTAGAGAAGACAATGCAGCGCTATGCGGAAGGACGCGGAGCGTTGGCAGATTCGACGCATGCGCGTAATGGCGCACTTATGGGAATCGCCGCGCCGCATGTGAGCCCGGAAGGCGGATGGCAGTCCTATCGCGACGCGTACGGCGTGCTCGGCCCGGAACACAGCAAGCGAACGTTCGTGATCCTGGCCACTTCTCACTACGGCGCGCCCGAGCGGTTTGGACTTACGCGTAAGCCATTCCGCACGCCGCTGGGCGAAGTTGCGACGGATACGCGGTTGGTTGACTGGCTAGAGGCGCGCGCGCCAAAGGCGATTGAGATGGAGGATTTCTGCCACTCATTCGAACACACGGTAGAGCTGCAACTCATCTTCCTGCAGCACGCGCTGGGGCCGAACGTTCGCATTCTGCCGATTCTATGCGGACCATTCGGGCGCAGCATCTATCAGGGTGGCAATCCGGAAGACGACGACAACGTGAAGGCATTTTTGGAGGCGCTGGGCGAAATGCGCGAACGCGAACGCGAAAAGCTGTTCTGGATCCTGGGCGTCGATATGGCGCACATGGGCTCGAGGTATCAGGACAGGTTCGCGGCGCGGGCTGGTGAAGGACAAATGGCATCGGTGAATGCGCGCGACCGTCAGCGCATTGCGCGCATCAACGCCTCGGACGCGGGGGGCTTTTGGGATCTGGTGCGCGAGAATCGCGATGACCTCAAGTGGTGCGGTTCCTCGCCCTTCTACACTTTCCTTAAGGCAGCGCCCGGGGCGCGCGGCGAGCTGCTGCGCTATGAGCAGTGGAACATCGATCAAAACAGCGTGGTGAGCTTCGCCGGAATGACGTTTTCCCGCTCACTCGATGCTGGCTAAGACTTCGCCGGCGGCCACTGTGGCGCCTTCCTTCGCGGAAATGCGGACGACTTTGCCGGCGCGGTGGGCCTTCATTTCGTTCTGCATCTTCATTGCTTCCACGACCACAATTCCCTGCCCTGCTTCCACGATGTCTCCGACCGAGACCAGAACGCGCACAATCTTACCGGGCATGGGGGCGGCGACATTTTGCATTCCGCCGTGCGCGCCCCCGGCGGACTGTCGGCTCCAACGGCGCGGATCGGTAACCTCAATTTCGAAGCGGCGGCCGCAGACGGTGACGACGCCGTTCTCCACGCGCGCGTCATAGCTGCGGCCATCCAGCAGCACCGAGTAGACGCCGGGCTGCGGCGTCTCGACGTTGATTTCGCGCGGGGGACCGTCGCCGAAGCGGAACTCGCCGGGATCAATTTCGATGCGTTCCGCGCGTCCATCGATAGTGAGATCGAGCTTCATGGCGGCTTTATCTCAATTGGGAATCGCGGCCGGCCTGAAGCCATGGGCTAGCACCCGGCGACGATTGCATAGTTTCACGGCGACCGGTGGCATGCAGCGCGGCTACGAGGGCGGCGACCGCTTCGACGTCGGGCGATGCCGGCGTGGCTTCGAGGCGCGTGAAGAACTCGTCGATGAAACCTGTGTGCAAATTGCCAGAGCGAAATTCGGCGTCTTCCAAGATTTGCTTGAAGAAGCGGATGTTGGTGCGTATACCGCCCACGTGATATTCGCTAAGCGCGCGGACCGCTCGCGATGTGGCGTCTTCGCGCGTGGCCGCCCAGACGGCCAACTTCGCCAGCAACGGATCGTAATCCATGGGGACGGTCCATCCGGCATAGACGCCGCCATCTACGCGCACACCGGGACCAGCAGGCTCAGCCAGACTCGTGATCTTACCCGGATACGGAAGGAAACTATTTTCCGGGTCTTCTGCATAGATACGGCATTCCAGGGCCGAGCCGCGCCATTCGATTTCTTCCTGTGTGAAGGGCAGCTTCGCGCCGGCGGCGATCTGGATTTGCAATTTCACGAGATCGAGACCCGTGACGAGTTCCGTCACCGGGTGTTCCACCTGCAGGCGCGTATTCACTTCCAGAAAATAGAAGCGCCGATCGCTGTCAACCAGAAATTCGACTGTGCCGGCGTTGTAATATCCGGCGGCGCGCGCGGCGCGGACAGCCGCCTCACCCATGGCTTGGCGCATCTCCGGATAGCGCGCGATGAGAGGCGAGGGGCACTCCTCAATTACCTTTTGATGGCGGCGCTGGATGGAGCATTCCCTCTCACCCAGGTGCACCATGTTGCCGTGGCGGTCGCCGAGAAGTTGGATTTCGATGTGACGCGCGCGCTCGATGAGTTTTTCAACGTAGATTGCAGGTTCACGGAACGCACGTTCGGCCTCGCTTGAGGCATCGCGCAGCGCAGGTTCCAGCTCGGCTTCCCGATCTACGCGGCGCATTCCTTTGCCGCCTCCGCCAGCGACGGCCTTGAGCAGAACGGGATAGCCATGCTGGCGACCGAACTCCCGCGCCTCATCGAATGTCACACCATGGTCAATGCCGGGCGCAGTGGGCGCTGCGGCTTTCTTGGCAATCTGCCGCGCGGATGTTTTTGACCCGAGCGCGCGGATCGCGGCCGCCGAAGGTCCGATGAATTCGATGCCTGCGCGTTCGCACGCCTCGGCGAAATCGGCATTCTCACTCAGAAATCCGTAGCCTGGATGGATGGCTTCGGCGCCATGTTTCTTGGCCGCATCGATCATGCGGTCGATGCGCAGATAACTTTCGGACGAAGGCGCGGGACCGACATGCGCCGCTTCGTCCGCCCGGCGAACGTGAAGGGACATGCGATCGGCATCGGAATAGACGGCGACGCTTGGGATGCCGAGCTCCCGCAACGCACGGATAACGCGCACGGCAATCTCGCCGCGATTCGCGATCAAAACCTTGCGAAACATGAAGGGAAGATTTTAGCAGGAGGGCGCGGAAACCGGTCACCGCCAGGTTTTGGCGCGGCCCGGCGTAGCAAGGCGTCCGGCGCTATCCCTGGGCGCCGTCGATCTTTTGACCTGACAGCGTGTAGCGGAACTCAGCGAAGCGAAACCCCGCCAGCGGTCCGAAGATTGCGGCCAATCGCGCCGCGACGCCCGACATAAAACCTTTATATTTGGCGACGAATGTGGCATGCGCAAGCAACAGATCCGCTTTTTGCATCGCATCGTAAACGCCGGCGCCCAAATGGAACACACGCACGCCTGGAACGAGCAGGACCTTCTTTGCCGCACGACGGAACTGCGCTGCGAGGTCGGCATCGCCGCCGAATTGCCCAAACCGCTCGTCGATTTGACGGGTTGCCTTGATGTAAAACACGCGCGCCATCAAGGCCGCGGCGCGCGGGTATTCGACTGTAACAAGCGCATCGCTCGTGGGATTTGCGGGCCGCCACTTGCCATCGGGAGGCAGATTGCCGAATTGCGGCGCGGGGCGTCCCTCACGATCTACCAGTAACGGGCAGACCGCTGCGGCATCGGGATTGGCATCGAGGACATCGGCGAGCCGCATGACGGCGTCTGGCGGAATTTCGGTATCGTCGTGCAGGAAAAAAACGTACTCCGCGTCCGCCGCGCGCCATCCCAAATTCATCGCCTTTGTCAGGCCGAAATTCTTGGGCAGACGGATCCATTGAAGATCCGGGAAATCGGCATCGAGCTGCGCGGCGCCGTCCAACGAGCCGTTATCTACCACCACAATCTGGAGCTTGTCACGGCCTTCGGATTTTTCCAGTGTTTCCAGGCAGGTTCGGAGCATCCCCTGGCGGTTGTGGGAAACCACTACCACCGTGACCCGGGGCGTCTGTTTTTCAGGCTCAGGGCTCTGATGTTCGGAACTGCTTCGAGGCGTCAAGGAAATAGGATAACCCGCGTGCATGATAACTTGTGATGGTGAACGCTCGTGAAAGCTTAGCATCCATTATAAAGATCGGCATCATCCCTGTGGTTCGCGCGGCCACGGCCGAGCATGCCATCCAGGGCGTAGATGCGTGCCGCCGAGGGGGAATTCTTGCGGCGGAGATCACCATGACAGTGCCTGGGGCCTTACGCGCTCTGGAAAAACTAGCCGACCTCTTTGGCGGATCAATGCTGCTTGGCGCCGGCACGGTTCTGGACGCGGAAACGGCGCGTGCCTCTATTCTGGCAGGCGCGGAATTCTTGGTTGCGCCTAATATGCGTCCCGCGACGATTGAGATGGCGAAACGATATTCAAAGGCCATATTCCCCGGCGCTCTCACTCCCACAGAGGTCCTGGCGGCCTGGGAAGCGGGGGCCGACGCGGTCAAAGTCTTTCCTTGCGGCAATATGGGTGGCGCGAAATATATTAAGGCGCTTAAGGGGCCGTATCCACAGATTGAAATGGTTCCTACAGGCGGCGTCTCGCTCGAAAGCGTCGGCGATTTCTTTAAGGCAGGCGCTTGCGCCCTGGGTATCGGGGGTGAGTTAGTGGATGGGGGCTTAATGAAAGAAGGCCGCTTCGACGTGATCGAAGAACGCGCGCGGCAGTTCCTTGCAGCGGTGGACAAGGCCCGCGCGTAATACGCCACACAGTTCCTTTGTATTGGATGTTCATTGGCCCGGTAAGTGCTTACTTCCTGGCGTGAACAGGGGCTTCGCACGGAGCCGGAAATCGAGGAACTGAACAATGAAGACAACGCTGATTGTGCTATTTTCTTGCGCCACTCTTTCCTTCGCGCAAGACATGAAGACCGGCCCCAAAACTCAACTTTTGCCGGAATCTCCCTCGGCAACCGCAGCCGACCCTGCCTCTGGCTCACAAGAATACAAGCGTCTGGCTTCGGTGACCTGGGATCTAGATACGCACAAGCTGGTCTGGGTAGTTCAAAAAGGTGTAGAAGTAAATGGCGCATTCGTGGCGAAAACAAGCGATCGCTACGAAGTATCTCCCAGCGAGGCATCAATGGCCTTGAAGGACCTGAAGCGGAACATCGACGGCGATGAAGCTAACTCGCTGCACGATCTGCTCAGTATCCTGACTATGTACTGCGTGCAAAGCACCGTCTGGTGGGAAAATGGCGGCGAGGATGCCGCCGATCCAGCAGCCGCTAAGCCTGGTAAGAAAACAGTCGATGAAAGGATCGCGCCATCGGCGGACCCCAACGCAAAGCCAACGCGCGTCGATCAACCCGAGAAAAAGCCAGCCGTTCCACTATTGCCGGGGGCCCTCGTCGCCGTGAATGGGATTGCTAAATAACATATCGCTGGCGGATGAGTTATTGCTCGACCGCCAATCGAAAAACAGGCGCGCATAGCTATCGGTTATGTAGTCTTTTTCCTCATACCCTAGCTTACGCGCCGTGCGGTCGATCCAATCAGGATCGCCCTCTAGTTCAAGATATATTCCAATCGGCGTCTCGTCCAGGGTCGCGATCCCTTTGGAGCGCGGCTTCTGAAACTCAGTGCGGTATTTCTCATACCGAAAACGGGGAAGGTATCCAAGGCGCTGCAAAATCGTGACAAATGCGGCGCCATCGGCGACATCTGTTTCAATCTCTTCCTTGCTCTTGTGCTTCCCCGGTTCAGGCTCCCCTTTATATGTGAGCTTAAAATTCTTGCCAACCTCACGCAGGCGCAACAAGCGAGTGGAGCGTCGAAGGTCCGCCGCGTCCGTGTCGTAGACTGTGTTATTTTCGAAAACCCGGCGTTTGACAACTTGAAATCCAGCAGCACGCAAGCGACGCCGGGCTACCTTTAGGCTGTCTGCAGCTAGCTTAATCTCGGTTTCGCGGCCGTCATTCGCCATGGTGGTCTAAAAAATCCCGGTCGATCGGCTTGCGGCCACGAAAGCCTTCCTCGCCGTGCCAAAACTCAATATCGGATTCGCCGAATTTCCAGCACAGATAAACGTCACGTCCGTAGAAGCGCGTGGGGAAATCCACCAAACCTGATTCGAGATCTTTGATCTGCACGCCCATGTCGAGAATTTCCTGCACCGCCTGGCGGAGCAGTTTTGAAGAAGTTTCCTTACGCTGGCGCGTTTCCATCGCCGCAACGCGATCGACCAACGTGCCTCCCATGATATGGATGCGTTCTTTCATCCGATTGACGGCGCTGGCTGCCTCATCGAATTCCGGTTTGAGGCGCATCGCATCTTGGAGAAGACGCTCCACCTTGGGCAGAAGGCTCTGGGCCTCCCGTAACGTGAAGCATTTGGCCATGAAGTTACTCAATTATATCAACCGGATGCGCTTTCATTGCCTAATAACTGCTCCAGCGTGCGCAGGTTTTGCTGCCGACCCATCACAATGAGAAAATCTCCGCCACGAATTGGCGTATCAGCGGGGGGATTGAAGATCATGTTTCCATCACCGCCACGAATCGCCATTACGATGACGCCTAGATCGCGCCCGATCTGCATTTCGCGAAGAGTCTTGGAAATCATTTGACTGCGCCCGGCAACGGGAACCTGTTCAATGGAGATGTCTTCGCCCAGGTTCGTGGTGGTAGTGAAATCGAGAAACTGCACGACGTGGGGACGCAACAGCGCATGCGCGAGGCGATGGCCGGTGATGGCGTAAGGCGCAAACACCGAATCGGCGCCAGCACGGCGCATTTTCTCTTCGGCCCCTTCCTCCGCGGCGCGCGTCGCGACATAGATTCGCGGATTCAAACCCTTGGCGGAAAGCAACACAAAGAGATTATCGGCATCGCTCGAAAGCGCGGCCACCAGGCCTCGCGCGCGTTCAATTCCTACCTGACGCAGGGTATCGTCACGCGTCGAATCGGCGGCGACAGCCAGCCGGCCGGCCATCATGGCGCGCTCGGCGCGGTCGGGATTGCTGTCAATTACCACCAAAGGCGCACCCGCGCGCGATAGCTCCTCCGCGGCGCCCCGCCCAACGCGTCCGTAACCGCAAATAATATAGTGATCTTTCAGCTTGTCGATCATACGTTTGGTCCGCCGCTTCCCGGTTGCGTCGCCGAATTCCCATTCGATAATGGTCTGCGTCATCGCGCCCACGGCGATAAACAGCGTAGTGACGCCGAAGAAAATCAGAAACGAATTGAACACCCGCCCGCGCGTGGAAAGCGGATGCACCTCGCCGTACCCCACCGTGGTCATAGTGGTAAGGGTCATGTAGAAGGCATCGAACGGCGGATAATTATCCGTCAAGACGAAGCCTACCGTTCCAACAGCGAGCGTTGTGGCGATAGCGAGAAAGAGGATGAAGAAGCGGCGGGCAAGCCGGGACATCGGTCTGAACAAGTATAGCGAAGGGTCTGATAAACTGAATGAGCAGTAGGTTCTTCCGCGCTTTCCATTCCCAAGCGGGCACGTAGCTCAATGGTAGAGCATCGCCCTTTTAAGGCGGTGGTTGTGGGTTCGAGTCCCACCGTGCTCACCAGATTTTTCGCGATAATAGCTCTGTTTCGATATGGCCCTTTCCGAATCCGCGGTACACTTCATGCGCGGCGCGATCGAACGCGCCCGCAGGTTGCAGAAGACCATCGTCTTTCCGGAAGGCGGCGATCCTCGTATTCTTGAAGCTGCTTCGCGCCTGGCTGCCGACGGCGTAGTCAAGCCCATTCTCATCGGACCCGCACCCGCCAAGACGCCGGCCGGAGTGGCGTTCGCCGATCCTGAAGCTACGCCGGAATTTTCTAAATATGCAGCGTATTACTACGAGCGCCGCCGCGCTAAAGGCATCACCCAAACGGAAGCCGCCAAAACGGCGCGCAAGCCTCTTTATTTCGCCGCGTTAATGGTTGGATTAGGCGAAGCGGATGGTTTTGTTGGCGGGGCCGCGAATACCACGGCCGATACTGTTCGCGCATTGCTGCACGCTGTCGGTCCGCACCCTCGCGCAAAACTTGTTTCCAGTGTTTTTTTGATGGCGCTGCGCGATCTCTCGCACGGGCATAACGGCATCATGGCCTTTGCCGATTGCGCTGTTGTCATTGAGCCTTGCGCAGTGGAACTCGCCGATATCGCTATCGCCACCGCGGCCACGACCCGTGCTCTGCTGAATACCGAGCCGGCGGTTGCCTTGCTGAGCTTTTCGACCAAGGGCAGCGGAAAGCACGATCAGGTAAACAAGATTGTGGAAGCCTTGCGCATCGCGCGACAGCGCGCCCCTGAACTCAACATCGATGGCGAACTGCAAGCCGACGCCGCGGTGTCGCTGGCGGTTGGCAGTTCCAAAGCTCCTGGATCGCGTGTCGCCGGTCGCGCTAATACGCTCATCTTTCCGAATCTCGCGTCGGCGAACATTGCGTGCAAACTGGTGGAGCGTCTAGGCGGCGCTACGGCCATTGGACCGCTTCTGCAGGGGCTGGCCAAGCCTGCCAACGATCTCTCGCGCGGATGTTCCGCGGAAGATGTTTACAACGTCGCTGTGATTACTGCTCTCCAGGCATGAGAATCGCGAATGTTAGCAGTTGCAAATGAACGGGTAGTCCTTTGTTGTCGATGGTGGGCTTAACGTCAAAGAGTCGATGAGCAGCTATTCCGGGGTGCAATAGGCGTTCTCGCACCCGTCGCTCCCAGCGACCCGGTCGAACATGTTCGACAAGCTCGGGATTGAACGTTCCTTCACAGCCCTGCTCTCTCTCTTCTAATTTCTTGCGCTGCTCTCCCGTGGAATGCATCGGCCTTTCGTAGGTTAATCTACCGCCCACTGTGCCACTGGTCTTTTTCCTTCTTCTCACGGCTATTACCGCGCAAGGCCAAGTTGGCGTGACCACTAATCGTAACGATCTCGCCCGCTCCGGGGTAAATCCCGAGGAGTCGATCCTGACGCCGGCGAATGTGAATCCGTACGGGTTTGGGAAGCTTTTCTCACTGCCCGTCGATGGGCAGGTGTATGCGCAGCCGCTTTATGCGTCGTTGGTGAATGTTCCGGGTAAGGGTATCCATAACGTCGTATTCGTCGCCACGGAGCACGATAGCGTCTATGCATTCGATGCCGATTCCAACGCCGGAACGAACGCCACTCCCCTCTGGCACGTTAACTTCACGGACCCTTCGACGGGCGAGACCACGCTAAGCGTGACGGATGTTCTGGGCTGCCAATCCATCAGCCCCGAGCTTGGCATAACCGGCACGCCGGTGATCGATCCTGCCACAGGCACTCTGTACGTGGTCGCGAGCACCATTCTGCGCGGCGAGTTCTTCCACCGCCTCCATGCTCTGGATATCACTACCGGAGCCGAACGGCCGGGAAGTCCGGTGATCATCGGAGCCTCCGTGCCGGGCACTGGCGACAATTTCGGACAGACGACGGTTCCGTTCCATCCTTACCTTTACAAGAACCGCGCGGGCCTTCTGCTGTTGAATGGCGTTGTCTACACGGCCTGGACGTCGCATTGCGATGCCGGGTCATATCACGGCTGGCTGATCGGGTATGATGCCGCGGATCTCCACCAGATGGCCATATTCAACGATTCGCCAAACGCGTTCCAGGGCTCGCTGTGGATGGGCGGCGCCGCGCCCGCTGCCGACGCAGTAGGCAACATCTATGTGGTTTCGGGCAACGGGCCGTTCGATGGCGATTCGAGCGGCGCCGACCTCGGGGATAGTTTCATCAAGCTCTCTTCCGGCGCGGGGCTGACCATCGCCGACTACTTCACGCCCTTCAACCAACTGAGCTTGAATCGCGCAGACATCGACCTCGGTTCGAGCGGAGCCGTTTTGCTTCCGGATGACACCGGCACTGCGGCCCACCGGCATCTGCTGGCGGGCGCTGGCAAGGAGGGCCGCATCTACCTGCTCGATCGCGATCAAATGGGCCATTTCAACCCCGCCGGCGATACACAGATCGTACAGTCAATCGCCGGAGCAATCGGACCCGTCTACGGCGGCCCGGTTTACTTCAACCACACTCTGTATTTTGCGGCCGCGCAAGATTCGCTCAAGGCCTTCGCCATCTCCGATGCGCATGTGACGCCATCGCCATCGTCACAATCCCACCAAGCGTTCGGCGAACTAGGCGCTGCCCCGACCGTCAGTTCGAACCACTCGACGAATGGAATCGTCTGGGTCGTCGAACCTGGTTTGGGTGGAACGTTGCACGCTTACGATGCTTCCAATCTGGCGAGCGAACTCTACAATAGCCAGTTGAACCCCGTCCGCGATGCCCTGGGTCAGTTCGTGAAATTCTCACTGGCGACCGTGGCAAACGGCAAAGTCTATGTAGGAACGGGCGGCTCAGTCGCGGTTTTTGGCTTGCTCAACGAGCCGCCTCAGCCGGTGCCCTTGACGCTTGTAAATGCAGCCACCCATCAGCCGGGGCCGGTGGCGCCAGGGTCCCTCATCTCGATCTTTGGCTCTAACTTTGCATCGACTTCGGTCTCCGGCACAGCCGGGCCATTGCCGCAGAGTCTGGCAGGGCTGGCGCTCTCTATCGGTGGAATCCCTTGCCCGCTTCTGTATGTCAGTCCGGGTCAAATCAACGCCCAAGTGCCTTTTGAAGCCTCGCCCGGGCCTGCAACCGCGGTACTTCAATCGCCGCAAATGCCGCCGGCAGCCATCACCCTCACCGTCGCGCCGGCAGCCCCCGGCATCTTCACGAATGATCAGAGCCAGCCGACCGTGCAAAATGCGGATGGATCTCCCAACACTCCGGCAACGCCGGCGCAGGCAGGCTCACTGATATCGGTGTACCTTACCGGCCAAGGGGCTGTAGCGCCGCCGGTAGCATCGGGCGCGCCCGCTCCGGCCAATCCTATTGCGCGTGCTGTTTTTCCCGTGACCGCAGCCCTTGAGGGACGCCCGGCCGAGATTGTATTCGCGGGACTCAGCCCCAACACTATCGGTCTGTTTCAGGTCACTCTCCGCATTCCTGCGACTGGGGCCGGCGCCCAAAGGCTGGTGGTCACGGTGGACGGAGTGTCAAGCAACGCCGGAATCGTCTATGTCGCAGGGATCCGTCCCACGACTCGCGTCACTGTAAAAAGAAAATAAGCCGTTGACTCACCAGGGCCATCTGGGTCTGGTAGACTAGCGTCGGCAGATCGGGACATCGATGCAGGAAGTATTCGGCACTCTCGCCGGCGCATTCTTGTCGGGGTTCGTGTCCCTCTGTATTGGACTGGTTTTGTTCCAGCGGCTTGCTCTAAAACTGGAACGGACCGAATACCTCTCGCTGGCATTTGTAGCTGGTTCGGCATGCTTCAGCGAGATCATCTTTTTCCTCTCATCTATTCATCTGGCGCGAACAAGCGCGTTTATCAGCATTGGTTTATTGGTAACTGCCGTCGCATTCGGTCTGAGTAAAAGAATCTCAGCGTCCGTCCGGTTGATGCCGCTCCCCCGCCAGTGGATGTGGCTCGCAGCGGCGCTTTTCGCATGCTTTGGCGTTGTCTATCTGGTGAATGCGATGGCGCCTGAGATGAGTCCGGATGGCGCGGCCTATCACCTGCCATTCGTCGATCGCTATCTTCACGCGCACGGCTTTGAAAAGATTGAAGGCGATTTCTACGCCAGCCTCCCACAAGGCATCGAACTCCTCTTTCTGCCGGCGGTCGCACTTGGAGGCCACTCCAGCGCAGCCATGGTCCACTTTCTCTTCCTGGTTGATCTGCCGTTGATGATGGTGTGCTACGGCCGCCGTTTCGGCTTTCCCATCCCAGCGGCAGCGGCGGCATTCCTGGTTTTCGCTTCGCCGCTCATGGGATGGGATGGAACGTCGGCTTACGTGGATGTCGCAGCGGCAACGGTGCTGTTCGCACTGTTTTATCTGTTACAGGTTTGGGAAGTCACTACGGCGCCTAGTCTTCTCATCCCAATCGGCATCCTGGCAGGCTTCTCTTTTGCCGTGAAATACACTGCGGGCATCGGGGTCCCGTATGCAATCGGCTTTGTAAGTTGGAGGCTTTGGCGCAGCCAACGGCCAATTCTCAAGTCCCTACTTACAGTTAGTGCGCTGGCCGCAATCTATATCCTGCCCTGGATGATCAAAAATGCGGTCGAGACCGGCAATCCGCTCGCGCCATTTGCGAACCACCTGTTTCCAAATCCGTTTGTGCATGTGTCCTTTGAGCACGACTACCGCGCTTATCTCCGCCACTATCACCTCACAAACTGGCTTGCGGCGCCGTGGGAGTTAGCCGTCAAGGGCGAGAGGCTGCAAGGATTCTTCGGCCCCGTCTTCCTGCTGATGCCGGTGGCGCTGCTATCTTTACGGCGCGCCGCCGGACGCCGGCTTCTGCTGGCCGGAGCCTTCTTCGCCCTACCTTGGTTCCTGAATATTGGTTCACGGTTCCTCATTCCGGCATTGCCGCCCCTCTCACTGGCCTTGGCTTTCGCGGTCGAACTCCCGTCGTGGCTCCTGGCGGCCGTTATGGCGCTGCATGCGTTTTTATCGTGGTACGCATCGCCAGTACGATATTTTGATCGCTATGCTCCGCGCATCGCGGCATTACCTGTGCGCGCTGCGTTCCGCGTTGAGACCGAGGAGGAGTATCTCGCGCGCGGCAATCCCGGCTATCTGATCGACCGTATGATTGAACGCCAGGTCCCGCCCGGAAAGAGAGTGTTCTCGCTGGAGCCGATTCCTCTCGCCTGGACGATGCGCGAGATAGTGGACGGACAGAACGGGGCAAAGAATGAAATGCTCGCGGACATTCTCCGAACCGCTTTGATGTTCGGAGCGTGTCCGGTGCGCGCCGTAAATTATCAGTTCCCGCCAACCCTATTGCGGCGGGTACGCGCCCTTCAGACGGCGCGGCTTTCCGGAGAGATGTGGAGTGTTTCGGAGTTTCAACTGCTGGAAGGCGGAAAGCGGCTGGTGGCCGACCGAACATGGCGAATGACCAGTAACCCAAATCCGTGGGACGCCCGGTTTGCATTTGACGGCAGTTTAGTAACACGTTGGCGCTCTTGGGAAGACGCAGCGCCTGGCATGTACCTGGAAGCCGATCTTGGCGAGCCGAGACTAATCGACCGGGTTAGCCTGCTTGTGTCTTCGGATGCGGTGCATAGCCACGCGCGTCTGCGCGGCATGGACGCGCTTGGCCAATGGCGCGACTTGTCGGGTCCCTCATCGGTCACTCCGGTGGACCTGGCGGCCAATCTCCGTGAACAGGCGATTCGGGCAATGCTGGCGCAAGGCATTCACTATCTCCTGGTGACGCCGACCACCTTTGGAGCAAACGATTTCAGCGAAAATGCGGCGGCCTGGGGAATCCGGAAGGCAGGTGAATCGGAGGGCGCCCGCCTTTATCATCTGGACCCGGACCACGTGGCGCCACGGCCCGCCGAACCAGTTACAGTCTCCCGCGAAGGAGCGGCCCCGCCAGGAGAGTATGATGATGCCGACCCACGAATGCGCTTGCGACTGCCGTGGACCCGCGACTCGCAGTTCCAGGATGCTTATCGCCACACCCTGACCTACTCCAACATACCGGGATCCTCTGTCTCGCTGACCTTTTCGGGAGACGCAATTACGTACATTTATACACGGGCGAGTAATCGCGGAATCGCGGAAGTGTGGATCGACGATCAACTCAGAGATCGCCTCGATCTTTATGGCCCCAGCACCGCATGGAATAGCCGGCGAAGATATGATGGACTCCGGCCAGGTGAGCACGTAATCGAGGTTCGTACAACCGGTTTGCAAAATCCGCGGGCTGCCGGGTGCTTTGTCGACCTGGACGGTTTTATCGTTGAGTAAATAGTCAGGCTGTGATGGCCGCAGCGATAATTGGACGCCATCGCCCTTCATCACGTCCGCTAACCCATGCGCTCAAAGAACGAATGGCTTATCCCATATAAACATCTTCAGTAGAAAGGATACTTCCGTGACATTAAGTTGTTTCAATCGAGTTTACAAGTAGTCGGCAGGAAAAGGTGAGTTTTCCAAGCAGATTAGCCGATTACATTTCGACAGTCGCGATTGCCCGTGATTCCTTTTAATAAGATAGAATAACGCTTCATAGTCGGCTGCGGAATTGCCCGACTATTATTAACGAACTTCGGAAAGTTACAAGAAGTAATTCTTGCGAAAGGGATAATCCCCGTAGTTCACCGCCATGTTTTGCGGGATACTGAAGCCGTGAAAGGCTACTTCGATGCATCTAGGAAAACGAGCTGCAGCCGAGTTTATCGGTACGTTCTGGCTAGTCTTCGGGGGTTGCGGCGCCGCTGTTCTTGACGCCGCATTCCCCAATCTTGGAATTGGTTTTGCAGGCGTAGCGCTCGCCTTCGGTTTAACCGTACTTACGATGGCGTACGCCATAGGCCATATTTCGGGCTGCCACTTGAATCCGGCGGTCTCGATTGGACTGGCGGTGGGCAAGCGCTTTCCCGCCGGGGAGTTGCCGGCGTATATCGTTGCGCAGTTGCTGGGTGGAATCGCGGGGGCGGGCGTGCTCTACGTAATCGCTACCGGCAAAGCCGGCTTCAGCCTCGCGGGCGGCTTCGCATCCAACGGGTATGGCGAACACTCGCCCGGCCAATACTCGATGACGGCATGTCTGGTAGCCGAGATTGTTCTTACTTTCATGTTCCTCTTGATTATTCAAGGCGCTACCGATCGACGCGCACCCAAGGGATTTGCGCCTATCGCGATCGGCCTTGGTTTGACGCTGATTCACCTTATCGGAATACCGGTCACCAACCTTTCGGTTAACCCGGCGCGCAGTACGGCTCCGGCGCTCTTCGCCGGGGGATGGGCGCTCGAGCAACTGTGGCTATTTTGGCTGGCGCCTATAGTCGGCGCGGTTATCGCCGGCATAGTCTATCCGATGGTCGCTACCGAACCGGGAACGGAACACACGCGCGCCGCCACAGTTTGATCGCGCATACAATCGGATTCATGCGTCCGATCGCGTTCTTTATTTTTGCGGCACTCGCCGCGGCTCAGAATCACGTCGTGATCGAGACAAGCACCATTCTCGATGGAATCGGCGGCACGCTTCACGACCAACAAATCGTCATCGAAGGCGGACGCATCGTGTCCGTTGGGCGCGGCTCCGCCAAGGCCGGCTATGACCTGCGGGGCCTCACGGTTATGCCCGGATGGATCGACACCCACATCCACCTCAACTGGCATTTGGATGCCAATCACAAATCGATCGCGGGCGGCGGTAAGCCGGAAGAACATGGCGCTCTACACGGAAGCCGATGCGTGGATGACGCTGCTGGGCGGCTTCACTACGGTGCAGAGCGTGGGAAATATGGCGGATAAGCCTGTGCGGGATCGCATCGACGAAGGAGTTCTCCCTGGGCCGCGGGTGCTCACCTCGCTGATTCAGATTCAGGGCGCGCGTGCGGGCCGCGGCGAGCCGCACGTTTGGACGCCTGACGAGTTGCGCGAGATGGTGCACAAAGACAAGGCAGACGGCGCAGACGTGATCAAGCTCTTCGCCACGAGTGGACTCGGCGCCGGCGGCGACCAGAGCATGAGCGACCAACAGATTCAAGCCGTCTGCGGCGAAGCCAAAGCTGTTGGCATGCGCTCAGTGGTTCATGCAATCGGCGACGCCGGCGCCCGCGCTGCGGTTCTGTCCGGATGCACCTCTATTGAGCACGGAACGTTCCTGAAGGATGAAACGCTCGACTTGATGTACCAGCGCGGGACGTTCTTCGACCCGAATCTGCTCGTGCTACACAACTATCTGGAGAACAAAGACGCCTACACCTTTACCGAGCAACAGCTTGCGACTTTGCAAAGGGGCCTGGCGCCGACCCACGATGTGATCCGCCGCGCGCGCGCCCGCCATATCAAGATTTCCTTTGGGACCGACGCGGTGGCCGGCGCGCATGGACGCAACGCGGAAGAGTTCATCTATCGGGTAAAGGACGCCGGCGAAAAGCCTATGGACGCGATTATGAGCGCGACTTCCATTTCCGCCGATTCGCTTGGGCTGAGCAAGGAGATTGGAACGATTGCGCCTGGGATGCGCGCCGATCTCGTAGCCGTTGCCGGCGACCCGCTAACCGACATCACCGCCGTGCGTCGCGTGGTCTTTGTGATGCGAGACGGCAAGGTCTACAAGAACGCGGCGCGTTAGGGAGCTATTCCTTCAACTCGGCCACAATTTCCGCGGCGACTCGCCGCGCCTTCTCCAGCGCTCCGGGCTCAAAGCTGATCGCGCCAACGCGCGCGTGGCCCCCGCCGCCATAACGTTCGCAAATGGTCGCCAGATTGTGCAGCGGTTCGACGGGCGTCCATGGATTCGAGCCCACGGAGACCTTCGTGCGCGTGCTCGAAGGCATTACCGAGACCGTGTAGGTCGATTTTGGAAATAGATAATAGGGAATGAATTTGTTATATCCCTCGATTGCATGCCCCGCTAAGTCGAAAAACACCACTCCGCCATCTTCCTTCGCCAGGTTCCCAATCAATCCGATCGACTCGAGATGCTTTCTAAAGAGGGGCTCAAACAATTCCTGTATTTCCGCCGTTTCGACGATGTCTTCCAGCTTGCGATGCTGCATCCAACCGATAATCTTCTGTACGACGCCCGACCCCTTGGCGGCTTCGATCACGAGCGTGAGTTTCATGGCCGGCGCGCCCAATTCAACCGCCGTCTTCGCATCGGGATACTGTGCGCCATCGATGACAAGCGACCAATTCACCAAGTCCTCTAAATCGGGTGCACGGTAATTGAATTTTTGGCATGCCACGTCGCGGATAAAGGCAGTGCATGATTTGTAGCTAGGGTCGTAGAGCTTTTTTCCGGTGGTATCCTGGCGAAAATGCTCGGCGTCGGCCGTATTTAGAAAGGCGCTTTGGTGATGGTCAAACCACCATGTGAGGCGCGGGTCGCTGGAATATTTAAAGTCGACGATTGCGTTTTCATCGCCAATGAACAGCGCTGGATCGAACTGTTGGTCGGCGCTGTGGGCCATGCCGGCGTATTCGAAGCGCGCGCCCGGATGGATGGCGCCGTCTATAAAACGGCTGAAGAACGCGGCCGAAGCCGCGCCGTCGAAGCAATGATCGTGATACAACACGCGTACTAGCATGAAAGGATGGGGAAAACTTATTAGATTGCCTGAACTTGCAGAGAAAAGCAAGCGCTATTTTCCGAGGCTATTTTCCAGGATGTCATGCCTCTTAGAAATGTCCCTCGTTTCGCCTCATTAGAAATGTCCTTTTTTCAAGATCAATCAAGCAGCGGTTTCGGCGTTGGGGGATCGTGCCGTTTGCTATTTCCAAGCGCCAGTTCGGCTTGTCGCTTCTTTGTTTTACGAGCTTGGACCTGCGAGGGTGCCGTGCCACGTTCCCGGGCCGGCGCGCATCATTTTACCCGCTGCCATAAGCCGGTTGAATTCGCTTCTCTGAAGTCCGTTCCGTTCGATTAAAACATCCATGCTGAAGGCGTAGGTCAGACTTAAATCTTCACGCCGGCCGCATTCGCAGCCTCACGCATTTTGCTGTCGAGCGTGGCGAGCGGCACTCGCTCGCGCAACGCAAGCTGCAAGTAGGAAGCATCGTAGGACCTCAAGCCGTGCGCCCGCGCGTGAAACAAGGTCGCGTCCAAGGCTGCAAGCTCGGCGGTCAACAGACCCTCGGAAGCTTTCCGATGCTATTCTTTAGAACAATGGCGCGGCGAGGAATTGCTGTTTGGTCTCTTGCGGGGTTCGCGGTATGCGCCGGCGCACTCTTCGCACAGAAGGCGTTCGTAGAATACCCGGCCTTCGAATATAACGACTTCCCCATTCCGCCCGATTATCAGGAAAAGACGGAATGGGTGTTTGCCCGGTTGATGTACCCTACGATGCCCGGCGTGCACGGGCGCGGGCGGTTCGGAGGATTCGGGCGCTTCGGCATGAATTCCGACTGGAGGCAAGGCGGCCGCGGCGCATATTGGACGATGGATTATCCGCGCTCCGACCGGCATTTTTCCGTGGCATTACGGCGCCTCACGCGCATCCACACGCGGTCGGCTGAAGAGCCTATCAATCTCGACGACAGCGACCAGTACGACTGGCCGTGGCTCTATGGGGTGGAGGTTGGCCACTGGAATCTAACCGATGCTCAGGCGAAATCGCTACGCGAATTTCTACTGCGCGGTGGATTCTTTATGTGCGACGACTTCCACGGGACCGAGGAGTGGGCCGTATTTCTGGCAGGTATGAAACGCGTTTTTCCCGACCGGGAGATCGTGGACCTGGACAACAACGACCCCATCTTTCACATTGTGTACGACCTGAGCGACCGGTATCAGGTGCCCGGCGAACAATACGTCCGCTCAGGCAACACTTACGAATATGACGGCTACAAACCTTACTGGCGCGGTATCTACGACGACCACGGACGCGTAATGGTGGCCATCTGCCACGATATGGATCTAGGGGATTCCTGGGAGCATGCGGACAACCCGGAATATCCGCAGCAGTTTTCGGCGCTGGGCATTCGCATCGGCGTCAATTATGTCACCTACGCGATGAGCCACTAAGCGGTGCGCTTGGCAAGAGGCTACGGAAAGGGGAAGGCGGCAGCCCTCGGGGGCCGCCGCGCAAGAAGGCATTTAGTTCGGCGTTTCCGCCGGGTTGGATCTAGAGCTTTTCCAGCCGGGTACGGGCGTCGCCGAACTGTTCCAGTTTGACTCCGAAACGGTCCATCAGCGAAAGATACAAGCTGCACATTTTGCGATTGTCTTCGCCGTCTTTCAGGCAGTTTATGGTGCGCCCGGTCTCGAGAGTCCCGCCGAGTCCGCCTGCCAATATAAGCGGAAGTCGGGTGTTATCGTGCTTGCGGCCAATCCATAAATTGGAAAGGAACATCAGGCAGGTGTTGTCGAGAACCGTGCCATTGCCTTCCTTCATGCTGTCGAGCTTGGAAGCCAGATAGGCATACTGCTCGACGTGGAAACGGGCGATGCGCTCATAGCCATCGGAGTTGTTGTTGTGAGAGGCGGAATGGTGCCCGTCTTTCACATCGAGGAAGGGATAATACATCGCCGAGAGATCGCGGGATATGATCAACGAAGCGACACGGGTTTTGTTGGTTTGGAACGCGATGGCGATGATGTCGCTCATCAGGCGAGCGTGCTCGCGCAGATCTTCGGGTAGCCCATTCGCCGGCCGGTCCATGGTGGACGCCACGGTGTTCTTGGCTTTGGCCGCGTCATCGGCGCCGTCCTTATCCTTGCGCATCCCTTCGACGCGTTTCTCGACTTCGCGCACGCTGGTCAGATATTCGTCCAGCTTGCTCTTGTCGCCCGAGCTAATTTTCGTAGTCAGCTCTTCCGCACGGTCTTTCACGCGATCGAGGACGCTGATATTCAGCAGGCTACCGCGGTTGTCGAACAGGTTGTCCCACGCCAGCGACGGGTAAACTTCAACCGGAACGGGAGAATCGGGAGTCTGCCAAGAGATGTGCGAGCTGTAGGCCAGTGAGAAATTTGTCTCGTGGTAGCCAGTCATGGGCTGATCGCAAGCCAAGACGATGCTGGATTGCGGCGTATCGCCGCCCACGCGATTGGCGATCATTTGATCGACGCTGATGCCCGAATGGATGATGGCGCCCTTTGAAATATGCGCCCCAGAGAGCAGGCTACCGGTCTGCGCGGGGTGAATGCCCTGCCCGGTTAGAGACTTGACGAAAAGCCCATCAATGACATTGATCTTCTGTTTCAGCGGCTCGAGCGGCTGCAGCGTCTTGCTGAGTTTCATGGCCGCACCCGAACCCTCGGCGCTCCAATGATCCTCATTGATGCCATTCCCAAGGAACATGATGCCGAAACGCTTCGGAAAGGCCGAAGCCGCCGGCGTATCGGCAAAAGCATCTAGGGATTCAAGCCACGGGAGGGCCATGGCGCAGCCGACCCCGCGAAGCACGGTGCGGCGGGTAAAGCGAGGCGCGTCGGTTTTTTTCGAATGGGGCATGTTCATCATCTCCTGGATTCTGACGATTCGGGCGTTTCACGCGAAACCGCAATTCGCGCGTCAAGAAACTGTGGACTAGTGACTATGGTTTCTACTAGCGAATCGAAACGATAGTCTTTCGCAGCAAGCTTGGTTTTCATGCGATCGATTATGGCTTCATCGGAAAGTTGCAGGGAGCGGTTCAAAGCATACGCCAGCAATTTACCGCAGAGGTTTTGCACAAAGTCCGCCTGGCGATGCTCGTGGATGTAATTCTCGACGGCAGCCACTCCCAAGCCTTGGCTCCCGCCAGGGAAAACGGCGCTCGTATCCACGGGACGGCCGGCGAGATCGACTGTGCGCGCCTCGCCGACTGGTCCATAGCCTTCGAATACAAGGCCGAAGGAATCAAAACGCGCATGACAGGTGGCGCACATCGGGTTTTCGCGATGTTTGGCTAGCATCGCGCGCAGCGGCAAGTCGGATTTCGCCTCATCCGCGGGAAGCTCTGGAACTACGGGGGGCGGTGGAGGGATAACCTCACCGAGCACCCGTTGGACGAGCCAATGGCCTCTCTTTACCGGGCTGGTTCGCAGACCGGGCGAATTCTCCGTCAGGAAGACCGCCATGGGAATCAGGCCGCCTCGCTGGTATTTGGCGGCATCGTCGACTCGCACCCACGTATCCTGATTGCCGGCCACTTCCGGCATTCCGTAATGCTTGGCTAGAACCGGATTGACAAAAGTGTAGGTTCCGTACAACATGTCGAGGACGGAGCGATCGTTACGAATCGTGTCTTCGATAAACCGGATGGGCTCCTGATACATAGCTTCCCGCAGATCGTTGTTGAAGCTGGGGAAGCGAGTCCGATCAACGGTGTTGTTGGTTTCGAAGTGCCGGAAATCGAGCCAGTTGCCGCCGAATTCCGTTGCCAGAGCCCGAACCTTTTCATCCTTCAACATGCGGCGGGTCTGGTCGAGAAGAACATCCTGCTTTTGCAGATCGCCCGCTGCGGCGTGCCGCAAGAGCTCTTCATCGGGCATGCTCGACCACAAAAAGTAGCTTAACTTGCTCGCCAGAGCATACGACCCTAGCGCCCGGGCTTGAATGCCGGTTGCGGTCTTCAATGCCACCTTCCGGGTGGGAGAGCCAACGGCCGCCATGCTGGAGTCCAGGAGATCGATCCGATAAAGGAAGTCAGGCGACATCAGGATGCCGACGATGGAATTCCGGATGGCATCTTCATGCGAAAGAGCGCCCTTTTCACGCAGCCCGTGATAATACGTGATCAGTTCGTCGCGATCACGCGCGGTAAGCGGGCGCCGATAAGCCTTGGCGGCGAATTGAAAAAGCGCCTCGAGATTTTTTGGCTCAGCGGCTGTGTGCTGTTTCTCCAGATCGCGAAGGGTGGCATTGACGCGGTCGAAGTGATCGCGGATGGCTGTTGGCGCCATTGGATCGTTGGCGGGATTCGCCGCGGCCTTCGCCAGATAGGCCTGTTTCATTTGCATGATCACGGCTTCATCCGTGATCTCATGATCCAAGGGTCGCGGGGAGCCTGCCTCGGCCCCTTTACCTGCAACTTCACCACTCTGATTCAAGTAGTACTGAATCCATGTACGGCCGGTGTAAGCTGCTACATAATCAAAATCATTCCACAGGCGATTCAGCTCTTTCTGGCCTTCGTCGTCGAGGATCAGCTCCATCAACGGCGTGTCGTCGCGGAAGTATCCCATGGTGTTGTGATAACTCGCGCTGAGCAGGCGTCCCTTGTCTTCTGAATCGTCGGGGAAATAGCGGCCGCGCTCCTTCACGTAGAATTCATCCGGGAAGACCGAGGCAACGCGCTTGAATGCTTCCTCATACCGATTACGCTCCGCCGCGGGAACGACCAAATCGGAATCACTGGCGCGGGCTTTGGCTGTGAGAGCCGCCCACCGAGGCGCCGCTTCCATATGAAGGCCCGGATATTTCGGAATTGTAGGTACAACCGGCGGCGGAGCGGTATCGTTGCGCAGATCCATGGGATCGCTATCACGTCGATGCGCGGCAAACTGACGCAGCTTCCAATCCAGCAGGGCCTGCGAGCCGGCGGGTAAGCCTCTCACGATAGGCGCGGCGAATTGCATCGCGGTATCGTGACGAATCTTGACCACGAAATCGCGCATCTCGACGCACTTAGCGCGCAAGACCTCGGGTTTTTCGGCCCCCGGCGCGGGAAGAGCGCGGAACATACCCTGCAATTTGGCGATTGGTCCGACAGGGTCCTTATCCTGCTGCAGAATGCCCCATACCATAGGCAGATACTTTGCGCTCAGTTTGGACTCCGCGGCAATCGATGCCAGCGTCGCATGCGGCTTGCCCAGCGCCGAGCGATTCTGAAAGCGCCACGCTGCTTGAAAGTAATCCGCGTAATCGGTGGGCTGCGCGAGATAAAAGTCTACAATGCGCTGGATTTCATATTTGTCGCGATCGGTTTCGACGAGCATCGGATAAGGGGCAAAGCCAATTCCGTCGGGGGTGAGCACCATATGATCCGCGACTTCGCGCGCCGCCAGCAGATATTTGTTCAACAGGGCTGACGACATGGTGAGAGATTCGCCTGAATTGTCGAAACCGGCTTGATTGGCCGGGTCGACAGGAAACTCTCGCGTGGGCTGCATATTCTGACCGGTGAGATCGCGGATGGTGTAGTTGTACTCCGCGTTGCTCAAGCGACGCGGTAGCACCAATCCCGGATCGCCGGCGCCTTTTTTAATTTCTTCCGTGCGAACTGCCTGAATCCACTCGATCACTTTCTGGCGAGCCTCCGCCGGAGGCTCAGGCATCGGCTTGGGCGGCATCTCTTTCGCGGTCAGTCTCTCCATCACTAGCGCCCAACGAGGATAGTCGTGCATGACCATATCCAGCGTGGAGTATGATTTGATGTCGAACTGCGCGGCGGGAGTATTACCGCTGTGGCAACCGATACAGTACTTGGTGACAAAAGGCCGGACAGTATGCTCAAACTGCTTGTCCAAGGCGGATGTTGAAGAGCCGGCCGCAGGCAAAGCGGCAAGGGCAAGCGTAACGGCGAGGGCTCGAAGCTGCATAATAAGGATGCTTAAGATTATGATACAGAATTTAACAGCGCCTATGCGGGTCTTTTTTACTGCAAATAGGGTCGTATCTGATACAATTCCCTATCTGAAATTTCAAGGCAAGATACGCATAGGAACCACGACTACCCTCATCCTGTTGTGCGGACTCGGCCAGCTTGCAGCACAACAAAAAGTGGAATCCCAGGGAGCGCGTGAACTGTATTACGGCGCCATGGTGCAAAAGGATTCGCCGCCGCCGATCCATCGGGTTTCGACGAGCAGCGGCAACGGAACGGTGGCCGCTGTTACAGCGGCCAGTACGGCGGCGGTGCACCTGGGCTTGCGTTATAACCTTGTGCAGATAGATGCGGTTTCGGGAAAATCGCAGCCCGCGGCTCCAGACCGTATCTTTCGTACAGGAGAATGCTTCGCACTAGATATCGAAACGAATCGCGCAGGTTTTCTCTACGTCCTCGCTAAACAATCGAGCGGTTCCTGGAACCCATTGCTACCGTCTTCGGATCCGGAAATGGCAGCGGAAAGTAATACCATTCTGCCCGGGAAAAAGGTTCGAATTCCGCTCGAACATTGCTTCGAGATTAAGGATCCGCCCGGGGTGGAGACACTATTCATCGTGTTGTCGCGCGAGCCGCGTGATTCCTTCGATCTGTATGAGAAGATCAAGGCTCCCGAAACGCCGCGACAGGCGCCCCAGCATCTCAGCGCGACCATTCAGGTGGCCGAGGCCAGCATCGCCGATGACGCTGTAACGCGGATGCGGGAACGGTTCGGCACGAGGGATATCGCGATAAGACGGGTGAGCCAGCCGCTGGCCGCCGCCGAACCCGCCGGATCTGTTTATGTAGTAAATTCATCCGTCAACCCGGCATCGAACGTCGCGACGCAAATCGAAGTACGCCACCGTTAGGCGGTAATGGCCGTTACTTTCCCCGGCGGGATGCCGTGGGCGGAGGGTCTGGCCAGCCGGTGATTTTTTCGCGCTCCACAGTAATCGTGAGGCTGAAAGGATCCTTGACGAACGAGTCTACCGTGCCTTCAAACTCCAGGTCGGAGCCCACAGGGGCCGCGTTCGGGAATGGCGTGGCAACCCGAAGGACCACCTCTTCCATCATCGGCTGACTGATGCCGAGTACGATCTCGGAGGGTTTACCTTCCGGTTGCATGCGGATTACGGTGCCCTTGAGCTTGGGCAGCGGGGCGGCCTTCAAATCGGCGAAATACTTCTCTCCATCCGCCGACTCCAATTGGCGGCGTATGCGGACCCACGCGGCAAGTTGCGGATTGGTGCGCATGAGCGCTTCGTCGGCGCGACGGGCAGCTACAGCGGCGGCTGTCTCGATGTGAAAATCGGGTGGCGGAACTGAGGCGGCCGCGGCCACAATCTTCAAGTTTTCCAGACCGTCATTATCGCCATGGTAGGCGGAATAGAGATCGTCCGCGAGACTGCCGGCAAAACGCCGCTGGCTGTCGGAAAGGGCGCTTTCGCCGCGCAGGGCGGCGGCACGCTCCAAATACCACAAAGCGGCAGCCTGTTTTTCCGGCTGCTTCTGCAGCCCGGAAACAATTCCCAACCAGGCGGTGACTTCTGCGTTGGTGGGAGACTGGTCGAGATAGGTACGGAACTCTTTGGCGGCATTGTCGAAATCGCCGCGCTGCCAGGCGATCCAACCCAAGGCTCGATGCGCCAACAGGGCGGAGGAGACTTTGCGCTTCTGCCATTCGGCATCGGGGATTCCAACGGGCTTGGCGGCGGCGCCAAAGTACTTATCCGAACCGGCTAACAGTTGATGCGCGGCTTTCTCGCCCGCAGTAAGAACGTCCGCCGCAGGCGCTGGCGTCTCCGGTACGAGAAGGGCGTACCAATACGCGCCTACCAGATTGTCGGCTTGCTCGTCCATCATTTCCCGCGCCATTTTCAACATGCGGGCCCCATCTCCCATCGATTCGAAGGTTGCGAGGTATAACTCGCGGCGGACTTGGCGCAACTCCGACGAGGGATACTTGGCCTGCCAGCGGTCGAGGAGCTCGACCCGTTTCTGGGCAGAGGCTTCCGCACGGATATTCATTACGAGGTCGTATTCCCCGCGGTCTATCCAGCCGGCTGCCAAAGCGGGCGCAACCAGCGTCACCGCCGATGCGAGACCTAAGACGGCATCACGAAATCTCATTGTTGACTCCTGACCATCACGGACGAGACGCTGGCGGGAGTGATTTCTATTGATTCACGGCTCAGGATGTTCGCGCCTTCCACGGTTCGGATTTCGTATTTGCCCGGCGGCAACGAAAGACGCGCGGGCACCTGATGGGCCAGCGGCCGGCCATCCATCAGCACGAGAGTCTGCGCTTGCGGCCCGTCAAGCTGCACAAATCCGGAAGCGGCGGCGGCGCCATTCGTACCGCCAATGCGGCGGATCCCAATATCGCGCGTGTCTTGCGAGGGCACGATCTCGACGTGAAGGAAAGCTTGCGCCACTTTCAGCTCCGCTTCCGATAAGGCAGCCAACTGCTGTGCGACCGAGGCGACAGGCATGGGAGGGGGAGGCGGCGGGGCAGGAGGAGTCATGGCTGCGGTTAGTTCTTTGCCCCATCTATTAAGAATCACGGGAGTAGACATCAAATAGCGGTCGCCGAGTTCGAAATCCGGCACGTGAAAGCGCGTGCCGCTAAGGACTTCTTCGATTGGCGGAGGCTGCGGAATGCCCGCCTGGAGGGTTTTGCCGGCGGTGGGCTCCACTGGGGCGAGTTCTTTCAGCATCGCTGTCGCTTTGTCCAGTGAAACGGTTGTGCCTCGCATGCGAACCTGTTGCAGGACGCGGACCGCGTCGGGCAGACGGTCGGCCAACAGATAGGCATTTGCGCCTTGAAAGGCGGCTTCGAGCGCAAAAGGATCAAGCTGCAGAGCCCGTTCATCGAGCGCCGCGGCGGCGGCGAAATCCGAGGCATCGTAGCGAGCCTGGGCGTCGTTGCGCGCCTTCAGATACGGCAGCCTGTTCGCCGCCATTGTCTCCAGCGCGGCGCCCGGCTTCTTCTGTAGAACCTGCTCCACCAGACGAATAGCTTCCGCCCACTCCTGGCGCTGTTCGCGTAAACGAGCGTCACTCATCCACTTTTCGGCGAAAGTTGGATCCACGGTGGATTCGATATCGGCGGGCGGGTAGAAGAAGAATTTGCTGAGCGCGGTGTCGGTGGACCAGGTGACTTGTTTCCCGGCGGTCTCGCTGAGGACGCGGGCGCGAACGCGCCGGAACACTTCGCCAAGCTCAAGTCCCTTTTGGGAAATCTGATCGGCGAGGGCTTCGGTAAACCAGCTATTGCGGCCATCGGGATTATCCGCCGCGACGTGGCCCGGTTGGGTGGAATAGGCGAAATAGATTCCCTGTCCCACATCGGGCGGCTGGGCGAGGCCGCCCTCGAGCGCGTGCGACTTCGCTACCGGGTTCGTGCGGCACGCATCGAGAATCACGATGGCGCGTTTGGGCCGATTCTTCAGGCCTTCGAGCACGGGCGCCATTGGCCAGGTTCGATACTTGGCCTGAATTACGCTGCTGTCCGGGGCGAAATCGACCGGTATGAGATAGTTTTCGTTCTCGATCTGAATGCCATGACCGGCGTAATAAAACAGTGCAGTGTCATCCGGCCCCAGAAGCTGCATGAACTTCGCGAGGTCTTCCTCCAAACCGGCCTTGGTGACGTCGTAATCCGGGATAGTAATAAATCCGGCGCTTTTCAACGCCTGATCCATCAGCCGCGCGTCGTTAACGGCATTGCGGAGCGGCGCGAGGGCGTAGTTGTTGTTGCCGATGATAAGCGCGATCCGCTTTCCCTCCTGTGCGCGTCCGACGGCCGGCGCCAGGGCCAACAGGAACATCAGCGGCAAACCGATGCAACGAAAGAGTGAAGTTAAGCTACGCATGGTTTACCTCGCTAGCGGAATATCACCTGGCGTGACCTGTCGTCAAGACTTGGGTCACGATCGCATACGGCGGCGCTCAATTTACCGCCGACGTAGTTATATTTGATCCGCCAGGATTTGCCTTGGGTCTGGATCTGTTCGGCGATCAATCGCCCATCCTGATATTCCATGGTTCGCTCGTAGGTCTGGCGGCGCTGGCTGGCGGCGCCTTGGTAACCGCGAATCGCGATGAGGCGCCACCCATCCCAATCGAATTCCAGCACAGAGTCGCCCGGAGGGGTGGCGGGGTCGACCGTCTCGCGCGCCTGGGCTACGCGCCCACGGTTATCGTAAGTCAGACGGAAATAGTGGATGCCGTCCCATTCAAAAGGCTGAAAGTACTTATTGCCCGAGATGCCAATCGCGATGTCCTTCTTTCCGGTCAGCCCCTGAATCGCGGCGGGATCTACGTAGGGATTGTTGGACAGCAACAGCGCGGACTTTTTGTAAAGCTCGTCGGGATCGTTCGAAGAAATGGTTCGCGCGTTGCCATAGTCCACTGCGTTCACCGAGGGAAAGCTCGGGTCGTAACCGAATGTGATCGGCCTTTCGCCGGTAGCGTGTTCCGGCTTATCAAATGTGGGTACGATCGAGCGCAGGCGGTCGCCATCCCAATTGTAGGTAACACGCATTTTATTGGACGCTTCGATATGATCCACGTGAGCCTGAAACGCGAGGCTCGCCGGGCAATATGGAACGTCGCTGGGCAGCCGCATGCCGGACATCCAATTGGCAGTTCCCTGAGAGGCGGCGGGAGAGGAGACGAGGTTCGCGAGTACGGTTCGGACTCGGATACGCTGCTCGCGATCGGCATCGAGAGTATCGGAGGCGTCGAGATACCGCGTGAGGTAAGTCTTGCCGTCCGGAACATTGCGGGTCACCAAGGATGCCATGCCGGCCTGATACAAGAGCTCGGCATCATCGTCTTTGGCGGTAAGGCCGTGCAGCGCCATGTCGCGCATCTTATGGTAATTACCGGCGGACCATGCGGACTTCAACTGGATCTTGATATCTTCGACGCTGCTGACCCTTTTGAATAAGAGATCGTTGCGTAGCGTGCTGGCCTTTTCGCGCTCCTCATCGACGGCGCGCAGATCATACTGATCGAGTGCGGCGAGAGCTTGGTTGAACTCGCCCATGACCCCGAGAATCTCCGCTTTTTTCAAGATCACGGCCAGCATTTCGGGATCGATTGCCTCGGCCTCGAGCACACTCTTCAGCGCCAAATCCAGCTTGTTCTGCTCTTTATAGCCAGTCGCGAAGCGTAGGGCCTGGTTAATGGCTTCTCGCTGACCGGAACTGAGTTGTTTGCGGCTCCCGACGCGGTCTGTGGCGACGCGGCGCGAGTAATCGGTCCAGGCCATCAGCACTTTTTGTTGCAGAATTTTGTCGGAGGGCTGCCGATAACTGGCAAGCCGGAACTCGCGATAAGCCGTACCGAATTCACTTTCCGCCAACCGTTCCTCACCCACCTGACGGTGCAGGGCCAAGCTCTGCTTCAATGCCTCGCCATGCAGGTTCGCCAGTTCCGGAAAGGCTTGCCGATAACGTTCAAAATCGCGGTCGCCCAGCAGCAACGCGTCCCAATCCTGTACCGCGGCGAAGGCTTTCAATACGGCGGCTTTCCGATCCAGCCATGCTTTGCGCGCCGCCAAGGTGTCGCGCAACTTGGCCTGCTCGGGTTGTTTCGGGTATAAGTCAGCCGAAAGCTGAGAGAAGCGCAAAGCCTCTTCCAACACGTTCAACCCGGCCGTCCCGCTTTCGAAATGGTCGTAGCGCTGCTGCATAGACTGCATCACGAAGCTTTCGAGGGGCTGCATAGCCGGATCTGTAGGATAGGCCTTCACCACCGCGGCAATCAGTTTGAGTTGGGTGTCGAACGTTTTACCCATGCCGCCGATCATTTCGAGGGCTCGACGGTCGGTGGCTGCGCGCGTGAGTTCGGGCGCGCCTTCCGGAAGAAAGGCAATAAAGTCGTCCAGCTTTACTTCGGAAGGAGTCTTGTCGTTGGCAGTCTTCTTATAAGTGATGCGGGCGGACTTCCAAATTGCCGCTGCATCGCCCGGCGTATTCTTGGGGATGCCTTCCGGCAAGAGGTATTCGATGGTTCCCTCTTCGTAAGCCGCCAACACGCCAGATCCGGAATCCATATACAAGGAACCGCCGAGGCGCACCGATGGCAATTTGCCCAGACGATTCCCTACTTTGGCGTCGGCTCCTAAGTTGAGCGCTTTGTCTTTTCCGTTTATTAAAACCGACGACGCTTCGAGGAACCCGAACCCCTGGGGAGTTCGCTGTAGCAGAATTCCGGCTTGCAAACCGGATGCGAAGGCGAGCCAACAAACTACGTGGCGGATATGAAATAGGCCCATAATCCCCTTTCACCCCTGACCAACTGGGGATTCAGTTTAGCCAACAGGTCTCACCTTTGCAAGACCTCCGCTCACATTTGGGTACTATACCCGCGGTACCGCGGGGTATACTGAAGCGAAAGCAAACGCAGTTCGTTGGGCTCGCTACTATGCGGCTCGGATCGCTTCTCTTATTGATCGCCATCAGCTTCGGCGCCTGGAACGTGTTGCGCGCTCAGAAGCCCTTCCAGGAATATCCCGGCCTTGAATACGAAGGGTTCGCCCTTCCGCAGGATTGGCAGGAGAAGACCGAATGGACGCGCGCGCGGCTGCGCTATCCAGGCATCGGCTGGGGTTATCGGGCAGCAAATAATTGGACAATCGATTATCCACGCTCAGACAGGCACTTGTTGCAGGGCGTGAGGCGGTTGACGCGCATTAATACACGGTCGGTTGAACAAGTGGTGGACCTGGAAGGCGACGGAGATGTCAACAATTGGCCGATGCTATATGCGGTAGAGGTTGGGCATTGGAACTTACCCGACGATCAGGCTGCGCGACTGAGGGAGTTTCTACTTCGCGGCGGATTCCTGATGGTCGATGATTTCCACGGGTCGGAACAGTTCAGAGGAATTAACGAGTGGCAAGTTTTTGTAGCAAGCATGAGTAAAGTATTTCCTGACCGCACGATTGTGGATATCCCGAACAACGATCCGATCTTCCACACCATTTACGATCTGGACGAGCGGTTCCAGGTGCCTGGCTGGCAATGGACGCGGAGCGGGATTACCTACGAAAAGGGTGAGACCGGCAGGCCGGCCCATTGGCGCGCGATTTACGATGATAAGGGACGCGTGATGGTCGCGATCTGCCACAACATGGATTTAGGCGATGCTTGGGAGTGGTCTGACGATCCGCGGTATCCGGAGAAGTTTGCAACACTGGCGTATAAGATTGCCATGAACTACTTTACCTACGATCTTACTCATTAAGTTTGCGCTGGGGCAGCGCGGCGATAGCGCGCTCCGCCCCGGCACACGTTTCTGGCATTCTAATCCGGCTCTAATTGCAGCCATAAGTGTTAGTAGTGGAGGCCGCCCAAGAAGTAGAAGAGCAAAATGATTAGGAGAATGGTTCCGAGCCCGATCCCAGCTCCGCCCCCATAACCCCATCGCTGGTGTCCATAGTAGCCACCACCTCCGCCAAAGATCAGAATCAAAATAATAATTAGTAGTAACATGGAGTCTCCGCTGGTTTCCTGACGGCACGAGGCCTATAAGCCTACAACCTTTTTAACCTGACCGACTTTCTTCTGAATCGTTCCATCGGTTTGTTCGTCCTGACCTTCGACTTCGAGGTCGGGATTGTTGGTAGCTTGGCCAACCTTCTCTTTTACAGCGCCCTTCAATTCGTGGGCTTTTCCCGTGAGCTCATCTTTTGTGCTGTCTTTCATTTGGTTTCTCCTTGTTTCCAACCTGACGACTCATTAGCACGTTTACGACCAACTTCCAAACCGGTTTACTTGTTCGCAGTGGCAGCATGCAGAAGGTAAGGCATTTCACGTGCTGAAGAAACATGACGGTATTCCTTGAAACTACTTAACGCGCCTCAATACCTCTGTTTAGCTGAACGATATGGCGGTCGTCCGTGACGCCGAGTGAGCGAGTCCGGATGCAGGCTGCCAGCTGGAGCATGCAGCCGATCTTATTGTTAGGCGCAGCTGTCATCTTCATGTATCTGGCGCGACAGGTACTCATACCACTGGCGTTCGCGATAGTCTTGAGCCTGATCTGGGCCGTTCCGATTACCTGGCTGCAACGGATGCATTTCGGCAGAGTCCCCGCCGTGCTCACTGTAATTGTCGTCTCGATCGCGCTAGCCGGATCGGCGGGTTGGGTCTTTCTTGATCAATTGTTGGGAATTGTAAATGGCTTGCCTGCTTACCAGCAGAATCTGCACAACAAAATGGCGGCATTGACCGGTTCCGGCAAAGGTTCACTTGGCCGGGCGGCGCAGAGTTTGCAGCAGTTAGGCAATGAATTCTCCGCCGGCGAGGAGACGGAAGCGACGCCGCGAACGGGCGTGAAAAACCCAGGGCAGCCTATTCAACCCGAGCCCGTAGAAATCGTAGCCAAGCCAACTAACAATCTGCAATATTTTCGGGATGTGCTGCAACAGCTGATCAAGCCTTTGGGCATTGTCGGCATCGTCTTGATCTTCAGCATCTTCTTACTCATCGAGCGTCAGGATGTAAGAAACCGCATCCTGCGGTTAGTTGGGCTGGGGCAGCTCAACGTAATGACGCAAGCGCTTGATGACGCCACCCAGCGCGTAAGCCGATACCTCTTACTTCAGTTTGCCGTGAACGCCACATTTGGTGCAACGATCGGCCTGGGCCTATACATCATCGGCCTTCCGTATGCCGTGCTCTGGGGCGCCGTGGCAGGCTTTCTGCGTTTGGTTCCCTATCTGGGGACCCTGGTGGCTACTACGCTGCCGCTGTTGCTTTCCCTGGCGGTTTTCACGACTTGGGGTCCCGTGATCTGGGTTCTGGTGTTGTTTGTGGTGGTGGAGGTGATAACCGGCAACTGGGTTGAGCCACGCCTTTACGGAGCTCATACCGGAGTATCCTCTCTAGCTCTTCTGGTAACCACCATGTTTTGGACAATTATCTGGGGTCCGGCCGGCCTAGTGCTCTCTACGCCGCTGACCGTTTGCGTTGTGGTTCTGGGCCGATATTTTCCGCAGGTATCCTTCCTTCATATCCTGCTTGGAGATGAGCCGGTACTTGCACCCGACATGCGGGTCTACCAGCGCCTGCTCGCGATGGATCGTGAAGAGGCACGCGAAGTGGCCGATTTATTCCTGAAACAGGATTCGTTAGTTAATCTGTACGACCGCGTGCTGGCGCCGGCGTTAACGCTTGCCGAGCAGGATCGTCATAAGGGCGCTCTTGACGCCACGCGAGAGAAATTCATTTCGCTCAGCATCAAAGAAATGATCGCGGAGTTTCGGGACCTGGCGCAACAAGAAACGAGCGCGGCCGTGAAATCCACGGGACAGGCGGTTCCTGGGAGGGTGCTGTGCTTGCCGGCGGGCGACGATGCTGACGAGATCACGGCGGCAATGCTGGCGCAGTTATTGCAAGAACTCGGCATCCCAGCGATTGCATTTCCCGCGGGAGAACCGGTACAGCAGGCCTTCGCATTGATCGAACCGCAACGTGACGATGTGATTTGTATGTCGGCGCTGCCGCCATTTGCGTTTGCCCAGGCGCGAGCGGTTTCCCGCCAGGTTAAATTGAGGTTTCCCGTTCCGAAGGTGGTGGTTGGCGTATGGGGTTTCGCGGGAGACGTGAAGAAGGCCCTCGATCGCTTCGACAGCCCTCGACCGGAACGAATCCTGGTGTCAATGGCCGACGCCATCGCGTATTTCCAAGGAGCCGAAGTGGAATCAAAAGTCCCCGAGGGCCCGGCACATGGTTTTGCCGAGCCGACCGAGTTTAGTGAATCACACGCCGAAATTGCGCGGCAATTGTCCTGACAGCACCGCACCCGACAGGGTGATTAGGGCGAAGGCCGCGGCCGGAATGAATGCGACTGGCTTGACCGTTTTGGCGGGAGCAAAGAATGTCAACCGCACGCGCGACGGAATCGAAAAAGCGATTTCCCAAAATTCGACGAAATAAGTGCTAGTCCCAATGGGCCAGGCGACGCGATTCCACCCTAGCGTCGTCGAACTCGATACTGTAGCCCGGACCGTCCGGTAAATCGAAATGCGCGTTTTTAAGAACCGGCGGCCGCTTCTCGAAATAGTAGTAGGAGCGCATTTTCAGAATCAGATATTCCGCAAGCGGACAGACGGCGGGAGATTGGCTGGCAATCGCGTGCAGCGCCGCGTGCAGGCTATGACCGTGCGGAATCACCGGCACGTCGAAAAGCGACGCGATTCCACAGATCTTAATTAACTCCGAGGTTCCCCCGCACCATTCGGGATCGCACTGCACTACGCTGAGCGCGCCTTCCTTCAGATAGTCATAGACCTCCCAACGCCCTTGAATGTGCTCGCCCGATGCGACGGGAATCGACGTCCCCCTGCGAAGCTCCGCGAAGCTACCGATTTTTTCGGCCTGAGTCGCTTCTTCGATCCACCGCGGACGGTAACGTTCTACTTGCTTCGCCCAGGTAAGCGCGTAGGTAAGATCCCAACCGCTGTAAACGTCGAACATCAGGTCGGTTTCGTCACCCACAGTTTCGCGTAAGACACGGACTAAGTCGACGTTCTTTTTCATGCCAGCTGGGCCGTCGCCGGGGCCGTAACCGAGAAACCATTTCTGATAGCGGAAGCCTTCACTCTTCACTTGCGCTGCGCGTGTGGCGACTTTATCAAGTTCGAGCGAATACCCCAGGCAACTTGCGTAGGCTTCGACCGACTGGCGCGAAGGGCCGCCCAGCAGGCGGTAGACCGGTGTCTGAAAAAAGCGGCCCCGCAGATCCCAAAGCGTGTTGTCCACCGCGCTGATTGCCATGAGAAAGTAGCCGCGGCGCGAGTGGCGATTGGAGCGATACATCTGGTCCCAGAGCTTCTCGCCGGCCAGGCCGTCCTTGCCCAGCAGGAAGGGGCGAAGGTCGGTGTCGATCACCATGGCTACTTCCTTTTCAATAGGGCCGTACGTTCCAGCCAGACCGCTGTCGGTGACGATCTTCAGATAAATCGCGGAGATTGCGCTTTGGCGCGTGGTTGGATTCGGGGAATCGCGATACGGCTGCGGGCGAAGCTCATCGTAAATATAGAGCGGATTAATTTGGTATTGCTGGTCATTACCCTGCGGCGCTTCGCGATGGCCATGCAGTTCCCAGATCTCCACCGCTGAAATTTTCAGCGGCTTTACTTCCGCTAAAGCAGCGGTTACGGGCAAAGCAGCGAGGAAGTGACGCCGGGTGATCGCCATTCGTTGCATCGTACAACAAAGCCACGCTGGTTAGCATCGAACGCGCAGATACCGAGTCTCCGACATGGAGACGCGACCAGCTGCGCGACTATCTTGCCAGCCGCCGGCGTGAGCGTACCAGATACGCTGCAACGTCGGAAATTCAAAGCAGGCAGAGGTGCGCGCAACTACATCGGCACAAAGCGTGCAGCCTACGATCGCATTGTGAAGAGACTCGCTGTCGCCATTGTTCTGCTCTTAACTGCCGCGTTTGCCGCCGACTTCCAAACTGGCCTTGACGCCTACAACCGAGGGGATTTTGCCGCCGCGCTTAAAGAGTGGCAGCCACTTGCCGAGCAGGGTGAGGCTAACTCCCAGTACAACCTTGGCCTGTTATACGCACGCGGCCAAGGAGTTCCACAGGATTACAAACAGGCGATTGCCTGGTATCAGAAGGCCGCGGAACAGGGCGTACCGGCGGCCGAATATAACCTTGGCGTGATGTATGCGAATGGGCAGGGCGTGGCTGCCAATCAGGAAGAGGCCAAGAAATGGTTCCTGAAAGCCGCCGATAAAGGCGTGGGAGAGGCCGTCACAGGACTTGCGACGATCTATTCCGAAGGGGAAGGCGCGTTCCAGAACTATGCCGAAGCCGAGAAATGGTATCGCAAGGCCGCCGAACAAGGCGTGGCCAGCGCTGCCTTCAATCTGGGCGTAATGTATGACGTGGGCCAAGGCGTGAAACAGAGTTACCCCGATGCTCTGAAGTGGTACCATCAGGCCGCCGATGGCGGATATGCGAGTGCGATGACGAATATCGCCATCCTTTACTACAACGGTCAGGGAGTAAAGCGCGATCTTGGCGAAGCCTACGTGTGGTTCGCGCGCGCGCAAAAACTTGGCGATCCGCGCGCCAAAGAGATGATCTCGATGGCGCACGACAAGCTCAAACCAAAAGAGCTCAACCTGGCGGAGGCAAGGGTTGATACCTGGCAGCCTAAGAACACCGCACAACCCACTGTAGACACGGCGGCGGTGTTGTTCAAACACCAGGAGCCGGTTGCGCAGGCGGCGGCAGACCGAGCCGAAACAGCGCCGGCGTCAGGCGGGGGACAGATAGCGCAGGCGTCCAGCGCAGTTTGGACCGGCGTTGCGCGGGTAATCGCCATCGGCGACGTACATGGCGATTACGAGAGCTTCGCACTGGTGCTGCGTTCGGCCGGCCTGATCGATAAAGAAGGCAACTGGACGGGGGGAAAGACCCACCTCGTACAGACGGGCGACATCGTAGATCGGGGTCCCGATTCGCGCGCGGTGATGGATCTCTTGATCAAGCTGCAAAAACAGGCTGACGCCGCGGGCGGCGCGGTACATTGCCTCCTGGGCAATCACGAGGCCATGAACATCTATGGCGATTTGCGCTATGTCTCACCCGCCGAATTCGTTGCGTTCGCGACACAGAATTCCGAAACCAACCGCGCCGCTTCCTATGAGGAATACCACAAGGCGATGGTCGCGTCCGCCGCGCCGGAGATGGACCAATCGCAATGGGAACGCGAGCATCCCGCCGGATCGACCGAGCGGCGCGCGGCCTTTAGCGCCCAGGGTGAATATGGCAAATGGCTGCGCGGAGAGAACACTGTAATTAAGATCGACCGCACCCTGTTCGTGCATGCCGGGCTAGGTCCTAAGTACGTCAATTGGAGCATTGACCGCATCAACGACGAAACGCGTCTGGAACTGAACGACTTCACCCGACTGCACGGCGGAATTGTTACAGATTTAGAGGGCCCGCTCTGGTACACAGGTCTGGCTAAGGGCAATGAGCAACAACTCGAGCCGCAGGTAGACGCGCTGCTGAAACATTTCGACGTGGATCGCATTGTGATCGGCCACACTTACGCGGGAGGTGCGGTGACGCCGCGTTTCGGAGACAAGGTGATCATGGTCGATGTCGGCATCCCACGCGTATACGACAACATTGCCAAAATCGGGTGTTTGGAGATTGATAAGGGAGAGGCGGTTGCCTTGCATCGCGGACAAAAACTGTCCCTGCCGAAGGATGAAGACGGACCCGATATGCTGCGGTATTTGCGCCAGGCCGAAGCGCTTGATCCGAAACCCTCGCCGCTGGTCGATCGGATCGCTAACTTGCAGAGTAAACAATAGGATCCGGGCGTTCGCACGCGGCCTTCGTATGAGGTAGAAACCACCTTCGACAAGGGTCTTGTGGGGCGGCTTAAAACGCGTTTCGTAGCCTTGTCTGCGTGTTATCGTGGGTGAAAGTGTCGTCGCCCCTGAACATTCATCTGGCGCAATACGAGGGACCGTTAGACCTGCTGCTCGACCTGATCCGTAAGCAGCAGATCGATATAAAAGACATCCCCATCGCCACCATCACCGCGCAGTATCTGGAATACCTCGATCAGGCGCGCGAGATGGATATCGATATCGGCGCGGAATTCGTTTATATGGCCGCGACGCTCATCCATATCAAGTCGAAAGTGCTATTGCCGCGCGATCCGGCGCTGGCAAAGGAGGATGACGCCTCCGAAGACCCGCGCCAAGAGTTGGTGCAGCAACTGCTTGAGCATGAGCGCTTCAAGAATGCCGCCGAGATGCTTCAGCAGAAGCGTCTGATCGAAGAAAATGTGTGGTCGAATCCGCAGATGAAGGCATTCCGGGCGGATGACGACGATCCAGGTCTGAACATCTCTTTGTTCGATCTGGTGAAGGCCTTCGGCGCTATTCTGGAGCGCGCCAAGAACCGTCCCGTCTATGAAGTGGAACAGGCAGACGTCACCGTTTCGGACATGATCCGGTATCTGAAAGACCAATTTCTGGACGCCGGATCGGATAAACCTGTTTTTATTCTGCGCGTCTTCGAGCGCCAACGCACGCGGCGCGCGATGATCGCGATGTTCCTAGCGGTGCTGGAGATGGTTCGAATGCAGGCTGTAGTGGTGACGCAGAAGGACCTTTTCGGTGAGATCGCACTGCAACGCCACGCGAGCTTTGACGCCGTTTTCGCTTCGGGCCAGCCCACTGCAGCGATTGAAGCCGTCGAAAAAGATTACCGTTAAACACGAATGGAAGAATTGGAACTCACCCCCGAAGTACCGGCTGCGCCGGAAGACCGTGTTAAGTCTGAGGTGAAGACCGCGACCGAAGAGGGCCAGACCCAGGCCGACGGTGCGCCTGATGACATTGAGCCGCAGACCGCGATCGAAGAAAGCCCCGCGCAAGCCGATAGTGCGCCTGACGACTTTGAGCCGCAGAGCCTCGAACCAGAACTAGCCGTTGCGGCCGGCGAAAGCGCCGAAAGTTCGGAATCGGATAGTGCGACGGAAACCGGCGACGCCTCGCTCACGCCAGAGGAACCGGTTCCGTTTCCGGTTTTCATTTCGGATAGTCACCTGCAGGCCATTCTAGAGGCCGTTGTTTATGTGGCAGAGGAGCCGCTCACGCTGACGCAGATTTCGACCGCCCTGGCCCAGGCGCCCGAGCGCGTCGAAGCTCTGTTGCGGCAGCTGATGGCTGAATTCGAGAAGCCGGAACACGGCATCGGTATCCGAGAGGTAGCCGGCGGGTTCAAGATGGCGACTAAGGCCGAGCATCACGACACCGTGCGCGGCTTCGTGAGGAGTCTCAAACCGTCGCTCAAGCTTTCTCTGCCGGCGCTCGAAACTCTAGCCGTGATTGCGTACAAGCAGCCGGTAACGGCGCCGGAGATCATGGACATTCGCGGCGTACAGGGGACGGGCGTATTGAAGACTCTGCTCGATCGCAAACTGATCGCGAGCGGCGGGCGGAAGAACGTAATCGGCAAACCGATTCTCTACAAGACTACGAAGGAGTTCCTGATTCAGTTCGGGTTGAAAGATATCGCCGAGCTGCCATCGATTAAGGAATTTGAAGAGATTCGGCGCATGGCATTTGCCGATAGCGAACCGGCGCCGGCGGAAGCTGCAGTCGCGGCGCCACCGCCCACGCCGCCAGGCCCGGGGGAGGCCGCGCCCGCGGCAGAGACGGAAACCCCAGCAGAGCCCGCGCCGGAACCGGAGGCTCAATAATGGCCGAAGAACGACTGCAAAAGATCCTGTCACAGGCAGGCGTCGCCTCACGCCGGCACTCAGAAACGTTGATGGCCGAAGGACGCGTCACGGTCAACGGTTCCATCGTTACCGAGCTTGGCTCGAAGGCCGATCTTACTCGCGATCATATTAAGGTGGATGGCCGCCTTCTTCGACCTCCCAAGCACATGGTTTATATCGCGCTGCACAAGCCCGATTCCTCCGTTACGACCGTGAGCGACCCTCAAGGGCGAACCACCGTGATGGATATGCTACACGGCGTTAAAGAGCGAGTTTATCCGGTGGGACGTCTCGATTACCACAGCGAGGGCCTTCTGCTATTTACGAACGACGGCGATTTGGCAAATGCTGTGATGTCCGCAGCTACGCACCTGCCGAAAACCTACCTTGTAAAAGCCAATGGGACTCTTACTACCGAACAAGAGCAACGCTTTCGGCAGGGCGTCCCGCTGTCCGGCAAGCGCACGCTGCCGGCCGGGCTCAAAATCATTCGCGAATCGGAAAATCCCTGGTACGAAGTGAAGCTTACGGAAGGGCGTAATAACCAGATCCGGATGATGTTCAAACATTTCGGCCTCCTGGTGGAAAAACTCAAGCGGGTGCGAATCGGTCCGATCGATCTGGGGCCGATTAAGCCGGGCCAATACCGGCATTTGGACGAAGACGAAGTAAAGAAACTGAAGCGCGCTATTCAACAGAAGCGCGAACGGCAACCGGCATGAGACGTATTCCCGAAATCCTGCAATCGGCGCGGGTGATCGCGGTAGTAGGCCTGTCAAGCAAGCGGTATCGTCCCAGTTACGGCGTTTCCGAATATATGCAACAAGCTGGCTACCGTATCATTCCCGTCAATCCTCAGGAGTCCCAAGTCCTGGGCGAGAAATCCTACGCAGATCTCGAAGCGGTACCGGACGCAGTCGATATCGTCAATATTTTCCGGCGGTCGGAGTTTGTACCACAGATCGTGGAGGCCGCCATTCGAAAAGGCGCGAAGACGATCTGGATGCAGGAGGATGTGGTGCACGAAGACGCCGCGCGCCGCGCAGCGGAAGCTGGACTCGACGTCGTTATGGACCGGTGCATACTCAAAGAACACCGGCGACTGGGTTAAAACCAGACGGACCGGATCCTACGCCCCTTCTAATCCCGCCAACACACCTCGCATATAGCTGAAGGAACGCTGAACGCCGGGGAACGGATCGTCTTCGTGGATCTCGTATTCCAAGTTCACGCAGCCCTGATAGTTCATCTTCTTGAGCTGCTTGAAAATCTGCGGAAACGGAATCTCGCCGTCGCCGACGTCGACCTGGCTGTCACGGCTGGTGAAATTTGCCAGATCTTTCACGTGCATGTCGAACAGACGGTCACCGGCCTCGCCGATGGTCTTTACGACGTCAATCCCCGTGCGCTCAGAATGGCCTACATCCATGCACAACCCACAACGGGAATCGAGCTTGCGAACTACGTCCAGAACAGATTGCGGCGTCGGAAAGTTGTGATCTTCGGGGCCATGGTTGTGAATTGCGATGCGGATGTTGTATTCCTTCACCAGCGCCTCAACGAACTTCATATTTTCATGTGTCGGGGCGCAGACCATCATTGGCAGACCGGCCAACTTGGCCCATTCAAAAGCGGGCCGCAGGTCTTCCACGGATTTCGCCTTCGTCATTCCAACATTCCCGGAGCTCATAATCTTCAGCCCGGCCGCCTTATAGTCCGCCAGCGCTATGCGAATCATAGACGCAGCGTCGGGTGAAAGGGGCTTGCCTTCGGGCGGTAGACCGGGAAGGTGCTGATTGGCGCCGGCGCCAGGCGGCTGATCCGCTTTGATGCTGATCCAGGGCGTCTGTACCTTCTTGATGAAGTCAATTGACTTGGCGCGTTCAAATTTGCGGAATGTATAAGTGGCAATTCCGAGTTTAATTCCCCAGGGCTCGGGCACAATTTTCGCTATTGCCGAATCGGCGCATAAAGCGCTCAGGCCGGTAGCGCCGGCCGCTCCCAAAAATGTTCGTCGCGTAGGTCGCATCGCAGTTCCTCTTCAACAGTCTAAACCCCAAGGGTCTGAAAAAGCACCCCCCAAGGTCCCTGGTGTATCGCGTGGCCCTAGCATTGCATGAACCGTAACGGAGCGGACATCGCAGTGTAAAGACTCGACGGTCCGCTAACACAAAGAGGAGTGCATATGTCGGGAAAAAACACAGCAGTTTTTGGGATTTATCCGGACCGGTTGGCGGTCGAAGAGGCAGTGGATCAGCTGCGAGCCGCCGGGTTTCGCAACACGGATATTTCCGTGTTGTTTCCAGATAACCAGGGAACCAAGGATTTCGCCCACGAAAAAAATACCAAGGCTCCCGAAGGTGTGACGACCGGAGTAGTGGCGGGCGGCCTTGCCGGCGGCGTCCTGGGATGGCTCACAGGAATCGGCGCGCTGGCAATTCCAGGACTTGGACCGTTTATCGCCGCCGGTCCCATTGTGGCCGCTTTGGCAGGCGCCGGGGCGGTGGGAACCCTGGGCGGCTTGGTAGGAGCGCTGGCGGGCATGGGAATCCCAGAGTATGAAGCGAGGCGCTACGAGGGCCGTATCCGTGCGGGCGGCGTGTTACTTTCCGTCCATTGCGACGATGCGCATTGGATCAAAAGGGCGAAAGATATTCTGGAGCTAGCGGGCGGGCAAGACATTGCGTCCGAAACGGAAAAGCCGGGGGACTTCGCGAACACCGATACCCCGCGCCAGCGCGTACGTACGGCGGCTGGCGGAAACGCTGTCGCGGATGAATACGTCGACACAACGCGGGAAGACCGTTAGATATAAATTTGGTAACTGGGCGCTTTTCCAGCGCCCAGTTATAATCGAGTTGTGAAAATCGATCTCAGGTGGCTGCCGCTGGCGGCGTTGGCTGTATCGTTCGTCGCGTGCCACAGTTCCATGGAAGATAAGGAAGCTGTTAAGCGCGGCGTTCTAGACCGATTGCGTGCAGCGGATTTAAGTCCACAGAACATGGATGTGGACGTAGTTAACGTCCAATTTCATGGATCCAAAGCGGATGCCGATGTTGAGATTCGACCCAAAGGCGCAACCCATGAGCAAGGGATGCAGATGCACTATGGCCTGGAAAACCAAAATGGAAAATGGGTTGTAGTTAGCCGCGCCGACTCAGCTGGACATGGAAGTGGCGCCATTGTGCCTGGGTCGCCCAATCCACACGGCGGGGCAATGCCACCCGGCACGATGCCACCAGGCGCGATGCCTCCCGACCATGGCTCAATGCCCGCTCCGCAAGACCTGCCGCCCGCCGGCAAGAAACAATGAAATCGGTTGCCATCCTCGGGGGCGGGCCCGCAGGTGCTTTCGCGGCGGAGCAGCTTGCAAACGCCGGCTTGAAAGTTCAATTATTCGATGAAAAGTTGGCGTGGGAGAAACCCTGCGGCGGCGGTCTCACTTACAAGGCCTATAATCAGTATCCTTTTCTCATTGAGAATTCGACGCCCAAACGGTTTGTGACCGAGAGCGTCCTGGCAGCGCCGAACGCGGGCGAAGCAAGCCTTCGCCTGGCAGATCCGCTACTGATCTATTCGCGAATTGAATTGAACCGGATGCTGCTCGACCGGGCCGAGAAGGCCGGCGCACAGTTGGAAAAAGCGCGCGTGCTTGAAATGGAACGCGCCGGGTCTCACTGGCTATTGCGGACGAAGGCCGGCATTGCCGAAGCGGATTTCTGCATCGTAGCGACCGGCGCGCGAAATCCGTTGCGTGACGTGGGCACGCAATTGACGCCGGTCGATACCATGTCCGCGCTTGGTTACTACGTGCAAGGCGAGCAGACGCGCATCGACATTCAATTTCTTCCGCGCCTCGAAGGCTACATCTGGATTTTTCCGCGCTGCGGGCACATGTCGGTGGGTATTTGCGGGAAGGGCGAACCGGCTAGCGAACTGCGGCGACGCCTGGAGCATTACATGACGGAACGGGGGCTTTCGTGGAAGGGCTCGCCGTTTTACAGTCACCTGCTGCCCTCGCTCGAAATCGGCTCATGGCGGAAGAATCGCGTCGCAGGCGACGGATGGATGGCAGTGGGAGACGCCGCGGGGTTGGTGGATCCGATCACGGGGGAAGGCCTTTATTACGCCATTCGCTCGGCCGATTTGGCGGCGCGGGCACTGCTTTCGGAAGTGAACGGACTGGCGGAAAAGGTCACGCAATACAAGCGCATGCTAGTGCGCGACTTTACCGCCGATTTGGAATTCGGCGCGCGCCTGGCAAAGAAGATCTTCCGCGGCAAGTTCATGTTCGACAGCGTGCCCGCGCGTATGGTGCAATTCACGCGACGCAGCCCTCGCTTCTCAGCCGTAATGCAAGACCTATTCGCGGGAAAGCAGCCTTATTGCGATTTGAAACGCCGGCTGTTGAAGAACCTGAACGGCAGCCTATACGACATCGCCATGAGCCTGGGCTTCAGCCGCCTGGTGCCGAGGAAAGCCGAAAGTTGACCAAATCTGAAACGTTTTTTGAACGGGCGCAGCAGTTCATCCCGGGCGGCGTCAATTCGCCGGTGCGGGCCTTCCGCAGCGTAGGCGGCAATCCGCTGTTCATCGCACAAGGCCAGGGGTCGCGCATCTTTGATGTAGACGGCAACGAGTACATCGACTATGTAGGGTCGTGGGGGCCGCTTCTCTTGGGGCATCGCCATCCCGAGATCATCGGGGCGCTCGAAAGCGCACTGGACATTGGGACCAGCTTCGGCGCTCCCACGGCGAAGGAGATCGATCTAGCGGAAGCGATCTGTTATGCGGTCCCATCAATTGAGATGGTACGCCTGGTGAATTCGGGCACCGAGGCCACCATGTCGGCAGTCCGCCTGGCGCGCGCGTTCACTGGCCGCGATCGCATTGTAAAGTTCGACGGCTGTTATCACGGACACGTGGATTCGCTTCTGGTGCAGGCCGGGAGCGGCATGGCGACGCTGGGAATCGCCGACACGCGCGGCGTTCCGCAAGCGTTTTGCGACACCACAATTTCGCTGCCGTTCAATTCCACGGAAGCGGTCAAAGCCGCGTTCGACGCGCATCGAGACCGCATCGCCGCGATCATAGTAGAACCGGTGGCAGGCAATATGGGATGTGTACCGCCGGCCCCGGGGTTTCTGGAAGCCCTCCGCGAGATTACGCACAGCGCTGGCGCCCTGCTCATCTTCGACGAGGTAATGACCGGTTTCCGCGTGGCGTTCGGCGGCGCGCAGGAGCTGTACGGAGTGATGCCCGATCTCACGACCTTAGGTAAAGTAATCGGCGGCGGGCTACCGGTGGGCGCATATGGCGGCCGGAAAGAGATCATGCAGCTGATTGCCCCTGCAGGACCCGTTTACCAGGCGGGAACGCTTTCCGGGAATCCCTTGGCTGTGGCTGCCGGTCTGGCAATGCTGCGGCATTTGAAGGAGCATCCGGAAGTCTACCCACAACTGGAGTCGCGCGCCGCCAGACTCTGCGCTGCCATGCCCGCGGGCGTAACCGTGAACCGCGTCGGCTCAATGTTCACCTACTTCTTCCACGACGGCCCAGTGACGGATTATGCCTCCGCGAAACGCAGCGATACAGAGCGGTTCGCGCGCTTCTTCCGCGCCATGCTGCAGCGCGGCATCTACCTTGCGCCCTCTCAATTCGAAGCGGGGTTTCTATCGGCTGCGCATACGGATGAGGACATCGAAGAAACCATCGCCGCGGCCAGCGAAGCGTTCAACGCTTAAACGCGCGCCATAGTTTGGCGCCCGAGTAGGTCACGATCCCGAAGAACACGCCGAAGCTAATGGCGATCACCACAAGCCGTCGCTCGGGCGTCAGTTCGGTGTAATCCCAGGAATCGATCTTTACTCGAACGTGTACTGTTGCGGTTTGGGGCGAACCGCGATTTTCCAACACGAGCACGTAGTTTCTCGGCGACGCAACCCGAAGTCCGAAGCGTCCATTTGGGCCTAGCGCGGCGCCGGCCGCCTGGTGAGGTTCACTGTGCTTGAGCTGATCGAGATTTGCGCGATCCATCAGCATCACTGTGATGGGCGGCCCGGATTCCACGGTGAAATCCGCATTGACGATAGCAGGACCCTCTTTCCATTCCAGACTGGGATACTGCCACTCATTGGAATCCACGTAGCGCCAATTGTCGGGGGGAACCTGGTAGGTCTGGTCTAGAACGCTCACGCTGCGGAAGACTACCAAAAGAAATAGGAATGCAATACCGGGCATGGAGAACGATAGGCCAAGTATGCCACAGGGCGCCCAAAGCCGTCATGGCGCCGAAAGACGCTAAAATTAAGACATATGGAAGATAGTATGACCCGACCCAGGGCGGAGCTAGCTTCGCTCGATCTGCCGGGTTGGAAGTCGGGGGTAAGCTGGTTTGCCGCCGCGCTGCTTGCGCTTCTTTTCGCGGTTTCCGGGATTTGGAAGATCACTTATCCCCTCGATTGGGCGGCGCGCATCGCCGAGTTGAAATTTCCCGAGCATTTGAGTGTTGCCGCGGCGTTGGTGTTCGGCATTGCCGAAACCTTAGGCGCGGCCCTGATCTTGACGCCGCGCTACCGCCGAATCGGCGCGGCGCTGATCGGGTTGCTGCTGGCCGGCTTCATGATCTACTTCGCGGCCAATTACAATGCTTTACGCGGCGCTGAATGCACCTGTTTTCCTTGGGTGAAGCGCGTGGTGGGACCCGGGTTTTTCCTGGGCGATGGCGCGATGCTGGCGTTGGCGGCAATGGCTTGGATTTGGGCGAAGCCCGTAGGCGGCTTGCGAAGCGCCGGATTGATTTTGGGCGTGCTGGTGGTCTATGCGCTAGTCTCTTACGGCGTAGCTGCGGTGCGTCAGACCGGAACTCCGGCGCCCGCCACCGTGCAGGTGAACGGCGCGCCGTATTCGCTGCAAGAGGGCCGGATTTTGATTTTTTATTTCGACCCGGAATGCACGCATTGTCAGCAGGCTGCCAGGAAAATGGCCAAGTTGGATTGGGGGCCGACCAAGATTGTCGCGGTTCCCGTGGCTAACCAACAGTACGCGGCGATGTTTCTAAGCGAGACCGGGTTAAAGGCGGCGCTTTCCACCGACTTCGATAAACTGAAGGCGGTGTTTCCCTACCCCGCGACACCGGCCGCCGTGGCGCTAGAGAATGGCCACGAGAAGGCCGCATTGTCGCAATTCGAGGACGAGAGCGAGCCCGCCACTATGTTAAGACAACTGGGGTTCGTGAAATAAGTTTTTGGAATGGGGAAGCTACTTCTTCGACACAATACACTTCTGACGGCTTGATTGAATCGCGCAAATATCGCGCCTCGAGACAATACACATCTTCCTGAACTAATACCAACCGGTAGATATTAGCCGCCAAACATCCGGAATAGCCTGGTCAGCGGGTCGAAGAAGCGATCGACCACGCGCTCCTTCAGCGGAATAATGGCATTGTCGGTGATCGTAATGCCTTCGGGGCAGACCTTGGTGCAACACTTCGTGATGTTGCACAGTCCTATGCCGTGGTCTTGGCGGAGGGCGGGTACGCGATCGGCTTCGTCGAGCGGATGCATCTCGAGCGCCGCGGCGTAAACCAGAAACCGCGGGCCGATAAATTCGGCGTGCATGTGGTGGTCGCGCAGCACGTGGCAGACGTCCTGGCAGAGATAGCACTCGATGCACTTGCGGAATTCCTGCACGCGGTCCACGTCGGCCTGCGCCATGCGCCAGGTACCATCGGGCGCGTCGGGCTTGCGTGGGCGGAACTTTGCGATGCCTTGCTTGACCTTGTAATTCCAGGAGACATCGGTTACCAGATCCTTGATGTGCGGGAACGCCTTCATTGGTTCGATGGTGACCGGCTTATCCAATTGCAGGTCGCTCAAACGCGTCATGCACATTAACTTCGGCATGCCGTTGATTTCGGCGGAACAGGAACCGCACTTCCCGGCTTTGCAGTTCCAGCGCACGGCCATATCGCCCGCATGCTCCGCCTGAATCTGATGGACGGCGTCGAGCACCACCATTCCCGGCGACGCTTCGGTGGAGAAGTCGTGGAATTTGCCCGAGCCGCGCTCGCCGCGCCAAATGCGAAAAGTGGCCTGCGCCATTACTTCATCTCCTCGATGATTTGTTTCAACTCCACCGGCATGGGCGCGGTGGGAACACGCTCGATTTGCGGCGCGCCGGACGTGTCCTGGCGCACGACGATGTTGAATTTTGCATAGTTCTCGTCTTTGGCCGGAAAATCGTCTCGGAAATGGCCGCCGCGGCTTTCCTTACGCTCCAGGGCGGAACGCGCGATGATCTCAGAAACCGTGAGCAGGTTCTGCAGATCGATGGCAGTGTGCCAGCCGTTGTTGTATTCGCGGTGTCCGGAAACCACAGCGCGGTCGGCGCGCGCTTTCAGTTCCTGGATCCTTTGGAGCGCGGTCTGCATTTCCGCTTCCTGCCGCACGATACCTACCAGATCCTGCATCGTGTCCTGCAGTGCGTACTGCACGGCGTAAGGGTTTTCGACGCCTTCGCGCGCAAATGGGGCGAGAGCCGCGCGTTCTACGGCGCCGATCTTCTCCGTATCAACCGCTGGGAGGGAATTTCCCTTGGCAAATTTCGCAGCGTGCTCGCCGGCTCGTTTGCCGAAGACGAGAAGGTCCGAAAGCGAATTGCCTCCTAGACGATTCGCACCGTGCAATCCGGCGGCGCATTCGCCGGCCGCAAAAAGGCCGGGCACATCCGACATTTGCGTATCGGCATCGACCCGAATCCCGCCCATCATATAGTGCGTGGTGGGGCCAACTTCCATGGGCTCCTGCGTGATATCGATATCGGCAAGCTGCTTGAACTGGTGGTACATGCTGGGCAGCTTCTTCTTAATGTGCTCGGCCGCGTTGGGCAGTTTCTCTTTGATCCACGCAATATCGAGGAACGCGCCGCCATGCGGACTTCCCCGCCCTTCCTTCACCTCACGGCGAATGCAGCGGGCAACGTGATCGCGCGTGAGCAACTCTGGGGGACGGCGGGCATCTTTGTCGCCCTGCGTGTAGCGCCATCCTTCTTCTGGGTTGTCGGCGGTCTGGTTGACGTAGAGCGGCGGTATATCGTCGAACATGAACCGCTTGCCGTCTTTATTGCGGAGGACGCCGCCTTCGCCGCGTACGCCTTCGGTCACCAGGATGCCGCGGACGCTGGGCGGCCAGATCATGCCGGTGGGATGGAACTGCACGAACTCCATATCCATCAGCGCAGCGCCGGCCCGATATGCCAGCGACTGGCCATCCGCCGTATATTCCCAACTGTTGCTGGTGATCTTGTACGCGCGTCCGATGCCGCCGGTAGCGAGCACGACGGCCTTGGCGCGAAAGAGATGGAAACGGCCGCGTTCGCGATCGTAGCCGAAGGCCCCGGCGATGCGGTCGCCATCCTTCAGCAGCGTCAACACGGTATGTTCCATGAAGACGTCCAGACCCAGGTGAATGCCATGATCCTGCAAGGTACGGATCATTTCGAGACCAGTGCGGTCTCCTACATGCGCGAGACGCGGATAGCGATGGCCGCCGAAATTTCGCTGCAAGATGCGGCCATCGGAAGTGCGGTCGAAAAGGGCGCCCCACGCTTCGAGTTCGCGCACGCGATCGGGCGCTTCTTTGGCATGTAACTCGGCCATGCGCCAATTGTTGAGATATTGGCCGCCCCGCATGGTGTCTGAGAAGTGCACGCGCCAGTTGTCGCGATCATCCACATTGCCCAGCGCCGCCGCGACGCCGCCCTCCGCCATCACGGTGTGAGCTTTGCCCAGCAATGATTTTGTGATGACGGCGGTCTTGGCGCCTTCGGCGGAAGATTCCACCGCGGCTCTCAGCCCCGCCCCGCCAGCTCCGATGATTAGTACGTCATGTTCATGCGTCAGATATTCGCCCACTAGAGGATTCTCCAATCGGACCATACTCCCATCGAGCACATCCGGATATACAGATCGGAGAACCCTACGGAAAAGAGACTACACCAGGCAAAGAGCATGTGGCGGCGGTTGAGGCAGCTCACGCAATCGTATGCCTGCTTGCGCGCCGGCGCGCCAGACAGGCGGTCTTTCACGCCGCCAATCAGATGGCGCAGGGAGTGGCACCCGAAGGTATAGCAGCCGAGCAGCGTGACGTTCACCGCGAGCACCAGCGTACCCACGCCGATTCCGAATCGGCCATCGAACCACATTGCCTTCCAGACGTCGTGCACCAACAGGACGATAAAGATTACGGCGAGGTACATAAAATACCGGTGAACGTTTTGGATGATCAGCGGAAAGGTGCGTTCACCCAGATACTTCTTGCGCGGCTCGCCCACCGTGCAGGAGGGCGGATCGGCCCAGAAAGCTTTATAGTAGGCACCGCGATAGTAGTAGCAGGTGAAGCGGAAGCCACCCGGGGCCCAAAGAATCAGCATCGCTGCCGAAACCCAGGCAGGTATGAATGCAGGCCGCTCGGCGAACCACGCATGCGGCGACGCGCCAAAAATCAACGGAGAGTAAAAAGGGGAGAGGTACGGGCCGAACTCATAGTGGGAGCCTTGCATGGCGGCCCATGTGGAATAGACAATGAACGTCGAAAAGCCTAGGAAAACTGCAAGCGGTACTATCCACCAGTTGTCCACGCGCGAGGTCTTTCCAAACCCCGCGCGCGTTAGTGGAACGTCGATTTGAGCCATTCCGGCCCTCCTGGGGCATGTGATCCTTGCTGGATAATCAGCGTAGCGGAATGGCAATGGAAGCGTCAACTGTCGAGGCGTCCGCGAGCCAGTTTTTTACTGGTGCCACAAGGCGTTCGTCGGGTGCACCTGCACCGCGCGCCGCGTCGTCGCAACGCACGCAAAAGCGCGATCGCCATGAGCAGTTCACTTCCCAAATCCCGGACGGAATAAACAAGAGCGCGATTACCAGAGTGAATAGGGGCTTTTTCGTGAGAATGCGAAAGGCGTAGACAAGGTCAAACCATAAAAGCTGCTCAAGGTAGTTCCTTGAGGTGTTGGACGCAACCAGGTCAGATTTGCCTTGAGTGATTTGGCTGGGACGCAGGGATTCGAACCCCGATACGCAGATCCAGAGTCTGCAGTCTTACCGTTAGACGACGTCCCAACGTTTGCTTCATTCTAGCAAACCGCATGCGGCGCCAACACGAAACTCGCGTAGTACACTGGGTCTTCTAATATGAACCAGGGCATGCGGATAGCCACGGCCGCGTGGTTGTGCGCTGTCGTCGGCTGGACGGCCGATTGGAGAACGCTGCAGCGGCAGGGCTACCTCAGCGATTTCGCCGGCGTGGTAGACTCCCTCGGCAGGCGGGAAATCGACGCCTACTGTGCGGCGCTAGAAAAGTCCACGGGTGCTAGTCTTTCACTGGTAATCGTTGGTTCTCTGCAGAAAGAGCCGGTCCACGACGTCGCTCAGACCATCTTTCAATCCTGGAGCCCCGGCCAAACCACGTCCGCCGAACATGTGCTCTTGCTGATCTCGCTGGGAGACCGGCGCGACGCCTTGATTGTAGGTCAGGCATTACGCGAGATTATCGACCCCAGCGCGATTGACGCGATCCTCTCCCAGACCCGGCCAGCGTTGTCGCGCAACGAATATGAAAAGGCGTTGATGGCGGCAGCCGACGAAATCGGCAATCGCATCGCCACGGCGAGGCACAAGACCATCGACGTACATCTTCCCCGGCGCGCCCGCCGTACGATGTCCGATTCGATTCCGTGGCCGTTAGCCGCCGGCGCCATTCCGCTGATCGGATTATTAATCTGGCTGCTCCGGCGTTCAGACCACCGGCCGACCGAGGAGAGCGTTTGAGACGCATCGTGCTCCCTTTCGTTCTGCTCGCGGTTGTTGGAATCGCCGCTGGCGGCGAATTCCTCAATGTGCGCCGCGGCTTGTCCGTTCAGCGCGAGAAGATCGATGCGCAGTGGGACTCATTGAGCGCGGCCTTCGATCGCCGGTCGACGCTCATCGAAGATCTTGCGAGCCGGATCCAACAGGCCGCCGACCCAGCCGATCGGGCGTTCACCGATACCGCCAGCGCCCGAGAGGCGCTCGACGAAGCACAAACTCCGCAGGCGAAAATCGCCGCCAACAGCCGGCTGATGAACGCATTTGCCCGCCTCTATCTCGCGGCGGAAGGGCATCCCAAGCTAACTGCGAGTGCAGCATACCGCCGCCTGAACGAGGAGATCGGCGCCGCTGAGAGCCAGGTCGCCGTGGAACGCCGAAAATACAACGATCTGCTGGAACATTACAACGCACAACTCCAGCGATTTCCCGCCAACATGGTAGCGGCGCTCTCCGGTTGGACTCGCAACGACGCCTATGTGAAAACAGAGCAGGAGACTCCATAATGCGCGACTCGTTAGTCTGGCCCTTTAGCTGGTGCGCAAGCACTCAGTGACTAACGATTCGAAGTGAATGTCCTTTCGATCAGGCGAACCGGATGCCTACTGTAAATTGATTGCGCAATTGAGAGGAAGAACCATTTTTATAAGATATGTCAGACCAAGAAGAAGCGCCGAAACTCAGTTTGCCGGAGCGTGCCGCGGCTTTGAAACTTCCCGCCAAACGCCGTCACATTTTCCTCTGCGCTGCGCAGACTAAGCCCAAGTGCTGCACGCTCGAAGCTGGCCTCGAAGCCTGGGACTATCTGAAACGCCGATTAGTCGAATTGGGCTTGGGCGACCAAGTCAATCGTACTCGCGCCAATTGCCTGCGCGTTTGTCAAAACGGGCCCATCGCGCTCGTTTATCCCGAAGGGACCTGGTACCACGACGTTGATCCGGAAGCTCTGGAGCGCATCATTCAGGAACATCTGATTGGCGGACGTATCGTAGAGGATCTTGCTTTCGCGGAAAGTCCGGTGTGCGCCGAATGCCCTTCGTTTACTCTTCCGGCGCAACCTCTGGAAGCTCCAACGAGTCCAACAGTTCCGGGTTCCGCGCAAAACGCTTCAGGACGCGAATGATCTCGCCACCCCGGAAGCCCGCTCGCACCAGCCGCCGGTAAGCCGCCGCCATATCCTTGTCTTCCTGGAAGAGGGTTTCGCGATTCGTCAACCGGTATTTGCGCCGAATCCAATCTTCAATCATCGCGGACTCGTCTACGTGTTCATAGACTTTGCTGACCGTGGTTTCCGCCAGCGCCGGCGCTACCCGACGCTGACGTAAGTCCTGAATGACCCGGGCGCGGCCGAACTTCTCGCCTGAGAGACGAGCGGCGGCAAAGCCTTCAGCGTATTTGCGGTCGTCAAGATAGCCCAGTTCCTTCATACGCGCCAGAACATCGTCGACATCTTCCGCGCTTATCGCCCGCAAGCGTAACTTTTGGCGCAATTCTCCGGACGAATGCGCGCGTCCGCCCAAGACTTTTAGTGCGTACTGCCACAGCGCGGTGGCGTCCAGCCGCTTTGGAATGCGTTCTTTCATGAATAACAAGCCTATGCGGAGTATACTGAAAATGGCTCAGACAGGCTGTCCGTCTGATTCGAAGATCGAACTAACTTTGGAGGATCACATGGATAAAAATGGGCTATCCAGTTTCTTGATGGGTCTTGGAGTGGGCGTTGCTATTGGAATGCTCTTCGCGCCCAAATCGGGCTCCGAGACGCGTGAATTGATTAAGAACAAGGCCGGCGACGGCACGGACTACATCAAACAGCGCGGCACGGAATTCCAAAAGAGCGCAACGGAATGGGTCGATAAAGGTAAGGATGCGCTTCGCAGCCACAAAGATACCTTATCCGACGCGGTCGAGGCCGGCAAACAGGCCTATCGTGACGCCGTCTCCCAGCCTTCCGGTTCCCAGGCGTAAATACCCAAGGACTGTTAGCATGACCGAAGAAGCCTTTCGATGGGTGGTAACTGTCGGCGTGGCGATCGCTGCGCTCTCGATGCTGGCTCAGGCAATTGTGTTGATGGCAGTGGCGCGAGTCGTGCGTAAAGTGGAGGAAGATGCGGTGCCCGTGTTGAAGCGAGCCGAGCCTTTGGTCACTCAAGTTGAGGGGCTGTTGGCACGGTTGGATCCCATCATGCAAAAGGCCGGCCCCGTAATTGAAAGGATCGGACCGATGATCGACGCGGCGAAACGCTCGATTGAGAAGGCGGGTCCCGCGATTGAGAAAACGGGACCGCTGATCGAAAAAGTAGAAGCCGTCGGTGAGCAAGTTCGTCTAGTGGGCGTAAAGGCCGGTCAGTTAGTTGAGAGCGTGAATCGTCTCGTGGACGATTCACGCCCAAGGGTTGCAGAGATTTCCGATGAGACGCTCGCAATTGTGAAGACAGGCCGTGGCCAAGTGGAAAAGATTGGTGAGTTAGTGCAGGATGCGGCCGGGCGGGCGCGGCACAGGCTCGATCAGATCGACCGCTCAGTGAATCAAACGGTCGCGCAGGTTGAGAACGCAAGCGATTCCGTGAAGCGAGCAGTGATGCGTCCCGTCCGCGAGGTCAATGGCGTTGCGGCAGGTATCTCGGCAGCGGTCTCCTCACTAATCCGCAAGAAGGCTCCGGTGGACGAAGCGACACAAGACGAAGAAATGTTTATCTAGTCACATCTTTCGTGACCATTTCGCTCTCGCCATGAAGTGGCGTTCGGGATGCTCATAGTTTGAGTATGATCGCGCCTTCGCTAATGGTCATTCTTGCCTCGGTTAGTTCTCTGGCGCTCTCGCCCCTTGCCCGTTGCGCGGATGTCTGTAATCCGGCGCTACTGCGGGGCGCTTATGGCTTCCAGTTGTCTGGGCGCACAACAATTTCGGGAACGGCAAAGCCTGTGGCTAGCATTGGCCGCCTGGAATTTGACGGTGAAGGCGCGATCAGTGGGGAAGCGTCGGTCAATTTCGCAGGCTATTTTCTTGGCAACCCGATCACAGGCAAGTATGAAGCCAAGGCGGACTGTACCATTACGTGGAGCCTGCAAGACGATTCCGGGGCTTGGCAGCACTTTGCAGGCGTTCTGACTCCCGATCTGCTTGCCGCGCGGTTTCATCAAACCGACGATGGCGGCGCGCAGAACGGCACACTGCAAAAGGTGTCACCGAATTGCGCCGTTGCCGGTCTATCGGCACGATATAGCTTTTCATTTTCGGGCAACGTTATCCCTATGATTCCGGGGGAGGCTCCACGTCGGATTTCGGAATCCGGCCTGGCAGAACCGGATGCTGCCGGCGCGCTTAAACTGACGCTTGCGGATGCGCAAGGGTCGGGGACCATAGCCGTCGACGGGGATTGCACCGCACAAATGGCATTGACCTTTCCTTCGGGAAATAGCGTCACGCTGCGTGGCGTATTGGTGGATGGCGGAAAGAAGATTCTCGCCGTCGCCACTGATCCGGGAACCACTGTTACTGCCACTTTCACCGCAAAGTGAACCTGCCTGGTACAAGGCTTGGGGCGTATACTAATGGAGATCCTCGCAGGAGACACTTATGCTCCGGTCACTCGCGCTTGTCTTAACGCTGTGCACGGCGGTCTTTGCCGACGATGCGCATCCCATCTTGGCTATCGGAGCCAAGGCGCCAGATTTTTCGCTTCCTGGGATTGACGGCAAAATCCACAATCTTGCCGAATATTCCGCCGCGAAAGTGCTGGCTATTGTATTCACCTGCAACCACTGCCCGACGGCTCAACTCTATGAAGGCCGAATCAAAAAACTGGCCGATGATTATGCAGGTAAAGGCGTCAAACTAGTCGCGATAGAGCCGAACGACGCTACCGCGATTCGCCTCGACGAGCTTGGCTACACCGATGTAAGCGACAGCTTGCAGGAGATGAAGATCCGCGCCGAATATCGCAATTTCAACTTCCCCTACCTCTACGACGGCGAGACGCAATCGGTTTCCAATGCCTATGGGCCGGTCGCCACGCCGCACATCTTTCTCTTCGATCACGATCGCATTCTGCGGTATCAGGGCCGCATCGACAATAGTCAGCGCGAATCGCTGGTGAAGACGCAGGACGCGCGCAACGCGCTTGATGCGATGCTTGCGGTTAAGGCGGTCGCTGTGGACCACACTGGGGTATTCGGCTGCTCTACGAAGTGGAAATCGAAACAGTCGGACAGGCTGCGTGAGATGCAGAAAATCGAGGCCGAGCCGGTCACGGTGGAATCCGCCGGGGTGGAAGAACTCAAGCGGCTGCGCAGTAATCCCACGGATAAAGTGGTCGTGGTGAACTTCTGGGCTACATGGTGTGGACCGTGCGTGGCCGAGTTTCCCGACCTGGAAGAGACTTACCGCATGTTCCGTAAACGTGATTTCGATCTGGTAACCGTAGCTACGAATTTGCCTGACGAACGCGCCGGAGTTTTGAAGGCGGTGCAGAGGGAGCATGCTTCCAACCACAACTTACAGTTCGCCTCCGATGACACCTACGCCATGCAAGCAGCGTTCGATACGAAGTGGAACTCCGGCATACCATTCACTATGGTTCTTGCACCGGGCGGCAAAGTGATTTATCAGAAGGAAGGCGAGCTGGATATTCTCGAGTTGCGACGGATTGTGCTTGCCAATCTTCCCGATCCCGATTACATCGGCCATCGAGCCTACTGGGCGTCGAAGTAGCCCCCCGCACCGGCTACCGCGCGGTATTAATCTTTCTTCATGCTCGGCCTCCAGGGCGGTGGTTCAATAGATGCATGCGGTGCTTCATCGGGTCCTTGGTTCTTGGTGTTTCTCTATCCTTCCCTGCCTTCGCTCAATTCGACGGGCGCATCAGCGGTTCCGTGGTTGATCCCTCCGGCGCCCCGGTCCCCAACGTTTCCATCGATCTTTTTCTGAAGAGCGGCAAAAAGCCGTTGCTTTCCACGAAGACCTCGGGAGACGGCCTTTTTCGGTTTATCGGCGTGCGCGCGGGGGACTACGATCTCACCGTCACTTCGAATGGCTTCGTCAAAGTCGATCTGCGCGGCCTCACCGTAGACGCCTCTCGCGAAACCAGCGTGCCAGCCATCAAACTGCAACTGGCAACGACAAACCAAACGGTTGAAGTCAAAGCCAGCAACGAGGGCGTGCAAACTACCAACGCCGAGATCTCGCAAACCGTCAGCATGGAAGAGATCAGCAACCTTCCGATTCTCGATCGCGACGTGCTCTCCGTGATCCAGACGCAGCCCGGCGTGGTCAACAACGGCAACTCCTATACGGTCATCAATGGCCTGCGGACATCGTATTCGGACGTGACGCTCGATGGCATCAACGTGCAGGACAACTACATCCGCGACAATGCCCTCGACTATCTACCGAACAAGCTGCTGATGGGGCAGGTGCGGCAGATGACCATCGTCAGCTCCAACGGGAATGCGGCTACCTCGGGCGGCGCTACGGAGACGGCGATGTCCACGCCTTCCGGAACCAATCAATTCCACGGCGAACTTTTCTGGTACAACCGCAACAACGCGCTTTCCGCTAACGATTGGTTCAATAATCAGGCCGGCGTGGCGCTGCCGTTTCTCAACCAAAACCAGGGCGGCGCTTCGGTTGGCGGACCGATCAAGAAAGACAAGCTTTTCTTTTACACTAATTACGAATTTGTCCGCGCGCACCAGCAGACGCCCGCCGAAACGACCATTCTCACCGACAGCGCCCGGCAGGGAAATTTCTCTTACCGCGATAGCGCCGGCAACCTGCATAGCGCAAACCTGCTCACGTTGCGCAATCTCAAGGGCGTCGATCCGGTGATGGCGGGGATTCTAGCGCAGGTTCCCACTGCCCAACATATCAATAACGATTTGGTTGGCGATGGCTTGAATACCGGCGGCTACCGCTTCAACCAGCTAGCTAACGAAACCCGCGACAACGTCACGGTGCGTCTCGATTACGACCTCAACACCACAAATCAGCTTAGCTTTTCTCTCGCCTGGAACCGTGATAATTCGCTCCGCCCCGATTACGAAAACGATTACGCGGTGGCTCCAAAGAGCACCAATCCCACTGCCGCGAACTTCCTTTCCACTTCGTGGCGCACGACGCCTTCCGCGCACTGGACCAATGAGCTACGCGCCGGCTATAACCTCACTTACGGTAATTTCAATAACTCGCAACAGTTCGGCCCTTACCTGCTGGAAGGGATGACCTTCAACGACCCCGTGAATGAGGCCTTTCCACAGGGCCGCAACACCAACACTTATGTGATCACGGACGATGCAGGCTTCCAAAAAGGAAGCCATTACCTGCAATTCGGTTTCTATGGCAAACAGATCCGCGTCCGCTCCTGGGACGATGCCGGAACCACGCCAGTCTACACCCTGGCGATGGGCTTCGGACAACCGGCTTTGACCACACGCGATCTTCCGGGCATTCAGGTTGACGACCTGGCCAACGCGAATGCGTTATTGGCGTCGCTTGGCGGCTATGTGGATGGCTACAACGAGACCTTCAATCTGAACAGCCGGACCTCGGGCTTCGTGCCCGGCGCGCCGTTCGTGCGTCATTTTCAAATGACCGATTACGCGCTCTACTTACAGGACAAGTGGAAGGTGTCCTCGCGTATCACTCTGACGCTGGGCCTGCGCTACAACCTTCCCGGCGTCGTAAACGAACGCGATGGGCTGGAGGTAGAGCCCGTACTCACCGGCTCCGCGGTGCAAACGCTTCTCTCGAATGCGACGGTCAACTACCTGGGATCAGCAACCAACGCCGGCTGGTATCGCCGCGACAAGAAGGATTTCGGTCCGAATATCGGATTCGCCTGGGACATCTTCGGCAATGGAAAAATGGCGGTGCGCGGCGGATATTCCATCTTTTATGTCAACGACCAATCCATACTTGCGCCTGAAAATATGCTCGAAGCCAACTCCGGCTTGCAGGGCACATCCGCTACTACCGGGCTTTCCGACCGCACCGGCACGGGCCTGACCCCTGTCTCCATTCCCCAGTTCCAAGTTCCGCTGAACGAGGCTTCAATTTATGCGGACAATCCATTCAATATTCTCGGCATGGTGGATCCCAATTTGCGCAGCCCTTACGTGCAGCAGTATTCCATGGGCATCCAGCGAGAGGTTAAAGGCATGCTTTTCGAAGCGCGCTATGTGGGCAACCATGTCGTAGGCGGGTATCGGGAGTTTGATGTCAACCAGGTAAATATCAACGCCTCGGGCTTCTTGCAGGATTTCATCCGCGCCCAGAATAACGGAAACCTGGCGCAGGCTCGGACCGGCGCCTTCAATCCCGCCTACAACGCCTCCATCCCCGGCAGCCAGCCGTTGACCGTATTTCCGCAGATTTCAGGTTCGGGTCTGCTTAGCAATGCCGACGTGCGAAATTTCATTCAAACCGGTCAGCCGGCGGACCTGGCGTACTTCTACCAGACGAATGGTTTGAACGGTAACGTGAACTTCTTTGCCAATCCGCTGGCCATTGGGGCGGATATGTTGACGAACTATTCCAACTCCACTTACAACTCGCTCCAATTAGAAGCGAGCCATCGGACGAAATCCGGACTCAGCCTGGAAGCGAACTATACCTTCTCGAAAGTGTTGAGCGACGCCGATGGCGATTCGCAGACGCGCTTCCAAAATTTTCTCGACGCCAACAACCCCAAGCTGGACCGCGCCCGCGCTAATTTCGACTTGAACCACATGATCAAAGCTTACGGCTTCTACGAGCTTCCTTTCGGCCAGGGCAAACACTTCAGCTATGGTCCTCTGGATCGCGTAATTGGCGGTTGGACCGTGGGAGCCACCATGGTTTGGCAATCGGGCGCGCCGTTTTCCATCCTCTCGGGATACGGCACGCTCAACCGCAGTTCCGGCGGCCGTTCTTACTACAATGGCGCGGACACGACGCTGCAGGGGTCCGCGCTCTTCAACGCCGTTAGTTATCACATGAACGGCAACGGGCCGTACGTAGTTCCCGCTTCAGCGATTAGTTCGGTCGATGGAACCGGCGTCGTCAACCCGGGTGAACCGGCCTTCACCGGCCAGCTCTTCTTCAACCCCGGACCGGGCCAATTGGGTACGTTGCAGCGCCGCATGTTCAGCGGGCCATGGACATTCGATATTGACGCCAGCGTAAAAAAGCAGATCCCGATTACCGAACGGGTGAGCGCCGAGATTCGCATGGACGGTTACAACGCGCTGAACCACGCCACATTCTGGGTGGGCGATCAGAACATCAACACCAACTACTTCGGCGAAGTATCGTCGATGTTCTATAATCCACGCGTCTTACAGTTCGGCGCTTACTTGAAATTCTAGGTAATCAGAGTACGTCGGCAAAGCCACGCTTCACGTAACGGAAGAATAATCCGCCCAACGCAAACACGGCCATGCCAGATCCTGCGAGCGCCAATAGATCGCCACCCGCAGGCAGATGTGAGGTAAAGAGCGCTTCCCGGTACAGTTTTACGGCATAATACATCGGATTCATACGCAAGAGAATCCTATATTTCTGGGGGATAAGCTGCACTTGGAACATGATTGGCGTCAGCCAGAACCAAAATGTAAGAACGACGCTCACTACTTGCGCCGTATCGCGCAAAAAAACGTGCAGACTTGACGTGATCCAGCCGATACCCACTGTAAGGAGGCCGATAAAAAACAAATAGACCGGCAAAAGCAGCACCGCTAGTCCTACGTAGTGAATGCGGTAGAGCATGGCGGCAAGCATGAGGGCAAGTGCGAGAGCATGGCTCGCCAGGTTGGAGAGAAATACAGCCAGTGGAACAATTTCCGCCGGAAACATGGACTTCGTAATGAGGTTGGCATGCTCCAAGAGACTTGACGCGCTCCGCTGCGCAGTCTCGGAAAAGAGCATCCAAGGCAGCATTCCAGAGAAGATGAATAGAGGGTAATCTTGGGTTACTTCGGTGCTAGGTAATGTGTTCTTAAAAACAATTTGGAAAATGTAAACCCAGCTTACTAGAAGAACTAACGGATGGATGATTCCCCAAGTCCAACCAATAGCGGAGCCGATGAATCGCTGCTCGAAATCGCGCCGGACTAATTGAAAAAGTAAAGTACGCCGGTCAACCAAATTGCGCAGAAAATGCTTCCCGGGGAGGTTGCGGGACATATGCAGCCTCGAATAATATCAATTTTTTCAACAACTTGCAAGGCTTGACACGGGTGCCGCATGCGAGTACACTTGCTCTTTCGTCAATTCAGGCAGTTCCCGTAGTCCCACTGGAACCTCGTTTTAAGGGGGACCAGCCCAGGAAACTATGAAACAGGAATATTTCGTCGTTGTATTGGCGCATTCGCTGAGAGGCCGGCTTCGGCGTATTCACGTCCCGCATCACGCCATATACATTACGCTAGCCTTGGCGCTTGTCGGTTGCTTCTCACTTTTTGGCATCGCCGCCAGTTATGCCCGGATGGTTTGGAAGGTCGCGAATTACAATAATCTGCGCCTTGAAGCCGATCAACTGCGCACCCGATACCAGAATCTCCAGAAGGTTGTCAGCCAAACTAACGAGCAGCTAGCCAGCCTGGAAGTTTTCGCGAAGGAAGTACAAGTCGCATACGGCATCAAACAGAAGCTGGAGGGACCCTCAGACATCTCGTCCGAAGGCAAGCTTGCGCCTTCATTTGCGGAAAGCATCGCCGATTACAATTACCTCCGTACGGCAAACGCACTGGAGTTGGGGAACCGGGGCTTCCATCACCTCCAAAACCTTAGCGGCAGGCCCAGCATGTGGCCGGTGGATGGCCGGTTGTTATCACCTTTCGGAGGACGCACCGATCCATTTTCCGGAGAAGGCGCGTTTCACACGGGAGTGGACATTAGCGCAACAACGGGAACGCCTGTTCGCGCGGCCGCCGACGGCGTCGTGATTTTCGCGCAGATGGAAAACGGATACGGCCGACTGATTAAAATCAATCACGGCAACGGACTCGAGACCTACTACGCGCATCTTTCAAGATTCTATGTGCAATTGGGACAGGACATCCACCGTGGTGAATTGATTGGGGCCGTGGGCACTTCAGGCCGCGTCACCGCACCGCATCTGCATTATGAGGTGCGACTCCGGAACGCACCGGTCAATCCGTACCCCTATCTCGCAACTTCTACCATTTTCCAGCAGGCGGTCAACAAAGAGCCGTTTTAGGCTTTGGGTCACGCATCGAGTATTGAAATTGTGAGTGGTATTGAAGGCGTGACGCTTCGAGGTGCAGGGCAAATTTGCCTACGCGCCACGAGACCAGCACAGGCATCACAACTCCACTTCCGCATATAGACCTAAAACATGTAAGCGGGTGCAACTGCTGGCGTGCTGATACGTGGCGTGACCGATAGCGCCGAAACGCGCAACTGCGATGATGACCGCAGGCGGTTCCGATCGCCGCACGCGTCCAACCAGCCTGTACCGAGGTGATCGTCGGAATCTTTTCTTCCACAATGCGGCAGCAGGTGACAACCTCAATTAGCCGGCGGGGAGCATAGCAGCAGAGACCGCCGTCCAACAGCCAACCTCTCGAGACATAGTACCGGTACTATTGGAATTTTGGGAAGAGCTGCGGCCAAGTCGGCGATAATATAGTGAGAAAGAGTCCTGAATGTTGCAGCGTTTGCATCATAAGGAGCATTTGCAGTGTCCTACCCTTACCGGCAAGAGCAGCATTCCATGTTTTCGGGATTTCTCCGACGGACGAGTCCGTGGATGTGGTGGGTTCTCATCGCATTGATCGTTTGCCCCTTTGGGGTTTGGGCGTTGATTCGCTCAACAGCCCCGGAAGACGCTGCAAACGTCCACGTAGGCCAGGTGGTCAAGCTCGACCAAAGTGGCGTGTCTTTAACCAAACCGGTCCTCGAGGCGCTGATACGCGCGTCCAGAACCAACAATCGCTTCGGATTGAGCAGACTAGTTAATACGGGACAAGTGCTGACGGCGCAAGGTGGAACACAGGTCAAAATCATCTACATAGAACTATTTCGGGACACGACGATTTTTCAGGTGTCGATACTCAATGGGAAATACCAGGGCCGCACCGGGTGGGTAACTGAGGAACAGATCCATTGGGACACTCCTCGTATCCCAAAGAACATGCTGCCGGATGACGAGGACACGCCCTTGAACATACCTTTAGGCGTCGGATCCGGCGCGGACGCAGGGACGGGTGGGGATACTAACCCTGATAAGTAACGCTGGAAGCAAACTCACGTGGGATAGCTGAGCCGGAAAGATTTGAGGAGGGGCTGAATTCGGCAGCAATCTTTATCTTTGGTTGGCTTTTTTCGGAACGCCTGCCGATCAGCAAAACGATGCCTGCGAGACCTAACGATAAAATTCCGTAAAAGCCGGGAGCCGGTGTCATGATCGCTTTCAGCGTATTCAGTTCTGTCAGTCCAGTCATGTTCTGTGCCAAACGGCCACCAAAGGAAGACCCGTCCTTTTCGGGTATTCCGTTCGCTCATTGCCCTGATGCTTTCGTCCTTAAGTAGTGTTTCTGCTCTTACCCGGCGTTTCACTGTATAGTAAGCCGGTCCAGGCGCCTAGGCAACGATAGGAAGTCCTAAATGCGCAAGCACGCATGGCTAGTACTCTCGAGATATTGAGGACCATAGAAAAGCGGTCGTAACTATTGAATTACCCTGAGTTAAGTTCCAGGACTTGTATACCTCGTTAGGGTGGAATACTCACAGGGGCTGGTGCTATGATTTATAAGAAGTTTCATAGTAGTTAATCATGCAAGAGATCTCTAAGTTCACATTGGCGTTGCCCGTTTTGGTCTTATCGTTGCTTGGCGGTTGCGCCCGGACTCCCCAGAATTATTTCAGTAAGGCAAACGAAGAATTTCAGCGAGGCCGTTACGAAGAGGCCTCCATTAATTACAGGCTCGCGATTCAGAAGGATCCCAACTTCGTAACTGCTTACCAAAAACTGGGAATGTCGGAGTACGCGCAGGGGCGTGTCGAGAATTCCGTCGCCATGTTGACCAAGGCGTCGCAGCTTGCGCCGAAAGATTTAGGAATTCTTGAGAACCTTGCCGACGTAACCTTCAACCGGTATCTCTCCACTAACCGGCCTCAGGGACTGTATGACTCGGTAAACGGCATGGTCAAACGGATTCTTGAAATGAATCCTAATTCGGCCGTAGGTCTGCGCCTGCTGGCGACGCTGCAATATGGCGACGGCAAATTGAAAGAATCTATCGCCACGTTTGAGAAGGCGGATATTGCGTCACCCTATGACCCAGCCGTTATCTTGCCCCTGGCTGACGCGCTTCGACTGGATAATCGTTCCGCTGAAGCTGAACAACGGGCGTTGCAGGTGTTGGCCCATAAGCCCGACTTCGCCGCGATGTACGATTGGCTTGGGGAGCTTTATCTTTCGAGCAATCGGCCTAGCGAAGCCGAGAAGCTATTTCAGAGCCGCATCAAGCAATACCCGAAAGATTCGTCCGCAATACTGGCGTTAGCAGCGCTATACCGGCAAGAACATAAAGAAAAGGACGCCAGCAGCCTGATTGCTTCGTTGACAGCGAACACGGAATTTCCCGACCGTTTTCAACTGGCGGGCGATTTCTATGCGAGCGGCGGCAATCTCGCCGAAGCAGAGCATGCTTATCAGGCCGGGATTGCATCGGATTCCGCGAACAAAGACCTTTACTACACCAAACTTGCTCAACTTTATACGGCCCAAAACCGAGGTGACAAAGCTCTGGTGGCCGTGAACGACGCCCTCGCGGCCCAGCCGGATAATTGGGATGCGCTCGGATTGCGGCTCTCTCTTATGCTGGATTCGCGCGACCCGGCAAAGGTGGACGAGGCAATTCAAGCGACTAAAGCCATCATCAAGCGGCACCCGTCAGACGGACGCTTTTCTCAACTACTGGGCCGCGCCTATGAGCTGAAGGGGGAGAAGCGATCTGCCGAATTGTATTATCAGCAAGCCGCGCGCCTGGACGATCAGTTCGCTGCGCCCCGACTAGCCCTGGCTGAAATCAGTAAGTCGAGACGTGATTCCGCGGCGGTGTTCCGGTACACAGAACAGGTTCTGCAGGCCAACCCCAAAAATCCTCAAGCCCGCCTATTGCACGCCTGGGGACTGATCAACCAGAACGATCTTCCCGCGGCCGACCAGGAAATGCGGGTTTTGAGCGACGATTTTCCAGATTCCTTCGATGTGAAGCTCCAGATGGGTCTTCTGGACATCGCGGAAAAAAGGACGAAATCGGCGATCGAGATCTTCTCCAAACTGCTTGAGTCTCATCCAGGGGATCAACGAATCTTAGCCGGCCTCGCCACGGCATATTTCCAGAACAGTTCGTATGATGCCGCTATCCAGCTCATCACGCGTGAAGTGCAAAAGAATCCCGCTTCCGACTCGACGCGGTTTATGCTGGCGAGGCTCGCCGAAAGACTTGGCCGCGGAGATATTGCGTTGCAGCAGTTTAAGGCGTTAGCCGCCGCCCATCCAGACTCGGCGGACTATCAGTACGAAGCCGGCATGTTGTACGAGTACGTAGGGGATAAGGCGGAAGCGGTACGCAGTTTTGAAGCCGCCTGCAAACTGATGCCTAAGGATGCCAATAAGTTGGGCCGCTTAGCGCTGGCCTACTACGCGGCCGGAATGCTGGACAAGGCGGAAACGGCTTATTCCCATTCCGTGGAATTAAGTCCGGACGATCCTGTGCTTATGAATAATCGCGCCTACTTTCTCGCCGAGACTGGAACTAATCCGGATGAGGCGGTGCGGCTGGCGCAGAGCGCCTTGCAGAAAAATCCCGACAATCCCTATATCCTCGATACACTCGCGCTCAGCTATGCGCAGAAAAAAATGGGGGATGACGCCTTTCAAATCTTACAGCCCTTAGTCGTCAATCACCCCAACGAACCGATGTTTCGGTATCATTTAGCTATGGCGCTGGTGCTCAAAGGTCAAAAAGCGGCCGCTCGAAAAGAGTTGGAGGGAAGTTTGACCAAACACCCATCCAAAGACGACGCCTTGAAGATTAAGGCATTATTATCCAAGTTAGGATAACGTACTCGACCCGGCCGATGTCTCCTCTCCGGACCGAAACTTCGATGCAGAGTCACACAGCTGTTGCCCCCCGTCGGGAAGGTCCCAAGCGAGAGTCCTTGTTGGACTCAAAGAGCGCGGTGTTAGCCGGCGTTCTGTTCGTTCTTCTGTTTGCCGTGTACGCGCCGACGCTGATCTGGACCGCACGCGTGATTTTTTCAAGCGATGACATGGCCCACGGCATGTGCGCGCCGCTTGTTGCCGGATATCTAGTTTTTCAAAAACGCAAGTCTCTTCTCAGCAATCTTGACGCGCCCGCCCCATGGGGTCTTTTGACGCTCTTCTTCGCCTCCTTCCTTGCCGTGGCAGGGTCGCTCAGCGGTTCCACGACGGTTATGCGGTTTGCATTCTTAATTACTTTGGCAAGTTGCATCCTACTGGCCGGCGGCGTCGCAGCGCTTTCCCGGCTAAAATTTCCGCTGCTGCTGCTTCTGTTCACTTTCCCAATTCCACCCGTCTTATATGCCCAAATAACAGGGCCGTTGCAATCGCTCGCTACTGGAGTCTCCAAATGGCTCCTCGAGTTGATTGGGTATAGCGCCCTGCGAGAGGGTAATCTGCTTGAGCTACCACATTACCGGCTGTCTATCGTAGAGGCGTGCAGCGGTATCCGATCGCTGGTGACCCTTCTGTTCTTCTGTTGCATTTACGCTTATTTCATGGAAAGAAAATTGGGGGCGCGCATCTCCATTGTGGCTCTGAGCATACCTTCCGCATTGCTGTTGAATGTTGTGCGGATCACGGTCACGGGGGTATTTGGCGAATGGCGCCCCGCGCTCACGCATGGGACGCCGCATGAGATCCTGGGGTGGATTTGTTTAGTGCTCGGCTTCGGATTAGTGCTGACACTCCATCGCGCGTTTCGTTTTCTTAATCGAGGTTTCTCGTTTGCCCGGTAATGTCAGCCAACGCACCCGTCAGGCCCTCCTACTTGCTGCAATCGGCATACTTGGTTTGCAGGGCATCTTTGCCCTTTCGCTTTCCCGGACCGAGTATCTCCCTTCGCCGCCTCCGCTGGTCCAGTTCCCGGAAACAATCAGCCAATGGCGAGCTACAGGAGAGGTAACGATGGAACCGGAAGCATTTGAAATGCTAAAGCCGGACGATTATCTGAACCGCGTCTACCGCGCACAGCTCGGACAACCAGACTTAGGCCTGTTCATCGCATATTATAAGAGTCAACACAGAGCGGCGGGGGCTCACGATCCGAAGGTGTGTTTACCCGGTTCGGGATGGAATCCAGTCAGTTCAAAAGTTATTCAAATTCCCACCGCGCAGGGAGAGATCTCCGCCAATCAATTCGTGGTTAGTAAGGGCAATCTTACCGACGTAGTAGTGTACTGGTTTCAAACGCAGCGCCGGGCGCTCGCTGGAACCGAGGGGCTGCACTTGCAGAGAATTCTCGAAACCTTTTCCGAAAACCGCACCGACATGGCGCTGGTAAGAATCGTTGCGCCCGTTCAGAACAACGACACATCGGGAGCGACGAATTCGGCGTGTGAATTCGTGCGAGCAGCTTATCCGGATCTCATGCGCCAGTTCCCTCCCCGGCCGCCGTCACGGTAAGACAATAGACTTTACTAAGTCGGACTCTTTGCTCCAATACCAGGCAGAAAATAGTAATATATCGCCGCTTCGATAGGCCGTTGCCATATCTTCCCTACGTCCCAAGGCGTCGGTAATATTCAAAACCTCAAACGCGCGCGGCGAAAAAAGGTGCACGGCCGCGGATGTCGCCGAACCGTTGCTACGAAGAGCTGCATACGGAGCGCTGAAACCGTAATACAGAGGCTGATTGTGCTCCGGAATAAGCAGCACGTCGGGGCGTTGGCGGGCTACCCACGATAGATTAAATAATTCCCGAGGGGAAAGAATTCCCCGAGTGGAATCAATATAAAACAAATTAGCTCCCCATCTTTGACGGGCATAATCTATCTTTCGGAGCAAGAGTTCGCCGGAACTCCAAACATTCTCTTGCCGCAAATCGCCTGACGCGGTGAAAACCAGTTGTTGGGGACGGATCGTCATCCCAATTCTGAAGCCGGCATTGCGAAACCGAGCGAAAAACTCATCTACCGCGGGAGCCATTTCCGGGGCAAGCTTTTCGACCAATCGCGGATCGCCGATGTAACTAATCTTTTGCGGGAACTCCTCCCCTTCAAGGTCCCAAACGATCATTCCCTGGGCGTTAACCGCTTTCATCACCCCGATGGCCCGATCCGCATAACGCTGAAGGGCCTGTTGGAATCGCTGATGGCCGCCGGGGCCAACGACGTCGAGCGCGGGGGCGTTAAACCAGCCTCTGGGATTGGTCAAGGATTTGTGAGAATAATCTGCGAGAAAGAGCGATCCGATAGGACGGCGGTCGGTCCAGTTAAGACGCGGCCAAGCAGCCCAACCTGTCAATGTTGCCAAAATAGCGGCGCCGGCTATTAGAAACTTGGGGGAAATGCCCGATAACCTGCCTCCGAGCCACATCGACATTTCGATAGTACCAAAAGACGAGGCGCTTAAGTTTCGAGGAAAGCCAGCGTGGTAAACTGAACAAATATTGGCTTCTATGATTGATTCCGACGCCTTTTCCCCACGACGAACCTTATCGGTGTTGTTGGTAATGCTGCTGTTACCGTGGTATTTGCCCGCCCAGGGACGCAACAAGACTGTGACAACTTCGTTTGGCCTGAAGATTTATATCTTAGAGGGAAATGGGGCGGTGAATTTCATTCCGAACAAAGACGCGGTAACTCCTGTCGTAGAGGTTCGCGATTCTAATGATCTACCCGTATCTGGCGCAATTGTGGAGTTCCACCTTCCGGAAACCGGAGCAGGCGGTGCTTTCCCAAACGGCCAACACACTCTGACGGCCATTACCACCATCGCGGGTCAAGCGCAGGCCCCCTTCACCGTAAGACCTCAACCCGGAACATTTCAAATTCGAGTTAGCGCAAAAATAGATACCCGCTCGGCCACCACTGTGATCACGGAAACGAATACGCTCAAGCTCGACGAAGCGACAACCACGGTGCTGCCGAAAAAGCACCACTGGTATACGAGTTGGAAGTTTCTCGTACCCCTTGGCGCAGGCGTAGTGGTTTTGGTGGTGTTGCTGGCTACCAAAGGCGGAGGCTCCAGTGCGGGACCATCGATCGGCTTGACTCCTGGCGTTCCCACGTACGGCGCACCACACTAGAGACATGAGAGGATGGCATACATGCTCGGCCTGCTGCTGACGGTTCGAGCCGCTTCATTCCATTTCCTTTATGCAGAATACAACGACAGATTCCTCCGAGCCGATAATCCTCTTGCAGGCAGTGCCGAGGAGCGCGCCGGTCTTCGCGCCGGTTGAAGGGGGACTATGCGCAATTCTCTAATTCTCGTTACAGGTTCCCTCCTTTTCACATGCGGCGCGCTGCCGTCGTTGGCTCAGACTACTGCCCCATTTACCCTCAGCGTGCAACAGGCGCAGAGCATTACGCCTATCAGCAATGGACAGACCCTCGGGGTTACGTCGCCGGCTGTCGGACAGGCAACCACCTTCACGATTAGCGGGACCTATACCGGAACTACGACCGCTATATTCTCATCCGAAGCTCAGTTGATCGGATCACCCGACTTTTCGGCGGCTCATCTCAGCCCCGCGATCCCGGCAACCCTTAGTCCCGGCGCCAGCTTCAACTTGGCCCTTACCTACAAGCCGAGCAGCACCGCCGTGGCATCGGCCCAACTTACGCTTCCTTTTACGATCAGTCCTGCTACCTCGACCGGTACTCCAGCATCGGGAGTTCTTGTCTTTAACTTGAGCGGAGCGGCCGCGAGTCTGTCGGTGAACTACTTCTCCGCTCCCAGCAATAACATCATTCCACTCTCTTCGGGTGGAACGATTCCCTTTCCATCCACTCTTGTCAATACAACGTCGGTAGTAACGGTCATCATCGCGAATTTGGGGGCCGCCAGTGGCTCCATTAGTTCCGTGACAATAGCCGGAACGAATAATGCGTTTCAACTGCAAGGCGTCGGACTGCTGCCAACCGGCGTATCGTCAGGAGGTTCTTTTTCATTCAATGTACTCTATACCCCGTCGGTTGTAGGTTCCGACACGGGTACGTTGACCATTCAATTCCCTTCTGGTCCGTTCGTCGTCAATCTTACAGGTACTTCTACAAGTGCGAACCTGACTTATCAGGTGATCAATGGCGGCGTCACAACCCCCATCACTGTGGGGCAGCCAATCACGTTGCCCGATACTAACGTCGGGGCTATCTCATCGGTCACGATCAACGTGCAGAATACGGGATCCGCGCCATCCACGATCGCGAACATTTCGACGACGGGAACAGCGTACGGCCTTAGTGATGTACCGGTTTTACCTGCCGTTATTCCGGCTAATTCTTCCCTTTCATTCACTCTGAACTTTGCGCCGCCCACGCCCTCGGTTTTGACGGGCACTTTGACCATCGGCGGCACTCGCTTTAACTTGACGGGTAAAGGTCTCGGCCAACTGCTCACGTATTCGTACTCATCCACATCGGGGGCAAGTACCCCGGTGGCGGCGGGGGGCACTATCCTGTTCCCTTCTACTCCCCTGGCGCAGACTGCGACCCAAAGTGTAACTGTTACCAACAGTGGAACACTTCCTACGACCATTACAAGTATTAATGTTGCGTCGACCAGCCCGTCGGTGTCCTTCAGCGTTTCTCAATTGCCATCGCTGCCCGTTAACCTGGTTCCAGGCGCTTCATTTATCTTTTCCGTCAACTTTACGCCAACTGCCGCAGGACTCAACACGGCAACGCTCCTCATCAACACGACGGCGATCACATTGTCTGGATTTGCCGCCGGCGGACCGACGTTTCCCTCGTATCAATTTACGGGCGTCAGCGGACAGGTGCAGCCTCTGACCCAGCCATCGGTGGGATTGAGTCTCTCTCAGGGTTATCCGCTGGATGTGGCTGGCGTCTTGACTCTGTCTGTCAGCTCCAATGTGTTCGTCGCAGATCCAGCGGTTCAATTCGCCACGGGCGGACGGACCATCGCATTTACGATTCCAGCAAATACGACGACCGCGATTTTTGCCAATGGCGCACAGACGGTTCCATTCCAAACTGGCACCGTAGCGGAGAACATTACTTTCTCCGCGTCATTTACAACGGTGGGCGGGGTCGCTATCAGTTCCCCCAACAGTTCTACCTTGACCGTTACGGTCCCACAACTTGCGCCAACTTTACTGAGCGTTCAGATTACGTCCGTCTCGTCGAGCAGCATTACCGTCTTGGTGGAGGGCTACTCTACCACGCGGTCCTTGACTAAATTCAACTTTCAATTCAAAAGCCTTTCCCCCAACTTCGCGCTGAATCCCGCGTCGTTCAGCTTAGACGCATCGCAAGGTTCGGGCTTTTGGTATGCCAGTTCGGCATCCTCGAATTTCGGCAGCGAATTTGCTGTCACATATCCGTTCACTATCACTCTTCCCAGCGGTACAACCGCTCCCATTTTGACAAACAATGTTTCCGTCTCCGTGACCGCCGCTAATTCCATAGGTACGTCGAATTCGGTGAGCAGTCAATAACGGTCCGCATTGGAAGGAACTATGACCGGCATCGAATCCAAGCCTTTAGTTTCGATCCTGGTTCCGGCCTACAACGCCGAGCGCTGGATTGGCCCATGCCTTGACAGCGCGTTGAGACAAACATATCCTTCGACCGAAATCATTATCGTAGACGACGGATCTTCCGACGGGACCCTCGAAGTAATCCGCACGTATGGTGACCGAGTCCGCCTGGTTTCCGCGCCGCATGCCGGTGGCAATGCCGCAAGGAACCAACTTACTGCGCTCGCCCGGGGAGAGTGGCTCCAGTTTCTGGACGCCGACGATTATCTTCTTCCGGAAAAAATATCGGATCAAATGAGGCGGGTTACCGAGGTCTCCGGGTTGGATGTGATCTACTGTCCGGTCTATTTGCGCGATGAATCGAACGGCGCGGAACGCATTCTCGAGATAGAAGAAAATAAAGACTTCACGCTGCCCTTTATCCGCTGGGGGGCCTTAAATACCAATGGCTTCCTCTTTCGCCGCGAGGCTCTGCTCGATGTAGGTGGCTGGAGTCCCAACCAACTCGCCTGCCAGGAGCACGAACTGCTTCTTCGGCTGATCTGCGCGGGAAAGAGATTTCAGCTAGTGAACCGCGCCGGTGCGGTTTATCGTTTTCATGGCGCGTCGACGGTGTCCCGAAAAGATCCCCTGCGTACGCTTCGCCTTAAGCTGGAAATTCTGGACAAACTGCAAGACCATCTAGAACACAATGGTTTGATGACCGCGCAACATCGTAAAGAGTTTTATGCCGGCCGCATGGAAGCGGCGCGTGGGGTATGGAGGCGCGATCCAACGCTCGCACTCAATCTGGCAAAAAAGGCGCGGTCAACCGGCACTTACTGGGTTAAGTTCTCCCCTGCGCTACCGACGGCGTTCCAATTTTCACTTCGGCTCCTCGGGTTTGCGGGCGCGGAACGCCTGGCGGCTCTCGCGCGTCGCTCTAATGAAACATCGGTCCCCCAATGACAGATTCTTGCCATGCGCTTCATCTTTAAACGTACGGCGTCAGCCGAAACCGATACTTCCGGTTTCCATTTTCTGTCTGAATACCAGACCTACGGCACAAAATCGCGTTCTTTCGTATTTTCGGTTCTTTTTCACGTAGCAATTGGCGCGGCCCTGATCCTGGTAAGCAATACGGTCGTGGCGACGCCCAGCCGGCCTATTTACGACACCATAATTCAGCCGGAGGAAAAGAAGATCGTCTGGCGGCATCTGCAGGCAGAGTTGCCGAATATCGATTCCTCCACAAAACGGCCAAAGCAAGGGCCCGCCCGCGGAAGGACGCGCTCCCGGCAAGTGGCGATCGCGGACTCGAAAGATGGCAGCCACTCCGAGTTCGTCTGGCAAGACACGCCGGTGGAGTTGCCTAAACCGGTGAAAGCGCCGAATCTGATTGCCCTTCATCCGCCTTCCGTCGCGGAACCGCCGCCGCCTCCTCCGCCTAAATTGCGGGACTTCGTCCCGCCACCTACCGCGCCCAAGCCCCAACCAACTCAAGCGGCGCCGCTCAACGTTCCTTCGGCGCCCTCGGCAGCAATCAACCCGCAATTAACGGCTAACCTCCCCTCGGTGGTCGTGACGGGACAGCTTAAGGTATACCGGCCCTTTGTAGCTCCGCCGGCGCAAAAAACCGGCGCGGGAACCGCGGCGGGAACAGACGCCAAGTCGGTGCCGGATGCGCCGAACACGACTTAAACCTCCAACGCGAATATCGCGGCCATCAATTTGGATCGCTTGTTGGGAGAATCGCCAGTTGTACCGGGGCGCCGGCCGGGAAACTTCTCCGCCGCGCCTGCCGAAGGCGATCCTTCCGTCGAAAGAGGAGCCCCGAGCCTGGTTCCCGGGTTAACGACTCGTGGACGAAATCCTGGTGACAGCGAACCTGCTGTCAAGCCGGAAGCCCCTTCCGTACCTAAAAGGGAGCTCCTCTACCGCGAAATCATGAGCCATGCGATGGGCTCTTCGCTATCGGTTCCCCTGCCGCCGGGGGCGCGCAGAATTCCCGATGCAATCGATTCGCAGTTTCGTAACCGGCCGGTATACACGATGATCGTCCCGGCGCCAAAACTGCCGCAGTATGCGGGCGATTGGATCGTTTGGTTCGGCGAGCAAAAGCCGAGCGGAAGCGTCGTTCAGGTTCACGCTCCCTTGCCGGAGAAGATGCTCGTGCCCGACACTCCCGGCTACTCGTGGGGAACGGAGGCAGACCTCCTGATCAAGCTAGTGATCGATGAGACCGGACACGTTCAGACTCCGACCATTATCAAAATTCCGGCGGATGTGTCTCCCCAGGTTGCTCTCGAAGATGTGCGCGAATGGCAATTCAAGCCCGCCACGCGCAATGGGGTTGCGATTTCGGTGGACGCCATACTGGATATTCCTTTCCGGAGGGCGCAGAAACACTGAGGCTTTATGTCCTCTATCGGCAAGGGACGAGCAATATCGGCAATCTTCCTCGGGCTGACTTCCACTTTGGCGCTTCTTCAGGGAAACGATGCTCCGCAACAGGAACCAAAGATGGTGGACCTGAACGTGATCCCGCTCAATAGTCACGGGCAGCCGGTAACCGACTTGAAGCGGGACGAGTTTGCGATAACCGACAATGGCAAGCCACAGACCTTCCGTCATCGCAACGGCGCGCTCGGGACAGCACCCATGTTCGCGCCCCATGAATTTTCCAATCGCAGCGGGGCAAACGTCCCGCACGCCACGCTGATCCTCTTCGATCTCTTGAACGAGCGATTCGGCACGCGCGGAGCAACCGCTAATGAGTTGATTCACAGTCTGGAATCGCTCGAATCGGCAGACAACGTGTATCTCTGCTGCCTAACCCTGGATGGACGGCTGTTTCCCGTCCACGGCCTTCCTGGCCCGGAAGACGAGGCGGCCGCGCCAGACGCCGCAACCCTGGACTCGCCAGATCAAGCCTCTGTTGGATCGCACCATGCGCGCCGTGTCGCAGGTGCGGCCGGTTGAGGACCTTGACGTAACGTACCGCGTGCGCTTGACTTACGCCGGGCTCAACGCAGTCGCCGGGGAATTGTCGAGAGTGCCAGGGCGCAAAAGCCTGGTGTGGCTTACCGATGGCTTACCGATCGAATTGGGACCAAACCGATCCGACACGGGGGATTATGTAGACTTCACGCCGCTGCTGCGGCAGATGAGCGAAGCCTTCGACCGATCCGGCGTGGCGATCTATCCAGTGCGTCAGGTGATGATCGGCAGTCCGGAAAGCATGGGAGGAGCCGGTACAACCGAACTCGGGAGCCTGGCCACGCTCGATACATTTGCGGAGATGACGGGCGGCCGGCGCGACGCAGGTAAGGATATCGGCGCCGCGGTGCGTCAGGCTGTCAGCGACATGCGTATCAGTTACCAAATCGGATGTTATCCAGCGGTCAGCAACTGGGATGACAAATTTCACAAGCTGCGCATTACGTGTACGCGCAAGGGTGTCCGGATACAGGCCAAGACGGGATATTACGCCTGGCCGGAACCCACCGGCGCGCGTTCTGAACAGGCCATCGATTCGGCAGTCTCGACCACGTTCGACGCCGCCGGCATCGGACTGCGGGCGACGCTATCGCCGCACCCAAAGGGAGGCCACATGGTGCACCTCAACGCCCATATCGATATTCGCGATATTGTTCTTGTCCCCGCGGGCGATTCGTTTAGCGCGGAACTTCGGCTTGCAGTCGTCGGCTACGCGCCGGGCTTCGATCCGACCCGCGGTGCCCGCTCGAGTTGCATCTCAGCGCGCAGGATCGCGATAAGGCCTTGCAAGATGGCATACCTTTCGCCCAGGATCTAGAACTGGCGATGCAGAATAAGCGGCTGCGACTGATCGTTTTCGACCGCAACTCTAATGCGATCGGCTCGCTGACGATCCCAACTCCCTAATTCAAAATTCCCAGCCGCTTGCCGACGCGCTCGAAGGTTTCTAAGGCGCGATCCAACTCCTCACGCGTGTGGGTTGCGGTAACAATGGTGCGCACGCGCGCCTTACCTTTGGCTACGGTCGGGAATCCGATGCCGGTAGCAAACACGCCTTCATCGAACAGGGCGCGCGAAAGCTCATGCGCCAGCTTGGCATCGCCGACCATTACGGGCGTAATTGGGGTCTCACTGATGCCGATATCGAAGCCAGAAGACGCGAGGCCTTGCTTGAAGTATTTGGTGTTATCCCATAGATTCCGCATGCGTTCCGGCTCTTGCTCGAGGACGTCGAATGCAGCCAGACATGCTGCGGCGACTGCTGGCGGATGGGACGTAGAAAACAGAAACGGACGCGCGCGATGATACAGAAAGTCGATCAAATCACGGCTGCCGCACACATATCCGCCGAGAACGCCAATCGCCTTCGACAGCGTTCCCACCTGTATATGTACTCGGCCATTGAGGCCGAAGTGATCGATGGTTCCACGCCCGTCTCGCCCTAAGACGCCCGACGAATGTGCATCGTCCACCATCATAATCGCGCCGTGACGCTCAGCCGCCTCCACCAGACCAGGCAGAGGGCCAATGTCGCCATCCATGGAAAAGACCCCATCTGAAATTAGCAGCTTCCTCCCGGATACGCCGTCGAGCCCTGTGAGGATCTTCTCGACCGCGGCCACATCCTTGTGCGGAAAAACGTGAATCTTGGCGCGCGAGAGCCGGCAGCCATCGATGATGCTGGCATGGTTCAGTTCGTCGGAGATAATGTGGTCTTCGGGCCCGAGAATTGCCGAGACCGTGCCGGCGTTAGCGGCGAACCCGGATTGGAACACCACGCACGCCTCCACGTTCTTGAAGTCCGCAATGCGTTCTTCCAGCTGTATATGCAGCGCCATGGTGCCTGAAATGGTGCGCACCGCGCCCGAGCCTGCGCCGAATTTCTTTACTGCCTCAATCGCCGCCTCGCAAAGTTTGGGGTGGGTGGTGAGGCCCAGATAGTTGTTCGATGCGAGGTTAATGACTTGCTTGCCGTCAATTTGCGATTCGTGCACGCTTTCCGATTCCAATATGCGCAGGCGCTGGTAAACGCCTTCGCTCTTCCACTGCTCAATTTGATCGTGCAGGTACGCGAGGGGATTGCTCATCACTGCCAGTGTAAGCTACGCGCCTTCGCCTTTCTTGCGGATCTTGATATCCAGGCGTTTGATCTTCTGGTTCAGTGTGGACAGCGGCACGCTCAGGCTTTCGGCCGCTTCCGTCTGGCTCCAGCCCGATTGCTCGAGACGCTCCATGATTATGCGCCGTTCGAAATCGTTGACGATCTCGAATAACGATGCGTTGGCCGGCAGAGGAGCGCCATCGCCACGATGAAGACGGACGCCGTTGGCGGCAAGTAGCGCGTCGGGCAGCACTTCAAGCGGAACTTCCGCGGCGGTCGCCAAAACCACGGCGCGTTCGATGACATTTTCCAGCTCGCGGACGTTGCCAGGCCAGGAATGCTCCATCAACACCTGCAGCGCTTCGGGCTGGAAATAGAGCACCGAGCGGCCGGCAGGGTCGAGGAATTTACTATTCTCGCGGCAATAATAGGTGAAGAAATGATCGGACAGCGCGGGAATATCTTCTTTGCGCTCACGCAGGGGCGGCAGCGCAATGTTGATTACATTGAGCCGGTAGTAGAGATCCTCGCGAAATTTGCCCTCTTTGACCAATTGCAGCAGGTCGGCATTGGTGGCGGCGAGAATGCGCACGTCCACCTTCGCCGGTTCCGTGGCGCCGAGCGGCGTGAACTCCTTCTCCTGAATGACGCGCAAGAGCTTGATCTGCGTTTCGGCGCCGATGGTGCCGATCTCATCGAAAAAGATGGTGCCGCGGTCGGCGACTTCGAAATATCCCTTCTTGGTTTGGATCGCGCTGGTAAAGGCGCCCTTGACGTGCCCGAAGAGAGTCGATTCGAGCAGTTCGGGCGGCAGCGATCCGCTATTCACGGCTACAAAGACATGGTCGGCGCGCGGCGAGTTGGCGTGGATCGCTTTGGCGACCAACTCCTTTCCGGTACCGGTTTCGCCGGTGATGAGAATGGTAGAGCGGCTGGTCGCCACCTGCGCCACCAGATCGAGCATCCGCACCATGCGCTCGCTTTTGCCGATGATGTTGGGGAAGCTGTAGCGCTGTTTGAGGGCGCGCTTCAGCTGAGTATTCTCGTCTTCCAACCGGCGGCGCTCAATGGCGGTGCCGATTTCGATCATCAGCTTTTCGTTATCCCAAGGCTTCGAAAAGTAGTCGGTAGCGCCCAGCTTCAAGGCTTCCACCGCGGCTTCCACAGAACCATAAGCGGTGATCATGAAGACCGGCGTTTCGCGGTCGCGGAGGCGAAACTCCTGGATCACCTCCATACCCGATTTGTCGGGCATCATCAGATCGAGCAGGACAAGGTCGTAGCCGCGCGATTCCAGGCGATGCAGGCCTTCGGTACCGTTCTGCGCCAAATCGACGGTGTAGCCTTCGCTAACGAGCAGGGTCTCCAGACTCTCGCGGATATCCGGTTCGTCGTCAATTACCAATACCCGGCCTTTGCCGGGGAAAGTGGACTGGGGTGCGATCATGTGGGCCACGTTGCGTTCAGGCGACGCTCATCGGCTTGGAAGCGGCTGCGGTCAACGGAAATGCGATATGAAAACACGCGCCGCCCGCCGGCCCGTTGGAAACTTCGATGAAGCCGTCGTGCTCTTGAATGATACCGTAGCTTACCGAAAGGCCCAGACCCGTGCCTTTGCGCGCGGCTTTAGTGGTGAAGAACGGATCGTAGATGCGATGCAGGTGCTCGGGCGAAATCCCCGAGCCGGAATCGGCAACTTCCACCTGCGCATAGGAGCCCTCGCGCCAGGTGCGGATTTCTAGGCGGCCGCCCCCCGGCATCGCATCGCGGGCATTGATGAACAGGTTCAGGAACACTTGCTGCAGCTTCCCGGCGTTGCCTTGGACGATGGGCGCGTCGGAAAGGAAGTCAGTGCGGATCACGATGCCCGCTTTTTGCAGTTGATGATCCAGCAGTGAAAGCGTCTCCTGAATCGTCTTGTTGAGATTCACGGGCCCGAACGAGGTGGTCGATGTACGTGAAAAGTTGAGAAGCGAGTTGACGATCTCGCTGGCGCGGAACGTCTGCTTGGCGATCTTATCGAGAATCTGCGATTTCGCGGAGTCATCGGCGACCTGTTTGGCGAGCATTTGCGCGTAAGTGGAAATCACCGCCAGCGGCGTGTTGACCTCGTGCGCGACGCCTGCCGCCAACAGGCCGATGCTGCTTAGCTTGTCCGCCTGGACCAGGCGCTGTTCGAGCTCCGCGCGGTCGGTCACGTCATCGAAAATGATCAGGCGGCCGATTTGCTGCTGGTCTTTCGAAACCAGGGGAGCGATGGCGAGGTTCAGGGTAGTCTCGCGAGACTGCGCGGGGGCATGGCCGTTAGAGTGGCCATTGCCATTAGCCTTAGCCGCGATTGCCGTGGCAAACACCTGCGCGGGCCAGGAGGACTGCGCCACTTTGAATTTATAGATGTGGTGGATGCCGGTTTCACCGCGCACGCGCTCGAATTGAGCAGCCAAATCTGCCGGGAAAAGGTCACCCAGACGTTTGCCTACGGCGCGTGCGCGGGGGATGCCGCTAAACTGTTCGAGCTGCGTATTCCAGCTTTCCACGCGGTCGTCCAGATCGGCCGCGAGGATGCCGACGTTGATCGATTCGACGATGTTTTCGCTGAATTCCTTAAGCCGCTCATACTCGTCGACCTTTCGCTGCAGCGAACGGTAGAGACCGGCGTTTTCGATGGCAATCCCCACGTAGCCGGTAGCGAGGGTGAGCAGCAATTCGACATCGACGCTCGACAGGTAATCGCCGTCGACTGTCCGGCTGACTCCCAGATAAGCGATGCGCCGCCCACGGGCCGTGCAAGGCAGGTAGTAAGTGAGATCGAGATCGGCGATGGCGGACCGCACAGAAGCCGGCCACGAGCGGGACACGGCGTCAAGCTGATGGCGTGTGCGTTCGAAAAACAGATATGGGGTGTCGAGATTGCCTGCCAGAAAGCTGAGATCGAGCTGAGTGGGGCTAGTCGCGGCCAGACGGGGATTCGCGCCCATCGCTTTCTTCAAGTGAAACGCAGGACCGGTTTCGCCATCCTCGGCGAGGAAAAATGCGAGGTGCTTGATCTGGAGTGTTTTTAGAAGCCGGTCGCCGACGGAAGCGAGCATCGCGTCCAGATCGGTTTCGGAACTCAATTCGCGCGCGAACTCGATCAGTGTCCGGCGGTAGTCGTAGCGGTCTTCATAGAAATAGCGGTCGAGTCGTTCCTGAATCCAGTTGCGGATGGGCTGGAAGAGAAACGCCGCGATTAGCATCACAGTGATGAGACCGGTATTGCCGAGATCCTTAAAATTCTTCTGTACCAGGCTGCCAAGCGAAAACACGATACCGTAAAACGCGGCAAGCACGCAGAGCGTGGCAAGCGTGTAAGCGTAGGCACGGCGGAATAGAATATCCACATCCATCAGCCGGTAACGCACAATGGCGTATGCCAGACTAAGCGGCAGCAATACCAGCGAGAAGACGGAAAGCTTCAAATAGTCGTTCACAACGAGGCCCACTGTGTAGGGCGCCGCGTAAAGCACGGCGAACGGAAGAATGCCACAGATTACGCCGTTGCGCAGCCACTTGAGCTGCTGCCGAATTACGGGATCTTCCGCCTTCCTCTGGGCAATAGTGAGCGCAATAGCTCCCGCGAGGTAGGGAACGATTATCAGAACAACCCAAACACGATCCAGGAACCCATTCAATTCCAGCAGGGGAATTCCAATGCGAACTACACCTGTCGAAAATGCCAGATAGGCCGCGAAGAGGATTGCCCCCGGAACGTAAAGCAACGCCACGCGGGTGGTATTCGGAAACCAGCGCAACCGCTCCGGAAACGTGACGGCGAAGTGCAGGAACGCCGTCGCTGCAACCAGACCCGCCGCGATGTTGGCGTAATAGATGGTCTTATCGAAAGCTTTGAGCTGGCCGGTATAGTGCGAACAGAAGAAAATGAATGACGCCAGACAGAGAATATAGAAGTGTTGCGCTTTGTGGGCGCTGCCGCGGCGGAAGTAAACGAAGAGGCCAATGAGCAAATAGGCACAGCCGACGACATATTCCCACACCACCACCCGGTCGAGGGGAACTTCACCTATCATGACCTTGGCATCGAATTGGATGCCACGCTCATTCAAAGTGTAGTTGGCGAAGTGCCACGCCTGGATGCCCGCGAGGTGACGCGCGACATCGGTTGCCTGGGTAATGGCGATTCCCTGGATGCTTTCCAAGCGGTCACCAGGATGTACGCCGGCATTCGCGCCAGGGCCGCGTGCCATTACGTGGAGCGCTTCTACGCCGCCATTGCGATCGGCCCAAATGACGCCATCGTCGGGTAGCCGGAAGTGATATTTAGCTTCAAAATTAATAAAGGCGGCCACGCCCGCGGCGAGGGTGATGACCGTCAGGATTGCTGTGGACAGTTGGAACTTTAGTTCCTGGAACATGGGAAGTCGCCGCGAGACAATACGCCACTGGCCGGAAGTGCACGTTTCGTGCCGCGCCAAGTGGCTCTTTCTCATTCCAGACTATCCGAATTATGTGTTACTTACAAGCTGCCCCATGAATCGGCTCCGGTTTTTGGGAGATTGCCCCTACGCGGAAGTGGAGGGAATCCACGCCAAACCAGTTTGCGGGTGTATCCCCGCAGGATCATGATCCCGGGCGCCAGCGGGGTTCCGTCCTGAATTCGATAATTCAAATTCGGATTCAAACTCGCAGGCTGGACCCTATCCGAACAACTTCTTCGGTCCCTCGATCCGTTCCAGTTCGCCAGAGGGACGGTCTTTCCGCTTCCGTGCCAAAGGGTGTAATCAGGGTGGAACGTCACACTGGTAGTTTCCGTGCGCGTCTCCTCCGTCTCTTCCTGGAGGAATGTATGTTTTTTAGACTTCAACATCCTGCCTGTTTTCTCGTTTTTTGCGCCGCGCTGGCGGCCCAGACCAATGTTGTGACCTACCACAACGACAATATGCGCACAGGCCAAAATCTTTTCGAAAGCGTGCTGACTCCACAGAATGTGCAGGCCGCGACTTTTGGCAAACTCCTCAATCTCGCGGTCGACGGCAAAGTGGATGCGCAGCCGCTCGTGATTTCCGCGCTCCCGATACCGGGAAAAGGGACACACAACGTTCTTTTCGTAGCGACCGAGCACGATAGTCTTTTCGCTTTCGACGCCGACACCGGAGTGAATTATTGGCAGGTTTCATTATTGAAGGCGGGAGAAACTTCCTCCGATAACCGCGGCTGCGGCCAGGTGTCCCCAGAGATCGGTATTACCGGAACACCCGTGATCGACCCGCTGGCAGGACCGCATGGAACCATTTATGTGGTGGCGATGAGCAAGGATTCGAACAGCGCTTATCATCAGCGGCTGCACGCCATCGATATCACAACGGGCGGGGAGCAGTTTGGCGGACCTGTCGATGTGCAGGCAAGTTATCCGGGAAGCGGCGACAATAGCGCGAACGGACAGGTCGTATTCGATCCCAAGCAGTACAAAGCCCGCACGGGCCTCCTGTTGGCCAACGGGGTCGTATACACGAGCTGGGCGTCGCACTGCGATGCGCGGCCATATACCGGCTGGGTTATAAGTTATAGGGAAACGACGCTGGCGCAAACTAGCGTATTCAACTTCGCCCCGAACGGCGAAGGAGCGGCGGTTTGGGGAGCCGGCAGCGGCATTGCGGCCGACTCCACGGGGAACTTATTCTTTCAAATCGCCAACGGAACCTTCGACCCAACATTGAATGCATCGGGTTTTCCAGGCAAGGCCGATTACGGGAATGCGTTCGTCAGGCTGGCCGCGGCAGGCGGCGCGCTTAACGTCACGGATTACTGGACGATGTTCAATTCCGTCTCGGAATCGAATGCCGATGAAGACCTTGGCTCAGGCGGAGTGCTGCTCATACCGGACGTTACCGATTCCTCCGGTAAGACGCGCCATCTTGGCATTGGAGTGGGCAAAGACGCCGACGTCTACCTGTTCGACCGCGACAACATGGGCAAATTCAACCCGATCAACAATGGCAATTTGTATCAGGAACTGGCGTCGGGGGTTGGAGGCAGCGAATTCGCGAGCCCCGCCTGGTTCAATGGATTCGTATATTTTGGGGCCGTAGGCGATGTCATCCGCTCCTTCAAGATGACCGCCGCCACCTTGGGAACAAACCCATCGTCTACTTCGGCGAAATCGTTCGCGTTCCCCGGGACTACTCCCTCCATATCAGCCAATGGAACATCCAACGGGATTCTTTGGGCCGTGGAAAATACCAGCCCGGCCGTGCTGCATGCCTACGATGCGAATAACCTGGCCACGGAGCTTTACAACAGCAATCAGGCGGCCTCGAATCGCGATCAATTTGGCGCGGGCAATAAGTTCATCACGCCAATGATTGCAAATGGCAAGGTCTATGTCGGCACGCCGAACAGCGTCGCGATTTTCGGACTGTTGAGTCCGGTTCTGACCTCGGTAAACCCTGCCAGCGGGACGCAAGGTTCTTCTGTAAACATAACCCTGTCGGGCGCGAGTTTCCACACCGGAGCAACCGTGAATGTCAGCGGGACTGGAGTGACGGCCGTTAATGTGGTCGTGGTGAGCGCAACCCAGATTACCGCCACGCTCACGATTGCAAACACCGCCAAGACCGGTTCCTACAACGTCACGGTATCGACGGGTAACGGTACAACTGCGCCAATCGCTTTCAATGTACTTGCAAAAACATCGGCGCCCACCCTGACCTCGATAACTCCCTCAAGCGGAACACAGGGCGCGGCCGTGAATGTTACTTTGAGCGGGTCCAACTTCGTTGCGGGAACAAGCATCGGCATAAGCGGCGCTGGAGTGGCAGTGAGCAATATGAGAATAGTGAGCGCCTCTCAAATTACGGCCACACTCACAGTCTCGGCTGCGGCAGCGGTTGGAGCGCGCAGCGTCACCGCGACCAACCCAAATGGCACGAGCAATAGCCTGACATTCACCGTTCTCGCCGCATCCACAACCCTATCCGCACTGCAATGTAACATACCGGTTTCGGCGAACAACAGAGTAGGAATGGCCAGTCTGAGTTCCGCGTCGTGCACGGTCACTGTTTCGCCGTCCGGCACGGTTCAAACGGTGGTCCTCAGCAGCAATTCTCAATATCTAACGGCGCCGGCATCTGTCTCCGTTGCGGCAGGTTCTTCGACAGCAACCTTCACCATTGTTTCGGGGCGAATTCCCAAGGGCGAACCTGTGATTTTGACGGCGACTGAGGGAATTTCCAAGACATTCTCGTTCGAGCTCTATGTGGCGCTGACGTCTATCACCTGCAATCCGTCAACGGTAGCGCCGGGGGCCTCCATTACCTGCACCGCAACCTTCGGCCAAGCCCAGCAAGGCGCTACCGGCGTCGTCTTATCATCCAACAGTCCGTCAATCGCTATGCCGGGTTCGGTATTCAGCGCCGTGAATGCCTCATCTGTGACGGTAACCGCCAAAGTCGCAGCCGGCGCTCAACCGCAACTGGTAACTATTACCGGGTCCAGGGAGGGATTTTCGAAAACATTCGGAGTGACCATCCAATGATGTCCGTGTTAAATGAACGTCCTGGAATCGCGCCAAGGGAATGGTAAACTCGTATTTTGGCCCTGTAGCTCAGCTGGTTAGAGCGCCTCGTTTACACCGAGGAGGTCCACAGTTCGAATCTGTGCGGGGCCACCATTTCCCTCCTGAGCAGTATTTATCTTTACTTGGCGTATTTTCATTTGATATTTAAAATAAAGGTACTATATTAAGTGAAAAAATAGCTTTAAATTCTAACCGAAACACTGCGATAATTGGGTGCAAGGAGAAATTATGGCAGCTTTCCCGGCGGGTGCAGCTCACTCACACGCTACTCGCCAACTTTCTGACGATGTGATAGCGGCCATCATCCTTCATCTCAGCCTCGAGAATGAAGTACTAGCAGAGGAAGTGCTGCAGCTCCGCGCCGCCGTGCGAATCTATTCTGAATTGGCCTCTCGCTTGTCCGCGTCGCCAGCGGCGCAATCCGCGGGCTCGATGCGGAATTTATTAAAAGAAATCATGTAAACCCGCGTAGCCGATCCCACCGATTTGCTAGCGCATTCTACCGCCTTTTAAAAGAGCGGTAGCCGTTTTGGTTGAGTTTGCTACAATCGGCCAATGCGCAAGAAACACGCTCTCGTCACGGGTTCTTGCGGCCTCGTCGGGTCTGAAATCAGCCTCTATTTGGCGAGACGGGGATATTCCGTCAGCGGAATCGATAACAATCAGCGGGCCGTCTTTTTTGGACCGGATGGGGACACCAGCAAGTCGCGCCGACGCCTACAGGCAACCATCACGGATTACGAGCATTTAGACGTCGACGTTCGCGACCGGAAACAGATTCTGGACCTTGTCGCCGAACGCAACCCCGATGTGATTGTGCACGCGGCCGCGCAGCCCTCTCACGATCGCGCGGCTGGCATACCGTTCGATGACTTTGACACGAATGCGGTTGGCACTCTGAATTTACTTGAAGCGGCGCGACGCGCGTGCCCTGAATCCCCATTCGTACATATGTCGACTAACAAAGTCTACGGCGATCTGCCCAACGCGATTGCGTTGCGTGAACTAGAAACGCGTTGGGATTATGCCGACCCCGCCTACATGCATGGCATCGCCGAGACGCTTTCCATCGACCAGTCGAAGCATTCTCTTTTTGGCGCATCCAAAGTGGCTGCGGATGTTCTTGTGCAGGAGTACGGACGTTACTTCGGCATGCCGACGTGTTGCCTTCGTGGCGGCTGCCTCACCGGACCCAATCACGCCGGAGTTGAGTTGCACGGCTTTCTAAGTTATCTGGTGCGTTGTAACATCGAGGATCGGGAATACAAGGTCTTCGGCTACAAAGGTAAACAGGTTCGAGACAATATCCACTCGGCAGACGTGGCTGCCCTAATCATGGCATTCGTAGACGCGCCCCGCTGCGGAGAGGTTTACAACATCGGCGGCGGCTTCGAAAATTCCTGTTCCATCCTCGAGGCTTTTGCCCTGGTGAAAGAACTCACTGGCAAAGCGCAACGGTTCTCCTATGTTGAGGAGAATCGCATTGGCGACCACATCTGCTATTACAGCGATCTGCGGAAAATTAAGGCCCATTTTCCGCAGTGGCGGATTTCGCGCCCCTTACGCGAGACCTTCCACGAGATTGTGGAATCGTGGAATACGCGCTGTGCCGCTCTGGCTGGCAAATAACGCCCCTGATGAAGATATTAATTACCGGAATCTGCGGCTTTGTTGGAAGCCATCTGGCGTTGACTTTGTCTGAGGAAAACGACGGCATTCAGATTTCTGGCCTAGACAACCTGCTACGCCCCGGCGCGGAGAGTAATCGTGGGTTGCTGCGGGCGCGCGGCATTTCGGTGGCGCACGGTGACTTACGGATGCGCAGCGATATCGATTCGTTGCCCGCCGCCGAGTGGGTCATCGACGCCGCGGCAAATCCTAGCGTACTGGCGGGAATAGACGGACGCTCAAGCGCCCGGCAGTTGGTGGAACACAATCTGATTGGGACGCTGAACCTGCTCGAGTATTGCCGCGAAAAGAAGGCCGGCCTGATTCTGCTGAGTACGAATCGCCTTTATTCGGTGAGAGATCTGGCGGCACTTCCCGTAACCGAGCGCGGCAACACTTTCGCGTTGGATACGTCGCTTCCACTCCCGGCGGGAATCACCGCCGCCGGCTTGACGGAGGACTTCCCGGTCCGGCAGCCGATTTCTCTTTATGGATCGACCAAGCTCTCTTCCGAGATCATGGCCCAAGAATATGGGTCCACTTTTGGCTTTCCCGTATGGATCGACCGCTGCGGCATCCTGGCCGGCGCCGGACAGTTCGGGACCGCAGAGCAAGGCATTTTCTCGTATTGGCTGCACGCCCATGCCGCACGCCGGCAGCTACGATTTATCGGCTTCGGCGGACATGGCCGACAAGTGCGAGATGCCTTCCATCCCTACGATCTCAGCAGGCTTATCTCAGCTCAAATCCGCCGCGATCCGCCTTCCGATCCAATTTACAATGTCGGAGGTGGACCAGCGAATTCGATGTCATTGGCCAACTTAACCACGTGGTGTAATGAGCGGTTCGGAAACCATGCGGTAGGCTCTGATCTTCGCCCTCGTCCCTTTGATGCTCCATGGATCGTCATGGACTCGAGCCGCACCACCGCTGAATTCGGCTGGACTCCGGACCGCTCACTTCTCTCGATTCTCGACGAGATTGCCGCGCATGTTCAGAACCATCCCGATTGGCTTGCCCAATGTCAGGCGTAGTAGCGCCGGGGCCTGACGCCGATCGAACGCCGCTCACTCTGTTGAGCGTCGTAATTCCAGCGCGAGATGAAGAAAGTTGCATCTGCTCCACCGTTGAACGTCTTTACCAGGAGCTTCATCGGAGCAACGTCCCGCACGAGATCCTAGTCGTGGACGATGGCAGCACGGACGGGACGTGGGATCGGGTTCTTGAAACGGCCGCGTGCGTCCCGACCCTCAGACCGCTTCGAAATACCAGCCTGAACGGTTTTGGGCGGGCGATCGTTTATGGCATCGACAACGCCCGAGGCGATGCGGTTGTGATCTTGATGGCCGATGAATCCGACGATTGCCGCGATGCCATACGCTACTGGCAGTTGTTGAACGAAGGCTGGGACGCCGTGTTCGGTTCCCGGTTCGTCAAAGGCGGGAAAGTTATCGATTATCCGTACGTTAAGCTGATCGTCAACCGATTCGCAAATTTCTTTATTCGGATGATGTTTCGCGTAAAGCTCAACGACACGACGAATGCGTTCAAGGCTTATCGCATGACGGTGTTGGATGGATGCCGGCCGTTCCTCTCGCCGCATTTCAACCTCACCGTCGAACTCCCCCTCAAAACCATCGTGCGAGGATACACCTGGACCGTTATACCAATTACCTGGAGGAATCGCCGGAGTGGAGTGACCAAATTGAAGATGAAAGAGATGGGCAGCCGTTACCTCTTTATCTGTCTTTACGTCTGGCTTGAGAAGTACTTCAGCCGTGGAGATTACAAAAGGAAGTAACCGCTATCCGGCCTGCGCTTCGCGAAATCCTAATTGTGGCGGAAGCATCCGCGAGCGCGTTGCCAAGAAATGCAACCGATGTGTTACGGCTCGTGCGGCTGCAGAAATCCGCCCCACATCACCTGATAAGCCTCGGTGTGTCCAAAGAGATCTTTCCCGGCACGCACGAAGACGCGCATGTTGGCCTTCAAATCCGAACCCTTTGCGATATCTCCGCTGGCCAGGTAACGCGTGTCGCGCCGCAACAAGATCGTTTGATCACCCAAATCCCGCGTCCGAAGCACCAGCCGGTTGTCGCTGAGAAATGACACCACGCCTGAGAACGTCAGATCTCCTCGCGAGAACAGCGGCTCGATCGCGGCAGTCGTCCGGGTTCGTGGACGAGGGGCAATTCGCGTAGGAGGGGCAATTGGGGTCGCGTGAACCGAACGCGCATAACGCAAGGGCGAGTCCGTAATAACTTCCGATTGCACTTCCAGTAAATCACCCGGGTGTAATTGCGAAACCGACGCCAACACATCGTCGCGCGTCACGGCGGTCTGGGAATCGAAACGATAGCGCACAACTTCGTTTTCTGGACCGCGTATGCTGAACTCGCTACCGGCGATAGCGTCATCCCGTTCGACTAAGACGCCGCGCAGAAAGGAAGCTTGTTGTGGGGGAACCTGGGCCGGAGCTAGAGCAGCAACCCATAGCAACGCGGCTACATGGGACATTGACAGCAGGCCCCGGTTCACGGCTGAATTCCTATCAGCACGTTCCGAGTATATCTCTTCTACCCGTCTTCAGAACTCCCCTCCGCCAATGCTTATGTGCGCGAGCGCTTTTTTCAACATACCCTCTTTCCGATCGAGGTCGGGATTATGTCGCTTCGCGTAGACATAGTCGCCGACGAACCATCCCATGGCGCCTCCCGCCACAACATCGCCGGGGAAGTGCTTTCGCGCCGCAAGCCGCGCGCCGACAACGGTTCCCGCGTAGCCGTAAGCCAAGACTTTTACCCACCACTTATTGTGGTACTCGTGGGCAAATATAGAGGCAATTCCGAAGGTATTAATGGCATGACCTGAAGGAAAACTTGCATTATACGGGCCGTTGGAGCCATCCCAAAACCCGCCCTTGCCGTTGGCCTCCAAGGGCCGCGCCCGGTCCGTAGCGCTTTTGATGATCGTCTCGATAATGGTGGTGTCGATGAGAGTTTCAAAGGCGAGCATACCGGTCTCGCGAAAACGCTCGCTGTGGCTGGCGGTGCCTAAAAAGTAGAATCCGGCACTGATGGGAATCAGCGTGTAGGCCGCTCCAAGGTTAGAGGTATAGTTTCCCAGCCTGACCTGGGCGTTAGTGTTGGGGAGCTGTTTTTCCGTCCACTTATCGGTGGCAATCAGCGCGCCGGTAGCTGTGCCGAAGATAACCCACCATTTGACGTCGCTCTTCGCAGTGTGAAACGGACTGGTCCAGATCGCCTTTTGATCTTGCAGTACATATTTCGGCATGCGCGCGAAGGGATGAACATAGCCGGTCTTTTCCCAAAGGTCCTTGTTCTTAATCGCTTCCCCGCCTGGCTTAACCTGAATCGCCGATCTGTTGCTATTGGCTTGGGATTGTGGGGGCGCGTCCTGGGGCAAGTCTTGAGAATTGCCTGGAAAATTCAGCGAAACAATCAGCGCCGCCGCGAAAAGCAATTCTTTCATCCATCCGCTCCTGAGGGTTACACTGGGCACCTACCTCTCCAAGGTGCGTTTCCGGACACCAGCCGGGAATCAATCCGCTACTATGGTTTTATGGCGAAAGGTACGTTGTTCGAAGTCGAATGCCCGTGCTGCGAGGCGCGACTGAAAATCGACGCGGAAACACAGGCCATCATCGCGCATACTGTTCCGGAGAAGCCTCGCGCCATTGATGACCTCGCCGTTGAGGTGGCGAAACTGAAGGGTGAGGGCGCGCGCCGCGAAGAGGTCTTCCGCAAGAATTTCGAGGCGGAAAAATCGCACGGCAAGGTACTGGAAAAGAAGTTCGACGAGCTCTTCAAGCGCGCAATGGAAAACCCCGACGAGTTGCCGCGGAAGCGCGATATCGACCTCGATTAAGTTCGAGCACGCTATTCACATGGCCAAGCGAGGCATATTGGCCGAGGTAGCGCGCCGTAGCCGGCGGCTTTGTCTTGCGGCGGGGATCGAAATCGCGACGTGTAAACAGGTCACTTAAGGCCACTATCGCCATTCCCATAGGGCGGTACTCATACGTCCCCTGCGCCCAAGCAACATCTTCCGCGACCCACAGATAAAAACCCATTGTTCAGTTCAGCTCCGCTCCGTAATCTCACCGACAGCCTCAAGAAGCTCCTGCGTGCGGAAGGGCTTCTGCAGGACACGCAGACGGCGCGTGCGAGCCGCTAAATCCCAATCGGGTGACGTGGCAAGATACAAGATGGGAACCGTGCCTTCGAGTTCCGCGAATGCATGCGGCAGGTTTGTGATCAGCAACTTCACTACCGTCTCATGGCCTTCGACCAAACGCAAGGCCCGCCGCGTATCGGCTTCCAGCACCGCATGACCTCTCCGCTGCAGAACATTCTTCACCAGACGTCGAATGGAGGGTTCCTCCACGATCAGAATCAAACCGGACTGCGGACTTGGAGCCATGCACAGAAGACGCGCGGAGGCCGCGCCCATACTTAGTGTGGGGCTTGAATATCAGGGACGCAATCCCCGCGAATGGGGAGAAAATGGCCGCGAAATGGGGTAGTTCGGAATCACACGCTGGATCGATCCCAGCGCCGCCTGAAGTAAGCGCCGCAGGTTCGACACTTAAAACGCGGCATGGAGAAATAGCCGAAGAAAAAGTCGACCGCTTTCCTTGTGTACGACAGACGCACATCGTTCCATCCGCAGCGGGGACATCGGGGCAGCAAATGGGCGACCGCAGCGTTGTTGGGTGATTCCGCAGATGGCTTCGGGTCCTTTGTCACCGAGACTCCTGGCTGGGTTTAGGTGGCGCCCCCAGATCGCCAGGAGGCGACAAATAAACCCATCGCCCGGGAACCGCTAACGCTGTTTCGCGGCAATGGGCGTAATCTAACTGCGGGTTCAGCAGCGCGCTCAGCTCTCTCAGATTCCCGCAGTTTTCGTCTTCACTTCATTTTACAATCTTCGAGGGCCTAAGCTTCCAAAATGGAATTGCAAACAGTGGATCGAGTGTCCGATGCATCACGCCCGAGTGCCCACGCGCCCAACATGCGAGAAATTCGGCTAAGCACTCGTACGCAGCTTCGCCTAGTTCGCCGCCATCTGGAAGTGGCTCAAGCTTTCGGCATACTTTGAAACCCCGCGATATAGGGCCTCCGCCAGCTTCTGGCGATACTCCGGCTTCTTCAGCAGCGCTTCTTCACGGGGATTGCTGACGAAGCCAATCTCGGCAAGCACGGAGGGCATATTGGCGCCGATGAGTACAACGAACGGGGCAGTCTTGACGCCGCGATTCTTCTCGGCGGTGAAGGTCTTCACGGAAAACGCGAAGAGCGTAGACTGAATTCGCTCCGCAAAATCGCGCGATTCGGAGGCCTTGTCATGGGCCGAGATCTTTTGAATCAGATCGCGCAATTCGAAAATCGATTGATCGGAGCCGGCGTTTTCGCGCGACGCTACTTCCATGGAATCCCGGGCGCCGGTGAAGTTCAGATAGTACGTCTCAACGCCGGTGATGCGTGGAACCGGCGAAGAGTTCGCGTGGATCGAAAGGAAGAGATCGGCCTTCTTGTCATTGGCCAGCGCGGTACGCCCTTCGAGCGGAATAAACGTATCATCCGAGCGGGTGTAGATGACTTCGGCACCCATCTTCTGCTCGATCAGCTTCCCCAGACGCAGACTAACGTCAAGTACGAGGTCTTTCTCCAGTAAGCCTTTTGGACCTTGTGTTCCTTCATCGTGCCCGCCATGGCCGGGGTCGATGACTATCCGCTGCAGCTTAAGACCTAGAGCGCGCACAAGGGAAGTCTCGCCCGTAGAAGTTCGCCGCGCGGCCTTCGGAATGGTAGCGGGCGCGGTTGCGGGCGAAATCGAAGTAACCTGGTTGGCCGGCGATTCGGGGTTCGGCCGTTCGGCGCCCCTAGCCTGAGTGGCAACCGGCAGCGCAGCAATCGTTACCGGCGGAGACGCAACCGGCAGAGGAGTGACCGCGACCTGCGCCGGCGGAGGAGGATTCAGTGCGACGGGCGAAATCGAAGCGGCCTGATTCGTAGCGGCCGGATCGCCACGCCGCAACTCTATGATGAGCCGATCAGGACTGCTCATGATGGAGGCGCTCACCTGTACCGGACCCGTCAGATCGAGTACCACTCGCGTGACGTCCGGGTTCGTCTCCGCGACGCGAATGCGTTTGACAAAGGGATCGTCGACGTCTTCCGAAAAGAGCCGTCTATTATCGAACTTCGGGCGGGAATTGAGAATATCGTAATAGACGCGCTCGGGATCATGCAGACGATCGCTGCGATATTCGAATTCGCCTGAAACCTCGATTGCAAAACGCGTTACGCCGGCTGCATTCCAATGCCTTACAGCCGTGACGTTGTGTTGGACCGGATGCGCAAGCGAGACAATCGCCGCCGCAAGGGCGGCAGAAATCGCGCATGCGGTAGAGCGCTTCATAACTTATCGCGTTACGTATCGCAAAGATCCATCCGTGTCCAGAACCTGTTGAACATGGCGCGGACTGTCCGGCGACGTATCGGCGACGACTGCGGGTGTCTGTTTCACGGGCGCCGGCGGCCTCGCCGCTCCGATTTTTTGCTGCACCCGGGTAACGTAATCGCGCGTTTCCGCGTAAGGCGGAATTCCGCCATACTTTGCCACGGCTTTCTCTCCAGCGTTATAAGCCGCTAATGCCCGCGGATAATCGCCATTGTAAAGCGCCAACAAATACTTTAAATACTTGGCGCCCCCTGAATGTTTTCCACTGGATCGAAGGAATCGGGCACGCCGAATCGTTTCGCCGTTTCGGGCATGAGCTGCATTAAACCTTGCGCGCCCTTGGGCGAAACCGCTGCCGGATTGTAATTACTTTCCACCGAAATCACCGAATGCAGAAGCTCCGGGGGTATCGCTTGCTCGGTGGCAATGCGCTGTACGGTTGCGGTGAGGGCGGCTTGCGCGGCCGAAGATGCCGGGGTTCCCGCCGCGGACGGCGTAGTCGAGATCACGACTCGAATCAGTTTGCCCGTGTGGGGATCGGCTCGTACAACCGTTTTGACGCGCGGCAGGGCGTCCGGCGGCGCAGCCCACACCCCGCCTGCAAAAGCCATGATACCCACCATAAAACAGACCCGCATCGAAATGTTTTTACTCATCCATATATACCATGAGGAAGAGCGGAGCAAGCCGAGACCTGTCCGCCGGAGGTTCGACTCCATGCCCAACCTCGATCGGGACGCGGAACCCCAATGTTATCATTTTCCTGTGGAGACCGCGGGGTATGTACTGGTGGGCGGCCGCAGTTCCCGCATGGGTTGCGATAAGGCGCTGCTGCCGTGGCGCGGAGCTACCCTGGCTCAATGGGCCGCAGAGTCTGTAGCGGAGGCCGCGCAGACTGCGACTCTGGTTGGACCGCCCGAGCGATATTCGGGCCTGGGCTTCCCCGTGATTGCCGACCTTTTCCCAGGAGAGGGCCCGCTGGGCGGAATCCTCACCGCGCTTGGCCATTCTCGCGCCGAATGGAACCTGATTGTGGCGTGCGACATGCCCGGTATGAATGCCGTTATGCTGGGCCGATTGCTGCGGACCGCTCGGGAATTGGACGCCGGGGTGCTGCTGCCAGTCGCATCGGATGGACGTCCGCAGCCCCTCTGCGCGGTCTATCGCCGAACCTGTCTCGCGTCCCTGAATGCGATCTTTGGCGAAGGAACCCGCGGCGTGATGGCGGCGCTCCTCCGGCTGCGCGCGTCCGGTATACGCGTGGAAGAGATGCGTTTGGAAGAAGGTTTGGAATTTCAAAACGTTAATACCCCGGAGGATTGGGCCGCCTATGCCACAGCAGGATGATCCCAATCCTCATTACATCGAGTTCCGGCACGTGTATAAGACGTTTGATCGCCCTGTTTTGGTCGATTCCAATTTTCACGTGGACCCCGGGGAGACGGTGGCCATCATCGGCCGCAGCGGCGTCGGGAAGTCGGTCACCCTTTCGCACATCATGGGCTTTCTGAGGCCGGATAAGGGTAGTATCATCGTCGCGCACGAAGACATCACCGCCATGCCGGAGGCGGAACTGCGGCGCATCCGACGCAAAGTGACAATGGTTTTTCAGTCCGGCGCTTTGTTCGATTCACTAACGGTGGCCGAAAACGTGCTCTTTTCCTTAGAGCTGCGTGAGGATTACAACCAACAGAATAAGGAAGACGTGGTGAACGGCCTGCTGCAGATGGTGGATATCGCTGAGGCAAAGAACGCTTATCCGTCCGATCTTTCAACGGGATACAAGCGCGCGGTGGCTATTGCGCGCGCACTGGCCGCCCAGCCGCAATGCGTCCTCTATGACGAGCCGACCACCATGGTGGACCCCATTATGTCCGACCATCTGGGCGACCTGATGTTGAGGCTGAAGCGGCAGTTGCATTTAACGTCTGTGGTGGTGACGCACGATTTGGATCTGATGTACAAAGTCGCGGACCGCGTGGTGTTCCTTTACGACGGCGGCGTGATTTATTTTGGCCCCGTAGCGGAGCTGGATAAATCGGAGCATCCGCACATTCGCGAGTTTCTGGAGATGGACCGTGTGGTTCGGGTCTAGAGGGACCGGCAGCGGAACGGCGGCGCGGGCTGCCTGCCGTGGGCTCCTGTCAACTGTGCTTGTTCTATCCGGGCTCATCGCATTTGACGTTCCCTCTGCCGCACAGTCTTTGCTAGTTGCCTCCGGTTTCGATCATTTCTATAACCTCGAGTATCCGGAGGCGATTGCCGATTTTGAGAAGGCTATTTCGGAAAATCCCAACGACCCGGAGTTACATAACCACTTAGCGCAAAGCCTGGTCTTCCAGGAGATGTTTCGCAACGGAGCGCTGGAAAGCGAAATGGTTTCCGGCACGAACTCTTTCCTCCGCCGCCCCAAGATGAATCCCGACCCGGCAACCGAGAAGCGATTCCTTGATGAAGTGGCGAAGGCTATGTCGCTCGCGCAGGCGCGACTGGCGAAGAACCCGAGCGACGCGTCCGCGCTTTACGCCCAAGTCGTGGCTTATGGACTGCGCTCGAACTATTACTGGGTGGTGAAGAAATCGTGGCGCGATTCGCTGCACGACGCCACAAACGCGCGCCATCTGAACGACCGCGTAGAGCGGCTTGAACCCAATAACGTCGACGCGCGGCTGGTGGAAGGGCTCGACGACTACATTGTCGGCAGCCTTCCGTGGACCTGGCGCACGCTGGGCTTTCTGATCGGCATAAAGGGCGATAAAGAAAAAGGCATTCGCCTGGTGCAGGACGTCGCCGAGCATGGATCGGGCAATAGATACGACGCCCAGATCCTCTTGGGCGCGCTCTACCGGCGCGAGAATAAGCCGCTGAAAGTGACTCCGATTGTGCAGGAGTTGATTGCGCGGTTCCCGCGCAACTTCATTCTGCGGCTGGAGCTTTCGCAGATGTACAGCATGGCCGGCGATAAGGCTCACGCGATCGAGGCAGTGGAAGAGGTAGCCCGCCTGAAGCGGGCCAACGCGCCAGGATACGGACGCGTGCCATGGGAGAAGATTTACTTTCAGGAAGGCACGATTCAGTTCTGGTACCGCGATTTCGACCGGGCGCTGGATAACTTAAAGAAAGTCGCGGCCGCGGCGGGTGACATGGACCTGAATACGGGCGTCTACGCTTACTTACGGCTTGGGCAGATCTACGATCTTAAGGGACAGCGGAGGCTGGCGGTGGCTGAGTATCACAGGGCCATTGAGTACGCCCCGGAATCGGACGCTGCGATCGAAGCCAAGAAGTGGCTGGCTACGCCGTACCGGCGGGCATGAGGTTAGAGACGAAATTCACGTTTTAATTTGTGGCGGGAAGCGAATGGTGTTCGTGCATGATACGCCATCTTCCGTCAAACTTACGGAAGCCCATGGTAAGACGGAATTCCAGCTTCACGGGTTCGCCACTACTCAAGTCGCAGCAGCGCCCGATGGCGGTTGCGAAAGCCACATCTTTGCCCGCCGTTATGGCGACATCGTGCAGATCGAATTGGACCGGCTTCGCCTGCCATTTGAAGAACATGTCCCACGTCGCCATATAAGCGTCCAGTCCGTGTGACACGAAGGGAGGCGGCACATCAAACATCAATACTTCGGGGTCATGGTCGGCGCGGATTCCTGTGAGGTCCTGATCTCGCACAGCCTTTGACCATCGAGCAATCAGTGCGCGAAGCTCCTCTTCGTCACGCCCTGTCTGATTGTCGGGTGCTATGGCCATTAGCTCTCTGCCGCCTGTGAGACTAAGTGTCCCGCTTGCCGCTCGCGCGTCGAGGCTTTGGCTTGCTCTTGCCCTTCAGGTTGAGCGCCACTGCGGTGCGTACGAGATCCCTGAAGGCCGCCTCATTTACATTGTCGCCTTTGTGGATGTCGATGGCGCGCCTGGTATTTCCGTCGAGGCTGGAGTTGAACAGATCTGAAGGGTCCTGCAACGCCGCTCCCTTGGCAAATGTCATCTTGACGATGCTCTGGTACGTCTCTCCCGTGCAGACGATGCCGCCGTGGGACCAGACGGGAGTCCCCCTCCACTTCCACTCTTCGACGATCTGAGGGTCGGCCTCATGTACAAGGTCACGCACCTTCGCGAGCATCTTCCCGCGCCAATCCCCAAGTTCCTTGATCTTCTCGTCGATTAATGCAGAGGCAGATTCCACGGTGATGGCCTTTCATGTGCAACTCCAACTCTCGAACTTATTTTAGCCGCTTAGCGCCAATTGGAATGCGTCGTCATGCGCTCGCCGGCGCGCGGCGTGGCTATTTATCTCGCCCCGGCGCCCATTGCCCACTTCTCGGTGGGCGATAGCCGGGGACGATCATACTTCTTCTGGCGCCGCCCTAAGCCAAAATAGCTGACAGTTTAAGCTTTGGGCATCAATGCTTCGGGACGTTGGGCGGCCGACCGGGGGGCTCAACACCGAACTGCTTGGCGTACTCTGCGTTCAACCGCTGCCAGCCGTCGAACCTCATGGCCTCGGCGCCGACGATACGTCCAATCGGCTCACCCGCCAGCAGCCGCTCAAGGGTGTCGAAGCAGATGTGCCAGCCCGCGGCGCCCCACGCGACGAAGCGGCGATCAATGCTGTGCCAGAGCGTCAGGCGCGTGCCGCCACCAAGGGCTTCGAGTTCCCACCGGATATCGGCATACTCTAGGATGCTGGGAGCGTCGGATCGAGTTACTCTTGTTGCGGAAACCTGCTGCGTTCCCACCCAGGTAAGATTCACCGTTCCAACCGCACCCAGGCTCCCATCGGCCTCAAAGGGCGCCCACTCGCGCAGGTGCGCCGGTTCGGTAAGCGCCTGCCAGACTTTTTCCGGTGGGTGACGCAGTTCCCTGACGAGAATGAGCGTCCACTTCTCTCCGTCCTTTCGCACCTGCGCCCCATGGGCCGGACCCGGCTCGTACTGTTCGCGGTTGGTCATCTATTGCTGAACCTGCACCCTACCAGCGCATCAATTGCGTGACCTGAATGAGATTGCCGCAGGAGTCATTGAGCATGGCGATCTTGGAGGCCGTCACATCCGTGGGTGGCATGGTGAACTCTGCGCCGCGCGCTTTCATACGTTCGTAATCGGCCTGCACGTCGTCGGTGAAGAACATCGCCGCGGGCTGGCCTTGCTGGAAGATGGCCTGCTGAAAAGCTTTGGCCGCCGGGTTGTTATTGAGCGCCAGCTGCAATTCCGTGCCGTTCGGATCCTCTGCTGAGGTCACCGTCAGCCAGCGAAATGGGCCCTGACTGAAATCGGTCTTCTTGGCAAAGCCCAATACTTCGGTATAGAAGCGCAAGGCCTTATCCTGATCGTCTACATATACGCTGGTCATTTTGATTCTCATTTTGTTTCTCCTATTCACGTTCGCGGTTTGGGCCGCGTCGTCTTCTCCTTGTCTTCCTTTTCGTTAATGTTGATTGATTCATGCGATCGAGGTGGCGTTCGAGAGCATCGACGTGAGCGGACCAGAACAGGCGGAACGGAGCCAGCCAGGCGTCCACCTCCTGGAGTGGTTCAGGTTTCAGCCGGTAGAGACGGCGCTGTGCGTCCACCATGGATTCTACGAAACCGGCGTCCCGCAGCACTCGAAGGTGCTTTGAGACGGTCGGCTGCGGCATACGAAGTTGACGCTCGATCTCTCCAACCGACTGTTGTGACGAAACCAAGAGGCCCAATATCGCGCGACGGTTCGGCTCCGCAATGATTTCGAATACAGACGCCACAATCCTTGTATACCCCGTAGTGTATATGCTTGTCAAGGTATATATAGAAAAGATCAGCCGCGCGCCAATTCTCCGTCCGCACGCCTTCGTTTAGCCCGCATTTCTCACCAGATTTCGTCGCGAGGCGCGTGAGAAGGCTGCGGATACGAGGCGCGCACCGGTCAGCGCGCGGATGCGTACTTGAGCAGTACGTCGAGCACGCTGACCAAGCGCAACAAAGTAGACGCGGCCTTATCGCGCGCCGCAGTAGAAAGCTGGTGAGAAATGCGGGTTAGCATGGGAAGGTGCCTCGTTACGCCGCGATAGACATTGGCAGCAACTCAATTCGAATGGAGGCGGCGGAAGCGGCGCCCGGACAAGCTACGCGCATTCTAGCTTCCGATCGCGAGGTGACGCGCCTGGGCGAGAGCGTCTTCCGCAATGGAAGCGTGAGCGAAGATGCGATGCGCTCTACCGCCGCCGTGTTGGCGCGCATGGCCGCGCTCTACCGCAAACTGGAGGTGACCGCCGTGCGCGCCGTGGCTACCAGCGCTATTCGCGATACGCACAACCAGCGCGAGTTCCTCGAGCGCGCGTCTGAGTCTGCCGGCGCGCGCGTGGAAATTATCTCCGGACGGGAAGAAGCGCGGCTCATTTATCTCGGAGTGGAGAGCGTGTGGCCGCAAAATGGGCGGCGCTCTTTGATTATCGATATCGGCGGCGGCAGCGCGGAAATCATCGCGGCGGAAGACGGGCATTTGCGGGAGGCGTTTTCGAAGCCGCTGGGCGCGGTTCGGCTGAAGGAAATCTTTCTCAAAGACGATCCGCCTGCGCCGCGGCAACTGCGCGAGATGCACGAATATATTCAGGAAAAGCTGGCCAGCGCGCTACGCCGCCTGGGAAACGCCGGGTGGGACCGCGCGGTCGCCACCTCGGCCACCGCCTCCGCCGCCGCGAGCGCGGTTTCGCGCGTACCTCGCTCGAAACGCGACGAGATCGATCGGCTGCGAGTCTCAGGCGCCCAGGTAAAACGGCTCTACGCCAAACTGTCGCAATCGGATCTCGCCGACCGGCGTAAGGTGACGGGCATCGGTCCACGCCGCGCGGAAATCATCGTGCCGGGCTTAGCCGTGCTGCTGGATTTCATGCGGCAGTTCCGGCTACCGGCCGTCTATTATTCACGCGCGGGGGTACGCGATGGCATAATTGCCGATCTCGCCGCTCGCAACGTCGGCGCCGAGCGCTCTCGTTTGAATCGCGACCAACGCCGCGAAGTGGAAGATATGGCCCGGCGATTCGGCGTTCCTCTCGAGCGTGCGCGCAACGTGGCGCACGTAGCTAATCTGCTATTTACGGCTCTAGACACCATTCACGGCCTTCCACCGGCCGTGGGAAAACTGTTGGAAGCCGCGGCTTATCTGCTGGATACCGGACATTACGTAAGTAGCGCCAGCCACCACAAGCACTCGTACTACCTCGTCGCCAATTCCGATATGGCCGGCTTCACGGAACGCGAACGCGTACTGATCGCAGCGCTGTGCCGCTATCACCGCAAGGCCCTGCCGAACCCGCTGCACAAGGAGTATCAGGCCCTGACGCCCGATGAGCGGCGAACCCTCACCCTATTGATTCCCATACTTCGATTGGCGGACAATCTCGATCGGAGTCATCGGCAACGTATTCAAAAAGTGGAAATGCGGACGCGCGATAACGAAGTAACGCTGGTAGTGCACTCGGAGGGCGATCTCGACCTGGAAGAGTGGCGCGCGGAACGTGCCGGCGAAGCCTTCCGTCAGATCTACAATCGCGCCGTGAGCGTAGCGAAGGCGCGGAGCTAGCATGAAAACCTATGCCCAGCAACAGGTAGCGGGCTTGATGGCTAGATTTGTGGCGGAGGCAAAGCGCGCGGCGGAAACTCCCGATGCCGACGCGGTTCACGATCTGCGCGTCTCCATCCGCCGGTTGAGCCGCGGCCTCCGAGCCTTTACCCAGTTCTTTCCACCCAAATCCTGCAAGTATATCCGGCGCGAACTTTCGGAATTGATGGATGCGGCGGCGGAAGTGCGCGATCGCGACATCGCGGCGGATCTAATGGAAGAGGCCGGTATCGCACAGCGCGCCCGTCCGGTAATTGCACTTGGCGCGCAGCGCCGCGAGTCCGCGGAAATTCTGCAACAAGCTCTGCAAAACGTGCTCGCGCAGCGCGCTCCGCGCGAGTGGAAAGAGGTTCTCCAACTTTGAATCGAATCAAGTGGAGCGAGCGCGCAAGCGCCACGGCCAACGCAAAACGCGAACTACCGCGGCTGATGGCGAATTATTACGCCGAGGTCCGCAAGGCACTCGGAAAGAAGCCTTCGCCCGCCAATTTGCATGCCATCCGCCTCGCCAGCAAGAAGGTGCGATATACGTTGGAACGGTTCAAGCCCTGCTACGGCGCCGAGTTCGATCAACGCATGGCGGAATTAAAGGACGTCCAAACATCGTTAGGCGAAGTGAACGACGCCGTAGCCGCTATCCGTGTGATCCGCAATGTAATGCCTAAATCGGCCAGGCGGAAAGCCCTGTGGGCATACCTAGAAAAGCGGGCGGCCGAAAAGGCGGAGGAGTTCCACATTCACTGGAGAGAGCGGTTCGATGCCGAGGGCGAAGAGAGCCGTTGGATCGAGTTCTTAAAGAAACCGCGTACGAAGCCGGCGCCACGCGCCCAAACGCGCCCGCAACGCGGAGGCCAGTAGCGATTGAGCTTCCAATCCTCAGTTGAAATACTACCGCCTCAGGGGTTCTCAACCGGCGCCGCGGGTGTATCATAACGGGAAACCGGACCTGCCTGTCTGCATGCGTTGAGCCGTGTTGTGCTTGTGCCACAGGGTCGGATCAGGAGCAAATTCGCAAATGCGATCTATACGGAACGGAAGAATCATTTTCATATTTATACTCGGCGTGTCGATTTCCGCCTGGGGACAAGGCGGCAGAGCGGGCAGAGCGGCAGCGCAACAGGCTGCCCCGCAGCAGACCGCCGCGCCCGGCGGCGCCCCTGCTGCCGCTGCTGGACGCGGCGCGCGCGGTGGGCGTGGCGGAGGCGCCGCAGTACCTGCCACCAGCGAGTTCTACAATTACGACCCGACCGCGGGCTCAGAACCGTCTTTCCCCGAAGGGCCGCCCACCGAAACTCACCAGAAGATCACACTCAATGGCGAAGCGCTGGCATACACAGCCCGAGTCGGCTACATGCCCCTGCGCAACGCGACCACGGGACAATCGCAAGCCCACCTCTTTTACACCTGCTATAGCAAAGACGGGGCCGCCGATGCGACAGCGCGCCCCGTAATATTTTTCCTTGGCGGAGCACCCGGGGTTGCGGCTACCTGGCAGGAATTCGGCGGCCTGGGTCCCAAGCGCATGAAGTTGACGAGCGAGAGTACGGTGGGCGCGCCGCCGTATGTATGGGTCGATAATCCCCACACGTTGCTCGGCCAAGCCGATCTGGTCTTTGTAAATCCAGTAGGCACGGCGTTCAGCCGTCCGGATCAGCCGGCGCATGGCGCCGATTTCTGGACTACGGGCGGCGATGTCGCTTCGCTTGGTGAGTTCGTACGCAGCTTCATCGATGCCAACGGCCGCCGCAACTCGCCTCTCTTCCTGGCGGGCGAAGACTGGGGAACAGGCCGCGCAGCCGGTTTAGCCGCCTACCTCACCGAACACGGAGTCCCGGTTCAGGGTGTGGCGCTGCTTTCCATGAGCATAAGCGCCGATGCTACTGCGGGCGACGCGCAATACATCACCTTGCTGCCGAGTCTGGTGATGACGGCCTGGAACCACAAGAAGCTGACGCCGGAATTGAACGCCATGAGTGCGGAGCAGATTGCCGGGCAAGCGCGTCAGTTCGCTTCTCGCGCATATCTCCACGGACTCTACAAAGGCGACCGGATTACGCCGGAGGAACGGACCAAACTCATTGCCGATCTTTCCCGCCTGACCGGCCTTTCCAAGCAGTTCATTATAAGTAACGACATGCGAATCTCTCTCGACCGCTTTAACTCCGAACTGCTACGTGAGCAACACCACGGCTTCTCCTTTTCCGATTCGCGCGTAACTGGCTTCACGCCAACCGCGGGCGGCGGCGGGCGCGGCGGCGGCGGTGGTGGTGGGGGCTTCGGCTTTGGCGGCGCGCCCGCGCTCGATTTCAATTTGAGTAATCTCGCCGGCGGTTTCCAGGCGGCGTATGAGACTTATCTGCGGCGCGAGCTGACCTTCAACGGCGCCGGCCATGAAATCTTCTACCTCTCGGGCGGCGGCATTGGTCCTTTCGCCTCCACTGGAAACGATGACGCCAGCCTTTCCGCCGCCTTCGCCCGCAATCCGAATCTGCATCTTTTCGTGGGCATGAATTACTACGATCTGAACTCTCCGTTCTACGCGGCGGAGTATACCCTAGCCCATCTGAACGTGTCGCCCGAAGTTCGCGCGCGTAACATCTCAGTCAGTCATTTTGAGTCCGGTCAGATGACCTATGTCGACAACAAAGCGCTCGTCAAGCTGGAAAGCGATCTGACGGGCTTTATTCACGAGGCCACAGCGCCGGCGCCGAAATAGGCGCGGAAGCAAGGAGCAAATGCCATGAAAATCTACCGATTACTGAACCATCGATTTTGCCTCTTCCTGGGCCTCCTGGCGGTGACAGGCGTAGCAGTCTTCGCGCAAGGCCGGAATGGAGGCGCCGGAGCCACCAACGACTTCTACCGCTTCAATTACAACAGCGGCGAAGAGATGCAGGCCATCAAGTACCCTGCCGAGCCTATCACCACGCCGCATCAGATCACGTTGCATGGCGAGACCATCGCCTACACCGCGCATGTAGGATTCATGCCCATCCATCAGGCGACCAGCGGCGTGACCGAAGGGCATCTCTTCTATATCTATTATTCGAAGAACGGCGTCACCGATAAAGCCAAACGGCCTGTTTGGTTCCTGTTCAATGGCGGTCCCGGCGCGGCCACGGTGTGGCTGCACATGGGGGCCTTTGGGCCGAAAATGGTCAAGATGGAATCGAACGGCACCGCAACGCCGCCGCCTTACACCTACATCGACAATCCGAATTGCCTGCTCGACACTGGCGATCTGGTTTTCATCGACGCCATGGGCACCGGTTTCAGTCGTCCCGACAAGCCTTCTTTCGGCCCCGATTTCGGCGGCGTAGAGAACGACCTTGCGGCCTTTGGCGAGTTCATACGCAGCTTCCTGAACACCTACAATTTGTGGGGCTCGCCGCTCTTTGTCGGTGGGGAAAGCTACGGTACCACGCGCGCCGCCGGCCTGGCGGGATATCTGACAGACCACGACATCCCAATCAACGGCGTCATGCTGCTCTCAGCCGTGATCGACGCCAATGCCTCGGCAGGTGAACAACGCCAACTGCAGACGCTGCCTACCGAGATCATGACGGCCCACTATCACAAGAAGCAGGCGCCCGATCTGCAAAAGCTCACCGTGGAACAGATGGCGAAGCAGGCCCGCGACTTCGCGTCCGGCGAATATCTGGAATATCTGTTCGATGGGGCGCGCGCCACCCGCGCGCAGCACGATAAAGTCCTAACCGATTTCTCGCGTTACACCGGCCTTCCGAAGAGCTACGTGGATGGTCTGGACCTTCGCGTCGGACTTGGCCCCTTCAGCACCGAACTGATGCGCGATCAGCATCTCATGACATCGCGCCTCGATTCACGCTTCTATGGCTACCAACTCGACGGCGGAGCCAGCAACACCAGCTTCGATTACAGCAATGCCAATATCGAAAATTGCTTCCTGACGGCCTTCGAAGCGTATGTTCGCAATGACCTGAACTACAAGAACGACAACCTCTACTACGTCGCTGGAAACGCGCCGCCATGGGGAGGCGAATACAACACCGTAGTCAATCTCGAAGACGGTTTCGCCAAGAATCCCCACATGAAGCTTTTCGTAGGAATGGGCTATTACGATTTCGCGTGCCCGTTCTATCCCGTGGAATGGACCATCGCTCATCTCAAAGCTTCCGACGAGGTGAAGAAGAATAACATCTCCTACGGCTATTACGAGGCGGGCCACATGGTGTATATCGATCAGCCGTCGGCTGCCAAATATCATGCCGATCTGGAGAAGTTCGTCAAGGGAGCTGTACCTAAGTAGGACTTTCCTTATACCGAGGGCCTCGCCGAAAAACGGCGGGGCCTTTTTATTTTAGGCGCCCTCAAAACCATAGGCCTCTGCGCGGTGAACTCGCGCAAAGTATGCTACTCTCACCCCCATGCGGAGTTCGCTTATAGGGATACTGGCCGTGCTTTGCGCGTGCCTGTCGGCGCAGGTCGGCTCGCCGGAAAAAATTGACCTTTCGATCGTACAGCAGATTCGCCATGAGGCTTTCGGACAGAATTCCCGCGTCATGGACACGGCGTTTTACCTGACCGACGTTTATGGACCGCGCCTCACCGGATCCCCCAATGCCAAAGCGGCGGGCGAGTGGGCGGTTAAGAAGATGGGCGAGTGGGGCTTGGCCAACGCCAAGATGGAGGCGTGGGGTCCGTTCGGGCGTGGATGGAGCTGCACACGCTTCGTGGCGCAGATGAAGGAACCCGAGTTTCAACCCGTTATCGGATTCGCGCAGCCCTGGTCGCCGGGTACCAATGGCGACGTCTCTGGCGAAGCGGTCTATGCCGTCCTTAGCGGCCCGGAAGACCTCGAACAGTGGAAGGGTAAGCTCAAGGGCAAGATCTTACTTGCGGCCGCCCCGCATGCTTCGGACATGATCTCGGAGCCTTACCTCCGCCGCTTAACGGATGCCGAATTGGCGCAGGCGGCAGAGGCGCCGGAGCCAATGTCCGGCAATCCCAACATTTCGCCGCTTGGCTTCTCGCGCGGTCCGGTGGTTCCGGGGCCACGTGGTCTAGCGGCGCCTGGCGCCGCGGGCGGTCGTGGCGCCGGTGGACGCGGTGGCGCGGCCGGCCGCGGCGGGGCTGGCGGAGGCCGTGGATTCGCGGCCGAATTGAACAAATTTCTCCATGATGAGGGCGTCCTGGTAGTGGTGCGTCCCGGCAGCGGACCGGACGGCGGAACGGTGATGGGCAGTGCGGCGGGCGATCGCAACATGACCGACGACCAGTTGCCGCCGCCTTCGGTGCTGGTAACTAACGAGCACTATAACCGCATGGTCCGCTTAGTCGAAAAGAACATTCCGGTTACCCTCGAATTCGATATCGCGGCGAAGTTCACGCCAGCCGCCGATTCATTCAATATTACGGCCGAGATCCCGGGCACAAATCCAAATTCCGGCATGGTGATGGTGGGCGGCCATTTCGATTCCTGGACAGGCGGCACCGGCGCCACCGACAACGCGGCCGGCTCGGCTGTGGCAATGGAAGCGATGCGCATCTTAAAGTCGCTCGATCTCAAGATGCAGCGCACCGTTCGGATTGCGCTGTGGACGGGCGAGGAGGAAGGGACGCTCGGATCACGTGCATATGTGAAGGATCATTTTGCCGACGCCGCCGACATGAAACCGAAGCCCGAGTATTCCAAGCTTTCGGCCTACTACAATCTCGATAACGGCTCGGGACGCATCCGTGGAATCTACATGCAGGACAACAATATGGTGGAACCGATCTTCCGCGCCTGGCTCGAGCCCTTTCACGATCTTGGAGCGTCCACCCTCACTATCCGCGCAACGGGCAGCACCGATAACGTGCCGTTCGATAATATCGGTCTGCCGGCGTTCCAGTTCATTCAGGATCCATTGGAATATGGCTCGCGTACCCATCACTCCAACATGGACGTCTATGACCGGCTGCAACCGAATGACCTCGAGCAGGCCGCGGCGATCGAGGCCTGGTTTGTCTATAACAGTGCAGCGCGGGCTGACATGCTTCCGCGCAAACCTATGCCCAAACCGCAAGCCGGGCGCGGCGCTCGCGGCGGCGACTAACATCCACTCCAAGAACGACAAAAGGCGGAAGCACGACACTCGCGCTTCCGCTTTTTTGGGGGTTCAGGGGGGATTGGGGGGAAATTACTCGCCGAGTTCAAGCTGCGTGGTGGAACCGCCAAGCTCGATGCTCTTGATTGCATCTGTGCCGTTTTCCTTGGTGGTGTCGACAGCGGTGTTTTCGAATTTCTTGCTGGCCGCCTGCACCTTCACGGCGGCGGTGAACGACTTTCCGGTCTCGACGTTGGTGAACACGGCGTTCGTACCCTTTACCGTCAGCGAATATTCGCCAGCGCCAAGCTGCAGGTTGCCGGCCTTCACGGGTGAGGACAGTACGATGTCATAGCTTTTGGCGCTCGCGATGCTCGCCAGAGCCAGGGTTCCGATGAAAAGAAGCGATTTGGTCGTCATAGTTTTGTTTTCCTTTAAAATCTTTATATTGCGAACCAGAATCGCTGTTCTGGATTCCATCATGTTGGCTCGCATCTGAATAGGCGCGGCTCCCCCCCTCCAGGTGACTCCCCTCGAAAGGGGATTTCGTGCCTGGATGAGTTGGTATGCCGTCCACCCCACGCGCGGGCTAGCTGGCCGCTCTTATCTGCGAATGGCCGCATCTTGAACAAAACGCGGCGTCTAAGGTGTTTCCACAGCCGCAATCGGGGCAAAAGCCTACGAGAGGCTTGCGCAGCAGGAAGTAGAGTACGAATCCAAGGCAGTTCGGGACAAGAACCGCCAGTAGCGTCCACGGAATGGGCGGCATACCACGCCGTGCAGCATCGCCATAAACATATCCGGCCAGAAGGACATAGCCCGCCATCAGAGCGCCCACAAACACCGCGATCGGGACGCTGATGAAAGTCCCCAATCCGGCTCCCCGGAATCCATTCCAAAAGAAGCCAAAGCACGCCAGGAATAGAAACGTTATGGCTACGAATGCGATGGCGGCTACCACCTTCGCCCCACTCGGAATCAAGTCGAATCCGCTCTTGCTTGTCATATCAACTTTCCTCGTTCACCAATGAATTTCTTTCGGAACAGCAGCAAAACGCTGAACGCGATGGAAGGCGCCATCCAGAAGGTGACGAACCCGATCTTCCAAACCGGCATTGGCACCTGCCAAAGTCCCGCAACCCAAGCGACGGCCCGCCACATGGCCAAAGAACCCGCAACTGTTAAAAGGACCGCCGCCACATTCCCGATCCAGCCGTTTTGCCCCTCGGAATCGTTTGGGACCATCCGTCCGGCGCGATCGCTGATTACCTCCTGTACCCTCATTGCGACGCCGGGATCTACTGGAAACGCAAATTGACCAAAAGCCCGGATCGCCCGGTGAGAAAGTTCGGCATGAACAGCGCATTCCGAGCACTCGAGGATATGGGCGTCCAGCCAGATCCGTTCGCGCGGAGAAATGCCCTCGACAGCCGCCTGATCCAGCAGGCGCTGGGCGCGTTCGTGAGGATTAGATGGCACCGCCGCCTCCCTGCAGATGAGAGCGAAGAATGGCGAGACCGCGATAGATGCGAGACGCAATCGTCGACACGGGCGCGCCAGCGACCTGCGCAATCTCCTCGAGTGACAGGTCTTCCTGGAAGCGCAGCAGCAGCGCTTCGCGGTAGATCGGGTCTAGACCGTCGAGCGCTCCGGCAAGGCGCACCGCGTCTTCGCTCCTTGCGGCGGCCAGGAACGGCGACTGGGTTTCCGGCGTGGCGACGTCCGGCACATCGCCGGAATCGCCTTTCTTCCGCTTGCGGAGTTCGTCGATTGCCAAGTTCCGAGCAATCGAGAATAGCCAGGGCTCAAAACGAGATCTGCCGTCGAACTGCCCTGCGCGTTCGATCACGCGGATCCAGGTTTCTTGAACCAAGTCCTCCGCTTGTTCGAGCCGGGATGTCAAATAGGTGAGGTATCGAAGAAGCCGGTAGTGATACTCCGACGCCAGACGGCTGATGAACTCCGCGTCTCTTTCCTTTAGCGCGCGAGCCACACATCGCGGCTCGGATTCGGCTACTTGGGCAAACGTGACAACCATGGCTGCCATACACCCTGTATACGAAACCGGGCCGCGGAATTACGCAAGATTAATGAAGTCTACTTGCGGTAGAAAACGCGCCAGATCTTGCCCTTTTGACTATCCGTAATGTAAAGCGATCCGTCCGGTGCCTGAGCGACGCCGTCCGCGCGCGCTACGGCGTTATTCGAATTCTTCAGTTCGGGTACTCCGGCAAACCCGCTGGCGAAGACCTCGAACTTCCCCGATGGCTTGCCGTTGGCGAACGGCTGGAATGTGACGTTGTAACCTTCCTGCGGCATCGGCGAGCGGTTCCAACTGCCGTGAAACGCGATGAATGCGCCATTCTTGTACTTGGCCGGGAATGCGGAGCCGGCGTAGAACATCACATCGACGGGCGCCCAGTGCGCAGGGAAGCTCGCCACGGGAAGCGAAAACTCCGTGCAGCGGCCTTGTGTCTTGCCGTCGCCGCCATATTCTGGGTTGAGCAGCAATTTCTGCTGTCCGTAATCGAAGAAGCAGTATGGCCAGCCGAAGTTCGCTCCCGCAGTGGTGACTTTGTACATCGGCTCGGCGGGACGCTCGGCATTTTCCTGCGCCGTGAACATCGTTCCCCAAAGGGTATCGAGCTGATCGCGGCTGTTCATAACGATATACAGAGCGCCATCGTGCCATGTAATGGCGGGCATCTGGCGCATGCCGGTGGCAAATTTCACGCCGTCTTCCTGCTTTTGTCCGACTTTATTTTCGTCGAACTTCCAAACGCCGCCGAATTTATCGAGCAGCGGGCAGGGATCCTGGCCGGGCACTTTTTGCGCCCGGTCGCGCGATTGACACGCATTGGAAGGCGCGCCGAAATTGACGTACATACCGCCCTTGCCGTCAAATGCGAGACCTTTGTCTTCGTGCTCGTGCTGCAAGGGGATGTCCGCAACAATGGTCTCGGGAGCGCCGGATGGGACCAATTGGCCGGCGGTCATTTTGTAGCGCTCTACCGAAGTGGGATGCGCAATGTAAAGGTATCCGTTATGCAAAACGATGCCGGTAGTGCTACCCGTGCCGAAATTTTCCTTCATGTCGAGGTGGCCGTCGCCTTTGGTATCGCGCAACGCCACAACACCGCCCTTTTGATTGCGTTCGCTCATGAGCGCGACATAGACATCTCCATTGGCGGCTACCGCCAGATGGCGCGCAGTCCCAAGACCGTCGGCCACAACCAGCGCACAGAATCCAGGCGGAAGCGTAATGCCTCCATTGCCGGCATCGCACGCGGGTGGGGTGGCGCCGCGAGCGGAAAAGGTGAGCGCAAGCGCGCAGGCGACCGATGAAATGGCAGGGATCCAACGAGTCATACGTCTAGCATACGATGGAGTGATGAAATCTTTTAGGCTCGCCGCGGTGGCGGTTTTTGTCATGATGCTGGGGGCTGCCCAGACTACTACTTCAGTTTGGGACGGCGTTTACACGGCCGATCAGGCCAAGCGGGGCGCGGAAGCCTATACCAAGAACTGCGCGTCTTGCCACGGCGAGCAGTTGGAAGGCGAAGGGCAGGCGCCGGGGCTTACCGGGGAGGATTTTAACGGCACATGGAACAAGCAGGTGGTGGACGATCTATTCGAAATCATCGCCGCAACCATGCCCGCCGACAAACCGGGAAGCCTGAGCCGCGTACAGAATGCGGACATTATGTCTTACATTTTCAAGTCGAACGGATTCCCAGCGGGCAAGACCGAGTTGCCCTCGGATGCAGAGTCGCTCAAGAAGATTCGCATCGAGGCGAAGAAATAAGGCGTGGTTTCCCGCGATCGCCGCCGGAACGCTAAACCCCGCGCCGGTTGCCGTAAAGATCTACATGCAGTCGCGGACTGAAGCGGAAGTTTTCGGCCTTACAGATTTCGGCGAGCCACCGGGAGCGCTCGCGAAGTAGATCGGCGTCCGTTCCTTCGGGCATAAGGATGATACGACTGGGCGGCGCGTCCAATCTGCGCACAAGGGCGCGAACCTCCTCTATATCGCCCGGCTGCGCGATTACGAACTTCAACTGGTAGTCATATTCCGCCATAAGGCGGCCAAGCACATCCGGCTGCATTCGAAGGCGCTCGTGTTGCGCCATCCAAGGGCCTTCAGGTATCGAGTTCGAAAGCTTGGGGCTGATGCTCATCAGGTCGCAAGCGACAGGCTTAAATGTGGTTCCCGCCGTTTCGATGGTGACGTGCATGCCCGCCTCTCGCAGACGAAGGGTAAGCTCGACAATTTCCGGCGCGATCATCGGCTCGCCGCCCGTTACCACCGCGTGGCGGCCGCGATAGCGGGCCGCCTCCGCCATGATGGCGTCTAGCGTCATCAGTTCGCCTTCCGGATTCCACGATGTGTAGGGCGTGTCGCACCACGCGCAACGGAGATTGCAGCCGCTGGTGCGGATGAAAAACGAGGGAACTCCCAACAGTGCGCCTTCGCCTTGCAGGGAGTAGAAGAGCTCAGCGATCTTCAATGCCGGCCTCTTCGAACCCCTTGCGGCGCAGCAAGCAGGCGTCGCATTCGCCGCACGCCCCGCCATCGGGCGCAGGGTCGTAGCAGCTATGCGTCATACCAAAGGGCACACCCAGTTCGTAGGCCAACTTTACGATCTCGGCTTTGGTGAGGCGCAGAAGCGGCGTGTGGATCTTGATTCGCGTGCGGCCCTCCACGCCGGCTTTGGTCGCGAGATTGGCCATCCGTTCATACGCCTCGATATATTCCGGGCGGCAATCGGGATATCCGGAATAATCGAGCGCATTGACGCCGATGAAGATATCTGCGCTTTCGAGCACTTCCGCCCATGCCAGGGCATAGGAAAGGAAAATTGTATTGCGGGCTGGAACGTAGGTGACCGGAATTCCATGCGACATTTCAGACGCGCTGCGGGCTTTAGGGACCGCAATTTCGGATGTCAGCGCCGAACCGCCGAAGATGTCGAGCCCCAGGCGCGCCACCAGTTGCTTTTCGGCGCCGAAGATTTCGGCGATGCGCGCGGCGGCGGCTAGCTCCTGCTTATGGCGTTGGCCGTAATCGAAGCTCAGTGCATAGCAGGCCAATCCATCGCGCCGCGCAAGCGCCAGACAAGTGGAGGAGTCGAGTCCGCCACTCACCAGACACACTGCTTTTTTAGGGGCTGCCACCGGGGGGTTCTCTATAATTATTCTTGCGCATCCGGTTCCTAACGTCTACGCCCCTTGACATACGGCGCGGCAGCGGCACGTACGTTGGCATTCACGTGCTGGGGCGCGCGCTCGAACAGCTCGGGCATTCCGTGGCCTATGAAACGCCGAGCCGCCACTTTGCTATCTACACGCTGGAGCGGCTGGCGTTCAACCGTTCGCTGCGGCCATCACGGGAATTCGATGTCACCGTGGGCTTCGATATGGATGGCTACCGCATCGCCCGCGAGGCGGGACATGTAGCGTCGCTGAAGGGCGTCATCGCGGACGAAGTGCGTTTCGAATCGGGCTTGACGCGGCTCACCATGTCCGTGCAGGCGCGTTGCGAACGGCTTCACGTACAGCGAGCCTCACGAGTGTTGGTGACCAGCGCCTATTCCGCGCAGCAGGCGATGAGCTTTTACGGGCTGCAACAACGCCCAACAATCGTACCGGAGTTGATCGATCTGGCGGAGTGGCGGCGAACGCTGGCGGAAAATCCGGCGGAACGGAAGGGCTTTACCGTGCTTTACGTGGGCCGGTTCTATCTGCGCAAACGCGTCGACGTGCTGCTGCGCGCGGCGGCGATGCTGCGTGACCGGCTGCCCCGTCTCGCGATTCGCATTGTGGGCAATGGCCCGTGCAACGAACCGTGGCGGGCGTTATCGCGCGAGTTGCGGCTGGATGGCGTTGTGACATGGCTGGGCGACGTCAGCCGGACGCAACTCGCGCAGGAATACAACCGGGCCGACGCGCTCTGCCTGCCCAGCGTGCAGGAGGGTTTTGGCATTGTGTTGCTGGAAGCAATGGCGGCGGGAAAGCCGATTGTTGCAGCGCGCGCGGCGGCCATTCCGGAGGTGGCGCCACATGCCGTGTTGGTGGAACCGGAGAGCGCCGAGGCTTTGGCCGCGGGAGTGGAGCGTGTACGGGGAGCCGCGGCCGCGCCGAAGGATTGGCTGGAGCAGTTTGACGCGCCGCTGGTGGCGCGGCGATTCATAGAAGCGGTTACGCCAAAGCCAGGTTCGGTTGCACCGTAAGATCAAGCGATGCAAATTCGCCGCGCTCGAGTTTGGGAAATGCGGCGGCGGCGATCATCGCCGCGTTGTCCGTGGAAAGACCGGGCGTCGGAAAATAGACGGGATATGGCAGCCGCGCAGCCTTTGCCGCCGCGCGCAGACCTAAGTTGCAGGCTACTCCGCCCGAGATGATCAGCGCTCGCGCCTGCATCGATTCCGCCGATGCCGCGGCGCGCGTGAGCAGTTCGGAAATCACTGCGTGTTGGAATGACGCCAACACGTCTCGCGTGGCTTGGGGCGTGAGGGCAAGCCAATCTTCGGTGGCGGGCGTGGGGTTCTCACGCAGCAACGCGCGGCGCGCGGCGATTTCATCCGCCATATCGCGCGCTTCTACCCAACGGAGAACCGCGGTCTTCAGACCGCTGAAGCTGAAGTCGAGCGCATTGCCTTTCATTTTGGCGAACGTGAACCGGACCGCGCGCGGATCGCCATACGGCGCCAGGCGATCGACGATGGGGCCCCCTGGGTAGCCGTAACCGAGCAACTTCCCAACCTTATCGAATGCCTCGCCTGCGGCGTCATCGCGTGTCCGGCCCAGCAGGCGGTAGCGAAAGCCCTCCAGGACTTCAAAGAGATGGGTGTGCCCGCCGCTAACCACCAGGGCAAGCGCCGGCAACTCGACAGGGGAGCCATCGCGCTTCGCTTCCATGATCACGGCGTGAATGTGGCCTTCAATATGGTTCACCCCAATGAGCGGAACGCCACTCGCAAAGCTCAAGGACTTCGCATAGGTGAGCCCCACCAGCAGAGATCCTGCCAAGCCGGGTCCTGAAGTAGCCGCGATGGCGGCCAGATCGTGCAGGCGCGTATTGCCCGCTTCCAACGCTTCGCGCACCACGGGAACGATGGCGCGCAGGTGCTCGCGCGAGGCGAGTTCGGGAACTACGCCGCCGTACTTGCCATGGGTGGACATCTGGGACGCGACGATGGACGAAAGCACGCGCACGCCGTCTTCGACCACGGCGGCGGCCGTTTCGTCGCACGACGATTCGATGCCAAGGATGCGCATGGCTCCTACTTCGCGCCCTCGTTCTGAAGAACACGATTGACTTTGGAGAGCAGATCCTCGACGGTATAGGGTTTTTGCAGCACCCCCGCAATACCTGTGGAGTTAAAGCGCCGTGCAACTTCAGCCTCGCTGTAGCCGCTGGAGAGAATGACAGGCACTTCAGGCCGGACCTGCTTAATCAGGGGTATGGCCTGTTCACCGGTCATGACCGGCATCGTAAGATCGAGGATTACTAGCGAAATTTCGCTCGCGCCGCGCAGGATGTTCAGCGCCTCCGACGCGCCCGGCGCCACAACTACGCGAAAACCGCGCGACCGCAGAGCCGCCGCCGCAGTTCGACGAACAATCTCTTCGTCATCCACAACCAGAACGACTCCACACGCGGCAACCGTTTCAGAAATAGGTTGCTCCACGCAAGTTCCGGAACTGACGCGTTCGCAAGCTGGTAGGAAGACGGTGAACGTGGTCCCTGCCCCGGGACGGCTCAACACGTCGATATCGCCTCGGTGGCCCTTGACGATGCCCAGTACGGCAGCCAGGCCCAGTCCACGACCGGTGAACTTCGTGGTGAAAAACGGATCGAACATTCGCTTCTGCGTTTCTTTGGTCATTCCGCCGCCGGTGTCGGCAATTTCCAACGAGATATAGCGCCCGGCTGGTATGGTTGTGTGGAGGTATTCGCTGGCTTGCGCCGTTCTCCGTTCGAGGATAGCGCTACGAATTTTAATTCTACCGGGCGTGTTTCCAATGGCCTCAGACGAATTAATCAGAAGGTTCATCACGATCTGCTGCATCTGACCGGCATCGGCCTCGATGAAGCAATCTTCAGTGGCCAAATCCAGCTCCACATCGGCGTTTCGTGAGATGGTGGCGCGCAACAAGATAAGGTTGTCCCGGATCAATCGATTGAGATCGAGAACCTCGAGAACGAATTGGCCTCTACCCGAATAGGCGAGCATCTGATTGGTCAAATCCGCCGCACGCTCAGCCGCGAGCACGATCTCGGAGGCGAACACCCGTTCCCTTTCAGGAGCCATCTCCACGAGCAGGCTTGCGTTGCCTAGAATTCCGACCAGTAGGTTGTTGAAGTCATGAGCGATTCCACCCGCCATGACGCCCAGGCTCTCGAGGCGCGCTCTTTCTCGTAGTTGTTGTTGGCTTTCGCGCTCCTTTTCGGCGAAATGCTTTTGCTCGGTGATGTCGCGGGTCGATCCGGCCACAGCCTCCACCTGCTGGTTGCTGTTGAGTACCGGTACAAAGATGTATTCGTAGAATCTCGTTTCGCCAGTGGGACCCGTAAACGCCGTCTGGTCCCGCAATGTCTGCCTGGTATCGATTACCTGTTGTATCTGCTGTTGCAGGCGACCGGCGAGTTCGGGCGGGTAGCCGAGATCGAAGAAATTCTTTCCCACGGCCTCGGACAGCGGCTTTTGCCAGAGAGATAGAAGGGCTCGGTTTACGTAGCTGAATTTGCCTTCCAGGTCGAAGGTGTAGGTGAAATCCGGCGTATTGGAGAGCGCGATATCGAAGGCGTGCCACTGCTCACGTAATTGTTGTTCTGCCCGCTTGCGATCGGTAATATCGAACACTACCCCAGGGAAACGCCTGGGACGGCCGTCTTGCAGATTGCACCTTCCGCACGCCAGAACCCAGCGCACGGAACCATCCTCCTGAAGGAAACGATACTCCTCCGCGAAGCTCTCGCCGGTAAGGGTGGCTCGCTCAATGGCTTCCCTAACTCGCGATCTGTCTTCCGGATGAATCCCGTTGGTAAACTCAGCGATTGGAGCGCCATCGGCTGCGCGCGCGGGATCGACGGAAAAAAGCCGGGCGAATCGGGCGTTAGCGTAAACACGGTCTGCTGGAACATCCCAATCCCACGCGCCGATACCGCCGCCGGCCTCCAGCGCAAAGCTAAGCCGCTCCTCGCTCTTCTTCAGAGCCGATTGCGCCCGGGCCCGTTCGACCGCATCCCAGGTCTGGTCGGCGACTTCGCGGACCAGATCGAGCTCATCCCCCGTCCACGCACGCGCCTGGGAGTGATTGACGTACAGACCGGCGCTCCAACGGCCGTCGCGGATGATAGGAGCGCCAATCAGAGAAACCGTTCCGATTTCGCCGAATCGAGAGTCGGCGGTGAGAGGATTGGTCCGGGCATCACTGATGCCGAGAGTTTTGCCTGCTTGAACCTCAATCAAATAGCGGGAGCCGATTCCCTTGGCCGGAAAAGCGCCGGTAAGCAATGGCAAACGGCCGCCCACCCAACCGGCATCGAAATGCAGTTCGTCTCCCTGCATTTTAAAGAAGCCAACCCTATCCGCGTTCAGAAACATGCCTACGGCCTCAGCCGCGGCTTGCATCATAATTTCGGGATCGGTGGTTTGGCGCTGGCCTGCGAGCAAACGCAAAAGCAATTGGTGCCGTGCTCGAAGCTGTCGCAAATCCTCGTTTGCCGAAGCGTCATTGTTATGCCGCTCACCCATAGGCGACGAAATCTCTTGCACACTCGCGCTCCCAAGTGACCTGATTATAGCCCCTGTGAATGCGGGTACAAGTCGCTTGAGATTAATTATCCGTTGTGCCGCCGCGAGGGTCGGGTTTTATAATGACCGGCTGCGTATAAGTCTGGCCGTCCACGGTGAGACGCATGCTGTATTGGCCTGGCTGCAGACCTCCGGCGCCGCGTCCGCCGCGACCTCCACCACCACGTCCGCCGCGGCCTCCGCCACGTCCGGCGGCCGGCGCACTATCCGCCGGGGCCGGCGCGCCGGCCGGCGTACAGGCGTCTGCTGCCGCGGGAGCGCCGCCGCCGCGTCCAAATCCGCCACCGCCACCGCCGCGCCCGGCAGCTCCGCCCAGGGCGAAGCGATGCATTCCGGCGGCGGCCGACGGAGGCGGTGTGGGCTGTTCCCAAATCGCCTGTACATTAAGCGCTTCCGTATTTACCTCGCGCACGGGCGTATCGCTCGCAGCGCAGGCTCGTACAGCCCCACCGCTATCCAGCAATTCGAGCTTCAACGGCCGCGCGGCTGTGGATTTTAACCAATAGTACGCCACCACGCCGGATGGCGGATTCAGTTCCTGCGGTTCCTCGTGCGGCAACGGCGTTCCGTTCATTCCGCCGTTCCGAATTGCCAGCGTTTCTCCGGGCTTGAAGAGATATGCACTGGAGGAAAGGATCTGGCTTCCCTGCGTCGCGATTTGCCGCAGCGGCGTCATCTGGTCCATCACCCAAAAGCCGCGGCCATGAGTGGCAATCGCAAGATCGTCGCCGTGAACCACGATGTCGCGCACAGACGTAACCGGCATATCATTCTGCAGCGGTTGCCATGTATCGCCGTCGTTGAAAGAAACATAAACACGCAGTTCGGTAGCGGCATAGAGCAACCCCTTGGCTTGCGTGTCTTCTTTGACGGAGTTCACGTAAGCGCCCTCGGCAATGCCCGCGGTTACATTGCTCCAGGTCTTGCCGCCATCGTGGGTGCGATAGATATAAGGCTTGTTGTCCGCCAATCGATGCCGATCGACCGACGCATAGGCCGTCGCAAGGTCGAAGTGTCCAGCTTCCACCTGTGAGACCTTGCTCCATGCGGTCATCTCGGGCGGCGTGACATCGGTCCAGTTCTTACCATCATCACGTGTGACGTGGATTAAGCCGTCGTCAGTGCCCACCCACACGGTATTCGCCTGCAACGGCGAAGGGCCGATGGTATAAACTACGCCGAAGCGGTCGGTCATTGCCGCGTCGATATCCTTGGCGGTTATGGGGTCGAGATTTTGCGGCACAGGCGGACGTAGACGGGCCAGGTCGGGGCTGATCTTTTCCCAAGTGCGCCCCCGGTCGCGCGAGCGGAAGACGAACTGATTGGAATAATACAGCGCTTGGTCGGCCAGCGAGAAGACCTCGGGAAGCGTCCAGGTCTTGCGGTTCGGGTCGTTGGGATCAGGCGGAGGCAACTCGCCGCCGAGCGACGCCGCGCTGTTCAGAAATTGATCGCAGCGACCTGCGCCGCCGCCATAAAGAATGTTGCCGTCTTTCGGATCGGGAACCACCGTGTTACTCTCGCCCGCGAGGCAGGTGGGCTCCCAGTTGCGGAAGGAAAGCACGCCCTCACGCGCCCAGGTACTTACTCCCACGCCGCCGCTGTCCTGCTGCGCGCCGTAGAGCCAATAGGGAAAGCGATTATCGGCCGCGACGTGATAGATCTGGGCCGTTGGCTGGTTGTACCACGTGCTCCAACTCTTACCGCCGTCCACGCTGACCACAGTGCCCTGATCGCTGCTCAGCACCATACGATTGCCGTCTTTGGGATTGACCCACAGTTGGTGATAGTCATCGCCTCCCGGTGAGCCCTTGATAGGCACAAAGGTCTTACCCGCATCGGTGGTCATGTACGTGGCCGTGTTGATGACATAGGCCCGGTCCGGATTGACGGGGTCCACCGTGACCGATCCGAAGTACCAGCCGCGGCCCCACAGACGGTTCTCGTTATTCACCAGGCGCCATGTAGCCCCTGCGTCATCGGATAGATAGACGCCGCCTTCGTTAGCGCCGCTCCCTCCGCCGCGGCGTCCGCCCCGGCCTCCACCCCCGCCGCCTCCATTGCCGGCGGCGACAGCGGCGCCGAGATCGTCCACCACTGCCCAGACACGATTCGGGTTGCTCGGAGATATCGCGATGCCGATCTTACCGACGAATTGATCGTTCGGCAGGCCGCCGCCCAATTGCTTCCACGTATCGCCGCCGTCGGTAGATTTATACAGTCCCCCGCCCGGCAGGTTGGTGGGCGCATAGACCGACCACGGCGGACGGCGCGTGGCCCACAAAGATGCATAAAGCACCTGTGGGTTCTTAGAATCGATGGCGATGTCGATGGCCCCGACGTTGTTCGGGTCGTCGCTCTTGTTCAGTACCTTCTTCCATGTTGCGCCGCCATCGAGCGACCGGAAAACGCCGCGCTCCGGGTTGGCATCGTAAACGTGCCCCAGCGCGGCGACATACACGTGGTTTGGATTGGCCGGGTCCACCACAATCCGGCCGATCTGGCGTGTCGCTTCTAAGCCAATATGCGTCCAAGTCTTCCCTGCATCAGTAGACTTAAACACGCCAATGCCGTATGAGTGTTGACTGCGGATATCGGGCTCGCCGGTGCCGACATAGACTATATTCGGGTCGGAGGGCGCAACCGCAATCGCTCCAATGGAGCCGATGGGGATGCCTTCGTCGCTGATCGGTAGCCAGGTCCGGCCGGCGTTTTCCGTCTTCCACACGCCGCCGCCCACGGAGCCGAAATAAAATGTGTCAGGTTGATTGCCGTTGCCGGCCACTCCATAGCTGCGTCCACCGCGCATGGGCCCGACGTCGCGCCAGCGCAGGCCAGCGAGGAGGCTCGCAGGATATTGAGCCGAGACGTTCATCTGGGCCAAAACGACGAAACCCAGAACAGCGAGGATCCCAGCCAAGGCGAGGTAAAAAAACTTGCGGCGTCGAACAACCATAGCAGAGCTCCAGAGACGGCCAAGCATCGCAGCCAGCCGAAGGACTCACTTTACCATTGCGGTAGTAGTTCGGGAAAGAGAATGAATTCGGTAGCTTGAGTCGACTTTTCCGGGACAGGAGCGAAGCTTAGTTTCCGTTTTCGTCAGCGGTTCCTGCATCGATCGGCGCTTCGTCCGCGAACTTGCCGGCGCCTTAGACGCAAGCGAGATAACGGTTAGGCTGGATCAAGGCGAGCACCCCACTTGGATACAGTACGACGATGCGGTACGCCTATGACGTGCAAAGGCGAATATTGCTTTAAAAAAAGGCGAGAATATTCCGAGGTGGCATTACTACACTATCGAGGAACAAGTTTTACGCTTTCCGGCCCATGGACGTCAGACCTGCTGATCTTGCTGGCGGTGTGGATTCTAATCAGCGGGTTCGACGACCTGTTTGTCGGGCTGTGCTGGTTGACCCTCCGCGCGCGGGTGCATTGGCCGACGCATGCGGAGCGCGACGCAGCGCCGGAGAGGCCAATCGCTATCTTCGTGCCACTGTGGAGCGAGCACGGCGTAACTGGCCAGATGCTCGAGCGTACGGTATCGACGCTGAATTACCGCAACTACGACATCTTCGTAGGCGTTTACCCCAACGATAAACTCACCGTACGCGCGGTAAATGAGGCGGCGCGGCATCATCCCAGGGTCCATGTCGCGAGGCTTCCTCACAATGGACCGACCTCCAAAGGCGACTGCCTCAACTGGGTGTTTCGCCGTATGCAGGAACACGAGCGGCGAACCGGAAAGCGATACGAGGTAATTGTCATCCACGACGCCGAGGACGTGGTGCATCCGGAATCGCTGCGCTTGATCAACTGGTACTCAGCGGATTATGCAATGGTGCAGATTCCCGTATTGGCGCTGGCCACCCCTGGTCATGAGCTGACGCATGGCCAGTACTGCGACGAATTCGCGGAATTCCAATTAAAGGACATCCCTGTCCGGCAGGCGCTCGGGGGATTTCTGCCCTCGAACGGAGTGGGATGCGGATTCGAACGCAAGGCGCTGGAGCGGCTGGCGGAAAAACGCGACGGTAGAATTTTCGACCCCGCCTGTCTGACCGAAGACTACGAGAACGGTTTCCAGTTGCATTCCATGGGGTATCGGCAATACTTCGTGCCGGTGCGGTTTGAAAACGGCGCTCCGGTGGCGACCCGCGAATATTTCCCGAGGGAGTGGACGGCGGCGGCGCGCCAACGCAGCCGCTGGATGGCGGGGATCGCCCTGCAAGGTTGGGAACGGCACGGTTGGCGCACGTCTTGGAAGCAACGCTACTGGTTTTGGCGCGACCGCAAGGGAGTTGTTGGCAATCTTCTATCGCCAGTGACGAATCTGATTTTTTTCTCTATTCTGTTTGGCTGGCGGCCGCTGTCTTCGGCGCCCGCCTGGACGGCTGCGCTTTACGGCGCCACGATCTTCGTCGCCGCGTGTCACATCGGGATGAGGGCCTGGACCGGCGCACGCATTTACGGTTGGAAATTTACGCTGTTGTTACCGGCACGAATGTTGTGGGGAAACCTGCTGAATTTTCGCGCTACCGCGAGGGCCCTCGCGCAGTTCTTCGGTGCGCGCCTCCGGGGTGCTACGGTGGGATGGCAGAAGACGGACCATTCCTATCCGACGCATTCCGTCTCTGTGGCGGGTAGGCCGCGCCTGGGAGAGGTGCTGGTGCGAATGCGCTGCGTGGAGACGCGGGAGATAGACGATGCGCTTCGAACCGTGCCCGCGGGCTCGCGTCTGGGCGAGCATCTGATGCAGTTGCGCATGCTTACCGAAGACGACCTCTACCAGGCCTTGAGCACGCAAGCCGGCATCCCCTTGGGTGCGCCGGCATATGACGATGTAGATCGCATGGCGGCGCGAACAGTGCCGGCGGAGATGGCCAGGCGCTTAGGCGTGCTCCCCTATCGGGTGGTGATGGGGCAACTGCACCTGGTGACAACGGAATCGCCTTCGGAAGAAATGATCCGCGAATTGGGAAGGGCCACGGCGCTCGATTTGCGTTTTCGGTTGACGCAGCCGAAGGCGTTCCGAGAGCTTACCGAAATGGTGAGATAGTCCGCCAGCTACGCCGAATAAAGCAGGGTTACTATGACAGTTGGAACCCGCCGCTGCCCGTAACTGGTTTGTAATTTTCTTTCTCGCCTTTGTCGGCCTTGCGCAGGCGCAAAGCTGCCCGCAGTTACGGCCCGGAGCGCTTGTCCAAGAACCGGTTTCGATTTCTTCGAGTCACGGATCGCTACATGCCGATTTCGTTTTTCGCACCAGTGTGGACACTTACGGGCTACGGCACTATTGTTATGTCTACCAGGACAATGTGATCTCGCCGACGCTGCGCGTGCAACCGGGCGATGAGTTGGCGCTCCGCCTGCGCAACGAACTGCCCGCCAACGGAGATCTCACGGCGCCGGGTGAGTTGCCCTGGCCCCACGCCCACATCATGGAGGTGCACGGCATGTGCGGCGGCGGAAAGCTTTCGGCGGCGGCCACCAACCTGCATTTTCACGGTATGAACATTCCGGCGGCGTGTCATCAGGACGATGTGCTCTCCACGCTTGTGCAGCCGCAAGGCGGTTGGTATGAGTATCGGTTTCACATCCCCAAAGATCAGCCGCCGGGACTCTACTGGTACCATCCGCATCCCCACGGCTTCAGCGAGGCTCAAGTTTTGGGAGGGGCGTCGGGCGCGCTGATTGTGGAGGGCATCGAACGCGCGAACCCGCGCACGGCGCACGCTTTTGAGCGCTTACTCGTGCTGCGCGACCAGATCCTGCCGGGCATGGAAGATGCCAGCGAAGACGCGGGACCGGCGCGCGATGTCACCATTAATTCTGCGCCGGTTCTCTATCCTTTGAACCGCCCGGCTACGATTGCCGCGCAACCGGGACGCCGCGAGTTCTGGCGTGTGCTCAACGCGGCCGCGGATACTTACTTTGACTTACAGGTTCGGGCGGGCCCTACCATTCAGGAGACGCCATATCCAATCCACCTGGAGATTGCGGCGCTGGACGGCGCGCCTGCGCCGCCAGAAATGGTGACGCACGTATTGATTCCACCCGGCGGCCGCGCTGAATTCTTGATTACGATGCCTCCTGGCAACGTTTACGCGCAGTTAGTAATGCTTCGATACAATACGGGGCCGGCTGGGGAATCGACTCCCTACCGCGTACTTGCCAACCTCGATTGGAGGCAGAATTCGCCAGTGACTCCGCTGCCCGCGGAAGACGCAGTGGTTACGCCACCAAGCCTGACAGCCCTAAAACCCGCGCGACGGCGCAAGCTGTATTTTTCTGAAATCCATAAAGACCCAAACGATTACGCCAGCCTCGCGACCTATTACATTACGGTGGATGGCCAAAAGCCGCAGGCGTTCGATATGAACTTCAAGCGTCCAAACATCAAAGCGCGGCAAGGCACTGTGGAAGATTGGGTAGTGGAAAACCGCGCGCCCGAGGCTCACACCTTCCACATCCATCAACTGCATTTTCAAGTGCTGGAACGCGGTGGCCAGCCGGTCCATGAAGCTGGGCTACGCGATACGATCGATGTTCCTTTTTGGGACGGAAAGGGCGCGTACCCGAGCGTCAAGCTGCGGATGGATTTTCGCGGCGAGAACGTAGTGGGCACGTTTCTTTATCACTGTCACATTCTGGAACACGAAGATGGCGGCATGATGGGCCTCATACGGGTGACCAGGAAGTAACTGCAAAGAATACCTCCTGAAACGCAATATTGACCCGAGCGTCAACACTGCGTAACGACACGCGCGGCAAGCTGTTTGTTCAGCGGACTTTCGCTGCAATCGACAAGAGGAGACTTACGTTTGAAAATAATCGTGCCTTACCTCAGCTGCGCCCTCAGTCTGATGCTTGCCTCTTCACCCGTGCTGGAAGCACAGACCACAGCTACCGCTACCACGCCCATTCAGCACGTGGTGGTGATCTTTCAGGAAAACGTTTCTTTCGACCATTACTTCGCCACCTATCCCCTGGCGCAGAACACCACCACCGGCGAGCCTGCATTCACAGCCACCTCGAATACGCCGCCGGTGAACGGACTATCGGGACCGCTGCTGACCACCAATCCGAACTCGTTTCAACCCTTCCGCATCGGGCGTGCCAACGCCGTGACCTGCGACCAGGATCACGCCTACGCAGATGAGCAAAAGGCCGTCAACAGCGGATTGATGAACAGGTTTCCCGAATCGACAGGCTCTTTCAGCGCCTCCTGCGATTTCAACGGCCTGGGTAAGAACGTAGTCATGGGCTATTACGATGGCAACACCGTGACGGCCATGTGGAACTACGCGCAGAACTTCGCGATGAGCGATAACTTCTACAACACGCAGTTCGGACCTTCCACGCCGGGCGCCATCAATCTCGTCTCCGGAAACACAACCGCTTTTACGCTAGTTAATGGATCGGCCACGGGCGTCCTTCAATCCGCGCCGACGGGTACGCTGGTGGGCGACGCGCGCCCGGCCGGCGACGATTGCAATCCGGCCGGCGTGAACACGGCCACGGCAAGCGGCAAGAACGTCGGCGACCTGCTCAACGCGAAGAACCTGACCTGGGGATGGTTCCAGGGCGGTTTCCGCGCCACTTCCTTCAGCAGCAGCGGTGTGGCGACGTGCGCCTCGACGCATAACAATATCTCCGGCGCGTCGGCGGGAACGGACTATATTCCGCACCACCAGCCGTTCCAGTTCTACACCTCGACGCAAAACCTGCACCACATGCCGCCGAGCTCGGTGGCTAAGATTGGACAGACCGACCAGGCGAACCACCAATACGACACGGCCGATTTCACCGCTGCCCTGGCCGCCGGCAACCTTCCCAACGTCAGCTTTCTCAAGGCCCCGGCTTATCAGGACGGCCACGCTGGCTACTCCGATCCTTTGGACGAACAGACGTTCCTGGTGAACACGATCAACGCGATCATGAAGTCGCCCCTGTGGAGCAGCACGGCGATCATCATCACTTATGACGATTCCGACGGCTGGTATGACCACCAGATGAGCCCGATCCTGAGCCAGTCGAACGGCGCCTACGACAACCTGACCGGGCCTGGAAACTGCGGCGATGGATCGAAGAACGCGAACCAGGGCCGCTGCGGCTTTGGACCCCGCCTTCCTCTGATGGTGATCTCGCCTTACGCCAAGGTTAACTATGTCGACCACGCGGTGACGGACCAATCCTCCGTGTTGCGCTTCATCGAGGACAACTGGAATCTGGGACGTATCGGATCACCTTCGGTCGATACACAGGCCGGGACCTTGAACAGCATGTTCAATTTCACGACTGCGGCGGGACAGGCTGTCATCCTCGATCCCACCCAGGGAACTGTGGTTTCGATAGGGCCCGGAAATGGCGGTAACGGCGGCACGGATACGGGCGGCAGCGGCGGAACACCGACAGCGACCACCAAAGCCGTGGCGGGCCCGAAGAACTTCACAACCATCAGTACGGTGGTGCAATTGGATGGCACGCAATCTACCAGCGCCGACGGGAAGCCGTTGACTTACGCTTGGACGCAAGCGGCAGGCTCGCCACAAGCTGGGATTGTGGGCGCAAGCACCGCTCAGCCGCAAGCGCAATTGCAAGGCGGCCCGGGCGTTTACACCTTCACACTGACGGTAACCGACAGCACCGGAAAAACGGCTACCGATAACGTAACGATCTACGTTCCCTAAACGCACCCCGGACTAACTGGCGCAGGGACAGCAATGTCTCTGCGCTTTTTTATTGGCGTCGATATACTTGCTGGCCCAATGCGACGAACGCCGTCTTAAACTATCGAACTTGATGCCGAAATCGAACGGGTCGACCATGCAAGGCTCAACACGCGGTTCTCGGGCGACCCTTTGGGAATTGCATTGCAGATCTTATCGATATTCTCGTCGCACTTGCCAAGAACATAAGTCACTTTGGCGTTGGGGGCGATGCGTTCTGTTCGAGCCTTAAGGGCCGCCAACAGGTTTTCGTTCTCCTCGGAGAAGATGTATTTGTCGGATAGGTTAGCAACGGCTCCGGTCTGCTTCACGACGTTAACCGCTCCGGTGGAGGACCCGACAATGGCTCATGTGGAACCTCCTTCCGAAAAATTGAAGTCACCGTTCGCGCCTCTCGCGATTTAATTTTCTGAAGCCTTCTCTGCATGGTCGATCACTAGGACTTCTACCGGGCCTTTTCCGGCTTCCAACCTTAGGCCGAGCTGCTCCTTGAGGGCGCTGAAAAGGGACGGGCCTGAAGGATCGGCGGCTGGCAGCTGGTCGACCGAGTCGGCCGGCATTCGTCGCGAGTTGTCGTCTGGGTTCCAGTCTAGCGAGAAATCGAAGCTCCCCTTGATTCCGGTTTGGTCGATTACGGGGGCGCCTAACTCGCCTGTGAGAAAGACTTTGGCGAAGAATGCCATCGATGCTGCCTGGCACGCGACGTGATGCCCATTGTTGACCAAGTCCTGCGGGTTAGGCTTGGCGGGCTGGAGATGCTTGGGGCCGTACTTTTCTACTAACAGTGTGAAGATCGGGAGCTCTCTGGCGTCTTTGTGGAGAATCAGCTTGAAACGGTCGGCGAGGAAGGCCTGTGTGCGGAGACGCGTCGCGCCCATTGACGTATCGAGCGACTGGCCGGCGCTTTGATCCGGTTTGGCGAGGATGTCGTACCTATCGGTTTCGAGCCAAGCGGGACCCTGCAGGATGCGATTGCCCGGCAAGTCGTAGGCGAAGGCAATGAGCATTTTGAGCGAAATGTTTCGGGCGTCCAACGCGCCTCCGACGAATCGGCGGAACCCGCTGTTCCGGTCGCCCGTTCGGTTGGGCTTAATCGCCGCCACTGCGAATGGCGCGACGCTGCCGGCGACGCTTGGCGATTGCGCGCGGCCTGCGCGCACAAAAAGCACGCCGGTACAGAAAGGTCCACCGATAGCGGCGCTAAGCGCGGCGGCCAGGAACAGCTTTCGGCCCAGATCTAATCGGCGAACGGTACGACACTGCATGATTGCCTCGATTCGTTTCTTGAGATTCGGGCCGGCAACACCGGCGGCGCAAACCGGTGCTTGGCGAACCCCGAATCTGCAGACCTCGAGAATCCCTTGGGCGTAAATCGCGGGTTGGGGGAGGAGGCGTAGCACCTCTTCATCACAGGCGGTTTCACGCGCGTCCATCAGCCGCCGCCCGATCCAGTACGTCAGCGGATAAAACCAGAGAACGGTCTCCACAACCATGTGGAAGGCTGCGCTTAAATTGTCGCGACGCCGAACGTGACAGAATTCGTGGAGGAAAATCGCCTCCAACTGTTCGGGCGTTAGGTGCTCGACGATGCCGTTGGGCACGAGAAGCACAGGCTTGAGAATGCCGAAGACGCAGGGTTCAACTAAATGCGAGGACCCCATGACTCTCAGGCCATTGCAGTCGAGACCGTGGTGAGTCTCGATCGGCGACGCGGATCGCACTGCGGAGCGCATACGTAACCACGCACGGAGCCAATAGGAAGCGCTCAGCGCATAGCCGCACAGCCAAATCGCGAATAGCACCGCGGGGACCGGGCTTGGCGCGCTGGGAACGCTCTCCAGCAGGGGCGCGGGAACCGCTAACGCGAAGGGCTGACTGATTTGCCAGGCCATCGAGGCGATGGGAGTGGGGCTGATTGGAGGAATCGCCGCCGGGTTGAAGCGGCTGCCAAGATCGATCAGCAATGAAAGAGGAATCAAGAACTTCACGGAAGCGGCCAGCCACATCCAATAGCGCAGCGAAGCACCGTGATTTCGCACCACGAAACACAGCAATGCCACGGCGCCGGCAAAGACGGTGGATTGCCAGAGGTGATTCGCCACGGGCATTAAGTAAATAGGGATCATCGGTTTTTCTCCTTTCCGGCGCGAAGGATCGCCTGCTCAGCTTCCTTGATGTCGTCCAGGGTGAGTTTGCCTGACTCGACGAGACGCGCCATTACCGGTTTCGCGCGGCCGCCAAACATACCCAGCAAGTCATCGATCAGCCGGTTCTCCGCCGAGCGCCGCGAAATCGTCGCCTCGAAAATATTGGCGTTGCCGACGCGTTTCGTAATGCGAACGGCCTTCTTGGCCTCGAGGCGATAGACCGTGGTCTGAATGGTTGTAAACGCTGGCCGCGTCTTTTCCGGAAACGCCTCTTGGATTTCGCGAACCGAACATGGGCCGCGATCCCAGAGGGTTTCCATAATCTGAAGCTCAAGCCTCGCAAGTTTGGGACGCATACCGGACAAACCACAGTATACATCAAGTGGACTATATCGGTAGTTAGATTTAAATCAGCCTTCGTCGCGAAGCACCGTCATGGGATCGACGCGGGCTGCGCGATTCGCCGGGATTACGGATGCCAGCATGCCGATGAGAGCCATCAGGACGCAGGCAACGGCGAGGGCGATCGGGTCGAGCGCTGACACCTCAAAGAGGAGGCTCTTCAAGGCGCGGGTGAGCGCGAAGGCGCCAGCTAGTCCGATGGCAAGGCCTACGAAGAGCGTCGAGAAGGCGCTGCGCAACGTTTGCGATACGACGTCCCCGGGCCGCGCGCCGAGCGCCATGCGGATGCCAATTTCGCGGCGCTGCTGGGTTACGGCGTGTGCCAGGACACCGTACAGCCCCAGTGCGGCCATCAACGCGGCGACGGCGGCGAAGGCGCCTACTGCCCAGGTGGGCTGCTTTGCCCAGAGCATGCTTCGATCCTTGATCTGTTCCATCGTCCGTACCTTGCCGAGGGGCAGGTGGGGATCGATCTGCCGCACGGCTTCGCGAATTCCGGATATTGCAGCCAACGGGTCGCCGTGTGTGCGGACCACGAGACTGATGTCCTGCCGCGGAGCTTGGGCCAAAGGTACGTAAGCAACTGGCTCTATCGGAGCGTGCAGGCCGCCGGTCCGTTCGTTATGAATGACGCCCGCGATCTGAACGCCCACCGGGGATTCCGGGATTGGGCCATAGCCGGGCAGGTAAATGCCAACCATTCGCCCAACGGGATTCGTCATATCGAAGCGCGTGGACAGGTGCCGGGCAGCCTCCTCATTAATTACGATGACCGGCGGGGCGCCGGCGCGATCGCGAGCTTCAATTCCGCGCCCGGATTCTACAGGGATTCCGAGCGTAGCGAAATATCCCGAATCGACCATCTTCACGCGAACGAGGAGCGCCTCCTTCACGCCCGGCAAGCTGATCCACTCGCCCCAGCGCACGCCTTGCAGAGGCAGGTCGAGCGCGAGAGACGCCTGCTCGACGCCGGGCGCGGATTGGATCCGCCGCACGACGGCTTCATAGAATGCAGAGGCGCTTTGCGGAGTGGGATATGCGGTGGATGGAAGATCCGTCGACATCGTGATTACGTGGTCGATTCTGACGCCCGCGTCCACTTGTTGCAGTTTGGCCAGGCTTTTGAACAGCAGCGTCGCGCCGCAGATCAGCACAACGGAAGCCGCAACTTCGCCGATGACGATGGTGCGGCGCACGGCGGCGCTCGAACCGGACGATCCGCGTGAAGCCTGATTCAAGGATCTCGACAGCTTGCCGAAGGAGGTCTGCAGGGAAGGAAGCAAGCCCGTAAGTATCAAGACCGTCATCACGGCCGCGGCGGCGAAACCAAGAACGCGAAAATCCATGCTGGAAGCGGCGCTGAGATCGGCGGTGAACGGCAGGGATTCGGCCACCAGCGGGGCCGCCGCATGAAGGAGGACGGCGGCCACGGCAATCCCCGCGGCGCCTCCGAGAAGACACAGGACCAGGCTTTCCGTGAGCAACTGCGCGATCAAACGGCCGCGGCTAGCGCCTAGGCTGGCTCTGAGGGCCATCTCTTTGCGTCGAGTTGACCCTTTCGCGATCGCGAGGTTCGCCACATTAGCGCACGAGATGAGCAGCACCATAAGTACCGCTCCGCACGACAGGTAGAGTGAGCGGCGGAGGGTATCGCCGACCAGCATGCGCGCAAACGGCTCGACCACGAAAGTCAACTCCTTTTGCGGAATGACCTCGCCGAGACTGGCTCGCAGTATGGTCATCTGGGCCCGCGCCTGCTCGATGGTCACATTGGGGCGGAGCCGGCCGATGACGTGCAGCCAGTGGTGACTACGATTCAGTTGCTCCGGCACAAAGATCAAGGTCTTCCAGAAGCGCGCCTCGTCGCGATCGAAACTGCCCGGAGGCAAAACGCCGATGATCCGATGCGGTTCGCCATCGAGCGATAGATCGCGTTTTAGAATGCCGGGATCGCCGCCGAATTGCGTTTGCCATAACGAGTAACTCAGCACGACGACTGGGGCGGATCCTGGTTGGCCCTCAGCCGGGGCGAAGGTGCGCCCGATGCGGGCCTTCACACCGAATACGTCGAAATAATCGGCCGAGACCAATTTGCCGGAAAGGCGCGCGGGATCGCTGCCGGTCGTTACCGCGGCGCTGAAAGTCTCTTCCAGGGACACGGCGTCAAAGACGGCGGACTGCCTCTTCCAGTCGAGAAAAGTTAGCGTCGTGGTGTTGTTGTGGAGCGCCGGCGTGGGACCTTCCCAGAGCCTTACCATGCGCTCCGGCTCAGGGAACGGAAGAGGCTTCAACAGAACGGCGTCCACGATTCGAAACACTGCCGCATTGGCTCCGATGCCCAAGGCGAGCAAGCCAATGGTAACGGCGGCGAATCCGGGATCGCGCGCGAGCGAAGCCACGCCGTAGCGGAGGTCTCTCCATAGGTTCTCCAGCCAGCGCACGCTGCGGTGATCGCGATGATCTTCCTTCATTTGTTCGATTCCTCCAAAATCGCGACGGGCCGTGCGGCGGGCTTCTCCGGGCGGGAGCCCCGCGGCGACGGCATCCCGCTCGGCCATTTCGAGGTGGGCAAGGATTTCGCCCTGCAATTCGTCATCAAAACGGCGCTTGCGAAACAGCGCCATCAGACGGGCCGCTGCGAATCGAAGCTTCACGCCTGGGCCTCGAGGAAGCGGGCCACCAGGGCCGTGGCGCGCTCCCAATTGGCAACGGCGACAGCGAGTTGCTTCGATCCGGCATTGGTAAGTGAATAAAACTTGACCTTGCGTTTTGTCTCAGAGATGCCCCATTGCGTGTGGATCCAGCCCTGTTCTTCCAAGCGGATGAGAGCGGGGTAGATGGAGCCCTGGTTCAGGCGCACGAGGTTCTCCGCGACTTGCTCGATTCGCCGGGCGATGCGGTACCCGTGCATGGAACCCATCGTGTCCAGCGTTTTCAGGATTAGGAGATCCAGGGTTCCGTAGGGGACGTCTGTTTTTTGTTCGGACATGTTGTCTGCCAACAGCTAATATTACACCTAACAACCGGTAGACTGTCAACATGTTAAAGAAGAGGTCTGTGAATTACAAGTGTTCATGGCGGCCAGTTTGCGGCGCGCTTCCTCCGGGCCGTAGACCTTGCCTGCGGCGACCTGTTCGAGGGCCCGGTCGATTTTCTTATCAAGAGCGAGGCGTTCCTCGTCGGTCCAGCTCTCTTCGGCATCTAGCGTTTCCAGGGCTCGGCGTATTACGTCCTCGGCATTGGCGAAGGCACCGGTGTCCAGGCGCTTTTGCACAAGAGCTTCCATATCAAGGGGAACGTTCAACAGCATGCTAATCTCTCCTTGCTTTTTAATAGGTTAATGGGCGATTCGCGCTCAATCGGCCGGTATTCTTCCGGCGTCAGGAAGCGCTTGGGCTGCGTGGACGCCCCTTTATTATCAATTGAATGCGCGGGATGACTTGGCGTCCTGGTTGACATCCTACCTGCAACGCGATATCACTTTGAGATCCCTTGGGAGGAATGCCGATCATGAAATTCCGCTTTACCATCGCTGGGAGTTCGCTCCTGGCCATCGCCCTTGCATGTGGTCCAATGAGCGCGCCAATGCGCGCGCAGGCTAAGAAGGGCAAGGCCGCAACCCCGGCCGCTGCGACGCCTGCTCAGCCGCAGAAGGTGGACGAAGAGTATACGAAACTGATTAAGGAATACCTGCAGGATCCGCGCATCACGACGGAACTGGTGGATCACATGCCGGCTTCGGACACGGTGCCTTCGCCGCTGAAGTTTCTGGGACGCATTCCGGGGAAACCGGGCGAATTGACGTACGCGAGGGACATTCACCGCTACTACGATGCGCTAGCCAAGGCATCGCCGCGCGCGAAGCTGTGGAAGCTGGGGACGACCGAAGAAGGGCGCGACATCGTGGTGCTCGCCATCGCCGACGAGCAGACGATTAAAGATCTCGATAAGTATAAAGACATGCTGGCGAAACTCGGCGATCCGCGCAGGGTCACCGAAGCCCAGGCGCGCGAACTGATGCACACCGCTAAGCCGATTTATTGGATCAATAGCGGCATACACTCGCCCGAGACCGGCGGTCCCGAGATGTTGATTGAGCTGGCCTACCGGCTGATTATCGAAGAGACGCCGTTCATTCAGCAGATTCGCAACAACGTGATTACCTTCATCACCCCGGTGCTCGAAGTCGATGGGCGCGAACGCGAGGTCGACACGTTCTACTACGGTAAGGAGACCGGTAAGCAGCCGCCGCCCCTGATGTATTGGGGCAAGTATGTGCAGCATGACGACAACCGCGACGGCATGGGCCAATATCTGGCCATGACGAAGGCATTTACCAAGGGCGTCATCGAGTGGCATCCCACGGTATTGCACGATCTGCATGAATCGGTCACTTACTTATACGTCTCGACCGGAACCGGACCTTATAACGTCTCGCTCGACCCCATCGCCATCGACGAGTGGTGGCTGCTGGGCGAAACGGAAATTACAGAGTTGGCGAAGCGCGGCATACCGGGCGTTTGGACTTACGGATATTACGACGGCTGGGTGCCAAATTACCTCTTTTGGATCGCGCTCACCCACAATTCGTTCGGCCGCTTCTACGAAGTGCAGAGCTACGGGCCGAACCCATACACGGTAACGCCGCCCGCGACCACCACCAGCCGGGAATGGTTCCGTCCGAACCCGCCGCTGCCTTCAATTCAGTGGGGACCGCGCAACAATACCAACATTCAGGAATCGGCGATTCTGTTCGCGCTCAACCGCATGGCGAAAGACCGCGACACGTATCTGGAGAATTACTACATCAAGAACAAGCACGCCATCGATAAGGGCAAGAACGGTCCCGTTTACTCATGGCTGATTCCGGCCGGGCAATATCGCAAGTCCGATGCCGCCGATATGGTGAACGAACTGCGGCGCCAGGGCGTTGAAGTCTCCACGGCAGATTCCGCATTCAAGGTAGGCAGCGTGGATGTCGCCGCCGGCGATTACATTGTGCGCGGCGACCAGCCGTATCATACGCTCGCCGACATGTATTTCAGCGTGCAGAACTATCCTACGGCTAATCCGCGGCCTTATGACGATACCGGCTGGACGATGGAATATCTGCGCAACGTGAAATTGACGCCGCTCACGGACAAATCTGTACTGACCGCGCCGATGAAGCTGTTAACGGCCGACGCGAGGGCAAACGGCGGCGTAGAAGGCGGCGGCTCGACGCTCGTCATTGAGCACACCAGCGACAATAATCTGATGAAGTTCCGCTACAAGAATACCGACGTCAAGATGGAAGTGGCGGAAGCGGATTTCGATCTTAACGGACGCAAGCTGCGCGCGGGAGCGTTTATCATTCCGAACGCCGATCGCGCCAAGCTGGAACCGCAACTGAAGGAACTTGGCCTTTCGGCGTGGGCGGTCGCGACGGCGCCCTCGGTTAAGACGCACCCGATGACGCTGCCGCGAATCGGTTACGTGCACTCCTGGTCCCGTACTCAGGATGAAGGCTGGGTACGCGCGGCGCTTGATTACTACGGCGTGCCGTACACTTACTTCGCAGATAAGAAGCTGCGCGACGGCAATCTGCGCGCAAAATATGACGTGATCGTTTTCCCGCACACCGGCGGCAGTTCGCAATCGATGCTGGCGGGTGTCGGCGGCTCGGTTCCGATTCCTTATAAGAAGACTACCTTGACGCCGAACCTCGGCGTGCTCGATTCGGACGACGATATTCGCGGCGGCATGGGCATGGAGGGCATGCTGGAGCTGGCGAAATTCGTACAGGAAGGCGGCGCATTGATTACGGAAGGCTCCTCCGCGGCTTTAATGGCCGAATACGATCTGGGCGGGGGCGTTACGGTAGAACATCCGGCCAGCCTATTCGCGCGCGGCACGATCTTGCGCGGCAAGATGACCGATCTCACGAGTCCCATCGCGTACGGCTATGACGGCAAGGATCTGCCGCTCTACTTCAACCAGGATCCGGTGCTCAACGCGGCCGGCGGTGGAGGTGGTGGATTCGGTGGCGGAGGCGGCGGGGGCCGGGGCAGCGCCGATGCTAACGCTCAGAACATCACGCCCAACGCGGCGTTGTTGACCAACATCAAGCCGCTCGATCCGTCGAATCCCGAAGGCGCGCCGGCAACGGCGGCTCCGGCGGGCGGCGGGAGGGGGGGACGCGGTGGACGCGGACGCGGCGGCATTACGGCGTCTTCCGAGCCAGCAACAGCAGCGCCCGGTGGTGGCGGCGGACGCGGTGGCCGAGGCGGTGGACGCGGCGGACGCGGTGGCGGCGGAGAAGAACGCGCGCGGGTGGTGGTGCAATTCCCGGCCGACCCGAGCGACATGCTGCTCTCGGGTACGCTGGCAGGGGGCGAAACACTCAGCAATCGCGCAGCGGCAGTAGACGTACCGCTTGGCAAGGGTCATATCGTGATGTTCGCGCTGCGTCCCTTCTGGCGCTGGCAAACACAGGGAACGTTCTTTCTGGCGTTCAACGCGATTCTCAATTGGGACCATCTAGACGCCGGCAAGGCTGCGGCGGAAGCATCGGCAGCGGCAACCGGCGGTCAGCAGTAAGGAGGCGCAAGCCATCTGGCCAGCAAGCGGGGAAATCCTCCGTGGATCCCCGCTTGCCTGAGAGAACGCCCTGTCTGTCTCTATAGTTTCAGAGCGATCTTACCGTTGCCCCCACGTCTCCCATATATTGGGATTCTTCAGGAAATCGGTTGCCGCAATCATCGTCGGCGCGCTGAACTTGTCCACCCAAACCACAACCATGAGCGAATTGAGATTTACTCCTGACTGGCCCAGAGTCTTGATTGCGTTCGCGAAGTGCGTTTTGGAAGGCTGATAATGTCCGCTCTTGGCGCTAATTAGCTTAATCACCCCGTTCGACGCCACTATTTCACCGCCGCACTTCACTGCGTTGCCGGACAGAAAGCTGGAATGATGGAACTGCCCCGTGACATGGTTGCCCGCATAGAAGTGATCCTTTGGGCTCTGCACCCAAATGGCGCAGCCCGGGCCGCTGAAAACGGTGCGCATGTTGCGTGTGTCAAACGGCTTTCCTTCGTACTTCGCCAGTCCTCCGGAAAAGGTCAGCCTGTACTGCCGCCGCCCGGCGCGATCCAAATAGCGAACGCCGTAAAGAAACGCCTTCACCATGCTCGGCTTGAGGTTCAATTGATCGGGCCTCGCGGCCTGCTGGGCGGAGTTCGCGCCAAACAATGCCAGCGCATCGCGGATCATTACCGTGCGGTCCCATTCGGGAATGGCATCCAGCCATTCATAAAACCCTTTGTTGTCGGCGGCGCCTTTCTTACGTTCATAGAGCTTGAGACACTGCTCCAATAAATCGCCCATGCGATGTTTCTTATCCTGCTTTTCCAGCAGATCCTGATCCCTCAGCTCCAGATTCTTGATCTGCACGAGTAGGTATCCGGATGCCCTACTGGCTCGTCCCCGACGGACGCGAGGTGATCGTTGAAGGCGTCAAAGTCGCCCTGGAACGCCTGGGGACCGCTGCAGTTGAAAGGCTGATATCCGCCGGCGTACTGCGACTGCGCTTCCGCTTGCGTGAGCAACTGCTGCGGCGCGGCTTGAATATCATTCAGACGAATGGCAATGCCGGATCCATCCGAGAAGCCCGCCTGCTCACCCAACTTGGCGCGGTGGAGAGGGCAACGGGACGATTTGATGCCGCCGGGCGCGACTTGCGGCAGGCAATCCGCATCTGCGAGAAGAACCCTAAAACGACGCAGCCCGAATCCGCCGCGGCGATGTTTCAACTGGCAGAGGCGCAACAGGGCAATCGGCTAGAAGCCGACGCCGGCTACCAGGGCGCCATCGAGATTGATCGCGCCAAGGGGCGCGCCGCGAAATATGCGCTTGCGGTTCATCTGTTGGGCTACGCAAGTTTTCTCGCGCGCGACAACCATGCCGCTCAAGCGGAAACCGCTGCGAGGGAAGCGCTGAATATCCGAACCGAAACGTTGCGGGATTCCTGGGAAGTCGACGAGGCAAACAGTGTTTTGTCCTTTGTTCTGACGGCCCAGAGCCGCTACCCTGAGGCCGAAAGGCTGGCTGCTACGGCCTGCGCCAACCTGATTCGGAAAGTGGGCCCGTATGCGAGGCCGTCTCTCGCGGCTGGCGCGCGATTAGCGCTTGTCTATCAAGCACAAGACCGCCGCCCGCCAACGCAGTTACTGGCCACGGTAAAGAACCGCGGTAATGTTCTTTGTTGCGTCTACTGAAGTCAATCGCCGGGTGCGGCGGAAGGGCCCGCAGGTTCCACCACCTGAAAATCGGTCCACTGCGTTGCGGTAGTCTTGGCTGCTTTGTCGTTCACCACCACCTGCACCACATAATCGCCCGGCTGCATGTTGGCGCCGAGCTTCAATAAGCCGCCGCCAACTAAATGCTTCGGATCGGGCTGCGTCGCCACGTCCAGCGCCTGCGGTTGCCCGCTGTGGATTTGCTGACCGTCGCGGAAGACCCGCGCATAGGTTTCTATTTCGGGTTTCTGGTTCGCGTCCTCGCGTGCGTTAAGAATCTGGAAACCGTAAAGGATCTGGTCACCTGCCTGAAAGATTCGCGTGGCGGGGTTGCCCAGGGTGGGCGCGTCACCCGCGGTGTTCTCATTGGGCGTCGCGGCTGCGGCGGCGTCCGGCGGCTTGGCGTCGTACTTGCGCAGTAGCAGCGAAGAAAGTGTCAATTTCCCTTTCGAAACATCTGGCACATCGATGAACTCGCTCGCAGACCCGACTTGATCGGAATCGTCATCGCGCAACGCCACGCGCATCTGGTATGCGCCCGGCGTTTTGACGGGGTGCTGCATCGTGTAAATCATGCCGGTCTTTAACGCGCTCTGATAAGCGGCGTCTTTTAACCGGACTGTGTAGGTCTTGCCGCTGTTATCACTGGGCTTCCCGTTGGCATCGAAAGTTACCGCCGCCACTTCAAACACCGCCTTGTGCCAACCATCGGGCTGATCCGTAAACTTCAAATCGCGGGCATCGATATAAAGCATCGCGTTGACGAACGCGCCCGCGGTGGCGGATTGCGCATAGAGCGTAGTCAGGCGAACATGGATGCCGTTGGCCCCAAAGGGCGAAGAGAGCGCAGCAGCCATTTCCGCCTGTGGCCCCTGCGGCTTGGGTTCGTGCAAAAGATCCGACTTGCCGAAAAAGCCGCTGCGCGAGCGCACTTCAAGGCCAGCGTGTAATAACTTCACCTTCACGTTGTGAAACTTCGGCCGCCCATTTACATCGAACGTGCTCGCGTCCGGATGATATCCGAGTAAGTAATAACCCTCCGTATCGGCCACAGCTTGACGTAAAGCGCCAGAGATATCGTTTGTGTTTGAGAAAAAGCGCCCGCCGGTATCGCGCGCCAGCATCACCATTCCGTCCTGCGACCGGAACTCTTGCGTAGCGCGACTCTGCGGCACGCGCGATATCTGCCGTGCCGTCATGCGGCGCGTATCGTCCGCGGCGGTGAGTTGCAGTGTCTCCAAGCCTCGCGGGTCGATGCTATAAATCACTACCGAGGCGCGGTTCGCGGCGTCTTCCAACAGCCGAACGCCCTGCATCACGCGATCGTTCTCGCCCGCTCTGCTGAAGAGTTTCAGGTTTTCGGTGAAGAGCACGACCGCCTTTCGGCCCGGAAGCTCGCGAAGTCCATTCACCACATAACGAATCGCGCCCAGCGTCCCCGCCGCGACAATTCCCTCGCGCTCGGCGTCCATCGTAGTGCGTTCGCCGCTGCCGAGAGGATCGAAGCTGCTTACGCCAACGCGGCCCATGGAGTTGAATCGGACGCGATCGATGGCGGCGTACAGTACACGCTTATCGGCAGTGAACTGCTGCAGCGCGCCCATGCCGGCGCCGGTACGAACAATGGCGATCAGATCGCCCGGCCGCATCTGTTCGTCCACGAATTTCTTCAGCGCTCCGCGCACGCGCCCCACGCTGTCAAAGGCAAGGCCAAGGTCATCGACTACCAGCGCAATGAGGCGCCGCGCCTGTTCCGGCCGGACAATTACCGGGGGCGGTGACGCAGCGCCTCTCTCCTTGGCCGGCGCAACGGCGGGCGCCGAGAGTGGCGTCACCGGCGGCTTTAAATTAACGAAAGAAAAGTTGGTAATCTTCTGCGGCTTCCCATCCTGAAGCACCTCAAAGTCGCCGGATTTAAGGTCAGTGACCAGATGGTGTTTGGAATCCGTGACTACAGCGTCTACCTGCACTAGGTTCACATTGATGTGAATTACGTCCTGGTCGGAAGGCGACGTGGCGCCTTGAGGCGCCGGAGTCTGCGCCCAAACTGTAGCGGCGGCAAGAACTGTCGCAACGATTCGGGTGGTCGGCGTGATGCGCATGAAGAGGCCTAATTAATGTACGCTACTGCGCGCTTCGTCGTTACTGTTATAGAAACACCTTGGCTGAAAATAAGTTGCTTGTGGTGCTGGTTCGACCGTAAATATCCTTTTGTCCAAAGAAATCACAGGCCGACCGGCCTGAAATATAATATGCCGAACCCGTATCTTTCGTGGCTCAATCCGCAATAGGGTAATGAGGGGTATGCCCGAACAGACGGATGAAGCCTTACTCGACTTAGCAAGCCGAAGCGAGACCGCATTCATGTTGTTGTTTGCGCGGCATCGAGAGGTAATTTTTCGCGTGGCGTACCGCCTGACTAACTCTGTCGCCGCCGCGGAAGACATCGCACAGGAGTGTTTTCTGGGACTTCTCGATGTCCCTCGCCGTTTCGATCCGGCTAAAGGCTCGTTGCGCACGTATCTCTATGGCGCCGTCCGAAATCATGCCCGGCGATATCACGGGCTGCGCGATGTGAACGCCGGCCTCGAGGACACGGAAATCGACGACGCGGCCGGGCTTTCCCAAATGTTTTTGGAGCAGGAGCAATCACAGATGATTCGGCAAGCCATTTCCACTCTCCCATCACCGCAACGGGAAGCACTGATTCTTTTTCAGTACGAGGAACTGCCACTCGAAGAGATAGCAGCACTTCTGGGTATCGAGATTGGAGCCGTCAAATCGAGATTGCACAGAGCACGTGCGAGACTTAAGCGGATTCTTACACCGTACTTTCAAGGGAGCATTACGCGATGAATCTATCGGATGATGATCTCAATTGCGTACTGAAGACATGGACTGCGGCGCGGGCTCCAGCTTCTTTGGACAAGCGACTACGGCGTGCATACAGAGACCGAGCGCGCTCCCGAACGGCGGCCGCGCTCATGGAAGCGTCTCCGCTGGTCTGGGATGCGGCGGAAGGGCAGCGCAAACGCAATCCTGGCGCGTGGGTGCATTGGGTCGCCGGATTCGTGCCGATTGCCGGAAAATTCGCAGGGTTTGTCGCTGGCGCTGTTATTCTTCTGGCGGTAATTGCGCGAGCATTCCCGCAATCCCTGGCCAACATAGCGCCTCCCGGGTCGATTACGATAGATTCCGAATTCCGCGACTATAAGAATGACGGATCATCGTCAGTGAGCGAATATCGGACTTCATCCATCTCATCCATAGACGGTGAGACGATTTTATCGAGTTCGTTCCCCGGTGATCCGTTCCGAACGGCCGCAGCGGAAGTCCTTAATCCCGTGAAGGCTATCCTGATTCCGATTTTAGAGCGCATCGGCAGGAAGAGAGACACGAGTGCGTTGGCATTCGCCGTGGCCGCCCGAATTCGGAATGGCTGCGCGCCAACTAATATGTGGCGCAGGCCAATGACTGTGATCGGCGAGGAACCAGTCCTGAACTACACAACTTTGGTTTCGCAGTTCACACCCGAGGGCGGGAATGTCAGGTTTACCGAATGGTTTGCGCCCGGTTTGGACTGCATCAGCTTGAGATCCACTACGGATAAGACATTCCCCGACGGAACCTTCCAATTGTTTAGCGAGAGGCGCGTCCTCAAAGTCACAAGCAGGACCTCGCTGAAAGAATCCAACCGATGACTATACCGAGAGAACTGTAGACCTTCTTTCGGTTATCGGGGTTCCATCACTTTACTCAATTCCGCCGCAGCCTCGGCAGCGGGGCGAAGCATCTCATCGTGTAGCGAAGCTGCGAGTGAGGGTTCATGCGCGTCGCGATGGGTCGGTGGCCCAATTGACCTCATAAGCAGCAATCTTGTACTTCGGCGCCTATTCCCACCGATATAATGTGCATCGATTGCCACCGCCTGCCTGAAAAGATCGGCTATAACATCAGGTTTCACAATGCCCGCTCTGCGATCTCGATGACTTCGTGGCGCGTGAGCTCAATTGGATTGCCCTTCATGCTGCTGGTCACTGCCGCCTTATCCGCCACACTCTCAAGATCGGAGGTCGTAATGCCATAAGCACGCAATGGCGGAATTGCGAGCCGGTCGCAGAGATCGCCGATCCACAATACGGCGTCGTCCGCAATCGCATGCGGCTGGCGCGTCAGAAGGCGCGCGATCTCGTCGTAGCGGCGCAGCGCGATGCTACCCGGTGCGCGTCGCCGCAGCGCCTCGACGTTCATCTCCATGGCGTGAGGCAAGACCGCCGCGCAGATTGCTCCGTGTGGCGCCGTCCATTGTCCGCCTATCGGCGCCGCAAACGCATGCACCACTCCCAAGCCCGCATTCGCCAGCGCCATGCCACCCAGCAGGCTCGCCCAGGACATGCTGGTCCGTGCCTCGCGGTCGCCTCCGTTTTCCCAGGCGCGTTGCAGACAGCCGGCCACGTTACGGAGGCCCTCCAAACAGTAGAGATCGGTAAAGGCGTTGGCGCGCCTGGAGACATAGGGCTCGATCAATTGTGTGAGCGCGTCCAGCCCGGTGGATGCAGTTACGGCCGCCGGCAAATTCCAGGTCAATTCGGGATCGACGATTGCAGCCTTCGGAAACAGAAACGCACTACGCAAGCTGGCTTTGACGCGGTGGGCGGGCGAGGCCAGCACGGCGTTGCGTGTTACCTCCGCACCTGAACCGGCCGTTGTCGGCAGCGCCGCAAACGGCGCCGATGGCTGCGAAAGAGGCTGACCGCGTCCCACCACCTCGAGATAATCGAGCGCCTCACCTGTATTGGTGAGCAACGCGGCGATGGCCTTGCCGGCATCGATGGCGCTTCCGCCGCCGATTGCGATCACCGAATCACAGCCTTCTTGGCGCGCACGTTCCACGCCGGCGCGCACAAGATCGACCGAGGGCTCCCCCGCCACCGGAAAAATGGAGCAAGCAAGCCCTGCCGCCAGCGTTTGCACGCGATCGGGTTGTGAGCCGGTGACCAGCAGGACACGCCGACCCCACTGCGCCGCAAGCGCCGGCAATTGCCGGGACTCGCCCACGCCGAACACAACCCGCGCGGCGGTGGCGAATTCAAAATGCATCGTCGTTGGGAAACAGATTACGGTAGAAGGTGCGCGACCGAGGCTCCGCGAAAACATCGGCGGTGCGTTCCGCCCAGACATTGTAGTGCGCCGTCTCCCGATGAGACGCGTGGGAGGCCTGGTCACGATAGATCTCTACCAGCTCGACATGTGCGGGATCGACTGTGTCCTGAATCAGATCGAAGCGCACGCATCCAGGCTCCTGCAGGCTCGCCGTGGCATTCTCGATGGTGGCTTGAACAAAATCGTCGATCCGCTCGGGCTTGAGCTTTATGTGAATGTGAACGATGTGCATACCAGTAGGATAGGCCTCCCGGCCTGTCCCGCGCACTACTTTAGCCCTACCGCCGGAAAGTAAAGCCCGCTGTCTTCCCGCGTCCACCAGCCAGGCTGCCCGAAATGCGTAAAGTGATAGAGGTAAAGTCGCGCGCGAATATACTTCGGAGGCGCGCCGGCAAACGGATTGTAACTCAGCAGCCGAAGCACCGCAGGCTCACCCCGCATGACGCGCAGCAGAAATCCCACAAACCATCGGTTCTGCTGATAACTGCCCAGGGCGGCAAACCACATTTGCCAATCGAGGCGCGGCTGGTCTGGCGCCACAAAGGGCGGCGCGCGCCGCAAATCGCCGGGTTTGTATGGGAATTCGTAGGCCAGCCAGCGTTCCCCGTCATTCGAACCCTCCACCACGATCTCCCGCCGCTCCGTAGTCATAACCGCGAACAGGCCATAGGAATTCACCAGACGAAACGGTTCCACCCAGCGTAGGCTCTCGTCGGCGCCGGGAGGTTTGATCGAAAACAACTCCAGCGTGAGACATCCGCTGATGGTGATGATGAAAGCGGTCAGCGCCGCACTGACAATGGGATGAAGACGGCCGCACGGCCGTTGTTTTGGCTCGATAAACAGAAATAGAGTGAGAATAATAGTGAGTAAGTTGAAGTAAGTGTAGTTACCTGTCGCGAGTATCAGCCCCTGCAATCCCAGCACGATCCAAGCGCCGATGCGGCGCACCCGGCGTGGACCGAAGAAAAGCAATGGCGCCGCCAGTTCCGCAATGAAGGTGAGCGCGGTGGAGCCTTTCTGGAACCACATGGGCAGTTGCGCCATGTACCAGGCGATAGCGTTCGGCAGCGGCTGCGTCTCGTAGTGATAATGGAGTGCGGTGAGGTTGCGCCAATTGGGATCGCCGCTGGTAAGCTTAACCACGCCGCTGTAAAACATCAGGCGGAAGGCCAGCCAGCGGAACAGCCAGATGCGCACCGGCGAATCGTCGGCGAAAAGCGCCAGGAAACCCGCTTCGCTCAGCAGAATATCCCACTGGAAAGAGAGAAAATCCTGGCCGGCGGAGCCGAGCGAGATCCACAGAACTAGACACGCCGCCAAGGCGACACGCGTCGCTAATTTCGATGGCGCAAATATTGCGCCGAGCGCAAAAATGGATCCTGCTATCCAGCCTGCGGTAAGCGCGCCATCGCTCGTGTTGAGCCAGAAGACGGAAGGCGCGTCCCAATATGCGGCTCCCCCGTAAGCCTCATGAATGGCCTGGAAGAACTGCGCCGCTGGACTAATACCGTGAGAGCCAATTAAACCAGCAGCTTGCGCGCCCCAGGAGGTGAAGGCGATGAAGTAGATGAAGCCGATGAGACGAACACAGACCGTTGCGTCAAGCTCGGCCTTCCAGCGAATCAGACGATGCATGCGCTCTATCGACCAGGCGCCGCACGTCCACAATCTTCGGCGCGTTACTGTGCAACTACCGGTATTGATACCGGATTACTGACGAATGCCCCCTGCGCGACTGTTACCGCCGTTTGCGTATTGGGAGGGAGACCTGGGCTTAGATGCAATACTACCTGAAAAAGGCCCACCGTACCCGGCATTAAAGTAGCCTCGATCACATCCGCCGTGCTGCCGCCGGCAAGCGCATTGGCGAACTGCTGCGGCTGCGTGACGGGCGCTCCGATGGGATACTTCGCGCCGGTGACGATGTATGGCTGGTTGCCGCTATTGAGCACGGGCAAACCCATCCCCGTAACGTAAACCACCACCAATTCACCGGCTCTGGCGGGATTGGTCTGGGTGATCGGGCGCCCGCAATGTTGGAGCAGCAGGTCGCAGTATCGAATGCCGATATGGTAATGTCCGCGCCGGAGCTTCCACCGGCAGTAATTGGAATACCGTCACCATCCGGCCCTGCAATTTTAGCGGTGATGATAATTCGGTCGAAAACGCCGGCCGGGGCCGCCGTGACTTCGGGATCCTGCTGCAGTTGCGCAACCAACGCGTCACGGACAGTATCAAGCGTGTCCGTGCCTTGAATGGTGTAGTTATAGGAACGGCCGCGAATCGTCACCGTCGCGACGTCGCCCGCATTGATCGATCCATCTACCGAGACAATTGCGGTGGCATAACTCGAATAGTGAGTCGCGATTCCAACCTCCGGATTCGCTGTCCCGGGCTGACCATAAACGCCGGGGTTGGCGCTGACTATGGTTACGGCGACGGGCGACGTGAATGTCACTCCGCCATTCATTTCGGTGCGGACATATGCATTGATGCTGGTAGTGCTGGTCAATTCCCACGGAATTTGGGCGTTCACCTGATTCGGCGAAACAAAAGTCAACGGCGCGGGAATCCCGTTGAAATACACCGTTACGCCCCCCAGTTTGGTCGGCAGGTTAGGCTGCGTCATGTCCGCCGATACAGTTACGCTGGACAGATTCACGCCATTGAGACTGACGATTGTGCCCGGCGCTACGGATGCTGCATTCCCGCCGCCGTCCAATTGCGTATCGGCTGCGGTGGCCGTGATCATCGCGTTGCTCGAAACCGTTGCCGAGTAAGGCGTGTTGTCCCCTTGCGGCCCAGGTAAAAGGGCCTGCAGCTTCACTTCCGAATCCGCATCGTCTTCAATGGCCAGCACGTTCGGGTTTCCGCTGCCCGCGTTGATCTCAGCCACTAATGCGGCGATCACGGTGATAAGGGTGTCCGTCGCCTTGACCGTGTAGGCGTATTGTGTCGTGTTGATCGTGATCGTAACAATGTCGCCATTGTTGATCGTCCCGCCGATCGTGACGGCGCCTGTCGCGTAGATGTTGGGATTAGCGGTGTTCACAACGGCCTGATAAGGCAGCACCGTAGGCGCAACCGTATAGACGGTAATGCGGCGGTTGTAGGGATCGGCAGCGTATAGATTGCTTCCGTCGAACGCGAGCGACGTGGGCGTATTGACCGAATCGGCGGCGTCTGTCGCTTGGTCCACGCTGCCGCCGATCTGACCGAGGATCGTGTCGGCGCCAGCTGCATTTTGCGTAGGGATGGTTAGGTATTCCAGAATCCGATCGTTGCCGCCGTCCGCTACGAAGAGCCGGGTTCCATCGGAAAGCGCAAAGCGCGGAAAATTCAAGGTGAAGTTACAGACCGGTGGGTAAGTGGGGTTGCCATTGCTGTCGGTTCCGTTTGAAACCGTGCACAACACAGGGCTTTCGATGAAAGTCGTGGTGGCGCTCGCAAGCGAGTCGGGAGACGTTGTGCTAAAGGCATTATTGGGAATGCCGCTGTTCATATCTGGCTGGCCGATCTCCACATCCGCCGGTTTAGCGTTGCTAGTGGGAATTGAGTTCCAGATCAAGATGCGGTTGTAGCCCAAATCGGAAACGAACAATCGTGTACCGTCCGAGGTGACGCTCACCGGATTCAACATGTTGGATGCGGTTGCGTTGGTGTTTTGCTGACTGATATCTACCTGGACAAAGGTAGTGAAGTTCGGCTGACCCAGCACTACGTCGGCGGCCGCGCCATTGGTGGTGGGAATGTGGTTATAGATCAGGACGCGGTTGTTTTGCGTGTCGGCGACATACAATTTGCCGTTTTGGATCCACACGCCCTGCGGCCCGTTCATGGAAGTGGCGCTCGGGGTGCCATTGGTAGGCACGGTTCCCGTATTGAAATTGGGCTGTCCTACCACCACATCCGCGGGAGCGTTGTTGGTGGTGGGGATGTGGTTCCAGATCATGATGCGATTGTGATTGGTGTCCGCCACTATCAGATGCACGCCGTCCGTAGAGCACGCCGTAGGCAGACGCATATTGTTCTGCGTAACGGTCAGATTCGTCGTGGTGGTTGCAAAATCCGGTTGCCCAAGAACCGTCGCCGCAGTGCCAACGCAGATCGGGCAAAGCGACGTATACTGCAGTTCAGCCGTGGGCTGCGGCAGCATGCCCGACAAGTTAGGAAAGATGAGAGTGCGGTTATTATCGGGAACGGCGCCTATGCGATTATCGTCAGCGATAATCAGTGTGTCGGCCCCATAGCAAATGCCGCTCGCGCCGCCAATGACGGTGTTGGACGAATTCGGATCGGCGGCCGTAAAACTGGTCTGTCCAATGACCAGACGTGCCGCTTGTCCTGTAGTGAAATCCGTGGCGCTACTTGCCGCCGCGGCGAGAAAAAATACGCAGATCCACTTCATGGGGTCGGTTTGAAGGCGATACTCGTTTGCCGGTTTAAGTGTCGATTATAGCAGGCGTTACGGCCGTTTCGCGGCCGCGCTTCTGACGCCCGGCGGCCACAGCGGTGTGACGAAATGGCACGCAGATCGGGATCGGAAGGCGCGGAAAACGGAGCACAGCAACAAGATAGCGTGACGCCTGAATGCACGGAGCGGGAATGTGCACGAAAGGCGCCAATGAGCCAGGGCCATCCGCTAACATCTGGAGATGGCAAAGCCCCTCGGGAGAATCGGCGTAATCGCGGATACGCACGGCCTCCTTCGCGAGCAGGCGCTGTCGGCGCTTGCAAACTCCGACCTCATCATTCACGCCGGTGACGTCGGCAAGCTCGAAATCCTCGATCGGTTGCGGACGCTGGCGCCCGTGGTCGCGATCAAAGGAAATGTCGACAGGGCTCCTTGGGCGTCGGTACTGCCGGAGACAGCCGCGGTCGAAACCGGAGCCGCGCGGATTTACGTTATTCACGACATCCACCAGCTAAATTTCGATCCCGCCGCGGCTGGCTTCACTATGGTGATCAGCGGGCATTCGCATCAGCCTTCGCAGGTAAACCGCGGCGGCGTCATCTATTTAAATCCCGGAAGCGCCGGCCCGCGTCGATTTCGGCTTCCAATTACCCTTGCCCAAATCGATGCGGGAGCGACGCCCTGGAATGTGGAATTCATTCATTTGGAGAAACAGGGCGCGCACGGCTGACGCTGCGGTTTCTAGCTGCAGCCGCTGGTTCCCCCACAGTTCCCGCACTTATAGCAACTGCCGTTTCGCGTCATCATAGAACCGCATTCGGCGCACAGTGGAGCATCCATCACCGCCCCTGTCGTACCGAATGGGAGCGCCTGCTGCGGGTCTGGTTCGGTCGGCCTTAAGACCGCCGCCTCACCTGCCTCCGAGACTGCGTATTCCTCGCCCAGGAACTTCGCGCCCAACCAGCGGAAGATGTAATCCATGAGCGATTTTGCGTAGGGAACCTGCGGATTCCCGGTCCAGCCGCTCGGCTCGAACCGGACGTGCGCGAACTTGTCCACCAGGAACTTCAGCGGAACGCCGTATTGCAGGTTGAAGCTAACCGCCGTGGCGAAGGCGTCCATCAAGCCGGAGATGGTCGAACCTTCCTTCGACATGGTGATAAAGACTTCGCCCGGCGAGCCGTCATCGTACATGCCTACCGTTATGTAGCCTTCATGGCCGCCAATGGAGAACTTATGCGTCAGCGACCGCCGCTCATCGGGAAGCTTGCGGCGTACCGGCCGGAAGACCACCTTTTCGACGACTTTCTCCGTTACCGCCGTGGCCCCTGTGGGTGCGGCGACCGTTGCGGCCTTCTTTTCGCCCTTCCCCGCCCCAGAACTCAGCGGCTGCACCTTTTTCGAGTTGTCGCGGTAGATTGCGACCGCCTTTAAACCGAGCTTCCAGCTCTCGGTGTAGGCGTCCATGATCTCTTCTACCGTGCATTCTTCGGGCATATTGATCGTTTTGGAAATCGCGCCCGAAATGAACGGCTGCACGGCGGCCATCATGCGTACATGGCCCATGTAGTGAATCGACCGGACGCCATTCTGAGGACGGAAGCTGCAATCGAACACCGCCAGATGCTCGTTCTTCAAGTGCGGCGCGCCCTCGATTGTGCCCGTAGAATCGATATGACTTACGATCTGCTCTACCTGCTCCGGCGAGTAACCTAGTTTGATCAACGCCTGCGGCACCGTGTTATTCACGATTTTGATCACGCCGCCGCCCACCAGCTTCTTATACTTGATCAGCGCAAGATCGGGCTCAATACCCGTTGTGTCGCAATCCATCATGAAGCCGATGGTGCCGGTCGGCGCAATTACCGTCACCTGGCCATTACGAAAGCCGTTATGCCGGCCCAATTCGTAGGCGTCGTCCCAACACTGTTGCGCCCCTTCATAGAGCGCCGTGGAGACGTTGCGGCGATTGATGCGGCTCACCGAATCGCGGTGCATGCGGATCACTTCGAGGAACGGCTTTTCGTTCTCCGCATAGCCGGGGAATGCGCCGGTGGTACCGGCGATGCGCGCGCTCGTCAAATAAGCCTGGCCGCACATCACCGCCGTAATACCGGCAGCCATGTCGCGTCCCTGCTCGCTGTCGTAAGGAACGCCCATCGACATCAGCAGCGCTCCAAGGTTCGCAAAGCCCAAACCCAACGGACGGAAGTTGTGCGAGTTCTCGCCGATTTTCTGTGTTGGGTAACTTGCGTTATCGACGATGATTTCCTGGGCCACGATCATCGTGTCCACCGCGTGGCGGAACTCGTCTACATCGAACTGGCCATCCGGCCCGGCAAACTTCATCAGGTTCAGCGATGAGAGATTGCACGCCGAATCATCGAGGAACATGTACTCGGAGCAAGGGTTCGAAGCGTTGATGCGCGCCGTATTCCTGCATGGATGCCACTTATTTACCGTGGTATCGAATTGCATGCCGGGGTCGCCGCACTGGTATGTGGCTTCGGCGATCTGGCGCATCAGATCGCGCGCCTTGAGGCGCTTCAGCTTCTCTCCGCCAGCTACCGCTCTTGTCCACCACTCTCCGTCCGTCGTCACGGCTTCCATGAACTCATCGGTGGCGCGAACAGAATTGTTGGCGTTCTGGAAGAAGATCGAGCCGTAGGCTTCGCCATCGAGCGATGCGTCGTAGCCAGCCTCCACCAAGGTGTAGGCCTTCTTCTCTTCCTTTGCCTTACACCAGATGAACTTTTCAACGTCTGGATGGTCCGCGTTCAGGATTACCATCTTGGCGGCGCGACGCGTCTTCCCGCCGGATTTGATCACGCCGGCGAAAGCGTCGAAGCCTTTCATGAACGAGAGCGGCCCGGAAGCGCGCCCGCCGCCCGAAAGGACCGCGTCTTCCTCACGTAAGGCCGAGAGGTTGGTGCCGGTTCCCGAGCCCCATTTGAAGAGCATGCCTTCGGTCTTGGCCAAATCGAGGATGGATTCCAACGAATCCTTGACCGAAACGATGAAGCAAGCCGAGCATTGCGGACGCAGTTGTCCCGACTCCAGCTTCTTCACGGCATCCGCTTCTTTCTCGTAGACCCAGCCGTAACCGCGCGTCTCGCGTACGCCTACGTTGAACCATACGGGCGAGTTGAAACACGCCTTCTGCGTCAACATAAGGTGCGCCAGCTCGAAGCGGAAATTTTCGGCATCGGCCGCGGTTGCGAAATAGCCGTCGTTCTTTCCCCAGGCGGCGATGCTATCGACCACCCTCTCCACCAATTGGGCAACACTCGTCTCACGCTCAGGGGAACCGAGCTTGCCATAAAAATATTTGCTCGCCACGATATTCGTGGCGGTCTGCGACCAGTCGGCGGGAGCCTCCATATCGCGCTGCTCGAAGATGACCGAGCCTTTGTCGTTACCGATCGACGCGGTGCGGGTTTCCCACTGCACCTCGTCATACGGCGTCTTGCCCTCATCTAAACGGGCGGTAAAATAGCGCGGAAACGAGATTCCGGTCTTTGCTTTTCTTGTAGTTTGCGGTTCCAATACTTCCATTTTCGCAAGTCCGACGGCCAGTTGTCCCAAGTTGATGCTCCTTCCCCAAAACGCGGCGACTTCGTAATCTTGACCCAATATCTAGTGCCTCGTCAAGATTTTTATCTATATGCGGTATGTTAGGGTTACAGAGATCATGGGCGCAAACTCACAGAGTTTGCCTTACAGCGGGCAAAATAATTCAAATTAAATTATAGAAATACAAAAGAAATCGGGCTCGATGCGTCAGCATTAAGCCCGATTTCGCAATCGCTTGAATTCAGTGAATGAAAAGGGAGAGCCCCTTCCGGCTCAGGCCCTCATTGTCATCGGCTTGTAATCAAAGTGGCGGTGCGCCGACGAGATCACACGTTCCACCTCATGCGAGTCGAGCGGCTGAGCCATCACATCATATCCGCCGACGTTTAGCACTTCCGACCACAGCGACTCATCCGCCTGACGTGATGTCACAACTAACTGCGGGGGTTTTGCCCTGTTTCGCAGATCGCTGAGTACACGTTTCCAGTTCCAATTCGGTACATCGCTTTCCGCGATTACCACTTGTACCGGGTTGCTATCCAGGCATTCGATCGCCCGGTTCCGGTCACGCGCCTCAAATAGTTTCCATCCGAGCCTTTGGAACACCTCGTGAACCAGTAGCCGGTCACCTTTGTATTCGCCCACCAGTAAGGCTGAGAGTTTGTTTTCAGATTTCATCAACATACCGCTCTTTCTTAGATGCACTCATGCACAACGGGGTGCGGTTTTTCATTTCGATTTGAGCGACTCATCGGCCACTTTTTAGCTTAACGGCCTTTAATCCAGGCCGGTGGTACGGCTAAACACGTTTCCTGAGCCCTTGGTATGTTCCAGAACCGGTCGCAATGTCCCGTGGGTGAACACCTGCAAAATGCCCCCAAATGCTCCGTCACACTGCGGAACCAAGCGGGCGCCGAAAGCCGCGGCACTGGATTGTGGCACTATGTTTGCTACCGTATGGCCCCTGCCGGTGACCTTCGTTACGCCCTGCGCCAACTCCGGCGCCACCCCGCGTTCACCTCTACCGTATTGGTCACGCTTGGATTGTGTATCGGCGCCAATACGGCTATCTTTAGCGTCCTCGATGCAGTGCTTCTTCGCCCATTGCCCTATCCTGAATCCGACCGTCTCGCGATGGTTGTGACGGCGGATCTGCAGCAGGATGATGGGGGGACCCAGGATTCCCAAACCGGCTCGCTTTTCGTGGCCGTACGCGAGGAGACGCCTGGCCTGGACGTCGCAGCCTACGCCGAACCGGCGGGAGTCAATTTTGTCTCGAATGACCACTCCCCCCGCTTTGTCCAGGAGCAGAGGGTTTCGGCCGGGTTTTTTCGGGTGCTGGGGGTAGAGCCGTGGGTGGGCCACGAGTTTACGCGCGCCGAAGACGTTCCCCATGGCCGCGCGGTGACCGTCTTGAGTTACGATTTCTGGCTGCGCGCCTTGCACGGCGATCGCGGCATCGTGGGACGCTCCATTTCGCTTCGCGGAGAGCCGTACACCGTTGTCGGCGTGATGCCGCGCGGGTTTCGCGCGCCGGCGAGGGCATCCACATCTAATCCGATTAAGTCGCCGGTCGATCTTTGGACTCCCCTGCGTCCTACAGCGGACGGCGAAGGCGGCGGCGCCAATTACGGCGTGATTGCGCGGCTGAAGCCCGGCGTCTCCTGGCCCGAGGCCACCGGCCAACTGCAAGCCCTCAGCCGCGGGCTGATGCAAATGCCGAATTTCCCGCATGACTACCTTGCATTCGAGGAACGCATTGTGCCTCTGCAGAGCGGCCTTACGCGCGACGTCAGCCGTGAGTTGTACCTCACTTGGGCCGCCGTGCTGGTGGTGTTGTTGATTGGCTGCGCCAATGTTGCCGGATTGCTGATGGCGCGCTCTCCGGAGCGGGCGCGTGAAATCGCAACGCGACTTGCCATAGGTGGAAGCCGCGCAGCGATTGTCCGTCAGTTGTTGATCGAAAGCTTGCTGCTCGCGTTCGGGGGTTGCGGGGCGGGCCTCCTGATTGGCGCATTTGCCGCGGATTGGCTCAAGAGCCTGGGCGCGGGCAATTTCGAAATCGCGCAGCCGATCCAACTCGATGCGCGGGTGATGGCCGCGATGTTTGTTATGGCGGCCATCACCAGCGTGCTCTTCGGGCTCGTACCTGCAATCCAGATCAGCGGCCTGAATATTCGCCGCGTACTGGTGGAATCCGGCCGCGGCATCGCCACCGCCAGAGGACGACGGTTGCGCAATGTACTGGTTGCGGCTGAGGTCGCGCTCAGCCTGGTGTTGCTGGTAGCAGCCGGATTGCTGGTACGCACGCTTGGCTACTTTCACGGATTGAATGCGGGATTCGATACACGCAACGTAATCGTCGCGGAATCTTCGTTGCTGGATGCCCGATATGCCACGCGGGATGCCATCACCGGCCTCTACGACAAGGCGCTCGAACGGATTCGCGCCATCCCCGGCGTGAAATCGGCCGCGGTGACGCTCTCGTTGCCTTACGAGCGGCCGCTGAACGACGGCTACAGACAGTTGGACGGCTTCTCCGGCGCGGCGCCCGGGAGCGCGATGACGGAAATGGTTTTCGTCACGCCCGGTTATTTCGAGACGCTCGGTATACCGCTGCTGCGCGGGCGGGGGTTCCGGGAATCCGACTCGCATGAGCGCGCTCCGGTAGCGGTCGTTAGCGCATCCTTCGCACGCCGCGTTTTTGGAGGCGCCGATGCAGCTATGGGGCGTCACATCGCTATCAATGGCGCTGCTTGCGAAATCAGCGGCGTGGTGGGGGATGTGCAGCAGCATAGCGGATTGAACGGCGCCGCTGGTCCGCTCTCTATTGAACCGACGGTGTACGCGCCGGTGGCCCAGACACCGGCCGGATTCCTGTACGTTGTCCATCGTTGGCATTCGGCGAAGTGGGTGATCCGGTCGAATGCCGCGCCTGCGCGCATCGCGCCAAAAATTCAGGAGGCAGTTGCAACCGCGGATCCGCAACTGCCAGTCTCCGGCTTCCGGACAATCGACGAGATCGCGGGGCTTTACCTGCAGCAAGAGCGCTACGCGACGGCTCTGTTTTCCATGATGGCCGCGCTGGCGCTTGTCCTCGCCGCGATCGGACTTTCCGGCCTCATCTCGAACACCATCTCGCAGCGCATGCATGAACTTGGAGTGCGGATGGCGCTTGGCGCTACGGCCCCCCAGATTATCGCCGCCGCTGTAAAGCCCGCCATCGTGCTGACATTGAGCGGGATCGCCACCGGCGCTGTACTGGCTCGGGTCGCGGTACGCCTGCTCCATTCGATGGTGTGGGGTGTTCAAGCAGGCGATCTTCCGACATTCTTAGTTACCGCGGCCATATTGCTTCTGGCGGCCACAGTGGCGAGCTTCATTCCGTGTTTGCGAATTCTGCGTCTGGATCCGGCTGAAACGCTGCACGCCGAATAGCGACCAGGTCTTGTCGTGGGAACTATGAGGTACGGAACCGTTCGTCGATCTCGACCTGGTAGCCGCTCGAAAGACGATTGGTTTCATTTGCCATGCCGACAACGGCCATCAATTCCGCAAACATCGCATCGGTCATTCCCGCCTTGCGGGCGCTAGCCGTATGCGAGGCAATGCAGTAGCCGCACTGGTTGCTGGCGCTCACGGCCAAATAGACCATTTCCTTGGTGACGGCATCGAGCGCACCCGGCGCCATGATCTGTTTAATGCTTTCCCAGGTGCGGCGCAACGTAGCCGGATCGTGCGCCAACGCCTTCCAGAAGTTGTTGATCCAATCGGCGCCGCGCGTTTGCATGATGTCGTCATAGACGGCGCGGACTTCCGGGCTAGCGTTAGCGTATTCGATCAATCCCAGCGTTGCCATGGTTACACTGTAACCAGATTTTCCGCCTCCATGAAGCTGCGCAGATCCGATTCCTGGATCTCCGGCAACCCCGGCGCCACATTATCTAGCTTGCCGGCGCGCATCCACTGCTCGAACCGATCCACCAACTCGAACAGGTGATCAAACGAATCTACGATGAACAGAATGGGTTGATAATGATCGATCTCGGCTCCCTGGTTGATTACCCATTCCATCTGCAGGGGGTAACGCTGCACTTCATCCGATTCGATGGCATGCTGCAACTCTCCGTAGGAACTCAACAGGCCGCTGCCATAGGCGCAAACCGGCGTACTTGGACGTGATCCGCGCATCAGGCCGAACTCAACTGTGAACCAGAAGAAGCGCGACATGGCGCGCATGATGCTAGTCAAGCGCCGGACGCGCTCGCCATAATCCCGAATTTCGGCGGTTAATGCGGCGGCGGTGTGCGCGCAATCACCGAAGCGCACCAGGATGTCCGCGAAGGCGCGCTCGGTATGCATCGGGACATGGCCGGCGACATCGTGAAAGATATCGGGCTCGGGAAGATAATCCATGCTGTCGAGATCACGGATAGTGATGGTGGTCGGGAACTCACGCCGCCGCAGGCAGTCGAAGAAGAGGAACCCGGGAACGTAACCACTCACCGGTTTCGCCTGAAACCCAGTCAGCGGCTGCAACCGAGAATTTACCTCGTTCAGCCGCGGAACGCGATCCGGGGGAAGATTGAGGGCCTGGATGCCGCGCAGAAAATGATCGTTGGCGAACCGCTCCCAACGGGACTGCATGCGCGCGAATAGACGCCGCCAAGCCTCATGATTCTGCTCGGAATATAACTCGTAAGGCTGGGTGATGTAGAGGTCGCCGTGGCTCCGCGCCTCCTCGACAAACGGCGCGTGCCCGGTGGTGAGGCCTTGTTTCTGCATATGCCCTCCCTCTATTCCGAACATAACAGACAATCGCAAATTTGACAACCTCCTTTAGGTGGTGTTATATCTGACATGGCAAAATCGTTGGCAGTGAAGAAGTTGCTCTTGCTCGCGGCGCTGTGCCTGGCAGCCTATGCCCCGGTCTTGAACTTGCCGCTGATGGAGGACGACTATCCCAACATCGCGCAGGCGCTCGACTTCGGATCGCCCGTGCAGCCGCTGCTGAACCCAATTTTTCGCGCGCGCGCTACCAGCTACTGGGCGATGATGGCGCTCTACGGCGCGTTCCACATGACACCGTGTGCTTATCACGCGGCGAGCCTGCTTTTGCACATTGCGAATACGTGGCTGGTGTACTTGGCGCTGCTTGCATGGCCGCAGACGCGGATGGCCGCGATTTGGGCTGCCGGATTCTTCGCGGTCCACGAAGGGCACCAGGAAGCCGTGATGTGGTTTTCAGCCATCAATGAGCTGCTGCAATTCCTTTTCGGCGGCCTGGCACTGCTGCTGTGGATGGGCGGCAGGCGCTGGATCGCGGCCAGTGCGGCCTTTTTTGCGCTGGCACTGATTTCTAAGGAGTCGGCTGCCATTTTCCTCTTGCTATTCGGCTTTGCGATGATCGGCCGGGCGAAGACGAGTCCCCGGTGGACTCTGTTGCTATACGTCATACTGACTGGAATTGCGGTTGCCTCTGTTTCGATTACGCGTACGTATTCCTTCCGTTTCGCTGACGGCAGCTTCTCCCTTTCTGCCCCCTTCTGGATCACATGGCCGCGCGGTATTGCGCGGCTGATGTGGATCTGGGGTTGGGTGGCTACCTCCATCTTGTTTCTATTCCGCCGCAAGACCAGCGGCGTCAAGGCCGCGTTTGCGGCTTTTGCCTGGATGGGGGTCACACTCCTTCCCTATAGTTTTCTCACCTATTCCACTCAGATTCCCAGCCGCCAAACTTACCTGGCCAGCGCGGGGCTGGCCACCTTGTTCGGACTGGCAAGCGCACACCTGCTGGCCGAAGGCGGCCGCGCCCGTAAACTAGCCGCGGCGCTTGCCGTAGCCGCACTGCTGCACAACTTGGGCTACCTCTGGATCCGCAAGCGTGCGCAGTTCGCGGCACGCGCGCAACCCACCGAGCAACTGATCCGGATGGCGCGCGAAACTGGGGGGCCTATCCGGGTGGCGTGTTTTCCGCTCGCGCAAATTACGGCGGAAGCCGCGGTTCGCCTTGACGCGGGATTGCCTCCGCAAGAGCTTCTCTGGAGCCAGGGCGAGGCGGAGCAACACAGGCCCAAAGCCACTTTCTGCTATCAGCCTAGGCCTTGAGACGCCGCCCGGCCACCGCAATGCCAATGACAAATCCGATCGCAAGCGCCGCGAGCCTGCGCCGGCGGTCGTCGAACGCCAGGAAGCGGGTTCCAGACGGCGTGATCTCGATTGCGCCGTAGGGACGGAGGAAGGCATGTGCGCCACCGCCACCTCCCTCGGATTGCAGTGCGTGGTGCGCAAGGCCGCCTCCACCGCCGAACGCATAGTGAATTTGAGCCACCGGAATCACCGTGCGATCACCTACGGTGACTGAGTCTCCATAAATATTCTTCACCGAAGCGCTCGATGATACGCGCTCGGCGAGACCATGCAAGAGCTGCTGAATGTCCATGCTTCAGTTGAGCACGGGTGGAACATTGAACTCGACGCGCTCGTAAAGCGACTGCAACTCCAAGCGGCAGCCGACCGATTTCAATTCGATGATATCCGTGGGCGAAGAGAAGTCGCGGAGCAGCCAGGCTCCATCGGGCAGGCGCGTGTGATGCTCGGCGCGTATTTCATCCTGTGCTAATAGAAGGTAATCGGAGAAAGAGGGGAGAGCTCGATAGATGCGGAATTTCTCGCCGCGGTCGTAGTCCTGTGTAGAAGGGGAAAGCACTTCGATGACTGCGGTAGCATCGGTGATGGAACGCCCGTCCTTATAAAGCCGATCGGGTCCGCAGGTCACGACTACGTCGGGATAGGTAAAGGCTCCAAAGCCGGCTACGTGCAGGCGCTTCTCCGAACTTCTGGCGCCGCAGAGCCGGCCGCGCAACTGTTCCGACAATCTGCCAAGCACATTCGAGACGATCCACGAATGATTGTTGGTGGGAACAGCCATGGCGAACATTTCGCCGTGGACGAATTCACTGCGGAATTCGTTCTTCGCCTCAATTTCGAGATATTCCTCGGCAGTGAGATACGTTACCGGTTGCGTCGACATCGTTTCTATACCTAGTTTAATCTTTTCTGCCAAATAAAAAGCCGCGCTGCGGTTTCCCGAAGCGCGGCCTTTTTACTACTTGACGAGCAGGCCAGGGAGGCCTGCTCTATTGTTGTTTAGTAATCCATCTCCGGGCCGTGTCCGCCGCCGGGCGCAGGAGCCGACTTCTTTTCCGGAATCTCGGCGATCATGGCTTCGGTGGTCAACATGAGCGACGCGATGGACGAGGCGTTCTGCAGGGCCGACCGCGTTACCTTGGTCGGATCGATGACGCCCGCCGCCACCAGGTCTTCATATACATCGGTGGCCGCGTTGTAGCCGTAGTTGGGGTTGTCGCTCTCGCGAACCTTGCCTACTACGATGGCGCCTTCGGTGCCCGAGTTGGACACGATCTGACGCAACGGCTCTTCGCAGGAGCGGCGCACGATATCGACGCCGATCTGCTCATCGCCTTCCAACTTGAGGCTGAGAAGGGCCTTCGACGCGCGCAGGAGAGCCACGCCGCCGCCGGGGACGATGCCTTCTTCCACTGCAGCGCGAGTCGCGTGCAGCGCATCTTCCACACGAGCCTTCTTTTCCTTCATTTCGGTCTCGGTGGCAGCGCCAACCTTCACCACTGCGACGCCGCCGGCAAGCTTCGCCAGACGCTCTTGCAGCTTCTCACGGTCGTAATCGGAAGTGGTCTCATCGATTTGAGCCCGCAACTGCTTGATGCGGCCCTGGATGTCCTTCTCTTTACCGCCGCCATCAACGATGGTGGTGTTGTCCTTGTCCACGGTCACGCGCTTGGCGCGGCCGAGGTCTTCGAGACGAACGCCTTCGAGCTTAATGCCCGTCTCTTCCATGATCGATTTGCCGCCGGTGAGGATCGCGATATCCTCGAGCATTGCCTTGCGACGATCACCGAAGCCGGGAGCCTTTACAGCGCAAGCGTTCAACGTGCCACGCAGCTTGTTCACGACGAGAGTGGCGAGAGCTTCGCCTTCCACTTCCTCGGCGATGATCAGGAGCGGCTTGCCCGAACGAGCGATCTGCTCGAGCAGAGGCAGCAGGTCTTTCATGTTGCTGATTTTCTTCTCGTGGATCAGGATATACGGATCTTCGAGAACCGCTTCCATACGCTCGGCATCGCTGACGAAGTAGGGCGAGAGATAACCGCGATCGAACTGCATGCCGTCGACGGTATCGAGCTCGGTATGCATGGTGCGCGATTCTTCGACCGTGATCACGCCGTCCTTGCCGACCTTCTTCATGGCGTCGGCGATGATGCTACCGATCGTCTTATCGCCGTTGGCCGAAATGGTGGCGACCTGGGTGATCTTTTCGACGTCATCGGCAACGGTCTTGGAGAGCTTCTTGACCTCTTCGGTGGCCACTTCGACGGCCTTTTCGATGCCGCGCTTGAGCGCCATGGGATTCGCGCCAGCCGCGACGTGCTTCACGCCCTCGCGGAAGATGGCCTGCGCCAGGATGGTGGCGGTGGTGGTGCCGTCGCCAGCGACATCGCTGGTCTTCGACGCAACTTCACGCACCATCTGCGCGCCCATGTTTTCGAGCGGATCCTTGAGCTCGATTTCTTTAGCTACGGTAACGCCGTCCTTGGTGATGTTCGGTCCGCCGAACTTCTTCTCGAGGACTACGTTGCGGCCCTTGGGGCCGAGGGTGACCTTTACTGCGTCGGCCAGTTGGTTGACGCCGCGCAGAATCGCTTGACGGGAAGCTTCGGAATATACAATCTGTTTTGCCATTGTTGTCTCTTCTCCTTCTGCTTAGCTGGCCTTTTTGGCCGACTTGGGTTGCGCGTCGAGAATGCCGAGCACCTCGTCTTCGCGCATGATCAGGAACTCATCGCCATCCAATTTGATGTCGCTGCCAGAATACTTGCCGAACAGGATACGATCGCCAACCTGCACGTCGAGCGAGATGACCTTTCCATCTTCGAGGCGCTTACCCTTGCCGACAGCCACTACTTCGCCCTCCTGGGGCTTCTCTTTGGCTGAGTCGGGAATATACAGGCCACCGTGCATCTGCTCCGTTGCTTCAATCCGTTTCACTACGATACGGTCATAGAGCGGACGAATTTTCATTGATTACAACCTCCAAATTTCAATCTTTGAGTATTAGGCTTACTAGTCGAAGTCCAGAGCGCAGGCTCTCGACTTCAGGTCTATTATTAGCACATAAGCAGAGCGAGTGCCAATATTTTCCTGTAAAACGCTGAAAGTAAGGGTAATCGAAGTGTTGACAACAATACGCTCAGATAAATTATAGTGAGTTGCTCACGGTACGGACTATGTACGGGTAAACTATGCGGCTATTTCGTCCTCCTCCGAATCGTCCGAATCGTCAAAATTGCCATGGCGGACGTCGTAGTGGTAATCCCGGGCTTCCTGTAAGCGCTCTTCACGCTCACGGCGGCGCGCGATTTCGGGAGCTGAAAAAACGAAGCCGCCCCACTCGCTGGCGGGTATGAAGTCATCTGCCGGTTCGTAAATTTCCTCTTGGCTTTCGGCATGTTCCACAAAGAGCGCGGCTTGGCCCATGGCCTTTTCGTGGGCGGCTTTGCGGTCGGCCTGAAGGGCTTTGAGCTGGGCGGTGTTCTTTTCGAGCGTGCGGCGGATGCGGCCTTCATACACCGTCAGAAGCTGAAGGTTGTGCGCCTGCTCGACCCAGGTTTGGGATTGGGCGAGGGCGGTATCGACTTCCGGATGACCGGCGTTCATTTCGTCGAAGTGTTGACGGAAGCCCTGAGCGAAGATGCCGTTTTCGAGGGCGCGGGCGCGCTGCAGACGCCACATATCTTCGGCGATGGATTGGGCGAGATAGGTCTCAGTGGGTCCGGCGGGGTTGTACTCGCCGCGGATCGCGTCGCAGTGCGCGCGGAAGACTGCGGTCTCTTCGGGCGTAGAGATGTGAATCTGGCCGCTGAGGCCGTGACGGTAAGAATTTAAGCTGGCGCGGCGCTTGCCCTCGGGAGTTTTGGGACCCGTGCTGAGCTGCGCGTTGGCGCGGTTTGCGGCTAACTGTTCGTCTGTCATGTATGCTCCGTGAGGCCGGCGACGGCCTCTGATTGGAGCGTAGCAGGCGAGGCGAAGGGAGCCACGGCTGTTGGATTCGGATGTGTTTTGTTATGTGTGGGTTGGGAATTTTTGAAGTCGCGTGAATGAAAAAGGTTTGCTCAGTTGCGCGGCGCAGAAAATGGGGGAAGAGGATGAATCTGGCCGCCGCGAAAGTGAGCAAACCGCTCGGTGAACTAAACCGCAGTGTGAGACCGGGTCTTTAATGGGTTTGCTTCCGCGTGGGGTCGTCAATGTCGCGGGCGGCGCACATGCGATTTGAGTTTTGGGTGTGGTGGAAGAGCCCTTTGCCGCGTTTTTGCGGCGGCCACTCGCCGCTATGGCGCGCTGTGAGGCGACTGGCCGGGCCGGAGTCTATTGTCGTGCAGCGAACGACGGCGGCCAGACGCACTTCTGCTAATCGCTGCCATGTCCGACAACGCTGGCGGATCCGGTGCTGTGAAAGGGTGGTCATCATGATGTATCTACGCGCAACGGAATCGGGCCATGGCATGGCAACCATGTCTCGATGATGGCCAGCATTCCGCCACATCGCGGACATAGCCGCGGATTACCGGCAGGGAATGTCCGATCGAAGTCCCGCAGATCGGCGGCTCGCGGCAGCAGATCCATCACGGGATTTGCCAGTAACTGGCGGCATAATTCCAACTTGCCGGCGCGGTGGCAGTTGGCTAGAAAACCGAAATAACGGATGCGCTGGAAGCCCCGCGGCAGCGTATGCAGAAGAAAGTGACGGATGAATTCCCCGGCCGATAACGTGGTTACTTTGGGCCGCTGCGGATGGCGATAGTCTTTCCATCGGAAACAAACGTGGCCCTGTTCGAGCTCGAGTAACCGCTCATTGGAGATGGCGACGCGATGGGTATAACGGCCGAGATACTCCAGCACTTGGCGCGGCCCGCCGAAGGGTGGCTTGGCATAAACGACCCATTCTTTTTTGCCGAGCGGAGCCAGATAGCGGCGAAAGGCCTCGGGCGCGCTTAAATGTTCCAGATCGCCGAAGAAGTGGAGTTGTCCGGCGGTGTGGGCCTGCTGCAACGCCTGGAGCAGAAGGCGGCGAAACAGGCGGCTGAGCACGCGTACTGCAAGAAAAAAGCCAGGACGGCATGCCACCCAGCGCTGGTCGGCAGAGAGTCCGCCGCCGGGAACCACGCAGTGCAGATGAGGATGCAGGTGCAGATTTTGGCCCCAGGTATGGAGCACGGCGAAGAACCCGATCGCTGCTCCCAGATGTTTGGGGTCGCGCGCAATGGTGAGCAGAGTTTCGGCGGCGGCGCGAAAGAGGAGATCGTAAACGGCTTCCTTGTTATAGAAAGCGACGGAGGCGATCTCCTGGGGCACGGTGAAGACTACGTGAAAGTATTCGACCGGAAGTAACTCGGCGGTGCGCTTCTGAAGCCACTGGGCGCGCGCCAAGCCTTGGCACTTGGGGCAATGGCGATTGCGGCAGGAGCGGTAGCGGACGTGACTGTATTGACAGCGGCCACACCATTCGACCGAACCGCCCAATGCCGGGGTGCGGCAGGTCTCGATGGCTTGCATCAAGCGGTGCTGATGCAAGGGCAGCGAGTGACTCTGCCGGTAGGCGGGACCGTGTTGTCGAAAAATGTCGGCCAGCTCCAGAGCCGGCCGCGGCATCAGCGTTTGGCGCGCGCGCCGCGGATGGCCGGGGGCGAAGCGGGTTTCAGCAACCGGTCGAGCGGACTGGCGGTTGCGCCGATGGCAGCCGGCGAGACGGCGATATAACGGGCAGTGGTATCGATGCGGCTATGGCCCAGCAGGGCTTGAATGACGCGTGTGTCCACGCCGCTTTCCAGCAGGTGGGTGGCGAAGCTGTGGCGCAGCAGATGCGGCGTGACGCGCTTCCCCAGGCGGCTGGACTTCCAGGCATCGCGGCAGGCGCTCTGCACGGCCCCGGCGGCAGCATGCTTGTGCGGACGCCAGGCGGGAAAAAGCCATAGTCCCGTGGGACGTACGATGCGCCAGTAGGCGCGGAGCACTTCGAGCAGGCAGGGCGACAACATGGCATAACGGTCTTTACCGCCTTTGCCGTGCTCGACGCGGAGCAGCTTCCGTTTGCTATCGACGTCGGAGACCTTGAGCGCAACGGCCTCGGAGATGCGGAGTCCGGCGCCGTAGCAGGTGAACAGGATGGCGCGATTTTTCACTCCGGTCACATTCTCGAAGAAAGTCTGAACCTCCTCGGGAGCGAGGACGACGGGGAGCTTGTGGTCGAGGCGGGCGCGCGGGAAATCTTCCTTGCTCCACGGCATTTCCAGCGTGGTGAGGAACAGAAACTGCACGGCGGACACGAAACTGTTGATGCTTTGCGGCGAGAGTTTGCGTTCTTCAACCAGGTAGAGTTGATACTGGCGAACGGCTTCCAGGTCGAGATGCTCCGGGCTGCGCTGGAAGTACTTGGCGAACTCCGCGACATAATGGACGTAGCTGCGTTGGGTGGTGGCGGCGAGATTGCGAATGCGCATATCGCCGATCATGCGTTGACGTAGCGGTGTCATGCGATGGCTCCTTGGAATTTGTTGGATTGGTCTATGTGAGATAAACCTGATCCAGTGTTTCAGGGAGCCTCGCACCACGCTACTGGCTGCGGGCTTGCCGATTCGCTGCGAAGAGCTTTACCGCGAAGCGGTTTAGTTCACCGACTCATGGCGGTGGCCACAACGGGGGATGAAAACGGCCGCGAAGTGCATCTAGAGATCAGCAATTTGATCGACCCGCGGCCGAGTCAACAGATTGACACCCGCGCAATCCTTGTTTTGCAAGAATCGTCAGAAAGTGGGGGTGAATTTCCGGGATTTCCCTTCAGATTCAGCGATATAGGCCGGAGTGTTTTCGAAGGAACCACATTGCGGCTATTCCTGCGGTGTGCCGCTATCCAGTACCTCACGCACTCGACGCATCAACTCCTCTTGGGTGAATGGCTTCTGGATGAAGTTGGGTTGCGACCGCAGGGCCTCACTGCCTTCCCCCATGTCCGGATAACCCGACATGTACAGCGTTTTTATCTCCGGACAGGGCGCTCGCAAGCGCTCTGACAATCGAGGGCCCGACATGTTCGGCATAACGACATCGGTCACAAGCAAATGGATCTGCCGTGCGTGTTCTTCCGCCAGTCGAAAACCCTCATTTCCGTCCCTGGCAACAAGGATTCGGTACCCAGCGTTTTCCATTACCTCGCAAATCTTTTGCCGCAGAGCTGGTTCATCTTCCACGAGTAAGATGGTCTCAGAGCCGCCTCGGACCGGTGGTTTCTGCTCGCGTTGGAGGATCGGTCCGGGTGCTTCCAGCGACGCGGGCAGGTAGATATTGAACTCGGTCCCCTGTCCAGGCTCACTCGAGACAGTAATGAAACCGCCACTCTGTCTCACAATTCCGTAAACCACCGATAGTCCAAGTCCAGTCCCTCTGCCGATTTCCTTCGTGGTAAAGAACGGCTCAAAGATTCGCGCCCGGGTTGCCTTATCCATACCGACACCGGTGTCCCAAACCCGCAACATGACGTATGGACCAGGGATAGCGCCCGGGTTCAACCGGGCATCCGATGCATCGAATTCGACGTTCTCCGTTTCCATTACGAACGTGCCGCCTTGTGGCATGGCATCCCGCGAGTTGAGTGCCAAATTCATGATGAGCTGCAGGAGTTGTCCACGATCTGCCCTCACGAGGCCCAACCGCGAATCCGGATGAAATGTGATAGTGACATCGTCACCGACTAAACTTTGCACCAATCTCATGGCATCACCCATGAAAGAGTTTAGATCCAGAGCCTCGGGCTGCAATATTTCTGTATCGCGCTGCAACATTTGTTTGCTGCCGAACGCCATGAGCTGCTGGCCGAGCGCGACCGCCTTCCCAGCCGCGTCCCGGATAGCAGTTACCGAACCTACGGCCGAGTCTTGGCTGCTCAGTTCCGCGAGAGCCGAGTCAACTTCCAGCAGGATAACGCTCATCAAATTGTTGTAGTCATGCGCCAAGCCGCCCGCCAGACGTGCGATGGATTCGAGCTTCTGCGCTTGCAGAATCCGCTGCTCCGCCAGCTTCCTGTCGGTGATATCGATGTTGATGCCAGTCATCCTAACCGGCGTGCCATCGCTATCCCTGAAGATGTGCCAGCGCCCATTCAACCAATGAACGCTTCCATCCGGCCAAACCACTCGCCATTCTCCCTCGGTGGGCGAGCCGGTCTCGAACGCGCGCTTGACGACGTCCACGACTCCGGCCCGATCCTCAGGATGTATGAGATTCTCCCATGCCGGCTGGGTCTGGGCAAAAGCGCCGGCCGGCAAGCCGTATAATTGCTCTAGTTTGGGCGTACAAGTGTTCACACCGGTCTGGATGTTCCACTCAAAGGCGCCAATAGCCGCAGCATCTTGCGCGAATCGCAGCATCTCCTCACTCTGGCGTAAGGCCTCTTCAGTCCGCTTCCGATCCGTGATGTCCCGACCATAAAGGTTCACATAACTTTCTCCCGACGGTTGCACTGCGGTAAACAAGTACGTCCGGCCTTGTTCGTCGTTGACCTCGTCTTCGATGGCTCCTCCCTCCGCGCCCACCCTCTCAAACAACGCCCGTATCGGGCCCTGTAAGGGTTGGCCCTCCACCACCGCTCCCATTCCCAGCAGGCAGGACCGCGCGGCCGGATTGGCATAATCCAATTCCCCGCCAGTCATTACGCGCATCACAACATCGGGACTTTGCGCCGGCAATTCCGCGATGCGGCGTAGCGCAGCCTGGCTGCGATTATGCTCGATCAGGTCTGCAGCCTGGCGCACGAGAAGGTCAAATCTCCAAAGGTCGTGCTCCGCGGGTGAGTGCGGAACGCTCCATTGAGTCGTCAGGATTCCCAGCAGCACGCCATTGCGATTCCGCAACGGCGTCGAGTTGATGGCACGCACGCCCGCTGCGCGCAGAACCGCTAACATGGGTGTCCCGGCGAACATCGGGTTCGCTTCCACGTCCTCAATAATGACGCGCTCGCCGCGCTTCATCGCCTCGCCTGCGGATACTCTGCCTGCGGCGGAATTGAAGAAATTCAAGTACGGCGGTTGATGCCCGTGGTGGGCGACAATCAGCAGGGAATCGCCTTCCATCAATTTCAGAGTGCCGCGGTCGGCCCGCATTATGTTGACAGCCGCATCCATGACCCGTTGCAGCAGCGGTTCGAGATCCGCCGTTTCAAGCGTGGAGGTGCTCAAGGAGTGAATTTGCGTGAGGGCGGCCAGATCCGCCGTCCGCGCCTGCTCCGTCCGCTTCCGCTCGCTGATGTCTTCGGTGAAGATGATGATGCCGCCGACGCCGCCGCTAGCGGCGCGCCACGGCCGTACTTCGTATCGCGCCCATAATTCTGAGCCGTCGGGCAGCACCCAGAGGTCCTCCTCAACCCGCACGATTTCACCGGCCATCCCCTTCCGATGTGCGTCCTTCCATCGCTCCGGGCAGTCCGGAAGGAGTTCATAGTGCTGGCCCCCCAGTACGCTTTCGGCCCCATTGAGGTATTCCATCCTCCACCGGCGACTCACAGCCACATAACGCATGTCGCGGTCGAACATGGCGATCGCCGCAGGGGCGTCCTCGATGAAACAACGCAGCCGCGCTTCGCTTTCACGCAGCGCTTCCTCAGTACGCTTGCGCTCCGCAAGCGCACGGGCCAGGCTGGCATCGGCCTTTCCCGTTTCGTAGGTGGTCAGCCGCGCCTCGAGTTCCGCAATCCGCTGCAGCAACTCAGGTCGAGACGATTCAGCTGTTGGCCCGCCAGGACTATCAGGAATTTTCGGCGACAACTGGACCTCCGATCCCCCAAGGATACCCGGTCGACAGCTGCAATGACCGGGGGCTACCGAAGTGAATGCCAAAAACACAGCAGCTGCGTTTCAGTACTTTGCGTATTATGCCCCGCCGCACGGCAAACGCAAGCAGTCGCCCTGAGGACTTCCTACGTGGGAGTGCCCGAGGGTTCTCCAACTGAACGTGTTGCAATGGCGCTGAACGCGACGCACGCGTCTATGGACGCATCCTTAACCGTGCTGCTAACCCACCCGGGTAGCCGTGTTCACTTCAGTACATTCATTCGCAGCCAATCCGCCATCGCTTCATAATAACCGGCGCTTGCTCGGTGTTCGCTCATTTGCAGCATTTCGCGCAATCCTCCCGTCCGGGCTTGTTGTAGATTGTGGTTGCCATCAGGGAAGGTCTTGATTGTCAGGCTGGCGTTCTGGTTTTTACCGATCGTCTTGGAATAGAGCGCCACCGTGTTATGCCAATTCACGTTGCGATCCCGCTCGCCAAAGATGGCGAGGACAGGAATACTCACCCGCGCGAGCATACGCTGAAAGTGCGGCACATAGACCATAAGACCGGTTGTTTCATCGACCTGAAATGCGCCGCTCAGAAACTGCTTCTGCTCTGCGAGAAATGCCGCCTCATCTTCGTCCTTTCCGCCGGAAAGGTACACCATGAATGGATCGCGCCGAAGGGTTTGCGTCGCCGCGAGATAGTCATTAAACGTTCCGCCATGACTCGTGATCTCGAAGCCGCGCCGCCATTCACCAAGCAAGAGCTTGATTTCCGCGTCCGTTCGACCCTCGATGCGCAGATTGGATTCCACGAGATAGGGGAAGTTTTCGTTGTCATCCGTGCCACTCACCGAAATCCAGAACGCAATTTTGGGATCTTGCACGATCGCCAGGGGCGCGATCCATCCAGCGCGGCTGATGCCCCAAAGTCCGATCTTCTGTGACCCCGGCAGCTTGCGCTCTCTCGCATACCGGACTGCGTCCAACACTTCCCTTGCGCTGCTCTCTACGGGTTGATTGGCGTCGAAGGTCCCTTTGCTTTCGCCGCAACCGGGCTTGTCCCATATCAACGTCGAGATCCCGATCTGAGTGAACCGGCTGCGCAAATCGTAATACGAGGTGCTTCCTGCGACGTCCGTCTTGCCATAGCCGTGAATGATCACGATCATGGCTCGCGCGGCGCCGCCCGCTGGTACATCGACAAAACCAGACAGACTGTTCCCGTTCGAGAGGAACTCGAACCTTTGCGTGGTCATTGCGGCGGCGGACAGGCGGAACGTCGTCGGCAACTGGAAGGCGGTGGAAAGGAAAAGCGCCGCGGTCAGCGCGACTGAATGAAAGGCTCGGTGGTAGATCATAGCGTATTCGTCAGTCATCTGGACGGCGCGAAGTTCCGCAGGTATTGCCGATTTGAAACGTAATATAAGTCAGAATGCCACGGCCACAAAGAGCATTCCAACATTAGTCCGCAGGCGGGCGCGTCGAACTGCGTCTATTTCCGCAAGCCTGTCTCGCGTTACTATGATTCCAGCCATGCCGCTATTACGAATCATCGCCGTTTGGCTTCTTGCCATCTTTCCGGCCGTCGCGCAAAGAGGCGCGCCGGGCGTGACGTTTGGGCACATCCACATCAACTCCGCGGACCCAGATAGGGCCATCGCGTTCTGGACGAACATCATGGGAATATCGACCTGGAGCCGCGACTCTCTGAACGGCGTCAGTACGCAGGGCGTGCTGATTCTGATCACGCGCGGCGCTCCGTCCGGGCCGAGCGCCGGCTCCGCGATCGATCATATCGGCTTCAAGGTTCCGGAACTTCAGCCATACATCGATAAGTTAGCGAAGACAACCTATAAAAGCTTTCAGCCCGCGGGGGACCAACTCATGATCGACGGGCCAGACGGCGTGCGCATCGAACTAGCCGAAGACAGTTCGATGTATGCGCCAATCCAATTCGATCACATCCACTTCTACGCGACTCGGCCGAACGACGTACAGGCCTGGTATGCGAAGCTCTTCGGCGCCAGACCGGGAGGGGAGGATCAGCCGAATACCAGCGTCGTCGCCGGCGCAGCTCTTTCTGTTGCGCATGCCGATTCTGTATCACCAACCGCCGGAAGAGCTATCGATCATATCGCGTTCGAGATCAAAGACCTTGAAAGCTTCTGCCAAAAACTCGCCGCCTCCGGAATCAAATTCGACTCGCCCTACCAAGTTCTGCCGCAGCTTAAGCTTTCCGCCGCCTTCCTTACCGACCCATCGGGCGCGCGCATAGAACTGACCGAAGGTCTGCCGCATTAGCAGTACGGTATCGCCTCACTTCGTGACACTACCCTGCCTGCGCGATGGCCAGCGCGATGGCATTTGAAACCGCGGGTTCGTGTGATAAACTCGCGGCGAGTCAACCTATGATGCAAAATCTCTTCAGCGCCGTCGCCATTGCCGCGGCATTCGCTTCAACCCTGGCCGCGCAGTCGAAACCAATTTTCTCTGAGAGCTTCGAATCGGGCAAACTCGACCCTGCGATTTGGGACGTTCGGACAATGGGCCCTGCGACAGTCGCGGTTGAGCCGGTCGAAGGCGCTCACGGTAAATATGCGCTGCACGCTCATTATCCCGAAATGACGCGCGGCGCCTACGCGATGGCGGTAGCCATGCATCTGTCCGATTCGCTGAAGACGCACGTTTTCGGGCGGGCGTACATGAAGATTACCGGAACTATACCACCGAGCCACAATCCGTTGATCATTACTGGCGAACCGGGTTGGCAACTCTCGAAATTCTACGAGATCGGCCTTTCACGCGGCTTCTGGATGCCGTCTTTCCAGGAGAACAAATCAACCGCGGGTCAGGGAAGGGGCGAGATCACATACCGCTCGGAAGTGCCTCCTCCCGCCGACAAATGGTTTCTGCTCGAGTGGGAAATTAACGACGATCCGGCGAGTATGACCCTTTGGGTGGATGGGGAACCCGTTCCCAACAAAATGGGAACGGAAACGGTTAATACCGTTACCTACAAGTGGCCAAAGGACTCGACAACCAATTCCAACCTTGTCGGCGGTTTCAAGGAATTTGGATTCGGCGTGCGCGCCTGGCAAAATCCGATGACCGGCTTCGATGTCTATTATGACGACATCGCTCTCGGAACATCCCGGATCGGAAAATAAGTAGACGATTCGGTCGCCGATCCAACAGCTATCCGCAAATTGCAAACGGTTGTTTACATTTGGCATGATTGACAAGCAAACAAGCCTTTTTGGCTTCGTGCTGTCCCAACTTATTCGTAGGAGAATTATGAGCTCTTGGAATCCTGTGCCAGCGCTGCTGGTCTTGCTCGCGCCTTTGGCCTTCGCGGACCTCAACCTCACCACAACTCTTTCAACTGGCCAGAGCGTCAATCTCGAGACGGGCGCCACAGCAAACAGCGGCGGCGATCTGGTCTTCCAGGGAAGCAGTATCACTTTTGCAGCAAGCGACGGCGCTTACATTCTGGGCAATCTGGGCGCAGGAGGCTTTGCCCTGATCAATGAGGGAACCCTTTCCGCGGTCGCGCCAATCTATACGACTACTCCCATTAGCGGATCGAATCTTACGGCCGGCATCGTATTCGGCGTGCACGATAGCGCAGGACACTATGCGAAGGTCCTTATTATGTCGGTGAGCAGTTCTTCGCTGACGATTCAGTTCACAACGTTCGGCGCAACGGGGGGTGTTACCGCCGGCGGGCCCGTGATTAAGAGCGTGCAAAACAACTACAGCAATATCAGTTCGGGATTGCCAAACTACGGAATCGCGCCAAGCACGCTGTTCGTGATCTATGGAACGGGAATGACGAATCCGGCAGCCCCGGCGGTGCTGCAATCAAGCGCGTCTCCAGGGATTCCGACATCGCTGAACGGCGCGAGCATTAGCGTCACGGTTAACGGAGTTACAACGCACCCGGGAATCTATTATGCGACCGCGACGCAAATCGCCGCCGTGTTGCCGGCCTCCACGCCGGTTGGCACAGGCACGGTGACTGTGACTTATAACGGCACGGCCAGCGCGCCTGCGACGATGCAGGTGGTGCAGAGCGCTTTGGGACTGGATACGCTTTCGGGCCAACCCAGCGGGACCGGAATCGCTACCGACCCGGTCAGTCCAACGGGCGCGCTTTTCGGCTACACAACCTCGGCCAAACCCGGGCAGATCATCACTCTGTGGGGCTCCGGCTTAGGCGCCGATACGGCCGATAGCGACTCGGTGTTTTCGAGTTCACCGCATGCGATCAATGTTCCTCTGACGATATATATCGGGGGGATTCAGGCACAGATCCAATACGCGGGCAGCTCCGGTTACCCCGGCGTGGTCCAGATCAATGTGTATGTTCCGTCAAACGTGACACCGGGCTGCGGCGTACCCATTGTTGGCGCGGTGGGCAGCGTCGTGAGCAATACGGTCACTCTTCCGGTGGCGAGCGACGGCGGCGTGTGCATGGATCCGATCCACGGAGTGGACGGGACGGGGCTGCTTTCGGGATCGACGCAGACGTCTCTGACGTCGGGCACAATTGCAGTGGCTATGGACACCACTCAAAAAGGGGTTACCTCCTCGTTTGTCAGCGCCACTTTTATTAAGGAGACCAACATCCCGTACCTGGGCGGGTATGGGTTAGTCACCGCGGGCGGATGCCTCGTGCTGCCTTCGACAGCTCCCCAGCCCACAATTTCTTACCTCTCCGCGGGCAACCTCTCTATCAATGGGCCGGGAGGTACGCTTGCGGTTCCCCAAACCACCTCAGGATCGCTGCTCACGTATGAACTGAATCTGCCTGGTGGTTATTTCCCGGCTAGCGGGGGATCGTTCACTATTTCGGCGACCGGCAGCGTTGACGTGAAGCCGTTTTCGGTGACTGTTTCCGATCCACAGCCTCTCGTGTGGACCAATCAGGCCGCGATCACATCGGTAGACCGGACTCAGCCGGTTACGGTCAATTGGACGGGCGGGATTCCGGGCACTTATGTCCAGATCGGCGGCGGAAGCACGATAATCAATGCGAGCGCTACGTTCCTCTGTATAGCCCCGGTGGAGGCGGGAACGTTCACGATTCCGGCTTACGTTCTGGAAGCGTCACCGGTGGGCAACGGCGGCATCAATCTGATTAATCAGAGCGCGCCAGTGACCTTCCCGGCGAGCGGCCTTAGCGTAACCTACGCAGTGGCTGAAGCTCAATCGTCCATCAGCGTTCCATTCAAGTAGACGGGCGCGTGGGCAGAGCCCCGGGCGATACGCGGCGGGACGCTTCAGCCGTTTGCCGTTACGCCCCGCAAGCTGCCCGCGCAGCCTGTACCATTCGCTTTTCGCGCGCCTGCACAAAGGCCATAATCGAGCTCACCTTGGCCTTGGCTTTGGCGGGGTCGCGCTGAATCTCAGCCAGGCGAGACCAGAGTTGATCACCGGTGGTCTGATCGATTTCAAAGAACCAGTTACTGGCGCGCCGAGCGGACAGGAGCAAATTCGAACTATGAAATCCGGAGACCGCGCGCCGGCTCCGCAGCCTGCTGCGTTCTAGTGTATAAATGAATTCAGCATTTCTAACTTGGATTTTTCCTGCATTCATTCGGGATTTATTTTTTCAAATCACACCAGAATCACAAAAAGGAGCGTTCGTGATCTATACCGGCGGTAATTTAGCGGCCTTGTCGGCCGTTGTTTGTTGCGCAACGAGAACCCAGACCTGGAGCCCTCTCGGAGCAAAGGGGGGATCAACCCAGGAGGAGGTTCAGATGATGCAGGTCGGGGACCAACTCTTCATAGCTTGCAATTACAGCGGGCATCTTGCCGTTAAAGATTTCCTAACGGCGTACGGCGTGAATAATATTGGCCGGTTTATCGCCGCCATCAAATGGTCGCACGCATTGATCAGCGCGGACGGAACACAATGCAAAGAGTGGATCTGCGGGAATCTTAAAGACAAATCGACCTATAGCGCTACGGAACAGAAAACGCTCGACACCTTTGCATTCGCCGTGGACATCGCGAAGCCAGCTGAACTGTACGATCACATCAATGCCTGTGTAGGCGTCGAGGACACGGCGCCACCCGACCGCGACAATTGGAAGACCGGACCTTTTCAGCAAACCTTGGCGTGCTATACGAAAACCAAGGGATACAGGAGCACTTTCGCCTTTCATCCAGCGGAAAATATCGGCCTTAAGAGAGTAGATCAAGCCGCGGATACGGGTTTGAAGGTCACGCTGATCAATAGCACGGCCGAGGTCCACGCCGAACTGAAACTACTGGCGTTTCTAACAAAAATGGTGATCTCCGGCCAGGCGACTGGCGCCGTATCGTTAGGCGGATTGAAAGCGGCCTGCGAAAAGTGCGCGGCGTGGATCGCCTCTTATCAAAAATGGCTTGCGTTCAAAAATATTACGCTGAATCTTCCGGCGGACGATACCAGGCCGTCGGCTGGTCCTGTAAATTGGGGCAAGCCGACAGTGGAGGAAACGGTTAAGTCGAACAGCGATTTGGCGCGGCTCAGCCCGGATCTGTTTGCGTAAGCGGGATATTGGGCGAGCAAAAGTGGCAGCTTGCTCTGCCGCGTTGCTCGCCATCACACCAAAGAGCCCATCTAGCGCGAGGGGCTATCGTTGGCTTTCAGGTCGCCCAGCACATATTGAATGCCGGCGCGAATGTGTTCGAGCATCGGCGTCATGGCATAGACTCTGTCGCTATGGCCGTGGCCTTCATAGAAGACGCGGCCGCGGCCTTCCCGGCGAATGTAACTCAGCGCGTAATCGCCATCCGAGCGCGGGTTCTGCTCCTTGGCTTTATCGGCGGCGCTCATCTTGTCGTAATCGATACTTGTCAGCACGTGAACGTTTGTACGCGAGAAGGAATCCTGCGCAAAGGTATACGTCTCATCGTGGATTTCGAATTCCTGGCCGTGGAACATAGCCGTAAGCGGGCTGGCGGGATCGTCAATCTTGACGGTGATGAGCTGTGGATCGGACCAGTGAAACTTGAAATAGCCACCGATCAGCTTGTTGAACTCGGGCCATTGCAAAACCGGCGCCGCTTCCCCGCCCCCTCTGCCGCCGCGGCCACCGCCTAGCGCGGGGCGCGGCATGACATCGGCATTGAACCGCGCCACGAATTCGGCCTGGCTCACCTTTCCACTCTTGTCCGTATCCAGTTTGTCGAACCAGCTATTGGCGAGCGCCGTTAACTCCTCACGGCTTACCTTTTGGTCGTTGTTCTTATCGCCCTGCGCCAGGAACTGGGTGGCCAGCGTATTGGCCGCGCCGCCACGGTCCGGGCTGGCGCCGCGCGCAGCGGCAGCCGACTCGGCGACGCAATCCGTATGGTAAGAATCGGTAGCCGCATGGATGCCCGCGACGCCTTTTCCGCTTCTCACGAAATCGAGGAAGGCCGTGCGGCGGGCCGCGGTCATCGCCTGGTTCGCGTCGTCGAGGAAACAGCCGGTTGTGCTATCGAGGAAAATCGCATCGTACTGTTTCAGGTTGGCCGTGTTGATATCGGCCGCGTCATAACTGACCGTCGTCGACCACAAATCGCTCTTGTTACCCAACGCTTCGACCGTTTTTGCGGTGAGCGGAATGGATGCATGGACGAAGCCGCCGGGACCGGTATGCGCCATAACAAGCACCTTGCGCGCGCGAAGCGGTTTCGCGCCCGGGGTACTGGGCAACGCCGCCATCATCGCATCAATGTCGGTCTGCCTGGCGGTCATCGGCGTCGAATTACCGACCGGGTTGAAGACGCCTCCCACTCCACCGGCCGGCGGCGGAGGCGGAGGAAACAGTATGCTTAAGCCGGCCACCAGTTGATCGTGCCCCAGCGATCCGTTTTTTCCGGTATCCCAATTTGCGAACCAAGCGTCGAAGGCCGACTGCATTTCGCTTCGCGTCAGGGACCCATCCTTATCCGCGTCAAGCGCGGTGAAAAGAGCCGGCGCCACGCCGCCACGTCCGCCGCCACCGCGGCCGCCGCGGGCGCCGGCCGGCGTCTGGGCGTTTCCGACGCTCAAGGTAATTGCGATGACGGGTATGGCGTACAGGGCCATCCGCTTAATTGTGATCGATCGTATCGGCTGCATATAATCTCCGTGCTGACCGCGCGCCTGGAGGACTCGCGAATACGATTGTAAACCTGAGTGGCTTGACGCAGGAGGGATGGCGGATATAAACCGCTATTGAATCATGGGACTGTTGCCGCCGATTGCGCTCAGTAAATGATCGAGACTGCGCTTCAGCAAGGCCAGCACTTCCTGCTGGCCTTTTTGCATCTCGAACAACTGCTGCTGATTTTCCTTGAGCGCGAGCGCGGTGGTATAGCTCGCCTGGTTCGCTTCCTCGAGCGCCCTGACCCGGCCGGCTAAATCCGACATCCCTGTGATGGCTGTTTGCAACATCTCGACGAGACGGCGAAAATCCTCAAAGCTGATCTCGGATTGCATCAATTTATCCTAACCCCGGGTAAGCGCAAGATTTCCAGAAGACGATCGAACATTGCGGCCGGCGGGTTATCGACGACGGAGTGGTTGCCCTCGACTTCGTAGGATCGATATTCCTTTTCCGTCAGGAGGGCCCACCGCTCCATTTCACTCTTCTGAACGAGCGGGTCTTTGTCGCCACAGAATCCAAATATGGGTAGCGGCAATTTCGTATGCAGATCGGGCTGCCACGTGTCGCAAAGGATAAAATCCTTCTCGATAACCGGCAGCATGGTTTCGATTAGCTCCACGTTTTCAGGGGTCGAGGTTAATCCGGGATGCAGTTTACGCAATTCATCCACCAACGCGACGCCGCGAAGATTACGGAATTTGTAGTTCTTCATCTTGTCGTATGGCGATGTCGCCGAGCAAACGAACAGGGCTTCGGGGGCGCGCATGCGAGATTTCGAAATCTTCTGACATAACTCCAAGCCAACCCATGCCCCCATGCTCGAGCCGAGAATAGCGTAAGGACCAGCGGCGAATGCGGGCATCGCTGCCATCAGAGACGACGCCATCTGTTCCATGGTCACAATGACGGGCTCGCGAAAACGGCCTCCATGGCCGGGTGGGTGCGCGGGATGTACGCTAACCCGATCGCCGAGGCGTTCCCGCCAGCGATAGTACGGAGAAGCGTCGCCCCCGGCATAAGGAAGACAAATCAGGTTGAGGGCGCCTGATACGGGCAAAGAACGGAACCACTTACCACCGGCAAGCTGAGAAATCGTAGACTCCTTGTTGATGGGAAACGGACGCGGCGGAGGGCCGAAGAATCCCGAGGTTGATACGCGAAAGAGGATTTTAACACTACACTTTTAGAGGTTGCCCTTTGCTGGATTCTCAACGAAAAGGGAACAATTCGAACCTCAAATCGGTATTCTTAATAGAATAGGGGACATAGTGAAGCATTCGATTTTCAAGACATCCGTTCTGTTGCCGTTCGCGGCGTTCGCCGTGTTTGCGCAGACGCCGGCGGCTCCGCTGGCATTTGAAGTCGCAACGATTAAGCCGGCCGAGCAGATCACGCCCGCGATGATCCAGGCTGGGAAAATGCACGTAGGCATGTCGATCGACGCGGCGCGGGTCGATATCGGTTATCTTTCGATTTACGATCTGCTCTCTGCCGCGTACAAGGTTAAGCCGTACCAGGTGGAGGGTCCGGATTGGATGCGGGTACAGCGATTCGATATTCTTGCCAAGATGCCATCGGGCGCGACGAAAGACGATGTTCCCGCCATGCTGCAAGTTCTGCTGAAAGAGCGCTTCAAGGTAGAGATCCATCGCGACAAAAAAGAGCATGCGGTGTATGCCCTGGTTGTCGCCAAGGGCGGTCCCAAGATGAAGGAGGCCGAGCCCGATGTGCCGGTGGCCGCCGCGCCGGACGGCGAACCCAAACCGCTTGCCAAGGGCGAGATGGTGATGGGTTCGGGCGACAACGCCGTACGAATCAAGCAGGGCGCCGACGGGAAGAGCGGCACCGCCGAGTCGGCCAAGACCGGCGCGGTGAAGTACTCGGTGAGCCCAGAGGGCATCATGCACTACGAGTACTCGAAGCTCGAGATGTCCACGCTGGCCGATGCGTTGTCCCAATTCCTCGGTAAGCCCGTAGTCGATATGACGGAACTCAAGGGCAAATATCAGGTGGCGCTCGATTTTTCCATGCAAGAGATGCTGGAAGTGGCGCGGCGGAACGGCGCCAACATTCCGGCCGGCGCCTTGGGCGGAGATGGGGGACGCGGGGGAACACCCGCCGAGGCCGCATCCGACCCCGGCAGCAGCTCACTCTTCACAGCGGTGCAAGCGCTTGGCCTCAAGCTGGATTCGCGCAAGGAGCCGATAGAAGTGATCGTAGTCGACCATGCTGAGAAGATGCCGACTGAGAATTAAAGGGGCGTCTAATCCGCGCGCAAAGCCTCAATGGGGTCAACGGCGGTGGCCCTGAGAGCGGGAAGGTAGCTTGCGAGCAGCGCCGCTGCTATCAAGGCCGCCGGCGCAAGTGTATAGGTCAACGGGTCTAGCGGCTTTACTTCGAACAGTAGCGACTTCATGGCGCGCGTAACGCCGGCGGCGCCAACCAGACCGCAAGCTACGCCGATGGCCGATAGGACTAATCCGTGTTGCAAGAACATGCCTGTGAGCGTGTGTTGTTGCGCTCCCATCGCGATGCGGATTCCGATTTCGCGGGTACGCTGCGCAACTGAGTAAGAGATGGTTCCGTAAAGGCCGATCATGCCGAGCGCCAGCGCCATGCCGCCGGCAATCGCCAGCATAACGAGCGTGAAAGACGTCCGCGCCATCGATTTCTCATATACGTCTTGCATAGTTCGAACGTTGGCGAGGGGCAGATTCGGGTTCACGGACCAGATGGCGCTGCGCACTTCGTTCAAGAAACTCTCGGAGCCCGCGCGGCTGCTGCGAATCATAACTGCCGTACCGCGCGCGATGAACAAGGGTTCGCTTGGATCATTAAAGCCCTCCATCAGGAGGGGCCAATAGGCGGAGGATGCGGCAGGGCGATCAAGACCATCGGGGCGTTCGTTCGCCACCACGCCCACCACTTCCCGCCACGCGTTGGTCGTACTCTGCCGAATGCGCTTGCCGAGCGCGGCAGCCGGGGTTTGCCATAGCTCGCGCGCCACATTTTCGGAGACCATGGCCACAGGCCGCTTCTGAAATACATCCGTCCACGTAAAATCGCGGCCCGCTACCAGCGAAGAGCCCATGGTGTTGAGAAGGCCGGGGGAAACAAAAACGAAGCGCCGAATTGGCGGCAGAGTGGACTCGGCATACGTCTTATCCTGCGCGTAGATGGGGTCATGCCAGCCGGAGCCGTCCAGGGGAACTATGCTCGAGAGGCCGGCCGAGGACACGCCCGGAATCGCCTGGATGCGGTTCAAGATCTCTTGCTGCTGATGGGCCACTAAAACGGAATCGTGTACCTGCGCCTCGGGAATAAAGATGCGCAGCGTCTGAATCTGTTCCGGACGAGTAAACCCGGGTTGCACGGTATGCAACGCCTGGAACGAGCGGATGGTGAGCCCGGCCGCGATGAGTAGCACCATCGCCAGGGCAACCTGCGCCACCACCAGTATGCTACGTGCACGGTGGCGTTCCCGGCTTTGGCTGCTGTTTCTTCCCCCACCGCGGAGAGACGATGCCAGGGGCGGCCCGGCGTATTTCACCACGGGAATTAGACCGAACAGGGCGCCCACCGTCAGTGAAATGATCAGCGTAAACAGAAGTACCGGCGCATCAATGGCGATGTCGCCTAAGCGGGGCAGATGCGCCGGCCCGATCGCCGTCAGCAGACGCAATCCGGCATAGGCGAGGCCAAGCCCCGCCAAGCCTCCCAGCAAGCCCAGCGTCAAGCTTTCGATCATCAGCTCGCGCGCGATTTCGCTCCATCGAGCGCCCAGCGCGGCGCGCACCGCAAGCTCCTGCTGGCGTCCGCCGGCCCGAACCAGCAGCAGGTTGGCGACATTGGCGCAGGCGATCAGCAACACGATTCCGATTGTGCCCATGATCAACCAAAGCGTTTGGCCGATATCGCCTGTTACATCGCGCAGCAGCGGCCGCAGCGTAGGCATAATTCGCGCTTCGGAAAACATCTTGGCGCTATAGCCCGACGGAGCCGGGAAGCTGGACAGCGCGATGGGGATTAAGCGCGCCACGTCGGCATTCGCCTGAGCAATGCTGACGCCTGGTTTCAGGCGCGCCATTCCGTCAAAACTGAACTGGCCCAAATGCACGTTGGCGCGGTCGAACTGGTAGGGCAGGATGATTTGCGGCTTGTAGTCGAGGAAGCGGAAACTTCGAGGCAGTATGCCGATGATTTCGTGCGGCCGGCCATTGATCATCAAGCTCTGTCCAATGGCCGAAGGCGCGCCCCCGAAATGGGACTGCCAATATCCATACGTGAGAATTACAGTGCCAGGACTACCGTTTTGGCAATCCTTTAGCGAAAACAGCCGTCCCATCGCCGGCCGCGCCCCGAGCATCGGAAGCGTGCCATCGGTGACATCCAGCGACGGCGTCTGTTCCGGCTCGCCATGCCCGGTAACGCTGTCAGAATCGGTATCCCAAAGACCAACGTCTCGAAAACTCCGGCTTTGTTCGCGATAGGTGAAATATAGCGAAGGCGCCATATTGAGCTCGTCGATGTGAACGCCGGGCGCAGTATGCCACAAGCCAACCAACTGTCCGGAATCGGGATACGGCAAAGGCTTCAGCAGCACGCCCTCAATCACGCTGAAGATCGCCGAGTTGGCGCCTATACCGAGAGCCAGGGTTAGGACAGTGACAATCGTGAAGCCGGGCGTCCGGGCGAGACGGCGTAAGACGTGGCGATATCGCATATACAAGATACGCCGGGCGTGGGCGAAAGTTTGCGTTCTTTACAACGGGATATTGCCGTGCTTTTTGCGCGGCATGGTATCCACTTTGTTTTCGAGCAACTGCAGCGCCCGGATCACCCGCGGACGTGTTTCGCGCGGCTCGATCACGTCGTCCACATAGCCACGCTCCGCGGCCACGAAGGGATTGGCGAAGCGTTCGCGAAACTCCTCGGTTTTCGCTTTACGCATGCCGTCAGGATCGGCCGCGCTTGCCAGTTCGCGGCGGTAAACGATGTTCACTGCGCCCTCGGGACCCATGACCGCGATCTCCGCGGTGGGCCACGCCAAGTTAATATCCGTGCGGATGTGCTTTGAGCCCATTACGCAATAGGCGCCTCCATATGCCTTCCGCGTGATCACGGTAATCTTGGGCACGGTCGCCTCGGCGTACGCATAGAGCAGCTTGGCCCCGTGCCGGATGACGCCGCCGAACTCCTGCTCGGTTCCCGGCAAGAAGCCCGGCACGTCTTCAAACGTCAAAATCGGAATGTTGAACGCGTCGCAGAATCGCACGAACCGTGCGCCCTTGACGGACGAATTGATGTCCAGGCATCCGGCAAGATAGGCGGGCTGATTGGCGACGATACCGATGGGCCGTCCATCCATTCGCGCGAATCCGATCACCAGATTCCGCGCCCAATGCTCGTGCACCTCGAAAAACCCGGCATCATCCACCACGCGATGAATGACATCCTTGATGTCGTAGGGTTGGTTCGATTCGGGGGGTACGACCGAATCAAGCTCGGCATCCATGCGAGTCGAGGGATCGGACGTCGCTCGGCGCGGGGGATCCTCGCGATTATTTTGAGGTAAATAGGTGAGTAACTCGCGGATCATGCGCAGGCACTCGGCGTCATCCGGCGCCGTAAAGTGGCCTACGCCGCTGATGGAGTTATGCGTTTGCGCGCCGCCTAGCTTCTCCTTCGTAACGTCTTCGTGCGTGACGGTCTTGATTACGTCCGGACCCGTGACGAACATATAGCTCGTGCCTTCGACCATGAAGACGAAGTCCGTAATGGCCGGCGAGTAGACCGCGCCGCCGGCGCACGGCCCCATAATGGCGGAAATCTGAGGCACCACGCCGCTGGCGAGTGTATTGCGGAGGAAGATGTCGGCATATCCGGCAAGCGAAACCACGCCCTCCTGAATCCGCGCGCCGCCGGAATCGTTAAGCCCGATGATGGGGGCGCCGGTCTTTAGCGCCAGATCCATAATCTTGCAGATTTTTAGCGCGTTCGATTCCGAGAGCGAGCCGCCAAAGACCGTGAAGTCCTGGGCGAAGACGTAGACGGGACGTCCTTCGATTTGGCCGTAACCGGTGACGAAACCGTCGCCGGGCACGACTTGGTCTTCCATTCCAAAATCGCGACCCCGGTGCGTAACCAGCTTGTCCAGTTCTTCGAATGAGCCTTCATCAAGCAGCAGTTCGATGCGCTCGCGCGCGGAAAGCTTCCCTTCCTTGTGTTGGCGCGCGCGGCGCTCGGGGCCGCCCCCTTGCTCTGCCGCGGCATGGCGGCGGCGAAGCTCTTCTAGCCGATTCATCGGGACTATTGTAACGGGGCGACGGACGAATCCGGTCAGACGCGATTGGAACGAATCGTGAGAAGCCCGATTGCCAGGTAACGCTGTGGGTCAGTCAAGTCTCTCTCCGCTCGAGCCGCTGTCCAATCTTCATCTACCGCGCTTGGCCGGCCGCCAACTCGAACCTGCCGTCGCTGCGCAAGTAATATTTCCGTCCGCGCCATAGAATGGTGTTTCCGAAAAATCCGCCGATCCACACCAGAAAGCTCAAGCTATCCTGCAGCAGCAGAAGCCACCAAAACCGCAGCGTCAGCCGATCGCGCAGGACAAAGATTCCCACAGCCCATGCGGCAGCGAGCCGCAAAACCAATGCTGTCACGGCCACCGCGCTCCATTCCGGCGCCGCCAGCCAGACCATCGCGGCCAGCGGCAAAGGATGAGTGAAGATTTGGCCCACATACCCGAGAGGCCGGGAGCGCCGCGTGCTTCGGACCCACCGCAGACGATGCCGCACGTTCGCCGAAAGCCGCTGCGAGCCAATGCGATGCTCGATCACATAGGACGAAAGAATTACCCCGATGCCGCACGCCGACGCCAGTTTCCCCATGACGAAATCTTCCGCCAGGTAGTCTTTCACCGCGTCGAATCCGCCAATCGCAGACAGGGTCTCGCGGCGCGCAACAATTGTCGGACCCAGCGCGAAGTTCATCCCATCCAGCATGCGCGCGACGAGGACGCCGCCGATGAATTCGGTATTCAAACCCAACGCTTCGAGCATGGACCAGAAACTGTGTCCCGGCACCGCCCGGTAAGGGCACGTCGCCAATCCGACGCCAGGGTCTTTGAACTCCGCCGCGAAAACCGAAAGCATGCCCGGCGTGACCCGCGTATCGCTATCCGACATTACGATCAAATCGTGACGGGCGACCGACAGCATGGCCTGCAAACTATATACTTTCGCGTTGGGATATGGCGGCTCTCCCGTCACGATCAGCCGCGATGGTACGTTCGCATATTCGGCGCGCAGGCGCTCTACCACTTCAACTGCAGAGTCTTTTGCCGACCGTACCGCAAACAGAATTTCGAACTCGCCGTATTGCTGCTCAAAAAACGTGCGCAGGTTATCTTCCAGGCCATCATCCACACCGGAGAGCGGCTTGAGTACGCTAATCGGCGGACCGTTGCCCGCACGCCCCGGACGCACCGCACGATACCGCAATGCCGCAAGCGCGGTGAGAGCGCAAAACACGGAGGACCCCGCGGCAAGCGCAACGAAAATCAACGAAACGGCATTCATGGAAAAATGTGACGCCGCGGCCCCGCCTGAAAGCGAGCGCCGCGCGGTTAAATACTTGGGGCATAATAGCCCGGCCGTACGCGCACTATTAGCTCCTTGTGCCCCTTCACGCGAAGGACGATGGGGTGAAACTGGCCATCGGTGACCAGGGGTTCGGGCCGGTACGCAATGATGTATTGGTGCCTTAGTTCGTTCGCGATATTTTCGAAGGACTGTTCCAGATCTTCCACCTTAAATGGAAAATAGGCCTGCCCGCCGGTCTCTTTCGTAAGGTACTTGAGCACCTTGTCGCCTTCGGTTTCGTCGCGCGTAACGTTGGTGGAAATGGCGTAAACCGCCACTTCGGCCTTCTGCGCCATTTCGAGCGCCTGATCGCGCGTATAGTGGCTAAAGTTGTCATCGCCGTCCGTCACCACGATAATTGCGCGGCGGAACTTATATTTCGGGCGATCGAGCGCCAATTTATCGCGGCATGCGTAAAAGATGGCGTCGTAGAGCGCGGTCCCACCGCCGGGACGCAGCGCGTTGATACCCTTGATGATCTGGTTGGGCTGGTCCACCAGATCCGAAACCATTTCGGCGGAGCTATCGAAGCTTACCAGCATCGCCTTGTCGCGATTAGCCGTCATCACGCTCTGCACGAATTCGGTGGCCGCCTGTTGTTCGAACTTGAACCGGTCGCGAACGCTGTTGCTGGTGTCGATGAGAATGCCGAGGCGGAGGGGCAGGTCGGTTTCCGCCGAGAACTCCTGAATCGACTGCGGGCGCTTCCCTTCGATCAGCTCGAAGTCGTCTTTATTCAGGTTCGTGACGAAGCGACCCTTCTTATCCATTACGGAGAACAACATATTCACGCGCGTCACGTCGACGGTGAAGCGGGCCGGATCTTCATTCTTCTGAACGGGTGTCTGCTGCGCAAACTCCACGCCGGCGCACAACACGCCAAGCATGGCGAGCGAGGCCCCTATCGCGCACGATCGCATATTTATCAATTATAACTGTCCCGCAATTATAACGGAGCTTCGAGGCGGGACATCCAACTTTCCAGCTCCTCGGGAAGCGGCGAGACGATATCTTTCGGCTCCCCGGTGGACGGCGAGCGGAAGCGAATGCGATGCGCGTGCAGAAAAAAGCGATCGAGAGGCGGCATATCCGGTGTCCGCGCGGGCGCGCCATATAGCGTATCGCCCGCAACCGCATGACCGATGCTCGAAAGATGAACACGAATCTGGTGCGTTCTACCGGTTCCAATGCGTACCTCGAGCAGCGTGAACTTTGCGAAGCGCCGAAGCACGCGATATTCCGACCACGCCGCGCGCCCCTGATTCAGCCGAACCGTCATACGCGTGCGCCTTACGGGGTCGCGGGCAATGGGCCGTTCGATCCTTCCCGCATCGCGCGCCACCCGGCCATGCACCAATGCCAGATATGTCTTCTCGATCTCGCGGTTGGCGAACTGCGCCGCCAGATCGCGATGCGCCTGGTCGTTCTTCGCCGCGAGCAGGACCCCGCTGGTGAAGCGGTCCAGCCGATGGACAATTCCCGGCCGTATCGCGCCGCCCACCCCCGAGAGCGAACCGAAACGATGCAAGAGGGCGTTCACCACGGTACCCGCATGCACGCCCGCGCCGGCATGCACAACCATTCCGGCCGGCTTGTCGATCGCGACAAGGTCCGCGTCTTCGTAAAGCACGCGCAGTGGAATATCCTCGGCGGAGGCGTGCAGCGGAGGCGCCTCCCGGGTTCGACATCGATTGCGTCCCCCGCGCGAACTGTGTAAGAAGGCCGCGCGGGCGTGCCGTTCACTAAGGCGCGCCCGGCCTTGATCCATTGCTGGATGCGCGAGCGGCTCTGTTCGGGCAGGCGCTCATGCACCAGGAAATCGAGGCGCTTTCCAGCGTCGGACTTTTCGGCGGCGAAATGCACACCGTATTTTAGCGGGATAGGCCGCGTCAGGCACGGTGGTAAATTGGACATGAGAAATGATGAGGCTGAGTCTAATCGCGCTCGCGTTGTGCGCCGCCGCCAACGCGCAGGGCCCGGCACAGAATCTTGCGCCGTATTACCCGACGCCGCAAACCATAGTAGAAAAGATGCTCCAGATGGCCGAGTTGAAGGCCGGGGAGAAGATGTACGATCTGGGCTCGGGCGATGGCCGAATCGTCGTTATGGCGGCGCAGAAATTCCACGCCGAGGCGATTGGCATTGAAATCGATTCCAAAATGGTCAAACAAAGCCTTGAGCGCATCCACAAGCTGGGTCTTGAGAAAAGCGCGCGCGTGATACAGGGCGACCTGCTGCAGCAGAACTACAGTTCAGCCGACGTTGTCACGGTTTATCTCCTGCCTGACGCAATCGATTCCAAGGTTCAGCCCGTACTTGACCGGCAGTTGAAGAAGGGCGCTCGCGTGGTTGCGCACGATTTCGAGTTCCGCAACTGGAAGCCCGAAAGAGTCGAGAATATCGCCGACGATGGCGAAGGGCGCAGTCACGCCATTTACCTGTATCGGAAATAAAGAGTGCTTCTTTTTCCACAAGAAAGCTTGCCGAAGGCGATTGCGTGGACACGTTTGGCGCTGGCCGCGGTTGCGATCGCTCTGAACTATATCTATCTCCCGCCATCGCCGTTTTACCAGATCGTGCTGGCGATCTTTCTGCTCTATAGCGTGCTGGCGGCCATTCGCACCGGTGCGCCCGCGGGCGTTTTGGCGCTGCTCGCGCTTTTCGCCGACGCCGTGTACTTCCTGGTGGTCGCTGTCCACGGGGATTCGCTGGTCTGGTTTGCGTCGATCCTCTTTCTCTTTCTGATGGTGGAGGCGACGGCGCTTCATAGCGTGGTGGAAGTCGCTTTGATTACGGGCGTATCTACATTGTTTTGTTCGGTGCTGCTGGTGGGAGATTTGCGCGAATTGCAACGTACGATTCTGGTAGCGGGCATCTTTGCATGCGGCTGCGCGGTGTACCAACGGCGGCAGAACGTCGAGATCGTAACTCTACGGAAGGCGCTCGAAACCGCAAAGGTGGCGGCCGCCAAGGCCCGTGAAGATGAAAGCCAGCGTATTGCCGCCGATTTTCATGACGGTCCCTTGCAGAGTTTCATCAGCCTGCAGATGCGTCTGGAGATTCTGCGCAAACTCCTGGAGCGCGACGCCGACGCCGGAATGGAAGATCTGCGCCAGTTGCAGACGCTGGCGCAACAGCAGATTCGCGATCTGCGCGCCTTCCTGCACAGCATGCGCCCGGTGGATGTGGAGGGCGGCAACATGGTGGCCACGGCGCGCCGCACTGCGGAGACGTTCCAAAAGGAGACGGGCATTCCGGTAACTTTTATTGGGGCCAATTCGCCCGTCGGCCTGCCGCAGGAAATGACGCTCGAAGTGCTGCAGATGATCCGGGAGGCGCTGCACAATGTCCAGAAGCATGCGGGCGCCACGCGCGTGGCGGTGGCGATGGACAAGACCGATCGCGGCCTGGAGATTTCCATTGACGACAACGGGCACGGTTTTTCTTTCGCCGGATCCTATTCCCTCGAAGAATTGGAATTGCTGCGATTGGGTCCGGAAAGCCTGAAGCGCCGGGCCCGCTCGCTCAACGCGGATCTCTTACTTGAATCGCGTCCGGGACGCGGCGCCGGTCTGAAGTTTCGAGTTCCCTTGCAATGAAGCAAGTGGCGCTGCTGGCCGCCGCGGCTGCGTTAGCCGGGTGCGGCGGATATGCGGATTTCACATTGCCTCCACTTCCGGGCGGCGATCCGAATCTCACCTTCACCTTCGATGAGCGCGCGGAACCAGTGCTCTCATCCACTGGAGACGCGCTTAACCCTTCGGTAGTGCGGTACCAGGGCCTCACGAACCTCTATTCGATTTTCAACGGGAAGTTCTGGTCAACGGCCGTCGCAACTTCGAACGACGGCCTCAATTGGCGGCCTCAAGGCGTCGCGCTCACACCTGGGCCTCAACCGTGGGAAGGAGGGTACATTGCCGCGAACGGGTCCGCGCTGGCCGATCAGGGAGTCATTTGGTATTGGTATGTCGCGGGCCCAAGAAATGCCGGCTCCATTGGTCTGGCGCGGCCGGCTGCCGGCGCTCGCGCCTGGCGCAAACAGCCGCAGCCAGTGCTCGCGCACGGTCCGTTCAAAAGCTGGGATGAGCGCGCGGTGGCCGATCCGTACGTGATTCGCGCCGGCGCGTACCTCTACATGTACTATCTTGGCCAAGACCGCGCACAGCCGCCGCAACAACGGATTGGAATCGCGCGTTCCACGGATGGAATCCATTGGGACAAACTGCGCGCGAACCCCGTTCTAGAGCCGGGGCCGCCCGGATCGTTCGATGAAGCGGGCGACGGCGAACCGGCCGTATGGCAATCGCACGGCTTTTATTGGATGCTCCTCACAGGCCGCGATTTTTCCGAGCGGCGGCGACTGGGTCTGGCGCGGTCTAACGACGGCGTCCATTGGAAGAGATTGCCCTCCGTATTCCAAGGCGCCTCAGCCTGGGATTCGCAGGTAATTTGCGACCCCACGGTGATTGTGAATGGCAACGAGATCGAAGTATGGTTCGGCGGCGGCGATGTATCTTCCCCCGACGAAAATCTTCACGGAAAAATCGGCTATGCAAACTTGCGCGCAGTTCACGCTTTGGAGGTGAAGTGAACATCGGTATTACGTGCTATCCCACTTATGGCGGCAGCGGCATCGTCGCTACCGAGTTAGGCCTCGAGCTGGCAATGCGCGGCCACGAAGTCCATTTCATTACCTATGCCAACCCCATCCGTCTCGACCCCGGCACGCCGCGTATTCACTACCATGAGGTCGAAGTCTCCAACTATCCGCTGTTTCAATACCCGCCGTACTGCCTGGCGCTGGCTTCACGCATGGCGGAAGTGGCGGAATCCTACGAACTGGACGTGCTGCACGTTCACTATGCAATTCCGCATTCCATCTCCGCGCTGCTTGCACAACAAATGCTCGCGCCACGGCGGCGGTTACCGTTTATTACCACGCTACACGGCACCGATATTACGCTGGTGGGAACCGACCGTTCTTACTTCCCCATTACGAAGTTCTCGATTGAACAATCGAACGGCATCACCTCGATCAGCGACTATCTTCGCGCGCAGACCGTGGAGGTATTTGGCGTAAAGAACGAAATTCGCGTAATCAAGAACTTCGTCAATTGCGATCGCTACAAGCCGGATAAAGAGAAGAAAGGCGCTGCGCGCTTCGCGCCCACGGGCGAAAAGCTCTTGATTCACTTGTCGAATTTTCGTCCCGTAAAACGCGTGCTGGATTGCGTGCGCATTCTCGCCGAGGTTCGTAAGCATACCCCCGCCCATCTGCTTATGGCGGGCGACGGCCCAGAGCGCGGGCCCGCCGAGTATCTTGCGCGCGAATTGAAAATGGAACGGCACATATCGTTTCTTGGCAAGCAAGATCACGTGGAACGGCTGATTCCGCTTGCGCATGTTTTGCTGATGCCGAGCGATATGGAATCGTTCGGCCTGGCAGCGCTAGAGGCCATGGCCTGCGAGGTGGTCCCCATAGCCACTCGCGTGGGCGGAGTGCCGGAACTGATCACTGATGGCGAAGACGGCTTTCTCGAACAGGTGGGCGACATCCAAGCAATGGCGGTGCACGCGACCGAATTGCTCACGGACGATACGCTGCATTACCGCATGAGCAAGGCGGGGCGCTGGAATGCCTCAGAGCGCTTTTGCACGGATCGGATCATTCCGCAGTACGAGCGCTATTACAAAGAGGTCGTGGGTTAAAGCGAAACGCGCGATGTCTTTTATCCGCGCTTCCGGGCGAACGCCCACGCATGTTCCACAATGGTCCGCAAATCCGCATACTTCGGCGTCCAGCCCAGGGTTGCGCGAAGCTTCTCCGAACTCGCCACTAAAGTCGCGGGGTCACCCTCGCGCCGCGCGCCCACCGTGTAGGGTACTTTGCGCCCGGTGACTTCTTCCACCGCGTGAATCATCTCCATCACCGAATGACCGGCGCCCGTGCCTACGTTGAATCGTTCGGACTTGCCCCCGCCCATCAGGTATTCGAGCGCCAGGATGTGCGCCTGGGCGAGATCCAGCACGTGAATATAATCGCGGATGCACGTGCCATCGGGGGTGGGATAGTCCGTACCGAAAACCGTTACTGGATTACCGGTCTGCACGGCCCGCAGCAGCAAGGGGATGAGGTGCGTTTCGGGTTCATGCTCTTCGCCCAGCTTTCCCGCGGGATCGCACCCGGACGCATTGAAGTAGCGCAGGCAGACGCTGGTCAGGTGGTGAATCTCGTCGAACCAGCGCAGCATGGTTTCCACCATCACCTTCGACTCGCCGTACGGATTCACAGGCTGGATGGGAAAGCTCTCGAGAATGGGCGTAGCGTGCGGCGTACCGTAAACCGCCGCGGTGGAAGAGAACACGATGTGATTCACGTTGGCGCGCCGCATGGCGGTAAGCAGCGATAGCGATGCGCACACATTATTCGAAAAATACTTCTCCGGTTCGCGCATCGATTCGCCTACCGCGATGAACGCCGCGAAGTGGATCACCGCATCGGTATGCCTCTGCCGCATCAGCTCGGTGAGCGCATCGGTGCGGGCGAGATCCATTTCCACCAGACGGCCGGAGGGGACGTTGTGGCGATACCCTTTCGAAAGATTGTCGACCACCGCAACATCGTAGCCCTGCTCGAGCAACAACTGAACAGTGTGCGAGCCAATATATCCGGCGCCGCCGGTAACAAGAATTTTTCGAGGCATCGGTAGATCAGAAATGGAGAAGAGTGGGGTTGCCGTCCAGGAGTTGGGCGAGTGTGAACGGGCACTCCGCCGGGATTTCTTGCGCGTCTAGTCCGGTTTCGTAGCGGGCGTTTTGAACCGCCTCCGCATAGATTTGGCCGAGCCGGCCCGACAGGCGCCGTCGGAGGCTTGGCGACGAATCGATGGCATCCAGCATCTTCTGCTGTGCATTCACGATCGATGCGCGCCAACTGGTCCCGTCCCGTTCCGGCTGGATCTTCTGCTTAATCAGATGAGTCAACATACGGCGCAGTTGGGACCGCGCTCCTTTGAATTCGCTCTCACCCAAACTTCGGAGTTCGTCCGCCACGTTTTCGATATCGATCTCGTCAAACCGGCGTTGGCGCAATAAAGCCGCGGTTTGCGAAGCCCATTCGGCAAAGTCCGTTCCGTACAGTGTCTTGATGGCGACAGCCATGTGCTTATGATATCGCCTGACGGCCTACTGCGCTTGCGCGGCGCGTGCGTCGGGAAAGTTTGCTACGGTCCGCAATTGACCGATGCGCAGGCGGAGCCCGGTCAAACATTCCTGCACATCCTGATCCGACGCGCCGCTGGCTTGGAGTCCCGTGCGGATCTGATCGTCAGTGATACGCCCCAGATACTGCATCAGCCAGCGCGCATCGCCCGGACGTACTCCGTCTTTCATCAGGTCGGTGTGTTGTCCGGTATATCCCCACTCGATTCCCGTGCCCAAGCCTTTCACGAAATCCTGGCTCTCGTGCAGGAAGTCGCCGCAATTCCATTTCGAACGAGCCAGAAACTTTCCCCACTTGCCAAATGAGGCGCCCCAATCGTCAATAAAGAAGATGTATCGATCGCCTTGCTGGTAAATCGCCGTGTTGCCACCGCGGCTCGCGGCGTCGCGGTAATCCTTATCATCCCAATTGGACACCAGCATCATCATGATTTTGAGGCCGTTGAGCTGCTGCGTGCCGACGAACGGGTTTTGATCCCAATTCCAATTAATGCCCTCCAGGTATTTAGGATCATCCGAACGCAATTGGAAGCGTCCGCCATCGAAATTGCCCTTATCGTCCACGAAATCATGCGCGCGGCCAAGATGGCTCACGCCGGAGATGACGCCATGGTTAACGAAATAATTGGGCTCCGTCCAATAGCCCACCGCCCAGACCAAGCGCGTCGCGAACGTATCCGCATTCGCTTCATGTCCGAATTTGACCACCCAGGTGCGGCCTTTGGAATCTTTCACTTGGACCTTGGGCGTTGAACCCGTTGGGTCCTCTTTCACAAACACGAATGGCGGCGCGGGCGCAAGCGCCGCGCCTCCGATGCCGTATTTGAAATCGAGTTGTTCGACGGCTCCAGGATCATGCCACAGAATAGTCTGTCCATGGACAATAGCCGGCATATCCGTGTACATCCGGGGCGGATCATCGGCCACAACAACCGAACTCGCAAGCAGAAATAGAGCAATCAGGCGCACCGACTCTTCCAGTGCAAGTGGAGCGCCAAGTTGTTTAAAGATTTTGCGTAACCTTAACCTCCCACCAGCGTATTGAACATATCGTGATTAAAGATTTCCGCTTCGCCCTGCGCCAACTCCTACAAAGCAAAGGCTTCACGGTAACGGCAGTGCTTACTCTGGCTCTTGGAATCGGGGCCAATACAGCGATCTTCACCTTAGTTCACGCGGTGATGCTGAAATCGCTACCCGTCGCCGATCCGAGCCAACTTTACCGGTTAGGTGATGACGATAACTGTTGCGTGATTGGTGGGTTACAGAGCCGTTTCTCCATATTTTCCTATCCGCTTTACGTCTCTCTGCGGGACCACACGCCCGAATTCGCCTCCATGGCCGGCTTCCAAGCCGATCACGCCAGGGTCGGCGTCCGGCGCGGATCCGGCCCCTCGGAGCCGTTCGCTGACGAGTACGTTTCGGGAAATTATTTCACGACACTGGGCATTGGCCCCTTCGCCGGGCGCATGTTGTCGAACGCCGACGATCGTCCGGGTGCCCCTCCGGTGGCGGTGATGAGCTACCGCGCATGGGAGAGTTACGGCGCCGATCCCACGATCGTAGGTTCCACGCTAATCATCGAAGGAGCGCCCGTCGCCATTGCCGGCATCGCGCCGCCCGGCTTTTTCGGCGATACGCTCGGACCGATGCCTCCCGATTTCTGGATTCCGCTGGCGGATGAACCCTACATCCGCCGGCGTAATTCGTTGCTAACCGCAAAGGATCAGCACTGGTTATATATCATTGGACGCACCAAGCCCGGCGCATCCCTCGCGAGCGGCGAGTCCAGACTTAACAGTGAATTGCACGAATGGCTGTTGGCCAATGACCCGCCCGGCAATGCCACCTCGCGACGTACCTTCGATGCCCAGCATCTCGCCCTTACGCCCGCAGGCAGCGGCGTTTCCTCTTTGAAAGACAACTTCGCGCAGGACCTGCGCCTTCTCATCGCGATTACGGGCCTGGTGCTGCTGATTGCTTGCGCCAACCTGGCGAACCTGCAACTGGCGCGTGGAGCATCGCTCACTACGCAGATCTCGATTCGCGCCGCGCTGGGAGCAAGCCGTTGGAATCTCGTTCGCCAGGCGCTTTGTGAAAGCGTCCTGCTTGCCCTAATGGGCGGGGCGGCCGGGTTGCTGGTGGCTACCGAACTGGCCTCATTCCTGATCGGCCTCGCCTTCCCGGGCGTGAAGTACATACCGATTCATGCCACGCCTTCGCTGCCGGTGCTGGGTTTCACGTTCCTGCTGTCGCTAATAGCCGGCGTGGTTTTCGGCGTTGCGCCAGCGTGGTCGGCCTCGCGCGCAGATCCCGCCGCGGCGCTACGCGGCACGGGGCGTTCGGCCGCGGGCCGATCCACACTCCCGCAGCGCTCGCTTGTGGTATTGCAGGCCGCCATCTCGCTGGTCTTGCTCACCGGCGCCGGCATGATGGCGCGCACCCTCTCCAACCTGCAAAACCAATCGTTCGGATATAACCCCAGCGGACGCATGATTGCGCATGTAAACGCCAGCCTGAACGGGTACGCGCCCGAAAAGATCGGCGCCATTTATACGGATCTCGAGCGCGAATTAAAGCAACTACCCGGCGTAAGGAATGCCAGCCTATCGCTTTATAGCCCGATGTCCGGGAACAACTGGCAAACGGGCGTATCGATCGAAGCCCACCCGGACCACGCGTTCAGCCCTTCCTGGGACCGCGTGACTCCCAGCTTCTTCGATACCATCGGCGCATCCATAATAGCCGGCCGTAAATTCGATGCGCGAGACATGCCCGATTCCACCCACGTCGCCGTTGTGAACCAGGCGTTCGCGGCGAAGGCGTTTCCCAACGAAAACCCATTGGGCAAGCGATTCGGCTTTCAAAAGAATCACCCGGATTACGAGATTGTGGGCGTGGTGGAGAATATCCGGCTGCGCGACCTGCGTCATCCCACCGATCCGATGTTCTTCGTACCGATGCTGCAAATATCGCCGAAGGAATGGTCAAACAGCGGCATGGCACGATCGAACCTCATCGGCGATATTGAGCTACATGTTTCCGGCGGCGCCACTAATCTTGCCGGCGGTATCAAACGCCTTTTTGGTCAAATTGATCCGAATCTAACGCTGATTGGTCTCGATACGTTCGACCAGTTGGTAGAGCAACGAATGGTTCATGCGCATTTAATCGCGCGCCTTATCCAACTTCTGGGCGCGCTGGCGGCTTTACTGGCCTGCGTCGGGTTGTACGGAGTTACGGCGTATGCAGTCGCTCAGCGCACGGGCGAGATCGGCATTCGCGCCGCCCTAGGCGCGACGCGCGGCCGCGTGGCCCGCATGATTCTGGGCGGCGCGCTGATGCAGATCGCCATCGCTCTGGTCTTTGGAATCCCAGGCTCTTGGGCCGCGGGGCGCGTGCTGGGTTCGCAGCTTTACGGCGTTGGGAACGGCGACCCACTGATTCTGGGCGCCGCGGCGCTGGTGTTGTTGGCCGCGGCAACGCTCGCCAGTTTCGTACCCGCATGGCGCGCAAGCACCATCGATCCGGCGCGGGCGCTGCGAGCGTAGCACGGGCGCCTACCGCCTCATGCCGCTTCTTCAGGCGGCTTCTTCAACCGGCGTCACCCATCGGAACAGAAAAAAATGCTTGCCGCACAAGCCGCAGCGGTAGGGCGCCACCAGCCAGTGCAGCGCGCGCTCCACTCCATTTCGCAGTCCAACGCTTCTAAAGTCGACGGACCTACAGTACGGACAATGTGCGGATAGCATTTACTTCCTCGCCGGCAGCTTATCGACGCCTGCCCCACTGGGCCTGCTGGCATCGCGCGCCGCCTCAATCTGTTCCTGGGTGCGAACGTCGGGTTCCGAAAGCTTGATCCGGTTTCTTTCGCGCGTAACCTTGCGCTTATGCCGCTTCGCCAGTCGTTTGTCCATTGATACCCATCGCTTTCGCCCGCACCGCGCGGGCCGCCACGATTGCCTGATAACGCGAATCCCGCGCAATCATCCGCCGCACTTGGTCGTTCAATTCCTGCCAATCCCGGATAAAGTAGCCGGCTTCGTCTCGCGCCAGTGTCTCAGCGCGCTTCTCTTCGAGAATGGCGATGATGGCCAGCGTATCCGTCCGATTCTGGCCGCTCTGCGTTTGCGCCACTCTGTGAAACGCGCTGGCCACGCGATCGAACTCCACTCGCACGCGCGGCCTGATGGCGTCCGCCCATTCGATTTGGCTGGTTGTTCCGGTCACGATGCATCCGTAAGCGATTGGCTGAACACCGCGAATTCGGCATCCTTCAGCACTTACTAGTATTGGTTTAATATCTGGCTGAGTCAAGGAAGGGCGAAGAGATGCGCAATTCAATACATAACTAGATTTGGCGAAGAGTGACGGAATACCGTGGGGTTATTCCAATTTCTCCCATTTACAATGAAAGATATGGCAAGGTTGGAAGCCGCCGTCTTATCGGTGGAGCGCTTCTACGATTTCGCGCTGCTTGGTCTGGCCGCATGCGGGTTTCTCGCCGTGGCCGGGTCAGGATATCTCGATGCCGTTACCGTGGCTTTCACCGCGGGTGCACTCCTACTGCGTGCTCTCGCCATCGCGGATTTCGTACCGTTCCGGATTTCGAATCGCGCGGTCACGGGCGCTTGCATAGCGTATGCCGTCGTTTTTCTCGTGGACTATCTGCTGCTATCGCAGAAGCTCGTCGGCGCCACCGTACATCTTGTATTCTTTCTGGCCGCGATTAAGCTTTTGACGGTCTCGACGCGGCGCGATCGGCTGTTTCTGGCCTTCATTTCCTTCTCGGAGTTAGTGGCAGGGGCGATTCTCTCCGTCAATTTGAACTTTTTCACGTTTCTTGCGCTCTATCTGTTTTTCGCTATGGCCGCGCTCACCAGCGGCGAAATCCGCCGTTCTCTTCGCCGTAGCGAAGTAACCGCGCGCGGGGGCCAGGGCGGCTTTCATCCACGACTGGCAGCGCTTGCCACCTCCGTAACGGCGGGCATCCTGGTGCTTACGGCAGGGCTATTTTTCATCCTTCCACGGACGGCCGACGCGGCGCTTTCCCGATTTCTTCCGCGCCACATTTTCATACCGGGGTTTTCCAATCAGGTCACCCTGGGCGAGACTGGCCAACTTATCCTGAACGAGCGGCCGGTTATGCACATCGGAAGCCCGAGTCCAGGTAAACTTGCCGGCGTTAAATGGCGCGGCGACGCTCTCACACATTTCGATGGCAAGAAGTGGATTAATCCCTCGCCCAATTGGGCCCCGGTAGGCGTTTACGAACGGCGCGCGGATCTCAACACGCCCGAACAACGGCCGCCCGGGCGCTATGTTACGTACGACGTCCGGCTGGATATCGATGGCGCCAAGGCGCTGTTCATGGCCGGTTCCCCGCAAGTGGTGAGCATGAATTATGAGGTGCTCGATCGATCGGAGACCGATGGGTACAAGCTGCCGTCGGACATCCCAGAGGGCTTTCGCTATGGCGTCTACAGCCTGCTCGAAGAGCCACCGGAGATACGCGAGTCCATTTTCTCAACCTCGGTGCTGGGCAAAGAGGCCCGTGCGCGCAATCTCGAACTGCCGAAGCTTGACTCGCGAATCGCCACACTCGCGCGCTCGTTTACCGCTGGCGCTACCACGGATGTGACGCGGGCCCGAGCCATTGAGCGCCATCTGCGGACCGAGTATCAATACTCGCTCGAAATGCCGTCGCGCGAGTCCGCGGACCCGTTGGCGGATTTCCTGTTTTACCGGCGGCGCGGCTACTGCGAATATTTCGCCTCGGCGATGGCGGTCATGCTGCGTTCAATCGGCATTCCGGCGCGGCTGGCCACCGGATTCCAGACGGGAGTCTACAACACGCTCACCGGTCTATGGGTGGTGCGCGCGTCCGACGCGCACGCCTGGGTAGAGGCCTGGATGCCCGGGCGCGGCTGGACAACGTTCGACCCTACGCCGCCCGATCCCAACGCGCACGTTTTTGGGCTGATGTCGAAACTCAATCTTTATCTGGATGCCGCCGGGGCCTTCTGGCAAGAATGGGTGGTGGGCTACGATCCGCGACGCCAGGGGACTCTTGCAGGACGCCTGCAATCCAGCGCCGGGTATCTTGGGTTCCACTGGTTCGGCGCGGCGTGGCGCGCGGTGAGTGACGGATTGACGGTCTGGTCTCCCTTGGTGGAGCGGCGCGGTGTGCAATGGATCGCGATTGCCGGATTGGCCCTGGTTCTTTGGTTCGCCGGGCCGCGCGCTCTTCGCATGATGCGCATGCGCCTGCGCGTGGCGCGAGTGCGCCGTGGGGAGGCCTCAGCACAGGATGCCACGCTTCTCTATCGGCGCATGCTGCGGGTGGCAAAGCGGCGTGGATATCAGAAGCCGCCATGGTTCACGCCGGCCGAGTTCGCTTCGTCGCTACCGCCGGATGCCTTCGGCGGCGCGGTGGGTGAGTTTACGACGTCCTATAATGCTCTGCGATTCGGACAACGCAAGGAAGGCGCGCGCCTTTCTTCTTTGCTCGAACGGATGGAGCGCGCCAAGCGATGAACCAGATGAAGGCCGCAGTGCTTCAAGAGCCCGCTCCTATCGCGAGCCGGCCCTTGAAAATCACCGAGGTATCGAGACCTGAATTGCGAGCCGGTCAGGTGCTGCTGCGCGTAAAGGCTTGCGGGGTCTGCCGCACGGATTTGCATATTGTGGAAGGCGAGTTGCCGCCGCGGCGCCGACCTTTGATTCCTGGACATCAGATTGTCGGTGAAGTGGTGGATGGCGCTACGGGCGATCTTCCGCTGGGTGTGAGAGTGGGCGTTTCGTGGGTCGGCGGCGTGGACGGTACGTGCCCCTACTGCCTTAGGGAAACGGAAAACCTTTGCGATTCACCCACGTTCACCGGCTATTCGGTGGATGGCGGATACGCCGAGTTCGCCGCCGCGCGCGCGGATTTCGTTTTTCCATTACCGGATGCGCTCGACGATCTGCATGCGGCCCCGTTGCTTTGCGCAGGCATCATAGGTTTCCGCAGCCTGCGCGTGGCCGGCGTCATGCCGGGCGAACGCGTTGGACTATTCGGTTTTGGCGCGTCGGCGCATCTTACCATCGCGGTCCTGCATGCCTGGAATTGCGAGGTCTACGTTTCCACCCGCGGCGAATCGCACCGCGAACTGGCGCGCTCGCTCGCCGCAAAGTGGGTGGGCGAAGAGCGAGACCGGCCGCCCGTTCCGCTGGATCGCGCCGTGACATTTGCGCCCAGCGGGGATGTCGTCGTGGCCGCTCTCGCCAGTTTGCGCAAGGGCGGCGTCGTCGCAATTAACGCGATTCACCTGGACCGGATCCCCGAGTTCGATTACGATAGCCTCCTTTGGGGCGAGCGTCAGATCCGCAGCGTGGCGAACATGACGCGCGCCGATGCGCGGGATTTTCTCGCCCTTGCAGCCCACATCGGTTTGCGGCCGAAAGTGACGGTATTCCCGCTTGCACAGGCGAACGAAGCCCTGTTGGCGGTTAAGAAGGACGCTCTGGATGGCGCCGCGGTGATCCTGCCGACTGAACGGAGCGGTCGATGACCTACGATGCGTTGCTGGTAGTATCCTTCGGCGGACCAGAGGAAGCAGACGACGTAATGCCCTTCCTCGAAAATGTATTGCGCGGAAAAAACGTCCCGCGCGAACGCATGCTGGAAGTAGCGGAACACTATTATGCGTTCGGCGGCAAGAGCCCAATTAACGATCAGGCGCGCGCGTTGATCGCCGCCATCGAGGCGGAACTGGCGGCTCATGGGCCGAAACTGCCTGTCTACTGGGGTAATCGCAACTGGCATCCCATGCTTGCGGATACGATTGGCCGGATGAAGGCCGATGGCGTGCTGCGCGCCCTGGCATTTGTCACATCGGCGTTTGGTTCCTATTCAGGCTGCCGCCAATATCGTGACGATATCGAGCGGGCACGTGGGCAGGTGGGCGCGGGCGCGCCGCAGATTTACAAGCTCCGCACGTTCCACAATCACCCGCACTTCATTGAAGCGGTGACTGCCCGCGTACGCTCAGCTCTGGACCAAATCCCCTCCGAACGGCGACCCGCGGCGCGTCTGGTCTTTACCGCGCACAGCATTCCGCTTTCCATGGCCGATTCCAGTCCTTACGTGCGCCAGTTGGAGGAAGCCTGCCACTTGGTATCGCAGCGTGTGGGCCATTCCGGGACGCTCGTGTATCAAAGCCGGAGCGGCCCTCCGGCGCAGCCGTGGCTCGGACCCGATATCTGCGATTACATCCGCGAGCAACACACGGACGGGGCGCTGAAGGATCTGGTGATAGCGCCGATTGGCTTCCTTTCCGATCATATGGAAGTGGTCTTCGACTTGGACACTCAGGCCGCGGAGTTGTGCCGCGAGTTAGGAATTAGACTGGTGCGCGCCGCTACCATTGGCGTGCACCCGCAATTTGTGTCGATGATCCGTGAGTTGATTTTGGAACAAACGGAAGGCCACGAGCCTCGCTTCCTTGGCTCCATCGGAATCAACCCGGACGCTTGCAATGCGCACTGCTGCCCTGCCCCGGCACGGCCCCGACTCAAAGTGGAAGGGGCAGCGGTCACATAGGCGATGCGGTTTCAGACCGTACGCCGCGAGGTGTGGACGCCGCGCGGCATCGCAGAGGTCTTCGCGTTCTTTTCCGATGCGGGCAATCTGGCCGAGATTACGCCACCCTGGCTCGGCTTTCGCATGCGGACGCCGGAGCCCATCCACATGGCGCCAGGCGCCCAAATTCGCTACCGCCTGAACGTTCGTGGCATCCCCATTTTTTGGACGACGGAGATCCGCGAATGGAGCCCGCCGCGGGGATTCATCGATGTGCAGTTGAAGGGTCCTTATGCGTTGTGGCATCACACCCACCGATTCGACGCAGTCAACGGCGGTACGCGTATGCGTGACGTGGTGCGCTATCTGCTGCCATTCGGGCCGTTTGGAAGACTGGTGAACGCGCTTCAAGTGAGACGCGATGTAAGCCAGATTTTCGACTATGGGGAGAAGCGCATTCGCGAACTGTTTGGCAGCGCGCCTGCGCCGCGATGAACGCGATGGGAGCGACGCTGCTGTGGTTCCGGCAGGATCTGCGGCTTTCGGACAATCCCGCCTTAGCGGCCGCTCTGGAGCGAGGCGGCCCCATCATTCCCGTTTTCATCTGGGCGCCGGAAGAAGAGGGCGCGTGGGCGCCGGGCGCGGCATCCCGATGGTGGCTCCATCAGTCGCTGACGAGCCTGGGAAAGGAACTCGAAAAACGCGGCTCACGCCTGGTTATCCGGCATGGACCGACGATACAAGCGCTTCGGGAACTTGCCGTTGGCACAGGCGCAACCGCAGTGCACTGGAACCGGCGCTATGAGCCGGCTGCGATCGCCCGCGATGCCGCCGTAAAGGCGAGTCTGCGCGAAAGCGGATTAGCCGCCGAAAGTTTCAACGGCAATCTGTTGTTTGAGCCGTGGACGATTCGCAACTCCAACGGTGAAGCCTTCCGCATGTTTACTCCGTTTTGGCGGGCCTGCCAAAAGCAGCGCATACCGCCACCGGGTGGAGAGGCGCCAAAGCGATTGCCTGCGCCTCAAGCGTGGCCGTATTCCTTGCCGCTTTCCGAACTTGGCTTAGAACCTGCTATCGATTGGGCGAGTGGTTTTCGCGAGATCTGGCAGCCCGGCGAAGCGGGCGCAAAGGCGCACTTGCAGCACTTTGCCTCAAAACAATTAGCGGAATATCCGGAGCAGCGCGACCGGCCGGCGACTTATGGAACCTCGCGGCTATCTCCCCATTTACACTTCGGGGAAATAAGTCCAGGAGAAGTCTGGCGCGCGGTCGCGACGCGCACCAGCGATAACTCCAGAGAATGCGAGGCCTACCTGCGACAGCTGGTCTGGCGCGAGTTCGCCTATCACTTGCTCTATCACTTTCCGAAGAGCGCGGAGCAGCCGTTGCGCAGCGAGTTCGCCGCTTTCCCATGGCGCACGCGGACCGATTGGTTCCAAGCGTGGAAGCGCGGTAAGACCGGCTTTCCGTTGGTGGACGCAGGTATGCGCGAATTGTGGCGCACGGGCTGGATGCACAATCGCGTGAGGATGGTTGTGGCGTCATTTCTGGTGAAGCACCTGCTGATTTCCTGGCAGGAAGGCGCAGCCTGGTTTTGGGACACGCTGGTGGATGCCGACCTGGCGAACAATACGCTCGGCTGGCAATGGGTGGCAGGCTGCGGCGCCGATGCCGCTCCGTACTTCAGAATCTTCAATCCGACGTTGCAAGCGGAAAAATTCGACCCAGCGGGAGAGTACGTGAATCATTGGGCGCCGGACTCGGAGGCCCGCAAGCCGATCGTCGATCACGCCGAAGTGCGGGCCCGCGCTCTGCAAGCTTGGGAGGGATTGGGAAGGAGCCATCGGCCAAAAGGAACACCGTCCGTCTGATCCGGATTCCCTGGCTTCTGGCCCCTGTTCTCTAATGCTTCAGCCGGCTACACGCAGTGACGGCACCGGTGGGATCGATCGCGGAATTACCCTCTTCAATTGAGACGATTTTTCCCTCCATGTCGATGACAAACGTGGTGCGATTGGCCAGAAAGGACGGGCCAAGTACGCCGTAGAGCTTCATCACGTCGCGCTTGTAATCGGAGAGCATGGGAAATTCGGCGTTCAATTCCTTCGACCAGTGGTTGAGAGTCGCTATGAAATCGCCGCTAACGGCTAATACCTGTGTATCTACATCCTTAAATTTGCCAATACCAGACTGGTAGGCGGTAAGTTCGCGCGTTCAACCACCGGTAAACGCGGCCGGGAAGAACGCTAATACGACGTTCTTCTTGCCGCGAAAATCGGAAAGTTTCACGGGATGATTGTTGGTGTCGGGCAGCGTAAAGTCGGGCGCGGTATCGCCTACTTTAAGCGGCGTATGTTGTTGCGGCTGCTGCGCCAAAAGCGGAACAGCGGCAAGCGAAAGAGCAATGAAAATAAGGGGTTTCATAGTGACCTCGGCGTGAGTCTATCACGTTATGCGGTCGCGCGCGTCACGGCATCGAAGGCCTGTCGCGGCCAAGTGAAAAGTTCCGGTTTGAGCCAAGTAGAAAGTTCCTCTTGACAGCCGTAAGGCTGAGGGATGGAACGAATCGCGATGAGCCAAGAGGAACGAGATGAGTTGGATTGGTTGAAACGTGTGAAGGCAGGGAGTATCACGCAACGTGAAGCGGCACAGAAGATGGGGGTGAGTGACCGCTGGGTGCGGGAGCTGCTGAAGCGGATGAGCAAGCAGGGCGACGCAGTGGTGGTGCACGGGCTACGAGGACGGCCCTCGAATCGCAAGCTTTCAGCCGAGACACAGAGACAAGCCCTGGCGATCCTCAAGCAACCGGATTGGCACGATTTTGGTCCAACGTTCGCGGCCGAACAACTGGGTAAGCGTCACCAGATCGAAGTGGGCAAAGAGACGCTGCGCGGGTGGATGATCGAGGCCGGAATGTGGAAGAGCAATTCCCGCCGGTTGCAGGAGATTCATTGTTGGCGGCCGCGGCGGAGCGCCTTCGGGGAACTGGTGCAGTGGGACACCTCGGAGCACGACTGGCTGGAGGGAAGAGGGCCGGTACGCTATCTGGTGCGAATGATCGACGACGCTACCAGCTGGAGTTGGGGCCGTTTCGTAGAGCGCGATGCGACACCGCACAACATGGGTGTGCTGTGGGAGTACCTGGAGAAGAATGGCCGTATGGTGGACGTCTACACGGATCGAGATTCGATGTTCACCGTGCCGCCGCGCCCCGCAGAGAGCGCAGAACAACGACGCGAGGCAGACCGGCTGACCCAACTGGGGCGAGCGTTACGAGAGTTGGGAATCGGCTCGATATTGGCTTATTCGCCACAAGCGAAGGCTTACGCTTCATACTGCACCTCCTGCGAACCGTGGAAGACAATCTCGGGAAAACGACGCCGCTTGGCGAGCCTGACGCCCTGGGCCTTGCACGGCGGATTGGGCCCAGGATCCTCATACAACCAGTCATTCCGATCGTTCACCGGATAGCCGCGAAGCAGGCCGCGATTCCGCCAGGTGATCACGCACTTGGGGCCGATCTCCAATCGCGCCGACATTTCTTCGAGTGTCAACAGGCCCTTCTGGCGTAGCCGATCATATCGCGGTTTGAGCTGGTATTCAGAGCGGAGACGCGCGATGATACGGCTGTGGAAGCGTTGCCCGCATCCGGACAGTGCGCCTCGGCGATTCAGGATTTCCACGATTTGCTTATCGGTGTAATGCTCCGTCAGTCGATCAACCTCGGCGACAATCTCTGCCGGCGTTGTTCTGAGTTCCCAGGCTGTCAAGGGTCTCGGCAGCTCGATCGTCTTCGTCACTCCGCCGCTGAAGCGGACATGAACAGTGATCCCAGTCCCTCGAATGAGCGTCACGTCGGCGAGCAGTAAGCGCACCATGCGTTTCCGCTCTCGATCCGGAGTCTTTGGATCTTGCCAGAGCCGTGGAAAGTCACTGGACAGCGCGGCGATTCGAGCACGCTGCTGCTCATTCACTGCGGCGCGATCCTGCCGCCGTTGTTGCTCATACTGCTCCTGTGCCTCCGTTAACGCGCGAAGCTTTTCATTCCAGTCTGCCTCGAGCGAGTCAGCGACCAGACGGTTGGCAGGATCGACGTGCAAGTACCGGCGCTGGGCTAAATCGGCTTCATAACGCGCTCGCTCCACCTGTTTCTTGCGGAGCTTATCCACCTCCTCGATTCTCGCCTGGAGTTCCTGTTGGACCGACAGAGTGACTTCGAGCGCGAGCGGAGCCACGCTCTCCACCAGAAGCTGGCCCACAGCACGATCGATCTGATCTCCGACCACTCGCTGACAGATCGATATGGCGTGCTCGATGCCATCACGCTGGCAGAGGTACTCAGGCACGAGACGGTCCTGACGCGTGTGGTATCGGACCGTCATTCGGCTCCCGCAGACGCCACAGACTACCAAACCTTGCAACAAAGCAGGGCCTTCGCGTGGAGGACTCTTGCGACGATCTGCTCCAACGGCTTGTGCGTTTTCGCGAAGGTGCAGAAGGTTCTCTTCATATTGCTCCCAGGAGATGTAGCCGGGGTGAGCATTCTTGAGCAGCGTCCACTGCTCGCGCGGCAAGCGGGTATAGGAGACGCCTCCGTTCGGGTTGTTGCGAGTACGGCTTCGGCCGTATACGAATGCGCCTGCATAACGGGGATTGTGCAGGATGTGGAGGGCGCGGCTGTGCGGTAGTTCGGCCCACACCAGATCGCCTTTGTTCGGTCCCTTCTTTAACCGCCGCGGAAACAGAAGTTTTTTCTCACGGAAGGCTTTGACGACTGCGCAGGCCGATGCGGTACGCCGAAACGTCTCGAAAAAGAATCGAATGCTTCCCTGGACCTGCTGGTCGGGGTCCAGCACAGGCTCGTCGTTGACGTTGTAAACGAAGCCAACCGGTAAAGGACATTGCAACTCACCGCGACGGGCTTTGTTCAAGATTCCGCCTTGCAGGCGCGCCCGGAGCACATGCAGCTCAGCTTCGCTCATGGTCCCTTTGAGACCCAGCAGGAGACGATCGTTGAAGTGTGAGGGATCATATACGCCGTCCTCATCGAGAATGAGCGTGTCGGTAAGAGCGCAGATCTCTAGCAGCCGGTGCCAGTCCGTGGAGTTTCGCGCCAGCCTGGAGACCTCCAGACCAAGCACGATGCCGGCTTTACCCAGACTCACTTCTGTCACCAGTTTCTGAAAGCCCTCCCGATCGACAGCCGATGCGCCGGACTGTCCGAGATCGCTGTCGATGACGACAATGCGCTCCACCGGCCAGCCCAAGGCGACAGCGTTTTGGCGCAGCCCGTACTGCCGCTTGGTGCTTTCGGTATTCTCGAAAACTTGGCGAAGCGTTGATTGGCGGACGTAAAGATAGGCGTTACGTTTGAGGTGGCCAGCATTCACTTTTTGGTGAGCTACGCCTGTCATGAGATTGCCTCCTGTTGTAGAGAGAGAATCATGCTCGCCAGCAGAGTGGTGATCTGCGAGCGCATCTCGACGGGAATCGTTTCATCGGCGCTGGATTGAGGCCATGCGGTCTGTTCGACATGGCCGTTACATTCTGACCATGCCTGCATCCAGGCTGTCATTCCGCGCCGGAGAAAAAGCGCGAGGCCCAAGCGTTCGCCGCTGTGAGTGGGCCGGCCGATGGCGTCGCGACGTAGTTGTTCGTAGTGAACGGCCAGATCCAACTGGGATGCGGGTCTATCGCCGGCCCCGTTCAGCGGAGTTTTTTTTGATGGCGAAGCAGGCTGCGCTCGATACTTCGCGGGTGAACCTTGATGCGGAAGCGCTTCTGTATCCGTTTCACCAGGTCCGGCAATCGCATGGAGGGTTCTTCCTGGCGCACCTCGCCAATGAATGTGAGGACCTCTTCGGTGAGCTTGTACGCCTGCTTGGGGCCGCGCTTGTGAGGCACCAGGCCGGCAAGACCGTCGTCCTCGAAGGCCGATCGCGCCTGATAGAACGACGGCCGCGAAAAACCGAAACTCGCGGCTGCATCCGTTACAGATTGGCCTTCGGTCCGCACCCTCCGCAGCATCTCGTATTTGACCTGGACCAGATCGCGAGGATCGAAGAAATCGTCCTGGAGAAACAGCGGGTCGCGCACTGCTTTGGGACGCGGGTTCAGTGTTCCCTGTTGCTGGAGCGCGCGGATCTTTCGGTCCTGGTCGGCCATAGGCTCTTCTCAATGATTCGACTACGATTGTAAAGATAATTATGCTCTTATCAGTCGCAGTGTCAAGGCTTTTTTGCGATCTGCTATCAATCTTTATTAGATAAAATTGACATGAATTAGCGTTTTTATGCATCGCTACGCCGGACGACATCGGCATCATTCTCTTTACAATAGCGGCGTTATTGTCTTTACACTTAAAGCGCCCCAGGCTCATCGGGCCTTCTCCACAAAGTCCGCCAACTTCAGCAAGTCCTCGTAGCGAAACAGGCACCGCCCTGCGGCCAGCACCACGAATGGATCCGCTGGCAGTACTGTTGTCCAGCACGCCGGAATAGAGCGCAGGACGCCGCGGTTGTCGTGGAAGTAAACTCGATCCTCGCCCCAGTTGTGACGGTAAGTGACCAGCTTGAAACTCTGGCCTCTCAGCGGATGATGGGGATGGGTGACTTCAAAAGTACCTTCGGCACGGTCGGCATGCGCTGTAGTTGACGGACTCGGCCAAAGGGCGCATTGAACGCAGTTTTTTAACGGCGCAAGATCGCCTGGTGAAGCATCTGCGTCTGGCGAAAGTCAACACTCTGGAAAGTGCCAATGCGTTTCTGGAGAAAGAATATTGGCCGGAATGGAATACCCATTTCGCTCGGCCGGTAGCGGACTTTCCCAATCAGCATCGCGCGCTGACGCCGCAGTTGGACTTGGCCGCGATTCTGAGTCACGTAGAAGAGCGGGTAATCGGCAACGACTACACGTTCAGCTTCGCGGGCCGTCGCTACCAGATCGTGCGCTCCCAAGTGCAAGCTGGGATGCGGCGCCAGCGGCTGCGCGTCGAACTCCGTCTCGACGGGGAGTTGAAGGCGCGCTACCAAGGGCGATACGTGGAGATCGGCGAGTGCGGCGCGCGGGCCATCGCGGCTGAGGCGAAAGTGCGCCAACCGGTTCGCAAGGATTACAACGCGGGAGGGAAGAGCAATTGGATGCAGGGCTTCTTTGATCGCCCCAGCCCTCCGCTGTGGAAGTTGATTGGAGATTGAGAGAAAAACCAATTTGGAAGCGCCGGGCAAAAAGCAGCCCGGCGCGCTTCGCGTTTGATAAGCCCAAAGCCTCCGCTCGGAGGTTTCACCAAAGCAATGGATCCCGGCTCGACAATGCCCTCCTGGCGCTCCGGAAAAACTCACGGGTTTTGCGTCACAGGAGGGCATTCGCCGATTGCTTCGGAGCCAACCCCGTCGCCTCGGCTTTGGGCAACCGCCCCAGGCGCGACCCCGGTGCGGCTGTGCGAACATACCATGAGGGTCCCAAGCCGACCCTCAAAACCGGAACTTTCTACTTGGCCGAGAACCGGAACTTTCTATTTGGCTCCGACACACGGCATCGAAGGCCGGAACGCAATCAGCTGCCAGGACCTGGTCGTCATATCACATCCTCTTCCAGATCGAAGCTCGAAAGCATGCGGCGCAGCCCGGGTATCAATGCCGCATCACGATCACGCCGCTCTTCGGTCAGCGGTTGGCGTCCGCGGCCCATCTGGAATCCGCGTAGTCCGGTGGCCGCGCGGAAGCCGTCCGGGAACTCGAATGGCAAGAGCATCGCGTCCAACAGTTCAATCAGCCGCGCTTGCAATTGCAGTGCGCCCGCATAATCACCCGCTGTGGTCATGTCGTAAAGCCGTCGCGTGACCTCTGGCACGACGTTGCCGGACGCATGCGCGCCGCCGTCGCAGCCTGCCATCAGCATCGGAACCAAAGCCGCTTCCCAGCCGGTGAGAAACGAGAATTCGGGCCGGATTGGCCTTACCGCGGCAATCATCCGCATCAAAAAAGCGATGTCGCCGGAGGAATCCTTAATGCCGATCACCCGAGGGAAGGCCTCGGCCAAGGCCCGGATGGTGGACAGTTCGACCGGGTTGGTGAACATCGGAATGTTGTAGAGGGTCAGATCGAGAGGCGTGTGGCGCGCGATCTCCGCGAAATAGGCATAGACGGAGTCCTGCGACAGCTTGTAATAAAAGGGCGAAACAATGGCGGCCGCGCGTACGCCCAGTTGGGCGTAGACCTCGCAGGCTGCCAGCGTCTCTTTTACGTTGGCCTCGGCCGCGCCGGCAACAATCGGAACCCTGCCAGCGGTTTCATCGGCTACGATTTGCACGATACGGCGCCGTTCTTCGGCGCTATACCGCGTAAACTCTCCGGTCGAGCCATTGGGATACAAACCGTGGACGCCGCGGGCGATCAGCCAGGAAACGAGCCGGCGCAACTCGGCTTCATTGATATCGCCTTGACGATCCAGAGGGGTTAAGAGAGGAACGAAAATTCCTTGCAGCTTCTTCAATCCACCCAGGATACACGGTCAAACGAACTATGTCAGGATGAAAGGAAATGAACCGGTTTTTCCTGCTGTGCCTGGTCGTGCTGGCTCCCATGCTGCGCTCTGCCGCGTTCGACGTCACAACCTTCGGCGCCAGGGGCGATGGCAAGATGCAGAGCCGCGAGGCGATCAACAAGGCCATCGAAGCGGCGGCCGCGGGCGGCGGCGGGACCGTGGAGTTTCCAGCCGGCGTCTGGGTTACGGGCTCAATCCACCTGCGCAGCAATGTTACGCTGCAACTCGATCGCGGCGCAGTGATCGAGGCCAGCACGGATCCTGCCACCTATGATGCGCCTGAGCCCAACCAGTGGGACAAATACCAGGATGCCGGCCACAGTCACTTCCATAACAGCCTGATCTGGGGCGAGAATCTGGAAAACATCGCAATTGTTGGTGGCGGCCGCATTTCTGGCAAGGCGCTGAACCGCGGCGGCGGCGCGGGAGGCGATAAAGCCATAGCGTTGAAACTCTGCCGGAACGTCACCCTGCGAGATTTTTCCCTGGCTAACGCCGGGCACTTCGGAATTCTCGCAACCGGCGTCGATAACCTGACTATCGACAACGTCATGATCGATACCAACCGCGACGGTATCGATATTGATTCTTGCCGCAACGTGCGCATCTCGAATTCCAGCATCAATTCGCCCAACGACGACGCCATCACGCTCAAGGGGACTCACGCCCTGGGGGCCGCGCGCGTGAGCGAGAACATTACCATTACTAACTGTCTGGTAAGTGGCTTCGAGATCGGTTCGCTACTGGACGGGACTTACAAACGCACCGTAAAACAGGCGCCGGATCACGACGGCCCTACCGGGCGGATCAAGATAGGCACGGAGTCCGAGGGCGATTTCCGCAACATAGCCATCTCGAATATTGTGTTCGACACGTCCCGGGGCCTGGCGCTCGAGAGCGTCGATGGGTCGCACATCGAAGACGTGACGGTTTCGAACATCACCATGCGGGAGGTTTCGAACGCGCCTATCTTCATCCGCCTGGGCGCCCGCATGCGCGCTCCCGAAGGCGTCGCGGTGGGTTCTATTAAGCGCATCAGCATCACCAACGTAACGGCCTATAATGCCGACCCTCGCTATGGTTCCATCATCAGCGGCGTCCCGGAACACGATGTAGAGGACGTCAAGCTGAGCGGAATCCGTCTGGTGTATAAAGGCGGCCTGTCGCTCGATCAGGTCGCGAAGCAATCGCCGGATCTGGTGAATGGATTCTTCTTTCGCGGGGCGGGCGGCGTTCCTCCGCGAGAACCGTACGATACGCCAGAGCGTGAGAAGGAGTATCCTGAGCCATCCATGTTCGGGATCCTTCCAGCGTATGGATTTTTCATTCGCCATGCAAAGGGAGTCGAATTGAACGATGTTCGCGTCGAGACGCTGAAGCAAGACCGCCGGCCGGCGTTTGTATTCGACAGCGTCGAAGGCATCGAACTTGAGAATTGTAAACCCGCAAAAGCGGATGGAGTCCCCACTCTGGTGATGATGAAAGCGAAGAACGTGAGCGCCCATCACAGTGCCGGCTTGACGGATTTTCAGATGGATAGCGTAATGCGGAAAGAGATGTAGGAGGGAAAGCGATGATCACAAGAAGATCCGTCGTTCGGGGACTGGCCGGCGCCGCGCCCGCGGCGTGGTTGTCACGCCGGCTTGGGGCGCAGACCGGCCTGCCGCCGCGCAAGCTTGCGCCTGGCCCTTTCAACCCGGCATGGGAATCGCTGGCTCAATACAAGGCGCCCGACTGGTTTCGCGACGCCAAATTCGGCATCTGGGCGCACTGGACAGCGCAATGCGTTCCCGAGCAAGGCGACTGGTATGCCCGCCAAATGTATATCCAAGGCCATCCGCAGAACAAGTTTCATGTAGAGCACTACGGGCACCCTTCGCAATTCGGCTTCATGCAGATGGACAACCTGTGGAAGGCGGAAGGTTGGGAGCCCGAGGCGCTGATGCGGCTCTATGTGAAAGCCGGCGCTCATTACTTTGTGGGCCTGGCCAACCATCACGATAACTTCGATTGTTACGACTCCACTTACCATAACTGGAATTCGGTGCGCATCGGTCCGAAGAAAGACATCATCGGGATTTGGGCCAAGACCGCGCGCGATCACGGCTTGCGATTTGGCGTTACCAATCATTCGGGGCACGCCTGGCACTGGTTTCAAACCGCCTACGGGTACGATCCGGAAGGGCCTCTTGCGGGCGTTCCCTATGACGGGTTCACTACTAAGGCGCAAGGCGAGGGTAAGTGGTGGGAAGGCCTTGATCCGCAGGAACTGTACACCGGCGCGACGATGCCGCTGCCGAAAGGTATCACTACGATTAAGGAAGCGCGGGATTGGCATAACCAGCATGATGCGAAGTGGACCGAGGCGCCGCCGCCGGGAAATCCCGAATTTGTCGATCGATGGTTTCTGCGGTGCCAGGAGCTGGTGGATAAATATCGCCCGGATCTCCTTTACTTCGACAATACGGAATTACCGCTGGGGCAGGCCGGCTTGGATATCGCGGCGCATTACTACAACGCCAATATGGCGAATCATGGCGGGCGTCTGGAGGCGGTGCTCACCTCGAAGGGCTTGATCCCGGGCCACCTGGGCACGATGGTACTCGATATCGAACGCGGGCGCGCCGACCGGATTCTTCCTTCGGCCTGGCAGACCGATACCTGCATCGGAGATTGGCACTATAAGCGATCCACCTTCGAGAACCACACCTATAAGACCGCCGACACGGTCATCAAGATGTTAGTGGACATTGTAAGTAAGAACGGCAATCTATTACTCAACATTCCGCTTCGCGGCAGCGGCGAGATTGACGAGGACGAGCGAAAGGTGCTGGATGGGCTCGCCTCCTGGATGCCGGATAATGGCGAGGCGATTTTCGGGACACGTCCCTTTTCCGTCTTTGGCGAAGGGCCTCCGGACGTTCAGGGTTCTGGGAACTTTAACGAGAACAAGACGCGACCTTATACGTCACAGGATATTCGCTTCACCGCGAAAAGCGATTCGCTTTACGCAATCGCGCTCGGCTGGCCGGAAGATGGCAAACTTACCATCCGCACTCTTGCGTCAGGGGCGAGCGCATATCCCGGCGAGATTGGAAAGCTCGAGTTACTGGGCGCGTCCGGAGCGCTTAAGTTCGCGCGCGGGGCCGAGGGGCTGGTGGTTACCCTGCCTGAAAAAAAGCCGAATCCGTACGCGTTCGCATTGAAGATCAAACCCGCATAAACAGATTGGTATTCGCCGTCCTCATTTCGCGGGCTTCTTAAGCAGCCCGATCATGCCCCAATCGGTAAGTTTGCTGGTTCTGCCTTTGCCGTGTGGCGCAGCCGCCTCCTCCATCTGGAAGTCCACGCTCGTGCCGCGCACTTGCACTACCCCGTGTCCAAAAAACCAGCCGTCTTCATAGGCGCCTGACAGGCGAAGGTGTCCTCCGGAACTTGCCATGGAGACGTAGGTCACGCCATCCACTTCAAAGCGCATCATCTGGTGAATGTGTCCCGCGATGACGTATTGCACGCCGTAGCGTTTTGCCAATTGATGAAAGGGGGCATTCGTATTCTGGGTGGCCGCGTCGAGCAGCCAGGAAGGCCGGTGCGAAAAGATCATCTTGACGGGTTGTGCAGCGTGCGCCTTTAAGTCTGTTTCGAGGAAAGCCAGTTCCTGCGGCGGAAGTTGATCGGACCGGCTGTTGTCCAAAACGGTCACATGCAGCTGCTCATAATCGAAGCTGTAATGCAACGGGCGCTTCGTATACTTCTGAAACAGGCGCGCCGATTCGTCCGACCAGACGTCGTGATTCCCGGGCGCGAGATACAGCGCATGAGCACGGAATGGCTGCAATAGGGCGTCTACCTGCCGCCACTCGGCCTCTGCCGTGGCGTCGTCCAAGCCCTGGATGGTGTCGCCAATGCCGATCACGAACGCGGGGTTGGCAGCGGCAATCTCCTTCCCAATTTGTTCAAACACGCCTGGTTGGGCTTCGCCCGTACGATCGCCCAAAATCGCGAACCGGAATGTATCCGGCGGCGTGGACGAGCCGGGGATACACACCAGGAGCGAGAGAAGCAACGCGCCGCAAATGACGCCGCGCCGGCGGACCGTTCCAGAGTTCAAGCGATCAAAACCCACAACCCGTATTCTCGCAGGCCGCTGTCGCCTTAAACTTAGCCTCGTCCGAGGAGTCGGCAACGCACACATCTTCGAGGCTGTCACCACGCGCGGTTCAGCGCAACGCCGGATGATGACGAGTTGGTGTCGTGGTTCGGCGTCCGGCGGGAAATGATGGGCCGGAAACGGCGGCGTCAATTTACTCCCACCGCAGCGCGCGTACCGGATCCACCTGCGTCGCGCGTCTTGCCGGAATGGCGCTAGCCAATACGACCGCGGCGCTCAGCAACATCACGACATTGAAATATGCAAACGGGTCGGCTGGGTCGATCCCCGGCAGCGCGTGGGTCAATAGCGTAGAGATTCCTGCTGCGCCCGCAATCCCGCAGACCAGGCCGAATGCGAGAGCGCGTGCGCTCGATCCCAGCACCAACCCCACAATTTGCGAGGGCCGGGCGCCAAGCGCCATCCGCACTCCGATCTCTCTGGTCCGCTGGCCCACCACATAGGCGAACACGCCGGACATTCCGACGGATGCGATCGCCAAGGCCAGCAGGCCGAGGAATCCCGCCACCTCCGAGCCCAAAATCGCAGGCTGCAGTTTGCGGCTGAAACTCGCGGACAGAGGTTCGGCGTGAACCTGTGCGCGCGGCTCAATGCGTTTCACAATGGCCGCAATTCGATCCAGGGCAACTGCGCCGCGGCTACGTACGATGACGAATGGCGCCCCCCAATGGCCGGTGAGTGGAAGGTAAATCACGGCTTCGATCGAGGAGAGATCGTTGGTATACATATCGGAAATCACCCCGACAATCTGCCGCATACTTTCGTTTGCCAGGACAGTCCGTCCCAGCGGATTCTCTCCCGGCCACCAGCGCTTTGCCGCCGCTTCATTGATGATGATTACGTCGCGCGAGGCATCCTCAGGTACGAAATTGCGCCCGGCAAGCAACCGCATTCCCAACGCCTCGGTATAGCCGGCTGAAATCTCGTTATAGAGAATGTGAAGCTTACGTGAACCCTGCTGCTCCGTAGGCCGGAACGAAGTACTGTCGTTGGTGTTGCTCAACGGCGGATTCATCGCCAGCCCCCATGCGGGCAGGTCGGTTTGATGATCGAGTTCCGCCTGCAATGCGTTGGTCAATTCCATCGTACGGGGGCCTGTGTACTGGCTCGCCGGCAAGTCGATCGAAAGCACCGTCGCATTCCGGACGTCAAATCCCGGGTCCAGCAATTGCGTCCTCTGCATGCTGCGAACCAGGAGTCCCGCGTTTGCCAGCAGAATCACGCTGATGGCAACCTGCACCGATAGCAACACACTGCGCAACGTTAACCGTACGCGGGGCTCGCCCTCCGGACCCGCTCCGGCCTTCAACGCCGACGAAATTCCCCGTCGGGTAGCATGAAGCGCCGGAGCCAGGCCAAATGCCAAACAGGATGCTAACGCCACGCCAATCGTGTAGCCGAGAACGTTGAGATCGAGCGCCACGTGAAAAACCTGATCGACTGCCAACCGGCGGACTATAGCGGCCGGGACCACCAGCGCCATTGCCAGTCCCAAACCCGCTCCGGCGAGCGCCAGCAACATGCTTTCGACCAGCAGTTGGCGTATCAGGCGAACGCGCCCGCCGCCTAGGGAGAGCCGTACCGCGATCTCATGCCGCCGCGCGCCCGCCCTTGCCAACAGCAAGTTTCCGACGTTGGCGCACGCCAACAGCAGGACCAGAGTGACCGCGGAAAACAGCACGGCGATCATAGGAAGCACCTGCCGCTTCTTCTGCGGACTCTCGATCCATGATGTGCCCGCGACTACGATTTGCGTCCTTTGGCGGGCAGCCCAGCGTGTCGCCGGAAGTTGGCCGGCCAGGTTCGACAATTCCGCCTGAGCCTGCGCCCGGGTGGCGCCGGCCGCAAGCCGCCCTGCAACAGGCATGCAACAGTAGTCGAAAGACGTGAGCCACCCCTTAACAGCGGGATCATTCGGCCTCAAAAGCCTTCGCGCCGGAAGAGGCGTCCAGATGTCGTTCCGCAGCGGATTTGTCCCGGTAAAATCCTCGGCCGTGACGCCCACTACGATGAACGGAACGTCATCCAGCCGGATCTTCCGCCCCACTATTCCCGGGTCCGCTCCAAACCGGTTCCGCCACAGATCGTGGCTAATCACGGCCACGGCCTCCGGCGCGCCCGAAACATCCTCCTGCTCCAGAAATCCGCGGCCGCGCTCCATCGCCACACCAAGCACCTGGAAGTAATTGCCGCTAACGTATGTCAGTTGCTGGAACCGTTCGTCCAGCTTGACCTGTTCGCCATTTTGCATCGCGATGAGTCCGCTGAAAGTCCGCGTATGTTGCGACAGGTAGCGATACTCGGCAGCTCCAAAGCCGCCCCTGCCCTCCGGAGCGAATGGATACACGTTAACCACTCGCGCAGGGTCTTGGACTGCCCAAGGCCTTAGTGCGACAGCATTGAAAATCGTAAACAGGCTGGTATTCAATCCGATCGCGCTGCCCAACGCCAGAAGCGCCGTAATTGTGAACCCAGGTTGTCTTCGCATCCCACGGACGGCATGGACTGCATCCCGCCACAGACTCTCTAACCACGGCCAGATCCATACGCCGCGGGCACTCTCTCGCGCCAGCGTCGCGTTCCCCATCGCAGACGCCGCGGGACCACCGTCCCCCAGCATCGCCCGGTGAAACTCCATCTCTTCCGCCAACTCGGCGTCCATTTTGCCGCGGTTCAACCAATATCGAATTCGCCGGAATAACTTGGTCATGGCCATCTCTTTCAGTTGGTTTGGAGCACTCGTTGTATGGCGGCAACCATGCGCTCGAAATCGGCGCGCTCATGGGCCAGCCGTTTACGTCCAGCGGCCGTAAGAGTGTAAAAGCGGGCACGTCGATTATTCTCGGATGCCCCCCATTCGGCCATCACCCAACCGTTCAACAACAGCCGCTGGAGGGCCGGATAGAGCGAACTTTCCCCCACATCGAGAACATCCTCCGACGCGGCCTTCAGCATTTGGGCGATCCCGTAGCCGTGCATCTTGCCGCGCACCAGCGCCTTCAAGATGAGCAGATCCAGCGTACCGGGAAGCAGTTCGAGCGTCTCACGTTTTCCCATCGTCTATCGATGGAAGTATGAATCAGAATGGCTCGCGTGTCAAGCCCCATCGTCTATCGATGGGACACTCCCGTTTCCCACCAGATATGGTCTTGATCGTGCTATGCAGAGCGGCGGCCTGGATGCCGACGGTTCGTACCAACCACACCCAAGAACACCCCAACAAAACCGTTTGAAGTCTACAGCCTTCTGTAGTAGCCTAAATTTCGCGATGCCCACTCCTAAGCTGACGAAACTGGAACTCCGAATCATGGAGATGCTATGGAGCAAAGGACCTTGCTCTATCCGCGAGTTGGTCGACGGATTCCCTGAACCGGAGCGCCTCGCCTACACTACCGTTCAGACTGTCGTGAACCGCCTGGAAGCCAAGAAGGCGATACGCCGCACCGAACGGATTGGCAACGCACACATCTTCGAGGCTGTCACCTCGCGCGGTTCAGCGCAACGCCGGATGATCGACGAGTTGGTGTCGTGGTTCGGCGGCAGGACACTGCCGATTATGACGCACTTGATCGAGTCCGGAAGGCTGACTCCAGAGGAGATCCGTGAAGCGCGAAAAGCGCTCCGAACGCTTGCGAGGAAGGACACGAGCAAGTGATTCCCAGCCAATTGCAGGCCGTAGCAAATCATCTGTGGCAATCGACTGTGTTTGCCGCCGTCGTTGGTCTCATGACGCTCGTACTGCAAAAGAATCGGGCGGCGGCGCGATCCTGGCTTTGGCTCACGGCATCGGTGAAGTTTCTGATTCCGTTTTCAGTGCTTGCGATGGTTGGTGGCCACTTCGGAAGGCAGGAACCGGCCCGGATTATGCCGCCAATTGCGACCGCAATCGAGCGCGTCAGCCTTCCGTTTACCGCGTCGAGCCCCGCTGCCAGCTTCGCGCTTTCACAGCCGTCCCGGGCGCCTCTGATGCCAACCGTCCTTTGGTCGCTATGGGCCACCGGCTTCGCGCTCCTCCTCTCGCGCTGGTGGAGAACGTCGCGTCAGATTCGCGCAGCGCTGGCCGCGGCGTCGCCCGTGGAATTCGGGTTCGCGATCAAGGTCATGTTATCGCCGGCGATTCTAGAGCCCGGCGTATTCGGCGTGCTCCGTCCGGTCTTGCTGCTGCCTGAGGGGATTGCCGCTCAACTCACGCCGGAGCAAATGGAATCAGTACTTGCACACGAACTCTGCCACGTCCGCCGCCGCGATAACCTCACCGGCGCCCTGCACATGATGGTCGAAGCGCTGTTTTGGTTCCACCCCTTGATCTGGTGGCTGGGCGCTCGCCTGATGGAGGAACGAGAGCGCGCTTGCGACGAAGAAGTTCTCCGCCTCGGCAACCAGCCGGAGGTCTATGCCGAAGGCATCCTGAAAATCTGCGACCTCTATTGGCAGCCGCCGTTGCGCTGCGTGTCGGGAGTCACCGGCGCCAATCTGAGGAAGAGAATTGAGGAAATCATGATGAACCGCAGCCAAGCCCGATTGAGCGCCGCCCAGAAGATGTTGCTTGTGACTGGCGGAACCCTGGCCGTTGCGTTGCCCCTCGCGCTTGGAGTAATCAATGCGCCTCTGCGCGCCCAGATCGATTGGCAGGCCGTCGCGGGCGGCAAGATGGCATTCGATGTGGCCTCCATCAAGTCGAGCACGCCGGTAAGTTGGGCCCGAACCTGCGGCCGCACTCCGATGGTCCGCCTTGTCCCGCTACCGGCAATATAGACAGCCCACTGGCGGACGCCAAAGTCTTTCCGTCGATCTGCGAGATGTACATGTTTGAGAGAACGCCCGATCGCGCGCGCGTCCGCTGGGGAAGCCGCAACATCACCACGGCATCTCTGGCAAAGATGCTCCCGCACGCGCCGTTCATCGGGCCGAGCGCCGTCAATCGGCCCGTGGTGGATGACACAGGTCTGAGTGGAGCTTTCGATTTCCAGGTTGAGTATGGCCCCGAGTTGGCGAGTCCCACCGCCGCCGAAGGTCGGCGCAAGCTCGAGTACGGCTCCGGGGCGGCGAGTCCTACGGCCAACGAAGTTCAGCGCGCGGCCGACGACGTTAAGCGCGCCAGCGGAGTTCAGCCCGACGCCGACGGAACTACCTTTCTGAATGGGCTGCACGAGCAGCTCGGCCTGAAACTTACGTCGGCCAAAGGCCAGGCGCAGATACTGGTCATCGATCATGTAGAGAAACTCTCCGAAAATTGAGCCCAGCTGGAGAAATCTGTGGGTCACTGATGTGGTTGAAGTCGGGAAGCTCAGAACGCACGGCCAACGAATCCGACGCCGGATAAGCCGGCGAGGACGGCAGACCCGAAGGACGGTAAATCTGCGTCGTTTGAGCAGGGATCTGTCGGCGAGCCGGCAAGGCCAGTAGCGGCCAATACATCACGGGCCAGGGAGTTTGAGCGCCCTTCGCGAATACGGGTCGCCGGCACTCGCCTACGTGCCATGGAACTGATCGCGATTTTAAATAGCTGCCCTTCGGCGCCCGCTTCAACGGAAGGCCGGAGGGTTTCGGCCTCCTTGGATGCCCGTATCGCTACCATCAGCACCACCTCGGCGCTTGGTCTGCCATCGAGTGCTGCTGAGACAGCACCCGCCACCGCGGCAGCCGCGCAAACAGCCATTTGTCCGCCATGGGTAGGGATAGCGCACTCATAAGCCCCCCGGATCAGCTCATCCAGCCTGCTCGACAGATGGAACACGCCAATCGGCGCCGTGCGCATGGCGGCTCCGCAGCCGTCGCCCTCCGAAGCGATTCGAGATGGGTCACGACTCTGCACGAAGGCCCACAGAGCTTCTGGGAGTCATCACCTCCCACGGGCCCTCGCGAGATTCCTATCTGCATGTCATTCGCGAGAAGTGCTCCGAGGCGCTTCACATCCTTGATCGTTTCCACACCATGGCGAAAATGAACAAGGCGCTGGACGAAGTCCGTGCTGGAGAATCTCGCCGCATGGCGACCGAGGGCGGCGTGCCAGTGCTGAAGAAGTCGCGCTGGCTGCTACTCAAACGCGAAGAGAATCTCGAAACGGGACAACGTTTCCGATTACCGGCCGGAAAGCCCTCGATGATTGGTGTCGGCAGGTGATGCGCTCCCGCCTCGGAGCCTATGAAGAAGATCGCCCGGTCACTGCGCCAGCACCGCGAACTGATCCTCAACTATTTCCACGCTCAGAAGTTGCTTTCCAGCGGAGTCGTCGAGGGTCTGAACAACAAAGCTAAAGTCACTATGAGAAAATCCTACGGCTTCCGCACCTTCCGCTATTCCGCTCTATCTTTCACTTGGTAAATTACCTGAGCCGGAATCAACCCACGATTTCTTCTGACCAGCCTAAACTTAAGAGAGGGACTAGGTCTCACATGCAGGGTCGTTGCACCAGACGCGAAGTTCTATCCGCAGCGGCGGCTTTGCTGGGCGCCCAGCTTGCCCACGCACAAGACGATCCGGTCTTTTCCGCGAACGTCAAGGTGGTAAATGTTCTTGCCACGGTCAGAACCAAAAACGGCGCCCTTGCGACCGAGCTCAATAAAGACGATTTCTCGTTGTCGGAGGAAGGCCGCCCCCAAACCATCCGTTACTTCGCCCGCGAGAGCGATCTGCCGCTGACGCTCGGTCTGATGATCGATACCAGCGGCAGCCAACGGAAGGTTTTGGGAGCCGAGCGCGGCGCCAGCATGACGTTCCTCGACCAGGTGGTGCGCGACAAGAAGGATCAGGTCTTCATCATGCAGTTCGATAGCGCCGTGCAGTTGCGCCAGCCGCTCACGTCCATCGTAGGTAAGTTAGGCGATGCCCTGGCGTATGTGGATACCGAGACCATGCGCCAGGTGCGCATACAAAATGGCGGCGGCACGCTGCTTTATGACGCCGTTGTGCGCGCGTCGCAGGACGTCATGAGCAAGCAGACGGGCCGGAAGGCGCTCATTGTGCTCTCCGATGGCGTAGATCTCGGCAGCTCCGGCAGCGTGCAAGACGCGGTAGAAGCCGCGCAGCGGGCCGATACCCTGATCTATTCCATTCTCTACTCCGACTCCGGGGCCTACGGATTGTTTGGCGGCGGCGACGGGAAACGGGTCCTGGAGCGCCTGTCGAACGAGACCGGCGGCAGTTTTTTCGAGGTCAGCAAGAAGCAGCCGGTGGATAAAATATTCGAAATCTTACAGAAGGAACTGCGCACGCAGTACAACATGGGCTACGTCTCGGATACGCCGGTGACCCTCTCGGGATTTCGTGCGATCCAATTAACGGCCAAACAAAAGGGCCTTACGGTGCAGTCGCGTCATCAATATTGGGCGCAGCGTTAGGCGGTTGTGGCTAAAATCGCTTGCGTCGTCTGTTGACACCCCCATTTTCGACCCAGTATAGTCAAGGATGAAGCCGCCACATCCTGCATCTGCGCCGTACGGGCGCGAACGCGGTACGAGTCTGTCATGACCTTTTCGCCCGGGCTTGAGGCCCGCATCGACAAGCTGCTGAAGAGCTACCCGGAAGGCCGGCAACGCGCGGCCATGATCCCCATGCTCATGTACGCCCAGGATGAAATCGGGCACTGCACCGACGAGCTAATTAATGAAGTTGCCAAGCGCGTGGGCGTAACGCCGCTCGCCGTCAACGAAGTCCTTTCGTATTATTCAATGCTCCACAAGAAGCCGTGGGGTAAGTTTCACGTGCAGATCTGCACCAACATCAGTTGTTTGCTTTGGGATGGCGACAAGCTTTGGGAGCACGCCTGCAAAAAGCTGGGCATCGGCCACCGCGAAGTCACGGCCGACGGTCTGATCTCGCTTGAAGAGGTGGAATGCATTGGCGCCTGTTCGTGGGCCCCCGCGGTTCAGATCAACTACGATTTCCACCATTACGTTACGCCCGAGAAGCTCGACCAGTTGTTGGACGATCTGAGGCCGAAGCAGTAGTTAACGAAAACGAACCCCATGCAGCTCTACAACGAACCCAGCCCGCTAGAAACCAGAGTGCTGACGCGCCGTTTCGGCATGGAGAACTCCGCTTCGATCGATACTTATCTCGCCAACGACGGCTATAGAGCCTTCAAGAAGGCCTCTGGCATGACGCCCGAGGAGATTATCAACGAAGTGAAGGTCTCCAACTTGCGCGGCCGCGGCGGCGCAGGGTTCCCCACCGGCATGAAGTGGGGCTTCGTTCCGCGCACTTCGCCCAAGCCGAAGTACATCGTCGTCAACGCCGATGAAAGCGAGCCCGGCACGTGCAAAGATCGCGTGCTGATGGAATACGATCCGCACCTGCTGATCGAAGGCATTCTCATTGCCGGCCTGGCGGTCGATTCCCATACCGGTTGGATCTACATCCGTGGCGAATACCGCTACCTAATCAACATCATGGATAAGGCCATCGCCGAGGCGTACGCCAAAGGGTGGCTGGGCAAAAACATTCAGGGTACCGGATTCGATTTTGAACTCTACACCCATTCGGGCGCGGGCGCATATGAGTGCGGCGAGGAATCGGCCCTGCTCGAATCGCTCGAGGGAAAGCGCGGCATTCCGCGTATCCGGCCGCCGTTTCCAGCCGTCGTTGGGGCCTTCCAATGCCCCACCGTCTTGAATAATGTCGAGACGTTCTGCGCCGTACCTCCAATTATTCTCGATGGCGGGAAAGCATTCGCCGATCTCGGCGTGCCTAAAGCCGGCGGCACCAAACTCACCTGCCTCACTGGGCACGTCAATAAGCCCGGCGTTTACGAGTTGCGCCTGGGCTTTCCGGTCGACCAGATGATTGAGGAAGTGGGCGGCGGCATCCGCAACGGAAAGAAGTTGAAGGCATTCATCCCAGGCGGATCCTCCTGCCCCGTACTCACCGCCGAAGAGTGCGTCGGCGCCACTATGGATTATGATTCCATGGCCGCCCGCAAGAGCATGCTCGGCTCGGGCGGCGTGGTCATCATGGACGAAGATACGTGCATGGTGAAGGCCGCGCTACGCATCATTCGCTTCTATGCGCATGAGAGCTGCGGATGGTGCATTCCGTGCCGTGAAGGCACGACCTGGATTCGCAAGATTCTCACCCGCTTTTACGAAGGGCACGGCCGCACGCAAGACATCGACCTGCTGGGCGACCTTTCGCGCAACATGCTGGGGCGAACGTTCTGCCCGCTGGGCGATGCCGCCGCCCTGCCCATCGAATCCATTGTTGTGAAGTGGCGCCATGAATTCGAAGAATATCTGCGACGAGGTCCGGTCGCTACCGAGCATGCGGACCGATTGGTGACAGTATAATGGCCGACCCTACCAGCAACATGGTCAAGTTCACCCTGGACGGCCGCGAACTGCAGGCGGCGCCGGGAACCCTGGTCATCGATGCCGCTAAAGCGGCCGGCATCGAAATTCCCGCGTTCTGCTACTACGAAGGCTACTCTTTGCAGGCCGCCTGCCGTATGTGCCTGGTGGAAGTAGAGAAAATGCCGAAGATGCAGACGGCATGCACGCTTCCCGTGGCCGAAGGCATGGTGGTCCGCTCGGAAACCAAGATGGTGACCGATGCGCGCAAGTACACCCTGGAATACCTGCTCACCAACCACCCGCTCGATTGCCCGGTTTGCGACAAGGGCGGCGAGTGCGAACTGCAGGACATGGTCTTCCGTTACGGCGCGGGCGAGAGCCGTTACGAAGAGATCAAGATTCACACCCCGGAAAAGCAGTTCTCCCCGGTTGTTTATTTCGACGCCCCGCGCTGCATCCTGTGCTTCCGGTGCGTGCGCGTTTGCAATGAAGGAATGGGCGTGGCGGCGCTTGGCGTGATCAACCGCGGCGCGGTGTCTGAGATTGCGCCCAACGAGGGCGATCACCTCAATTGCGATGAGTGCGGCATGTGCATCGACATCTGCCCGGTGGGCGCGCTCACCAGCGGGGCGTATCGTTATAAGACACGCCCGTGGGAGATGACGCACGTGGGCACCATCTGCACGCATTGCGCCGATGGCTGCAAGACTACGCTCGGCACGCGTAACGACCAGATCATTCGCGGCAACAACCGCGACCATTCCGGCATCAACGGCGAATTCCTCTGCATCAAGGGCCGCTATGCGTTCGATTTCTACGATCACGCCGAGCGCCTGCAAGCGCCGCTGATGCGCGTCAACGGCAAGTTGGAAGAGGTGTCCTGGTCGCAAGCTCTCACCGCGGTGGCCAAGAAGTTCACCCAGGAACTGGCCGATGGCGGCTCGTTCGGCGTAATCGGGTCTAACCACACCACCAACGAAGAGAATTTCTATCTGCAGAAATTCGCCCGCGAAGTCCTGCGCACCAATAATATCGATCATCACCGGACGGGCGATGTGGTCACCCTGCTCGATGCTTTGAGCGGCAAAACCGGCAAGTTAGGCACGGTGGCCGATCTCTATTACCGCAAGGCTTTCCTGATTCTGGGCGCCGATCTGGCGCTGGAACATCCGCTGCTCTCCTTCCAGATTCGCGCCAACTACCGGCACCACGAGGCGAAGATTTACGTCGCCACGGCCAAGCCGGTGCGCGAGGACAAATACTCCGCCGTGAGCGTTCGGGCGAGCGGCCTCGAAGCGCTGGAAGGCATGCGCGACAAGCTCAAGTCCGAGTCCGAATTGGTGGTGCTTTTCGACGATTCCATTAAGGGCGCCGATATCGCCAAGCTGGTCGATTTCGGCGAATCGCTCGGGATTCCCGTAAAGTACGTTTGCCTGGTGGACTATTCGAATTCGCGCGGCGCGGTGGATATGGGTCTCACGCCGGAATTGCTCCCCGGTTACAAACCGGCCGGCGAAGGCATGCATTTGGACGAAATGCTTGCCGCCGACCTGAACGTCCTGTGGGTGGTTGGAGCGAATCCATATAAAGACGGCGCCGCCAAGCGCGCCCGCTACCTGGTTGTCCAGGACATGTTCCTTACCGAGACCGCACAACAGGCCGACGTGGTTCTTCCTTCCGCCAGCGCGTACGAAAAGAACGGCACCATCACCAACGGCACCGGTGAGATCCAGCGCTTGAAAAAGGCCATCAACACCATGGGCGCCAAGCCCGATCTGGAGATCATGGGCTTCCTGGCGCGCGAGATGGGCGTCGCCGCCGCGCTTGGCCCCTGGGTTTCGGACGTGGTCTTCGAAGAGATCCGCAAACAGGTTCGCGGCTATGATATTCCCGTCCCGGTGATCGCCACCGGCGGCGCCGCGCAGACTATGCCGGTGAACGGACGCATCACCGTAACGGCCCGGCCCGATCTGGTGCGCTCAGATCACAACGGACTGTTCGACTCAGGCACGCTCGGGCGTTATTCTAAGGTACTGAATTCGGTTTTGGAAAGCCGGCAGCGCCAATGAATCAATTGAGTAATCTGCTCGACAACTTCTACGTCATCTCGTTAATCAAGACGGCGATAGTTGTCGGCATATTGATGCATGTGCTGGCTTATTTGCAGTGGGTGGAGCGCAAGGTAATCGCCCACGTTCAGGTTCGCCCCGGCCCTTATAACGTCGGGTGGCATGGCTTGCTGCAACCGCTGGCTGACGTCCTCAAGCTGATTACCAAAGAAGACATGATGCCGCCGTACGCCAACACATTTTTCTATCTGTTGGCGCCGTTCCTGGCCGTTTTCATGGCGCTGATCTCCATCTCCGTCATTCCCTTCGGCCCGGTGATTACCGTGGCCGGGCACCGCACGGGCATGGAGCTTGCCGATCTCAACATTGGCATTCTCTTCATCCTCGCGGTTTCATCGATGGGCGTCTATGGCATCGCACTCGCGGGGTGGTCATCGAACAATAAGTACGCGCTGCTTGGCGGGTTGCGCAGTTCGGCGCAAATGATCAGCTACGAATTGCCGATGTCGCTGGCCATCGCGGCGCCGCTGCTGCTTTCAAATACCTTAAGCCTGCGCGGCATCGTCGATTCGCAAGCCGGCAATATCTTTCACTGGAATGTGCTGCGCGGCCCTTTTCCGCAGATTATCAGCTTTATTCTTTTCATCATTGCCGCGTTTGCCGAAACCAACCGCGTACCCTTCGATTTACCCGAAGCCGAAAATGAACTGGTAGCCGGCTTCCACGTGGAGTACAGCAGCATGAAGTTCGCATCCTTCTTCATGGCCGAGTACGCCAATATGGTGACGGTAAGCGCGATAGCTTCGATTCTGTTCCTGGGTGGATGGATGGCGCCTTTCGCCGCAGAGTACGGTTCAAATTACGTCCCAACGCTGATCTTCCTGCTCTCGGCGCTGGCCCTGTTTTTTCACGCCGCTACGGCGGTGCGCAAACGCGACAAGGTTTCCTATCCCGCATTCGGCGTCATCTTTTTGCTGATGGCTGCGGTGTTCGCTCTGCCGATGGTGCAATTCTGGCTCATTCCGCTCTTCTGGTTCGTCGCCAAAACCGGCGCCATTCTATTCGTGTTTATGTGGATTCGCGCCACCCTGCCGCGCTTCCGTTATGACCAATTGATGGGTTTTGCGTGGAAGTTCATGTTCCCGGTGGCAATGTTGAATCTGCTCGTGACCGGTTTCCTGGTGGCTTGGTTCTCTTGAAATGGACGTCATCTTCTTCTTCGTCTTCGCCATTGTCGCGGTAGTCTGCGCCATCAATGTAGTGGTGCAGAGCCACCCTATTTCAAGCGCCCTGTCTTTGGTGGGCGTTATGGCTTCGCTGGCCATGCTCTACCTGCAATTGGGCGGTGAGTTCATCGCCGCCGCGCAAGTGATCGTTTATGCCGGCGCGGTCATGGTTTTGTTTGTCTTCGTCATCATGCTGCTGAACGCGGGCGCGGAGTCGAAACAAGGCCGGTCCCTGGTTGCCAGCGTCCTTGGCGGCCCGCTATTGATCGCGCTATTGCTGCTGGCGTCATACTTCGTTCAGCGCTGGTATCCCGACAACCCCACCGTAAAGTTCGGTGGCTTTACGGGCGGCACCCCTCTCGCCGTAGGCCGCATGCTTTTCACCACGGACCTGCTGCCCTTTGAAATCACCTCGCTCCTGGTGCTGGTCGCCATTATCGGCGCGGTGGTCCTGGCGCGAAAGGAGATGGATTAATGTCCGGCGTTCCCGTCACGTGGTATCTGATTCTGAGCGCTATTCTGTTTACGCTGGGCGTGGCCGGTTTTGTCTTCCGCCGCAGCATCATCACCGTGTTCATGTCGATTGAGCTGATGCTCAACGCCGTGAACCTCACCTTCATCGCGTTCTCCTACCAGTTCAAACAAGTGAACGGCCATCTGTTCGCCTTCTTCGTCATGGTAGTAGCCGCTGCCGAAGCAGCGGTCGGCCTGGCAATTATCCTGACGGTATTCAAAAATCGCAACACGCTCAATATCGATGAAGTGAGTTCGATGAAGGATTGAAGCGCTATGCTCAATCGACTTCTCTAAACCCATGCAACTCTGGCTCATCCCAATCCTCCCCTTCGCCGGCTTCCTGATTAACGGCATCTTCGGGCGCCGTTTTTCGAAGAGCATGGTCAACGTCTTCGCCATCGGCAGCGTCGTCGCGGCGTTCCTCTGGGTGCTGAAGACGCTCCTTGGGCTGGGCGATCTGAACACCGCCTACTCGGAACACTACTTCACCTGGATCCAGAGCGGAACCTTCAACATCGGCTGCGACTTCACCGTCGATCGCCTGACGGCCATCATGCTGCTGATCGTCACCGGCATCGGCTCGTTGATCCATATTTATTCCATCGGCTACATGGCCCACGAGCACGGACCGAACTTCGGCGGCTATTATCGCTTCTTCGCCTACCTGAACCTGTTCATGTTTTTCATGCTCACGCTGGTGTTGGCATCGAACTACCTGGTTCTATTCGTTGGCTGGGAAGGCGTGGGATTGTGCAGCTACCTGCTGATCGGCTTCTACTTCGATAAACAGTTCGCCACCAACGCCGGGAATAAGGCATTTATCGTCAACCGCATTGGCGATTTCGGCTTCTCGCTGGCGATGTTCTACATCTTTAAGCAGTTTGGCTCGCTCGATTTCGGAACCGTCTTTAACCAGGCCCCGGGCGCGCCGCAATCCACGCTAACGCTGATTGGATTACTGCTGCTGGTGGGCGCGTGCGGTAAATCCGCGCAAATCCCGCTTTATACCTGGCTGCCCGACGCCATGGCCGGCCCCACGCCGGTATCGGCGCTGATCCACGCCGCGACCATGGTCACGGCCGGCGTTTACATGTGCTCGCGTTCCTGGCAGATTTACGCGCATGCGCCGGACGCATTGAACGTCATCGCCATCATCGGCATCGCCACTGCATTCTTCGCCGCCACCATCGGCATGGCGCAGAACGATATCAAGAAGGTCTTTGCGTACTCCACCGTTTCGCAGCTCGGGTACATGTTCGTGGGCGTGGGATGCGGGGCCTTTTCCGCCGGCATCTACCACCTGATGACGCACGCGTTCTTCAAAGCCCTGCTCTTTCTCGGTTCGGGCAGCGTGATTCACGCGCTCTCGGGCGAACAGGATATGCGCCAGATGGGCGGCCTGCGCAAGAAGATCCCGTGGACCTTCGCCACCATGATGTGCGCCGCCGTTGCGATTGCCGGCGTGCCGCCGTTCTCCGGGTTCTTCAGCAAAGACGCCATCCTCGTAGCTGCCAACCAGCACGCGCCGTGGATGTACTGGGTTGGCGTAATCACCGCCGGCATGACCGCATTCTACGTGTTCCGCGCCATGTTCATGACGTTCTTTGGCCAATATCGTGGGCATGAACATCCCCACGAATCGTCCGCCGTCATGCTCGCGCCGCTAGTGGTGCTGGCGTTGCTTTCGCTGGGCGGCGGCTTCATTCCCATTCCCGCGTTTCTGGCGGAATTCTTTCATGCGAGCGAGGCTCCCGAAAACCTCACGCTGGTGGCTATTTCCGTCGCCTTTGGTCTTTTGGGAATCGCCGTCGCGTATGTCATGTACGTCGTCAAGCCCGGCATGGCCGATTCGTTTGCCGCCAGCATAGGCGGCTTGTACAAGGCTGTATACAACAAGTGGTATGTGGATGAGATTTACGACGCCACCATCGTCAAGCCGTTGATTGACGGCTCGCGCACTGTTCTCTGGAGGGGCGCCGACGCCGGGTTAATCGACGGCATTGTCAACGGAGTCGGTCACACCGCGAGCCGCGTGGGCAGCGTTCTCCGCCTGATGCAATCGGGTAATATTCGCAGCTATGCCACCTGGGTGCTCTTCGGCGGCGTGCTGGTGATTGTCGCCTTGTCCGTCGCGGGAGGTATCCGATGAACCTGCTGCTCTGGATCCTCTTTCTTCCTCTGGCAGCGTTCCTGGCCGCACTCGCGATACCGCGGTCTTCCGCCAATGCGAGCCGCATGTGGGCGCTGGTCGCCTCACTGGGAATCTTCCTGCTTTCCGTCGGGCTGGTTTTCTCCTTCGACCGCAACGTCACCGGCAACCAACTCGGCATCGACATTCCGTGGATCGCAACGCCGGACATTCATTTCCACATCGCGGCCGATGGCATCAGCCTCTGGCTTGTCATGCTGTCGACCTTTCTGACGCCGATCTGCGTGTTGATTTCCTGGCGCAGCATCGACCATCGCGCCAAAGAGTTCTTCGCTTTTCTGTTGCTGCTGGAATTCGGCTTGATCGGCGTCTTCATCGCGCAAGACCTGTTCCTCTTTTATGTCTTCTGGGAAATCTCCCTCGTGCCCATGTACTTCCTGATCGGCATCTGGGGCCATGACCGCCGCATCTACGCCGCCGTCAAGTTCTTCCTGTATACGTTTGCAGGCTCGGTGCTGATGCTCGCGGCAATCATCTATCTCTATAACAAAACGGACACCTTCAGCTACCCCGCGATTCTCGACATGCTTTCGAGCGGCCGTTTGACCTTCTCACCGGAAGAAGGCATGCTGCTCTTCCTCGCGTTCTTCGTCGCCTTCGCCATCAAGGTTCCGCTTTTCCCGCTGCACACCTGGCTGCCCGACGCGCACGTCGAAGCGCCCACCGCCGGCTCCATTATGCTGGCCTCCGTCATGCTGAAAATGGGGACGTTCGGTATCCTGCACTACTGCCTGCCGATGTTCCCCGTGGCCGCGCGCCAATGCGCGCCCTGGATCGCCACGCTGGCCATCATCGGCATCATTTACGGCGCGCTGGTCGCTTTGGTACAGCCCAACATGAAGAAACTGGTGGCGTATTCCTCGGTGAGCCATCTCGGTTTCGTTGTGCTAGGAACGTTTTCATTCACGCAGTTAGGCCTCGATGGCGCGGTTTACCAGATGCTGAACCACGGCATCTCTACCGGGGCTCTGTTCTTGTTCGTCGGTTTGATGTATGAACGCCGGCATTCTCTCGAAATCAAGGATTACGGCGGCGTCGCGACCCTCGCGCCGTGGCTTTCCATTATGTTTTTGGTGACTACTTTAGCGAGCATCGGCCTGCCCATGCTGAATAATTTCGTCGGCGAATTCCTGGTGCTGCAAGGGACCGCGCTTGCTAACTACACCTGGGCCGTCTATGCCGCCATCGGCGTGATTCTCTCCGCCTGCTACATGCTCTGGCTCTACCAGCGAGTCTTTTATGGCGAGACCGGCGAAGAAGTTCGCCATCACTTCCTCGATCTCAACCCGCGCGAATGGGCCGCAGTGGTTCCACTGGTCGTAATGATGGTGTGGATGGGAGTGTACTCGCAATCCTTCCTGCCGCCGGTGAGCAAGGCCACCGCCCGCGTGCTCGAACAAACGCAGGTGAACGTGCCGTTCCGGGTCGATCTCAGACCGCAAACCGGTTCCCATTCGGAGGTCGCACGTGCCCGTTAACGTCAGCTTCAACCTGACGGATTTCCTCCGCTTCCGTCCCGAGATCATCCTTACCATAGCCGGCACGCTCCTGATGGTGCTTGATCCGCTGCTGCGGAAACGCCATTCCAACGTTGCCGGGAACATTTCCATTTTGGCGTTAGCCGGCGCAATCCTGGCGGCCATCGCCGCCAATGGCGATCCAGGTCCGGCGTTCGGCGGCATGCTGATGGTGGATGGCTTCGCCACCTTCTTCCGCGTATTGGTGATGGCTGTCGGAATCCTGACGGTTCTCGCGTCCTATCGTTTTCTCAAAGTGCAGGACGTGGAAACCGGGGAATTTCACTCTCTGATTCTGTTTTCCATTGCCGGCCAATGCATCATGGCGGCGGCCAACGATCTGATCATCATCTTCATAGGCCTCGAAATCTCCTCCATCGCAAGCTATATCCTGGCCGGATACCTGCGCGACGACAAACGCGCCAACGAATCTGCTCTCAAATATTTCCTGCTGGGATCTTTCGCTACCGGTTTCTTCCTTTACGGCGTCGCGCTTGTCTACGGCGCCACAGGAAGTGTCGATCTCACCGCCATCCGCGCCGCCCAAGCGGGCGCCGGATCTCCATCGCCCCTCTTCATCGGCCTCGCAGCCGCGCTGATGTTTGTCGGCCTAGCCTTCAAAGTTTCTGCCGCGCCATTTCAGGTTTGGGCTCCTGACGTCTATCAGGGCGCGCCCACGCCGGTAGCGGCATTTCTTTCCGCCGGTCCCAAAGCCGCCGCCTTCGCCATCTTCCTGCGCATCTTCATGACGGCCTTCCAACCCATCGGAACAGGCTGGGAGCCTCTGGTATGGATGTCGGCGCTACTCTCCATGACGATCGGAAATTTCGGAGCTCTGCTGCAATCGAACATCAAGCGCCTGCTGGCGTATAGTTCTATCGCCCACGCCGGCTACGTCATGGTTGCGCTCACCGCGCGATCCGATATCGGCGTCGCAGCGGCCATGTTTTATCTCGCCGCCTATGCGTTCATGAATATTGGCGCCTTTGCGGTTGTGACGCATCTCTCGGGCAAGGGCGAACGCTATCAGAGCATCGACGATTTCTCAGGCCTGGCGCAGAAGCAGCCTTTCGCTGCCGCGATGTTGACCATCTTCATGCTCTCGCTGATCGGCGTCCCGCTCACCGGCGGATTCTTCGGCAAATTCTACATCTTCAAGGCCGCGCTCGAATCGCACCTGGTGTGGCTTACGGTGCTCGGTCTGCTGAATAGCGCCGTCGCCGCCTACTACTATCTGCGCATTCTGGTCGTCATGTATATGAAAGAACCGAGCGAAGCCGCATCCAACGCCGAACCGCTCTCCCCCGGTCTGAGTGCAGCCCTGCTGCTGCCCGCCGCCGCCACGCTGGTTCTTGGCATCTTCCCCAACTGGGTGCTGGATTTCGCCGGCCGCTCCTCGAATCTTCTGCGATAAATTATGCAACCCACGTCTTCCGAAGCTCCCAATCCGGGAATAGTTTTTGAGACCCTGCTGGCCGGCCAGCGCAGCGCGGCGCTCGTCGCCGCAATTGAGGTCGATCTGTTCCGCGCCATCGGCGAAGGCCCTGCCGACGCAGCCACGCTAGCGTCGCGCTGCCACGCCTCGGAACGGGGCACGCGCATTCTCTGCGACTATCTGACCATTATTGGTCTGATTCAGAAGAGCGGTGGCACCTACGCGCACTCGCCCACCAGCGCGACGTTTCTCGATCCGCGCTCGCCCGTTTGCCTGGCCTCGATGTCGCGTTTCCTGGGTACGACGACGCTGCAGGACCCCTTGTTCCATCTCGCCGACATCGTACGTAATGGCCGCACCAGCCTGCCAGGACAAGGTTCGGTGGAACCGGACAATCCGGTGTGGGTGGAATTCGCGCGCAGCATGGCCCCCATGGCGGCGCTAGGCGCTCCCCTACTGGCTGACGCGGCGCTTGCGGGACGCAGCAGCGGACCCATGCGGGTGCTCGATATCGCCGCCGGGCACGGTCTCTACGGCATTGCCGTCGCGAAGCGAAATCCGGAAGCGCGCATCACCGCGCTTGATTGGGCCGCGGTGCTCGACGTAGCTGCAGAGAACGCTCACAAGGCCGGCGTCTCCGATCGTTTCGAGAAGCTGCCTGGCAGCGCATTCGACCAGGATTTAGGCGGCCCTTACGACATGGCGCTAGTCACCAATTTCCTGCACCACTTTTCGCCCGCGACATGCACCGATTTCATGCGCAAGGTACGCGCGAGTTTGAATCCGGGCGGCCGTGCTGTGATTCTCGAGATGGCGCCGAACGACGATCGCATATCCCCGCCGGTGGCCGCCGGCTTCAGTTTAACGATGTTGCTAAGCACCGCTGAGGGCGACGCCTACACACAGTCGCAGTTGGTGAAGTTCTGCCGCGATGCCGGCTTTACCAAGGCGGAAGCGTATCCGCTCGTACCGACGCCGCAATCCGCGATAATCGCGGAGGTGTAAAGGCAACGTTCCGCGCATTGGCCTTGCCGTTTCTGCGATAAAGTAATATCCGTGGTCAGGACCGCGCTCCTGCTGTTCGCGATCGCCTTGCCCGTCTTGGCGGACGATCATACCGATGCCGTCAACAAGGTAATCGCGCCTCTGCGCGATCCCAACGCGCCCGGATGCTCCGTCGGCGTAATTCAAAACGGACACTTCGTCTACAAGACCGCGTTTGGCCTGGCGGATCTCGATACCCACGCGCCCCTCACCGAAACCACCGCCTTCAACGTGGCCTCGATGAGCAAGCAGTTCACCGCCGCGGCGCTTTTTTTTCTGGTCGAAAACGGCAAAGTGCATCTCACGGACCCGGTACGCCGCTTCATCCCCGAGCTTCCCAAGTACGCCGATGGCATCACCGTCGCCGACCTGCTGCACCACACCAGCGGACTTCGCGATTTCGGCCCGCTGCTCGAGATCGCCGGCCGATCCGAAGAGCCGCTCGACATCACCGGCAGCCTGAAACTGCTGGCTCGCCAGACCGCTCTCAATTTCGCTCCTGGCGCGGGATATGAATACACCAATTCCGACTATCTGCTGCTCGGCGCCATCGTTGAACGCGTGACCGGCATGTCGTTGGCGGCTTACGCCGAAGAGCGGCTATTCGGCCCTCTGCGCATGTCTAACACGCAGTTCTACGGTCAGGCTCAAAAACTTCACAGCCGCGCCGAAGGCTACGTCGAGCGCGGTTCCCGCTACCGCAAGATTCCGCAACCCATGCTTATGTCGGGCGCGGGTGGTCTCTTTACTACCGTGGAAGATCTGCTGAGCTGGGACGAAAATTTCTACAACCCCGTGGTGGGCGGCGCGGCGTTCCTCAACTTCATGTTCGCGCGCGGCCGCCTGCGCACCGGCGAACCGTTGCCCTATGCCGCCGGGTTAATTCTCGGCCGTTATTCGGGCCTGGAAGCCGTCAGCCATCCAGGCAGCCTGCCGGGCTTCAGATCGGAGATGATCCGTTTCCCCGCGCAGCACCTTACCGTGGCCTGCCTCTGCAATCGCGAAGATGAGGAAAGCCCGCTGCTGGCCCGCCGCATTGCGGATGTGTACCTCGAAGACAAGCTGCATCCTATGCGTGGCGCGGCCGATATCGATTATCCCGCCAGCGGATTCCCCGAGCTCGATGGCGTGTGGGAGTCGCCACAAGGCTGGATCGCGCGCGCCTGGAGTTCGAGCGATAGCTTGTGGATCGAACTGCCCGATGGCGAATTCAAGCTCTATCCGCTCAACCAGCGCCAACTCTTCACCGATACCGGGACTAATCGTCTGGTGCTCACCAAGTTCTCGCACGACGCCATATCACTCACCTGGGACCGCTTTCCGCGCACCGTCTATCGGCGTCTGGAAGGCGCCAGCGCCGACCCAGTCGACCCGACTCCCTATACCGGCGACTACCGCAGCCACGACGCCGATGCCCGTTACCGCATATACATCAACGATGGCCGCCTATGGATCGCCGGCGCCGCAGCATGGCAAGTCGCGGTAAACCCGGTCGGCGCCGACCGCTTCCTGGCCGGCCCCTGGTCGTTGCATTTCATCCGCGACGCCGGCGGCCGCGTACTGGGAATGCAGTTGCACGGTCCGCGCCTGTGGAATTTGTGGTTCGATAAGACCGTCGACGCGGAGTGACCCGCGAAGCGCATCCCCTTCCGACAGGATTGGCGTCCGCCAATTCCGCTGCTCAAAATTGAAGTAGATGCACATCTACAAGACCGGGCCGTTTAAGATCCGGCCACTCAACTTTCTCGGCTATAGGAGCGTCTGATTAACGTGCACCGGTTTCTGGCAGTGTGCCTCGCACTCCTTCCGCCTGGTCTTGCTGCGGTTCCACGCGGTTGCACGGGCAGCGTTTCACTAGGCACGTTTCATCTCTCCGTGAACCCTGCCAGCAAAGGCGCGCCTCTTCCCGTCAAGTCGCTCGATGTAATCCCCGCGGGCTCCCACCTGGTTTGGGATCCTGTGCATTTGCCGCCTCAGACTTCGAACAGCGCGGAGGTTTCCGCCGCGCTGCTGCCCACAGCCAAAGGCGATCTTATCTTCTTAGAGCCCCGGAAAGCTGCAAAACGGCAGGAATGGGACATTCCGAAATCACCCGGCGTCATCGCAGTCGTCTTCGGGCCACAGGGATTGAGCGCCGGCAAGATCAAGAAGCTCGTGTCGCGCAACGAGGATCTACTCACCGAACTGGCGACATATGCCGAGCAGACTTCCGAGGTGGAAGCGCTGGTACAGGAATTGGCCGATTCGGAAGATGCCGGCGTGCCCGCCGACGCCGTGCTGAAAGGCTTCTCTTCACGCTACGGCGTCGCCATCCCGAAGCTCAATACGTCATCGACGACCAACCAACAGGCCGGCGTTTTGCTTACCGCGTTGATGCCGACCGCCAATACCTTCGACCCTCTGTCCAGCACGGCCGCTCAAGCGCAACAATCGGTTGGGCTCGCCGCGTCGGTGGCGGGCATGTTCTTCGGCGCCAACGTGGGCTTGGCGGCCGGCGGCGTCGCGCTCTTCGCGGATCTGAAGACGATGGTGTTTCCCGATTCCGAATTTCGCTCCGCCTTCGCGCAGTCCTCCACCGGCGATGGCCTGACGCTCTGCACCAAGAGCGCCGCGCCAAAAGCGCGCACGCATATCGTCTATCTCTGGGCGTATCGTGTACCAAACGAGAAGCCGCCCGTCGTGTCCCTGGAGGCGGACCATGTGCCAGCCGGCTCCAAATCATCGCTGAAAGTCACCGGAGCCGCCGCTGCCGTTAAGGATCTGGCGCGAGCCCGCGACTGGCGCCTAACTCCGCCGGCTGGCCCCGCCATACCCGTCTCTGTCAGCGTGCCGGCGGCTCCGGACTTGCTTGAGTTGGATCTGTCGAAAGCCAAAGTTCCGCCAGGCGACTATCGTCTGCAGGCGGCATGGGATTGGTCAACCCTTGATCTCGGTGGCGTGCTGCATGTGCATCCATACGGAGACTTAAGTCACATCGCCATCGCACCTGATTCGCGCGATCTGTTGGTTTCAGGCAACGGCGTCGAACCGGTCACTCTAACGGGCGCGGATTTTGAATTTGTCGAGAAGGCATCTCTCGAACCCAAGACCGCTTCGAAAAAGGCCGCGCCTCCACCGGCGCCGCGCGATCTGACTTATAACCTGCCGCTGGGCAAGCGAGGCGGAGAACAGCGTTCGTTGGAGGTGGATATCGACACGGCCACGCCGGGTGCGTATCTGCTGGCGCTGACGCAATCGGATGGAGTGAAGCATGACGTGCCAGTCACTATTCTGCCGCCGAACCCGAAGATCTCCGGCCTGCCGATTCGGGCGAATCAGGGCCAGACCAGCCAACTGTTTCGGCTGGAAGGAAGCGGTCTCGATCGAATCGAATCGGTGGCCACCGACGCGGGACCGGTAACCGGCGCAAGCCGCGCCCGCGAATGGCTGGGCGTCATCCGCTTGAAACCGGGGCTCGCTCTCGGCAGGCGCTTTCCGCTCACGCTGAAAGTCGCGGGGCTTGAGAAGCCGCTGACGGTCGAAGACGCGGTGGAGGTTGTCGGTCCCCGGCCTAAGATCCTCTCGGTGCGCAGTTCTATGCCAGGAAATCTCGGGATCGACGTTCACTCTGGCGAGCTACCCGCCGGCGCCGTGGTGGGGCTGGCTTTGCAGGTAGATCACCTGTATGGCGCCAGCGGGCAGCCTGTGGTGAGCATTCGGTGCGCGGGCGGCGACGCTCGCTCGGCTTTGAAGATCATGCCTAACGAACAGGCCGGAGGCGCTTCACTTACGCAGGCGGGGCCGGGCAGTTTGTATCTCTCGCTCGACCCGGGCAAGGTTGGCTTTCCCGGTTGTGACCTGACCGCGACCATCACCACCGAGCCTGAAGGCAGCTCCGACGCGCAACCCTTAGGCCGAGTGATTCGACTTCCCGGAGTGGAGCAACTTACCCTCACTAACGAAAAGTCCGGGGCGTCGAACTATGTCGGGATCCTGAAGGGCAGCAACCTCGATATCGTAGCGAAGGTCGGCTGGGACGCGCAGTCTGGCGTGCCGGTGGATGCGATTCCTACTCCCGTTCCCGGCGAGGCCGGTAAAGAGACGTTGCGCATCGCCCTTCCCTGGCCGGCGCCCGAACCGCACGCGCCGCTCTTTGTCTGGCTGCGGGAAGAACAGCAAGGGCGACAAACCCCGGTAACGTATTGAACGAGATTATTGCGTGACGTTCACGTTCGCCGCCGGACTACTGACTGAGCCCACGGTCACTACCACCGGCTGCAGACCCACCGGAACAGTTGCCGGGATTGTGAAGTTGATCTGAGTGACTCCCACTAATCCGCTGGGAATGCCCGTGAATTCGATATTAGCTGGAGGAACCGCGATGCCTCCCACAGTAATGGAAACCGGCAGCTTGGGCGCCGGAGTCGTTGCGTGTGGTGAAGGCGTCGCGCCGGTTGCCAACGAAGGCGTCACCGCGCCATCGCCGGTGATATACATCGCGATCTCGCTCCCGCGCGTCGCGGTGCGATATGGATTGATAGTTCCGTCCGAGAAGGTGAAGATACCCGGCGCGGAAGCGCTCACTTGAAAACGGTAAGTGACGCTGGCGTACGGATTCCAAATTACCAGCGTGGCGCGTCCTGCCTGCGTCTCATAAGGAATCTGCACGTTTACCTGCGAGGGCGAAACGTAATAAATGGGCGCTGTGACCCCATTGATAGTGGCAGAAAAGCCCGCCAGATATTGCGGCAGAGGTACGGTGTATGCGGATTCCGCAAAGCTGCCCAGAGCCGCGCCATAGACGCTCAGAATCATACCCGGCGCGTAGGCCTGCTGCCCGGTAGCTGCGTTGCTGACGCCCGCGACGCTGAGCTGGGTCTGAAAGCCTTGGAACGGGACGGAGAGCTGTTGGTTCCATTGCGCGCCGCTGGCATCCACGCCTGTGAAGGTAAACGGCACATTGGCCGGCACGGCAAGATTCTTAAGGCCGATATTCGCCGTGATCGTGCCTCCAGCGCGAATCGACGCGCCGCCAAAGAGCGTCGAGATCTGAGACGTATAGTCCACGCCATTGATCGTCATGCCCGTAAGCGTCGTGGGAATGCCCGCCTCTTCGCCCAGCGTCAGATTAAACACCCAACCATTACCCTTGGTATCGGGTTGTTGCTGAAAGACCGGATTCTGGTCGAGCGATGCCACCACCGCCGAAGCCGTCGGGGCCTGGCTGCTCCACTGATGAATCAGGTTCATCGCATCCACAGATCCCCAACCAGACGCCGCGTCGTAATTCGCACCGGCCGCGATCCCCAGCGTACCGGTCGAACATTGAGGAGAACCGACACCGCAAGGAACGGAGTTATTGCCCGCCACAACATCATGAAAAGCGCCGGGCGCGTTCTGCCCCAGCCGGTAGAGCGTAGGATTAATATTGCCCAAACCCGGCTGTTGCTGGATTCCGGTCGAAACCAGATAGTGATTCAACAACGCGACAATCCCGGCCATGGTGGGCGCCGCCACGGAAGTGCCGCCGAAGTAATTGGCGCTGCCTCCCGTGTAAACATAGTAGCCGTCGTGATCGGCTGAAGCGCTCAGCGCCAGATCGGGCACGTGCCGGAACGCGTCGTTCGGTACGCCTGGACCAGTTTGCCAGCCGGGTCTCGAGAAATAAACGCTCGCTCCCCCGCCCCCGCCCGCTAGTTCTCCCTCCAGCGTGGTGTCGTTCCAGACCGCCTCGGGAATATAAGAGGTCGCATTGCCGCTCGAATTCCAGTAGGCGCCTGAGCCTTCGCTCAGCGTCGTACCGCCCATAGAAGTGATCTCGGGAATGCTGCCGGGGACATCTACAGCCAGGCCATTTTGTGCAATCGACGCGCCTTGGTCTTCGCAGTCGGCGGCGGCCGAATCGCCCGACGCGGCTAGCCACGTGATGCCCTCAGCATTAGCTTGTTGCGCAGCTGCGCGGAAGCCGGGCAGATCCGCGATATCGCTCTGTTCGCACTCGCCGTAGCTCATCGTAATCACGGGCGCCACATTGTTGTCCACGGCATAAAGCGCAGAGGACCAGACGTCGTCGGAGTACACATAGACGATGGTCGCGTTCTTCGCTACCGCGCCGGACCATTCGATATCCAGATCGGCCTCCGGAAGATCGCCGCTGCTGACGCCGGGATCGGGTCCTGCCTTCATCTGCTGCAGATTGATTGTGGGAAGGCCAAACGCCGTGCGGAAAGCGGTGATGTCGCTGAGTTTAATATCGGTCTGTCCCACCACCGCAATCTTCTGTCCCGTACCATCCACGCCGGCGCTATATAAGGGAGCGACGTCATAGATAGCGGCAAAATCCGCGGGCCCAATATTGTGCCGTCCTTGCGAGACTAGCTGCGGCGTCATCGCTTTCCGCAAACGGGGCTTCATCTTGAAATCGTTCAGTCCGCGCACCCCGGAAACTACACCCGCCAGCGCCGCGGGAATAGAAGGCTCGGCGGAATTGGCGTAATGCGATTCGCCATTTACCGTATACCGCCGGATTGCGGTTCTGAAGGCGCTTTTCACCTGCCCCGCCGTGCCGGAAAACGTGATCCAGTTTCTGCCGCGCGCGGTATTGGCAATCTGAAATCCTTGAGATTTGAGCCAGGTGTTCACTTTGCTTAAGTCATTGGCGCCGATCCCGAATTGGTCGGCATATTGTTCCGGAGTCAGCCATTTGTGAAAGTTGGGCGAGGCCGGGTTCTCCTGCTCGGCCAGAAGCTGATCCAGAGCGGCCTGCTGCGCCGCCGAGGGCTGAAATCCCATCGTGATAGCCGGCAGCGCCAGAGAATCGGGGACCGCGCCCGCGTCGTTCGCCGCGCGGGCGGCAGGATGGACAAATCCGTGTAAAGAGGTTCGCTGTTGGTTGTCAATGGCGGCGCGCACGCGGTCGGATTGCGCATAAAGACTTGCGGTCGCAACGCCGAAGACCACAGATAGAATTGCAAAACGCTGAAAACAATGGCTCATAGGGCAGAATCAGGAAATGCAGGATGCCACGGCAACGCGGGAACCGCGGCTCTGTATGAAAGACGTATTCCGGTGAGCGGCGCGTTGCAGATTTTCGTCTCTGCACTGATATTATTACCTCAACCATGAGGCGCGTAAAGTTGCCTTTTGCGCATCCGATTTCGTGCATTGCGCCGAAACATCAAGAGAAGGAGGTGGAATGGCAACTCTGGAACGCCTGTATCGCTTATTAATCTCGATCGCATCGAGGCTGGATTCCCCGTTTCTCTTGATTGTTCGCCTGTATTGGGGAGTGCAGATGGCGCAAACGGGGTGGGGTAAGCTGCATAGTCTGGATCGCGTGACGAATTTCTTTACCACGCTTGGCATTCCGGCGCCGGGCGCGAATGCAGTATTCATCGCGATCCTGGAATTCATAGGCGGAATTCTCTTCGCTCTAGGGTTAGGCTCTCGGTTGATCGCACTGCTCTTTATCGGCGATATGCTGGTGGCATATTATGCCGCCGACCGCGAAGCGCTGTTCTCGGTTTTCTCCGACCCAGATAAGTTCTATGCGGCCACGCCTTACACTTTTCTCATGGCCTCGCTCATCGTATTGATTTTCGGTCCCGGTAAGTACTGTCTCGATGCCGTGCTCGCGAAGCGGTTTACCTCGGCGAAACGTTCATGAGACTGATCGTCGCCGAACCCGGCCATTTCCATGCCGCGCTGCTGCAGAAGGAGATGTACCCCGGCCTCGACACCCGCGTTAGTGTTTACGCACGGTTAGGCGCCGATGCGATCGACTACCTGAACCGCATCGCGAGGTTCAACGCGCGTCACGGCGACCCGACTAATTGGGAGCTGGACGTCCATTTGAGCGCGCAGCCTATGGACGAGCTGTTACGCGATCGCGCGGGCGACATCGTGGTCTTCGCCGGACGCAATCGCGGGAAGATCGATCGCATCTTGCAGGCGCTCGATGCCGGCTTCCACGTGCTGGCCGATAAGCCCTGGATCATTGAGTCGCGCGATCTACCAAAACTGGAGCATGCGCTCTGGCTTGCGGCCAACCGCGGCCTGATCGCATACGACATCATGACGGAGCGCTTCGAGGTTACCTCTGAGTTGCAGCGCGAATTCGTCAGCGATGCCGCGGTATTCGGCGATCTGGAAGAAGGCAGCCAGTCTCATCCTGCCATTTCGCTTTTCAGCGCACATCACATTATGAAGATGGTTGCCGGCGTTCCGCTGCGCCGTCCCGTCTGGTTTTTCGATATCGAGGTGCAGGGCGAAGGGCTCTCCGACGTCGGCGTCCACCTGGTCGATCTTGCGCAGTGGACGGCCTTTCCCGATCAGGCGATCGATGCCGCAAACGACATCCGAATTATCCAAGGCAGGCGGTGGCCAATTATGCTAAACGCCCCACAACTTGAGACAGTGACGGGCGAACCGTGCTTCCCACACGGATTGACGTATTACTGCAACAACACGGTAGATTACACGCTGCGCGGCGTATCTGTGCGCATTGAGGCTGTTTGGCTCTGGGAGGCGGCCGAAAGCGCGGGCGACGTCTACACGGCAACGTTCCGCGGGAGCAAAGCCAACGTGGAACTGCGCCAGGGGCCGGCGGAAAACCACCGGCCGGAGTTATACATTGTGCCCACCTCGTCCACCTGGGGTAAAGAGGTCTTGGCAGCCGCGCGGCGCCGCATTGCGCAAGCCCAGGCCCGCTTGCCCGGGTTGGACGCGGTGGAGATGGATGGCGCTTTGCGTCTTGTGATTCCCGAAAAATTCCGCGTCGGCCATGAAGCCCATTTTGCCCAGGTGGCCAAAAGCTTCTTTGAATATGTGCGCGTGCCAGGTTCGCTACCGTTGTGGGAACAGCCGGGTATGATGGCAAAGTACTTCGTTTCCACCTCAGGCGTAGAGGCTGGAAAGCGGACGCGTGACTGACCGAGCGCTCGACAAGGGAATATATTGGCTGATTTCTACGAATTTTTCGCGGGAGGAGGCATGGCGCGAGCGGGACTCGGGGCCGGCTGGCGCTGCCTGTTCGCCAATGACTTCGACCAGAAGAAAAACCGCGTCTATGGCGAGAATTGGGGTGGCGCGGACTTAAATACTGCCGATGTGCGCACGCTCGCCGCCAAGGACATACCAGGCTGCGCCACTCTGGCGTGGGCATCGTTTCCATGCCAGGATCTTTCTCTTGCGGGCGGCGGGGCCGGCTTGAAAGGCAACCGTTCGGGTACCTTCCGTCCGTTTTGGAAGCTGATGGAAGAGCTGGTCAAAGAGAGTCGCGGACCGCGAATCATCGCTCTTGAGAACGTCTGTGGAACGTTGAACTCTCACGAAGGCAAGGATTTCGCAACGATCTGCGGTGGCTTCGAAGAGTTGGGATATTCGGTCGGTACGGTGGTGATTGATGCCTCGCTTTTTGTGCCTCAATCACGGCCTCGCCTCTTCGTTATCGGTACCCGCGAGGGGACAAGATTGCCTGACACTTTGATGGGTGGCTGTCCCTCGCCGCCGTGGCATACCAAAGCCTTACGGGCGGCATACGAGAAGCTGCCTTCGCGTACACAGGCTGCCTGGATTTGGTGGCAACTTCCTGCGCCACCGCCCCGCAAGACGAGTTTCGCCGATATCATCGAACACTCTCCGCCGGACGCAAACTGGTATTCCGCTGCGGAGACGCGCAACCTGCGCAACATGATGAGCGAGCTAAATCGCGCAAAGCTCCAGCAGGCGCAAATGGCGAAACGCCCGATGGTTGGAGGTCTCTATCGGCGCACGCGCACAGACGGCCGAGGACGGAAAATACAGAGGGCGGAAATTCGCTTTGATCTTGCAGGGTGCCTGCGGACTCCGTCCGGCGGGTCGAGCCGGCAGGTCGTGCTGATCGTGGATGGCGATTCCGTTCGCGCCCGGCTGATCTCAAGTCGCGAGACGGCCCGCTTGATGGGACTTCCCGACGCATATACCCTGCCCGCAAATTATAACGATGCCTATCACATCACCGGCGATGGCGTGGTTGTTCCCGTGGTCCGCTATCTCGCACACCATCTCTTCGAGCCCATCCTCAATTTTTCGAAGATCAAGACCCATACCGCGGCATAGACCTCGTGCGGCACGGCATCTTGCTACCGTCATCCCAACGCTTCCGATATCAGGCCACCCGAAAGCTCTGGCCGGTAATCCGCATCGTTCAGACGCAACTCTCGGGCGTCCGGTCTTTCATTGCTCGCGTTGCGAATGCCTGGGTGTTGCTCGTGGAGATTCGATAATTGCTCCTGCCATAGGCGGAGACCGGCGGCTTATGAAGAACCGCCGGCCTGCCTGAGTTATCGAGGCGTGATGCGCGCCGTTGCCGGCACAGGGAATGGGAATCCAAGCACTGGAAATTTTCCGCGTACCTGATCTTGCGCCTGGCAGTGCGAAGTACAAGGCACGGCGGGTGGCGCCACTTCAACAGCGTCCTCGCCAAAGACGCCGCCCATGCGGCCGCCGCTCGCCACTCGCCATGTCGATGAGCCGCCTGATTGCGCAATCTTTGTGGCCGACTGTGGACTGTCCCGGCCGACAAAAGAGCGAGAGATATCGGTCGCGAAATTGACGCGCGGAGTGATCGGGACAGGCGTGCAGGAGCGCGTAAACGGCCCACCGGCGGGGCAGAGCGGTAGCGGCGGCGGAGGTGATCCAAAGTTCGGGTTGTTGAAATAGAAGACATTTCCTCCGAGCGTATGGACGATGTCCGTTGCCCCACCGTCGCCGCGCTCCGGCTCCATCTGGAAGATGCCGCCGGAAGCGCAGTCGTTGGCCTGAATCTTCATTGAGACGCCCGCGCCGGTCCGCTGAATGACCAGCGTTTCGTCCTGCAAGGACACCGAGAGAGCGCTGGAGAGCGTCAAACCTTGCAGATCTGGTATCTTGCTCGCGAACGCGACAATAGGCTGTCCGTTGGTGGCAGCCGCTTCGAAGGTGTAGTTAAGAACCGCCAGATTCGAAGCCATGACATCGAACCTGACGTATTTTCCCTGAACCTGAAGCTATTTCCAACGTTGGCACTGGTAATGGTAAATGATTTGTTGCCGGCGAGGACGCCGCCGCTCGTCATGACGGAGAATGCGCCGCCCGCGCAACCGTCTTCCTTCGCCGCGTGTGCCGGGCCGGCGGAAAGGGCCATAAGAACCGTGAAAGCGGATGCCAGGCCAGTGCTGGCGCGGAGCAGCGTCCGCCTAAATGTTAGTTTGTTAAATTGAGAGTGCGTCATGAATCCCCTTATCGCGGCAAGTATGATGCGCCGCAATCATTGAGACCGCCGTTTTCGACGCGCGGAACGGAATTTTGAATATTTCCGTGGTGAACTTGGGGGATATGCCGAACTTTTACAGATTTTAAGGGGGCTGAGTGCGGCGGATCGGCGTCGATCAAGAGTTTGTAGGCCGCCGCGAAGCGCTACTATTCCGGCTTGCCGGTGATATAGACCTTTTCGCCCGGCTTCACCAGCTTGAGGCGCTCGCGCACTTCTAACTCTTGCTCGGAGGGATTCGTTTCCAAACGCTTGATATGATCGCGCATGCGTTCGATCTCGCGATCGAGCTTCGCGTTCTTATCTTCCATCTCATGAATCTCTCGCTGCTTTTCTAGCAGTGCGGGAACGCCATGCGGTCCGCGCAATGTGAAAAACGCATAACTCGCGGCCACAAGAAATGCCGCAATATACGCAGTTTTAATGATTGGGCCTTTCATTGGATCACGTGCCTGGAAGATAATATTAACATCGAGGGCGCTATTTTCTCTTCACTTTTTTCAAATGACTGACAAGATTGTAGTGCTCAGCACGTGTGCCTCTTCGGAAGATGCCGATCGTCTCGCCCGCATGCTTGTGGAGCAGCGCCTGGCGGCTTGCGTGAACGTGTTGCCTAATATGCGCAGCGTTTACCGCTGGAAGGGTGAAATAGAATCCGCCGAAGAATGCCTTCTCGTCATCAAGTCATCGCGGGCCCATTTTACGCCACTGCGCTTAGCTTTGGAGGCAGCGCATTCCTATGAGCTGCCGGAAGCTCTCGCCCTGCCGGTGGTGGATGGATCGCCCCTCTATCTTGAATGGCTCGAAGGCAGCCTCCGGACCGAATAGTGCCCGTCGTCTCTGCGTTCCTCTTCGATATGGATGGCGTCATCGTCGACTCCAACCCACACCATCGGCTTGCCTGGGAGGCCTTCAACCGCCAATATGGTCTCGATACAACGGAAGAAATGCATCAGCGAATGTACGGCCGCCGCAACGACCAGATTGTGCGCGATTATTTCGGCGAGAAACTGTCCGAGGACGAAGTGGCGGCTCGCGGATTTGCCAAAGAGGCCCTGTATCGCGAGATGATCGCCGGCCAGGTTCCCAGCATGCTCGTCGCGGGCTTACGTGGCTTCCTCGAAAGGCATCGCGACGTCCCCAAAGCTGTGGCTTCCAATGCCGAACCCGCTAATGTCGATTTCCTTCTCGATCGCTCCGGCCTGCGTTCTTACTTCCAGGTAGTCTTGGATGGCCACCAGGTTAGCCATCCCAAGCCCAGTCCGGAAATATATCTGCTCGCCGCCGAGCGACTGGGGGTCCCGGCCGCCGGCTGTGTCGTTTTTGAAGATTCGCCATCCGGTGTGGCGGCGGGCATCGCCGCGGGAATGCAAGTGGTCGGCTTACGAACGACTTTTGGCGACTTGCCGGGAACGCAGTTGACGATTGATAATTTCACAAGCGAGGATCTTGAAGCATGGCTAGCCGCCAGCGCCCCATCCAATGGATAGGTTATCTGGGGTTGGCGCTCACCCTTAGCGCGCTGACGGCGCCTCGCCTCGCGGCGCAAACGCGTCTTACCCTCTCTCAAGTCAATCAGCGCAAACAGCCCGATTTCTCGCCGGCATTCGAGAACCGGAACGTGGCGATCGAAGGCGTAGTAAACGCCGCCCCAATGCACTTTCCGGGATATACGGTACTAGCCGTGGACGATGGCACGGGCGGCGCAATCCTCTGGGACACCGTGCCCGGCGTCTTATTGGACCACTACCGGCCGGGAAATGAAATTCGTGTTGAGGGCGTGATAGCCCAACGAATGGGGATGCCGGTTGTCCTTCCCCATGCCATCGATCTAATCGGTGAGAAGCCCGTTCCCGCGCCTATCTCCGTAGCGCTTCAGGATCTGCAGGGGTTCCGCTATCTCGGCCGTCTGGTGCGTACCAAAGGGCGCATCAAGTCGATGACGGAAACCATCTCGGGACCTTCGATCACGCTCAACGCGAAAGATAGGTTCTGGATTTTCTTGCCGCGTGAGCAGGGACACCCCGCCGGCGAGTTTGCGTCGTTCGAAAAGGGCGACTTGGTGGAAGCCACCGGGATCTTGGCGCAGTACTGCCCCCGCCCGCCCTACGATCGTTCGTTCGAGGTACTTGCCCCGAGTCCTGAAAGCGTTCTACGCGAAGAGGCAGCGCTCGGCTTACCGCTGATTGCCACCGGATTGGGATTGAGCGCCCTTGTAGTTATCGGCTTTGTCCTGTGGAGTCGCGACCGGCGGCTGCGCGGTCAGCGCGAGCGTCTACGAAAAATCTATCAACTGGGCGAAGAGATTCTCGGCGCGTCCTCATCTGAGGCCATTTGGAAGCGCATTGACGAAAGTCTGCCCGCCATTCTCGGCATCACGCGCATTCATCTTTACGTGCATAATCGGGCCGCCAAGACGCTCGATGGAGTGATGGAACAGGAAGGCGAATCTCCGTCGATTCTGCTTTCGGATCCGCCCGCCGGCACCCATTCGGGCGCCGCTGCGTGCTTCCATTACCGCACGCTGCTGGTGATTCCAGATATCTCGCGCAGTCCCTTTCCCATTGCTACGCCAGATCGCGACGCGCCGCAATCGCTGCTCTTCGTGCCCATGATGGCGCAAGGTGAAGTCATCGGCGTAATGGAACTGGATCAAGACGATCGCATGCGCGATTTCTCCGCCGATGAGCAAGCCCTGGCGCAGCACCTGGGAAATCAAATCGGCGCCGCCCTGCGCCTGCTTGCGCAGCGCAGCGTGCAGGAGCAACTCTTCCGCACCGAAAAAATGGCCGCCGTCGGACGCCTCATCTCGGGAGTCGTCAACGATTTGCGGACCCCGCTCGACTCGATTGCGGAACTGGCGCATCTTGCGATTGAACGCGATTCCCTTCCCGCGGCCGCGCACGATCTGAAGGCCATTGCCGCCGAAGCACAGAAGGCGGCCGCAATGGTAGCGCGCCTGGTGTCCTTCGCCGCTGCCGAGCAACCGGAAGCGCGCCCGGTGTCCGTTGGGGCGCTGTTACGCAATCTCATCGACTTCCGCGAAGGCGATTGGAAGGCGAGCGGCATTCGGCTTACCGAGGCGATCAGCCGCGAACCGCTCAACGTACTCGGCTCACACGGTCAATTGGAGCAGGTCTTCCTCAGTTTGTTGGTGCATGCCGAACAGGCTCTTGCCGAAGCTCCCAAGAAGATTATTTCCATCCGCACCAGCCTGTTGGCCAAGCGGCTGTTAGTCGAAATCTCTTTCTCCGCGCCCCCTGAGGCAAGCAGGCCGGAGGAAGCCGCTTCCATTCTCGGGGTAACCCATGGCGTAGTCGCCGGTCATGGCGGCGAAGTGCGGCTCATCGAGAAGCCTAACGCCGATCCGCGCTTTGAGGTGGACCTGCCGTTAGCGGCCAGGGATCGAAGCGCGCCGGCCCCAGCGTTCCCGTCCGCGCAAGTCGAGCCCGGACGCAACATGACGGCGCTCGTCATCGAACCCGATGAGAATGCACAACGGCAATTGATCACCTTGCTCTCGGCGCGCGGCTTTCGCGTAGTACCGCTCAGTAACTCCGACAACGGCCTCGAACTGGCGAATCGAATGCGCTTTGACGCGGCATTCTGCTCCGTTCATGCGGCCGGATTGAATTGGGTGGAGCTCTCCGAGCGGATGTATTCGCGCGTCGACGCCTTCATTCTACTTTCCGAGGGCTACAATTCCGAGCTTTCGAAAGACTTCGAAGGCGATGGACGCTTTGTGCTACCGAAACCTATCCAGGAAAATGAACTCGACCGCGTCCTACGCGGCATCGATGCCCTGAACCCTGCAAACAAGGTGGTCAGCATCCGCGACAGCGTGGCCTAAGTGTGCCTTAGCGCGAGGTATCAGCGCCTACCCCTGGAGCGACGGCGGGAACGCCCTCTGAACCGGAAGGAATCGTAAACGCGAAGATGTCGCCCGGCCGTTCCGGTAAACGGGGTCGGTCTGAACCTGCGCCATCAGCGAGCGCGCAGAACTTCCGCCCGCTTCAAGTCCATTGACATCTCGAGTTTTCATCGTGCGTAAAAAGCTGTAGCTACATGCTGATCGCTGCCCTTGATCGCGATTCCGGATCCAGGGAGAACCTCGGGTTTATGCCGATAGGTCGCGAGCGGGAAATAGATCCTACGCGCTCGAACCACAGCATCCGGGTAACGGTTTCGGGCTTCGCGCGTCAGCTCGATTCGGATCTTGCGTGGCTGCGGGAACTTGGTTTCGACCGGCCGGAAATGAATGGCGTACCGGAGCTTGATTCGCTGAAGCATTTCACCCACGCGCTCCGCGGGATGGCTGCCTTCAATCACGTCGCCGCCGGTATTACGCGCGAAACCGAGAATGCCGGGATGAGTGATGCGAGGAAGGCCGACGGCTCCGCGAAAAAGCAGCCCGTCTAAAACGACGCCTGCATAGGAAAGCTGTTCGTCGATAAGCGAATCGGGAATGTGGGTCTCCTGCATGTTGTCGGTAAGTGTGAGAATCGCGCGCCGGGCGGTCCCCCCAGAGCTCTGCAGGTAGTCCGTAGCCGCCCACACCGCCTGATTAATATCCGTATCGGAACCGATGCGAATCGACATTGCCACGCGGATTCCTCGTACGATGTCCCGCAAAGCTCCGCTGAGCGGCTGCGTGAGAGCGGTGGTTTTAGTGAACGCCATCACCGCCGCACGGTCGCCCGGTTGAAGCGCAGCAGGCGCATCGGCGGCGCCACTGGCAATTTGCGGCAGGATTTCGCGCACGCTGCCGCTTACGTCCAGCAGGAGTACGAGGTCTAGGGGGCCGGAATCCTTTCCAAAGTAGACGATTTCACGCGGCTGGTCCTCATCGAAGACTTCGAAATCTGAGACTTGGAGGTCGGGGATAGGGGCATGCGAGCGGCGATGATAAACATCGACATCCGCTTTAACAAAGCTGACGGTTGAGTGGAAAACGGGTGTATCCGCGGTCAGAGCGCTGGCGACAAGGCCAAACAAAGCAGCGGCAATGGGAACGCGCATTTCTCCATTCTAGAGAAACGGCTCCCGCGCGGGGCACATGGCGGCCAGTTAGGTCAACTTGGGTAGCGAACCCGCTGATGCTGTTGCCGGTGTCGATGGTTTGAGAGCCGAAGTTGTTTTGTCCGCCGTTGCTGAAGTTCTTGACAACGGTTTCTCGCTATTTCCACTGCGGATTCTTCCCCAGACTCACCAGGTTCTCCAGCAGCCGGTATGCGCCCGGCACGCCCGCGGGCAACTGCCGGTACAACGCAAACGCGTCGTAAACGTAGAAGCCCTTTCCATATCGCGCCACCAGCAATCCGCCTTTTTGGGGATCCTGTTCGGGATCGTGAGTCTCGACGAGCGGCATGTAGTGTGGATCCCAGCTTCGCATGAAGCCGTGGCCGCGCTCCTCGACCCAACCTTTGAAGTCGTTTTCTGTGATCTTGTTCGGCCACGCGAACGCCGGATTCGCGGGATCGAGCAGCGTTACGGGCGAGTTCTCGTCCACCACTTTCTGCGGATTGCTACCCAGCGTGAACGGGTAGGGGCCAGCGCGGTCGAAGTCCTGAAGATTGTATTGCACGATCAGCGTGCCTCCGTTCTTGACGTAATCTAAGAGCCGGCTATTTGAGGTCTTCAGGTCCGCACGAACGGCGTATGCGCGCACGCCCAAGACAATCGCATCGTATTCGCTCAAATCCCCGCCGGTGAGATCGCTGGCCGCGAGGATCCGGACCTTCTGGCCAAGATTCTCGAGCGCCTTCGGAACATCGTCGCCAGTGCCGGGCAGGTAAGCGATTCTCAGTCCGGGCGCCATCGCCACATCCACTCCGACGGCCTTATACGTTGACGACCGATAGTAAGGATAGGGGCGCAATCCAGGATACCCGGTGAGATGATACCCCTCCGCATATTCGCGTCCGCTGTATTCCGCGACGGCAGTGATGATATAGTCAGCCGGCTTCACGCTGCCCGGCGAGACGGAAAATGCGATCGACTGGTCCTCGCCTTCCCGCGCGAACGAGAACGACACTTCCGACGGCGAAGAGCGCCATCCCGAAGGCAGCTTCAAACGCAACGTTCCTTTCGCGGGACCGACTACGTTGCTGTGAACCGTGGCCGTGAATGCGAACGACTTCGACGCTAGGGGAACGGCGCCGGCCGATGGCGAAACCCATACCGAGATCGCAGGCCCTACGAGCAGCGGGTTTTGAATGACGCCGAAGCCGGTAACGCGCTCGTTCGTTTGCACAAATTCGGCGACTTCGAATTCCACTCCTCGGTAAGTCAGGCGGGCGCGCGCCGCAAGCGGATACGGCGCGGTTGGCAGATTGCGATAGCGCGGGTCGATCAGATCGTAGTATGGCTGCTCGGTGTCCGGACGGCTGAAATAGGGACGCGTCAGCGCCGCATCGGCTGGTACGGTCACGGAGAATCGCCACTTGGCCTCCCTGCCCCCGGCAAGCCCCGCGGAAATCTCGCCAGGGGCGCTTTCTGCGCGGATGGCCCAGTCCTTTCCGTCGGATGGTTCCAGGTTGACAGCGGCGACGCCGATGGGCTCCAAGCTCTCATTGAACATCTGGGCTTCCACGTTGAAGGATTGTTCCGGAATCGCGATGGTGAATGTCGGCGCGCCGCCGCGTCCGGCCATTGCGGCCGCGAATATCGCTTCCGTCGCTGTTGGAGCAGGCCCGCCACGCCCCGCTGCCGGGGTCGCCGCCGCTACCGAAGCCTGGAACGAAATCTCGAGCGCCGCGGCCAGCGCCTTTTCGAACTGCTGTTCCTTCACGTTCAACTCGAACAACACGTCGCTTCTTCCTGGTTCGGCGATGGAGGCGGATTGCACTTGCGCGATCAGCCCGCGGGTCTGCTTCAAGCCTTCCGCCAGTTCGGCAGCGATGGCGGACGGGCGATCTACGCGATAGTCGCGTAATGCGTCCGCGGCCGTCTTCGCAATGGCGGCGAGTCCGTCGTTCAGAAAGTTCGGCGCGCCAGCGGCCAAGGCGGCGATGCCGGAAATAGAAATGTCGATCCCGTCGAAGAACGACGCTTCACGATCGGCCGCCGCGACTCGCGATCCAAAGCGGTGGTAGGGGCTGATATACGGCGCAGCCGGCGGGATGGAACCGCCTCCGTTTTGCGTTTTCTGATATCCGAGTCCCTCGCGCGCGATCTGCAGATAACTCAGCCCGGCCGCGGGCGCGGCGTTGCCTTCGGCAATTTCCAGATTGGTCTCGGGAGTGTGCGTGAATGCCTGCTGATTCACGTAATCGAAAAATCGCACTGGCACAAATTTATCGATGGCGTAATCGTACATCCCCTCGGCGGTCGCTTGAAAGAACGGAACGCGCGCATAAACTTTAAGCGGCGACCAGGGCCGCAAGCCCTCGCGGATCTGCTCCGGGAATTTCGTAGGATCGCCGGCCGCGTTGAAAACCTCTTGCGCCATTTGTCCGGCGACCTGATGGTGTCCGTGGCCGTCCGTGGCTGCTCCCATGAAGACGGACGTCACCACCAGCGGGCGCACCATCCGCACCACGCGCACGGAATCGGAAAGAACGCGGTCGTAGCCCCACTTTTTCAGGGCCTCTTCGCGAGTTTTCGAGAAGCCGTAATCCACCACGCGGGAAAAATACTGGTTGACGCCCATATACCGGTCGGCGATCAGCAGTTCCTGAGTCCGCGCCAAGCCAAGCGCGTCGTCGAAATCCTGCGACATCACATTCTGGCCGCCCTCGCCGCGGTTCAACGTCATCAGCGCCACGCGCGCGCCCAAGCCGCGGGATTCGTAGGCGAGCATGCCGCCGTCTTCGTCATCGGGATGCGCGGTAAACATCATCAGGCTGGCGCGGGTCTGCAACGCCCGCAGCCAACGGGACAGGCCCGCTGCCCCGCGATCGGGCGGCGGCGGAATCGCATCCACTACAGGCGTGGACGACTGGCTGAGGCCGATCCACACTGGGATCAAAAATAATAGTGCACAGGCAAGCTTGCGCATAGTTGAAGTCGGAGCCATTCGATGCTTTGCCCGGAGGATATCACAGGGCCGCCGTGATAAGAGTGCACTTCGATGCGAGTTGCTTCCAAAAACGTTTCTTATCATGGAGAGCAAGCGGTAGCTAACGGGCCGAATCGGCGATCTCAAACAGTCGGGCTGCAGACCGAAAGGAGCAGGCGGGTCTCGGAAAGCGCGGCGACAACGAGTACGCTCGATGCGTGGCCCTACGCCTTGGTCGACACGCTCACTCAGGATGTGCGCTATGCGCTGCGCCTCATCGCCAGCAAGTCGGGCCTCGCAGCGATCCCGAGCGAGTGTCAGCACAACAATCGCCCTGTGAAGTCGCGCTCACCGCTACGAGCTTCCCTGCGCGAATGGCGGTCGTCCTGGCGGGCTGGCGGCCCAACTTTCTATAACGCCACTTCAAGACCAGTAACCTCGTCGGGTTATCTATGCGCCATTCTCTCAGCGACCGAGCCGCGACGGTGCGTTGCATCAGGCGAAGCAGCGTGGAAGAATCCACCTTATGATGCTCACTCGCACCGCTTCCTTCGCTTTCGCTGCCGCGCTTTTCACGCATATTTCCGGCCAATCCGGCGAGGCGCTAGCTACCGCTCCTGCGTTTGACGTGGTTTCTGTCAAACACAGCGGCTCCTTCATGGACGGCGGGCGTGATGAAGGCGGACGGCACTACTTCCGGCAGCAGATCCAGCCGCAATTGAAGGGGACGAAATTCCGGGCGGAAACGGTTCTAGGCAACATCATTTCGTTTGCTTTTGCTCCGCTGGTCAAGCCGCGAAGGTTCGAGGGGCGGGATTGGATTTATAGCGAATTCTACTCCATCGACGCGAACGCGCCTGCAGGAACCACGCTCGAATCGGCGCAAGCTATGCTGCGAAAGGTATTGGTCGAGCGGATGGGGTTGAAATACCGCCTGATTGACAAGGAGACGCTCATCTATGCGCTAGTCCGTGGCCCCGGCAACCTGCAATTGAATCCGGCTATTTCCAATACGGCTGACTTGGGCGCACACAAAGCGTTTACGTTCCACTCTAATTCGGCCAGCATGGTCGAATTAGCGGTATTTCTTTCCACGCTGACGGACCGCGAGGTCCTTGATCGGAGTGGTATCCAAGGAACCTTCAAAATAGACATCGACTGGAACAAACAGATCACAGACACCATGCACGACTTCGGCCCACATGGAGATCCAACGTTCGTTTTCACGGGAATAAAGGATCTGGGCCTGAGGTTGGAGTCGCAGAAAGCGTTGATTCGGACGATGGTCCTCGACCGCGTGAACCGAGAATCGACGCCGAATTAAACGCGGTGGGTTGTGCAGCTGCGAACGGCATTATCGGAAAGTGGCGGTTTCAGTCTTGGCAATCCCGCCAGCGCGGTGATGCTTCCACGCCGCTACCATAGCTTACACTCAAGCTACATGCTCAACCGGGGCTACGCCTGTACCACAATCATCAGCAGCAAATACCATGGAGAAACCCTGCTCTCCCACTTGGCAAGCCTTTACCCCCACTCAACCCCACAAGCCTGGCAAGAAAAACTGAACAACGGCGAAGTCACTCTCAACGGCGTCACCGCCAGCGGAACTGAATCGGTCACTTTAGGCCAAACCCTTGTCTGGAACCGTCCACCTTGGATCGAACCAGACGCCCCTCGGCACTTCGAAGTTCTGTTTGAAGACTCCCATCTGTTGGCCGTCGACAAACCCAGCGGGCTGCCCACCCTCCCCGGCGGCGGCTTCATGGAAAACACCCTCCTGCGCTTGGTGCAAAAGCAAACCCCCAACGCAAATCCGGTCCACCGGTTGGGCCGAGCCACCACCGGCATCGTCCTCTTCGCCAAAACACAGCAGGCGGCCTCTAATCTATTCGCGAACTGGAACACACCCAAAATTCAAAAAATCTACCGGGCGCTGGCTCAAAACATTGCACAGCACGACGCCTACGAAATCCTCACACCTATCGGCCTCGTACCGCACCCGCTCATCGGTTCCGTATGGGCCGCCAACCCAAGTGGTAAACCTTCAAAGTCCTTGGCAAAGGTGATCTCACGAACCACCAGCACCACAACATTTGAGGTACACCTAAATTCGGGCCGCCCCCATCAAATCAGAATCCATCTGGCATCCATCGGCCATCCCCTGGTAGGCGATCCTCTGTACGGCTTAACCGGCCAGCCTCTTGAAAATCTCCCCGGCCTCCCCGGCGATGGAGGATATTTCCTGCACGCCCAATTTCTGAAATTCCACCACCCCATCACCGGAGAACAGATCGATCTTGAGGCAGCTTTGCCGTCCGGATTCTCATTGCATCAGTAGGTCCACGGCGGGAATCAGGGTGGCCGTTGAAACATACGCGATCACGCCATTCCGGACTAACAACTGCCTCATTTTGACACGTCTGAAATTCTGCCCTAATGCACACTTCTGTACCGTTTAATGGATCGGCTGCCCTGGTGTTTATATCCTTTCCGCGAGCAGTCGCTCGCGGGCGCATTGAAGCAATCAAACCGTGGCCGAGGGAGCGAAATTCAGCCAATTGCCTTTCCGCGAGCAGATGTTGGGGGCCATATTGAAGCGCTGGAGTGCGTGACACCTCGCCATGTGGACCTTACTTTCGACCTGATCGTCTTGTTCTACCATTTTGATCGGGACACAGCTCCGGCGGTTCTGTCCGCGCTGAAGCCAGGTGGCTTATTAATCTGCAAGAGTAGTGTAATCTGGAAGGCCTACGAAGGCGCGACGCCGCCCAACCTGCGACCCTTGGAAGGCGAAGACATCTTGTCAAGCCTTTCGGGATTACGAATGCTGCATCACTCCGAGCGCCGGGTTAGAGACCGTGGGGTAGTGGAATATGTGGACAAAAGCCCACCGGCCGCGAACTGTGCGGTATTCCCCGGATTCCGTCCGGCATCTGAGAGGAGGATACGATTCCCCATTAGCGCGACCTGTTGACCGGCTGCAGGAGCGCCAAAAGGAAACCAAATCGCATCTTCGCGATTCCCAGATCGGCACTCGTCCCAATCGAATCCACTGCCACCGCATGGGCGTCTTGATCCTTGCTATCGCCGCTGCTTCTCGAACAATAACCAAGTCGCTTGGGACGGTCGGTTCAACCTGTCTTAAGAGGTTCGGACTCACGCAGCCTCCCTGTCACAGTCACCCCCAGCAGATTTCGATGTGGAAGCCCACCGCTCAACCGTTGCGAAGAAGCCGGTAACATTCTCGATCGCCGCGCGCGCATCTTCTTGCGTCACTTTAAAGCAGATCCTCCGTACAAAATCGGTACAAAGCATATCTCGCGATCTCTCGGTTCTCATGCGGAAAGATACATTGTTTCCCCAATTCATTACACCCGCACTTTCACCACCCGCGGTTCTTCTTAATCCGACCAGCCCTCCGTGAGCGACTTTCGCTTCGGAACGATTCGCTCCTGAGCCTCGCGATCCGTAGCAGCGTTCCACAGCGGATAGGGGATTCCGGCGAGACGATTGATCGCCAAAGCCTCCGCAACCAACAGGAACACCGCCGCCTCGATGATGACCAGTTCACGCGGCCGCCAAATGATCCCGAGAGAAACGATCAGTGTTGTGGTTCCGGCTGGTGGATGGCCGACTTCGAACAGAACCATACAAGCGCCCGTGGCCGCCAGTGAGAGCGCAGCCGCAAGGATTCGTGGCCAGAAGATACCGCGTTGCACTCCGAACGGCAGGGCTCCAGCACCCGTGACAACGAAAGCCCCATAGCCGCAGAGGAGCCCGATGGCGTGCCCGAAAATAGTGTTTCATGGGCTGGAGGCTTTTGAAAGCGGGAGAAGAATAGTAGATACGCCGTAGGTCCCAGCGACGGAAATACGAATGGATTGCCACTCACCAGCGCCAAAAGTGCAAGCGCGCCGATCGTTAGAAAGCTATTCACAAAGACGTAGAGCGCCCGTACAAGCCGTGGCGGGAAGCGCTGCAGCAACCAATTGAGCCGAAGCCGTTGCAGCAAAGGACGAATGTGATCAGCCCCGTCGTGCTCCCGACCGTCGCCCGGATCAGAAAACGAATCGAGATTCCCCGTCATATATTAGGCAGCAGATCGAAGTATTCGTCGTCTTCGTTCTTGCCGCCTTCCCCTTTGCCCAACAGCTTTTCCGACTCGATAAACTCGATTCGCTCGATCCATTTGACCATCTTGTAGCCAAGCTGGTTCTCGACACGCAGTCGAAGAGGCCCCCCATATACCTCAGGGAGCCGCTGTCCATTCATCCGAGAGGCCAGCAGACATTGCGGCTTAAGCATATTCTCCAGGCTTTGCGTATCGTAATAGGGGCCGCCGTAGAGAGCCTCACCAAACGAGAAAAACGCCACCGTGGTAGCTTCCGGCTTTGGCCGCACCAACTCGATCAGCGTCTTCATAGGGATGCCACCCCATTTGGCGATGCCGCTCCAGCCCTGGATGCAGTGATGCATGGTGATCTGCTCCGTCTCGCCCAATTTCTCCAGATCAGCGAGAGAAAGCTCAACAGGCGTCTCAACCAGGCCTCCCACTTTTAGCCGGAATCCCGCGAACCCTCCGTCAGACAGGCGCTTCCAATCGTCACGCGCTGGCATTTTTCCATTGGGCCAGAAGTACGGTGATATCTCTTTCTCGGCATACTTCTGCTGCGGCGTCAGCCGGTTCAGCGTAAGAAGCTGCATCGGATAGGTAACGGACTTGAGCGCATGTTGCAACACGCGCGGGCGAAGCCAGGAAGCGTAGTGAGCTACAACCCAGGAAATGACTACCAGTCCGATCTCTGCAAAACCCACCACTGCGCCTAGCCGGCCCGCGTCGTCCGTTCCCAGGACAATGTGATTCATGTTCCGGGCGAACCCGGTCATCACGATCAGAGTCACATGAACCACGAGGAATCCCAGGAATCCAAGCATGGTAAGAAAGTGAATTGAGCGCGCCGACTGCCTGCCCCCAAAGATCTTCGGGTACCACTGAAATCGGTTCACTATCGCGGGCGACATGGCGATGCCGGTCAGAATTGCCAGCACGCCAAAGCCGAAGACGGCGACAAAATAGGCGATCTGCTGCAAGGCATTGTAGCCGTAAAACCCGTTCGGTTCCGCTGGCATGTGAAACGTCGCGTAGCACACAAAGGTGTTCCAGGCCTGTAGAAGCACCAGCGGTGATGTCGGCACGAGACGCCTCCATTGCTCGGTAGCGAAAAGCATGGCGATGAAGAAAACACCGGTGACGATGAATCCGTGGACCACGATGAAATGCCAGATCCGCGCGATTCCGATGCTGTGCCGGTATCCAGGAGTGCCGGCCAGAGGAGAAATATACCGGGCATCGTCTTTTGCAGTCCAAATTCGATCCCGAGGAACTTGGAGCGGCGTAAACCGGATCCATTCGCTTCCAGGCGTGCAGTGGTCGTTAAAGTAAAGCCGTGGATGATCCATCAAGATCGAAAGGCCGCTGCGAATCAGGAACATTACGAAAAAGAAATTCAAGAAATGACAGTATCGAACCCAAGCGGGGAATCCATGCGGCCCGGCGAAGTCGTTCGGATAAATCTGGGGAACGGGCGGAATGCTGGGCATGCCGATCACGGCAGCCTCGATCCAGGCCGCTGCAAGCAGCGCTAGGATCACGCTGGCGGCTCCAATCAGGATTGACGACCGAATCCAGATACGAAATCGGCGGTCGGGCGGATAGTGGACAGCCTTGTGCGCTGCATCGAAAGCGATCATACGTCCTCAGCGGGCCGGTTGCATCAGGTGAGCCGGTGAACGCAAAAAGGTCACCCCCAGGTTCCATGCGAAGACCGTCACGGCCGCAAGTTCAGTCACGGCCGACACAGGTAGCACCGACCAGGCATGGCTTGCATATCCCTCATAGGCCATAATCTCCGAGCAAACGCGCATAAGGCAGCCGGCGTTCAGCAAGATCAGTGAAAGGAACATCAGCTTCGGGCTGAAGAGAATTCGCGCACCGCAAAATGCCGGGAGAATCTTCGGGCCAATGGAGAACACCATGGTCGCCAGAAATCCGACGGTCAGTGCATGCCGCGAGGCGCCCCACACTCCTCCCGCGCGGTCCGTTAGGGCCGCGACGACCGATAACAGTGACGCTGTCAATAACCACATATAGGCGATGCGGATAAAATTCGGGAAGCTGTGATGAACGCCGTTAAGCTTCGCCGGTCGTACAGGCCGATCAAAGATCCCTAGCGCGGAAATGGCCAGGACCGCGGCTACCGGAAGAAACATAATCGAGTACAGAACGTAACCGTACAGCATCATGACAACCCCCGCCCACGCCGTGAGCACTGCCGTGTATAAAGGTCTCGCCATGGGCGCCCTCAGCCCAAGGAACGTCGGCAGCCAACGGGCGTTGAAGCCCCAAACCGTTGGAACCAGAAAACCCCACGTGGGAAGGACAAGAAGCCGTTGGTCGAACCTGAAAGGTAAGGCCGGCGACTCACTGAATATGGAAACATAGATCGCCGCGCCGAAGTTGACCAGCAGCGTCACCAGGAACGCGATCGTCGACCCAATGACCACGATCATCCAGGCTTCCTTCTTACGCGGCGCACCGGTCGCCGGCGCCGGCCTATGCCTGACCACGGTGAGAAAGAACAGGAGAAAGCCGGCCAACTCGAATGCCGCCGAGAGCAGTAGAAGCCCGCGCCAATCCCAGGCGGTAATGTTTACCGTCCACCGCAGGGAGACCCCCGCGGTCCACAATCCGAAGGACAGCCACCCTCGGGAGACCGCAAACGATGGCAGGTTCCCCATCTTCGAAAGCGAATAGAAACCGATGCCCAGAATGAATGTCCCCAGCCAGGCGAAGATCTGCGCATGCCCGTGCGCCTGCAACCACGCGGGCGACAAGGTGTCCACAGTGTGCTGGGCGCTGATCGAAAGCAAATTCCAGACACCAAGGAACGTGCCCAGAAGCAACATAAACAGCAAGCCAGCCACAATGTAAGCAGTCACCAATTGCTGTAGCCGCCTCTCGCGTTGCACAAACGGCGCATTGTCCTCGATTCGCGCCGAGTTATTACCGGGATACATGCGCCATCTCCTTGAGCGATCGTTCTATCTCTGCCGCAAGCGGAAACAGGATGTTGTTTTCCAGGTGAACGTGATGGTGAAGATCGCGTTCGAATTCTTCCAGGGCCTGATAGAGCCCGCGATAGCTAGGGCAGCTTCCATCAGGCGCGCGATAGCCGCAGGACAGATCTCGCATCTTGGCGAGTAACGCGCCGGCGTCGTCATGATCCGCCAACATCCGGGCGATCGGCAACTCCACAGAAGCAAAACATCCAAGCGGCGGCGCTTGCCCGGCCCTGACTGCGGCCTCCATCGCGTCCAGAAACGGAAAGAGAACGCGCTCTTCTTTCATCATGTGCGCAAACAACTCCTGCGAGAGCGCCACAAAACTGTCCTGGATCGCGCCGAGTTCAGAGTGCGGACGTTTCCCGCCGCAACAATAATCGATTCCGAAGTTCTCGAAAATGCGCACCGCTGCGGGATTAGTGATGGCAATCTCTCGCACTGTCTGGCTCTTGTCGAATGTCATTGGTAAGTCCCTGCATTTACATTAAGGCGCGCGCCACGAACTCTCAATGACTAAAGTCACAACGCAAAACCACTAGACCGTCGGGCTCAAATCCGCCTCGAGCCCTGCCTCGTCGAGGATCGTAACTTCCCTGCCGCTGATGCTGATAAACCCCTGCGCCTGCAATCTCGTCAGGTTACGCGAACGAGTTCCCGCACCGTTCCGATTTGCGCAGCAAGTTCCTGTTGACTCACGCTCAAAAGGACGACTGGTCCGCGATCGCCTTGGGCTTTTTCTTGTCGCAGCAGCCACGAAATCAGCCGATGACGTACGGTCGTGAACGATAGCTCTTCAATGATGCCGACGAGTCGCCGTAGACGGCCGCCGACGACCTGAAGCACCTTCAGCGTAACCTCCGGGTGTTCGAGACAAACTTTTCGGAAGTCTTTTCGAGAGACGAACAACAGGTCTGTATGTGTTCCAACGCGACTGCCGAAGCAGGATAGTTTCCGCCGTCAAATACAGGAATCTCTGCGATCGAAGTGCAGGGACCTTCTACGGCCAAGACCTGTTCCCGCCCGCTCGGCGATGCCTTGTAAATGCGGACGCGACCAGACACGATCAGATATTAGCCAGCGCAGGGGTCTCCCTCGGAAAAGAGCAATCTCCAGCCGAGTAGGATCGCACGACTGCTCGGGCCGCCAAGGACTCGATTTCCATATCCGTAAGCGCGGCGAACAAGGGCGCCCGCTTGAGAATCGCAGAAACCCTGGGCTTAACGTCAGTAGTGGCTTATAGTCGGGCTGGCTTTATACAAAATCCGTAGAGCCCAGAAAAAACTGTTTGTAAGTTATTCAATCGCAAGGTGTGGCCCCCGGCATGGATTCGAACCACATTATTGACGGGTTTTGGATCTTACGTATTTTTATTGATTTCACAACGTTAGTGAAGTCGTCAAAAGCACCAAAAGCAAGCACCTTGTACAAAATCGGTACAAGCGACTTTTTGCCATGAGCGTGCTCTTGAATTCGCTATATTCAACCCATGCTCCGAATTCTCGATCGGATTACGATGAACGCGGGCGCGGCCGATTCACGGATTGGCTTTGCCACTGAGGGCCTCGGCGCATGGAAGGTATGGGACCGCTTCCTAACGGTCGACGGAAAAAAAGTCTACCACTTGGGCAACATCTGTCAAACTTGTCAGTTTCTCTTCGAGCGTCTAGACGGGGCAAACACCTCTGTCAATATCGAAACCGCAGCGGATGCGCTCGCCGCTGGTGTTCAGACGGTTGCCGATCCTGTTGTCGCCCAGCTTGCAGCGGGCTTGCCCAATGACGACTACCTAGTGTGCCTGTCCGAAGCGACGCCCGAGCTCGTGATCCCCGGACAGAGGGACGACTATTTCGTCAACGAGCAAGTTGCGCTGTGGGGGATAGATCAGTTTTGGAACCTTCCCCATGATCCACGCGTGCAGTACTACAGAGCAGGCGACGTGAACCTGGGGAGCGGAAAAAAACTATTTCACTTCCTGATCCCGATGTTCCCCGAGAATTGGTTGGACAAGACGGTAGTTTCGGAGTACGATCTCGCTACTCGACATCAAGGGGCCAGCCGATTGGCAGGGCGAGGTTTATCCAATAGAGCACTGGGCTCTCTGCCATTACCTAATTGACGGGCATCACAAGATTTGCGCCGCTCGTCAAACGGAGCTACCCGTTCGCATGTTGAATTTCATTTCATGCACCCAAGGAATATCGACAAAGGGACAGATCGAACAAGCAGCGACCGCCACTACAGAGTAATTGGCAGAAGTGGACCCCTTCCGGTAAGACTGCTGTGAGCGGAACGGTTTCGAATTTCGAATCCATGCTCCGCGCCCTCAAATAAGGGCATCAATTGGTTCGACCACATTGGAATGAGGCGTCGGTACAAAATTCGTACAAAAGTGCGATGCCTGACTTCTAAACTATTGAATCTAATGAATGGCTCCCCGGCATGGATTCGAACCACGATTCACGGCTCCAAAGGCCGCTGTCCTACCGTTAGACGACCGGGGAATGGGGGGCGAAAGCGTATCTTTCATCCAGTTTAGCCGGAGGCGGTCTAACAAGCAAACCAATCGGTCAAATGGTTACTCTGCTACAATTTTCGTGGAAGCCACATTTAGCCGGTGCTGGGCGCGGGCTTCAAACCCGTTGTGCGGTACTTTGTGTCGCAGGTGGGTTCGACTCCCACTGGCTTCCGCCAACCGTATCTTCCCAAACAATTCTTCAATTGAGCGGCTCTATCCTTTACCCCTATTTGGCATACTAGGAAGTAGTGGGAGTACGCCGCCGGGAGCGGGGCACTCCCAGTACTTTTAACGAATTTTCACCGACCAGGGGTGACCGCTATGCCGCAAGGTTTCAAACCTAGTCTAAGCCGCGAAGTCGAAGACGCACTCATGTATCTGCCCCGTAAGGGCGTTACAGATTATAATCGCGGCGATTTCATATTCGACGAAAACAAACCGTCGCAGGCTCTGCACCTGGTGGTGCAGGGCCGGGTCAAAGTAACAATTCCGCTCGAAGACGGAATTCAAACCGTAGTTAATATTTTCAATACAGACGATTTCTTCGGCGAGAGCGCGCTGCTAGGCTCGCATGTCCTCGCGGAGCGCGCCCTAGCGCTCGACAGCGTTACGCTTATGTCTTGGACGCGCGCTGAGATCGAAGACCAGATCGATCGCCAGCCGCGACTCGGGGTCGCGCTCATGCAGATGCTGGTGAAGCGCGGACTCGAATACGAAGAGCGATTACAAAGTTTCGCGCTGGATAAAACGCCGGAACGCATCATCCGGGCGCTTTTGCGGTTCGCCGATCATCTGGGCGCGGCGTCCGAGGACGGATCGCTGCGCATTCCACCCTTGACCCACCAGGCCATTTCGGAATACGTCGGCACGTCGCGCGAAATCGTTACCTTCCAGATGAATCACCTGCGGCAGAACGGATTCCTGCGCTATTCGCGGCGGGGGATTCAGGTCTATGCCGACGCTCTGCGCGAACATTTGCATTCGCAACGCGTACGCCAGCATAGTCGCGTCCAGCCGTAGGCTGGACGCGACAGCAAGTGAGCGGGTACTACCCGCTCATCGACGCCAGGAACTCCGCGTTGCTGCGCGTCTTGCCCAACTTGTCGAGCAGTAGTTCCATAGTCTCGACAGGCGACAAGGGATTCAACACGCGGCGTAGAATAAATACCCGATTGAGCTCTTCTTTGGGAAGCAACAACTCTTCCTTACGGGTACCGCTTTTATTGATATCGATGGCGGGGAATACGCGCTTATCCACCAGTTTGCGCTCGAGGTGGATTTCCATATTGCCGGTACCCTTGAACTCTTCGAAAATCACGTCGTCCATACGGCTGCCGGTATCGATTAACGCAGTCGCGATGATGGTGAGCGAACCGCCCTCTTCGATATTGCGGGCCGCGCCGAAGAAGCGCTTGGGGCGCTGCAAGGCGTTAGAATCGACGCCGCCTGAGAGGACTTTGCCGGAGGGCGGGACGATGGTGTTGTAGGCGCGCGCAAGACGGGTGATGGAATCGAGCAGGATCACTACGTCGCGCTTATGCTCGACCAGACGCTTGGCCTTTTCGATGACCATTTCGGCGACTTGGACGTGGCGGGTGGCGGGTTCATCGAAGGTGGAGCTGATGACTTCGCCGCGCACGCTGCGCTGCATGTCGGTGACTTCCTCGGGGCGCTCATCGATCAACAACACGATGAGAGAGACTTCGGGATGATTGGTGGTAACCGAGTTGGCGATGCTCTGTAACAGCATCGTCTTACCGGTGCGGGGCGGCGATACGATCAGACCGCGCTGTCCCTTGCCGATGGGCGTAAGCAGATCCATCACGCGGCCCGAGAAGCCGTCGCGCGCGGTCTCGAGTTTGAGACGCCCGTTGGGATAAAGGGGCGTCAGGTTGTCGAAGAAGATCTTGTTGCGCGCTTCCTCGGGCGGCTCGAAGTTGATGGCGTCGACCTTGATGAGCGCGAAATAACGCTCACCCTCTTTGGGAGGACGGATCTGACCGGAGATGGTGTCTCCGGTGCGTAGATCGAAGCGGCGGATTTGCGAGGGCGAAACGTAAACGTCGTCCGGACCCGGCAGATAGTTGTACTCGGGGGCTCGCAGAAAGCCGAAGCCATCGGGAAGGCATTCGAGAACGCCTTCGGAGAAGATGAGTCCGCTCTTTTCGGCCTGAGTCTGGAGGATCTTGAAGATCAACTCCTGCTTGCGCAGACCGGCGGCGCCGGCGATTCCCATGTCCTTGGCGACCTGGTTGAGGTTCTGGATGCTCATGTCTTTGAGCTCCACCAAATCTAAGGTAGGCGTGCCGGCTTTGGCGCTTTGCGCGGCCTGTTGCTTGCGGCGCTGGAAGCCGAGGTTCTCATGCGGTCCGGCGGGCGGAGGCATATCGACCGGCTTATTCTCGACCGGCGGCGGCGGCGGCTCGGCAGCTTTCGGCTCCGGGTGCCTGGCTTCGGGCGGCTTCGGAGCGTCCACCGGTTTGGGGGCCTCGACGGGCTTCGATTCGACAGGCTTCGATTCGACGACAGGCGGCTTGGGCTCGACGGGCTTGGCTTCGGCTTTAGCGTGTTCGAGCTTGGCCGCTTCGGCTGCTCTGGCGGCTGCGTCCACCTTGGGAGGCCGCTCAGCTCGGGGGGGCCGCTCGGGCTTTTCGGAGGGCGGTTTCTCTGAAGCCGCGGCGGGCTTTTCCGCGCCGTTCTTTTCCACGGCATCCTGAATTACCGATGGGGCGGGCGATTTCTCGGCGGGCTTTTCGTTTTTTTCCTGCGGGGTGTTTTCTACGGATTGATTGTCTTCGTGATTGCTTGCCAAATTTCCCTCACTCCCCGGCCACTGAGGGCCGAGAACGGCAACGGATCCACGCCTTCTTCGCGAATGGCGCGCATACCGCGCTCTTGACCGGCTTGATTTAACTTATCGGTCTTCGTGGCGACTACTAAATATGGCTGACCGTGATGCTCCAGCCACCGTTTCAGATCGAGATCTTTCTCCATCCATCCACGGCGGGCATCGAGAATCAGGCAAGCGAGCTTTAGCGTCTCCCTTTCCTGCAAATAACTTTCGATCAAATTCTTCCACTCCGCCATGATTGCCGGCGGAACCCGGGCATACCCGTATCCTGGTAGATCGACGAAATAGAACGCTCCGTCGATACGATAAAAATTAATCGTTTGCGTTCGACCTGGGGTATTGCTTGTGAACGCCAGCCGTTTCTGCCCGGTAAGGGCATTAATCAGACTGGATTTGCCTACATTACTTCTCCCTAGAAACGCAATCTCGGGAAGCCGGTCCTTAGGAAAAACGTCCGGCTTACCCGAGCTTACTACAAACTCTGTCTGCACTGGGGAGGCGCCTAATGCGCCACCACTTCTTCGGGCGGCTGCACGTCGACGCCAGCCGAGGGCGTGGGAACAGGCAGCGCGATTATTTCCCGCTCGAGCGCGATGCGCAACACTTCGTCCATCGAAGCCACGAAGTTCAGCTTCATGGTGTTCTTGATGGCATCGGGAATATCGGGAAGGTCTTTTTCGTTATCGCGCGGCATGATGGCTTCCATGATGCCGTGGCGGTGGGCCGCCATTAACTTTTCCTTCAAGCCGCCGATGGGAAGCACTTTTCCACGGAGAGTGATTTCGCCGGTCATGGCGACATCGCCGCGAACCGGAATGCCGGTGAGCGCGCTGCAGATGGTGGTGGCCATGGTGATGCCCGCCGAAGGGCCGTCTTTGGGAATGGCGCCTTCCGGGATGTGAAGGTGCACATCGAGACTGCGGTAGAAGTCGCGCGGCAAACCGAGCGTGAGGGCGCGCGAACGGATGTAGCTCATCGCGGCCTGCGCCGATTCCTGCATTACCTCGCCCAACTTTCCGGTGATGGTGAGCTTGCCTTTGCCTTCCATCAACGTACATTCGGTGGTGAGAATCTGGCCGCCGACTTCGGTCCATGCGAGACCGACGGCCGCGCCGACCTCGTTCTTCTTTTCGGCGATCAGATCGCGGAACTTCCAGGGACCAAGCAACTCGCTCAACTTGGGGCCATTGATAACGGCTTTGGGCGGCTCCTTCTTTTCCTTGCCGCTCTGCGCGTTGACCACCTGCCGCGCTATTTTGCGGCAGACATTGCCCACTTCGCGCTCGAGGTTGCGGACTCCGGCTTCGCGCGTGTAGTACTGAATGAGGCCGTTAACGCCTTCATCGGTGAATTCGATGCGCTCGCCCGAAAGACCGGTCTGTTCTATTTGCTTGCGGATAAGGAAGCGCTTGGCGATCTCCATCTTTTCGAGCTCGGTGTAGCCCGAAAGGCGGATGACTTCCATGCGGTCCTGCAACGCCGGCGGGATGGTGTGGAGCACGTTGGCGGTGGCGATGAAGAAGACCTGGCTGAGATCGTATTCCACGTCAAGGTAGTGATCCATGAACATGAAGTTCTGTTCCGGATCGAGCACTTCGAGCAGCGCGGCGGATGGATCGCCGCGGAAATCGGTGGACATCTTATCCACCTCGTCGAGCATGAAGACCGGGTTCTTGGCGCCGGCCTTCTTCATCATTTGAATGATCTGGCCGGGCAAAGCGCCGATATAGGTGCGGCGGTGGCCGCGGACTTCGGCTTCATCGCGCACGCCGCCGAGTGAGAGGCGGACGAACTTGCGGCCGGTGGCCTTGGCGATAGACATGCCGAGGGATGTTTTGCCGACTCCGGGAGGCCCGACGAAGCAAAGGATAGAGCCCTTGGGGTTCTTTACCAAACGGCGCACGGCGAGGAATTCGAGGATGCGCTCCTTTATTTTTTCGAGGCCGTAGTGATCGGCTTCGAGAACCTTTTCGGCGAAACGGAGGTCGCGGATTTCTTTCGATTTCTTCTTCCACGGCACCGCGAGCAGCCAATCGAGATAGTTGCGCGAAACGGTGGATTCGGCCGACATCGGCGGCATGTTCTCCAGCCGCTTCAATTCGGCCATGGCCTTTTCGAGCGCATCGGGCGTCATGCCGGCGCTTTCGATGCGCTTCTTCAGCTCATCGATTTCGCTCTTTTCGCCGCGGCCGAGCTCCTTCTGAATGGCCTTAATCTTTTCGTTGAGGTAGTACTCTTTTTGCGCCTTCTCCATCTGGCGCTTGACGCGGCCCTGGATGGTGCGATCGACATTGAGCTTCTCGATTTCGATATCGAGCATCTCGGCGACGCGGGTGAGGCGGTCGATGGGATCGAAGATTTCGAGCAGTTCCTGCTTCTCTTCGATGGTGAGCTGGAGGTTTGCGCCCACGGTATCGGAAAGCTTGCCGGGATCGTCCACACGGATGGCGGCGATCATGGTTTCGTAGTTCAGGTTCTGGCTGAGCTTGACGTACTGTTCGAAAAGGCCGGTGACGCGGCTAATGAGCGCGTCGAGCTGAGGGCCGGTTTCAATCTTGTAGTTGGCGGTGCGGACGATAGCGCGGAAGAAGCCCTCCTCGTCGGAGACGGAGACGACTTTGGCGCGTTCTACGCCTTCCACCAGGACCTTAATGTTGCCATCCGGCAGACGCAGACTCTGGACGATATTGACGATGGTTCCGACCGTGTAGATTTCGTTCGGCTCGGGCTCATCTACGGACGCATCGTGCTGCGCCGCGAGGAAGATTTTTTTATCGCCAGCCATGGCTTCCTCAAGGGCGCGCACGCTGGATTCGCGGCCTACGACGAAGGGCGTCATCATGAAGGGGAAGATCACCACTTCACGGATGGGCATCATCGGCAAACGTTTTGTATCGGATTTTTCCTTAGAAGTAAGCATGTTCCTTCCCAGGAGGTTAAAACCCCTGGACCTTGGCGGCCGATCTCGGAGGACGTTCGGGGGCGACGCGGCCGCGCGCCGGGCCCGGTGCGTGCCGGCTTAACCGGCCTTTTCCAACAGTGTAAGACTGATTTTCTGAGTCAAAACCATCTCCCGGGTGACCTGGAACTCGCGCACCTTCTTATAGGAAGGCAGGTAATACATCAGGTCGAGCATGAGATCCTCGAGGATCATGCGCAGACCGCGCGCGCCCACTTTACGTTCCATAGCGAGCTCGGCGATGGCTTCGAGGGCATCGTCATTGAACTTCAGACGCACGTTTTCGAATTCGAAGAGCTTCTGGTACTGCTTGATAATGGCATTCTTAGGCCGTGTCAAAATCTGAATCAACGCCGAGCGATCGAGATCTTCGAGTACGGCGGTGACTGGCATACGGCCGATAAATTCGGGGATAAAGCCGAACTTGATCAGGTCCATAGGCTGCACATTCGAAAGCAGGTCAATGTCTCGCCGGCCGCTGGTGGTACCGCCGTGACGGGGCGCCTTATCCTCTTCCTGTAAGAAGCCGATTGACTTCTTGCCGGTGCGCCGCGCGATTACCTTCTCGAGGCCGACGAATGCGCCGCCGCAGATAAATAAGATGTTCGTGGTATCGACGGGCGTGAATTCCTGGTGTGGATGCTTGCGGCCGCCCTGCGGGGGAACATTGGCCACGGTACCTTCGAGAATCTTGAGCAGCGCCTGCTGCACGCCCTCGCCCGAGACATCGCGGGTGATGGACGGGTTTTCGTCCTTGCGGCATATCTTATCGATTTCATCGATATAGATAATGCCCTGCTGACATTTCTGCACGTCGCCATCGGCCGCCTGCAGCAATTTCAGTATGATATTTTCGACGTCTTCCCCGACATAGCCCGCCTCGGTCAGGGTGGTGGCATCGACGATGGCGAACGGAACGTCGAGAATCTTCGCCAGAGTCTGGGCCATCAGGGTTTTGCCGGTGCCGGTGGGGCCGATGAGCAGAATATTCGATTTCTGCAGCTCAACCTCGGTATTGCGCATCCGGTTCATGTGGATCCGCTTGCAGTGGTTGTAGACGGCTACCGCCAACTTCTTCTTGGTGCCCTCTTGACCAATAACATATTGATCAAGAAATTCCTTTACCTCAAGCGGCTTGGGAATCTTATTGGGAGAGCCCGAGGGGGTTTCGACCTTATCGTCTTCCAGGATCGAATTGCAGACCGCGATGCATTCGTCACAAATGTATGCACGCGGGTAATCGCTGGGAGAGGAGATGAGCTTGCCGACTACATCCTGACTCTTGTGGCAAAAAGAACAGCGCAAAGCATCATCGGATCCGGTACGCTTCAAGCAGTTTTCTCCTGGTGCGCATTCAGAGCAACCTTCTCCGGGTCCGCCTCAGACGGACTGACAACGCGGTTACGGAGAACATCCATTGAGTTCGTCCCTATTATCACCTGAACCGCGATTCTTGGCAATTGAAGGTTAAGGTTTGGTAACAAAACTGAGTACTGTGGCAGGGGTAGCATACTGAGGTAATGGGACCGAATTTAAGCTGTTTTCCGGGCATGTTCGAAGAGGAAATTCAAAGTCTTCGAGGTTTGAATATGGTTGGCAATGCGGTTCAGGGTCCCATCCTTTTCAAAGCGCATCTGCACGGCGGCAACCGGTTCCCTCTGCTGACGGGCAATCCGCTCCACTTCCTTATCGACTTCGTCGCGGGTAGCGTGAATGGATTCCTGGGCGGCAACCTTGGATAAAAGCAACGACGCCCGGACTTCGCGAACGGCCTTATCCTTCTGCGTTTCCATCACCTTACCCCAATCGATCTGCAAATTGCGGGGGTCGGTTCCTTCGCCCGCCATGGCGCGAAGGCTCTGCTCCACGCGATTGCGAACCTGGCGTTCGACAAAGGTCTGGGGAACGGGGAATTCGTGGGCATCGACCAGCTTGTCTACGATGCGGTTTTTGGCGGCTTCCTGGGCATCGTGCTGGCGCTGACCCTGGATGCCTTTGCGGACGGCGGCGCGGAGTTCTTCGAGACTGCGGTAATCGCCCAGGTCCTGCGCAAACTCATCATTCAACTCGGGGAGTTCCTTCTTGCGGAGGCCCTTGAGAGAGGCGCGGAAGGTGACCGTTTTGCCGGCCAGACGCTGCGAACCGTAATCTTCGGGATAGGCGACGGAGATTTCGCGCTCTTCGCCGGGCGTAACGCCGCGGAGATTTTGGGAGAATTCGGGGAGGGTATCGGCGCCGCCGACTTCGAGCACCATCTCATCCGTCTTGACGGGATCGCCTTCAATACCGGCGAGGCTTTCCAAGGCCACGACGGCATAATCGCCATCTTCAAGCGGGCGAGGATCGATATTGATGTATTCGGCCTTCTGCTCACGGAGCTCGCCGAGGCGGGCATCGATATCGCTATCGGCGACTTCGGGTTCGAGATAGGGCACTTCAACGCCCTTATACTCGCCGAGCTCAATTTCGGGCACCACCTCGAATTGCGCCTTGAAGCGGAGAGGCTCGCCATCGTGGAGGTGGATTTCCGTAATATCGGGCGTACCGACCACGTTCAGATTTTCGGCTTCGAACTGCTTCTGAAGATACTTGGGTACGAGGGCTTCAATGACCTGCTGGCGGATATCGGATGCGAAATGCTTGCGGATGAGCGAGGCGGGAGCTTTGCCGGGACGAAAGCCCTGCAGCTTGGCGCGCTTTTGCACATCGGCCGTGATGCGGGCGGTTTCGCTGTCCACTTCCTGGGCGGGAACGGAGAGTTCCAACGCGTGCTTACAACCTTCAACTAAAGCCAAATGGATTTGAACCTCTGGGAAGAAATCAGATGGATTACAACTATTAGGATACCACGGCCCGTGATGTTGGGGTTAAGAGCGAAATTTAGCACACAGGCGCAGTTATGCCGAGGAGTTTTAGTCATTTCAATGGTTGGATGAAGGGGGTTAGGCGGCCAGGGGTTCGTCCTCTTGTGGGAGCTCGTCTTCCTCCTGGAACTCGTCTTCGTCGGGATCTTCATCGGGAAGAGGGTAGTTCGTCTCGCCGATGCCGGCGCTCCAGGCGCGGTTAAGACGGTCGCGGCGGTCCATTACGCGTTCGATTTCGGGAGCTGAAAAAATGAACCCACCATGCTCGCTGGCGGGGGTGAAATCGGCGGTGGGATCGTAGGCTTCTCCTTCTTCTTCCGCTAGTTTCGAGAGCTTAATGGCTTCGAGGCGGGCGTCGAGGAAGGCTTTCTTGCGCTTGGCCTGCATGGCTTCGAGCTGCACCGTGTTCTTTTCGATGGCGCGGCGGATGCGGTTTTCGTAGAGAGTGAGGAGCTGGAGGTTTTTGGCCTGGTCGATCCAGGTCTGGCCTTCGGCCAGGGCGGCGTCGACTTGCGGGTTGCCGGAATTCATAGAGTCGGCGTGGGCATTATGGCCCAGCGCGAAGACGGAGTTTTCGAGGGAGCGGGCGCGTTTGAGACGCCAGCGATCTTCGGCGATTTCCTGAGCGAGATCCGATTCAATGATGCCGAGGGGGGCGAGGGTTTCGTGATAGGCCTTGCAGTGTTTGTCGAAGGCGGTGGATTCTTCGGGGGTGGCAATGTGTATTTTGCCTGTCAAGTAATGCCTGGAGGCATTGAGTGACGAGCGGCGTTTGCCTTCCGGTGTTTTGGGCCCGGTGCTCTTTTGCGCGTTGGCGCGGTTCGCTTTGCGTTGTTTGTCGGTCATAGTTACCTTCGTTGGTCGATTTCGTTTGTCGGGATCGAATTTACTGAAGAGGCTTGATTGGCCTCTGATTCGAACTTACAACGAGGGAATGGGGCTGAACGGGGTGGTTGGCGTTAAGTGATTGAGGGGATTGCGGCGATTTTTTTCGAACGGCTGTCACCGTGAAAAGTGGGGGGCTGAATTCTGTCAAAGCGTTGCCCCGGGAAAGGCGTAGCGTATGAAGGTCACATCCGATATATCGGAGCGAAATGCTATATAGCGTTTGAGGTGCAAGCGTGCGCGGCGCACATGCAACGCGGAGGCTACCTTGCGAGAATCGTCACGTGCGCGCGCCGAGACGGGTTCGGTTGTGAAAGCTCAAAACCCCACGCCCCACATGGCTGCGATTTGCCGATATCGCTATTCACCAGCTGACGAGAGTACCTTAGCCTCAAGAGAAGGGGCGACGAAAAAGCGGGCATACTCCCGCAGGGCTCGAATCTCCGGCTTTATCGCTGGGATTTGTCCGGCCAGTTTGGCACGCAACAAAACACCGAGCACGCCGGTGACAGTGAGTCCGGTTTGCGTCGCGAGTCTCCTGCCTTCCTGCTCATCGATAATTACGGTGTCGGCCTTGAGGTCCACGGCAAGAGCGATGGCTTCCGCCTCACCCTTATGAAGCAACGACAGCAAGAGATTTTGCAAGATTGGACTTTGGGGCGCGGCGGTTCTGATCCATCCGTCGCGGATTGCCGTTTGAATGGCGGCAAGTGCAAAGGGATTACGATGGGCCGCCAATTCCTCGGCGACAGCCGCAGCGAATTAGCCATTCTTTTCTCTGAGGCCTATATTTCCGGTTTCGCCGGTTTAGGCGCCCGACGCCAACGACGGAAGGCCAAGAGCCTGCAGCCGCTCTGTAAGCAGGGCGCGATCAATGTAAGCGCTGTGTACCAGCAGATCGAGAAAAGCTCCGCGCAGATCAGCCAAATGGCCCCGGCGATAAAGCAATTCCAGGATTCCGATGCTGCCGCGAACCGCGATGCCCTCGTTGAGCGCGAATCGCCTCGCTCTCAAATCATCGATAATCGCGATCTCGGCGTTGATCTCTTTCGCCAGCAGAACGGTACTTACTTCACCCCGGCCGAGGCGATATCTCTTTTCAGCTTCAGGAAGAGCCGCATGATTAACGAGCGGCTGCACTTCGATCCAGTCGGCCTTAGCCACCTGCGCCGCGCCGGGCATTCCCGCACCGGCCATAACAACTTCGGCATAAACTTCTTCAGAAATATAGAGGCGGGAATAAAGTGTTTTCACCAGATCCAGATAGCCGATCTTGGAAAGGACCATCAGCGGAGAAGAATCGGCGACGACGTTCACACGCCGAGCCGGTCAATCGATCGCCGCTCTTCTTGAAGATCGGCGCTGCCGTAACGCAACGGAGGGACGCCGTGACGAGCGACGAAATCCATAAAGACCGCGAGCGGCGTCCGGCAGAGAGCCGCGGCCTGGCCTAATGAAACTTTGTCCTCCCGGAAGAGTTCCAGCGCGAGCAAACGGGCTGCTTCCTGGGCGACGTTGTCGTCATCAAGTTCAGCTGCTCGAAGCAGATCGGCCGGTAGTTCAAGATGAACCGAGTCCATACGACTAACCTAGCCTAAACCGAAGCTGCTGTAAATCCCAGAGTTCGCGTTAGCATCCCGCCGGTAAAATTGCTGTGCTGCGAAAGTCGTCCACGCATTCATCTTTAGGTGAAGGGCTGTTGACGTGAAACCATCCGGTCTGATATCACGCTCGGGGTTCCTCCGAGTCCCTTTGAAGGTCGACCCGGCCGAATACTCGTAAAGAACATTCGCAATCTTTGACCTTTTTCTACATACACCTGCCAGCGGTTAACGGAATCCGTTCGGCGCCATGAATCCCGGCGCCAACGAGCTGCCCGGAGCGGGCTGCTTACTATCTTTGCCCCACGTCCAATAGAGGCCCAGGTAAGCATAATTCTCGGTTTGTCCGGCGACCGAGTGGCCGTAACAGAACAGGAACTGTTCACCTGGGTGTTTCTTGAAATGATAATATCCACCAACGTCGACCATCGTGGAAGCCTGGGTCTGCGGCGCCGCGGCGCCTTCCCCCGCGTGCGAGAACACCTCGCCGCCGATTTCCAACCGCTCGCCGAACGAATACTTCAGCAGAAACCCGCCGTAAGGAAAATTGCGAAACCCCGTCTGTGGAACTACCTGGTAACCGGCGCCGCCATCCAGGAGCCAGTGGCCGATATTTTTTTGCAACCAAAGCGGCAGCTTGTACCAAACCTTCCCCACGCCGAGACCCTTGTCATAATTTCCCGATGGCATCTCAAACATAGGGAAGACGCCGATCTGCGGAAGCGTCTTGGTTTCCTTGAAAAACGCGATCTTGGTTCCCAATTCGATATCCGTAAGTCCGAATTGCCGCGGACCATCGGACGGCGCAATCACGCCCGAAGGAAGAACTACGTGGATCTGCACGCGCGGAACGGCGCCCCAGTTAAATTCGAGAGCCGGCCCTATGGAATCGATCTCGAGTGGCGTTCCGTCCGTCAAGCCGAATATGTAGAACTCATAGTGGTGCAGATCGACGGGGACTGGATCGTCGATTTGAAACGGCGGCCCTTGCGCCCAGAGAGAAGCTGCCGGAGCCGCGATCAATATCAGCATTGCTGCCGCCAATCCAACGCCAGCTCTCAGAGGCATCGACCCATGTTACCGGACTGCATTGCATGCGAGACGATGCGACTGGCGTGAATCGGCGACAAACGTCTTCCGCATCACGTGCCTTAGAATCGTGCAACGTCTTCGTGCCTCTCGCCCCGGGCCATCTCCCGACACGATGGCGATCATGCCCGTCTCAAGGATCTTCCGCGCGGACGGTTCGCCCAAACACGCTTGACGTGCGACATTCGTCGCGGCTAAGATGTGACTAATGTCGCATCCCGGTAAGATTCAGGAACGGCTGTCCCGCCGCGAACGCGAGATCATGAACGCGCTCTTTGCGCTGGGCAATCGCGCTTCCGCGGAAGAGATACGCGCGCGCCTGACAGATCCACCCGGCGATTCTTCGGTGCGCGTGATGCTGGCGCGGTTAGAAAAGAAGGGCCTTCTGAAACACCATCAGGATGGTCTTCGCTACATGTACTCCGCCACGGTGTCGCCTTCGGCGGCAAAGAGGTCGGCGCTGCAGCAGTACCTCCGGACGTTCTTCGGGGGCTCTCTGCGTCACATGGTGACCGCTCTGGTGAAGGAGGAATCGTTTACCGACGACGAACTCGACGCTCTTCAGACCGAGATCAACCGGGTGCGGCGGGGAAGGCAGGAAAAGTCATGATCTCTTCTCTACTCCTATTGGATGGGGGAGTGTTGCCCGTGATTGCGATGCTCGCCAAAACGACCGCGGTAATCGCTATGGGCCTGATGGCCGCCTGGCTGGCACGTCGAAGCCGCGCCTCTGTTCGACATTCGATCCTGGTGGTCTTTCGGAGGGCTACTTCTGCTGCCTCTTGCCTCCTCTTTTGCACCGCGGCTGAATATCCCGGTAGACGTCGTTGAGCCTCGCTTTCAGACTGCAGACCTCAGTGTCCCGCTTTCCGTGAGTGAGCCCGGTACGCCGGTTGTCGAATCGTCGGCGGTCAGCCAATTCAGCGACGGACAGCAGTCGCGCAGCCTCTCCGGCTCGAACCTTTTGTTTGCGATGTGGCTTCTGGGCGTGGTTCTTTTCCTCATCCCTGTCGCGATCGGTTTCCGGCAATCGCGCGCTATTCGCCGCACCGGCCTGCCGTGGGCTGCAGGCCAACTTCTGGCCGATTGCCTGATTGCGGAAACTCCCTCCAGGAGACGAGTCGATGTGCGGTTTCACGAAGATCTTTCCGGGCCGATTGCATGCGGCGTCGGGCGCCCTATGATTTTATTTCCGCCCGATGCCGCCGGATGGAGTGACGAAGACCTGGGCCGTGCAATGGTGCACGAACTCGAACATGTGAGGCGCGCCGATCGCGTCTGGCACGCTTTCGCAAGGGTCCTGTGCGCCGTCTACTGGTTTCATCCGCTGGTCTGGGTCGCGTGGCGCCGCCTGGGACTGGAAGCGGAAAAGTCCTGCGACGACGCAGTGCTCGCCCGGTGGGACAGTGCGGGTTACGCGGATCAGTTGATGGCGCTCGCGCGGCGGTTGTCGCACGCACGGCATCGATCGGCTCACGAATCTTACGCGCTTGCGATGGCTAGCCGCTCGGATCTTGCGACGCGAATCCACGCCATGCTCGATCGCGGCCAGCGACGGGGACGCGCCGGAGCGGGCGCGGTCGTTCTCTCCTGCTGCGCCGCGGCTTTGACTGTGGTGGGCTTGTCTGCATTCCGACTGGCGGCCTCTCCTCAAACTGCCCATGGCGATGCGGCGCACGGCGGCCCGAGCTTCGACGTGGTTTCCGTGAAGCCGGCGCATAGCGATATGGGCGGCAGTTGGGATAACTTCCCGGTGAATGGAACCTGGACATCGAAGGCGATGACCGTTCGGAACATCGTCGCCTATGCCTACGGCATTCCTTATGACCGCGTCGAGGGAGTTCCGAAAGCGTTACAGGGCGCAGACGGTTTTAGCATCGTGTCAAAGATGCCCCTCAAGACCAGCCACAAAGACTTTTTGCTGATGATGCAGTCGCTGCTGGCCGAACGGTTCAAAGCGGTGATACATAAAGAGGTCCGGGAGGTTGCCGCAAATACGATTGAAGTGGCGAAGGGCGGCCTAAAACTTCGAGCGGCGTCGGGCCGGTGCGTCGAAGCGGAGGGAAATGCATCCTTGCCCGCGGGGCAACACAGGTGTCATGAAATCGAATCGCGGCCCAGCGCGTCGCAGGATCGGACGGTTACTTGGGAGTATTCCGGTTGGTCCGTTTCGATGGCGGATCTTGCGAGGAAATTGTCGACTGGGCGGGTTGTGGTTGACGATACGGGACTCACGGGCTTGTATGACATGGATGTCAAAATCGAAATGCGGTCCGGCCAGGACGATTTGGAAACCCAGACTAATGCGGAGTACGCCTGGCGAAATGCCTGGGAAAAGCAGGCGGGGCTGGTTATCGATCGGACGCGGACGAAGAAACGACCGGGGACTGTGGTTGTAGTGGACCACGTAGAGTTTCCTGCGCCCAACTAATGTTAGATGGCATCGGGAACAGGGTTGACGCCGCCCGAGACGACGAATGAGGCGAGCGCCGCTGACATCGTCCGCTTGTCGTGGATGACTAGAATTCCGGTAGTGGATCAGTTTGAAAAACTGACCCCCTAGTGTGGCATCGGCGTCATCTCGATATGATCGTTCACCACGCGGTCATCGAGACCTTGCGCAGCTCCAATCGCAACCCGAGTTTCTCCACAACTGGCCGATCGAGCCGGAGATAGTCTCGGTACTGATCGATGCCAGCAGCTACTTACCAGGTGCGAAGCAACTTGCAAACGCCGGCCGGGCGCGGGCCAGTTCCTCAAACGGAAACACCACGGTCTCGCCGGGAAACAGTTCGCTGATTGTCAGCGTTCTGCGCGGCCATGGCAGCCCTTCCAGCATCACCGCCGCATGGCCTGTCTTTCCCGCGCTGCCGTTGCCCATGCTTTCCGTACCCTCTACTTCGTAATCTACGGGCGAAACCCCATCCACGCTCACCTTCACCGTCCCACTCCGCGGACTTGGCGCCCATGAAAGCTGCACCTCACCCCTCCGCGAACCGGCATCGCAGCTAACCACTAACCGATACCGGGACGGCTGCTGCGGATTTTCCGACGCCACTTCACGAATAATGCCCGCGGTCGTTACAGATCCGGGCATAACGGTCCATTGCCGCGCGCCCGCCGATGCCGCAATCATCGCCATCTCCAAGGCATCTGCGTCCGCCTTTTCAAATGGCAGCCCCGCGGCGCCCATTGCCCCGCCCCGCAGCTTACTCAACAGCATCGCGGCCAAACTGGGATCTAGCTTCGCTGCATCGAAATGTTGCAACGTCAAGCCGCCATTGCGCGAGGCATCGGTATGACAGACGGCGCAGTGCCGCTGAACCAGCGCATTCTGCCGCTCCACTGGCATCGCCGCGCTTAGCGGGAGCGACGCAAGCAAAACGCCCAACACCGCCGTTGCAGGCGATCTTAATCTCGCGATTGCGGCAAGGCTGAACATGTTAGTCTCCGAGCCACAGTATCACAACTATCCATTAGTCGCCATTTCAGGAGTCGTTTCCTATCACGAAAGGTCGACCTGCACGATTCGTGTCCTGAGCGCGTCGCCTTAAGGAATGAGACTCCGCGTTATTTGCATGCTTCTGTTGTGCGCGGGCATGGGATTTGCGCAAGACGTCCCTGCCAAGGAGGAGTTCGAAGTGGCGACGATCAAGCCCAGCGTTCCGCCTACGCGGCGCGTGGGATGCAGCAGCGGGCCGGGCTTTGCCGACCCGACGCTGCTACGGTGCGAACAAATGAGCTTGAGAAACCTCATCCTATGGGCTTACGACATCAAAGTATATGAACTGGCGGGGCCTGACTGGCTGAAGAACCAGGTCTTCGATATCTCGGCCAGAGTCCCCCCAGGGACAACGCAGGTTCAGCTTGCGGGGATGTTGCGGAATTTGCTGATTGAGCGTTTTGGGCTGGAGACCCACCACGAATCCAAAGAGCTGATGCAGTACGACCTGGTGGTGGCGAAGAACGGTCCGAAATTCAAGGAAACTGCGGCCAATAGCCTCGCGCTGAAGCCAGAGACTTATCATGCCGAGTTGGCTAAAGATGGATACCCGGTGCTGGAGCCGGGGCATAGCGGAATCCTGATCCAGAAGGGGCGCGGCAGATTGTACCTGGCGGGCTGGACTATGGATAAGCTGGCGGCGGAGATAGAGAGAGAACTCGCCATGCTGGTGGCGGACGTTACGGGATTAAAGGGCAAGTACGACATCGGGCTCTATTGGGTGGTACGCCAAGGGCTGAGCGCACAGGCTTCGGCCGTTGGGGTAGATAACGATGGTCCGTCACTACCGCAGGCGTTACAGGAGCAACTGGGGCTGCGCCTGGAGGCAAGAAAGGCGCCGGTGGAGGTGCTGGTGATCGACCATGCGGATAAGATGCCGATCGGCAATTGAACGCGAATTTCCGTCCGTAGCGGCGCCTCTTTGTGCGCTGCGACGTCAAATGTCTGAACTGAAACCAGGAGGTAGCCCATGCCGCAAGTGTCTTTGATCCGGCTTTTGCTTTGCGCGTCCGTTTGCTGCGCCTTCGCGCAGGAAACCAGCAAGCTCGAGTTCGAGGTGGCGACTATCAAGGCATCGCCTCCGCCTGAACCGGGGCAGGGTTATACCGTAGGATGCAAGGGCGGCCCGGGCCAGACAGATCCCGAAATGTTCCGCTGCCAAAATATGAGCCCGATGAATTTCATCAGCCGCGCCTTCGGGATGAGTTCTTACCTTGTGACGGGGCCGGATTGGCTGCGCGCGGACAAGTTTGACGTCACGGCCAAGGTTCCGGCAGGCACGACCAAAGAGCAATTCGCGATCATGCTGCAGAACATGCTGATTGACCGCTTCAAGCTGGCGACGCACCACGAATCTAAAGAGATCGCCAAATACGATCTGGTGGTGGCGAAGAATGGGTTGAAATTGAAGGAATCGGTGGACGCACCGGCGCCGAAGGATGACCCGACGCCTTACCGGATGACGCTGGGTACAGATGGTTATCCGAAGCTTGCGCCCGGCCGGGCGGGAATGGCAATCATGAACGACCGCGCCCGGCTGTTTTATCCGAAGTGGACTATGGAACAGCTCGCCGGACAGCTGAGCGGTCAACTAGGAAAGCCGGTGACCGATGCCACGGGGTTGAAGGGAAAGTACGATATCGCGCTGTATTGGTTCGCGGGTTCCGTCCGCGCGGCACCGATGCCCTCAGGCGGGGGTGGCGGGGCGAATACGTTGCCGGCTGCGCCTGAGGGAGATGGAGGTCCAACGCTTGAGAGAGCGATACAGGACCAACTTGGCCTACGGCTGGAACCGAAAAAGGGGCCAGTCGATTTCCTGGTGGTGGACCACATGGAGAAGCTGCCGACGGATAATTGACTAGGATTCCCTGGGCATATCTGAAATCAAAGGCAGGAGGTGACCGTGCCGCAACTGTCTCTGAGCGGGATGTTGGTTTGCGCCGCCGTGTGCTGCGCCTTCGGGCAGGAAACCGGCAAGCTTGAGTTCGAGGTAGCGACCATTAAGCCATCGCCTCCGCCTGAGCCCGGGCGGGGTTATACGGTGGGATGCCGAGGCGGCCCGGGTCAGGCGGATCCTGAAATGTTTCGCTGCCAGAACATGAGCTCGATGAATTTCATCAGCGTTGCCTTCGGCATGAACTATTACCAGGTGATGGCGCCGGACTGGATGTATGCAGACAAGTTCGACGTTATCGCCAAGGTTCCGGCGGGCACGACCAAAGAGCAGTTCGCGATCATGCTGCAAAACATGCTGATTGACCGCTTTGAGCTGGTGACGCATCACGAATCGAAGGAGATATCCACGTATGATCTTGTAGTGGCGAAAAATGGGCCGAAATTCAAGGAATCGGTGGACTGGCCCGCGGCGAAGGAGGATCCGGCCCCCCAGCGGCCGTCGCTCGATAAAGATGGGTATCCAATCTTTGCGCCCGGCCGGCCTGGAATGGCGATCATGAACAGCCACGCAGCGATGTCCTACCCCAAGGAGACCATGGATGAACTCGCGGGGCAGCTTGCCATCCAGTTGCACAAACCGGTCAGCAATGCCACTGGATTGAAGGGCCACTACGAGATCGCTCTTCGCTGGTTCGCGGGGTCGGTTCGCGCAGCCCCGCCGCAGCAGCCTGCCGGCGGGGCGAATCCTTTGCCGGCCGCGGCCGAAGGCGACGGCGGTCCGACGCTGGAGAGGGCGGTTCAGGAGCAGCTTGGCTTGCGTCTGGAGGCGAAAAAGGGGCCGGTCGATTTCCTGGTGGTGGATCGCATGGAAAAGTTGCCGACGGATAATTGACTAGGCGGCTTCCCCGCCCTTCCAGGCACGCAACAGCAGCTTAACGGCATCGGCGCACAATACGGCAGCGTGTTTGGATTCGGCGCGAAGGCCGCCGACTGCGCGGTCGACGATTTCCGGCTCGAACGCTTCGAGGTCGGCGCGCGTCTTGCCGCTAAGCCATTCGGTTAAGGCGGACGCGGCTGCGATGGAGGCCGTGCAGCCACGAACCTTGAAGCGCGCCTGGGACACGGCGCCGTTTTCGATTCGGGCGGAGAGCCGCAGGATATCGCCGCAGGCCGGATTGGAGGCGTCCACGATCAAAGCGGGCGGATCGAGTTCGCCGACATTACGCGGATTGCGGAAATGATCGAGGAGGGCTTCGGGATACATGGAACTCTATGCTCCAATATATTGCCATGGTCCACGTTGTCGCCGCGATTCTCGAGCGCGAGGGACGGATTCTCATCGGGCAGCGCCAACCCGAACAATCGCATCCGTTGAAATGGGAGTTCCCGGGCGGGAAGGTAGAGCCGGGCGAAACGGCAGCCCAGGCCCTGAGCCGCGAGTTGCAGGAGGAACTGGGCATTTTGCGCGCCAGTGGCGACGAGATGCTTCGTTATGAGTACCGGTATGCAGGCAAGCGTCCGATCACGCTGATCTTCTTTCGAGTCACGTCATTTGAAGGCGAGCCGCGCAACCTAATATTCCGCGACTTGCGTTGGGTGGCGCACAAGGAGTTGGGCGGATTCGATTTTGTGGAGGGCGACCGTCAGTTTATCGACTGGTTTTCCGGCGGCGCGCGAGGGGACTATTGACAGGTTTGCACCTTTATGAGATTTTGAAATTATCACTGAGAAAGGAGGTGGTCCAGTAAAAATGGATAGTCACAAACAACCGCGAGAGGTGGCCGACTTTTAAAGTCGAGCCTGTTATGTAGCCGACACCCGTCTCAGTGGCGGGGTCACGTTCCTGCGGACCGGCTGCCTCACGCGAGCAACCATCAGCCCTCAGGTTTCCTAAAGGCTAACGACCCCCGTGGACCGTACGCGGCTCACGGGGGTTTGTGTTTTTGTTATACTGAAATTTCGAAAGGATTCCCCCGTAACATCATGAAAGCCGGTATTCATCCCGCTTACAACGAGATCAGCGTCATCTGCGCCTGCGGTCACAACTTCAAGACGCGATCCACCCACAAGGGCGACATCCGCGTGGAAATCTGCTCGAGCTGCCATCCGTTCTTCACGGGCAAGCAAAAGCTGATCGACACCGCCGGGCGTGTGGACCGCTTTGAGAAGAAATACAAGGCCGTTCGCGGCGCTAACAAAGTTCAGGCAGTTCGTTAACCGAAGCATCGCCGCGCCGGCCTGCCTTGGCTGGCGCGCGAGCTTTATTGGGCCTTAGTAGTTCCGCGCCTGGCTATCCTCCCTTCCATATCCTCAGATCATCACGCCCTTAGAATTTCCCGCGGTCTTTCAATGCGACAATGTCTCTTATGCGTTACGTCGCTCTTCTTGCGCTTTCCATCTCTTGCGCTGTGGCGCAGAGCGGCTCTCTAACAGTCACAGGCGCGATTCCGGCGACGGTTACGTTCCAGGCAGCGGATCTTGCCGCGATGCCACGCCAGACGATCACCCTGACTGAACCAGACGGCTCAAAGGATGAATATGAAGGAGTTCCGCTGATCGAAGTTCTGAAAAAGGCGGGAGCGCCATCGGGCAGTAAACTTCGCGGGAAGGCGCTGACGATCTACGTGATGGCCAAAGCCCATGACGGGTATCAGGTGCTTTATTCGCTGGCGGAACTCGACCCGGGCCTGACGCAGGGGAAGTTTATTGTGGCCGACAAGCGTAATGGCAAACCGCTGTTCGACTATCAGGGGCCGTTGCGGATTGTGGCGGGAACGGATAAAGAGGCCGCGCGGTCACTGCGTATGCTGGAAGAGCTGGAGATCGTACAACTCAAGAAATGACCATGCGGTTTGGCATGCTGGCGACGCTGGCGTTATGCTCCGCGACGGGGCTGGCGCAGGAGGCTTATCACTGGGAGCTGCCGCCAGGTTTTCCGGCGCCGCTGGTTCCGGCAGATAATCCGATGACCGCGGCCAAGGTGGAATTGGGCCGTCACCTTTTTTACGACCGGCGCCTCTCCGTCAATGGGAAGACTTCCTGCGCCACCTGCCATCGCCAGGAACTGGCGTTTACGGACGGCCGCGCTACGGCGCTGGGAACCACGGGCCAGGCGCATACGCGCAACACGATGAGCCTGGTGAACGTGGCGTACGGCGCGTCGCTGACTTGGGGCGACCCGACGGTACGGAGACTGGAAGACCAGGCTCCGATTCCGATGTTTGGGGAGCACCCGATCGAGATGGGTTTGCGGGAGAGCGAGGGCGTTCCGGCAGCGATGGCGAATGACGCGCGCTATCGAGATCTCTTCGGGCGCGCGTTTCCCGTCGAGGCGCCGGCGATGACCATTCGCAATGCGGTGAAAGCCATTGCGTCGTTTGAACGCACGATTATTGCCGGGGGGTCGCCATACGACCGGTATCATTATGGCGGCGACAACGACGCGGTTTCGGCGGCGGCGCGGCGGGGCGAGGTTCTCTTCTATAGCCAGCCGTTCTCGTGTTTCCGCTGCCACGGCGGCTTTGACTTCAGCGATGCTACCCAATTCGACAACCATCCGCGCAGCCAGGTTCCGGCACATGCGACGGGCGTTGCGTCCGCGGGAAAGTTTAAGGCGCCTTCTCTGCGAAACGTCGCGCTGACGGCGCCTTACATGCATGACGGGAGCATTCCGACGCTCGAAGCGGTGCTCGACCGCTATGCGGCCGGGGGCGGGCACGTGCCCGAGCAGGATCCGTTGATTGGGGGATTTCCACTTTCCGCCGTGCAGAGGGCCGACCTGGTGGAGTTTCTGCGCAGTCTGACCAGCGAAACCGTGATTCACGACCCGAAGTTCGCCAATCCCTGGTAAAACTCGAAGATGGCCCGACGGAAATCCACGCAAGCGGGGGCGGCTTCAAGTGTGCCTGTGGCGACGGCTTTGAATTTGCCTGCGGCGACGCAGGGACGCGGGCTGCCTCTCGGCGCGCAATACGCCGGGATGGCCGTTTTGGCATTCGCGGTTTATGCCAACAGCCTGGGCAACGGGTTCATTACCGACGATCAATTTCAGATTTTGAATAATCCGATTGTGACCGGGGCGCAGAGTTTGGGCTCGGCATTTGGGTCCGGCGTGTGGGCGTTTCTGGGGTATCGCGGAAACTATTACCGTCCGTTGCAGTTCGTGATTTATGGTGCGCTCTACCGGGCATTCGGCGCGACTGCGCTGCCGTTCCATGTGCTGATGGCTTTGCTGCACGCGGGGAATGCGGTGCTGGCATTTTCGCTGGCGCGGCGAGTGCTTGCGAAACGTTTTCAAGGCGCGGCCTGGGTGGCAGGCGCGATTTTTGCGGTGCATCCGATTCACACCGAGGCGGTGAACTGGATCGCGGCGCTGCCAGATGTTCTGGTGACTACTTTCGCGCTGACCGGAATGCGCGCGTTTGTTGCGCAGGAGGCGGCGCCTAACACGCTGCAGACGGCGGCGCATTGCGCGATCTATTTGGCGGCGCTGCTTTCGAAGGAGACAGGAATGATGCTGCTGCCTCTCTATGCGGCATGGCAGTGGTTGCGCGCGGGGCGGCGGGGCGCGCTTCGTAACGGCGTGCTGTATGCGGGGATGCTGGGTGTTCTGGCTGCGTATCTGGCGATGCGGGTGCACGCGCTGGGCGGACTGGCGCCGGCGCAACAGACCTTCTTTCATCTGGACGCGGCGGAGTTCGCGATCAACGCGGTGATTCTGGCGGCGCGACACCTCGTGGCGTTGGTTTGGCCGGTGGGCCTTAACTTTTTCTATGTATTCCATCCGGTGAAGGGCGCGTCCGGTGCGTTGCTGTTGGCTTTGCTCACCCTAGCGGGCGTAGCGTGGGCGGCGGTTTGGTTTAGGCGGCGAAATCCGATTGTGACATTTGCTCTGTTTTGGATTGTTCTCACGATCGCGCCCGCGCTAAACATCACAGGCGTGGGGCAGAACGTATTTGCAGAGCGATATCTATACCTGCCTTCGATGGGATTCGCGCTGTTGGCGGCGCTGGCTTGGAGTTATTTATTGCGTGCGCGGCCTGATTGGGCGTCGCCGGCGGCGGGGGCAATTCTGCTGCTATTTTCTATGGAAACGATCGCGCGCAACCGGGTGTGGAAGGATGATTTCACGCTGCTCGAAACCACGCTGCGGCAATCGCCCGATTCCGGTTATCTGCACAACCTGATGGCCGGCGCGTGGGTGCAGCGCGATCAGTTTCCGCGCGCGCTGGAGGAGCAGAAATTAGCCGTCTACTATGAGCCTAAGTCCGCGGTGTTTCACAAGAACTTGGGAAATATTTTGCTGGAGATGGACCCCGCGGCGGCGGCGCGCGAGTTCACGGCGGCGCTTGCCATACAGCCCGATTCCGCCGAACTGCACCGCGACTTAGGCCTGGCGTACCGGGCAATGGGCGAGGCGGGCAAAGCGGCCGACGAGTTTGCCCGCGCCACTGGTAAATCTACGCGGCCGAACTAGCGGATTGGCGAGCGCGATCGATTTCAGAGAGCTCGTCGGCGCTTAAGCGGAATTCGAGAGCGCCCAAGACGCCCTTGGCCTGTTCGGCGGAACGCATGCCAACGATGGCCGCGGTAACGGCGGGGTGTCGCAGCACCCAGGCGATGGCGACTTCACCGGCGGCGCGTCCATGACGGGCGCCGATGGCCTGCATGGCGTCTTGCAATTTCAGGTTGCGAGTCAAATTCGGCTCCTGGAACGCGAGCGCCTTGCGGCGGAAATCGTCCGCGGGGAAGGCGTTCACGCGCTCGCGGGTCATCTTGCCGGTTAACAGGCCCGATTTCATGGGCGAATACACGATGACGCCGATGTTGTGTTGTTGGCAATAAGGCAGAATGTCGGTCTCGATCTCGGGCGATATGGCGGAATACGGAGGCTGTAGGGAGGTGATGGGCGCGATTTTGCCAATGCGCTCCATGTGTTTGGCGTCGAAATTCGACACGCCGATCCAGCGCACTTTGCCTTCCTGTTTCAGCTTGGCCAACTCACCCCATCCCTCTTCGATATCCTCGTCGGGCTGCGGCCAGTGGATTTGATAAAGATCGATCACGTCTACTTTGAGCCGGCGCAAGCTGGCTTCGCATTCCTGGCGAATGGAATCGGCTTTGAGAGAGGGCTTGATCTCGCGGTTTTCATTCCAGGTGCGTTCGCACTTGGTGAAGACGTAGGGCCGATTGGATCGGCCTGCGAGCGCACGCGCTACTACTTCCTCGGAATGGCCCAAGCCGTATACGGCAGCGGTGTCGATCCAATTGACGCCGCCATCGAGCGCGGCATGAATGGCCTGGATGGATTCGTCATCGTCTTGCGGTCCCCATGCAAACGCCCATCCGTTGCCACCCATTGCCCATGCACCGACGCCGATCGGCGTCAGTTCCAAATCGCTATTGCCTAAGCGCTTTTTCTGCATCTCCTTTACAATAACCTGCGATGGCGAGCTTTTCGCAAGCGCGCGACGTAGTAATTGGTTCGGGTCCGAACGGTCTGGCGGCGGCGATTGAACTGGCGCGCGCGGGACGAAAGGTCACGGTCTTCGAAGCGAACTCGCGGATAGGCGGCGGGACGCGTTCGGACGAGTTGACGCTGCCCGGATTCGTACACGATTTGTGCTCGGCCGTGCATCCCATGGCGCTGCCGTCGCCCTGCTTTGAAAGGTATCCTTTGGCAGCACACGGGTTGGAATGGATTCACCCGGGGGCGCCGCTGGCGCATCCGCTGGATGACGGCACGGCGGTGGTGTTGGAGCGCTCTGTGGACGCGACGGCCGCGAATCTGGGAGAGGACGGCGCAGCATGGCGGCGCTTGATGGGACCGTTGGCCGCGGCGTGGCCGACACTGCGGCGCGAGTTGATGATGCCGTTGCTGCGGGCGCCGCGGCATCCGTTATTGATGGCGCGGTTCGGGATGCAGGCGCTGCGTTCGGCGCGCGGATTGGCAGAGGGCCATTTTCGCGGGGTGCGGGCGCGAGCATTATTCGCCGGCATAGCGGGGCATTCGTTTCTGCCGTTGGAGGAAGGCGCGAGCGCGGCGATTGGCATGGCGCTGGCGGTAGCGGCGCATGGCTCGGGATGGCCGATACCACGCGGGGGATCGCAGAGGATCGCCGATGCGCTGGCCGGTTACCTGCGATCGCTGGGCGGGGAGATTGTGACGTCGCACGCGGTAACGGAACTGCCCGAGGCGCCGATTGTGATGTGCGATATTACGCCACGACAGTTATTGGCGATGGCGGGCGAGCGACTGCCCGCGGGCTATCGCAGCGCACTTGAGGCGTACCGCTATGGGCCGGGAATTTTCAAAATGGATTGGGCGCTGGATGCGCCAGCGCCATGGCGAGCGGCGGAGTGCGCGCGAGCGGCAACCATCCACCTGGGTGGGACGTTCGACGAGATTGCGCAATGGGAACGCGGCTACACGGGCGCGCCGTTTATCCTTTTGGCGCAGCCGAGCTTGTTTGACGATTCGCGCGCGCCGGCCGGGAAGCACACAGTATGGGCGTATTGCCATGTGCCGCAGGGATCTTCGGCCGACATGACGGATGCCATAGAGGGGCAGATTGAACGCTTTGCGCCGGGATTCCGAGACCGAATATTGGCGCGATCGGTGGAATACACCGGCGATCTGGAGCGGCGCAACGCGAATCTGATTGGCGGAGCCATCACGGGGGGCGCGAACGATTTACGGCAATCGATTTTCCGCCCGACGCCGAGCCTCTACCGAACTCCGCTACGCGGCGTCTTTCTCTGTTCCGCGGCGACGCCTCCGGGCGGCGGGGTGCATGGAATGTGCGGTTTTCATGCGGCGCAGGCGGCGCTACGGCGAGCGCGTTAGTCCTGTACGGACAGGATTCTTCCCCACCGCCGCATTGCATACACTAAAAGCTGAGGACCTATTTGCCCGAACTGTGGACGAACAGCTCGGCTCGCCGCAGAGCCCAGTGGGTAGTGTTGGTGATCGGGTTCGGCGGATTGCTGGCGTGCATACTGGGCGCGGCCGTGCGAACGGTGGGCGCATTCGACCAGGAACGCGACGACCAGAACCGGACGATGAAATCGTATCTGGAGCGGCAGGATGCGCTCGACCGCATTCGCTCGCAAATCTATCTCTCGGGTACTTATGTTCGCGACTTGCTACTTTCGCCCGACCCCAGCGGCGCGGCGGCGCAGAACACGCGGCTGGCAACCCTGCAGAGCGACACAAGCGCGGCGATGAAGGATTATGCACAGGCGCTCGACCCCGCGGAAGTGCAGCCGTTCCACGCGCTCGAAAACGAGATCGCAGAGTACTGGCGGGTGCTAGGGGGTACGGGACAGTGGACGGCGGAACAGCGGAGTAAGCTGCGCGATTCGTTTTTCTACGATGAACTGGTACCACGCCGGACGGCGATGCTGCAGATTGCGGACCGCATCGGTCTGGTGAACGAGCGCAGCTTGACGCGCGCCGAATCGCGTTTTGCGGAGGCGTCAGATAAGCTGAGGCGAACCCTGCTGCTGACGTTCGGCTTTACACTGCTGGGCGGACTGGCGCTCGCATTGCTGACCACGATTTACACGCTGCGCCTGGAGCGCAGGTTGGAGCAGGGCTTGGAAGAAAATGCGCGCGCACGCGCCGACCTGCAGGATCTCTCGGCGAAACTGGTGCGGGCGCAGGAAAATGAACGGCGCACGCTGGCGCGCGAGCTACATGACGAAGTGGGGCAATCGTTATCGGCGATTTTGATGGAGACGGAAAATGCCGAATGCGCGGAGAGCGTGATGGAGATGCGTGAGCATCTTGCGGCGGTAAAGGTGATGGCGGAGAAGACAGTCAATGAAGTGCGCGACCTGGCCCTGCTGTTGCGGCCTTCGATGCTGGACGATTTTGGCCTGGTGCCAGCGCTGAACTGGCATGCGCGCGAGATGAGCAAACGCACCGGGATGAACGTGATGGTCTCGGCGGGCGAAGAGGCAGACGATCTGCCCGACGAACACAAGACCTGCATTTACCGCGCGGTTCAAGAGGCGGTGAACAATTGCGCGCGGCACGCTAACGCGCGAACGGTGGAGGTTTCGGTGACGCGCGACGCGACGCGCGTGCGATTCCAGGTGCGCGACGATGGCGTTGGTTTTGAACCGCGATTTGTCAGAGGATTGGGCCTGCTTGGCATGGAAGAACGGGTACGGCGCCTGGGCGGCGACCTGCGTCTGGAATCCTATCCTGGCCGCGGGACGCTAATCATTGCCGAACTTCCCCTCAGCGAATTCCCTTTGCCGATTACGAACGGAGCGAACGACGATGCCCCCCATCCGCATCTTGTTAGCTGACGACCATACCATTGTTCGCGACGGCCTGCGCGCGCTGCTAGAAAAGCAACCGGATATGACGGTGGCGGGCGAGGCCGCGGACGGGCGTGAGGCCGTGCAGATCGCCGAGGAAAACATGCCGGATGTGGTGGTGATGGACATTGCCATGCCGAATATGAACGGCATCGAAGCGACGCGGCGTATTGTGGCTATGCGCCCGGCCACGGGCGTGGTGATTCTGAGCATGCATCAGGACGAGAGCTACGTGCTGCGATCGCTCAAAGCCGGCGCGCGCGGCTACCTGCTCAAGGACTCGCTACGCAGCGATGTAGTGGAGGCGATCCGCTCGGTGGCGCAGGGACGGTCGTTCCTGACGCGCAAGGTGAGCCGTCTGATGCAGGAGGATTATATCCGCCAGATGGAACGACGCGGGGTGGAGGACAGCTACGACCTGCTTACGGACCGCGAGCGCGAGATTCTGCAATTGATCGCGGAGGGGCGGACCAACAAAGAAGTGGCGAACGTGCTCAATATCGGATTGACAACGGTGGAGACGCACCGGACGCATATCTTGCAGAAATTGGGACTGCATAGCGTGCCGGAGTTGATTTTGTATGCGGTGAGGAAGGGGATTATCGCGTAAGGAGACGCGAGATCTATTGGACTCGTCTAACTGGTCCGGCCTTCGCCTGACTGAATCGTGCGATTCACAAGCAGTAGATACGCCGCCGCTGCGGTCAGAGTGAGCGCGGCGCTCAGCAGGAGCGCCGGCGAGAAACTGCCCGTCCGCTGCACGATGAAACCGGTAACCGCGGGAGCCAGAGCCCCGCCCAGGTAGCCGCCGAAATTCTGGATTGAACCAAGCGAAGCAGTGAAGTGCGCAGGGGCCGCTACCGGCACCGTCGCCCAAGCCGCCGAAGCTGCAATGTAGATCAAGAACAGCGACACCGAAATCAGCGTCAAGGCAAGCTCGTTCGATTCCGCGAACACGACACCGGTTGTGCAAGCCGAAATGCCGCACAGCGAGGAACTCATCAGTAATTTCCGTCCGCCTAGCGGAGTCCATCCGCGACGCGTCAGCAAATCGCAAAGCCAGCCGCCGGTCACGGCGCCCAGGCACCCAAAAAAGTAAGGGATCGCAGCCACGACGCCCACTTTGGCAATACTCATATGCCTTTCGTGCTCCAAATAATAAGGCAGCCAACTCGTATACAGCCAAAGCGTGTAGACCGTGCCGAAAAACCCTGCGATCATCCCCCAGGTCGTGCGGTGCACGAATAACTGCCGCCACTCCGCGAAGGTCGGTGGTTGCGCCGCCGTATTCTCGTCGCCCTCAGTCAGGTACCGCTGCTCCTCCGCGGTGAGCGCAACCTCCGCTGGATCCCGGTGGACCGCCCACCAAATCACCGCCACCGCAATCCCAACCAAGCCGACAATGATGAACATCCCCCGCCAACTGACGCTCAGCATCAAGAACGTCAATAACGGAATTGCAATAAAATTGCCGAGCGACGACGCCGACTGGCAAAGTCCCGTGGCAAACCCGCGCTCGTTGATCCCGAACCAGTCCCGCACCACCCGCGCGCCCCCAGGAAACAAGGGAGCCTCCCCAATCCCCAAGGCAAACCGTGCCGCCACGAAGGACCCGAAGTTCGTCACAAAGCCGCCGGCCGCCTGTGCAACCGACCAGCTAAACAGCCCGAGCCCCAACATCCGCCGCGGACCAAACCGGTCAATCAATCCCCCGACCGGCAGTTGGGCGAACGCATAAGCCCAGAGGAATGCCGAAAGCAAAAGCCCCATACTGGCCACAGGGATGCCCAGATCTTCCTGGATTACCTTGTTGCCCACCGAAAGCGTCGCCCGATCGACATAGTTCAACGCGCCGCCGACCACGAGAAGCACGATGGACCATCGCTGGATGGAGACAACGCGCGGGGACCGTCCTGGCACAAATTGCGCGTTAACCGACTTCGCCGTACTTGGAATTGCCACATCCGAAATACTATCCATCGGCTCGCCAGAAGTCCACTCGGCCAAAGAGCAATCAGCTACGGTCGCCGCGATGCACGTCGCCCGTACGTACCTGATTTCCTTGTGAAGCAGCCGCTTTCACGATGCGCCAGAAAGCTTTCGGCGAGCTCGTGCTGCCGCACACTTTCGCGAAGGTTGGCACGCCGAGCCATACGCATGTACTCTTTGGATGCACGCACTTTAGGTGAAAGTGTGGTGATCGACGACTGGAAGCGATGGCTCTGGCGATCGCCGCCGTCTTATTCTGCTTCGATTAGCCCGCTTACTTATCCTTGTCGGGAGTGCCGGTCGGATTCGCAGGAATACGCCCCCCCCGTCCCCCCCTTGCGATTGGAACGCCGCCTTTCCCCACTGCCAGTTCGCCGCTGCCGTGCGGCACTTCCTGCGGGACAAGGGTGTCCACGGCCTTGATTGTAGCCGCGGCCGTGTCGTCAAAGGCCTTCTTGCGCCCGGTCTCGCTGTCCCTGGAAGGAACATCCATCGGCTTATCGGGGTCCACGACAAAGACCGGTACGAGTTTCATGCGATAGGCACTGGAGATGCCGTCGTAGCGGCCTGTCTTGGCATTGAACATCCCATCGGCATGGCGCCGAAGGGCGTAGTACAGCGCGACGTGATCTTCATGCTCGCGAACACCCTGCTGACCGCCGTCCTGGGCGAAGACATTCTGGGCGTAGAGGTCCCGGAAGTCGCGATAGCCGCCCACTAAACCCGCCGCCGTGCCGTCGGAATTGGGGACCACCTTTATCTTGCCCTGACGGAAGAAGGCATCTCGCGTCTGATTGTAGAACCAGGCGATTTGCGGCATGTGAATGTCCGCCTGCTCGGTCTCGATCACTCCGTCTTTGATCCGGGCCTTGAGTTTTGTGTACTGCTCGGACTTGAGGATGCGATAGGAATAGTCGATCCCGACATTGCCGCGCGCATCCTTCATGATCTGGTCGGGAGAATAGCCGATTTCCAGTGTCGCGTCGTCATCGTTCATCGGGTCCTTATTGCCGGAGATGCGGATGACGATGGTGTACAAGCCCTCGAGCATCTTGTCGTTCGAGCGCAATACGAGCGTGCCGTTGCCGTTGGCGCCGCGCCAGGGCGCATCGCATCCCCAAGCGCGGTACAACTCATTATCGATTCCCTTCTCGCCATCCGGGCTAACGAAATCACCAGGCTTGATTTTGCCGTCGAGGTTGAATCCTTCACCAATACGGCTGACCACTTGCGGCTGGCCTGGATCTTCGGCGGCGAATGGGTTGATGTAGGTCTCGATGTCCCGGTTGTAGCCACGATAGGCGGAGGCAGCCCGCCAGGTAGCGTAATACACGCCGTCACGGTCTCGATTCAGGCCCGTCGCCGAGGGATTGGCGAGGGCTTCGACTTCCTTCGGGGAGCGCCAGGGTACGAGCGAAAGGGATTCGGCGACCTGGGCGGGAATGGCGAAGTGAGTCGTGCTTCCATGGGGGCAATCGACGCCCGGCTCTATTTCCGCGCCCCGCGAGTAATCGGCCCGGCCGCCATAGCGGAAGGCAGGGTCGTAGAAAGCCACCACATAGCCTCTCACCCACGGCGCAGCAGCCTGGGAACAACTCGCGGCCATTACCGCGATGCAGGAAGCCGCGATTGCGCGCTTAATCATGACTGATTCCTTCCTATTTTGGCGGCGAGACCTGGTTGACGAGCAAGTCGGACAGGGCCCAAGCCTCGAAGGCCAGTGGGTCGGCGTCATCCATTGGACCCTTGTGCACTACGATCTCGGCGGTCACTTCGAAGTCGCTGACGGTCTTGGGATCGGCCGAAATAAATGGCGCGCCGCTGAAGGGGCTCCATCGCGTCCAGTCCGGGGAGCCGTTCGTCTTGTAACGCCAGACGGGGCGGAAATACTTCATCCGGAAACTGTAGCGCGGTCCATCGGGGTCGCGCGCCGGCGCCGGTACGGCGGTTTCACCCGGTCCACGGTCCTCGTTCAGAGTGAACCACTGACCGCCTTGTTCAACGGTGAGCCGGGCGGCGCGATAGGCCAGGTACTTCTCGATATCGCCTCGGCTGGTGAACGTGTGCCCTGTAACCACCAGTTTGAAAGCGTCGGGTCCCGAAGGTTTCGCCGTAAAGACGCCAGGGGCCGCGGGCGGCACCATGGGCGGATGTTCTTGCGCCGCCGCGAGAGCGACACAGCCGAAGATGCCGAATACGATGCACAGTCTCATACGCCTATTAGGCTACGCCAGCAGTTCCGTGTACGGCGACCTGACCTGCAACGATTCCCTGCCCCAGTTGTCTACCGACACGCCCAACGCCTTTTGCAACGTCAAGCCGACACGCGACACCGGGCTGTTGTCGCCGACGATGTGATGACCGGTCTTCATGCGGCCGCTGGCGCCGCCGGCCACCAGAATGGGCAAACCGTCTACGGAATGGATTCTGGCGTAGGCCTGGTCGGTGAACGCCATAACCAGGCTGTGATCGAGCAGGGTGCCGTCGCCTTCCTGAATCGCATCCAGTTCCTTCAGAAACGCCGCGAAAAGCTCCATGGACTCGAGGTTGTACTGGGCAACCCGAGGCTGGTAGCCCAATTTGGGATCGACTGGCTCTTCGTGCGTGGACTGGTGAAAGCCGAGAGGATCGCCGGGCACGAAGGTGGAGTTCTGCGGGGCCGACACGCTGAGATTGAAGACGCGCGTCTGGTCGGTGGCGAGCGCGATGGCGCCCAACCGCGCCATCAGCGGGGTAATAACCTTCAGGTTGGGCCACGCGTTGTTGGCCACCATATTCGCCGAAGGAGCCTCCGGGATTGAAACATTAGCTTCGATGCTGGGGCGTTGGAGTTCCGCCTCCATCTGCAGTTCGGTTTGACGCACGGAGGTGAAGTACTGCTCCATGCGGGCCCGGTCGCTGGCACCCAGGTTCTGCATGACGCGCTTGCGGTCTTCGGCCACCGCGGACAGGACGCTCTTCTGCATCATGATTCGCGGATCGGGCTTCCAGTCGCCCTTGGTCGGATCCTGAAATCCGGGGCCGAAAAGGCGAGTGTAGAGCGACAGAGGCGTGGGTTCCGATGGGAGCAAATTGGTCCCGCCGAGGCTGGAATAGCTCTGCTTGGGGTCGCCGCTAGAGGATGCCGCCACTGACCGGAAGCGAACACCCTTGCTGATCACTTCAGCCACCTGCTGGTCAATCGTTCGGGACTCGAACTCGCCTCCCCGGAACGGCGCTATGCCCGTGATGGCGGCCGCCAAGCCCGACCAATGCTGGCCGTTGGGTTTGGAGTCGAGTGGGACGCGCAGGCCGCTGAACACGTTCAATTTCCTGCGGTAGGGTTCGAGCGGTTTCAACTGGACGGTCATTTCGTAACCGGTTCCAGCCGTCCGGGGAATCCACAACGAGCTAGTGAGACCGCAGCCCCAGAAAAAGGTATTGAAGCGGGTGGGCAGCGGCCGGCTGTTGGCCTGAGCCAGACCCTTATTATTCAGGAAACAGTCGAGGAAAGGCATGCCCATCACAGCCAAAGCGCCCTGGCACGAGCCGCGGAGAAGAGATCGGCGATTGAGCTTCATCAGGTACTCCTATTATTCCTTCGCTACTTTCGTTGAATCATCGAGAGACGGTTTTTCCCGCGCCGGGGCGGCATAGAACGAGTCGCTCAACGCCATGCTTTTGAGCAGGGCGCGCAAGCGAAACCCGGAATCCTGGAAGGCCTTGTAGGCGTCCGGGAAATCCTCGACGTACGAACTCTTGAGGCCGCGGCTATACGAATAAAGCTTCCGAGCTACGCATGCCGGATACCGTGGATTGTCGTGCAGGTACTGACCCAGCCCCTGGGCGCCGGAGAAGGTCCGGCCCTCGATGGCGGCCGAGACGTCGATGGTCTGTCCGTTCTCGGTCGTGCGATAGCCGCCGATGGTGTCGAAGTCCTCGAGCGAAAGCCCCACGGGATCGCTGCGCATGTGGCATGCGGCGCACGTCTTGTTGGTGGCGTGCGCCATCAACCGTTCGCGCACGGTTTTGAGTGGGCCATCGGTGTTGTTGACCAGGGAAAAATCAACGTCGTTCGGCGGACTGGGCGTGGACAAGCAAAGCAAGATCTCGTTGAGCGCCACGCCGCGCTTGGTGGGCGACGACCGGCCGGGGTGAGAGAACATTGACAGCATACTGATTTGCGTCAGAATGCCGCTGCGGCCGGAATCGGCCGGAAATTCATACTTAACCCAGTCTGCCGTGAACGGGAACGGCACTCGGTAGAGCACGGCGAGCCTGCGATCAATATAGGTCTGCCGCGTGGTCATGAGGTCCCGGATATCGCCGTTGTCATGCAGGGCGAGGCCGATGACGGTGCGCAGCGTCTCTTCGCGCGCCGAGGTCGCCATCCCCGAGCCCCATTTAGGATAGAGCACACTGTCTTTGGACACGTTGTCAAAGGTGTCTAGCTGCAACATGTCATCGAAGAAGGCGCTCATGCCCGCATCCACCCGGGGCGAGGCCATCAACCGCTCCACCTGCTTCGCCAGCCCCTCAGACGTGTTGAGCTCGCTATTCGCCGCCGCCCTGAGCAACTCGGCATCGGGCGCGGTGTTCCACATGAGGAAGCTGAGGCGTGTGGCGCGGCTATAGGAATCCAGCGTGCCACTCTTGCCGTCGGCGGAAGGAATGGCGACTTCCGAGCGGAAGGTGAAGTCCGGCAACTGCAAGAGCATGGACAGGCTGTAGCGCAGGCCCGCATAAAAATCATTGGTCTGTTCGGTTATCCGGCGCGACAGGCCGACGCGGTTATCGAGTTCACCACCGGTGAGCGGGCGACGGAAAAGAAGCAGGCCGTAATGGTCGATGATCTTACTGGCGCAGGCGTCGTCAGCGGCCTTTATATCCTTGGGAGCGCACGGCAACTTGGCGCGGTACTTTTCGGCCGTGACCTGAGCGGCGATGTCATCCGCCATCTTGTTGAAGGACTCGAAGCCTACCGGCGTCACGGAAAGGGAGGCAGTGGAGACCGCTGCCAGACCATTCGACCGGATAGTAGGTTCAAACGAGCCGCGAACCTCGATCTCCTTCCCGAAAATATCGGCTATGGAGTTGCGGTATTCCTGTTCGGTTAGACGGCGGAGGCTCACCACGTAGGAATGATCGGCCGGCGCAGCCACGACGACCGTTCCACTCCAAATCGCGAAAATCAGCGATAGGGATAGGGCGCCTCGAACTCGTATTTGCGACGAAACCGTTACAGTTGGCATAGCAGGCATCGCTATCATACTGAATCGTTTTATTGTCAGCAACCGGGGGTGCTGGTGTGCGACTTAAGAATGGCGGTGCGATCAGGTCTCCTTTTTTGTGGTTCATTTCTGAGTGCTGATATACACTCAGAGATGGAACCACTCCTCGATGCTGAATTCTCTGCTGGAACTGGAAGCCGAGCGCTCCAACGTTCTTCGTCAACTCACGACTCTCGGCGATCTGCGTACCGGTTCGATCTGCGCTGTTCCTCGTCGCTGCGGAAAACCAACCTGCCATTGCTCCAAGCCAAAGGGCCCCGGGCACGATCCTCAGATTCGCCTGACACGCAAAGTCGACGGGAGAACTATGGCCGAATCGTTTCCTTCTCCCTCAGCTTGGCGGAAGGCACAGGCCGAAATCGATGAGTACCATCGCTTCCAGAAACTGAGTGCGGAATTGATCGCAATCAACGAGAAGATCTGCATGCAGCGCCCGCTAGAGTCGGAGAGTGACGTGTGGCCGCCGGAGGAAAAAAAACGGCTGCTGCGGTCCTTGACGAACTCACGGGCGAGGTAGCCCAGTGGTTGAACGTCCTGTTCCGGGGCCGGCGAAAGACGGGACATATGGACCTGGAAGCCAGCAAAATCATCATTCGCTCCGCCATGCATCGGGTTGGGGCCGTGGGCATCACGCAACTGCTGCAGTTTCCCGCTCCGCCTGGTGAGCAACGCACCGTGCCTTGTGGCTGCGGTCATACGGCTCGCTACCAGGAGTTACGTTCCAAATCCGTTCTCACCGCTGTCGGCCCGGTAGAAGTCTCGCGTCCCTACTACTTGTGCCCGCGCTGCCACAACGGGCGGTTCCCAGCCGATACCGGCGCGATCGAAACTGCCGAACTGTTCGTCCGTCGGCTCTACACCGAAGCCTTCGAACGAGGTCGGGATCGGGTCAAGAAGAAAGTGGCGCTGGGCGACTGCGCCGAGTGGATCTGGAATATCGCCGATCAGCATTTTGCTGGCGCGATCCAGATCGTCGATATCTGGCATGCCCGCGAGCATTTCTAGGATATCGCCGTCCAAAGGATATCGCCGTCCAACTATTTCCATCCGACGAGAAACAGCGTAAAGGCTGGGCCACCAAGCTGATCCGAAAACTACACCGCGGCCAGGTCGAAAACGTCGTCAGTGAACTTCGTAGCTTCCCTACACGCAAGGCGGAGTTACACGACGAGCTTCGCATCCAAGCGGGCTACTTTGAACGGAATAGAGTCCGTATGCGGCGCGCCAAATTCCGCAAGCAGGGTCTGTTCCTCGGCTCCGGAGTAATCGAGGCGGCATGCCGGACAGTAACAGCATCCCGTCTTCAGCAGTCCGGCATGTTCTGCACGGTGGACGGCGCTAATGCCATCATCGCCTTACGCTGCAACCGCCTGTCCGACAAATTCGAGGATTACTGGGTTTCTCGTTCAACTGCCGCTAAATCAGCCATACTTATGTCGCGCACCCACGATCCACTGAACTTGTGGGTAAAAGGTGGACCGGACGCTTACGCAGTTTTTCGGCTCCCAAGCGAAGCGATCTCTGTTTGGTCGAGCTCGCTTTGGCACGAATCGATATACTCTTGGAACTGGGACACCTGCGCCTCGATTCTTTTCGCTTGTTCCAACATAGTATTCTTTAAGGCGCGCAATCTTTCTTCCGATTGTTCGTCCTCTTCGAGAAACTCGTCAAACGCTTCCCCAAGTTTCTCGTTGTATTCGTAGCCGCTCTTAGCAATCTTCATAACAGCGGAAAGCGCCTTAAATGCGTTTGCGCCTCCACCTTTCTTTTCGTCATCGGCTAGCATGTCGAAGATGTTCGTGTGCTGATCGTAGATAAATTCGACCGTTCCCTTAATCGCCCCTCGCTTATCTCGATTCAAAGCGCTACTCACGACTTCCATTGGCAGTACGGTGGATTCAGCTGCAAGTTTGTAACCTTCATTGTGCACAAAGACACGTACTCCGCCTTTTGCGATATCCGTTATCGCTTTTCCCTTGTCAACTTTACCGCCGGCGGCGACCGTCGCTACCGTCGAGGCAATCGGTTTAGCAAAGTTATAGACGTTGTCGACGAGTTCCGCCTTGTCGCCTGCCTCCTTCGGAAGGACAGCTTTGGCCATGGCGGACGCCATACTCAAGAACGCGTCAGAGGTTGCTTGCGTTAACCTGGCAACCAACAGCCCTCTATTAACCCAGCGCTCCGTTCGGCGGTCACTCTCGAATTCTCTGATGGACAAACGGAGCGAGTCACCAAGAGCGTTTAACGAAACAACTTTATCTTTTGCCAGCCCAATGCCATTGAGGCTGCAAACTCGCCTCGCCTCGGGATCTCTGATAGGGCTCAAGGCGTCGACTGTGCTTCTACCATTCGACGCGCCTACGGTTTGAACGTTAATCTTTACGTTAATGTTTTTGTCTGGCATTGCTTTTACCTCCCTTGAAAATGAGATTCATCGTTAGTTCCCCAAGTAGTTGCAGTACGCGCTCGCAGGAACCGGGGCAGACTTGAATACGATCGAAATTGACGAGTCACAGTGCCGTTTGCCCTTCAGTCAAGAAGGTGCAAACTGGACCGCAATCGGGGGAAACTTTTTTGCGAACCCAACGAAAAGCGTTCGAACCGAGGAGAGCTGTCGATGGCGGCAATTCAACTAACTACACCAGCTCGACCCACCGAGCATATTCTCATCGAAGGATGAGCCTGAACGGTCCTCGGCAGAGGACTGAGCGTGTTTCGCATCGATGGCTGTAGTGCGAGTAATGCACATCATTATGGATAATCCGGCGCCGCATCATTGCCGGGAATATAATGAAATCCATGTTGCGAATGCAGCTCGGCTGCTGGATTACGCTGATATCCTGCGCCGGCATGGCGGCTGCCGATCTGCCCCCCGCCGCGAAAACTAAAGTTGTTTACACGCGCGATGTCGAGCCGTTGTTGTCCAAGCGATGCTACGTCTGCCACGGTCCACAGCAACAGATGAGCGGATTGCGCCTCGACCAGAAAGACGCCGCGCTCAAAGTCATTCAAACCGGAAACAGCGCCGCCAGCCGCATCATCCGCATGGTGGCTGGTACGGAAAACAAAATCATGCCGCCTGTTGGCGCGCGCCTTACCGCCACTGAAATCGGGCTGCTGCGCGCCTGGATCGATCAAGGCGTGGACTGGCCGGCGCCAGCCGCCGCATTGCCCGGAGCACCCGCTACACCGGCGTTGTGGTCCCTTCGCAAGGTGATGCGGCCCGAGCCAGCTGCGGTTGCCGATCGGGCGTGGCCGCGTAATCCGATCGACACATTTATCCTTGCTCGTCTTGAAAAGGAAGGCATCGCACCCTCACCCGAGGCGTCAAAGTCGACGCTCATTCGCCGCCTGAGCCTTGACCTTACCGGTCTCCCGCCTACGCCGCAACATGTGGAAGAGTTTGTGCGCGACAACCGCTCCGACGCTTACGAACGCCTGGTCGACCGCCTTCTCGATTCTTCGCATTATGGAGAAAAGTGGGCGCGTTACTGGCTCGACCTCGCTCGCTACGCCGACAGCGACGGTTACGAAAAGGACCGCTCGCGTCCCTGGGCATGGCGGTATCGGCAGTGGGTTATCGAAGCTTTTAATCGCGACATGCCGTACGACGAGTTCACCACGGAACAACTCGCCGGCGATTTGATGGCGAAGCGCACTATGGACACGCTGGTCGCGACCGGCTTCAATCGAAACACGCTCACCAATCGGGAAGGCGGCACCGACCCTGAGCAGTTCCGTGACGAACAGGTTCTAGATCGCGCCGCCACTCTGGGAACCGTGTGGCTGGGCTTGACCGTCGGCTGCGCGCAGTGCCACAACCATAAATTCGACCCGATCAGCCAGAAAGAGTTCTACCAGCTTTCCGCCTTCTTCAACACGCAGGAGGAAGTGAATGTTCCAGCGCCGCTGCCCGGTGAAATTGGCCCTTACCTGGCCGCGCGTCCCGAATATCTGCGCCACAAGCAGGAATTACTCGACCAATACGGCATTCCTGCCGCCGAGGCAGATTGGGAAACCAAGCTGCGCTATGCCAACCAACATCCGGGAGAGCACGAGGATTGGGATTTCGCGTACGGCGAATTGACGCACACGGTCGATAACGGGAGGAAGGTGCTGTTCCTCGATCCCGAGAAGCGCAGCGAAGTGCAGCGCACCGCGATGATGGACACGTTCATCAGCTCCTGCGGCAATCTATTTCCGAAGGACTACTGCACCAGCCTGAAACTCCCGGAACTCCGCACTAAGCTGAACGAGCTGAACGCGAAGACGGCGCAAGTGAGTTATGCCCCGGTGCTAATCGAGAACGATACGCCGCCCAAGACCTACATCCACCTGAAAGGGGATTGGCGGGAACATGGCGCTGAAGTGCAGCCGGGCACCCCGGCGGTTCTGCCGCCCCTGCCCGCAGGTGAAAAGCGCACGCGTCTCACGCTGGCACGATGGTTGGTTTCTCCCGATAATCCGCTCACCGCGCGGGTAGCCGTGAATCGCATTTGGCAGGAGTTGTTCGGACGGGGGATCGTACACACCTCGGAAGATTTCGGCACGCAGGGGGACCTGCCATCGCACCCCGAGTTGCTCGACTGGCTTGCCAGTGAGTTCCAAGACGGGTGGAGCATGAAGCGGATGGTGAGGCTAATCGTCACCTCGTCAACCTACCGCCAATCCGCCAAGGTCCGGCCGGAGCTCACCGCGCGCGATCCCGAAAACACACTGCTGGCGCGTCAATCGCGCCTTCGTCTGCCGGCGGAACTCATCCGCGATGAAGCGCTGAGCGCCGCGGGCCTTCTCGACCCGCGTGTCGGCGGACCCAGCGTCAAGCCGCCGCAGCCGAAAGGCGTCGCCGAGCTCTCCTATCACGACTCGGTCAAATGGGTGGAGAGCGCGGGCATGGACCGTTACCGCCGCGGCCTCTACATCCATTTCCAGCGAACGACGCCCTATCCACAGCTTACGAATTTCGATGCGCCCAGCGCGAACCTTTCGTGCACGCGCCGCGAGCGTACCGATACGCCGCTGCAATCGCTGAACCTGATGAACGATCCGGTTTTCTTCGAGGCTGCGCAGGGCTTGGCTTTTCGCGTGATGCGCGAATCGGATGGGGCCTTTCGGGATCGCCTGAATTACGCCTATGCCGTCACGCTGGGGCGCGCCCCGAGCGCGCGAGAGGCTGAACGCATGGGCAAGTATTTCGACGATTCCCTGCACGGTCTGCAACAGAAGCCGGAGACGATTGCCGCGCTGTTTCCGAATCAGATCGAAGGCGTACCGCAGTTACAGGCTGCGGCGTGGGTGGAGTTGAGCCGCGTACTGCTCAACCTGGATGAGTTTATTACAAGGGAGTAATATGACACGCGAAGAGTTCCGCAGAATTCAGACCCGGCGCAGCTTTTTCGAGCAGTGCGCGGGGGGAATCGGCATCGCCGCGTTGTCGCAATTGATGGCGTCCGAAGGCCGCGCGGCATCAAGCGCCGTAAACCCGCTCGCTCCGAAGCCGCCGCACTTTCCCGCCAAAGCCAAGAACGTGATTTTCATGTTCATGGAGGGCGGACCAAGCCAGCTCGACCTCTTCGATCCCAAACCCGCCCTGCAGAAGTGGAGCGGCAAGCCGTTGCCGCCCGAGATGACCAAGGATCTCCGCCTTGCGTTCACCAAGCCGAATGCCGCGGTGTTGGCAAGTCCGCGCGTCTTCCAGCCTTACGGCAAGAGCGGCATCGAGTTCTCCGACTATATTCCCAACATCGCCTCCTGCGCGGATGACCTGTGTCTGGTGCGCTCCATGTATACGGATGCGTTCAACCACCATCCGGGCCAGTTGCTCCTTTTTGGCGGCAGCATTCAGGTGGGCCGGCCCACCATGGGAGCCTGGACCCTCTACGGTTTGGGCAGCGAATCGCAGAACCTGCCGGGATTTGTCGTGCTCAGTTCGGGCGTCGGTACAAGCGGCGGAACATCGAACTGGTCGAGCGGATTCCTGCCTTCGACTTACCAGGGCGTGGTGCTGCGTAGTTCGGGCGATCCGGTGTTGTATCTTTCCAACCCTCCCGGAGTCACTCCCGAGATGCAGCGGGCCAGCCTCGATACGCTGAAAGACCTCAACGACGACCATTTGAGCGACACCGGCGACATGGAAATCGCCTCGCGAATTTCGTCTTACGAGCTTGCCTTCCGCATGCAGGCCGCCGCGCCGGAGTTGCTCGACTTCTCGAAGGAATCGCCCGAAACGCTGGCAATGTACGGGGTCAATGAAGATCCGACAAAGCAGTTCGCCACCAATTGTCTGCTGGCGCGGCGGATGGTGGAGCGCGGGGTCCGCTTTGTCATGCTCACCCATGCCACGTGGGACGATCACAGCGATCTGACTCGCAAGCTAAAAAAGAATTGCGACATCGCCGATAAGCCGACCGCCGCACTGATCCGCGATTTGAAGCAGCGTGGCCTGCTCGAGAACACGCTGGTGATATGGGGCGGCGAATTCGGACGAACGCCCATGGTGGAGATCCGCGATCCGCGCGATGTGAACAACGCGGGGCGCGACCACCATCCTCTGGCTTACAGCCTCTTCCTGGCCGGCGGCGGAATCAAAGGCGGAGAGGTAATCGGGAAGACGGACGAACTCTGCATGAATGTGGTGGAAGACAAGGTCCACGTACATGACTTGCAGGCCACTCTGCTTCACTGCCTGGGCCTGGCTCACACGCGACTGACTTATCATCACATGGGCCGGGACTTCCGATTGACGGATGTTGCGGGAAATGTAGTGCAAAAGATGCTCGCCTGACCCCCTGCGTCCTAGCGGTACCCGGTACCCGTTCTCCACTGCCAGATACGTTGCGCGCTTTGCGCGCGTGTATACTGTTCGAAATCTGGAGCTAGATCGAATGGGAACGACTCCTGCGAAAAAGGATATCTCGGTACAGGATGGACAGACGATAACCGGCGAGGCCGCGACCTGGAAAGGTACGCCTTACAAGTTGAATGGGCCCGCAGCCATGAAAGGAATTGGCGGCGATTGTTCGGGCACTACTCAAAAGATTTATCAAGTGGCAAAGTTCCCATACGAATATAAGATGGCGCATGATTTTCCCGACTACGCGAACGCGAGCGGATTCTTCCGCGAGTTGGCGGTCGGAGAAATGAAGCAGGATGGCGACATCCTCTCCTGGCACAACCATATGGCGGTTTACTGCACCTTCGCCGCCGATCCGGATGACGCGACCACACAACGTCAACGAAAAGACGGCAGAGGGACGTGGACGCAAAACAACGATATGTGGACCGCGTCGAAGCCAGGTGGACCGGCTTACGCCACCGCCGAAATGAGATGGTGGCGCCCCGACGCTCCCCGCGTATTTCGATATCAGAAATGAGCCTTGGCATGGACCGGTTATTGAAAGGCTTGATCGCCGCGGCGTATGGCATGTGTGCCCTGTTCTCTGCGCTAAGCGCCTACGCCGACGATTCGAGCCCGGGCGTAATGCTACCCGGCTTGCGTTCCGAACCGCCAGGCAGCGTAACGGCTACCTCAGGCGCGCTCCTCTTGCGCGAAGGACGCGTCGAGGTAACGCTAATCGTTACGGCGCCGCACGCCGGGGGATCTTCGCTCACCATCCAGATGCCGCGATTCGGCTGGCTGGGCGAGTCGGAAACATATCCAGACCGTCAATTCCCAGAGCTGCAAATTCTAAATGACGGCTCACCCGCAAAGGTGGAGAGCACCTTCGCCGCATTCGTGGGACAGACCAACGTAACGGAAGAGATCCGTAAGGCCGGCATGGACCCTTTTGCAATCGCAGACACTCCTCCGTTCGTTACTGCGAAGACCGGCGGCCCGCAGGCGCTCGAAGCCCTGGAAAAGCTTGGAGCCGTCGAGAAATCAGGGACGGACTACATCGCGAAGTGGACGGCGTACCGCAAAGTAAAGATTGCGCTCACGCCCGGCTCAAATACCCTGAAGTTGAGTTACAAAGCGCGAGCCGGTTTCGGGCTTCGCCGATTTGAGCAGATCGGAAGGCCGGCTAATCTTGCGCCGTTTTGCCTCACCGCACAGGAATTGACCGCCGCGTTAGGACACGCGCCCGCTACCCGCGCGTTTGACGTATCGGACTACTCGGTTCCCGTATCAATCGACGGCAAACCACCGGCGTCTTTCTCCGTCGCCCTGGGCGCTCCGGCCAAGGCGGGATCGGCGGCTTTGATGGTTGCATACTGCGATGCGGACGGAAAGGCGGTTATCGGAAAAGGCGGAACTACCAAGACCCCAGCTCGCGCGGACGCGAAGGGGATTGCGCACATTCTTTCGATTGCGGCTGCGCCTAAGTGAGCGGCGCTATACCTTCCGCAACTTAGTGACGCGGCCTACTTCCACCCATTCCACAACGAAGATGTTGCCGGCGTGGTCGAAGCAGGCGCCGTGCGGACATACGAACTTGCCCGGTGTGAAATGATCGCGCGTCATTTTGCGCGTGTCGTTCCATTTGGATGCGGAGTCGTCTCCCAGATGCTCGATTACCTGGTTATGCTTATCGAGCAATGTGACGCGCGCGCCGAGATCGGGGATGACTACGTCGCCATTCTTGAAATAGGAGAAGTTGCAAGGCCGGTTGGTACCGGCTACGAAATCGATGTGCTTTCCTTCGAGCGTAAATCGCTGAATACGATTGTTCCCGCGGTCGGCAACCATCAGGATGGGGTGTCCGTCGCGCGTGTCGAGCGTGATTCCGTGGGGGCAATCTACCTGGCCCGGATCTTTGCCCTTGCCGCCGAACGTGTTGAGATATTCGGCCTTGCTGTTATAGCGATTGATGTAGCTCGATCCATAGCCATCGCCTACATAAATATCGCCGTTGGGCGCGATCGCCAGGTTGGTTGGGCTGTATTTCGGGCGCTTGCCGTCGGGTCCCGGTTTGTAGGCTTCCGACTGCTCGGGATAGCCGATGGACCAAACCTGTTCCCCGTTTAGGGTGGTCTTTACGACGACGCCGCGCTGGGTGTCGCAGAGGTAGAGGAATTCGGTGCTTCCCTCCTTGCGGATATGCAGCCCGTGGGCGCCGCCCTTAAATTCCCTGCCCCAGGATTTGACGAACTTCCCCCGGGGATCGAAGACCACCATCGAATCGGAGCTCTCGCTCGCCGCATTCACGGTGTGATGGATGTAGATGTGGCTCTGCGAATCCTCGACAACCCCGTGGGTGTTGCCATATTTGATATCGGCGGGCAACTCGCCCCAGTCGTGTATGGCTTCGTAGGTATGAGCGCCTTCGCCCAAGACGGGCCGCTTCGAGCCGGATTTATCGTCGGCATACAAAATCATCGGGACCATGGCGGCTGCTCCAAGGAAAGTGCGGCGTGATGTTTCAGAACCCATATAACGACCTCTTCAGCAGTATACTGCCGCGCCACCCGGCACGGAGCCGACCCCGCCGGGCGAGGTATAATAAAGACCTATGCGGCATCGCCACTCTGTAACGTGGCAGCGTCCGCAAATCCCTAGGAACCATCGTTTACCTTGATCTCAGTCAACAATATCACCATGCGCTACGGCGCCCGGGTTCTGTTCGAAGACGTTACCGTCACCTTCCAACAGGGCCGACGCTATGCGATTACCGGTCCCAATGGGTCCGGCAAATCGACGTTCATGAAAATCCTGACCGGGGAGATCGATGCCGAGAAGGGCTCCGTCACCCGGCCGAAGACGGTCGGCGTATTGCGCCAGGACCAGTTTGCATTCGACGGGTATCGGGTGCTCGATACCGTCATCATGGGAAATGCGCCTCTTTGGGATGCCTTGCAGGAGCGCGAATCGCTATATGCCCGCGCGGCCGATTGGACGGATGAAGACGGCATGCGGGTGGGAGAACTGGAAGGCGTCGTGGGCGACAACGGCGGATACACGGCGGAATCCGACGCCGCTACGCTGCTGCAGGGCCTGGACATTGCCGAGGAACTGCATGAGCGTCAGATGTCCGAACTGCAGAGCAGCCAGAAGGTGCGCGTGCTGCTGGCGCAAGCCCTCTTCAGCAACGCGAGCGTGTTGCTGCTGGACGAGCCTACCAACAACCTCGATCTCGACTCGGTACATTGGCTGCAACGATTCCTGCTGGCATATAACGGCTGCCTGCTCGTGATTTCGCACGATCGCCACTTTTTGAACGAAGTCTGCACGCATACAGCAGACATCGACTACGAAACCATCATCACTTACACGGGCGCATACGACGAGATGGTGCTGGCAAAGACGCAGATCCGCTCGCGCGTGGAAGCCGGGAACGCGCAGCGCGAGAAGAAGATTGCGCAGTTGAACGAGTTCATCGCACGCTTCGCGGCCGGCACCCGGTCGTCGCAAGTGACCTCGCGCAAGAAGGAAGTTGAGCGGTTGCAGACCTCCGACCTGGCGAAGTCGAACATCCAACGCCCTTACATTCGCTTCGAAAACAAGCGGCCTTCGGGACGACATCCGCTAGAAATCAAAGGTCTCTCGAAATCGTACGGCGATGTTCGGGTGATTGGCGACTTTACCGCGTCGATTAGCCGTGGCGAAAAGATTGCGCTGCTGGGCCGCAGCGGGTCGGGGAAGACCACGATGATCAAATCCCTGCTGCGCAACGCAACCGGGTTCGTGGACGCGCCGGACCGGGAATTTACAGTGGACGGCGGATCGGTAGCGTGGGGTCACGAAGTTGCGGTGGGATATTTCTCGCAAGACCACAAAGAGTCGATTCAGCCGGGCGCGACGCTGCTGGAATGGCTGCACGAGTTCGACCCGGCGGCCGGCCAGCAGGAACTGCGGGGACTGTTGGGGCAGATGTTGTTCAGCGGCGAAGACGCGACCAAGCGCACCGAGAATCTTTCGGGTGGTGAGGCCGCGCGTCTGATTTTCTGCCGCCTGATGCTGCAGAAGCCGAACGTGCTGCTGCTGGACGAGCCCACCAACCACTTGGATTTGGAATCGATCAACGCCCTGAATATCGCGCTTCAGAAATACGATGGGACCGTGTTGCTGGTTACGCACGATCACGATCTGGTGGAAGAGGTCGCTTCGCGTATCTGGCATTTCGAAAACCGACAGATCGAAGACTTCAAGGGCTCTTACACGGATTATCTAATGGAAAAAGAGGGCGCGACGGCGTAACAGAATCGGCCTTGCCGCGTCCCATATTCGGACACGAGCCGGAACAACAAACGCAGACAACCCGTATCTTCTCTTAGATTTGCTTGGATTCGGCTGGTAAAATGAATGTATCGGGGTATACTTTGCGTGTAATTACCGTCTTCTCCCTCACTATTTTTACGTTCATTGTCCTGGCGGGATGCAAGAAAGATGCACCGCCGCCGCAAGCCGCGGCCGGTCCTCCCGTGGTCCCCGTCTCCGCGACGAAGGTTGTAGAGCAGGCCGTCCCAACGGATCTGCATATAGTGGGCACGGTTGAGGCTTCCGCAATCGTGCAGGTCAAATCGCAGATTGCGGGCGAGCTGACATCGGTCAATTTCACGGAAGGCCAGAACGTTGCCAAGGGCGAACTGCTCTTCAAGATCGATTCGCGTCCTTACCAGGACGCGCTGGCACAGGCCGAAGCGGCGATTGAGCGCGACAAGGCGCAGATCACGCAGGCCCAAGCGTCGTTGGCGCGCGATAACGCGCAAGCGCAATACGCGGCCAGCGATGCCGCGCTGCAGAACGAGTTACGCAGCGGCGGACTGACCTCGAAATCGCAATTGGATCAAGCGCGGTCTAACGCGGACGCCGCCAAGGCCTCGGCACAAGCGACGCAGGCAACCATCGAAAGCGCCCGCGCCGCACTGCGTTCCGATGAAGCCGCGATACAAACCGCCAAGCTCAACTTGAGTTACTGCGAAATCCACGCTCCGATTGCGGGACGAACCGGTAACTTGCTGGTGCATCCCGGGAATCTGGTGAAAGTCAACGACGTGGCGCTGGTGGTCATTCACCAGGTTTCGCCCATCTTCGTCGATTTCAGCGTACCGGAGCAGCATCTGGGCGCGATCCGCCGACTCAGCGCACATCAGAAACTGACCGTGCACGTCTCTTCTCAGGACGACCTAGGACGCACGGCTTCGGGAGTGCTCTCGGTCATCGACAATACGGTGGATTCCGCCACGGGAACCATCCACCTCAAAGCGACGTTTGACAATCGCGACAGCATGCTTTGGCCAGGCCAGTTTGTCAACGTCGTGCTAACGCTTGATACGATTCGCAACGCCGACGTGATTCCCGCCGTAGCGGTGCAGTCTGGCCAGCAGGGACCATTTGTCTTCCTGGTCAAGGCCGATAATACGGTCGCGATTAAGCCGGTCACGGTTGGCCGCACGTTCGCGGACAAGATTGTCGTCGAGAGCGGACTAGCGCCCGGCGATATGGTAGTAACAGACGGCACGCTGGTACTTTTCCCCGGCGCTACGGTGAAGCTGGTTGACGCCTCCAAAGTAGGAGCGGGGGCGCTATGAATTTTTCGCGCATCTTTATTCAGCGGCCGGTAATGACCGCGCTGATCTCGTTCGCCATCCTGCTGTTTGGCGCGGTGGCTTTCCGCGGATTACCGGTGGCCGCTCTGCCGAGCGTGGATTACCCGACGATTCAGGTTAGTGCCGCAGTGCCGGGCGCCAATCCGGAAACGATGGCGTCGAGCGTCGCCACGCCGTTGGAACGGCAGTTTTCTACGATCGCCGGCATTCAATCGATGAGCTCGAGCAACTCGCAAGGGGCGACTACCATTACGGTGCAGTTCGATCTCAGCCGTAACATCGATTCCGCCGCGCAGGATATACAGGCCAACATCTCAGCCGCCGCGGGACGCCTTCCCACCAGTATGCCGCGGCCGCCGACTTACTCAAAAGTCAATCCCGCGGAACAGCCGATTTACTATCTGGCGGTTACTTCCCCCACGCTGCCGCTTTATAAGGTGACGGATTACGCCGACAATCTTCTGGCGCAGCGCATCTCGATGGTGAGCGGCGTTTCGCGCGTGCAGGTTTTCGGCGAGCAGAAATATGCCGTGCGCGTGCAGGTGGACCCCGACCAGCTTGCGGCGCATAACATCGGCATCGACGAAGTCCAGAGGGCGATCGCCAGCGCAAACACAAACCTGCCTACCGGACGCCTGCAGGGCGCCTCGCAGGCTTTCACGATCGAATCGAACGGCTCGCTTTTCAATGCGGCGGCGTTTCGTCCCATCATTGTCGCTTACCGCAACGGGGCTCCGGTGAGGTTGGACGAGATCGGCAACGTAATGGACGGCGTGGAGAGCGAACGTCAAATCGCATGGATCAACGACGTCCGCTGCGTCATTCTGGCGATCAGCAAACAGCCGGGCACGAACACGGTGCAAGTGGTGGAGAATGTCAAGAACCTGCTGCCCGAATTCCGGCGCGAGGTTCCGCCGGCAGTTCAGTTCATTACGGCATTCGATGCTTCCACCTCGATCCGCAATTCGATTCGCGATGTAGAGTTCACACTGATGCTCACGGTGTGCGTGGTGATCATGGTGATCTTCCTGTTCCTGCGCAACCTCTCCGCGACGTTGATTCCAGGATGCGCCGTGCCGTTCTCGATTGTGGGCACGTTCGCGGTGATGTATTTGCTGGGTTACAGCTTGAACAATCTGTCGCTGATGGCGCTTACTCTTTCGGTGGGCTTCGTGGTGGATGACGCCATCGTCATGCTGGAAAATATCGTGCGTCATATGGAAATGGGCAAGACGCGCATGGAGGCTGCGTTCGCCGCCTCACGCGAAATCGGCTTCACCATCCTTTCCATGACGTTCTCGCTGGTGGCGGTGTTCATTCCGGTGCTCTTCATGGGCGGAATTGTTGGCCGCCTGTTGCATGAGTTTTCAGTGACCATCGTGGTGGCGATCTTGATTTCGGGATTCGTTTCCCTCAGTCTCACGCCCATGCTGGGCAGCCGCTTCTTAAAAAACGATCACGGCCGGCGCCATGGATTTGTCTACAACAAGCTGGAAGGCGGTTTCGACCTGCTCACCAGCGGCTATCGGCGCACTCTTGGTTGGGCGCTACGCTTTCATCCCGTAACGTTTCTGCTTGCGGTGGCGATGCTGGCAGGCACGGTGTATCTGTTCAAGACGATGCCGACGGGCTTTATTCCTAGCCAGGATAGCGGCTTTTTCTTCGGGGGTACGCTGGGCCCACAGGGTATTTCGTTCGAATCGATGGCGCGTCATCAAAAAGCCGTGGCCGACGTACTCAAGAGCGATCCCGACGTTTCGGATGTGGGAGCTTTCGTTCCCGACAGCAACTCCGGCTTCGTGTTCGGCGTGCTGAAACCACGGGACGAGCGCAAGCGCTCGGTGGACCAGGTTATTGAAGGGTTGCGGCCGCGACTCTTCGGGGTACCGGGAATTCTGACCTTTCTGCAGAACCCGCCGCCTATTACAGTAAGCGGCCAGAACGGCTCTACGAGCGTTTACCAATTGACGCTGCAGAGCCCGCATTTGGATGAAATCTATACTTGGGCGCCGAAACTGGCCGCGGCGATGGGGAAGCTGCCTGGTTTCGTAGACGTCAACACGGATATGCAGATTGCGAGTCCCCAAGTGCTGGTGGATATCGACCGCGACCGGGCCCAAACGCTAGGCGTAACGCCGCAACAAGTACAGGATGCTCTGTTTAGCGCTTACGGGGAACGCGAAGCCTCGGTGATCTATGCAGCGGCGGATCAATATTCGGTGATTCTGCAAGTGAAGCCGCAGGACCAACGCAACCCCGACGCGCTATCGAAACTGTATATCCGATCGTCGAATGGATCTTTGATCCCGCTGGCTTCGGTGGTGCAGACCAAACGACAAACGGGACCTTTAAGCATCAATCACTTTGGACAACTTCCGGCGGTGACGATTAGTTTCAATCTTCGCCCCGGTTATGCGCTGGGCCAAGCCGCGCAGCAGGTGGATGACACGATTCGGGAGATGCGAATTCCGCAATCGATCAGCACCGCCTTCCAGGGCACGGTGAAGGAGTTTCAGAACTCTTTCGCCAATCTTTCCATCCTGCTGATTGTGGCCATCCTGGTGATCTATATTGTGCTGGGCATACTTTACGAGAGCTTCATTCATCCGATCACGATTCTTTCCGGGTTGCCATCCGCGGTTTTTGGCGCGCTGCTTACGCTGCTGATCTTCCACAAGGAGCTCGATCTATACGCATTCGTCGGAATCATTATGCTGTTCGGCGTGGTGAAGAAGAACGCGATCATGATGATCGACTTCGCGATTGAGGCGAGGCACCGCGGCGAGACGGCGCGTGAAGCGATCTGGCAGGGGTGCCTGCTGCGCTTCCGCCCCATTATGATGACTACGGTAGCGGCGCTGTTTGGTACGCTGCCGATTGCGCTTGGCTACGGCGAAGGAGCGGATGCCCGGCAACCGTTGGGACTAGCGGTGGTGGGCGGACTGGTGGTGAGCCAATTCCTCACCCTGTATATCACTCCCGTAATTTACCTGTATCTGGATGCGTTACAAGAGAAGCTGCGCGGAACCAAGAGCATACCGCAGCCCAAGGGCGAACTAGTCACGACTTAAGTGGCGCATGCCGGCACGGCGCCACTGTCGAGCGGGTTTATTCGGTTGTCAATGAACTGCGGCGGCGCCGGTGCGCGACCTAATGATTAATGGCAGGGGTTATGCGGCCATACGAAGCGGTTTGCGGGGCGTTGCGGCGAGCTTTTTCGCCTGTTCGAGGCGGCGCCAGCGAGACAACATACAGGCGATTTCTTCGCTTGAAAATTCAAAATTACGGAGCTGAAAGGCTTCGGCGGGATTGTAGACTTCGCCTTTCGACTCAGCGAGTTGCGCAAGGAGCGCGGCTTCATGGATAGCTTGCTGGAGAGCGGCCTTGCGATTGTCCTGGAGTTTGCGCAGCTCGGCCATATTCTTTTCGAAGCGGCGTTGGATGCGGCTTTCGTAGAGAGTGAGCAGATTCAGGTTACGGGCTTCAGCGAGCCAGGTCCGGCCGTCGGAAAGGGCGGCGTCGAGTTCGGGTTGGCCGGTAGCATCGGCGGATTCGGAGACAAACTTCTCGGCGGCGTCGGCGAAGATGGAGCTTTCGAGAGTGGCGGCGCGCTGCAGACGCCAACGGTCATCGGCGATGGCTTTGACTAACTCCGCCTCCATTGAACCTACCGGGGCCAACGAATGGTGAAGGCTGCGGCAAAGGTTGTCATACGCCGTCTGCTCGGTTTCTGTAAATAGATAGATACGGCCGGTCAGCCCATGTTTGAGATTGCTCAGGGCGCGACGGTCGCGCGGCTTCGTCGAAGTGGTAGGTTGCGGTTGCATGTTTCTTCTCCCGCGCTCAGTTTAGCCACACGGACTGCGGATATCAGATAGGGAATCCTTAAAAATCTTTGTAAGTTATTGCAGGCGTGGAATGAACTTTATTTTTGGAACGCGTGATTCGAAATCGCGTTACGTATAATATGGGGCAGGCGGCCGGCAGACTAATGGATCTGTCGCGCATACGTCTACCTATTTGGTTCTACCAGTAGACGCTTCAAGGAGATCGCTCATGAAAAAGTTAGTGTTGTGGATTGCTGCCTTGGCGGCATCGGGAGGGGCGTTGTATGCCCAAAAAATAAACGATACCTGGCAGGGCACGCTCAAGGCCGGTCCACAAGATCTCCGGATCGTGATGAAGATCTCCCTGGACGATGACAAGCTCAAGGCGGTCATGTATAGCATTGACCAGGGAGGAGCGGGCATACCGGCCACCACGACTACGCGGGATGGTTCGAGCATAAAAATAACGGTCGCGCCGATAGGCGGCTCCTACGAGGGCAGGCTGAGTGCGGACGGGAACGCCATCAACGGAACCTGGACCCAGGGGGGACAGCCGGCCCCGTTGAATCTGACGCGCGCGACTCCGGACACGGCATGGACGATTCCGGAGCCGTTGCCTCCGCCAAAGATGATGGCGGCGGATGCGAAGCCGTCATTTGAAGTGGCTACGATTAAGCCAAGCAAACCGGAGGAGCGGTTTTCCCTTCTGATCAATAGGAGCGGCATTCTTAACACCACCGATTCGTCCTTGAGCGATCTCATCAAGTTCGCCTATGACCTTCATCCCAAGCAAATCAGCGGGGGACCGGGATGGGTGGAAACGGAAAAGTACGATATCACCGCCAAGGCCGATACAGCAGGAATACCCAGCGTCACGCAATTGAAGTTGATGCTTCAGAAGCTTCTGGCGGATCGTTTTCAACTGACTTTCCATCGCGAAAAAAAGGAGCTCTCAGTCTATGCGATTACCGTTTCAAAGACGGGAACGAAGATGACTAAGAACACCAGTAATCCGAATGGCCTTCCTGGTTTCGGCGGCGGGGGACGCGGCGGGATGCGGGTCCAGAACGCAACTATGTCGGACTTAGCCAACTTGTTTCAGGCGCGCCTCCTGGATCGGCCGGTGGTGGACCAGACGGGGCTCGACTCTGCAAGGTGGGACTTCATTCTGACGTGGACGCCCGATCCGTCGATGGTTCCTCCGGGCGGACCGCCTCCTGGTCCTCCGGCTGCGACCGATGCGGATGCGCCTCCGGACCTGTTCCTGGCGATGCAGCAGCAACTGGGGTTGAAGCTGGAGACGACTAAGGCGCCGGTGGAGGTGCTGGTGGTGGATAAGGTAGAGAAGCCTTCGGGGAACTGAGGGGGCGCGGGTTGGGGGCAGTCGGTGGAGGTCGAGAGAGCCGTCTCCAGAAATTTCCTTTCCAATGCTGTTTTCTAATGGCGCCTCGTCGGGGGAATTTGTTGGTCACCGATACGCTCCAATGGGCGGGCTCGCGCAGCCCGCGAAACGCGATGTGGCATAGCGCGGCTTCAGGTATTCCTGTTCGTAACCAGTTGCCTTCGAACTAGTTTGCCCCTCTGGAAAACGTACGCCCCTTAATCGCGGGTTGGCTTGTAAAAATCGTGAACCAGAACTCCCTCGGTTTGCGCAATCCACGACATGGGCGCTTTCCGTCAAGTTGACCGCCTATACCCAATTTCCGGTTGGGGCGAGATTACCGCAAGAACAAATCGAACGCAGTGCCGAGTCGCAAACGCGACGCGACAAGGATTCGGTCAGTGGCGCGAGTTGTGGTTCCACCTCGCTTTTGAGGCAGCGCTGCAATCTCGCTATCGCTCTCCTCTCGGGCATAGGACAGGCGCGGTTTGTCGTCCCAACAGTAACTTGGGGGTTGGCGCGGCGCTCGCGCATACCGACGGACATCAGCGCAGTGGCCCTCCTTCATTGGCGGCATCCACACACGCGCCTTGATCGGGAAGCAATTCGGCGGTATCGTTTCGGGCAAATTGCGTTGCATCCCAGAGCGGTGTACATCCGCAGCGACTATGCGCATCGACGTCAGCGCCCTATCGAGGAGCGCCTCGACGAGTTTCCGCTTTCCGTGCCTCACCGCAACTGAAAGCGGGGTTTCTCGTTTCGGGGGTCACGTAGTCCACCGGCATACCGATATCCAGGCGCGCCTGAGAACGGCAGCACTCCGTCCCTCGTACAACGCGCCTCCATGTCGGCGCCGGCGTCTTGCCGGCACGGGGGTCGAAAGGCGTCCGGAAACCATCCCAAGCGAAATCGAAGAAAAAGGAGTTCCGGCTGTGACAGGTTTCGCTCTTGGCCCGCGTGTTGAAAGGTGAGGGAAACGATTAAGAAAAGGCCATCGATTCTGAAGAAAGTGGTTGCGCCCGGAACAGCGAATCGAAATATGACGCGTCACGCGCCAGTTGGTAGAACCGTAGCCGGAACATGCCCGGCACATCCGCCGAACTTCAGAGCAGCCTGTTCGATTGCCATCAGTTGCGAGACGAGCTCCTGTTTCCCGAATCGCGGCGCGTATTCCGACAGGCGAAAGCGTCGGGAACTTTGATGTGAGCAGTGATGCAGGGAAACGCCTTGGTGCGTCAAACTCGAACAGCGACGAGCGGGATATCAATCCGCAGCGAAGGAATGAGGTAAAAGATGAAGACGCCAATCTGGTATGTGTTGGGGTTGTGGATTCTGTGGATGCTGCAGTTCATCCTATTCCGGCCGAAACAAAAAAGCACGCCCATACAGACTGCACCGAATTTCCGCTGGGGGATCGTCCTTCAGATACTCGGCTATTGGGCGATTCTCCTGCCAGCCCGGAAATTTTGGACACAGCCAATTCCTCCATGGCGGATCGCAGCCGGCGCCGCGTTCGGGCTGGTCGGGATTTGGCTCGCATCGAGCGGCATTCGCCACCTGGGAAAGCAATGGCAAATAAAAGCCGCAATAAACGACGACCATGAGTTGGTCACATCGGGGCCGTACCAGATCGTCCGGCATCCCATCTATGCGTCCATGTTCGCGATGTACATCATGAACGCCATCCTGTTGGGCAGGCTTCCCTGGTGGCCGATCGGGATTGCACTCTTTCTTGCCGGGATCGAGATCCGCATTCACGTGGAAGACACTCTATTGCGGGACCGCTTTGGTGCGCCTTTTGAGGCGTGGAAGATGAAAATCCCAGCTTATTTGCCTTTGATCCGTTAGAGAGTGTTTGAAAAGTCATTCCGGGTCGCTGGGATGACCGAGTCCATTCCATTTTGGCGCAAGGCAGAGTCAGGCAACTTAAGATGGCGTGCTTCGTGGGCGGGCAGCCCGATACCCAACAAGGGGAGTTTCGTTGTCCAGGTGATGTGGTTCCGGCGCGGACCGCTCGGCGCGGTCCTAGGAAATAGCTTTCAGCAACATTGCGATTAACATTCCTATGGGAAAGGCCACAAAGAAAAACGTAGCCGGCCGGACGGGAAACAAAGATCCCTTTCTGTTGATGGCTCGCGATGATGGCGGGAAGGCAATTTCACCACCTTCACCGCGGCAGCGGAGGGCCGACCCGTAAAGGAGCGAGTAGGCAGAACCGATAAGACCGTAAAACATAACGTACATGAGGGGAGAACAAAAGACCATCAAACCCAATGAAGATCCAGAGAGCGCTTCTCTGAACAGGTTGGGCAGCACATCCCTGTCCTTTGGCAGCAACAGAAAAAGCGATGGGAACCAGAGTAAACCTATTATCGGTGGGGCATACTGGCGGACCATCAGCGCTGTGGAGGCTGCGGGCAAGGTGCGGCACAAGTCGCGGGAGCGGTCGATGGCCTGTTTTCCGGTGCGATGCTCCTTCGCCCAGACGACGGGCCACAACACGTTGTCGCGGAATGACGCGGGCCGCACGTCCAAGATACTTCGCAACTGTGTCCGCAGCATCGCCGGCAAGCCGCGTATGAGATAGGACAGTATGGATCTCAACGAGAGGCGGACCTCGCCGCCCTCTTTGGTGTTCTCGAGGACCAGCATACACGCCGCCTTATAGCACTGGAGTGCGAACAAAATCAGCGCCATACAAATCAGGCCAGCCCCTGGGGCCAGGACCCAGGCAGGCGCGAGTTTCGCGGCAAAGGCGGCACGGGCGAGCCAGCGAAGCGGGATGAGCAATGCTGGCACGGGCAGCAGGCACATGAGCAGGAGGGGCAAGAGATAGCTGGTGTGCGAGTGATATACATCTCTAGACTTTTGCAGCAACGTTGGCTCGCCCTCGGTTACTGCGCGCAACTTAGCTGCGAACGCTCCTGCCGACGGCGGCCGTTGGGCAGGATCTTTGTCCAGGCCGTTCAGTACGATATCGGCTAAAGCGCGCGGCACGGAAGAATCGCGTTCGTGCGGTGACTTGGGCGCATCATGGACCTGCATCCGAACCAATTGCGTGAAGTTCTCGGATAGGAAAGGCAGACGGCAGCACAACATTTCGTAGGCGATCACAGCCAGGCTGTAAATATCGGCGCGCCCGTCTACGGGGAGGCCCTGGCATTGTTCGGGGGCCATGTAGGCAGGAGTGCCCAGCAATGTTCCCAGCGTAGTCATTAGGCTCGACGGCGTAAACATCAAGTCCGGCGCCGGCGGCGCGGAGGCAGTCAACCGCGTCACCTGGAGATCCGCTGTCGTCGTGACGACCGTCTCCTCGTCGGCGGCGGTGTTCGCGCCGCGGACGGGCTCGATTCGACCGCCAATTGAACCAGCAACCTTGGCGATACCGAAATCAAGCACTTTGACGTTGTAACCGCCGCGATGAGTGGGTTCGAGCCAGATGTTGCTCGGTTTGAGATCGCGATGCACCACCCCGACTGCGTGCGCGGCATCGAGCGCCAAGGCAGCTTCCTCGATGACGTCCAAAATGAAATTAAAGGATGGCCGGGGTTCGGATCTCAAAAAGGATGACAGGGTCTGGCCATCCAGGTATTCCATTACCAGGTAAGGCAGTTCCGCTTCACGAAGACGCGCGACGCCGAAATCGGTCACGTTGACCACGTTGCTATGGCGGAGTCGTCCGGCCGCCTCCGCCTCGCGCTTGAAGCGCTGCGCAAACTCGGCGTGGTCCGCCAGCTTCGGGATGATCACCTTAACGGCGACGGTTCGCGTCGTCCCCAGATGGGTGGCCTGAAAGACTGCGCCCATAGCGCCCTTGCCGAGTAGCCGTTCGATTCGATACTTTTGGTCCAGAAGGCATCCGGGCAAGGATTCCAGCTGCAGGGCGGAAGTTCGGAACACCTGGCCTATGTCGCCCTTATCCAGCAGTTCTTTCACGTTGAAGGGTGGCCAAGGCGGTCCTTGCGAACTGTGGGCGACGGCGAAGGCGCCGTCCCCAGCCGGATGCTCCAGGAGATCGTCCTCGGGTTGGTCGTGCGCGAGAAGTTCTTCAACCTGCCTGCGCAGTTCGGGCTCGCCGGCACATTCGCGGTCGAGATAGATGGCCCGGTCCACAACGGAAAGCTCACGGGCAAGGTCGAAGATAGTTGCGAGCCGGCGCGGCGCTTCGGGGAGCATGACGCTGAATAGTATATGCGATTCGTTTCGCCAGCACGTCTCGATCTCTATGCCGGATGTATCTCGCTACGCAGAAAGGCCTTGGCAAAACGCCAGTCGCGAGCTACGGTTTCAGGCGATAGCTTGAGTGCCGCTGCCGTTTCCTCCACGCTGAGCCCCCCGAAGTAGCGAAGTTCCACCACTTCGGCTTGCCGCGGATATTGCCCGGCGAGCGAGGTTAACGCGTCGTCCAACGCGATCATTTCACCAGCTTGCGCGATTCCGACATCGGCGCCCTCATCGAGTTGCTCGATCCGGATCTGGCCGCCGCGCTTGGTAGCCCGCCGCGTGCGCGCGTGATCCACCAACACGTGCCGCATCGCCTTGGCCGCCACGCCGAAGAAGTGAGCTCGATTCTCCCAATCCTTATCGGAGCGCCCCCCCAATTTCAAATACGCTTCATGTATTACGGCGGTGGTTTGTAGCGTGTGGCCAGGCTCCTGCTGTGTCATGTGGCGCTTCGCCAGCTTGTGCAACTCCTTATAGATCAAAGGCATAAGCTCGTCTAGCGCGCCCCTGTCTCCATGACCCCAGCGGCGGAGCAACTGCGTCACATCATCCCGGGGAGAGGGCATCTGACCATGGCGAGTATACCATCGGCCGAACAAACGAGATTCGCCGATCCCTTTGCGCAATTCGAAATCCGCATAAGAGTCTTTCCCGAGGAGGAAATCAAATGAGACCGGGTCGTGTGTTGCATGGAGCCCCAATCGCATGGATGTGTTCGGGCTTGGAACGGATAGCCAGGCATTTCACAAAAGTCAGGAACGGAACCGCTTGGGAAGCGCCGTGGGTACCGCTGGGCGGGGTTTTGACCAGTTCCATTGCAGCGGTCTCGATCCGGCCCGCTGTTTCGGCAATCAGTTCGCTTAGGGCTCGATGCCCATGCGGTCGTTGACAACGTCGCGCAAGTTTTGTTTGGATCCGAGGTAGCGCCCGGTGGTCTGAATGGAGACGTGCCCGCTTCGTCCCGGAGAACGCCGATGCGCTGACCAATCTCACTTCATTGCTGCCGCGTTGCAGATCTGAGCCGCCGGTATATGGCCCGCTAGTCGGAGGCCGCGTCTCTTATGGTAACGGGGGCGCCGGCTTGCCGCGAGTGACGGATGGCAGCGCGAAGGCTACGTAAACGCCGCCAACCGGGGAGCCGGGGCGTCCCGCTTTGCCGCCGGTGGCATAGATCACTACATACTGTTTGCCGCCGAGTTCATAGGTTATCGGCGTGGCGTTTCCCGACATGGGGAGGGTAGTTTGCCACAGGAGTTTTCCGGTGCGCTTATCGAAGGCGCGGAACTTGCGGTCGAAGTTCGTCGCCGCGATGAATACTAAACCTCCGGCGGTGACGATGGGGCCGCCGTAGTTTTCGGTGCCGGTGGTCTTTATACCCTTTGCGGCCAGCTCCGGGTATTCGCCTAGAGGGATCTTCCAGGCGTATTTGCCAGTGTTGAGATTGATCGCGTTCAAGGTTCCCCACGGCGGAGCTACGGCGGGGTAACCGTCGGGGTCGAGGAATTTGTGATAGCCGGTGAAGCGGTAAGAGGGCCTCGCGGGTGAAGGCTCCGCGCTTGTCAGCTCTTTGCTCTCGCCGCTCAACACGAACTGAACGATGGCCGCGACTTCCGATTGAGGCAAGTTCGTGAAGGAGGGCATGCGACCCGCGCCCTGCCGGACGATTGCCGTGATCTCTTGCGCGGTTCTTTTTCCAGTGAGATTGGTCAACGCGGGAATCTGTGGAGGCGCGCCTGAAAGGTCTTCGCCATGGCACGTGCCGCAATTGGCGAGATAGAGTTGACGGCCGGAATTGCCGGCGCGGGTTTCCGCCAAACGTCCGGTCCATGGGAGATCGTTGGCGTTCACATATAAGAGACCCGTTTCGGGATCGAATGCGGAACCGCCCCATTCGGCGCCGCCGTCGTAACCGGGAAATATGATCGTTTCCTTGTCAGCGCTCAACGGGACGAACTGTCCCTCGCTGCGAAAAGAACGAAACTTCTCGAGCGCCCACTGGTGGGCTTCGGGCGTGCGTGTGGTAAGCATGTCTTCGGTGAGCAACTGTCTGGCGTACGGCGCGGGCGTCACCGGTAAGGGTTGCGTTTTCGAGGCAATTTCCCCGGGCATGGCGCTGGCGGGGTAACCGCGGTACTCGATGGGAAAAAGTGGATTGCCGGTGGTTCGATCAAACAGATAGACCCAACCTTGCTTAGTAGTCTGCGCGACCGCGTCGACCTTGTTGCCGTCGCGAGTGACTGTGACAAGGCTGGGAGGGGAGGGAAAATCGCGGTCCCAAAGATCGTGCTTTACGGCTTGAAAGTGCCAGATCCGTTCGCCGGTATCGGCGCGCAAAGCGAGCAGGCAGTTGGCGAAGAGATTGTCGCCCAGGCGGTCGGCCCCATAGAAATCGCTGGCTGCCGATCCGGTGGGGGCGTACAAAATGCCGCGGGTCGCGTCGAGCGCCATGCCGGCCCAGTTGTTGGCGGCGCCGGTATAGGTCCAGGCGTCTTTGGGCCAGGTGTCGTAGCCGAATTCGCCGGGGCGCGGAATGGTGTGAAAGCTCCAACGCAGTTTGCCGGTGCGAACGTCGTAGGCGCGGATATCGGCGGGCGCGGCGGGCAGAGCTTCGGGGTACCTTCCGCCGACGATGAGCAGGTCTTTGTAGATGATTCCGGGGCTGGTGAGAACGATCGACAATTTGGCTGGATCGCGGCCCAAACCTTCCCGGAGGTCGATGCGGCCTTCTGTGCCGAAGGAAGGAATGGTTTTGCCGGTGCGGGCGTCGAGCGCGTAGATGAAGCTCTGCAAGGACGCAAAGATTCGGTGGTCATCGCCCGCTGCCCAATAAACGACGGCGCGGTTGGGACCGCGGCCCTGGATACCGGAGTCGAACTTCCAGAGCAATTTGCCGCTAGCGGCGTCCAGGGCTACGATCTTGTGCCGCGGGGTCACGCCGTAGAGAGTGTCGCCGACGACGATTGGCTGCGTTTGGGGATCGCCTTTTCCGTCATCGGTATCGTAGGTCCAGGCGACCTGCAGGCGGGAGACGTTGGAGGTATTAATTTGGGTCAGGGCGGAGTAGCGAATGTCGGCGGGGCCGCCGCCGTAGGCCGGCCAGTCGGTGTCTTTGGCGGCGGAACGGGCCAGGGGTAAGGTGGCGAGCAGGAGGAAGGCGGCGGGGGTTAGTTTCATCTTGGCGCTATCATGCTGCCAGAACGGAGGGCGTGATGGCAAGCGCGGCGGGGGTCGGGGGAGTCAGAAGTCGAGGGAGTCGAGGGAGTCGAGGAATGTGGATGCGCTGCGCGCGTTACTGGGAATCCGGATTGTCTTTGTGCGTGCGCGCTACGGCGGGGGGGCCGCTCCACGGGGCCTATGTGCTTTGCTTAACGAGCGGCCCTTCGGGCTTATAGCAGGCGGAAGTTGACTTCTACCAGGGCGGTGGTGGATACGGGTTTTCCATCGGCGGTTCCGGGGCGGAATTTCCATTGGCGTACGGCTTCGATGGCGCGTTCGTCTAGGCCTAAACCTAGGCTGTGAACGACGTGAATGTCGCTCACCTGGCCGGAGGCTTCGACAACGATGCGGAGCACTACGATGCCTTGGATTTTTGCTTTGCGGGCGTCTTCGCTGTACTCGGGTTCGGTTTTCGAGACTAATTCGGGGCGGGTGGAGTTTTTGCGCGGGAGGCCGCCGATGGCGTTGCCGCCGGGACCGTCACCGATGCCGGGGCCATCCTTGCCGCCTGCTCCTGGACCCTTATGCTCGCCGAGACCGCCGCCTTGGCCGGGACCGCCGGAGGGGGCGCCTGATGGCCCATTGGGGTTGCCGATGTGCGCTAAGTCGATTTCCGGCACGTTTGAGGGCGGGCCTAGAACTTCGGGCGGCATTTCGATGAGCGGGCGTGTTTCCCGAATGAGTCTGACCATTACCGGCATGCTGAATACACGAGGAGAAGACTTCGGCGGCTGACCTTTGGCAACCGGCAACGGCGACTGTTGGCCGCCTCCGCCGCCGTCGCGAATGGTGCGCGGCGTTGAAGGAAGGTAGACGGTTGTGTCGCGTACGGGAATCAGATTTGTGATTGGCGAGTGCGGCGACGTAGCGATGACAAGAATCAGCACGATGGCGAGTGCGTGTATCAGGGCCGAAATCAGCGCCGATCGTGTGGGAGAACCGAGCCTGGTGGAATCGGGCATGAGTCACCTCCAGATGCGCTCCTGGCTCAAGATTATGGGAAGGCCCGTCGCGCGGTCTCTTGGGGTCTCCGTGCCGCGGGCCTCCCGCCTGTAGGAGTTAACCGGCCTGTTGCAGGTGGAGAGCCATTTGTTTCGGCCTTCCGATTTAGCGACTTACTCGGCATGTTATGTGAGCGGGCCACGACACTGTAAGTGACAGGTAACAGCGGGAACCGGTGGCACGCTGATGACGCCCGGGCACGGTATGCAAACGTCTGCTTTTAATCCTTACTAACCTTTTGCCTCCGTCTTTCGTCGAAGGGCGCAGGGGATATCTGAGCGGGTCAACAACCGAGCCGTGGAGCTAACGCTCGCACGGCGGGTGAGACGTTCGTCGTCTGGAGGGTGGAATGACGGATGCGGGTAACCCGAAATTCAGCCTGATTTTCGGGTATTTACTGTTGTGTCTTGTTCCCGGCCCTGCCGAAGCGCAGCAAGTTTCCTGGGAACAGGATTATGGAAGCGGAATTACGGCGCGAGCGCAGGGGAGGTTCGCGGACGAAAGGGAATTATTGGAACGCGCCCTGTCAAAAGGGAACCTTGACCTTCGCGATATGCGGCGCGCCGACATAGACGATCTGCTGGCATCTGTCTGCCAACTTTTGGGGGAACCGGAAAAGGCGGAGCGTCTATTTCTTGAAGCCGACAGGATCGTGGAAGGTCCTCACAGCGCGAATCCGGAGCTTGAATTCCTGGTACTCGCCGACTTAGGAGCTTATCGGGCGAGGCAAGGCCGATTGCAGGACGCAGAGCACTTACTGAACCGCGCCATGGAGAAAGGCAAAGGCTCGCAAGCGAGCGAGGCGAACATGGCTTCCGTTAAGGCCAGCCTGGCTCAGGTTTACATGATCGAGGGCCGGCTTTCCGATGCCCAACCGCTTCTGGAACAGGCGGTGAAAGTGCACCAGGCGGCGCTGCCGGCTACGGCGGTGGATCGCTTGTTCTCAGAAAGCGGTCTGGGGACGCTTTATGCCTGGGAGGGACGCTTCGCGATGTCGCATGCGCTGCTTGACGCAGTCAGTCAGGCGGCTTCGCAATTGGGAGAGTTGCATCCGATCTATGCCGAGAGTCTAGTTTCGCTCGCCGATGTCTATCGGATGGAAGGCGACGTGAGCCGGCGGGAGCCGCTGCTGCGAAAGGCGCTCTACATTTATGAGAAATCACTGGGACCCGATTCTCCGCGGGTGGCCGACACGCTGCTGGATATTAGCCTGGATTCACTTAGCGAAGGCAAGCCTGCGATGGCGGAAGCCGTTCTTGGACGAGCGCTTGCGATTCTTCGACGAGCGTTTGGACCGGACCATACTATGGTCGCAGTGGGGGAATACCGACTGGCCGAGGCCTATATCCAATTGAAGAAAACCGCAGAGGCGAAACTACTGCTTGACCATGCGCTGCGGGTGGAGCAAGCGACCTATCCGGATGGTCACACGGCGATCGCGGACTGCTTCTTTGCGTTGGCCAGGCTCGAGGCGATGCAACATCACGACGGAGAGGCGGAACAGTATTGCCGAACGGCGATTGCGATGTATGAAAAGAGCGCGCCAACCTCCACGGGATTGCGAGCGGCGCTGCGACAGTACGCGAAACTAGTGCGCACTCACGATTCCGCGGAAGCGAAGGTTCTGGTGACGCGGGCAAAGGAGTTGGATCAGATGGCCAAGACGTTGAAGTAACGACCCCGCCGCCCGGGTTGCTTCGCGGCGTCAATCGCGCCGCACTTCAATGCTTGATGGGAGTCTTTGTGGCGGGCGGGGGCGCCGGGTCGGTGTCGTCGAAGCTAATAGTCGATTCGCCCTCGAACTTGCGGTAACCGGTGAATTCGATGACGTTGCGCGTGTGAATGTCGGCGGTCGACAATCTGGTTTCGGAGTGCAGAGGCAGCACGTATCGCTTGCCGCCGACATCCTGCGCTGCGTAATCCAGGCGCGTGGTGGCCTGGCGGACGGGGAAACTGAAGGCTATATCGGCGGCGCGATTGGCTATGCGTACAATGTCGTTAGTTTCGCCATCGAGATATAACATGCCCTCCATCGCGGGCACGGTTTCCGCGCGAGTGAAGGCGCCGCCAAATACCAACTTATAGTGAGAATCGATGGCGTCGATACGATAGGCGTAGACCTGTGTGGGCCGCTTGCGCAAGAGGGTCCAATGATCCCAGCGGAATTTGCCCTTGCTGGTAGGGTCCAGAATCTGGACCATCATGGCGCCGAACTCACCGCTGGTCTGCGCTCCACCGACCGATGCCAGCGACTGATTGGTGGGACGGCCATTCAATGTAACGAGCTTGTCGCTTTCCTGCTGGTCTTCATAACCGAGACGCATACCAAGCGTGTCGCGCTTTTCCCAGGATCCCCTGCCGCGCAGTTCCTGATAACGGACTATATTTTCGTTGCAAAGAAAGTTGGGAAGGTTGGCGGCGTAGCTTACGGCATAGACGCGCGCGTGATGGATGGCGGCCGACATTTCGTCGCGCGAGGGAATGGGAGGATGGGGGAATGCGGGTGGAGGCGAGGGGGGAGCGAGACCGGACGTAACATCGGCCAACCGATCGAGTTCATCCAAGGTGCGCGGACCGGCGCCTTCGCTTTCCAGATACTCGACTACCAATGGATCGAGGCGCTCTTCCAGGGTCAACTTACTCAGCGCCTTGGCGGTTTGCTTGTCATCGGACTTCGGCCCCAGTCCCGCGCGAACGAGAGCGATCACCTGATTGACGGCGCCGCCGGGCTTATCGGCGGCTGTTGATGAGAGCGCGAAAGGGGCGGCGCAAAGAGCGCTCGCGACCACGTATCGCAAGATAAGATTCATCGGGTGTACCGCACGACCGTATCGTAATATGGTTTCATGATAAGGCTTCTGAGGGCCTGCGGGTTGGCGGCGGTGTTTTGGGCAATGCCGGCGCCTGCGCAAGTGATCGAGTTCGAGTCCCACGGACAAAAGTATCAAACGCTGACGAAATCGGGCGTGACTATCATATATAGTCACTTGCCGAATCATTTGCACGAATTCGCTATCGTGCAGGTCGCGATATCCAATGGATCTTCAGCGCCTTATGTGATCCGCCCCGAGAATTTTACCTACGTTCGCGGTGAAGGGAATGCGATACGAGCCGCCAATGCCACAGATGTGATCGGCATGCTGATGCAAAAGGGCAACGGCGGCGATGTGGTCCGGCTGATCACCACCTATGAAGCGTATGTGTATGGGAATACGCGATATAAGGCGACCAATGGCTTCGAGCAACGGCGGGAGGCAGCGCTTGCCTTCGGCGGAACGAAATTGAAGGCCGCCGCAGCCGCCAGCGCGCTGGCCTTGGGGGTTACGAAGCTGGAACCCGGCGAATCGTCCGACGGCGCCGTGTTTTTTCCCAACGAAGGAAAACCGCTTACCGGAGGCAGGCTGGTGGTACGGACCAACACCGACATCTTCGAATTTAAAGCCGAATAGGCATCGGCCTGGCCTTGCGATTGCAGTTCCGTGGGACGGAGGCATCATGCATCGGCACATTGTTCTTTTTCTCGCAGCGGCGGCTGCCGCCAGCGCTCAACCGACTCTTTCGAGCCTCGCGGCGGGGGCGCTGGAGCAGGCGAATCTAGCCCGGCAGGCTGTAGGCAACCGCGATCACGACGCGGCGCTGGATCACGTAAAGCGCGCGGTCGCCACGGTGAACGAAATCCAGCAGAATGCCGGCAACGAACCACGGCCTCTGATGATTACGGTATATCGCGAGGCGGACACTACTACCACGGTCACGCCTGTGAAACACAAGGACGCGGAGTTGAAGAAGAACTCTTCGATTCGCGGCGTGGATGGCGAGACTTCCACCGCGCGGTTGGATATCGCGGGGGCGTCCGAGCGTCTGCAAACCGCGCAATCCGCGCTCGAAGCTGGAGATTGGGCGGCGGCCGACAAGGCTCTGGGAGCCGTGCAGGACTGCGTTTCCGTCTCGCAAACAGTGGGTGATATGCCGCTTCGGATGGTGCGGCAGAATCTAGACCTGGCGAAGGCTCGCGTGCTGGAGGGCAAATATCACGAGGCGTCTGTGCCTTTGAAATCCGCAGCCCAGGCGTTGGGCGATTATGAGAGGCGGTTCAGCGGGCAGCAAGCCGCCGATATGGAAGCGGCGCGCCAGGCGATGCTGGGTTACGCGTCGAGTATTTCTAACGATAAGAACGCGGCGGCGGGCCGAATCGACTCCTGGCTGGATATGCTTCGGCAGTGGCCGGGCGCGCAATAACTAACGGACGACGATCCCGGCCGCCGCGATCTTCTCCCAAAGATCCTTGGCGGCAGGCAATGTGCGGCCGGCCAATTCCAAACGCGCCCGCACTTCTTCGATAGGGGCGTGTTTTAGAAACAGAAGCAGGCCCATTAAATAGTTCGCGCAGGGCTCATCCGATTTGAGCTGTACGGCCTTACGCGCCGCTTCCATCGACTCCGCGCTCCGGTGGAGCTGTAATTCGGCGAAACCCAGATTGCATAGGCGGAGAGGCGTGGGACCATCCAGCGCCTCGGCGCGTTCGGTTTCCGTTATCGAATCGGCGTAACGGCCCAGGCGAAGATATTGCGCGCCCAAATTGGTATGGGCATCGGCGTAGTCAGGCGAGAGCGCAACGGCTTTCTCAAGCGATTCGGCGGCCTTCACGAAGCTACCGGCTTGGGAAAGCTTTTCCGCCCTGCCGGCGGCATCCAGCGCTTTGCGGGAGGGGACGTGTTGTAACTGGTAGATGGAAATTGTGGATGATGGCGGGCGTGTGCGCTCGCGTTCGTCGATGCGAATTACTAAGGGCAGGGCCAGCACGCCGACATTCACGTTGCCGTTATAGACCTCTTCCCCCGTTTGATCCAAGACCGTGACGAGATAGGGGCCGGGCGCGGCGTCATGGATTTCGAACCGGCCATCCATATAGACAGTCGAAGACGTCAGAGTAGTGCGGCGAGTCAGATCGTAAAGCTGAACGGTGAGACCTTGCGTTACTCTGGCCTCAATCTGGCCCTTCAAGGTCGCTCCGTTGCTATCGTTAAGCTGCGAGTAAGCCGGCGCCGGAGTGAACCACAGCGCGGCGGAAAGTATAAGAGCGCAAGTGCGCATCGTACGCCTCCGTAGCAATTCGTTATTGTGGATTTCTCGGGCTGGGAGAGGGGAAAAAACCTGGGGTCTACGAGGACGGGCGACCGCATGAAGCGGCCGCCCACTAATTAAAAGCGCGTCTTGAGAGCCTATTCCGTTGGATAATCCGGCGTCGCGCGGCCTAAATCTTCCGCGAGAATGATGGCCTCAGCGAGGTCTTTCATGGGACGACGCAAGCGCCGGCTCTGATTGCGAAGACGCAGATAGGCTTCTTCCTCAGAGATCTGGTGGCGCTGCTGGAGAATGCCCTTAGCGCGCTCCATCACTTTGCGCGTTTCGAGGGCCCGCTTCATTTCCTGGGTTTCTTCAAAGAGGCGGGCGCGCTCTTCTTCCAACAGCGATTTCGAGATGGCGCCGCCCAGTTGTTCGCCGATGAATACCATCATCGAGATTTCGTCGCTGGAATGACGGTAGCTCTCGCGGTGATGCACGTTGATGACGCCGATGGTTTCGCCACCGGCCACCAGCGGAACGGAAAGCAGCGCTTCGTAGGTGTCTTCAAAGAGCTGCGGGAACTTCTTGAAACGCGGATCGCGAAAGGCGTTCTCGGCGAGCGCCACTACCGATTTATGCTCCGCGACCCAGCCGGTGATTCCCTCGCCGGCCTTCACATGCAACATGCCGATATCGTCGGCGTGAGGGGCCTGTGAGGCACGCAAGACAATTTCGTGCGTGACCTGGTCGATCAGGTAGACCAGACACGCGTCGCAAGCCGAAGCCTGTACTGCAAGGCCGATTACTTCGCCTAGTTTTTCGTCGAGTGAAAGGTTTGAGTTGACGATGCTGCTGATGCGATGCAACATTGTCAACTGCGAAGTTGAGGCGTCCATCGTGTTTCTCACCGCCATATATCCAAGGCTATTCCCTGACGCCCGCTCCGTCCAATCCAAATTTTCTATGCGGGCTATTTCCACACGACATATTTCGAGTTCGCTACGCCTTGACCGTTGGAATATCAGCGCGTTAGGTGGGGATAGCCAGGTAGTACTACCACGGATTGGCAAACCGCTGGTCCGTGAGAACGCTCGCATCGGTGAGGCTTTCGAGGGAGGGGGCGAGGTCCGATTTATTCTGCGCGGTGGCATCCATTCGTTGAAAGAATACTCTCGTTGTAAAACTGGCAGGGGCGTTTTACAACGGGAAATTCTGGTTGGGTTCGACGGTGTAAGTTTTCGATTTTCCAGCAGCCTGTAACTGAATGGTTGCGGGTCTGGGCTCCGTTCCAACCAAGCGCAACGGTTTCCCGGCGGCGGTAGTCACCAGACGGCCAGTCCCACGGAGGTGGACGATGCGCTTGCCGGCGAGAGTCAAAGTAGAACCGCTATGGTCCGTGGCAAGCCGCGCGGTTCCCCACGTGGCGGCGGTTGAATGGGCATCCTTGGGCAGGCGGCAATTCCATTCGAGGGTTTCGCCATCGGGACGGACGCCATATAGCCGCCAAGTGAAATCGAACAGCGTGAGCATCGCCGGGGAGTAAGCGCCGCGATCGGGCGAGAACAGGCCGGTCTGGGGATCCATTTGTTGGAGAAATTCGCCGGAGAGCGCAAGGGCGGTTACCCACTGCGTCATCAAATGAGCGAACTCGGCATGCTTACCGTAGTGCTCCATCCAACGCGGCGTGCGCAGGGCGGTTAAGGCCTGACTTGCGCCGCCCCAGGAATTGCGCGGAATGGGCCGCACAAACGAAGGATCGTCCGCGGCGATGGAAGGAAACGGATACGGCGTCCAGAAGGCTGACGGATTATGCAGTTGCCGCCGCCAAACGTCCTCCAATAGTTTCTGGTCGGCTACGTGCTCGCCCATGACGCGCGTGATTACGTCGCCGCGAACGCGCACGAAGCGGTCGTGCGAATCGACATCGTAGAATGCGGCATCGCCCGGATCATACAAGCGTTCGAGAATCAATTTGCGGATGGCCGCAGCCTGTTCCAACCAGCGCGATTCTTCGGCGCCGCGATTCATCTCACGCGCCATGGCGGCCAGGGCGACTCTTCCGCCATATACCGTCGCCGAGAGATCGGGCGCGAGGTATGGAAGCCCATCGTCCTTGGGACAGATACGCGCGTCGGCATCGGGACATTGCCTCGACTTCCCCGCAAAGCGCGGGCTATTGTCGTGCCCGGTATCATAGGTGCAAAACGCCTCGCAGAGCCCTGTACCGCGGGTGTTGCGATAGCGCACCAGCCAATCGTCCCAGCGGGAACAGGCGCGGTAAGCCTTCTCGAGAAATGCGGCAGTTGGCTTCTGACGATAGAGGTCCCACGCGGTGGCCGCGATGGGAACTACCATCTGGATCTGGCCGGTTCCTAGCCGATCTTTCTTGACATTGCAGGGGAGATAGCCGTCTTCGCGCTGCAGGTCGAAGAATGCTTCATGATTGGCGAGGGCCGTCTGGCGCGAAAGCGGCGCATAAACCAAGCCTTCGAGCGGGGCGCATTCCAGCCATACGCCGGCATAGGTAGCGCCTTCGAGCAGCACGGGGCGCGGGAAGTGAAAGACATCCTGTACGTTGCCTTTCAAGCCCGAAACAGCCGCATCATAAGCCGACTGAAGTTTCGCTTGGTCGCAGCGAAACTGGGGCGCGATGCTTTCTCCGCGCGCCGCCAATGCAGCCGCCGCTTGAATGAGAAACTGCCGCCGGGAGTATGACATGCATATTCATTGTCGCCCGGCCAGCGCATCAACTCGAAATCACCAGAATGGAGTAGACTAATGCGATAACTCAGGTACACGGGACCTGACGAAACGATAACGGGAGATTTGTTGAAATGAACAAAGCCATACGATCTGCGAGTATGCTGCTAATCATCGGGTTAATTGGATTGACGCAACTCATGCGGCGCGATCGCTTCGAATTGATTCACACCTTGGATGTGATTCAGTTGCTGGCATCCGGCGCGTGCTTTGGGATAGCGGCGATGTTATTGCTCCACTCCCGGCGGGGATTGAACCGGCCGGACTGAGAAGCTTATGGGATAGACCTGGCCGCTCTTATGGCTTCTTCAATAATTTGGAGCGGCTCGCCTTCGGAACTGGCAATGCGAATGAAGACGTCCACCTGGTCGCTTGCGACCCGGATTCGCGCGAGGGTCTGCTCCGCAGTGACAATCTCGGAGGCCCCGCCGGCCGCCTCGGCAGCTACCGCAAACGCCCCCACGGCGGCAGCGATTGCGACCACGGCAGTGACGCCAATGGCGACGTAAGTTTTGAGAGCAGCGGCCTCAAACCCGTCCTTCCACCTGACAAACTGCCGCATCGCGACCAGGTATTGCATACGGGCGACCATCAAGAACGCGCCCGCTTTTATGACGTTCTTCGCGAGCAATAGGTCTCTTGCGGTGTTCAGGCTGGCTTCGACGTCGTCCCAAATATCCAACTCCGGGGTACTGACGGCATTGAATGCCTGGACCGCTCTGCCCATGGGATTCCAGCTATGCCGAATGAGATTCAGTTGCATCGCATGCTCACCCTTGGTTGTGTTCTTCATGTTATTCAACCGGTCCCATTGATCACTCAGTTGAGCCAGCGCCTGGGCGGTTGCGTCGGCGCCTCCATAGATGCCGCGCAGGATATCCGTGGCCGACTTCGAGCCTCCCCAGACTCTTCGATCGTAATAGTAGAAGACCGGTATGCCTGGAAAGTAATTGCCCAACAGGGGGGCGCACATTGCGGCGCAGGGAATTCTTTCGGTGAAGATCTGGAGGACCTGAAGATCGGGATTGGTGCGAAAGAATTCGGCGGCGCGGCCTTCCGAATGGATGCCGACTTCCGCGTCACGGGTGTCGGCCGGACCGAATTGGGCGAGAAGTTCGGCAATGGTAGTGTTGGGGTTTACCTTAATTCCTTCGGCGCCGTCTTTGCCACGGTAAAGCCAAGCAGTGATGTTGAGGCGGCGGAGGTTGTCATCGCTCAAAAGGCCGTTGTCGACGCGGAACTTCAGGGCGGCATCCGGTAGGCGCATATTGGCGCGTGACGGATCGAACGGAGGGACGGCGGCGGGTCTCTTCAGCATAGTTCCCGATTCCTTTCACTAATGAGTGAATCCGGGCGGCGATTCGTTTCATGGCGCGCAGGTTCACCGCCGGCGGACGGCGCTAGAATAAGCAGAAATGAAACGTACCATCCTCTGTCTTGCTCTTTGCGCCTCCGTTGCGATGCCGGCCGATCTTCCTACGCTGCGCGGTTTCTCCGCCGATGCCTCGAAGACCGAGCATGATTGGGAGGCGAAGTTCCGGACGCTTCCTGACCCCGCCGTCATGCGGGCCTACATGCAGCGCCTCTCGGCGCACCCCCATCACGTGGGCTCGCCTTACGATAAAGACAATGCCGAGTGGATTCTGTCGAAGTTCAAGGAGTGGGGCCTGGACGCAAAGATCGAATCATTCGATGTGCTCTTTCCCACGCCGAATCAACGCGCGCTTGAAATGGTAGAGCCGACGCGTTTCACCGCCAAAATTCAGGAGCCCGCGGTCGCTGTCGATCCAACGTCTAGTCAAACGTCCGAACAGCTTCCTACCTATAACGCCTACTCGATCGACGGCGACGTCACCGCGCCCTTGGTCTACGTTAACTACGGCATTCCTGAAGACTACGATCAGCTGGAACGGCTTGGCGTTTCCGTCAAGGGAGCGATCGTGATCGCGCGTTACGGTAATTCCTGGCGCGGTATTAAGCCGAAAGTAGCGGGCGAGCACGGCGCCGTCGGCTGCCTGATTTATTCGGATCCACATGACGATGGGTATGCGGCCGGCGACGTGTTTCCTGGCGGCCCGATGCGGCCCCCTGATGGCGTACAGCGCGGCAGCGTAATGGATATGCCGGTGTATCCCGGCGACCCGCTTACACCGGGAATCGGGGCAGTACCTGGAGCAAAGCGGCTGACGCTTAGCGAAGTAACGACGCTCACCAAAATTCCGGTGATGCCCATTTCTTACGCGGATGCGCAGCCTCTGCTTACTGCGCTGCACGGCCCGCTGGCGCCGGCAGCGTGGCGCGGCGGCCTGCCGATTACCTATCATGTTGGTCCCGGACCCGCGAAGATTCATCTCAAACTGAAGTTCAACTGGGACACCAAGACTATCAACGACGTGATTGCGCGCATCCCCGGCAGCGTCTATCCGGATGAGTGGATCATCCGCGGCAATCACCATGACGGCTGGGTCAACGGGGCCGAGGACCCTGTGTCCGGGCAGATCGCGATGATGGAGGAAGCGCACGCGATGGCGACGCTGGTCAAACAAGGATGGAAGCCGAAGCGGACGATCATTTTCTGCGCTTGGGATGGCGAAGAGCCCGGCCTGCTTGGGTCCACCGAATGGGCCGAGACGCATGCCGACGAGTTACAACAGAAAGCCGCGGTATATATCAACTCGGATGGCAACGGACGCGGTCTTTTGGGCGCGGAGGGATCCCACACGCTGGAAAAGTTTGTCAATACCGTGGCGCGCGATGTGGAGGACCCCGAGGCGAAGATGAGCGTGGCGCAGCGCCTGCAACTGGCTCGGGCTGTGAATCCGGGCAGAGGCGCGGCGGCCGGGCCTGAGAGCGGCGTGGCGCCGAGCAGTGGTCCGCGCGCGGAATTCCCCATCGCGGCGCTTGGTTCGGGATCGGATTACTCGGTCTTTCTGGACCACTTAGGCATCGCATCCCTGAACCTAGGCTTCGGCGGAGAAGATCGCGGTGGTATTTACCACTCGATTTACGATGACTTCTACTGGTTCACCCATTTTTCCGATACGAATTTTGTCTATGCACGCGCGCTGGCGCAAACTGCCGGAATGGCGGTGATGCGTCTGGCGGACGCCGAACTGCTACCCTTCGATTTCGATAACTTCACGGCCACTATTCGGCGTTACGTTACAGAAGTCGAGCGGCTTGCCAATCAGGAGCGCACTCGGATTGTTACGTTGAACCGCCAAATCGACGAAGGGGCGTTCACGGCGGCCAACGATCCGCGATTCCCTACCCTTCCGCCCGCGAAAGAGACGGTACCGCCCTTCCTGAGCTTCGCGCCGCTGCAAAACGCGCTGGCGGCGTTAGACCGTACGGCGCAGGCGTACGACCAGGCGCTCGCGCACGCATCGGAAAACGGCGCTTCGGCGCTGGCCCGCGCACAGTTACGAGAAGCTAATTCGCGTCTGATCGCTGTGGAACGGTCACTGACATCGAAAGAGGGATTGCCTAACCGCACCTGGTACAAAAATGAGATCTACGCTCCGGGCTTTTATACCGGATATGGCGTGAAGACGCTTCCCGCGGTTCGCGAGAGCATTGAACAGAAGCAGTGGAAGGAAGCGGACGAGGCGATTGCGCACATTGGGAAAATTCTGGAGAACGCGGGCGAAGCCATCCAGGGCGCGGCTGCGGAACTAACGCGGGCGACGAAATAGAGCGGATCACGCGGCCTCGAAATTGCACGACGGCGATGCGAGGCTGCAACATAAACAGAATCGCTAATGCTGTCGCGCCATGGCTGTGTTTCGCGGGCATTTCTGTAGCCGGCTTCGCACAGTCTCAACCAACGAAAGCCGCCTTCGAAGCCGCGCGCGTCAAACCCACAGCCCCCACCGGCGGTCTTGCGCGTCGCGGAAGGATGAACGGCGGCCCTGGAACCGCTGATCCGGGCCGCATCGATTATCAGAGCATCATGCTGCGGAGCCTTCTCGCCGAGCGGTTCAAACTGGCCGCTCACTTCGAGTCGAAGATCACACCTGTGTACGAACTCGCAGTCGCGAAGGGCGGACCCAAATTCAAAGCCTGGACCGCAGAGGATGATCGGCGACTCGCGGAAGCCAAGGCAACCGCGCCATCCACGTCGGCCTTCGATGGCGATGGCTATCCTTTGCGGCCGGCTTACGTGACTTACTCATGGGCTGACAGCCATGCGCGCATGAACGGTATTGAGGAAGTGATGCCCAACTTTGCGGAATTCCTCGGGCATCGCCGATCGACCTGTTCTCGATGCCACCGGCCTTAAGGGCAAATACGCTTTCCAGCTTTCGTGGATTTTACCGAATCAGTTTGTCCCACCTCCAGCGGACGCAAGCTCAGGCCCTGACGTATTCGCCGCAGTCCGCGAACAACTCGGTCTGACGCTGCAACCTAAGAAAGCGCCCCTCGAGATGCTTGTAGTCGATCACTCCGAGAAGACGCCGGTGGGAAACTAACTTCGCCGAGATTAAAAGGGTGAGGCTACGGTAAGGATGCGGCGATCGATTTGTGGGCTTTGTCTTATGATTGCGCCAGGCTGTGCGACATACGGCCAAACCAGTGAGACTCCTGTAACGTTTGAGGTCGCGTCCGTCAAACCATCGGCGCCGCCTCGCGACGGAAGACCCGTGATGGGCAGGATGGACGGCGCCGGCCCGGGATCGAAGGATCCCAGCCGGATTAATTGAAACAACATTCCTCTGATGCCAGTCCTATGGCTTGCGTATGACGTTAAGGCGTACCAGATTTCGGGGCTGGACTGGCTGAACTTCGCGAATTTCGATATCGTCGCGACCATTCCACAGGGCGCCACAAGAGAGCAGTTTCGTCTTATGCTTCAGAATCTTCTGGCAGAGCGATTCAAACTCGCATTACATCATGCGCAGAAGGAGAATACTGCCTATGTACTCTCTGTGGGTAAGAGCGGCATAAAGTTTCGGCAACCTAATGAAGAAAGGGCGGAGCTATCGAAAGAGACGCCGGCAGCTTCGCCGAAGCCAGGCGCTGGGCCAAGCGCCGTCAAGCGCGACGCGAATGGATTTCCAGTGCTCCCCACGCCGCGCGGCACTATTATCACGGTAATGGTAGGCGGGCGGGCCCGCATTCTGGCCCACCAGGAAACGATGAGTGCGTTTGTTACTAGGTTGGGCAATCAGTTGGGCGGGCCGGTTACGGATGGAACGAACTTAAAGGGAAGATACGATTTCAGCGTGGTTTATAAACAAGACGCCATGGGCGGCAGCCCAGCGTCAACCCCGGCGGCCGAGCCAGATGCCGATCCCAATATTTTTTGCGCAATGCAGCAACTGGGGCTGAAACTGGTGCCAAAGAAGGGCATGATCGATGTATTAGTGATTGACCGTATCGAGAAAGACCCCACTGGAAATTAGCACTTTGGGCCGGTGAAATGAACCGCTACACTGAAAGTTGATTCCGCTTTTATTAGCGTTACTGTTCGCCCCCGCCTGGCGTCAAGCGCAGCCCGGGTATGTGTACCAGTTCCCGCGCGATCACTTCTCCCATCCCGACTACAAGACGGAATGGTGGTATTACACCGGCAACCTTCACACTGCGGCCGGTCATCGCTACGGTTTCGAACTTGTCTTCTTCCGGGATGGCCAGCAGCGCGATTCTACGAACCCGTCTGTTTGGCGCGTCGACGATCTCTACGTGGCGCACCTCGCGGTGACCGACATCGACTCCCCGAACTTCCATTTCTTCGATCGGGTTAATCGCGCCGGACCTGGGATTGCGGGCGTCAGAGCGGACGAAGGCCGTATCTGGAACGGTAATTGGCAGTCGCGGTGGAACCTGGCTAATGGAGCGCAAACGCTCACGGCGATGGAGAGCGGCATCCGCCTCACGCTGAACCTGGCGCCGCAAACCGCGCCGATTATTCACGGCGAAAACGGCATCAGTCTCAAATCGGAAACGCCCGGACACGCGTCGCACTATGTGTCCTTTCCGCTCCTCTCGGTTGACGGAAACCTCAACGGGGCGGCCCTTACGGGCACGGCTTGGATGGATCACGAATGGTTCACGGGCATCCTGGAAGATTCGGCGCAAGGCTGGGATTGGTTTAGCGTTCAACTCGAAAACCATACGGAACTGATGCTCTTCGAAATGCGCAACCGCGACGCAGCGCGACCGCCTTTTGCGTCGGGAACATTCGTCGACGCCGCCGGCCACTCAGCGATGATCAACCGGTCGGATATCTCGATGCAGCCGCTCGATTGGTGGCGCAGTCCGCGAACCGGCGCGCGATATCCGATTCGATGGCGGATCGCCGTTCCCTCGCATGGCATCGGGCTTGAATGCGCGGCGGCGATTCCGAATCAGGAGTTGGCTGTCTCTTCGGGACCGGTGTATTGGGAAGGCGCGGTGCGGTATTCGGGCTCGCATTCCGGGGTGGGTTATATGGAGCTCACGGGCTACGGAGCGCCGGTGCGGCTTTCGCCTTAGTTAATTTTCGGTTGGAGTTTTGTCCAGATGGTCAACTACCAACCGCTCCACCGGGGCCTTGCGCCGTTCCAGCTTAAGGCCGAGTGACTGCACGGTTTGGAAGATCGATACGCCGGAAGGCTCCGAGGCGCTTTCCGGATTACCGGTGCCGCGAGTCCTCCCCGCATCCCGATAAAATTTGCGGCATTGGGATCGTTCGGTGGCAGGACTAGAGTTACTTCATAATCGCCCTTCAATGCAGTAAGGTCGACGACTGGCGCGCCCGCATAGGGCATCAGGAACAATGCCAACTCCGGTATGCTAATTCTCGCTGCTTCGAAGAGCGTTTGACCCTTCAAGAGGGAAACGGTCCACATGCGGCCATCCTGCCTCCGGATCAACTTTATGGGCAACCGCCCGGCAGGTCCGTTGGGAAAAGGTTTGTCCTGGGGGGGCAGAGGGGGCGGCTTCTTTCAGTTTGGCGCCGCCCGGGGCGATCACCAGCGCACAGATATTTTGCTGGTTCGTCTCGCGATGGGCGACCAGATGGAAGCGTACCGCAAGCAAGGATTGCAGCATTTCGGGCATCTGTTCAGGGATTGCGCCCGCGGGCATATTGGCGACGATGGAGTACCTGGTTATGGGCATCCAATCCGGTCCCGATAGCTGGTAGGACTCGAGCTTGTAGGCAGTTTGGATCAGGTAATTGAGCGGGACATATAGGATTTCCACGCGGCGCCCGCTGATGTGTGTACCGGTTACGAGAGATCAGGCCCGCCGCTCGCAATTCGGGTCCCGTTGGCGATGGCTTAATGGAGGCTACCTCGAATTTCGGCGCGTCAGATCTGGTCTGTCCGACGGCGGCGATGGCCAGGAGTAGCGCCGCGGCGGCAATCCGCAGGTTATGTATTCCAGCATTACACCTCATCACGCAGGGCGAGCGGACCCGTACCAACGTTACGCGCGTCACCGCGCGTTTTCCCGCCTGCAGCATGCGATAATTTGGGCGATGACACTTTCCGAAGGCAAATTGAAGCGCATGAAGGCGCTCGCCAACGATCGCGGCGTGATTGCCGCCGCCGCAATGGATCAGCGCGGCAGCCTGCAAAAATCGCTCGCACAAGCGCGCGGCGTGGATGTCAAGGACATCACGCACGAAATGATGAGCGAGTTCAAGGTGATTGTGAGCAAGGTTCTCACTCCGCACGCCAGCGCGATTCTCTTAGACCCCGAGTTTGGATTGGAAGCGGCCAAAGCCCGCTCCTCGAACGCCGGCCTGCTGCTGGCTTATGAGCTGAGCGGCTATGACAACACGCAGCCCGGACGCCTGCCCGACCTTCTGCCGCACGTTTCGGCTAAACGCATTGTGGATTGGGGCGCGGACGCAGTGAAGATTCTTATCTACTACTCGCCATATGACGATGCCGGCGTTAACGATATCAAGCACGCGTTTATTGAGCGGATCGGCGCCGAGTGCGAGACCAATCAGATCCCATTCTTTCTGGAGTTCGTCGGTTACGATCCGAAGGGCGGCGACGAAAAGGGTTTGGACTTTGCCAAGGCCAAGCCCGAGATTGTCAAACAGACGATGCAGGAATTTACCAAGCCGCAGTATAACGTGGACGTCTTGAAGGTGGAGATACCGATTAATGCGGAGTACGTGGAAGGCTCCAGCGTCTACAAGGGGCAGAAGGCCTACACACGCGATGAGGCTCTACAGCGCTTCCGCGAGTGCGCGGCGGTGGCAACCAAGCCATTCATCTACTTAAGCGCCGGCGTAAGCAACGCGCAGTTCACCGAATCCCTGCACATGGCAGCGGAATCGGGGACGGATTATTCGGGCGTGCTTTGCGGCCGCGCCACCTGGAAAGATGGAATCCCGGTGTATGCGAAACAAGGCGCGAATGCGCTAGAGGATTGGCTGGGCAAGGAAGGTGTGCGGAACATCGACGCCGTCAATGCAGCCATTTCCGGCGCGAAGCCCTGGTACGCAAAAATGGGCGGCGCGGCAGCGCAATAACCCTCACGGCGATTTGAAATTCTCCGCAAGACGCAATAGCTGATCGGCAGCATTCTGCATTGGCTCGCCGTGTCCAGCGGCGATCAACGAAGGACGAAAGGTCGCAAGCAACTCTACGGAGCGGCGCGCGCTTTTCCAATCCGACGTGGCGGGGGTTGGCGGCCGGCATACCTGTTTGCGTTTGGCGATAGTGTCGAAGAAACTATCCAGGTTCATGGTGGTCACGGCGTCGCCTGCAAGTAAAGCTCTGTCGCCGCGGCGCATAAGGGCCACGTGGCCTGGCGTATGGCCGGGGGTTTCGATGACCTCCCAATCGGGAAGGCCGGGAAGGGTTTGCGTTGGTTCCAACGGGCTCACGCGCGTTCCAAGATTCACGGTCTCGGCGGGAAAAAACCTGGCAATTCGCGTAAAGAATCCGGGCGAGCGCAGATCGAAGGGCGGGTAGTGCGCTTGACCGGTGAGATACGGCAATTCCAATGGATGGGCATAAATAGGCACGCGCCAGGCGTCCGCCAAAGCTGCGGCGGAACCGGCGTGATCGAAGTGGCCGTGCGTGAGCACGATGGCGCGCGGCCGGCTGCCCCGGCCGAAACGCTGTTGGGCTGCGCGTAAAATACGGCGCTCGTTTCCGGGTGTGCAGGCATCCACCAAGACCCAGGCGGCGCTCTCACCGACCATGTATGCATTGGCGACGAGAGTAGGAACGATTGCGACGCTGGAAGCGATTTCGCGCATGCTCTATCCTGCCACTTCAGCTTGCGTTTCGGAAACGATTCCAGCAATCTGAGATAAAGATGCGCTGCCTGTTTCGAATCCTCGCACTGACCTACATCGCCCTTGCGGCCACCGCGCAGACTGCGATCGATTTTTCCTACGCGGGCTATGGAGGCGGAGGCATTCCGTTGCCAGCGGTAGCCGCGGTGGTTTCGGTGCGGCCAAGCGGGCAGGACGACACATGGATGCTGCAACAGGCGACCGATCACGTGGCCGCGTCGCCATTGAACAAAGATGGATTCCGAGGCGCAATTCAACTGATGGCCGGGCGCTATCGAGTGGGAGGGCGACTCGAGATACGAACTTCCGGAATTGTGTTGCGGGGCGTAGGTGACGTAGTGGTGGCGGCCTCTGGCATTAGCCGCCGAACGCTGATTGAGATCGGCGCCCGAAGCGATGTCGCGTCGGAGGCGCCGGTTGCAATTACCGACGACGCCGTGCCGGCGGGCGCGAGCTCCTTTACGGTAGCCGACGCGGCGGCATTCCACGTGGGCGACGGCGTGGTAATTACGCGGCCGAGTCCGGTGGAATGGATCGCGGCGCTGCACATGCGCGGTCTTCCTGGAACCTATGCGAATCAGCGCCTGGATTGGGCGCCGGGTTCGCGCAACCTGGTTTGGGACCGCATGGTTGTAGAGGTCAACGCGGCGGCTAAGCGGGTGACGGTAGATGCGCCGATTACCACCGCACTGGAACGGCGCTATGGCGGCGGGACGATCGCACGCGTGGCGCCGGGCGGGCGAGTGGCGCATATAGGGATTGAGAATCTCACGATCGAGAGCGAGAGTGCGCCGGGCCGGCCGCTGGACGAGGAGCATGCGTGGACGGCGGTGGCCATGGATCGCGTGGAGGATGCGTGGGTACGCAAGCTGACGGCGCGGCACTTTGCGGGCTCGGCGGTTCACGTGGGACCGCGCGCGCGGCGCGTCACAGTGGCGGATTCGCGCAGCGAGCACCCGGTCTCGGAGCACGGGGGATATCGGCGGCGGAGCTTCCTGGTGGAAGGACAGCAGGTTCTGGTGCGCGACTGTTTCAGCGAGCAGGGAATGAACGATTTCGCGGTTGGGCTACTGGCGGGCGGCCCGAATGTTTTTCTAAATTCGACAGCCGAGGGGTCGCTGGGCCCGAGTGGGTCTTTTGAGAGTTGGGCATCGGGCGTGCTTTATGAGAACGTGCGTGTTCACGGGTCGGGGATTCGTTTGACGAACGACAGTTCACGCGCCGAGGGCGCGGGATGGACGGCGGCGAACTCGGTGGTTTGGAATTCCGAGGGCGACAAGATCGAAGCAGTGGGGCCGCCGGGCGCGGAGAATATCGTGAAGCAATCCGCCGAACCGCTGTATGAGACGCAACTCGAGAAGCGATTGGGGCGGCGTCCGGCAATTGACGCCACGTTGCCGCCTACGGCGCGGATCGCGGAGTTCCATGCCAAGCCGCAGACTGTTGCGGCAAAGCCTTCGCAACCCGTGGAGATTGTGAATGGGCGTTTTGTGGCCGGCGGCAAGACGCTATGGGGCGGCATGGTGAACGATGGATGGTGGCGAGGACAGGAGGTTCCGGCGTCGGCGCTCGATGTCGGGGGAGTTGCGCTGACGCGTTACGTTCCGGGCCGCACGGGTCCGGGGCTTACGGAAGATCTGGAGGCATTGGCCCAGCAAATGGCCGCCGACGGAACGCCGTTTTACCAATCGATTCCCGGGCTTTGGTATGACCGCCGGCGCGATGAGCATTCCATTGTCTCGCGGACGGACGGCAACGTCTGGGCGCCATTCTACGAAATGTCCTGGGCGCGCAGCGGCACGGGGACGGCATCGGACGGACTTAGTAAGTTCGATCTAGCGGAGTTCAACCCGTGGTACTTCGAACGTATCTTCGAATTCGGGACATTGAGCGATCGCAATGGGTTAGTGCTTTACCACAACTTATACAACACGCATAACGTGCTGGAGATTCCTCCGCATTGGATCGACTATCCCTGGCGGCCGGCGAACAACATCAACGACACGGGTTTGCCGGAGCCGCCGCCGATCCAGCCCGGGAATCAACTGCACGTGGCGAACGAAGTCTACGACATCAGCCAACCCGTGCGCCGCGAACTGCATCGCGCATTCATTCTGCATTCGCTCGATGCGCTGAGCGGGTTGCGAAATATCGTTCTGTGCCTGGGATTTCAATTTTCAGGGCCACTGGCATTTCAGGAATTCTTCCACGATACGGTAGCCGAGTGGGAAAAGCGCACGGGAAAGACGGTGCGGCTGGAATTAGCCACTAGCAAAGATATTACGGACGCGATTCTGTCTGCGCCGGCGCGCGCGCGGCAGGTGGCGGTAATCGACATGCGCTACTGGGAGTACAAGCCGGACGGCACGCTGTTTGCGCCCGCGGGCGGGCAGAATCTGGCGTTCCGTGAGATGATCCGCAAGGAATTTCCGGGAAGCAGCGACACGCCGGCCGACACCACCCCGCAGCAAGTCTACCGGCAGGTGCGCGAGTATCACGACCGTTATCCGGATAAGGCGATTGTCGCGTGGAACGGCGGCGCGGGACCGATTCCCGTGCTGATGGCTGGAGGGGCGCAGGCGATTATGCGAAATCCCGCGGGTGGACACGGGCAAGGACGGTCGCTGGACCGAACGACGCTCGATCCGTTTGTGCGGGAACATCTGGCGGACATATTAATGAAGTTGCAGCCGCGCGATGGGGTGGTGGAGAGCCCGGAGTGGAACTGGTGCATGGCTGATGAGCGGCGGGACGCGGTGCTGCTCTATTCCCTCTCGGGACCTTCTATCCAATTGCGAGAGACGCTGCCCAAGGACAGCTACGCCGGTCTTTGGTTCAACCCACGAAGCGGCAAGACCCAGCCGCTAGCAGGATCTGTTTCGCTTCGAGCGGGCGACGCCATCGCGAAGCCCTCCACGGAGCCGTGGTTGCTGTTGCTGCGATGACCCCGCATTGACTTCGCCAAGGGCGCGGCATAGACTTTGAAAGCGCTTGCAGGAGGCACTGAATGGATCGCCGGAAATTCTTGAAGGCCGCGGCCGCAACGGGCGCGGTGGCGGGGTTGGCTGCGGGAGCGGCGGATGGACGCGATGAAATTGAATCGCGCAACCGGATTCGCGCGTTCGACTATGACGGCGTCCGTTTGGGAAAGAGCCGTTGGAGCGCCCAATATCAGAGGTCGCGCGATTTCTACTTCGGCGTCTCGAACGACGATATTCTGCACGGTTTCCGCGCGGCGGCGCAGTTGCCAGCGCCGGGTAAGGCGCTGGGAGGGTGGTGCACGCCAAACAGCAATACGGTGTTCGGGCAATGGCTGAGCGGAATGTCGCGCATGTCCAAGGCAGGCAACGACCCGGCCATGCGCGATAAAGCCGCTTACCTGTTGACTGAGTTCGCCAAGACCGTGGCGGCGGATGGCAACTGCCGCATGAACCACTATCCCTTTGAGAAGCTAATCTGCGGATTGGTGGATATGCATCGTTATTCGGGCAATCCGGATGCGATGAAACTGGCCGAGAAGACGACGGATTGGGCGATCAAGAACTTTGACCGGACGCGGCTGCCGGCATCGCCCAAGCCCTGGGAAAACCATTCGGGTAAACCGCTCGAATGGTACACGGTGGGCGAAAATTTGCTGCGCGCCTACGAGGAAACGGGGAACGCGAAGTTCCGTGAGTTCGGCGAGGTGTGGCTTTATCATCCGTATTGGAACAAGTTTGCGGAGACATCGGCGCCAACGGATGCATCGGGCGTACACGCATACAGCCACGTAAATACGTTCAGCAGCGCGGCCATGGCGTATGCGGTGTCGGGCGACGACAAGTATCTACGCGTCATTCGGAATGCTTACGATTTCCTACAGAACTCGCAGACATACGCCACGGGCGGATATGGTCCGGTGGAGAGAATCATGCCGCCGGGGAGTCTGGGGACAGCGTTGGAGTTTCAGCCGAATTCCTTTGAGGCGCCCTGCGGATCATGGGCGGGGTTCAAACTGGCGCGGTATCTGACGCAGTTCACGGGTGAGGCAAGGTATGGCGATTGGGCGGAGCGACTGCTGTATAACGGGATTGGCTCGGCGCTCGAAATCAACGGAGCTGGACGCCATTTCTACTACGCGGATTATCGGGTGGGAGCGGGGGTTAAGATCTTTAGCCGGAATGCCTACACTTGCTGTTCGGGCACTTACATTCAAGATACGGCCGATTTTCCAAATCTTATTTACTATAAGAGCGATTCCGACTTGTACGTCAGCCTGTATGTGCCTTCCGAGGTGACCTGGAAGCGGCAGAATGGCGAAGTAACTCTGCTGCAAGAGACGCAGTATCCCGAGGCAGAGACAAGCACCATGACGTTGCGCATGGCGCAGCCCTCGCAGTTCGGGTTGCGTCTGCGCGTGCCGGGGTGGGCGCGGGATGTATCTGTAAAGATCAATGGCGCGCCGGCGCAAGTGACTTGCACGCCGGGAACCTGGGCGGACATCAGACGGACGTGGAACAACGGAGATCGCGTGGAGTTGCGTATTCCGCTGCGATTGCGATGGTCGGCAGTGGACGCACAGCATCCCAAACGGGTGGCCGCAGTGCGGGGTCCGGTGGTCTTGGTGCAGGAAGGGAACGTCCATGAACCAATATTCAAGCTGCCAGACAGTGACGAAGATCTGAACCGGCAGCTTGTGCCCACTCGCGAAGCAGGGACATTCAAGTTCGAGCCGCCGGATGGGAAGAATGTGCAGGCGCTGTTCCGGCCGTTCTATGCCATTGGGCCCGAATTTTATTACCGGATGTATTTCGATTTGGACCGGCTGCCTATCGTGCTTTGGCAGTAACTATTCTCAGCCGCGGTCGAGTTCCCGCATGGCGCGTCCCACGGCTTTTAAGTTGGGCACGCGCATCTCCTCATACTCGCGCGATATCACGACGCCCGCGCCGCCGCCCTCGAATGCCTTTTTGACGCATTCGTATACCTTTTCGGGGTCGGCCGGAATAGGGTTTGCGCCCCATGGGACGTCGAAGCCGATACCGGGGTAGATCTTCGTTTTGCCCTCCGCCGAGGCCACGCTGCGCTTGGTCTCGCGGAAGACATAATCGGGCGAGAATCCCGTGGTGGCAAGTTCATTGACGCCCGGCTCTTTGATCTTGTCATAGCCGAAGATGTCGTAATACAAGTCGAGCGACTCCTTCAGAGTAAGTTCGCTCAAGACGGTGCGCTGGAAACGGGCCAGATACCACGAGCGAATGCGGGGGCCGAGCACGTCATGATAGGCGATGAACTTAATGAAGTCCGAGTAGGGGGCCATTTCCGAGTAACTCATCTCGGCCCGGTATACGATATCCCAACTGGACGGCTGATGATCCACATGCCAGCCGACCTGCGCCTCGGGCTTGATCGCCTTCACGGTCTTGTAAATCGCTTCCTGCATCTCTTCGCGCGACAGTCGGTATTGATATTCCCACGATAGGATCTCCGGATAGCGAATCAACACGCGCAGGAATTCCGCAAAAACGCCATCTACCGGTTTGGTCTTGCCGGTCATCAGGCCTTGCACGTAAAGATAGAGCTTCTCAAAACCCACGCGCGCACGTTCCGGATCGATTCCGTTGGCGCGGCCGCGCGCCCGGCAGAAGTCGCAAAAGCAGATGGGGGCGTTATTGTTCCAAGGCAAGATGACATTCATCAAAGGCCCTTGCCGTTCGGCGCCCCATTGCAATCCGTCCAGCTCATAGCTGCGGAACATATCTTCTACGGTGGCGGTCCACCAGGCGCGATACTCCGGATGATTCCAACAGGGCGTGGTGGAAGTCTGGCCGTTGATGTCGCGGGTTTCTACTTTGGCGTAGTTGAGAATCCGATCGGCGGCTTCGCGTCCGGAACCCTCCAGAATACGCGCATAGAGTTTCATGCCGCGCTTACGGATGGCCGGCAGAGCCTCAGCAAAGATATCGCGGTTCGTGTATTCGAAACTTGGGTCTGTGGGCGGATGCCGCAGCGACGTGTTCCTGAAATACTGCTCGTGATGCTTCACCCAAACGATGGGCAGCTTTCGGTTGCGCGTGTCACGGGGAGTGACCCCGTGGTCGGGCGCGAACATCTGGATGGGCTTGCCGTAGCCGCCGTGGTACATGTGGCTATACATCATCACGACGTTGATGGCAGCGGTATCTTGAATCAGATCGAGGGCGCGATCGATGCCCTCGTCGCACATGCTGTGCGGGCCCATTTGAATGGCGTTGAAGCGCGAGACAGGCTTGGCCGATTGTGCGGCAAGCTGTGCGGATTGCGCCGCCATTGCAGCGGATATGCCGCCCAAGAAGTGTCGCCGATGCATGAACTCTCCTCTTATGAGGCTACTTCATCTTCGCCATCTGGCTATTTCCCGCAACTCGCGTCAAAATCTACTTATGCTTCGTTACGCGCTCTTGCTTTGCTGCGGCCCGTTGCTTTTCGCGCAGACGCCGGAAATTCAGAAGGTCATGAAGGATTCTCAAGCGGCCTGGAACCGCGGCGATCTTGTGGCCTTTGCCTCTTATTACGAGGACTCGCCTGAGACAACGTTCATTGGCCGCGAAGTCGTTCGCGGAGGCGTGGCAGCGATTCTGGCGCGCTACCAGCGCGCGTATCCGACCCGCGAGGCGATGGGCACGCTGACGTTCTCCGAACTCTTAGTGCGCCCGCTGGCGGACGGCGTCGCGTTGACTACCGGCAAGTTCTCGCTAAAGCGGGATGCGGCGGGCGGAGGCGATTCTTCCGGCCGGTTCACGTTGATTCTGAAACGCACTCCCGCGGGATGGAAGATCATTCACGATCATACGAGCTCGCAATAAAGCATACCTTTCGCTTCTACACCTATAGGGTTAAGATGTAGAAGACGGAGGTATAACGTCTGCCCGAGAAATCCGATCTTCCGCAAGGCACGCTCGATCTGCTCATTCTGAAAGCCGCCGCCCCAGGTGCGGTCCACGGGTACGCTATCGCCCAGCGCCTGCAGCAGGTTTCGCGGGGAGTGGTTCAAATTCCGCAGGGGTCGCTCTACCCTGCCCTGCACCGTCTGGAAAATCGCGGGCTGCTGACTGCCGATTGGAAGCGGACGGAGACCGGACGCGAGGCCAAATTCTATCGTCTGACGCGCAAGGGCCGCGCACAACTTGCAGCCGAGTCCGCCGGTTGGCAGCGATTAAGCGAGGCCGTGCGCCTGATTCTTCGCATGTCCGATGGAGACGCCGAATGAGCTGGCTGCATCGCCTTTGGGGCCGCCGGAAGATGGAAGAGCAACTCGAGCGGGAACTCCGCTTTCAGCTGGAGCAACACGCCGCCGATTTGACCGCGCGAGGCGTGGCGCGTGATGAGGCGGCGCGGCACGCGGAAGCCGCATTGGGCGGCGCGGAACAGGTTAAGGAACGCTGCCGCGACGCGCGCGGTACGCGCTGGCTGCAGGATCTCTGGCGAGACGCCTGTTATGCCCTTCGCAGCCTGCGGCGCAAACCGGGCTTCGCGGCCGTAGCGCTGGCGACTCTGGCGCTGGGCAGCGGCGCGACCACGGTCATCTTCACCATAGTGGATGGCGTTTTACTGAGGCCTCTGCCTTTTCCCGAGCCCAACAAGCTGGTCCGAGTGTACGGACATGCGGCAAGCTGGAACGCGACGCTCTACGGCGAACAGAATCTGTCCTATTTCGATTTTCTGGATTGCCAACGCGAGAGTCGCACGCTTGAAGTGGCGGGCTGGCTTAATAATCCCGGCACGTTGAGTGAGCCTGACCGAGCGGAGTACGTGGCGGAAATCCAGGCCTCGTCCAATCTCTTTTCGGTACTTCGTACGCCGTTATTTCTGGGACGCGCATTCCGTGCGGAGGAGGACCAGGCCGGCGGCGATCCGGTGGCGATTCTTGGCTACAGTCTGTGGCAGCGCCGATTCGCCGCAAATCCGGCCGCGCTTGGAGCCGCTGTCATTTTGAACGACAAGCGCTATACAGTAATCGGGGTTGCGCCCGAAGGCTTCGCTATCGGCGGCGAAGAGGCGGATATCTTCACGCCGATGGGCCAGAACACGGCCGATTTCATGCGGAATCGCAGGCCGCATCCGGTGGGCGGAATGGCGCGACTACGTCCCGGCGCCACGCTCACGCAGGCGGCCGCCGAACTGGCCGCGATTGGCCGCCGCCTCGCGGGCCAGTATCCAGCGACCAACCGGGACCGCAGCTTCATCGCGCAGCCGCTTCATCCCGATGTGGGAACGGTACGTTCCACGCTGTGGCTGTTACTGGGCGCGGTCAGCCTGGTGCTGCTGATCGCGTGCGTCAACGTGGCGAGTCTTCTGTTGGCGCGCGCCACTTCGCGCCAACGCGAACTGGCGTTGCGCGTTGCGCTGGGGGCCGGACGAGGCAGGGTGGTGCGCCAATGTTTGACCGAAAGCGCGATTCTGGCGTTGGCCGGCGGCGCGCTCGGAGTAGCTGTGGCGAGTGCCGGCGTGCGACCGTTCGTCGCCTTCTGGCCCGGCAACCTGCCTCGCGCAGGGGAGATTCACCTTGATTGGCGGGTGCTATTGTTCGCGATAGGCGCATCGCTCTTGAGCGGTCTCCTGTTTGGACTCGCGCCGGCTCTGCGCGCGCCTACACGCCATCTGGAACAGGCGCTCCGCACAGGCGGCCGGACGGTGGCGGGCAGCTCACGGCGTCTGCATTCGGGATTCGTAGTCTCAGAGATTGCGTTGGCTATGGTCCTCCTGGTCTCGGCTGGGATCCTGGGCCGCACTTTGCTTCGGCTCTCGGCAGTAGACACAGGCGTGGACGTTCGCAATGTCCTGACGGGACGGATGGCGCTCTCAGCCGCGACACTGTCTGACCCGACGAAGATCCGCACGGCGTGGCGCGAGGTGCTCGATCGCGCGCATAGGATCCCCGGCGTACAGGCGATCGCGATGGTCGATACGGTGCCCTTGCGCGAGGGCAACAATCAGATCGGTTACCGGACAACGCCTGCTGTGCCGCCTGAAAATCAGCAACCGCTCGCGCTGGCCTCGAGCGTAACACCCGAGTATCTACACGTGATGGGAATCCGGCTACTCGAAGGCCGCTTCTTCGACGATCAGGATCATATGGGCAATGAATCGGTTGCGGTAATCGATCGGGTAATGGCGCAACAGGCATTCCCCGGACAAGACGCGGTCGGCAAGCACCTGTGGATCGGCCTCGGCTCCGACCCAGCGCGTGTGGTGGGCGTGGTCGGACACGTGCGCTATTGGGGACCGGCGGGGGACGACGCGGCGCGGGTGCGCGCACAGTTGTACTATCCCTTCGCGCAAGTCCCGGACGCCCTGTTGCGCCGATGGTCGGAACTGATGTCGATCGCGGTGCGAACCAGCGTCAATCCTTTAAACGTGGTGGAACCGCTGCGGCGCGAAGTGCGCGGCGCGGGCAACGATCAAGCATTTTATGAAACACAGACCATGGAGCAATTGGCCCGCGATTCGCTGGCGCGCCAGCGTTTCCTGTTATTGCTTTTCGGCGTCTTCGCGGGCCTGGCGTTGACGCTCGCCTGCATCGGGATTTATGGCGTGCTGGCCTATCTCACCAGCCAGCGTGTTCCTGAAATCGGCGTGCGTATGGCCCTGGGCGCGAGCGCGAGCGAGGTCATATGGCTGGTTTTACGTCAGAGTCTGGGGATGATCGCGGCGGGCGTGGCGGTAGGTATCGCGGGATCTTTGGCAGCGGGCCGTCTCTTGCAGCAACTGGTGGAAGGCGTGCGGCCGGCCGAGGCATCGACGTTTTTCCTGACGGCGGCGGTTTTGGTTGCGGCTGCGCTGGCAGCCAGTTTGGCTCCGGCACGGCGGGCAAGCCAGGTCAATCCGATCGTGGCGCTCAGGCAAGAGTGAGTGACTTGGTCAGTTTTCAGTGGGAGTTCTCTCGAAGGCTTCCACCACCACCACGTCGAACGGCAGTTTCCTGGCAATCAGTTGCAGGCCGAGTTGTTGCTGAAGGGCCGTGAAGAGACCGGGCGCAACCGGGGCCTCGCCATCGTGCGCGCCGCCGGGCACGTCGGTTGTGTACTCGAGCGTGAAATCGTATTTTCCGGTGAGACCGGTCTTGTCGACAATGGGCGCGTCGTCCGGCGCACGCAGACTCTGCGCTATCACGGAAATCGATTCCTGTTGGCCTCGCGATCGGACCAACTGAAATCCGCCGCTCATTGTATACCGTGAGATCAAGCCGGGACGCCCAGCCGGCAGATCGGGAAATCCATCATCGCCGGCCGGCCGGCGGGTGTTTTGCGGGGGCGGATCTACGCCGGTGGCGTGTTCCTTCATCTTGAGGCCTGTCTTCGCCACCACAAGTTCATAGCCCGCGAACTCTCTCGATTCGACATGGGCTCGCAGATGAAAACGCTCCTGCAGCAGGTTTCGCATCATCTGGCGATATTCGTCGCGCGTGGCGTGCTCCGGGACTTTGACCTCGACATCGAAGCGGTCACGGTCGAGGGCCGCCTTGCTCGAGATCTGAAAGTAGTTGACATGGTAGCCGATCGCGATCAGGTCGTCTAACGTCGCGGCTTGGAAACGGAAATGGGTTGGGTCTTTGCTGCCCGGCCCCCCTTCGCTTCCGCGCACGCTCTTTGGAGTGGAGGGCTTCACGGACGCGACCTCAAATTGGAGGGACGCCGATGCCGTTGGTTGCGGCTGCGCAATCGCCGCCGCCGCGGCTAGGAGGATGCCGATTGGTCTAAGCAGCATGGTTCGCACTACACTGAAAACGTGGGACCGGGGAAGCTCTTAATCGTGCTCGGAATCCTGCTGGTCGCGGCGGGAGTTTTGATCTCGCTCGCCGGACGACTGCCGTTCAAACTCGGCCGCTTGCCGGGCGATATCTACTTCCACGGACGCAATTCAACGTTTGTCTTCCCGCTTACAACCTGCATCCTAATCAGCGTGCTTCTCTCGCTGGTGATGTGGCTGCTTCGCCGATAGAACCGCCCCAAGCCTGCTACTCTACCCGGCCCATCTTCTCGAGCGGCCAATATACGAAGACGGCTTTGCCATAGATATTTTCGCGGGGCACAAAGCCCCAGGCGCGGCTATCGCTCGACGAATTACGATGATCTCCCAATACGAAATAGTCGGTGGGCGGCACCCTGACCTCCCGCCCGTCTGCCCAGGTAGTCACATCGCGGTAACTTTCGGCGACATACTCTTCGTTAAGCGGCGTTCCATTGACGGAAACCTGTCCGTGCAAAATACGGATGCGGTCGCCAGGCAGCCCGATGACCCGCTTGATATAAGATTTTGTGGTGTCCAAGGGATACCAGAAAACCACCGTGTCGCCGCGCCGCACCTCGCCCAAATTCAACTTGTAAGTGAATTTATTGATGAAAATGCGTTCATTGTCGGAGAGGCCGGGCTCCATGCTGGTGCCCTCCACTTTGACGGGCTGATAAATAAAGACGATCAGTACAACCGCGATGAGGATGGAAAAGGCAAGGTCGCGAATCCACGACAGCGCGCCGAGAATTCCGCGGCCGGCAGGTTGCGGAAGGGGCTCGTCCCGGAGACCTTCGACGGGATTGACGCTCGATTCGTCCATTACCGCGCTTCTTCATTATAAACGGAGCGCAAGGCGCCCAAGTTTATACTTTGTCGTCGCCCATTTCCAGCACGACATAGCGGCACATCGCCTTGCTGCCATTGTGCACGCCGTGTTCGTCTCCGCCGGTCGCAAAACCGACGGAGCCCGGGCCCAGGCGGGTAGTCATGCCGTTTACCGTGAAATCCACTTCTCCAACCAGTACAACGAACATCTCTTCATGGACGTGTTTGTGCGGGGGGTGCGGTTCGCCTCCCGGGGGCAGCTCTGTTTCGTGCACCTCAATGGGAAAGCCGTGGTGCAGATCGCCCTTCAAAACCGCCCGCGTCTTATTTGCGTTCCCGGCGCCACTGGCTTTCACCGGCAGATCTTCGAACTTATAGGCTTTCGATGGAATCGTGCCGGATTGCGCTTGGACGCGCGTCGCGGCCAGTGCTGGAAGCAGAAGAGCTAAATCGCGTCGGGAGGGCTTCATTTCCGGAAGTATACACCAAGCCGCCGGAGGATTTTCGGCTGCTACAATCCAAGCAATGCCCTCCGCGCTTCGGGTCAGATGGGCCAAGTTTCGCGTTCTCAGCGTTTCTCTTGTCGCGCTGATGATTCTGATGACACTCGTGTATCTACTCACCGGGGGTACTTTGCTGGAGAAGAAGGCAAGAATTTACGTCTATATTCCGGATGCCACAGGATTGGATCAAGGGTCGCCTGTCCGCGTGGATGGAATCGGCGTGGGCATTGTGGACGGGGTGGCGCTCTCGGGATCGAGCAACCCGCAGCGTATCATCCGCGTGCAGATGACTGTCGAGCGGGCGCGGCTTGCAAGCATCACCTCGGATTCCCAGACGCAAATCAGCAATGACACGTTGATCGGCGATAAATTTGTTGACATCAGCACCGGGAAGGCGTCCGGCCACATTCTGGAAAATGGCGAGTTGAATTTCAAGGCGCAGCCCGATCTAATGCGCAGCATCGACCTGAGCGATTTCGAGCGCCAATTGCGACTGGTCAATGGCGTACTGGACGATATCGAAGCCGGACGCACGCCGCTCGGCCAGTTTGTTGTGGGCGACCAAGTCTATATGAGCCTGCGCCGCCGCATTATCGAGTTGCAGAACGCGGTGAAGCGAGCCACCGACTCCACCGCGCAGATAGGCGGGATACTCTACACCGATGCCCTATACCAGAAGTTCCGCGCGCCGGTGCTGGAACTGGACCAAACGCTGGCGCGTTTGCAATCGGGCGAGGGAGAGATGGGGCGATTCCTGCGCGATCCGGCGCAATACCAGCAGTTACGCGGAATGTTGCAGGACTTGCGGAAAGGCATCGCCGATGCCCGGTCGGCGGATCTCATGAGATCAGATGACGCCTATCGCAGCTGGACCGCCTCCGCAACATCCTTCGTACGGCAGATTGATGAACTGAATGCCAGTCCGATGCTGAACGGAACGGATTTATATGAAAGCTGGACGGGAACCGCGCGAGAGATGCAGAATACGCTGAGGGACTTTCGGGAGAACCCGAGGAAGTACTTGTGGTTGAAAGTATTCTAGCGGGCAGCGGAATCTTTTCCACCGCCCGCTCCAGGCAATTGCCTTACTGTGGGCGCATCCAGATATCTTCGAGCACATCCACCGAAGACATCATCGTCTTATCACCGACGGTCAAGCGGACCATGTAGGTGCCCGGCGTAACCGCCGCCCCGCCGCCGCCGAAACCACCACCACCGCCGCCACCACCGCGGCCGCCACTGACGAAGGGCACGCCGCCGAAACCACCGCGTCCACGGCCGCCACCACCGCCACCACCGCCGAACTGCGCGGCCGCATCGGGATTCACAGGCGCGGCGCCCGCTGCTGCCGACGGAACGGCCGCTCCCTGCGCCGGAGCTTGTCCGGCCGCAGCAGCGCCGGCGCGGCGTCCACCACCGCCGCCACCGCCGCCGTTACGTCCGCCACGTCCGTTGCCGGCCCCTGCCGCCGCGCCCGCTGCGGGGACGCCGGTCATGGGCCATTGGAAGCTGTTCATGCCCGCCTTGATATCCACCTGCATGGTGCTCATCACCTGATTGTTCTGCAGGAAATCGATGTGCCCCTGGCCCAGGTCGGATTTCGCAAGGACATGAATCGCCGTGCCGCCCTGCGGATTGCGGCCGACAAACTCGCGGTTCGCCGTATGCCGAGACGCGCCGAGATCGTTCTTCCACTGAATGGCGGGCCGCGGATCGAACAACTTCAGATCGGCGCTCAAATCGCGCGGCTTCATCTGCTCGAGCGGCGAGATATCGTCCGCGATCCAGATGGAGCGGCCGTGCGTGCCGATGATGAGATCGCGGTCGCGCGGATGGATCAGGATATCGTCCACGCGCACGCTGGGCAGGCCGGTCATGAACTTCTTCCACTCCTTGGCGCCATCCAGCGAAACGAAGAGTCCGAATTCCGTGCCTACGAAGAGCAGGTTCGGATTGTCATAGTCTTCGCGCAAAGCGTTGATATTGCCGTTAATGGGAAGATCGCCGGTGACATTGGTCCACGTCTTGCCAAAATCGGTGGTCTTGAAAAGGTAGGGCTTGAAATCGTCGTTGCGATGGTTGTCCAACGCGACGTAGCAAGTCGCCGGGTCGAAATGCGAGGGCTCGATGCGTGAAACTTGCACATAGCCACGCGGCGCGCCCTGGATATTGCCCATCACGTTGGTGAACGACTCACCCGCGTCGAGGCTTACCTGCAGATTGCCGTCATCGGTACCGATCCAGATTACGCCGGGCCGGGAGGGTGACTCGCGGATCTGCGTTGCCAACGAACTGGCCGCATATCCATCGTGCTTCGACGCCATCGGCTTATCGCCTGCGACGCCCATGATCGGCATTTCGGGCGACCAGCGGTTTACATTCTTGGTAAGATCCGTGTCATTCATCCACCAAGTGTCGCCGCGATTGTTCGATTTGAAGAAATACTGCGCGGCCATGTAGATCACGGCCGGATTGTGCGGAGAGATCTCAAAGGGAGCGTTCCAGTAGAAACGCATCGCATCCACCTTTGCGGGCGGATTGATTATATTGGCCGCGCCGCCGCGTCCACCGCCTCCACCCCCACCGCCGCCTGCACCGACGGCCGCGGGCGCGCCCGCGGCCGATCCCGCCGGCGCCACTGTTCCCGCATTCGGCGCCGTAACCGGCTCTGTGGTTGGCGTTGTCCCGGCAGCGGCGCCGCCACGACCTGCGCCCACGGTGGGACGGATGCTTTTTTGAGTTCCGTTGCGCAAATCGTGCCGGCTCATCGAGCCATCTTGCGATTCGCCGTAGACAATGGCCCAATCGGTGGGATCTTGCCGCGTATAGAAGCCATCGCCGCCCGCCACCTGGAACCAGTCGGTATTCACGGGACCGGTGCTGGAACGGAGCGCGCTAGGGCCGCACCAGGCATTGTTATCCTGCAGGCCACCGCAGACCACGTAAGGACGCCGCATGTCCGCCGATACCTGGTAGAACTGGCCCACGGCGATATCGTTGTGATAGTCCCACGTCGCGCCGCCATCGTTGCTGGAATCGAAGCCGCCGTCGTGGCCCGTCCACACCTGCCGAGAATCCTTTGGGTTAATCCAGAAGGCGTGATAATCGGTATGCGAGGCGGTAAGACCGGTCCATGTCTTGCCCCCATCATGCGATACCTGGCCCGGCGTGCCGCCCACGAAAATGGTCTGATCGTTGTTTGGATCCACGCGAATCTGACTGAAGTACATGGGGCGTTGATTCTGGTTGCTCATGAATTTCCAGGTCTTGCCGCCATCTTCGGAGCGGAACACGCCGCTCTTGTCCGGGTCGGGAGGTTCCTGCGCACCGCGGCCGCCGCGACCGCCGCCAGCGCCAACTTCCGCCGCCGTCGTCGCGTCGGGCGTTTCACCGGGCGCCGGGATATCGCCCGCGCCGAATCCGCCACCGCCACCGCGTCCGCCGCGTCCGGGCTTCTGCGGGCCGCCATCGATGTCCGTCCCGCCGCCTACACCGGCGCTAGCCCCGGCTTCCACCTGCGCGTATATGATCGAGGGCTTCGATTTGCAGATCGAGATCGCAATGCGTCCGTAAATGGCATCCTTCGGCTTGGGCCAACCGGGCCCATCGAGCTTCGCCCAATTCGTGCCACCATCGGTCGATTTCCAAAGAGCCACACCCGGTCCGCCGCCGTTCATGCCCCACCATGTGCGCCGCCGCGCGTAAGAAGAGGCATAGACAATTTTTGGATTTGAGGGATCAATGGCAACATCGTTGAAGCCGGTATCGGGGTCGATATACTTCGCCTGCTTCCAGGTCTTGCCGCCGTCGGTCGTCTTATAGAGACCGCGCTCCGGATTCGAGCCAAACAGATGGCCGGGAACGGCCGCGAAGACGATATCCGGGTTAGTCGGGTCGACGGCGATACGGTTGATGGCTTGCGTTTTCTCGAGACCCAAATGCGTCCAGGTTTTGCCACCGTCGCGCGTGCCCCACACGCCATCGCCGATGGAAGAACTCTGCCGGTTGTTGGCTTCGCCCTTGCCGACATAAACGATATCGGGATTGGAAGGCGCGATGCCGATTGCGCCGACGGATTCGTTCTCCTGGTTATCGAACTGCGACTTCCAGTGGATGCCGCCGTCGGCGGACTTCCAGAGGCCGCCGGTAGCGAATCCAATGTAGATGATCATGGGATCTTTCTCGGAACCCTGAATGTCATCCACGCGGCCCATCATTGTGGCGGGGCCAATTGAACGGAAGGTGAACCCCTTCAGCAGCGGATCAGACGTTGGATTGGGGGGCGGCTCCGGGGGCGCTCCAACTCCACGTCCTTGCGACCAACCAATGCTGGAAAGGGTAAATGCGAGTGCCGCAACTGGGAAAAGCAGCCAGCGGCGTTGCGAAGGCGATGCGAACATAATTATCTCCCGGGACTCCGTAGGGTGAGACTAGATTGAATACCGAAACTGTATCACAACTACGGCGCTAGTAATTTTCGTAAAGTTACGCGAACAATTTTGCGACGGAAAGTAACTAGCAACTGGGGCCGAGTGCGACACCACCAAGCCGGGATAACAGTCGAGAGGAAATCACGCCAGGTGACGGATGAGCAAGACCAAGAGCCAAATCGGCAATGCTACCGCAGCGATGACGACAAGCAGGGTGGCCAGCAAGAATAGCCAATCCATTCCATGTTGCCGCTGCGGCTGCGCAATATAACTGTTCAGAAGAAGATAATTCCTGCGGTTCGCCTTGAAGACCACGTCGAACAAATCTCCGACGAAGGGCGCGGCGCCAAGCAACCCCTCGATACCGACATTGAGCACCATGCGTGCGATACCGACCCGCGGAATTCCAAGTTGAAGCGCCCGATTCACAATGTAAAGCGAGATCAGCGCATCCATAACGTCGCCAATGCCAGGAATGAGCCCGATAAACCCTGCGAGCCCAAAGCGAAAGCCGCCTGGTAGAACGAATGCGTAGTCCATCCACCGCGCAAGAGCTTCGACGTCAGCGAGTCGTGGGTCGATTAGCTCGCCAGTCACCGGTCTAGCGTTATCGGACCGAAATGTCGAAATGCCGTTTGTCACAAGAAACCGCTATCGAACCCATGCACGTTTACCGCCAGAGAAGATCGAGGCGCTGACTTCAAACTTGACCACCACTGACCCGTGCCACTGCCCGGCGCGGGTTTCCGCGCGGTCTATTGGCGGAACGTGTCGCAGTCCGACATTTGGCCGCTATCCAGCCCACGCTTAAACCATGCGGTACGCTGCGCGGAGGTTCCATGCGTAAAGGATTCGGGGCTAACGTAACCCTGAGACATTTTCTGTAGCCGATCGTCACCGACAGCCGCCGCGGCGGCCAGACCCTGACTGATCTCGCCGTTCTGCACGATGTCGCGCTGTTCCCCGCTATGGCCCCAGATGCCCGCATAACAGTCGGCCTGGAGTTCAAGCTTGACCGAGTATTGGTTGGCGTGGCCGCGGTCTTGCCGCTCGGCCGCCGCCACCTTCTCCATTGTGCCGACGAGCTTTTGCACGTGGTGGCCTAATTCATGCGCAATTACATAAGCCTGAGCGAATTCCCCCGGAGCGCCGAACCGCGATTTCAACTCGGCGAAGAAGCCAAGATCGAGATAGACCTTCTCGTCTTCTGAACAGTAAAAGGGTCCAGTGGCCGATTGCGCCAGTCCACAACCGGCGCGCGTGGCGTCACGATAAAGTACCAGGATGGCATGGTGATAATCGATGCCCGCTTGAGCGGGTAGAGTGCGAGTCCAGGTTTTCTGCACGTCGTCGAGGACGAATGACACGAACTTCACTTCCGGCGCCTCGGCGGCATCTTTAGCCTTATCTGGTACGCCAGTATTCGGCATGGAGACGGGGCGGGACGTATCGTCGCCCTGAAAGATTCCGAAGATGTTGATGTGGAATACAAAACTGAGAATCACCAGCAACAGGGTTCCACCAATGCCCAGGTGTATCCCGCCAAAGCCCCCGCCACCGCCGAAGCCGAAACCACCGCCGCCGCCTCCCCCGCCACCACTACTATCGCGTCGATCTTCAATGTCGCTGCTGGTGTCCCCGGGCGTCCATTCCATATTTGAAGCGTAGCAACTGAGCCACCGAAAACTAACTCGTCCGGTGGGGAACCGTAGCCAACTGTTGGCTAAAACCCGATGCGCTTAGGTGCGCGCGAGTGCCCAGTGCTTTTTGCCACTGTTGTATAAAGTCTTTGCCAACCGGGGCGGGGTGGAAGAGTTGCAGTTTCGCGCGCGCCCTGAGTTCCGGATTGAGCGAGTTCGCGTAGGACGATCCCGGGTATCCCGGCGGCGTCGGTCGCCGCGCCATGCTTTTTTTATGAACCTCCTCGGGCCGCTCGATACTCACGCTCCCGAACGCAACTCGCTAAGGTTCCGGACGCTGGGTAAGTTGGCAACGCTCACGGGTGGCGGAAAGGAGAAGAAGGGCGCTAAGATTTTGCTGGTAACCAAGTGGCGGAAAGATTCGACCTCTATAACCATGCGTACCGTGGTCACGACTCCGACGTCTATCGCGAGATTCGTCTGGCGACTTACGGCCGCGACTTGGGCCAGACCAGCTGGGTCAGCACGGAAGAGGCGGACGCAATTCCTGGACTTCTTGACATGTCAGCCGGTTCTCAGGTGCTCGAAATTGGCTTCGGTTCGGGTCAATATGCACTTTATGTGGCAGGGGTCTCCGGCTGTTGTATCACTGGACTCGAAATTAATGCAAATGGGGTAGTGACTGCGGACGAATTGGCCCGCCAGAGCGGCTTGGGGACACGGGCTACCTTTCAGAAGCACGATGTATCCGAGAGTCTTCCTTTTGACCGGGACAGCTTCGATGCAGCATTTTCTAACGATGTCTTTTGCCATGTGCCCGATCGGCTGTCACTTCTGCGGGAGCTGTACCGAGTATTGCGACCCGGCGGCCGGCTGTTGTTCAGTGACGCACTGGTGATAGGAGGGCTAGTCACAAATGAAGAACTTGCCATACGCAGCTCGATCGGGCTATACGTATTCACCGCTCCTGGGGTAAACGAAAAGCTGCTCGAAGAGGTCGGCTTCCACGTCGAGATCAGTAGAGACACGACGTGCCAGGCGGCCGTCATCGCCGAACGATGGCGAGACGCAAGACAGGCGCACACCGCCCGATTGGTTGAGATTGAGGGCAACGCAAATTATGAAGGCCTGCAGCGGTTCTTGAGCTGCACCTTTAAGTTGACCAGCGAGAATCGCCTTCGGCGGTATGTTTACCGAGCTTTCAAGAAAATGTGACCGCCGGTATAGAAACCACCTAATTCTTAGCTACCCGCATTTCTCGCCAGGTCTCGTCGCGAGGCGGGTGAGAAGGATGCGGATACGAGGCGCGACGCCGGTCAGCGCCCGGAGGCGTACCTGAACATTACGTCGAGCAGGCTGACCAAGCGCAACAAGTAGACGAGGCCTTATCGCGCGCCGCAGCAGAAAGCTGGGTGGAGATGGCCAGACATTCCAGGAAATCGTGTGGACATCTACGGCCTTTCCAGCCGCTAATCCGGACCGCCGCGAATGTAATTCGGATCGGGCGCGTAATCCAACCCGAGTTCCGCATCGACCCAAACCGCGCTCCAATACCAATGCGTACTCGCTTGTACATGGAGCACGGGTGTGAATGGGGTATCGCGCCGCAGACACGTCCAGACGGGGTCTGGCGAGTTGGCCGGAATTCTCCATAGTTCGCCCCGCGGGACCTTCGCGATCTCGTCCGGATAAGTGGCTTCCAGAAGGAGCCGGCCCAGCCGCATAAGCGGCTCTCCTTGCAGCCCCTTTGCGAGCCGTTTGCGATCCTGTTCGGTCAAGAACGCCTCTGCGGGATGCTGCGAATCACAGAGCTGGCCCGATTCAAGCATGCGGTTCAGCACGCGAACGAGTCCGGCGCGGAGATCGTCTGGGCTGTGATGCTGCCGCAGAAATGCCTTGTCGGCGTCGGGCATACGTTCATACAGGAAACGGGGCAAAGGGTCCTTTTCGTCGCTCATGCGCGCTGCGATCCGCTCCGCGTCCAGCAACTCTTCGTCGCTAAGCCGCCAGGGGCCGCTGCGAGTCTTGGCAACTACGATCAGATTGCCGGTGTCCATACCGGAAATCGTGAAGCGCTCTACCGGGTACGGGAGCCCCGGAATATCGAACCTGTCTTTGGCGGCTGTAGCGGAATCGAGCGGAATCCGCGCGTACGACATGCGTGGACCCTTGCCCGGATATTCGACGGGCCCGAAGAGCGCGTGCAGTTTGCCGGTTAGGCTCAGGCCCAGCGGCTCGAGCTCCCAGGCGGCGAGCGGGGCGGGCGTGTCCATCAGCAGCAGCGGGTCCTCGCGCGGGATGCCGTCCATGCGAAATTCGCGCACCCAGATTTGGGTTCCGCTCGGGGTCCTTTCGGTCCAAACCAGGTGCACAGTGTTTGTCAACGGGGTGCAGCGGGCGAGGATTCGTTCCGGCAACGCACGATCTAAGGGTTGAACGTCAAATTTTTCCGAACCTCCGGCGCCGAGAGTACAGAATTGGACCGCGGCGGCGCCACCGCTGGTTCCGGCCACGACGAAAAGAGCTCGGGAATTGACCCACACGTTTTCGGGCGCCGTATCCGGCAGCTGAAAGCCAATTTCAAGCAAGCGAGGCGAATCAAGGTCCACGCTCACCGGTTCGGCCCATGCAGTCACGGCCGATATCGAACCGAGCAGCCCTGCCAGCGATCCTCCCTGGAGCCATGCCAGCCATCGGCCTTGCAGCCGAGGGCCCGCGTGGCCCGCAATGGCCAAGCCGTCGGGCGACTGCGCGAACTGTTTGCGGCGATGGAACACTCCGTCGTTGGCTCGCTCCGTCGGCGTCTGCCTCTGCAGAATCCAGACCTCGCCGTCGGGCTCTATATGCTCGAGCGCCATGGCCATGCCCGCCTCGTAGGAATCGTAAAGAGCTGCAATGCGTCCCAACTTCGGTTCCTGAACCGTGATCGCAACCTGCTCGGACCACACCCACACAGGCTGCCCGGGTTCCGAAAATGGGTCGGCGGGCGGGTTGCCAGGCAGCGAAAGCTTCGCCGCGAGAAAATAGCTCCCGGGCGGAATGGCAACCATACTGTACGAAGGCGGATCCTCATCGTACGTCAACGACGCGCCCGGAGCGAGTTCGATCTCGGTAACCGGCAGCGGCACGCCGGGCCGTCCGGCTCGCATGCTCGCGAGGTTCTCCGCGTTCGACCGGGTGTAGAGGACTCGGCCGTTTTCCTCGGAAAGAAATTCGAATACCAACGGCGAAACCACCTCACTGCGCACTGACGCCGCACTGGAGCCGGAGTTCACGGCCGTCACCTGTACCGGCAGACTCTCGCCCGAGAGCACTGAAGGATTCGCAACCTTCAGGATGAGCCGCACTGCCGTCGCGCTCATTTCAGCTGCCTCCTCAGTCATGTTTTGCCCCGTCCGGATTCGTGATCGCCTCCACTGCCCAGCCCCGGTTTTTCAGCAGGCATTTGCCGCAGAACCGCTGCGGCGCGCCGTGGTCGTAACTCATGATGCAGAAGCGGTCCCACGCCTTTTGGTGCGGTTGCGGCGCGGCCGCTTGCGCCGGGTTCGTCTCCGAATCGTGCTGTTTCACTTGCGATCCAGGCGCGGGCTCCGCATATCCCTTGTTGGCTTGGGCGTGCTCCAGCTGCCGGTGGTGTCCGATTTCGTGCGCCCAGGTTGCCGCGTTTCCCGGCACGAACAGCCAGCAGCCTCCCAGCGATCGACCGATTGCGCACAGTGGTACGCCTGCGATCACTCGCTGTCCCACTTTTCCAAATTTTCCGGTGCAGCCCGAGGCCTTCTTGCGGCAGTCCACATCCTTCATCCGTTGCGTGATGTTGAACGTTTCTGCGCCGACGTCGACTGTGACGCTGCTGGTCGGATCGTTGACGATTTCTGCGGCCTTCTCGCTACAGATGGAACACTCATAGTCGTACAGCAACAGCTTTGGCGAGGCGGTAAACTCCGCCATGACATGCCCGCGGAACCGGCCGTAAAGAGCCTCGATTCTCTTGATCAGGAGATGCATCAATTCGTGAGAAAACAGGTCCCAGGATTTCTCTTCGATCTTGCCGTACAGGTGTTTTGAAAAGTCTTCCATGGAAGCGGGCCAGGCCGCCACGCCGTAGTGCGGTTTATCCAGATAAGGCCAGACATAACCCGGTGTGTACTTGGCGTCAAGGCCTCGATAGGGGCTGCCCGGCTGGTTGAGTTTCGAGTTGACCAGGCTTTCAAATTCCGTGGCATCGATCAGATCGCCCGCCGGATCGCCCGTGAGCTTGAACATCTGGGGCGTGTCCCGATTGGGCCCTTCATGGGCGAAATGGACATGGGCAGCTTTGTAGAAGTCGCGCGCTTCATTTAGCATCGCATCCCATCCGGCGGCCACCGATGGCATCCACGGCACATAGCCCTTGAAGGAAGTCTTGCGCCAGTTGCGCAGGCCCGCCGTATACGAACGCGGTAGCTGAGCATAGCGCTGATCGAGCGTCTCCCGGTTTTTGAAATTCAGGTCGGCCGAGCCCGGCAGCGGTTTAAAGCTCACTTGTGCGCAGAAGCGATATCCGTCGCCGCCGATCGTGGATGGCCGCAGATACGCTCCCGCCGTACCGGTCAATTTTTCGAAGAGCTTTTCGGTCTCCTGGCCGAAATCGTCGTGCACCGTGGAGCAGACCACCCTCAGGGAGCTGTCGTCCATCGCCAGCCATGGACGCAAGCTCGCCGTTTTGTCAAAGCCGAACGGGGCTTTATAGTAGGTATCCAGCGCGTCGGGCCGGATCCCGCCGTAGTCCACGCCGCCGACAGTCGCCGGACAATTGCAATAGAGCTTGGATCCGGCTTTCTTGCCCATACCATTCTCGCCCAGGATCTCCTGCACGTATCTCTTCGGCCGGTGATTTTCGGCTGTTTTCATTGTGGCTTGATGCCGCAGCGCGAGAGCTTCCTTGGCGTTCTGCTCCGCTTCGGCCAGCGGCACGGCGGCGGCGGCCTTATCGAAAAGATCCTGGGCCGAGTTCTTCGACTTGAGGGCGGCGGATTGCGCCGTCGCCGCGAGGGTATCGACCTCGTCGATTTGGACCTTCAGCACGGAGATCTTCTGCTTCGCGGTCTCCGCTTTCTTGTGGGCCGCGTCCGCCTTCATTTTGGCGGCATCGGCTTTGGCGATAGCATCGTCCCTGTTGGCAAGAAGCGCCGCGGCGCTCGACGCATCGGCTGCGCTCGAAGCCTGTTGGACTGCCGTTTGCGCCTGTCCCACCACGTTGACTGCGATATCGATCGGGCTCATGAAGGATCCAGTCGTCAAAAGGTCGGCTTTAGTTTTCACGGAGCCCGTTTTGCCTTTTGCGTCCGCGGCGTCGGTTACCGCGGTAGAGCCGCTGGTGACACTCGCATCCACCGCATTCCTGACCGAATCCGGTGAGGGGATGGAATCCGCTTCGGTTTTGACGGCATGGGCCATGTCCTTCGCCGCGACCACTGTTCGGTACGCTGCCCCATCGGCCGCCGCATCTTTCGCTTCCGTCGCCTTAGTATTTGCCGTCCCCATAGAGCTCTTGGCTTCACCCATCGCGCTGACGGCATTTCCAGCCAAACCCTTGGCGGTAAGACACTGCCCGGCAGTGGTCTGGGCGGCTGCCTGCGCCTCGGCCTGTTTGCCGGGCTCGGTTTTGGCGGCCTGCGCTTTGGCCAAGGCATCGACGGCCTTCTGTAAGGCCAGGTTGGCAGCCGCCACCAGATCATTCGCGGCGGTTTCGGCAAGCGCAATCTTCGCGGCGGCGACGACCGTAGCCGCCTTCGCTTCATCGGCCTTGGTAGATGCCGCGGCGGTCTTATCTTTCGCTTTCTGGGCCGCCTCTTTGGCCTCCTTCGCTTTCTCTACCACCACTTTGGCACCGCTGTACTCAGCAAATGTGATCAAGAGTGCTTCTGTGGCCGACAGAACTTCGGCGTCGGTCGTCGCCGGAATGTTATCCGTCTCGGGAGGCAAGTCTTCGAAGGTCCAATCGATTCGCAAGGGCCCGATCGCACTGCGCATCGCTTTCGTCACCGCAGGCGCATCGGAGCCGGGCAGCAGCGGATCGGCTTTCGAAAGCAGAGGGATCTGAACCTCGAGCGGCAGCCACGGACGGGCCGTCGACCTCCGGTCGGCCGCCACCCGATGGTCTCCGATGTCCATTGGGCCGCGGTAATCGAGCATCGCCATCGTCGATCCCGGATCGGGCGCGCCGCTTGTGTACGTGTGTCGGTCGTCCACCCAGACGATCATATTTTTGGACTTGTCCTTGAGCAGCGGCTTGGCCTGCGTAATCGTGTAGTCGCCTTGGTTCGACGGGTCTCCGAACCAGGGGCGCGTTTCGGCGGCCAAGTCCTTCAGCAGCGTTTGCGTTTCGGCGCTTGGTTTTCCGTCGGGTATAAGACGCGAAAACGGCTTCACCTTGTCCTTGGAATGGGACCGCTGCAATTCCACAATGGCGAGATAGAGCGGCGATGCCGCGGCCGTCGTACTCGCCGCGGCACGGGCGCTGTTCATGGCAATGGTTTTGCTGGTTTGATCGGCGGCTGCGAGGTTATCCGCGGTTTCGGCCGAGCCTTTGAACGTGGTGGCGCGGCTCTTCGCCGTATCGGCAGCGGTGGCTGCAGTGGCAGCTTTATTCTTGGCGTCGAGAGCGGCGGCTTCGAGCGCATCGGCGTCGGTTTTAGCCTGATCGGCAGCGGTTTTGGCGGCGTCGGCTTTTACCGCGGATTCGATTGCGGCGCTATGCACGGGCCCGATCGCTCCGCCCGTGGAAGAGCTGAAAAGTCTGCCGAATCCGAACCCTTCGTCTTCCAGGAGAGAGGTCTTCCCGTTCGCATCGTGAGCCGCGGCGTCCGCCCCCGCCCATTTGGTTGCGCTGTCTGAGGCTAAGTTTGCCGCCGTGGAACTCTTCGCCTCGCTGTCGGCTGCCGCATCGGCCATCGCCTTGGCGTCGACTGCAGATTGTGAGGCGGCAGTGCCGGCGGCGTTCGCGTCGGTTGCCGCTGTTGCACAAGCCGATTTCACGTTTGCCGGCGCGCCGGCCGCAGCGGTTTTAGTATCGTCGGCAAAGTCTTTGGCCGTCGATGCCACAGCGGCGGCTTTCTTGTCGTCAGTAACCGCCAATTCCGAGGCTGTGGCGGCTTTCATTTTGGCTTCGGCGATAGCCCGGTCGGCGGCGTCGGTTTTGACTTTTGCGCTTTCGGCGGCTGCCTTTGCCTCGCCCGCTTTTGTCTCGGCCGCAGCCAGTTTCGCCTTTGCGCTGGTCCACTTCGTGCTAGCGTCGGATTGGCAGTTATCCTCTGCGGTTTTCGCCTGATCCACAGCCAGGTTGGCGTCGTCCGCCGCCGTTTTCGCCGCTGCCGCCTTGGTAGCCGCCTCGGCCGCCGCATTCTTCGCCTCCAGGGCCTTGTCATAAGCGGCGTCGATTTCGATCTTGGCGGCCTCTATTTTGCTTTTCGCGTCGCTGATCTTAGTCGACGAGTAATTAGCCCATTGGCGTGTGATGTCGGTGTTCCATTTTACCGTGTTCGCCTGGTTCGATTGAGCCACCTTCGCGTTGTAATCGGGCAATGCCGTTGACGCCGGACCCGTCTCGTCGCTGTCATTCACCGGGCCGGGATGAAATCCAGCCTGCGCCAGCTTCAGCTTGTACCACTCGGTGGAGCCTTCCGCGGGGTCGGCGCTCTCCGGCCGAAACGGCGCCAGGTCTATCACCAGGCACTGTTTCTCGTCTTTAACGGGGTCCGCCTTCGTACCCGTGTCCTTATGCACCCACAGCCGCACCTCTGTATGCATGGCGGCGAGGGCGAGACCGTTGTCCTCGTCCCAATCGCTGTGCGCCTGAATCTGCACGCGGTAGGGCATCTTGTCCTGCTCGAACGTCACCTTATCTTTCAGGTCGAGGCTGCCACTGTCGAGTTTGCCCTTGTCCAGCGCAACCCGATAGACGGGCTTATCCGTTTTATCCCACACCAGAAGCTGCCCGTATTTCAGCTTCCCGTTGTCGTCGAGCGTCTTCCACTTCACCAGCAGCGACGCATCCACAAGAGACGGAGGATTGCTTCCCACCACTTGCCACTGTGGCCAGAACGATTTAAGATCGATCCGCGCTTTCTTGTCTGCGTCTTCCTTAAAGAAACGAATCACCACCGTGTACGGTGAGTTCGCCGCGTTGAGGTACCGCTTTGAGCCGCCGCGCGGCTTCAACATGCCATCGATCGCCTTGCTCTCGCCGCGAAAATCCGGCACGCTGTGACTCGCGCGCGGGTCCTTTCCCGTCAGATCGGCGGCCGGGCACACGGGCACGTCGCAGTCGGCGAAGCTGACCTTTACGAACCCCTCCTCGACGGTTGCCGTCGGTTTGGAGTAATTGCTCCCCCAGACCTCGAACTGGACTTTGTCCGCCCGCTCTTTCACCCCTTCGAGGTAATACTTGATATCGCAAGTCTCGCCGCCATCGGCGGTTTCGCCGGGAATAAACCACTTGGTCAGTTCGGTGATAGATACAGCCGGCGGCGGCAGGCGCTTTTTTACTTTGATTACATGCGTCTTTTCGAGCTCGAAACCGGTTTTTTTCCAAGGCTCCGGGATGTACACGATCTTGGTCGTGCCAAGCGCCGAGTCGAGTACGGACTGAAGCGGATCCTCCTTCTCCTCTTGGCAGCCGATCAACTCAAAGAGCGCCCGGTTGACTTCCTTCTTATCCGTGGTGCCCCAGTTGTAGAGTTGCGCCTCCTGCGCCGTGACATTGGGGTGCGGCGCAAGAATCTCGGAAAGCGTCTTGCCGGATGCAGGGCTTACCTTGTTGCTCGCAGGCAGATCGTCGCGTTTGACGAAGATTTTGGACATAGCTACTCGGGAGCGGTTTCAACGAACTCGTATACGTCGCCTGCTTCGACGGATTCGAGGTCGCAACTGCCGAGCGGGACTCTCTTCAAGTGAGCGGTATGGAGTTCTTCTATCTGTTCCGAAGCTCCATCGCGGCCTTGGCCGTCCGACACCTTCAAACCCCATTTGGTCTGGGCCACATCTTTGCCCGTCGCTTTGTCCTGAACGCGGAACTTGACCCAACTAAGCGGCCGGACCTCAATAACGGCCGTTTTGTCCTCCCCCCAACCGATTTCGACTGGATGGGTTGTCGTAATTGGCTCGTCGGGAATCGATTCGTATCGGTCGGCGAGGCTGTCGGGAATCGTTGCCGATACGGTGTACGAACCCTTCCGTAATTTCCGGAATTTGTAGGCGCCGGTGTCTTTTCCCGTGTCCTGTGAGTCCGATTGGCCGACGGAAACAATACTTACCTTGATGGGCTCTTTTACCAGAGCGTTATTGTCTTTGCGGCGGACCTTTACTTCGAGAGTGGAGAGTACGCGAACTGTAAACGAGTAGATATCGCGCGAGCCCTGCGGCACGTCGATCGCCGGATTCGTTTGAACAATCTCGCAGCGCTCTGCGTCTTCGGGAGTGAACGTAAACGCGACGGCGTAGGTGCGTCCGCGCAGCCCCTGATTGCCGTCCGGCCAGGCCGCTAAGCCCGACGAGGTTGCTGTTGTGCCCAGATCGAACCCGCCGGAGAGAACAACCGCCACGTTACCGGCAGCGGCGCCATTGTCTTCGCGAGACAGCTTTACCTTGGGCCACGCGAGCGGCATGACTTCGAACATGTAAAGCTTATCCACGCCGCAGAGTATGCTCTTCGTTTGCTCCGGCGGACCGGCGAGCGCGTATCTTCTCTGCTGCTGAGCTGTGAGCGCCACCCGGACAGTATAATCTCGCCCGCTCGGCAGCCCGCTCCATTGCGCCAGCCCTTCTGCGGTTGTCGTCTTTGGTCCGGGGTTCTGCAAAACCTCGGCGTCAATTCCCCCGACAGGCTTCCACTTTGCGCCGGTTTCACGAATCAACACCGTAATGGAACAATTCTGCTCGCCGCACTGCACGCTGGCGCTATTTTGATTGCGATTGACAAGCACTGCCGGTTGAGTAGAGAACAACGCCTTATCCCCTCGACCCGTTCGTCAGGCCCGCCGCGAGCAGTTGCACTTTGATTCCGCCCGAGTAGGCAGGGTGATCCAACACCCCGCGAATCCACTCACAATCCGGCTGCGTGTCGAAGTCGGGCCCGAAATCCATAATCAATTGCGCGAGACCCGCAATGTCCGGTTCGGCCATAATCCCATGGCGGCAGCTCTTGTCTATGGCGTCTTTGACGAGCCGCCGCATCCCCGCGTCGCCGAAGTCGGCGTACTTCTCGGGATGTTTTTGGGCCAGCCACTGGATCAGCCGGTCCTCGAATCCCCTTCGAACCACTGCCAACATCGCGGCCATCTGTTCGTCCCGAATGATCAGCAAGAGGCCTCCATCCCGGGGCAGATTGCCCGGGGTGCATCAAATTCCGTGTCGACTACGCTCCGCCCACGATGCTGCTTGAGGTAAGTAATTATATACCTCACAGCCCCGTGCGCTCCTAGAAAATTGTCCATGTCACGATGATCCTGAAAAGTAGAATCCAGGCTGAGCGCGAGTACTGACGCCGAAGGTCCGCCCCCTTTTCCCAGCCCCGCTCATCAAAACCGAACAGTTTGCTCACCCACCATACGTGGCTTTGTTACGAAGCTTCGATCCGATCAGTCGCCCGATCGAACCGCCCGTTAGCTACCAAGTTCTACCGACAACTACTTAGTTGGAACTTTCACTCACCATCGATCTGCGCCGTTAGCGCGTACTGAGATAAGTGGGCTAGAAGTGGGAATAATAGACGTGTGTTTCGTACTCAATGGTTACGCGGCCATCACGCTCATATTCTCTAAACAAGCCGCGCAGTTCCGCCATCATTGCAGGGTAGTTTTCGGAGCCAGGCTGGGGTGATCGGGAGCAGGATTCCAAGCGACTGACAAGCGTTTCTTCATCCAACGCGAGCGGATTTGGAATCTTCGCCCGCCGCCATTCGGCATGGCCGAAGAAGGCGGTAAATTCGGCGGAGGACGGATGGCGCCGCTCCGTGGCGAAGCGATTCTGCAATGCTTCATAATCCGCCATGAAACCGGGCGTGACGCGCCGCTCATTCCAGGTCAACGCCACCCAGCCCGCAGACTTCAAAATTCGTTGAAATTCCTTGCGCGCCGGATCAGGCTCAAACCAATGAAAGGCCTGGCCCGCCGTGATCAGATCAAAGGTGTTCTCCGGTAGACCGGTCGTTTCGGCTCTGGCGTTGACGCTGTGAAATCGCGCCTCACCACCTAGCAACTGTTCGCCGACGGCGCGCATTTCGCGGTTGGGCTCGACGCCGAAGACCTCGCAACCGAAGTTGAGAAACAGTTGCGACAGCAGCCCGGTACCGCTACCAATATCCGCAACGCGCCAGGCCGGCGCCAACCCACACTCGCATTCGAGCAGCGCAAGCAACTCCCGCGGATATCCCGGGCGGCCGCGCCGATAGGCTTCGGCGCGAGTAGAGAACCGCTCGGTAGGTGAGAGATCCATGCACCGATCATAGTAGAATCACGCCATGACCCGGCAGCCTCATGTCGTGGTGGTCGGCAGCGCGAATGTCGATCTGACCACCTTCACCGACCAATTCCCACGCCCTGGCGAAACCATTTTCGGACGCGCCTTTCAACTCGGTTTCGGGGGAAAGGGAGCAAACCAGGCAGTAGCCGCCGCTCTGTGCGGCGCCGATGTTTCGATGGTGGCGCGGGTGGGCGACGATCTGTTCGGCCCGGCGACCGTGGAAAATTTCCGATCGAAGGGGATCGATGCGAGCCATGTTTGGATTACCAAGGGACACTCGAGCGGAGTCGCGCCCATTTTCGTGGACAGCGCCGGTCAGAATCGGATTCTGGTAATCAAGGGAGCAAACGACGCACTTACTCCGGCCGACATCAATGATGCAGGCGACTTACTGCGCTCGGCAGACTGCATTGTGGTGCAGCTCGAGATTCCGCTGGAGACGGTTTATCATACGCTTCGTCTGGCGCGCGAGAACGAAATTCCAAGCATTTTGAATCCGGCGCCTGCCCAGAAGATCGATCTGCGCGAGGCAGCGAATGCCGACTATCTGGTTCCCAATGAGACGGAAGCCGCGGCAATCGCCGGCATGCCGGTAAGCAATCTGGAAGAGGCGAGAAGCTGCGCGCGCCATTTGGTGGCCGAGGGCTTCCGCCGGGTGGTGATTACGCTCGGCGCGAACGGCGCTTTAGCGGCAAGCCCGGAGGGCGACGAACACATTGCGCCATACGCGGTTGAGGCGGTGGATAGCAGCGGCGCCGGCGATGCATTCATCGGCAGCTTCGCCTATTTCCTGGCGAGCGGACGAGACGAGCGCGAGGCGATCACACGGGCGAACGTCTACGCCGCGCTCTCTACCCTGAACATTGGGACGCAGATGTCGTTCGCCCCTAAGAAGCGCTTTGAGTCCGCGTGGGCTGCTGCTGGACGCCATTGACCAGGCGCGTGATTCCCGCGGGGTTGCCGTCACGCAATTCCTCGGGCAGCACAGCGCTGGGGGCGTCCTGATAGCAGACGGCGCGCACGAAGCGATCGATGGCGCGGCCGCCGACAGAAGTGCTGCGGCCATCCGATGTGGATGGATACGGTCCGCCGTGCACCATCGCCTGGCAGACTTCGACGCCTGTGGGATAGCCATTGAAAACGATACGGCCGACGCGGGTCTCAAGCGCCGAGATTAACCGGGCACAGTCCGCTTCGTCTCCAGGAGCGTGATGGATGGTGGCTGTGAGATTACCTTCCATCGTGCGCGCCAGTTCAAGCGCCTGTTCGATGCCGCTGTAGCGAACCAGGATCGACGCGGGTCCGAACATTTCTTCGGAAAGCTCCGGCGTCTTGAGGAAGGTCTCGGCATCGGCTTCGAAGAGCGCGGCTGAGGCGCGATTGGAAACCGCGTCGGCTATCGCGACCGACCGCACGCGCAAATCGGCCATGCGGGCGCCTACGACTGTGGCGTAACTCTTCAGAATATGGGTGTTCAACATGGCGGCCGGTGCAACACCGCGCAGCTTTTCCCCAAGCTCCGTAGCCATGGCGTCGCCGCTCTTTCCCGCCGGCGCGGCCACGATTCCTGGGTTGGTGCAGAACTGCCCTACGCCGAGCGTGATGGACCCCGACAAACCCGCCGCGAGTTGCGCGCCGCGCTGTTCGAGCGCGTGCGGCAGGATGAAGACCGGGTTGATGCTGCTCATTTCGGCATAAAACGGAATGGGCTCAGGGCGCGAACGCGCGATTTCGAGCAGCTTCAATCCCCCGCCCCGCGAACCTGTGAACCCTCCTGCCTTAATGGCAGGGTGCGCAACCAAGGCCTGCGCGACTTGGTGACCATCGGTAAAGAGCAGCGAAAAGACGCCTTCGGGCATTCCGGTATGTTCGGCCGCATCGCGAATCGCCATGCCGCACATCTCGGCCGTTCCCAAATGCGAGGAGTGGGCCTTCACAATTACGGGACAACCCGAGGCGAACGCAGACGCGGTGTCACCGCCCGCAACCGAAAACGCCAGCGGGAAATTGCTGGCACAGAAGACTGCGACCGGACCGAGCGGGCGCAGCATGGAGCGCAGATCGGCTCGGGGCAGCGGCTTGCGATCGGGGTCGGCGAGATCGATACGCGCATCTACCCAGGAACCCTCCTCGATGATGCCGGCGAAGAAGCGGAGCTGGCCGCAGGTTCGCCCTAACTCGCCACGCACGCGCCCTTCTGGCAGCGCCGATTCCGCCATTGTGCGGTGAATCAGCGCATCGCCTAAGCCTTCCAGCCGGGACGCAATCTCACGCAAGAAGGTGGCCCTTTTTGCGCGCGCCAGCGCCCGGTACTCAGGGAATGCGCCCGCCGCAAGTTGAGCGGCCGCTTCCAGATCTTCCTTCGTTGCGCCGTGGAATGCGGTGTCGAGACGCTCGCCGGTGGCGGCGTCTATCGCGTGAAAAGATTTTCCAGAGATCGCCGCGCGGCGGCGTCCGATGATTGAGGTTCCTTGAAGATCCATAAATGTTGGGGATAAGATTACAATACCCGTGAAGCCATGACCATCTCTTCACTCGCTTTAACGCGGTTAAATTTCATCTTCGCACAGCCCAACTAGCCATGCGATTCTCCAGCATGATCACAGCGGTAGATGCGCACGCTTGCGGCGAGCCCGGCCGCGTGATTACGGGCGGCGTTCTGGATGTCCCCGGCAAGACAATGTTCGAGAAAATGAAGTACTTTGAGCGCCAGGCCGACCATATCCGTCTGCGCATGCTGCGCGAGCCGCGCGGCTATCCGGCCTCGAACTGCAATGTCATCCTGCCGCCGACCCATCCCGAAGCCGACGCCGGTTTCGTGATTATGGAACAAGTGGAATATCCGCCGATGTCGGGCACCAATACGATTTGCGTGGTTACGGTGCTGATCGAGACCGGCATGGTGGAAGCGATTGAGCCTATTACTTCTCTCAAACTGGATACCCCGGCCGGGTTGATTTCGGTAGAAGCCGAAGTCCGCGGCGGTAAGGTGAAAAAGGTGACGTTCCGTAACGTGCCAGCCTTCGCGGCCCATCTCGACGCGCCGGTGGAAGTGCAGGGCTTGGGAACGGTAATCGTGGATGTCGCTTATGGCGGCATGTTTTACGTCATCGCCGAAGCCGCGCCGCTGGGCTTCCGCCTGACGCCGGACGAAGCACGCGATATCGTTCGCGTGGCCGAAATGATTAAGGCGGCGGCGCGCGAGCAATTGCCGGTTTCTCATCCGGAGAATCCGGAAATCGCAGGCGTCACGATCGCGCAGATTTCGGGCGCGCCGTCGAGCGCGGGCGCGCATCGCAAGAATACGGTGGTGGTTTCCACGGGGAAACTCGACTGGTCGCGCCCGGCATCGTGGACCGGCGCGCTTGACCGTTCGCCTTGCGGTACGGGAACATGCGCCAAAATGGCCGTGCTTCACGCCAAAGGCCAACTTCCGCTTAATCGCGATTTCGTTCACGAAGGCATCTTGGGAACAACTTTCACGGGCCGCCTGGTTGAGGAGGCGCGCGTGGGGTCATACCCGGCGGTTGTACCGACCATATCCGGACAGGCTTGGATTACGGGATTCGCGCAGTATGTGTTAGATCCGGACGATCCGTTTCCGCAGGGCTTCACCGTCGGCGACATTTGGGCGACCTGATGCGGACTCTCTTCACTTTGCTAACGGCGCTCTTGCTAGCGGCGGCCGGCCGGCCGCCCGACATCGCTTTTCGTGTGCAGATGATTGATCCGGGTTATAGCGAAACTGTCGCCGTAGCGGACATTAACAAGGATGGGCGTCCCGATATCGTCTCGGGCGAATATTGGTACGAAGCGCCGAAATGGACCAAGCATAGGATTCGTGAGATTAACTATGCGTCTGGCTACATCGATAACTTCAGCGATCTAGCTGTGGACGTAGACGGCGACGGATATCCGGACATCGTCCAGTTCGGTTACTTCTCGCAGAACATCGTCTGGCTCAAGAACCCGGGTAAAGGCGGCGGCGCGTGGAAGGTGAACGAGATTGACAACAGCGGTCCCACGGAGTTCGCTTTTCTGGTGGACCTTAATAACGACGGCAAGGCGCTCGAGTTTATACCGGAATTCGACCGCCGTGACGTACCGCTGGCGTGGTTCGAAGTGGCGCGCGGTAAATGGGTGAAGCATGTCGTATCGCAGCAAAGCTACGGACACGGCATCGGCGTCGGCGATGTGAACGGCGACGGCCGGAACGACATTCTCACGGCGTCGGGCTGGCTGGAGGCGCCGCCCGACGTGCATGCGGCAGGCGATTGGAAGTTTCATGCCACGGATTGGGACCAACATCCCATCGCGCCCGCGGGAAGCGTTCACGACGGCGCACCGCCCTCAGGATCGCCGGCACGGGCGAGGTTCGGCTTCCTTTACGTGCTCGATATCAATGGCGACGGCCGGAATGATGTTCTGACGACTATGGCGCACGACTACGGTATCTGCTGGTACGAGCAGACCGCGGATGGGCAGTGGACGCAACATGTCATCGACAGCTCGTGGTCGCAATCGCATGCCTCGATCCTTGTGGATCTCAACGGCGATGGGCAACCCGATCTGGTAACGGGCAAGCGCTACTTTGCGCATAACGGAGCGGACCCCGGCGCCCGCGAACCGCTCGGCGTCTACTGGTATGAATACCGGAAGGCGCCACCGGCGGCGGGCAATGGAGGCGTGGAATGGATCCGCCATATCGTGGAGTACGGCGGACGCATGGGCGGCGGCATGCAGATTGTTGCACGCGACATGGATGGAGACGGCGATCTGGATTTGGTCAGCGGCGGGAAGACGGGTGTGTTTTTGGCGGAGAATTTGACAAGATCTTCCGCTGGGACCCTTATCGGCAATCGGCGTAAGAAGTGATTGGCTGGGGATTTCCGATTAGAAAAAGAAAAAGGTTCCAAGTGACTTCAGGTCAGCATCGCTCATCGCCGGCATGCACGGCACTGAGCATCGCATTATGAAGCGCCGGACGCTTCGCCTCTCTGCTCCACGACAACCCGCTTCCGCCGGCTGCCGCTTCGTCGCCTTGAGGCGCATCGCGCGCATCTTCACAATGGGGCCGTTTGCTCGCGCCGGCGTTTTCCTCGCCCGCAGCGGTTTTCGCTTGCGCGAATTCCGTTCCGGGGTTAACGGTCCCCGCCTGACGCTTCGCTCACTCACGTACCGGCTAATTATACTCGTACGGCCTTTCGACTCCGCTACCTGCGCTGGTTTGCCCCAGCGGCAGGAGGCATCCACGCCTCAAAACCCCGTTGCACTCTTGCCGGTCCGCTCTTCGGGCCGCGCTTCCAACCTCCACTCCCCTTCGGGAGTTTTTGGCTCCCTCTGGATCAAAGCGTTCGATTGGTTGCCCGACCTTCCGGTCCACCTTCCAGATCTGCCCGATCTTCGTTCGCTCCCCGCAGCCGTTCTATCGCTAGTTGGGCTGCGGATCATAGTTCCCGATCCGCTACATTTCCGGAGGCTTGCTGTTCCTCAAACCTCTTGGAACCTTCATCACTATGCAACGCCAACCTTTCGAGGGTCAACGAATTTCTCAAGCAATCAAACTCTTTTCAACAGATTCTTTCACTCCTATTTCGAACGAGTTACACGCGCGATTCGTGAATCGGCTGTGAATAAAACGTGCGCACCGAAATTTGTTGAATCCATTTTCACAAAAACGATTCAATGGCATGATTAGGTAACCATGAAATCCGCAGCCACCGCCTCACACGCCGAAAAGGCGATAGTCATCGCCGGTCTCTTGTGCGGCGTCTTAGACGGAATCGCGGCCGCCGTGCTGAGTCACTCCTACGGCGGCACGACGATGCGCATGTTCCAAGGAATCGCGCGCGGAGTATTGGGAACCTCGGCCCTGAAGGGTGGCGTGGCGACCGCGCTGTTGGGGGTGGCGCTCCACTTTCTGATCGCCTTCGGCGCCGCCGCCGTCTATTATCTGGCCAGCCGCTATATACATGTGTTGATCGACCGTGCGCTTATTTGCGGCGTGCTATACGGCGGGGCCATTCATCTCTTTATGACGTTCGTAGTAATTCCCCTATCGAAAATAGGCCACCGGCCGATTGTGCCGCGTGTCTTCCTCTGGGTCTTAGCGATTCACATGGTGATCGTCGGGCCGTCGATTTCGCTCGCCATCCGGCGCTATTCGCGTTAGCAAACCGCGCCGGTTCTTACGTGCAGCTACTCGTTTCCGGCGGTGACTCTCTGCGCGCTATCGATCACCATGATATCGACCGGCGCCTTTTGAGATTTCAGAGTTAGCCCGAGCTGTTCGCGCATCGCCGTCATGATATGCGCCGGGTCCAACGGATTGGGCCGTTCCTCGTCCGGCGTGAGGTCAAACGTGAAATCGAAGTCGCCTTTGAGGCCGGTTTGATCGATAATGACACGCCCCAGTTGCCGCGCGAAGGTGTCGTCAAGCTGCGCCAGGGAGAAGCGCGTGGCGACGACGTGGTAGGAAGGGACCTTCGGATCGGAACCTGCGAGCGGGCTGATGCGGATTGCGTGCGTCTCGTCTGCCTTTGGGGGGAAGAGCTTCTGGCTATTTCCAGCAGTGACGACGAAGACCGAAAGCTCTTTACTCTCACGATGGAACTTCAACTGGAACCGGTCGGCGAGCAGCTTCTGCGTCATCAACTTCATTTGATCTTCTGTAGCATTGCCCTCAGACTTCGCCACGATATCGTAACGATCGGTTTCGAGCCACGATGGACCGCCCGAGTGCTGAGCCCCTTGAATTCCATACGCCCACTCCATCAGGTACTTGACGGTGGTAGCGGTCGCGTTGAAGCGTCCGCCGGGATAAACGAATTGCACCATTCCGGCGTGCTCTCCGGGAGGCGCGGGGGTGTCCGGTTTGCACGGCGTGATAGATGCTACTTCGAAGCTCAGACCTTTCGCCAATTCCTGGCAGTGGCCGTGCTGCAGTAACAATGCCAGGAGAGTTGTGGAGAGAAATGCTTTGATCATGTGACCAACTATAAGGTGCAGCCGGCTGCTTGATGGTCGAGAAATGCCAAGGTTCGTCAAGAACGGTTAAGCCGCTTGACACATCTTGACTCTGCCGCGCGGCCGGCCGCTTTAGAATGAAAGGCGTCCTTCCCTTGCCATGGAACGCGTCCTTGTGGTCGATGACGATACCGAACTGTGCCAACTCGTCACCCGTTACCTGGGTCGCGAAGGCTTCGACATCACTTGGGCGCCCAGCGGCGCGATAGGTATCGAGCGAGCCTTGAGCGAGGATTACGCCCTGATCATGCTTGACGTAATGATGCCGGACACCGAGGGATTCGAGGTTCTGAGCCGTATTCGCCGCCACTGCCGCACGCCCGTGCTGATGCTGACCGCCCGGGGCGATACGCACGACCGCATCCGCGGGCTTGAAATGGGCGCCGATGACTACTTGCCGAAGCCGTTCGACCCGGCGGAGTTGGTGGCCCGCATTCGCGCGATTCTACGCAGAGCGTCGCCGCAGCGCTCCGCACCGGCGGCGCTTGCGGTGGGAGATATCGATTTGGATGGAGGCACGCGCACCGTACGGCGGGACAGCGCCCTCATAGATTTGACCACGGTAGAGTTCGACCTTCTGGCGGTGTTGATGCGCGTCGCCGGAACTACGGTTAGCCGCGAGGATTTGGTACGCAATGTACTGGGGCGCGATTTTTCTCCGTTCGACCGCAGCATCGACACGCATGTTTGTAACCTGCGCCGCAAACTTGGACCGCTTACCGATGGCGGAGACCGGATCAAAGGCGTTCGCGGCGCCGGTTATCTTTATGTCTCACCAGCCAGACCAGGGACGCGATGAGAAGGCTATTTTTAACCATCTTCCTGTGGTTCTGGCTCACGCTGCTCGCGGTTGCGCTGCTGCTCCTGTTTGTCGTCGTGCACTCGGGAATGGGATATAAGTCGATCCTGCGGCTGACGCTACACGATTTCCTGCTCTTTTCCCTGGCGGGCACCATCTTCTGTTACTTCATTAGCAGTTATCTGACGAAGCCACTCCAGAAGCTTGGCGCCGCGGCGGCGGGTATTGCCGAAGGGCGCCTGGAAACGCGCGTCGATCCTTCACTCAAGAACCGCCGCGATGAGATCGCCGACCTGGCTAGCAACTTTGATCGGATGGCGGAACGCATTGAGGCCTTGGTAACGCGGCAACGTGGATTGCTGGGCGACGTTTCGCACGAGTTGCGCTCGCCCCTCTCTCGCCTGATCGTAGCGCTAGGCCTGGTGAAGCAAGGCCCCGCGGAGGAGGCCGCCGAAAACCTGGAACGGATCGGATTGGAAGCACGGCGACTGGACATGCTCATCGGTCAGTTGCTATCGCTTACACGAATCGATAGCGGGATAGATCGAGGGGCGCCCGCGCCGTTCGACCTCACGAGTCTTGTGCAAGAGGTAGCAAACGATGGTAACTTCGAGGCGCGGGCACGAAATCGCAGCGTGGTAATCAAACAAGCCGATGCGTGTACGGTGGATGGATTCGAGGAGCCGTTGCGAAGCGCTGTAGAGAACGTGGTTCGCAATGCGATCCGGCACACCGCGGAAGGAACCGCGGTCGAGATTTCGCTGCTAGCCGCCAATTCGCGAGCGTTGATCCGAGTCCGGGATTTCGGACCCGGGGTGGCGGAAGATATGCTTGCCGAGATCTTCCTGCCGTTTCGGCGGGTGGGCAATAGCAACTCGGAAGGCTCGGGCTTAGGGCTGGCAATCGCTGAACGCGCGGTCAGCGTAAATGGCGGGACAATCCGCGCGCGGAATGCTCCGGAGGGTGGATTGGTAGTGGAGATCGATTTACCGGCGCGGACATAACGCTTGCGGCTGCCTGCATCAGCCTTGTGCTTCGTACAACTTTTGAAACGTCTCCTCCCTCATGGCGTATCCATCCTTGCCATCGGCATCGTTGAAGACGAGATAATCGCCCGGCTTATAGGCGGTCGAACCTTCCTTGGTCTGAATCGCGCCCGCTTCGTTCGCGCGCCGCGCCCAAACAATGGCTGTCTTTTCGTATAATCCTGGGCTGACCTCATGATATGTGCGAGCGAAGGTATCGGCGTCAACGGTGTAGACATCGCCGTGGTTGCTCACCAGCCAATCGCCCCGCTTGGCTCGTTGTGTTCCGCCCCACTTCTGATATGTCAGGCCATCCGTTTCCAAATCCAACCGTATTGCCGTGACCGTGGTCTCTTCTTTTCTGCGGTATTGTTGCAACGGAAACTCCTGACCTGAGTCTATATTGGACCCGCCGAGTGACTGTGTCGATTGGGTGGGGCACAGGGGTGATTTGGTACGATTGCGGACTGAGTCGATACGCTTGGAGATTCGGTAAATGCCGCTACGAAATTCTGAACGCTGGGGCCCGCTGCGAAGCCGTTACGAGACCGAACGTCCACATAAGATGTTGTCGCTCGACGGAGGCGGCATTCGTGGCTTGATTATACTCGGGATACTCGAGTCGCTGGAGACCAAGCTTCGTGACACGGTGGGCCGGAGACAGCCCGATTTTCGGCTTTGCGATTATTTCGATTACATTGCGGGCACCAGCACCGGCGCTATCATCGCGGCCGGGCTGGCGCGCGGTATGGCTGTTAGCGAATTGATCGACTTCTACCAGAGAACCGGCAATCAGATGTTCGAGAAGAGTTTCCTGCTTGCGCGCCTCAAGAACCTATACAAAGCGGACCCTCTTCGCAAAGAGCTACAGGCGGTGTTCGGCGCCGACACGACGCTCGAGCCTCAGCATCTGCGATGCCTGTTGCTGGTTGTGACACGAAATGTGACGACGGATTCTCCATGGCCCATTAGCAGCAATCCCGATGCGAAATACAACGACGCGGGTCGCTCCGACTGCAATTTGCGAATTCCCCTGTGGCAGCTAGTCCGGGCGAGCACGGCCGCGCCGGTCTATTTCCCGCCGGAGATTCTGCAATGGGATGAGACCGACCCGAACAAGAGTTTCGTTTTCGTGGATGGCGGCGTCACCCCTTATAACAACCCGGCGTTTCTGCTGTACCGGATGGCGACGGTGGCTCCGTACCGCCTGAACTGGCACACGGGCGAGCGCAATCTGCTGCTTGTTTCGGTTGGAACGGGGGCGGCGCCCTCACCCGGCGCGGGAATCGAGCAACCGGATAGTAGTCTGATCAGTAATGTGGCAGGGCTGCCTGGCAACTTAATGTATGGCATCCAGGTAGACCAGGACATCAATTGCCGCGTGGTGGGCCGGTGTTCGTTTGGCGCGCACATCGATCGCGAGTTATTAGACCTGGCCCCTCGCGAGTTGACGTCGCCTTTGACGGAAGAGGAGATTCGGCAGGCGCCGGTTATGCCGCTGTCCACGGACTTGGGCCGCGCTTTTCTCTACGCCAGGTATAATGCGGACCTCAGCCAGGAGGGCCTCAAAGCTCTTGGTCTAGGCGGCCTCGACGCAAAACAGATGCAAAAGATGGACGCGGTTGAGAACATTCCGGATCTTGTGAAAATCGGGCGCGAAGTGGCAGCGCAGCAGGTACGGCTGGAACACTTCGGCGCCTTTGTCTAGGAGGACTCTATGCCCCAACCGATTTGCTTCATGATCATGCCGTATGGCGTCAAAGCGACGGGCGCGCCGGCCGGAAGCGGAGGGCCCGACAAGATCGACTTCGATCGTCTCTGGGAAGGCGCGCTCCGGAAAGCTATTGCCAGTGTAGGCTACGAACCGGTGCGAGCCAACGAGGACGTGGGCGCACTCATCATTAGCGAAATGATTGAACGCCTCGCGATTTCCGATCTGGTGCTGGCGGATGTAACCATTCCGAATGGAAACGTTTACTATGAAGTGGGAATTCGCCATGCCGCTCAAAAACTGGGCTGCGTGATGACGGCGGCTGCCTGGGCGAAGCCTCTCTTCGACATCGATCAGATGCGGCAGATTCGATACCCACTGCCCACAGAGTCGATTTCGGAGGAGACCGCCGAGGAAATCATCAAGAAACTGCAGGCCGATATTCCTGTCTTAGCGGCAGGCGAGTCGCCCTTTTATCAGATCTTCCCGAAATATCCGGATTATGATTCCGCCCGGGCGACGGCTTTTAAGAAGTCCCTTGAAGAATTGTCCGATTTCCAAGCGGAAATCATCGCCGCTCGCTCTGCCTCTGGGGACGCACGCCGCGATCGGGCGCTCGAGCTTCGAAAGAGGTGTTATACCGGCGGCCCGGTCCAGCGATTGGTAGCACTCGAGCTTCTCTATCTACTGCGCGATTGCACCGATTGGGCGACGACTCTACAATTCATCGACGCGCTTCCGGAAGACCTGCGCAGTTCGCCGCTGGTAAAGGAGCAGCGTGCGCTTGCTCTTTCGAAATCCGGCGACCACGATACGGCAATTGGCGCGTTGCGGGCGTTGATTTCGAACAGCGGCGATACCCCGGAACGCCGCGGCCTTCTAGGCGGCCGCTATAAGAAGAAATGGATGGAGAACAAGAATCCTTCCGATCTTGACAGAGCCATCGTCGAATACGAAGCCGGCATGAGGCTTGACTTAAACGACTACTATCCGATCTCTAACCTGCCGCGCCTGTATCGTACCCGCAAACGCAAGGACGATGACGAGAAAGCGCGCGTCGCCGCCGCTATCGCGCTGGCGGCGTGCGAGCGCGCGCAGCTTCGCGGCTCCAATGACGGGTGGTTGAATGCGACCCTGCTGGGGGCTGCATTTGACGCCGGAAAAGTGGACAGGGCCCAAGAACTTGCCGACCAGGTGGCAACGGAAGATCCGTCCGCCTGGAAACTGGAGACGACCGTTGCCGATTGTAAGACGGCGGCGCAACTACAAGACGAACCACTGCGCGCGCAGCTACTCGAGATCGTTGCGCAATTGGAAACGCACCTTCCGAAGTAAGTGAGACGGGCGACATCTTAAAACAATGACTGCCAAAGATTTTCGCCGCATCGCATTAAGCCTGGAAGGGGCCGAAGAGGGCTCTCACATGGGCTCCGCCGATTTCCGCGTGGGCGGCCGCATCTTCGCAACGCTCGCCTCCGTCAAGCAAGGCTACGGAAATCTGATGCTCACGCCTCAACAGCAGGCCGATTTCGTGGGCGAGCAGCCGGAAGTTTTCCTCCCCATCGCCGGAGGATGGGGACGCCAGGGCATGACACACATTCGTCTCGCCGCGGCGAATGAAGACATTCTTGAAGGCGCATTGCGGGCTGCATGGAAGATCCGTTTGGAAAAGAATGCAATGGCTAAGAATAAGCCCCGGCGACGGCAGTAACGGCTTCGCTTCCCTCGCCCAGATCAAGCTCCGTCTCGCTGCCCTGATCGCCGCGAATTCCCTTACAACACTACTTCGCCAGATCCGGCCGCAAGCGGGCGGTTTTCTCCAAGGCGGCGTTCCTGCGGAACTGCCGGATGGCTTCATGGTTCCCGTTGAGTAGCGTCTCGGGCGCTTTCCAGCCGCGGAAATCGGCGGGGCGCGTCCAATGCGGGCAGTCGAGCAGACCTTCGCCGTGTCCCGATTCCTGAAACGAATCGAAGGCCGCAGAGGTTTCGTTGCCTAGCACGCCGGGCAGCAGCCGCGCGACCGCGTCAATCACGATCGCCGCCGGCAGTTCGCCCCCGCTTAGGACGTAATTGCCGATCGAGATCTCTTCATCCACCAGATGCTCCGCCACGCGTTCGTCCACGCCTTCGTAGCGCCCGCATATCAGGAGAATCTCGGACGCTTCCTCACGAAAGCGGTTCGCCATGGCCTGATCGAAGAGCCGACCCTGCGCCGAAAGCAGGATGGCTTTGCGGCGGGGCCCACGCTCTGGCCAGATGGTTTCCACAGCTTGAAAGAGGGGTTCCGGCTTCATCACCATGCCTTCGCCGCCGCCGAAGGGCCGATCGTCGACCGTCTTGTGGCGGTCGTGCGTCCAATCGCGAAGGTTGTGAATACGGATATCGAGGAGTCCGGCGTCTTTCCCCCGCTTTACCACGCCGTGCGCAAACGGTCCCTCGAAAAATTCGGGGAAGATCGTCAGCACATGGAAGATCACGACCGGTTCAGATCCTTGAGTCCTGGGGGCAATTCTACCGCGATGCGCTTGGCCGCCGGATCGATTTCTACGCAGATGGCACGCACGAAAGGAATCAGCAGATCCCCATCGATGACAAGCAGGCCCGTACCACCTCCGTCGTCCCAATCCGTTACCGAGCCGATGCGCTGTCCCGAGGCGTGGTCCACCACTTCGCAGCCGATGAGATCGGACTGGAAAAACTCGCCCGCCTCGAGCGGAGTGCGTTCCGCCAGCGGCACACGAACTTCCAAGCCGCTCAGCAACTCGGCGTCGGAAATAGAATCGACGCCGCGAAACTTGAAGACCAGCGTGCCGTTGTGAAACCATGTGGTCTCGATTTCGCGACGCTCGCCCGACCCGAAAAGGTAAACCTCGCGTAACGCGCTATAGCGTTCCGGTTTACTACTTAACGAGATTGCCGTAATTTCCCCACGATTGCCGCGGGTCCTGCCAAGCAGCGCGATGGTCACCCACGCAGAATCCACCGGAGCTTACTCGAGAATCTCCAGCGTGAAGCGGCGGTTCAACTTCATGCCGGCCGCGCCTAGAATGGTGCGAATGGAGCGGGCCGTCCGGCCCTGCTTCCCAATGACCTTGCCTAAGTCGCTGGGAGCCACCTTTAGCTCTAACACCGTGACCTGTTCGCCTTCCACCAAGCGGACGGAAACTTCCTCCGGGATGTCAACCAGAGCTTTCGCGATGTCTTCTATCAACTGTTTCATTCACCCCGCCTCCCTAACGCTATGTTAGCGAACCGTACGGAAGGACCGTAGTCTTTCTGCACAACGTAAGGCTTGTTGCCGTTATTTCGCTTACAGTTACGCCGAGTTTGGGGACTTAGGCGACTGGTTGGGCGGCGGGGGCCGGGTTCTTTTCGACGAGGCGTTTCACAGTATCGGACATTTGTGCGCCATTCTTGGTCCAATGAGCCACGCGCTCATGCTTCAACAGCACCTGCGCAGGATTGGCGGTGGGGTTGTAATGGCCCACCACTTCCAGATTGCGGCCATTGCGGGCGCGCTCTTTCTCAATCACGACGACACGATAGAACGGCTTCTTTTTGGCGCCGAAACGCGCCAAGCGAATCATTAGCATCTACACTCCAAGATATCGAACCTCTATTGTACTAAAATGCGGGGAACTTCGCGGCGGCAGCTTAAGTTCCGTATTCTAATACCAATACCGTAATATCGTCGGACTGCGGCGCGCCTCCCGTAAAGGCGGTCACGGCTTCCTGCACTGCGTCGTGGACCTCAGACGCGCGCCCCGCGGCGTGCGCCATCACAACTGCGCGCAGGCGCTTCTTCCCGAAAAATTCCCCCGCCGAGTTTTGCGCTTCGCTAACCCCATCGCTATAGATCAAAAGCTTGTCGCCAGACCCAAGCTGTTCTTCCGCCAGTTGAAATTCAGCGTCGGCCAGCAAGCCAACCGGCATTCCGGTGGTTTCCAACTCCGAAAGGGCGCCATTGGCGCGGATTACGATAGGCGGGCAGTGCGCCGCGTTTACATAGTTGAGTTTTCCATCGCGATGCAGCAGCGATTGAAAGAGAGTAGCGTATTTTTCGCCGCCCGTACGTTCCAACATAAAGCGGTTCAAGCGATGGATGCGCAATGCCATCGCGCTTGGATGGTCGCTCGCCGCGATCAGCGCGCCTTGCAGAAGGGAGGCCAGCAGCGCCGAACTTACTCCCTTGCCTGAAACGTCCGCCACGACGGCCGCCCAGCAATGTTCGTTGACCGGATGCGCGTCGAAATAATCCCCGCCCACCTCGCGTGAAGCCACGCTGCTGCCGCATGCGCACAACCATCCATCCACCGGCAGGGCGCGCGGAAGCAGGCTCTGCTGAATGCTGCGCGCCAGGTTCAATTCCTCTTCCATAACGCGCTTGCCGCGTTCCTCTTCAAGCAGACGGGCGTTTTCAAGCACGGTGGACGCTTCAATCGCCAGCGTCTGCAACAGTTCGCGATTGCCGCCCGCGAGATCCGCCGGAGAAATCTTAGAATCCATGTAGAGCACGCCTACGGTTTCATTCGACGTCGTCATAATGCTGGTCGCATCACCCTGTCCGGTGCGGATTCGAACCAGCGGCACGCATATGACGCTACGCAGTTCAAGGTCGGCGATACTCCGCTCGGGCGAGGTTTCGTGACTCGCCAAAGGATCGAAGTTCATCGAGAGCATCTCGCGCCGATGTTGCAGCGCGCGGTGCAGCATGTGGCGCGGAACGCGCAATTCCGTTTCGTTCAGCGTCTTGCCGTGGCGGTTGCGCGCCACGCGCGTTTCTAGCGCATCGCCCTTGCGCAGCATCAGGAAGCCGCGCTCCGCGCCCGCAATCGCCAGGGCGGCGTCCACCACTTGCGCAAGCACGTCATCCACCGAGAATGAGCCCTGCAGTGTTCGCGCCAAATCCAAAATGGCGCGCAGTTTGGCCAGATTGCCTCCTACGCCGTGCGGCGCCTGCGCCGGACGCTCCGCCGCGCCCATCTGTTCCATCAAACTCTTCAGCTCTGCGCCGTCCAGCGCAAATAACAATTGGTAGGAATCCGGTACGCCGAATTCAATGCGATCGCCACTCTCGAGGGGATACCGCGATATCCGTGTTCCGTTGACGAACGTCCCGTGGCGACTGCCGCAATCCTGGATTAAGTAATGGCCGTCCTCCGCTAAAATCCGCGAATGCGTCCGCGACGCGCGGCTATCGCGGACGATTAAGTCACTCTCGGGTTGCCGGCCAATAAGGAAAGGCAACGGCTCTAGCGGCACGCGCGTGCGGTTGCCGCTGGGGTCGATGACCACCAGAGACGCGGGCTCCATTTATTTGCGAGCCGCTGGTTTGCGTCGCGCAGGGGCGGCGCGTTTTGCCGGTTTGGCCTGTTTGGCCGGCTCCTCGGCGAGTTCGCGGAGCTCTTCCACCTCGAGCGAACGCAACGTCTGACAGTGGGCGCAGTAACCACCTACTTCCGTCCGGGCGAGCAGAATCTGAAACCCGAAGTGCGTCTCAATTTGCTTGCGCAGCCGTTGCAAAGGCTCACCGAAGAACTCTTCCACTTTGCCGCACCGCAGGCAGATCACATGGGCGTGCTCTTGCTTAAGGCGCGTTTCGTAATAATGCTGGTCGCCGCCATAATGCATCAGGTCCAGCTCATCTACGAGGCCGCCTATCTTGAGCATTTTCAGCGTGCGATAGACCGTAACTCGATTGAGGCGCGGATCCTTTTCCTTCGCCATGTTGAAAAGGCGTTCGGCATCAAGATGTTCGCCGGTTTTGTCGATAAGATCGAGAAGGATTTGCCGCTGGCGGGTTAGCCGAACGCCACGCTGTTTGAGGGATCCCTCGGTTGAATCGAGCGCCAATCGCGTGGAATCGATAGCCATAGTACGAGAATTTTCATTCTAACAGGGTGAACGTGCGCCGCGCCGCTAATCCGTAACCTGAAGTGGGGTGCGTTGGCCCTTAAATGTGACAAAATAAGGTGTTGCCCCGGCATGGGGACATATGAAGCCGCTAGTTTTAGCGATCTCTTTCGGTTTGATTGGTTCGGCCGGAAAGATCATCAATTTCGATACCGCGACGCTGGGCAAGATGCCCCCAGGATGGAGCGTTGCTATGACGAACGGCGGTCGCGCGCCGGACTGGCAGATTATTCGCGATGGGTCGGCCCCGACTCAGCCTTACGTTTTAGCTCTGACCTCGAACGACCCTCCAAACCATTCGCCGCTTGCCATTCTCGACACCATGGCGGTCCGGGACGGCGATATCAGCGTTCGTCTGAAACCGTTGACCGGCCATGCCGATCAAGCCGGCGGGTTGGTTTTCCGCTATCGCGATGCGAACAATTATTATCTGGCGCGCGCCAACGCCCTTGAGAACAGCGTTGCTCTTTTCAAGGTGCAGAATGGCCAGACGACGCCATTGTGCGCTGCCGTGCGTCACGATATCCCAGCGGGCGCATGGAGCATTCTGAAAGTTTCCGTGCGCGGCAACCGGTTTCAGGTTTATATAAACCATCGCCGGATTCTCCAGGCGCAAGACGCGACGTTCCAAACCACAGGCAAAGTGGGTTTGTGGACGCGAGGCAATTCCGCGACCTACTTCGACGACTTCCGGGTGTATCCGAAGTAAGGCTTAATCCGCGAGCGGATTCCATACCAGGCGCAGATCCAGCACGAAACCCTCTACGGGATTTTCCCCGCCAAGGCCGTCGATTCCGAGACTGTTGAGGAGTAAACCCGTTAGAAACTAACTTGCGAGCGGATTCCAAACCCGACGAAGATCGAGAACGAAACCCTGCACCGGTCCTTCGCCCACAAGAGTTTCAATTCCGATCTTCGTTTCGGGCGCCTCTCCAGGCCGGTAAATTTCTACCGTTTCACGCTCGGGGTCGATCAGCCACGCAAGCTGCGCGCCGTTACTGATCCATTCCTGCATCTTGGCACGCAGAGTATGAAGACGATCGGTATGCGAGCGAAGTTCGATAACGAAGTCAGGGCACAGATGCCAAAACTTCTGAAAGCTTTCGGCGCTAAGCTCAGCAACCCGCGATTTCAATGTCCACGCAGCGTCCGGCGCCAGGCGGGCGCCATTGGGCAGGACGAATCCACCGGACGAATCGGTCACGGCGCCCCGTCCGTCGCGGTCTGACCAGTTTTCGAGTTGGGCCGAAATCTTGCCGTTCCTCATCCCGGTCAACGAATAGTTTGGCGGCATGATTACGATCTCTCCGTCAGCCGTCATCTCGATGAAATAGTCCGGGTAATGCGTGCAGAACTCGGCGAACTCCGCATCCGTCATGGAAGACGCCGTGAGTTTCACCGGAAGATAGGTTTCATCGATCGCCAACTGCATGATTCCACCTTACCTCACTCCTCTCTTAACCTCACTCCCAGCGGAGCGCCACCATCGGATCGATTCCCGTCGCCCTTCTGGCCGGCAGATATCCCGCCAGCGCCGCCACCGATGCAATACCCAACGCAGCCGCTGCCATGGTCAACAGGTCGGTCGCCCCCACGCCGAATAATTGCGCCTGTACCAGACGCGTCACACCGTACGCGCCCGCGAGACCAATGGCCACGCCGACACCTGCCAGCACGAGCGTTTCACGCATCACCATCCAAACCACTGAGCCCTGTCCCGCGCCCAGCGCCATGCGGATGCCGATCTCACGCGTGCGACGGGTCACCATGAAGGCCATGACGCCATAGAGTCCCAACGCCGCAAGCAGCGTGGCCAAACCGCCGAATACGCTCGAGAGCGTGGCTAGCAGCCGCTCCGTCAACAGGGAGAGTTCCATCTGCTGATCGAGGGTACGGAGCTCATACATAGGAACGCTCGCATCCACTTCCCGCACCACGCCGCGCAGCGTGTTGAAGACGGTCGTCGGGTCGCTTTGCGCGCGCGTATAGACCGTGACCCCGTTCGCGAACCCCGCCTGCGCAAACGGAATATACAACTCATACGGCATCTCCTCGCGCAAGCTCTCATATTTCGTATTGCCCACCACACCAATAATCTGGATATCCATCGGGGTTCCAGGGTCGATTCCCATTCCGATATGCCGGCCGAGCGGGTTCACGCCGCCGAAGTATCGATCGACAAACTTCTGGTTCACAATGCCCACCTTGGGGGCGCCCTTCACGTCGCGATCGGTGAAATCTCGGCCCAGCCGTACCGGAATCTGCAGCGTCTGAAAAAACCCGGGCGAGCAGTACTGCATGTGTGGATCGGGCCGTTCATCCTGCTTGGCCGAGTAGCCTTCAATGGTTACCCAGTTATCCCATTCGTTATCGGCGAGCACCGGAATTACAGCGAAGGTATGGGATTCCACGCCGGGAATCGCGCTCAACCGGTCGCTGAGGCGGCGGTAGTAATCCGCGGTCCACTTCGGATCGTAGCGATTAAACGTCGGGTCGATATCGAAGGCCAGCAGGTTCTTCACTTCGAACCCGGGGTTCAGCGCCTTCAGGTTTCGCAGGCTCTGCAAGAATAGTCCGGCGCCGATCAGCAACAACAGGGATAGAGAAACCTGGGCGACCACCAAACCTTTACGCAGCCCGGCCGATCCGCCGCGAATCACGCCGCCCGCCTGATCTTTCAACGTATGCGCCAGCTTCGGCCGCGTCGATTGCAATGCCGGAACCAAGCCGAAGAGCGCGCCCGCTAAAAGCGAAATCGCAAACGTGAAGGCGAGGACCTGCCAATCGGGCGTGCTGGTGAGCGACAGGGGCGTGTGCCCGGACGGCAGAAAATCGATCAGCGCCTGGTCGATCATCACCGCCAGTCCGACGCCCAAAGCCCCTCCCAGGCCCGCCAGCAGCAGGCTTTCGACAAGTAATTGCCGGATCAGCCGTCCGCGCCCCGCGCCTAACGCCAACCGCACGGCGATCTCCTTCTGCCGCGCCGAGGCCCGCGCAATCAGCAGATTCGCCAGGTTCGAACACGCAATCAACAGCACCAGCCCTACAATCGCCATCAGGGCAAACAGCGGCGTCGCGTAAGTGCGCCGCAGGTTAGAACGCCCTTTGGATCCGGGCATCACCTCCATCCACATCCTGAGGAACTGTTGCTTGACGAACGGCGATGCCTTGGCGAACGGCTTCTCCGTCACTTCCTGATTCAAAATCTGGTGGAAGAGGGGCTGTAATCCAGCTTGAGCTTTTTCGATGGTGACGCCTGGTTTCAGGCGTCCGAATACTTCGGTCCAACGGAACCGGTCGTCGTTTAACCGGGAATAATTCGAGCGCGGCATATAGCCGTTCATCGTCATCGGAATGCGGATCTGCGGCGCGCGTCCGGGTTCTACACCATCGAACCCGGCCTGGCTCACGCCGATTATTGTCAAAGGGATGCCATTGACCGAAATCTCTTTGCCTACGATGCTCCGGTCCGCCCCGTATCTTGCGCGCCAGTATCCGTAGCTCAACACCGCCAGCGGATGCCCTCCCTGGATCAGATCGTCAGCCGCCGTAAACACCCGTCCTACCGACGCGCCGATGCCCAGCACCGGAAAGTAATTGCCCGATACATAATCGGCGCCTATCAATTCGGTGTGGCCCTGAAATGTCGCGCTTACCGTGGAGGGATAGGTGCAAAACATTCCGCTGAAGACTTCGTTCTTGTCGCGGATCTGGCGGTACATCGGGTAGGAAAGCTTGTCACGTCCGTTATTGCCGCCATAGTGATCGCCGCGTCCCGCGAGCATCACCAGCTGTTCCGGATTTCTTACCGGCAGCGGCTGCAGAATCAATTGATTGATCAGCGTAAATATAGCGGTGTTGGCGCCGATGCCCAACGCGAGCGAGAGCACGGCTACAGCCAGGAAAACGGGCGATTTGCGCAGGGAGCGCACGGAATACCGAAGGTCTTGCAGTATAGCGGCCATTGACCCTTATACTGCGGCGAGGTGAAAAGGTTACGAATTCCCGATGAGAATCCCCGTTATGAACACCAGCAATCCACCCAACCCGACCTGCAGAGCGGCTGAAAGCGGCGGCGTATCCATGTACCGATTGCGAATCCACGAGATGACCCCCAGTTCGATTACGACGACCAGGATCGCCGCCGTAATGGCCGCGTGAAAGTTCGACAGCAGAAACGGAAGCGTATGACCAATTCCACCGAGCGCTGTCATCAATCCGCTTGCTCCGCCGCGCACCCATGGTTGGCCTCGCCCAGTCAAGCTGCCGTCGTCCGAGAGCGCCTCCGCGAATCCCATGCTGATTCCCGCCCCTAGCGATGCCGCAAGCCCCACGAGGAACGCATCGTGCGTTTTGTGTGTCGCGTAGGCCGCCGCGAAAACGGGCGCGAGCGTCGAAACCGACCCGTCCATCAATCCTGCGAGCCCTGGCTGCACGATTTGTAAGACGAACAACCGGCGGCTGGCCTTCTCTTCCTTTTCCAGCCCTTCTGCATCGAGGTTTTCTTTGCCCAATTCTTCAGCACGATTCTGATGTAGGCGCTCCTCCTGCGCCAGATCGTCGAGCAGTTGCCTTACAGCGGCATCCTGGGTGCGAGCCGACGCGCGTTCGTAATAGCGGCGCGTCTCTACCTCCATGGCCCCCGCCTGTTCGCGGATCGCATCGAGCCGCAGCGGCTTCGTCAGCCATACCGCTTTGCGGGGCGCCAACCCGCGCACGTCCTGCCGCCGGACGAGCGGAATGTGGTCTCCGAACTTCTCGCGATAGAGATCGATCAACCGCCGGCGGTGCGAAGACTCCTCCTCGCGCATGCCGTCAAACACCGCCGCAGTGGACGGAAAATCCTGCTTCAGTTCGTAAGCGTATTCGGCATAGACGCGCTCGTCTTCTTCTTCCATCCCGATCGCCAGCGCAAGGATTTCCCGTTCGGTGAGGCTGTTGAAAGTCCGCATTACTAATAGAATGAGGCCACGGACTGCCGGGACGCCACTTTATGGATGAACAATCTTACGCTCTGCGTCTGTTAGCATCGCTATATGGCCCTAGGCGAGTTCACCAAGCAGATTGCGCAGCAGGCCCTGCTCTCTGCCACCGCCGCGCCCAAGGAAACTCCATCCGCGCCCGTCGACGCCACTGCCTCCGCTATCCTGGCGCAAATCGCTGCTATGCAGAAGCCGCTCAAAGACGACGAAGAGCTGATCGTCGCGTTCCACCAAGGCCCCGAGCGTATCCGCGTAATGGAGATCTTTTTGCCCGCGCCGCAAGTGGTAGTGCTAATTGGCCTGGACGCGAACCGCGCGCTCACCCGCGTGGTCTCCTCCCCTGCCGCCCTGCAACTGATTTGTAAGACGGCCAAGACCGCGCCCGGCGCAAAGCCCATCCGGGTAGGGTTGATCACCCAGAAACCGAAAGATTCCAGCGCGTAATCACCTGCGTCTCGCGTTCGTGGCCGAGGGTGCTGATTGTAGCGGTGGAAAGCGCAAACAGCCGCCCAGCGTCAGGCGGAAGGCCCAGCCAGCAAGCCGTGAGAATGCGCAGGATATGCCCGTGCGCGAACAGCGCCACGTCGCCATCCGCCCCTAACACGCACTCAATGACCGCCCGCGCCCGCTCCGCCGCATGTTCGAAGGTCTCGCCATTCGGACATCCGTCCCGCCATAGCGACCAACCCGGGCGCTCCCGCTGAATTTCCTGCGTCGTGCGACCTTCGTAGTCGCCGTAGTCGAGTTCCAGCAGGTTGGAGTCGCCAATCGCCACGCCGCCGAACCCTGCCGCTTCGCACGTTTCCTGGGCACGCCGCAGCGGCGAAGACAATACCAGCGCGAACCGCCGGCCACGGAGGAAATCCCCGATTGCTGCCGCCATTTCGCGCCCACGCTCCGTTAACGGAATGTCCGTGCGTCCCGTATGTGCGCCCGAGAGGCTCCATTCGGTCTCGCCGTGTCGAATCAGCCAGATCTCGCGATTCATCGCAGATCGCAGGATAACCTATGTTGTCCGCGGCGTTTCAGGTCTCGGCCGCGGATTTCGGCCTATGGGACACGGCCGGCCAAATTGCAAGCTTTGACCGTGTCTTTTTACGACTTTTTTACAAGTTAACTATCACCTTCATCATGGTCGCCCGTAGGATCGGAATAGACCAACTTGATCGAACGCAGTCTCGAATAAGGAGAGCCAATGCTACCGACTAATGGCAAAAGTCACGTGCCGTCATACCGCGACGAACATCTTTTGATCGATTTCGATCAGCAGGCCGCCATCTTAGATAACCAACGTATGATATTGACGCGCAAGGAGTACGACCTGCTGTCCCTGCTCGTTCAACACGCCGGAGAGATTATTCCCCGCGAAGCGCTTCTGATGCGCGTGTGGGGCTATGGCGCCGATATCCGTACCCGCACCCTTGACGTGCACGTACGCCGGCTGCGGAAGAAGCTGGGCGGTTTCGCTGAACAATATATCGAAACCATCTTTGGCATTGGGTATCGGTTCCAACCATTCCATGCCCCCCGCTTCTTCGAAAATACCCTGAGCAAGCCGATCATCGCCCTCAGCGCGTAGGCGATTCCCCCAATCGCCGGCGGTTTCATCCGCCGGCGCGCGTTTGCCCAAAGAGCTCCCACGCTTTCGCCTTCCGCTCCGTCTCAGCTTCAGGAGTGGCCTATGCGATTACCAGTTGCGATGCTCTCGGTCGCGTTTTTGATTTCGACGCCTTACCTTCACGCTCAGGATAAGCGAGGCGCCGGCGATACCGCCTTTTACCGCGTCCAATTCCGCATTCACGACAGCAACGATTTATCTTCCAAAGCGGCCCGGACCTATTCCATGATCACGGCAGCCAATCGGAAAGCAACCTTACGCGTAGGAGACCGCGTTCCGGTGGCGACCGCCTCTTTCCAGCCGAGTTCCCCCGGGGCGAACCCCATTGTCAATACCCAGTTCACATACCTCGACGCAGGTCTTAGCATCGAATGCATCGTCGCCGATGTTGGCGGCAAGCTCGCAATGCATGGCAACATCGATCTCAGCACGATCGATCGCCACGATGCCAAACCGGGCGCCGGCAACCCCAACCCCACCATCGCGCAGACCAAGCTTGAGCTGGATACTGCCGTTGACCCGGGCAAACCCACCATCGTCGTCTCGATCGACGATCCCGAAAATATGCGCAAGCTGCAGGTGGAAGCTACGGTGACGAAGATAGAGTGATCCAAGTAAGTCAACGAACCGCTCAACAGTCTTTGAAGTCGGTTTCCACTAATCTGCTCGGGTGAAGAGATAACACACACGCTCTCTAGTCTTTCCGATACATAGGAACTCAGAAAACTTCACTCGCCTGAGATACCATTCCCCTTTATGGCCTTACAGTTTGTTGCCAGACCTTTTTTTCAGCCTGAGACCGAAGATCTTCGCTTCCTGCCTGAGGGGCCACGCAGTCTCCAGAACTATCCCGCCGGAGCCTCCAAACTTGGCTGGGTCGCGATTCAACACGGAGCCGGACGGACGGAAGGCAGCGTGAATATCCTGGATCTCACGTCGCTTTCGAATACAAGTTTGCCGCTAAGGGGCCGTCCCGGTTTCTTCGCCGAAACTACTCAGCCGGGAATCGTATTAGTGGGTTTGGAACGAGAACTGGCGTATTTCAATCTCATGACTGGCGTATTAGGCGAGACAGTGGCGCAGATCGAGGCGGATCCGAGTGTCATCATCAACGATGGTTTGGCGGTTGAAGGCGGCGTTCTGTTCGGCGCCAAGCATGTGGATTTCAAGCTGCCCTTGGCCGGACTGTACTTTTTCGATTTTGCCACGCTCCAAGTACACACCATTCTCGACAAACAGACTTGTTCGAATGGCAAATATTTACGCCGCGATTCGCAAGGCGCCACGCTGATCGATATCGATTCCGAGCCGCGGACGATCAGCCGGTACCGGCTCGACGCAAAACTCGAACGAGTCCTTGAGTCCTGCCTGATCAAACCGCCTGAATCGTTGCCGGCAGTGCCCGATGGACTGCGTCCTGCACCGGCGCATGATGGCGAACCGGAAGGCGCGAGCATAATTATCGCTTTTTATAACCCTGAAAATGTATCGCATGGGTTAGCCCAGCAAATCCGCGTCTGCGATGGTGAGGTGGTCTGCGAATGGATCATTCCAGGTTCGCCGCGCGTAACCTGCCCTGAATTTGTAAAAATAGGCGGAGAAGTAAAGCTGCTATTCACCACCGCTGTAGAGGGCATGCCCGCGGACCAAAGAGAGCATACTCCCGGCGCAGGCTGCTTGTTTATTGCGGACACCGCGTTCGAAGCTCTCCCGGCGCGGCCTCCGCTTCTTCCTGTATAGGCTGCGTTACATTCGCTCAACGACAACGTTTGAGGGGAGGGCGCCAAGATCGGGCAAAGCGATTTCCCGGGAAGCGCGGTCGTCTCGAAGAACAATGTGCATTGCCGGACGCAGCGTCTTTACTTCCTCCGCGCCCAAGAGGCCGTGTTCGCCCAGGCGCCGCGCCAAATCCGCGAAACCAGCTTCCTGCTCTGCGACAAACGCCGAAAAATCGTTCGTGTATTCCGCCGGGCCGCGCCACAGGAAGGCGCGCGAGATATATACGCGAACGGGGGGCTCATCCTTGGGGAGCGAGAGCATACCGGTAAGGTAGTGTTGCCTTACCAGATCGCGATCGATCAGGCAATTGCATCCGCTTGCACCGCCTGTCGTATAAGTTGTGTTTACTTGCCGGCGATAGGAAGCGGGATCTGCGCCCGTGGCGAGAACGGTATCGCCGGCCGCGAGCGTATTGCCGCAGCCACCGAATTCGTAAACGCCTACTGGAGGCCATCCGATTTTCGACACAGGCGAAGACGCGGCGCCGCAGCATGATGACCCACCCGTACCGTAGCCCACCCCGGAATCGACGACCGTCACCTGCGCGTGCACCGTCAAACCCTCGATCACCAGGGCCGCAAAGCCCTTCGCATTGCGCTGCAGCAACAGGTTGCCCGATGCCAGCCAGGCGCCAGGCCAGCGTTGTTCGTCCTTGAAAATCGAAAGCAGCGTCTGCGCTGGGTCCTCTTGCGAGCGCGAAAGCAGGATGAGGGATTGGACCGGGAACTCCTTGTAGATTCGCGCTGCATCAGCCGCCGGCGCTTGAACGCCGAGTTGGATGAGCGCATCGAGCGTTTCGAGCATCGCATTGTGCCCATCCACATCGGTCGCCGTAGCGTCGTCACCCGTCACCGTAAAGTTGGCCAGCATTGCGAGCAAGGCAGGCACTACCTCGGTACGACGGTCGCGTAGCGCGAGGTAGGCTCCCCAGGCCCGCGTACGCGGATCGGCGCTGCCCAGCCATGTGCTGGATACGGCCGCCGTCTGTCTATCCAGAATGCCGGCCAGCTCCGCCGGATCGACCGGCGCCGGTTGCGCGTGCGCGGCCACGCCCATTAGAACGAACGCGCTCAAGCTGGAAACAGATCTCGCCATGCACTTGGCAAGACGCTGTCCACGCGCGATCCGTTACGGTAGACGACTGGCGGTTATGCCAAGCCGGAACGCTGCAAAAGCGCTCCAGGGTCGGGTTCTCTTCCCATGAACTTTCTGTAGAGCTCCGCTGGATCTTCGCTGTCGCCCTTCGAAAGAATATGGGTGCGGAAGTCGCTGCCGATTTCCCGGCTAAAGATCCCGTTATCGCGAAAGCGGGTGAAGGCATCGGCGTCCAACACTTCGGCCCATTTGTAAGAGTAGTAGCCGGCGCCATAACCCACCGGGCTCGAGAACAGGTGAGTAAACGCCGCGATCATGGCGTGGTTGGGCGGCAGAGGGGCGGGACTGAAGTCCTGCAGCAGTTTGCGCGAATACTCGACGGGGTCGCCATCGCGCTCGGGCGTATAGCGGATGTGCAGCAGCAGATCGATGAAGCCGAAGCCTAATTGACGCATCTGCATGTTGGCTGCGCGGAAGGTGCGCGCCCGCTTCATCTTCTGAAACAGATCTTCGGGCACCGGTTCGCCTGTCTGCCAGTGGCGCGCAAACAAGTCGAGCGCCTCACGCTCCCAGCACCAGTTCTCCATGATCTGCGAAGGCAGCTCCACAAAATCCCACGCGACACTGGTTCCCGCCATGGAACGGATCTCGACGCGGCTCAACAGGTGATGCAGCAGGTGTCCGAATTCGTGGAAGATGGTCTCGACCTCGCGATGGGTCAACAGGGCCGGCTTATCACCAATCGGTGGCGTCAGGTTGCCACAGATCAGGCCGAGGTGCGGTTTAAAGCCATCGGCGATCGGGCCGCCCGTCAGCAGACTGTCCATCCACGCTCCGCCGCGCTTGTTTTCGCGGGGATACCAATCGGCGTAAAAGCCGCCCAGGTATGTGCCGTCTTCATCGTGAATGTTATAAAACTTCACGTGCTCGTCCCATGCTGGAACGTTGGCTTCTTCCGTGACGCGGATGCCATACAACCGGTTGACCAGCGTCCATAGCCCTTCGACTACCCGCGCCAACGGGAAATAAGGGCGTAGCGCCTCTTCGTCGAACGAGTACAACGCCGCGCGCTGCTTTTCGGAGTAGTAGCCGACGTCCCAAGGCGAAAGTTCGGGCGCCGCGGGACCTTCGATGGAACGCCGGAAATCCAACAGATCGCGATTCTCCTCCCGGAAGCGGCGTTCGGTTTTTGTCTTCAGATCTTCCAGGAAGCCAAGCGCGCGGACGCCCGTATGCGCCATGCGATCTTCCAGAACGAGATCGGCAAAGTTGGCGAAGCCCAGCAACTGCGCCTTCTCGCGCCGCAATTCCAGGATGCGCGTAATGATCGTGCGGTTATCGTGCTCGCCCGCAGTAGCGCGAACGCTATACGCCTCATAAACCTTGCGGCGGATGGACGAGTCGTCAAGATAGGTCATTAGCGCCGTGTAGTCCGGCCCCTGCAGCGTAAATCGCCAGCCTTCCCTGCCCTTCCGTTTCGCGCTTTCGCGAGCCGATTCGCGCGCGCTTGGCGGCAGCCCCGCAAGCTGCGCCTCCTCTTCGATCACCAGTTCGAATTGGTTCGTAGAATCGAGAACGTTTTCCGAATACTTGGTGGTCAGCTTGGTGAGCTCGACGTCTAGCTCCTCAAGCCGCTTCTTGCCCGCCGGTTCAAGTTCGGCGCCGTGGCGGCGGAAGGCGTCCATTGTCTTCACCAGAAAGCGGCGTAGAGTCCCGGTTAGGCTCGATCCTTCTTCGGTCGCCGCGAACTTCTTTAAACCACTCCACAATCCCGCATGCAGTGGAATGCCTGAGTAGAAGGCGCTCACTTCAGGCTGCACGGCGTTAAAAGCCGCGCGCAATTCGGGGTATGTGGCCACCGCTTCCAGATGCCGGACGACGCCCATGGCGTAATCTAGCGGCTCCGCCAGGTCGTCCAGCGCGCGCAGGGTGTTGTCAAAGGTCCGCGGACCGGGCGTCGCGGCGATGGCTTCGAGGCCCGCACGCGCCTGGCGCAAAAGTTCCGTGGCGGCGGGTTCCACATCCGTGGCGCGGATGCGGTCGAAAGGAATGCGGAACCGGGGCGTAAGAAGAGGGTTCAGATCGGTGGACATGACTTGAGCGTAGCATCGGACATTTTCCAGAGGCGCGCCCGGTTTCAACGGCGGCGGCGCGAACGATTACTATAGGGAGAGATGGGTTCGGATCCAACCGCGACGCAGCGTCGCGTCCTGGCCGAGGAACGGCTGAATGTATTTGCCTTGGTGATTTACATTCCGGGTTCTTTGGGCCGTTTTCTAGACGACCTTCGACGAGAACTGGCGCCGGCCTGTAACCCGCACGCCCACGTCAGCGTGTTGCCGCCTCGATCTCTGGCGGTGGATTGGGAAGAGGCGTCCGACTATGCGCGCGCTTTGCTGGAACCCCGGCCACCCTTCCAAGTGGATGTGGGGAGCGTGAACGTATTTCCCGTCACCAACGTCACCTATCTCGAAGTAGAAAAAGGCGCGGCCGAGCTGCGGAGCATGCACGCCGCCATGCTTCGAGGCCCGCTTCAATTTGACGAGCCTTTCGTCTATCACCCGCACATTACACTGGCCCAGGAGATTCCCCCGGAATTGGCGGCAGACGTTCACGAAACGGCGCGCCGGCGGTGGCAGGAATATCGGGGCATTCGGAGTTTCCACGCCGAACATGCAGTCTTTGTCCGAAACACCGAGGACAACTGCTGGATCGATCTCGCCGAATTTCGTTTCGGCGCCATACCCGTAAAAATCTGAGAAGAACGGCGCGTCTAGCCCACTACAGAAGTGAAGGCCATACCACACCGTCTAAAACGGAGAGCGGGGAACACTCGTGACGACAGTCGTAATTTGCGATACAGAGCCAATAGCCATCGCTGGCGTTCAATCCTTAGTGGAGCATGTCTCACACGTGAGCGTTGTCGGGGCCGAGAGCTCTCTCTCTGGCGGGATCGATGCGGTGCGCGATCTGACCCCATCGCTGCTCATTGTAGATAAGAACTTGGGATCGCAGGCGGTGCTCGATTGGATCTCGGGCTTGCGCGTGTCCGACTCACGCACCATGGTTATGGTGTGGGGGGCCTCGATCTCTGAATCGGAAGCGGTTCGGTTCCTGCAGGCCGGGGCTAGCGGAATCGCCCGCAAAACCGCCGGCTTACCAACGCTGCTACGCTGTATTCTCGCCATGTCCTCCGGCGGAACATGGATGGATGAGGCTCTTTCCCCGGAAAGCGCACGGCCTGTGCGCATGTCAAGTTCGCCGCTTACCGGACGCGAGCTTCAGGTGATGGATTTAGTGGAACGCGGTTTGAAAAATAAGGAAATCGCGATGAACCTTGGAATCCAGACGGGGACGGTGAAGATCCACCTGAAACACATTTTCGAAAAGACGGGCATTCGCGGCCGCTATGGGTTGGCGATTTCCGGGCTTAAGGAAAAAGGGATGCTGGCGGCTGCGGTAGAATCGCCCAACTAGACCCCGCCCAACGAAATCAGGATCGCCGATGTGGTATGACTTTAATTGAACATGGCATCTCCTGAAGAACTCCAAGCAGAAATCGAGCGCCTGCGCGCCGAAAACGAAAACCTCAAAAAGCCGGCTTCGCGCGGACAGATGTCGCTCAAGGTGAGCGAAAAGGGCGCGCTTTCGGTATATGGATTGGGACGCTTTCCCGTCACGCTCTACCGCGAACAGTGGGAGAAGCTGCTCGGAATGGCCGATCAAATCAGACAGTTCATTCTGGATAACGATCAGCAGCTAAAAAAGAAGGAATAAAGGTGGCGCAAGCCACCGCGCTGATTACTGGGGCCTCGGGGGGCATTGGCGCCGAACTGGCCCGGCTTTGCGCGGCGGCTGGTAACAACGTTATCCTTGTGGCCCGGCGGCAAAGCGAGTTGGAAGCCTTCGCCGCTGAGTTGCAGCGTCTGCATGGCATCCAGGCTCGCGCCTTGGCAGCCGACCTCGCCGACCCCGCGGCGCCACAAGCTATTTTCGAATCAACCGGCCCCGTAGGTATCCTCATCAACAACGCGGGCTTTGGGAAACTGGGCGCTTTCGCGGAGTCCGATTGGGAGACCCAGGGGCGTATGCTCCAGGTGAACGTAGCAGCCCTGGCGCATTTGACCAGACTGTATCTGCCCGGAATGCTGGCGCGCCGGTCGGGTCGCATCCTGAATGTGGCATCCACCGCGGCTTTCGTCCCGGGACCTCTCATGGCAATGTACTATGCAAGCAAGGCCTGCGTATTTTCCTTTTCGCTGGCCATTGCGAGCGAGCTGGCGGGTACCGGGGTAACCGCAACGGTGCTGTGCCCTGGCCCCACCGCGACAAATTTTGGCGAGGTTGCTGGAAACGCAGGTTCGAAGGTTTTTAAAGGACCCGTAATGACCGCCGCCGAAGTGGCGCGCGAAGGATTTGCCGCGATGATGGCGGGCAAGCCCGAAGTGATCACGGGCTCACGCAACCGCTGGATGATCTGGGGAACCCGATTCGCCCCGCGCAGCATGTTGGCAGGGATCGCCAAGAAGTTGAACTCGGCCAGTTAGCGTCGACCTAACACACCCGGTTACTTCACCCAAATGGTGAGATTCCCATCCCGCACCGGTATTCCACCCACGGCCAGCGACACGGGAACGGCTCCCGTATCTGCCGGGGGCATCCGAATATCCACTTGCCACACGCCGGAAATGGAGCCCGGCGCCGCGACTGCGCTAACTATGCTGGCTGGCACTCCACCAATCACGGTTAGCGGCAGGTTGAGTGGCTGGCCAGGGCTTGGCGAAATTGCGCCGGTGGCCTGTGAAGGCGAAGTCACACCGAGTCCGGCCAGAAAGATTCGAACCACCGAACCGGCCGCGGCGAGGTTCGCGCACGTATTGCGAGAGCCATCGGCATTGAATGCGAGGGGAATTGGTCCTCCGTTGTACACCTCGCCGCTTACAATGCAAGCCGCAAACGGCCCCTGTGAATAGAGCAAGGTGGGCGCAAGAAAAGCCGTGGGATTGCTTGCACCTACGGCCACCGTCCGCGAATCGGAGAGATTCAACCGGGTGGAAGCAAGCGTGATATCGGCCTGAGCAGCGCCCGCAATTTCAAACGGCGCCTGCAGATTGATCTGTTGCGGCGAGACATAAAGCAACGGACTCGCGATGCCGTTGATGGTAACGCTCGTTCCTTGCAGCGAGGTTGCAACCTGCCCGGCAGGAGGCGTAATTGCCTGGCCCGCTACGTGCACACCGAAGATCGACAGTAACTCGCCCGGCACGACGGAAGTTACCGGTTTCAGATCGGCCGAATCGAGAATACACCCAATGGGCGTTAGTGGCGCCGCGGGATCGAAGGCAACCAAGGCGGACCCGGTCCAGGCGAGCAGCATGTTGTTGGCTGCGTCGAATGCCAGTACGTTTCCCGGCGCCGTGCGCACGCCGCCGACTTCCATTGCGTCGGCGCTAATACGCGCAGCGTAGGTTTGGGGCAGACACTGCGTGGGGAAGCCGTCGAAGCCCGGAAGGTCGGGCGACCCGGCGCTGCCGGAGAGATAGATGGCGGTGGGAGTGAACGCGGCAAATAAAATCGAATCATCCTGCGTGCCGCTGTAGTAAGTTGAGTAAATCAAGCCTGTTCCCGTCGCATTCAACTTAGTCACGTAGCCGCTCGCAGGAGGCGGAAAAACACAAAAGAAAAGACACGTCTGCGGCGGCGCGGGCGCATTGGCAACGTATATCGGTTGGAAGGCATCGGGCGTGGTGGGAAAATCGGGTGAGTTGGTCGTTCCCGCCAGGAAAGCATTGCCTTGTGTATCTACGGAAATCGCGGATGGGCTTGCTCCATAATTCCCATTCAGATAGGTGGAATAGACAATTTGGGTGAGGCCCGCATTCAACTTGGTCACGTATTGATAACTGCACGCGAATGCCACCTGCGCGTCGCCGCCGCATGCTTGCAGTTGATAGGTGCTCTGAAACGCTCCGGTGCTGGTAGGTACGTGAGTGGACCCGCCAAACTGCAAGCCCGCGACATAAACGTTGCCTTGGCTATCCAGCGCGAGCCGCCCGCCGACTCCGCGAACGGACGCAAGCAGTTTGCCGCCGGTCGGATCCAGCTTCAGTACAAACGAGCTGTTGTCATCCGGGCTGTTAAAAGGCGCGCCAGGCGTGATTGGCAAAACACCCCCGATCGTCTGGCCCGAGATAATCACATCGCCGGCCGAATCCACCACAACGCCGCTAAACCCCGGCTCAGTCAAAGCGCTGCCGCCCAGGAAAGTGGCATAGACCACTTTGCCCTGGGGGTCCACTTTGGCGGCGAAGCCCTGTCCAGAGACGCCCTGTGCGGAGGTTTGCATCGCGCCCGAGGTAACCGGAAAACTCGCCGAGTTTGTCTGACCGGAAATATACGCGGCTCCGGTGGCATCGATATCGATCGCCGCTGCCGCGCCGCCCCTAAAGGAGGTGGAGTAGACCACCGTACCCGCAGGACTCAGTTTAGCGACGAAGGCGTCACCAGTCGTCGCCGTCGCGCCCTGATACCCGGCAATGTAGATATTTCCGCTGGCGTCCGCCTTCGCAGCGCTGACAGTGCTATTCGGTAAAGTCGCCAGTGTACTGGTGGCCAATACGGCGTGAACGAATAGCGGACAAAAAGAAAGTAGCAATACTCGCATGAGAAGTTTCCTGGGGCCGCGGAAGGGACGCGGACTTCATCACCGGCCGCTATTTTAAGAACCATTGTAGCGGCGCCCAATGAACGCCCGAAAAGCAGATGCTGCGGGCAAGGCCAGCTAATTCTCGGCGGGAACCTTATCGGCAGAAACCACGACCAGCATTTCGATCGGTGCTTTTCGGGGATCCAGCTTCAGGCCCAGTTGTTTTTGGATGGCTTCGTAAATGCTCGGGCCGCCGGCAATCGGAACGGCCGGTCCGGGAGACCCAGCATCGCTGACGCGCAGATCGTCTGGCGCCCAGGTGAGGGTGAAATCGTATGCCCCTTTAAGACCCGTCATGTCGAGCACGGGACGGTCAACGCGGTCAGTCAGCATCGTGAGGATTTTTGCGATGGTTTGGTTTTGCCCAACGGTCCTATACCCGGCGGAGGTGAATGTCGTGAACAGACCCTGTTGGCCAGGCGAAAGTTGCGGCATGCCGTTCTTGTCGGTTGTTACTCTGTTCGAGGTACCTGGATCGACGGTAACGGGCGCCTCAGTCGGCATTCCGGCCGCTGGCACGCTCGGCTTCATCTTAATGCCACCTTTATCCACCATCAGCATGTAAACCGGCAGGTCTCGCATTTCGCGCTTGATGACCAGGTGGAAGCGTTCCGCCAAAAGATTTCGCATCATGGCTTTCGCGTCTTGCTTGGAAGCGCCCGGAGGAACTTTCGCGACGATGTCGAAGCGTGCCTCGCCCACCCATGCCGGATGCTCGATTTGAAAGCCGCGAATACCATAGGTGGTGATGACGAGAGTCCGCAGAGAGCGATTGACAATGACAATGCGCTCCGGGTCTTTCGTGCCCGGACCGCCAATCTCGCTCGAACCAGCGGAGCCGCCGGGTTCGTTCGGATGCGGCTTCACCGAGGCCACCTCAAAGGTAAGCGCCGTATTTTGGGCCAAGGCGGCGCGGACGATCAATAGGAAAGCGCCCAGAACAACTCGAGATCGCATAAGATAATCGGATTCAGTGTAGCCGCAGCATCCGCCGGAATCAATCCCGATGCGCCACCGTGTTCACGAATTAGCCTGGACGAGCTCGATGCATCTTTCTACTCAACGGGGCCGCTGCATCCGAGCTCGTGCGCATTTCGCGTCCATTCACCTCGCTGCGCCGAGCGGTCCGGCGGCATCGTCGTCACGATATTATCGGTTCTAAATGGACACCTTCACCCCAGCCGAACGCAGTGCGGTGATGAAGCGCGTCCACGGCAAGGACACCCAACCCGAAATGGCCGTGCGGAGCATGGTCCATCGCCTCGGCTTTCGCTACGCGCTGCACCGCCGCGATCTTCCGGGCAATCCCGATCTCGTCCTGCCCGCGCGCGGCAGCGTCATCTTCGTCCATGGTTGCTTCTGGCACGGCCACACCTGCCGCGCGGGACGCAACCGGCCCTCGTCCAACACCGATTACTGGATCGCCAAACTGGACCGCAACCAATCGCGCGACGCCGCCAACCAGCGGCGCTTGCGAAGCCTGGGGTGGCGAATTCTTATCATCTGGGAGTGCGAGCTCAAAAAGCCGGAGCGTCTTCGCGCCCGCATCGCGCGTTTCTTCCCGTAGGCCTCTGCTGTACAATCCGAGAGATGCACGTGCCCCTCACGCCGATGCGTTGTTTGTACCGCGCCATCGACCTTTACGGCCGCAAAGAAGGCGTAGTTTGCGGGCAACACCGTTTCACATACGCGCAATTCGGCGAACGCTGCGAGCGCCTCGCGGCCGGCCTGCTTTCGGAAGGCATCCAAAAGGGGGATCGTGTTGCCTACTTGAGCTTCAACACCCATCAGCTTCTGGAAGGCTATTTCGGAGTGCCGCTCGCCGGCGCCATCGTGATGCCGCTCAACGTACGGCTTACGCCTTTTGAACTCGGCGCCATTCTGAATCACGCCGCGCCGCGCATCCTCATCTATGAGCCCGATTTTGCCCCTTTGATCGATCATCTCCGTCCCGCCTGCCCCGGGGTTCAACGCTTCATAGAATCGGGCGCCGACTACCAGGAACTGCTGTCGCGCGGCCGCATCGACCGTCCCGATATCATGCTCTTCGACGAGGACGCCATCTGCGAGCTTTTCTATACCAGCGGATCCACGGGCACTCCCAAGGGCGTGATGCTCTCGCACCGTACGCTCTACCTGCACGCGCTTTCGGTGGCCGCAAGCTTTTCCAGAGAAGACAATGGCGTCGAGCTACATACCATTCCGTTGTTCCATGCCAATGGCTGGGGCCGCGCCCAATCCTCTACCATGTATGGCATCAAGCAGGTGATGGTGCGCCGCTTCGACCCCGCTCACGTCCTCGCCCTGATTCAGCAAGAGCGGGCGACCGGCATGTCGCTTGTGCCGACCATGGCGAATGCGCTGATCAATTGTGCGGACATCGCAAAGTACGATCTTTCGAGTCTGGTGGAAATCAACCTCGGCGGCGCCGCCTCTTCGCCCGAGCTGATCGCGCGCATGGAAAAAGTCTTTCCATGCCGCGTCCAAGCGGGTTACGGCTTGACTGAAACCAGCCCGGTCGCCACCTCCGCGCGGCAGAAGAGCACGGTAACCTATGCCGATGCAGAGGACCGCCTACGGCGTCTGGCGAGCACTGGCTGGCCTATTCCCGGCTGCGAAATCCGCGTCGTGGATGCGCATATGAACGATGTACCGCGCGACATGCAGGCCATCGGCGAAATCGTCATCCGCGGCGACATGGTGATGGACGGCTACTACAAAGAGCCGGAGGCCACGGCAGCCGCCATGTCCGGCGCCTGGCTGCACACTGGCGACATGGCGGTCTGGGACGAAGAGACTTACGTCAACATCGTCGACCGAAAGAAGGACATCATCATCAGCGGCGGAGAAAACATTTCCTCTATCGAGGTGGAACGCGCCATCGCCGCTCACTCCGCTGTGCTTGAATGCGCCGTGGTTTCCGCTCCGCATCCGCAATGGGGTGAGGTTCCCGCGGCATATGTGGTGATCAAGCCAGGCGAAAGTCTGTCCGAGCAGGATCTGGTCGCGTTTCTGCGCGGCCGCCTGGCCAAATTCAAAATTCCGCAATGCTTCGAAATGCGAACCGAGGCGCTGCCGAAAACCGGCACAGGTAAGATCCTCAAGCGCGAATTGCGCGAAGTTTTCTGGGAAGGCAAGGAGCGGCGGATCCAGGGCTAAGCCTCGCGCACGCCAAAGTCCGCCTGATAGAAGGAGTTCTAACCAGCGGCTATCCGGTTCGCTATTTCTCCGTCCTATAATCAGATCATCTATGGGAGCGGAGAAGCCAAAAAGCGACTTATTGCCCGGCACGCTGGACATGCTCGTCCTCAAAACCCTTACCCGAGGTCATCTCCACGGGTATGCCATCGCCCAACTGATTCAGGAGCTATCGGACGATCTACTCCGGGTCGAGGAGGGTTCGCTCTATCCAGCCCTGCAGCGACTGGAGTTGAATGGCTGGATCGAAGGCGAGTGGGGATTGTCCGCAAACAATCGTCGCGCCCGCTTCTATAAGCTCACCTCCGACGGCCGTAAACATCTCGCCGCAGAAAGCGCCCGTTACCGTCAGGTCACCGGCGCGGTGGCCCGCATTATGGGATTCGCGTAGAGTGGGCGCTGGTTCGGGTTGGAAACGCTTTCGACTCCGCTGGAAATATTGGGTCAATCGCAGCGAGCGGCAGCGATGCTGTGAGAAGAGATGGATTTCCACCTTGATTCAATGGTCCAGGAACTCGTTCGCATGATGCCCGCGCGGCGTTAACTTGCTTTGAATGTGGCGCGTGCACAGATTGCTGTCAAGTTGTTGTACGGGTACGCCGAGGTCATCCTCAGGTGGAGGCCCCTGATGCCGAGCGTTTATCTCCAGAAAGTAGCACGATCTCCTGAAATGTCGATCAGAGTGAACTGTAAGGGGTCTGGGACAGATTTGCTTCAGCTCTGTCCTGTGCCAAACCAAAGGGCCTCCCGCCCAATATCGATTAGGAGATAAATCGCAACATGAAAAAGATCGTTGTGATGATTGCCGCAGTGCTGACTTTCGCTTTGGCAGCGGCTGCGACCGATTTTCCCACTTCGGAACTGTATGTGGGCTACAACTTTACCCGATTCTATCCGGACTCGGCATTCGTTCCGGACTTGAACGCAAATGGCGGAGTGGCACAGTTCACATACAACTTCGATAAGTGGATCGGGGCTACGTTCGACGTCGGCTCCGTAACCAAGAGCACGCTCAACCACGCCAACTGGGACACTAACGCGACCAGCTTTACTCTCGGGCCGCGCTTTATGTACCACAACCATTCGCGCTTCACGCCGTATGTCGAAGTACTATTTGGCGGCGCCGAGGTGGGAGTTAGCACCGAGGTGGGAACATTTGTGGCGCCGCCCGTAGAAGTGAACCCGCACGTCAACCCACCCAACACGCTACCTCCCGGTGATATCTTTACGACCAAAATCACTGCTTCCAATACCGGGTTTGCCATGCTAATAGGCGGCGGTCTCGACATCAAGTTTGGCAAGCATTTCGCCTTCCGGCCCTTCGGCATCGACTATTACTTGGCGCGGATGCCAAGCGCATTGACCGGGAACGATACCAACCATAACAATTTCCGCTATACGGCCGGCTTCGACTTTTTGTTCGGCAAGAAATAGCTACTCAACATTCAACCTGTAACTTGCAACTCTCCTCTAAAGGCCGGCGGCTCTGCGTTGTGGAATCGCCGGCACATTTAAAGCGGCGGCATTCAAGACGCAGTTCTCTCCCGCTCCGCTGCCGCCTACTATCCGGAACAGTGCACCCTCGCCAGGCAGTCTGGTCCGGGACATTTGCGGATCACTCACGTGACACGCGGCTCATGTCATTTGGAGCAATACGGCAGGCGACCTTGACGGAAAGTCCAGGTTGCTGAGAAGTCTAGGGCTGTATCGGAACCCACATGCTCAACCTCCCTAAATAAAAATCCCACCCGTCTGTCGATTCAGGTCACCCTCATTCGACGTATTGGCAGAGATCAAGCTGGAACGCATCAGCACTTGCGAGCCAGTTATGCTCTAAATCTAAGGAAACAAGACGAAGCAATTCGATTCATGGTTATCTACCCAGCCACCAAAGACTCCGAACAAGAAGGCGGGGTCCTGCTAACCTATGACGGCCTCCACCCCTCTTCCAAAGCCGCTCGCGTCCACTTCTCAGGCAAGAGCCGCAACGTCACCGACGGTCCCTTCGCCGAAACCAAGGAACTCGTCGCTGGCTTCATGATCTTGCAAGTCCCTCGAAGAGGCCATCGAGTGGATCAAGCGCTCCCCCAGCGAAGGAGGCGAATCCGAAGTCGAGATCCGACTGGTCTTCGAGCCAGAAGACACCCGCCTTCTCCGAAGAAGATATTCAGCAGGAAAAACAAATTCGGGCTCAACTGGCAGATCAGGCAGCAAAGAAATAGGGTTCTAGAATGGACGAAGACTATAACGCTGGCGACAAGTGTGGTCGATGCGGTTGCGCGCGACGTGATCACGCACCGGCTTGCATAAACCATCCGAAGTGCAAGGGTTTCTCAGCGCCGAAGGCTCACAAGGCCAAGAAGCGTTAAGCCGGTAGCCCTCTGCGACATTCGGCGATTGCTTTCCCGGCAATGGCCAAATGCTTGCGTTGGTCCCGCGGCGTATGATGGATATAGGTATGGAGTTCGATACTTTGGTTCTTTCGAACTTGCGACAGCTTCAGTCCGCCACGCGGCCGGAAGGCCAGCTTCTGATCAACGTGGCTACGTACAATGTAGCCACAGAACAGTCAGGACCGGCGACTCCCATTTTGCCGTTTTGGTATGCCTGTCGATGTCAGAACGAGGAGGTACTCAAACAATGGCAACGACTACGAGTCCACTAACCGATGTTTTGCATTCCGCAAACCACAGTACGCTCTCTTCGGAAGAGATCGCGAAGGCGTTGGCGCACCACAATAAGAGACACCCGGCCGCAAAAGCCGAGAATGCGTCCTTGAAAGCCAAGAAAGCAACCAAGAAGTAACAGCCGAAAGCCCCGCGGCCACGGGATCGAACCGAATCCTGCTGCCGCGGGGTATTTTTAGGTCATCTGCCCGAGATTCCCGATATTGGAGATAACGGAGTTTGGTGCGCGGTTCGGCCGCCCGGCAGTCCGTCCATCCGTGTACGCCTCGAAGCAAGGACTGTGGCCGAAACCCCTGCCGTTTGGGGTTTCGGTGGCTGTATCCCTCCTTTACCTTTTACGCGACGCTTCTTGCCGGAACCGGGGTTAGCATGAAGAAAGGAGTACCCCAATGCGATTGCCGGTTCTGGCTTTCATCTTCCCCTTATTCTGCGGCGCCGCCGAGATTCCGCAGGGCAGCCACGTCCTGCTCAAGATGGTCAATTCCGTCACCACTCGCACCGCCAAGGAAGGCGACTACGTCTACATGCAGACGGCCACGCCGATCGTTTCGGGAGGCCGGGTAGTTGTGCCCGAAAGCACCTATGTGCAAGGTGTGGTCTCGCACTGCCGCGAGAGCGGACGCGTGAAAGGCCGCGCCGAGCTCGGCATCCGTATCGAAAAGATGACGTTCGCCAGCGGCAAGGTAATCCAGGTAAATCCAAATCTCAGTTCCGTCGATGCCGGAGGCACCAGCCAAAAAGTGGATAAAGAGCAAGAAATCAAGCAAGGCAGCGATGTCGGCCGGGACGCCGCGCGGGTGGCGACCCTCTCCGGCGCCGGCGCCGCCATCGGCGGCTGGACCGATCATAGCTGGACGGGCGCCGGCATCGGCGCTGGCGTAGGCGGTGGTGTCGGCCTCGCGGTTGTAATGTTGACCCGCGGCAGGGAAGTGACTCTCCACCAGGGCTCAACCATCGACGTCGTCTTCGACCGGGCTGTGCCAGTCAACTAGTCTACAAACTGGCCGCCGAGTCCGCGATTGGGCGGCTCAATGGAAGGCAACCCCACATTTCCGAGCCCTCCCGGGACGCTGCTCACAAATTCGAAGAGGGCTACACTGAAGACGTATGGGCGAGGTGCGATTCTTCTCCACGACCGCCCTAAAGGCGATACTCGCCCCACTGGGCATTCCCACCATTCTGCTCTTGGCTCCCGCCTTTCTGATTCGCGGGCAGCAACGTTCATCGGTTGACGAACTGCTCCAGCAGTTCGAGAGATCCACAGTGTTCTGGCAACAGTTCGAGGTTGCTAAGGCGATCGTTGCTGCGAACGACATCAGTGTTCTCCCGCGGTTGGAACCCTGGTTGGCCCATAAAGACCGTTGCTTACGAGGAAACGCTGCGTACATCTTTGGCAAGCTTGGCGATCCTCGCGGATTTGAGGTGACTGTTGCCATTCTTGGCGATCGTTCCGCAGAACGTGAGGTTCACGCAATCTCGTCCGCAGGTGGTCCATCACTCAATGAGCAGATACGCCAGGACCGTTACTATGCCGCGCACTTACTGGGTGACTTGAAGGATCCACGCGCGATTCCCATTCTTGTGCCTCTCCTGACGGACACCGACGTGAACTATATAGTTCCGTGGTCCCTCGGGCAGATTGGCGATCGGTCCGCTATTACACCATTGATCGGATGCCTGAGCGATCCCAATCCGAGTATGCGGGTTCTCGCAGTCTACGCTCTGGTAAAACTCAAGGCGACGGGGGCTCTGCCGCGCCTCCGTCAGTTGTTGGAGGACGATGCGAGGTCGAATTTCGGCAAATTAGAATCTGTCGCCGAGGCTGCTCAAGCTGCAATCGTCAAATTGCAATCCGAGCCCGTTCGTTAATTCGTTATTCCGTAGTTGCTGAACGCCACCGGAATCCAACTGGCTGGTTTGTCGCCGCTGCGAAGTGCTTTTTGCGAGCCCGACGATTCGCGGCGTTCAGTTTTCGTAATCCCGGCAGCGCCGATGATGCCGCCGGAGTCGAGCTTTTCAAGGGTGACGAACTCTGGCGTCCGCCATGGGGCCGAATACGCACGCTCTGGCCGGAACAGGAAGCGCTGGACAAACCGTAACACAGGACAAAGGACGGTGCGCAGTGGGCGATGTCCGGCATGACGCGCTCGAAAAGACCGGCGGCGACCAAATGTACATCCCGATTCGCCAGAACGGAGACTATTCGGTAATGGATCTGGTGGTGCGTACCGCGCTGCCATCCGCTGCGTTAGCGTCGGTTACTCGCGCGGCGGTCAGACTGCTAGATCCAAATTTGGCAACGGAATTCCGCACCCTGCCGGAGTTGGTGATAAGGCGGTTTCACCGCGGCAATTTCTGGTTATGCTGCTCGCCGGTTTTGCTGCTGGCATTTCTCGGATCTACGGCGTGGTGTCCTATTCCGTGAATCGGCGCGTGCAGAAGATCGGAATCCGAATGGCGCCTGGGGCATCCGCAACAGATCTCCAGGGCCGGATCCTTCTGCATACGCTGGGACTGGCCCTAGGCTTGTCGCTGGGGCTGGCGGGTGCGCGGCTTCTGACGAGTGGTCTCGAAGGCTCGCTGTTTGGCGTGATGCCAGGCGACCCGCTCACGTTCCCCCGCATGGGCGCCTTGTTGCTCGCAGTGGCGGGCTATAGTCCCGCGCGCCGGGCGTCCCGCATCGATCCTATCGTTGCATTGCGCGCGAGTTGAGGCGCCTTCGAACGCCGTCACCTGTGGCAGAATACGGTGGTGTTCTCACGACTCACCGAGCGCAAGGGGTGGAAGTTTTTCCGCGTGCTCCCGAAGGCGGCTCCTGGCCTGGCCTTCGGCTGGTGGATGGCGATCCTGCTACGAGGAATTCTACCGGCCGTATTCTCGATCGTCATGGGAGTGCTTGTCGGCGCCGTACAGCACGGCGAATCTCTGGCGGTTCCCCTGGCTTTGGTCGGCGCGATCTTCATCCTGCTTCAGGTACTCAGCCCGATCCATCTGGCGGTCGGCGCCAACCTCGGCGACCGCACGGCCGCCTGGCTCTATGACCGTCTCACCGAAGCTTGCGTGCGTCCGCCGGGCATCGGGCACCTGGAAGACGCCACGCTCACCAGCGATCTCACGGTAGCGCGCGACTTCGACCTGGGAATGACCGGCCCTCCGCTCGCCATCTCCATGGACTTCATCGCCACCGGCATTGTCGAGATGATCGGCGGACTCGCCTCGGCGGCGATCCTCGCGCGATATGCGTGGTGGCTTTCTGTTATTCTGCTGGGCGCCTGGCTGGCGACGCATTGGCTGCTGCGCGAGAGCGCGATCTGGCACGACCGCAACACAGAAGAGGTTCGCGGTGCGCAACGCGACGCCGATTACGCATACCGGCTTGCGGTAGATCCTCCCGCGAGCCGGGAATTGCGGCTCTTCGGGCTCGCCGGCTGGACGATCGACCGTTTCATCGCCAGGCGCACGCGCCTGCATGACCTTCAATACGCCGCCACACGTCTGCGCGAGAAGCCCGTCATCTGGAGCACGTTGCTGGTGGTCTCCGCCAACGTCCTGACATTTTGGTTGCTGGCGAACTCCGCCGCCACCGGCAGTATCAGTCTGGGAGAGGCCGTGATCTACGTGCAATGCGCCATCGGCGTATCGTTGATCGCCTTCGGCGGTTTCAGTTGGGCGCTGGACGGGTCGGCGGCCCCCGTTGCGGCGGTCCTGCGTCTGGAGCCTGCCATGCGAGCCGCCGGGGCCCTGAGCGCCGGAAACCGGCCTTCAAACGCGCCGGCGCGGGAGATTCGTTTTCGCGACGTAACCTTCGAGTATCCTGGCGGCGCGCCCGTCTTAGAGCGGTTCGATCTCACGATTCCCGCGGGCTCTTCCCTGGCCATCGTAGGGCAGAATGGCGCGGGCAAGACGACCCTGGCCAAGCTCTTGTGCCGCTTCTACGATCCGCAATCGGGTTCGATCGAGATTGACGGCGTGGACCTGCGCGAGCTTGATCTAGCCGCATGGCGCACGCGCGTAACCGCCGTTTTTCAAGATTTTCTGCGTCTGGAGTTGCCCTTGCGCGACAACGTGGCCCCCGGTGGCGCACCCGACGACGTGGTGCGTGCCGCGCTGGAAGCGGCCGGCGCCGCGAAGCTTGCCGAACTGGATACCATACTTGCCCGCGCCTATGATGGCGGTACCGACCTTTCGGGCGGTCAATGGCAGCGCATCGCTCTGGCCCGCGCGCTCGCGGCCGTCAAGCTGGGAGCAGGCGTAGTTCTTCTGGACGAGCCTACCGCCCAGCTTGATGTGCGAGGCGAAGGCGAGATTTTCGATCGCCTGCTGGCTGCGACGCGGCACTGCACTACCATTCTGATTTCGCATCGCTTTTCCACCGTGCGACATGCCAATCGGATCTGCGTGCTGGAGAACGGGCGCGTGATCGAGCTCGGCAGTCACGACGAGTTGATGGCGCTCGGCGGCCGCTACCGGACTATGTTCGATCTGCAGGCCCAGCGGTTCCTTACGCCGGAAGGCGAGGAGGGGGCAACATATGAAGTCCTCGCCTGATCGCGCACGCAGGGATGAAGCAATCGGTCCGCTGCCGCCCGCACTCTCGTCCATGTGGCGATTATGCAAGATCGGGTACCGCCACGAGCCGCGCCTGATGGCCGCGTCGTTCGTGATGTCGCAGTTGGCCGCACTACCCGATGCGCTACTCGCTTTGTGGCTGATGCTACTCGGGAAAGGCGTTCTCGAGCACAGACCAGGCATGATAAAAGGCGCGGCGATCGGCCTTGGCCTGTCGGCCGCCGCGACGTGGTTTCTTCGCACCTTCAGCACGCGCCTCCAGCGCCGCTTCCGCGATAAGGTCACCATCGCGCTCGAATCGCATGTCGCCCGCCTGCAGGCATCCATCGTCACCGTCGCGCACCAGGAACGGCCGGAATATCTGGATCGCCTGTCCATGTTGCGCAACCAGGTCTTCGTACTCGACCACATGTACGCGTCGCTGTTTTCCACGCTGGGGTGGATCCTGCGACTTGCAGTGACCATGTCGTTACTGGCATCCATTCACCCGGCGCTGCTCCTGCTGGGCGCGTTCGCCGTTCCGACGGTTTTGACCTCCACGTGGCGGCCCGCCGTGGAAAGATTGGCGCAGGAGCGCGGAGCGCAAACCAATCGGCTGGCGCGCCACCTGTTCACCATCGCTACCACCGCGTCCCCGGGCAAAGACGTCCGTGTCACGGGTATAGGAGAATACCTGATTACCGAACGCCGGGCGGCGTGGGACCGGTGGTACGGACCTGTCGCGGCGGCCCGCTTTGGCTCGGCCGCCTGGCACGCAGCGGCGTGGGCGCTCTTCGGTCTTGCCTATACCGGCGCTGTGGCGTTTGTTTCGTACGGGCTGCGCACGCCTGCCAGCCAGGTGCTTCTGCTGCTGGCGGCCGGAGCGCGTCTATCCGCGTACATCGGCGCCACCGTCGGCGAGATTGGGTTTCTCCGCGGATTTTGGATGGATGGCTCCCGGCGTCTGGCATGGCTCGAAGATTATGCCGCCGCCGTGGCCGCATCCGCCGATCTGCCCGCGCCTGAAAGCTTGCGCCGCGGCATCAGGCTTGAGCATGTGTCGTTCGCCTACCCTGGAACATCAAGGGTGGTGCTGGACGACGTCTCCGTGACCATTCCGGCCGGCGCGGTTGTCGCCATTGTCGGCGAGAACGGCGCCGGCAAAACCACGCTGGTGAAGCTGCTGGCGAAAATGTATGAGCCGTCGTCCGGTTCGATCTTCGTGGACGAGGCGCCGCTCGCGCGCGTCGCGGCCATCGAATGGCGGAGCCGCCTCGCGGGGGCCTTCCAGGATTTTTTCCGCTTTGAATTTCACGCTCGCCATACCGTCGGGCTGGGAGACGTTCCCCGGCTGAGCGAGGAATCGGCTGTGCGCGAGGCGGTGGACCGCGCGGGCGCGGGCGATGTGCTCGAGCGTCTTCCGTCCGGGCTCGAGACGCAGCTTGGCCCCACCTGGCCGAAGGGAGTCGAGCTCTCATTCGGACAGTGGCAGAAGCTCGCTCTGGCGCGCGGCTTCATGCGCGACCGGCCGCTGCTGCTGATTCTCGATGAGCCTACGGCCGCGCTGGATGCCGAGACGGAACACGCGCTCTTCGAGCGGTACTCGGCGGCGGCTCGCGGCGGTGGCGAAGGCGCCTCCCCGGACAACGCCGGCCGAATCACAATCCTTGTCTCTCATCGGTTTTCGACTGTCCGCATGGCCGATCTCATTCTGGTGCTGGATGGCTCCCGCCTTGTCGAAGTCGGCGCGCATGACGAGCTGATGGCCAAGCAAGGCCAGTATGCCGAGTTGTATGGCATCCACGCCGCGGCGTACCGCTAAGCCGCGGCTGAGGCGGTTACGTTATCGTAACCACATGGGTCTTTTTACACCGCCCTCAACTGGCGGCGTCGCTGTAAAAGCGATACTTGCCGCATTCCTCTTTGTCTTCGCCTCGTCTCGCGCCGTAGGCCAGGAGACAAAGCCCGCGACCCCGGCGCCAGCCGCCGCGGGTGACAAGGCCACCGACAAAGAGCCGCCGCTCCCCGCTGACGCGCACGTCGCGCAGAGCGTTCAGACAGACGGTAAGACGCTTCATTACACCGTCACCGTCGGCACGCTTCCGGTCTATGACAGCACGGCGAAGAAAAGTGGCGAGGTGGTTTACACCTCGTATATCGTGGAAGGCGCCGGCCGTCCCGTCACCTTCGCATTCAATGGTGGCCCTGGGGCCGCTTCCGTCTTTCTGAATCTCGGCGCCATCGGCCCTAAGCGCATCAAGTTCGGCGACGAGGGCGACAGCCCCTCAGACCCAGCCACTTTATCCGACAATGCCGAGACATGGCTCGACTTCACCGACCTGGTCTTTATCGATCCCGTTGGTACGGGCTACAGCCGTTCCCTGGTCTCCGCCGATGAGACCAAGAAGCAATTCTTTAGCACCGAAAACGATATCCACTACCTCTCGCGCATTGTTTACGATTGGTTGGTCAAAAACGGCCGGCTCGGCGCGCGCAAGTATCTGGTGGGCGAAAGCTACGGCGGCTATCGCGGCCCTCGTATTACGCATTATCTGCAAACCCAGCTCGGCGTGGCGATGAATGGCGTAGTGCTCATTTCGCCCTATCTCAATCCCACGCTGGATGAAAACGGCGACGTCTCGCCGGTGCCGTGGATGCTCACGCTACCCTCCATCGCGGCCGCCAACCTGGAACGCCAGGACAAGCTGACCTCCCAAGCCATGTCCCAAGTGATCGCCTACACCCGCGGCGAGTACGCCACCGATCTGTTGAAGGGTCGCTCCGACCCGGAAGCGACGGCCCGCATCGTGAAGCGCGTCACCGCCATGACCGGACTCGAGGAAGAATTTGTGCGCCGCGCCGGCGGCCGCCTGGATACCGGCTCCTATCTGCGCGAGGTCTTCCGCGAGCACGGCAAGATCGGCAGCATTTACGATTCGAATGTAACCGGCTTCGATCCGTTCCCCTTCGCGCCGGAGCAGCGCACCAACGATCCGATGCTCGAGAGCATCATCGCGCCCACCACAACCGCCATGGTGGATTTTGTAACCCGCGTCGTCGGCTGGAAAACTGAAGCGCGCTACAACACGCTCAGCTACGAAGTGAACTCCCAATGGGACCACGACAGCCGCCCCCTGCGTCTGGGAGCTGTCTCTGATCTGAGGCAGGCTATAGCCACCGATCCTAAGCTGCGCATAATTATCGCCCACGGCTGGAACGATCTCTCCTGTCCCTTCATGGGCTCAGTGATGACTGTAGATCAGATTCCTGTCATGGGCGACCCCACGCGCGTCGCCGTGCATGAGTACCCGGGCGGCCACATGTTCTATAGCCGCTCCGGCGGACGCGCCGCCTTGCGCAAAGATGTACAGGCTATGGTCGCGAAGCACTAAGCTCAGGCGGATTCACCGAAACCTTGCCGTGATCCACCAGCACGGCATCGGCATCGCCGATCCGGCCATAGCTTTGTCCGTTGACGACTAGTTCACCCGCGTGAATTTGCACGTCGGCATCGCGGCATGGCATATAACGATACGCGGGCATACCGTTGACGTCCGGTAATCGCTCCGGAAGGGGCGCGTGGATACGATAGCAATCGGTGACCCGCACAGTATGGCGGCCGACCTTCGCTTCTACCTGGCCCAGCAATAGGTTGTTGGAACGGCTGCATCCAGACATGGCGGCAATGACGGTTATCCAGAGCAAAATACGCATCATGGCAGAACTATAAACTACTCTGTGTCATAAAGTCAATGCGTGGTGGATATGGCGCGGCGGTCGAACGGTAAAATAGTCTTCATGTATGCCACGGGCAATGTAACCGTCAGCGTTTCGAACATGGAGCGGTCGGTCCAGTTTTAGGAACAGACCTTAGGTCTGAAGCTCCTTTACCGCTTCGGCGATCATTGGGCGTCGCTGCAAGTTGGAAAAGGGCTTACCATTGGCCTGCATCCGGACTCGTCCCAATCGCCGGCAGGCCGTAAGGGCTCTATGGCGATTGGTCTGGAGTTGACCGGTTCCATTGAAGACGCGGTCCGCGAGTTGAGCGCGAAGGGCCTCAAGTTCTCCCCAATCCGTAACGATGGCAAAGCCGGCAAGTTCGCCGGCTTCGAAGATCCCGATGGCAATTCCCTGTATCTGGCAGAGCTCAATTGGAGCCATGTCGACCAAGGTGAGGGCGCGTACCCGAAAGGGAGCATTTTCCAATCCAGAAATGAGCCTGAAACCGGCAAATGATTCCAACGCGGAGTGAGCCTGAAAGTGGGGTTCGATTCCAATGCGGGATGAGCCTGAAGGAATCGGATCTGAAGTCTGCTGAGTAAGTCCTCCTATCGAGAGATTTCGTAAAGCCAGGGATGGGTCTAGAGGGAAGGGGACGGCGGTTTGAGCCCCCTTCCCCGGCCAGCACTGGAGAGGCTTGGGCGCGAAGCGGGAAACATCGGCTCAAACGGGAGTCCGAACTCGCTGGAATAAATCGAGTTTGGCTTTCTGCATTTGCCTGGCCGCATCGGTGTCGCTGCGCAGGCCAGCCTGCTTGCGCAGATGGGCCTCGCTCAATCCGGGTTTCAGGTATTGCTGCCACTGGTCTAACGAAGTCAGTTTCTCGAAGGGCGTGCGGTAGTCGTCGGCCGGATAGCGCCGCTTGACGCGTCCCCGCGAGCCTGTGTCGAGCACGGCGAAACCGCATGGGCGATGAAAATTCAAATACGGGTTGAAGTGCGCAGTAAAGAAACGATGCATCGCCTCGGCGTGCTCGCACCCGATAAAACCGTAGCCGACGTGCTTGCGAACCACTGCGCCATTCTTTCCTTCCACCAGCGCATTGTCGGTCGTACGATAGGCGCGGGACTTGGTAAATTCCACCAGCAATTTCTCCAGCATCGCCGCCACTCGGTGGTTGAGGAACTCCGAGCCGTTGTCGCAATGAAATCCCAGAATGCGGAACGGGAACTGATGCAGCATCGCTTCCAGTACCGGCAGCATATGCCGCTCGCCGATCGTCTCCACGCATCCGATGGTCTGCCATTGCGTCACCGTGTCGACGGCATTGATGTGGAAGACGCCCGCCTTGCCGTCCTTTTGTCCCTGATGCACGGTGTCCACGCGCAGGTAGCCCGGCCGGCCGAGCGGATCGGGTTTGCGCCTCTCGCCGATGGCGATCTGCCGGCTTCGCGTGGACTGCACTCGGACGCGCTGGCTCTTGTAGGCCGGGCTGCGCCGGAGATTGTAAAGGTGCGAGACCGAAATATCCGACAACCGTTCGTACTCCTGTCTGCCGAAGAGCGTGAATTCGCGCCTCAGGATCCGGCGCAGCGCCGGTCCGGAAAGATCCTCGTGCGCCGCATCGGTGGCGGCCAGGAGCACAATGTCCTCCCGCAGATAGCGCGCCCTGAACCGGGGGCGTTGGGCGGGCCTGCGGACGATCTTCCGCTCCTCCATCCAGCGGCCGATCAGCCGGGTCAATTGCGCGCGACTGGTCGCCGTTACCCTCGCCAGAAAGCGGCGCACGATGCCGCGCTCCCGCTTGCTTAACTTGCGGTAGCTTTGCGCTTTCAGCACGGCAGCAATAATGGCATACTTCGCTGCGACATCTTTGGCTTCCCACGTCACCTTCCGGCTGCTCGAAAGCAGCTCCTCCATCTCGCCCAAACTGAGTTGTTCCAGGTTCGTCATGCGGATTTGCATTCATCAGCAGCTTCTCCTTTTCAGGCTCATTCCGCATTGGAATCAAACTCCGCTCTTGGGCTCCCTCCGTATTGGAATCAAACCCTCTCTTCAGGCTCATTACGCGTTGGACAATTCTAAGGGTAGAGAACACGCGCCCGCGCATGCTAACCTGAACAGTCTATGCTTATTGCGGACTTGTACCGCGGTTTGGGTGAGGAGAACTTCGCTTCCCTCGTTCGCGGCATTTCCATCGGAAAACTAAAGACTTACCAGATCTACGAAGGTTTCAAAGTACGTGCGCATCTGAACAAGGTGAACACCGAAATTCTGCGGAAATCGGCTCCCAAGTTCTGGGCGCGGATTATGGAAGGCGATGAGGACTTTGGTAAGGACCTCGGCCAATCCGTTCTTGTCTCCCACCTCGACATGATTGCCGCCGCCTTAGATTTCCTGGGAGTACCCCATGAGAACGGGTTCTTTGCCAAAGACATCGACCCCAAAACCTACTTTACGGATGGCTGGGAGGAAAGGCTTTACAATCAAATGAAAGCAACCTACCCGGAACCAATTTTGATCTTTTATATCAATCACTTACGCTGGGAAGTATTGGCCGCGGAAGACGTTTTTCATCCGGCCCCTTCGGCAGCGGCGTGAGGTTTTGCGGTATACTGTTACATCTGGCACAGTTGAGGGGATAAAAGCTCCTTCCCCATTATTTCTGAGAATTTTTGTCGGTTCGTAAGACTGTTTTTGTATATAGCCAAGGTGCAGGAAATGAATCATTGCGATTTTCACTATAGCCATCTGCTTCCCAAGAAACCCGGGATTCTTCCTCTAGAAGAAACGATGACCAAGCAGTGCCGCCGATGTGGCGCTCAGTTCATCACCAAATCCCGCATACGTAAGCGTTGCGACGCGTGCCAAGCGCTGGTTTCGGCTGAAAAGCAGAAAAAGGCCAACGAACGCTTGAAACAACGCCGCGCCGCCCGCCGTCTCTGCGTCGCGAATTAGGGGCCAAATCCGGGCGTCCACGCGTTTATGGACATCGATACACGCTTGGATTCGCGCAGGCCACCGTCTCAGGCGCTCATGGAGGATCCCCTTCTCCGTTGGCGCGCCGAATTTCCCATCCTCGAAAGAACCACCTACATGATCAGCCATTCGCTGGGCGCTATGCCCCGGCGAACGGTCGATTCCATGCGCGAATTCACTGAAGCCTGGGCCACGCGCGGCATCCACGCCTGGGAAGAAGGCTGGTGGATGATGTCGGCCACGGTGGGCAACCGGATTGGGACGATCATTGGCGCGGGCGAAGGCGAAGTGGTGATGCACCAGAATGTTTCGGTGTGCCAATCGCTGGTAACCTCCTGCTTCGATTGGTCCGGCAAGCGCAACAAACTGGTCACGGACGGCCTGAACTTCCCCTCGAACGACTATATCTATCATTCCCTCGAACGGCAGGGCGCGCGCGTGGTCGCGGTTGAAGCCGAAGGCTTGACGATGCCCACCGAGCGTGTTGTCGCAGCCATCGACGAAGAGACCCTGCTCGTGTCTGTTTCCCATGTCGCGTTTCGCAGTTCCTACCTGCAGGATCTTGCCGCCATTGTGGAGCGGGCGCATGCCGTAGGCGCCCTGGTAATCGCCGATTTATATCAATCGGCCGGAACTGTACCGTTGAACGTCCGCGACCTCAACCTCGATTTCGCCACCGGCGGCTCGGTGAAATGGCTCTGTGGCGGACCGGGCGCGGGCTATCTTTATGTACGCCGCGATCTCTGGCACAGTCTTCAGCCCGGCAACACCGGTTGGGTGGCGCATGCGCGCCCTTTCGAATTCGAGGGCGGCCCCATCGACTACGCGGACGGCGCCTACCGGTTTATGAACGGCACGCCGAATGTACCTGCGATGTATGCGGCGCGCTCCGGGCACGAAATCGTGAGCGAGATCGGCGTCCCCGCAATTCGCGAGAAATCGCTGCGTCAGACTCAGCGTCTCATGGACTTGGCCGATGATGCGGGCATCCCCGTAAACACCTGCCGGACAGCCGGCCGGCGCGGCGGCGTGGTCACGCTCGATCCCCCCAACGGCCGCGACGTCGCAAAGGAGTTGGAACGCCGCGACGTAATGGTGGATTATCGGCCCGGCGCCGGCATACGCGTCGCGCCGCATTTCTACACTACGGATGAGGAAGTCGAACGGACCATCCACGAAATGCAGTCGATCATCCGTGCCTGAACGCCAGGCGCTCGTCAGTTCTCAGTCGGCTTCTGCTCAATGTGATCGATCACGATTACCGGCATTGGGCGTTTCTGCTGTTCCAGCTTTAGACCGAGTTGCTTCTCCATCGCTTCGAAAATCGTAAATGCGCCAGTGGGGTCCGCCGCCGTGGGTACCGCAGCTCCTGGTTGCCCTGCATCTCCCCCACGCCCTGCCATAGCCATCATCATCGCGGGGTTGATCTGGCTGAACGTCAGCACAAGGTCCCAGCCGCCTTCGAGCTTGGTCGCATCTAAGATTGGCCAACTCAATCCCGGCGCCGTGTTCTCGAGCTTTTCTGCGAATTGCGCCATGGTGACGTTCTGGCAAGTCATGGTTCGCGAACCCGGCGCCGCCCCGGCCGCCGCAGCGGCGCTCTTGCAGAAGGTGCGGCTGGCGGGATCCGCCTTTTTCATCTTGGGTTTCGCCGCCACCAGCGTGTAAGCCGGTACCGGCCGCTCTTCCTTGTGATAGGTCATCTTGAACCGATCTACTAATAGGGCGCGCACCATGGGCGCCACCCATTCCATATCCAACCCTGGCCCTATTGGTCCCGCGGAGGGCGCCTTGGCTGTGATATCGAAGCGCTCTGAATTGGCCCATGCCGGAAGTCCCACGACCTCCGCGTTGTTAAAGCTATTAAAGGCTCGGCTGACCAAAAAGCTCAATGGCATGCCTTGAGATACGAATCGTCCTCCCGGCTGCATCTGGAATCGTCCCATCCTCGAGTCCGGATCGCTGGGCTTCACATCCGCAACTTCGAATTCGGTCGGAACCGGAATCGGCGGCAGAGCCTCCGCCACGCCTGGCGGATTTTCGGTTGGGATCCGGTTGACGCTATCCACAACCAGAACCGGCGTCGGAACCGCCTTCTGTTCCAGCTTCAGCCCGATCTGTTTTTCCAGCGCATCGAAAACCGAGATCCGGTCTCCGCTTTGCATCATCGGTCCGATAATTTGCATCGACCACGTCAGGTCGAAGTTCCAGTTACCCTTCAAGCCGGTTTCATCCAACACCTGGTTGGGACCGAGAGAGGCTCCCATCATCCCCCGCAATCCCGCGGCAAATGCCTCCATCGTCATATTGCGGCACAGGTAATGAATCGTCATGCCCGGGCCAAGGTTAATCGTCACCGAGGCGCCATTCGCGCCGCTGGTCATCAGCCGGACGCCGCCTTCCGTAGACGCGCCGGACGCGGTCTGCGGCCTGCATCCGGTCTCCCCGGTTCCGTCGGACTCCTTGAGTTGCGGCTTCTTCCCCACCGTCAACGCATAAGTCGCGAGGGGTTTGACGTCTTTGTGGAGCGTGAGCTTGAAACGATCCTTCAAAAGGGATTGAAGCATCAGCTTCTGGGTATCCGGCGTAGAATCGGCCGGAACCTTGGCGACTACATCGAACCGGTCCAACTCCAGCCAGTTCGGGCCGCCTAAGATCTTATCCGCATCCATGCCATATGCGATGCGGATCAGGTCCACCATGGTTGCCATCTTCACTTCATAGCGGCTACCGCGCACCGGACCCGTCCGCACAAAAGCGTTGTTCGTCTTATTGGCGCTGACGCTGACATCCGCGATTTCGAACTGCGGCTGCGGCTCGGCGGACTGGCCGAACGCCGCGACGGAAAGGAAGGCAGCCAAGCCCACAGACGCCCAGAGTCTTGTCATTTCAATCTCCAGATATTTTTCTGCTCCGTTTTCATGATTTCGAGTCCTGTGCGGTAAGAGTGGGCTGCGGCGTTGCATACTAGTTAATTAGTACTAAACTCGTTCCATGTCAAGAGGAACTTTGACGCGGGTATGCTCAAGACTGAGTCTTCCATAGCAAACCGAGCTATTTTTTTCTTTTTTATCCCAGGCGTCGGCGGCTAAGCGGACACCCTAGCGGTTTTAGACGCCGCCACGCTTCTTTTGTTTCGAAACCAGTCTAATCGCGCAGATGCCAAGAGACAAGCCTTCACCGTGGTGCAGCCTGCGCGGCAAACGCGGATTCCACCTCGCTCAGGGTCTTCTCCGGATCGGGATTATCGACGCGAATCACTTGGCAATTGGCCCCGGCCGGACGCCAGCGATCGAACATACGCCGCGCCGGGAAGCCGGCAAAGATTGTGAGCGACGGGACGCCGCAGGCCTCGGCAACGTGCTGGCCGGCGGAATCGTAACCGACGTAGTACGAGCTCCCGGCGATGATGGCGGCAAAGCCGGCAAATGAGCCTTCCCAGAACTGCGCCTCGACTCCAGACCGCACGACAGCGCGCTCGACGCGTTCAGCCTCCGCGCCGCCCGCCCCTTTGTCGATGCAGATCGGCAGGCCGCGCCGGGCGAGAACGCCGAGTAGCCGCTCTTCGAACGGCTCGGGAATACGCTTCGCCGAATTCCCACCCACGCCCAGACTCACGGCGATGCGTGGTTGCGGCTGGATCGGCTCTGCCAGCGAGACGAAGGGCGCAGCGCCAGATACACCCAGCGTCTCTTCGGCCCATTGCGCAGTCAGTTCGGGTAGAGGCCGGTCCGTTTCCGCCCCGTAGGTGCGGCTCTCGAAAAAGCGGTAGCGGTCGTCCGGACAGATCGGCAGCAGACCGAGTTGCGTGAACCGTGAATCGGGATCGATCACCAGGCAATCGGAATCGGCGGCGAAACCGGTGAGTTGCGGCGTGACCGCGAGGCGCTGCCGCAGGCTGCCCAGCGGGTAGTCAATGCAAATATGTTCCACCGCTCGATCCCCAGCGAAGAGTTCGTAATTCTTGCGCGGACCGGCGAACGCGATCCGCGCCTTGGGGAACCGTTTCCTGGCAGCGGCGAGCAAAACGCTGGTAACTGCAACGTCGGCGCCCAAGGTGACGCGCGAAAGCACCAAGACGAGCGTCGGTTCCGCCGTCACCGGGCGCACGCGACGGACAAATTCGTAACGCGATACCATCTGCCCGGCGTCCGCGCCCGTGACGTGCGCCAAGGCTTGAGAAAAGAGACGGGCGTACGCGTCGCACAGGGCTGGTTCAAAACGGTCGCCCAGTCCCTCGGCCAGGATGCCGAACAGGGCTGAGGAACATGGCTCTTCGACGAGAGCGTACGGCAGGTCCTTCGGCGCTTCGCCGGCGATACACTTCTCGAGTACCTCCTGCGCAATCTCCTTACACGAAGTACTTCGCAACGATCGGCCCCAGTTTCTTGCGTGTGGTTTCAGGAACCAGCGAGCGGTCCGTAAGAATGGCGTGCGCCAGCGCCGAACCGCACTTGCAGCCGCGCTCGCGCGGCATGCGCGCAACCGCGTCGGTAACTACTTTACACGCGTTCTCGGCATTCTTGACCAGGTTGCCGACAATCTCGTTCACCGTCACGGCGTCATGTTCGGGATGCCAGCAGTCGTAATCGGTAACCATCGCGGCGGTGACATAACAGATTTCGGCCTCGCGCGCGAGCTTGGCCTCCTGCAGGTTGGTCATGCCAATGACATCCATTCCCCAACTGCGGTAAACGTTGGATTCGGCTTTGGTGGAGAACTGCGGGCCTTCCATGCAGAGGTACGTTCCGCCTTTTTTGGCGTTGACGCCGGCCGCGTCGCAGGCGTCCGCGACGATGCCCGCAAGCTGCGGACAGATCGGATCGGCGAAGCTCACATGCGCCACCAGGCCTTCGCCGAAGAACGTGGAAACGCGGCCTCGCGTACGGTCGAAGAACTGGTCGGGAATGACGAAATCGAGCGGCTTATGCTCGGCCTTTAGAGAACCCACGGCGCTCAGCGAGAGAATCCGCTCGACGCCTAGCTCCTTCATGCCATAGATATTGGCGCGAAAATTCAGCTCCGAGGGCGAGATGCGATGGCCGCGGCCATGTCGCGCCAAAAACGCGACCGGACGTCCGGCCAACTGACCCATTATGTAGTTGTCGGATGGCCGGCCAAACGGCGTGTCGATGTTCGCCTCTTCTACGGCGTCGAAGCCGGGCATGGAATATAGCCCGCTGCCGCCGATAATTCCGATTTCGGCTTTCAATTGGAAGTCTCCTGAATCAGTTCGAGTAATACGCCTCCAGCAGAGGCTGGATGAATAAATACGTAGCGATGGCCGCCCGCGCCGGCGCGCGGTTCATTGAGCAACTGCGCCCCGGATTCGCGCAAGCGCGCGACTGTTGCGTCCAGATCGGGCACGCGCAAAGCAAGGTGGTGTAAACCCGGTCCGCGCTTGGTGAGAAATTTGGAAATGGGCGAATCGCCTGCCGCGGGTTGCAGAAGCTCAATTCGCGAATCACCCGCCGGTAGCATGGCCACCTCCACTTTTTCCAGTTCGACGGTTTCGCGATGGGCCACTCGGAATCCCAATTCTTCATAGAACGAAATCGCCGGCCCGAGATCGTTCACAGCAATGCCCAGATGATCGATCGCGACGCCAGGCGCGCTGACCTTGGCCACGCGTAGTGGTTCATGGGCCGCAGAAGAGATCGCGGTTAGAAGCCGGTCGATGCCCGTGCCTTCCGTGGCGATCGTACGCACGATGGGCGCCGCACTGGCGGCGTGGATTTCCCGTTCCACCTTTTCCGCGCCCGGAAGATCGGACTTATTGATGGCGAAAATGTCCGCGATCTCCATGATGCCGGCCTTGATGGCTTGCACGTCGTCGCCAAGACCCGGCACTAAGACCACTACCGTTACCTGCGCGAGTTTAGCAACTTCGATTTCATCTTGACCCACGCCCACTGTCTCAACGATGACGTAGTCCCAGCCGGCCGCATCCATCAACTGAACCAGATCGGCGGTAGCGCGCGCGAGTCCGCCGGCATTGCCTCGCGTGGCCATCGATCGGACGAATACGCCATCGTCTTCGTGATGCTGCTGCATGCGGATCCGGTCGCCGAGAATAGCGCCGCCTGTGATGCGGCTGGTCGGATCGACGGCGATAATTGCAACCGTCTTGCCCTGCCGCCGCAACTCCGTCGCCATGGCATCCACTAACGTGCTTTTGCCGGAGCCCGGTGGACCCGTCATGCCCACCACGCGGGCATGTCCCGCAAACGGGGCAAGTTCGCGCAGAAGCGCCATGGCTTCGGGATCGCGATTCTCAACGCCTGTGGCCGCGCGGGCCAGCGCGCGCAACTCACCGGCGCGGATCTTTTGCGCCCTACCGGTCATTTCAAGAGTTGCCGCGCGATTACCAGGCGTTGGATCTCGCTGGTGCCTTCGCCAATGGTGCAGAGCTTGACGTCGCGATAAAATTTTTCGACAGGATAGTCTTTGATAAAGCCGTAGCCGCCGTGAATCTGCACGGCTTCATTGGCGATGCGCACCGCGGCCTCAGACGCAAAGAGCTTCGCCATCGAGGATTCGCGCGTGACGCGCTTGCCCTGATCGAGCATCCATCCGGCGCGGTAGTTGAGCAGGCGCGCGGCGTCGAGATCCACCGCCATATCCACCAGCTTATTTTGAATCGTCTGGAATTCCGAGATGGGGCGGCCGAACTGTTTGCGCAGCTTGGAGTACTTCAGCGCCGCGTCGTAGGCGCCCTGCGCCATCCCGATGGAAAGCGCGGCAATGGAAACGCGTCCGCCATCGAGCACTTTGAGGCTGTCGACAAAACCCTCGTTGATTTTGCCGCAGAGCTGCCCCGCGGCCAGGCGGCAGTTTTCAAAGATCACTTCGCCCGTAGCGCTGGCGCGCAGGCCAAGTTTGTTCTCCTTCTTACCGGCGCGGAATCCGGGCGTGCCGCGATCGACGATAAAGGCCGATATCCCATGCTGCGCGGCGGCCCGATCCGTCACGGCCATGGCCACGCAGACATCGGCATAGTGCGCATTGGTGGTGAAGGTCTTCGCGCCGTTGACCAGCCAATCGGCGCCGTCGCGAACGGCCTTCGTGCGCGTGCCGGCGGCGTCCGAACCGGCTTCGGGTTCAGTTAGAGACCAGCAGCCAAGCCACTCGCCGCTCGCAAGCTTGGGAATATACTTTCGCCGCTGCTCGTCGCTGCCCATCTTGTAAATGTGGTTCGAGCAGAGCGAGGTGTGGGCCGCTACGATGATGCCCACCGACCCATCCACGCGCGCCAGCTCTTCGATGACGATGGCGTACTCGATATAGCCGAGTCCGGCGCCGCCCAGTTCCTCAGGGAAGATGGCGCCCATGTAGCCGAGTTGCCCGAGCTTTCGCACCACTTCGAGTGGAAAGGTCTGCGCTTCATCCCACTCCATGACATGCGGCGCGATTTCGCTTTCGGCGAATTCGCGGACGGCCTTGCGGAGCTGCGTCTGCTCTTCGGTGTACTCGAAATTCACGCGGGCGCCTTAAACGATCTCTTCCTTGGCAGGGTCCCAACGCACGGTGCGCTGCTGCCGATAGCTTTCGACAGCCATGCGGCAGGCGATGGCGATGCGGAAGCCGAGATCGAACGGGCAGTTGGGCGCAGTTCCATTGCGGATGCCATCCATGAAGTTCATCATGTGCGCCTTGGGATCGGAACGCGTCATGCCGGTCATCTCCGTGCCGTCGGGCCGGTTCTTCTTCTCGGGAAGATATTTAATAGTTTGCTGCGTCCGGCTGACCGTGCCGTCGGTACCCAACACATCTTCCGTGATGCCCAGACGTTCGTTACCGAAGCCGGAATCCCACGTGAAGAGCATCTCTTCTTTGGAATGGACCATCGAGACGTTCATAGTATCGGGCACTTCGCGGCCGTCTTTCCAGATGTACAGACCGCCCGTCATCGTAACCGCGTCGGGGATGGACAGATTGAGCGCCTTATACCAGAAAGAAAGCTGGTGGCACATGTTCTCGAAGACGTTGCCGCCGGAATAGTCCCAGAAGAAACGCCAGTTGAGATAGCGGTTGGCGTCGAATGGCCGAGCCGGCGCTTCACCCAGGAATGCCTTCCACACGATATTTTCCGGCGTCATATCGGGCCGGATGGGACGCGCCCACTGCGGCTTCCCATGCGGCGTGTTGCGGTACATACGCGCCTGCACCATAGTGACCTTGCCGATGAGCTCAGGCTTCAGAAAATTCGCGGCATCGGTGAATTGTCCGAGAGAGGTCCACTGATGGCCGATCGCGACGGTGCGCCCGCTGGCGCGCTGATAGGCCGCTCGCATACGCTTGGCATGATCCGGATTGAACGCCATGGTCTTTTCCTGATAGACATGCTTGCCGGCGTCAAGCGCGGCCGTGAAGCATTCCGCATGCAGGTGCTGCGGCGTCGCGATGAGCACCGCGTCGACCGATTTATCGTCCAACAGATGGCGATAATCCAGGTAGGTCTTGGCATTAGGAGCGATCTGCTTGACCTGTTCCAACCGGTAGGTGTAAACATCGGCCGCGCCCACGCACTCCACACCCGGAAGCGACACCGCCTGTCGCAGGATCTCCGAGCCACGGTCACCCGCGCCGATAATGCCGAGGCGAACGCGATCGTTGGCGCCGGGAACGGCGTTGGCGGCGACCGCACCGGCCAATCCGGTAGCTACTTTGCCAATAAAATTACGACGCGACTGCATGGAATGCTCCTTCAGAGGGGCTTTGGGACTATCTGATTATATTATGCAGCGTTCGCGGCGCGGCTAACCGCAGCTTGTCCCAACTTCATGGCCTCATCAAGACGGGCACGGCGCGAGATGAGGCTGGCGATTTCGGACGCTGAATAAACAAAGCCGACCGGAACTGCGTGGCCCGGAAAATCGGGCACGGGGTCATAGGTTTGGCCTTTGGGCTAGTTGCGTGAGCAGGACGGCCTCGTCCCGAGCTTTTTCGCAGGCGGCTTTGCGCTGGGACTGTAGCGCGTCGAGTCGCGTGGTGTTCTTTTCGATGGCGCGTTGGATGCGGCTGGCGTAGAGAGCGATACGCTGAAGGCCTTTGGCTGGATCGATCCATGCTTCGACTAGGGCTGCGGCGGGGGGCAAGTCGGCCGATTGCTCCTGGGCGATGCGGGCAAATAGGGCGTTCTCCATAGCACGTGCGCGCCTCAGGCGCCAACGGTCCTCGGCGATGTCCTGGGCGAGGGCTTCTTCGATGGCTCCGACGGGGGCAAATGCTTCGAGGAGAGCACGGCAGTGTTGCTGTAAGGCGTCTTCTTCGCCGGGGAGCGCGGCGTGCTTATGGCCTGCGAGTCCGTGAACGACGGCGTTTTGGCTGACGGTGTGTTTGCCGGCGGGAGTGGTTGGGCCGGTAGAATGTTGCGCGTTGGCACGGTTGGTTTCGAAGTTGCGTGGCAGCATCATATGATTTCTCCTTCTGCGGTCAAAAGTAAAGGGCTGCCCGGCGCGGTGAATGCGCTGGGCAGCCCTTGCTTGGAGAGTAGCAAGGAGGGTTCCAGAGTTAGAGGGGCGTGAAGGATGCGGTTTGCTCTAAACCATTGAAGGGGTTGGAGCACGGCGATCAAAATATTTTTCAAGAAGCTGTGAACGTAAAAGTTCCTGTCAGTCGCGCGGGGCGCTGGCTGCCGGGTAGCATACTGGGCGGGAAACGCGGCAGGGAGCGTAGCGGTCGCCGTCGGACGACCAGGAATCTGTTGAAAAATGCCGAAAAACCGCTGGCCACCGATTGACACAGATCAACGCGGATGAAAACAAAGCCTTATCGGCGTTCATCTGGTTTATCGGAGGCCTCGGGTCGTTTTTTCAATAAGTTCCTAGCGCACTCTTTTACCTCAGGGTATTACTCGCCTTCAGGCGTGCCCGACGCCGACATCGTGTGAGCGCCAAAATTCCATTAGCCGCGCTTTTGTTTATACCAGTTGTCAAGAGCGCGGAATATCAGGGTATGACGGCAAAACCAAGGAAACAGAGTGGCCAGCGCATTAGTGTTTTCCTTTAGCGGCTCGCTTCTTTTCGCGTTGCCGCTTCTCGCGCGCTTCTTCTTTTCTCCCTCGCATCAACCTTGAGGTCTATTCTTAGCCTGCTCCATCGCGATCTGATTAATGTGTGACAGCGTCTTCGCGCCGCTCGCGCCTTCGATAGCTTTCACTGCGATATCTTGGACCTGCTGTTTTGCGTCGGCCAGCTGTTTTTCCAAAGCTGCGATTTGGCTCTGTTGATGCGCGACTGTATCTTCCAGCGTCTTCACTCGTAATTCGCCGAACCGTTTCTCGGCCTCGGCGTCCTTCTTCATGAGCAGGCTTTCCTGCTGCAGCCGGGCCTCGGCTTCGCGCCGCGCTCGTTCGGCGGCCGTATTCGCCTCTGCTTCCAATCGCTTCGGAAATGCCTCGGCGTCCTTCCTCAACTGCGCCACTTCCACTTCGCGTTCCTTCAATGCCGCTTCGCGCAATTGCCAGCTCTTTTCGAGCGTCTCCTGCTTCTCCTGATTCTTCTTTTCCTGTAGACGAATCTCTTCGTCATACTTGTCCTGGGCCTTTTTTCTCTCCTGCGTCTTCTTGTACTCGAAGTCCTCGCCTTCGCGTTGGCGTTGCTTCCGGAGAGCCTCTTCCTGTTCCTTCCGTTCGCGCTCGGCGCGAGCCGCCTCTTCTTCCCATCCGCTGCGCCGGCTGACCACTTCCGCCTCGAGTTCCTGCTTTTGGCGGGCGTAGTCCTGAACAAGCTGATCGACGGCAGTCGCGGCGACATCGATCTTGTGTAGGCGATTCAGCTCTTCGCGCTCGATTAGGACGGCTTCGCGTACGGACGCCAGGAGTTGGACCTCCGCGGTCAGTTGGCCCGATAAACCGGAGAGCGCTTTCGATATTTCGAGCGTCAGACTGGAAATACGCTGCACCACGGACTCAACGGTAACGCCCTCCACGGCTTCCCGCACTTCGGTTTCACGGCGCCGGGAAGCATCTTCAAGCTTCGGATCGGCAGTCTCGCGGGCCTGCTCGGATATTTCCTGTATCTCTTCGAATTCCCGTTGAATTTCGGTCTTCGTGCGCTTTGGGCGAATGGGGGCTTTAGCTAGCTTTGTCGGCATAAAAGGGGTGCTCCAAATTTCTTGAGATTAGCAGAACGCGAAACGCTCGCGAAACGTCCGCTTGGGTCCGATAAGAGTCTTGAAGGGAATATACATCCTTTCCCAACAAGATCCCAGACTCGAACGAAACGGGAGGTTCAGATAAGATGCCAGCTATTCAACGCCTTCAGGCGGCCGTCACTGCGCGACACGTCTTTGTCATTACCGGAGTAATACGGCCGGACCCGCGGCAAAATCCGCAACTTCCGCGAACCCATAGCCCGACGCCTGCCGGAATCGTGGCGCGACTGGCTGAACTATTCGCCGATTGCGCGGACGAAATTGCGCGCGCCATGGGGGCGGTGGGAAACAACATCCTGATCTGTAGTCTTACCGGTACGCCCGCAAATCAGATCGCGGAAGTATTCTACGTCAGACCCACCAGTCTGGCCGGAATGCTGCAGCAGATCACCGCCGGCACCATCGCCATCTCGGGCGTGTTCGCAAGAAGCGGAACCCACTTCCGCTATAGCGCGAACGTTTAACGATCGCGTAACAATTGTGCTTTTACAGTCGAATTCGCGCGGGTTTCCCCAAGTTATTCCCCTCCCCTGAAGGCCCCTGCCGCCAATCCCGCGCGATTTCGGAGTCCACGGCTCTTCGAATGCCCCCAAAAACCTGAAAAAAATTCACATCGCTAACAAAACGTTGAACTTGAATATAATAGGAGCCGCGGGGGAGAGGGGGCTCGGTCGCTCGCGCAATGTCCGAGGAGACGGTAGGACAGATCGGCAGATATAAAGTCCTGGGGGAACTGGGTCGCGGCGGCTTTGGACGCGTGTATCGCGCGTACGATGCCTCCATGGGCCGAACCGTGGCCATCAAGGTCCTCACCCAACGCGGCAAAGAGGTGCTGGCGCGCTTCCGCAATGAGGCTCAGGTAGCCGGCAACCTCCGCCACGAAAACATCGTCACCGTTTACGAGTATGGGGAACATGAGGGCCAGCCCTTCCTCGCCATGGAGTATCTGGAAGGCGAGGATCTGCAGCACATCCTCAGTTCCCGCAAGCCGCTCACGCTTCTGGAGAAATGCGACATTATGTCGCAAGTTGCGGAAGGGCTAAGTTGCGCTCACCGCAGCAAGGTCGTGCACCGCGACGTGAAGCCGGCCAATATCATGGTCCGCCCCGACGGCGTCGTCAAGATCATGGATTTTGGGATCGCGCGTATCACCCAAGATAGAGACGCTACGCGCCTTACCCAGGACGGCTGGCTGATCGGCACGCTCAACTACATGGCGCCTGAGCAATTCAGCGGCGCCGAGATCGATGCGCTCAGCGACATTTTCGCCTTCGGCGTAATCTATTACGAGCTCCTCACAGGCCGGCATCCGTTCGAGGCGCCGGATTCGCGAATGCTGATGTACAAGATCAGCTTCGAAGAGCCAGCGCCGATTCGCGATCTCGTTCCCGAGTGTCCCAAAGCCCTAGAGCGCGTTATCTTACGAACCCTCAGCAAAGATCGCGAACTGCGCTATCAGAGCCTGCAAGACGTTCAGTTCGATACCGAGATCGTACGCATCGAGCTGAGGAAGCAGCGCGCCGCGGAGTTGCTTGCGCAGGCGCAGGATCACGCCGAAAACAATCAGCTCGATTCGGCGCAGTCGCTTATCCTCGAAGTCCTCAGCCTCGATCCCTCGAACCGCATAGCGCGGGGGCTGCGGGAAACCCTGCAAACGCGTCTGCATCACATCGCGATCCAACCCAAAATCGAGGCACTGGTTAGCTCCGCGGAGGTTCATTTCGCGCAACGCCGTTTCCTGGAAGCAGTACAGAACCTGGAAGCCGCGCTGAAACTGGATAGCGAAAACAACGCCATCCAGGAACGGATTCAGCAGGCCAGCGCCATGCTGGAACGTAACAGGGCAGCCGAATCCCTGCTTGTGGAAGCGCGTAAGGAGCTAGACAAGCATGAACTCACTCTGGCATTTCGCAGCGTTTCCGAAGCGCTTCTCCACGATCCCCAGCATCCTTTGGCGACCGAGCTTCACGCCCGCATCCAGACCGAACTCGAACGCCGCCAGCGGGAACGGCGTATCGAAGAGGCTGTAGGCAGAGCGGAAGGTCTCATCGTGCTGCACGCATACGATGAGGCAATCGAAATTCTCGCGGCCCTTGGACCCGATGCGGATGCGCCGCAGGTTGCCCGCCTGAGGTCGCGCCTGCAAACCGAGAAAGCTGAGCAGGCACGCCGTAACAAGCTGCGCGCCGAAATGGCCATAGTTACCGACCTGCTGCGCGCGCGGCGGCTGGAGGAGGCGGTCGAGCGGCTTGAACCGCTACGCATAGAATACCCGGAGGATCAGGAAGTCACGCATCTTCTCACCTACGCGCGCAAGGAACTGGAGACGGAGGCGCGCGCCAGAAAAATTAAAGAGATCGTAGAGAAGACCAACGCCCTCACCGAGTCCAAGAATTTCAACCCCGCCTTGGCGCTGGTCGAAGAAACGTTAAAGCAATTCCCGGGGGAAACGGCTCTCATTCGCACGCTCGGTAGCGCCATGGCGGCGAAAGCCGCGTGGGAACGCCAGCAGGCGATCGACAATACGCTGCGCGAGTGTGCGCAACTACGCGCTCAGCAGCGCTTTGCGGAAGCCATCGAGCTGGTGGAATCCACCCTGCGCGACTATAGCTCCGACCCCGCGCTGGTCGATCTCCTGGCCAAGCTCGAAGAGGATTGGAAAGGCAAACGCCGCGCCGACGCCGTTCGCAAGGCCGCCGATCAGGCTGCCCAAATGCTGCAGCGCAAGCAGACTGTCAATGCACAACAGTTTATCCGGCAGGCTTTGGCTCAGTATCCCGGAGAGCCCCTTCTTGCGGATCTCTTAAAACAGGCGGATGAGGAGTTGCGGGCCATTGAGATGGCGCGCGCGATTGAGTCGATCCTCCGCGAGGCCTCCGAATTTGCCGCCGCGAAGAATTTTGGCCGCGCCCTTTCGGCTCTGGACCAGGGTTTGGAAAAGTGGCCCAGCCACGGCGATTTGCTCGATCGGCGCAACCAGATTGCAGACGCCGAAGCGGCCTGGAAGCGCCAAAAGGAGATCGAGTCCTTTTCCGAGCGCGCGTCCACCATGGCGGCTGGCCTGGATTTCGGAGGCGCCCTCGATCTGGTCCGTGGAGCGCTACGCACGTATCCCGGCGAGAAGGAGCTCGATCAACTCGAAAAACGAATTGCGCGCGATTGGGAGCAACACAAGCGCCGCGAAGCAGTCAAGGGCACTGCGAGTGAAATACGCCTCCTGCTCTCCAGGGGACGGCTGGACGACGCGGCCGAGATTCTGAATGAGGGCATGGCGCATTACGCCGGCGAGCCCGATCTGGAAGCGCTTTCCGCACAAGTTCGAGATGCCCTTCGGCTTCGGGAGCGAACACAGGCGATTGATACTCTAATCCGCGAGTCTCAAAATCTTGGGTCCGACCGTCGGTTCGACGATGCGCGAACGGCGCTTGAAAAAGGTCTCGGCGCCTTCCCGGCCGAACCAGCCATCCTGCGCCAATTGGAAACGGTCAAGACCGCGGCTGAGGCATGGCGCAAGGAACAAGCCATCGCGCAGGGTATCGCGGAAGCCGAGGGATTAGCCGCGGCTCTCCGCTTCGAAGATGCGCTTAAGCTGCTAACGCGCTTGGGATCCTCACCCGCATTGCTCGAAACCAGACGGCGAATCGAAGGGGAGCGTGACGAACACAAACGTCGCGAAGCGGTGAACAAAGGCGTCGCCGATGCTACCGCGCTATTACAAAGCGGCCGGCCTGACGCTGCGCTGAAACTGCTTGAAGATCTCTCCGCCAGGTACGCCGGGGAACCGCGGTGGGAACCGTTGCTGGCGCAGGCTCGCACTGCCTTGGCCGAACGACAGGCCGCCGAAGAACGCCGTAAGACCATTGAGAAGACCATCCGGGATTGCGACGGTTTGGCCGCCAAGGGCCGCTTCGAGGAGGCATTCGAACCGCTGGCTCGCGCCCTGCGGCGATATCCCGACGACCCCGCGCTGCTCGAACTGCGAGAGCGGTTAAAGGCTGCCTGGGAAAAACACAAATACGACAAAGAGGTCGGTCAGGAAGTAGCGGCGGCCAATGCCCTCCTCAAGGCCGGCCGGATGGATGAAGCCATCGCCTCCTTGCGCGCGGCCTGCACTAAATTTCCTACTGCCCCGTCGCTCGGCTCCCTGCTGGCCAAAACCGAGAAGGATTTGGCGGACCGCCAGGAGATCCAGGCCGCTCTGGCGGAAGGCAACGCGCTCCTCGAGCAGCAACGGCATGAGGACGCGATCCGTTCACTGGAACGCTCCTTAGCACGGCGCCCCGGCAACCCTGAGCTCAATTCGCTTGCCGCGAGCGCACGTCAGCAACTGGACCTGCAGCGACGCGAGCAGGCCATTGCCGCGCTCACCGAGGAGGCCGGGGCCTTCGCCAAATCCCGGCAATTCGACCGCGCGCTGCAGATCCTGGAGCGCGGGCTCGAAACTTGGCCCCGCGAAGCGCGCCTGGTAGACCTGCAGCAATCGGTTCAACGCGATCAGCAGGAGTGGCTGCGCGAGCAGTCTCGTCGAAAGATACTGCAGGATGTCCGCCAACTTGCCCGGCAGGAGCGCTATGCGGAAGCGCGCGAACGAGCGGAAACCGCACTTAAGACCTTTCCAGACGACCCGGAATTGCTTCGTTTGCGAAGCGACGCCAGGATGCGCGAAATCCTCGACAACGCCGTAACCACGGCCGCGCAAGGAAAGGTGCATGACGCCCTCAGAATGGTGGAGGATTGCTCCGCCGACTATGGCTCCGCGCCCGAATGGATCGCGCTCCGGGATCGACTGCGCGACCAGGTAGCTGCATCTGAGCGGATGACGGCGGTTCAGAAAAAGATCGAGGAAGCGCAAGCGCTCGCCAACCGCTCGGAATTCGATGGCGCCATGAAGTTGCTGCTTGCAGCAGCGCGCGAATGGCCTGACGAACCCGCTATTGAGGATGGCCGCCGCGCGGTGCAGAGCGCCAAACAGGCTCACGACAGGCGCCTTGCCATTGAAAGCGCCGCGGCAGAGTGCGTCCGCCTGGCCGAGGAGGGCCGACTTCCGGAAGCGATCGAACGCTTAGAAAAATGGCTGCGCGAGTTCCCCAAAGATTCGGGACTATTGCAACTGCGCAAACGTTTTCAGGATGAATCGCAGACTGAGAAGCGCCGCAAACAGCGCCAGCTCGATCTGGATGAATTACGCAGCCTGGAAGGCCTGATCGCTGAGGCCGCCAATTCCGCCCGGCTGACGGAATTGCGGGGCGTCGCGGAGCGCTCGGTTGCTCAATATCCAGGAGACGCGGAGATTCGGTCCGCTGCCGAAAAGCCCCTCGGCCACCTGTCGGATATTGAGAGCGCGACCAACGCGCTCTTAGCGCGGAATTTTGACGCGGCGCTTGAGATTTCCCGCCGTTATCTGGCCCGCTTCCCGCAACATGTCACTTTCCTGTCGCTGCAAAAGGACGCCGAACGGGGCCGGCGAGCGGCCGATTTAGACGCGGTCCGCCAGAGGGCGGAACGGGAATCGAATTTGGCGGCGCGCGCGAAGATTCTTGAGGAAGCGCTAGCCCGCTATCCCGCTGACGCTGCGCTCACGCGCGATCTCGAGATCGCGCAAAACAAGCTGCGTCTCGCCGAAACAATAGTCGAGGCGGCGCGCGCCCATGAAGCCGCCGGGGCATGGGACCAGGCGCTCGATCAATGGAATAAATTGGCCACCATTTACGAGCGATTCCCTGGGCTCAATGGCGAAATTGAGCGCGTGAAGGCGGCGCGGGAACGTGCGAATGCGGAGGCGATCGCTCAGCGGGTAGCTCAGATCGAGACTCTGATGAAGGCGGGCGAGTTCGGAAAAGCCCAGGAACTATTGATGCGGGCGCGTACCGAGTTTCCCGAGGCCGGCGCCTTTAACGATCTCGACCGACGCCTAACCGATTTGCGCGAAAAACAGCGGCGCGTTCGCGACATCTTGGGCAAACTGCGCGCGCTGCGGGAACGCGGAAAGTGGGACGATTTCCGTGCACGCGCCGCTGAGGCGATTCAAGCAAGCGCAGATGATAGTGGACTTCGAAAAAGCGTTTTTGAGAAGTTGATCGAGAACGCGCAAGCAGTCATCGATACCGAGTGGCGTAGAGCGGAGGAGTGGATCTCGCTCATTCAATCGGCAGACTCCGCCTATCCTGTTCCTGAAGAGTTGCTGCAGTCGGTCGCGAAACGAAAGCTGGAGGCGGCCATAGAGTCCGCGCTCACCCGTGCCCAGGAGTTGCAAACCGCCGGAAACCGGCGGGGCGCCGTGGCGCTGCTCGAAGAGACCATGCGCCAATTCCCGGATGACGCCAGGCTGCAACGCGTCCACAAGGGGATCAACGATGCGTTAAAGAAAGAGCGCGCGGCCCTTTTCACGGAATTGCGCGAGGTCAAGCTTGCGGCCGAACGCGCCGCGCAGAGTACCGAAATTGAGCCGATAAGCGCCAGGCTCGCGGCCGTTTCTACGCGGGTCTCGGAAGATGCGGAGTTGGCGGCGCTTGTAGCAGAGATCGAGCGTCTGATTGCCCTCAGACGCAAGCAATTTGCCCGTGCGCGCATGGTGGGTGTTTTTTCGTCGCACCGGAAGCACTTCGCGATCGCAGGAGGGGTTGCTGCCGTCTTGGCGGCTGCTCTGCTTGTCGTGCCACCGTTCTTGAAATCACGGCGTAGCGTGTCGGTGACGGTCACCTCGAATGCCGATGGGGCCTCAGTTTCTGTCGGCGGCGTACAGTGCATTACGCCGAAATGCGTTCTCGATCTTCGGCCTGGCAACTACACTCTGACCGCCACTAAAGACGGGTTTCACGCGATTACTCAGCCTCTAGAGATTTCACAGGGAACGCCGGAATTGAAGGCGCCGCTTACCTTCGAGCCGCTGCCGGAGGAGTTACGGATCAACACCAACTTCGAGAGTGGAAACGTCTATCTGGACGATAAGCCCGCTGCTCCATTACATGGCAGTCAGTTCACTGCTTCAGGTTTGGCGCCTGGGCCGCATAACATCCGGGTAACTGGAGGTGAAGCCGAGTTTCAGGCGGAGTGGCAAAGCACCGCGGGCGCGCCGCCCACGCTCGCCACCCCGATATCAGCCAAAGACGTACAGGCCGCCGTCGTGGCGAATGCCGGCGGCAGCGGAACAATCGCATGTAACTGTGGAACGGGGCCGGTGTTAGTCGATGGCCAACCCGCCGGCCAGACTGCGTCAAATACAGCTACGCCGTTGGCTCAACTCCGGGAAGGGTCGCGTCAAATCGCGGTCGGAGGCCGATCCATCGTGGTCGACATCCAGCCCAATCCTACGCTCAGTATATTTCTGGCGCTTGACCGCAATGTGGGTACGTTCATCATTAACGCCGGCGTGGATGACGCCAAGGTCTATCTCAACAACCGGCTCAGTCCGCAACGCACAGAGCACGGTATAGCGCGCATTCCTGCGCCGGTTGGAGAGTACTCCATCCGCATCGAGAAGGATGGTCTACGTCCTGTGCCGGCTCAAACAGGGAGCCTTGGAAAAGGCGAGGAAAAACAGATTACATTCGCGCTATCGTCCACGCAAGCGGCGCTCGAGATTAAGGGAACGCAACCACAAGCGTCGGTGAAGGTGGATAGCCACCTCATCGGCCAGACCGATGCAAGTGGAAGTTTTAGAGCGGAAGTTGCTGTCGGGACCCACGCGATTGAGCTCTCCAAAGAAGGCTATACATCCGCGAAGTTCGAGTTGAAGTTTGTAGCTGGGGGAGCGCCAGTCCGGCCAACCGCTGCCCAAGTGGCGATGACAAAAACGCCCGCTTCGTCTCCAGCTGGTCCTACGGCTCCCGCGGTGCCTAAGACCGTTGATACCGAACCCCAGGACTGGGCGCGCGTCGCAAATTCTCAGAAGACACAGGATTTCGACGATTATCTACGCAGACACCCTGGCGGCGCGCACGAGGCGGATGCGCGATCGCACATTAGCCAGTTGCAGCAGGCGCTGCAGCAATCGGAAGCCGCTGCCAGAGACCAGTCCGATTGGAATGCGGTCGACAAGAACAACGCGGCTGCTTTACAAGATTTCCTGTCACGTCATGGCGCCAGCCCGCATGCTCAGGAGGCTCGCGGTCTCATCGATACCATCCAAAGGCGGGAAGCCGCCGACGCGGCGGCGGCGGCGGACCAACGAAGAAAAGCGGACCAGGCTCGGGCCGCGGATATTCAGGCCGTCAAGCAGACGTTGACCGATTTCGAGGCGGCATACAACAGAATGGATTCGGCTGCGATCAAGCGAGTTTATGATTCTTTACCCGAGGCCACAATCAAACAGTTGAAGGATACCAAATCCATCACTTTTCACATTATGCCTTCAGAACAGCCCGTCGTAACAGGCGACACGGCTACCGTGGTGTGCACGCGCTCCTCAGCGTTCGTTGCTAAAAGCGGGGGGTCTTTTTCAACCCCGGCCGAGCGCGTCCGAGTTAGTCTGATCCGGAACGGATCTCGCTGGATTATTCACGAGATCACAAAATTCTAACGAGCTTACTTCCCAAAATTGTAAGATAGCGCGACCAATGGCGTAACGTTCTGCTGCAAGCCTTTATTATCCAGCCGGAACAGGATGTTTCCAGTGAGCAGCAGCTTATCAAAGAGATTGTACTTCAAGCCTACGGCTCCACTATTCAATCCAAGTGTATTGGTCCCGCCAGTAATGGTCGGCAGCGTAATTGCTCCCGTGCCTCCCGCGATGTTCTGCGTCGTGAAATTGGAAAGGAAGGCGCCGGGCGCATTGATGAGCGTCTGCCCCAGATAATCGAAAGACACCGTAAGACGCCGGGTTACTCCATAGTCCGCGCCGGCTGCGTAGGTAATCTGCTTGGGCAGATTTTGTTTCGTAGCGGGCCCGTTTTGGATTGTCGTGTTATCGGAAGCGTCTTCGCTAACGGTAGCACCTGTAATATTGCCCGCAAGGATCGATTGGCCATTCCAGCCGAACCCCAAATTCACGTGCGGGGAGAACCTGCGCCGGCCCGAAATGATAAGAAAAGGCCGGATGCCGGTGGAACCCGAGCCAAGAAATTCGCGCGCGTTGCCTGTGGGCGTACGGACATCCACGGCAAGAGCCACACCGAGGTTTTCGTTGGTGAACAGGTTTCCCTTCACACGAAAGGTAACGTCGCCGATTCCCGAGGCGCTCCCGTTGCTGGTGAATACTCCGTTAAGAGCTCCGGCCGCATTGAATTCGTGCGGGTTGCCAACAGGCGGCACGCCGGGCGCCGGAACGAACGTCGGACCGGATACGCGGATGATGGTAGCGTTCGAACTGGCGCCCATACGGACATCCACAATGGGAACCGAGACTGAGACATCTAAGCGGTCCGTAATTCCCACCGTGCCGTAAATTAGGGTCTGATCCAATTTTAAATCGATGCTGTTTACGGTCGAAATCACATCGGCTTCGTAGGGTTCATCGGTGCCGCCCGGGCCGGTACCAGGTACGTGAGTAAATACCGCGGGAATCTTATGTAGATCGATGCCGTCAAGATTTTGAAACCGGAAGCGCTGATAACTAACTCCAAAAGATGCCTTGCCCCGGCCGATCGTTTCGGCGCGCTCCGTGTAGACCGGTCCCAAACTCGTCGTCGTGCGCACGAACGCGCCGGTCGCACTGTCGTATTTGTATGTAAATCCTGAGGCCGGCGAAATGATCGGTAGAATTGCGAGTTGCGTCGCGATTGCGGTGCTTACCGTCTGATTCAAAGTCGTCTGCGCGGATCCCACAAAATGGGCATAATGTGAGAAAGCAGGATTGTTAAAGAGGGTTAGACCGGTAGGGCCGAATAGATTCGGCAATACGCAGCCTGGCTCCGTTGCATGTCCCTGGCACTGACCGGTTACGATAGTACCCGGCACCAGCGGCTGCGGAGTACTCTGTGCAAACGAAGCGGAAGATGCCGTCAGGACAGTTATCAATAAGACTGCCTGAGTATTTAAGGGTGACGATGCGTGCTTTGTCATCGGGGTGATTCTATCATAGTCTACGTTCCGTGTTATATGCATTTGTAATTGGCTCTCATGCCGTTGTGGATGACATTACTTTCGGTTAGTTTTGGCTCGCGAATTTAGTGAAACGTTTTGAGGGCTGTCGTCACGCATAATAAAAACTATGCCATCACTGAGCCCGAAGCCTGGCGCGAGCAATCTTGTTGCGCTTATGGCCGGCTTTGGCGGTCTTCTGGCGATGATGGCGTTTGCCGAGATCGATGGCGTGCGGGCGCTTCAGGGAATCGAACGGGCGAACGATGAGATCCGTGAGGACTTCCTTTTGCGAACGCGGCTGCTGCAGCGAATCCGCGGCGATGTCTATGTCTCGGGCACTTACGTTCGCGATTACCTTCTCGAGCCCGAAGCGGGCAAAGCTGAAGGACATCGTTACAGTCTGCTCGAAACGCGCAACGATATGGACGCCGCGCTCACGCAATATGGCGCGCTGATCCACGCGCGCGAGCGACAGCCGTTTCAGGCGCTTACCTCGGCGCTGGCCGACTATTGGAAAACCCTCGACCCGGTTTTTTCGTGGAGCACGGCTATACGCAAACGCGACGGCTTCGCCTTTCTGCGCGACGAAGTCTTCCCGCGGCGCATGGCGATGCTGGGAATCGCCGACCAGATCCGCGCGCTGAATGAAGCGCAGTTGAACGAAGGTAAAACCCGCGTGGAACAGACGTTCGCGGCCTACCGGCAACGGTTGCGCCTGACAATCGGCTTGACTATCGGATTGGGCCTGATGCTTGCGGCATTCAGCGTCCGGCGCATTCTGGGTCTTGAATCGGAAACGGCGCGGCAGTTCCGCGAAGTGCAGCAGCTATCGGCGCGCCTTGTCGCGGCGCAAGAGGAGGAGCGGCGCTCGATTGCGCGCGAACTGCACGATGAAGTAGGACAATCGCTGACGGGCGTATTGGTGGAGATGGCGAACCTTTCGACGCTGATTCGCGCGCGCGATCTCGATCCGTTAGCCGAGAAGGCGGACGAGATCAAAAAGTTGGTGGAGAGCTCCATCGGCGTCGTACGCAACATGGCGTTGTTGCTGCGCCCGTCGATGTTAGACGATCTGGGATTGATTCCGGCGTTGGAATGGCAGGCGCGCGAGGTTTCCAAGCGCACCGGGGTGTGGGTGAAAGTGGAAGCCGATGGCGTATCCGAGGAACTCCCGGAAGAACACAAGACCAGCGTCTATCGCATCGTGCAGGAGGCGCTGCACAACTCAGTGCAACACGCTGAGGCGCACCGTATCTCCGTCACTGTGAAACAGGAGGCGCGGCGATTATGTGTGACCATTGAGGATGATGGCAAAGGGTTCGATGCCACACGCACTAAGGGTATGGGATTGCTGGGAATCGAGGAGCGAGTCAGTCACCTAGGCGGAACATTCGCAGTAGAATCGCAGCCCGGACGCGGGACAGCGCTGCAAGTGAATTTGCCTCTGGAGGCCCGATGACAGGCGGCGCCGCAAAGCCGGTAAGAATCTTGCTGGCGGACGATCATACCGTGGTGCGTAAAGGTCTGCGGCTGCTGCTCGAGAACGTGCCCGAGTTTCAGGTAATCGCGGATGCGGCCAACGGACGCGATGCGGTATCCCTGGCAGAGCAGCATCGTCCGGATGTTGTGGTAATGGATGTTGCAATGCCGATTCTGAATGGCATTGAGGCAGCGCGTCAGATGACGACAAAACAGCCGTCGATCGCGATAGTATTTCTGAGTATGCACGGCGACGAGAGTTACGTCTTACGCGCTCTGAAGGCGGGAGCGCGGGCCTACTTACTGAAGGATTCGGCGGAATACGACCTGATTCACGCGGTGAAAGCAGTGAGCGAAGGAAAGGCCTTTTTCAGTCCGGCGATCAGCAAAATGCTGGTGGAAGACTATATGCGCCAGATGCGGGAACGCGGAGTGGAAGATAGCTTTGAGCTGCTGACTACACGAGAGCGCGAAGTGCTGCAATTGCTGGCTGAGGGCAAGAATAATAAAGACGTCGCAAGTCTGTTGAATCTAAGCCTATACACCGTTGAGACCCATCGCAGCAATATATTTCAAAAGTTGAATCTTCACAGTCAGGCGGAACTGATCCTATATGCAATCCGTAAGGGAGTGATCAGTTAAGGAGATCGCCTTTCCAAGGGACGTACGCGTTCCTACTGCGAGTAAGATACAATACGACCAATGAAGGGTAACCCGAAGGTAATTGCTGGATTGAATGAGGCCCTGAGAGAGGAACTCCTGGCTATTAATCAATACTTCCTCCATGCCGAAATGTGCGAGAACTGGAATTACGTCAGGCTTGCGGCGCATATCAAGAAGGAATCCATCGACGAGATGCGGCACGCCGAAGCGCTGATCGAGCGAATTCTGTTTCTTGACGGCCTCCCGAATCTGACCGAACCGATGCAATTAAATGTCGGCGGCAACGTGCAGTCGCAGCTTGAGAGCGATCTGAAACTGGAGATCGAGGCAGTGGGCATGTACAATCGTCTGGTCGCGCTCGCTCGCGACGAAGGCGACAATGCCTCGCGCGAACTCTTTGAGCGTCTGCTCAAAGACGAGGAAGCGCACGTCGACTGGCTCGAAGCGCAGGTGCATCAAATCCATGAACTTGGCTACCAACGTTACCTTAGCCAGCAGCTACGGGAACCCGAATAGCGGCAGGCGCCGACTGCCCTCGCCCTCTCGCCCATCGACCGCAGCCTAGCCTCGCCGGGCGAGAGAAGCACCCGTAACGCGCAAGTTTCATAAAAAAATGAACTTCAAGTTTGCGCGGGTGTCTGCTATACTTACCCAAAAAGCAACCCTGTTGTCGCTCCCATATTAGCTATTGCGATCCGCTCAGACGCTCTTCGTGTTTTTATAGAGATCTTGCGCGTCCGGACTTGCAAAGCACAGAGGAGTCCGACTTGAAACTACGACTTACGTTGTTCTTTCTCCTGACGCCAGTGCTTGGCGCGCAGGGTAATGACGCGGTTGTTTCCGGGAATGTACTCGATTCCAGCGGAGCCGCAATTCCAACGACTGCCATTAAGGCGGTCAACCTCAACACCGGCGTCCAAACCATGGTCACTTCCAACACCTCGGGAGTTTACCTGTTTGCCGCTCTCCCGCCGGGCGACTATCGCCTAAGCGCGGAAAAAGACGGCTTCAAGACTCTGGTCTTGAACCAGACCACGCTGCGCGCGGGCGACCATTTGGAACAAAACCTGGTCCTCTCCGTCGGAACGACTAAGGAATCGGTAGAGGTTGTCGCTAACTCGGATTCAGTCAACTATCTGACCTCGTCGCAAGGCGGCCTTCTCAATTCGCAGCGCATACAGGATCTTCCTGTGTCCGGACGGAACGCAATGGAATTGGTTGCCACGCAGGCCGGTCTGGTTTCCGCTTCGAGCGGCGTGAATATGAATGGCGCCCGTACGGACATGATGGCTATTACGCTAGACGGTACAAACATCCAGGACAACGCGGTGCTTACTTCCATTACCGGCCAGATGATCAGCACTACCGTCGATCGGGTGGAGGAGGTGCGCGTCGTCACATCGCCTGCTGATGCGGAGTTTGGCCGCGGTTCCGGCCAGGTGCAGTTGATCTCGCGCTCGGGCACGAACAAGTACCACGGCAGCGTTTACGATTTCGCGCATAATACCGATCTCAATGCCAACACGTGGGCGAATAACCGCAGCGGCATCGCCCGTAACGTGCAGGTGCTCAACCAGGTTGGCGCGCGCGTGGATGGACCTATTCGCAAGAACAAGACGTTTTTCTTTGCGCTGTTCGAGACCAGTATCAACCATACGCAGACGCCCACCACCGATACCGTGCTGACCAGCGCGGCGCGCGAGGGCATCTTTCGCTTTTATCCCGGCATCCAGAACGGAAACGCGAACGCGAACAATCCGTCGGTGGATTTGAGCGGCAACCCGGTGTCGCCCCGTGGCGCGACTGGCCCGCTGCAATCCGTGAGCCTGTTTGGCCTGGACCCCAATCGCCTGGCGCCTGACTCGACCGGTATCATTGCCAAGAACCTGGCGCTGATACCTTTGCCGAATAACTACCTGGCGGCGGGCGATGGGCTCAATACCGCGGCGTATATCTGGCAGCGGCGTGCGACTGACGATTTGTACTCGCTCGACTTCCGCGTGGATCATAACTTCAGCCAGTCCGAACGGCTTACGGTCAGCTACAACCACGATTACGAGAACTATCTCAACGGTAACGACGCGCAGCAGTATCCGACCTCCGTTCCCGGCGCTTATGTCACTCACTCCACGGTTGGTTCTATCGCGTTGGTTTCCACGCTCACACCCAGCATGGTGAATGAGGCGCGCATCGGAGTACAACGCGCCCACCTTGAATTTCAAGCGCCCTGGACCGCCAGTTCTCAGGGCACGGGCCTGCTGCCCTCGATCGGCGACGTGCCGTACATCCTCGTGCTCAATGGACCCACCAGCCCCTATGCGACTTCCAGCAGCGAAGATCCGCAAGGTCGCATTACGCCGGTATATCAGGCCGCGGACAAGCTGTCGTGGCTGCGGGGCCGGCATGCTCTTAAGGCCGGCATCGAACTACGACTCGTGGACGAGAACAGTTTTCACGCCTTCAACGTGATCCCGCGCGTCACGTTGGGCGCCGGTAATGTTGGCACTCAGAACATCACGACCATCGCCGGTATCGGGGCCAACTCCACGTTGGCGAATAATCTTCTGACTACGCTCGCGGGTTCGGTCGGAAGCTCGCTGCAGATGTTCTACTCGCCAGGCGGAACTAATCCGCAATATCTGCCCTTCGGCCAGGAGCAGCACACTTGGGATACGCGGGAATGGAGCACTTACTTCCAGGACGATATCAAAGTCCGTAACAACCTGACTATTAACCTGGGCCTGCGGTGGGAATATTACGGCGTCCCTTATGAGGCGCACGGCAGAATGACAGCCCTGGAAGGCGGCTCGCAAAGCATCTTCGGGATATCCGGAACTACCTTCGCATCCGAATTCAATCCAGGTTATATGCCCGGCTCTTTGATGCAACTACAACTCGTCGGGAAGAACTCGCCGAATCCAGGCGTGCAGGCATGGCAGCCGGACTATCGCGACTTCGCGCCCGCATTGGGTCTCTCGTGGTCGCTGCCGTGGCTGGACCGGGACAAGACGGTTTTCCGCGCGGGTTATGGCATCGCCTACGAGAAGAATTTCCTTGCGCTGCTGAATCAGCTCAACGGGTACGGCGCGCCGGGCCTGGGGCAGTCGCAATCGATTACGCCTTCCGCCTATCAGAACCTGGCTCAAGTCTCGCTGCCATTGCCGCTTCCCTCGGTTGCACCATTGGCAACGATTCCGATTAACGACAACAACAGCAGCACGCAAAGCATCACCGTCGCGGACAGCGGATGGAAGCGCGGATATATCCAGAATTGGAACGCTTCGCTGGGGCGGCAGCTTGGTAAAGGCCTCGTGCTGGACGTGCGGTACGTCGGCAGCAAAGGAAGCAAGCTGACGCAAGGCACCAATGTCAACGAAGTGAATATCTTTGAGAACGGCATCCTGAACGCGTTTAACATCACGGACGCGGGCGGCAACTCGCCCTTGCTCAACCAGATTTTCAAAGGCCTGAACATTCCGGGCGTCGGTGTAGTGAACGGTACGACGATTACCGGTTCTCAGGCGATGCGCCAGAGCACGACTTTGCAGGCATATTTGATCAATAATAATGTCGGCGGCTTCGCCAATTTCCTGGGCTCGAATACATTCGTCACTGGAATCCGGGGCGGCTTGCTGCTGAACGGCGGTCTGCCCGCCAACTTCGTAGTGGCCAATCCGCAATTGGGAACGGCGGCGCTGGTTGGTAACTTCGGCAACTCCACTTACAACTCGCTACAAATCGAACTCAATAAGCGGTTCCAGGGCGGCTTGCAATTGCAAGGTAGTTACGTGCGCAGTAAGACGCTGGGAAGCTATGACGGCAACACGCAAAATGAAGTGAGCAGCTTCCTGACCCTGCGCAACGAACACCTAAGCAAGCAATTGCTGAGTTATGACATTCCCAACGTGTGGCGCACCAGCGGCATTTGGGATCTGCCCTTCGGCCCCGGCAGGCGCTTTGTGGGATCGAGCCACGGCGTTGTCTCCCGTCTGGTTGAGAAATGGCAAACCGCGGTGATCTTCAACAAGCAGTCGGGAACGCCGACAACATTCAGCAACAGCGCCGGGGATACATTCAACGGCTCGGGCGCTACGGACATGCAGTGGGGACCACTTCCCTCCGGCAGCGTGCAGAAGGTCGGCAACAACGTTGTGTATTTCAACGGTCTTACCCAGGTGACCGATCCTTCGGTTGCGAGTATCCCGTCGAACCTGCAAAGCCTCAGCACGTTGAAAGCGATTCAAGGGTCCAATGGGCAACTTCTGCTGTCGAATCCGGTCCCGGGTTTGTTGGGCTCGATGAGTCCGTCCTCTTACCGGGGTTTTGGCACATTCACGTTGAACATGCAGGCTTCGAAGGCAGTCACCCTCAATACGGAACACAACATCACGCTGCGTTTGCGGGCGGACGCCATAAATCTTTTGAACCGTCCGATCTGGGGCACTCCCAATCTGAACATCGATAGCACCAGTTTCGGCCAAATCACCTCGGCTTCCGGGTCCCGAAGCGTCGTACTTGGGGCGCGCGTGGAGTTTTAGGCTCATCTTTGGTATACCAGACACTTATGCGAATGGATATTTGGAAAAAGATATGCCGCCTTGCCGCGGCTATCGCCGTCGCCGGAATGTGCACGGCGTCCGCTCAGAAGACCATCAGCTTGCCGAAGGTCGGCGAGCACACTGTCGGCGAGGATTACTTCCTGGCCAACTACACCCAGCTCCTGCAGTACTGGAATACGGTGGCCAAGGAATCCGACCGGATGAAGTTGGTGGAGTACGGGAAGACGGCGGAGGGGCGGCCCATGATCATGGCCATCATCACCTCGCCCGCCAACCATAAGAAGCTCGCGCGCTACAAGGAGATTTCGCAACGACTGGCGCGCGCCGAGGGCCTGACGGATGAACAGGCGCATCAACTGGCAGCGGAAGGCAAGTCCATCGTGTGGATCGATGCGGGGCTGCACGCCACGGAATCGATCAACGCGCAGGCGCTGTTTCCGGAGACCTACGACCTATTGAGCCGCAGCGACCCCGAGACGATGCGCATTCTCAACGACGACATCCTGCTGCTCACCTGCATCAACCCCGATGGAATGGAACTGGTGGCCAACTGGTACATGCGCGAGAGCGACCCGAAGGCACGAAATATGAATATTCCGCGGTTGTATCAGAAGTACGTCGGACACGACGACAATCGCGACTCGTATATCGCGAACCAGCCGGAGACGGAAGCGGTAAACCACGAGATGTACATCGATTGGATTCCGCAGATCATGTTCAATCAGCACCAGACCGGACCGGCCGGATCGGTGCTGTTCTTTTCACCGTTCCGGGACCCGTTCAACTACAATCAGGACCCGCTGGTGCCGATCGGAATCGACCTCGTTTCGGCGGCGGTGCACGAGCGCTTCATTGCGGAAGGCAAGCCCGGCGCGGTGATGCGCACGGGCGCGCCGTATTCCACCTGGTTCAACGGCGGCGACCGGACGACGACGGGATTTCATAACCAGATCGGCCTGCTGGCGGAGATCATTGGCGGTCCCGCGCCGGTAACCATTCCGGTAGTGACGTCCAAGCTCTTGCCCATGGCCGATAATCCGGACCCGATCGGGCCCCGGCAAGAGTGGCATCAGAAGCAGTCGATTGAGTATCTGATGACGGCCGACCGCGCGATTCTGGATATCGCTTCCAAGCTCCGCGAAGATTTTCTGTTTCGGATCTATCGCGCCGGGAAGAATTCGATTGAGCGCGGTAGCACCGATTATTGGACGATTACACCCAAACGTCTCGCCATGCTGCAAACATTGGCCGGCGCGCCGGCTGACAGTGGGGACACGGCGATCGGGGGAGACACGGGCGGAGGGGGCGGGGGCCGAGGGGGCGGGATCCCGGTCAGGTATTGGGACCAGTTGCGCTCCAAGGATTCGCGCGATCCGCGCGGCTACATCATTCCTTCGGATCAGGCGGATTTTCCCACGGCGACCAAGTTCGTGAATGCGCTGCTGAAGGCAGGAATTGTGGTGGATCGCGCGACCGCGGATTTTACGGTGGAGGGCAAGCGCTATCCGGCCGGCTCCTATGTAATCAAGGCGGCGCAGGCTTTCCGTCCGCATCTGCGCGATATGCTCGAACCGCAAGACCATCCGAACGACTTTCAATATCCCGGCGGGCCGCCGAAGCCTCCCTACGACATCACCGGCTATACGCTGGCCTTCCAGATGGGCGTGCAGTTTGACCGGATTCTGGACGGCTTCGACGGACCGTTTCAGAAGATCGACGGATTGTTGAAACCGCCGCCTGGAAAGGTCACGCCGGGCACAGCAGGCTATCTGCTCAGCCATCAAATGAATGACGCTTTCACCGGAACGACGCGGATGCTGAACGGCGGTCAGGACGTCTATTGGCTGAAAAAGGAGTTTACTGCCGGGGGCAAGACTTTCCCCGCAGGGACCATCTACATTCCTGCCAAACCGAGCACCGCAGCGATTGTGCGGACGCTGGCAGCGGACTTGGGATTGAACTTTACCGGCATCGCCGAGAAGCCGACCGGCGAGGCCTTCAAGTTGAAACCGGTGCGCGTCGGACTGTGGGACCGCTACGGCGGCTCGCAGGATTCCGGCCATATCCGCTGGATGTTCGAGCAGGCGTTTCCCACGCCCTATCAATTGGTATATCCGCCGGCGCTCGATGCTGGTGGTTTGAACCAGAAGTTCGACGTGCTGATCTTCCCCGAAGGCGGTATTCCGGGCGGCGGCGGACGCGGGGGCCGCGGCGGTGGTGGCGGCGGACGTAACGGCGGAGCGACTGCCGGAACAGGAGCCGCGCCTGGGGGCGCGCAAGCGAATGCCGCTCCAGCGGCGGGTGGCGGCGCGGCCGGCCCCGGGCGCGGGGGCCGCGGAGGCGGACGAGGCAATGTGCCCGATGAATTCAAGGACGAGATTGGCAACGTCAGCCTGGCCACGACGGGACCGCAACTGCGCTCGTTTGTCGAGGGCGGCGGATCGCTGGTGGCGATTGGCGGGTCGTCGAGCTTCGGCTATTATCTGGGCCTGCCTATGACGGACGCGCTCACCGAAACCGTTGAGGGCACGCAACGGAGAATTCCGAACACGAAGTTCTACGTGCCGGGGTCGGTGCTCGAAGCGAGCGTGGATACGACACTGCCGATCGCTTACGGGCTGCCGCCGAAAGTCGATATGTTTTTCTCCAACAGCCCGGCGTTCCGGGTGCAAAAGGATGCTCACACGCAACCCATAGCGTGGTACGCATCGGCCGAGCCGCTGCGTAGCGGCTGGGCTTGGGGACAGCAGTACTTGAATGGTGCGGTGGCGGCAGTAGAGTCCGATGTCGGCAAGGGAAAGGTCTACCTGTTCGGTCCGGAGATCACTTTCCGGGGACAGCCGCACGGGACGTTCAAGTTTCTGTTCAATGCGATCTATCTGGCGGGCGCGGAATCGGTGACGCTTCCGTAATTTATGGCTATCTGGAGGAATGGTATGTTCATCTCTAAAGTTACGAAGCTTAATCTTGCCCTTGTGGCGACGCTGTTTGCGGGAAGCGCGCTCGCACAGGAGCCGGAATACGGACCTACCAAGGGGACGCTGGTAATCCAAGGCGGCGGTTCCGACGTGGGGACCGGCATCTTCGAAACGTTCATCAATAAAGCCGGCGGGTTGGGGGCGAACATCGTGGTTGTCCCCACCGCCGGCGGCAACAGGACGCCGGACGGAAAGATCAAGGTCTACCAGGAAGAACAGGTGGTCGCAGCGTGGAAGAAGCGCGGCGTAATGAACGTCCATATGCTGCATACGGCCGATCCGAAGGTGGCCGATACGGAGGAGTTCGCCAAGATTCTGCGCACCGCCAACGGAGTGTGGTTCGACGGCGGACGGCAATGGAACATTGTCGACTCGTACGCCAATACTTCGACGCTGAAGGAATTTCACAACGTGCTGGAGCGCGGAGGCGTGATCGGCGGCAGTTCGGCGGGCGCCACCATTCAAGGCGACTATCTGGTGCGCGGGGCGATCGCCGGTTCGGATATTGTGATGACGCCGGAACCGGAGCACGAGCATGGCTTCGCGTTCCTGCGCAAGGTCGCCATTGACCAGCACATCAATACGCGCAACCGCTGGGACGATATCATTCCGGTGATCAAGAAGTATCCCAACCTGCTGGGAATCGGCCTCTCCGAAGGGACGGCGATTGTTGTGACGGGGGACCGGTTCCAGGTGATCGGCAAGTGGAAGGTAGCAGTGCATGACAATACCCGCATCTATCAGCCTTGGGAGAAACCTTACTATGTGCTATCGATCGGCGACGTCTACAACATGAAGACACGCACCATCGAAAAGTACGGCACCGGCGTATTGGTTCCCCCAGCGGCGATAGCGGCCAAATAGGCTTAGCGGAGTACCCCCGTCTGATAATCGACCACCGCGCGCTGCGCCTGATAATCGTAGTGGGCGGTGGCGAATTCAATCTGCGCCGAGGTTAAATTCAACTGCGCCTGGCTGAGCTCGACGATAGAGCTCAGGCCGAGGGTGTAGCGACTCTGCGCCAGATCGAGCGCCTGCTGCGCTTGATCCACAAATTGCTGGGTCAAGGCAACGCGCTGGAATGCGGTGGTGGCGTTGAGCCACGCGATACGCACGTCCCGCGTGATGCGATTGGAGAGATCGACCACGTTTTGCGCGGCGGCTTTGGCGCGAAGCGAGGCTTCCGATTCGCGAGCTTTGAAGAGGCCGCCGTTGAAGATGGGAATATTCACGTTGACACCGACGGCCGCGTAATGGCCGGGGACCTGCGGTTCTCCGGCGGGAACGCCTCCGGCGGCGGCCAGCGCGCTTACCGTGGGGTAGTAGAGGTCGTGCTCGGCGTGTGTGAAGCGCTCGGCGGCGGATTGCCTGAGCTGCAGATCTTTCAGGTCGGGACGGTTCTGGGTGGCCTGCGCGATTAAGAGATCGGCCTGCGCAGGAAGATTGCCGGGCATGGGCTCATCTGCAACATCGAACGTGGTCTGATTGGGCAATCCGAGAGCGGTCGCGAGCTCGGCCTGGGCGGAATTCACGCCATTCTCGGCCTGCAACTGCAGGAGCTTCGCATCGGACAGATTCACGTTGGCGAAGGTGACGTCGAGCTGGGTACGCAACTGGCTTTGCGCCAGCGCGGTGATTTGATCGGAGACTAATTGACGCGCAGTGACAGTTTGTCCCGCCACCTTCAGCACGGCCTGGGCTCGCAGGACATCGAAATAGGCGCGGGTCGCAGCTAACAGGACATCGGCGCGGGTTGCCTCACTGGTCTGATCTTGCGCCTGGGCTTGCAGATTCGACATGCCGACCAGGTTATGCGTGCGGCCGAAATCGGTAATTAACTGGCTGGCAATGACTCCGCCGGCAGTGCGGCTATAGACCGCCGGATTGTTGAGCGCGCCGGCCGCGAGACGGCTGCCATTATCGGCGCCGACGCCGGTGAGCGCGCCGCTCAGGTTGGGGAGCTCGGCCGCGCGGTATTCAGCCGGCTGCTGGTGGACGGCGGCAGCAAGATATTTGGCGGAGGAGTATTGCGGGTTGTTCTGCACGGCAAGACGCTGGGCGTCGGCCAGCGTGAGATGCATGGGCTGTTGAGCCTGCTGGGCCATCAAATACGCGGGAAACGTCAGGGCAAGAAGAACTGGTTTCAAGCGCGGCTCCTGCGGTCATACACCAGAACATAGGCGGCGGGGACCAGGAATACCGTCAGGAGGACCGAGATGGTAAGGCCGCCCAGGATTGCACGGGCCAGCGGAGCGTAGGCCTCGCTGCCGGCGCCGAGCTTAAGGGCCATTGGCAAAAGGCCGATGATCGTAGCGAGCGAGGTCATCAGCACGGGCCGCAATCGAACGCGGCAGGCAAGGGCCACCGCTTCGCGGACGGCCATACCTTCTTCGCGCAAGTGGCGGGTGAACTCGACAATCAGGATGCTGTTCGAGACGGCGATGCCTACCAGCATGACTACGCCCATCAGCGACATGACGTTCAAGGTGGTGCCCCAGAGCAACAGAGTAAAAATGACGCCGGCGATCCCCGGCGGAACGGCTAACAGAATAATGAAGGGATCGATGAAAGAGCGGAACTGCGCCACCAGGATCAGGTAGAGCAGCACTACGGCGAGACAGAGGCCGAGGGCGAAGCTGGAGAATGAGTCGCGCATGCCTTGCACCATGCCGCGCAGAGTTACGCTGAGGCCTTCGGGGACTTTGGTTTGAGCGATGATCCGGTCGATGGAAGTTGCGATGCGGCCGAGGTCTTCATTCAATGGGCGCACGTAGATATCGATGGTGCGGCGCAGTTGGTAGTGATCCACTTCGGTGGGCGAGGCGATGCGGTGAATATCGCTGATGTTATCGAGCCGCGTGGAGACCTTGGCATTCTGCGCGCGCAACGGAATCGCTTTGAGATCGGCAAGGCTCTTGACCTGGTGTTCGGGATATTGGACGGTGAGCATGTAGTCGTTGCCGGTTTTGGGATCGATCCAGAAGCTGGGCGCGATCATCGTATTCGAGGTGAGCGCGGTGATGATGTTGTGGACGACCTCCTGTTGATTGAGGCCCAACTCGCTGGCGCGTATGCGATTGACGTCGAGTTGCAGCGCGGGGTAGTCGATATCCTGCGGGATGAAGACATCCGCGACGCCGCTCACGGCGCGGATGCGCGACGCAAGCTGCAATGCCGTGGCGTACCCATGCTCCATATTCGAGCCGGCAACCTGGACATCGATGGGGGCGGGCAGGCCGAGATTGAGCACAGCGTCCACGAGGCCGCCGGATTGGAAGTAGGCGCTCAACTCGGGAAGTTCGCGCGCCACGCGGTCTTTGACGCGCGCCATATATTCGTAACTGCCGGTCTTGTGATCTTCCTTGAGACTGACCTGAACGAAAGCGGTGTGCTGGGCGGAGTTGGTGGTGTAGATAGCCGAGAAATCGGGCGTGGCGCCGATGTTGGAGACGATCATTCGGAGATCGGCGGGCGCCACTATCTGGCGCACGACGGCTTCTACTTTGGCGACTTCGTTTTCGGTGACTGAGAGACGCGTGCCGGTGGGGGCTTTGAGATTGATCACGAACTGGCCGGCATCGGTGCGCGGGAAGAAGGACAGGCCGAGCAGAGGAAAGAGCGCGAGGCTGGCGGCGAAGATAACGCCGAACGCGGCCAGCGAAAGCCCGGGGACACGGAGCACTCCGCGAACCAGCTTGTCGTAGAGTCTGAGAAAGGCTTCGAAGCCGCTATTGAACCAGATGTTGAAGCGGCCGCCGAGCGAAGGACGATCGGTTGTGACGGGGCGTTCGGCAGCGGGCGTTCCATGGTGCGCGGGGGCTTTAATGAAGCGGGCGCAGAAGAGCGGAACCACCGTCATGGCGACGGCAAAGGACGCGAAGAGCGAAAGCGCCACTGCGAGCGCGAGGGCGGTAAACAAGAACCGGCTCACGCCATAGAGGAACGTCACCGGGAAGAAGACGACTACGGTGGTAAGCGTGGCGGAGAGCACCGGCAAAGCGACCTCACGACCTCCGTTTTCAGCAGCTACCGCGGGCGATTCGCCTAATTCCAGATGGCGATAGATATTTTCCAGCACGACGACAGAGTTATCGATGAGGCGCGAGAAGGCCAAGGCGAGGCCGCCCAGCACCATGCTGTTAATGGAGTTGCCGCCGAGCGATAGCGCGATGAACGCGGCTAGGGCGGATAGCGGGATCGAGAAGAATACGGCAAGGGTGGCGCGCATGCTGCCGAGGAAAATGAGGATCATCAGCGACGTCAAGAACAGGCCGATGGCGCCTTCGTGGAGAAGGGTCTCGATGGCGGTCTTGACGAAGACGGATTGATCGAACACGACACTTGTTAGAAGCTGCTTGGGGACATCCACTAACTTGCCGAGCGCGGCCTTCACGCCATCGACGACGGCTATAGTGTTGGTATCGCCACCTTGCTTCAACACCGGCGTGTACACGGAGCGCTGGCCATCCACGCGAACAATGTTGGTCTGGATCTGATGGCCATCTTCGGCGTAACCGATATCGGCGATGCGCACTGGGGATTCGCCCACCATCTTGACCGGCAGCTGATCGATTTCACGGACCGTACGGAGTTGGCTATTGGTGTAGATGTTGTAGTCGAGAGGGCCGATCTGTACGTCGCCGGCGGGCAGAATCAGATTGGACGCGTTCACGGAACGGACGACGTCCATCAAGCTCAACTGGTGGGCTTCGAGCTTGTAGGGATCGGCATACACCATGATCTGGCGGTATTTGCCGCCAAAAGGCTGCGGGACGCTGGCGCCGGTAACGCCGGCGATCTGGTTGCGGACCTGGAATTGGGCCAAGTCGCGCAGGGAAGTCTCGTTCAGGCCTTCGCCCTTGAAGGTCACCAGGCAGACGGGAAGACTGGAGGCATCGAACTTGAGGACGACCGGCGGCAGCGTGCCGGGAGGGAGACGGCGCAATTGCGCCATAGCGAGATTGGAGATGGTGGTGACCGCGGAATCGGGATTGGTGCCGGGCTGGAAATAGACTTTGATTACGCTGACGCCGGGCAGGGAGCGCGATTCGATGTGTTCGATGCCGGCGCCGAGAGTGAAGAAGCGTTCGAAGCGGCTGGTGATATCCGTCTCGATCTGTTCGGGGGGCATGCCGGAATAAAAGGTAGCGACGACCACCACCGGAATGTTCATCGAGGGGAACATGTCGATGGGCATGCGGGCAAGGCTGGTGACGCCGACAACAGCGATGATGAGGCAGACTACGACGATGAAATAGGGATTGCGGATGGCGAAGGAAGACATGTTATTGCGCGGCGGCAGTCATGGTGGTGATCTTGGGCTGCACTTCCTGACCGGGTTGCAGTCCGGAATGGCCGCCGAGGACGATGAGGTCGCCTTCGTTTAAGCCGGAGCGGACTTCCACTTCGTTGGCCGTTTCGATTCCCGACTGGATCTTGCGAAACTCGATGCGATGGTTAGGCGTGACTACGGCGACCTCATCATTCTCGACAGCATTGACAGGCGCGACCAAAACATGATCGCGCCTGGCAAGGGTGAGATTAACTTCGGCGTACATGCCAGGCATTAGCACCAGGGAGGGATTAGGGACATCGACTTCAGTGTCCATGGTGCGGGTTTCGAGCGAGAGCTTGTCTTCGAAACGCTTGACCAAGCCGGCGAAACTGCGATTCAAGCTAGGGACGCGCACTTCCACCTGCTGCCCAATATGTACCGTGGGGACGGCCGATTCGGGTACCGGCAGAATAAGCCGCAGCAAGTTGTTTTGCGAGAGGCGCACCACTGGCATCGCCTGAGACTGGGAAGCGGTGCCGGCTTGAATCATGGAGCCTTTGTCGGCATACCGCTTGGTGACCACGCCGGCAAAGGGAGCGCAGACGCGGGTGTAGTCCATCATAGTGTGAACACGGGAGACATCGGACTGGTTCACGCTCACTTGCTGGTTGGACGATTCGACGGCGGAGTTGGCGGCGGCTACCTGCGCCTGCGCGACGAGGGCTTTGCCGTGCGCGTCGTCAATTTCCTGCTGGGCAACGAGACCGGGACGCTTTTTCGAGACGTCGTTGAGGCGCTCGTAATATTGCTCGGCTACGTCATAGGCCGATTTAGCACGGGTGAGCTCATCCTGCGCCTGTTTGACATTGGCCTGGCTGCGCTCGACGGAGGCATTGGCGTGACGAAGGTCGTCATCCATTTCGGGGATTTCCAGCGTGGCGAGGAGTTGGCCTTCGGTAACGCGATCGCCAATATCGACGTTGATCTGCTTGATATAGCCGGCAACTTTCGCCATGACGTCGACTTCCTGGTAGGGCTTGAATTCGGCGGTGAGGGTTAGATTGCGAGAAAGGTCCTGGGTGGTGACTTGAGCCACGGGGACGATGGGTATTTCGGGCGTGCGGGCGGCGTTGGCGTCCGCGGTGGTTCTTGAACAGGCGGCTAAAAAGGCTACAGACGCCACGGCGAAGATTCGGGCGGCGAACAAAATTTTCATGCGTGACTCCGGATGGCGTTCAACAAACGTTGGGGCGTGAAATCGGCGGATTCACAGGTTTCGACGATATGGCGTTCGTGAACGCGAATACGGGCGGCGGCTTCAGGAATGCGCTCGGCTAGATCGAGGGGAATGGAGAGGGCGCCGTGGCAATCGGCATAGATGAGATCGCCAGCTTCAATTTTGAGGCCGAAAATTTCGACGGGCCGGCCATAATCGACCATGTGAGTGTAGCCGTGAGAAAGGGCGATATCGGCCGCGAAGAGCGGGAAGTTGAGAGCGCTGACGGCGGGGAGATCACGCACGCTGCCATTGGTGATGGCGGCGGCGCAGCCGAAGGCACGGAGGATGGCGGCGTGAACTTCGCCTATGGCTGAGGAGGATTCGCCGGGCCTATGGTCGCTTTGGATCACCGCGATGCGCGGCAGAGGCAGGGCCTCAATGGCAGTCCACCAATCGGTGGTCTCAGTATAGGGGGCGCCGGTGATGGACGGACCATCGGTGTTGACGCGACAGGTGGCGGCGAAACCGATGACGCGAGGGTATCGGCCGGTAACGGCGCGCAGGCCGGGTTGAGTAAAGCCCTCGTTGCGCAACCGTACGCCGAACGTTTCAATGGCATTGGCGACGGTACAGGTGTCGAACTGAATGATAGCGTCGAGAGTCTCGCGGGTAACCGTCATAAGGTCATAAGTGGGTCTAGATTCAGGGTAGGGGAAGCAAGTTTGCGAGCGGAATACCCGGGCCGGGGTATTTCGGACAGAAGGATCCTGTAGCCAGGCCTGGGATTGGGGTCGCTGAGGCTCGATTCGCAGGCTTCGGCAGCGATTATGCGGCGTTCGGCAGGAATTCTGAATCGGAATCGGGCCCGGATCTTTCGGCGCGCTCCATCAAATGACACTCCCAAGCCTCTTGGAAGCGCCGTTCCCGGTCGCGAACGCGGTCGATTTCAGGAGCCGAAAAAACGAAGCCGCCCCACTCGCGGGCGGGTGAGAAATCGTAGGCAGGGAGATAGACTTCACCCTTACTCTCAGCAAGTTCCATGAAGAGCGCGGCTTGTTTGGCGGCCTTTTCGTGGAGGGCTTTGCGCTCGGACTGAAGGGCTTTAAGCTGGGCGGTGTTCTTTTCCAGGGTGCGGCGGATGCGGCCTTCGTAGACGGTGAGGAGTTGGAGGTTGTGCGCCTGATCGGTCCAGGTTTGGGATTGGGCGAGGGCGGTATCGACTTCGGGGTGTCCGGCGTTGATCTGGTCGACATGATCGCGGAAGCCTTGGGCGAAGATGCCGTTCTCCAAGGCGCGAGCGCGCTGCAACCGCCACATATCCTCGGCGATGGACTGGGTGAGGAAGGTTTCGGTGGGTCCAGCGGGGTTGTATTCATTGCGAATGGCTTCGCAGTGCGCGCGAAAGACTTCGGTCTCTTCGGGCGTGCCGATTTGAATCTGGCCCGTTAACCCGTGCCTATAAGAATTTAAGCTGGCGCGGCGCTTGCCTTCGGGACTTTTGGGGCCGGTGCTGAGCTGCGCGTTGGCGCGATTGGCTTCTAATTGGTTGTCTGTCATGATGTCTCCGGGATGTCATGGCCCGCGCTGGCGGGCTCTGAGCTGAGCGTAGCAGGCGGGGTGCAAGGATTAGCGCACGTGGAGGCGGGAAGTGGTTGATGGGATGAGGGTTAGCGAATTACGAAGTGGCGTCACCGAAAAAATGGCGCGTGACTCGCTCAATTCGCCGACGGCTTCTCTACCTGGTCGATAATGATGATTTCGCTTGGTCCGCTGGTCGATTCGAGTTTTAAGCCCACTTGCTCTTGAAGGGCAATGAATAGGGAGGGCCATTCGGAATCGGGAGCGGGAGTTCCGTTCATCCAGTCGAGAGTATATGTGTATTTTCCAGTTAGGCCGGTCTTGTCCATCACTGGGCGGCCCGCGCCGTTGCCGGAAAGGCGCGCGGCCAACTGCGCCATGGTTCCTTGCGCGGCCTCCAGGTGCATGCCCGAACCGTTGCTCGTGATACGGCCCTTTGGCTGATCGGCCGGGGTCGACTCGCGAAACTTTGGTCCGTTCTTGTTTATGACGAGGGAATACATCGGGACCTCCTTCGTCTCGCGATGGATCTTGAGATGAAATCGATCGGCGAGCAGGGCCTGCAGCATCACGCGCATTTGTTCGGCGTTGATTGCGGCGGCGCCATCGGCCCTGGCGTCGAGATCGTAGTGTTCGGAGTTGATCCAACTTGGGCCGCCTGAGACCTGGTCGTAGCGCACGTGATACGCGGTTGTAATCATGTCGAGCAATGTCGAAGCGGTCGCCGTCACGCGATTGCCTTTGACGGAAGGGTCGGCGGAATAGGTGATGACGCCGGGGTGCGGCTTGATGGAAGCGACATCGAACGTTTGTGCATGTGCGATAGCCGCAAGGAACAAACACGCTACGCGCATCCGCCTGGTTCTTTTCACGATTTCCTCCGTTAATGTTTTCCGACAACCCACTCGGCTTTATCGGCCGAGCCGAGCCTGAAATCCGCGGAAATTGGGGGGCGCCAATCGGGCTCGTGAACTACGTAAAGGTTGTACGTGCCGGAGCCGGGCGCAACCCGGCTGTTACACTGCACGCGATATTCGGTCTCGCCCTCGCGAAATAGGAGGCCGTCCGCGGACACGGCGCCGCTTTTCTTGAAGCCGAGCTTTTCATTGGGAACGAGCGACAAGATGAACCGTCCGTGGTCCGCGATGTAGAGCCACACCACCGCGCCCGAGACCCCGCCCGGTTTCCTCGTCATTGCCAGTTTTCCGTTAACCGATACTTCGGGCTGATCGAGCATCATTTCGACATCGGCCAACGTAAAATCACGTGCCGCGTTTAACGGGTTCATCTCGCCTTTGCGCAGTACTGTCAGGTAATCGACGATCTTCTGCCCGGTGGCTGGATTCACCAAAAGATCGAGGGCGACCGTGTCGCCAAGCTTGACGTTGGGGATTACGGGATATTTCGGAAGATCGAGCCGGAGCCATCCGGCGCCGCCGCTGAGTTCGCCGGCGCGTGTTGCATGCAACGGCTCGATGCGAAGCTGGGCGGTCTGGCCGTCCGCAGCCGCGTCGAGTTGCAAGTCGTACCCGAAGTAACGCTTGTGAGCGGCGTCATTAATAATGTGATGGACGCGCCCCGGCTCGACGACCACTCCGCCGGAAAGCCTGGTTCCAGATGGCTCGATTTTGGTGGCGAAGCGAATTTCGATTCCCTTCCATGACGGGTCGCTTACCGAGAGCGGGCCGTCTTGCGCCCACAGTCCCGTGACCGCGACCGCGATGGCGGTTGCCGTTCTAGTTCGAATCATGATTTCGAATCACCCTTACGTTCACATCGTTCACCGGGCGGAAGTCGATTAAGTTGATAGTCGATGAGACGGGCCGCGGCTCTCGCTGCCGTAGAAGGGCGGCGCCCATGGCGAGAACGATCGCCACAATCGCCAGCCCTACGGGTACGGGAACTCGGATGGATCCGGTGAATAAAAAGCTCCACCGGTTCTTGCGTGGGACGAGCACGCGCGCGTCGAGCGATGGGGGCGCATCCGGCACTTGCCATTCGCGCAGCAATTCGGTCAATCTTGGATCGTCACTTGGTTCCATAAGCTGTCCCTTTCGTTTCCAAGAGCGGCGCCAGTGTTCGCCGCAGATTTTCGCGAGCGCGATGGAGCCGGGATTTCACCGCAGCCTGCGCGGCGCCGACCGCCTGTGCGATCTCATCGACCGACATCTCTTCGTACTCCGCCAGAATGAGCGCTTCGCGCTGCAGGGGCGGAAGCGCCGCCACGGCGCGCGCTACGGTTTCACCGCGCCTACGATCGTCAAGGTCGATGGGCGGGCAGATTGCGAGGTCGTCTTCCAACTCGTCGAAGGGTCGTTCGCGAGTCATCCGTTTGAGCGCGAGATTGCGAGTCACGCCGAGCAGGAAGCTGCGCAAGGTTCCACGCGCGGGATGATAGACCGCCGCTTTGCGCCACACGAGAAGAAAGCATTCGTGGACCAAATCTTCGGCCGCCGGACCCGACCCGGTCATTCTTCGGGCGAACCGATAGAGCAGGTCCTTGTGACTCTGATAGGCCTGGCGGAACTCCGCATCGGTCATGTCTAATGCTAGTTCCCTGGAACGAGCGGAAACGATTCGGCCGCGGCCCCATTTCAACACCGGTCAAGGGAACAGTGTAGCCGCACCTTCACGCCAAACGGTTGTCCGGGAATTGGCTTTTCAAGCTTTTCCGCCTTGGCCCCGGTTTTGCTGGATAACGACGGCATGATCCCGCTGCTTCTAGCTTTATGGCTGGGCCCGCAGGATAAGACCGCCGAAAAGTGCGCGGTCTCCGGTACGGTGGTCGATCTTGCAACGCAAGAGCCACTCGCCAAGGTGGAGCTCACGCTCGAAGGGTTCCCGGGTCTTAAGCCCGCCACCATTTCCGACGATCAAGGGCGCTTTTCGCTGGTCGATCTCGACCCGGGCGATTACCACCTCTATGGCAAACGCACAGGCTATATCGAAACTGCATACGGCGCCAAGACGGCCAATACCAGTGGCGCTGTCATTCATCTGATTGCCGGTCAGAGTCTTGCGGACCTCGCACTTCGTCTCATCCCCGGCGGTGTAATCTCAGGAACCGTGCGCGACAGCGACGGCGAGCCGTTGGAGGAAGCGCACCTGGTCCTGGCGCGGCGCACCTACGAATCGGGTGAACTTCGCATCGAAGCCTTTGACAGTACCGATACCGATGACCTCGGCCAGTATCGCTTCCGTAAGCTGTCGCCCGGCAAGTATTTTGTAACGGCCGAAAAGCACCCCATTGACGAGAACAATGCAGACCACTCGCGGCCTTCGTCGGGCATGCGTTATGAATCGGTGACAACCCTGTATCCCGGCGTCGCCGATTTCGCGGCGGCAATTCCGATCGAAGTGACCGTGGGGGCGCGCGTGTCGGGCGCCGATATCAAGCTCTTGCGCAAACCGGCATTTCGCGTGAGCGGACGAGTGATCTCCACGGAAGCCGTGGGCGGGCAGGAACTGGCGCTCTTCCCGGCTGGCGTGCCGGAAAGCATGCGCGACCTTTACCTGAAAACCTGGGTTCGCTCCGACGACGGAGGTTTTGTGTTTGACCGCGTGCCTGTGGGTGGCTACGTACTGGAAACACGCGGCGGTTTGCCAGGTTCAATGCGGATCGAAGTTGGCGAAAAGAATATCGAAAATATCCGCCTGTTGCCCGGAGCCGGCGGCGCAATCAAAGGGCACATCGTCATCGAACCAGACGGCAAAGGGATAAACGGTTCTATTCTCTGGACCAACGATGGACGGAACGGTCCAAGAGTGAGAATCGGCGAAGATGGAAGCTTCTTCACGGAGAAATTGAAACCCGCGCAGTACAGACCCTACATCTACTCCGTTGACATCAGTCACCTGTACATCAAGAAGATACGAGAGGGCGGGCGCGAAGTGCCGACGGCGAAGGTGGAAGCGGCCGCGGGGACAGTCACCCAGGTAGAGGTAATCCTGGGACAGGACGGCGCTCGCCTCACCGGCACCGTGCGCGGCAAAGACGGAGAGATGGTCCCTTCCGCGACTGTCGTTCTGGTTCCCGACGGGCAATTACAAGGCCGCGTCGACCTTTACCGAACGGCTTCTACCGATCAGTTCGGCGCGTTCCGGGCCGAGAACATCGCGCCGGGCGCGTACAAGATTTTGGCATGGAGCGAAATCGCTTCAGACCAATGGTTTGACCCGGATTTCATGAGTCCATACTTGCGATCCGCACTCGCGTGGGAAGCGAAGCCTAATAGCGTTTCGAGTCTTGTGGTGGATGTTGCCGCAGGCATTCGTTAAACGGCCAACTGGTGGCACGCGGAGCCGACGAAAAAATTTCGATGTGCGGATGGCCACGGCGTCGATTCCGGCGCGGCTTGTTCGACGTCATGATAGAGGAGATATTTATGCGATTCATGATGCTGATGATTCCCAAAGGGTACGAGTCGGCCAAGCCAGACGCAATGCCCAGCACAGAGGCGGTTTCCGCCATGATGAAGTACAACGAATCCCTGCAAAAGGCGGGGGTGCTGCTGGCGCTGGATGGACTGCATCCACCGTCTTCCGGGGTACGCGTATCGTTTGCTGGAGGCAAGCCTAAGGTGACCGATGGGCCGTTCGCGGAAGCGAAAGAGGTGATTGGCGGCTACTGGATGATCCAGGTGAAGTCGAAGGAGGAGGCGATCGAATGGGCGTCGCGGTGCCCGGCTTCGGACAACGAGGTGATTGAAGTTCGCCAGGTGCAGGAGTTCGCCGAATTTCCGGCGGACATACAAGAAGCCGCGGCAGGATTTGCGGATCTGCAGGCGCAGGTCAGCAAGCGGAAGTGACGCCGTCTTGCGGCGTCGAGTGGGAGATGGCGTAATGGGTGGGAGTGCCGGACACAAATATCCACCGCGTCATCGAAGCCGTTTGGAGGATTGAATCCGCCAAGGTCATCGCCGGCGTCGCGCGTATGGTGCGCGATGTGGGCGTGGCCGAAGAACTGGCGCAAGACGCGCTGGTGGCGGCGCTCGAGCAGTGGCCGGAATCGGGCGTACCGCGTAACCCGGGCGGATGGCTGATGGCGGCGGCGAAGAACCGCGCCATCGACCATCTGCGACGCAATAAAATGCTGGAGCGGAAGCATGCGGAGCTCGGCCGGGAGATAGAGGCTCGGCAGGATGGCGCCGCGGCTGAACTGGAGGCCGCGATGGATGACGATTTCGGCGACGATCTGCTGCGGCTGATCTTCGCCGCTTGTCATCCAGCGCTGACAACCGAAGCGCGCGTGGCGCTGACGCTTCGTTTGCTCTGCGGACTGACGACGAGTGAGATTGCGCGCGCGTTTTTAGTACCGGAAGCCACGGTGGCGCAGCGCATTGTGCGAGCGAAACGGATCTTATCGGAAAAGGGAGGGCCGTTTGAGATTCCGCGCGGGGCGGAGATCGCGGCGCGCCTCTCTTCCGTGTTGGATGTGATCTACTTCGTCTTCAACGAAGGCTACACGGCGACAGCGGGCGACGATTGGATGCGGCCGGCGCTCTGCGAAGACGCGCTGCGGCTGGGGAGGATGTTGGCTGAAGTGGCGCCGAACGAGCCTGAGGCGCATGGGTTGGTTGCGCTGATGGAAATTCACGCGTCGCGAACCAGGGCGCGGGTGGATGCGCGGGGCGAACCGATCCTGCTGCCAGATCAGAACCGCGCCTTGTGGGACCAGCTTCTGATCCGGCGCGGACTGGCGGAGCTCGATCGCGCGGAGAGGTTGGGCGGCGCGCGCGGCAGCTACGCGCTGCAGGCGGCGATGGCGGCGGTGCATGCGCGAGCACTGACGGCGGAGGCTACCGACTGGCGGCGCTTGGCTGCGCTGTACGGCGAACTGGCGCGGCTTGCGCCATCGCCGATTGTGGAGTTGAACCGCGCGGTGGCGGTTGGCCTGGCAGAGGGTCCGGCAGCGGGGCTTGCGGTGGTGGATGCGTTGCTGGGGGAGCCGTCGCTGCAGCGGTACCATCTGCTGCCCAGCGTGCGCGGCGACCTTCTTTATAAGCTTGGGCGGTTCGATGAGGCCAAGGCTGAGTTCGAGCGCGCGGCCGAGTGGGCGGGCAACGCGCGGGAACGGACGATGCTTCTCGACCGGGCCGCTGCGTGCGGCGGGGCTACTACTGCTTCGAGCCGTACGTGATGTTTACCGAAGTTGTGTCGCCGCTGGCGGTCTCCAGAACACCCACGGCCAATTAGGGAGACCGCGCAAACATATTACTGGAGGCATCGCAAAATCCGCAGACCGAGTGGGCGTAACGGCGCACACGTCGCGCCGCCCGCCGCCCCGCAAAATGCATTTCCTGAGCAGATTATGTTCGACGCTGGAAGCGGTGCAGCTGGTAGGTTTCAGCCGCTCGAGATCGCCGCAGAAACAGGGGCATACGGAGCATCGCATCTGGACACGATTGCACGATGCGCATCCCGAGCTTCCCGGTCACCGTCCATTTTCAGGGCGACCCTCATGTGCCGATTCGATCGCCCATAACAACGGCTTTCGTTTGCCGATCAAATCCGCCAGCGTCCACTTATTAAGTTCGGCGATAAAGGCATTTGCAGCATCCGACAGGACGCCGCGCAGAAGGCATGGTTCATAGATACGGCACTTACCGCCTCCCGGCGACATACAGGACGCAATATGGAAATCAGGCTCAGTCACCATCGCCACCGCACCCAGTCGAATCAATTTCGGTTCGGTCAAAAGTCGAAGCCCGCCGGACCGCCCGCGAACCGTCTGCAGATATCCGTGTGCGGCCAATGTCTGAGCGACCTTGTTCAGATGGGCCGCGGGCAAGGCGAAGGCTTGCGCGATCTCGCCCACCGTCGTGAGCGCAGGCGCTCGCAACGCCGCATGCATCAGCATGCGAAAAGCATAGTCGGAGTGAAAAGAAAGGCGCAGTGAATTTTCCCAAATTCGACAATAGAAATCAGTTGACAGTTTAGCATTGCGCATGCGATAAGTGGTATTCCAAATACCACTTCTGATCAGCGAACTTTTCTACGCTGCTATCTCGAAGCGGCTATGCGACAAGCTATGACAATCAAAACGTGGAAGTCGAGTGGTCTGGTGCTAGTAGCTGGGCTCATGATGTGGGGATCGCAAGCGGTCGGCGCCGAAAAATCGCTCTATGATCGCCTGGGCGGACAGCCTGCTGTTCAGGCGGTAGCAAGCGGTCTTGTCGACAGCATTCTGGCCGACAATCGGGTGAATAAATGGTTTGTCCACGCCGCTGCGAGCCAAGCCAATGCCGATGCCTACAAAGCTAAGCTTGCCGACTTTATCTGCCAGAGTACAGGGGGGCCGTGTAAGTACACGGGTGCCGATATGGTTACTGCGCATAAGGGCCGGGCTGTCACCGGCGAAGCGTTTGACGCTGTTGTCGAAGACTTGGTCGCCGTTCTGAACAAACTCAAAGTGCCTGAGAAGGAGAAAGAACAAGTGCTCGCTATTCTAGGGCCACTTAAGTCCGCAATCGTTCAAAAGTGAGTCCGGCCGCTCAGGCATCGCAGAGGCATGCGCTCCGCGCCGGCCGACATCGCCGGCCAGGCGCCAGGCGAGCACCAGCGTGATGGTCAGGCAGAGACTTCCGGCAGCGACCAGGACAATGGAATAGTTATACATAATTCGACTCTTCTCCTCTCGTCAGAAGGAAAACGCGCATCACCCGGGTCCGGTTGAGGACCCGCGGTTGACAGCGAAATGGACGGCGCCGGTCTCAGCGGCATACCAGATCCATACTCAGTCCACTGCGGCTTCGGTTGTTTTGACCCACGGCATTTCAGTTTGTGCCACGCGAGCGGATCCATACCTCCCTGTCATTCCGATAGAAGCAGTTCCTGGCGTGGCGCTGCGGAGCGAGGGAACCCGGGAATTTGCTTCTCGGCCGGGCCGCTGCGTGCGGCGAGATTCCTACTGCTTCGAGCCGTACGTGATGTTTACCGAAGTTGTGTCGCCGCTGGCGGTTGCGACGGCGGTTAGCGACCGTTTCTCATCTTCGTTTGATGCGACGATCATGCCGCCTGAACCGGTATCGGTGTTCATGTTCACCTTCAGGCCAAGTTCGGCGGCTTTGCCACGGTAGAAATCGAGCACTTTGCGGGCAGGGTCGGAAGTGGTGAAACCAAAGCTACCGCCTTCGCCCTTTCCATTCGCGTCGTTTCCCTTGGCCGAGAAAAGACCGGTGTTGGCGGCGCCAGGATATTTCGGCACCCAGGACGGAAGATCGTTCGCCGCCTCACCGAATTGCATGGAGGCGGCGCCCCCGTGATCGTCGTTGGCAGTGATGCTGAAGCGGCCGTGGCGCGCGTCGTCGAAGGTGATCGTGCTTTCCTTACCCGTGGTGCGGTCGCGAAAGGTGATGGTTCCTGCGCCGTTATTGGTGTTTAGAACTTCCAGGTTGGGGTTGCCGGCGGCGATGATCTTCGCCAGCACAAGGCCTGGGTTATTGCGAATAGCGCGGGCGGCGAAAAAGCCGACTCCCATCAGTCCGATAAAACAGAGAAAGATAAACCCGAAAACGATGAGCAACACCACAACTACGGGGCTCATCTTGCGGCGAGCGAGAGGCGGCGGGACCATGCCGATGCCGGGGCCAACGGGCTGCGGAGCATATGGTTGTTGCGGGGGTGCGTATTGGGGTGCCGCGTACTGGGGCTGCGCAGGCGGGGGCGCTTGGGCGACGCTGACGGGGGTGCCGCATTGGGGGCAGAACGCGCCGTTGACGTTCGCGCCGCAGGTGGTGCAGAATGCCATGGATTCCTCCTGGAACTCTCCGTAGTCTATCGCAGCTTTCTTTGTCCGTTGCGATGATAGGTACTATGACTTCGGCTCATCCTTTTGATATCCCTAACGCCCTGCGGTTTGAAGAAGGGGCTGGCGGACGTACCCGCGCCGTGATCACGACGGCCTCGGCCGAAGGCGAGATCTATCTGCACGGGGCGCATATAACTCAGTGGAAGCCTGCTGGGCAGAAGCCGGTTCTCTATCTGAGCCCGAAGAGTTTATTTGAACGCGGCAAAGCGATTCGCGGCGGCGTGCCGGTCATTTTTCCATGGTTTGGGCCGCGATCGGATGGCAAGCCGGGGCCGATGCACGGCTTTGCCCGGACCAAGGAGTGGTCGATGGAAGGGGCCGAACTGCGCGATGACGGAGCGGTGAGGATTACGCTTGCGCTGGCGCCTGACGATGAGACCCGCGCGCTGGGGTTCGACGCGTTCTCTTTGCGTTTTCGCGTGACCGTGGGGGCGGAACTTGAAATGGAACTGGAGACTCGCAATGAGAGCGCGCGACGGCTGGTCTTCGAAGAGGCGCTGCACACGTATTTCGCGATTGGCGATGTGCATCAGGTTTCCGTTTCGGGTCTCGAAGGCGCGACTTATATCGATAAGACCGACAACTTCGCGCGTAAGATACAAGAGAGCGAGCCTGTGCGCATCACGCGGGAAACCGACCGGCTGTATGTGAACACAACGTCCGACTGCGTTATCCACGACCCGGCATGGAAGCGGCGGGTGGTGGTGAGAAAAAGCGGATCGGCATCGACAGTGGTGTGGAACCCGTGGATCGAGAAGACGAAGAGCCTGGCCGACATGGCGCCTGACGATTGGACGGGGATGATCTGCGTGGAAACGGCGAATGCCGCCGACAACGCGATTACCCTCGAAGCCGGCGCCTTACACACCCTTCGCACCACTTTAACGCTAACTCATTCGTGATATTCTGTTCCCCGGAGACGTCCATGACCAGACGCGATTACATGCAACTCATGGCCGCGGGGGCCGCGGTTGCAACCGCCTCACCGATTTTCGCCAACCCCGCGGGCGGCGACGCAGACCGCGAGCAACGCATGAAGTGGTGGCACGAAGCACGCTTCGGCATGTTCATCCACTGGGGACTTTACAGCGTGCTGGGCCGTCACGAATGGGTGATGGAAGACGAAGGAATTCCGGTTGCCGAATACGAGCAACTGGCGAAGCGGTTCAAGCCGAAGCCGAACGCGGCGCGCGATTGGGCGCGGCTTGCCAAACAGGCGGGCCAGAGGTACATGGTGATGACCACCAAGCACCACGAAGGCTTCTGCCAGTTCGATTCCAAGCTCACCGATTATTGCGCGCCGAAACAGGGTCCCGGACGGGACCTGGTGAAAGAGTATGTGGAAGCGGCGCGCGCCGAGGGCATGCGCGTGGGCTTCTATTATTCGCTTATGGATTGGCATCATCCGGACGGCGCGCGCTGCGCCACCGATGAGGCCGCGCGGCGCCGGTTTGTGGATTACATCCACGGACAGATTCATGAGCTGCTGAGCAACTACGGCAAGATCGACGTGCTTTGGTATGACGTGGCGTGGCCGTTGGACGCCGCTGGTTGGGAATCGGACAAGATGAACACGATGGTGTTCCAACTGCAGCCCGAGATCATTGTCAACAACCGCAACAAGCTGGACGGCGATTTCGCAACTCCCGAGCAGCGCATCACGGCCGATAAGCGCGCCTGGGAAAGCTGCATGACCATGAACGACAGTTGGGGTTACCAGCACGCCGACGACAATTGGAAGACGCCCAAGACGGTAGTGCGCAATCTGGTTACGTGCGCCCATGACACGGGGAATTATCTTTTGAATATAGGGCCGCGGCCCGATGGCTCGATACCCGAGGAATCCGTAGGCATTCTGACGAAGGTGGGCGGCTGGATGCAGCGCAACGGGCCGGCGATTTATCAGAGCGAAAAGTGCCAGCCGGGGCGCTCAAACTACGCCAGTTTTTCACGCAAGGGCAATACCCTTTATATGCACGTGCATTTCTGGCCGGGATCGACAGTGGCGCTGGGCGGACTGCGCAATAAGGTTCAATCGGCAAAGCTGTTTGCAAGCGGCAAGGACGTGAAATTCGAGCAGGACGATTTTCGCGTGCGATTTACGGGCTTGCCGGAAAAGGCGCCCGAGGAACCAGTGACAACGCTGGCGATTGAATGCGACGGCGAACCCCATCAGGATACCGATTATATTCGCAAGGAACGGCCGCGTGGACAGGCATAGAGGCGCGCCAGTTCATCGTCCATTCATCTGTTAAATCCTATACTGGAGACTCTCTCCGATGCCGCGACTCTTGCCGTTCGCCGGCCTGCTGGCCTGCGCTGCGCTTGCGCAGACCGGTCCGCCACTGCAACTGACTCTGCAGGATGCCCTTACGCGCGCGCGCGCCGTCAATCCGCAATTGCTTTCGGCTTCTCTGGCCGCGCGGATCGCGCATGAGGATGCTGTGCAGGCGAAGGCGGCGTTACTACCCAGCGCGCAGGCGTTCAGCCAGTTCATTTATACGCAGCCCAATGGGACGCCTTCGGGGGTCTTCGTTTCGAATGACGGGCCGCACATCTATAACGACCAGGCCCAGGTGCACGGCGACATCTACGCGCCCGTGAAACGCGCCGATTATCATCGTGCGATCGCGGCAGAGGCTGTGGCTAAGGCGAGGGCGGATCTTGCGGCACGCGGCATCGTGGCGGCAGTGGCGCTGAACTATTACGGGATGGCGATTGGGGCGCGCAAACTCGCCAATGCCCGCACGAGCCTAGCAGAGGCGCAGCGCTTCCTCGACATCACGACAAAGCTGGAAGGCGGCGGCGAAGCGGCGCATGTGGACGTGGTGAAGGCGGAAATTCAGGTAGAACAGAGGCAGCGGGACGTGCAGGATGCGGGACTTGCGGCCGACAAGGCGCGCATTGCTCTGGCCGTGCTCATTTTCCCCGATTTCCGGCAGGATTTTACCGTAGTCGACGATCTGGACAGCGCTTCGGCGCTGCCCGATTTCCCTGTGATTCAATCGATGGCGTCGAACAACAATCCCGATATCCGGGTGGCGCAAGCGGCGGTGCAGCAGCAGACCTTTGAGATCACTTCGGCGCGCGCGGCGATGCTGCCGTCGCTTTCCTTCGATTATTTCTTTGGCCTCAACGCCAACCAGTTCGCGATTCACGATCCGGCTAACCACAATCTTCTGGGCAACGTGGCGCAGGCGCAATTGACGGTTCCGATTTGGACATGGGGCGCCGCGCGCAGCAAAGTGAGGCAGGCCGAACTGCGCCTGCAACAGGCCAAAGTTGACCTTACGGCGACCCAGCGCGAGCTATTGGGCAACTTGAATTCGTTTTTTCTGGAAGCGCAGGCGGCCGCAGGGCAGCTGGCTTCGTTACGCCGTTCCGTGGATCTTTCGCAAGATAACTTGCGGCTCACGGTGCTGCGCTATCAGGCCGGCGAATCGATTGCGCAGGAAGTGGTGGACGCGCAGACCACTCTGGCGCAGGCGCGCGGCGCCTATAATGACGGGTTATCGCGTTACCGCGTTGCGCTGGCGAATTTGCAGACCTTGACGGGGACCTTTTAAACATGCGCGGGAGCGTTTTAACAATGGATCGAACCAGACTGGCGGCGCGAGCGGTGCTGCTCTTTATGATCTTGGCCCTCGCCGCCTGCTCCAAGAAAGAGGCCGAGAAGGCTGAGCCTATCGCGCCCGTCCAGGTAGCCCCGGTTACGACCGACACCATCCGCAAGCTGGTGGATGCGGACGCGGTTCTCTTTCCCATCGATCAATCGCAGATCATTCCGAAGATTACGGCGCCCATTGCCAAATTCACTGTGAATCGCGGCGACCATGTGAAGGCCGGGCAAGTGGTGGCGCTGCTCGAAAACCGCGATCTGGTGGCTGCCGCCGCCGCGGCAAAGGCGCAGACCGAACAGGCGGACGCCAACCTGCGGGCGACCTCAGGCGCAACCGTTCCCGACCAGGTTGTGAAAGCGCAGACTGACGTGAATGCGTCTAAGGAGCAACTGGACGCGGCGCAGAGGCTTCTCGAGAGCCGGCGCAAACTGTTCGAAGAAGGCGCGCTGGCTCGAAAGCTGGTGGACGATCAACAGGTGGCCGTGGCGCAGGCGCAGGCGCAGTATCAATCCGCGCAGGAACATCTGCGCGCGTTGCAATCGGTGGGAAAAGACGAACAGATCAAGGGCGCCCAGGCGCAGGTGGATGTCGCCAAGGCGCAATACAATTCCGCCCAAGCGCAAGTGAGCTATTCCGAAGTAAGAAGCCCGATTGCGGGAGTGGTGGCGGACCGTTCGCTCTATGAAGGCGAAGTGGCGCAGCCGGGAACGCCTCTGCTCACGGTGATGAATATTTCGAGCGTGGTGGCCCGCGCCAACGTGCCGCAACTGCAGGCGATGTCGGTGAAGGTGGGGCAAGCGGCCACCATCAAACTGACCGGAGAAACGAACGAGATTCCGGCCAAGGTAACGGTGGTGAGCCCGGCGACCGATGCGGCCAGCACGACGGTGCAGGTTTGGGTGCAAGCGGCGAATCCCGGCGAACGGCTGAAACCGGGGACGAGCGTTCACGTCACCATCGTGACGGATGTGCTGAAGGACGTGACGGTGGTTCCGGCCTCCGCGATTTTCCCGGCGGAAGAAGGTGGCACGATTGTGGATACGATCGGCGCCGACAGCACGATCCATCAGAAGAAGGTGGAAGTGGGCGTGCGCGAGCCGGATAAGGTGCAGATCTTGAGCGGCGTATCGCCTGGCGATCAGATCGTTGTGGTGGGCGGATTGGGTCTGGACGATAATGCCAAAGTTCGTATTGTGAAGCCGGGCGAAGAGGAGGAGCCGTCGGCGGCGCCTGAGCCACCGGCTGGTCAGAAGAAATGAGCAGCATTCTCACACCTCCGCCCGTGGAAACCGAAGCCGCCGAATCCGCGCATTGGACGGCGCGCCACGGCAAGCCGATCATCTTCGTTATCCTGACGCTGGTTGCGATCGGCATCTACCTGGCGCTGACGATTCCGGTGTCCGTCTTTCCCGAAACCAATTTTCCCCGCATCGTGGTGGGCGTGGATAACGGCGTGGCGCCCATCGACCAGATGCTGGTCACGGTGACGCGTCCCATTGAAGAGGCGCTGAACTCGGTGCAAGGTTTGGACCATCTTTGGTCTGTGACCAGCCGCGGCACGGTGGAGATCGACCTTTTCTTCAACTGGAACGCGGATATGTACCGGACGCTGGAGTTGGTAAACGCAGCGCTGGCACGCGTACAGACATCGCTTCCCGCGGGAGCCAAACTCACCGCGAACCGGCTGACGTTCGCCGCATTTCCCATCATGGGCTACAGCTTGACCTCGGATACGGTGCTGCAGACCCGGCTTTGGGAAATGGCGACGTATGACATGAAGCCGCGGCTCAACCGGATGAGCGGCGTATCGATGGTGGTGGTGCAAGGCGGGCAGGTTCCCGAATTTCAAGTGCAACCCGACCCGGCAAAGCTGGTGCAGACGCAATCCACCGTACCCAACATTCTGGATGCGATCGCGCGCAGCAATCTGATCGATTCACCCGGCCTGATTGAAATGCAGCACCAGTTGGTGCTCAGCCTGGTCAATGGGCAGGCGAAAAATCCGGACGAGATTTCGAACATCGTCGTGAAGACTACGCCAGCCGGGGCGCCGGTGCGCATTGGCGACCTGGGTACAGTGACGCCTTCGGTGATGCCCGTTTACACGCTTGTCACTGCTGACGGCAAGCCTGCAGTGCTGATGAACATCTTTCGCCAGCCCGACAGCAACACGGTGCAGGTGGCGAACGCGGTGCACAACGAAATCGAGAGCATTCGTAGCGGACTGCCGAAGGGCGTGAAACTCGAACCTTTCTACGATCAGTCGCAAATTGTCACCGAATCGATTGACAGCGTGCGCGACGCCATTCTGCTGGGGTTGGCGCTGGCGTCGCTGATCATGGTGCTGTTCCTGCGGGATTGGGGAACGTCACTGGTAGCGGGCCTGGTGATTCCGGCGACGATCGCAGTGACATTCATCGCGCTTCGTCTGCTGGGCGAAGGCTTCAACCTAATGACGCTGGGTGGGCTCGCCGCCGCGGTGGGGCTGGTGATCGACGACGCTATCGTGGTGGTGGAAAACATCGTGCTGCATCGCGATTCCGGCCAATCGCGGTCGGATGCCATTCGCAGCGCGCTACGCGAGGTTCGCGTGCCGCTGATCGGCTCCACGGTGACTCCCATCGTCGTGTTCTTGCCGCTGATCACTATGGTGGGCGTGAATGGCGTGTTCTTCCGGGCGCTTGCCGTAACGGTCGGCGTCGCGCTACTCACGTCACTCGGGCTTGCGCTGACATGGACGCCTACACTTAGCCATTACCTGCTTCGCCGCACCGGGCGCGCTCCGCATCATCACGACGAGTCGGGCCGCACGATGCGCGTCTACGAACGCGTGCTTCGCTTTTCGCTGGAGCATCGATGGGCGATGGCGCTGTTCGCGTTGGCGCTGGTGGGAGCTTCCTATCTTTGCTATTCTCACATCGGCTCCGATCTTTTACCCGAGATGGACGAAGGCGCTTTCGTGTTCGACTACATCACTCCGGCGGGATCGTCGCTGCAGGAGACGGACCGCATCGTGTCAGAGTTCACCAAGATCGTGAGCGCGGTGCCTGAAGTGGCAAGCACCTCGCGGCGAACCGGCTTGCAGCTTGGCCTGGCGGCGGTGACCGAGGCCAATCGTGGCGACATCCTGGTGCGGCTGAAGGACAAACGATCGCGCAGCGTGCAGGACGTGATCGAGGAGGTTCGCGCCAAAGCCGCGAAGGTGGAACCCAACGTCGATGTGGAGTTCACGCAAATTCTGCAGGACAACATCGGCGACCTGACCAGCGCGCCCGAGCCGGTAAACATCAAACTCTTTTCGGAGGACGCCCCCACGCTACGCACATGGGCGCCGAAGGTGGCCGCTGCGATCAAGAAGATTCCGGGTGTGGTGGACGTGGAAGACGGTATCGAAAACTCGATCAGCGGTCCGGCTCTGACATTCAACGTGGACCCTGTAGTGGCTGCCCGCTCGGGATTCTCGCCGCAGGAGGCCGAACTGGATGCAAGCGCCATTCTGCAGGGCGAACCGGCCTCGGCGCCGGTGGTTGTAGATGGCCGCTCGTACACGATTCGCGTGCGCTTTCCCGAGTCGACAAGGGCGTCACTCGACGCGATTCGCAACACGCTGCTGGTGAGCGGAACGGGCAGAACGGCGACGCTGGGTTCGCTGGCGACGGTGACGCAGACGCCGGGGCAGACGGAAATCCGGCGCGAGAACCTGCAGCGCGACGTGGTGGTGATCGCGCGCTTCGAAGGACTTAGTCTGGGCGCGGGCATGGAAAAAGTACAGCAGGCAGTGCACGATCTGCATATTCCCGCCAACATACGCGTCGCCTACGGAGGTCAGTATGAAGAACAGCAGAAGTCGTTCAAAGACTTGACCACTGTGCTGGCGCTGGCCATTGTGCTGGTTTTCATGGTGCTGCTGTTTGAATTTGGCGATTTCGCGGCGCCCATCGCGGTCCTTTCCTCGGCGCTGCTTTCCACCTCTGGAGTGTTTCTCGCGCTGCTTATCACGGGCACCACGTTCAACCTGTCATCGTTCATGGGACTCATCATGGTGATAGGCATCGTAGCTAAGAACGGCATCCTGCTGCTGGATGCGGACCAGAAGTTCCGCGGCGAAGGGATGGCCGCCGAAGAGAGCATGATTCGCGCGGGCGAACGCCGCCTGCGTCCTATTATCATGACAGCGCTGGCCACCGTGGCCGGCATGATTCCCCTGGCGCTTGGCTGGGGCGCGGGTTCGCAGATGCTGCAGCCGCTTGCCATAGCGGTAATCGGCGGCATTCTGGCATCGATGATTTTGTCTCTCGTAGTAACGCCGACGATGAATTATTACATTGCGGGAAAGCATTAACGGTTCGATCAAGGAGTAACAACAATGAAGAAGTCATGGATCATTTCTGTGACCGGCCTCGCGCTGGTTGCCGCTCTTGCATTGGCTCAAGATGGGCCATACAAAGTACTCAAGATCGCCAAGGTCGGAGGCGAAGGCGGTTTCGACTATGTTTCCGCGGATTCCGACGGGCGTAAGTTATATGTTCCGCGCAGCGGGCCCAGCCCGCGCGTCAGTGTTTACAATTTGGATACGCTGGAACTCATTTCGGAGATCACCGGCACGGGCGGCCACGGCGTGGCAGTGGACCCGGCGTCACACCACGGTTTCGCCAGCAGCAAACCGGTGATGATGTTCGACACGGAGACGTTGAAAAAGATTAAGACGATCGACGTGGAAGGTGGCCCCGATGGCATCTTCTTCGACCCGTATCTTGCGCGCGTGTGGGTCTTCAGCCATTCGAAACCCAACGCGACCATCATCGATGCGAAAGACGGTTCGGTAGTCGGAACGATGGATCTGGGCGGCGCCCCGGAACAGGCGGCGAGCGACGGTAAAGGCCATTTGTGGGTGGATCTGGAAGACAAGGACGCGATCGCCGCGGTGGATGCGGAGACGTTGAAAGTGACTGCGACTTACGACATTTCCTCGAAAGGCAAAGGGCCGGCGGGACTCGGCTACGATCCGAAGAATGGCGTACTTTTCGCGGCGTGCCACGATCCGGCGATGATGGTGGCGGTCAGCGCAGTGGACGGCAAGGTGCTCGATGCGTTTCCGATCGGTAGCGGTACGGACGGAGGCGGATTCAATCGCGAGACCAGCGAAGCGTTCAGTTCCAATGGCGGCTCCGGCACTTTGACCGTGGTTAAATCGAATGGGCCGACCAGCTTCGAGCTGACGCAGACGGTCAAGACCATGGCGCGGGCCAAGACGATGACGGTGGATGAGAAGACGGGCCACATTCTGCTGATCGCGGCGGAGTATGGCGCGCCCCCGGCGCCGCCGGCGGATGCTCCACCGGCCGCGGCGGGTCGAGGCGGCCGCGGCCGCGGAGGGCCGGTGGTCCCTGGCTCTTTCTCGATCGTTATGGTTGGGAAGTAAGCTTCAAGTAAACTTGCGCGCAGGCCGAAAGGCCTGCGCCAATTAGAAGCCGAATATCAAAGGAACGGATGGATCGCTGGCGGTGAAGAAAGGGTGCTGTTTCCAGCCATTGGCGGCGGCGTCTTGTTCTACGTGCGACTGCACAAACTCGAATATCTTGTCGACGGGCGAATCTTTTTTCTCTCTTAATGCCTGCAATAAGTAGTAAGTGAACAGGCCGTGTCCGTACTTCGGGCTTTCGTAGGAACTCTCTTCCAACTGACTTGCGCCGAACACGACACGCCCTGTCCCTTCGCGAATGTGTTCCAACATTTTGGGCGAGATGGAAGCTGGGATTGTCACCGTCTGGCTTAGCGCGCCCTCGCTATGGCAGGTATCGAGAATGACCATCGCCTTCAGCGCGCGCAACCGTGTACGCACTACGTTGGTAACTTCCTGCAGCGGGATAGCCGTGGAATAGAGTCCGTCCTCCGACTTCACGTCGGTATCGAAGGTGACCATGTAATTGGCGCCGGCCGTGTCCTGGTCGCGCGCGGTGCCGTGAGTGGCGATGTAGATTACCGCGACATCGTTTTCGGCCGCCTGGCGCGCGAGCCAATTCAGTCCGGCGCGGACATTGACGGTGGTCGCATCGGCGTTGGCAATTAGCTTTACGTGATCGGCCGCGAACCGGCCCGTGGCGGGATCTTTCAACAGCGCGGCCATGGAAATGGCGTCTTTGTCGGTGAATTTCAGATTGAGCCGGGCGTCACGAAAGGTTGCGATGCCGATTACCAACGCCCATTTCTGCGGCGGTCCGGTTGGGTGGGCTTCCGCGGGCGCCTGGGGAGCAACGTGTACGCCGCGCGTGGCGGGCGTTGCCAGATGGAACGGATCTTCTTCGCTCTTCAAGGCAGCCGAATTTCGCTCGCGGGCTTTGCCCAGAGAGTATTGCGGATTTCCCTGCCCCAGCTTTCGCTCGAACAGCGAACGGTAATACCAGGCGTCGCCATTTTCGTCGCACGCTTCTTCGGCCTGTTTGAGCAGCAAAATGCCCTCGGATAACTCCTCGCGGGATGGCGTGGTCGAGACCAGCTCAAGCGCGCGAACAACCAGGTCTTTCGATACCGGGCAGCCCTCTTGCGCTGCAGCCTGCATAGCGGCCAGCACTCCGGCCAGGGTGAGCTGCGCGAGGCGGGCTCGCCACGTCACTTGCCGGATCCTTTGGTTGCGCCTTTTTTGGGCGCGGCGGCAGGCGGAGCGGCAAGTTTCTTGTAGTGTTCGAGCGCGATTTCGATGCGATTTACAGGCTCGATGAAATACCGCTCCCGCTGGTTAGCCTCGCCCGCTTTTCGGTAATCGATCACCGCCTTTTGAAAATAGGTCTTAGCGGACGCGGGCGTTTCGGCCTTGTAGCCTAAGGCTTCGTTGCCCACGCCGATATTATAGAGGCGATAGGCATCGTCTTCGGCGTTCGCCAGCGGAGTCATGGTTTCGAGCGTCTCGACGTATTTCGTCCACTGCCCGGCCTCGGCATAGCGATTCGCGTCGTCGAACGCGCCGCGGGCAAGATAGACCTCCACTCGCTCGCTGGTATTTACGAGGCGGGCAGCCACGCGATCGGTCATGCGATTGACGAGAATCTCGAGAACATCCTCCATGGTATGGGGTTCGTCGGCCTCCTCATCTTCCTGGTGTTTGCGGCCGGGGTGCGGAATCTTGCTAATGAGCCTTTTGGTCTGGCTGATGGCCGCGTTAACGTTGTTGAAATCGTGGTCGTATTTGATGTCTAACGGCTCGGCGTCAATGAAGCCGCCGCCGCGCGTGCGGGCCTGGTAAGAGGCTACAAGGTGTCCATGGACCTTCAAACCAGTCTGTTGCTGCTGGCCTTTGTTTTTGCCGTTAAGGGTGGTGGAGTACTGTGGAGTCGAGACCCCGTTACACTCGAGCACACGGAGCGAGATGACGGTATCCGGTCTTTCGGGGTTGAGTTGCAGGTCGGAGTTGAAGCGAATCAGGGCGGTCTCTATGGTGGATTGAAGCTTGTCCGCGGCGAACTTTTGGCACGCGTCCGTGGCGCGCGATGGGTTTGCCTTAACTGCAAAGGCTGCGCCGGGAAGTTTAACCGCCGCCGGAAGACGGCGTTCGAGCACCAATGTGGTTTTCGAGCCGAGCTTGCCGCTAAAACCCTGCGCGGAAGCGGGCACGCGACAGACTGCAAGAAGGACAAGTATTACCGCCGCTTTGTAACTCACGCAATCTAACCTGCCTTACCTTTCGATGCAGCCACGCTCACGGACATCGTAATGTAGCTGACTCCCGGCGCGGCCGAAGGATAGGCGTCATATACATCTAGTGCCTTGGCTTCCTTCGGAACGAGGAAACCGTCGAGCACCTTCAACTTAGCCAATTGATCTTTGATGGCGGCGGATTGTTCCTTCGGGATGAGCACATAGTTCCCGGCTGGAAGCCGCAATGCGTCCGGCGCAACCTGCGCCGCCGACTGAGTGGTGACAAAGTCCGTCGGCGTGCTCATCATGATCCACTGCTGGTTCTGACCGTGCGCCTGTAAGTTGGCCACCAGCGAGCGCACCGCATTTAATGTGGAAACGCCAACCGCCGGGAGAGAAAGCATGGGCAAGTAAGAGAGCATGGGCGAAGCCGCTAACTCGCCGAATACATCGACAAACTTACCGAAGAGCGTCTTTTTCCTATCTTTCGCAAAACAGGCGAATGACGAGCGCCCAGCGCCGTTTGTGAGTGAGACCGATTGGGCCTGCTTGGCTTGCTGCAGTGGAACTGCCGCACCGCCCGACGCGGACGATGAGGCTTGCGGCGTCGGAAGAAACTGATTCCCCTTACCTTTCTTCCCACTACTACCAGAACTTCCGTTTCCACTCTTGGAACCGCTCTTCGCATCTCCCTGATGGAACATCGCGCTGAAGACTGACGATGCTATATTTTCGACATCCTGCAGCACGCCGCCCGATGCAGAAGCCGATGTCTGCTGCAGATCTACATAGATTCCGCCCGAAGTGTAGTCTTTGAACTTCGCGTTATCGGCATCGTTCAGACGCATACGCACAAGTTGAAACGTGACATTGGTTGCGGGTGAAGACGAGAGACGGTCGGGCGTAATCTGGTCGGGAGTGAGGAGCGCTCCTTCCTTTGGATCGTGATGCAAAAACATAGGTTCCCGGCCGTAATCACTGACGGCGGGTCCGCCGGCTTGGCGTCCGCGGGTACGCTCTGCGCCGACCACGGTGTTAGAAGGTACGCCCATTCCGCGCACCCAAAAATTGACTACGTTGGGATCCACGGGCACAGCGCTTTGCCCCTGGGCGCGAAGCGTTTCTGCAAGCTGGAAACCGAATAAGGCGGCCGGGCCGCTAAGCAGCAAATCGCGGCGATCAAGTTTCATTAAAGCCTCCCAAGCTCAGCCGACATGGTATCATCGTCCGGAGTTCCCCGGGTATGTCAGGATTTAGAAAATGCGCATGGCTACTCTTTCTCCTGGTTCTTCCATATACATTGGCGGCGCAGTCACGGCGCGCAATCCTAGTAGGAATCGACAATTACAATCCTGACGACGGCGAACGCGCGCGCTTGCAGCGGCAGCCGGTTTCGACGGCAGTTGTGCGTCCAAAGGTTGAAGGGGACGCGACTTACTGGCGTTTCGACAATCTGGATGGCGCCATTAATGACGTCGCCTTAATGAAGAGTACGCTGACCGATCTGGGAGTGACTGACTTTGTTGTGTTACAGAATCAGGAAGCTACTGCCGCCGCAATTTTGGGCGCGCTGCAGAAGAATCTGGTGGATGACGCCAAAGCAGGCGACGTGCGCATCTTCTATTACTCAGGCCATGGCAATCACGTGCGCAACCTGGCGAGCGCGGAACAGGGCGGCGAAGACCAGACCCTTGTGCCCGCCGACAACTGGCGCGACGTGCCCGACGTGCGCGATAAGGAGATCTCGCGTATCTTGTGGCAGGCCGCGCGTAAAGGCGTGAAGGTGACGTTCATCGCCGATAGCTGCCATAGCGGATCGCTCTCGCGCGGGGCGTGGAACGCTTCGGGCAAAGCGCGCAGCAGCAGCGGACGGCGCGGCGGAACGGGCGCGAACGCGCCGCACGAGCCTGTGGCGAACGACGCGGCGGCGATCGACCCTGCGACGAAGCAGCCAATCGACCCCGAGAAAGAGGGGGTACTGACGCTGGCGGCGGCGCAATCGAGCGAGGAAGCGCGCGAGGTGGATACCGAAGACGGCGCCCACGGGGCGTTCACGTGGGCGCTGGCGCACGCACTGAAATACGAAGGCGAGCCGATGGACCGGGTGTTCGCCCGCGTCGCCGCGCAAATGCACGCGTCCGGCGTCACGCAACAGCCGGTGATGGGCGGGCGGGGGCGCGCCGCCACGGATCTGTTTGGAATGCCCGCCGACTCGTCTGTAGGATTGCGGCTATTGGTGGAATCGGTGAACGGCACAGACGTTCGCCTGCGAGGCGGCAAGGAACTGGGGCTCTATCCGGATTGCGTGTTGAAGAGCGCCGGGAAAACTCCGGTGGAACTGAAGATTACGGCGGCTAACGAACTGGGCTCGTCGACGGCGCAAGTTGTCGGCGAGGGCGTGGTAAAGGCTGGGGATCTTTTTTCGGTGGAGCGCTGGGTCACTCCTTCGAAAGCCAACCTGCGAGTCTTTGTACCGCCTGCCGGTCCGGCGGACATGATTCGGAAGACGGTGGCCGAGGTGGGAAAGCTACGGTCGGATTCGAGCATCGAATGGATGGCGGATCCAACGGTGGCGCAACCCACGCATATCCTGAGTTGGAACGGCGCTTCCTGGATTCTCGAAACCAATCCGGCGCAGGGGAAGCCGGCGGATCTTGGCGCGGCTCCGACGGCGGACGCACTGAAGAAGCTGCTTCCAGCCCACGCGCGGTTTCTATTGATCGCGCCCCCGACGCCGGAAATGATCGCGGCCTTACATCCTGCGGCGAGCGTGGAAGCGGCCAAGCAGCGCGCCGATTCGCATTATTGGTTGTGCGGACGCGCGAACGGTGATGTGGTGGAATACGCATGGCTACTGCCCGACGCGACGGAAGAGAGCGCGCGCCAGATGGGCGGCCGTCTGGCGCTGCCGCTGCGCAGCGATTGGATTGCGGCATCGGCGGATGCACCGGCGACATTGACTGAAAAAGCGCGCGCGCTGGCACGGATTCGCGGCTGGCTGACGCTCGAATCGCCTCCATCGCAAGACTCCTTTCCCTATCATCTGGCGCTACGCAACGCGGATACGGGCGCGTTCTATAGCGCGGGCGAAGTGCGCGATGGAGAGAACTACAAGCTCTATCTGAAGGCCGATGACACGGCGTTAAAGAGCGCTCGCAATCTTACGCGCCGGTGGGTCTATGTATTTACCATCGATAGCTTCGGTGAATGTACGCTGCTGTATCCGCAAACGGGCCGCGGCAATGAGGGCAATCTACAACCTTACGCCATGACTGGAGAACAGCCGAAGTTTGAACCAACGATTGCGCTGCCCGGCGATAAGATCGATTTCACGATTGCGGCACCCTTTGGCGTGGACAGTTACTTTTTGCTGACTACACAGCAGGCGATCGACCCGGCGGTATTTACGGCTGAAGGCGTTCGGACGCGCGGCGGAACCCGCAGTGGCGCGCCGGCGGATGCATTGAGTCAGATGCTGTCCGACGTCAACACCGGTACGCGGGCGGCGAAACGGGCGGAGACGCCGGGGACGTGGTCGATTGAGTTGGAGACGATTCGGAGTGTGGGGAAGTGAGACGGGGAGTCGGGGCGGGGAGCCGAGGAAGACGAGGAAGACGAGGAAGCCAAAGGAGTCGAGGAATAAAGGTGGCTTCGCTTATTTTTCTTATCTTAGGACCTTCGGGTCTATTCTTGATGTATGAAGGGTTTGGCGCTGCTGCTTTTCGGGCTTATTACTTGCCTCAGGGCCGACGATCCTGTTCTGGTGTTAATGCGCTTGCGGGATAAGGTGATGGCGCATGCGGAGCGAATTCCAAATCATACGTGCGTTGAGGCCGTCACGCGAGACAGGTATGATTATGCCGCGGACCCGGCGCCGAAATCCTGCGATGCGCTGTTGGCGCGGAGAGCGAAGGCCGGGGTTGGAACGCTGGTCAAGCTCGCGGCCACCGACAGATTGCGGTTGGATGTGGCGCTGTCCGATACGCAAGAGATGTACTCTTGGGCGGGCGCGTCGAAGTTCGAGGAGATCGATGTATGGAATTGGATCCCGGCAGGCGCCATCGGAACCGGCGCCTTCGCGGCAACTCTGCTGGGGATTTTCCAGGCGTCGGATCCGGGTTTCGCATTTGAAGGTGAGAAGACCGTCAGCGGGCGCCACGTGCTGGAGTATTCGTTCAACGTGCCGGAAGAGCAGAGCCATTATAAGGTGAAGTCGGGCAAAGAATGGATCGTCACGGGCTACACCGGAGCAATGACTTTGGATGCGGCGACGGCCGAGTTAGTTCAATTAAATGTGCGTACGGAGCAACTGCCGGCCGCGACTCACCTTTGCGAAGTCGATAGCGCGCTTGAATACGGCACAGTGAATCTCGCAGGCGAGCAATACCTGCTGCCAAAGCTGACGCGGGAGAGATTCATCGAACCGGGTGGAGCGGAGGCCGAGAATACGATTACATTCTCAGCGTGCCGCGACTTCCGTGGGGAATCGGCATTGCATTTCGGCGCCAACGAGGGAGATCTCGCCGGCAGACCCGCCGCGATCGCATCGCCGGTGGCACTGCCAGATGGATTGCCCGTGGTGGTCGAACTGACTTCGGCAATTCAAGCGGACAAGGCGTCAGCCGGGGACCAAATCAAAGGACGGCTTGCGGCGCCGATTCGCGACCTCAAGCAGCAGACGATCCTAGTCCCCCGGGGCGCGCCGGTGGAAGGCCGGGTGATGCGCGCGGAGACCCGCTATGGACAACCGAACGAGGTGACGATTGCGCTGCGATGGGACACGGTTGAGAGAAACGGCGTGAAGGAACCGCTTTCACTGACGCCGAACCGGTTTGCAGCAAGCCCGAAGACTACGACTCCGGGGAATCTGCGGTCAAGGCCTATGGCCTTCGAACTGCCCCGGCAGGGCGAGGGCGCTTACTATGTGTATCGCTTCACCGGCGATTATGTGACGCTGAACAGCGGCCTACAATCGCAATGGTTTACCACCAAGCCGTGAGATACCTGCGAGGATCCCTCATCCTGGCTTTCGCCGCAACCCTGGCGCTGGCGGAGGACGATCCGGCAAAGGTACTGGAGCGCGCCAGGATTAAACAGTTAGTGCGCGCCGCGAAGCTTCCAAATTACACGTGCGTGGAGACGCTCACGCGGGACTATTACAGGTCGAAGCTGGCTAACTCTGCGAGATCCTGCGCGGTGGTGTTGGAGCAACAGCACGATCCTTCAGAGGCCACGCGCGAGTTACTAATGACGGATCGGCTTCGCCTGGATGTCGCGCTCACAGAACATCGTGAAATTTACTCCTGGGTAGGAGCAAGTAAGTTCGAAGACGCCAGTGTAACGGAGTTAGTGAGGCACGGGCCTATTGCAACGGGCGCATTTGGCGCTCTGCTGGCGGTGGTGTTCGGACAGGACCTCGCAACGTTTCACTTCGAAAAGAAGGTACCCATCGCCGGCCGTAATCTGCTGGAGTATTCCTTTCAGGTGGAAAGCGAGCAAAGCAGCTATAAGGTAAGGGGTAAGGATTCTTGGATTGCGGCATCTTACAAGGGAAGCTTTCAGTTGGATCCAGAGACCGATGAAGTGGCCGCGATTACTTTGGAAACCGGCGAGCTTCCGGCGTCGACAACCCTTTGTCAAACAAGCACGGCGATGGAGCTGAGCCCGGTTCGGATCGGCGCCGCCACCTTCCTTTTACCGAAACAGGGACGCCAGCGGTTCGTGGAACGGAACGGCGCCGAGGAAGAGAACAGGACGACATTTGCCAGTTGCCGCGAATATCTGGGGGAATCGACAATCAATTATTCCCAGGATGAGACGGCGGGCGGAAAGAGTGACGGAAGCGGGTCTTCCCCGCGTCTGCAATTGCCCGCGGGCCTGCCATTTACATTTGAGCTGACGGCGCCGATTACGGCTGAAACAGCGGCGGCGGGCGATGCTTTCCTGGGCCGCTTGACAAGCGCATTGCGTGATAGAAACGGGAAGATCGTGGCTCCTTCGCGCTCCGTGGTGGAGGGCCGATTGTTGCGGGTTGAGATTCGCCGGGCTGCGCCAATGGGCTCAAAACTGGTTCTCAATCCAAAATCGATAGAGATCGGTGGCGTGAAAGTACCGCTGGCGGCCGAACGAGGCTGGACGCCGGCGCAGCGCAGCGCCAATCGAAGAGTGCCGATCTTGTTGCCCTATACGTGGGAGCGCAACGCGGGCCTATTTCAAGTGACGGGAGCGCATGCGGTGATGAAGGCAGGGTTCCGGTCGGAGTGGCGGACGGCGGCAGTGAGCGACGGGACGGATGTCATCCAGTAACGACACAGCCATGGTATTTGCTTATTTCTTGCAGATCACGGTAACGAAGCGTCCATCGGGGCTGCGATATTCCTTCAATATTTCCAAACCGCCGTGCTCGCTCACCAGCCAACGGAACGCCGAGGGCGTATAGGTGTAATTGAAGTTCAGTCCAATCCGCTCATTCCGTTCGAGCGAAATCTCCTGGCCGCCGACAATGGCTGAGAGATCGCGGCCGGCGCGGAAGCTACGGGTAAACAGGTGAAGGCCGACGTGGCGTTCATCGCGCTTCTGATTGAATTGAATGTCGCCGTCATCGTCTTCGATGCCTACGCTCGCCAGCAGCGCGCCTAGAAATCTGCGCGCGGCCGGGTTGTCGCGCAAACCCATGCTCTTGGTTTCGTCGAAGATTTCCCCATCGATGATTAGACGGTCGTCCGGCTTCATGCATTGCGCCACGTAGCGAATCTCGGCCAGAGGGTCGAAGGCGCCCATGGTGTTGCCGGAGAAGATGAATAGCCGCGGGGCTTCGGCTGCGTCGGCAGCGTAGATCAAATGCACCGGACTCGAGATATCGCCCTTGATGCCGGTGGCCTCGAAATCGTCGTCCTCGGCGCCGGCGCAGGCCATCTCGATCATCGAAAGGCTGGCATCGACGGGGTAGTAGACGCACTCGCAGCCGGCGGACTTAAGGGCATTCATGAGCACGCGATCGCGCGACCCGTCGCCGGCGCCAAAGCTGATGACCGGGATGTGTCCAGCGAAATGCCGCGCAAACGCCGGGGCTTCCTCGATCAGCTCTTTCCATGTCTCATTGAGGCCGGCGTAGAGAGCGGGCTCTTTGGCCAGCGCCGACCATTCGGATGCCGAGCGTGGGAACCAGTAAAAGAACTTCTCGGGAAGGTCGCGCGCTTCCATCGCTTCGACGAATTCCTGGGTGATGTCCGCTTCCGTTAAGACGACTTCAACCTTCATTAGAACCCCATAACCTGCATACCCGAATCCACAAATAGAATATTGCCCGTTACGCCGCGTCCCATCTCGCTTGCCAGGAAGACGGCGGCGTCCGCAACCTCCGCCGGCTCCACGTTACGGCGCAGCGGGGAACGCTGTACCGTGTAGTCGAGCATGGTCGAAAGATCCTTGACGGCGCGCGCCGACGCCGTTTTCACGGGTCCGGCCGAGATGGCATTGACGCGAATCTTGCTCGGTCCCAACTCACTTGCCAGATAGCGCGTGGAGGCTTCGAGCGACGCCTTGGCCACGCCCATCACATTGTAGTTGGTCATGACCCGGGTGGAACCCAGATAGGTAAGCGTGCTGATGGAGCCGCCTTCCGTCATCAGGGGCGCGGCGGCGTGCGCCACGGCAACCAGCGAGTAGGCGCTTATGTTTTGCGCGAGCAGGAAGCCCTCACGGCTAGTACTATGAAATGGCCGTCTGAGGTCTTCGGTATTGGCAAAGGCGAGGCTGTGCACCACGGCGTGGAGCGGACGTCCCAGTTTTCCCACGGATTCCCCGAGGGCGGCAATTTCATCATCTTTGGCGACATCGCAAGGCAGAAGGGCGGCTACGTTCCATCCCTCGGTCAACTCTTGAATGGTCTGCTTCTGCTTTTCATTCAAGTAGGTCAGAGAGAGGGTGGCGCCTTCGCGATGGAACGCTTGCGCAATGGAGTAGGCGAGACTCCACCGGTTGGCGATTCCCAGAATGAGGGCCAGCTTGCCCTCTAGCAATTTGGACATGAACCCTTTTAGTGTAACGGAGTTGTAGGCAGCGGGTCACGAACAGCCCGGCGTTTTCGCTAACGCAATGCGGCCGGTTTACCGCCCTGCTCTTTGCTGCGCTGGGCGGCATCCATAAAGGCGAAGATTTCGAGCGTCTCTTCGTTCGAGACCGGCGGCGTCCTGGTCTGGAAGAACTTTACGATTTCGACAACCAGTGGCCGGTAGCTGCCGGCGCTTTGCGGTTTCGCTTCGACGATCTCTTTGGCGCGGAATACTACTGCGCCGTAATCGCTGTAAGGACGAATCGCGCGCACGGTTCCCAAGCGGCCGTCCTTCCATCTACCCACCATAACGTCGGCGGCATCGGAGGAGGTTCGCGTCACGCTCTCACATCCCGGCCCGAGTAGAGTGTAAAGCAATTCGATGGGATGGATTGCGTACCACGAGAGATCGAGCGCATGATGCGGTTCGAGCGGGCCTGGACCCCACGTCGTGGCGCCTGTGGCATCGGCGAATTTCATGGTCTCGCCCATTTCCCCGAAGCGGAGGGTCGACGAACTAAACCACGCGACGCCGGCCTGCTTTGCCAGACGCGCAATCTCGCGCGCGTCCTCCAGGGTGGAGGCGAGCGGCTTATCGATGAAAAGCGGCTTGTGGGCGGCAATCACCGGGCGGGCCTGCTCCAGATGCACGCGTCCATCTACGCTGGTGAGAAGTACGGCATCCACTTTGGAGAGGAGCGTTGCGATATCGGGCACAATCTCGACGCCCCACTTTGCGCGAACCTCTTCGGCAAATTGATCGACGCGCGAAATGCTGCTTTCGATATCTTTGCTGCCACCTTTGTAGGCAGCCACCACGCGCGCTCCGGCGACGTGATCCTTAGCTGCCGGGTCGCTGTTGAAGAGTTGGGTGAACGCCGGGACGTGGGAGGTATCCGTGCCGATTATGCCGAGACGGATATCGGCGGCAGCCGCGATCTGCGCGGCGAAGAGAAACGCGAGAGTTAGTCTCACCAGGGAATTGTAGCCTGCGCCCGCGGGCATCGAAAGGCCGGCCGCGCGTCAGCCGTCTAAGCGGTAGCGGGTTTCAGCCAGGCGGTACATGGGGCGCCAGATGGCGCGATTGATGCAGACTACCAAGGCGGCCATGACAAGGGTGGAGAGCAGGAGCACGCTGAAATTGCCTGTTTCGCTGGCGCGTGTGATCTGCGCGCCCAGGCCGGTGGTGAATAAAGTCTGTTTCTTGAAATGCACGTATTCGGCTACGATGCTGGCGTTCCACGCTCCACCCGATGCGGTCACCAAGCCAGTTACTAAATAGGGGAAGATGCCGGGAAGAATTACTGTGCGCCATTTCTGCACGCGGCCGAAGTGAAATACAGCGGACGCTTCCCGCAGTTCGGTGGGGATGGCGATGGCGCCCGCGATCACATTAAAAAGGATGTACCACTGCGTGCCGAGCAGCATCAGAATCACCGCGCCTACGCTGAGGCCCCCGCGCATCTGGACCAGCAGCAAGAGGATCACAGGGAAAAGCGCGGTCGCCGGAACGGAAGCGGCCACCTGCGCCAAGGGCTGCGCAATGCGCGCCAGCTTGCGGCTGGACCCGATTGCGACACCGGCGGGAATGGTCCAAAGCGAGGCGATAACCAGGGCCGCCGCTACACGGAGGAAAGTCGCTCCCGCAGCCAGCAAGGTAGAGCCTAACTCCGAGCCGGTCACCTCTTTCAAAGCGAGCGCGGCGTGAAAGAGCGCGAACGCAGCAATGGCCACCAGCAGGACCGCGGCCACGGGAATCAGCCAGCCGGGCGCTTTGGCGGGCTTGGCTTTCGAACGTGGTTTGTCCACATAGTCGCTTACCTGTTGCCAGACCGGCAGGATGGCGTGCGAGGCGATCCAGCGCGAGAGGCGCGAGCCACGCAAAAGATGGACCAAGGGCGACGTTACGCCGCCGGCGCTTTCCACCTGCTCGAATTTGAACCGGTCGGACCAGGCGATGAGCGGCCGCCACAGCAATTGGTCGAGCAGCACAATCACCCCGATCATTGCCGCAAGTCCCCAGACAATGCCCGCGACGTCATCGTTGGCCGCGGCGTTTTGCAGGAACGACCCAAGACCCGGCAGACGGAAATCGCGATTCCCCAGGACGAACATCTCGCAGGCCATCAGGAAGAACCAACCGCTGGCCACCGAAACGATCGAGTTCCACACCAGGCCGATCGCCCCATATGGCAATTCGAGTTCGATGAAACGCTGCCACCGGCCGAATCCGTAAATACCGGCGGCCTCGCGCAGTTCGCGCGGAATCGCTTTCAGGGACGAATAGAAACTGAAGGCCATGTTCCACACTTGACCGGTAAAGATCAGTAGGATGGAGCCCAGTTCGAGACCCAACTGACGCGTGGGAAAGAGCGCGACCATCGCCAGCATCACACCCGGCAGAAAGCTAAGCACGGGAATGGATTGCAGAATGTCGAGTGCCGCGACCATCACTGTTTCTATACGAGGCGTGTACGCCGCCACATAGCCATAGCCTATGGCGAACAGGAGGCTGAGAACGTAGGCGAGGGCCATGCGCACCAGCGAGTACAGCGCATAGAGCGGCAACGCGCGCGGCGAATGCGAAATATCGGCCGCCGGAGTAACGGCGCCGAACCAATAGCGGCCAATGGTCAGGACGCCGAAAATCGCCGCCAGCGCCAGGCTGAATACCAGCAGATCGACAATCACGGACCAACTGCGCTCTACGATGGGGGATCGCGAGAGGCCGGGAATAGTCATTCGTGGTTGTGGCCTTCTTCGGAAATGAAGAAGCGGCCGGTGGCGGCGTCGCGGTCAAACAACTCTGCGTAGCGTCCCCAGTTTACGGCGGTCTCTAGCTGGCGTTCGGTTTCCTGCTCGCTGAAATGCTCTTCCAGCGTGTCGCGGAAAAACTCTTCGGGCATGGAGCGATCGGTTTTCGATTCGAGCGAGCGGACGATCTGTCGAATCAGGGGCACGCGCAAAGCGGCGGCGCGAAACAGCTCTTTGCGCTGCAGAATATCGGCGTCGGCAAAGCGCTTACCGTCCTCGGTGATTTCGGCGTCACCCTCCTTAACCGTGATGTAGCCGAGCAGTGACGCCGCTTCGACGATGGGGAGCAGGTCGTCAACCTCGAAAGCCAGATCGTCCGCGAGCTTGTAGATATCGTCGCGGCCATTGCGATCGGCCAGCAGCTCGAGAAGTCCGGCAACGCCGCCCGAACGCGCGTGCGGCAACATGGCATAGGTTTGCGGCCGATCCACGCCGCCAGGGGCGAATGACGGCTCGGCGAGGGGTTGAAATTCGGGATTGGCGTCGGGTTGAGTAAGTACGCGGTAAATATGATCGACGATCTGCAGAAACCGTTGGTCCTTACGATCGCGCGGCCGGGGAATGGATACGCGAAAGTCGGTGCGAATGCGGCCGGGGTTTTTGCCCAGGACGATCACCCGGTCCGCGAGAGAGACAGCCTCTTCGATGTTATGGGTAACGATGAACACTGCGCGCGTGGGCATTTTCTTGCCCTCCCACAACTCGAGCAATTCGGAACGCAGGTTCTCCGCCGTCAGAACATCGAGCGCGGAAAACGGTTCGTCCATAAAAAGCACTTCGGGCTCGACCACCAGGGCGCGGGCGAAACCAACGCGCTGTTTCATGCCGCCCGAAAGCTCCTTGGGGAAAGCGGTTTCAAAGCCATCGAGACCCACCGAATCAAGCGTGCGCAGACTGCGTTTCAAGCGCTCATGGGGCGGTGTTCCCAGGGCTTTGAGAGGCGCCTGCACGTTATCCAGCACCGTAAGCCACGGGAATAAAGCGAAACTTTGAAAGACGATGGAGACGTTGGGGCATGGACCATCGACCGCCTTGCCATGCCAGAGGACTTCACCCGCCGAGGGCTTGGAAAGGCCGGTGAGGATGCGCAGGAGCGTGGATTTTCCCGATCCCGAGGGTCCTAACAAGGCGAGAATCTCATTGGGGTAAACGGAAAGGTCGGTGGGGGCAATCACCTGAATGCGCGGTTCACCGGGCTTGCCGTAAACCTTCTCGACCTTTCTGGCTTCGATAATGGCTTCGTGCACGCGCGCCCCTGGTTTGAGAATGCGGCGGAGGGCCGCTCAGAACATTAGCGCGCCGATTGGGCAGTCTGCCGGACGGCGTCCACCTTATCGGCGTAAACTTCCATGAGCGCGCGCAGATCGGCGAGATCGCGCTCGCTGCATGGCGTGAGCGGCGGACGCACCGGCCCGGCAGGCATGCCAATCATTTCCATGGCCGCCTTCATGACGGTGACTTCGTAACCTTTGACGCGATCGCGCAATCCATAGAGCGGATGCACGTACTTCCGCATCAAGCCATCGAGGCGCTGGAAATCACGCACCAAGCCCGCTTCGGCAAGCTCCACGGACAAACGGGGCGCGATGTTGGAAATGCTCGAGGTATAGGCCTGCACGCCGATTGCGAAGTAAGCGGGCACGCAGTCATCGCCCAATCCGCCTAGCCAGGCGAGACGATCGCCCAGAGAATGCATGATGCGCTGATACTTGCGCGCATCGCCCTGACCATCCTTCCAGAATTCCAGATTGGGAACGCGGTCCGCGAGGCGGGCAGTCATATCCGGCGTGAAGATGGCCCAATCGCGGCTGTAAACCATCAGCGGCAAGCCAGTGGCGGAACCGATCGCCTGGTAATAGGCCATGAGCCCTTCAAACGGCGGATTGATGTAATACGGCGGCAGGGCTAGAATACACTCCGCGCCTGCTTTTTCCGCGCGGCGCGCCATGTCCGAGCCGATGGCGGCGCTATATCCGGCGCCGGCGACCACGGGCATGCGGCCCTTGGCAGCCTGCACGGTGACGCGTACCACCGATTCCACTTCGTCCGGTGTCAGCGAATATAGTTCGCCGGTACCGCCCGCGGCGACCAGGGCGCAAAACGGATGCGCGGCCATTTCATCGACATTTTGAGCCAGCCCGTCGAGATCGAGCGAAAGATCATGCCGGAAAGGAGTGACAGGGAATCCGAGGACTCCGCGGATGCGTTGCCGGAGAGCGTTCATGTTTCTACTTGAATGATACACGTTACCCGGAACCATCCGCGAGGTAACCTCGCAGCGCCAAAATCTTTCATCGAAGTGCAGTATCATCACTTTTCGGAGTGGCGCTTCCTGAGGGTTCCGCAGGAGTTTGGCCGCCGAGGTTTCCAGCTTGCACGCATGAACAAACTCGATCGATTTCTGGCCTTCTCGGAATTACACCGGGGCGTGGTTAGTTCGGCGGCGGCAGTGCTGACCCTAGTCATCGCGTGGCTGGATTGGACCTTTTTCGATGTTTCCATTGGTTTCCTGTACCTGATTCCTATTCTTTTTTCGGCGCCGTCGATGAACAGTTGGCAGATCGCCGGCTTCGCGGCGGTTTGCGGGTTTCTTACGGAGGCGCTCGACCCATTACAAAATGCATCGGGAAAACAAGGATGGGAATTGCTGCAAGCGATGAGCCCGTGGAATTGGGAGCACGGGTCGATGGGGCGCCTCGTGGTGGCGATGGCCGCGTTTGGGATGACGGGCTTCTTCGCTGCCGAGTTGAATCACCGTCGCCGGATGCTGGCGGAATATCTAAAGGAACGGGAAAAGCAGATCCAACTGCGGCAGGAAGCGGAACAGCGCCTGCGCATCCTCATCGAGACCAGCCCGCTGGCGATTCTTACGCTTAACTCGGCCGGCCGGGTAGAACTGGCGAATGAATCGGCGCGAAGTTTGCTTGGCTTTGAGAACGAACCACTGCAAGGACAACCGGCGGAGCCTTACCTGCCCCTATTAGGACGCATGTTGCATCGCGGCGGAGGCAACATCCGCACCAACGTTGAATTTCGCGGACAACGGCGCAATGGCGACATATTTCTCGCGAGCGTCTGGCTCTCTACTTACGACACCTCCACAGGCCCGGGCTTGGCCGCAGTGGTGTGGGATTCGTCGGAAAACCTGCGCGACCGTGAAGGAGCGGGGCTCGATTCCATGATGGCCACCTCGCGCGTACTGGTGGGCGCCCTGTCGCACGAGATCCGGAATCTGGCCGCGGCGGCGGCGTCGGCGCATTCCACGCTCGGTCAGGTTAGCGGGGACATCACAGCCTCAAATGAGAATTACCAAGCCTTGGGAACGCTCATTCGCGGCCTCGAGAAGATCGCCTCCGCGGGCTTGCGGATGGCTTCGGGACGAGATCATGTGGTGGCCGATCTGGCGACGGTGCTGGACGAAACCCGCATCGTAATCGAGCCGGCATTGCGCGAAGCAGGTATTGCGCTGGTGTGGAAAATCGAAGGACCTCTTCCCGTGGTACAGGGCGACCATCACAGCCTGCTGCAGGCTTTTCTCAATCTGGCGCGAAATAGCCAGCAGGCGCTGGAAGGCTGCGCGAGACGCGAAATGCGAATGCACGCTAAGGTGGAGAATGATCTTGCCGTAGTTCGTTTTTACGATTCCGGGCCTGGCGTCAGGCATCCGGAAGATCTCTTCCGGCCCTTTCAGCGAACGGCTTCGCACACCGGACTTGGACTCTATATTACACGCGCGATTCTGCGCTCACGCGGCGGAGGGCTGCGGTACGAGCCACAGGACGCCGGCAGCTGCTTTACAGTGGAGCTCTGGCCGGTGGAAAATGACAGGGAGGAATAATGCCGACGGAAACCGCCACCATCCGCGTTCTGTTGATTGACGACCATGCCTTGTTTCGGGAAAGCATGGCCGCCGCACTCAAGGGAGAGCCTGGGCTCGAGATCGAGCACTGCGCCAGCATTCGGGAAGGGCTTGCGATGCTGGCCGGAGGCCACTTCGACCTGGTATTGCTGGATCACGATCTGGGGAACGAGCGGGCGTCGCAGTTCCTTCCGGCGGCGCGGCAGAACGGATATGAAAACCGCGTGCTTGTGGTGACCGCGTGGGTGAGCGACACGGAAGCGCGGCGTCTGCTGCGGCAGGGAGTTGCAGGAATTTTTCTCAAGAAAGGCCCGCTAAAGGACCTGAGCGAGAGTATTCGTGTGGTGGCATCCGGCGGCACATGGCTTGACGATTCTCTAGGATCCGCCGCGACGGAACCGGAACGGGATACCTCAATCGCGGGATTCACCGAGCGTCAACGGAGGGTGCTGCGATTTGTTTTGGAAGGTCTCTCCAACAAAGAGATCGCCTGGCGCTTACAGATTTCCGAAAGCTACGTTAAGGCGATCTTACAGGGGTTGTTCCAGAAGACTGGCGTGCGTACTCGAGGGCAATTAGTACGTGTTGCCTTTGAGCAGTATGAGCATGAGTTGTAATTCTGTACCCAAAAGATACCAATTTGCCGGAATTACATTGCGGTACCTTAACCGATAACAAAGCCGGCGCCTCAGAGTCGGCTTACCGAGGCATAGGGGTGAGTGTCGCTGTCGTGCAACGACAAACGATCGATAAATTAATTGCGTGGGACGCGGTTGCGTGTTCCCACGCAGAGGTTGCGCCCGGGGCGGCCATTTTTAACTACAAGATCCATCGACATAGCCTGGCGGAGATTGAAGGCGGCGCGGAACCTTACGCGGTACGCTTTGAATCTAACGGACGCGAGTATTGGTGCGGCCTGCCGGCTTTTCAAGCGCGCACGCAAATGCTGCCGCAGGATAGCGCGGCCGATGCGATGGCGGTGTAACCTCGCGTTACCTGGCAGGCGCATAATGAAAGCGTGCGCAGCGCAACGACCCCGATTCGAAATACTCTCGAGAAACTGCACATCGATGCGGTAAATTCCGGCGCTTGTTACGGGGATTGGATTATCCACCCCGGCGGCGGTGAGCTGGAATCGATCAATCCTGCAACAGGCGAACCACTCGCAAAAGTAAGCATGGCGGCCATCGCCGATTACGAATGTGTGATGGCGAACGCTTCGGATGCGTATCTGCAATGGCGCCTGGTTCCGGCTCCGCGGCGAGGCGAGATCGTACGCGAGATCGCCAACGAATTGCGTCTCCATAAGCGGGATCTGGGCGAGCTGGTTTCGCTGGAGATGGGAAAGATCCTGCCCGAGGGCTTGGGCGAAGTGCAGGAAATGATCGATATCGCCGATTTCGCGGTTGGCCTTTCCCGGCAACTTTACGGACTCACGATGCACAGCGAACGCCCCGGGCATCGCATGTATGAACAGTGGCATCCGTTGGGAATTGTGGGCGTGATCAGCGCGTTCAACTTCCCTGTAGCAGTCTGGGCCTGGAATGCGATGATCGCCGCGGTGTGCGGCGATTGCGTGCTGTGGCGGCCGTCGTCGGAAACGCCTCTAACGGCGGTGGCAGTGCAGCACATCTGCAATCGGGTACTCGCCCGGCACAACCTGAAGGGCATTTTCAATTTGGTGATTGGGCCGAGCCATCCTATCGCGGAAGCGCTGGTGAACGATTCACGGATTCCGCTGATCAGCTTCACCGGCTCGACTGAGGTGGGACGGCGCGTGTCCGAAACGGTGGCGCGGCGCCTGGGCCGAACCATTCTGGAACTGGGCGGAAACAACGGCTTGATCGTGATGGACGATGCGAATCTCGATCTGGCATTGCGCGCGGTGCTTTTTGGTTCGGTGGGTACTGCGGGACAGCGATGTACCACCACGCGGCGTCTTTTCCTGCAGCGCGGCATCGCCGCCCGATTCACGGAAGCGCTGACGGCGGCGTACCGGCAGGTGAAGATGGGCGATCCACTGGAAGAAGAGACACTCATGGGGCCGTTGGTAAACCGGCGCGCGGTGACGGACATGATGGAAGGCATCCAACGAATTCGCGCACAGGGCGGCGAAGTGCTCTTCGGTGGAGAGACGATCGACGGATGTTTTGTACAGCCGACGCTGGTGCGGGCGCGTTCGGATATGGCGATTTTGAAAGAGGAGATCTTCGCGCCGATCCTCTACCTGGTGGAATTCGACACGCTCGACGAGGCCATTCACTGGCATAACGACGTACCGCAGGGACTCTCGTCGGCGATGTTCACCACGAACCTGGTCTCAGCCGAGACCTTTCTCAGCCATCGCGGCAGCGATTGCGGAATCGCCAATATCAATTTGGGTACCAGTGGCGCGGAGATTGGGGGCGCGTTCGGTGGCGAGAAGGATACGGGCGGCGGACGGGAATCGGGCAGCGACGCATGGAAGGCCTATATGCGACGGCAGACGAATACGATTAACTGGTCGGCGCAGTTGCCGCTGGCCCAGGGCATCCAATTTCAGGTTTGACGGTGGCGAAGATATAGTGAGATTGATGTCACAGTCCGTCGATATCGGAAGCTTGATCGACCGCGATCCCAGGATTCGCGGTGGACGGCCTAAGATCGCGGGTACGGGAGTTACCGTGCTGCGCATTGCGGGGTGGCACAACCAGGGGTTCATACCGGAAGAGATAGCGGCGAAGTTCGGACATATTTCACTGGCTCAAGTGCACGCCGCGCTGGCATATTATTACTCTAATAAAGAAGAGATAAATGTCGATGTCCAGGCTGAAGAACGCGCCCTGGAAGCGTTGATGCAGGCGCAGGTTCGTTAGCCAGCATGGCCCAAGTTCGATTCTACTTTGATGAGGATGCTATGGATTACGATCTCGTCGGTCCATTGCGCGCCCGTGGTCTGGACATTCTGACTGCGCTCGCGGCGGATCGGCTCAATCGCGACGACGAAGATCATCTCGGGTTCGCGAATGAGCAAGGGCGTTCGCTCTATTGGTTTAACGAATCGGACTACTGCCGCTTGCACGCTAAATGGCTAAACGCACAGATGTCCCACGCGGGAATCATCGTCGCACAACAGCGATTGCCTATCGGGCGTCAGTTGCGTTGCCTCGTGCACTTAGCGTCGGCCAAATCGGCCGAAGAGATGCGCGATGGCCTCGAGTACCTCAGCGCCTGGGGCTAGGCTTCACCGCAATCCGGAGTAGCTGACTAACTCCACATCGTTGCGCACGAGAGCCTGTCTTACCTCGGGGGCGATTAGCGCTTCCAGTTCCCGCTCGCGGCTTTCCTTGAGGCGTGTGCGCGCATTGCGCAGGGGCTCCCGGCAATGGCCGGGATGGCACATGAATTCCGTGCTGCCATCGGGCAGAATCCCGATCAGCTCGACAAGTTCCTTGACGTGAAACCGGCCGGTGATCTGAAAGCCGGCAAAGTGATCGGTAGTGCGGCAACCGTGTCGCGCGAGCACGCGGTGCACGCGGGTGCTCAACAGCCCCAGCAGATCGCTGGTCATACGCTTCATGGCTGGGACGGCGCCGCGCAGCGTATTCAAGGGGAAATCGAACGGGCGGCGAACCCAACGGATGCCATACTCTTCGGCGAGCGCCGCCACAGCGTCGAGCACCGGCGGAGCAAGATGGGTATGTTTGTGCGTATCGAGATGCGTTGGATGGATGCCGGAGTCGGCGATCTTTTGAATCTGCGCGCGCAGCTCATCGTATGGCCGGATGTCGCGACGGGCAAGAGCGCTGACCAATTGGGGAACACTGGCCGGATAGGCGCGGCCGCTGATGAGCGATTTCCCACCGATCAGGACTAAGTGGCATCCAATATCCAGCGACGGCGTTTCTTGCGCCCGATGCACCGCGTCATCAAAAGCGGCGCCATTGGCCATCAGCGTAGTCGCCGTCAGAATGCCCCGGCGGTGCGCGTCCACAATGCCTTCGTTGACGTCGGGGGTGAAACCGAAATCGTCGGCATTGACCACCAACTGCCACTTTCCCATCAAAAGATTTTCAGTTGGATGGTCAGGAACTTTTTGGGATTGGCGCGTATATCCTTGGCCAACGACTGAAATTCGCGCGTGGCGCCGGTAAGCGCGTCGTACAGCGCGGGGTTTGCCGCGAGCTGTCCGAGAGTGCCTTGGCCGGAATTGATCTTATCCACGGTTGTGTTGAATTTGGCGATCAGTTCATCAAGGCGTTGCCCCAGCACGGGATCCTTCAGCAGGTGACCAGCCGTGCCGGTGCCTGAGTTTACAGCAGTGACTAACCCCCGAATCTCCGTGAGCGTCTGGTGAGCGTCGTCAAACAGCGCCGGATCCTTGAGCAACTTACCCGCGGTTCCCTGCCCTGCCTGCAAATCCGCCAGCATGGAATCGATGCGCTTGATGGGCTTATCCAAGTCGTTATATAACGTATCGTCGTAGAGGATCTTACTCAAGGTGCCCTTGCCGTTGCGCACGTCGACTAATAACTGCTGCCCTTCGGCGAAAATGGCATTTAACCGCTTGTATAATTCGTCATCTTTGAGGAACAGCCCAAGGTTGCCGTGGCCGGCTTCCACGCCCGCCAGCAGGTTGTCCGCGCGGCCTACAATCTTCTGGAACGAATCGAGCACGTTACCCATCTGCGCCATCATCTCGGGAATGTCTTGCGCCTGGAGGGCTGTCAGTTCGCCCCCGTCCTCGACGTGCTGCGACGCCTGTCCCTTGGTGATGTTGAGAAACTTATCGCCCAGCAAATTGGCGGCCGCGACGCCGGCGTGCGAATCTATTGGAATTTGCGGCAGGAAGGAGCCTTGCACCTTCATTTGGAATTCCACGGTGCGTTTGGGATCGCGAGAGCCGGTCAATTGCAACTTATCCAGATAGCCGATGGGGATTCCATTCAGGCGAACGGCGGTGCCGTTGGCCAACCCCGAAGCGTCGTCCATGTAAGTTCGCAGGGTGGCATAGTGCCGGAAAATTCCCTTGGCGCTGGTCAGCAGAAATATCAGTACGAACAGAATGATAAACGCCGCCGAGCCGACCAAGCCGACCTTAAGCTTCGACCATCGTACCTTCTTCGGATCCGGCATCTTCTATACCCGTCGTTTGACAAATTTATTAATGTACTCGTCCTGTGAAGCTTCCAACTGGTCCTGATCGCCTTCGAACACCAAGTGGCCTTCGCGCAATACCATGAAAGTAGTCTTGTAGCGCCGTCCGGATCCCCGTCCTGCCGGCTCCAACTCCCCTTGTTCCGAATTGTAGCGAAAATTTGCAATCAGATTGCCATCCTGATAGCGGTGAGTCACCACGAGAGTGGTGGTGTGACTCTGGTCGCGTTCCTTGATTAAGAGAGCGATGATGGTGTGCGCCGTGATGGGGTCGAGCCCGGCTGTGGGCGAATCATAGAGAATCAGTGGCGGAGCGGTGACCACCGCGCGCGCGATAGCGGCGCGGCGGCGCATGCCGCCCGAAAGTTCGCTGGGGAACTTTTCGAGTGTGCCGCCCAGTTCGACAAAATTAAGCGCCTCCGACACCTTGGGATGTACCTGACTGGCGGGAACCTTGAGCGAACGCTGATTTTGCAGTGGGTAGGCGACATTCTCCTCGATGGTGAGCGAATCGAAGAGAGCGCTCTCCTGAAACAGCATCCCGATGCGGCTGCGAATTTCGAAGAGCTCACGCTCGCGCAGCGCGGTCAGATCTTTGCCGAATGCGTAGACCTTGCCCGAGGTCGGCTTGATCAGGCCCATGGCTGTCTTGAGAAGGATGGTTTTGCCGCTGCCGGCCGCGCCCAGGATCACCCGCGATTCGCTTTCGACGGCCTCAAACGAGACATCACTCAGCGCCTCGACGTCATCGAAGCGAACTGTGACTTTATCGAATCGTAGGACGGGGTCGCCCGCCGCGCCGCTCTGCGCCATCAAGATGAGCCCGCCGCGACGAAGATCTTAGTGATGAGGACATCCAGAACGAGAATCAGCACCGCCGAAGCCACCATTGCCTGGGTGGTGGAGCGGCCCACGCCCTGCGTTCCGCCGCTGGCGCGCAGGCCGTAGTAGCAGCCGATAAGAGAGATCACGATAGCGAACATCAGCGGCTTCAGCAGGCCTTGCGCCACGTCGTTCCATTCGAGGGCGCGCCACACAGTGTCCCAGTAAAGACGCGAACCGAGGTTGAGAAAGAGCACGGCTATAATCCAGCCGCCGAACATGCCGACGAAATCGGAAATGATGGTCAACAGCGGCAACATAATGGATGTCGCTTCCAGGCGCGGCGTGACCAGTTTCTGAATGGGGTCGGTGCCGAGCGCGCGCATGGCGTCGATCTGCTCGGTAACTTTCATTGAACCCAACTCGCTGGCAATGCCGGTGGCATTGCGGCCGGCCATCATCAGCGCGGTAAGCACCGGGCCTAGTTCGCGCACCAGCGTAAGTGAAACAAGGGTACCGGTCTTACTAATCTGGCCGTAAGTGCTGAGCGCGCGCGACATCTGCAATGCCATTACCACGCCCGCAAAAAAGCCGGTAAGGACGACGATCAGCAGACTGCCGACGCCGATTGTATCCATCTGAAGAACAACATCGTCCCCGTAATGCGGCCGGCGCACAATGTTTCGCAGGGCTTGGCCGGTGAGCACGAAGAAATCTTGAATTGCAAGAACTGGCTCTTTCAGGAAGTCGAGCAAAGCGGTCGGAACCCCGTCTCCCCGATGCTACCATAAGGGCGTTCGTAGCCCTATGAAAGGACTCACCGATATCCCGGGTCTTCGTGTGGGTCATGTTTCGGACTACGACGCAATCACCGGGTGCACGGCGATTTTGTGCGAGAAAGGCGCGGTTGCCGGGGTGGATATCCGCGGCTCCGCGAGCGGCACGGAGGATACTCCGGCGCTCGACCCACTGCACCAGGATGAGGCAATCCACGGAATTCTCCTGGCCGGCGGCAGCGCATTTGGTCTTGAGGCCGTGGCGGGCGTGCGCCGGTATCTTGAGCGGCGTGGCGCGGGCGTACAGTTCGGCGGGTTCACGATACCCATCGTGGCTGGCGCCATTCTGTTCGATCTGGGCATCGGCAAAGGAAACGTGCGGCCGAGCATGGCGATGGGGGAAGCCGCCGCGGCGGCCGCAACCGGCAATGCCGTGGCCGAGGGATGCGTGGGCGCGGGAACCGGCGCCACAGTCGGCAAAATTCGAGGAATGGCGCAGGCCATGAAATCGGGCCTTGGATCGTTTACGGTAGTCATGCCCGGGGGCGTTCTGGTTGCGGCGCTGGTCGCGGTGAATGCGCTGGGCGATGTGCGCGACCCGGCCAACGGACGGATTGTGGCCGGGGCCCGCAAAACGCCGCAGAGCCGCGAATTTCTGGATAGCGACCGGGCCATGATCGAGTTAGCGCCGCCGGCTGGATCCCATAACACTACGCTCACGGTGGTCGCCACCAATGCGAAGTTAACCAAGGTTCAAGCGCAAAAACTGGCGCAGTTCGCAAATTTGGGGGTGGCGCGCGCCATCTCCCCCGTGAATACCACGTCGGACGGAGACACCACTTTTGCCCTGTCGACAGGTCAGGCTTCCGCAAACATCAACGCCTTAGGATCGGCCGCGGCGGCAGCCGTTGCGCAGGCGATTCTCAGGTCTGTCCGGCTGGCAAAAAGCATGGGAGGGGCGCCTGGATTGGCGGGCTAGCCGCAACTTGACAGATACGAAGGAACACGACGATACTCGATTGTCTACCTCAATTTACCGCAGTAGTATGTGAGCGATTTTTAATATGAAATCCAACCTATCGGAAGTTCTACGGCGTCACGAAGCTGAGATCCTCGCCTCTTGGCTGAAGTTGCAACTTGCTTCTTCGTCGTCTCGTGGAAGCGCGCTACGGGAAGGGGAACAACGCGAGCAATCGGCGGCGTTTTTGACCGCGCTGCATCACGCGCTCGATTCCGGGGGCTCGGCCGATATCTCCACGTCATTGTGGGAGCCGGCGCGGGACACTCTCTCCGGAATTTCGCGCACCAGGGCTGCAAAGGGGTTCACGCCAACGGAAACGGCTACGTTCGTTTTTTCTTTGAAGCATCCCGTGTTCGAACGCCTGCAGCAAGAGTTCAACACGGATACAAAGACTTTGTCGGGCGAGCTTTGGAATGCCACCCAGATATTAGACCAACTGGGCCTGTTTACGTTCGAAGCTTATACCAAGGCGCGGGAGGAAGTGATTTCCCGCCAGAAACGGGATCTGCTTGAGCTATCCACGCCCGTGATTCAACTGTGGGACGGCATTCTTGCGTTGCCACTAATCGGCACCCTGGATAGCGAGCGGACGCAGGTGGTAATGGAGAGTTTGCTGCAGACGATCGTACAGACGGGCTCCACGATCGCGATCATCGATATCACAGGCGTTCCCACGGTGGATACGCTGGTGGCGCAATACCTGCTTAAGACCATCGCCGCGGCGCGGTTGATGGGCGCCGATTGCATTGTAAGCGGCGTGCGACCGCAGATCGCGCAGACGATTGTGCATCTGGGCGTGGAATTGGGAGACGTGTCCACAAAGGCCACATTAGCCGATGCGTTCCGGCTCGCTTTAGGACGTACGGGCCGAACGGTAGCCAAGGTCGAAGCGCGATAACTCATGGAACGAATTCCGATTCTGAAATTGGGCAAGCTGCTGCTGGTGACCATCCAGGTGGACATGCACGACCGTCTGGCTATTGCGCTGCAGGAGGACCTTACCAAAAAACTCGCCGATAGCCGTGCGACCGGCGTAATCATCGATATCTCGTCGCTCGAAATGGTGGATTCGTTCATCGGGCGGATGCTAAGCAATATCGCGGGCATGTCAAAGCTTCTCGGGGCGGAAACAGTCGTTGCGGGAATGCAGCCTTCTGTCGCCATCACTCTCGTGGAACTCGGGCTGTCGTTGAAGGGCGTGCGCACGGCACTCACCTTCGAGCGGGGAATGGAGTTGCTGCAGGAATCAGAAAGGCAAATGGGCGGCGGCGATGGCTCCGAAAGTTGACCGCTTACCACTTCGCAATTCCGACGACGTGGTGATTGTCCGGCAGAATGTTCGCACCCTTGCAGTTCAAATCGGCCTCGGCCTGGTAGACCAGACGAAAATAGTTACGGCTGCAAGCGAACTCGCGCGCAATACGCTCGTTTATGGTGGCGGCGGGTGGGCCGAATTGGGAATCATCACTCGGGGAGATCGCAAAGGCCTGCAGATCGTTTTTGAGGACCAGGGACCGGGCATTCCGGACATTGCTAAGGCGCTCGAGGACGGATACACCACCGGAGGCGGCCTGGGATTGGGTTTGGGAGGAGCGAAGCGGCTTTCGAGCGAATTCGAAATCGCCTCCACGCCGGGCCTCGGGACCCGGATCTGCATTACGCGTTGGAAATCATGAGTACCGTCTCGGTTCTGGTGGAACGAACCGACCAAACCGGCGAGGCGCGGCGAAGCGCGGCGGATATGGCGAAGACGTTGGGCTTCGATGAACCAGACGTCGCGCGCGTCGCCCTGGTGACTACTGAGTTAGCCACCAATCTGTGGAAGCACGGCGGCGGCGGCGAAGTGCTGGTCTCGGACGGCGACTTTGGCGCGGAACCATGCATCGAAATAATTGCCCTGGATCGCGGACGAGGAATGTCGGATGTCGCACGCTCTTTTGAGGATGGATATTCTACCAGTGGTACAGCGGGCGGCGGACTAGGCGCGATAGGCCGGCTTTCGGAATGCGATATCTTTAGCCAACGCGACAAAGGAACGGCAATCCTGGCGCGGATTTTCCGGCGCGGCGCGCGGGTACAGGCCGGCAGATTCATCACGGGCGGCGTTGCCGTGCCGATGCAGGGAGAGCAAGTTTGTGGCGATGGCTTTGTCGTTCGCCAGAGCGGTTCGCAACTGCTTGCAATGATGACCGATGGGCTAGGCCACGGCCCCGACGCGGCGACGTGCGCCCGGCGCGCGATAGAAACGTTCCAGGCCAGCCAGGAGTGGGAACCGGCGCGCATGCTCACCGCGATTCATGGCGCGCTTCGCGGTACCCGGGGTGGCGCGGTTTCCGTGGCTTTATTAGACCTTGAAACACGCCGCATTACCTTCTCGGGAATCGGCAACGTCCTCGGGGTGGTAGCCGGCCCGGACGCGCCGGCGAAGAACTTCGTAGTTATGCCAGGCATCGCGGGAGAGAACATCCGTTCCGTGCGAGAGTTCACGTATGAATGGCCGGCAGGAGCGTTGGTATTGATATACTCGGATGGCATCACCAGTCATTGGTCTCTAGACGAGTACCCCGGCGTGACTTCCCATGACCCTTCACTCACAGCCGCGATGATCTATCGCGACCGGAAACGCGGACGCGACGACGCTTCGGTGTTGGCGATCCGCGAAAGCAACCTGCCATGAGTTTTACGCTTTCTTCGGCCCTCATCCGTTCGGAAGAGGATGTCGTTCGCGTTCGCCGCCAGGTACGCCAAATCGCCTTAGCTCTGGGCTTCGACGCCAACGATCAGACGCGCGTCGCCGCTGCGGTCTCCGAGATTGCGCGCAATGCATTCCTTTACGCGGGTGGCGGCGAGGTGAAATTCCTCTGCGACATCGAGACCGGGTGGTTTACGATACGCGTCTCCGACTCTGGACGCGGCATCGCGGATTTGCCGCGGGTTCTGCGCGGCGATTTTCAATCGGCCACGGGGATGGGAATGGGGCTCATCGGCGCGCAGCGGCTGATGGACGATTTTCAAGTCACCTCTGAAATTGGCAAAGGGACAGTGGTCAAGCTGGGGAAGCGGCTGACGGTAAAGGCGCCGGCCAATTCCCAGCAACTGGCCAAAGTCGCGCAGGCAATCGCCGTTTCGGCCCCGCGCGACCTCATGGACGAGATTCGCCACGAAAACCGCGAACTGTTGCGAGTAATGGACGAACTGCGCGCGCGTCAGGAAGACCTGGTGCGGCTTAACGGCGAACTGGAGCACACCAATCGCGGAGTAGTAGCGCTATACGGGGAACTCGACGATAAAGCGGAGAAACTGCGGCGCGCCGATGTAATGAAATCGCGCTTCCTGTCGCACATGAGCCATGAATTCCGCACCCCGCTAACCTCTATCATGGCGCTCAGCCGCCTGCTGATTGACGAGATGGATGGCACTCTTACGGTGGAACAGCGCAAGCAGGCTTCGTTTATCCGTAAATCGGCCGAGTCCCTTCTTGAAATGGTGAACGATCTCCTCGATCTGGCTCGGGTTGAGGCTGGCAAGACGGTGGTGCGGCCGGCCTGCTTTACCGTAACCAATCTTTTCGCCGCGCTGCAGGGCGTGCTCAAGCCGCTGCGCGGAGTAATCCGGCCTCTCGCCGCCGTGGAAGACGTGGAGTTGATCTTCGAAGACGCCTCCGGACTTCCGCAAATTTATACGGATGAGACTAAGGTGACGCAGATTCTGCGCAACTTCGTTTCGAATGCCTTGAAATTCACCGAGCGGGGCGAAGTGCGCGTGCGGGCGGAGTTGGCGCCGAATCGAAAGAGGGTTGTGTTTTCGGTCGCGGATACGGGTCAGGGGATTCCGCAGGCGCACCTTGAGACAATTTTCCAGGAATTCGCACAAGTCGATTCGCCCATGCAGAAGAAGGTCACGGGAAGCGGGCTCGGTCTCCCATTAGCCAGGGCCTTGGCACAGGTGCTGGGCGGCGACGTACGCGTAGAAAGTTCAGAGGGCAAGGGCTCGACATTTTATGCCGAGATTCCGCTGGAGTATGCGGAAGAGCCGGCCGTGGCGGCCTCGTCCGAATCGGCAGCCGAAGTACTACTCATCGATGACGAAGAGGTATCGCGTTACCTCGTGCGGCAGGCGCTGGGGTCATCCGTAACTTCCATGGAAGCGTCCGACGGAGCTTCGGGCATCGAGATGGCGCGCGAACGCCAGCCGCGCGCCATTCTGCTCGATTTGCGCATGCCGCAAATGAATGGGTTCGAGATCCTGCGCGAACTCAAAGCCGATCCAGCAACCACCCGAATTCCAGTCACCATCATGACCGCACAAGCGCTGACCAACGAAGAAAGGGCAACCCTGGAAGAGCATGCCGCCGCTGTGCTCTCGAAGGAGATACTATCGCAACCGGGCGGCGCAGAGCGTTTGCGAAATGCTCTGCTTGGTGAAGGAGGCGCCCGATGACAACGGACAAAGCGAGAATTCTCAATGTTGACGACGATGAAGCCAGCCGTTACGCCGTCACCCGGATCCTGGAGCGCGCGGGATTCGAAGTTGGTGAAGCCGCTAATGGAGAAGACGCGCTGGTTTACGCTCAGAGCCACCATCCCGATCTTGTTCTGCTCGACATCAATCTACCTGGCATCAACGGATTTGACGTTTGCCGCCGGCTGAAAGCCAAACCGGAAACCTCCGCGATCCCGGTGATGCATATCACCGCATCGTATTCAAAGAGTTCGGATCTGGCGGAGGGCCTGGAAGCCGGGGCCGAAGCATACCTGGTTGAGCCGGTTGAGCCCGAAGTCCTGGTAGCCACAATCCGCGCTGTGCTGCGGGCGCGGCGCGCGGAGGAGATTGCGCGCGTCTCGGCTCGCGAATGGGAGACGACATTCCACGCAATTCGGGATGGCGTGGCGGTGGTGGATTCCGAGGGTCGGATTCAGCGGGTTAACGATAGTATGAGCCGCCTGCTGGGTGTAACGGAGACGCAACTGGCAGGCTCGGATTGCACGAAGCTTTGGCACTCGCTTTCGCCCGAGCAGCAGCCGTTCACGCGCGCCATGTCAAACGGCAAACGCGAGACAGTGGAGCTCGAATATAACGGCCGCCGGTTCGGCGTGACGGTGGACCCGATTCTGGACGAAGCCGGCAAGCCTGCCGGCGCGGTCCACATTGTTTCCGACGTGACCGGGCATCGCCAGTTAGAGGAACAGTTCCGCGAAGCGCAAAAATTCGAGAGCGTGGGCACGCTTGCGGCGGGCGTGGCGCACGACTTCAACAATCTGCTCACCAGCATCATGGGCAATGCCAGCCTGGTGTTAAGCGATGTGTCGGAGGACAATCCGATGCATGCGCGGCTCACAGACGTAGTAAAAGCCAGCCAGCGAGCGGCCGACCTGACTCGCCAGTTGCTCGCCTATTCCGGCAAGGGAAGGCACTTCCTGCAAAAGGTTGAGCTTTCGAAACTTCTGCATAGCACACGCAGTCTGATCGAAGCCACCACTCCCAAGAAGATCGCGCTCGACTTTCGGCTGGCGCCCGATCTGCCGCCCGTTGAGGCCGATTCCAATCAACTGCAACAAATCGTCATGAATCTGCTGAATAACGCGATCGAAGCGATTGGGGAGAATGCCGGCTGCATCGCGATTTCGACCGGGTTAGACGCCGATGGCTGTCCCTACCTCGAAGTTTCCGACGATGGATGCGGTATGGACGCGGAGACGAAAGCCCGTATCTTCGACCCATTTTTCAGCACCAAATTTACCGGACGGGGCCTGGGTCTGGCGGCCGTGGCCGGCATTGTGCGCGGCCACAAAGCATCGATTCGAGTGACCAGCGAACCGCGGCAGGGCTCCACATTTCGCGTTTCTTTTCCTTGCGAAGCGCCGGCAATACCGGCGGGGAATGCCCCGGCGACAAAGGATACCGCCGTAACGGTGCTAGTGGTAGACGACGAGAATATGGTGCGCCGCATCGCACAGGCTTCGCTCGAAATTCGCGGCTACCGGGTCTTGCTGGCGACGAATGGTCTGGAAGCCATCCAGATGGTGGAGAAGCACCCTGAAGTCGCCGTCGTCCTACTCGACCTCACCATGCCGGTGATGGGCGGGGAAGAGGCCATCGATCAAATCGTGACGGTCAGACCGGGCGTGCAGGTAATCGTATCGACCGGGTATAGCCAGCGCGAAGCCGCGGAGCGATTCAGCCGTAAGCACGTGCATGGATTCCTGCAGAAGCCTTATACGTCGAAGCAACTCGGGGATAAGATCGGAACGCTGGTGGGGCCTCGCCGGGAAGCTTGATTACCGTTTGTACCCTATCGCGCGCAGAAACTTCTGCCGCGTCGCGGCATCTTCGGGGCCTTCCACGCGCACGGGAGAGGCGCCGTCGATTACGCCCAAAACACCGCGGCCTTGCTCCGTTTCGGCCACTACTACCTGAACGGGATTCGCGGTAGCGCAGAAAATGGAACAGACCTCCGGCACATCCTTGATACGACCCAGTACATTGATCGGAAATCCTTCTCGCATGGCGACCACAAACACGTGGCCCGCCGCCAAAGCGGTAGCGTTGCGGGCGGCCAACGCCTGCAGCGCTTCGTCGTTTCCTTCCACTCGTGTAAGACGCGGGCCCGAAGCCTCGTTGAAGGCGACGCCAAACCTCATCTGCGGTACTGTGTTCACGATGGCTTCGTAGATATCCTCGGCGGTCTTAATGAAGTGCGATTGCCCGACGATGATATTGCCGTTCTCCGGAACTTCGAGCGCAACCAATTTCAATTCCATAATTTTTGATAATTGGCCAGGCTATCGCGGGCCAGAGAGCGCCATCTCTACATGACTTGCCGAATCGAGCGCGGCAGAGCTCATGCGGGCCAACATCAGAACGCAGCCGATCTGCTCACCCACCGTGGTGAGCACTTCCATTTCGCCTCCGGTATGCTGGTGCGGGTTGCGGTGCTGCACGTTGATCACGCCTACCACGCGATTGCGTGCAATGATGGGGGCGGAAAGAAACGCCTCGAAGGTGTCTTCCGGTAGTTCGCCAAATGTCTTGAAGCGCGCGTCTTTGTATGCCTCGCGCGAGATGGCTACCAGCCGCCGCTCGCGAGCTACCCATCCGGTGAGGCCTTCACTGCTCTGCATGCGTACCTTACCGATCGCCCCGGCGTGGGGGGTGTTGGACGCGCATAAAACCAGCTCGGCTCCGTCCTGCAGGTAGATGAGACACGAATCGCATTCGGTAAATTCGACAATGAGCGCTACGACGCCTTTCAGCACGTCGGGAAGGCTCATATCGCGCACCATGAACCGGCTGATCTTTTGGAACAGCCGCAGTTGCTGCTCGGTGCGCTCCAGGCGCTGCTCCAGCTCTTTGGCTTTCGGCACGACTTTATTATAGCGGCGGCTAGCGGCCTTACCTATTGCGGCCGGCAGCCATTTGGGCGGCCCACCGCAGATAGTGTGACAGTTCCCAGCGTGTTCGCCAGGTGAATCGCCAGAATTCACGGAAACCGATGGATTCGGCGTGCACTCCGGAATAGGTCTCGATACGCCAGCGCAAGTAGGGGCTACGCCAGGGGCGCAGCCGGTAGCCGCGGCTCATTTGCCAAAGCAGACGGATCACTACTTCGAGCTTTTCGCATCGGCCTGATCCGGCGTGGCGTAATAACCGCTGCGAGTGTGGACCGCGGGATGGCCGGGCGCGTTCACGGTTATTTTGATCTGGCGGAATTTGCCATCGAGAGCCGCATCGGTCGGCGAGTATTCAATGGTGTATTGGTTCCGAATGTCGTGCGCTACCTGTTGAGCGATGGTATCCACTTCGGTGAGGTCCTTCGGAAAGAAGGCTTCGCCGCCGGTCGCCTCCACCAAGGCTTGCAATTCGCGCTGGGCCTTTTTTGCATCGCGGCGGTCTTCTTCGGTCAACAGACCCACGGCGTAGATCAATACTCCGGCCTGTTGCGATACCATCACCAGTTTTTCCAGGCTGACCATGCTGGCGTTGTCCACGCCGTCCGTGACCACTACCAGAACTTTCTTATCGCGGTGCGCCTTCTCTTTCAGATGATTGATGGAGACATTGATGGCATCGCGCATGGCGGTTCCACCACGCGAATCGATGCGGGCCAGGGCCTGCTTCATCTCCTCGATATCGTTGGTGAAATCCTTTTCCCCCGGCAGATCGAGATAGGGCGTGTCGTTGAAATTGACAACGAAAACCTCATCGTCCTTATTCGACGCGATTACCAGGTCGGCCGCGGCCTTTTCCACCTTTTTGCGCTTTTCCCGCATGCTACCGCTGTTATCGATAATCAAGCCCATCGAAACCGGCACGTCCTCGCGCTTAAAAAGGATGATGTTCTGCAACTTATCGTTTTCGTAGACCGAGAACGCCGATTTCGGCAGGTCGGTTACCAGATGGCCGGCCTTATCCACCACGGTGGTTGGGCAAACTACGCGGCGCGTGTCCGAGTGGAAGACGGTATCCGAATCCGCCGGGGTTTGCGATTTGGGCAATTGGGCCGCCGGTTTAGTGACGCTTTGCTGGGCCCATAGAGCGGCGGCAGCTAAAGGCAATATTGCAATCAAAGAAATATTTCGTTTATTGTGCGGGAGCATAATAGCCCGTTCTCCAGTACGCCCGGAGAGGAGGCAAACCTCGCGGTTGAATTATTTTAACTTGTACGCGGCGATATTTTCCGTCGCGCTCGCGATTGGTCGGGGCATATCCCAACATGTATTGATTGCGTAGTTCCATCCCGATTTTGGCGGCGATATCCGGCAATTCATTAATGTTACCAGCCTCGTACATGCGTCCGCCGGTTGGCTCGGCGACTTCCGTTAACAGGCCCGGGCCACTCATTTCTTCCGCTGTTCTGCCACGAGCCGAACCCATCTCGTAAATCCCAATCGCATATACTTGGACGTCCGCTTCCTTCACCAGGTTCTTTACTTCCGTCTCCGTGTAACGGCTATTGTTATCTCCTCCATCCGAGATGACCAGTATGGCCTTGCGCGCGTTGTGCGCCTTTTTCATCTCGTGTAATCCCATATAGATAGCGTCTAAGAGCGCCGTGCGCCCCTTGGACTGAGTGAAGGTCAGTTTGTTTTGGATCTCCTCTAAATTATGGGTAAACGGCTGAACCATCTGGGCATTGTCGTTGAACTGCACCAGAAAAAACTCATCCTCGGGGTTGGCCGTCTTGAAAAACTGGGCCACCGCCTGGCGCGATTTTACCAGCTTGTCGCCCATGCTTCCCGAACAATCGAAAACCACGCCTACGGAAATCGGCGCGTCTTCGCTGGAAAAAGCGGTGATTACCTGATCCGTTTTATCTTCGTTGATTTTGAAATTTTCCTTTTCAAGCCCAGTCACAAAACGGTTCAACGGATCTGTGACCGTAACAGGTATTAATACCAGAGTGGAATCAACACGAATATCGGTCTTTGGCAAGACCGCTGTCTCCTTCACAGGCGCCTTGACGCGCGGCGTGATGGAGACTTGGCCGGAATCCTGCGAGAACCCGCAAAACACCAGCACGGAGAGAATGGCGCTCGAACGAAACAGCTTCCTACAGGACGGCAGCATGAGGGCTGGCCAGCCTTTCTTTTCAAAGTCTAGCATAGGGGTTTTATGGTAAGATCACGTGTGCCGCGTAAAATCTTGGGCGTGATCCCCGCCCGGTTTGGCTCCTCACGTTTTCCCGGCAAAGTACTCGCTCCGTTAGCCTCCAAAAGCATGTTGCAGCACGTGTTCGAACGTGCAGAGCAGGCGCGCTACCTCACTCGCACGATTATTGCCACAGACGACCAACGGGTTTTCGACGCCGCACGCGCGTTCGGAGCCCCTGTGCGGATGACGCGCGAGGACCATCTTTCGGGTACCGATCGCGTCGCGGAAGCGGCGTCGACGGAGAATGCCGAGATCGTGGTGAATATTCAAGGCGATGAACCGTTGATCGACCCCGCGGCGATCGATGCGGCGATTCTGCCCCTGGTGCACGAGCCGGGCACGCTGATGGCGACGTTAAAGAAGAAGATCGAAGACCCTCGCGAAATTAGCGACCCGAACGTGGTGAAGGTCGTCACCAACCGTGAGGGCGATGCAATTTATTTTTCGCGCAGCGCCATTCCATACGACCGCGATGGCGCGGGGGTCGCTTACTACAAACATATCGGCCTATACGTTTACCGTCACGATTTTTTGATGAATTACTCGTCGCTGCCAGTGGGACCGCTGGAACGGGCGGAGCGGCTGGAGCAGTTACGGGCATTGGAAAACGGTTACTCGATTCGCGTGGCGGAGACCGAATACGAATCATGGGGCGTAGACACGCCGGAGGATCTGGAACGAGTGGCGTACTTATTGACCAGCGCTGGCAGAGACGCGGGCGGCGAGACCGCCGGCACTACACGCTTTGATCGCACAGCGCAGTTTGGCGGAGGAATAGATGGCTAAATATATATTCGTAACTGGAGGAGTAGTTTCTTCGTTGGGAAAGGGGATTGCCGCGGCTTCCATCGGTTGCCTGCTCGAAAGCCGCGGGTTGCGAGTAACATGCCAGAAGTTCGATCCCTATCTCAATGTCGATCCGGGAACGATGAGCCCTTTTCAGCATGGTGAAGTCTTCGTTACCGACGACGGCGCCGAGACCGATCTCGACCTGGGCCACTATGAACGCTTCACGCACGCGCGATTGACGCAGAGCAACAACCTGACTTCGGGCCGCATCTACGAGCAGATTCTGGCGCGTGAACGGCGCGGCGACTACCTGGGCAAAACGGTTCAGGTGATTCCGCACGTCACCAACGAAATTAAAGCCGCCATGAAACGCGTCTCGGGCGATGTGGACGTGGTGATCGCTGAAATCGGCGGCACGGTGGGCGATATCGAATCCCTGCCATTTCTCGAAGCCATCCGGCAAATGCGCCACGAAGAAGGTCGGGAGAACACCATTTTTGTACACGTAACCCTCGTTCCCTGGATCGCCGCGGCGCAGGAGTTGAAGACCAAGCCTACTCAGCACAGCGTGAAGGAACTGCGCGCCATCGGTATTCAGCCGGACATTCTGTTGTGCCGCTCGGAGCGCTCGCTGCCGCAGGATATGAAGGAGAAGATTGCGCTCTTCTGCGACGTGGAATTAAAAGCCGTGGTGACGGCGCGCGATGTGAAGTCCGTGTACGAAGTGCCGGTTGAGTTCGCTACCGAAGGCGTAGACGAGATCGCGCTGCGGCTGCTGGGAATTGACACGGCCCCGCGCGACCTGAGCCGCTGGATTGGCATGCTCGAACGCATGCAGAATCCGCAGGGCGAGGTATCCATCGCGGTAGTGGGCAAGTACGTCGAGTATGAAGACTCTTACAAAAGCCTGAAGGAGGCTTTACTGCACGGCGCGGCCGCGCACGGATTGAAAGTCAATATCCACTGGATTGAAGCCGAGGGTATCGCCGGTCCGGATTGGGAACGCCAACTCGAGGGGTACGACGGCATTTTGGTGCCGGGCGGGTTCGGCAAACGCGGCATCGATGGCATGTTAAACGCGATCCGTTACGCGCGCGAGCGCAAGGTGCCCTATTTCGGCATTTGCCTGGGCATGCAGACGCTGGTCATCGAGTTCGCGCGCAATGTGGCAGGGCTGGAGGACGCAAATTCCACCGAGTTCAATCCCGGTACGCCCCATCGCGTAATCTTCAAGCTGCGCGAATTGAAGGGCGTGGACGATTTGGGCGGCACCATGCGCCTGGGGAGTTGGGCCTGCCGCTTAACGGAAGGCAGTTTCGCGCAGAAGGCATACAACGCGCGCGAGATTCAGGAGCGGCATCGACACCGCTACGAATTCAACCGCGAGTACGAGGACCAACTTCGCGCCGCAGGCCTGCGCATCACAGGCGAGACGCCGGATGGTACGTACGTCGAAATCTGCGAGATCGCCGGACATCCCTGGTTCCTCGGCTGCCAGTTCCATCCGGAGTTCAAGTCGAAGCCGATGGAGCCGCATCCGCTCTTTGCAGCATTCGTCGGCGCCGCCTGGGAGCAGCGAAAGCGCAGCGCCGCCGAGCCCGCGCAAGAGACCGGGGAGCCTCAATACTCGCGTGTCCGTTGAGTATTCCGATTTTGCGCCAGGCAAGCCGCTAACTCTGATCGCCGGGCCGTGCGTGATCGAAAGTGAAGAGCACGTCCATTTCATGGCGGGGTCCATTCGTAAGGCGCTGCTGGAATCGGGCGCCGGCGGCAACTTCGTCTTCAAGGCCTCTTTCGATAAGGCCAACCGGTCGAGCGTCGAGTCTTACCGCGGCCCTGGCCTGCGCGAAGGCATACGCATTCTCGCGGGACTTCGCAGCGAAGGATACACCGTGCTGACCGATATCCACGAGCCCGCCCAAGCCGACATCGCGGCGGAGGGCGCGGATATCCTGCAGATCCCTGCCTTTCTCTGCCGGCAGACCGAGCTTTTGTTGGCCGCCGGACGCACCGGACGAATGGTGAATGTGAAGAAGGGCCAGTTTGTAGCGCCGCATGACATCCATCACGCAGCCGAGAAAGTGGCTTCGACGGGAAACGACAAGGTGATTCTGACCGAGCGCGGCTCATCGTTCGGCTATAACAACCTGGTGGTCGATATGCGCGGGTTGAAGATCATGCGCGACGCTGGATGGCCGGTGGTCTTCGACGCGACGCACAGCGTGCAGTTGCCGGGCAGCGCGGGCGCCGTTTCCGGTGGACAACCGCAATTCATCGAGACGCTCGCGCGCGCGGCCGTTGCGGCAGGCGTAAACGGAGTCTTTGTCGAGCTGCACGAAGCGCCCGAGCGTGCCTTATCCGACGGCGCCAACGCGCTGCGGCTGGATAAGCTCGCCGGTTTCTGGACGCGATTGCGCCAGATTCACGCTATTGTTTCGCCGCCTGAGTCGGAACGCGTTTAAATACGACGGTCTCGGGCTTACCTTGTGGTTCGATGGGAATCACTTCCAGTTCCATGGTATTGCCGTCGCCGGTGACCGTGAAGCGGCGTTTCACAATACGCGAGCCCATGGTTTCGGTTTCGATCAGCTTTGGCCCATTAAAGTAGATCATCACTTTAGCCCGATGGCCGGCATCTTTGATTTCGCACTCCTGCGCCATCTTACAATCGAATTCCATTAGCGGTTTCGCGCCGTTCGAGGCCGCCATATGCACGCCTTCCGTGGAAGGCTGCAGCACCCAGTTGGAAGGCTCACTGGCATTGGCGTTGGGATTGTCGACGCGCCAGGATCCGGTTAATTTGTCACGTTGCGTAGCGTCATCCCCCCAGGCGGCCACAGCGAGAAATAGCAGGCCCACCGTTACGAATCGAATCATCGAAATATCCTCTTTTATGATTCATACTCCCTGGCGGGCTGTGGAAACATCCTGTGCGCACAGGATATTGAGAGCGTTGGGGCTTAAGCAAACCTAGTTCCCGAGGCGCTTGACCGCTTCGCTCGCGTAGGCGTCACCCGCTTCGGCGGCTTTGTGATACCAGATAGCCGCCGTTGAGAGATCCTTAGGCACGCCGAGCCCGCTCTCAAAGATTACGCCCAGATGTCTCATGCCGAGAATGTTGCCGGCGTCCGCGGCTTTCTGGTACCAGATCGCCGCCGCGGCGGCGTCCTTTGGCACGCCGAGCCCCAGTTCATAAACCTGGCCCATGTTATCCATGGCTAGCGAGTCTCCTCCATCGGCGGCCATGTGATACAAAGTCGTCGCTGTCGCTTGGTCTTCTGGTACCCCAAGGCCATTCCCATACATCACGCCCAGATTATTCATTCCGGCCGCATCACCAGCCTCGGCGGCCTTGCGATACCATTTGACAGCCTGTTCGTAATCCCGCCCGATTCCTTTATCAGTCTTGTACGCGTTGCCCAGATCTCTCATCCCGGTGGTGTCCCCGGCTTCGGCGCCTTTGCGATACCAGTTCACTGCTTCCACATCGCTTTGGGGAACCCCTGAACCTTGTTGATACAGGAAGCCCAGCTCCGTCATACTTGCCGCGTCGCCCGCCTCAGCCGCCTTGCGACACCACATCGCAGCCTGCGTTTCATCCTTTGTTACACCAAAGGCGCCTAAATACGCGCCGGTCAAATTTCTCATGGCAACCGCATTGCCGCCATCCGCCGCTTTCCGGTACCAACTTACCGCCTGCGCCAAATCCTTCAAGATTCCACGGCCATTGCTATACATTGCGCCCAGGTTATTCATGCCGGCCGCACTGCCGGCGTCAGCCGCCTTGCGATACCACTCCACAGCTTTACTATCGTCCTTAGGTACTCCGCTTCCGTTCTCATACATAAGGCCCAGATATTCCATTGCGATAGCATCGCCCGCCTGGGCCGATTTGCGATACCACTCCGCGGCCGCCGCAACATCCGTCGTTACGCCCATGCCTTCTTCATACATCAAGCCCAGATTTCTCATCGCCAGAGCTAACCCCGCATCGGCTGCCTTCCTATACCAGCTCACCGCCAGAACCTCGTCTTTAGGCGTACCGAGCCCTTTTTCGTACATTACCGCCAAATTATTCATGCCGTCGGGCCCGCCGCCGTCTGCGGCCTTGCGGTACCAATTCGCCGCCAGCAAATTGTCACGCGAGACTCCTAACCCGTATTCGTATATCACGCCAAGATTCGACATGGCGATCACATCTCCCGCTTCCGCCGCTTTGCGCGTCCAGTCGACCGCTTGCCGTTGATCTTTTGCGATGCCGGACCCTGACTCGTACATGGCGCCCAAGGCGCGCATGCCAACCGGATCTCCTGCCGTTGCAGCTTTGCCGAACCACTCCACGGCCTGGACATCGTTCTTCGGCATCCCAAGCCCTTGGTGGTACGCCATTCCCAAGTCCGCCATGGCGAGCGCATCACCGGCATCGGCCGCTTTGCGGTACCAACTAACCGCCTCCACATCGTTTCTGACTACGCCAAACCGCTTCTTGTATTCGAACCCGAAAACACGGATCGTCAGATAGGCGCCGTTCAGAGTCCGCGTCTTGTCGCCAGGCGCATCTTCGCCGCTTGCGTACATCTCGCCCAAGCACCGCATACTGATGGCATCGCCCGCGTCGGCGGCTTTGCGATACCAGTCGATCGCCCGGATGTTGTCGACGGACACTCCCTGCCCGTTCTGATACATGTGACCCAGATAGCGCATGCTTACGGCATTGCCTTCCTTCGCCATTCCAATGAAAAGCGGCATGGCGAGCGAATACTGTTGTTGGGCGTAATACTGCTCCGCTTTCTCAAGAGTTTGCCCCAACGCTTGCGACACTAGCAGGGCGGCGACAACAAGAGTGCGGTACAAGATACTCGGCCGTTGCATATAAGGTGACCTCCTCAGACTTCTACTTTTCATGGTGGTGAACGACGCGGGAGCGTTTCAGGCGTGGGAGATGTTATGCGGAAATTTACACGCAGATAGGCGCGCCACTTTCACGGCACAGCGGATAATCGAGCCACGGATGGTCCAGACAATGCACCGCCGCAGGGCGTCGTTCTTCTACTTGACCTTACTGACCAGGTTCGTACACAGGTTGGTCACGATGTCCAAGGTTGCCGCTGGAATTGACGAGTCGGCCTTCGTCACTTTAGCTTTGTTATTCGTAATCGCCGTACAGATTGCGGAGAAAGCCTTCTTTTGATCGGAACCCTTAGGCGACTTATTGGCTCCCGGATAAGTCGCCGGGTCAACGTTGGTAAATATGACGAACTGCGCCAGGTTATTCGTCCCGTGAAAATCGGCAAAAGGGTTGATTGGGGGAAACCGGGCCAGTTCGTTCATTCCGTTGTTAACGGGCGGTTTGTGGCAGAATGACTCGCATGTGTTTTTGGCGGTCGCAAGATCTTTGCCATAGATGGCTACGTTTTCGAGCGACATCGCCCGATAGCCGCCGGCGGGATCGACAAAAACGTCGCCCATAAACATGTTGCCTGTATTTTGCCGATCTCCTAATCTGAAGGTCACGGCGGTCGCATCTTCGCCTAGTTCCACATGATCGCTGAGTCTGGTAGTACCCTGTTTGCCCTGAGGGCAAAGGAGATAAGACGGCCGAAACCTGAGATTGCCGTTGCCTGGACAGTCCAATATCACGCGAGGAAATTGAATACCCGCTATGGTGCAGGCCGGCTGGAGACTTTCCGTGCTCATCGTGACTGTAAAGGAGCAGGTATTCGCCGGGATGCAAGATACAGTATTGGCAATGTTTCCGAGCTTGGTGTTATTTAGACAGGCCATAAAGTTCTTGATTGTGGTCGAATTGGCCGGATTGGGGGCTGGCGGCGCAGCTTTGATTGTGGGGTTCCCGTCGGCATGAATGGACGACAGCCCACTGTTCACCGTCGAGTAAGTCAGATTCAGGACGTCATTCGACGCGCCACTGGTCGTGAACGTATGGATCGTGTAGGGAACCGCTTTGCCATCTTCGTCCTTCGCCCCACTTACTACCAGTGTGTAATGCATAAACGGCGCCAAAGGGGCCTGTGGCGTCACGAAGACCAGCCTGCCCCGCTCTGCAGGCACAATCCGTGACGGCAGAATCCGTCCGCCGTCCGAAAGGGTGATGGTTCCAGCCAATGAGTCAAGCTCCAGCCGCCGCGAGAAGCGCAGCCCAATCACTGTGTCCGCAGCTATGCCGGTCGACTGATCTTCCGGAAATGACCCTTCCACGATGGCGTCGTTCCGCGCCGCCGGCCCGCTATACCAGGATTGAAACCCGCGGTGCCATGGCGCGTAGATCTCCGCTTTGGCGCCGGATTGATCGCCCTCCGCCAAACCTCCTGAAACCAGCGCGCTGCCGTCCGGAAGCAATCGTATCTCCGGACGACTGCGCGGCGCCGACATCTCCGACGCCAGCCGCCATCCTGTTCGCGTCCGATAATCCCAGATGTCGGCCGATCGCTGGGCGACGCCATCGGCGCCGACGCCTCCGGCCAACAGCACTGTGCCATCGGTAAGCAGCGTAGCGGAATGATAGGCACGTGGCGTGAGGCCCGATGATGGCAGCGCCTCAAAGCTTTGGCGCACCGGATCGAAGATTTCGGGCGCGGCCAGTACATGTCCCGCCAGGTCGATTCCACCTGCAACCAGCACAGTCCCATCCGGCAACGCGGTCGCGGTGTGCCAAACCCGGTCATGCAGCAAAGCACCCGCTGCCTGGACTTGCCGGGTACGGCGCTCTATGATCACCGCCGACGTCTGTCCCGCCTTTCCAGACGAACCGATCACTAGCCAACTGCCATTGGAAAGCATGGTGAGCGTATAACCGGCTGAGACGGCGGTTGGAGATTGTGAAACGGAAGTTCTTGGCAGGACTATGGCAAGAGTAACGACCCACAGCGCGCCCGCGATGCTGGTCAGCCGCTTCCGGAGCAGAACGTCTCCGGGCCGCTTCATCCTCGCCCCCTACCGATCAGAGTCCGGCTGATTCTAATGAACAGAAAAGCGCCAAGAACGGCCAAACACAGGGACGCGGGGACGGTTGGTTCCGGCGCGCCTGTGGGGACAACCTCGACATCGTCCAAATGCCAGAACGCCGGGGTCTGCTCAAAAGTAAACTCCAACGAAGTGCTTGACGATGTTGCCGGCAGGTTAAAGAAGGCGAAAGGACGATATTCGAAACCCGGATCGTTATTCACGATGACGCTGGCCGGGATGACTGTCCCATCCCAGGATGCGCTGAAATCGTTAGGAACGCCGCCCTCATTTTGCAGCCAGTAGAGCAGAATGTAGCTCTGCCCCGGCGTCGTAGGCAAAATCTGAGTTAGAGTACCGTCGTCGGGGCTGGCGCCGAGGTTAGCGGCAAAACTACCGCTGTGCGGCAAGGTTCCATCTATCGATGTAAATCCGCTCGCGTCCACCAAGGTCCACCCAGTGAAGTTTCCGGTTTCAAATCCACCATTGACGACAATGTCCGCCTGACTTATGCCAGATAGAATCAATAGCGCCAGGACTACGGCGTAAAGTCGCATTGTTCCCTCCTATTTGACTTTGTTATAGAGGTTCGTACATAGGGTCGCCACGATATCCATAGTGGCCGGTGGAATTGCAGGATTCGCCTGTACAATCTGCTTCTTGTTGTTGTTTATGGCCGTGCAAACATCGGAAAAGTTCTTCTTCTGGTTCGAGTTAGCCGGCAATTGGCCCTTGTGCGGATAGTTATTGAGATCTACGTTGGTGAAGAGGATGAAGGGGGCCAGTTCGACGCCCCGGAAGTTACCTAGCGGATTATCTGGGCTGAATTTTGCGATCTCATTCTCGCCCGGGTTTCCTTCTACGAAATGGCAACTTACGAGCGAGGCACAGGTGTCTTTGTTCTTACCGTAGATCGCTACTTTCTCCAAGGTTGTCTTCGTATCGTAGCCGCCCTTTGGATCGACGGAGATATCGCCCATGAACATGTCGCCTTTGCTATTGCGGTCCCCGGACTGGAACATTACCAATGCGTTGGGATCGTCTTCGCCCAACTCGACATGATCGCTTTGCCCCACTGCCCCGGCGCGATCCACCGGGCAGAGAACGTAGGAAGGCCGAAGTCTGAGGTTCGCCGCCGCCCCGGGGCACTCTAATATCACGCGGGGAAGATTGACGCCGGCTATGACGCAGGCCGGCTGAAGACTTTCCGAACTCATGGTAACGGTGAAGGAACAGGAGTTGGCCGGGATGCAAGATACCGTATCGGCAATGTTCTTGGGCGCGACTTGATTCACACAGCTCAAGAACGTCTTGATGGTGGTCGATTTTGCAGGATCGGGGGCCGGCGCAGCTTTGATTATGGAGTTTCCGCCAGCGTGACTGGACGTCCGCCCACGGTTCATCATGGAGTAAGTCAGATTCAAGACGTCATTCGATGGTCCGCCCGTGGTGAATGTATAGATCGTGTAGGGAACCGCTTTGCCATCTTCGTCCTTCGCCCCACTTACTACCAGCGTGTGATGCGTGAACGGCGCGAGCGGCGCCTGCGGCGTCACGAAGACCAGCCTGCCCTGCTCCGCCGGCACAATGCGCGCCGCCAGAATCCGTCCGCCGTCAGAAAGCGTGATGGAGCCTTCCAGCGAATCGATGCCCAGCCGCCGCGAGAAGCGCAGCCCGATCACCGCATCCGCCGCTATGCCAGTCGACTGATCTTCCGGGTAAGACCCTTCCACTGCGGCATCGTTCCGCGCCGCCGGCCCGCTGTACCACGATTGAAACCCGTGATGCCACGGTGCGTAGACTTCCGCCTTCACGACCGATTGATCGCCCTCGGCCAAGCCTCCCGAGACCAGCGCGCTGCCATCCGGCAGCAGTTGTATTCCCGGACGACTGCGCCGCGCCGACATCTCCGACGCCAACCGCCGCCCTGTCCGCGTCCGATAATCCCAGATGTCGGCAGAGCGCTGCAGGACGCCGTCCGCGCCTACGCCTCCGGCCAACAACACTGTGCCGTCGGTGAGCAGCGTCGCGGAATGATAGGCACGCGGCGCGAGGCCCGACGATGGCAGCACCTCGAAGCTTTGGCGCGCGGGATCGAAGATTTCCGGCGCGGCCAACACATGGCCCGCCCGGTCGATGCCGCCCGCGACGAGCACCGTCCCATCAGGCAGCGCGGTAGCGGTATGCCAGGTTCGCTCATGCTGCAGAGCGCCCGCCGCGTGGATTTGCCGCGTGCGGCGGTCCACGATGGCGGTCGAAGTCTGCCCCGCCCTTTCAGACGACCCGATCACCAGCCAACTGCCGTTGGAAAGCATGGTGAGCGTATAACCGGCTGATACGGCGGTTGGAGATTGTGAAACTGAAGTCCTTGGCAGGAGTGTAGCAAGAGTAAGGACCCACAGCGCACCCGCGATGCCGGTCAGCCGCTTCCGGAGCAGCTTACCTTCAGGCTGCATCATTCTGGGTACTCCTTTTGAGCGATGATATCCGGGGCAGGATGCGAGAACAAGTGAAATCGCGAGGCAGAACGTACTGGGGGGAATTCCCTGTGATTACGCAGAAAGGACGGGCGGGCGAACTGCACAACGAGAGACTAGCTTGTGATTCGCGGTCCGGAAGATGCAGCGAGGGCCAAGTGGCGGCCGCGCGTCCGTTGCCGGCGCGCGTTACCGCCCTATCGCTCGATTCCCAAGCTATCGGAAATGCGTACGAGCGTCTCTACCAATCGCTCCACGTGGCGCTCGGTGTGGGCCGAGGTGCACGAGATGCGAAGCAGGTTCTGCGCGGCGGCGGGCCGAAGGACAGGGTTGATGTAAATACCCTCTTCGAGTAGCGCCTTGCACAGACGGCAGAGATCGATCTCTTCGCGAATCACTACGGGTACGATCGCAGTCTCGCCTGGAAGCACAGCGAAACCGCGCGCCATTAATTCGTCGCGCAGCAGTTGCGCGATGCGCAGCAAACGCAAGCGGCGCTCAGGCTCCTTACGCATGATATCGAGGGCCTGACCGACAGCCGCGACCGACGCGGCGGGCAAGCTGGCGGAGAACACAAAGGGACGGGCGGTGTGCTTCAGGTAATCCACCACAGCCTTTTCGGCGGCGATAAATCCACCGACTGAGGCCAACGACTTACTGAAGGTCCCCATGATGATATCGACGTCGTCCAGCACGCCTAAATGTTCGGCAGCGCCCGCGCCGGTATTACCGAGAACACCGATGCCGTGTGCCTCATCCACAAACACGCGAGCGCCGTACGGCTTGGCTACGCGCAGGATGCCTTCGAGGTCGGCGATATCGCCTTCCATGCTGAATACGCCTTCGGAGACGATGAAGATCTTTTCTTCGGGCGGGCAGTTCTCCACGCAGCGCTCGAAGTGATCCATGTCGTTGTGACGGAAGCGCACCGTGCGCGCGGGCGAACGCAGCGCACCCTCTACCAGACTGGCGTGCAGGTTGTGATCGCAGATCATCACGTCGCCCTTTTCGGTGAGTGCGGAAAGGGTCGCGTAATTGGCCTGGAAGCCGGTGCCGAAAATCATGGCCGCTTCCTTATGAACGAACTGGGCCAGCTCCGCCTCGAGCTCTATGTGCATGTCCAAAGTGCCGTTCAGCAGGCGGGAACCGCTGCATCCGCTTCCGTATTTCCGTATCGCCTGAACCGATGCCTCTTTGACCTTAGGGTGAGTGATGAGGTCGAGATAATCGTTCGACCCAAACATCAGCACCTTCCGTTTGCCCATACGGACTTCGCCCGGTCCGCAGCCCTCGCGGTCGCCAAAGACCTCGAAGTACATGTAGAGCCCCGCCGCCTGCAGATCGGCAGGGCGAGTGAAAGTCCGGCACTTTTCGAAAAGATCGCTCGATGCGTGGCCTTTTTTCCTGCCGCTGACGACGCTATTGGATGCGCGCATGGTTTTCAGTTCCATTCATAAATTCGGTATGTCTTATAGCGCTTGGCTCCCATCAGCTGGATGGAGCGGTTCATCAAAACGTTGTCCTCCAGAATCCAGGACATTTCACATTCCCCGTAACCAAGCTTTTGCGCATTGCGCACCAGCATGGCGTAAAAAGCCGCCGCCAGTCCCGTTGACCGGAACTCCTCTACCACTCCCAGGGCGAGGACTCGTACACTTTTTACCAAACGTTGATAATACAGGATTTTTAGAAGCCCGAGGGGAAAAAGATGGCCTCCGGCCGGTTTGAGGGCCTGATTCACGTCGGGAAGAGCCAGCGCGAAACCAACGGTTCGCCCTGCCTTTTCACCAACCAGGACAAGATCGGGCTTTAGAATCATCTTCATATCCTTGCCCATGAGTTCGAACTCCTCTTTGCTCATGGGAATGAAGCCCCAGTTCTTCGCCCAGGCGGAGCTATAAACGCTCCATACGCGACTCACCTCGCGGGCAAAATCCTTCATGTCAATCGTACGAACAGTGACGCCATTCTGTTTCAGCGCACGCTGCGCGACCCGCTCAATTTTGTTCAGCTCGATTTTTTGGGCATGACTGACGTAGGCCAACAGGTCTTTGACTTTCGACAATCCCGCATTTTCAAGCAGCGCGGGATAGTAGCGCGGATTGTAAGTCATCATGACCATGGGGCTCGAGTCGAATCCTTCGACGAGCGTGCCGCTCTCATAGTTAGTGGAGGGATTTACGGGTCCGCGCAGAAGAGTGGCGCCGCGCTCACGGGTCCAGAGCCGCGCACGGTCGAGAAGCGCGTTAGCCACCTGCTGATCGTTGACGCATTCGAAGAAGCCGAAAAAGCCGGCGGTCTCCTCATGGTATTGGTTGTTCGCCCGATTCCAAATCGCCGCGATGCGCCCGACGGTTTTCCCGTCTTTCCGCGCCAGAAAAAACTCCGCGTCGGCTGTTTTATAGAACGGGTGCTTCTTGCGGTTGAGCAGATCGTGAACGGCGATGCGGGGCTGCGGGACGAAGAGCGGGTCGTCTTTGTAAAGGGCGTACTGGAATTCGATGAATTCCTTCATGCCCCTTTTACCGTCGACTGTTACGATTTCCACGCCGCCCAAAAAATACACCTCTCGCTATAAATTCCGGTATAGGAACGGGGCTACCGCGATCAAAACGACCGCCACAAGGGCCCCCGCCAACACGTCGACCGTATAGTGATATCGAAGATAAACTGTAGCAAAAATGATGCCCGAAGTGTAGGCAAAATAAGCGCTGAACCAGCCCTTAGAAAGCTTCAAGGTAGACCACCACGCCAGGATGGTAAGCTCCGTGTGCCCGCTGGGAAACGCGTCGTACGCCACCGATTCCAATTTGTCGAGCGTCTGCTGCATGCCCTCAAAAAGCCACAGCCCATGTAAAGGCAAGCGATCAAAGTCTTTAAGCAGGAAGCGCGGCCCACGCGCCGGCCAAATCACATAGCCGAGATAGGATGCGAGATATCCGAGACTAATTAAAAAAGCGTAATAATGAAAATCCCGGTATCGTTTTTTCCCCCATAAGACTACTGCGACTAACAGTACTGCGGGTACGAAAAGAGTGTAGATCCACTGAAGAAATTCGGTAAGCCCCGGGGTCTGAATGCTCGCGAGCCAGACGCCAGGTTGCAGGCCCCAGATGCGCTGATCGAGATCGGAAAGCGGCTGGTCGAAGTTGACGCCGCGAACGAGCGGAAAAACGTTCGCCATTTCCTTGTAACAGGAGGCGACATACAACAGCGGATACCAATTGCGGAAAAGCCAAGTGGTGGGATTGGGGCGCTTGATCTCGAAGACCACGATGGCCGAACCCACAACGTGCCAGGCAAAAAGCGGGGCCGCGTTGGGAATCTTATTCCACCACGCAAGAAGCATTACGGCCATGAAGCCGAAATACGCCAGAACGAGCTTATCGATGGGCCAGAAGCGCGTATCGCGATTCAATAGCTTAACCAACCGGCCTCCTTATACCAGGCCAGGGTAGCCGCAAGACCAGCGGAAAGCGAGGTGCGCGATTCGACGCCTAATTCGGTGGAGGCAAGCGTGGGATCGCAGACCCATCGCGAGTGGGTGGCTTCGCGAATTTTCTCGCGCGAAAGAAAGCTGGGCGTGCGCGTGAGGCGTGACCAGTTCTCAGCAAAGAACGCGAGGGTATAGGCGGCGGGAATCGGGATTGGTAACGCGCGCGGATTGCGACCCATGATGCGGCCCGCGGCGGCGCCCAGCGTACTCCAATTGACGGCGTCCGGGTGGGAAATGAAATAGGTGCGGCCGGCCGCTTGCGGAGTGCTGGCCGCTGCGAGGAGGCCATCCAACAGATCGTCAATGTAGACCATGCTGAACCAACGTTCTCCACCGGCGATCCGCGGCACAATGCCTCGCGAAATGGATTTCAAGATACCATAAACCCCCACATCTCGCGGACCGTATACGATGGGCGGGCGCACAATCACGGCGTCCGGGAGGATCGCGCGCACGGCGCGCTCACCCTCGAGTTTCGATCTGCCGTAGTGAGTGATGGGCGCGGGCGCGCTCTGCTCGTTCAAGGCTGCTTCACCTTCACAGGGTCCGCAAGCCGCGATGGAGCTGACTAGAACGAAGCGAATTCCCCTGCCCGTCGCCGCGCGCGCCAGATTTTCCGCAGCACGTACGTTGCCGAGATAGTAACCCTCGGAACGAACTGCTTTGGTTACGCCCGCGACGTGAATGATGGTGGAGACGCCGCGCAGACTTTCAGTTAGGTCAGAGTCCACGGCGAGATCGGCATTCACGGTCTGCACGCCTGCCGGCAGCGAGGTCTTTCGCCGCACGAGTGCGCGCACTGGCTCGCCCGATGCGGCCAAGCGATCAATTAAATGACTGCCGATGAAACCGGTCCCACCGGTAACCAGGATCATCTATTGCGTCGCGCCGCGGAAAGCGACCTCACCAAACGAGCTCTCGGCGACTGTACCGGTGTGCTGGGAATTGATTTGGATACGCAGGCCTTTCACGTGGGGCGCCGGTTTCCCGTAGGCGCGCTGGTAATCGAGCGCCACATTACGCTCTTCGGTAAGCCAGCGGTTGATATCCGCGGAACCCGATTCGCAAACGATGGCAAATACGTGCAACAGGGGTATAAAGCTCGCATTTTCCGCCGAGCCTTTCGGGGCGTTGCTATCCCATATGTAGCTCACGACGCGATGATCGGAGAATGCCACCAACACTTGCGCAGCCTGGTCATCGGTGGAAGAGTGCCTGAAATCCCCAGCAGGCGGCAATTGGGCTACTTTCCAACTCCAGCTAAGCAACGGCATTTGGGCGGGGTCAACATCCACATCGCGCTCCAACCCAAAAGATGCCTTAACGCTCTTCATATGCAGGCAGCGGCCGTCGCTTTCCGCGCAAACTGAAACATCCGGGCGACCGTGGTTCACTTTGATCTGCCAGCCTGGCGGAATCTTCCCGGGATTGAGAGTTGCGCGATTGAGCGCCACGAAAGCCAGCGGAGCGGTTTGCGCCTGACAGATGAGCACACAGATGGCGCTGCGAACTAGGAGCCTTTTCAAATGACCTCTCGGGGATTGAACGCTACGTTCTTATCGACATATTATATCTCATCGGCGCCGCCAATCTCGCGCCGGCGAGCCCAAAATATGGCGCTACCTAGTTGTGATCATTCGTTTTAGTGGCGACTTTGGACGAGGCCTTGTGGACTGTGCTCTTGGTTTTGTGCTTTACCTTGCTGGCGCTTGTCTTGGTGGCATGGCTGACGCCTTTTCCCGTATCTTTTACCGCGTTCTTTGTCTCAGAACCGGCATTTTTCAGGTCCTGTTTAGCGGTCTGAGCGAAGGCGCAACCGCCCGCCAGGATTGCCACTGTACAAAACTGTGCGATTCGAGTTTTCATACCTTAAGGAAGGCAAGCGCCGTTCCAATGGATTTTCGATTACCGTGCTTGCAGTAACTGCAGATACTGCTGGCGCGGGCGCGGGTCGTTGTCGTAGGGGTGATCGAGATAGAGTGCAAAGTTGCGCCGCGCGCGGGCGCGATCGCCGAGTTGCAGGAACAAGTTTCCCAGAGTGCGAGCGCAGAGAGAAAATTCGGGATCGCGAGCGATGTGAAGCTGGCACTCGGCCTCCAAATGATCGAGAATGCGGGTCTTATCCAAGACGGGCAGGCCGCTGGGCACATTGCGCAGGAAGACCATGGCTGCGGGATCTTCGTAAACCAGTTTCCAGTCCGACGCGCCCGGTTGCGCCAGCGCCATGGCCAAAGGGTAAACGATACCCGAGTTGTATTCGAAGGCATTTAAAACGATTGCGCCGACGCCATACCGATTCAGTGTAAGATCGCGCCGCGGATCGCCGGACGGGGTTCCCATCACGAGACGATAATCCTGAAAGACGTTTTCGCTCAGCGAGCGGCCGTCGATGAAGACGGGAAGTCCGCGCCATATAAGGTAGCCTCCGTCTTCGTATGTATTAAACAGCTTGACGCCGGGGGCGTGTTCCCGCAGAAAGCCGGCGGCGCCCGCGGGGAAACGCCACTCCGCGGCACGGAGTTGAAAGAAGGATCCGGCGACGATTCCCCAGACGAGCGCGGCGGCGACCGCGGCGGCCGAGGCATATTGCGCGGCGAGCGGAAGACTGCGCTTCCACGGGAAATAAGTGGCGATCAGGATGGGGGCGAGCAAGCCTACAAGCGGCAGGTTTCGAAACGCGGCTAAGGAAGCGGCGCCGAACGCAAGAAAGAGGAGCCAATCCGAAACGCGCACGCGGCGCCAGGATATGGCGAGAATTGCCGCGGCGCCATAGAGCAGGACAAAGTACGAATGCGGCTCGCCCCAGAGACCGGGGCGCGACCACTCAATGAGCGTGGCCGTCATGGGGCTCGATCGATAACTCGCCAAGGTGGTGACGACGCGGAATCCGTTGGGATTCAGGCCCGATAGCAGAACGGTTGCCACGCTGTAAGCGAAGACGCGCTTGGCATCGGCGGCACGGCGGACAAGGGCGTCGCATGCATAAGCGCCGCAGATAATCCATCCGAGAAAGAAGCCGCCATGGCAATTGGCCCAGACCAGCGCGAGAACCGGTAAGAGCCACAAGCGGCGGCGGTCTTCGAAGATGAGAAGGAAAGCCGCCGAGAACAGATAACTCAAGATGCTGGGGCGGTCATGCGCGAAGTAGGTGACGACGGAGGCAGCCGCGAGCGCAGCCGCGACGCACCAAAGCCACGAGCCGGTCCGAAGGCGCACGATAAATCCGGCGAGCCCACAGATGGCGGCGAGCAGGAGCGCCTTACACAGCACAACGGCTCCCAGTCCGCCAGTTGCCTGGACGAGGTACATGGCGACTTGCGCCAACCATTCGTGCGTGAGATTGAAGCGCTGCGTTTCGGTTTCCCCGGGGTACGAGGGCTTGGCCATCGAAGTGGTGTAAGCAAAGGGATCGGGGTATGGCAAACGATCCGTATGTACGATGTATTCGCCCGTCTTGAGGTGCCACCAAGCGTCGGTATCGGCAAATTCCGTGGCGAAGAGACCGATGAGAAATAGCGCCGTGAGCGCCAGGAGCGCGGGAACGAGCCACGCGGACGGAGTCTTAGCGACGGATTTTTGAGGCTTGGGAACCTTCGAAGGCGGCATTCCGATCGGGCAGGCCGATGGCCGCCGGATTTCAGAATATCAGAGGGTCCTCATCGTTCGAGTTAGCCGGGTGTTGATTCACGCCGGGATCGGCCGTTTGGTCGGGGTCTGCATGGCCCTTGGCAATTCGGTTTGGGTATTTTGGTTTATGGCTGAGGGACTGCGATGGAATTAGAGGTTCGGAACAGGAGCATGGATCGTTGTGAAATATCAGAACGTCAAAGGTTTGATTCTCGACTGGGCAGGAACGGCTGTCGATTTCGGCAGTCTGGCGCCGGTCGCGGCGCTGCAGCGCACCTTTGCGGCAAAGGGCGTTCCGGTTACGGCCCCCGAAGTACGCGAACACATGGGGATCCTGAAAAAGGATCAGATTCGAGCCATGTGCGCGGGCGAACGCGTCGCCGGCGCATGGAAGCGCGAACACGGAGTCCCTCCCACGGAGCGCGATGTGGAAACGCTCTTCCGCGATTTCCTGCCGCTGCAATCGGAAATTCTGGTGGAATACAGCACGCCGATTCCGGGCGTGGTGGAGACGGTGAAAGCGTGGCGGGCGAGCGGTCTGCGCGTCGGCTCGACTACAGGTTACACACGGGCGCTGCTGGATGTTGTGGCGCGACAGGCCGCGGCGCAGGGCTATTCGCCCGACGCCAGCGTCACGCCGGACGAAGTGGGCGGGGGGCGGCCAAAGCCCTTCATGTGTTACCGCAATGCGATTTTGCTGGGCGTTTATCCTTTGTGGCATCTGGTAAAGATCGGCGACACGCCGTCGGATATCGCCGAGGGAATTAACGCCGGCATGTGGACGATCGCGGTCACTTCGACCGGGAACGAGATCGGCCTTTCGCGCGACGAATGGGAGGCGCTGACACCGGCGCAACGGCAGGATCGGGAAATGGGCGCGGCGCAACGGTTGACCGATGCAGGCGCTCATTTTACGGCGCCATCGCTGGCGGACTGTCCGCAGATTATCGACGAGATTGAGAGACGGATTGCCGCGGGCGATCGGCCTTGATTTTCGCGGGGCGCACTTGGCGTGCAGACACAACGCGCCTGTACCGGCCTACACTTTCGGTTTCCCCGAGGTCTAACGGGGAGGATTCAGTTGTCAAAGATCTGGCGCGGCCCAACGAGCGAGGGATTTTGCTCGCGAAGACGCTTGGATTCCGATGGATTCCGCTTTACGCGCTCTGCGCCACGCGCGATTTGGCCTGTTCCAGGCGGGTCGCACGGTCGATGAGGCGCGTTATTTCCTGCGCTGAGTAAACAAAGTGTCCGAAGTATCCGGTGGATGGAAAATCGGGCGCGGGGTCATAGACGAGGCCTTTGGACTGCGCCAATTCGGTGAGCAGGACGGCTTCCTCCTGCGCCTTCTGGTGCGCGGCCTGCCGCTTGGCTTGCATGGCTTCGAGAGCGGCGGTGTTGTTTTCGATGGCGCGCTGAATACGATTCGCGTACATGGCGAGACGCTGCAGGCCTTTGGTGGAATCGACCCAGGCTTGGGCATGCGCGACGGCGGGAACGAGTTGGCCGGCCTGTTCGGTTTCGATTTGAGCGAAGAGGGCGTTTTCCATGCTGCGAGCGCGGCGCATCCTCCAGCGGTCGCCGGCGATGTCTTCGGCTAACTCCTCTTCCATGGCGCCGACGGGTGCAAGGCTTTCGCGGATGGCGCGGACATATTGGGCGAAGGCGGCTTCTTCGCCGGGAAGGGCGGCGTGAGTGCGGCCAGCGAGCCCGTGAACTAACGCATTTTTGCTGACGGTTTCTTTTCCGGCCGCAGTGGTGGGGCCAGTGGACGACGATTGGGCGGAGGCCCGGTTGGCTTCAAAGTGGCGAGGCGCCATCATGGTGTTTTCTCCTATGTAACGAACAAAAGGGCTGCCCTGCGCGGCGACGCGCCAGGCAACCCTCGATTGGGAGCGTAGCAAGGAGGCGCGCAAAATCACGGGCGGCAAGACTGTAAAAAGCAGTCTGAGCGATTGATACTTATGGGCGAAAAATTTATTTCAAAAGTTGGTGACTGGAAAAAGAAGCTGCTCTTCACGCCTGGTCCGCTGACGACCAGCGCGACGGTGAAGGCGGCGATGCTGCGGGATGCTGGATCACGCGACCGCGAATTTCTAGATACGGTACGTGATATTCGCGAGGGCCTGCTGGCGATTGGCGGCGCGGCCGCGCCGGACTACGAATGCGTCTTGATGCAGGGCAGCGGAACGTTCGCCATCGAATCGGTGATCTCTTCCGTGATTCCGCGCGACGGGCGGCTGCTGGTGTTGATCAACGGCGCGTACGGACGGCGCATCGCGCAGATGGCGCGCGTGCATGGGATTAAGACGCTGACGCTAGACGCCGCCGAGAACCGGAGGATTGCGCCGGAGGCGGTGGCGGAGCGGCTTGCGGGTTCGGGCGTCACGCACGTGGCGGTGATCCATTGCGAGACGACTACGGGTATTCTCAATCCGATCGAAGAGATTGGGGCGGGGGTGGAACGCGCAGGGGCGGCGTACATTGTGGATGCGATGAGCAGCTTCGGCGCGATCCCGGTGGAGCTTGGGGCGGCGCGGATCGATTTTCTGGTTTCATCAGCGAACAAGTGTATCGAGGGCGTGCCGGGGTTTGGTTTTGTGCTGGCGCGACGCGCGAGGCTGATGGAGGCCAAGGGGCGCGCGCACACGCTGAGTCTGGATCTGTATGCGCAGTGGGCCGGATTCGAAACGGATGGCCAATTCCGATTCACGCCACCTACGCATGCACTGCTCGCATTTCATCAGGCGCTGCTGGAATTGGAGGCCGAGGGCGGCGTTGCCGGACGCGCGAAACGGTATCGCGCGAATCATGCCGCACTGATGCGCGGCATGACGGACCTGGGGTTCGAGGCGTATCTGGGGCCGGAGGACCAGAGCTACATTATTACGGCGTTCCGCTATCCGGCAGATCCGCGATTTCAATTTGAGGAGTTGTATATACGGTTGAGCGAACTCGGATTTGTTATTTATTCGGGTAAGTTGTCGCAGGAGGCGTGCTTTCGGATTGGGACTATTGGCAGGGTGGCGCCGCAGGATGTGGGTGGGCTGCTGGATGCGATGCGGCGGGTTCTGGGGGAGATGGGGGTGAGGGGGAGGAGGGCGGGTGCGGCGAGAGGTTGAGGGTGTGGCCAGATCGGATCTAGGGTGAGCATCCCTGGCCGGAGACGTCGGCCAACGTCCGAGATGGCAGCTTGTACGGCGAGGTGAATTGGCGGACCTAAGAGTAATCCGCCCAGAGCTATTGAACCCCGCTTAATCGGCACTCCCGGAGCCACGCGATTCGCTACCACAGTTGCCACACGACGATTTGCGGTTGGCCTCGCCGCGTTCTACAATGCGACTGACGCTCCATGCCCGAACCGATTTCTGCCACAATCGCAGCCGCTCTTGCCACGGGTGCCGCAGCAGCATTGAAGGAGACGGCCTCTTCAGTTGTCAAGGACGCTTATAACGCCGTGAAGGCGTACGTTTCATCCAAATTTCATCAGGTCGACACAGGAGAGATCGAACGAAACCCGGCCTCGACAGCACGCCAAGCTGTATTGAGTGAGGAGCTTGAGAGTGCGGGTGCCGACAAGGACCAGCAGCTGCGCGCGTTGGTTAATGAGCTAATTCGCCGTGTGGAGGAACTCGCCCCGGACGCCGCAGAGCCAATCGGTGTGAATCTCGGAGTGTTGAAGGCGAAGCTGCTCGAAATTGGAGAAGTTTCCGAAGGTACTGGCCTTAAGGCTGATGTAGCAGAGGTTGAGACGCTTCGGATTAATCAGGTAGGAAAAAAAAAGAACTGAGCCGCCCGGAGCCCATCATCGGGGTTGCCGTCAAAACTGCGTACATTCAGAACGTCCACATCGGGCGAGCAGCCGCCCCGAAATTGCAGAATGTCGAGCAGTACTTCGCCCAACTGCGTGATCGAGCCGCCGAACTCGCGAAGCAACGAAATATCGATCTGGCAAAGCCCTTCGACTCAAGAATCCTGCCAATCAAAGATTTCTCCGACATTTTTGAGTTCTGGGACCGCAGACCGGACCGTTCCTCCGGGGAGAAGCTCCAGAATTCGCTCAGCGCTGAAGACTATCTCGATTCGTTCGAAAAGCAACCGTTAATGCTCCTGCTGCATGCGTAGGGCGGATTTGGGAAATCCGCATTCCTTTTGCGCATGCTAATAGGTGCGATCGAACGCGGCATCATCCCGTTTTACATGGACTTTGCGTCATCAACGACCGAACCCGCCTTCCAAGTCAAGGGTCGGCCGACAGTGGAGGAGGCCTTTCGATATTTTTCACCCCGTGCGTCATTCCAGTTCTATGAGGCGTTGGTTGAGGAAGGGGATGGCAGTCGTTTTTTGGTGCTTCTCGACAGCATCAACGAACGCCAGTATGATTGGCCGTTCGTGATTCAAGAGTTTGCGGGCGTTCTCGGTCGGCCCAATGTCGTTATCGTGATAGCCGATCGTATGACAGATCGGAAGATCGGATCGAGCGCGGCAATCGCCACCGCGCTACCTCTGTCCTCGGGATTCCTTAACCGGTACGTCAACGCGTCACACTCGTTCCGAAACCGTATCGACCTCAACACCGACCCGCGGTGGGTGCAGTTGCTGGAGATGCCGTTGTTCTTGGCGCTTGCGGAAAGGCTCCTCGCGGCAGGATCCGAAGATCTGGCCCCCACCCGCATTTCTATGCTGCGGGATTATTTCGAGAAGACGGCAGGCATCTCGAAGCTGGAAATGACTGATCTGGGGGATATTGCATTGGAGTTTTACTCGCTGGCTCGTGCGACTCAGATCGATGAAGCTCAATTGAAGGTTCTTTTTGCGGGCCATCCAAATGGGGACCCCCTATACGCAAAGCTCTTGGATACTGGCGCTCTAGTGCGGTCTGAAGGCAGGTCAACCGGGGCTAACCCGACTTCCACCGCTCGAGTACGGTTTCGACACCAGACGTTTCACGACTTTGCGATCGGGCACCGTCTTGCCTGGATATCGCAGGGGGAAGACGAAAGGTTCTGGCGCAATCAGACGTTCGACGCTGCCACGCTCAATGCGGCTTCGTTTGAAACGCTCGATTACGCAGTCGAAGCTCTCGCTGACAGGGGAGACCAGGATCTGAACGCCGACCGCTTCCTCACTGAAGTCTACGATTGGAACTACGGTGCCGTTCTACGCGCTATCAGGGGTTCTGAAGCGACCCTAGGGCAAGCGGCGGTGCATGGCGTCTCACGACAATTCCGCGCCGCCATCTTCGCCGTGAATGCGGAGAAGCTGTTCGACCACTTCCGGCACACGAATGAGGGAATGCGGAAGGCCTTCCGCGATGTTGCGTGCGAAGGGGATCTCGACTTTTTGAGGGCGCTCTCGGCGGAGGAACTTGTCGAACGTGTTTCGCGCGTGAACTGTTTTGCGCAATCGCAGTACTGGAGAGATTGGCAGCAACTCTTTTGCCGTGCAGAGGCGTCTGGACCGGCATCGCCGCGCGAACTTTCTCTACTCTGGAACGACCCTGTTGTTTCGTGGACTGCGGCAAACGTCTTTAGACGAGTACCAGTTTCTGCAGAGGCACAGGCTCAGCTGCTGGACTACTATGGCCTGTCGCGATCTACTTCGGAACAGGCACCAAGGGCTGGCGGTTTTAGGTGGCGGGTAGTACACGTACTTGGCAGGTCTCCAACGCCGGAGACGATCGCCTTCTTGCTCAGTTGCGCGGTCGACCACGGTGAATATAGTTGGGCTCGGTACGGTGCCATTCGATCCTACGTTGAAGCGGTCAGCTTGATGAACGAGCGGACGGCGCGACAAAAGCACCTATGTGAACTCGCATCGCAGTTGGGCGAGATTTTTCTGAAGGCAGGAGACGATCCGGGCGGTATGTCACGGGATCAGTTCGACCTCCGCTTCAGCGAAGCGGTTCAATTGCGACGGATGGTTTGGCGTTGTCGAGATCTGAACCTGGAAGTGTGCCCATTGCCGGAAGGATGGTTCAAGGACTACGGCGTCGTCCTACAACGCGGCAGTGAACTCCTTCGGAAGGTCGGCTATGAGTCAGAGGCGGCCGAATGGCGAGCGCGATCAGAGGAGAACCTGAAAGAGGAGGAGACCTAACAATGACGAAATGGGATCAGCGGTACATGGATCTCGCAAACCATATCGCGAATTGGAGTAAGGATCGCAGTACCAAAGTGGGATGTGTGATCGTCGGACCCGATAACGAGGCGCGTTCGATTGGATTCAATGGGTTTCCACGCGGCGTCGACGACGAGGTGGATGAGCGGCACGAACGACCGGCTAAGTACGCGTGGACAGAGCACGCCGAACGCAACGCGATCTACAGCGCCGCGCGGGTAGGAGTGTCTCTGAAGGGCTGTACTATGTACCTGCCATGGTTTCCGTGCATGGACTGCGCTCGGGCTGTCGTACAGGCAGGCATAACGGAATTGGTTGCCATGGAGCCTAACCTCGACGACGCGAAGTGGGGTCAGGACTTTCGATCAGCAATCCTTCTCTTTAGAGAGGCTGGGCTAAAAGTGCGATGGTTTCAGGAATCGTCATTGGGAAAAATCTCGTGCACTCAGTCCTAGCAGTTTGCGCGGGTTTGCGAGCCCGCTCGGATGTACACCGCCGCGACCTCCCGAAATGCCTTTAATTTAACGACCGATCTGGTGTGAATCGACGTGTCGCTATCCAACTCAATCGCCTCCTTGGATGGCGCGCTTCGGAATCGCTGGATGTCGGCGATGAGTGGTTGCCTCGCTTAGGGACCGATAAGTCGGCTGTTGACATCGGATCATCTCCAGGTCCGCGGTGATGTCGTCGCGCTGAACACCCTTATGCTGGGGAACTGCGCGAGGGATCGAACTGAACGTTCCGAGTCTGAGGGGATGGTGGTCTGGAATCGCGATCCCGGTGGTGAGCAGGCTGAGCGGTTTCCAGGATGATGTGGCTGCCGACCTGGTGCACCCTCGCGTATCGTCAATTTCGGCACAAGATGTCGGCGAGGTGCGCGCCGGAGACGTCGCGAGGAATCTTCATGCAACCAAGAGAACTTCGTCGCGTACCAGGTGAAGGCGAACCCGCTCTGGCCGGGGCCGGTCAAAGAAGAACGCGGCGGACGCCTCCAGCACGTTCCTGCGCAACTCCTCCCACGTGTCCCCTTCGGTGAAAATGCTTTCCGTGAGGCATTCGGCGCAGTAACCGCCATCCGACTCCTGGATCACCTCGAACACCAACTCAGCCATAGGTCCATAATACGGCATGCAGCGGGTATGCCACGGAAGCGCTGGAACTGGCGACGGAGGCCCGCAACCACGCAGACTACGGTACGGCGTTCCTCAATGCCAATCTGGTTCCGGGCATGGCGGCGATGGAGATGGGTGATGCGAAAGGCGCCGCTTCGTATCTGCTCAAAGCGGCCGACGTTCCCGTGACAGATGCGCTGCCCGGCCCCATTCTGAACGCGCGGCTTGAATTGCGCGATGCGCGATTCAGAGCGGCAGTTCCGTGTGCCGCGGGCTCTTGGGAGTGATGTTTACGCAATACATCGGATGCTGAAAATCGTGTAAGACGTAGATCTGTTTGTTCCAATCGGAGGGATAAGGCATCATCTGGGACAGCATGTGGATGGCAGAGAGCTTTTTGTGCGGGTGCTCGGTATTGAATTCCCGAATGGCGCATAACTCCCCCACGTATTCGTTGTGGCAGGCGATCTCGGGCCACATTATGTCATCGAAGTAGCAATAGGTACGAGGCAGGCGCGATTCAGACGGACCTTCAAATACCTGCAAGGCGGTTTTGGTGGAGCTGTAATAGTCGAGATCGAAAGCGACGAAACCGATGGGCGGGAGACCGGGGGTTCCGAGAAAGCTGGGAACTGTATGGGCCACGTCACCCAAAACCAGGGTGGCGTGCTTCAGCGAGGCCTTGAGCGCGGCCTGATCCATTTTGAAGAAACCGCGTTCCCATACATGCGGCACATCCCGATAATCGACCGGGGCAGGCATTCCCTCGCCGCTATCGAATCCATAAACGGCGATCTTCACGCCGCGGGCCCGGCTCACTTCCTCGGCTATGCCCTCTAACGCCAGAAGCCCTCTGCCACCGGCGACACCGAATTCCAGCACACTGATGGCAGGGATGCCCAGCCTGACAGCGAGATCGGCAGCGGTGTAGACGCCGTATGCATAATGAGGCCGCGCAGAGATACCGTATCGAACGCGCAGTTCCAGAGGACCCACCGGAAAGCGGTTCCACAGGCTCCGGGCGCCTGGGATTTGCGGGAGCCGTTGCAGGATGCGGTGTAACGACAAGTTGACCTCCGGGAACACGCGGGCGGCTTCCGTTTCAGAATAGCTAAGAGCGGTGCATGCCGGTGGGTCAACTTCTTTCTTTAGTGATGATTCCCGACGAAAAGGCGCTGAGGATTGGGAGAAACAGAACAGTTTTTGAGAGTTGAGGCCACAGATCTTGGCGCGGGCGGGCTCAGGGGCGAAATCGGCACGTGGGCGCGTTGTACGACAAGAACTTTCCCGCCAGCCCCATCCAGAATATGGGTCCGTAGATCACAAGGACAGATCCAAACGGGTCCTGACGGTATTGATACTCCCCATGATCGTTTTAGAAAGATGTCAGCGGCTTATTCCAAATCGACTCTCGACCGCAACTTGGAGGGCACGAGAATGAAATCGCAGGCGCCTCGCTCATATAGACTGGCGGTATGCCGCGGCTGCACCTGTTTGAGTTTGGCGACCAGCAGTGGTTCCCGCGAATTCTCCGCGATGGGGAGAGGGCATATCTCACCGCAGCTTACCGTTTCTGGCCAACACTCGCGCGGCGATGTGCGGAGAAAATCTCGATGGTTCTTCATCCGGGCGAGGCGGTAGAAATCGTCGATTTGTGTTCGGGTTCCGGCGGCGCGATGCCGCAAATTATCGAAGAGCTGCTCCAGCGGAATTATGACGTCCGGGCGAACCTAACCGACCTTTACCCGGCCCCGAACTCTGGCTCAACCTCGCGGATAGAGTGGCGGCTAGAGCCGGTGGATGCGACGCACGTGCCCGCGACACTGGTGGGAGTGCGAACGATGTTCTCGGCGTTTCATCACTTCCGTCCAGACGTGGCCAGAGCGATCCTAAGGGACGCGTTCAACGACCGACGCGCGATCTGCATTTTTGAATCTGGATCCGGAACGCTGCCGGGGATGGCAGCGATGTTGGGCGTGCCCCTGGTTGTGTTGGCTCTGATGCCCTTGGCGAGACCGTTTCGCTGGGCCAATCTGCTGTTCACCTATTTGGTCCCTTTGATCCCACTGGTCATCCTTTGGGATGGCTTAGTCTCAATGCTACGCATCTATTCGCCCGACGAGATGCAAAAGCTCACGACAGATCTGCGGGCGTCCGACTACTTTTGGGAGTTCGGCCAGATCAAGGTTCGCGGGATTCCTGGTGGGCTGCCGTACTTGATTGGACGCCCGGTTCAGTGCATTCCATCGCTTACTTCCAATATGCCCCCTCGCGTTGCGCCCGAATAACGCACTGCCAGGAAGTTTGCCGGTTCAACTTCATGTGTAACATCTGACCGTTCACACCCCCATCGCCGGCGCACCGCGTCGTGAGGCCAGCCGGGATTTTGTAACCATCTGAGAGCACATGGGCCTTCGACCGCCTTGAGATGTATGCTGTGATATTGGTTTCGTTGTTCCTGCCGTCCGACGGCGTCATTGGCAGATGCATGCGATTTGGTTCGGGATGGCGCCCAATGCTTTGGTAAAGGATATCGATACATGGCTGCCACAAAAGAACACTTTCTCGAGGCGCTCAACTATGTTGTGTCTCCCGCGCCATTTCAAGTCAAGCTGAATATCCAGGGGCTTAGTTATCACCTGATGATGCATGGCAAAGTAACCACTGCGTCAGGCGATTTTACGCTTGCGGATTTCATCTACGTCAGAAACAACTTTAAAGACGTATATAAGAAGGTCGATAATCAGTGGCGAGACAAAGCCGATGATTTGACAGAGGGCAAGCATGAGTGGATACCCACTAACATGATTCCCTATATGGTCGAAAACGTGAACGCCAAGGCCGGGCAGTGGCGGGCCGCGATGGACCTGCTTCGCTCCCCAACGCAATTTATCATTTACAAACCGCCGGCGATCAATCCGCACTATACTGCCGGCCAGCCGTTATCCGCGTTTTGGGATTTGAACGGGCACGTGGGCGCGTTGTACCACAAGAACTTTCCCACCAGCCGCATCCAGAATATGGGTCCATGGCATGACGGCTTACGGGAAATTTTGAAGAGCCACCTTAATTTGGCGAACGGCACGGAAGATTTCCTGGGCTATGTGAACGCGCTCTCGGCGTATATGTCGAATACGGTCTGGGAGGGCCTCTACCACAATCTTTCTATCGATCCGAAGACGATTCCGTGCGACTACTACATGGATTCGAAATGCACTCAGCTCTGGGGCGCAAACCTTCACGAGATGACGCAGACGCTACACGCCGGCTGTCTTGCGTGGATTGACATGTTCCGGAAAAACGGCGAGATCCTGCTCACGCACTATTGATGGCGCTGGATGACCGTAAAACCCGCCGCGCTCAATGCTGGAGGTGTCGTCAACCCCCGGGCGGACAGAAATCGAAGATTTCGGTCTCGAAAGTACAAAAAAAAGATCTGTCCTCAAACATATACGTCCATCTTAGTTAGTGCGACATTTCACTAACCGGGCCACTAACTTGAGGCAAGATAAAGATTGCAAATTGGATCGCTGTCCTCAGACGACATAAACCGACATTTATCCAAATAACTATTTCCAAGGCGGTTTTCATGGCTCAAAACGATCAGGCATTCGAACATTTGAAACAGAAATACCAACCGGCGCTCAACCTGATGCAACAGCTTCAGGTTCAGCTGCAAAACGTTAACATGGAGGGCGCTAAGTTATTCATCCGCGGCGTCGCTCCGTCGGCCGAAGTGAAGAATAAAGTTTGGGATCAAATCAAACTTATCGACGCCAGCTACGGCGATCTGATCTGCGATCTCACGGTTTCGGAACAGCCGGCCGCTACCCATTCGATGACGGCGGGGGCTTCGGTAAGCGGTGGCCAGAACCAGCGCCGTTATACCGTAAAGTCCGGCGACTCCCTCTCCAAAATCAGCCGCGAATTCTATGGCGACGCCAACCAATATATGAAAATATTCGAGGCCAATCGCGGCATATTGAAAGATCCCAACGCAATCAGCCCCGGGCAGAATCTTGTAATTCCGGAATAAACTCATGGCTTGGATGGATGAAATCGGCTCGATTGTAAGCCGTTACGCGAGTGGGGGCGGCGCGGCAGCCGCTCCCGCCGATCCTCGCGAGGATTACAGCAACATCGCTCAGTCCGCGCCACCGCAGGTGATGGCCGACGCCCTGGCGCATACCTTTCGGTCGGACCAGACGCCGGCTTTCCCGGAGATGGTTTCGAACCTGTTTCAACAATCGAACGCGGACCAGCGGGCAGGATTGCTCAACCGCCTCATGGGAACGCTCGGTCCCGCAGCCCTGGCAAGCGCGCCGGCCCTGCAGGCATTAGCGAGCAAGTTCCTGGGCGGAGAACGCGTGACAACGGCGCAGGCGGCCCAGGTGTCGCCCGACCAAGTGCAGGAGTTTGCCGGCCACGCACTCAATCACAACCCTTCCATCATCGACGAAGTCAGCGGCTTCTATTCCCAACACCCCGACCTGGTGAAGGGTATAGGCGCGGCCGCGCTCGGAATCGCTATACGGCACATCGCACAGCGCGTATAACCCAATTAAAACCTGCGATTCGGCCCGCTGTCCCGGGGCGCGAAAGGGACATTTTCCAACAGTCCCGCTCAGTCGCAAAATCCCCCCATTCCGACCTCTTAACCGCCGTTCGATGGATATCCATTCCTTTCAATCGGTTAAACGAGAGAAACTGACCACGAAAAGGTACACTTACGCCTATGAGCACTCAGCCTTTTGAGCCGAAGCCGGCTGTCAATCCGAATCTCGTCCAGATTGGATCCCCAATCGAGGACGTTATCCAAAACCGCCTTGCCGAAGAACGCGCACGGCTTGAACAGGAGGCCGGTCTACACAAGCGCGAAGTGCATCACTTCAAGCGCCCCCAGGAGAAACCCTTCACAGCGGCGCAGCGCCCGAACACCACGCTATTATTCGGCGGCCTCACGTGGAAACATGAAAAGCTCGTCCACGGAGCCCTCGAAGGCCTTGGCTACCGCGCCGAAGCCGTTCCCACACCCAATGTGAAGGCCTTTCAGACCGGCAAAGAGTTCGGGAACAACGGCCAGTGCAATCCGACATACTTCACGGTTGGCAACCTGGTTCAATACCTGCAAAATCTGGAAGAGCAGGGCCTCACGAAGCAGGAGATTATCGACCGTTACGTGTTCTTCACGGCCGGCGCCTGCGGTCCATGCCGCTTCGGAATGTACGAGGCCGAATATCGCCTCGCGTTACGCAACTCGGGGTTCGACGGTTTCCGCGTACTCCTCTTTCAGCAATCCGGCGGACTGAGCCAGTCCGATGCCGAAGCGGGGCTCGAGATGAATCTCGACTTCTTCCTTGGCATTCTCAACGCGTTGAACTGCGGCGATGTAATGAACGAGGTGGCCTACGCGCTACGTCCCTACGAAACCGTGGCCGGCGAGACGGATCGCATCCTCGACGAAACGATGGATTACATGCATGAGGTATTCCGCAAGAAACGGCCGTGGAAGCTGGATGAAGGCATGTCGAAATACCTGGGCGGCTTCTCCGATACGGCGGAATATATTGGAAAGTTCGTTAAGCAGCTCAAGGGCGATGAATACGTGCCCGCGCTGCAGCAGTGCCGTGACCGTTTCAACGAGATCGAAATCGACCGCCTGCGCGTGAAGCCTATCGTCAAGATCACCGGCGAATTCTGGGCGCAGACCACCGAAGGCGACGGCAACTTCAACATGTTCAACTTCCTGCAAAAGGAAGGTGCGCAGGTTCTGGTGGAGCCCATCGGCACCTGGATCATGTATATGATCCACCAGGTCGTCCAGAAGTACAAAGACTTCAAGGGACTTGAAGAGGGCGCGGTGCTGCCTCCGCTTTGGAAGCTTGGAACGCGCGCCAAGATCGAATTTAATTTCCGCCAGAAGGTGGCGAAGCTGAAGCTTGCCGAAGCGATTTTCAAGGGCGAATACCACAAGATCGTCAATGCGTTGGGCGGCATTGCACACCATCTCACCGATCAATACGAGCTGCAGCGCATCGGGCATCCTTTCTACAACAGCCGCGCGGGTGGCGGAGAAGGCCACCTCGAAGTCGCCAAGAACATCTACTATTCGAATAAAGATCTGGCCCACATGGTGTTATCTGTGAAGCCCTTCGGCTGCATGCCATCGACGCAGTCGGACGGCGCGCAATCGGCTGTGGTTTCGAAGTTCAAGGACATGATCTACCTGCCGGTTGAAACCTCCGGCGAGGGCGAGATCAATGCCCACAGCCGCGTGCAGATGGCCTTGGGCGAAGCGAAAAACAAAGCGAAGAAGGAATTCGCCGAAGCCCTGGAAAAGACCGGCTTGACGCTCGATCAATGCCGTGGATGGGTAGAGGCGCATCCCGAATCAAAGAAGCCGTTGTACCAGGTGCCGCATGTGCAGGGCGTGGTTGGCGGAGCAGCCAACTTTGTGTTGCATATTGCGGAACAAATGAAGACAGCCAGGGTCAACTAAAAGGATGAACCTTCTTACTCACCGCAAGGGCGCGGAGAAAACGAAGCACGTTTTTTCCGGATGTTCTCCGAGCCCCCGCGGTGAGAAGTGAACTTCACATGAAAAACTTCTACATCGGAATGGACGTCGGCTCGACCACGGTGAAAGCCGTAGTGATCGACGCCGCCACTGACCAGATTTTATGGCAGGACTATCAGCGGCACGACACCAAACAACCTGAGAAGGTGCTGGAGTTCCTCAAGCGCTTCGAAACCGAAATTCCGGATTTCAGCGCAGAGCAGTCGCGCATGTTCATCACCGGCTCTGGCGGCAACGGGATGGCGAAGTTCCTCGGCGCGAAGTTTGTGCAGGAGGTTAATGCGGTTTCGCTCGCCGTAGAGCGCATGTACCCCGAATGCGGCTCGGTAATCGAATTGGGCGGCCAAGACGCCAAGATTATTATCTTCAAAAAGGACCCGGAGACCGGCCGCAAGAAGAAGTTTCCCTCGATGAACGATAAGTGCGCGGGCGGCACCGGGGCAGTGATCGATAAGATCAATGCCAAACTGCGGATTCCCACCGAGCAACTTTGCGAGATGGGCTACAAAGGCGTGAAGCTCCATCCCGTGGCGGGCAAGTGCGGAGTGTTCGCCGAAACCGATATCAACGGCTTGCAGAAAATGGGCGTCCCGCCCGATGAACTGATGGCCTCGCTTTTTGAAGCCATAGTCATGCAGAACCTTTCGGTACTCACGCGCGGCAATACGCTGCAGCCCGTGGTGCTGCTGCTGGGCGGCCCGAATTGCTACATCAAGGGAATGCGCGACTGCTGGAAGACCAACATTCCCAAGATCTGGGCAGAGCGAAACACGCCGCTGCCGGAAGGCGTTCCACCCGAAGACCTCATTCAGACGCCGGATAACGCCCAATATTTCGCCGCAATAGGTTCCGTCGAATTCGGTAAGTCCGAAGACGAGGGCATCGGCCAATACATCGGGCTCAAGAAGCTCGAATGGTACGTTACGGTGGGCCGCGAGGAAGAGAAAGCCAAGCGCGGCGGCGGAGTGGGCCTGGCGAAGGACGATGCCGATCTGGCCGCGTTCAAAGCCAAGTACCGCACCAAGAAATTCAACGCCACGACGTTCCAACCGGGCGAAGTGGTGGAAGGCTTTGTCGGCATCGACGGCGGATCCACCTCTACCAAGGCGGTCCTGCTTTCGAAGGACGGCGAACGGCGCATTCTTGCCAAGACCTATCAGTTATCGAAGGGCAATCCGATCGAAGATACGGTCGAAGTGCTGCAGAAACTCGATCGTCAGATCACCGATCAAGGCGCCACGCTGAAGATTCTGGGCGTGGGCACCACCGGCTACGCCAAGGACATCCTGAAGGACGTCGTGGGCGCGGATGCCGCGTTGGTGGAAACGGTCGCGCACACCGAAGCCGGCCTGCATTTCTACGACGACGTAGATGTAATCTGCGACGTCGGGGGCCAGGATATCAAGATCATCATCCTCAAGAACGGCCGCGTGAAGGACTTCAAACTCAACACGCAGTGTTCGGCGGGCAATGGCTACTTCCTGCAATCGACCGCACAGGGCTTCAACGTCCCGGTTGAGGAGTATGCCGATACCGCATTCGGCGCCAAGGGATTTCCATCGTTTGGCTATGGCTGCGCGGTGTTCATGCAGTCCGACATCGTGGATTTCCAGCGCCAGGGATGGAAGCCGGAAGAGATCATGGCTGGTTTGTGCAACGTGCTGCCCAAGAACATCTGGCTCTACGTCTCGCAGATCCCGAACCTTTCCGCCATCGGCACGCGCTTCCTGTTGCAAGGGGGCACGCAGTACAACCTCGCCGCCGTCAAAGCACAGGTGGATTTCATCGAGTCGCGTTTCAAGGGCAAGGAGAAGCCGGCCGACGTCATTGTGCATGAGCATTGCGGCGAAGCCGGCGCTATTGGAGGCGCGCTCGAAGCCGGACGCCTCTTTGATAACGGCCGACAGTCAACTTTCATCGGTCTCGAAGCCAGCGCGGATATTCAATACAAGACCACGCGCAATGAAGCCACGCGCTGCTACTTCTGCAAGAACAAGTGCCTGCGCACTTTCATCGACGTCAAGACCAGCGTGATCAATATCGATTTCAAGCCGCCATCGAAAACGAAGGTTCCGCTGGAAGCGGGCGCTCAACGGCTGATCATCGCCACCTGCGAAAAGGGCACTGTCGAGAATATCGACGAGATGCGCCAGATCAAAGGCGGCCTGGACAAGATCAAGAAGGAGAATCCCAACTTCGTGGAGCTAGCGGCAAAGGCCGTCTTCCGGGTGCCGGACGCTCCGCTGGTCGCAGATCAACTTCCCAAGTTCCAAATCACCGCCAGCCAGAAGAAACGCGCCGAGCTCATGAAAAAACGCGGCGACATCCGGATCGGCATGCCGCGCGTGCTCAACATGTATTCGCAGACGCCCGTGTTCTCGGGCTACTTTGCCTCACTGGGCGTCAAGGCCGAGAACATCGTCTATTCCGATTTCACCAGCGAAGAGCTTTATAAGGAAGGCGCCAAACGGGGCGCCATCGATCCCTGCTTCCCTTCGAAACTCGGAATCCCGCACGTTCACAACTTGCTGTACAAGGTGCATGCCAAGAAGCCGATCGACATCATCTTCTTTCCGATGATCGATTGCCTGACAAGCGACCTGAAAGAGATTCAAGCCTCGCGCTCATGCCCCACAGTCGCGACCACTCCGGCCGCGGTGAAGGCCGCGTTCACCAAGGAGAGCGATCTGTTCAAGGAAAAGGGCGTCACGTTCCTGGATACCTTCGTCAATCTTTCGAAGCCGGATGTTTTCGAGCGGCAAATGTACGAGCAGTTCAAGGACATTCTCGGCCTGTCGCCCGAAGAGAATCTGCGCGCTGTTCAAGAAGGCTACCGGGCGCTCAATTACTTCGATAATGTCACCATGCGCGGGGCAGCCCGCGAGGTGTTGGAGCAACTCGAACGCGAGAACAGACTCGGCGTGGTGCTGCTGGGCCGCCCGTATCATAACGACCCGGGCGTGAACCACGAAATTCTCGAGGAGTTCCAGAAGCTCGGCTACCCGGTCTTCACCGAAGACTGCCTGCCCATCGACGACGATATCATTTGGCGGCTGTTCGGGCCTGAGGTGGAAGCGGGTGAGATTGGGCACCCGATGTCCATCAGCGACGTCTGGAAGAACTCGTATAGCGAAAATACGAGCCGCAAGGTTTGGGCCGCGAAGTACGTCGCGCGGCACCCGAATCTGGTCGCGCTTGAGCTATCGAGCTTCAAGTGCGGCCATGACGCGCCCATCTATTCCGTGGTGGAAGAGGTTGTCGAACACTCCGGCACGCCCTACTTCTGCTTCAAGGATATTGATGAGAACAAGCCCACCGGGTCGATTCGGATCCGCGTGGAGACCATTGGCTACTTCCTAAAGCGATACCGCGAAGACATGGTTCGCAACAAGAAGAAGGCGAGCACCATTGAACAGCAGTTGGCCGAGTTCGAAGCCCGCCTGCGACGGCAGATGCTTCGCGAAAAGCTTGAAGCCAGCTCATTGGTACAGGATTCCTTCGATACCGGCTCGATGCCGCAAATTCACGTGAGCATCGGCGCGATCACCGCCGCCAAACCCGCTCCGCAGTACGATCGCGTTTCCGGCGACTAACCGGCAGACTACATCTTGCATACCGCCGGCGGCACGGGCCTTCAAAAGCCCTGCCGCCGGTTCTTTTTGGAGGCCCAAATGAACGAACCCTGGGTGTTTGAACATTCCCTGGAATGCCCGGTTACCAGAGAATTTGCCTGGAGCTTCTGGACCAACGTGAGCAACTGGAAGCTCGACGCCGATGTAGAATCGGTCGAGTTGTACGGCCCTTTCGCGGCCGGCTCTCATGGCGTGACCGTGACTCGCAGCTCAGGCCCAATCAAGTGGCATCTGACCAGCGTCGACCCGGAGACAAGCGCTGTCTTCGAGATACCTCTGCGCGGCGCCACTCTTCAACTCAGTTGGACCTTCGAGGATTTGGCCACGCGCGCGCGATTGACGCAACGCGCCAGCATTGCGGGCGAATCCGCCTTACCGGTGATCGAAGCGATAGCGCCAAGCCTGGAAGGAGGCATTCCCACCGGTATGCAAAAACTATGCGATGCGATGGCGAGCGCCGCGACAGGATCGCGCTAACAGGGTGCTGAAAAAGATCTGAAATCAGTTAACCGCTGATCAACGCAGATCAACGCAGATCGAAAACCCTACGGGCGAATGCGATGATTTGTGTCCTTTCGGCAAAGCTGCGTAAGGCTGCACGAATCAGGATTTCTTTTCACTAGCATGCGACGGACGGATGTTCGGCCGATCTCCAGCCTACGGGCGATCTCCGATTTGCTGATTCCTTGCCGGTATATTTCGGACCTCGAATGTTTTGTGAACCGCCGAAGGCAGACTGCTGAGGCTTTTCCGTTCTGCGGTGCATGTCCGAGACCGGCATGGACGCGTTCGCGAAGAATCTCGCACTTAAATTCAGCGAAGTTCGAGAGCAAACATGGAGGAAGAACTCACGTCCGGTTAGTTTTGCGTCGGCCGCGTTACGGCATCGATGACAAACACATCCGTCGGTGCGCGCATGGCCGCCAGCTTCAACCCCAGTTGTTCCTGGACCGCGGTGAAGAGTCCCGGTGCGGTGTCTGTCGGTGTGTTGCGCATTACGTCGGGAGTCCAGAGCAAGGTGAAATCATAGCGGCCGGGAAGATTGGTCTGGTCGACGACCGGCCTGTCCCCCATCAACTGCATGAACTGGGCAAAGTCGATCATGCTGTCGTTGGTGAACTTCATGTATTGTGCCGGGCCGATCCCGTGGCCCGACTGGTCGCTCCGTGCATCCGGATCGCTCTTGCTCTTTTCCAGCTTTGGACCGCCCTTCGCTACGGTGATCGCGTACACCGAAAGTTCGCGCTTGTCACGATGCATCACAAGACCGAACCGCGTGGAAAGCAGCTTCTGCAGCATCAACCTATACTGATGCCAGTTCGGCGCGCCCTCCGTATCGGGCACTCCATCGATGTTCCAGGGCTGCTCATCGAACCACTGCGGAGCGTTGACGATCTGGGTCTTCTGGATTGAGTACGCGAAGCAGATGATGCTTGTCATCGTGTTGTTTTCGATGAAGATCCGGCGACCATTCAGACGGAACCCCTGGTTGCGGTCGTCCGGATCGGTGGGCTTGATGACAGCCACCTCAAACGCCGGATCTGCGTCACGTGCCATCGGCATTAAGGGTCGAGCAGGCTTGTCCTGTGCGCAGACCGCGAGCACGCCGGGGAGCAGCACCGCAACGAACCCCGCTGTTCGTCGCAGGGCAATCATGACACATCTCCTGAAAAGTCGGTGGCTTCGTGATTCGGCCGCACCCCTGCCGGATGACGGAGTCGTACAGACTGACTCGGTTTCGGCATGCCTTCCACAATGGAATACGCACGACGGTTTCTGAGGAGATGCAAGAGTTCTTGCGGCCTCGTTTCGCGGATGCGCACACGAATGGCAAATAGCATAAAGTCTATACGACACCGGACCGGAATGGTTAGTACCCTATATCGCGCCTGCTCAAACGACTCCGGACGCACGGCCCGGCTACTGCTGAGTTCCGGCAGGGCGGCGGCGAAGCGTTTTGAATGACTGACCGTTACAGTTGTCTGTCGACGATTGAATTCTGCAACTGCTATCAGTGGGGCGGAGTGATTACATCCGCGCAAGCCGCCAGAAATCCAGACCGGGCCAATCGGCCGCAGGGTCTTCTACGCTCGTAACCTTCGCAAGAACGATGCCGCGGTGGATCGCATGTGCGGATTGATTCGCGAATTCGAAACATCTTACCTCTGTTTCGAACCGCGATGTCTTTATCTCAATCGTGACTGCCCAGGAAACATGATCCGTCCATCTATTGACGTTCGTAACCGGTCAGTACTTCGTTCCGCTGGTCCAGGCCTTCGCGGGCCGGCCCAATCCTCCAAGCTCGACGGGAGCCTGCCGCAGCGCATCGTCCAGAGCCGCCTTCCACAAAGCGTTGGCGGGCTCTTGCTGAACCACCTCGCGCAATTCCGCCAAACCCTCCTTCCACAGGCCCTGACGGAGCAGCGCGACGGCGAGGTTCACGCGGATTCCCGTGTGATGTGGCGCGAGGGCCCGGGCGCCGCGATACTTCTCCAGCGCACCTGCGAGATTGCCTGCCTTCTCCATTTCGGCGCCCAAATTGTTTAGTTGTATCGCGGCGAGTTGCGTCTGATCGGCTGTATCTTTTTCGAGCAGCAATTCCGTGAGCACCTTTCCCACGGCTTTGGCCTGCTCCGGCTGGCCGCCTTCCCGCAACGCGCGCTGGAGTCCATACAGCGCGCTTTGATTATGGGGATCGAGACGCGCAGCTTCCTGCAAATGCGCGGCGCCATCATGCGGCTTACCCAGTTCGAGATATTTCATCCCTAATCGGGTTTGCGCCACCGCATCATCGGGCGCCAGCAAAACGGCGCGATCGAGCGCCGTCAGTGCGCCGGCATCGTCCCCCAAGATATTCCTGGCGTCCCCCAGGTCCGACCACGCCTCGGCAAAATCGGGGCGTAACAATACGGCTTCGCCCAGATGAGCGGCGGCCTTGGTCACTTCATCCTGCGCGCTGTAAACTTTGGCCCGCAGATAGTGCGCGTAAGCCGCATCCGGTTTACGTCCCAGGATTTCGAGGGCGCGATCCAATTGCGCGGCGGCCGCGTCAAAGTCGCCCGAGTCCACCATAATCAAACCAAGGTTCACGCGCGCCTCGGCAAAATTCGGATCTAGCGCCACTGCCTTATTAAACGGTTCACGGGCCGACTTGCTGTCGCCGAATGCATGGAACGCTTCGCCTAGGGCGTTCTGCGCTTCCGCCGAGCGCGGCCGCAGTCGGACGGCTTCGGTCAGTTGCGCGATGGATTCGGCGCGGTCGCCTTCCTCCTGAAGCACACTTCCCAGCAGCAGACGGGCGTCCGCATCGGCTGGATAATTCTTGACGATATCGCGCAGGAGGCGAACGGCGTCCGGGCGCCGATTCTTCATGATCAGATCCCAGGCGTCATCGATGGGTTTGCGCTGCGCCATCAAGACGCTTGCCAACGCCAACCCCGCCAGGATCTGCATCTTCATCCTCGACGCGCCGAGAACTTCTGCGTCCTCACAATCCCGGCGCCCTCGGTAACCCAGATGAGTTGATCCGCCGCCACGCCAGTGAGTTTTTCACTCTTTCCCAGCGGCCAGCGGATGTCGATCTCCGCCGCTGTCGCGGCCCCCAGTCCGAAATGCAGCCGCGTGTCATTGAACGACAGATAAGACGACTGACCCATTACCTCCTGCGTTTGTACCCGCTCGCCATAGCGCAGGGTCACTCGCGCTCCAATAGCGCTGCGATTCGACTGGACCCCGCGCAGTTTTACCTTGATCCAGTGATGATCCCCGGTCACATCGTTGCGCAACAGCGATGGGGGTTCGTTGTGATTGATAACCAGCACATCGACATCGCCGTCGTTATCAAAATCGCCAAGGGCGCAGCCGCGGCTGGAATGCAAAGCATCGACGGCGGGGCCGGCCTGCCCGAAAAGTTCCTCGAACCGCCCATTGCCCAGGTTCCGGAAGACTACCCGCGGCGTATCGTAGGTCTCTCGCACTTCCGGATAAATGCCGCCGGTCACCCAGAAGATGTCGGGCGCGCCGTCATTGTCCAGATCGGCGATCGCGATTCCCCAGGAAACATAACGTGTCTCGACACCGAGGCCCGATCGAATCGTCATGTCATGGAAGCTGCCTTTACTATCGTTGATATACAGACCAGGCGTGTCGGCCGCGAAATGCGTCTTGACGATGTCCAGATTACCGGTCAGTTTCAAATCGCCTACAGCGACGCCCATTCCCGCCTGTTCCATGCCGTCTTCGCTCAAAGCGACGCCATCCTCCAGCCCTTGCTCGTTGAAAGTACCGTCGCGATTATTATGAAAAAGCAGGCTGGGGGTTGAGTCGCAGGCTACGTAAATATCCGGCCAGCCGTCATTGTCGAAGTCCGCCGACACGGCCGTCAGTCCATAGCCGCCTGCCACTTTCCCGATCCCCGATCGGTCGGTGACATCGCTAAAGGTTCCATCGCCGTTATTGTGATAGAGGCTATGCCGCCCATAAGGCAGGCCACGCGGGCCGCAGAATACTCCGCCAGCCGCGCCTGCGAAGTTACAGCTACCGGAGGTTCCCGCCCTCGGCACTCTGTCCGGATCGAACGTGACATAATTCGATACAAAAAGATCCAGCATGCCATCCCGGTCGTAGTCCAGAAAGGTACACCCGGACCCGAATCGTGGAGTCGCGTTCCACAGGCCAGCCTTTTTGGTCACGTCGGAAAAAGTTCCGTCTCCGTTGTTTCGGTACAGTGTGTTCTGGCCCCAGCCGGTAATGAAAAGGTCCTCAAAACCGTCATTGTTGTAGTCTCCAATGGTCACGCCGTACTGATATCCGGTGTGAAACAGGCCGGCACTCGCGGTGACGTCGGAAAATGTTCCATCGCGATTGTTCTTGTAGAGACGCTGCGAGGAGTCGGCAGGCGGATCACCGAAGCGGGAACCCGTGAGCACAAGGATATCCAGCCACCCGTCGTTGTCGTAGTCGAAGAAGGCCGCTCCACAACTCATGGCCTCGATCACATAGTCGGCACGTCTCGGATGGCCGCACACGACCGGCGTGTTGATCCCAGCCAAGTGCGCGACATCCGTGAATCTGGCATGAAATGGGAGTCCTGAAGGCTTTCCCCTGGGCGCCGCCTTGGCTCCGCGCGAAGCCATCCCGGCTGGCGCCTGACTGAAGAGCCGGGATACCGGTAAAGCCAGAAACCTCAACGTTTTTCGTCGAGTGAGAGAAACCATGGATACGTCCGGATTATCCGATATCTGAGGTTCCAGTACAACACAGTCCACAAGCAGGGCGGCGGAGGAGGAGACACACAAACAGCAGCGGCGGGAGACTTCCGCCGCTGCTTGAGAACGGCAGTCGCTATCTTTCTTAGAAAATCACCTTTAAGCCAAGTTCGGCCTGCCTCCCGCTTTGGTTGCCGTAGGTAGCTCCCTGGGCGCCAAATATGCCGCCCGGTGAACCCTGGTACAGAGCCTGACCGAATGTAGAATCGTAGATGTTCGTATCCGGATCGCCTCTGTTCAGCCGGTTAGTAGCGTTGTACGCCGCGATCTTCAGTTCCGCGTGGATTTTCTCCGTGATGTTGAAACTCTTGGTCAGGTTTCCGTCCAGTGTCCAGAAGCGCGGACCGGTGAGGCAACCGTACTGCAACGGATTACTCCGCAGAACATACGTATTGGCGGGAATGGGTGAGAACGCCCCGGTGTTGAACCAATGCTGCGGAGTAGGATTGGAGGTACAGGGATTGCCGCTGACTATCAGGTTTCCGAACTGCGGAAAATCGCCGGACATGAAAGTCCAAAGACCCGCCACCTTCCACCCCCCCACGACGGCGTCCATGGCCTTGGGTACGCTGCTGAGAAACTGCTTTCCCTTTCCAACCGGCAGTTCCCACACGGCGGCGATATTGAAACGGTGGTGCGGCTGGTTACTATCCTGATAAGTGAGAGTGTTCGAATACCATTGCTGGTCATTGAACACGCTGCCATTCAGGAAACCGTTGGTCTGCGCTTTCTCGCGAATATAGACATAGGTGACGATGAAATTGTAGCCCCTGCTGAAGGCCTTTTGCGCCTTCAGCTCCACCGATTGATACCGCTCGCCCGCGCCCAGGTCGCCCAGTTCGTACAAACCGCCGTATTGCGGATAAGGCACCAGCAAAGACCCTAGCGAAACTGTTGGCTGGTTAAACAGCGGACCAGGCATTACGGTCTGGCTGAGATAGTGATAGAACGGATTCGCCACCTGCGCATTCAACTGATTCTGATACTGTGTCTGCAGTTGAGGGTTGATCTGGTTCAGCGCCTTGGTGTACTGCTGGTTACCGATATTAAGGAAGTAGGTTCCCGAAACCATGATCTGGCTGACTAACTGGCGCTGAATATTGAAGTTCAAACGGTCGTTGCGGGCCTTCTGCTGATTCGGGTTATACCAGAGCAACGACTGGCCGCCGCGCCCGAGATTGCCTCCATACGCTTTGCCAAGGATAGGCAACAAGGGATTAGTTGAGGCGGGATACGGATTCGAAATCGTTTCCTGAGGCACTCCCTGGGCAGGCGACAGCGTATTTTGGTAGCCCGTCATTCCTAGGAAAGGCGGCTCCAGGAACCCGACTGTCTCATATCCGGAGACCGGCGCCAGCGCGATGTTCATCTCGTATGGAATCAGGTACCGGGCGTAGCCGAAGCGGAAAGCTGTTTTGTCGTTGATCCGGTAAGCCAGACCGACGCGCGGCGCCAGGGCCAGTTTCTGCGGATTGAACATACCCGGATGGCCGGAGCTGGTAAACGACCATTGGCCGGTGTAATGATAAAAATTGTTACCCACGATATTGGTAGCCGCTGCCGGCATTACCGGCGGATTGGCCGTCATCTCGGGAACCGGGGCCGACAGGTTGAGCCCTTGGGAGAAGTTGTGCTGGGGATCGTAAAGAGCCGTTTCATACTCATCCCGAAGTCCCAGATTCAGAGTGATTCTCCGTGATACTTTCCAATCGTCCTGGACATACACTCCGTAGAACTTCACATGCGCATCGGGAACGGGACCGCCGATCATTTGCGACGAACCATCCAGTGCGCCCAGCAAAAAAGTAGCATACGGATCGCCATAAAGCAGGGTATTCGGATTATTGAAGGTGTTAGCCGTCAGGGCCGTGTTGAAATAGAAGTTCGAGGTGCTCGACACGTAACTGGGGCCATAGCTTTCCCGCTGTTCCAAGCCGGCCTTCAGATAGTGCGAACCTCGTTGTTGCGCGATCTTCACGCTGGTAGCTTCACCGGCCGGAGTCTGATTCCAGTAGAAGCCCCCGCCCCCGAAGCCATTCCCGCCGATATTCATGTCTGGAAAGTAGACCGGTGCGCCGACCGAAGCCGTCTGGTAGGGCTGATACCACGAATTATTCGGCCAGATGGCCCCCCATCCGCTCGAACCCAGGGGTGTGGATACATAGGCGTCCACCAAAGCGTGCCAGTCGCCATGAATGTCCAATACCGTGCTGGGGTTGATAGTCCAAATGGCGTCGCCTCCCGCGTTCCACGCCGCTCTCGAGGTGCCCGTCGGGACATAGAGTTGGGAGTTGTTGGGTGTGGGGTTGCCGGCAATATCGGTAGTATTGTATCGGGCCATACGCCCGAAGAGTTTCCACTGACTGTTGATAGTGTAGTCGACCCGATCGGAGAGGTTGTAGTATCCGTACTTTTCAATGAAGCCCTTGGAGAAATTATTTAAGCCGGTGATGTTCACCCCCGGATTGTTAGGGGCCCAGAACTGCTTCATGAGACTCGCGGCTAAGGGATCCATTCGACTTTGCGGGATCTTATTGCCGGGAAAGGGAGTCACGCTCACCGACCCATCCGCGTTCAAAACGGAAGTCCAAGGGTCGTAAATTGTTCGGACGCCGCCTTCGATATTTAAAGACTGCGAGAAATCGCCCTGCGCTTCGAGCGCCGTCGGCACAGTCCGTTGATACGTGTTCGGGTAGCCGACGCGCCAATCCTCTATGGAGAAGAAATTGAACAGCTTGTTCTTCTTGATCGGGTTGCCGAACGTGCCGCCGAACATATTCTGACGCTGCGAATTCTGGCTGAATGTAGTGCGGTCTGCTTCCGCGCTAAGCCACGGATAGCGGCCGAGATAGAAAGCGGTGCCATGGAAATCGTTGGTACCAGACTTGGTAGTCACGGCGATGCTGCCGCCCGCGCTGTGCCCGGATTCGGCGTCTGTGCTGTTGGTGGAGACGATGACTTCCTGTACCGCGTCGGTGTTCGGCGGCGTAGTATTCTTCTGGCCCATGCCGATTGGCATACCGTCGACCTGCAGATCGTTCTTGAGGTTCGTGTCGCCGCCCAAGTCGACGCTGTTGGCGGACCAGGAATGGTATGGCTGCATTTCGCCGCGAGTATTAACCGCCGATGGAGCAATCAGCGTTAATTTAAACGGATTTCGGTCGAAGCGCGGTATCTCGGCCGCCATCTTCGAATCGATGGTGAAGTCTTTATTGGTGGAATTAAACTCCACTGCCGTAGGCGTTTCCTGCACCGTGATGCTTTCCTGCACCGTTCCGGGCTTGAGCATAGCGTTCACGGTGACGTCGCCACGCGACTGAATAACAATATTTTCTTGAATGATTCGTTCAAAGCCGGTTGACTCGATGGTGATCGAGTAAGTGCCGGGATCGACCAAGTCGAACACATACAAACCTGTGTCGCTGGTCTGCCGGACCACCCTGACTCCGGTATTGACGTTTAGCAGCGTGACCGTCGCGCCCGCGACCATCGCTTTGCTTTGGTCGGTGACCAAACCCTCAATGCGCCCTCGATAGTCCTGACCCAACCCGGTTGCATGGAAGATCACGAATAACGCTATCACCCACCCCAATGTGGAAGAAGCCTTTGTTTTCATGGAAACCTCCCGGTTTCGAACAGGAAACCGTGAACGAATCAAGTTCGAGCCCGTTCTTTAGACCGCAATCAATTATTGCGAGTCTCCCAAGCAGGCCTTCGCCTACCAGTTGTTCGGTTGGTAGCCAGACTGCACCCTTTACGCACCCGAGCGCACTTCCTACATAGGACTGACTTATTGGTGCTTCGATAGGTCCGTCATGTGCAAAACGAACCCTATGTCGGCACAGTCAGCAACAATGCCGCTTGCCCCACCCTAGGCTATTCGGCCACTAACGTCCACTCAAGCGTTTGTATCGATTCAACTTGTTAACAGCAGTTTATTCCGGTCATCCCTTGATGTCAATACAGTGAAACACCCTACCTAGTGCTTCGCCTGCTTTGTTGGACTTGAATTATGCACAACGCGAGCCTTCCGGACGGCGGGCGCGCTTGGTTGATGTGAACCAGAATTGGTAGGTAGTTCGATTTCCGATGGTTCCATCGTCCTCCTGAGACTCTTGACTAGATAAGCTAAAGTCACGGCAGCAAGATTACAGGTCGGCGCGCGCCTGACTTCTTCGTGGATCGCGGCGCGTACAAGACTGCTAATGCCGAATCGCCGGCGTCTGCAGCGTGGAATGCGCTTCGCTCAAGCCGTGCTTGTGATCGCTCATCAGCTTCTCAATATCGCGCACTTCTATGGGCACGAACTGAGATAGATTCTCATAGCCGTCCGGGGTAATGAGAAGCATGTCCTCCAGGCGAAGCCCCAGGTGTAACTCCTCGATGCGCATCTCGGGCTCAATGGTAAAGATTTCTCCAGGCTCCAGAGTGGGCGTGGGCATGCGCACATCATGGACTTCCATGCCAACCGTGTGACCCAGACTGCCCCGGCCGCTGCTTGCCTGACGCCGGTAGTTATCCACAAACTTTACGGCGGCATTCTTAATTTTGTCGTCGGTAAATTTGTAAGTGGCCATGATGGCATCCATCTTGCTTACTGCATCCTTGATTACTTCCACCGGCGCGACATGCACTTTGATCGAAGTCATCACCGCCTGGTAAAGCTTGAGATAGATCTCGTAATATTCCTTCTGCCAGGCCGTGAACTTTCCATTGACCGGCCAAACGCGCGTAACATCCGATTGGTAGTTCTTATAATCCGCCGCATAATCGAACTGCAGCAGTTCGCCGTCTTGCAGCTTGCCGGTATTGCGGTGGTAGTGGGTGTAGTAACTGTTCGGTCCGGTCCCGATCAAGGCGAAGTAAGACGCGCCAAACGCGCCGTATTTCTTGAAAACGAATTCCGAGTCGGCCTGCAATTCATATTCATAAAGGCCGGCCTTGGTATCCCGCATAGCCTCCATAATTCCCAAACCGGCGATGCGCGTTGCCTCGCGAATTACGGCAATCTCCCGTGAGCTTTTTATGCCGCGCAACTCGTTCAAGATTGGGTCCAGGTCCTTGATCTCCGATTTAGGCGCGACTTCCTTGAGATGCGTCCCGAAGGCCTCCTCGCGTGACACGCGGCCGTCCCACGGATCGTTCTTGTTCGCATTCCAAAGCTGATCCGGACCTCCAGCCGAAATGCTGCCCAGTACTTCGGCGCGAAACGGCGTATAGAAAGTGCGGCCATCGCGCGCGAAACTCTCCATAGCGGTCTGGAATTGGGATGCCGGCGGCGCGGCTGCCGGTTCCGCCGCCTGTGCGGCGCCGCGGCCTCCCCTGCCCCGCCCGCCGAGCGATGGAACCCGCGGAAGCACGAAATCAATTCCAGTCCGCTTTGCGGCTTCCTCCCCCGGGTAGAGCCCGGGGCCGTACATCGAATTCTCCTGCTGCTGGTTTCGCGGGTTTAAGAATAACGTGGTCTTTTTGGTTGCGCCATCGAGGATCAGGATGGCGCGGGGTTCCACCACCCCGCAGAGATAGTCAAACTGGTTGTTCTGCCGGAGCGGCATTTCGCCGGGAGGCTCCGTCGTCCCCAGGATGACAGCTACGCCATTGCCAATTTTGTCGAACACCTTTGCGCGCCGCGCGGCGAACTCATCCGGCGGGAAGACATCAGTGAAAACCGGCTGAGCGGCGAGAGGCGAGGCGAGAGCGACGAGCCACAAAATTTTGCGCATAAAGACCTTCAAGTATATAAGTTATTAAATTTTACCGAGACGAGTTTGCGAAGCGCGAGGCCGCACACTGTGCCGCTGCCGCAACAGGCTTTACCGCCATTTTCGCCGAGGAAGCGTGCGGGAACCCGCCCCGTTTTGGCACAATAAAGAGTTTGGTGTAGTTGAGCCCGATTTGGACTGCCAGGTGCAGTCAGGGTTTCCGACGTCCCCATAAGCTCGCGGTTGGAATCCAATTTGAGGCATTCGTGAAGATCTATCGAAACGGTTTTTTCTATCTCTGTCTGGCCGGCTTAGCCGCGCTCCCGGGACGCGCGCAGCAGTTGCCCGAAGTGGCGGCGCCCCGGTAGATACCGGTATTGCTGCGCAGGACACGCCAAGCCAGAATCCGACGACCCAGAACCCTACCTCGCAGAATCCCGCAGCTCAGAATGCAACGCCGCAGAATGCAACGCCGCAAAATCCCACGACTCAGAACCCTACTACCCAAAACCCCACGCAAACACCGCCCGTCTCAACCCCGGCCGTGACACCGGCGCCGCAGACTGCGGAGCAGCCCGGCTCAGGCCCCATCGTCAATGCCGCGCCCGCACTGCCGAAGTATCCCGACGTGCGTTTACCGGGCGAATATGGATTCTATCTCGGCTTCAACGGATGGCTTCCCCAGGAACAACCGACCTTCAACAAGGGCCGCAACTCAGGCATCGTCAATAACTCATACATCGTGATGCAGGGCAAACCCAGCTTTGCCGAGGGCGCGGAGTTCGGCGTCGCGGCCGGCCTGCACAATATGGTTCGAGTGTCGTTCTTTGAGTCGCGCGCCTCTGGCGACTACACGACTCCTGTAGATACGACGGTATTTGGCGGACAGACCTACATTGCGGGAACGCTGGTTTCGACCGACTACAAGCTGCAGAACGTCAAGCTTTCGTTCGATTATCTGACCTGGCCGTATCCGGTGGAAAGCCGGCGCTTCCGGCTCAAGACGTTGTGGCAAGTTCAATACACTTCCGTGCGCGCCGGGTTTGATGCGCCTCTGCTTCCGCTGACCGATTCCAGTGGCAATCCTCTCATCGACGCCAATGGCAATCCGATCAGTTACGCGGCGACCGAATCGAAGTGGTTTATTATTCCGACTCTTGGGTTGAGCGCAACCGAGTATTTCACGCGCAACATCCGCTTCGAAGCTAGCGCAGATGGATTTGCCATTCCGCACCATTCCACTCTGTATGAAGGGGAATCCACTATCAACCTCCGTGTAAGTCATTTCGAAGTTCGCGGCGGGGCGAAATTGTTTCACTATAAGACTTCACCCGGCCAAGACTTCTACATGAAAGGCACGCTCGCCTCGGTGTTTTTCGGTATTCGCTGGTATTCGCGGTAACGCTTCAGATTCCATTCCCGCACGGCCGGCGAGGCTGCCGGGCGGCGATCCGGCCGGCAGAATAGCGCTAGCCCGCATTTCTCACCAGCTTTCTGCTGCGGCGCGCGATAAGGCCGCGTCTACTGCGTTGCGCTTGGTCGTGTTCCATTTTTCGCGTATTCCTGACTCAGGGCTTCCCCTCGCATAATAGCTGTTTCGATGCCTTCTTCGGTCACGTCGAACGCCAGGAACACCCGGCGAGCGAGTCTGTACTGTTCCTCGACCGGCAGATAGGGGAACTCCGCGAACAGACCGGCGATCGCCGAGGCGAGTATCCGAGGATCGATCACCGGCTCAGGCTTTGGCAATAACGCTTCTAGGTCGCGCACCTCGCGCGTGAGCTTCTGATCGCGCTCATCGAATTGACTCTCGCTGATCTTGTCTTTTACGCGCATGTCGATCAGCCGTTCCCGCTCTCCGGTAACGCGCGAGATCTCCCGTTGGGTCTTCGTGACCGGCTGCGGTTTAGCGGCGGGCTTGCTCAGTGCCTGCTCCACTAGCGTCCGCACTGTCTTGGCATTGCCGAACGAAGCAATCGCTTCGAGTATTGCAGCGTCCGCCACGGTGCGCCGGATGGATGGTGAGCCGCAGCCGTTACCCTTCACCCGTGAGGCGCAGTAGAACAGATCGTGCTGCCCCGGCCGATAGTCGCGCCGCAGATAGTGGAAACGTCCGCACTGGCACCGCAGGAGGCCCAAGCCGAGCGATATCGAGTGCTCCTGGCGCTTGCGCGCCCGCCATTGGGTGAATTTGCGATCGAGGACCTCCTGCGCCTTTGCCCAACGATCCGCCGAGATCAGCGGTTTGATGCCAAGCGATTTCTCCATCGGAACCGCCCGCGAACCGTTGGGATCGAAAGTGCGGATTCCCTTCCAGCAGGTATTCCGCAAAATTAAGGCTACGCCGCGCGCGCTCTGGAAGCCGACCTCCTCGGCGATATCTCCGAAACTCAACCCCGCGAACAACAGGTCGTAAGCCTTCCTTACGCGCTTGGAATCTTCGCCGTATCGCCAGAATGCACGGATCACGCGCCCGTGTTCATCGCGCTCACGAACGTATTCCAAGCCGCGCGGCAACGAGCAGCGATTGCCGGGATGTTTGCCCGCCACCCGCGCGCGTTCCCGGCCATCCGATGTTCTTTTCGCGATGGCGCGTTTCTCGAGACCCGCGGACAGGCCGAACATGCCCGAGACCAACCAACCTGCTTCGCTTTCGACATCGATCACCTGCCCGCCTGCAAAGAGCAGTTTCCGATTGCGCTGGAAGTTGTCGAACACCTGGAGGTCGCCGAGGAAACCGGGCCGCACAAGGCGGTCGATACTGCTGACAACCGCGCCCGCGATATCGGGCCGCGTCAGATCCACGAACACCTTCTTGAAATCCTCGCCGTTGAAGGCGGTCGAGCCGGATTCGACGACCTCGACCGTGCGCACGACCTCTAAGTCATGCGCCTTCGCCGCCTGTGCAATATCGTGGCGCTGGCGTTCCACGCCGTACTTGTCGTCGCCCACTTGACCTGGCGTAGAGACTCTGACGATGCCGATTACGCGGCGCTTTTTCTCCTTCATTTATGCGTCCTTCCTTTGAGCTAGAGTAACTGTGACAATACCGCAGCAATATAGCAATAATACCGCAGCAATATATATGAAAACAAATGACTTGATTTCGTCTGAGCGGTGTGTAATTCTGGCCGCATTGGGAGCCATAGTAACACCCATTTGGGACGAGGTGAGTAAATGGAAAAAGGCAAATATCACCGCATCAAACCGAACGTCCAACGGCGGACTCAAGACCGAGCTACCGTAACGCCGCGCGAGAGCACGCTAATCAGCGGCATCGGCATCGCCGCGACATTCCGGCTGCTGCGCTCAGGCCAAATGCCGGCGCTGAAGGTGGGCCGGAAGTTCCTCATTCCGCGAAGCGCGTTGATTAAGTGGCTGGACGAATCGGCGAACCAAAAGGTCGTCGCCTAGTAAGGGGGACGCGATGCCCAACAAGCGCTCCGCGATCTTGGCGCTGCCGGTGGTGCGGGAGGTGACCGACGATGAACTGGTCGCGATCGTAGATGCAGCACAGCGGCGCGCGGCGTTGGTAGCCGAGATGCGCGAGGCACTGATGGCCGGGGACCGCGAATTGGCGCTGTCGCTGGCGCGCCGGGTTGCTGGGCTGGAGCGGGAAATACCGAACCAATAGAGCGGCGCGCCGTCCTGGCACGGCGGCGCGTCGCAGACCTTTAGCTTTTTCCAGTGCAAAGAGGTACGGGCCGCATGCTTAAAGGCGATCAAAACCGGAAGCCGCAGCCCGCGACATGTTGAATGTCTATCGAAGATCGTACCACCGCCAACGGCGTTGCTGCGAAGGCGAACGACCTCAGGAGCCGAAGATGAAGCGCGGCGCCCCGAAGCATCCGAAAGTCTTCGCGCTTTGCTCCCTCCTGAAGGTCAAACGACCCACCGCAATCGGCATCCTCGAAATGCTTTGGCACATGTGCGCCGAGTACACTCCGCAGGGCGACATCGGGAAGTATTCCGACGACTGGATTGAGGCATCACTCGACTGGACGGGACGGAAAGGACACCTCATTAATTGCCTCGTGGAAGCTAGGTGGCTCGACCGTGAACCGGCAACCACGAAGGACTTCGTAGACAATGACGAAGGAATTCGTCGGCAATGGCCGGGCAATAGGAAGATCTTCGTACACGACTGGCACGACCATGCCGACTCTGTGGTGCAAAAGCGACTCGAAAGGCTGCATCTGCCGTTTCTTACGGTTAGAGAGAAAGTGACTGGACAAAGGACGGTCACTGACCAGTTTTCGGCGGCCTCGCGCGCGCGCGATCCTATCCCGTCCTCATCCTTACCAATCCCATCCAACCACCCCCCAACCCCCTCCAAGCCGCCTGGCATTTGCGCATCTGCCGATGCGCGGGTGGGTAGCGAATCTACTCTTCCGAAAACTGCGCGATCCGGCGACGGCCGTCAGGGTTGGTTCGATGCGTGGTGGGAGATCTTCTGGTTGGACATTGCCAAGAAGGCCGCCCAGCAGGCGTTTAAGACGCAAGTAAGGACCCCGGAACGCTTCCAGGAGATAATGCGCGCCACTGAAGCCCAACGGCCCGGAATGCTGGCGCGCGAACCACGCCACCGTCCGCATGGCGCCACTTGGCTCCGCGATGAGCGATGGAATGACAAACCGTCACAGCCGCGCGCAGGCCCGAACAAAAGCCCGACCGTCGATCAACTGACGCAGTCGATAGAAGCTTTCAGGAGGACAAGATGAGTTGCCAATTTTGCTCTGATACCGGATGGGAAATAACCGAGCGCGGCGCCGTACGCTGTCGGCACACGAAACAAGCGAAGCCCGCAGAATCGTTTACGCCAATTACGCCCGGCTCCGTCTCAGTGGCCGTAAAATCCCTCGGCGCGCTGGCCTTCTTCCCGCAAGATCAGCCGTCGCAGACCATCATCGGCGATGCGCTAGCGGCCATGTGTCCCTCGGTGGAATCACTCCGATACGTAGTGCGGCGCGCCGTTGCGCTGTATCGCTGTTGGGATAAGTGCGGTGTCCCCGGGTTGCGTCAGATTGTTTGCGCGCGCTACCGACCGGCGGACGGGATCGAGAGTGGACCGACCGATTGCTACCCGGATGGATTGCTAAGCGAGAGCGGACACGACCCGCTGGCGTTGCCAAAAGGTGCTCTCAAAACGCTGCCGCTGGGCGAACCAGCGACTGCCGACCCTGAGTTAGAAACGGACCTCCAGCGGCTGGCGGCAAAATGCAAGATGCCTCCCGCGCATTGGGCCATCGGCCAGTTCGCGCATATACTGCGCGAGATCGCGGAGCCGCCCCACCTGCGCGAACCCGCAGAACCTAGACCGACCAATCCCAGTTACAAGCGGATCACTCAAGCGGACATCGACGCGGCTGTCGCGGAGCTTGATGCGAAGCGCGCGCGGAAGCTAGCGGCGGAATGGGGATTAGATGACCCAGGGGTGAGTGAGTCAAAGGAGCCGATTCAATGACCGGTGCCGCGAAAGGTTCTTCCTTGGAGCGCGAAGTCTTCACGCTTTCACGCAAACTCGAATACTTCACCGCCGACGAGTTGGAGAAACAGACCGGCTATACGCGCTGGCGCTGGTGGCCGGACGTGATTGGGAAAGAACTGATGGACAATGGGCTCGACGGAGCGGAAACCGCTGGCGTCCCGCCCGAAATCACCGTGTGCTGGTCCGGGAGCCGGTTGGCGGTAGCGGACAACGGGGGCGGCATTCCACCAGGAGTCGTCCGCAAGCTGCTCGATTACTCGACCCGCACCTCCGACAAGCTCGCCTATGTCTCGCCGACGCGGGGGGCGCAGGGCAATGCGTGGAAAACCCTCCTGGCTATGCCCTATGTTCTCGATGGCGAACACGCCCGGCCCATCGTGATTGAGGCGCAGGGCATCCGGCACCAGATCCATGTACGCGCCGACCAGATCCTCCGCCAGCCAGCGATTCACTATCAGACCGAAGAGTTGACGGTAAAAAACGGGGGGACCGCCGTTGTCCTGGAGCGTGAGCAAGCATGCTTGGAGGAGGAGGACGAAAATCTCGCGTTTTTACCACGGTTGGTTTCCGACTTCTCGCTGTTCAACCCACATGCCACCTTCCGGTTTAGCGTGGGGACGGACCAGACGGTTTTCCCGGCGCGCGATCCCGCGTGGGTGAAGTGGTCCCCGCGCGACCCGACGTCGGCGCACTGGTACACTCCGGCGCGTCTTGAGGAGCTGGTGGCGTCCTATGTGGCCGCCGGGCGCAACCTGTTTGTGCGCGATTTCGTTGCCCAGTTCCGGGGCCTCACCGGCACCCAAACGCGCATGCAGGTGCTGGAAGCCGCCGGATTCGCGCGTGGCATGAAGCTCGAAGAGTTGGCGGATCGCCAGCGCGGCGCCTTCGATCAGCAGGCCATCCGTCGCCTGCTCGCAGCCATGCGGCAGATGTCGCAGCCGCCCGCTCCGAAGAAGCTGGGCGTCCTCGGCAAAGAGCACTTCGCGGCGAGCCTTCCCGGCGATGACAGCAGCTTCCGCTACGCCCGCGAAATGAGCATAGACAGATCCGGTCTGCCGTTTGTCGTCGAGGCCGCCAGCCGCATCAACGAGGACGAGTTGCTACAGGGCCTGCACGTGGGATTGAACTGGTCTGCGCCGCTAACCAACCCCTTGCAGGATTCGTATCTGCCCTTGGCGGGAGGAAAGACGCGCGGCCTCGAAGGCCTGCTCCAGCGCCAGCGCATCGATCTCGACCGGGACCCGCTGGCGCTCATCTTGCACATCGCTACGCCGCGCTTTGACTTCCTCGACCGGGGCAAGGGCTCTGCTGAACTGGACCCGCTGCTGGCCGAGGCGGTGGCCGGAGTCGTTAGCAAGGTGATTAAGGAATTCGCCGCCATAAAAAAGAGCCAAGACCGCGAGCATCATCGCGCCGCCCGCCACGCCGAAGAACGGCTGCGCTTGGGCCGCCTAAAGAAGGCTACGGTCAAAGACGCTGCCTATGCGGTGATGCCCGAGGCGTACCTCAAAGCCTCGGCTGGCGGCACGCTCCCCGCCGCCGCCCGCCAGATCATGTATGCAGCTCGCCCGCACATTCTCGAGGCTACCGGACGCTCCTCGTTCGACGACGAATACTTCACTCAGGAACTGTTGCCTGACTACCAGCGCGAGCACCCTGAGGAAACTAAAGACTGGGATGTTGTTTACGACGAGCGCGGCCACCTGAGCGAGCCCCATACGGGAGTTCGCATCGGCATCGGCACGCTGGCGGCGCGCGACTACCTCGACGCCGCCAACGAAAAATCCGGCCTTGGCGCGCTGGAACTGCCGGATTTCGAATTCCGCTTCCCCACCAAAGGCCCACGTCACCGCTATGGCGGGATTCTCTTTATCGAGAAGGAAGGTTTTCTTCCGCTGCTCGATGCAGTGAAGATCGCGGATCGTTACGATCTGGCGCCCATGTCCACCAAGGGTATGGGGTCAACCTCCGGGCGCTGGCTGCTCGAACGGCTGGCGCCGTTAGGAGTCCGCATCTTCGTCGTTCACGATCTCGACAAGAGCGGCCTTTCCATCACGGCCATTATGAACCGCGACACCAAACGCTATCAGTTCGAGAATCCGCCGGAGATTATCGACCTCGGCCTGCGCTTGCCGGATGTCGAGCAATACGCGCTCGCGAGCGAACCGGTTGTTTACCCGGAAGGGAGCAATCCCACGGAGAACCTGCGCTTCAATGGCGCGACCGAAGACGAGATCCGGTTTCTCGTTGGAGAGCTGCATTCCGACAACTGTTATCACGGTAGGCGCGTCGAACTGAATCAGTTTACCAGCGACCAGATGGTGGAGTGGCTCGAAGCCAAACTGCGGAGTCATAGCGTCTCGAAAGTGATCCCGGACGTCCGCACCCTGGAGCAATCCTGGCGGCGCGCGCTCGAACTCCACGAACTGCAAGAGCAACTGAAGAAGGCGACGCCGGAAGCGCGGCGGGCCGCCGCCGTCCAGAGCGTTCCCGCCAATCTGTCTGAGCGGATCGCCGAGAGGTTGAAGGAGAGCCCGGCGCTCGCCTGGGACGAAGCGCTCTACCGCCTCATGCAAGTAGACGAGGACGGGGCCGTCAAGTAATTCCTCATCGTGGCGCAGTTGCGGCGAGCTCGCCGAAGGCCGGCTCAAGGCGGAAGGCCAGCCGGAACGTATGTGCGCGTTTCACAGCACATCGCCGCCGAAACTTGCAGGAAGAGGCGCTGGAAACGCCGAGACAGGGAAACGCGGTGGCAGGTGTGAACCCTACGTTGAAGGAACCGTGGCATGCCGCAGCAGGGAGATCCCAAAGTGGAAGGCGGAAGTGGACGGTAGGAACGGTGAAGTGGAGGGTAGGAACTCGCTGGCAAAACGCCTCGTGAGTTTCGTTGGTCAGCATGGAGACTGCCTAGCGCCTCGTGACTCGTGGCGGTGTCGGCGGTTCCGCCGTTGGCGTGGACGTTGCCGCCCCCAAGGGTGCGCTTCGTGCCACCAGCCGCCCGCGTTCGCGCCCTTGCTGCGGCTCACCGCGCTGAGCCGCCTAAGCCATTATAGCTCAGTAGCTTACGGTGCAGCACCATCATTGTTACTTTTTGGTATTGGCAACCGTGGTTTCAGTGTGGGCGAATGAGCCCTCAGAAAAAGGAAAACACGAAAAATGAAATCGCAAAAGAACAAAGCGCCCAAGACAACGGCAACGCCGACCGACACGAAGGTTAGACCGAACGAGAAATTCCCCTTCGGAATTAAGTTCACCGGTGCCACGGGGAATATCGCGTGGGAACGCTATAAGACCGCCAAGGAACGCGACTTCCGGTTGGCTGGACTCAAGACCGACGAGAAAGCGGAGCCAGTGAACGCCATAGCGACCGCTGTGAAGCCACCCGTAACAGGCGCGCCGAAGGCAAGAGCCACGAAGGCGCCAGCCACGCCAAAGGCGCCGAAGGCACCCGCCACGACCAAGGGCGATGCTCTAACGATTCATGTCAACAGAACCGGACGGGTATGTTTCGGCAAAGACGCAGCCGCTCGATTAGGCGACGCCAAACACGTGCTGTTAGCTATCGATAAAGGCGTGATTCGGTTGCAGCCGACGAGTAAGGCGACCGAGAATTCATTGCCGGTTCGCGATGCAAGCGGCCGCCGATATGTCTCAGCCACCCGCCAGTTTAAGCCGCTTGGATTCGATGGAAGCCGCGCCATGGACATCGAAGCGCGCCCGTACGGCGCCGCCGGATTCGAATTCAGGCTTGCATAAACGAAGCGCGGGGGAAGCCGCCCGGGCGGCTTCCCTCAACCCCAAAGGAAAATCACCATGTACAGCATTACTCAACATTCCGCGCCCGTAGTTCTTACGAATTTCCCACGAAGCTATTACCTCAAAGCCGGTTTCTATCTGTTTTTCGGATGGCTTTGGGCATCCCTGGTTTTTTGGATCGGGCTTTGTATCGCGTTCGGCCTGCTGATCGCCATCGGCGCTATCTCAACCGGATTCCTGTCAGGCCTGTTTGGAGGATTGCGCGGATGACAATCCAACAAGCCGCCGAATCCGCGCTTGCTTTGCAGGATGGAGTAAATCTCTCTGGCATCGCTCATACGCTCGCGCGGATTTGCTCCGAGGCCCTTTGGCCGGAAGCGCGCCGACTCAACGAGGGAACCAAGTGGGTAAATCAGCATCCCATTCTCACGGTTCTTCTCGATAAGCTGACCGACCTGAATGCCGACTCAAGCCGCGATGTTTTCGCGGCCTACATCGCTGTGGAGCATATCGCCAAGGGAACTCCGATGAATCGCAAAGCTAAGATCACCACTCCCAAGATATGCGCCAAATGTCGCGAACCCATCACCAGCATGAATCGCGTAATCCGCGCAAAGGATGGTGCCTTGTTTCATGGCCGATGCTGGAATTAACAGCTAAAGCCGGCCCGCCCGAATCCCCCAATGCCCGCCTCGATTGAGGCGGGCATTTTCATTTCCCCCGCTCCGTAGAATCCCCCGCAATCGCGCTAACCGCCCGCCGCGCCCTTTGCGCCCTGTTTACGGTCTCGCCCCCCCGCCGCGCCCATAAGCCCGTACTAAAGCCATAGGCAACGCCCATACAATTTCCTACGCCTATGCCTTTGCCTCGCCCCCGCAGCTCGCGCTGAAAACAAAGGGGTAGATAAGACAAAAGGTACTTCCACGCCGTGGCCCTCCCCTCGGCTGCGCGCCCGCACAATTTCGCCAGTAGTTCTGTTAATTCGTGATTCCACGCGCTGAGGCGGGCTGCCGGCGATTCCTCAAGGATGAACGCATTCTCCATGCGCGGAGGATCGATCCTAATGACTCTGCTGGCCCCCGCCCCAATTTCACAAGACGCTCACGCTGAACTGCGAAATGATGTCGACTTATCCGATGCAAATCATTTCTTTATCGCTTGATGAATCCACAAAGAGTAATGTAGTCTGCGTGTGGGACGTCCGCGATGTCAAACTAAGCGCCTAGTACTGCTTTTAAAAAAATACGCAGAGCAGCGATTAGATTCAGGCTATAATCGGCGCCACTCGGTAGTTTCTGCTATTGGAGAGGCGGATCCATGTCGCGATCACTGACGTTCTTATGCGGACTGTTATTTATTTCTCCGCTCGCAAGCGCCAACGTAATAAAACTGGATTTTGAAGCTTTCCCAGACAGCACCAGCCTCACTAATCAGTATCTCGGGTTTCTTTTCACCAATACCAGCGTCTGGACCGCCGGCCTTAGCCTAGACGACCTTGAGTTTCCGCCCTCCTCTGGCGCCAATGTCGCCGTGGACACCGGGGGGCCCATCACGATAACGTTTTCCACTCCGGTACTCGCTGTTTCAGGTTTTTTTACGTACTCGTCACCTTTGACGATTAACGGCTTTGACTCACTGGATCAGATCGTAGGCACAACCAACTCGCTTTTCAGTTCCAATTTCGTTTCATCCAGCAACCCGCCCAACGAACTGTTGGGATTATCCTTCGTCGGTGGTATTTCCAGCGTTACGATTACGGGCGATCCATCGGGCTTATCGTTCGCCCTCGACGATCTCACCGTGGTCACGCCTCTGACCAACACCCCGGAGCCATCCTCGGCGTTCACCGCGCTGGCTGGTCTCCTACTGGTTGGCATCGCAAGCCGCCGCCGTTTCGCGAATTAGACGGGTTCTTCAAATGGTGAAACGCGCCGCTTTCTCGTACCTCGCACTCGCTATTAGCGCCTTTGGCGCCAGCCCGATCATCGGAACTGTCAGCGTGAAACCCACCTTCGCGCCCGTCAACACGGCTACCCAGGTTACGATTACCGCGCTCATTACCGACCCAACGTTGGCCGCTAACGGCGTCAATTTGCAACGCCTCAACTCGGCCGGCAACGCCACCTCTGTGCTTGGGACTCTTCACGATGATGGCCTCAACGGCGATACCGTGGCCGGAGACCACATCTACACGCTGGTCTTCACACTGAACGAGCCAGTGGCTGGGCGAATTTATTTCAGAGCCAGCGCTGCCTTCCAGGGTGTTTTGCAGCGAGTTTCATCCAGCAGCGTCGCGATAGATATTGCTACCACCGCGAGTCCCCTGTCCATTACCGCCGCCGCGGCGCCATCCCCGAACGCCGCAGGTTGGAACAACAGCGATGTGACGGTGACCTTCAGTTGTGCGGGAGGCGCGGGGGGATTCGAATCCTGCCCCGGACTTGCGCAGGCCACTAGCGAAGGGAAAGCGGAAGCGATTTCCGGCTCCGCGACCGATGGCGCCGGAAACAGCGCTACCAAGACCACCACCATTAACCTCGATAAGACCCCGCCCACTCTAAACATTAGCTCTCCCGTCAACGGATCTGCCGTTTCGACGCCATCAGTTATGGTGCTTGGCACAGTAACCGACGCAACGTCGGGCGTTGCAACCATTGCATGCAACGGGCAGGTGGCGTCTGTGAACGGATCTGCTTTTTCGTGCAACACTCCGCTGGTTCCGGGAGGAAATGCGATCAAGGTCCAGGCAACCGACATTGCCGGGAATACCACCTCGTCCACTCTGAACATCAGTTACAGCGCCAGCACCCTCGCCATCTCCGCGTCAGCAAGCCCCTCTCCCAACGCGGCCGGATGGAACAATGCCGATGTCACGGTGGCGTTCTCTTGCTCCGGTGGTCTGGCGCCAGTCACCTGCCCCCCCAGCGTGGTCATTTCGAACGAGGGCGCAAACCAGGTTATTTCCCGGACAGCGACGGACGCTGCCGGCAGTACGGCCGCGGCATCCGTCACGCTCAAGATTGACAAGACCCGGCCAACGCTCACAATCAACTCCCCGGCTCCAGCGGCAACCGTGACCACCTCGCAAATTACCATCACAGGCACGGTGGCGGATACGCTGTCAGGCGTCGCGAAGGTCGTCTGCAATAGCGTTACCGCTGTTGTCAGTGCGCAGAATTTCTCTTGTAATTTGGCTCTCGCACCTGGAACGAACACCATCGCCGTCCAAGCGATCGACGTAGCCGGTAATACCGCCACATCGAATCTGAGCGTCACGCTGGGCCACGCGCTTACGATCTCTGCGACCGCAACCCCGGCGCCCAATGCCGCCGGTTGGAACAACTCCAACGTAACGGTGACTTTCGCCTGCGCCGGTGGTGTAGGCACAATAACGTGTCCTTCGCCCGTGGTGGTATCCACCGAAGGAGCCGCTCAAGGGATCTCGCGGACCGCGAATGACAGCGCGAGCGGCTCGGCCACCAGCTCCGTGACGCTAAAGATTGACAAGACTCCGCCGGTGCTGGCAATCGCTTCGCCTGCACCTGGGGCGACGGTCGCGAGCGCTCAAATCACCGTGACCGGTACTGTCACGGATGCGCTTTCCGGCCTTTCCAGCGCAACCTGCAACGGGTCGCCAGCCACAATAACGCTTTCCAGCCTCTCCTGTAACCTAACCCTGGCATCAGGATTGAACAACATCATCGTGCAGGCGAGCGATATAGCCGGCAATTCGACCGCAGTCTCGATCCCGGTTACTTTCTCCACGCCGAAATTGATCATTTCGGCCTCAACGAGCCCTAGTCCAAATGCCGTCGGGTGGAACAACTCCAACGTAACAGTGAACTTCACCTGCTCCGGCGGAACAGGGACTCTCACCTGTCCTCAACCCGTTGTAGTGTCCACCGAGGGCGCAAATCAAGTCGTCTCGCGAACGGTTACCGATGGAGCTGGAAACACCGCCACCGCTTCGGTGACGCTCAAGGTCGATAAGACGGGGCCAACCATCACAATCGCTTCGCCCACGCCAAATGCGACCGTTACCGCCTCACCGATTGCCGTCACGGGCACAGTGACGGATGCCCTTTCCGGGATCGCGAACGCGACCTGTAACGGGTCAGCAGCCACCCTCACGCAATCCGCGCTGTCTTGCAACGTGGCCCTCGTTGCCGGCGCGAATACTATCGTTGTTCAAGCAACCGACGTAGCGGGAAACTCCGCCACTACTTCTATCCCCGTAACCTTCACGCCAACGGCGTTAAGCATCACTGCCTCCGCGACTCCTCCCTCGAATGCTGCGGGGTGGAACAACTCCAACGTGACGGTGACCTTCACTTGCGCCGGTGGAACCGCGCCCGTCACCTGCCCTCAACCCGTTGTGGTGTCCACCGAGGGTGCGAATCAAGTCATCTCCAGGAGCGCAGCGGATAACGCCGGCCACACGGCTACGGCCTCAGTAACACTCAAAATCGATAAAACAGCGCCGATCGTCACGGTCACCTCGCCGGCTCCAAATGCTAACCTTACTGCCTCCCCAATCACGGTCACCGGCACAGTGACGGATCCTCTTTCCGGCATCGCGAGCGTTACATGCAACGGTTCGCAAACCACGCTCGCGCAATCCGCGCTATCTTGCAGCGTTACGCTCGTTGCTGGCGCAAACACCATCCTTGTTCAAGCAACCGACGTAGCAGGCAACTCCGCAACGACATCAATTCCTGTCACCTTCACGCCAACGGCGTTAAGCATCACCGCCTCCGCCGCTCCGCTCCCGAACGCTGCCGGGTGGAACAACTCCAATGTCACCGTGACTTTCACGTGCGCCGGCGGAGCCGCGCCTGTCACCTGCCCTCAGCCTGTTGTGGTGTCCACCGAGGGTGCAAGTCAAGTCGTCTCCCGGAGCGCAACGGATAATGCCGGCCATACGGCTACGGCTTCAGTAACACTCAAAATCGATAAGACGGTGCCGGCCATCTCCGTCACCTCGCCGGCTCCAAATGCGACCGTCACCGCCTCCCCCATTACCGTCACCGGCACGGTGACAGACACCCTTTCTGGGATCGCGAGCGTTACATGCAACGGTTCGCAAACCACTCTCGTACAATCGGCGCTGTCTTGCAGTGTGGCGCTTGTTGCCGGCGCGAATACTATCGTTGTTCAAGCAACCGACGTGGCGGGAAACTCCGCAACTACTTCTATTTCCGTCACCTTCACGCCAACGGCGTTAAGCATCACCGCGTCCGCTGCTCCGCCCCCGAATGCCGCTGGATGGAACAAGTCCAACGTCACGGTGACCTTCACTTGCACAGGCGGAACGCCCCCTTTAACCTGTCCGTCACCCGTGGTAGTCTCCACGGAAACCGCGGGCCAAATCGTCTCCGGAACGGTCATGGACAGCGCCTCCAAGACAGCCACCGCCTCAGTCACGATCAAGCTCGACGAAACTCCGCCCTCGTTCGCAATTTCCTCGCCGGTCAATGGGAGCACCGTCACAGCCGCTTCCCAAACAATCGCAGGTACCCTTAGCGAGGCACTCTCGGGAATCGCCTCGATCACCTGCAACGGAGCCGCAGCCACGGCTGCAGCGGTTTTTTCCTGCGGCGTCACTCTAACGCCCGGGTCGAATTCGATTGCCCTGAGCGCCACCGACGCGGCGGGCAACACCGGAACATCAACCCTCAACCTGACCTATGCGCCAATCCCCACCGTTACCCTCACTGCGCCGGCCGACCTGAGCTACCTGAACATTAGCCCCACGACCGTCAACGGAACCGTCAGCGACCCAACCGCGACCGTCATCGTTAACGGACTCGCGGCGCCCGTGGCCAACGGAAGCTTTAGCCTGGCGCTGCCGCTCGCCGAAGGCCCAAACATCATTACAGCGACTGCAACCACGCCCGTGGGAGCCTCTGGAACAGCCAGTATTCAGGTCACGCTGGATACCACTCCGCCTCACGTGACCATCATTTCGCCGCCCGATCAGTTCGTAACCACCTCGTCCTCGATCTCGGTCGCGGGGACGGTGAATGATACCGTCGTCGGCACCGTAAACAGCCAGCAGGCGCAGGTGAAGGTGAACGGTTTGGCCTCTCAGGTCGCCAATCGCACATTCCTTGCCGCCAGCGTTCCGCTGAGTATGGGCAGCAACACGCTTCAAGCCGTGGCCGTCGATCGCGCTGGGAACTCAGCCACCACCCAAATCACCATCACCCGGCAAGCCCCTCAGGCGGGTCAAATTCAGTTGATCTCCGGGAATAATCAGACGGGCATTATCGGGGCTGCTCTTTCCGCTCCGCTGGTAGTGGCTCTAACCGACGCCTCAGGGAATCCGGCCGCCAACAAGCCCGTCATTTTCTCGGTCACACAGAACAACGGAACGCTGAGCGTGGGCGGCGCGCCGGCGGCATCGGTCATGGCAACGACCAACGCTCAAGGACAGGCGACAGCAGCTTGGACCCTTGGAATGCGCTCCGGCGCCGGCAGTGACAGCGTACAGGCATATTCTGTCGGCTCCTCCGGAACGGCGATATTCTCGGCGACGGCCACTCAGAGCACGCCGGGCATGATCGTCGTGGATTCCGGGAATAACCAGACGGGCGCCATTAACCAGCCACTGCCGAAACCACTGATTGCAGTGGTTATCGATGCCGGACACAACCGGCTCGCCGGCATTCCGGTAACGTTCACCGTGAAACAGGGTGGCGGTAATTTTGCCGGCCAGCCATCGGTTACGGCAACGACGGATTCCGACGGACGCGCCGCGGCCATGCTGACCTTGGCGCTGCAGGAAGGCAGTTCGAATAATCTGGTCACCGCCGATTTCTCCGGCGACACCGGATTCCCGGCCACGTTTACCGCATCGGGACTTGCGCCCGGCAATCCGAATACAACCGAGATCTCCGGTTTGGTGCTGGATAACAGCAACCAGCCGATTCCGGGAGTCACGATCCGAGCGGTGTTGACGAACCTGTTGAACTCCAACAGCGGTTCCGTACAGGCCGCGGCGACGGTGCAGAGCGACGCAAAGGGCAGTTTCACCATATACAAAGCGCCGGTAGGCTTTGTGAAGCTGCTGGTCGATGGATCGACCGCCACCGTTCCGGGGACGTACCCAACTCTAGACTACGACATGGTCACGGTCGCCGGGCAGATCAACACCGTCGGCCAGCCCATTTACTTGCTGCCGATCAAGACTAACAACCAACTTTGTGTAACGCCGATAACTGGGGGCGGCACGTTAACCATTCCCGAAGCACCCGGCTTCTCGTTGACATTTGCTCCGGGACAGGTGACCTTTCCAGGCGGATCGAAAACTGGCTGTGTCAGCGTAACGGTGGTGCATCCGGACAAAGTTCCGATGGTCCCGGGCTTCGGCCAGCAGCCACGCTTCATCGTGACAATCCAGCCCTCGGGCGCGTTATTCAATCCGCCCGCACCCATTACCTTGCCGAATGTGGACGGCCTCGCTCCGAGAGAAGTGACCGAGATGTATTCGTTCGATCACGATATCGGTTCGTTTGTTGCGATTGGGACCGGAACAGTGAGCGATGACGGTCAGGTGCTCCGGTCGAATGCCGGCGTCGGAGTGCTGAAGGCAGGATGGCACTGCGGCGGCAATTCCAACACAGCAGGGGCGGCTGCTACCTGTGGGCCATGCGCATTCTGCGATGGGCAAGAGTGTCAACCGAATCCCGCGCAAGGTAACGGCTGCCAGAATCCTTGTCTGACGAACGGCGCGGGTACGTGCAACTCCGGCCAGTGTACCGGAACGCCGGTGCCGGGAAATCCGTCATGCCCTGGTGGCGGAACTTGCATAAATGGGCAATGTCAGGGCAGTCAATGTCCTGGCGGATGCAACAGCGGGAACCCGTGTATCGATGATTCTTGCACGAACGTGGCCCCAGCCGGCTCAAGCCAACCGAATTTCCAATGTACGCCCAGTCCGAATCAACAATGCCAGAACGCGTGCAACGGTCAGTCTCAGGGCGGATCTTGCAGCGTCAGTGGAGTGCAGGGAACTTGCGTGGCAGACGCCAACGGCGTCCAGCAATGCCAGCTCTGCGGATCGCTGGGTGCGGGGATCTCGTGTAACAGCGGTGGCGCGGTACCCGGCGTGTGCGCGGCAAACACCACGACGGGAGCACTCCAATGCACAGGCACCGGGAACCAGTGTCCCGGAGGTTGTGCATCCTGTGTAAATGGAATATGTCAAACTCCACCTACCGCCGACGTATTTGTAAACGGCACAGCAGATACGAGTGACGACCTGACGCTAATGCGCCCGCCACAGGGAATTCCAGTGTTGGTTACTCTTCACGGCGGCGGGGGCACGGCGCAACAGGTTCAGCTATCTGTGACCGGAGGGGTCGGCCTTAATACCAGCTCCCTAACCCTTTCCGATGGCAATAGCTTCACTGTCATTGCAACGCCAACGGCAGTCAGTCAGGCTGCCAACGACGTGACCATTATTGCATCAATAAATGGAATGACGATCGGAACCGGACATCTTACGGTCGTTGACGTCATTCTAAACACCGCGGCACCTGGTCATATTTACTCGTCAACCACCCCTATACAGATGACCCAAGCTGGGGTTGATCGGATTCCTCCAAGACTCGCAACCTCAATTACCGTCGATGTTCAACCAAATCTAGGATCGAGTGGACAAGTCGTCACGCTCCTTGCTCTTGGTTCCGGCGGTCAGAACGGCGTGTTCACGATCAATGGCGGAGTGAACTATGATGTCACTACCAGAACCGACGTGCCGATTTTTGGGGGCCTGCCTCAAACGAACCCTAGCTCTCCTGGACAGCTGAAAGTAGCAGTTCAAGTGCGCGGCCAAATAGCCTTTCAAAGTTCCGGATTCTCCATTGCCGCAGTACCTATTGGCCTAACTGAAACCTTCCAGAGATTTGACGTCGACTCTAAGCCAAGTCAAGCACTTTTTACCTTCCTGGGGTTGGACTTTTTTTCGACGGTCCCATATCAGATCCGGGGGATAGTTGTTTCGCTGTCGCCGGATTCTGATAGCGGTGATGCCTCCGATCTCGATCAAGTGTCGATACTAGAGCAAATTCAATATGGCTCGGTGAGCGGCTATTACACAGGGATGATAACCCGAACGATACAAACTACCCCCGTTCCGATCAACGGAGCAGTTGATTACCACACTACAAGCGGTCGAGTAACTCACGATTCGCTGTATCCTTTAGGGCCCCTCCTGTCAAACGGGCTCGCGATTGTTGAACAAACGCATGTATTCTTCGATTCACGGACCGGTGCGAACGCTATCGTAATCCCGAATTCAGGGTATGAGATTACGAATAATATCGTGGTGAGCAACGGACAGACGTTTCTCAATGTCGGCAAGGTTGGAAAGGCGACGAGTGCCAATGGCTTTGCCTCGGGCGCCGGAGTAGTCGGCGGTCCTCTTGTTGGAAATATGTTGCCTTTCGCATTGATTCCATGAGCAGCTCTTATTTACTAGGCGAAGACCGAGTACTCGCGCTTATACGTAACTCGGGACGGTTGATCACGAATCCATCTTGTTGGATTGTTGCCATGGTGGTTACCATTTTTTCGGGCAGCTCCCTGGCCCAATCGGCGTCTGCGCCGAACAAGGCACGCAGTGTGAGTTCGCAGACGTCGTCGGTCGGCCGAGAAGTTGCGGTCGCAACCCACCTTTTCGATAACAAGGAGTTTTCATCTCCCCTTGGAGCAACTATCGAACACGGCCGCCGCCTTTTCGACGCCAACTGGACTGAAGAAGAAGGTGGCGGCAGACCACTCACCAAAGGCACAGGCCGCTCCTTGTCGGATCGCTCGCTGCCCCTTACCGGCTCCCGAGCTTTCAATCGCATTTCCGCGCCGGACGCCAACTCCTGCGCCGGATGCCATAACGCCCCATACGGAATCTCCGGCGGCGCCGGCGACTTCGTGACGAATGTTTTCGTTCTCGGTCAGCGGTTCGATTTTGCAACCTTCGATCCCTCGGACAAGCTTCCCACACGCGGCTCGGTGGATGAAGAGGGAGAAGCCTCTCCGCTGGAAATGATAGCCAATCAGCGCGCCACAACAGGACTCTTCGGTGCAGGCTACCTGGAAATGCTGGCGCGTCAGATTACGGAAGAACTTCAATCGATCCGTGCAACCATCAAGCCCGGACAGGCGAAAGAACTGATCGCCAAAGGCATCCACTACGGGAAACTCACTCTCACTAAAGCAGGAATCTGGGACACTTCCCAGGTAGAAGGTCTGCCCCGCCTCAGCCTGCTTTCTACCATTTCGAGCAATCCGCCGAGTCTCATCATCCGTCCATGGCATCAGGCCTCAAATGTCGTTTCAATCCGCGAGTTCACCAACAATGCCTACAATCAGCACCACGGGATTCAATCGACGGAACGTTTCGGAGTCGATACCGACCCGGATGGCGACGGCTTTACCAATGAGTTGACTCGGGCCGACGTCACCGCGGTGAGCGTATTTCAGGCCGCCCTGCAAGTGCCTGGGCGCGTGATTCCCCGCAATCGCGAGGTCGAAGAGGCCGTACTGCTGGGCGAGAAGCTCTTTGAGCGCATCGGATGCGCGTCGTGTCATACGCCTCGCCTGCCGCTCAATAAGAAGGGCTGGATCTATTCGGAACCGAATCCGTACAACCCGCCGGGCAACCTGCGTTTGGGCGAAACCAAGACGCTCTTCGTCGATTTGTCCAGCGACGAGCTTCCCGCGCCGAGACTGAAGCCGGATTCTTCCGGCGTGGTTTGGGTGGAGGCCTACACCGACTTCAAGCTGCACGACATCTGTGAGCCGGAAGACGCCGAACCGCTCGATATGAACCAGTCCGTCTGGTCGAAGAAATTCAAAGAGGGAAACCGGCGTTTTTTGACCAGGCGGCTGTGGGGCGCCGCCAATATGCCCAATCACTTTCACAACGGCATGTACACCACCATGCGCCGCGCAGTGCTAGCCCATGCGGGCGAGGCGATCGAACAGAGGAAGGCCTTCGAGGCGCTGCCTACGCATGATCGCGATTCGCTGATCGAATTCCTAAAGACTTTGCAAGTGCTGCCGCCAGGAACGAAGGATCTGATTGTGGATCAGAACTTCAAGGCTAGAGAATGGCCGCCGGCGTGGGCGAAAGGAAGCAAGAAATGAAGCTGTTGTTCAAGGGGAAGGCGATCCGGGTGTTGACGGCCGCGCTCGCATTGGCTGTCAATGTCGCCGCCGCTTCCGACGCGTCGTCTTCCGTGGTCGAACCCGAAGTCACCATCCAGGTCTTTTCGGATTTCCAGTGTCCTTACTGCAAGCTGTTTGCGCCTTCGGTTCATGAAATCGAAAGTAAAGGCGTCGAAGGCCTTCGGACAAAGGTCGAGTTCAAGAACTTTCCGCTGGGCTTCCATCCTTTCGCGCAACTCGCGGCGCAAGCCGCTGTAGCGGCGGGCGAGCAGGGCAAATTCTGGGAAATGCACGATCTGCTATTCGCGAACCAGACGGCGCTCGGGCGGCCAGATTTGCTGGCTGCGGCGCGGAAACTGGGACTCGACTTCGACCGCTTCCAAAAAGATCTGGATAGCGAGCGGACAAAGCAGGCAATTGAGCGGGATAAAGCGGAAGGCGCCAAACTCGGCGTCAGCGGCACTCCCACGTTTTTTGTAGACGGAAAGGAATACTCAGGGACCCGGTCGTATGAACAATTGAAGGACCTGATATTGGCCGAGCAGCGGCGCAAGTGGGCTCTTTCCGAGATCGCCGACAGCATGATGAGCCGGGGGCCGGCGAATGCTCCCGTCACGCTGGAATTCTTCGCGGATCTGGAGAGCCCGGTCAGCCGCCTCGCAGCGCCGGTCTTAGAGGAGATCATGCGGCGGTACCCTGCCGCAGTTCGCCTCCAGTTTCGCAATTTTCCGCTGGCCTTTCATCCACAAGCGCCACTAGCGCACGAAGCTGCGATGGCCGCCGCGCGGGAAGGGCACTTCTGGGAATTCGAAGGCTACATCCTGGAACACCAGGATTCACTGGGGGAGCAGGACTTGATTGCCTATGCGGGCCGGCTCGGCCTGGATCAAGCCAAGTTCGCCGATACAATCCGGCAGCGGCGATATATAGCCAGGGTGGACGCCGACGTGGCCGACGGATTTCAACGTGGAATTCGAGGCAGCCCTGTGATTTTTGTAAATGACAAACGAATCGATGGCGTTCCGAGCTTGCAGGCTCTCACGGAAGACGTTGAAGCCGCGTTGACCGCGAAGCCCGCAAGCGCTAATGGAAAAGACGAGCACGGGAAATAGCGCTTACATGAGGACCAGATCATTCCACGTTGCATCGCGGGGCGCCGGGGTGGCGTTTACGATCTTCTGGGGAGTGTTTTCTGCGCAGGCGCAGCTGAACCAGAACTGTACCGTCTCAGTTCTGAACCGGACCGTTCCAGTGAATCCAGACGGTACATGGGTGCTGCCCAACGTGCCTGCGAATCTGGGCCAAGTGAAAGCTCGGGCTACCTGCGTTCAAAACGGCCAGACGATCTTCGGGGAGTCGGGTTTTTTCACGATTCCCGCAAATGGCGCCGTAAACCTGCCCGCGATTACGCTGGGGGCGGTTACACCGATTCCCACTTTGCTGACAATCGCGCCCTCGTCAATTTCTCTCACGAATGCCGGGCAAACCGTACAGCTCGCCGTTACGGCGACCTATCCGGACGGCTCGACTAAAGATGTCACCGCGGCGGCTACCGGCACGAATTATACGATCAGTAACAGCGCCATCGCTACGATCACGGCTAGCGGGCTAATAACCGCGGTTTCGAGTGGCACCGCGGTAATACAGACAAACAACGATGGAGCCACTGCCATCGCGACAGTCCCCATCGTCCTGGGAGCCACCGTGGGAGGAATACCAATTTCGTGGCTTATTGCCAACAGGTTGAATCCTAACGATCCGCTGGTCCCTTTCGAAGATCCCGACCGCGATGGGCTTACAAATCTTCAGGAGTTCCAATCGGGAACCGACCCAAATAACCCGGACACCGATGGCGACGGCCTTTTGGACGGCGACGAGGTCAATAAGTACCACACGAGTCCGGTCATCGCCGATACCGATGGCGACTTGATTCCCGACGGCGTCGAGGTTCAGACCAGCACAAATCCGCTCGACCCAAAGAGCTACGATCTGAAAAAGGCTACGGCAACGTCCACGCTCACGCCGCCCGTACTAAATTTCAGTACGAGCGTGGCTAATCCAGTGCTTTCTGTGCAGTTGAGCTGGAAAGTCACTTTGATCGATGGCAAGACTACACTGGACTTGACGGCCGACCCGCGAACGAGCTACACGTCCAGCAATTTAAATATTTGCAACTTTGGCGTGCAGCCCGGCCTTGTTTTTTCAGCAACCGCGGGTAGCTGCGTCATTACGCTGAAACAGAATACATTGACCGCGACGGTAAGCGGAACCGTTACAAGCTTTGCACCCACGGAGATTTCTACCTTGAATGTGCCGGGAGCCATCGCGGTGGATGTGGCGGGCACATTTGCATATATTGCCGCGGGTACGAGTGGATTGGTCGTCGTCGATGTGACCGACAGGACACGGCCTCGCGTACGAGGGACTCTCACGGGGATCGGCAATGCGCAGGCGGTTCGGGCGTCCGGCCAGAATGTATTCATTGCCGATGCTGGTGGTTTTCTCCGAATCGTAAACGCGCAAAATCCAAATGCGCCAATTCTCAGTGCGTCACTGGCCATCCCAGGCGTCCCCACGGCATTGGCGTATCACGGAACAAGGGTTGCCGTCGCCGCTCAAACGGGTGGCGTTTCGTTGGTGGATGTTACCAGTCCAGTGAACCCGAGCCTTATTGCGTCATTTGCGGTTTCCGCACCTGCAATCGGAGTCGACTTCGATCTTCAAAGTGGAATTGCCGCGATCGCAATGGGAACATCGGGGCTGCAACTCGCCGATATCTCAAATCCCGCCGTGCCGAAGTTACGTGGCCTCCTGGCGGGCGGCGACGTCCGGCGCGTGTTGTTGCGGTCTCCTGCCGCCCTTTTAGCGGATGCGCAGCGGAGCGTAACGGCAGTCAATATCAGCAACCCCGACAATCCGGTGCTCTCCAGTTCGCTCCCCGCGGTCCTCGGCGGGATTCCTGTGGACATTGCCGCTTTTGGAAACACTGCGATAACTGCCGATAATAGTTTCGGCCGGGCAATTCCAATCGTGAATATCTCGAGCCCGCTAAATCCGAGCAGCGTCGGATTCTGGACATTATTGAGCCCTGGTTTCAGTTCAAGCGTTGCCGTGGATATCAGTTTCGGGTATGTGATCATTCCCGCCACGGGTACGCTTCGAATCCTGCAGTACCAACAAATCTCCGATCCGTTCGGAATACCCCCGGTCATCTCGATCACCTTCCCGGTTTCCGGAGTGCCACTCATCCAGCGACAGCCGATTACCGTCACTGCGAGCGCGGTCGATGACGTGGCGGTTGCTCAAGTGAATTTTACGATCAATGGCCAGTTCGCATTCAGCACTGCGACGCTCCCCCCTCAATTCAGTTATACCGTCCCTGCCACGGCCACCTCTCTTACTTTCGGCGCCACGGCCGTCGATTATGGCAACAATACAGGCACTGCGGCAAATGTCGTTGTCCCCGTCATTCCCGATCCCTTGACGACGGCGAAGGGCAGAGTAATCACACGAAGCGGGGGCTCGCCTGTGGCCGCCGCAACCGTCAGTGCGCTAGGCATCTCCGCTGTGACGGCGCCTGATGGCACGTTCGTAATCTCAGGCTTGGCAACCATTCAAGGGCCGATCGTCGTAAGTGCAATCGCGGTTGTAGGGGGTGTGACCCTGGCGGGCTCCTCGGCGCCTTTGGCTCCTCTGAGCGGCGGAATCATAAGTGTCGGCGACATCCAAATAAACCCAAAGCCTGTGATTACGTCCATGGTTCCAAGATCCGCGCTGGCCGGAGTTGTGAACGTCCCCATGACGGTGAACGGGACCAATTTGAACGGGTCGACATTTGCATTCTCTCCGGCAGGCGTAATCGGAATTGCGAATACGGCAATCGCTACCGATGGTTTGTCCGCCACCTTTTCGGTTAGCATTCCCACTGGCACCGCCGGCACGTTCGCACTGGTGGCTTCTAGTGCGGCCGGAGCGACCGATCCAACCATCAACCCGCTTGACCGCTTCACCGTGGTCGCCCCCACGTCCACGAACGATACTGATGCTGACGGGCTCCTCGATGTGCAGGAAGCGGTCCTGGGGACGGACCCTCTTAACCCGGACACGGACGGCGATGGTTTCTCCGACGGCGTCGAGGTCGCGAGCGGGTCGGACCCGTTCGATCCGCTGTGTACTCCTCTGAATTGCCGGCTGGCGGGAGAAGCCGATACAACACCCGTCTCGCTCATCAACGCGAATGCGGCATTGAGCGGCCCGCTGGAATCTAACAGCAAGACCTTTTCGCTTATTAACGCCAACGCGGCGCTAACCGGGCCCCAGGAAGCTAACAGCAAGACTTTCTCGCTGATCAACGCGAATTCAGCCCTTACCGGCCCACAAGAAGCCGACAGCAAGGCCTTCTCGGTCGCGAATCTGGCATCGACGACACTGCTGATGGCCGAGATAGACACGGCACCGTTTTCTATATGCAACGGATTGGCCTCGTGCGCTGGTTATGCTCCACTGCAGTTGTTGACCGGCGCTGCCGCCAGTCGATCGATCATGGCTTCCATGGCACGCCGTGATAGCAGCCCAGCCGCCGCTTCCAATCGCAGGCCGTTTCTGGTTACGTCTATTGCTCCGGCGGGCGATTCGAACCAGATCGCATTGGATGCAATGGTGGAGGTATCCTTTTCAGCGCCCCTCGATCCAGGTTCAATCCGTGCCGGAAATTTCATATTGATGGATGGAGATCGGGAATTGCCGGTGACGCTGCGATACTCTGCCGATTTCCGAATCGTGAGAATGCAGGCCGTGCTGCCGCAGGACAAGTTAATCGCTGTCCGGATTGGCGGCGACATCAGCGATATCTTCGGACGTTCGCTCCCCGCAGTCCAAAGTCAGTTCCATACTGTAGGCTTGGCGGAAACCAGAATGCCGGTGCTTGGGCAGACGCCGCCCGCGGGTGGGTCGCGCCTCTCGCCGCCCGGCGTAATTCGGCTGTTCCTAGCTGCGCCGGTGGGCCCCGGAATCGAGGCGAAGGTGACGCAGGACGGCCGGCCGGTAATCGGTTCCACTGGAGTGAGTGCTGACGGGACAGGCTTGGAGTTCACTCCCGGCATCCCGTTTTCTCCAGACGCGGCAATTATGGTTGCCTTACCCGCATACCATGACCTCTCTGGCGAGTCATGGGCGGCATATGCAGGCACTTTTACTACAGCACCGGCAGACAATTTCACGCCGGAGCCGATCAGGCTCACCCCCGGATTAGGCACCGGCACACCAAGGAACCCTGCAATTGAGGTGGAGTATTCGAAGCCGGTCGATACGGCGTCTTTCAGATCGAACGACATTCAACTGATCGAAGTGAACGGTGCGATCCCAATACCGGTGATCGCGGCGGTGCGCCCGGCGAAAACTTTACGGGTGCTGGCGAACGCCACGCTAAAAGCAAACACGGTCTATGAGCTTCGAATATCGGGGTCGGTTGCTGATCTCCTGGGCAACCGCTCACTCCCCTTTAGTCAATTGGTAATGACGGGGGCGACTGAGGTTTCCGGGCCGCCGGTGTTGTTGGAGAGTGTACCGGCCATGCGCACTCGCGAGATTGATGCGTTGAACTCGATTCATTTGACTTTCGATCGGCCACTGAATGCGTTAACGGTGGATCCGACGACAGTCAACATTACGCAAAACGACGCTCCCGTCCCTGTCTCCGTGGAGTTCACCAAGGATGGCGCTGAGGTAATCATCACACCTCTAGCTCCCTGGAATACCGCGGGCGTGATTCAGCTATCGCTGAACGGTGTGGAGGATTTGGCGGGCCATAGAATTGAGATTTGGTCGGCGGCGTTCGAAGTACGAGCGACGCCGCAACAGAAGAGGCAATAGTATGAAAAAACCTGGATGGAAGATTGGATATTTGTTTCTCGCGGAGGCGAAGATGCCGTGCCGAATGTTGTTTCTGCTAGGGGCCGTCTCCCTAGCGGCGCTCAAGGCCCAACCGCCGGTTTTCAGCAGCACCTCAACCGGGGTCGACGGGGCGCTTACATTTGCCGCAAATGCTGGCACCATATATTTCGATCCGGCTAAGTTCACGCCTCGGACTAACAACATATACAATTTCACAAACATCACGATTCCAGCGGGCACAACGGTGCGCCTCTCCGGATGGATCATCAATGGGCCTGTCTATTGGCTGTCCCAAGGCGACGTTGTGATCGATGGGAACCTTGATCTCACGGGCCAACGTGGGCATCCTTGCTGCGGCTCTATTCTGCGCGCCCCCTCGGAACCGGGGGCGGGAGGCTATTCGGGGGGCTTGGGTAGCAGTAATGCAGCGGGTCAACTTGCGATGCCAGGAAATGGCCCGGGCGGAGGGCCGGCTCCCAATACTGCTGGAAACACCAATACTTACCAAGGTGCTGGTGGGTCTTATGCAAGCAGCCTTTACCTTATCCCCCTTATTGGGGGTAGTGGAGGGGCCGGTGGCGGTAGTATCGTTACTGGAAAAAGGGGAGGAGGCGGCGGCGCGGGAGGGGGCGCCGTTTTGATCGCAAGTGATACTCAGATCACAGTTAGCGCCGGAGGCGTAATCAATGCTTCGGGCGGAAACGACGATATTACCAATTCCTATGGAGGCGGCGGAAGTGGTGGTTCTATTCGATTGGTGTCGAATAAGATCACCAACAGTGGCCATATCTTCGTAGTTGGTGGAAGCGCTCAAAATTCCTATCCTGGAACTTTTGGGTTAGTTCGACTTGAGGCATTTACGATTAACCCCGGGAGCATTGCAGGGAATTCCGTGACTTCACTTCCCTACCGTCTTGCGCTTCCGACTGGCGGCTCACCAAGTCTGACCGTCTCCAGTATTAACGGCACGACGATCAATGCGAATCCATTTACTTTCCCCGATCTTCCGATCAACACGAGTTCTACCGTCCCGGTGATCATATCCGCCAGCTTAATTCCCCCCAATACCACCGGAACGCTTTCCGTCTTCAGTGAGACCGGGGCGGACCAATCCATCTCATTTACGTTGACCGGCTCATTTGCCGCATCGACTGCTACAGTGAACGTCACATTTCCGGCAGGCGGTTCAAGGGGGTTCGCTAAGGTGACCTGGATAACGCCTTAGGATAGATTCCGTTCAAGAACCGATGGATCGGTCAAAGCCTCGGTTTAGTGCGCGCACTCGACCAGTTCAAAGCATCGACGGAATGGCTGATATAAATGATGATGAGATTTATGCCAACGTCAGTGTCCGACTCGGCCGGAGAAGACGATTGCCTGTTATCGCCTGGGCAGGTCGTGAGAGTTCGTAGTCGCCGCTATTTGGTGGATGCCGTCGAGCCTCCTCGTCAACCATTTTGGGAACAAACGCTCGTCGATCTTTCCTGCTTGGAAGACGACGCACAAGGCGAGCGTCTCTCCGTGCTCTGGGAGCGCGAGGCCGACGCCCAGATCTTGCCAGAGTCTAACTGGAAGCACCTCGCCAGCAAGGGATTCGACGCGCCGCACGTCTTCTCCGCTTATCTCCACGCACTTCGGTGGAACCTCGTAACCTCCACGAACCCGCGGCTCTTCCAGTCGCCCCACCGCGCTGGCATCCAGATCATGTCCTACCAGCTGGAGCCGCTGAAGAAGGCTCTGCAGATGCCGCGCGTCAATCTCTTCATTGCAGACGACGTTGGACTCGGCAAAACGATTGAAGCGGGCCTCATCCTCCGTGAAATGATCATGCGCCAGAAGGTAAAGCGCATCGTCATCGCCTGCCCGGCCTCTTTGGTCACCCAGTGGCAAGGCGAGATGGAGGCTCGCTTCGGGTTGAGCTTTGTGATTTTTGACCGGGACTATCTTTTCAACTGCCGCCGCGAACGCGGCTACGCCATCAACCCCTGGACCACGCATTCGCAGTTCATCGTCTCCCACTCGCTGCTACGCGACGAACAGTACGCCTCGCCCCTGCGCGACTGGCTCAATCAGCACCGCTCTGGCTCGATGCTCGTTCTCGACGAAGCCCACCACGCCGCCCCGGCCACCTCGTCCTCCTACGCGATCGACTCCCAGTTCACCCGCGGCATGCGCGAACTCACGCCGCTCTTCGAACACCGCCTCTTCCTATCGGCCACTCCGCACAACGGCCACTCGAACAGCTTCTCGGCACTCCTCGCCATGCTCGATCCCCAGCGCTTCATCCGCGGCGAGCAGATCAAGGACTCGCGCTTACTGGATCAGGTGATGGTCCGACGCCTGAAAGATGAACTTCGCGAAGCTGTCCCTGGACTAAAGCTGCCGAAGCGCGAAGTCGTCCAGCACGATATTGCAGGATTACCCGATGACGCGCCGGACCTCGCGCTAATGCGGCTCCTAACCCAGTACCGCGCCTTGCGGGAGAAGCGCCTCGAAGGCAGCCGGCGTTCGCAGCAGACTGCCGCCAACCTGGTGATCACGACTCTTCAAAAGCGCCTTTTCTCTTCCATCGAGGCATTCAACTCCACTCTGCGCGTTCACCGAAAGAGCATGGAGAAACTCGCTGCCGCAACCGAAATTGAGCCCGAGGTCTCGGCGGATCTCCTCACCGAACTCGGCACTTCTGTAAACGCACCCGACGCTGATGACGAGCGCGCCGATCGTTCGGAAGAAGAGGTCACGGAAGGCATCGAACAAGCGGTCGCCAGCGCAACGGAACGCTCCAGAGGTTCGCAGCACATCTCCTCGGAAGAAATTGCCGTTCTCGATCGAATGGCCGAGATCGCCAGTCAGTCGCGCCGCCTCGCGGACCCCCGCCTGACAGATACCAAACAGGGCCTCATTCCCTGGATTCGCAAGAACCTCTTCCGTCCCGACGGCACTTGGAACAATCGCCGTGTTCTGATCTTCACCGAGTTCACGGAAACCAAGACGTACCTCCGGCAGCAGTTCGAGACTGCCTTCGCAAACACCGACCTTGCCGAAGAACGCATCGCGACGTATCAGGGCGGACCCGGCGGCGGGCGACTCGACGAGATCAAGAAAGCCTTCAACGCCTCGCCCGATCTCCACCCCCTGCGTATTCTGATCGCCACGGACGCCGCCCGCGAAGGCGTGAACTTCCAGAATTACTGCGCCGACCTCTTCCATTTCGACGTCCCCTGGAACCCGTCCCGGATGGAGCAGCGTAACGGGCGCATTGACCGCAAACTCCAGCGGGAAGATGTGGTCCGGTGCCATTACTTCGTCTTTGCCCAGCGGCCCGAAGACCATGTCATCCGCACGCTGGTGCGTAAGACCGAGACCATTCGCAAAGAACTCGGCAGCCTGTCGCCGGTGCTCGAACGGCGGATTGAAGATATGCTCGCGGACGGTCTCAAACCGTCGATTGCAACCAGCCTCGAACTGCTGGATGCCGGCGCCTCCGGCCGCAAAGCCATTGACGAAGAACTCGAATCTTTCCGCAAGCGCAAGGTGCAACTCGTCGAAGAACTGAAATCGCTCGACGATTACCTACAGGATTCCAAAGACTACGTCGGCCTGAACCCACTGGATTTCATCAACGCCATTTCCACCGCGCTGGAACTCAACAACTGCCCGCCCCTAGCGGGAGGGCCAGACCGCTGGAGATTCCCTGAGATTCACGGCCGCGCTTGGTTCCGCGCAATGGACGCGCTGCGCGCTCCGAAGCCGAAGGACCAGGATTTCTACGAATGGCGTGCGTCCAGCCCTATCCGCCCGATCGTCTTCCAGTCCCCCACCCACATCGATGAGGGCGTGGTGCATATGCACCTGGAACACCGCGTCGTCCAGCGCCTGCTCGGCCGCCTGCGCGCTCAGGGCTTCGTCCACAACGATCTCGCCCGTGCCTGCGTCGGCCAGACCGATGACGCCATCCGCCGCGTCGTTCTCCTCGGCCGCATTTCCCTCTACGGCCCCGGCGCATCCCGCCTCCATGACGAGATCATCGCCGTCGCCGCCCGCTGGATCGATCCTATTGCCCGCAAAGGTCCGCTCGTCCCTTACGCCGAAGATACCGAAAAGCTGACACTCGCCGCGTTGGAGAAGTCCTTCGAATCCGCCCGCGACCGCCGTGTGGACGAAGCCGTCGAACACAAATTGCAATCCGCCGCACCTCTGGACGTTGCCGACCTCCTTCCCCACCTGCGGACCCGTGCTGCCACCGTTACCGCGAACGCTGAAGCAGTCCTTGGCGCCCGCGGCCGCCAGGAGGCGCAGGCAATGCGCCGGATTATTGAGGACCAGCGCAAACGCATTCTCGCCAGAAAAGAGGAGGTGGAGCGGAACGAAGCGCAGTTAACGCTGGGCTTCGACAAAATGGAGCTTCTGCAACTGGAAGAAGAGCGCAAAGCCTGGGACAAACGGCTTACGGCAATCGGACGCGAAGTGGACGAAGAACCGGAGCGAATCCTGAAATCCTACGAAGTGCGGGCGCATCGCGTCGAGCCGATTGGCGTCGTCTACCTGTGGCCGATCTCCGGATAAGAAGCCGTGCCAACTATCCACATCACCCCAAGATCGTGTGTTTGTCCCCGGGACTGCGCGGATCTTGAGTCTGGACAAATCAATTGAGCGCACTACCGAATGAACTGCCCATATTTGGAAAACGGGCGCGCGTTATCGATTCGCGCGACATTCTGGGCAGAGAGGCATCACACGAGATCGTATTTGCTGTGGTTGGCGGGGCCGGATCTGGCACGAGTTTTGTCGCGAAGACTCTCCACAACATTCTCGTGGAGGCGAAGATCGATGCTCCGATACTTAAAGCTCGCAAGGTGATTCTGGATTGGGCTACAAAGATGGGAAAGCCAATTCCGCCCTCTAAACCCAAGACCCTACAGTCAGGGGAAATCCTCCAGAATTATGGCGATGAAATGCGCGAGGGAGCCGGTACAGGAAGGCCGGACAATTCCGCAGTTGCCCTGGGCCTAATACTTGAGATTCAACGAACACGTGCTGAAAAGGTGGGCGTGGCCTTCGAGCCGGACAAGGAGGTTTTCCCGGACGGGGCGAAGCGGGCGTACATCCTAGATTCGATTCGGCACTCAGCGGAAGTCCACTTGCTTCGACAAGTCTATGGGGATGCCTTTGTATTGATAGGCGTTGTTTGTGATGAGTCGAAACGTGAAGAGCGGATGCACGCGAAGTATGACGATGGGGGTGCGGCTAACGCCCAGAGGTTCATGCGGCGCGATAACGCGGACGATGGCAGACAACACGGGCAACACGTCGGCGACGCCTTCCACCTGGCGGATTTTTTTGTAGACAACACGAATGATCGCGAGACTGCAGACAGGCTTTCCAATCCGGAATGGAAAGCCAATGATGACCTAAGCCGTCTGGTAAAGATCGTTACCGGAACACATCTCGAGCGGCCTCGCCTCGCCGAGACAGCCATGTACCATGCATATAGCACGCAAATGCAAAGTGCGTGCCTCTCGCGCCAGGTAGGGGCGGCCCTGGTTGATAAGCACGGCAATATCGCGGCTACGGGTTCGAACGAGGTGCCCAAAGCCGGCGGCGGGGTATATGGTGAGTCTGCCGAGACTGATCTCAATGACGCACGTTGCGCATTCTTCGATAATCCTCACGATCGATATTGCCGGAACACCCGGGAACAGAATGCCATCGTCAACGAATTGATTCAGACATTAGAAGGGCTGAATATTTTGCGAGATATTGATAAGGAGCTCCTCGCGCACGAACTCCGTCGAACCCGGATCGGCGGTCTGCTTGAATTTAGTCGAGCCGTCCACGCTGAAATGGACGCTCTACTTTCTGCTGCGCGCAAAGGTGTGGCTCTGGTGGGCACGCGCTTATTCGTCACAACTTTCCCATGTCACTACTGTGCTCGCCATCTGGTCACGGCTGGAGTTGATGAAGTCCAATACATCGAGCCATACCCCAAGAGCCAGGCACTGAAGCTTCACCAGGATTCGATCACCGCGGAGAGCAGCGGATGGACACCGCCCAGCGAGGGTGGCGCCCACGTCCTTTTCCATCCGTTTACTGGAGTATCCCCCAGATTGTATCGGCGGGCGTTTCTTATGAGCGGCGAGCTCAAAGACAGAAAAACGGGCGACATGAAGATTCAGGAACCGTACTGGATTTCGCAGTGGTATTTGCCCAAGATTGGCTACGTAGCGATTGAAGCTAAACTGGTTTCGGGGAATGGACGTGATGTTTAGCCAATCAGGCGGCGCAGGACTCAGGGTCGTTTCTTCGAAACAAAGGAGATCGCTGACCGCCGAGATGTTTCGGCATGCGGAACACCAATCCTCTCTATTCGATGACGGGGGTTCTTGGACGATCGTATTTGCATGCGTGCCGGACTTGCCGGAGGGCGATTTCAGCAAACTCATGTGCCTCTCGGAACCATCGTTCGTCTTCGATCTGCGGCTCGCCCCGCGCTTCGACATTGGAAGCCTGAACCGCGCGCGAGCTTTTGAATTGTTCGAGCGGGTCCATGCCACTTACGTTGACACCACAACCCCTTTGATGAACGGCGCCAAGCGCGAAGAAGTCATCGAAAGGCTCATTCGACAACTCCCTACCAGCGGGATAGAAGCGCGTCGGCCGATCGTGTTTCTGCATGGACGAGTCGAGAGTTCCCTCGCCACTCCAACTGAAATACTATCGATCCTTGCACAGTCTGCCCGCAGCATTGAGATCATCAATGTTCCTGACGGCGACTAGTTTCTGGGCGGCGATCCCGTGAAGCTAAACGCTGCCTAACGCCATGGCCACCGACCCCATTATCAAAGACCACCAACTCTGGATCGGGTTCGTCCAGCCGGAGGGACTAGTCGTTTCCCCGGCCGCTCTGAAGAACGCCCAGGCGGTCCTCAGTCACAACGTGGGCGTCCAACAGGAAGTTCTACGCCGCCATGCTGTCCCGGACTTCGACAGCAACCTGCGCCTGAAGAACGTTCCGGCCTTCACCCGTGAATTCTGGGATTGGCGCGAGTCTGACTTGGCCGCTCCACCCGACGACCTTTCCGTTCGCCTGCCCGAGTATGGCGAAACCCTGCGGCCCACCTGGGTCGTGCGGGGAGGCGCAAAAAAAGGAGGCGACGCCCAACCGGAGAATCTGATCCTTGTGGAAGAACTCCCCTGGGGTGCCGACTTCGACAAACCCGGCGCGGCGTCGGAAGAACACCGCTGGCATGCCTCGCCACAGGCACGCTTTGAACGCCTGCTGCGGGAAACCGGTGTCGCCATTGGCCTTCTCATCTCCCCCGAGCGCATCCGCCTCGTCTACGCGCCGAAGGGCGAGTCATCCGGCCACGTCACCTTTCCCATCCACCAGATGACGATGGCGGCAAACTGGCCCATGGTGGCCGCTCTGCACCTACTTCTTCACAGCGACCGCCTCTTCATCGGCCCCGAGAACCAGCGCCTGCCTGCCATCCTGGAAGCCTCCCGCCGCTACCAAAACGAGGTCTCCATCCGGCTCGCCGGCCAAGTGCTGCGCGCGCTAAACGAATTGGTCCGCGGCTTTCAGGAAGCGGACCGCGCGGCCCATGGCAAGATTCTCGCCGACGCACTGCAGCACGACCCCAATCACATCTACGGCGGCATGCTCACGACGCTCATGCGCATGGTTTTCGTCCTCTACGCCGAAGAGCGCAGCCTGATGGGCTCCGACGAAACCTGGCTGCAGAACTATTCCATTTCCGGGTTGTACGAACGCCTCCGTGCCGACGCCGGCCAGTATCCGGACACCATGGACAGCCGCTATGGAGCGTGGGCACAGATCGTCACCCTGACCCGACTGCTTTACGATGGCGGCGGTCACGGTTCGTGGCGTCTGCCCGCGCGACATGGAGGACTCTTCGATCCGGACGCTTTTCCATTCCTTGAAGGCCGCGGCTGGGAATCGAAGCGCGACGCAATGGCCCTGATCGAACCACCGCTGGTTTCCGACGGCATCCTCTTTCGCATTCTCCAGGATCTCCTCTACCTTGACGGCGAGCGTATCTCATACCGCGCCCTCGACGTGGAACAGATTGGTTCCGTCTACGAAGCTATGATGGGTTTCACGGTCGAGACGGCCCACGGCATCTCCATCGGCCTCGGCGCAGACCATCTCGTCATCAACCTCGAAGACCTGCTCATCAAGAAGCCCACAGACCGCCCAAAATGGCTGAAAGAAAACGCCGCCTGCGAGGTCACAGGCAAGGCCATCGAACAACTGAAGTCCGCGGCCTCCGTCGATGAACTCCTCGCAGCGCTGCGTCGTCGCATCTCGAAGCTCTATCTCGACGCGAACTCCAACCCCGTGACGATTCCCACCGGCGGCATCTACCTCCAGCCCACTGAGGAGCGCCGCCGTTCCGGTTCGCACTACACGCCGCGTTCGCTCACGCAGCCGATCGTCAAGACCACGCTCGATCCCGTGCTGGCCCAACTTGGAGACAATCCGAAGCCGGAACAGATTCTCGCGCTGAAGGTCTGTGATCCCGCCATGGGTTCCGGTGCTTTCCTCGTCGAAACCTGCCGCTACCTGGGTGAGAAGCTCGAAAAGGCGTGGATTGCGCACAACCACATGCCGGCGATCCCAGCGGACCAGGACCCGTTGCTGCACGCCCGCCGCCTCGTCGCGCAGCGTTGTCTCTACGGCGTAGACAAGAACCCCTTCGCCGTTAACCTGGCCAAGCTCTCACTCTGGCTCGCGACCTTCGCCAAAGATCATCCGTTTACCTTCGTGGACCACACGCTCCGCTGCGGCGACTCGCTCGTTGGACTCACGGCCCATCAAGTTGAGTCATTCCACTGGCAGCCGAAAGAAGAGGGCGCCCTGCTTCGCGACATGCCTTTGCGTCTGCGCCATATCTTGAACGCGCGCGCGCAGATTCTCGATGCCGCCGATGAAACGCCTTATGAGTTGCTCGCCCAGAAGCTGGCGGTAACAGAGGAGCAGATGATCGATCTGCGCCTCGCTGGTGACCTAACTGTTGCAGCCTTCTTCTCGGCGGGAACGCCCAAGGATCGCGAGACTCGGCGCAAAGACCTAGCCGAGAAGTTTCACCGTGCACGGGAGCGGGTCACCGATCTCGATCTCGACGACGAACTACGAGGTGCGGTTCGTGCCCTGAAGACCGGACAGAAGGGCGTCACGCCTTTCCACTGGGAACTGGAGTTCCCAGAAGTCTTCCGTATTGATCACGGCGGGCGCCATCACGCTGGGTTCGATGCCATCGTAGCCAATCCGCCTTTCCTAGGAGGTACCCTCATCGGCGGGCAACTCGGCCTTGCATATCACGACCAATTAGTAACGAACTATTCTCCTGCGACTGGGCTTGCTGACCTCATCGCATTTTTCGTGCGTCGCACTTTCGCGCTACTTCGAAACGAAGGAACACTTGGGATGATCGCGACGAACACCGTTGCGCAAGGCGACACGCGGACCAGTGGGCTAGAAGAGGTGCTGCGACAAGGGGGTACGATTTACCAAGCTCAACGCAGATACCAGTGGCCGGGTAACGCGACAGTGGTCGCCAGCTTGCTTCAAATTCAGAAAACCCAAAAAGTCGTGCGGCCGGTGCTCGACGGCGTTAGGGTCGATCGGATCTCTGCGTATTTGCTTGCTGGACAAGTAGATTCCACCCCGATTGCTTTGCGTGGGAACAAGGGAAGATGTTACCGCGGAACGAAGATCTGGGGCTCCGGCTTTGTTTTCGAAGACCCGCCGTCCAATGGTTCATCCTCGCTTGGGGAGATGGAACACCTGATATCCGAAGATCCCCGCAACCGAGAGGTGATCTTCTCGTATCTTGGTGGGGACGATTTCAATTCCAGCCCGGTACAACATCCCAGCCGGTTCGTTGTCGACTTTGGGACCATGTCTGCGGACCAGGCAAGGTGCTGGCCAACTCTCTTTCGCATCGTGGAAGAACGAGTGCGCCCGGTTCGAGAGAGAAACAAGCAGCGCAACTATCGCGAGAATTGGTGGTTGCACGCAAACCGAGTAGACGAAGCCGGCCCGTACCTCGAGTTGCATGGGCGACTGCTTGCTCTAACTTGCGTGTCGCAACACTTGGCGTTGGCGTTCGTTCAGCGTGGGACAATTATCCAAGATCGAATGATCCTTATGCTGTTACATGAGGACGCCGACTTCGCTGTGATTCAATCGCGAATCCATGAAGTATGGCTCCGAATGGTGGGCACAACCTTGGGTGACGCCCTGAGCTACACAACGGTCTGCTTCGATACGTTCCCTCGCCCGTCGGGCGGAGATCGCCAGTTACTCCAACTGGTTGGTGCGCGCTATCACGACTTCAGAGCCAATCTAATGAAAAGCAACAACGAGGGACTGACGAAAACCTACAACCGTTTTCACGATCCAGATGAACGCGGTGCCGGCATCCTTGAGCTCCGGCAATTGCACACCGCCATTGACCGCGCAGTTCTCGACGCTTATGGTTGGCGGGATCTGCAGCCAAGACTCGACTTCATTCTCAACTACGACGACGAGGGCGATGAAAGTGGAAACAATGATCGCAGGAAACCATGGCGTTATCGATGGGTCGATGAAGATCGCGACGAGATTCTGGCCCGACTGCTCGAACTGAACCGAACTCGCGCTGAAGAGGAAGCGCAATCAGCACGTGTTGCACCTGGACCCAAACGCGGCCGAAAGTTCAGCAAGAGCGCGCCGATCGCATCCCTAAGCCTTTTCGAAGTCCAGGAACCCACCGAATGACATCTGCCGAACTGCGCGAACAAACTCTCGATTCTCTCATCCTCGACCTCGTGGGTCCAGTCGCTGGCTTCAAAGCTGGCCGCTACCTCGAACAGGAGATCCTGCCGGGATCGACTGAGCCCCTGCGTTCGCACTTGACCGGACTCCTTGCGGCGTTAGCCGGGACACCTGAAGAGAAGACAGGCGAAGATCGCGGGGAGCAAATCTGCCTGATTCCGTCCCACAGGGCATCGACTCGGGCGGGAGATTAGACCGGGAGCAACAATTATGGCTGTTCATCTCACGGACATGGAAGAACTGATTGCACAGATTGTGCGTAGTGAGTCGCGGGATTATATGTCCGAAGCCCTCGGCTGCTACCAGGCCGGCGCCTTTCGGGCTTGCGTCGTGCTGAGCTATATCGCATTATTCGATGACCTGCGGGCGAAGCTGAAGCCGCTGGCAACTGTGAATTCTACAGCCAAGCAGCTACACGAGGAGATCGAAAAGCGGGCAGCGAATCAAGAGATTTATGAATCTTATCTGGCCGACCAGTTGGCCGCGACGAAGGTAATCGATTCGGGACAGAAGACGGCATTGGAGGTCATCCTCAAGCTCAGGAATAAGGCCGCCCACCCGAGTGGCATTCACGCCACGGCGGAGGAAGCACGTTACGTATTCAAGGAGATAGTTGAGAAATTTCTCCGACTCTCCGCGCTCGAAACGACCATAGCCGCGGATTCAATACTCTCGATGCTAGATCAGGGCAACTATTTTCCAACGAATAAGCTGGAGGATATCGCTAAGATAGTCGCAGGTGACATTGTTGCGGTTCACGAGCAAGCATTGCCGTACTTCATCGCGAAGCTATTCAAGAACCGGTCCAACGCAGCAGGGGTACCCAGGACGCATGTTCGATTCTTTCTGTTGGGACTCGCCTTTCTCAAAAAGGACGCAATCCGGCCTCGTTTGAAGTCCCAGTTGGTCGAATTGGTCAAGTCTACCGGCGAGGCGGGTCTGGCGCTCGGGCTTCTCCACGTTGACCCCGCTCTCGCAGATGGTCTTGAAAAAGCAGACAAGGACCGAATTTCCAATTTGATTCAACAATCTCTGACCGGAGACATGGCCCGGCTGGGCAATCCACTCGGCGTGATGGCGGCCCTCGTAGCCCAGTTCGGCCAAGGCCAGATCTGGAGCGAATACAAGTCTGCACTCGATAGTTTGCTGGACAAATACCTTTTTGATGCGGGAATGGTTAAGATCGTGGCGAAGCCCGGGGCGATTCAAGAAGAGTATCTGAAGCTCTTCGAGGTGAGGGCTAGTTCCAGCCAGTTCCAAACAGCCAACCTGGCGGCTAGTGCGTTGCTCAATCTCGATGGTGCCCTCGCTGCCGCAATTAGTTCTGAACAATGCTTTCGGCTGCTCGCTGCTACCGCACAAGCGGCAGGATATGGTGCGTTTACCGCCATGGAGGTTGTGAACGGGAATTTTGTTTCAGTCAGCTCACTTCGGGCCAGCGCTGCTGGTCTTTTAACTGTCGATGCGGCGAAGGCGCAGAAGATACTTGCTGAGTTTGGCGTGACTTCCTCGTTGCAGCAGATAGCTGGACAATTATCTTCCAGCCAAGCCACGGTGCCGTCGCCCGCTACCCCGTGTACGCACCAGCTAGACATGAATTAAACCACTTAGGATCAATGGCTACATGACCTCTGCCGAAGTGCGCGAACAGATTCTCGATTCCCTCATCCTCGACCTCGTCGGCCCGGGCGCTGGCCTCAAAGCCGGCAACTACCTCGAACAGGAAATCCTGCCGGGATCGACCGCTCCACTGCGTTGGTACCTGACCGGCTTCCTTGCACCGTTCGCCGCCAAGCCCGAGGAGAAGACCGACGAAGACAGCGGCGAGCAGATCGACCTGATCCCGCCCAAGACCGGCCTAGACGATGAAGCCGCCCCGGAATCTGCCTCCTCACGGAAAACGCCCTTTCCCTCCTCGATGGGCCTGAGCGTTCTGATCCCGCCAAAGTGCAAGTCGATCAAGGCCACCGTCACATGGGGCGACTATGCGGCTGCCATGAAGGACGAGGCGGTCACCGGATGGCGTCGCACCGCGCGTTGGGCACAAGCGCCCTTGCCCATTCCTGCCCAGGACACCACCCGCGACGCGATCCGCCTCAAAGACTCTGGTGGTCTCGATCTGGTTCTCTCCGTGCGGACCATCCCGTCTCACAAGGGACTCGACTTGGTGGCCGCCGGCACGCGCGCCGTGTCCGTGTTTCTGGTGAACAACCGCACCCCAATGACGGGCATCCGGCGCGATGAAGCCTACGTTTTCCAGGTCAAGCTGCAATTGGAATCCGATCTGCCCTTTGTCGCGCGCCCCGACCTTCGCGGCGTCATTTCCTCCGATCCCGATGAGCGCGTGGCAGACCTGCAGTACCGCGATGCCTTCGAATACGCCGTGGGCCACGGCGTCTCAGCTCGCGCCCTTCCCGTTAAGACCGACGGCTGCCGGTCCGTCGAAACGGCGTGGATTCCGCGGTGTGAAGTGGAACGGATCGAGCACCGGGCCGCGCCTGCGAACGCAACCCTCGACATGGAGAAGCTGTCAGCCATCAAGGACGCCGCCGAAGCCAAATCGCTGATTGAGCCCCTGATCCAGGCCTACCGGGATTGGATCGCGAAGCAGCCAATGCCCGGCGGGAGCAGTGCGATGGAAAAACGTCGCGCCGATGTCGCCACGAAGATGCTGTCGCGAGCGGGAGTCGTTGCCGAGCGAATCGAGCAGGGCCTGAAGGACCTCGCTGACCCGAGCGTGCTCGAAGCCTTCCGTCTCGCCAACAAGGTCATGGCGGCCGTGGGCCGGCAACGCCGGAAGGATGCAGTGGAGCCGCCGAAGTGGCGTCCCTTCCAGCTGGCCTTCCTGCTCCTGAATCTCACCTCCATGGCGGAACCAGGGGGAGCCGATCGCGAACTGGTAGACCTCCTCTTCTTTCCCACCGGCGGTGGCAAAACCGAAGCCTACCTGGGCCTCGCGGCGTTCACCATGTTCCTTCGCCGGTTGCGAAATCCTGGCTCGCTCCGCGGCTGTGGGGTCGCTGTGATCATGCGCTACACCCTGCGGTTGCTCACGCTTGACCAGTTGGGCCGCGGCGCGGCGCTCATTTGCGCTATGGAGCTGGAGCGGCGGAACGACGTCGAAAAGCTCGGCAAGTGGCCGTTTGAGATTGGACTCTGGGTCGGTCAGGCGGCAACACCGAACCGCATGGGCAAGTCGGGCGAGCGAGACGAAAACACTGCACGCGCCCGTACGCGGAAATTCAAACAGGACCAGAAGACTTCCCCAATCCCCCTTGAAATCTGCCCTTGGTGCGGAACGAAGTTCTCGCCCAACTCCTTTAATCTCGTCCCGAACGAAAAGGAGCCTCTCGATCTCCGCATCACGTGTGTGAACCGGGACTGCGAATTCTCCGGCGGCTCGCCGTTGCCGATCGTGGCGGTCGATGAGCCTATCTATCGGCGCCTGCCCGCGTTCCTGATTGCAACCGTCGATAAGTTCGCCAGCCTTCCATGGGAAGGCCAGACGGGCAAGTTGTTCGGTAAGGTGGAACGGGCCGATGCGGCCGGTTTTTATGGTCCCTGCGACCCCAATTCCGCTGGGCAGTCTTTGCCCGAACCGCTCCTGCCGCCCGACCTGATCATCCAGGACGAATTACATCTCATCTCCGGTCCTCTGGGTACGATGGTCGGCTTATATGAGACCGCCATCGACGCGCTTTGTTGCAGAGAGGTCACGCTGCCGGACGGAGAGAAGAAGACCATCCGGCCCAAAGTTGTCGCCTCCACCGCCACGGTTCGCCGCGCCGAAGCACAGATCAAGGCGCTCTTCTGCCGCAATGGCGTCGAAATCTTTCCATGCCCGGGTCCCAACCGCCGCGATTCGTATTTCGCAATTACGGTTCCGGCCGAGGAGAAGGCGGGCCGGCTCTATGCTGGCTGTGGCCGCGCAAGGCCGCTCGCCGAAAGTCATATTTCTGCGGACGTATCTCGCGTTACTGGGCGCGGCGCAGAAAGCCTTTCTCGCCAACGGCGGTCTGAACAATCCACAGAATCCCGCTGATCCTTATATGACGCTCACCGGGTACTTCAACAGCCTTCGCGAGCTTGGCGGCTGCCGCCGCATCGCGGAGGACGAAGTGACGTCACGGTTGAAGGACTATGGCAACCGCCTGCGGCAGGGTGAGACGACGGGGCTGTTTGCGAAGCGCGATCTAAAAGAAGTGGTCGAATTGACGTCGCGCATCTCCACCGCCGCGGTTTCCAAAGCGAAGGAACGGTTGGCAAAGGCTTTCCTCCCCAAAGCCGATTGCCTGGATATCGCGCTCGCGACGAACATGATCTCGGTCGGTCTCGATATCTCGCGGCTCGGCCTGATGGCGGTCTTCGGCCAGCCTAAGACAACCGCGGAATACATCCAGGCCACATCGCGCGTAGGCCGCGAGGAGGGTAAGCCCGGCCTCATCATCACCATGCTCAACGTGCACAAGCCACGCGACCGCTCGCATTATGAGCGCTTCGAGGCGTGGCACGCATCGTTCTACCGCTCGGTGGAGGCGACCAGCGTCACGCCGTTCTCGCCGCGCGCGCTGGATCGGGGGTTGGCGGAAGTCACGGTCGCGATGAGCCGACAGGGATGGCATGGCATGACCAAAGGTCCCAACGCGCTTCGCGCCATGGAACTGCGGTCAAGCCTGTCACCTGTGGTGGATATCTTCGGTCGCAGAGTCGAGCAATACGCGGCACTGGACAGCAAGGAGATGCAGCAACGTCGTGACGGCGTCCGCGGCAAAGTGGAAGACCTGCTCGACGATTGGGCGAAGATTTCGAAGCAACAGAAGGACTCGGGAGCAACGCTTCGCTACCAGCAATACGATGACGGCACAGGCCCTTACTTACTGCGTTATCCACTCGATCCGGATTTGGAGCGGATCGAGCGCAAAGCGGCACAGTTCAAGGCCCATCGCTCGCTCCGTGATGTGGAACCCGCCTGTAATCTCCGGCTGATCGAATTGAACGGGAATGCGATCGATCCCGAGGAGGACGTGGAGTAATGGCCCGGCCCAATGGACAGATTCGCCGCGGTCAGATCATCAACGTGTTCGGCCCCGGCGCCCTGATGGACCTGCCGCACCACGCGGCGATTGTCGGCGGCTTGGACACGTGGGATTGGGGAGGCGATGACCGGAAGCGGAAGATCATCGAACCCCGCCTTCTAAGCAAGATTGAATCCGCTTTGGAACTGCCAGGCCTCGCGATGTGGGAGCCACCCGCCGACAGCCAGGACCCGGACGCGCCGCCGAGTGGGGTTGCTGTCTATCGCTTCCCTGAATGGTTCACGGCGCAGATTACCATGAAGGGCCCGCAAGGCCAGCGCACCCGGCCACTCGTTCACCGCCGCAATCTTATTACCCAGACGAAATGGCAGGGCCCAGACCGAAAGAAATACGACATTGTTCCGCTCCGCTTTGTCCAGGCGTGTCCGAACGGGCATATTTCGGACGTCGATTGGTACACATTTGTGCATGGTGTGGCCGTTGAGGGCGCAGAGCCATGCCGCCGCGATCTCTTCGAGGATGAGTGGGGAACCAGTGGAGATCTGACCGAAGTGATGATACGTTGCGACTGCGGCAAGAGTAAGCAACTCATCATCGCCCTTGAGGATAAGACTGCACTTGGCTGGTGTCGTGGAAGAAGGCCATGGCTGGGCGGCAGCAACTTCGAATCCAACTGCCGCGACCCAAAGGGCCAGCCGACCTTTAACCGGCTGCTCAACCGGTCGGCATCCAACGCCTGGTTCCCACAGGTTCTAAGCGTCATCTCGATCCCGGACGAAGACGAAAAGCTGCGCGGGGCAGTGGAGAAGATATGGGAAGACCACCTGCAGTACGTCGTGTCAATCGACGATCTGCTTGGTGAACGAAAACGCGCCAAGGTCGCGGCGGCGCTCGAAGGTTATTCCAACGAGGCGGTCTGGGCTGAGATCGAACGTTACCGCGGCGGTTCCTCCGCTGCCCCGGCAAAGACGATCAAGCAGGCGGAAATTGAGACGTTGCTTGCGAGTCCGGACGAAATCGGTCAGGACAAGATCGAAGGCGATTTCTACGCACGCCGCTGGCGGCCCACCCCGCCACTCGAAGCGATCTGGAACAAGATCGACCGTGTTGTCCTCATCCACCGACTGCGCGAAGTCGTTTCGCTGGTCGGGTTCACGCGCTTCGAACCCGCTACGAACGATATCGATGGTGAACTCGCAATTGGAGTGAATCGCGCTTCGCTTGCTGATGAGATCAGTTGGGTTCCGGCCGTCGAGAATCGCGGCGAGGGCGTCTTCATTTCCTTCAAATCTGAAGAGGTTCGCGCCTGGCGTAAACGGAGTGAAGTTTCCAAACGGGAAATCGAACTGGCGGAAGGCTTCAAGTTGTGGAAGAGGCAGTACCCAAGTTCGAAGGCCGATTTCGTAGGCGTCCCATACATAATGCTGCACTCGCTCGCGCACCTGCTGATCACACAGGTATCGTTGGAGTGTGGATACTCTTCGTCCGCAATTCGTGAGCGGGTCTACGCCGGCGAGGCGGGGTATGGCATCCTGCTTTACACCGGTTCGCCGGATTCGGAGGGGACGTTGGGCGGCTTGGTCGAAATCGGCCGCAAGATCGACCAGCATCTCCGCAATGCAATCGAACTAGGGCGACTCTGCTCGAACGACCCGGTTTGCGCCCAGCATTCCGCCAAGCAACTGCTGGAAGAACGTTTCCTTCTGGGCGCGGCGTGCCACGGCTGTTTGCTGATTTCCGAAACCTCATGCGAGCGTTTCAACCAATATTTAGATCGCTCGCTGGTCGTCGCCACGGTCGGCGCGGCCGGCGCTGAGTTTTTCACCGATCAGGACCTGGCGCTTCCATGAGAACTGATCCGCGCGTTGCCGGCGGCCGTGCTCGGCTCTATGGCGGCTGCGTTGCATTCCGGCCGGCTTAAGCCACCCTATACGGCGTTTGCGGTGGCGGAGTGGGCGCCGCAGGTGTCGCGGGAATTTTTGGCGGCGGAACTGTGTTCTCTCTCCGGGGCCGGCTTCACGCCTGAAACCTTGGCCATCACATTGAAGATTCTTGCCGAGGAGGCCGCGGTCCGCCAGCGCGCGCTCGACCAAGTCCAACTAGTCTGGACAAGCCCCGATGAAGAGGGCCCGCACGTCCGGGATACAAGTGTTGTGGTTCGGCAGCTTTCGTCGGAAGCCCGTCAATCGTTGTGGATTTCAACCTACGGTGTTTTTAATGGCCAAGAGGTATTCCAGCCTGTCCACGGCGCCATGTCCCTTTGGCCTAAACTGCAGGTTTTCCTGATTCTGAATATCTCTTGCGACGACCAGAATGCACTATTTGGTGAGGCAGCGGTCGCCAAGTACGCGAAACTATTTTGGAAATATCAATGGCCGTGGACCTTGAGGCCAATAATTTATTATGATCCGCGCGGACCCGAGGAACACCCAAAGATGCCAGCGTGCCAGCACGCCAAATGCATTCTCGTGGATGACGAGACGGCCTTCATCACGTCAGCCAACTTCACAGAGTCTGCCCATGAACGGAATATCGAGCTCGGTGTTCTGTTCCGCGAAAACCCACGGGTCGCTCAGTCGATTCGGGCAAAGTTCGAAAGTCTAATCCAGAATGGATTCCTAAAACCGTTACCGGCTGGATGAAAGTCTTCATCCTCCTCGTTCTCTATAATTGTTGTCGGGACGTTCGCCCACATGATCGTGCGGAAAACCGCAGGACGCCTCGCGTTTCTATTTGGCCTCTGCGAAGCGATTCGGGGGGTAATACTCCGCCTTGGGAGAACTTTCTCGAAATCTGACCCCGGCGAAAAAATAGCGGGTTGCCCGACAAATGAAGACTTCCACTCTCTTTCTGTTCATTCTGGGCGTCGCAGGAATGCTGACGGCGCAACAGCGCGAGCGTAATGCTTCGGTATCCGCTCTCGCGTATTCCCCGGATGGCGGCATACTGGCATCCGCGGATACAGCTGGCGTCATCAAGTTGTGGGACCGTGTCGGCGGGGGCACGGTAGTGACCATTCCGGCCAACCGAGGGGGAGTCGCGGCGCTTTTATTCGATCCCGCCTCTGGGCGCCTCCTGGCCGACGGACGCCGCGACTCTTACGTGCGGATTTTCGACCTCAAAACAAAAAAAGAGGCGACCGAATGGTTTCATTCGAGCGGATCTTTGGCAATGACGCCAGGCGGTGGACGTGTAGTCGCAGCGGACGGTAAGGATGTTGAGGTTCTCGACGCCGTCACCGGGAAAATTCTGAACGTCTCCAGCACTGATGAATTCCGAATTGGTCCGAATCCCCCCACGCTTACTGTGATCGCTCACAGCGCGACCGGCAATCTTGTAGCGAACGCCGACGCGTCTGGTAACCTCTATGTCCGCGACAGCGAATATCTGATGATTCATGCCCGGCCGACGACCCAGAGGAAGCCTATTAACGCGGTGGCTTTCAGTGCAGATGTACGTTATCTGGTTGCTGCCGATGCCGAAAAGATCACCGTCTGGAAGGTCACGCCCGCGCCCTCTTCTCCAGCTGCGGTGGATTCATGGAGCGCCACCAGAGTGATTACACAGGTGGGAATGCGAGCCCTGTCGCCAGTGTCTGGCGGTTCCGCAATTGCCGCCGCGGGATCCGACGGCGCCTTGTACCTGTTGGATGCCGCAACTGGCGCAAGCAGGAAGCTTCCCGGTCCCGTCGCGGGCGCGCTTTGTGTGACGGTTTCACCCGGCGGGGAACGGGCCGCGGTCGGGTACGAGGACGGTTCTATCGAGGAGTGGGATCTTCGCTCTGGAACGGCCACGCGCGTTTTCGGCGCTGACTCGGCGAATTCGCAGGCGGCACAATTGGAAACCAGCCTCGGGCATCCCTCGCGCGTCATTTCGGTCAGTGCGCACCCACGGGGGAAATGGGTGGCTTCCGCTAGCGAGGACGGCACCGTGATCCTGTGGGACCCGAAAACCTTCCATCAATTGCGCTCTCTGCCAGGCCGATGGCAGGTCCGAGCGATCTCTGCCTACCCCACTCGTAACGAGCTTGCAATTCTCGAGGACGAGGAGATTGCGGTTTGGAACGTCGACACATGGAGGCAATCGGAGACCCGTCGCCTGATCCGACCGAAACCGCGCTCAGCCACCGGACTTGACGATGCCAGCATCGTTGCTTCCATGGCGCTCAATCCAGATTGGAGCGCCGTTGCCTATGGGTTCAATAACGGCGACGTGGAAATCGTCCCGCAAACTCCGGGGGGACCGGCCGGCCGCTTCAACGCGGCCAAGACCCCGGTTTTCCAAATGAGTTTCAGCCCGGACGGGACTCGTTTAGCGACGTGGTCGAATCTGGACGGGGAAGTCCGGTTATGGAAGCTATTCGAAACGAAGCCGGAAAAATTGTTGCCTATAGGCGAGACGACGAACGTACGCTCCTTGGCAGTATCTCCCAGCCAGGTGGCGGCTTGGGTAGAAGGATCTGGCCCACGAATCTGGAACATTGGAGGGGGAGCCCCGCCGGATTTGGCAACAGCCGCAGCAGAAGCGTGGCACGGCCGACAGATCTTCAACTGCTGGGGGATGGCATTCAATTTCGACTCTAAGATGCTGCTCGCCGGCGCGGACGATGGCAGTTTGCAGCGATTCCAACTCGCCCCGCCTGCCTGGATTCGACCGGCTGCGGCCATCGACCGCCCCTCGGAAGTTGCATTCGACCCATCCGGCGCCGAGGTGCGCATCCTGAGCGTACAGAATTTTAGCGAGGCTTACTCGGCGGAGCAGGCCTGGGACGCGCGGACCGGCACACACGAAGAAACCCGCCAGGAGACGATCGGCATTCCTCTGGCGATCGATGGGAAGGTAGTATGGTCGGCGGGCTCCTACTACAATGGATTGGCGTTTCGAGCGCCGGCCTCCGGTGACGAGGTCCGCGTGCCGTCAGTGGACCAGGTTTCCGCTGTCCGGATCTCGCCATCGGGCTCCTTTGCGGCAGTCCGACGATATGATGGCAAGCTATGGATGATCAGCCGCGCGGAAGCTAAAAAGACCGCGGAAATCGATTTGTCCCAGTTCTCGGATCATCCCAGTGGAGTACTGTCTTGGTTCAACCAAGACGAAACTGCCTTCATAATTTACGATGCCTCGGCCAAACACGATGCCGCAGTCTTCGATCCAGTTTCGGGACGACGTCTGGGAACAATTCCAGCGCAGGCCGGAAGGCCCTTAGCCGCGTCGGTCGATCAGCGCATGTTGATTACGGTTCGCAGCGACTACTCGTTCACTGGCGACCGCTACCGGCTTGAGCTTCGCGAATTGGAGAGCGGTAAACTATTGCGCGAGATCGATCACGACAGCGATGGCTTCGGCGCGATTTCGTTCAGCCACGATGGGAATTTCATGGCTGGAGGTCTCCACAGAAATATGGTCCGCATCTGGAACTTGAAAACCGGCGACGCGGTGGCGACATTTGAAGGGCATTCCGACGCTATCTCAGCGACGGCGTTCAATCCTTCCGGCGAAATCGTAGCATCAGCATCGGCTGACGGAACCACCCGTTTGTGGCGCATTCGGGATCTGGCGCCTCTCTGCACGGTTGTTTCGATGAACCGCGGGAAAGACTGGGCAGTGTTTGCACCCGACGGGCGGTTCGACGGTACCGAGACGGCGTGGAAGCAGATCCAGTGGCGGTTTTCCGACCGGCTGGACGACGTCGCTTCCGCGGAAGCATTTTTCGGCGACTTCTTCACGCCCGGCTTGCTTGGCGACGTGCTCCAAGGACGGCCTGCCCCGGCACAGCATATCGCAGATAAGGACCGCCGCAGTCCAATGGTGCAACTTTCGAGCAAAGCCGGAGGTGCACCAGACAGGGTTAGCCTTTCGATTGTGGCCAGGGAGTCGCCGGCCGACCAAGCGCACAAGCGAGGGAGCGGTGTTCGGGATCTGCGACTGTTCCGCAATGGGCTGCTGGTAGGGTACTGGCCTGGCGAGGTCGGGTCGGCGAAGACCATAGATCTCCCGCTTGCCGCCGGCAAGAATCGATTCAAGGCCTATGCGTTCAATCGCGACAACGTGAAGAGCGAAGATGCGCCGGAGATTGTGATTGAGGGACCCGCATCTACATCCGGCAAACCCCGGCTCTACATCGTTGGGATCGGCGTGGATAACTATTCCAATGCCGATTTCAAACTGCAGTACGCAGTGGCCGACGCCAAATCGATTATCGAAGAGATCGCTACGTTCCAAAAGAGCATCGATCGCTATGAAGTAGTCCCCGTGCTGTTGGCGGATGCGACCCGTGCCTCGATTACGCGGGAAATTGGCGGATTATCCAAAAGTGTACGGCCGGACGATGCAGTGATCCTATTCTTTGCAGGGCATGGAATAGCTTGGAACGGAAGCTTCTATATGTTGCCAAGCGACCTGGGGTTTGATGGCCGTCGCAGCGAGATCAACGACGTTGCAGAGGAAAAGTTGGCCCGGAACGGTATCTCCGATAAAGGCCTGGACACCCTCCTCCGCGACCTGGACGTCGCGTCGATTGCCCTGATTATCGATTCCTGTAACTCCGGGCAGGCGCTGGAAGCCGCAGAAAAGCGTCGGGGCCCTCTGAACACGGCCGGCCTGGCGCAGTTGGCATGGGAGAAGGGAATCTCGATTCTCACCGCTTCTCAGAGTTTCGAAGCGGCTACTGAGGATTCGCATTGTGGTCATGGATTGCTCACCTGCGCGCTGGTCGAGGACGGCCTGAAGAAGGGCGAGGCGGATCGGGCGCCAAAGGACGGCAAAATTACTATGACGGAGTGGCTGGAATTCGCGGCTGACCGCGTTCCGCAGTTGCAGATCGCGGAGGCGGCCAGGGGAGTCAGGCGCAACGTTAATTCCGCGGTCCGGCAGAGACCTCGCATATACGTGCGGGACACGGGCGAAGAATCGTTAACGATCCGTCAGCCCTCAAAGTGAGCCAATGGGATGGCAACCGTTATTCCAACCGGATCTTCAATTGCGGGAGTTCGAGAGTTCGGTGCCAGCGCGCCGTCCTTCAGATTTCACGATGGTGAGATTAGTGGTTTGAGATCGCAGCCTTCCGGCGCGCAAACAGATTTCCCATCACGTACCGACGGCTGTAAGTAATCTTTAGCGTTCCGCCCATCCGCGCCGAATTACGGCAATTCCGGGGCGATTTTTCAGTGCTCAAATCCTAGACTTTCAATACTTTGTAAAAAACGGCATGGTGAGGGATATATCCCCCGCGGTGCCGTATTGGAAAGAAAAGCTTTGTGGCGAGTTCCGAGCCATGATCACGCTAGACAGGCTTAGCCGAGCGCTTTAAGCGCGCGCCGCCTGCTGTTCAGAATGCTCAGCCCTGCGCATCAGACAGCGCTGGGCGATTCGCGGCGCTCGATTCGATCTTTGGGCCTTCAGGCCGCCTTGCGCAGCGGGATCGCCAGGTCTGGGAATACGCGAATTTCCGAAGGCTGTGTTGGTCACCGTGCTCGACGTACTGTTCAAGTACGCCTCCGCGCGCTGACCGGCGCGCGCCTCGTATCCGCAGCCTTCTCACGCGCCTCGCGACGAAACCTGGTGAGAAATGCGGGCTAGTCAAAAACGTCAGCGGCCGGGGTCTCAGCGCCGCTTTTCGCCCGGAGCTTACGGCCCGCGCTTAGATTTGCCACTTCCTCAGCGGTCAATTCCCGCCACTTACCAATTGGTAAGTCGCCAATTGTAATTTCTCCAATTGCGATTCGCACTAACTTCAGAACTTTACCGCCCACGGCTTCGAGCATGCGGCGCACCTGGCGATTCCGGCCTTCGGTGATGGTGATGGCAAGGTGCGTATACTTTCCGTTGTCGCGCAAGCGGCGCACTTCAGCCGGGCGCGTGGGTCCGTCGCTCAGCTCCACGCCGCGGCGCAACTGCTCCAACTGTTCTTCGCTGAGGAGCGTCGACGCCTTAACCTGATACGTCTTAGAAACCTTAAACTCCGGACTCATGATTCGATCGGCGAACTGCGTATCGTTAGTGAAAATGAGAAGACCGCTGGTATCGAGATCGAGCCTTCCCGCAGGTGAAAGCCACTGGCCGGCATCGGTAATGAGGTCATACACTGTTGGACGCCCCTCGGGATCACGGCGCGTGGTGAGGTAGCCCTTCGGTTTATAAAGCAGAACATACAATTTTGCGGCTGATTTTAAGGGTTTCCCCTCAAACGTAACGCGATCGCGTTCGAGATCGATCCAGTAATCAGGGTCGCGAATGACTTTTCCGTTTACACGAACCTTACCAGCGCCAATCCAACTTCTGGCTTCGGTCCGTGAACCAAGCCCGCGTTTGGAAAATACTCTTTCTAACGTTTTTAGCGGACGATTATTGGATTTGCCTGCCGGTTTGCCCATAGTATCGATTGAGGTGGAGGGTTACATCTCCGATGCTACAGTAAAATGGGACTCCAAACGGGGAAGATACTCATTCGGGGCGCGAAGCAACTGCTGACGCTACGTGGCGCGCGGACGCCGCGCTGCGGACCAGGGTTGTCGGAACTGGGCGTAGTGGCCGACGGGGCGGTCCTGATTTCCGATGGCATCTTGCGCGAGGTCGGTCCGTCGCGCCGCGTGGAGAACCTGGCGGAGGCGCGCGATGCAATTGAGATCAACGCCGCCGGACGGGTGGTGATGCCCGGCTTCATCGATTGCCACACGCACCTGGCATATCCACCTCCGGGCGCCGCGGGCGAACACCATGAAGCTGCGGCGCGGGCACTCGCAACCGATACGGGCAAGCGCACGGCCGCCCGGTGGATGGCGTATCTTGCGGCAATGGCTCGTCACGGCACCACCACGGTAGAGATCAAGACCGGCGCGGGACCGAACGATGATGCCGAAAAGAAGATGTTGCGCGTCCTTTCCATCGTACGCACCGAGCCGCTCGACGTAGTCCCAACTTTTCTCTTTCGCATGCCCTCGCCTGGCGAGGTGAACACGTCGGTGCTGGAGGAGTATGCGGAGGCCCTATTTAGGGATCTGCTGCCGCGCATTCATAAACGGAATCTGGCGCAATTCGCCGATGTGGCGTGGAGTCCCGCGCCAACGCACCAGCCTTGGTTCGAGCGTTATTTGGGAGCCGCGCGCGCCGCCGGATTTCCCTGTAAGGTACACGCCGATCAAATGTACACTGCAACAGCCATCGCGCTCGCGATCCGCAATCTGGCCGTCAGCATCGATCACCTGGAGCATGCCACCCCGCTCGAAGCGCCCATGCTCGCGGGCTCGGCTACCATGGCAACCCTGCTGCCCTGCGCCTCTTTCCACAGTGGATTGGGCAACGCGCCGGCGCGAGCGCTGGTGGACGCGGGAGTACCGATCGCGCTCGGAAGCAACTTCAATGCGCGCCATAATCCTACGCTCAATATGCAGACGGTGATCTCACTCGCCTGCCTGCGCCTGGGGCTCACGCCCGCCGAAGCGATCTCCGCGGCCACCATTAATGGCGCACATGCACTGGGCCGCGCCGGCCGTACGGGGTCGCTCGAGCCGGGCAAAGAAGCCGACCTTGTGATTCTCAGCGTCTCCGACTACCACGATATGGCAAGCCATTTTGGCGCCAACCTGGTGCATGCCACCATGAAGCGCGGCGAGGTCATTTACCGCGAAGGCGCCATCACCACGCCGGGACGCCGTAACAAGCAAACAGGCACGCACCTGGTGTTAAACTGAGAGACATTCCAGGACAGGAGTTGGTCTCTATGTGTGCCCGCAGCCCTTGGTTTTCCGCGCCTTTTTTCGCTCTCTCCGCCTTAATTTGGTCCAGCAGTTATGCGGTGGCTCAGCCGCCGGTCACGCGCTTAAATCCCGTGGTGAAGCAGATTGTCGATCAGGTATCTCAGGAACGCATCGGGGCCATCATGAAGCACCTGGGCGAGTATGGAACACGCTACGTTGGCTCTGAGCAAGATAGCGAAACGCGTGGCATCGGCGCCGCGCAGCGCTGGATCGAAAAGGAATTCAAGAGCTACAGTCCCAAACTCGAAGTGAGTCTGGATCATTTTTCTGTCAAGAAGGGCCCGCGCGTTCCCAAAGATGTGGAGCTGGCTAACGTGGTGGCGGTACTGCCGGGAACCACGGATAAAGACCGCTACGTGATCATCGGCGGACATTACGATTCCATTGCGGCGCGACGCAATCCCGGTGCGCAACGTACCGACGACGGAACTCCCGGCAACGCGGCGGATGTCGATCCCGACGCCCCTGGGGTAGCTGACGATGCCAGCGGCACCGCGGCAACCATGGAACTGGCGCGCGTGATGAGCCAGTATCAGTTCGACAAATCGATCATATTCATCGCCTTTGCCGCCGAGGAGATTGGCCTGAACGGCAGCAAGAACTTCGCCGATGAGGCGAAGGAAAAGAAGATGACGATCGAAGCGATGCTGAACAACGACATCATCGGTTCGGACATTTCGGGCAACGGCAGCGCCGCTAATAACCGCGTGCGGGTGTTTGCCGAGGGTCCCGAGGATTCGTCGTCACGCGCGATCGCGCGTTACGCCAAAGAGATCGGCGAACGCTACATACCGTCGATGACCGTAGACATGGTCTTTCGCCGCGACCGCTTCTCGCGCGGCGGGGACCATACCTCCTTCATGCGCGACGGATTCGCGGCCGTTCGCTTCACCACGCCTAGCGAAAATTACGCAAACCAGCATACAGCCACCGACACGTTTGCCAATGCATCGGTTCCCTACACGACGCGTGTTGCGCGAATCAATGCCGCGGTGCTGGCCAGCCTGGCGCTGGCGCCGAAGCCTCCCGTGGTGCAGGCCCCCCCGGGCGGACGCGGCGGGCAGGGCCAAGGCGGCAGGGGCGGATTGGGTGCGGGCGCGGCAACGGCGGAAGGGGGCCGGGGCGCGGCCGCCGCTACTCCTGAGGATCAGGCGGCGAGGCGCGCTGCCATCGCAAACCGTCCCGGATTATCGCGCGGCAAGAGCGGCTACGATGCCGCGCTTCGTTGGGCGAATCCTAATCCGGAAGCGGACCTCGCTGGTTATGCGGTGGTCATTCGCGATACCACGTCGCCGGTGTGGCAACACGAGATCTACGTCGGCAACGTCACGGAGTACACCATTCCCGATCTTTCCATTGACGATGTTGTGATCGGTATTAAGGCGATCGATAAGGACGGGAATCAGAGCCTTGTTTCGGCCTACGATCAGGGGCCGCTCAACCTTCCGCAGCAAGCGCGTCCCACCGATTCCACGCAACCGCGTCCGGCCACCGGAGGAGGACAGGGCGACGGGCGAGGCGGCGGCCAGCAATAGGCCTGGGATGTTGAATCTGGTCGAGTGCGTCCCCAACTTTTCCGAGGGACGGGATCTCGCGAAGGTCGATGCCATCGTAGAGGCCATCGCATCTACTGGCGCCTCCATCTTGCACCGAACCTCCGACCCCGATCACAATCGTTCCGTTATCACCTTCGCAGCCCCAGCCGATGTTGTGGGCGAAGCCGCATTCCGAGGGGTCCGCAAAGCGGTCGAGTTGATCGATCTGCGCCACCATGAAGGCGTTCATCCTCGAATCGGCGCGGCTGATGTGACGCCTTTCGTTCCGCTGCGCGGCATCTCGATGGAGGAGTGCGCCGCGCTCGCCACCGAAGTAGGACGCCGCATCTGGGAAGAGTTGCACGTTCCGGTGTATCTCTACGAAGCTTCGGCGCGGCGGCCACAGTGCGTAAGCCTGCCCGATGTCCGTCGCGGACAATTCGAGGGACTCCAGGCGGCAGCCGTTTCGAATCCAGAGCGCTGCCCCGATTTCGGCGGCCCGGCATTGCATCCCAGCGCGGGGGCGTCAGTCGTCGGCGCGCGCAAGCTGCTGGTGGCGTTTAACGCGCTGCTAGACACGCGGGATGTCAAAATCGCGCGCGCGGTTGCACGCGCCGTGCGAGGCTCTTCGGGCGGATTGCCGTTCGTGCGCGCGATGGGAGTCTATTTGCCTTCTCGCGGGCAGGCACAGGTCTCGATGAACCTCATCGACTTTGAGCGCACGCCCATGCACGTGGCGCTGGACGCTGTAAAAGCAGAAGCGGCCCGCCACGACGCCAAAGTCACTTCGACCGAACTGATCGGTTTAGCGCCAGCGAAGGCGTTGGAGGCCGCCGCCGCGGCGTACCTGCAAATTGAAAACTTCGATCTTCTGCGTGTGCTTGAGAATCGTTTGGACGAGTTAGGCGCTTGAGCGCTTCATCCTTGCCCACCTTACGGCAGTGTGACAGCCAGCGACTTTTTCTGGAAGGCGAACCGGTGCAGCCGGCAGGCGACTGGTTTATAGTGTATCCATAGACAACTCGTCAGCGGAGGTACGACGTTGATGAAGCGCGTGGTGTTCCCAATAGCTGCGGCGGCGCTGGCAGCGCTCATTCTTCCCCACCCGGGGGACGCAAGTGGGCCGTTCGACAAGCGACTCTCCCCGGACCAACAGATCGTCCATGCATTAAACCGGCTAACGTTCGGACCCAGACCCGGCGATATCGAAGAGGTTCGCCGCATTGGTCTCACTAAGTGGATCGAGTTGCAGTTGCATCCCGATCAGATTCCTGAAAATCCCGCGCTCGATGCTAAACTCAAGCCGCTTGAGACGCTGCGAATGGGCATTGCCGAAGTCGTTAAGGAATACACGCCAGTTCGGCCGGCGATGTTGATGGCGACGATGAATTCGATGCCTTTGCAATCCGCCCTTTCGAATGAGCAGCGGCGCAAGGTAATGAATGGGACGGCCGAAGAACGCACCGAAGTGCTCAAAGCGCTTGACCCGGAAAAGCGCCAGGAGATCCTGGCGACGCTGCCACCTACCGTAATCAGTTACACCCCTGAATTCAAGCAGGAAGCGGAAGACGCCCAGAAAATGCGGCGGCAAAAGTTAGAAGAAGAGGCTCGGCGTCTCCGCCCGCAACTTGCCGATTTGCTGAACGCGGATCAGATGGTCGCCGCCAGATCCGGCGACAGGAAGCAGCTAACGGCCTTACTTGCGTCCCTGGATCCCGATATGCGGATCGGAGTAGCGTCCCTGCTTCCACCCAAGAGCCTGGATCAGGTTCCCGAGTTCCGCCGCGATGGCCAGCGCCACCGGATGCCTCCCTTTGTTGCAAGCGACGATGCGAAAGAGGCCAGAGTCTTCCGCGCCATCTATTCCAACCGGCAATTGGAAGAAATATTAGTCGATTTCTGGTTCAACCACTTTAACGTCGACGCTACGAAGAATGTGGCGCAGACTGGAAATGTTCAAAATCTGGGTCACCTGCTGATCGGGAACTATGAACGCGACGCCATCCGCCCGCATATTCTGGGGCATTTTAAGGATCTGCTGCTCGCGACGGCGCGCCACCCGGCGATGCTTTACTACCTGGATAACTGGCAATCCATGGCGTCTGGCAGTTTCGAGGTTGGGCCATTTGCTCCGGTGCGCGGCACCGTGAATGGCGTGCCGAACTCAATCCTCCCGTTGTTTGGGAGAGTGCAGGCGCACGGGCTCAACGAAAACTACGGACGGGAAGTGATGGAGCTGCACACGCTCGGTGTTAAGGGCGGGTTCACGCAAGATGACGTAATCGCGGTGGCGCGCTGCTTCACCGGTTGGACGGTGCGGAGTCCCGAAGATCCGGAGTTTGTCTTCGCGCCCTTTATGCATGATTTCGGAGAGAAAACCGTGCTCGGGCATAAAATCCCGGCAGGAGGAGGCGAGAGCGACGGGCTTGAGGTCATCAACATCCTGGCACATCATCCGTCCACCGCAAAGTTCATTTCACGCGAGTTGGCGCGGCATTTCGTAACGGACGATCCGCCTCAGACGCTGGTCGACCGGATGGCGCAGACCTTCACCAGCACGGATGGCGACTTGCGCGCCGTGCTTGCGACCATGTTTAAGTCGCCCGAGTTTTTCTCCGAAGGCGCATGGGAGTCCAGGATCAAATCGCCTCTCGAAATGGTAGTAAGCGCCATCCGCGTTATGGGCGGCGACGTGGCAGACGCCTGGACGCTGGTGCAAAAGATCGCCGAAATGGGCGAGCCGCTCTACAGCAAACTGGAGCCGACCGGTTATCCGGATACCGGCGTGACGTGGCTGAGCACGGCGGGCCTACTTGCGCGGATGAATTTCCCGGCTGCGCTGGCTTCCAATAAGGTGCCGGGCGTGACTCTGGATGCATCCCGCTGGAAAGGAATGGATGCACCGGCCATCGCGCGGGATCTGCTTGGCCATGAACCCACCTCGCAAACTATCCATGCGATTGAGACCGGATTACAGGGGAAGGATGCGCCTCCCGCTCTGATTGCCTCGCTGATCCTCAGTTCGCCCGATTTCGAAAGGAGATAACGCCATGTTGACGCGACGCATCTTTCTGCGCGGTTCCGCAATCGTAATGGCAGGCATGGGCGCAACGCCCCTCTGGCTCACGCGGGCTGCCGCGGCGGAGAGCAGGAAAAACAAAACCCTGGTGGTGATTTTCCTGCGCGGCGCGGCTGACGGCCTTAATATCGTTGTACCCTTCGGCGAGAAGCGCTACCGCGAACTGCGGCCTTCGCTGGCCATCGGGCCGCCCAGTGAAAACGGAAACGGCGGAGCTTTCGGCCCGGCCATTGACCTTGATGGGACCTTCGCACTGCATAGCGCCTTGCAGCCCCTGAAGCCGCTCTGGGACAAAGGACAACTGGCGATCGTCGAAGCTACCGGCTCGCCCGACCCGACACGCTCACACTTCGACGCGCAGGATTACATGGAATCGGGTGTGCCGGGCAAGAGCGTCGCGGATGGATGGCTGAATCGCGCCCTGCTGGCGGAGCCCGGGGCTTCGCCCCTGCGGGCGGTCGCGATGGGGAACCAGGTGCCGCGCACGCTTCGCGGTGAGCACGAAGTCATCGCGATCGGCAACGCTCAACAATTTAAATTCGGGAATGAGGAAACGGCATCGATTCTGCGGGACATGTATTCCCTCAGCCCGGACGCGCCCTTCCGTCGCACCGGCACGGATGCGTTCGAGGCAATGAAGCTGCTCGCATCCATCGGCGTGGGCGATCGAGTTCCGGAAGGCGGTCCCGTTGGGCCCGCCGCCACACGTTACGCGCAGGGCGGTGAGCTTGGCCGCAGCCTGCAGGAACTTGCGCGGTTGATCAAGGCCAATGCCGGCGTCGAGGCCGCTTTCGCCGATGTCGGCGGCTGGGATCATCACGGCAACGAGAATCAGCAGCTCTTCACGATACTGCGCCAGTTTTCCAGCGCCATCGCCGCCTTCACCCAGGATATGGGCGACCGGATGGAAGACGTCGTACTGGTCACCATGTCCGAGTTCGGCCGGACGGCCGAGGAGAACGGCAATGGCGGCACAGATCATGGCCACGGCAGCATGATGATGCTGCTCGGCGGCCCCGTGCAGGGCGGTAACATCTACGGGAAATGGCCCGGTCTTGAGAAAGAACAGCTTCATGAGGGCCGTGACCTGGCGGTCACTACCGACTTCCGCGCCGTGCTCAGCGAGTTGGTGAGGGGACATCTGGGCCAGAGCGATCTGAGCACAGTGTTCCCTGGATTTCAGCCGGGTACGCCGCTGGGACTATTGCGGGCGTAGCTTCTAGCCCGCAACTCGTCTCGCCTACCGCGATTATTTCTTTGGCGCGTTGAACGAGCGCTCGGCCGTGTCTTTCACGTCGGTTGAGACCGGGTGATCCCGCCAAATCCAGCGCAGCATGTCTGGCAGAATTGCGCCGCCCATTTTCTGGCCGTGCTTGTTCATGCCCCAGGCGTAATTTACGTCGTAGCCCTTTTCCGTGAGGGCCTGCATCAGGCGCACGTTCTGGTAGAACCAATCGCGCTTCTGATCGTAGTTGCCGCCGCGGCCCTCGCCGCGGTTGTCGTTGCGCCCGTCCTGCAGGAAGACGCGAATCGGCTTCTTCTCGCTCTGCCGAACGATATCCGGATACTCATCGCCGCCATGCTGATCCGGCGGACGAAGATGCGTGAAGCTGCCTACGATGCTGAGCACTTTGTGGAATTCCGCAGGACGCTCCCACGCCACTGTAAACGCCGCAATGGCGCCGGAGCTTGCGCCGCCAATCCCATGCCGCTCGGGATCCTTCGAGATGTTGTAATCCTTATAGAGCGCCGGCATCAACTCATCCACCACCACGCGCGCATACTTGTCGTCCAGCGAATTATATTCGGTAGGCCGGTTGGTAGTGCGGTCGCCCCATTCCTGCTGGTTCGGTTCGGGCTGGTCGGGACGCCGGCCTGGATTGATGAACACACCGATCATCACCGGCAATTCACGCCGATAGATCAGGTTGTCCATCACGTTCTGGGCGCGCAGGTCGCCCTCGGCGTTCATGAATGCCTGGCCGTCATTGAAGATCATGAGGCTGGCCGCAACTTTGGCGTCATACTGCGCCGGAACGTAAACCCAGTAGGTATGCTGCGTGCCCGGATAGGCGTTGGACGGCAGCGTAAACGGGCCGCGAACCTCACCCTTGGGTACGCCGTCCTGCGCCAGGGAGTCCGGCCCGATGTGATAGAAAGCGTCGGGATTTGGGCCCGACGCGGGAGGTTGACCAGGAGGCCTTGCCGGGGCTTGGGGGGCGGTTTGTGCAAAAGCCGCGGACACCGCCAGAACAAACAGGGTTAGGCGCATCGTCATATTATTTTCCACTCCAGGCCAGACCGTCGGTTCCCTTGCCGGCATCGATCAACCGCGTAACTTTCCACGTGGCCAGGTCGATTTCGGCCACCTTGCCGCTGGCGTCGCACGAAACATAGACGGCCTTTTGATCCGGACGCACCAAGGTTTCCTGCGGCGTGGCCGGGACGTCGATGGTATGCGCCACCTTCATCGTCGTCAAATCGATCGCCGCCACCTGGTGCGCCGTCGGAATCGCGATCAGCAGCCACTTATTGTCATTGGTCACCGAGGAACCATAGCCGGGCGCAGGCAGCGCAATCCACTGCTTCACCTTGTTGGTCGCGGTATCGATAACAGCGAGACGCGGCGCATTCACGTCCGACGTAAACGCGTATTTGTCATCGGCTGAAATGGACATGCGCTGCACCGATTTGGCGACGGGAATCACCGCGATGGTTTTCTTGCCCACCAGGTCGAGCGCGGAAACCGTACCCGGTCCGACGTTGGCCGTGTAGGCGTGCTTGCCGTCGCGGGTTATCGAAAACATATGCGATTCCGGCTGGCCCGTGGGGATTTTACCCACGATCTTCATCGTATGGGGATCGATTTCGCTGATGGATTGATCGAGTTCGGTGCTGACATACAGCATGCCGTTCGTGGGTCCGAACATGGGGCAGTGCGGCCGGATGCCGCGTCCGAAATCGACCGTGCCCGTAACCTTCTTGGCCGCCAGATCGATCGCAACGATGTGGGTGCCGTCTGTACCCGGCTTCCCGACGCCGGAGTCGCCGTAAATGGGCACGTAAGCCGTACGACCATCGGGCGAAGCGATCACTTCGTGGCCGGTGACGCCCCCTTCATCGACAGCGGCAACCTGCTTGCCGGAAGCCGGATCGATAATGCCAAGAGTGTGGTCGCCTTTGTTTGCCACCAGGAGCCAACTCTTAGTGGAGCCGGTATCGGCTGCGAATGCGGACATGATTGCTAAAGCTAACACGGCGGAGGATCGCATGGAGAGCATTATAATCCCCCGATACCTCTCGCATTCAATCATTCGCCAAGACCAGGACTTATACTGAAAACTTGCCGGATACCCTGTTAGAACGGCTCCAGATCGTTCGCGATCGCATGGCCCGCGCCGCCGAGCGGGCGCGGCGCGACCCGGCCGGCATCCTATTGTTGGCCGTAACCAAGATATTTCCGGCGGCCACCATTCGCGATGCTTACGACCTGGGTCTCCGCGAGTTCGGCGAAAATTACGTGCAGGAATTCGAGGGCAAGGCCCCCGAACTGGGCGCTCTCGATGGAGCCCGGTTCCATCTGATCGGCCACCTGCAATCCAACAAATCGAAAAAGGCGGTGGAACTCTTCCACACGATCCAGACCGTCGATTCCGCTAAGCTGGCCCGCCGCCTGAACGAATCGGAACGGCCGCTCAATGTCATGCTGGAGGTGAAACTTTCCGGCGAAGACGCTAAGAGCGGCGCGGCGCCGGAGGAACTTCCGGAACTGATTGCCGCGGTGCGTGAATGTCCGCAATTACGCCTTGAAGGTTTGATGACTATGCCGCCCTGGTCGGACGATCCGGAGGCCGCGCGGCCCTACTTTCGCCGGCTCCGCGAATTGGCCGAGTTGCACGGGCTTTCCGGGCTGTCGATGGGCATGTCGCACGATCTCGAAGCGGCGATTGAAGAAGGCTCCACGTGCGTGCGCGTGGGAACGGCGTTGTTCGGTAAGCGGAAGAAGGCGTGACCGTTGGTTTTTATTCGCCTTTGCCGCCGGCGCGGACAGGCGTGTCGGATTACTCCGCGGCGCTGCTGGCGGAACTGCGCCGCCGCGGGCGCATCGAAGTCGGCCCCGAGCATTGCGACGTAGCGCTCTATCACCTCGGCAACAACGCGTTGCATGCCGAAATTTACCGGCGGGCGCTCGAGAAGCCGGGCGTCGTCGTGCTGCATGACGCCGTGCTCCATCATTTCTTATTGGGGCAGTTGGAGGAGGCGTCTTATGTTGAGGAATTCGTTTTTAATTACGGAGAGTGGCAGCGCGGCATGGCGCATGAGTTATGGCGCGTCCGCGCCTCTTCCGCATCGGACCCACGATATTTTGCATATCCCCTTTTGAAGCGGATCGCTGGGAATTCGCGCGCCGTAATCGTGCACAATCCCGCCGCGGTTGCGTCCGTCCAGGCGCATGCCCCGGATGCGAAAGTAGTCGAGATTCCCCATCTCTTTCAATCTCCTCTATCGGCGTCGGACGCGGATGTGCTCCGCTGGCGGCAAAAAAGGGGGATCGATGCGGGAGCTTTCCTTTTCGGAGTTTTTGGCTATCTGCGCGAATCGAAGCGTGTGGCGCAAATCATCCAAGCCTTCTATGCCCTGCGCCGCGAAATGCCGAACACCACCTTATTGATAGCCGGCGAATTCGCTTCGACGGACCTCGCGCGGGCGATTGCGCCCGTCGCCGGCGCGCCTGGCGTCGTGCGCCTGCCCCATCTTCCGGAGCGCGAATTCTGGCTCGCCGCAGCCTCGGTGGATGCCTGCATCAACCTCAAGTATCCCGGAGCGGGCGAAACTTCGGGCATTGCAATCCGTCTGATGGGGCTCGGCAAGCCCGTTCTGGTAACCGAGGGGCTGGAGTGCCTGCGGTATCCGGCGGATGCCGTCATACGCGTCCCGGCTGGCGTGGCGGAACGGTCAAGCCTGCTGGAACATATGCGGATGCTGGCCTCGATGCCCTCGGTGGGACAAGCCATAGGGGCCCGCGCGGCGGCGCACATCCAGGAACACCACGGCATCGATCGCGTGGCCGATTTATACTGGCAGACCCTGCGCGACGCTATGTCAGCTTAGCAATCTTTCGGGCATGCCGAAAAACGTCCGTTAGCATCTTCTCGGTCAACTTGCCGGTGGAGGTGTTTTGCTGACTCGGATGGTAGCTGGCCAGGAGCACCGGTTCATCGGGCGCGATTTGAAAAGCGCGGTCGTGCCCGAACTCGAAAGCGGCGCGGGAGCGGATCACGCCGCGCGCCTTGAGTATCTCCAGATAGGTGTCAAAAGCGATCTTGCCGAGCGCCACCACGACCTTCACATTGTGTAAGAGCGCGATCTCCCGTTCTAGAAACGGGCGGCAATTGCGCAGTTCCCCGGGGGCCGGCTTATTATCCGGGGGAGCGCAGTGAGCGGCGGCAGTTATATAAGCGTCGTGGAGTTGCAGGCCATCGTCACGCGATACGCTGGTCGGCTGCGACGCAAAACCCGTTCGATGCAAAACCCGGTACAGCCAATTGCCCGATTCGTCTCCCGTGAACATTCGTCCCGTGCGGTTGGAACCGTGAGCTCCCGGCGCAAGGCCGAGAATCAGGACGCGGGCGTTCCCATCGCCGAAGCCAGGAACCGGCTTACCCCAATATTCCCATTCGCGGTAGGCGCGACGCTTAACCCGGGCAATCTCCGCGCAATGCCCCCGCAATCGCGGGCACCGATTACACCCAACCACCTCAGTTTGCAGGAGTTCTAGCAGAGAAATGAACCTAATTTAATAATAAATGCTAACTCAAGCGCGGAAGCAAACCGTCGATAGAATTAGCGGATGATAAAATTCGAGTAGTTTATCTTGACGAAACACGGACGGACTGTGCAAAATTGGAAGAACCGGCTGCTCCGGCTGGGATCTCGCTACCTCTCTGGCGTTTGTCTTACCTTCCGGTTAGCTGTCCCCGCCCGCGCATATCGCATATGAACAGGTTGCCAATGGTCTCATTCGTAAGACTTCCCAGCCTCGTCTGGCCGGTTTTAGTAGCGTGTTCCTTCACGGTATTATGTTCCGCTCAATCTTCTACCCAACATACAAGCACGACAAAGGCCGTTCATAAGACCATCCACCGCAAGGCGGTCGCGGCGGTTCCAACGAAGGGCGCAGTGACTCACAAGCCTCTGATACAAAAGGCCGTTGGGCATAGGGCGACAGCACCCCGTGTGACGAGTGCCGCGTTTCGGAGGACGACCTCCGTGGCAACAACGACACATACCGTTACGACCGCGCCAATCGTTCGTGGTGGGCCCTGGCTCGAGCCTACGTATGCCGATTCTACCCAAGGGGATAAGATCGATGGCGAGGATTTGGATGTGCGCCGCGCGGCAGTCGAGTCATTAGGCGACTACAACGGCTCGGTGGTTGTAGTGGATCCGTCGAATGGGCGAGTACTGGCGATGGTGAACCAGAAAGAAGCGCTCTCCTCGGGTTTTCAACCCTGTTCCACGGTGAAAGTGTCCGTAGCCTTGGCCGGTTTAAGCGAGAAGGCCATTAATCCTACAGAGAAGGTTCGGCTTCCCGGGGGGCAGAAAATGGACATGACGTATGCCTTGGCGCACTCCATTAACCTGTATTTCGCCACCCTGGGCGAGAAGCTCGGGTTTGAAAAGGTCGCCTACTACGCGCATCTGTTCGGCTACGGCGAAAAGGCCGGTTTAAATATCGAGGGTGAGCAACCCGGCCGCTATCCGAGCGCTCCTCCCGCCAACGGCGGCGTGGGAATGCTGACCAGTTTTGGCGAAGAGATCCAACAGACGCCTCTGCAATTGGCCGCGCTGATGTCTGCGGTCGCCAATGGCGGCACCCTGTATTATTTGCAATATCCCACCAGCCAAGCGGAAATACAGAACTTCGTTCCGCGCGTAAAACGCCACTTGGATATCGAAAAGGTAATTCCGCAGGTGGAGCCTGGAATGCGCGGAGCAGTGGAATTTGGCACCGCCCATCGTGCGCGCGACGATGGAGCAATCGCCGGTAAGACCGGCACCTGCACGAACGATCACACGCACCTGGGATGGTTTGGATCGTTCAACGAAGTGGGCAATCGCAAAGTGGTCGTAGTGGTGCTCTTAACCGGCGGACGGCCGGCTATTGGACCCATGGCTGCCGGAATCGCCGGCGACATCTATCGCCGCTTGGGCGAAAAGAACTACTTTGCTTCGAGTACTCCCGTAACGCCGGCATCCTTAATTGCCAGCCAGATCTGCTGCTCTAAGTAAACCGTTTCGCGGGAGCAAGAAAATCAAGCTCTTAGCGGGGCTGAGAAACCGTACGCGCGTTTCCGTTGTCTAATAGGGAACGATGAAGTTTTTTGCTCTTCTTCTTTTACCTGCGTTGTCGGGCGCGGCAATTCTGCCGGACGCCATCGGAGCTTACCAGCGCGTTTCGAACTCACAGCCGGTAATCGCCTCCCGCGACCTCTGGGACGAGTACGGACTGCGCGATTATGAATCCGCAGCATACGTAAATGGCGCCGCGAAGATGACGGCGGCCGCTTACCAGCTTCAGGACTCGACCGGAGCGATGGCCGCATTCGATTGGCTTCGCCCTGCCGCAGCCAAGCCTTCAGGCGCCGCCGCCTATGCCGCCGAAACCGCCACCAGCTTAATGGTAGTGCGGGGCAGTTACTTGCTGGATTTCGAGGGTCACAAGCCGTCGCCCGACGAGATCAATACTCTAGTGGGAAGCCTGCGCAATGTCGATAACACGCCCTTTCCAACCCTGCCCGGCTACCTGCCCGCCCAAGATCTGGAACCGAACTCCGAACGCTACGTAAGCGGCCCGCTCGGCTTGGCGCAATTCGACTCCCTGGTACCTCCCTCGGTGGCCGCGTTCCGTTATGGATCGGAGGCAATTCTGGGGGTTTTCCACAGCCGTAAGGGGAATATCACTATGGCGGTATTCAATTATCCCACCCCCCAAATTGCAATGGACCGCTTGAAAGATTTCCAGAATATCGACGGCGCTATGGCCAAGCGAAGTGGCCCCCTCGTGGCAGTGGTGGTCAAACCGGTCGACGCGGACTTGGCCGAAAGATTGCTCGCTCAAGTTCAGTACCGCGCTGACATCACCCTGCAAGACCATATCCCCACACGCAAGGACAACATCGGCAACCTGGTAGTCAACGCCTTCATTCTGGTGGGGATACTACTGATTTTTTGCGTGGTGGCAGGCCTAAGCTTCGGCGGATTTCGCGTGCTGCGCCGGCGCGGCAAGGACAATCAGGACGCGGACGCAATGATCACACTGCATCTTGAAGGAAGATAAGCCGCTACTTTTGTGTACGTTGGACTGAAATCATAAGGCGCAGCTTGAAGCTTTTGGGCAGCTGCAAAATATTAGTCACGGAATTCACCGTTTCGTAAATGCACCATGCTGAGGCAGTTACGGCCAAAAAAAAATGCGCCGGTTTTTCACTTGACTGGAAACGCGTAAGGCAATAAGATCCAACTACAAAGTTTTGGCGGTTGCGATTCCGTCGAAGCTGATTCTCCCATCGAACATCACCCTGGCAGAAACAGGGCGAAAAAATGCTCACCCCTCGGGGTGAGCATTTCTATTTTGGGGCGTGCAATTCTAATTCGGGCGGGACGCCTGCATGCCTCAACTACAGGTGGCTGGAAAACAAGGCTCTATACTAGTACTTGCATCCTAGACCACCCAAACGGCCGCAAGAAGAGATCTCCTGGCACGATCGCTTTGCCTCTCTTCACAATGTGCGTCCGCTCTTTGCCATGGTCTGGGAAACCAGTCCGCCGATGGTGGTCGCCACCATCTTCCTGCGCCTGCTGCGGGCGCTTTTGCCTTTGGCGTCGTTATGGGTTCCCAAGCTCATCATCGACGCCGTCATCGGCTTCGTCGCGCATAAGACTGGCAATCTGACGCACATCTGGAAGCTTGTCGGGATCGAACTGGCGCTGGCCGTTCTGAGCGATATCCTGGGCCGGGCCAACACCCTTTGCGACAGCCTGCTTGGCGACCGATTTACCGACTTGATTAGCGTGCGTCTTATGCGCCACGCCACCGGCTTGGATCTGGCTTCGTTCGAAGACCCGGTGTTTTACGACAAGTTGGAGCGCGCGCGGCGCCAATCTAACGGACGGCTCACCCTGTTAGCTTCGCTGCTGAACATGGGCCAAGACACCCTGACCCTCATCTCACTGTCCGCTGGGCTGGTTGTCTTTTCACCTTGGCTGATGGTCCTCCTTATCGCCGCAGTGATTCCCTCCTTCCTGGGCGAAACCCATTTCACCAAGCTCGCCTACTCTGTGCATTTCCGCTGGACACCGCAGCGCCGCATGCTCGATTACCTGCGCTACCTGGGGGCAAGCGCACAAAGCGCCAAAGAGGTAAAGATCTTCGGGTTGGGCCGCTACCTGGCTGAACAATACCTTCATCTTTCAGATGGTATATTTAACGAAAATAAGAAGATTGCGATCAAGCGAGCTACCATTGGCTCGGCCCTCAATTTGATTTCAACCGGCGGCTACTATGGCGCCTACGTGGTGGTTTTGGTGAAGGCTCTGGCCGGCGGAATCTCTATCGGTACTTTCACTTTTCTGACCGGCGCGTTCGCGCGATCGCGCGGTTACATAGAGCGTATCCTGTCTGGATTCAATGATATATCCGAACAAGCCATCTTTTTGAAAGACCTCTTTGAGTTCTTCGCGATGGAGCCGACGATCCGTTCCTTACCCGGCGCCATTCCGGCCCCGCGCCCGATTCGACAGGGATTCGAGTTTCGCGACGTGAACTTTAATTACACAGGTTCCGATCGCCTGGTAGTCCAAAACATTAACTTTCGTCTGTATCCTGGAGAAAAGGTTGCTTTAATTGGAGAGAACGGCGCCGGGAAAACCACTCTGGTAAAGCTACTGGCCCGCCTCTATGACCCCACTGCCGGTCAAATTCTCTTAGACGGCGTCGACCTGCGTGAGTACGATGTGGACGATCTTCGCCGCGAGATCGGCGTCATCTTTCAGGACTACATGCGTTATGACATGTTGGTCCGTGAGAATATCGGCTTTGGCAACATCGATTCCCTAGCCGATGAATCGCGCATCCAGACCGCCGCGCAAAAAAGCCTCGCAAAAAACCTCATCGCACGATTTCCAAACGGTTACGATCAGATGGTGGGCAGAAGATTCGAGGGCGGGGTCGACCTCTCGGGCGGCGAATGGCAGAAGCTTGCCTTGGCGCGCGCCTACATGCGTGACGCCCAATTACTGATTCTCGATGAGCCTACCGCCACTTTAGACGCCCGGGCGGAGTATGAAGTCTTTCAACGCTTTTCAGAACTGACCCAGGGTCGTACGGCGGTCCTGATTTCCCACAGGTTTTCAACAGTCCGCATGGCCGACCGGATTCTGGTGCTGGCGGGTGGCGAGATTCAAGAACAGGGTACTCACGAACAGCTTCTGGCCCTGGGCGGCCGCTACGCTGAGCTTTTTGAACTGCAAGCTGCGGGATATCGTTAATAAACATGAACATGCGGAGTGCGCTTGGCAATGACAGATAGCAAATTACAAGTAATCCCTTTAGGGGGACTGGGCGAATTCGGCATGAATATGACCGCCATTCGCTATGGTGATGACATAGTCATTGTCGATTGCGGCATGATGTTTCCCGAAAGCGAGTTGTTGGGCGTCGATCTGGTGATGCCCGACCTCACTTATCTCAAGGAACATCAGTCATCTATTCGTGGCCTGGTCCTGACGCACGGCCATGAAGACCACATCGGAGCGGTTCCCTACTTCCTTTCCGAGATTGACGTGCCCGTCTACGGCACCGCATTTACCCTCGCGCTGGTCGAGCGCCGCATGGAGGAATACACTCTCGAAGAGGAGCCGCGCCTCATTCCGGTCAAGGCGAAGCAGATCCTCGATATCGGTCCGTTCAAAATCGAGTTCATCCACGTCACCCACTCCATCGTCAGCGCCGTGGCCTTAGCCATCACTACGCCTCTGGGGGTGATCATCCATACCGGCGATTTCAAAGTTGACCCCACCCCCACCGACAACGAATTGTTCGATCTCCACACCTTGGCCGATTACGGCAAGCGCGGCGTTCTGCTGCTGCTTTCCGATTCCACGAATGCCGATCGGCCGGGCTATACCGAATCCGAGCGGGCCGTACGCCCTCGGATGGAAGAGATCTTTAATCGCGCCGACAGCCGCATCGTAGTCGCCTGCTTCAGTTCCTCCATCCACCGCATTCAGCTGGTGCTCGACCTCGCCCAGGAATACGGCCGGCGCGTGGCCGTGGTGGGCCGCAGCATGGTGAGCGTCACGGAAATTGCGCATTCCCTTGGGCTGCTCAACATCCCGGACGGGATTTTGCTCCGCCCGCAGGATGTCATGGGTCTCGATCGATCGAAGGTCGCAATCCTCATTTCGGGCACGCAGGGCGAGCCGATGTCCGCCTTATCGCGCGTCGCCGTAGATAACCATAAGCACATCTCGGTCGATTCCGGCGATACCGTAGTTTTGAGCGCCCGCATCATCCCAGGAAATGAGAAGGGCATCTTCCGCATGATTGACCACATGGCGCGGCGCGGGGCCGACGTCATGTATGGGTCGATGAATCCGCCGCTTCATGTCTCGGGGCACGCCAGCATTGAGGAGCAGAAGCTGGTCCTGAATCTGGTACGCCCGCGCTACTTCATGCCCATTCATGGCGAGTTTCGTCAGCTTTCCAAGCACGGCCGTCTTGCCGAGCACTTGCGCTACGCAGGGTTGCAGGACACCTTCATCATGGAAACCGGTGAAGTATTGGAGATCGATGCGCATGGGGCGCGCAAGGCGGGTAAGGTGACCGTAGGCCGCGTATGCATCGATTCAGGATCGGTGGATGACGTCGTCGAAGAGGTGGTAATCCGCGATCGCCGCAACCTTTCCGAGGATGGTATCGTCCTGCCGATCATCGCCATCAACCGTCACAGCGGCCGCGTCGAGAGCCAGCCCGAGATCGTCACCCGCGGATTCGCGGCCGGCGGAGACGGGTCCGAACTGATGTCCGGCGCACGCCAAGTGGTGGCCAAGACGCTGGAAGGCTCTAACAAGGAAGAGAAGACCGATTGGGGCGTGATGAAAGAGAAGATCCGCGCCGATCTCAAGCGCTACATCTCAAAAGAAACTCAGCGCCGGCCGCTGATCATGCCCGTAATTCTCGAGGTCTAACTTGGCCGGGGTGGATTCGCGTTACCTGGAAGACGCATCCGGCTTTCGCGGAACAGCCGAAAGACTCGTCGTGGCCGCCGACGAAGCCGCGCTTTCGACGACGCTGCAAGAGGCGAACCAGACGCAGACGCCCGTCACCATTGCGGGCGCCGGCACAGGCCTTACCGGAGCGCGCGTGCCGCAAGGCGGATGGGTCGTCTCGCTCGAAAAATTCAGGCAGCTCGAAGTGCACCCGGGCTATTGCGTCGCGGGCGCGGGCGTCCTCTTAAGCGAGGTCCACGCCGCGGCCGCGCGGTCTGGACAGTTCTATCCTCCCGACCCCACCGAGACCTCGGCCTCCATCGGGGGAACCATCGCCACCAACGCCAGCGGCTCGCGCAGTTTTCGCTATGCCGCCACGCGGCGCTGGGTGGAGCGGCTACGGGTCGCCTTCGCCGATGGCGCCATCCGCGAATTCGCCCGCGGCGACGCGATCGATTTCGACCCGGGCACGGTCCCGCTGCCCAACGTTACCAAGAACACCGCCGGCTACCTGCTCCGTCCGGGCATGGATTGGATCGACCTCTTCGCCGGCTCCGAAGGTACCCTTGGCGTCATCACCGAAGCGCGTTTGAAACTGTTGCCTTCTCCCCAAGCAATCCTTGGCGGCGTGATTTTCTTTGGCGATGACGATGCGGCAATCGATGCAGTGGAGCTTTGGCGCGAGACCGCCTCCGCACGCATGCTGGAATACCTGGACGGCGCATCGCTCACCCTTTTGCGCGCTCGCTTCGCGGAGATACCTGCCGCCGCGCGCGCCGCGCTTCTGTTTGAGCAGGAGTTGACCGGCGAAGACGACCCCGAAATCGATGCCTGGGCAGACCGCGTAGAAGCGGCGCATGCCTTGACCGAAGATTCCTGGTTCGCATTGACCGCCGCCGACCGCGAGCGCTTCCGCCGTTTCCGCCATTCGCTGCCCGAACTGGTCAATGAAACCGTCCGCCGCAATGGCTCGTTAAAAATGGGTAGCGATTTCGCCGTTCCCCTGGCCCGCAATCGCGAAATGCTGGCGTTCTATAAACGCCGCCTCGAAGCGGATTACCCCGGTCGCTATGTGATCTTCGGACACATTGGCGATGCCCACGTGCACGTAAATATTCTGTCCGGTGACGCGGCCCCGCTGCTCGAAGAGTTCGCCCGCCACGCCGTATCGTTGGGCGGCACCGTTTCCGCTGAGCACGGACTGGGCAAACGCAAAGCAGGGTACCTCAACGTGCAATACGCGCCCGAAGATATCGAGAAGATGCGCGCCGTAAAGCGAAGACTCGATCCCGCCAACATTCTGGGACGGGGAACGCTCTGGAATTAGGCTGCGGTTTTTAGCCCTTTTGCCCGCCAACTCCCCGAACTTCCTGGCAAAGAGGTTCGCGGATGGCGGAGTTCCAGCAAAGGGCGCCAACGGGAACGTCCGCTTGAGGTCCAAAAAGTGCGTATAGCGCAGCTTCACGATAATCTGAAAGAGAAGGAGCGCGGATCATGGCAAACAGTCTCGACTGGTCACAATGTCCGGCCGTGGAGAGCATCCCAGGCAAGGTCAGTGGCGCATGGGTGCTGAGAGGAACGCGTACCCCGGTGAAGGTGTTGTTCGAGAACCTCGAAGCCGGCATGAGCATCGATGAGGTGATCGAACAGTTTCCGGTTACTCGCGAACAGGTGGACAGCCTAATGGCATTTGTGGCGCGTTCTCTCGACAAAGCTCCGGCTTACCGCTAGAGCGCGATTCGATGCGTATACGTTTCGACAACGGGGCCCCGCGCGGCCTCGCTGCACTACTCACCGGGCACTCGGTGGAGGAGGCGAGGCTGTATGGCTGGGAGGAACTGGAAAACGGCGAACTCATCGACGTTGCCGAAAAAGAAGGCTTCGAGGTCATGGTGACGACGGATAAAAATATCCGTTACCAGCAAAACTTGAAATCCCGAAAGCTAGCGCTGGTGGTTTTGCAACATTCCCAATGGCCGATGGTCAAACTTGTAGCCGGGTTAATCGCCGCCGCCGTGAACGCCGCTGAGCCGGGAAGTTACGTTGAAGTCGAAGTGCCCTTCAAGGAGTAACCTCCACAGGCACCTCCCTAAAATCGCACGATCTAACATGTTTCGGAAGTAAGTGTCAACCGTACGCCGCCGCAGACGCCTCTCCGCGATTTCCAACGTTTGCCTTGACACAGACCTCATGTAGTAGTAAAACAACAGTGCTGTATGCGAGTGCCCGGCTTGTCAAAGCTCGAGTTGCAGATCATGGAAGTGTTCTGGCAGCGCGGTAGTATCTCTATCCGCGAGGTGCAGGAGGCCCTTCCTTCGCCGCGGCCGGCCTACTCTTCCGTTCAGACGACCATCTACCGCCTCGAGACCAAGAATGCCGTGCGCCGAGTGCGCAAGATCGGAAACGCCCACATCTTTGAGGCCGCGATCAATCGGAGCACGGCCCACCGCGGACTGCTGGATCATGTGCTGGGGCTCTTCGGAGGTCGAATCCAACCGGTGATGGCGCACTGGGCGGAATCGGGCAACATCACTGGGCAGGATGTCGAAGAGGCCGAACGGCTACTACGGCAGCTTGCCGCGTCTAAGTCCGTCAAATCGGCCCGGAAGGAGAAGAAAGCGTGATTCCTTTCGCTCTCAACCACGTCTGGCAATCGACGCTTTTTGCCGCAGTCGTTGCGTTATTGGCGTTGGCGCTGCGCCGCTATCCGGCGAATGTGCGTTTCTGGCTTTGGACGTCCGCCTCGCTCAAATTTCTGGTCCCTTTCGCATTGCTCACCGTCCTAGGCGGCCATCTGTCCTGGCACGCGCAGCCGTCGACGAAGCCGCCAACTCCAACGCTCACCCGGTTGGCGCAGCCGTTCGCACCGGCAGAAATAGCGGTCACGCAACTCTCTCCGCTGAGCGAACAGCCCGCTGTCTCCTCCTCCGAAACATGGGCGCTACCGTTGTTCATCATATGGTTGGCCGGCTTCGCTTCGACACTCACTTACTGGCTCTTACAAGTACTTCGTCTTGCCAGAACGCGCGGTGCGGCGCGGCCGGCCGATGGCGTGCTCGCGCAGTCATCCATCCCGGTGCTGTTGACCGATTCCAGCGTCGAGCCTGGCGTCCTGGGAATATACCGACCCGTATTGCTAATGCCTGCCGACATCGCTGCCCAGCTTAGCCCGGCACAGTTGCAGGCCGTAGTCGCCCACGAACTGGTCCACGTGCGGCGTCGCGACAATCTTTGGGCGGCGATGCACGCTCTCGTTCAGGCAATCTTTTGGTTCAACCCTCTGGTGTGGTGGATGGGCGCACGACTGGTTGCCGAGAGGGAACAGGCCTGCGACGAAGCAGTGCTGGCTCAGGGTGCGGACGCGGAGAGTTACGCTGACTGCATCCTGGCGGTGTGCCGCTACTACGCGTGCGCTCCGCGGGTATTTGTGGCGGGGGTCGCGGGCGCCGATCTCAAAAAACGCATCGGCGCCATTATGGAATTCGGCCTCAGGCCGGATAGCTTCGCGATCCGAATCGGTCTGGCGGTGCTTGCCCTGGGGGCGTTGGTAACGCCGATCATTTGGGGACGGGCCTACGGAGCAGCGTCGCAGGAATCTCCGCAGTTGACCTTCGACGTGGCCTCGATCCATGAGTGGGGTCCAGGACAGGGACCGGCCGGACCGTTCACCGCCGGCGTCCAATTATCGGCCGGCCGGGTTCGCTCGCGGTGCGCCAGTCTGCAGTCGCTAGTCTTTTATGCGTATCAGCTCACAGGGTCGGAACCGCTCGAAGGTCTGCCCAAATGGGGCAACGCCAGTTGCGGGTACCCGGACTCCGCCGGCACCTTCGCAATTGACGCCACCATGCCTGCTAACACTACTGCCGCGCAATCGAGACAGATGATGCAAACTCTGCTGGCCGACCGATTCAAGCTCGCCGCGCACTGGGAAACCAGACAATTGCCGGCATACGCGCTGAGAACTGTCCCCGGCAAGTCTAAGCTCAAGCAGTCGGACCCTGACAAGGATCCCCCCATCCGGCCAGGTTCCATAGGATGTCCCTCTGACGACCCACATTGCCATATTGGCTTCTGCTGCGGGTCTGCGAAGATCACCGTCCTAACGGGGATGCTCAGCCACGCACTGGGACGGCCGGTCATCGACAAGACCGGTCTGCCCGGCTCCTACTATTTTGGTGTCCTGCGGTGGGCCGGCGACGAAAGCGTCGGCTCGACACTCCCCTCGCTGCCCACTCTGCTGCGTGAAGAGTTCGGTCTGGAATGGAAAGCCGAACCGGGCCCCGTTCCGGTCCTGGTAATCGATCACGCGGAAAAACCGACAGCGAACTGAGTTGGCTGTCCTTGCCAAGCCGCACTAGCGCCAGAAGGTATGCCGGCGACACGCTATGTGACCCTTCACTCTTTCCCCGCGCCTGTCACCCTCCGCATCACGCCATCCAATCCCTCGCCGAATCTCTCGAACACTCCGTGTCCCTGCAAGTAAGTCAGGACCTGTTCGTTCGTTCCACCGCGCGTCGCGTGATCCGCCGCCAACTTCTCAAAGCTGCTTCCCCGCCTTTCGAAGGCCGTCTCCGCAAGTCCCAGGAAAATCTGCGTCACGTAATCGCGAGCCTGCTGTGCCTCGATCCCCTGCCCGGTCAGCCATGACGCCGCCCCGCCCGCGAATGCGAAGTAGGTCGCCATGGTCGCCGTTACCGTGCACAGGGCATCGAACTCCCGCTCGGTGTCCACTGCAAACGCCTCACCCAGAAGCCCGAATAGCTTCACCGCAAATCCATCGCGCGGATAAATCGCCGTCGGACTCCCTCGCCGCGCCGCCGAGGGCAGAGGCACGGCGCGCATGATCTTCGTCGCCGGAGCAACCAGATCCGACAGCCTTGCCACTGGGAATCCCGAGACTACGCTAACTACGTTTTGACTGGCGCTGAAGCGTAGGTCTTTCAAAACCCCCTCTGCAATCTGCGGCCTCACTGCAAGCACAACACTCTCGCACGCGTCTACCACCGCCTGGTTCGAAGACGCGATTGCTACGTTTGGAAATCGGCGCGCGAGGTCCTCGGCTATCACCCCGTTGCGCGGCGACAGCACAAGCGCGTATTCGTCCTTAAACGCGCTCAGCCCCGTCACCATCGCGGACGTAATCGTACCCGTTCCCAGAAATCCCAATCGCATGGACATCTCACAATTTTCCCAGACCACATCCGCACCGCGGCGCTTACCGGGCAATTGGCGCGCCTGCGGTCTGGATTGTCCGGGGGGCCAACAGAAGTGGACCTGTGCCGTTCAATTTCTGGTTAACAGATTAGAACCGAGTTTGGGACAGGTAGTCCACTGCTGCCTGCTGACCAAGCCCGCCCGAATTCAGTTGACAGGTACAACGTCCCGCCTCTGTCGACCATTACAATCGTTGAGCCGTTTGAGGCGATGCAACCGGTGTCGACGATACCGTTGATCCACTGCGGCAGGCCATTTTCGACGGCCGATATCTTTCCATCCGGTCTGGTTGGCCGGCGATAGATTTTTCCCTGGGCCGCAAAGTGATCCGTCGACGCGGCGACAAGGATGTCGTCGCCCGAGAACGCTACCGCGGAGCAGTACGATGCGTGCAGGCCCTGCTTTTCTATGGTCCACGTCGCCCCTGCGTCGCGGCTAATGCAAAGCCCGACGGCGGATGCCGCGATGACGATATCGGGATCTGCCGGGTGCGCGCACACCTCATGCACATCGCTGTTGATGTCTATGGTGGGCTGCCAGGTTCTTCCGCCATCCGTGGAACGGGGAATGCCTCCCACATGAACGTTGGCGTAGAGGACGCTCCCGTTCGAGTTGGCTGCAACCGAGCGAATACCTAGCGGTGGCCCGAGACGCTGTCCGTTCACGATTGCGGAACCGGCAAACCATGCATCGCGGCCAGCGACGTTATCGAATCCATCCATAGGATGGAGCACGCCGCCATCATGGCTCAGGCACAGCATGCGCGCATCGTCCGTTCCTACGTAGATGGCGTCTCGAACGGCCATACAGCACGAAAGCTCGAACTCGCTCGTCGCGACGGTTGCCCATTCAGCGCCAGGTGCACGCCTGCGCAGTGAATGCCCGTCAACAATGGCAAGGGCGCCGCCGCGTCCATCCGGCGCCAGCCCTCGGACTGGCTGGTTTGCAATCTCTTGTTTGGTCCTATCACCGGTGACGGCGAATAGACCATGGCCCCACGTTGCCACAAGTATCGTCGGCGTCGTCACGGATTGCCTTTCTCTCTCAGCTTTACCATATCGAGCCGAAAATTCCCCAAATAATCCGCCTACCGATCTCCGCCCTGCAAAAGCCCGACATGCTGGAACATGGGACTCTGCTGCAGCAGCGCCGCCAGCCTCGCAGGAGAGACCTTCGCATCATTGACGTTGAACGCCTGCGAAGGCGTAAGGCCGTTCTGCGCCGCAACAAATTGGTACGTGTAGATGACGAACTGCGAGCAGAAGAAGGGATGTCCTTTGCCGTGCAGGATCTTGTCGAGAATCTCATCCATGGTCAAAGCGCTCAGCGGTTTGCTATTGCCGGTGCTCAGTGCGCCGGTTAATCCGAACGTATTATAGGCAATCGTTTTTTGGGCTTTGTGGATGTCGCACATCATCTCGGCGCAGGTCCCTGCCCCGGTCCCGATGTTCATGGCGATCGCGCGCCACACCCAATAACTGAGATGCAGGTGATCGCTTCGGCGCAGGGTGCATTTCGTAATGCCGTTCGTCAACGCCTCAACAATAGTGTCCTGGTCGGACAAAATGCCTGCGTGGACAACTGAGTGGTTCGCCTGCCCCACCAGCCGTTCCGCAAGCTGTATGATCTTCGCCGCTATGGCGCCGCTATTAAACTGAAGCATGATGTCGCCACTCTTCAGGTCCCGGCATTTCAACAGTTTCACTTTTCCCTCCCTTGGCGTTCGATGGCGCGCCAACTCGATACGAAGGGTTATCGGCAGTTTGTGGCGCCTTCATGCTGAGTTATCTTTGAAAAGTCGCCTTGCGCAATTCAACGGCGCCTGGAGATGGTTGAGAGGTTTCTGATGAAATGGTTTACGTTTCCCGGTCTTTCGCTTACAGCTTTATGTCTTTTCGCGGCGCCGCGCATCGAAGTGGTCCATGGGCCGCCGGCGGGCCGGGTGAACCACATATATTCCTCCAAGGCTCCGCTGCGGCCACTGCCGTTCCCGGCGCTGCCGATTACCAGCTTTCAACCCGGCGGCTGGCTACAAAAATCGCTCGAGTTGCAACGCAGCGGGCTAACCGGCCACCTGGGTGAAATCAGCATCTGGCTCACCAAGCGTAATAACGCCTGGTTGAACATTGAGGGCAAGGGCGACTACGGCTGGGAAGAGGTCCCGTATTGGCTGCGTGGATATTCGCGCATCGGATACGTTTTGAACGACCCAGAAATGATACGCGAAACCAAGGTCTGGATTGAAGGCACGCTCAACAGCCAACGCCCCAATGGCGACTTCGGCCCCATTCACCTCACTCGCACTCAATCCCGCGACCTTTGGGCCCAGATGCTCATGCTCCAGGTCTTGCAGTCCTACTTCGAGTATTCGGCGGACGCCCGTGTGGTCCCCTTCATGACCCGCTACTTTCACTGGCAGTTGACCATTCCCGATTCACAATTTCTCAAAGATTACTGGGAAAATAGCCGCGGCGGCGACAACCTCGCCAGCGTCTATTGGCTCTACAATCGCACCGGCGATCCGTCGCTGTTGGAACTGGCAACTAAGATCGATCGCAACACGGCCAATTGGAGACAACAAGGCGCGCTTCCCAACTGGCACGTCGTAAACATCGCCGAATGCTTTCGGGAGCCCGCTACTTTCTTTTTGCAGAGCAATCACCTCGCGGATCTCGAGGCTTCCGAGGCCGATTTTCACCTCGCGCGCGAGAAGTACGGCCAGGTTCCCGGCGGCATGTTCGGGGCCGACGAAAATGCCCGTCCCGGCCATGACGATCCACATCAGGCCGCCGAGCTGTGCAGCATGGTCGAGCAGATCGCCTCCGACGGCATGATGTTGAACTATACCGGCGATACCCTCTGGGCTGAGAATGCGGAGGATGTCGCATTCAACTCCTTACCCGCGGCGCTAACCCCGGACTATCGCGCACTGCGCTATTTGACCGCGCCGAACATGGTCGTCAGCGACAGCAAGAATCACGCCCCCGGCGTCTCGAACCGCGGGCCGTTCTTCCTCATGAACCCTTTCAGCAGCCGGTGCTGTCAACACAATCACTCGAGCGCATGGGTGAACTATCTGGAAAGCGCCTGGACCGCCACGGCCGACGACGGTCTGGCTGCGCAACTCTTCACAGCCGGATCGGTAACCGCCAAAGTCGGTGAGAAGGGCGCGCCGGTAACGTTGTCCGAAGATTCGCAATACCCATTCGAGGACACCATCCGCATCGCGGTTCGCGCCCAAACTCCCGTCGAATTTCCGCTCTACCTGCGCGTCCCATCCTGGACCGAGGGCGCCACCTTGCGCATAAATGGAAAACGCGCCAACACCGCCATCCAGCCAAGATCGTATGTTAAGGTGACCAATGTCTGGAAAACGGGCGATCGCCTGGAGATAAACTTCCCTCGCAAGCCGCGTTTGCGCACCTGGACCAAGAACAAAGACAGCGTCAGTGTGGACTACGGTCCCCTGACTTTCTCGCTGAAAATTCAGGAAGAGTATAAAAGGGTGGAGACCACCAAGAACGCCATTGCGGATTCCCGCTGGCAGCCCGACGCGGACGCGGAGAAGTGGCCCTCCTTCGAGATCCTTCCCACCTCAGCTTGGAATTACGGACTGCTCCCTAGCAGCTCGTTCGAAGTGATTCATCGCAAGCTCGCGCCCGGCGTCTACCCTTTCACCAACGACGCTGCGCCCATCGAAATAAAGGCCAAGGGAAGACTGATACCCCAATGGCGTCTGGACGAAAACGGCATGGTCGCCGTCCTGCCCGTAAGCCCCGCCGAAACCGATCAACCCTTGCAAGAGCTAACGTTGGTTCCCATGGGCGGCGCCAGGCTCAGGATCTCGGCATTCCCGGTGGTCCGAGCCGTCAATCGGTAACGCAATCCTTGCGCTTGAGGACGCGTTCTACCGCGTCGCAGGCAATAGTCAGCGCATCTTCCCGGCGCACTCGCTCGCCGATTTCCGCCGCGCGAGCGATAAAATCGGGTTCGGTCAGCACACGATGAATGGCGCTTGCCGCCGTAGCTGACGAGTAGGCCTCTCGCGGCACGTGAAGTCCTACACCCAGCCGTTCGACTCGCGCCGCGTTGTCCGGTTGATCCCATCCGAATGGCACGACTACCATGGGCCGGCCGGCTCGAAGCGCTTGGCCCGTCGTTCCGGAGCCGCCCTGATGCACGATCACTGACGAATGCGCGAATACTCGCGAATAAGGAGCATACGGCAACGCAAAAACGTTCGGCGCGACAATACCGGCGGATCCCGATACCCCCAGCAAGACTGCGCGACAGTGCAACCCCTCTGCCGCTTCGATACTGGAAGTGTAGAAACCTCCCGGGTGATGTACGGCCGTTGAGCCCAGCGTAAACACAACGGGCGGATCTCCAGAAGTTAGAAAATCCTGAAGTCCGGGCTGCAAGTCTCCGTCAGGCTGTTCCCGATCATAAAAGACAAAACCAGGTTGGATTGTTTGCGCAGGCCAATCGGGTTGCTGTTCCGCCAGCCAGCGCGAGAAAAGGGCGAGGACGAGGTCAGGGGAGAACTTGTCGCGGAAAACCGGGTCACAATCGCGCCGCAGACCCAACTCCCGACGCAATTGACGTACCGGGCGTGACCAATGGTTGGTCGCTAAGCGGCAGATGTTGAGACCGGCCCGGTACGCCCGCCACCCTGCGTTGCGCAGCAGAATCAGACCCGGCGCCGTGACAAGCACCGAGGGATCACGCGAAGAAAAGAACGATGAAGGCGAGAGGATTGCGGATACCCAATTCAGCCCAAGCTTCTCAGCGACGAGCGGCGCCGCGTACACCAGTTCGCCAGAGATCATCAGGTCTGTATCGCTGGCAGCAGATAGCAGATCCTGGTAGGTATCCTTGAGGTGGGGCAGGATTAGCTTGCGGAACAAGACCTCCGGGCCGGTCCTCAGGTTCTCGCATTGCCGGATCAGTTCCCGGTCATTTGGTTTCCAGTGGGGCCTCATCGCACAGAACAGGATGCCGTGGGCTTCCACCTTTTTTCGGTAGAACTCCGCGCAGGCGATCGCGACGGAGTGGCCGCGCCGTTGTAACTCCAGCCCCAAAACGAGGCAGGGATGCAGATCTCCCAGCGAGCCGATGGTTGCGAATAGGATGCGCTTAGCGGAGCGGGGCATCGTACCACCCTCGCCACATGGAACGCGCGCGGCGTAATGGTGCGATCACCAGTGGGTTAGTCCATAGTAGAGTACGCCAAAGAGCCCACTGATCGAAGCGGCGGCACGAAGGAATGACCTTGAGTTCATCAATGAAGCGTACTTTCGCTCCAACATGCCGAGCATGTCTGCGCATCCGCGCATAGAAGTCCGCATCTTCACCCATGAACAGCGATTCGTCATAGCCGCCCAGTGCGATGAAGGTATCGCGAAGGCAGAATTGTGTTGCCCCTTGGGCCATACAAGCGGCCCTGCCGAGCATTCGCCATAGATCTAAATAGACGCGGATACTCCGTTTCTTCGGTCGATATTCGGTGTCCACCGCGCCTCCCACATAGCCCGGAATTGCTAATACCTGATGAATGCGCTGGAGCAACTCCGCGGGGATGTAAGTGTCGGCATCGAGAAAAACCAGTATCGTTCCCTGTGCACTCGCCGCCCCGCAGTTTCGCGCCCGCGCGATATTACGCTCCGATTCTGCAACCACATGTGCCCCGAGCGAGCGGGCCACCTCTGCAGTCGAATCCGCACTGTTGTTATCGACGACGATCACTTCGGTGTTGACGCCATGTTGTGACCGGAGAAGAAGCGCGGAGTTCTCGACCGCTTGCAGTGTGGTAGGAAGGCAGCGCTCCTCGTCGAAGGCGGGAATGATGACGGAGATGGACGGTCTGTCGCTATTCACCGGCGCATCACCACGCGGCTTGATTAGCCACAGTGTGTCTCACTTTCCCGCCCCGCGCCCGTCTGTCCAGCCAAACGAATACCTTCACGTTCTCCGAAGATTTCACCTTTCGACTAAAGAATGACACAGCGGCTCCATTGGAGGATGGATTGCAGGGATTCGAATCCGCTCAAGAGCCACGGCGTTGAGACGAGTCTGTTTCGCATTGACGATTGCATGCCGCCTTTGGGCGCAAGTGCCACCCGACCAAGCCATCCGCTCCATCCTGGCCGAACGCATCGATAATCTGCATCAGGCGTTGGCATTGTCATTGGAATAGTCGATCACACCGGTCCGCGCTTCATCTCATACGGCAAGTTTGGCCTCGACGATCCGCGGCCAGTCGACGAAGATACCATGTTCGAAATCGGTTCTGTGACCAAGATTTTTACGTCGACGATCCTCGCCGATATGGTGCAACGCGGTGAAGTGTCGCTTAACGATCCAGTTGCCAAGTATCTTCCGCTAAATGTGAAGATGCCCCGTCACGCGGGCAAACAAATCGTCTTGCTCGATTTGGCCACGCACACTTCAGGTTTGCCGCGGATGCCAACGACTGTCTCACCGAAAAATCTTGAGAATTCGTTAGCGGACTACACGGTGTTAAACCTGTTCGAGTTCTTGTCGGGCTTTCAACTGAAACGCAATATCGGATCCAAGTTTGAGTATTCGAATCTTGGAGTCGGGTTGCTAGGACAGGCGCTGGCTGTCGTGCAGGGATGGATTACGAGGCAATGGTGAAGGCGCGTGTCACAAGCCCGCTCGGTATGGATAACACCGGAATTGCTCTTACCCAAACGATGCAGGCGCACTTCGCAAAAGGATGTGATTGGACCCGCGCTCCCACTCCCCATGGGATATACCAGCGCTAGCCGCAGCGGGCGCGCTTCGCAGCAACGCGCGCGATCTACTCATCTTCGTCGCAGCGAATCTTGGATATCTCGATTCGCCGCTGGCGCCGGCGATGCATTCCATGATCAAAGTACGGCGGAAGGCTGAGGACGGGTACGACATTTCGCTTGGTTGGATCGTGGCCACCAGGCGCGGACGCCAGATCTTCTGGCACGACGGAGCGACCAACGGGTACCAGGCATTCGCGGGATACGATGCCAAGTCCAAAGTAGGAATCGTCGCGCTCTCGAATATGAATGCGCCGGTCGACGATATTGGCATGTACCTACTGGACCCCTCTACTCCACTCGAAAAGCTGAAGCCGCTGGTTTCAGAGGAAGATAAGCCGGACCCGGCCTTTTCTGAGCACCCTGAATTTGCGGGCCGCCTCGAACGGGTGAGGAATGGTTCCATATCGGTAAGGCTGGACGATGGCCGGTTGATTGACGCTGTTCTGCCGAACTCCGGTAATCTAGCGTCTGCGGCCATCGCCGGGCAATTCAAGGTTACCGATCGCGTTCTGATTGGATGCAAACAGATCAATGCGGTCTACGACGCCGATGACGGTCTTCACCAGCACCTTGAATTGAAGAGTCTTCGTCTCCTCCGGCCCGCAACCGCATCGGAGACGGCCGACGCGGAATCATTGCTAGCGTGGCAGCGAGCGGGAAATCTATTGAAACTTCGTGAGGGCGCCGCCACGGCCAATGACGCCTCCGAGCAAGCTAAGTTACAAGACGTCCGCCAGGTGAATCTGAACTATTTCTCAACACTGCCCGATCTATTGGCGGACGAAGCAGCCCGTCAATATAGCAGCAGTGTTACCGCCAAACGTTGGCGATTCCTCGATACCGTAGATACCGAGATTACGCTTGGAACCTTCCGGCCAGGTGCGGGATCGGGAATGTTTCGTCGACGGCGCATTCGCTGGAATGGCTTGGACTGGGGCCGCCCTTTTGAGGAACTGGAGGGACAGCTCTGGTATGGTTTCGGCATCGAACTGTACCCCCTGTTCCATCCGGACTGCCCAACCAAGATCGAATTCTTAAAACATGACGAAGTAGGTGGGCAGCCAGTATTGGTTTACCGGTTCAGTTCCCCGCCAGGCGGATGCTTCTTCACTTATGTTTGGGGAAATACGCATAACCGATATAATCCCGCCCGAGTAGGCCGCATCCTAGTCGATGCGAACCGGCTGAATGTAATTCGCTACGAAGAACAAGCAGAGGGCTATCCCCCGCAATTCGGAATTGACCGCGACACAATTGTCGAAAACTGGGACTGGGTGAAAATCGGAGCCGCATCCTATTGCGTCCCCGTTTCGGCTGACTTTGTGAGACAGAAATCCAATGGCAGTCTACAGCGGACAATTGTAGAGTACAAGAATCACCGTCGCTTCCAAGCGTCAACAACCGTGAACTTCGATAAGGAACACTAGACCATGCCAGTCAGCTCTCTTCCGAGCCCGGCAGGCCATATGCGCCTTAGAAACCGAGGCTCTATGGTAGAGTTTCCAGGAAGGAGCCTTCATACTATGGCGCATGAGTACGACAAGTTAGTCCGCAGATGGTTCGAGGAAGTATGGAACCAGAGTAACGAAGCGACAGTCGATGAGATGTTCGCCATTGACGGCATTGCTCATGGATTAGGTGAGAACTCAACTGATGCTATAGGTCCGGAGGGGTTCAAAACTTTCATGCGGGGCATCCGGGCCGTGATGCCGGTTATTCGTATCGACGTGCAGGAAACAATCGTCCAGGGTCAAAATGCGGCAGCGCGGCTGATTTTGACCGGGACGCATACCGGAAGTGGAGCGGGTTTGGCGGCAAGCGGGCGAAGAGTGTCGGTCACGGCCATCACCTTCGTCAAATTCTCCGATTCCAAGATTATCGAGGCATGGAATAACTGGGATCAATACGGGATGCTCCAACAGATGGGAGTTCTTCCGCAGAGTGATCCGCTTCTGTCGGTTAAATAGTCCCCGCCGTGAATTCAGAAGTTAGTCAGTTTTCCGTCGGAACCCGATCCACTCTGTCGATCACCACCGTTTCAATTGGCACCTTCCGGGGAACCAATTGCAGACCAAGTTGCTCCTGCAGCGCCGTAAATAACGACGGCTTAGCCGAATCAACCGCGCCTTCGGGAGCATATTCCAGCGTGATGTCATAGTTCCCTTTTATGCCCGTTTCATTCACCACGGAACGCCCTGCCGGACGCGACAACGTACCGGCCAGCCCGTCGATCGGCGAATTCTGCAGGTTCACGCCGCCCTTCAGGATGTAAGCGTGCGGCGCGCCGCCTTTGGTCTCGGTCAGTTTCGGTCCACCTTTGGCAATTACAAGAGCGTAGCCCGAGCCTTCCTTCGTCTGACGGTGAACCGCGAGATGGAATCGCTCCTCAAGCAGTTTCTGCAGCGGCGGTCCCAGTTCTTGGTAGCTAAGACGCGCGCCGCCCTCCGCCTTGGCAGTTACGTCGTATGCCTGCGAGCCCATCCACGAAGGTCCGCCGGAAACGCGATCCGAATCGACCCCGTAGGCCATCGAAATCAAGATCTCCATTCGGACATTTGTCGCCGTAAAAGTCTGCGAACCGGGAGGACTGATCGATGTCATCCCGCTTCCGCCCGGCGGAGAGAGCCGTACCGAAGCCACTTCGAAAGCCGCCGGCGGCTTGGAACCTTGAGCCAGCAAGAGCGGCGCGACAGCCAATGCAACTAAGCCCAGCAACAGGGCGTCGCCGCGAATCACGCCCGACCTTCTTCAGCCGCTTTGGCAGCGCTCACAACTTCCTCCACTTCGGCGCGGTATTGCGTCAGCAATTCCGGCGTCTCCGCCTCGAATCGCATTACCAACACCGGCTGTGTATTAGACGCCCGGACCAATCCCCAGCCCTTGGCAAAGATCGCGCGCACGCCATCCACATCAATGGTTTTATATCGCCCTTTTAATGCCTCAGCAACGCCGCGAACCACCTTGAACTTCAGCTCATCCGAACAATCGAAGCGGATTTCCGGGGTAGTGACGGTTTTCGGCAAATCCGCCAGTTGGTGCGACAGCGCGTGGCCGGAGTTCGCCACAATCTCCATCAATCGGCAAGCCGCATAGAGCGCATCATCGAAGCCATAGTAGCGGTCGCCGAAGAACATGTGGCCGCTCATCTCGCCGGCCAACTCCGCGTGCGTCTCCTTCATCTTGGCTTTAATCAGCGAATGGCCCGTCTTCCACATGATGGGGTTGCCCCCGCGTCGCGCGAGATCGTCATACATCGCCTGCGAGCACTTCACCTCGCCGATGAATGTCGCCCCCGGTTTGCGCGAAAGAATTTCGCGCGCGTAAATGATCATCAACTGATCGCCGTATACCACTTCGCCCGTTTCATCCACGGCGCCGATGCGGTCCGTATCGCCATCGAATGCGATACCCAACGCCGCGCCCGTTTCGCGCACCTTTGCGATGAGCGCCTCCAGATTCTTCGGTACCGTCGGATCGGGATGGTGGTTGGGAAAACGGCCGTCCATCTCGAAATACATCTCGGTCGCATCCGCGTTGAGCCGCTGCAACAGGCGATGCATCACCGGTCCGCCGGTTCCGTTGCCCGCGTCGATCACCACTTTGATGCGCCTCGGAAACTGGAATTGCGCCGCAACCTCTTCCACATACGGCGTGACGCAATCGGCCTCCGTCTCGCTGCCTTCGCCGCGCATCAGGTCGCCCGATTCCATCATGCGCCGCAGGTCTTGAATGGCTTCGCCGTGAATTGTCGATTCGCCACAGACCGTCTTGAAACCGTTGAACTCCGCCGGATTGTGGCTGCCCGTGATCATCACCGCGCCGTCCGATTTCAAATGAAACTGCGAATAGTAAAGCACCGGCGTAGGCACCACGCCGAGGTCGGTCACATGACAGCCGCTCGTCTTGAGGCCGCGCATCAGCGCGTCGCGCAGGCGCGGCGAGCTCAAGCGCGTGTCGCGGCCCAGACTGATATTGGGCCCGCTGTGGCGCTGCATGTATGTGCCGAACGCCTGCCCCAGCAGTTCAACGCCGGCATCGGTCAGCTCGGCGTCCGCGCGATCCAGGTCGGCGATGCCTCGTATATCGTATTCGCGAAAGATGGTGGATTTCAGCATGAAATAATATGGAACCACGAATCCGTGGCGCCACCGGGCGCTAAGATGGAATCGGTAGCAAGAATGAAAGTCGCCGAACGCCAGTTTACAACCATTAGCGGGGTCCCGGTCGACCCACTATACGGTCCCGACGATGTGATTGGAATCGACCCTGGCCAGCCCGGTGAGTTTCCCTATACGCGCGGCATCCATCGCGACATGTACCGCGGCAAGCTCTGGACGATGCGCCAGTTCTCGGGCTTCGCGACGCCGGAAGAAACCAACCGCCGCTATCACTACCTGCTGGCGCAAGGACAGACCGGGCTTTCGGTCGCATTCGACCTTCCCACGCTGATGGGCTACGACGCCGATCATGCCATGAGTGAAGGCGAAGTGGGCAAGTGTGGCGCCGCAATTTCATCGCTCGAAGACATGGAAATTCTGTTTCGCGGCATCCCGCTCGGCGATGTCACCGTTTCCATGACGATCAACTCGCCCGCCAGCGTGCTGTGGGCGATGTATCTGGCGGTGGCGGAACAGCAGGGCGTGGATTGGAAGAGCCTGTCGGGCACCCTGCAGAATGACATTTTGAAAGAGTACATCGCACAGAAGGAATACATCTTTCCGCCTAAGCCTTCCATGCGTCTGGTAACCGACACCATTGAGTTCGGCGCTCGCCACACGCCAAAGTTTAACCCCATCTCCATCAGCGGATATCACATTCGCGAAGCGGGTTCCACCGCCGTGCAGGAACTCGCTTTCACGCTGCGCGATGGCATGGAATATGTCGACTGGGCGTTGGAACGCGGTCTCCAAATCGATGAGTTCGCCCCCCGTCTCAGCTTCTTCTTCAACGCGCATAGCGATTTCTTCGAAGAGATCGCCAAATATCGCGCCGCGCGCCGCATCTGGGCGCTGGCGATGCGCGATCGTTACGGCGCCAAGAGCGAGCGCAGTATGAAGCTGCGGTTCCACGCGCAGACGGCGGGCTGCTCGCTCACCTGGCAGCAGCCATATAACAATGTGGTGCGTACCGCGATACAAGCGCTCTCAGCAGTGCTGGGCGGCGCGCAATCTCTCCACACCAATTCACTCGACGAAGCGTATGCGCTGCCGAGCGAGCAGGCTGTGACCATTGCGCTGCGTACGCAACAGGTGCTGGCATACGAAAGCGGCGTGGCAAACACGCCCGATCCTTTGGGAGGCAGCTACTTCCTGGAGAAGTTGACCGCCGATTCCGAGACTGCCGCCAACGATTACATCCGCCGCATCGACGAGATGGGCGGCATGATTCCCGCGATAGAAGCCGGCTTCCCGCAATCCGAAATCGCCGCCGCCAGCTATCGCTATCAGCGCGAGGTCGAAGCGGGCGAGCGTATCGTGGTGGGCGTAAACAGATTTCAATCGGACGATCAGCCTATCGAGTTGCTGCAAATCGACGAATCGGCGGGCAGGCATCAAGAGGAAAAGCTGACTAAGCTACGCGCGCGCCGCGACAACGGCCGAGTCCAAAAGTCTCTCGATGCGCTGCGCGAAGCGGCTGAAGGAACCGAAAACACGATGCCGTATCTGCTTGAAGCCGTAAAATGCTACGCCACGCTTGGCGAGATCTGCGACTCTCTTCGTTCCGTATTCGGCGCCTATCAGGAGACGGTGCGCCTATAATGGCGCACCCCATTCGAGTATTGGTGGCCAAGCCCGGCCTTGACGGTCACGACCGCGGAGCCAAGGTGATCGCGCGCGCCCTGCGCGATGCGGGCATGGAGGTCATTTATACCGGCCTCCGCCAGACTCCTGAAATGATCGTCAATGCCGCTCTGCAGGAGGACGTGCAGGTTATCGGCCTCTCTATTCTTTCCGGCGCTCACAACGCCATCGTCCCGCGCGTCATGCAGTTGCTCCGCGAGAAAGATATGACCGATGTCAAGGTGCTGGTAGGCGGCATCGTGCCCGATGAAGACGCGGAAGAACTCAAGCGCCAGGGAGTGGCGGCCGTGTTCCAACCTGGCGCATCGCTCGACGCCATCGTGAGCTTTATTCGTGGGGCCGTCCCGGCGTGAGCCGTGATCGCGGAGCGCCGGCCGCCGGCTGAAAAGAGCGGAATCAGACGTGGGTCCGCCGTTTCTGCTAGAACATAGGGATGGCGTTTTGCAAGTCTGTGGGGGTAGCGTTGTGCCTATCGGCAACATTCGGGGCGACCGCTGCGCAGGATCCGCCGCAACCGCCCGCGCCTCCGGCCGCTGTGGAAAAGGGCGGCGCGCCAGCGCCTCCGCAGACCAAAACCCAACAGGAACAGTCCGTAGCGGAAATGTCGTCGCACGATGAACAGGCCGTATTTAAGGCGCGGGTCAACCTGGTCATGGTGCCAGTAGTGGTGCGCGACGGCAAAGGCAAGACGATTACGGGTCTCACCAAAGCCGATTTCCAGCTTTTCGATAAGGGCAAACCACAGGTAATTACGCGCTTTTCCGCCGAGAAATCGGGCTCGCAGAACATCAAGTTCGTGGAGGACGCCGATGGCGTGGGGGCCTCCGCCAGGAGTAAAGCAGCGCAATCTGAGGTCCCGCAGCGCTTCATCGCGTATCTGTTTGACGACGTTCATGCGTCGTTCGGAGACTTGGCGTATGCCCGGCAGGCCGCGGTACGCCATATTTCGAACGAATTGACCCCCACCGATCGCGCGGGCGTGTTTACCACGTCGGGTCTGGGCGTGACGGATTTCACCGACAACCGCGATCAACTGCTGGACGCCGTCAATCGGCTGCAGCCTCACCCCATCGCGCGTAGCGCGATGCAGGAATGTCCGGACATCGGCTTTTACATGGCCGATATGATTGTCAACAAGAACGATCCATCGGCGCTGCAGGCAGCCAGTACGGACCTCATTATCTGCCAGAACTTGAGCGGCCCCTCGGTGCAGATGGCGCCGGAGCTGGCGCGGGCCGCCGCGCAGCGTATGCTCTCTGTCGGCGAGCACGAATCGCATGTGGCTTATGAAGTTTTGAAAGACGTCCTGCGCCGCATGTCGGCCACGCCGGGCCAGCGCATTATCGCGCTGGCGTCGCCCGGATTCTATACCAACGACGCGTTACGCTCCGAGGAAACGGATATTATCGATCGCGCGATCCGCAACAACATTACCATCAACGGCCTTGATATTCGCGGTCTTTACGTGTCGGCCGGGTACGATGCTTCGCAGCGCTCAACGGCCGCCTCCGCACAACGCGTGAAGGATCAATACGCGCGCTTCTCACAGCAGGCCGAAGGCGATACGCTGGCCGAAATCGCCTACGGCACGGGAGGAACTTTCTTCCATGACAACAACAGCATGGACGAGGGTTTCCGCCGCACGGCCGCGGCCCCCGACACATACTACATTCTCGGGTTTTCGCCCCAAAATCTGCGCCTGGACGGCAGTTTCCATGCGTTGAAGGTGAGCTTGGCAAAGACATCGGGCCATTATGATCTGCAAGCGCGCAAAGGCTACTATTCACCGAAGCACCTTACCGATGCGGCGGAAACGGCCAAGCAGGAAATTGAAGAGGCCCTCTTCTCGCGCGAAGAGATACGCGAGTTGCCGGTCGATCTGCATACGCAGTTCTTTAAAGGCAACAACGGAATGGCGAGTGTTACCGTGATGGCCCACCTGGATGTGAAGCATTTCCGCTATCACAAGGCCGATGATCGCAACAACAATACCGTCACGATCGTTGCGAGCCTGTTCGACCGTAACGGAAATATTGTTTCCGCCATCACCAAGAAGCTGGAGATGCGCTTGAAAGAAGATACGTTGGAAAAGAAACTGGATAACGGTCTGACCGTGCGTACCGCTTTCAGTGTGAAACCTGGAGTTTATGTCGTGCGCCTGGTCGTAAGAGATTCCGAGGCGCAGATGATAGCGGCCGAAAATAGCGCCGTTGATATCCCGTGAACGGCCTCTTTGAGACCGAATGCGGGCAAGAGACAGCAGACGACACATATCGTGTCGCGAGAGAGGATTTACGATGCGACTGAATAATCTTTGGCTGGCCGTCGCGGCCACTTCGATGGGCGCCGCGGCGCTTTACGGACAGGCTGCGCAAGGCCAGGATCAATCTAAGCCTCCCGCGGAATCGGGCACGGTGATCAAGACGGAAACCCGTCTGGTAGTGGTGGATGCCGTGGTTACCGATAAAAAAGATAACTACGTGAAAGACCTGAACAAGAAAGATTTTAAGGTCTACGAGGACGGCAAAGAACAGTCCATCACGACATTTTCCTTCGAAGCGGATCCCGCGTCTCCGCGCAACGGACAGAAACATTATCTGACGTTGTTCTTCGATAACTCCACCATGAATTTGACCGACCAGCAGCGCGCGCGCCAGGCGGCCGAAAAGTTTATCGATAAGAATGCGGGCCCCAACCGTCTCATGGCCGTGGTCAACTATGGCGGCAGTTTGCAGATCGCGCAAAACTACACGGATGATGCCGACCGCCTGCGCGAGGTAGTTAGGGGAACCAAGCTGCCTTTGCAATCGGCAAATCCTGGCAATGGCGGCGCCCGCTTGCCGGGTCTCGCCGGATACGGCGCGCGCAACATGGTTTACGCACTCCAGACCTTGGCCAAGGCCATGGAAGAGGTGCCAGGCCGCAAAATCCTGGTTCTGCTGACTGCCGGAATGCCGTTGAATAGCGACGTGCGGTATTCCATCGAAGCCGCTGTCGCAGCATGCAACAAGGCGAACGTCGCAGTCTATCCCATCGACGTGCGCGGCCTCTTCAGCGATACCCCGGGGTTCGGTACGGGGACGGGAATGGGCGGGCGCGGCGGACGCAATCCCGGCGCCGAATTGCGTGGGCAGTCGCGCGTACACTCGGCTCTCTTAGCGATGGCGGCGGCTTTTCAACCGGCTATCCAACCAGCGGCTTTTGGCAATTCCTTCGTGGCGCCTGAACAGGCGGGCCGCGGCGGTGGTGGAACCACTGGCGGCGCGACAGGCGGGTCTACCGGAGGCGGTTCGACCGGCGGCGGAGCCCCGGCAGGCGGAGGCGGAGGCGGAGCCGGGCGTGTCGGCAGCGGCGGAGCGCCTAGCGGAGGTACTACCGGAGGTGGAAACGTTGGCCGCACCGGCTCCGCACCGGGTGGTGGGATGCCGGGAGGAGGGAACCGGGGCGGCGCTCCCAACGGCGGTGGAGGCGGCGGAAACCCGATCAATAACAACGTCCGCAATCCAAACAATCCTTATGGCGCGCGCATGGGCGCTCCCACCATCGTGCCGCCGTTCCCGCCATTCGCCGGGGCCGATCAGCAGGCGATCTACATGCTAGCCGACGGCACAGGCGGTTTCGTAATTGTGAATAACAACGATCTGTTGGCCGGCTTGGAAAAGATCGGCAATGAACAGGACCAGTTCTACATTATTGGCTATACGCCGGCCGAATCGGCCGAAGGAAGCTGCCATACGCTGAAGGTATCCGCCAAAAGCTTCAAGATCCGCTCGCGCAGCGGTTACTGCAACGTAAGATCGACGGATGCTTTGGCGGGAAAACCGTCCGAGAAACAGCTCGAAACCCGGCTCGAAAGCGCCCAGCCCGGGACTCTGGTTTCACCCGTTCCGCAGGTGACATTCTTCTACAACGGTCCGGATACGGCGCGGGTCGATCTCTCGATGGAAATACCCACCGATAAGATTAAGTTTGAGAAGGTGAAAGGCAAACTGAAGTCGGAGGTTAACGTTTTAGGACTTGCATACAAGCCCGATGGAACTGTTGGCGCGCGCTTCAGCGACACGGTAAAACTTGAAGTTGAGGATAAGAAAGAGTTGGAGAAGTTTGCGGAAAAGCCACTGCATTATGAAAATCAGTTCGACGCGGCATCCGGCGAATATCGCTTCAAGATCGCCTATTCCGCCAATGGCGGCGCCGAGTTCGGCAAGATGGAATTACCACTCAAAATCGAGCCGTTTACCGGTAAGGACTTCCAGGTGAGCAGCATCCTGTTGAGCAGCAACCTGCACCGCCTGGGCGCCGAGGATCTCGGCGTCCAAGCCGATCTGGTGGACGGCCGTACGCCATTTATCGTCCAGGCCGGTCCCATCACTTATCAACTCAACCCATCCGCCGACACCATTTACAAGAAGTCCGACAATGTGGCATGTTACGTCGAGGTCTACGAACCTGAGACAGACACAGATAAGTTAAAGATAGGAGTCCAAATGGTGATCCGGGATAAAGACGGCGCCCAGAAACTCGATTCGGGAATGGTCGAAGTTACCAACTATCTACGCAAAGGAAATCCGACCGCCCCTGTCGCGCTGAAGGTGCCTGTCGACCAACTCCAGCCCGGCTCTTACCGCATGGAACTGACCGCGGCGGATACGTTCGGCAAGAAGGCCACGCGGGTTACGTCGCTTACTGTCGAGTAGATGCAGCCCACGGAAACGCGATCGTCTGTCGCGCGTACCTGGCATGTGTTATGCATTCTGACGCTGGTGGGCGTCTACGCGTTCCTGGTTGCGCGAGCGGTTTATTCGGGTCCCTACGATTACGACGAGGCGGACTACATGTTCGCCTCGGGAGTCGGCCCGCTCGGGCAGGCTACCGATAATCCCTCCCTGGGGATAATGCAGTTCTATCGGATCGGGCGGTCTGCGGGATCCGGTCAACGTACGGAACTTTCTGAGTTTATTCGCGGTTCGAACGACGTACTCTTCTATCGCCATTGGCACGGGCCACTGATCGCATACTGGCTACTTGCTTTGAAGCCCCTGCACCTCGATGAAACCGCGATGCGACGCGCGGGGTCCCTCATTCCGCTAGCCACCGCGTTCCTGATTTATGGCGGAGCGTTCTGGATCTTCCCCGGAATGCTCGGCCTGATGGCGGGCTTTCTGGCTTCGGCGCTTTATCTGTGGAGTTACGCGGTGGTCCGTACTACCGAGATCACGCCCCACCAGATGTTCGCAACATTCTGTCTGGCCGCGCTGATCTTGATCGCCCGGATGATTGTTACCGGCGATCGACGCCATTGGTATTTCGCGGTTGTCGCCGCCGCACTTGCCTTCTGCACCATCGAAGTCGCGTTCGTTCTGGCGTTTACTCTGGTCTGCGTCGCCTGGATGGAACGCCGAACGCTGCGCACCGATTGGGGTCTGATGTGGAAATCCATCTTGCTGTTCGTTGGCGTGGTAGCCGTGGTATGGCCGGCGGCGTTGTACAAGCTGGCGTTTCTAAAGGCGTATGCCTTCCTGGCCTATCAGGCGGTTTACCGCAAGGCGTTATGGGGACAGTTCACTTACGCCGATGTCTGGCGTAACCGTCTGCTTGGATTTCCGGTGGAATGGCTTCTCATTACCGCTGCAATCCTATCTTATGTCTTCACGCGAGAACTACCGGCGCGGCGAGCGCTCTATCCGTTTCTGATTTTTTCCGGTGTTATGTGGCTAATCATGCTGCGCGTAAATACGACCATGCCGCGCTACCTGCTGCCATTTCAGCCGGAATTATTGGTATTTGCCGGATTCGTACTCGCCGGCTCACTGCGATTCCCACGCCTGTGGATGCGTCTTTCGGGAATTGCCGCCATGGCTTCCCTGCTTGCCGCCAACACTGCATGGCAAGATCGCGCCCAGCCCGTTTTACCTGAGTCGCGAGAGTGGGGCGTACTGGCTTTCATCCGCGATCATCACCTGGCGGAACAGGCGCTGATGGTTCCGGCCGGCGACTTACCCACAATCCATACCTACTTCCCGCATACGAGTCTTCGCGGCTATACCGGCGAGACTCCGACTCCGGATGATTTTGGCGGGCGGCAGTTTGCAGGCGTACTGTTTCCGGATAAGTCGGTTCACTTTGAGCTGCGATAGGCGCCCGGGTCTACTGTTTCCGATACCATTCCAACGTCCGTCGCATCCCCTCTTCGAAAGAGAAGCGCGGCGCGTGACCCAAGTCGCGCACGGCTGCCGTGACATCCGCCTGGGAATCGCGGACGTCTCCCTGTCGCGGTGGCCCGAAGTTGGCGGACGCTTCGAATCCCTCCAGCTTTTGCAATAGCGTCCACGCCTGGTTCAGCGTGACGCGGCCGCCATTGCCGGCGTTATAAATCTTGCCGGAAACATTGCCGGCGCGCGCTGCCTTCAAATTCAACTCGGCCACATCGTCCACGTAGGTGAAATCGCGCGACTGCTCGCCATCGCCAAAAATCGTGGGCGGCCGCCGTTCGATGGCCGCATTCATAAAGAGCGAAAGCACTCCCGAATAGGCGCTGGTCGGATCCTGGCGCGGACCGTACACGTTGAAATAACGTAGCGCCACGGTTTCCAGGCCGTACACAGACGAGAATAGATCGCAGTAATATTCACCCACCAGCTTTTGCAGGGCATACGGGGATTTTGGCCGCGGCATCATGTCTTCTACCTTTGGAAGAACGTCCGTATCCCCGTAAGCGGAGGAAGAAGCGGCGTAGACCACTCTTTTCGCGCCGCCTTCGCGCGCCGCGCGCAGCACATTGAAGGTTCCGTCGATGTTGCACTCATGGGAAGGCACCGGGTCGTCGATGGAACGCGGCACCGATGGAATCGCAGCCTCATGAAACACGACAGCGGCGCCGTGAATGAGCGGCGCAATCTCTTCATAGTGGCGGATATCGGCGCGCTGAAAGTCAATCTCGCGCTTGACCTCCTCCAGATTCGCTTCGTAACCTGTGAGCAGGTTATCGATAACGATCACCCTTCCCGCGCCTTCACGCAGCAAACTGCGCACGATAGCGGAACCGATGAATCCCGCCCCTCCAGTGACAACGTAGTGACTCATGTGAATTGGGTTTCCAGATATCTCAGAGATTCTGTGGCGAGCCGCTCCGCGCCTACGGCAAAGTCAAAGGCCTCAAGCGAGATCCACCCTTGATAATTAAGCCGCCGGAGCGTTTCGAAGATTGGCCGGAAATGGTAATTGCCGGCGCCGCAGTGACTGCCATCGAGCTCGTTCACATGAATGTGGCGGATGTGCGCGTAATAGCGTTCGATCAGCGCCGCATGTGGCTCGTTTTCGTCGATCGCATTGTGCACATCGAACATGGTCTGAATCGCCGGGCTGCCGATCTCTTGCACAATCTGCGCCGCCTCTTGCAACGACTGCACCACGTCGCATTGTCCAATGGGTAAAGCTTCCAGCAGCACGGTAACGCCGCGCGCCTCGGCGTGCGGCGCGACGCCGGCGAGGCCTTCCGCCATTCGGCGCGTGGCCTCCTCACGCGTCGAGCCGCCAGTAGTCGCGCGCTGCTTGGGAGAGCCAAATACCATCACTCCGTTCGATCCCAGATCTCCGCAGAGATCGATCAGGTCGCGAATGTGATCCCAGCCGCGGCGGCGAACTTCGGCATCGGGCGTTGTGACATGCAGGCCAGGAGGACCTACCATCAGCCAGTGCAAGCCTACGAAATCAAGCCCTTCCTCCCGCATGGTTCGCCGGAATTCCGCGCGTTGCGCCGGGCTGACGTCCGAAGGCTTTTCAGCCAGCGTAAACGGCGCGATTTCGATGCCCATATAACCGATTTTGCGAATGGCGCGGCAGGCGTCGGCGAATGGCCACTTCTCAAAGGCCTCGTTGCAAATCGAGTGTCGAAAGTTCAATCTATTAGTTTACTCCGTGGGAGCGAATGCCTGACCGAGCGCGAAACGTGGCAGCAGCCATGTGTTATTCCTAGAGACTGAATGGACCGCATTGGCCGCTACAAGATTGTCAGGGAGTTAGGCCGCGGCGCGATGGGCATTGTGTACCATGCCATCGACCCGAATATCGGGCGGCCGGTGGCCATCAAGACCATTCAGCTGGGCGGGGCTCGCAAGCCCGAAGAGCAGGAGCGCTTGCGCGAGCGCCTGTTCCGCGAAGCGCGGTCCGCCGGAAATCTCTCTCATCCCGGGATCGTCACCATCTATGACGTGGAGCAGCAAGGCGAGCTGGCCTATATCGCCATGGAATACGTGGATGGGCCGACGTTAGACCAGGTCCTTTCCGAGCCGCAGGCGCTGGCTCCAAATCGCATCTTCGGCATCTTGGCGCAAACCGCAGCCGCGCTCGATTACGCACACGGCAAAGGTATCGTGCACCGCGATATCAAACCGGCGAACATCATGATTGCGGGCGACGGCACCGCTAAAATCACCGATTTCGGTATCGCTAAGATTACAACCTCGGAACAATTCACGATGACGGGGTCGATTGTCGGCACGCCGCATTACATGTCTCCCGAACAGGTGCAAGGGCAGCCGGTGGATGGACGAAGCGATCAGTTCTCCCTGGCCGTAATCGCGTTCGAGATGCTGACTGGAGAAAAGCCCTACACGGGCGAGCATCTCACGACGGTGGTCTATAAGATCGTCGCCGAAGAGCCGATGGCCCCGCATCGTATCAATCCGAGTCTAGGCGGCGGAATCGATTCCGCCCTGCGCAAAGGCCTTGCGAAACGGCCCGACGGACGCTATCGCACTTGCACCGAATTCATCGAAGCTTTGGAAAAGGCGTGCCTTGCGGCTAAGAACTGGAAACCTCTACCGCGCGGGGGAAGCTTAAACGCGCCCACCATCGCCGAAGGCGCACTGCCCGCTGCCAGGATCCCAGCCGCCCGGCGTCCTCAGCGTGCCGGCGGCACGACCACCGTGGAGCGCAGCGAAAAGCGCAAATCCGGCTTCCTTCCGTTTCTGGCTGCTATCCTGATGGCGGCCGCGTTGCTGGCGCTGATTGGCTGGCAGGCGGGACCATGGCAGAGCTCAACTCCGCCGCAAACCGCGCGTAATGACGACGCCGAATCGCCGAAAACTCCCGGACCGAAAGTAACTTCACCAGTGGCGAACGTCCCCGCCGCACGAACACCTTCCGCGGAGCCGAAGCCGAGCGCGCTTGGGCCGCCACCGGTGGAATCGAAGAGTACGGATGACGCAACTGCTAAATCGGCTCCTCCGGAAGACATTCCGAAGCCGGTCACTCAGACAGCTTCGCCCGAAACGGCAAAAAAGGGAACTGTTACGTCACAGTTAGCGCGCGCAGTACCGCCCGCGGCACAGCCCTTACGGTTTGTAACTAGCCCTGGGGGGGCCACCGTAACGATTGACGGACGCGCCGACCAATCCTGCTCCACGCCCTGTCAGCTTGACGCCACTCGAGGACGCCACACGTTGGGATTCACGCTGCCGGGATATCAGATCGAGCATCGTGAAGTGGACGTTGGCGCCACGCCGCTTGACATGCCGGCCGTGATTCTCCGTTCGCAAACTGGAGTGCTGTTGCTAAGTTCCAACCCGCCTGGCGCCGCGATTGAGGTAAATGGAAAGGCGGTCACAGAGGTAACGCCAACCCGTCTAACGCTCACGCCGGGAACTTATAAGATCACCGTGGAAAAGAACGGGCTAGCCAGTGTGAATACGGTAGAGATCAAGAATGGCGATACCCGTCTGCTAAAAGTGACGTTGGGGCAGTAACTGCGGGGCATTTGTCTGACACATCGTCCGACAGGGAAATCCCCGAGTTGTTTGGGCCTTGCCATCCGTAATTGCCTTGTAACTACATAGGAAACGAAGGGGAGGACTGTCTGGCTTGACGTGTTAAATCAGTCTATTTTCCCACGGTTTGACAAAATTACCGACTTCCAAGAATTAACCGGCCATGTTATAGTTGGAGCGCGTTTGATAGCTTCCGCCAATCCGGTCGTGTATTCCTTCCCTGATTAGCCCCGCTTTCAAATTGGCTGGAGGATCGAGAAGAGTGAAGAATATTTTCGTAGGCAACTTAAGTTTCAATTCGACTGAGGAATCAATACGGAGCCTGTTTGAGCGCTATGGCGTTGTGAACAGCGCGAGGATTATGACGGATCGGGACACCGGCCGGTCGCGTGGCTTCGCATTTGTGGAAATGGAAAACGAAGGGGAAGCGGACCAGGCGATCACGGCGCTGAATGGGTCCAGTCTGGATGGGCGATCGATTAATGTGAATGAGGCGCGCCCCAAACCCGACCGCGGATTTGGCGGCGGTGGCGGCGGCGGCAACCGCGGATTTGGCGGCGGTGGGGGCGGTGGCGGCGGACGTCGTCCTGGCGGCGGCGGTGGCGGCGGCGGTGGTGGTGGCCGGCGCGAACCGCGCTGGTAGTTGATCCTCACTTCAATTTGAGTTGCTTCCTGTGCGCCGGGAACTTGCGTTTCCGGCGCGGGAAATTTTTGTTGCCTGCCCTTTCCCGAGCTTCTTTTCCTCTAATTCCCCTCAAACTTCCTTTTTCTTCGTAACTTTTTCCCAGACTGCGAGTATTCCATTACGAAAGCGAGCAACGTGGAGGACGAGCAGATCATGCAGGCGGTGCAGAATGGCGACGTAGGCAGGTTAGAACTGCTCTTTGACCGTCACCATCGCGGCTTGTACCATTATTTTCTGCATCTTACTTCGAACGTTGCCGCCAGCGAAGATCTGGTGCAGGAAGTCTTCTTCCGCATCCTGAAGTACCGCCACACTTATCAGATCGGAACCGCCGTCCGGCCTTGGATGTACCAGATCGGGCGTAATGCGCTGGCCGATCAGGCGGGCAAGAACAAGAACCAAGTTGCGCTATCGCAGGCCGCGCCTGAGTTCCGTAGTCCGGAAGCGCCTCCCGACCGCCAAGCGCAGAACAAGGAAGAGGCTGCGCTCCTCAAACGAGCGCTTTCGGCTATGCCGCAAGAGAAACGGGAAGTGATTGTGATGAGCCGTTTTTTGGAGTTGAAATACGACGAGATCGCCCACGTATTGAACGTGGAAGTAGGCACGGTAAAGGTTCGCGTGCACCGCGCGCTGCGCGAATTGGGAGACCGGTTCTTTTCCTTGCGGGGAGAGCGAGCGTCGTCATGACTTGCGAGCGCGTTCGCGAACAGATTCCGGAGTGCCTGGCCGGAAAGCTGGAAAAGACTTCGCGGGAAAACCTGATTGAACATCTGGAGACTTGCTCCGGGTGCCGCAATGAGTTGGCTGAATTAGGAATCGTCTGGAGGGGTTTGGAAGCTATGTCGGCGCCGGAACCGGACCGCGCCATGCGGACGCGGTTCATGGAAATGCTGAACGCATATCGGGCAGGATTGGAACAGACGCCGCCGAAACGCGCGACGCAAAAACGCGAATCGGCTGGATCTAGCCGGTGGTTCGCCTGGTGGCCCGCGAATCCCGCGTGGCAGGTCGGAATTGCTGCCGCTCTCCTGATCCTCGGCATCGCCGCCGGCCGTTACCAATTTGCTGCGCCGCATGAGATGCCGCCGGAAATGGCCCAGCTCAAGGGTCAAGTGGAGGGCTTGCGACAGCTGGTCGCGCTGTCACTCATGCAGGAGCAATCTCCCAGTGACCGCTTGCGCGGCGTGAGTTTCAGTTCTCAGATGGGACGCCCCGACGCGCAAGTGGAGCAGGCGCTGCTGCGCGCGGTCAATCACGACGCCAACGTGAACGTGAGGCTTTCGGCCGTGGATGCGCTGCAAAAATATGCGGATGATCCCGACGTGCGCCGCGCCTTGGCCGACGCCGTCCTGGTGCAGGATTCGGCGCTGGTACAGGTTGCGATTATCGACCTGCTGGTCCAGACCTCGAACCGCGGCTCCGAGCCCGGCCTGCGCAACATGTTAGGGAAGCTCGCGCAGGATGGACAGATGGATGAGGTAGTGCGCCAGCGCGCGACGTTGGCGGTACATAAATTGGAGGTGACGCAGTGAATCGCATTTGGAAACGAATCGTCATCGTATCGATTGGCGTCGCGCCGGTTCTGGCGCTTGCCTCCGATTGGGACGACTGGCGCGACTGGCGCTTCAGCGAGAAAGAAACGATCCAGAAAACGTTCGACGTTTCCCATTCTTCAGAAGCCAAACGTCTGCTGGTGGACAACATGCGCGGTTATATTCACGTCGATGGCTATAGCGGCTCGCAGATCCGGGTCACCATTCACAAAGAAGTTCGCGGGCGCACCCAATCGGCGCTGAATGACGGCAAACGCGAAGCGCGGCTGGATATTTCGCAGCAAGGCAACTACGTGCGCTTCTATGATGACGGCCCCTGGCGTCATCGGGATCGCGGCGACGACTATTACGGGTACCGCGTAAATTACGATTATGATGTGCAGATTCCCGCTGAGACCGAGCTGAATCTCAAGGGCTTCAACGACAAGATCGAAGTGAAGGGAACCAGCGGCCCCTTCGATATTCACGGCTTTAACGGCGGTATCGACATGCAGGATATCAGCGGGTCTGGGACGGTGCAGACGTTCAATGGCGGCATGAAGGTTGCCTTCCGGAAAAATCCGGAGCATGACAGCACCTTCAAAACCTTCAATGGCAGCATCGACGCCTATTTCCAGCCGGATTTTAACGCTGCTCTGCACTTCAAGACGTTCCATGGCGGCGTCTTCTCCGACTTCGATGTGTCGCCGCTGCCCGCCACCATCGCCGCGGGACAGAATCTCAACGCGAAGTTCGTTTATCGCTCCAACGGGGGCGGCTCCGCGCAGGTGGGCAAAGGCGGCCCCAGCCTGCACTTTGAGGGATTCAACGGCAGTATCCGCCTGCATACCAAGGGAAATTAGAGGACAAGAGAATGAAACGGATCTTCGCCCCCACGGGCATCGCGTTAGTGGTGTGCGCGCTCGCATGCGCGCAGGATAGCGGCCAGATTGTAGTGCCCGCGCGTAACAGCTCCCGGCCCAGAATAGTGGACGTATCCACCACCAACGGATCGATTACGATCAAGAGTCATGAAGGCAAAGACGTTATCGTGGCAACGGACAGCGGCCGACCTTCCAGACGCGATGGCCGCGCGCCTGAAGGCATGCATCGCATCGACCTTCCCAGTCGCGGGCTCAATGTCGAAGAGCAAGACAACACAATCACCGTGCGCGACCATTCTCCCGGCGGCAGCGAAGGCATTACGATCACGGTTCCCGTGGATACGTCGCTGCATCTGCGGTCGAGCAACGGCTCCATTCGCGTGGATGGCGTGCACGGCGAAATTGACGCCGAGACGCATAACGGCGGCCTGCGTATCCTGAACGTTTCCGGCTCGGTATTGGCGAACACGCACAATTCGAGCGTTGTAGTCACAATGGATCGAGTCGACGCGGCAAAGCCCTCCGCCTTCAGCACCCTCAACGGCTCGATTGACGTTACGCTCCCCGCTGACGTCAAAGCAAACCTGAAGTTGACCACCGATAACGGCTCCATCTATAGCGATTTCGACGTCAACGTAGGCGCCGGTCGCGCCCTCACCGAGCCCAATAACACTCCCGACGGCAGATATCGCGTGCGTTTCGACCACACCGTCCTCGCAGCCATCGGAGGCGGTGGGGCAGATCTCACGTTCCGTTCGGCCAATGGGTCAATCGTCATTCGCAAGAAGAAGTGACTGTGCTTGCGACGTAAGCGCGCCGGCCGATTTTCGCGTTACAGTCGATGAATAGATGGCGATCCAGATCGGCGATGTTGTCGGGGATTACAAGGTAACGGGCGTATTAGGGCGCGGCGGAATGGGCAAGGTCTTTCGCGTGCGCAGTCTCCTCACGGATCGCGAGGAGGCCATGAAGGTTGTGTTAGCCGACCTCGATGAAAATCCCGATTTCGTCGAGCGCTTCTTGCGAGAGATCAAGGTCCATGCCAGCTTGCAGCATCCCAATATCGCCGCTCTCTACAGCGCGCAGCGCATCCACGACCGCCTGGTAATGATTCTTGAGCTGGTCGAGGGAGTCAGTCTGGAGGACCTGCTGCGTCCCCAAGGTATAGAAGTTTCCGAGGCGTTGCACTACGTCACTCAGGTGCTCGCGGCCCTCGCATTCGCTCATCAGCGCGGCGTCACTCATCGCGATATCAAACCCGCAAATATTTTGATTGGCAAGGACGGCGTGGTAAAACTGACCGATTTCGGCATCGCGCGTTCCGCGTCCGCGGCGCAGCTCACAGGCTCAGGTCTCGCCGTGGGCACGCTTGCCTACATGTCCCCCGAACAGATTATGGCAGGGCAGGTCGACGCCCGTTCGGATATCTACTCCTTGGGCCTGACCTTTTATGAGATGGTGGTTGGCCGCCGTCCCATTCAAGGCCAAACCGATCACGCACTGATGAATGCGCACTTGAATCTCATTCCGCCCGAGCCTAACGCCTTGAATCCCCGCATACCCGGTTCGATATCCGCGGCCATAATGCGCGCTCTTGCCAAAGATCCCACGGAACGTTTTCAGACCGCGGATGAGTTTCGAACCGCTCTTTTGGCTTCCGGTCAGAGACCTGAGGAATCGCGCGCCCCTTCGCGCTCCTTTGATACCTCCGTTAACAATCCCGAACTGGCCGATCTGGAAAGCCGTCTCTCGCGCGCCGTCGGCCCCATAGCCCATCGTCTCGTTTTAGACGCCGCGCGCCAGTACGCCACGATTTCCGAGATCCGCCAAGCCTTGGCGCTGCAGATTGACGATCCCCAAGCGCGCAAGTCGTTTCTAAGTAGCAGCCCGGCCGTTACGGTGACCCTGCCGCCGCGCACTCCCGCCACCGTTGGCTTCGACCCAGCCGTACTCGAGCGCCTGTCGCAGACTCTTGCGCTCTATATCGGACCAATTGCGAAGGTGGTGGTGACTCGTGCTTCGCGAAGCGCGCGGAGCCTGGAGGAATTGCAAAGCACGGTCGCGGCGGAGATCGACAGTGATACCGATCGCCGCCGATTTCTCGCCGCCGTCCGCGCCACTTAAGAACCCAGCATCTTCAATGCCCGGTCCAAGCTTCGGCGCATTCGGTTGAACGACCCGGCAAGCACGGCAATCTCGTCTTTGCCGCGAACGGGCAACTCCGGTACGTCCATCTGCCCGGTGCTGATCTGATCGGCCATAGTGGAGAGCCGGCGGAGGGGCCGAACCACGGTAAATAAAAGGGCCAGGTCCAACAAAATCAGGCTGGTCAAAAACACCCCGCCAAGATAGACGATCAACGTGCGAAATGCTTGCGCGGCCATGCGAACCGGCAGCGCCATAGGCACGGAAACAATCTGCGCACCTACAATTTCATGAGGCTGCCAGCCAAAACCGTTACTCGGTCCATAGCGCCGAATCAGGGCTGGCGGCGCAGCGCGCGGCGTACTGTGGCATTCCAGGCAAGGCGGATCGGCCGCAATTGGCCGCGCCAGGTAGAGCGACCGGCCCGTCGGCGTATCCCGCTCGCCAACCAATTCCTTCGCGCCATGGTTGCGGAAGGTGTTGATGATATCCTCCTCCCAAGCCACCGCGCGGTCGCGCGGATTCGTAGGGTTCAGAGTGGCCTCTTTATAGGCGTAGTCCGAATAAGCGGCCCTCAAATAACCGAAATCTTCGGTGGCGGCGAACGCCGGAACCGTTTGCGGCAGAAAAGATCGCTGATGCTCCTGCTGGTTAACCAGCAGCGGTTTGATCTGGTGCGTGGTGTAATCCCGCGCCGCGCGCATGGCTTCCATCATCAGGCGCGCCTGCCCCAACACTTCCGTGCGCGCATCGTCCTGCAGAAAATTCCGTGACATGACGGCGGCAATCGCCAGTCCCACTCCCAAAACCACTCCGATAATCAGATTGAATTTCGCTAGAAGCTTCATGCGCGTTTCGGAACCTAGAAGCAGAGATTATCACACTGCCGAGGGTGTTTCGCTGGCCCTCGATTTCGTACGATTCCGCTGTTTGGCCCCTGAACTGTATCGCCCCACGCGGATGCACGGCATCGCGAACACGCTGTTTCGGTTGTTCTGGCATCTAGGCGGTCCGGGCCTCCTGCTGCTCGGAATTCTCGATTCGTCATTTCTTTTCGCTCCGCTCGGCAACGATCTTCTGGTGGTCGCGTTATCCGCGCACTATCACAGCGTCGCGCTTATGTTCTATTACGCCGCCATGTCTACTATCGGAAGCGTGCTTGGGTGTTTGCTAGTCGATGTTACTCTGCGCACGGCCGGAGAGCATGGTCTGGAGGAGCATCTTTCCGCGCGGAGAATCAGCTATCTCAAAGACAAGGTGGAGCATAACGCCGCCTGGGCGTTGATCGTAGCCTCCATCGCCCCGCCGCCGTTCCCTTTCACTCCTTTCATCATGGCGGCCGCCGCGTTCCAATACCCGCGCAAAAAGATGCTAGCTATTACCGGCGCGGCGCGCATGGTGCGATTCACAGCCCTGGGAGCGCTAGCGCTGCTTTTCGGCCGCCGGATTTTGCAGTGGGCGCAAAGTGATATTGTGCAGGGAATCCTGATTGCGCTGATCGCAATATGCGTCGTAGGCAGCGTGATTTCGGTGGTGGGTTGGATCCGCCGTTCGCGCAAGCCCGCGCAGGTAAGATAGTAAATAGGTGCGCTTCCGTTTTCTGATTGCCGCCGTGCTCGCTCAAGCAGCCGGCGCGCAGACCTCTACAACTTGCAACAATTCGTCCGCCTATTCACCCTGCGAGCTTGTCTTCGAGCTTAGCGCGCAGGCCGCGGCCGAGCATCCGAATCCATACAAGACCATCGAACTGCGCGCAGAGATGCGCTCGCCGCGCCACCGTACCATCGAGCTTCCCGGTTTTTGGGATGGAGGACGGCGGATGGTGATCCGCTTCGCGCCCACCGAGGCAGGCCAGTGGGATTATCACACCATTAGCAATGTGGCCGAGCTGAACGACAAGACCGGTTCGATGAACGCCGCCGCCTCTGAATCCTCCGGCTTCATCGTCGCTGCCAATGTGCATCACTGGGCGTATACGGAATTTCGTAATGACCAACAAAAGCCTCATCTCTGGATGGGGGCGGCCATCCCTCGCCTCGCATCTCTCGATGACGCCGCCTTTCACGCACTGGTGGATGCCCGCGCGGCGCAGAAATTCAACCACCTGTCTTTCGCCGTTACAGGGCCCGGTCCCGAGGCCGCCTTTTCCGCGTCCGATTCCCCTAGGCTCGATTATTTTCAAAAACTGGACGAGCGCGTCCGCTATCTCAACAGCAAAGGCATTACCGCCGACCTGGTCTTCGCGGCGGGCGAGGGCACGCTTACCGCTCTTTTTCCCCAGGCCGATCAGCGGCGGCGCTTCGTACGCTGCGTCGTAGCGCGGTATGCCGCCATGAACGTCACCTGGCAAGCGGTCGATGCTTTTGAGGATTATCCCGACGCACGCGCTTTACTCAAGGAGGTTGGAGGCGCGCTAAAGGAATTCGATGGCTACCACCACCCGCGCACGTCCGGCGCGCATATTACCTCCTCGCCGCTGCTGGACGATGGCTGGATGGATTTTGCGGCATACGGCAATAACGATAGCAACGTCGGCGCTATTGAACATCAACTCTATCCCGTGCCTTTCGTCAATCAGGCCATCGGCGGCGCGGATGCCGCGACCCTGCGCCGTCACCTTTGGAACGCAACCATGGATGGCCAGTATCCCGCGCTTGCCGCCACGGCGCCCGACGATGTGAAGGCGATGAGCGTGTGGTACGACATACTGGCATCGACGCGTCATTGGGAGTTGGAGCCTTACTTCGACGTCGACGGCGGCCGGGCGGTGGCGCTTGAAGACGCCGAATATCTGGTCTACATCGAGAAGCCCTCAGCGCTGGAGTTGCGCGTCGAGAAGCATGGTTATGACGTGCTGTGGATCAACCCCGCGGATGGCGCCATCACTCGCAAGAAGTTCTCGGGCGACCATTTCACCGCGGCGCCCCCGGACAACTCCCACGACTGGGTACTCCATCTGGTTCGCGAAGGTACGTTACAGAGCATGAATCGCTCTTACAAGTTCGAATCGCGTGACATTGTTCTGCAAGAGATTGAGGCCAACCCGGAGAAGGCGCCATACGATATCAGCCAGCCGGAAGGCGATCTTTTACTGTCGAAACCACCGCACTACAGCACCAAGCTAAAACGCGAAAGCCGGGCCACGCGGTCCATGCTGTATCTTTGGACGGGTGAAGTCACGGCCGATCATCAGGGTTTCCGAGTCCTGGGAACAGGCTCGCAGGGAACTCTTCAACTTACCAAGCGGCTGGCCGTCAACTTTCCCGCACTGCTGCTGATCCGCGTCTATGGCATGAATGCCAATGGCAAGGTTTACCTGGTCACGAAAGCGGCGCAGCTCAACCAGTGACGCCGCTCGTACTTGCGCTCGACACCACGCAGGAACATGGCAGTATCGCGCTTGCGCGCGGAGCGGAACTTCTGGGCGCCGCTATGCTTCACGCGCCTCATGGCTTCGCCGACGCGATTTACGGACACCTGGAAGAGATGCTGCGTACTTATGGAATTGCCCTGAAAGAAATCGACCTATTTGCCGCCGCATCCGGCCCGGGCTCGTTCACCGGCGTTCGCATCGGTTTGGCTTGTGTCAAGGGGCTGGCTGAAGCGTTGGGCAAGCCCGCCGCGGGAATTTCCAATCTGCGCGCCATCGCCTCATTCGGCGCCGCGCCGCTGCGCGCGCCGGTCCTCGATGCCCGGCGCGGAGAGGTTTACAGCGCCATTTATGACGCCGCCGGCGCTGTGGTTCAGAACGAAACCGTGGGTAGCTTCGAGCGTTGGCGAGCCGCCCTGCCGCAGACGGGTATCGAGATCCTCTCGCCCAGCTACGCCGTGGAGGGCGTACCGATCGTTCGCACGCCGCGCGAACTGGCAGTGGCCGTCGCGCGCCTGGCCCCATCGGCCGCCGTGGACCCTGCCGCGCTCGATGCAAATTATGTAAGGCGCAGCGACGCGGAACTGTTTTGGAAGGAGTAATGTGACTCCATGAAGGTCCTTCTGCTGCTCGCGTTGATGGCTCCGGCGGCGTCGGAACGCGTCACCTTGGATGTGCGTCTGGTTGTGCCTTGTACCACTCCAAACGCCGGACGGCCGTTAAAAGACCCCGACTCGGCGGGTTCCATCTGCCTTGACCGGACCCCGTTTCTTACCGAACGCGATGTCGAATCAGCCGAAATCCATCACAACACCGATAAGTCTCCCGTCATATTTCTTACCTTCCATCACGACGCCGCCATGCGCGAGTTACAAGTCACCTTGAAGAATATCGGCGGTCGTGTCGCCATCTCTTTGAATGGCCGGCTCCTATCGGCCCTCAAGATATCGGGTGGCTCACGGCTCTTGTTTGTCGATGGTAAGTTTACCGAGGCGCGCACGGTGGCGCTGGTCCAGGCTTTCAACGATCAGGTTCGCCGTTAAGGGACGCTGCGAAAGCATGTTGTTAAGCGCACATTTTTCGACCGGACGCCGATGTTAGACTACCCTTGCATGGCGCAACCGGAGTTCGTGGCGCTTATTCCCGCCTACAAGCCTAGCCCGGATTTTCCTGGCCTGGTAGCCGATTTGGTGCGGCTTGGCGTGGAACGCATCGTAGTCGTGGACGATGGCAGCGGCGTATGGTTTCGAGCGCGATTCGACGAAGTTGCGGCGCACCCCGAGGTTCGCGTTGTCCGCCACGCCATCAATCTCGGCAAAGGCGCGGCTCTCAAGACTGGCATCAATGCCATTCTCTGCGACTTCCCCGATGTTCGAGTAGTTGTCACTGCCGATGCCGATGGCCAGCACGCTCCCGAGGACATCATTGCTGTTGCGCAAACCGCGTCCGCGAACCCCGGCGCGCTGGTGCTGGGCTCCCGCGTGTTTGCCGACGACGTGCCGTTCCGCAGCAAGCTTGGCAATAATGCCACTAAAATTGTGCTCCGAATCGTCGCCGGTCAAAAACTCTCCGATACCCAGACCGGCCTTCGCGCAATTCCGGCGCATCTCCTGCCCGACCTCATGAAGATTCCCTCGCAGGGTTATGAATTCGAGCTCGACATGCTGCTGCTCAGCCGGAACAAACGCCTGCGCATCCTGGAAAGACCCATCCGGACTATTTATCTGGATGGCAACGCGTCATCGCACTTTAATCCGCTGCTCGATTCCATGCGGATTTATTTTGTGCTGCTGCGTTTCGCCATGATCTCAACTTGTACGGCGGTGCTGGATAATCTGCTCTTCAGCGCGGTTTATGCCTACACCGGCAGCAAGGCGACCAGTCAGATTGTAGGGCGCCTGGGGGCCATGGCCTTTAACTTCACCACCGTGAAGCGCATGGTCTTCAATTCGCGTGGCCGCGTCATGCGCGAGTTCCTGCAGTACGCCGCCCTCGTGGCGATTTCGGGAACTATCTCCTACGGAATGATCGTGCTCTTCACTTCGCGTTTCGGAATGGGCGTCTTAAAAGCCAAATTGCTGGCCGAGGGCATTCTCTTCCTCGCCAATTTCCTTGTGCAGCGCGACATTATCTTTACGGGCGGCGGTAGCCCCGAGTCGCCCCAGGCCGCTTCTCAGGAGCCATCTGTCGCGCCCGCGGCGTCCGAACTTCCTCGATGAATGGCGTCCTGCAACACTCCAACCTGAAGGGTCTCGCGATAGGTTCGGCGGAATGGTTCGCGGCGCAGCGCGCCATGATCGAATCGAAGCCAGCCGTAAAGCGTTGCTACGATCTTTGGTACGCCATGCTGCTAGAAGACGCCGACAGCGTACCGGCTGATTACCGTTCCTATCCCATGGTCGAAATCGGCAGCGGCTTAAGCTTCCTGCGTGAGCTGCGCCCCGAGACCATTACGTCCGATATAATGCCGGGCAATGTCGATCTTGCCCTTGATGGGCGGCTCCTGCCCTTCCGATCGAATTCAGTACGCGCGTTGCTGCTTACGCATGTATTCCATCACATTCCAGATGTGGGGAGCTTCCTGCGTGAGGCCGAGCGCGTCCTCGTTCCCGGGGGCGTGATTTCCATGGTTGACGAGACGCACACACCCTTTGCGCGTTTCTTCTTTGGCACTTTCCACCCCGAGCCATACGACGATCGCGCTGCGCAGTGGACCTTTCCCGCCGGCCACACCATGCTCGATTCCAATCAGGCGCTCGCCTGGATGGTATTCTTCCGCGACCACGCGGCCCTGAGCAAAGTCGCGCCGGCGCTCGAGCTGGAGCGATGGAATTACCTTCCCTGGTTTTCCTATCTCCTCTCGGGCGGTGTCAATCTGCGCAGCTTCATTCCGCGTCCTCTTGCGCCTCTTTTTTGCGGTCTCGACCGGGCGCTCAAACCGGTCGATAGCGTATTCGCAATCCATTGGCGCTTGACCATACGCAAAAGGCGGAACGCGCGATGAGTCCTGCCACGAAGGATACAAGCGTCTTAGCCGCCGAAGTCCGGCACTTTCACGACTCTCTGTTCCACCGACAGCCCGATGAGGTGACCATAGCCCGCTATGAAGCTGCGCATCGCGAGCTGTTCGCGGAAAGTAATTCATCGCCCGAAATCGTGAGGATCGTCAACCGCAAACTCGACGCCGAAGCCGTAGAGTTCGCCTTACGCCGTCACGGGCGTGGCCGCGACTTAACCCGCAAGCTGCAAATCGTATGCTATTTGGCGGAGCCGCGCAGGATGTATCTTCCGCAATTCGTCAATCTGAAAGAATCGCGGCTTCGCGCCTGGGCGGCCCTCGCCGCCGCAACGCTCGGCGCCCTGTGGAAGCTTGGCAAAGGCGAGTACGCGATCCGGCGGCATGGATTGCTTTGACATCATCGTGGTGGGCTCAGGGCCCGGCGCGACATTCGCGGCGTATGGCGCGCGCGGACGTTCCATTCTGATGCTCGATGCCGGCGGCGATGCGCCCGATTGCCCCGATCTCCACGGAAACGCCTACGATCTGCGGCAAAGTAGCGACGATCTGTTTCCCGCCCTTGTGGGGAGCCATTTCGAAAGCTTGCATAATCTCGCGAATCCTCCGGTCAGCCTCAAGCTCAAGTCACCGTACATGTCATATATCGCTCGTGACTGGCGCCGCGAGACGCCGATAGCGGGCACGTCCTTCGAAGGCGCGATCGCGCTTGCGAAGGGAGGTCTTGCGAACGCCTGGGGCGCCGGAGTCTACCGGTTCACCGATCGCGATCTCTCGGGCTTTCCACTCAACGCGGACGAACTGCGCCCTTTCTATGATGAGTTGACCGCGGATATAGGCGTCAGCGGCGCAAACGATGACTTGACGCCATACTTCGAACGCGACGGCGCTCTGCAGCCGCCGCTGCGGCTCTCCGCCTTCTTCGCCGGCATGATCGGCCGCTACGAGCGTCTGCTTCCGTTATTTCAACGCGAACGTGTCGCCGTCGGACGGCCGCGGCTTGCGGTCTTGACGCAGCCGCACAATGGACGCGGCGCATATGAATACGGCAACCTGGAGTTCTTTCGGCCCCATGATCCCGCGATCTACACCCCGGCGTACACGGTGAACGAAATGATGCGCGACGGCGCCATCGAGTACCGTGGTGGACGGCTCGTCACGCGATACCGCGAAACCGACGAGGGCGTCGAAGTCTATTCGCGTAACTTAACGACCGGCCAGCAAGAGGTGCACCACGGACGTCAATTGCTGCTGGGCGCCGGAGCGTTGAACACGGCGCGCATTGTGCTGGAATCGAACCGCGATTACGAGACTCGCCTTCCCGCGCTCGACAATCCCATGGCATGCATTCCGTTCTTTCAGCTCTCGCGCGTAGGTTCGGCGCTGGCGATCCACGATACGTCTCTCGCGCAACTCAATCTCATTGTGGAAGATGACGAATGGGATGAACCCTTGCAGGCCTCCTTGTACGGAACCACCGGGCCGCTACGTTCGGACATTGTCTTCTCTCTCCCGCTCTCGATCCGTGCCAACCTGGTGTGGACCAAGTACCTTGCGCCGGCGATGGGGTTACTCATGCTCTTCTACCCCGGCCGGAGCGACGCCAACAGTTACGTTCGCCTACAGCCCTCGGGTGTGCTGGAAGCCGAATTTGCCGCCGAACCATCTCATCCCGTCGAGCGGCGCTTGATCCGGCTTCTACGTAAGATGGGCTATGTGACCCATCCGGCGCTTATCCAGCGGCCCGGCAGCGGCGCGGGACTGCACTTTGCCGGTACACTGCCGATGCGTGAAACGCCGGCGCGTTACCAAACGAATTCCGCGGGTTTGTTGGCGGGGACCAAGCGCGTCTACATCGTGGACGGCGCCTGCTTCTCTCGTCTGCCTGCAAAAAACCTGACGTTCACCATCATGGCCAACGCGCTGCGCATTGGGCGCGCGCGCGCCGCGGAGCAGCCGTGAGAATCTTCATCACCGCCATCGGCGGCTTTCTCGGCAGCGCCCTCGGCGGACATCTCCGAAGCCGTGGCCATGCGGTCACAGGCTCCTCGCGCCGCACAATGGAACTCGGGCGTCCCTTCGATTCCACGGTCTTCGAAGGTCAAGATGTGGTGATCCATTGCGCGCACGATTTCGGTCCGGGCGCCGGCCACCGAAATATTATCGGAACGAAGGCGTGGATGGAGGTTGCGGCGGCTGTCGGCGTACAGCAGCAGATCTTTGTCAGCTCTCACGCCGCGCGCCGCGATGCCGCATCTGAATACGGACGCATTAAGTATGAGATCGAGCGCCTGTTTCTCGACCGGGGGCACGCAGTCTTACGACCCGGGCTTGTTATAGGCAACGGCGGCCTCTACCAACGGCAGCGCGCGGCGCTTCTAAGAACGCCCGTCGTCCCGATGCTTGCAGGCGGAAACCAGCCGGTGGCCAATATTTCTCTAAAGGATTTTCTTGCAGCCGCCACCTGTGTGCTGGAGGACAACCGCACCGGCGCATTTAATCTGTTTTACGAACCAATGCCAACCTACCGGCAGTTCGTATCCAAAGTCCGTGAGGGAAATCAAACGCTGTTCCTTCCCATCCCCGCTGCGCTTGCCCTCACCCTGGCGCATGTGGCTTCTTGGCTCCGCCTGCCCGTTCCCGTCAAACCGGGACAAATTCGCGCGCTCACCGAAAATGCATCCTCGCCGTGGCGCTCCGATCTTAGTTCTTTGCTTCAGACTGCAAAGTAGACGGGGGATTATCGATTTCCACGACGACGTTCACGCTAGTGGGGCCGTTCGAGGCATTGAGAATGGCGGGACCAGCGGGCGTTCCAAACGGCACGAAAAAGTTAAACTGCGTGGGCGCGCTATATTGCACCGAAACCGGACTGCCGTTCAAGGTAAGTTGCAGATTGACGGGGAATTGGGTTCCGTTAGCCGGGAACACCGAAGCGTATGTGCCCGGATATATTGCACCCCCCGTGCTGGCATTGACTGCTGGCCACGCAATCTCGGGTATACCCGGATTGGCCGGCTGGATCTGGAAAGCAAACGGCTGCGACATCACCTCAAACCCGGAAATGACGCTTAACTCGGAAGCACCCAGCAATGCGTTGGGCGCAATGGTAACGTTGACGATGAGATGCGTCGGGCTGACTACCCACACATTATTAACCAGCACATCGGTGGTTCCGAATCCCACGCTCACCTGCCCGGCAACAAAATTAGTGTTAGTGCCCGTGATATCGATTTCCGACGCGATGCCCGCCGGTAGCGTTTGCGGATTTACGGACTGGATCTGCGGCTGGGCAAGCCCCGGATAATTATAGGTTTGAGGATTCGCTGCCTGCAGGAACATCGAATTCTGGCCATCGCCATTGAAAACCGTCAGAGTCGAAAGCTGACCACTGTTGCCTGCGGGCGGAGTAACCGTGATCGTTCCGTTGTTGAATCCGCCCGCGGCCTGCAGTCCATCGAAGAATACCCGGCTGTCGGGCCCGAAACTTTTGCCCGCAACGGTGACTGTTCCATCCGGATTCTGAGTAACTGAGGTGATGCTCGGCGGATCCTTCTGCGTGAAATTGACTCCGTCGGGTAGCACGTACATGTCGCTGGGAAGGTTGAAAACCAGGTGGCGCGGACCGGGGAGTTGCTGCTGCGGCGGGACATTGAAATAGAGAAACCACTGCTGTGAGCTCGCCGGCACAATGCTGTAGGCGTTCCCAATCCCAAGCAGGTTAACGGCGGAGGGAGTCGCGACCGACACGCCCTGCGGCGGTTGAGCTTCCATGAGGAAGCTGCCCGGCGTAACATTCACGAACGCCGGAGTTATATAAAGCGAGTTAGTTGGGCCCAAGTAACTGAAGGTCAGCATGTCGTACATCGGGACAGATGACTTGCTCAATACATTGAAATTCCGGCCGCTGGTTATGTTGCCCGCATTTACGTTCACCGTCGTGGCGGCCTGCGAATTCTGCGTTCCGGGGTAGAACTGCGCCGCGAATGCGGCGCTCGAAGGAAACGTCCGGCCGTTGAAATCGGAGGGAAGCAGCAAGCCTGAACCGTTGGCCGGCGCGGCATCCGGCGGCAGCGGATGAACGTAGAGTTGATATTGGCCGGGCGGCAGGCCTTGAATCTGATAGGTCCCGTCGGGATTCGTGAGCGTGCTGATGGCTGGGCCGGTGGGAGAAATCGCGACCACCGACGCAAGATTCACGGGGCTGCCGTTAGTAAAGTTCACGCTTCCAGCAATGGAACCATAGGCAGCATTCCAATTCGAAGACCCATAAAGTAACAGCAGCGCGGCGATGTCGTCGGCATCGATAGGCCGGGCGCGCGAGGTATTGCGGATGATGTCCTGCGACATCGCCGCGCCGGTCCAGGTGTGCTGTAGGCCCAACGCGTGGCCCATCTCATGTACCACGGTGGTGAAATACCCTTCGAGATAACTTTGGAACGGCTGGCCTTCCGTATTCGCGGTGTTATTCGTCAAGATGACGGTGGAGCGTGTAATGGGCACGAACAATCCGTTCGGTCCATTCATGACTGTAGGATTAACCGGCAGATTCGGAGTTGCCATACCCAGAACGCCGGGCAGATCTTCAAACACAATATCGGCGCCCGGCGTATTGGCGGTGGGCTGGGACGGCGATTCGAGGCCGCCGAACGCAACCCGCAAGTTGGACCCGCTTACCGAGTTCCACACCGCCACTGCCTGTTTCACTTCGCCCAGCACCGAGCCGAAGCTATCGTTGGGGAAATAGGTGGATGGGCCGGAGTCGCTTACGAAAAACGTAACGGTGTTGTTGGGAAGAGCCGCGAGATTGAATTGCGCGCGTATGGGGAGGAACGGGGCGAAGCGGCTCTGATAATAAATGTAATGGTAATAAGCCTGAGCGGGGATGCCCAACAACGCGGCCGACGCTGCGAGAACGAAGAAACGAACAAGAGCCCGGGAACGGAACATTTAGTTCTTTCCCTGTGCGGCGAGGGTAGCAGCGATCTGCGATTTAAGTGCGCCCAGGGTCATATTCAGCGTTTGATCCTGTACTTGCCGCCCGGTGGCGTGGTCAAGCATCATTTCATGCGAGGCGGAGCGCGTCAGCGCCGGATCTTTCGTCCCAGGCGCGGAGAGGGCGAATAGCCCTTGACTAAGGCCAATAACCTGAGTAAGCCCCGATCTGCCGGTCCACAAAAAGAAGACATACTCTTCGCCGGCATGGAGTTGCGGCACCCCGGAATAATTCTGCTGAACGCCTCGTGAGACGCCCCCCGGCAGGGCAAGGTCTACTGTAGATTGCGCCGGCCCTTTATACCGTTCGCTCACCTGGAGTTGATAATGCGTATAGATAACCGGCCCCGACACGGCAACATCCGAACTCAGGACCTTGGCGCGCACAATCGCGGTAGATTTTCCGATCATGTCGGCCAAAGAAAGCCGCTCCAGAGTGGCGCACTGGAGCGGGTAGAAAGCTAGGCTGAACAAAAGCGGAAATGCGAAGTGGCGCTTCACAGCTTGTGGAAAAGCAGTTGATATACCAACAGAACCAATTGTAACAAAAAGGTTTACAGGAAGAGCGGGATGTCTGAGCGGGTTAGGCTGACACAGGGTTGGGGCGAGTTGTCTCAGATCGAATCGACCCGATCATAGGTTCCCCGAGTTAAGAGGTCACGCCAATCAACATGGTCCCTTGAGCAATAGCCGCTGGCGTAGTGCCGCCTTCGCCCGCGGGTCTTGCCGCTTTGTTTTGCGTGGATGAGAAGAGCGCGATCCAGGCACTCGAGCGTCTCGGAACCGCGATGCTCTTTGAAGCATTGACTCATCAGGCTGTCGAGCAAGTTCTTGTGGCGTCCAGTATGAGTATCTATGGCGAGGCTCGCTCCCGATCGGCCACAAGGCGGAATGGCACGCGCCCCCATAATTGGCGGAAACAGCCTCATCGCCGATACGGGTGCGCAGCTGTGTCATCGTTCATCGCTACTCGGCGACGCCGGGCGGCAGCATGCAGACCGTTCTTCGCAGTGCTCCCGTAAGATGCGCCAACATTATGTCGACTGTGATCAGCAGATCAATGCCCACCAATCCGCGGCGGCTTCGATGATGTTCGCCAAATCGCGGTGATGTCCGTGACGAGGGCTGCGCGCCTTCGAGGATCTTGACTGCGTGCGTTGCGCCACGCTGAAAGCTGAAAAAATCACAAACGATGACCTCTCGGAATCGGCCCACGAATTGCACGAATTGGTAGCGTCGCGACACGCTGCGAGTCAGCAATGCCGCTGCGGCCTGCTCGAGGCCGCAGGTTGCCGGCGAAGCTTTCACCACCTCATTAGACGATGGGATGCGCGCCATGGCTCCAGCATATATCGTAACGGCTGCAGAAGTTGCGCGGACCGATAAAATCGCTTAAGAGGAAGGCTTATGCCGCTCGAACTTAGCTGGTCCCAAATCACGCTGCGCCTGCTTTGTGCCCTAGTTGCGGGTTCTTTTATTGGCCTGAATCGCAGCGAACACGGGCATGCCGCCGGTTTGCGAACCTCGATCCTTGTGAGCCTTGCCGCCTGCATTGCAATGATTCAGGTCAATCTGCTGCTACCTCTTGCGGGGAGGCCGCCCGGCTCTTTCGTAATGAACGATCTGATGCGCTTGCCGCTCGGCATCCTTTCCGGCATGGGCTTCATCGGTGCGGGCGCCATCGTCCGGCGAGGTAATCTTGTCGCGGGCGTCACCACGGCCGCAACGCTCTGGTTGCTCACCGTCCTTGGACTTTGCTTTGGGGGTGGACAGGTGGTGCTAGGACTGGTTGGCGCTGCCCTTGGGGTGCTAGTTTTAACAGGCTTGAAACTCGTGGAAAACCGCATGACACAGGACCGTCAGGGGACGCTTTTCGTCGTCACCGCCGCCGCAGGCCCGGACGAAGCCGAGCTTCGCAGGATTCTTCAGAATGACAGTCTTCGGATCGCAACCTTCGCTCTCGCGACAACACGGGCAACTGCGAATTGTGAGATGACCTGTGTATTGCGATGGCGTGCGAAGTTCGGTGACAGCGAAATCCCTCAATCCATTCGTCGGCTCACGGTGCATGAAGGCGTTCTCCGCATTGCTTGGACGCCCCAAGCAGGATAGAATTCGACGCCTTAAGACTGTCCGAGATCGATTAAGGCCAAGCCGCTTTCCGGGTCGAATTTACGTTTCAATTCCTGCGCGGATTCCTGCAACACTAACTCGAGAGTGGGCCGCACATGGGCTTCGAGAAGATGTCCCCCCATGGTTGTTCCGTTCTTCTTGCCGACCACGACGTGGGCATGCACCTTAGGAGCGCTGCCATCAAGAGCGATATCGCCGATCAGAGAGACGACCTCGACCTGTTCGTTCACCTGATTTTTCAGATAGTCTTTCTTCTGCCAGTCGAAGTAGCCAATACCGGCATCGCTAAAGGCGCCGATCGCGGTGAAGTGCGCCGCTGAGATCCTCTGGGCCTTGGCGAATTCCGTCAGGGTGGAAACGACTTCGTCGCCGGTGTCGAATACCAAGACCGTTCCGCTATCCAGTTTCTTGCTTTTCATCGAAAAATCCTCCGGCCGAGATAAAAGGCGCTGAGAGCAACGGCGGCTGCGGCAAGGAGCGGAGCACTGTTGCGTTTTCGCGAAGGGCCGCTCAAGGGGTCATCAAAGTTGTCGCGCGCATCGATGGATGCCGGGTCGCCTTGTTTGGCGCATTGCAGGAGCTGAGCCAGATGGAGCGGGCGGCGTCCGGTGGCATGCTCGATCTGCGTCTTGCAACTGAAACCATCCGCCAGTACAAGCCTTTGGCGAGGAACTTCGCGCAGGCGCGGTCCTAACCTATGCTCGTAAATCTGCATCGAGAGATCGTATTTGTGTTGCTCAAATCCGAAGCTGCCGGCCATGCCGCAGCATCCGTCGTCAAGGATTTCCGCGTTGGCTCCCATCGCCTCGAAAAGCTTTTTCTCGGCATCGAGGGTGATAATTGCCTTCTGGTGGCAATGCCCGTGTACCAGCACGTCGTGATGCAATGCGGGCGGCTTGTAATTGTGCTTCGAGAGAAATTCCGCCAAAGTGAAGACTTGGCCATGAAGGCGTTTTGCGTCCTGGTCGTGAGGCCGCAAGTCGAGCATCTCGTCCCGGAATACGGCCAGACAGCTGGGCTCTAAACCGACCATGGGTATACCGGCTTCAATGGACGGTTTCAGGTGAACGAGAATGTCACCGAGGAGCTTGTCCGCTTGATCGAGAAATCCGTAGTCGTACAGTGGGCGGCCGCAACAAAGCGGCGCCCGTGGCACTAACACGCGGAATCCGGCGTCTTCGAGTACCTCTGTCGCGGCTACCGCAACTTCGGGATGAAAATAGTTGTTAAACGTGTCAGCCCATAGGATGACCTCGGGCTTGCCCTTATTGTGCGTTCCCCGCCGGTGGAACCATTCCTTAAAAGTGGGAGACGCGAAACGGGGCGTCTCGCGTTGGAGCGCGATGCCGGCGATGCGTTTCGCCAGGGACGTCTGGCTCATGGCGTTCGCCAGCCGCGGAAAAAGGGATGCGAGACGCGCCCACCGATGAATCCAACCCATCGCATAGGCGTAGCGGGGCCGCAGGCGGTTTTCGTAGTAGTGCGACAGAAACTCGGCCTTGTAGGTCGCCATGTCGACATTGACCGGGCAGTCGCCTTTGCAACCCTTGCAGGACAAGCACAGGTCGAGCGCGTCAAAGACCTCTTCGCTTCTCCAGCCATCCCGGATCACGTCGCCGTGCATCATCTCGAAAAGCAGGCGGGCGCGGCCGCGCGTGGAATGTTTTTCTTCCATGGTGGCGCGGTAGCTGGGGCACATAGTGCCTTTTTCCTGGCGGCGGCACTCACCGATGCCGACGCACCGCAGCGCAGCGTGTGTGAAACTGCCCTTATCGTGGATGAACTTAAAATGGGTGGCGGGTTCTTGAGGCGCAAAATCTGTTCCGAGACGCAAATTCGATGTGACCGGGTATGGGTCCACAATCTTGCCGGGATTCATCTTCCCTTCCGGATCCCATACGCTCTTGAATTCGCGGAACGCCTCGCAAATCTCCGCCCCATACATTTTCGGCAGAAATTCCGCCTTCGATTGGCCGTCGCCATGTTCACCCGATAACGACCCTCCATACTTGACGACGAGCGACGTCGCATCGTCCATGAACGAGCGGTAATTCGCGATCCCTTCCGCGGTTAACAAATCGAAAGTGATCCGAGTATGAATGCAGCCTTGTCCAAAATGCCCGTAGAGAGCTCCCTCATATCCATGCTTGTCATAGAGTTTGCACAGCTCCCGCAAATAGGGACCCACCTTGTCCGGAGGAACGGCTGAATCCTCCCAGCCTTCCCATGTCACATGCTCTCCGGGCACCCAAGCCGTTGCGCCCAAACCCGACTCGCGTATTTCCCATACGAGATGCTCTTCGCCGGGATCGTCGTAGAGTTTCATCTCCGGCGCGCCGGGCTGTTTCTTGAGGCTATCGATCAGGCGGCGGGCCTGGTCATCGGAGTCGTTCTTGTCCTCACCGCCGAATTCAACCAGAAGCCAGCCGCGGCCGCCAGGCAACAACTTCAGATCGCGGGGATGCAGGCCCTTGATCTTCATGTTTTCGACCAGCAGGGCGTCGATGGCTTCGCACGCTATTGGCTTGAACTTGAGGATCTCTATAACGTGGTCTCCGGCTTCGTAAATATTCGGATAACCCAGTACCACGAGCGAGCGTCCCGGCGGACTCCACACAAGCCTCACGGTTGCCTCTAATGTCACGGCGCAGGTGGATTCGGTACCCACCAGGGACCGCGCCACGTTGAATCCGTTTTCAGGCAGAAGATCCGGCAGATTGTAGCCGGAAACGCGCCGCGGGATGTTCGGGAACCGCTGGCGAATCTGTTCTCGATACCGCTCGGAGATTCGCTTCAATCCGGCATAAATTTCGCCACGCCGCCCGCCGGAAGCGATGATCCGGTCACGCTCCTCATCGGGCGTGGCGCCGACGCGCATGCGAAGCCCGTCATAGGTGAGCACATCGAGATCAATAACATTCTCTTCGGTTTTCCCCGCCATCACCGAATGCGTTCCGCAGGAGTTGTTTCCGATCATGCCCCCTAAAGTGTTGTGGTTGTGGGTGGACGGATCAGGCCCAAAAGTCAGATGATGACGCTCGGCTTCCTTGCGCAGCCAGTCGAGCACAATGCCCGGCTGGACACGCGCAGTCTTCTTTTGCGGATCGAGAGCAATCAGCTTGTTCAGATATTTCGTAAAATCGAGTACGACTGCGACGTTGCAGCACTGTCCAGCGAGGCTCGTCCCGCCTCCGCGCGCCAGCAAGGGAGCGCCGTACCGGCGGCACTGTTCGACCGTTGCGATAACATCATCGATGGTCTTGGGCACGACGACGCCAATCGGGGTCTGCCGGTAATTGGAGCCATCGGTCGCGTAGAGCGCGCGGCTCCCGCTGTCGAAACGGACCTCGCCTTCAATTCGCTTTTTGAGTTCGGTTTCGAGTTCCTGCGCCTCACCAACCGGATAGTCCGAGGAACGGGGGCGTGCCCATGCGATCTGCGAGTCATGCAACAGTGTGGCCATAGACTTTGTATTTCTCCATATCGGCCTGCTTGCATTCGAGGCCGAAACCCGGCCGCGCCGAATCCGGAGTCAGCATACCGCCGGAAGGCACGAGTGCGCCGTCGAAAAACATCCCTTCAATCCTGTAGTGATCGAAAAAATACTCGACATTTATCGCGCACGGAATCGCACAGGCAGCGTGAGCGTGCAGGGACGGCGCGGTATGAGCCGAAAATGGAACTGAGAAAGCATCCGAGAGGTTGCCGGCTGCAAGGAATCCAGTGACCCCGGCGCAGCGAGTCGCGTCGGCCTGCAATACATCGACGGCCTGCGCTTCGAGCATACGACGGAAATAGAACGAATCGTAACCATACTCGCCGGCCGCAATACGCATTCCTGGCGGCGCATGTTCACGAATCAGGCGCAGACCATAGAGATCATCGGAAGACACGGGTTCCTCAAACCAGCTCACGCCGAACTCGGCGAATGCCGATGCTTTTGCCAGAGCATCTTTACGACCATACGCGCCGTTCGCATCAACGAACAGCTCGGCGTCTTTTCCGATCGCGCCGCGCGCCGCGCGCACTCTTGCAAGGTCCGAAACGGGCGCGCGGCCGATTTTCATCTTGACGCTGGTCAGTCCTTGCGCGATCCAGCCCGCGAACTGGCGTTCCAACTCGTCGTTGGTATACGAGGTGAAGCCCCCGCTTCCGTACGCGGGAATTGAAATATGAGCGCGTCCGACCAGATCGGCGACGCATAGATTCAGAAGCCGTGCCTTCAAATCCCACAGCGCATTGTCAACGGCGGCAATTGCCATCGAGCAGATGCCCGGCCGACCCAGATTGCGAATCGCACGCACCATGCGGGTCCAGTTTTCAGGAATGTGCAAGGCGCTCTGCCCGATTACCTCACGTTTGAGGTGGCCGTCAATGAGAGTGGCGGTCGCGATGTCGGCGAATGAATATCCCATTCCTTCGACGCCGGGGGCGAAAGCACGAACTAGCACGAGCGTCGTCTCGCTCCATGCCAAGGTGCCGTCCGACTCCGGCGTCTCGGTGGGAACTGTATACGCTGACACTTCTATACGCTCTATCTTCGGGGCAGATGGGGGTTCCACCCAACTTTAGATGGCGTCTGGCAATAAGTTGTTTCCGCCTTCGCGTTGGCCGCGAACGCGATTGTGCTTGAGAGTGCTGCGCCGGGGTGCGGTAGCGAACCGATCCGCCCGCGCTTTCGTCTCCGCGTTCAGTAACGCTCGCGGCGCGCGGCATCCACTACAGATCGCCAGCCTTTTCGAGCGTCATAAATGGCAGCGCGCCATTCTCCGCAATCCTTATCTCTCCAGTTCCAATCTCGTATACCCAACCCGAAACGCTCAATTGGCCTTGGGCAATCTCTCGGGCAACAGAGGGATGAGTTTTTAAGTGCGCCAGTTGCATGATGACATTTTCTTCGGTGACACGACGCAGCCGTTCTTCCGGCGACTGACCCGGTTCCGCGGCGCTATCGGCAATGTCGAGCGCGGCACAGCCATTTGTAAGCCAGCGCGCGACGGCGGGCATACCTTTTGTAAGATCGGGATTCAGCAAAGCCTTCATAGCGCCGCAATCGGAATGGCCGCAGACTACGACGTGGCGTACCTTCAGGGCAGAGACGGCGTATTCGATTACGGCGCTGACTTCTCCAACTGTCTCTCCGTAGGCGGGAACCATATTGCCGATGTTCCGCGCCACAAAAACATCGCCCGGATTGGACCTGGTAATCGCTTCCACGTGGATTCTCGAATCGGCGCACGCGATGATCAAGGCGTGCGGCTTCTGTGGACTTATAGATACCTGGTGGTACATCGCGCTGTTTTTTGCGTGGATTTCCGCCTGGTAACGTCGCACGCCGTTCTTCAGCCGATCTAGTGCGGTTTCTTCGTTCATTGTTTAGGGTCACCTTAAGCTGATTATTAAGGGCGTGACGATTCGCCCTTTCGATTCCCATTCCGCCAATAACTGAGAGCATCCGCCGCGAGTTTCCGGGTAAGCTGATCCGCCGGCATTGAATCTGCGAGGCTAGCCGCCTGACCGGCCCACATTTGCATGTAGTCCACCGACCCTGCCTTCTCCGAGGCGGCGCGTAAGGGTGCAACAAGGGTTGCGGCATAGGGAAATGCCGGGGCCGCATCGCTCATGGGCCCGGCTTCCCGAACATACCGATTCAAGATACCTCTGGAAGCGCGCCCGCTGAATAGATTTGTCAGCACCGTTCCGTTATCCGTGACTTGCTCGAGCGCACGGCGGTAAAGGGGAGATATGTTTGCCTCGGGGCAGAATAGATAGGCGGTGCCCAACTGAACGCCCGATGCGCCCAGCGCGAAAGCGGCGACGATGCCGCGGGCGTCCGCAATTCCGCCGGCCGCAATAACAGGAACCGACACGGCATCCGCGACTTGAGGCAGTAGGGCGAATAGCCCGGTTTGGGTGGCGATGTTCGCTTCCAGAAACATGCCGCGATGTCCACCAGCTTCGATGCCTTGCACGATGATGGCATCGCAACCGTGCGACTCGAGCCATTTGGCTTCCGCAACACTGGTAGCAGACGACAGGATTTTTACGCCCAGCTTTTTGAGCCGTTCGACCGATGTGGCCGCCGGCAGGCCGAAATGAAAGCTGACAATTTCCGGCTTGACCTCTTCCATGACCGCACAGGCCTCCGTATCGAAGGGCATTCGCAGTTGGCTTGGCGGGACTGTCTCAATATCCAACCCCAACTGCTCGTAATGCAGCCTCAGAAGGCTCTTCCATTTTTCCGTCGCCGCCCCATTGGGAGGCTGCATGGCGTGGCAGAAGAAGTTAAGGTTAATAGGACCCGCGATCCCATCGCGGAGTGCGCGAACCGATTCGCGCACTCCGGCTGGGCTGAGCAGCGGGCATGCCAGTGAGCCAAGCGCTCCGGTCGACGAAACAGCCCGGGCTAGCCCAACGGAATCCGAACCGGCCATTGGCGCTTGTATGATCGGAATCCCGATGTTCAGGAGATCGAGGAGGCGACGATCGGGCCAGTCTTCCATTTGGATGCGAGGGCCGGTCATTGAAGGCGCCGAGAGGCAGGTGCGTTATTCGCCGCGCCGATAAAGACTCTGTCAATCAGCCTTCGCGCCTCTTCGATCTCCTCCCGAATAATTGTATGCGGCATCCCAGGATAACGCCTGACAATGACGTCCGCTCCCATTGCCGACAAGACCGCAGCCGAATCCTGCACACGCTGCCACGGAACGTGCGCGTCGGGATCGACTCCGCCGAAGAACGCGGGCGTACCTTGCAGGTTGCCCTCATAGCGAAACTCCGTTCCAGGCGGCCCAATCAATCCGCCGCTAAATGCGATCAGGCCGCCAAATCTCTCAGCATTTCTGGCGACGAACTCAGACGCGAGACAAGCCCCTTGAGAAAATCCCGCGATCACGATTTTCTCCCGGGCAATTCCCGCGTGCAGGATGTCCCCAACGGTTTTTCCCACCTTATCTAACGCCGACGTGAGCCATGGCTCATTCTCCGGAATCGGCGCCAGGAATGAGTAGGGATACCAAGTGTTTGCTGCCGCTTGCGGAGCGAGATACACAACTTCCGGATGATGGAACGCCGTGCCTAGGTCCAGAATATCTTCCGCCGAGCCGCCCCTCCCATGAAGCAGGATGACGGCCCCGCCCGCTCCGACGAGTTTGTGTCCGCCGGTCAACACGGTCTCGTTGCAATGTGGGCCGGATGTCATACACTTGCCTCCTGTCCCACGGGCAATCGCAGCGGCGGCAGAATCGCTTCCAGCCTGGCACGCTCCGGCTCCAGCCAAGGGGGCAGTACGAGCTTCGTACCCAGTTCTTCTGGAGCTTCGTCGACGAAGAATCCTGGAGGATCCGTCGCGATTTCGAAGAGGATGCCGCCCGGCTCCCGGTAGTAAATGGAGTGAAAATACTTCCGGTCCATCACCGGCGAAACGCCGTAATTGAGACGGCTGAGCTCAGCTGACCAGTTGCGTTGCTGCTCATCGTCAACAGTCCGCCAGGCGATGTGGTGAACCGTCCCGACCAGCACGCGGCCAGGCCTCTGATCCGGCGCGCGTAGTATGTCCACCAACCCTGCCGATTCAATGGACTCCGCCCGGTATCGAAACCGGTCTCCCTCCTGAGCGACCAATTTGAAGCCCATCGTATCCGTTAACAGGCGGGCGGTTTCACTTTGATCGGTCTGCGATAGCGTCGCGCTGTGAAATCCGCGAATGGCGAATTCGAGCGGAAAAGGTCCGGCCCGAAAGGCTCTGTCTTCTCGCGTGTCTTTGGTAGCGACGAGTTCGACTCCCATGCCGTCGGGATCGGAAAACGAGACTACATTTTCGCCAAACCGCTCCGCTGGGCCCCTAAAAGCCACGCCGTGTTCGGTTAGGCGTCTGGTCCAAAAGTCGACTGCATTTTCGGGGATCGCAAACGCCGTTTCGGTCACCTGTCCCGTTCCGCGGCGGCCGCGCGGCGCTTGGGGCCAGGGAAAGAACGTCAAGATGGTGCCCGGGTGTCCCACGCCGTCACCGTAATACAGGTGGTACGTGCCGGGGTCGTCGAAATTGACGGTCAACTTGACAAGGCGCAACCCCAGCACGCCAGCGTAAAAATCGAGATTGGTTTGAGGATCACCGGCGATTGCGGTGATGTGATGAATTCCAAGAATGTTTTTGTCCATACATTTCTGTCTCCATTATTTTTGTTCCGCTCCCGAACGCGGCCGGTCTAAGGTCGCTGCCACGGAGTGTCCGAGCTTCTTTAGGCCGGCGTAGAGGCGCCGCCTTTCCCCGGCGTTGAGGACCGCCATGGCGTTCTCCAAATGCCGAGCGTGTTCTGCGAAGGTTTGTTCGATCAGGCGCCGGCCCTTCGGCGTCAGATCGAGGATACGGGCGCGCCGATCCTTGGCAGTCGTTTGGCGGATCACCAGCCCTTTTGACTCGACGCGGTCGACTGCCGCGGTCATGGAGCCGCTGGCAAGCAGCACCTTTGCCTGAATCTCAGAGATGGTCAGGGGACCTTTGTGAAGCAAGGCCTCGAGAACCATGAAATCGCTCAGGCAAAGACCGAGATCGGCAATACTGCGCTCGACCGATAACGCCAGCGCGCGGTGGCACCTCGCAAGGACGATCCAGAGTTTAGGCGCGTTGAGTTCCATGGTGTTGTCTGTGAGAATCGCCGCCGTTTAACCGCGGAGGGCAAGTGAGAGTTTGCGGTCAACGGAAGCCGCGCCGGCCCCTTTGATCATTAGAAAAGCGCACATCGCGAGGACAAGCAGATGATATTCGTAACCCTCACCTTTTTGCGTCCCCGACCAGTTGGCGAAAAACCCAAATTGGCTGTGCACGGTCACGATGGCGACCAGCATGTTCACAGCGATGCCGAATGCCGCAACGCGAGTGAGAAGCCCGAGGATGAGGCCCAGCCCGCCGAAAAACTCGGCCGCGATAGCCAGAAAAGCAAAGAAGGCCGGAATATGCATCATTCCCGTGAAGTAACCCATGGTTCCAGTGAACCCATAACCGCCAAACCATCCCAGCATCTTCTGCGCCCCATGAGCGAAGAATACAATTCCCAGCACAAGGCGAAGGATGGTGGTTGCCGTTGCATCGTCCGTCGCAATCAGTTTACGTAACATTGTCTCGATGTTCCCTTTACGAGGTTTAGATGCAATACCCTATAGTAAGGATTCTTTCCATCGAGATATATAGGGATAGACAAGCGTCCCCGCGGAAAGGGCTGTGCAAGCAGGTTGTTAGCTGGCGAGCATGACACGGCCAGCGCCGGGTTGGGCGTCGGGGGCTTCCGTGAATCGCACTCTGGCGACTACGCCCATGGCGGCGAGATAGAAAAGGCCGCCGATGATGAGGGTCTGGGCCAAACCGAGATAGATGGCGCACATCAGCGCGCCTACGGAGCCCAGCACGCTCGAAGCTGCATTCAAAGACCAGGCCCATCGCACCGAAGGCGCGTGCCAGTCTTCCAGCTTTCGCAGGGCCGCCGGGAAAGGCATTCCCATGGCGAAGCCCAGCGGCGCAAGCATGGCCATAGTGAGCACAATCTTTAACGGAGTGGGCAGCCACAGCAAGGCAGTCATGGTTTGTGACGCCACCAACGCCAAGAGCGCCGCCAGAAGAGCCACGCAGCCCAACACCTTGATCAACCGCCCTTCCCGTTCACCGATCACCTTGCGGCTGAATGCGCTGCCAAGTCCGCTCGAAGCGAGCATGGAGAAGATTACAACCGTCAGCGCGTAGACGGGCTGGCCCAAGAACAGGACGAACTTTTGGATCAAGGCCACTTCGATCAGAATGTATCCGGCGCCGATGAACAGAAAATACAAGAGAAAACCGCGTACGCCCGGACGATTGGGCAAGCGCGTTCCGAGAACCAGCGGTGGAAGAATCAAGATCAGCAACGTGGCCGCGAGGCTGATGCCCATCAGGCCGAAAAGCAATGGCACGGCCCGGTTCACGGCATTGTAATCCGCCGCCGCGGTGGATGCCGTGCGCATAAAAGTTATGAGGTCGCGCGGTTGCACCGTGTAGAAGAAGAACGGGCGGTTGTCGGTGACCGGCGTGATGTCGAAGCGATAGGCGCGTTGGTATTCTGCGGGGTTGGGGCTCAGCAGCAGATCGTGAAACGGGTTGCGCGCCGCGCTGCCTGGGTAGTAGACAGCCTCCAATTGAGAATCGCGTAAACAAGTCAGGGCGCGATCGATATCGGCGGCGGTAAAGGGTTTGCGCGCGATGAGCACCGTATCCTGCGCGCCCCAACCCTTTACAGAGCCTTTGCGGCCCACGATGACGCGTGCAGCCGCGCCGCCTTCGCCTAACTGGTCGAGGGCGCGCATGGCGAGGGAAACCAGGCGGAGAGATTCACGCGGAGGGTCGAAGCCCCAGCGCGTGAACGCCACCATGCCGTCGTCCGTTAAATGCGAAAGATAGTCGCGCACCGCGTCGCTGGTATAGAGATTATTTTCGGTGAGTGCGAAGGCGCCGGCGGCGGTGGATGCCCACGTATCCACCAGCGTCGCCTGCACAACCTGATAATGATCCTGGCTGCGCCGTACGAAGCTACGGCCGTCTTCGACCTCGACATGCACATCGGGACGCAGATAGAGGCCGCCGCTCAAGTTCGGAAACTTCTGCTGCATGATGGTGCGGGCGATGATGGGGTTGATTTCGACTGCCGTGATATCGCGACTGCCGGTGGCGAGAGCGCGTGAGACGTCCCAGCCGCCGCCCGGCCCAATGATGAGCGCTTTGGCGCCGGGGCGAATCGCGTAGGGCAGCGCGGGTCCATCCAGCAGCAGGGCGCGGCGCTGATCAGGAGCCAAGTGGGCAAAATCAAAATCGGCAATGCCAGTCTGCGCGTCGGCATCGATGCGGATAGAGTCGGAGCCCGCGGGATCGTGCTCGATGGCGATGCGCGAGAAGCTATTCCACTTGACGAAGGTCTCATTGGCGAGCGTGTGCTCTTTGGCGTGATGGATGCCGATGAGTTCGTGATGTTTGTTGTAAGTGAGAAACGCAACCAACGCGAGGGCCGCAGCCACCGAAAACACCCGCCCGCGGAGAGACGCCGCGAGAGCAAACCAGATGGCTGCCGCAGCGGCGAAAATAGCGCCCGCGGAGATCACGGCGCTTGGCCCATCCAGTACTTCGAGCAGTGGCCAGAGCAGCATGCACCCGCACGCCGCGCCCAGAAGGTCGGCAAAGTAGACGCGGTTGATGCGTTCGATAGTCTCGGAAACAGCCAGCGAAAGAATGATTCCGGACACGATGAACGGCAGCGACGTAGTGAAGTAGATCAGCGCGTAGTCCCAAGCGGAGAGCTGGTTGCCCTGCCCCAGAATCGCAGCTAGAGAAACAGCGATCAGGCCTGTGTTCGCAAGACTTAAGCCGCCCAACTTGTAAGCCAGAGGCGCGCGCCACGCGGCCACAACATAAGAGAGCACTCCGCCCACGCCCAGGCCGAAGAGCGCGATGGAAATCGCCAGAAATGCAAAATGATAGTAAAAAACTACCGAAAAAATACGCGTGAGCGAAAGCTCAAACAGCAGGGTAGCAAGCGAGGTCAGCCCCACACACAGGTAAATGTGGGGCCAATGGGTAGGTTGGGTCTTCACTCTGGAACTGCTACTGTACCGCGATTTGCACCTGGTTGCTGATGGTTCCGTCCGGGAACATCAGGCGCATATCGAGGTTGCCGCTGGGGACGCCATCGGGTATTACGACGTTGACCTGATAGAGACCCACCGACCCCGGGCTTAAGCCCGCATAAATGGGCATTGCGGCCACCGAGACAAAATCGCCGAAGTAGACAAGAGGAGTAGAGTTCAAGGCCGCGGCCGAACTGGCTGCTGCCCCAGTGCCGACTGAGGCCGCCGTCGCGCCCAGCCCAATTGCATAAACCGTGAGCGCGTCGCCCACATGCGCCGGATGGGTATTTACCCCCGGGAACGAGCCCACAGGCATCGGAATGCTGCCATCGGTATTCACAATCGCTCCATAAGTGCCCACGCCAATCTGGAGTAACCTGGGCGCTCGGCCGGCAATAGCGAGGGAAACGAGGTTACTCTGCTGGCCGTCGCGAATTACCTGCACCTGTGCCGTTCCCGCCGCGGTCTCAAGCGGAACCTCTAAGTTGATTTGGCCGTAGGATGCGTAAAATAGGGGCGCGGGCGTTCCGTTGATCAAGACTTGCGTTGTGCCAATGGTGGATCCTAGAGGGCTTCCTGAGCCTAATGTTCCGCTGCCGAAAAAGAGCTGATCGCCGAACAGCGCGACGATATCACCCGGCGAAGCGGCGTCGCCCGCGCCAAACGTCGCATCGTCCACAACGCCGCCAACAGACACCATGGGGGCGCCCTTCGATTCCACAGTAAACGTGACCGGTACGGCGATAGGCCCATTTGCCGCATTCGAGGTAATCGTAACGGTTCCCGTATAGCTACCCGGCGCCAGGGATCCCGGGTCGAATACCACCGCGGCTCCGCCCGGTATTCCACTAGCTGTGACGCCCTGCGCGGTTGAAGCGGCGCTTTGCGTGGTCAGGGTTCCCTGCCCCGTGTTTAAAAGTGAGACTCCCAATGTGACCGGCGGCGCGCCTTGCGCAAGCGCCAGGCTCAACTGGCTGGGCGATGCTTGCGCAATAGGCTGAGTAGTAACTTGCATGGTCACCGCTATTGTCTTGTTATCCGCTGGGAAATTGGACCCGCTGGTTATGATAGTCCCCGAGTAAGTTCCAGATGTCTGATTCGGCCGCGGCGCTACGTGGATGTTATATGGCAATACAAACCGGAAGCTGCCCGTGCCTTGCAAGGTCAAGCTTAACCACGATGCGCCATCGTTGGTCGTGGTTTGGGCATTCACAATGCTGTTCGTGGTTAATGGGACATCCTGCGACCCGCCCGGCGCAACGTACACGTTAACGCTTGAAGGAATTGTGCCGCCAACCGCCGCCGTGACCGTAATGGTCTGAGGCGCATCGATCGCATTGGGCGCGGTAATCGTGACGATGGCGGTGTAGGGAGTAGTGGAAGCCGCCAGGCCACTGGCATTTAGCTGAAGGCGTATCGGAATGCAACTGGCCGCGGGCGCGGGAGACGTTGTGCATGAAGCAGGGGCGCCGATGGAAGGCGTCAGCCATGTGGCGGACGACTGCGCGGAAAGCGAGAGCGACCCATCGCCCAAGTTATAAGCTTCCACGATTGGCGCCGCGACGCTTGCCCCAACGGCGACCGAAATAGGGCCTACCGCGGTTTGCGTCAGCCGGAGCATAGGCGCGGCCTGACTAGAAGTGATCAGAGTTAAGAATGCACCGATAGCGAATGAAAAGCGAAAATTCAAGTACCCTCCGGAGTTCACGGCGGACATGCGTTTCTCGAACGCAACACTATAGCATGGCTGGACTTCCGCAGGTTTGCGAAGCTGTTCCAGGCGACCCAGCGTGGTTTCATATCCCAGCCGTACCAGGACGCACTAAGGTGGTTTCTTGATTTTCCCGTACTTCTGATTCATTGATCGCCCTGATTTTGGCTTTTAGCATAGAGCCGATGAGACCGCCGTTTTGTATTGCGATGCTGTTGATATTGGCAAGCTGTGGCGCCGTGCGCGCTTCCACGTTCCCCTACAATGCGTCGCATGCGTCGGAAGATTTCGGCATGCGGAATCCGCTGGCTGTGGAAGCCTTGTTCACAGTGAACGGCGGCCACAACGAATTGACGATTACGCTGGAAAACAGTGAAGGTAATCCCACCGGGGTTGACGAAATCCTGGACATTTTAGCGTTCCAGTTCAGGCGTCAGAACTTTAACCAGGGCGGGTTCACGACGGAGACCTACTGCGCCGATGTAACTTCTACGGGATGTTCCAGCTATACGACAGAGTGGACGGAGAGTCTGCCAAACGATTATTCGGCCAAAGTTGCGGAGTTTATGTTCGCCTTCCCTCGGGTGGAAGCGGATGTGGCGCCCGACGAGGGCAACGCTCCGGAACCCTCGACCTTGATACTCACGGGGGCGGCGTGGGCCGCGGGCCTTTTGGCGTTCCGCTATCGAAAGGTAACTAAGCGCGATTAGTACCGGCGTGGTAGCACATGAACGCCAGCAGTTCATCCATGCCCGGCGTGGCGCGTGGAGCACGCCACAATGCGTGCAGATCACTTGGGCACCGACCTTCGGCGCATAGCCGTCCTAACAGGCTCTTCCGCCAGCTAGCCATTCATGTCCCCCAAGCCGGATTTCGACCGACGCAGTCCCAGAACCAGTCAATTCTTACGTTGATTTCGCTGTCGTAGATCTTCTGAAGCTCGACGGCGAGATCGGGCGCGGTGTTATTGATGGCCATTCGTCGGACGGATGTGTAATGGAGAACCTGTTGCATGAGGTGGAGGTGGGCGAGATCGCTCGTGTCAAAACTCAGCCATTCAGTTGATTGGAAAGCCAGGCTCGAGCGAAATCCAAATCACGTTTGAGCGTCGCGAGGGAGATGCCGAGCGCTTCGGCGGATTCCGTCTCAGTCAAGCCCCCGAAGAAGCGCAGTTCTACTACGCTGGCGGCGCGGGCATCCAGGATCTGTAGGCGGGTGAGGGCTTCATCGATCTCGATAAGGTCGTGCGCTTGCGGCGCGGCTAGTTCGCCGGCCTCCGTGAGAGACAGCTTGGCCGGGCCGCCTTCACGCTTCCGCGCGTTGTGGGCCCGAGCGTGGTCGATCAGCAGGCGGCGAATCTGCCGGGCGGCCACGGCAAAGAAATGCGCGCGGTTCTGCCAGGCTACCGGCTCCATGCCAAAAAGTTTCAGGTACAACTCGTTCACCAGCGCGGTGGGCTGCAGAGTGTGGCCGGGGCGTTCACGCTGCATTTGCCAGGCGGCCATGCGCCGCAGCTCCTGGTAGGCCACTGCAAAGAGTTGCTTGCCGGCCTCTTGATCTCCGGTGCGCCATTCTGCGAGCAACGCGGCGGTGGAGGAACCTTGCGGCATGATGTCCTAGTGTATCCTCGGTTCGTTATCTTGAGCTGTTTTGCCAATCCGTTTCGCTATTTGGGTTGAGGTGGAGCATGACGCCGCAACGTTTTCAACAGATCCGCAATGTGTTCGAAGCCGCATTGGACCGGGATGCTGGAGCCCGGAGCGGGTTCCTGGAAGAGGCCTGCCGGAGTGATGAGGACTTGCGCGCGGAGGTCTTGCGTCTGCTTGCGGCCCACGCGCGGCCGGCAGGAGTCCTGGAACCGCCGGCTGCAAACGTTGCGCGCATGGAAGGCCGGCGGCTGGGCCCGTATGAGATTCTTCGGGAATTGGGAACGGGCGGAATGGGTTGCGTGTATCTTGCTGTGCGCACCGACGATGTGTACCGCAAGCCCGTTGCCTTAAAGATAGTGCGCCCTGAAGCGGCGACGCCCGATGTGCTCGAACGGTTTCGCCAGGAACGCAAGATTCTGGCCTCACTCGAGCATCCTCACATCGCGCGGTTACTGGACGGCGGGACGACGCCGGAGGGGTTGCCCTATTTCGTGATGGACTACGTGGCAGGCCGGCGGATTGACGAATATTGCGACGAGCGGCGGATGGGTGTCGGAGCGCGGCTGGCGCTGTTTCGGGACGTATGCTCCGCGATGGAATACGCGCACCGCCGAGGCGTGGCGCATCGGGATTTGAAGCCAGCCAATATCCTGGTGAATGACGACGGAGAGGTGAAGCTGCTCGATTTCGGCATCGCCAAAATCATCCGGGCTGGAAACAGCGACCCCACGGCATACCTGACGCGCCAGGATATGCGCCTCATGACGCCGGAATATGCGAGCCCGGAGCAGGTGAAGGGCGAAAGTGCGGGCGCGGCGTCGGACATCTATTCCCTGGGCGTCGTGTTGTACGAGATTCTGACAGGGCATCGGCCCTATCGCATGGGGAGCCGACTGGCGCATGAGATTGTGCGCGTGATCTGCGAAGAGGAACCCACGCAGGCAAGCGTGGTTGTGAGGCAGGTGGAGGACCGGGCGGCGGAAAGCGGCCGGACCATCACGATCACGCCACAGAGCGTGAGCCGCGAACGGGAGACCACGCCCGAAGAACTGCGCCGGAGCCTTCGCGGAGATCTCGACAACATTCTGTTCAAGAGCATGCGGAAGGAGCCTCGCGAGCGGTACGCCTCCGCGGCAGAGTTAAGCGAAGATCTGCGGCGGCATGTGGAAGATCTGCCGGTTTTGGCGCATGGAGTGAGCGCGTTTTACCGTGCCGCCAAGTGGCTGCGCCGGTATCAATGGTGGATAGCCGCGGCTTTGGCGTTCGCGGCCGGGATCGCGACGGGAGAGGTGCGAATCGACGGGGCAATCGCGATGCCCGTGGCGGCATTTCTGGCGACGCTTGCCGGCCGGTATGGATTTCTGTGCCTGGAGTATGGCAGGGAACGTGCCTCTCGCAAGCTTTTCGGATCAGGGTTCGGGTTGTTGTGCATCCTCTTGGTGGTGATGGGTTTCTCTCGCACGCCGCACAGCCGCGACATCCTTCCCATTTTGTTCTTGGCGATTGGCGCCTTCTGTGTGGGTCTGTCGGCGCGCTGGCTGGTCCGGAGCGCCTGGGCGGGCACGCTACTCCTCGATGCCGGCCGGCCAAGACCGCGGATTGCTTATCTCCAAGCAATAGGAATGGGGGTGATTTTGGCGCTGTCTGGCATTTCCTTGGCTGCAGACTGGCCAGCGGACGCCTGGCAGCGTCTTCCGTTTGTGTTTGGGATGGCTGCGTGCGGCTTGTGGCGTTTTCTGACTTGGGGAAAATTGGAAGCGCGGACGAAAGGTTTGGTATCGGCAGAGCGGTTTGTACCGTGGGACTCGGTTAAGTCATACCGTTGGGAAATAGGCGCGCCAGGCGCGATTCAACTCGAGATCCCGAGGGCGCTCTTTCCGCGGTGGTGGCCGGTAGGAAGTCTTGTGGTGGCGGCAGGGGAAAAGGATGCGATGACGGCGGTGTTGGAGAGGCATCTTAGTGAGTGGCCGGGGCAGACCAAGGAGGCGGCTGCTCTGGATGCGCTTCGTCGGGGGTGACGGATTTTGGGAAAGTGCAACAGCCGCTTTCAGCCATCCTCAACCGACCCTGGGCGAGCCGCGGAGGCGCCAGGAGCGAAACATTTTCGTCGTTTTCCGTGACCCAAAACCTACGCGATGTGCCATGAAGCCATTCGCCTTCATTCACAGACCGGCGGGCGCACTCCACGCGGGCGATCCGCGCGAGAATAGGAGTGCCTGTGACAAATGACCCCTCGGCGCTCTACGGCGCTCTGCTTGCCGAACGCCAACGCGACGCGGCCGACCTGGAACGCGCGAACGCGCGCTTCGCCTACGCCCGTCTGGGCATTGCAATCAGCGCCGCGGTAGTCGTCTGGCTGGCCCTTTCGAAGGGCTATTCCATACTTTGGATATTAGCGCCGGCAGCGGCGTTTGTAGCATTGATGATGGCCCACGAGCGCCTGCTGCGCAAGCTTGAGCGGCGGCGCCGCGCCACCTCGTATTTTGAACGGGGACTTGCACGCCTCACCGGGGATTGGGATGGACACGGCGAAACCGGCGAGCGCTATCTGGACCCGGCGCATCCTTACGCGCAGGATCTCGACCTGTTCGGCAAAGGCTCACTGTTCGAACTGCTCTCGGCTGCCCGCACGCACATTGGTGAAGCTACCCTGGCGAAATGGCTGCTGGCGCCGGAGGCTCCCGAGGTGGTCCTGGCGCGGCAAGCGGCGGTGGAGGAACTGCGCACGCAAATCGATTTGCGCGAACAGCTTGCGGTGCTGGCCGAGGATGCGCGCACGGGCGTCGATCCGGTTTCCCTGGCGCTGTGGGGCGAAGCGGCTCCGCAGCTGTCGGGACGCGGCCTGCGCGCTTCGGTGTGGGCGTTTCGCATTTTAGGGATTGCGGGCCTGGCGGCCGGATTTATCGGTATGATCGCGGCGGCCGGATTCCTGAAAACGCCGGCTTGGGTTCAAGTGTCCGGACGCGATCTGTTCCTGCTGGCCCTGGCGGTGAATGGCATCTTTTATTACCGGAATCGCGCGGCTATGGAATTGGTAGTGGGGGCGGTGGACGAGGCCGCGCACGAGTTGCGTCTACTTGCCGAAGTGCTCGCGTTACTGGAAAAGCGAAGCTTTCACGCGCCGTTGCTGGTGGAGTTACGAACCTCGCTGGATGCAGCGGGCATGCCGCCATCCGTACGCCTGGCGCGGCTCGGCAGCATAATGGATTATCTCGATTCGCGCGAAAACATTTTCCTGAGGCTCCTGGAGCCGTTCATTTTGTGGACGCCGTATTGGGTAATTCAGGTGGAAGAGTGGCGAAAGCACTCGGGTTCCGCGGTACGCCGTTGGCTGCAGGCGATGGGACAGATGGAGGCGCTTTCCTCGATTGCCGGATACGCCTTCGAACATCCGGACGATCCCTTTCCCGAGTTTTCGAAGAGCGGACCGCGCCTCGAAGGCGAGGGCCTGGCGCATCCGCTGATTCCCGCGGCGCGAGCCGTGCGCAACAACGTTACCGTAGGCGGCGAATTGCGAGTGCTGGTGGTGAGCGGTTCCAATATGTCCGGCAAGAGCACGATGCTGCGAACGGTGGGCATCAACAGCGTTCTCGCGCAGATGGGCGCGCCGGTGCGGGCGCGGCGATTGACGCTTTCGCCGCTTTCCATCGGCGCATCCATTCGCATCAACGATTCGCTGCATGAAGGCATTTCGCGATTTTATGCGGAGATCCTGCGGCTGCGGCAGATCCTGGATCTGACCACCGGGCCGCTGCCGGTACTTTTTCTGATCGACGAATTCATGCACGGCACAAACTCGCACGACCGCCGCATCGGGGCCGAAGCCATGGTGCGCGGGCTGGTGCAACGCGGCGCCATCGGCTTCATCACGACGCATGACCTGGCGCTGGCGGGCATCGCCGACGAGCTGGGAGCGAAAGCGGCCAACGTACATTTCGAAGATTACGTGGAAAACGGCGAGATCCACTTCGATTACACAATGCGGCCGGGCGTGGTGCGGAAGAGTAACGCCATTGAGCTGATGCGGAGCGTAGGACTTGAGGTGTGACCGCTGAAGCGATTCGCGAAATGGCGCGCACCTGCGGCTTTGAGCTGGCGGGCGTGGCACGAGCGTCGCCGGCGCCGGATTTCGCACGCTATGTAAATTGGGCGGCGGCCGGGTTCGCGGGCGAGATGGGATATCTGCAAGATCACCGCGCGGCGCTACGCGAAGATGCCCGCAGCCTGCTGCCTTCCGCAAAATCCGTTATTTGCGTGGGCAGAATCTACAACACGCCCCTTCCCTACTCCACAGAATTCCACGAAAACGAACGCGCGTGGATTGCGCGCTATGCCTGGGGCGACGATTACCACGACGTGATGCGGCGGGGGCTCGAACAGTTGGATGGGATGCTGCGCGAGCGCGCGGGTCCATACGAATCGCGTATTTGCGTAGATACGGCGCCCCTGCTCGAACGGTCCTACGCGCGCGCGGCCGGGTTGGGATGGATTGGAAAAAATACTTGCCTGATCAATCAGCGGCAAGGCTCGTGGTTTTTCCTGGGTGAACTACTGACTTCGCTCGCGATCGAACCGGACGCGCCGCCGCCGGAGCGCTGCGGATCTTGCACGCGCTGCATCGATGCGTGCCCGACCACGGCCATCGTGTTCACCGAGGACGGCTTCGCGCTCGATTCGCGGCGTTGCATTTCATACTTTACGATCGAACTACGCACCGCCATTCCCCAAGAGCGGCGTGAAGAGATGGGCCCGCATGTCTTCGGCTGCGACATCTGCCAGGATGTGTGCCCGTGGAACCGGCGCGCGGCGGTGACAAACGAAGCCGCATTTGCGCCACGCGCATTCGCGCCGCGTTTGGAAAAATTGGCAGCGCTCTCGCAGGACGAATTTCGGGCAATGTTCCATGGCTCACCGGTGACGCGCGCCAAGTACGCCGGCTTCCTGCGCAATGTCGCGGTGGCGATGGGCTCGCTCGGCAAGCCGGAGTTTCGCAAGCCGCTAGAGCGGCTGGCGCAATCGGAAAACCCCATGGTGGCGGAGCATGCGCGCTGGGCGCTGGGGCAAATCCCATAACCCGCGCCGGCGCCGCTATAATACGCCAAGGAGAAAACCTTGAGAGTCGGCGTATTCACCGCGTTGCTGTCGCAGCTTCCGCTCGAAGACGTTCTGAAGAAGCTGAAGACCCTACAGATCGATACCGTAGAACTGGGCACGGGCAATTACCCGGGCGACCCTCACTGCAAGCTCTCGATGCTCGAGAACAACACGCAGTTGATGGAATTCAAGAAGAGGCTGGACGATCACGGCTTCCGCATCAGCGCGCTGAGCTGCCATGGAAACGCGCTGCATCCCAATACAGAGCACGCCAAACGGGACGCTGAAGTAAGCCGCAAGACCGTTCTGCTGGCGGAAAAGCTGGGCGTACCCGTAGTCATCGATTTCAGCGGTTGCCCAGGCGATTCGCCCAACTCAAAATGGCCGAACTGGGTGACCTGTCCGTGGCCGCCCGATTATCTCGAAATCCTGAAATGGCAGTGGGACGACGTGGTGGCCCCCTACTGGTCGAAGCACGGCAAGTTCGCGGCGGACCACGGCGTGAAGATCGCCGTCGAGATGCATCCGGGATTTGTCGCTTATAGTCCTGAGACCATGCTCAAGCTGCGCGCGATCGCAGGACCATCGGTGGGTTGCAATTACGACCCCAGCCACATGTTCTGGCAGGGCATCGACCCCATTGCCGCGGTTCGCGTGCTGGGCGACGCGATCTTTCACGTACATGCGAAAGATACCCAGATCTACGAGCGCAACCTGCCGCTGACCGGCGTGCTGGATACCAAGAGTTACACCGACGAGCGCAATCGCGCATGGATCTTCCGCACTTGCGGCTACGGTCACGGCGAAGATTGGTGGCGCGAGTTCGTCTCAACCCTGCGCATGTTCGGCTACGACTACGTGCTCTCGATTGAGCACGAAGATAGTCTGATGTCGCCGGAGGAAGGTCTTTCGAAGGCAGCGGCGTTTTTGAACGGGATCGTGGTGCGCGAGGCGCCAACGGCGGCCTGGTGGGTTTAAGTAAGAAGCGCTACCCCAGCGAGGCTAAGAAGCGTTCCACCGCATCAATGCCGCGATAAAAATTCGGCAAGTGAAATTTCTCGTTGGGCGCGTGCAAATTGTCGTCGGGCAATCCGAAACCCATCATCACGCTGGGAATCCCGAGATAGGCGTCGAACACGCCGACGATTGGAATGGAGCCGCCGGAGCGGATATAGACCGTTTCTTTGCCGAAAATCTGCTTCATGGCTTCAGCCGCGGCGTGAATGAACCGGTTTTCCGGATTGGTTAGCGACGGCGCGCCCTCATTGAGCACCTTTAGTTCGGCCGTTACGCCACGGGGACATGCCGTCTTTACTGCGTCGCGCAGTTGCCCGGCGGCTTCATCGGGGCGCTGGTTCGCTACCAGCCGCATGCTGATCTTCGCGACGGCGCGCGCGGGAATCACCGTCTTCGCGCCTTCGCCGGTGAAGCCGCCGCGGATGCCGTGAACTTCGAGCGTGGGCCGCGCCCACAGCCGCTCAAATAGAGGCAGACCGGGCTCGCCCACCAGTTCGCGCGCGCCCATTTCCTTTTCCGTATACTCCTTTTCGTCGAAGGGAAGGCGCGCCCACGCTTCGCGCTCTTTTCGCGCCGGAGGCACGACGCGATCGTAAAAACCGGGGATGCGGATGCGGCCATCGCGGTCTTTGAGCGCGCATATGATTTCGGCGACGGCTTGCAGCGGATTAGGCGCGGCGCCGCCGTAAACGCCGGAATGCAGATCGTGATCGGCACCCTGCACCAGCAGTTCGCAATAAACCATGCCGCGGAGTCCGATGCAGATGGTCGGAAGTTCGGGCGCGAACATCTCCGTATCGCAGATGAGCGCGGCGTCGGCAGCCAGACGGGGAGGACGGGACTTCACGTAATCTTCGATATGCTCGCCGCCCGTTTCCTCTTCGCCTTCGATGAGGAACTTCACGTTCACGGGCAGTTTGCCGTCGCGGCGCAGAACGCGCTCCACGGCCTTAATTTGCAGATAGACCTGGCCTTTGTCGTCGGCTGCGCCGCGGGCGAAAAGGTCGCCGCCCCGCACCTCCGGCTCAAAGGGCGGCGATTTCCACTCATCGAGCGGATCGGGCGGCTGCACATCGTAGTGGCCGTAGAACAGGATGGTCGGCTTACCCGGCGCGCCCAGCCATTCGGCGTACACAAGCGGGTTGCCCGAGCCTTCAACCAACTCGGCCGAAAGTCCGGCGGATTGCAACTCCTCGCGGACAAAATCGGCGGCGCGGCGGATATCGGGCTTGTGCTCGGAGAGCGCGCTAATGCTGGGGATTCGCAGAAAAGTCTTGAGGCCTTCCAGCATTTGCGCAGGACTGGGCGTGGACATGTGGACAAGGTTAACAAGAGCGGGCCGACGCCACCAGTACTAGATGGCCGTCATGGGATATTGACCAGAGCGGTCGGGTCCATTAAACTCGATATTGCAGCATTCTTCAGGTAAATGATTGATAACAAAAGCAACAATCGCTCCGGGAATCTAGTCAATCAGGAAAGACAACAGGGGTACATGGATTTAGCAGACGGAGGTAGAAGCCATGGATGCGATGTTGCAATAGTGGGTGGCGGATGTAGCGGAGCTCTTGTAGCGGCCCACCTTTTAAGAAGCGGCTTTTCAGGTGAGATCGCAATCATCGAGATGCGGTCGAAGCTAGGTCATGGCTTAGCCTATTCAACGCCTTTCGACCAGCACCTCTTGAACGTTCCCGCCGGAAAGATGAGCGCTTTTCCGGACCAGCCGGATCATTTTCTGGATTGGCTCCGTACGCGAAATTCTCCTTCTGGCACGGCCGGCGCTTTCGCTCCGCGAAGGGTTTATGGCGAATACATCGAAGACGTGGTGGAGACTTCCGCGCAGGCAACCCAAGGCCGCAGCCTGCGTCACGTGCAGGCCGAAGTGGTGGATGTAAGCGCAAGACCTCACGGCGTTACCCTCGCGTTAAGCGACGGCTCGAGCATAGACGCCGCGAAGGTAGTCTTGGCGCTCGGAAATCCGGCTTCAGGCCCAATCGATAACTCTTCGCTGCCCACGCCCGCGGAGCACTGGTTTCTCTCTCCTTGGCATGGAGACGCACTGCGCGTCCAATTCGCGGGAGAGCGCATTCTGCTGGTGGGCGCTGGGCTCACTGCGATCGATTCCGCACTGGCGCTTCACGGGCACTCTTCGCCTTGTAAGACATACATGATCTCCCGTCGCGGCATTCTGCCGCAGGTGCACGACCCCAGGCGAACGCCGTCTTCGCCTCCCTCATTTGAAGAACCGCGCAATGTTCGCATGATGTTCCGCCAACTGCGAATGCAGATCAAGGAACTGCATGAGCGGGATGGCTGTTGGCGCACGGCCGTCGATTCGTTGCGTCCCATTTCGAATGAACTTTGGCGTGGATTATCCCTGGCCGATCAAAGTCGGTTTCAGCGCCATCTCAAAACGTATTGGGAAACGCACCGGCATCGCATGGCCCCCGAGGTGCGCCGGCGAATCGACGAATTGCGGCAGCAAGGCAAGGTTGAAGTGATCGCGGGAAGAGTTCGCGAAAGCGCGCGAAAAGGCGAGGCCATAGAACTGACTCTTACGGAACGGCGCGGCGGGCAGCGGCTCTTGGAAGTGGACCGCGCCATCAACTGCACGGGCATTCTGGAGAACTACCGAAAGAACCCCCGCAAGCTGATCCGACGTTTGATTGAACGCGGACTCGGGGCCGCCAACGATCTGGGAATCGGATTCCGCACGGACGAGTTTGGCGCGCTGATCGATCAGCACGGCAAGCCATCAAACACTTTATTCACCTTGGGTCCGCCGCGCCGCGGCGAGGTATTTGAGACTACCGCGGTGCCCGAGATTCGCGTTCAGGCCGAAGCGCTTGCCCGGCACTTGGTGAGAAACATGGCGCTTGCGGTCTCGCCATAGGCGTGCACACGGCGCGCCTTGGCTGGCGCGCGAAGAACTCGTTGGATATACTGCGAAACGGAATCGATGCGCGTGCTTACAACGTCACTGCGATGCCCGGTTATTGCGCTCTTCGCGCTTTCCTCACTGGCAGGACAGGATCGCGGCGTTCGCGTAAAGGAAGCTCCCATCGGGCCTGCGGGGCCGGACGGCAAAGTCTATGCTGTATTATTCGCCGGTGACCAGTATGCCGAGTGGCCGGCGCTCCAGAATCCGATTTTCGATGCGGGCGAAGTCGAGCGCATGCTGCGAGAGCAGTACGGCTTTGAAACCACCTTTATCAAGAATCCCGCGAAGGCGGATTTCGCATCCAAACTTGGTGCGCTCAAAGAGCAGGCGTTCGGGCCAAATGATGAGCTACTGGTTTTCGTCGCGGGTCATGGAACGTATGACGATATCGAGAATACGGGATATCTTGTGGCGAGAGACAGCAAGCGCACCGATCCTTTGCACGATTCCTACCTTTCCGAGACTCAGTTGCTCAACGTACTTTCTGGCATCAAATGCCGCCATGTACTGGTCGTAATCGATGCGTGCTTTAGCGGCGCGATCGCCATGCGGGGCGGAGATCCCAAGACCGATATCAAATATCCGGCCGGCGGCAAACTGGATGCTCTTCTCAAGAAGAAAGATCTGCGCAGCCTGTTGTTCCTCACATCGGGCGGCAAGCAATACGTGCCGGACGGGCGGCCGGGCTATCATTCCCCCTTTGCTTTTCAATTTATACGCGCGCTGAAAAGCGGCGCCGGCGATCCGGAAGGGATTGTTACATTCCTCGATATCATTGGATTCGCCGATCAGGTTCAGGGCGCGCCGCAACCGCGCTATGGCTGGTTTCCGGGAGCGGACCCTTCGAGCGATTTCTGGTTAATCGGCAAGCCGGAGGTTCGCAACGCGGCCATGACCGCCGGAAATCCGAGTGCGAGTTCGCGAGGTCCCGCGCGGCTGCCGGATGCGGCTCAGAAACCCCCGGACGCCGCTCAGGTGCAGGCATCCCTCATCATCACTGCCCGCGACACGCTGAGGGGACAAGGCGTCGGCATGGATATCGCCAGTGTAAAAAACGCGCTCCTCTCCGCGGACGCTGCTGTGCTTCATCTGCTGACTAACGCCTCGGTTCGGCCGGCGGTGTTCGAAGAGGCGCTACGCCAACCAGCCGATGGAGCGGCGGGGAATTCCGTGGCTCGCTCGTTCTTTGAGGCCACCATCAACGCGCCGGACGCCATCGCATGGTTCGAAGAGGAACTGTCCAAGGGATTGAATCCTAATCTGACGCTGCCCAATGCCTATTACGAACGCGAAGGCATGCTGCAGGAGGCTATTCGGGCGGCGAACGGACCTGCGATTAAGGCCCTGCTGAAACACGGCGCCAGCCCACACGCTTATCAGAACCTGTTTCTTACCCGATATGCGGACACCAGGTTTCTCGATCCACTTCACTTCATCGCCAATGCCGATGAGTTCACGCTGGCGCAGAAACAGGATCTCATCAAGTCCTTTCTGGATGCCGGCGCCGTTGTTCCCCAGCCCTTTAAGCCGCCCACGGCGACGGGCTGGTCCTCGGTCATGATGGCAGCCAAGACGCTGCAGGATGAAACGGCTCCCAAGCTCGGAATGACGCTGGCGCCCACTCCGGCGATGTGCCAGCAGCCGGCCACTCCGATCTGCCGCAACGCATCCACCCGAACGGGCGAAGATTGGTGCGCCCTGGCCGCGGCGGTTCCGCGCCGTCTCGATTTCGTCTTCGGAGGAAATGGCTCTTCGCCGCTCTATGACGTATCGCTGTTGTATTTGCTGAACGTCGATCAAAATCGCATGTATTTTTTAGGTCTGCAAAGCGACAATGTCCACACCGACTACGTCCTGGTCGAAGTATCGAAGGACGCAAGCAGTTGGACAGTTCTTCGCTACATGCAGCCCGAAGCCGGAATGGGGCTTTGTAAGAAGGACCCGGACGGATTTCAGTCCGAATATTGCTGGCGCCGGATTTCTCTGCACAAGGTCGCCGGAACTGCTGAGATGCGCTTCGACGATTGGGGTCTGTCCTGGAAAATCGGCGCGGAGACATGTCCTCCTACCGGTAAGTAACACAAAGCGCTGGGAAGTAAGCGGCGAGCGCGGATTCACGCCTAACCGCGCTATGACCTACAATTGAATTTCAGTCTCTTTCCAGAAGGATCCCCGTGACAGGCCACGAAATTAGACAGCGCTTTCTCGACTTTTTCGCCGAACGCGGCCACCGCATCGTGCGCAGTTCGTCGCTAGTCCCAGCGAACGACCCCACCTTACTCTTTACCAATGCCGGAATGAACCAGTTCAAGGACGTATTCCTGGGCATGGAAAAACGCGATTACTCGCGCGCCACTACCTCGCAAAAATGCGTGCGCGCGGGCGGCAAACACAACGATCTGGAAAACGTCGGCTACACGCGCCGTCATCACACGTTCTTCGAGATGCTCGGCAACTTTTCCTTCGGCGATTATTTCAAGAGCGACGCCATCCGCTTCGCGTGGGACCTGATCACGAAGGACTACGGACTTCCCAAAGACCGCCTCTACATCACCGTGTTTCGCGAGGACGATGAGGCCGAGGAGCTGTGGCAAACGGTGGCAGGCGTGCCGAAGGATCGCATCTTCCGCCTGGACGAAAAAGACAACTTTTGGCAGATGGGCGAGACCGGTCCGTGCGGACCGTGTTCGGAGATCCATTACGACCTGGGCCCGGAAGCGGCCGAGCCGGGCCGCGAAAACGAGCGCTTTCCCGACGATGGCGGCGGCCGCTTCGTGGAAATCTGGAACCTGGTCTTCATGCAGTTCGATCGCGATGCAAGCGGCAAGCTGACGCCGCTGCCGCGTCCTTCGATCGATACGGGGATGGGCCTGGAACGCGTGGCCGCGGTGATGCAGGGGAAGCTCTCGAATTACGACACTGATTTGATTCTTCCCATCATTGAACGCGCGGGCGAGCTCTTTAACGTGGCCTATGGATCCGATGCGCGTGTGGATACGGCATTGCGCATTGCGGCCGATCATGCGCGCGCCACGACGTTCCTGATTCACGACGGTGTCATTCCGGCCAATGAGGGCCGCGGTTACGTACTGCGTAAAATCATGCGGCGCGCCATGCGCAACGCGCGGCTGGTGGGCGTGGAAGAGCCGTTTCTGTATAAGCTCACCGGTTTTGTGGCGGAGCATATGCGCGATGCCTATCCGGAAATGATGGAGAGCGTGCAGCGGGTGGCGCGCGTGGTGAAAGACGAAGAGCACCGCTACGCCACTACATTTTTGGTGGCCGAAAAGGTCTTCCAGCAGGAAATCAAAAATCTTGGCGGCAATGCTATCCCGGGCGCTCTTTCCTTTAAGCTTTACGACACCTTTGGGCTCGCGCTCGATGAGCAGGAAGAGATGGCGCGCGAGCACGGCCTGGTTCTGGACCACGCCGGCTTCGACCGCGAGATGGAGCAGCAGCGCGAGCGCGCGCGAGCCAGTTGGAAGGGCGCGGACAAGGGCGTTACCGTTCCGGCGTACCAGAAACTGCTGGAACAAGGGCGCACCAGGTTTCTTGGCTACAACGAACTCGATGCCACCTCGCGTGTAATTGGTCTATTGATCGATAAGCAATCGGTGGATTCCGTCTCGGCGGGCGCCGCGGAGGTGATTTTCGATCAAACGCCGTTCTATGCCGAAGCCGGTGGCCAGGTCGGCGACCGCGGGTGGCTATACTCCGCGTCGGGAGAAAGAGTCGCAGACGTGGAAGGCGTGTTCGCGGGTCTGCCCGGGCTTTCCGTGCACCGCGTTATGGCGCACGCGCCGATTCACGTCGGCGATACGCTCCGCGCCCAGGTTGCCGCCCCACTGCGCGCCGCCACGCGCCGCAATCATACGGCGACGCACCTGCTGCACGCTTCACTCCGCCAGGTCTTGGGCACGCACGTCAAGCAGGCGGGCAGCGTGGTTGAGCCGGGACGCCTGCGGTTCGATTTCACGCATTATGCGGCGGTAGATCGCGCGGAACTCGAGGAGGTGGAGCGCCTCATGAACGAGCAGATCCTTAAGAACACGGCGGTGGAAACCAACGTGATGCCGCTCGATCAGGCGATCCAGACCGGCGCGATGGCGCTTTTCGGCGAAAAATACGGTGATCAGGTGCGAGTGGTCAACGTGCCCGGCTTCAGCCGCGAACTTTGTGGCGGAACGCATGTGGGCCGCACCGGCGATATCGGCGTCTGCAAGATCGTTTATGAGGGCAGCATCTCCGCAGGCGTACGCCGGATCGAAGCCGTGACGGGCGAGGGCGCGCTGCGGCAGTATCAGGAATCGGTAGACGCCATCAAGCGCATCGCGAACTTACTGAAGGCCGGCGAGCCGGAAGTAATCGAGCACGTGGAAAAACTGCTGGCGGCTGAACGCGCACAGGCGCGCCAGGTGGATCAATTGAAGAGCAAGCTGGCGCAATCCGCCTCGGGAACGCTTGAATCGCAGGCGCGCCGCGTGAATGGATCGACCGTGCTGGCGGCGCGCATCGACGGCATGGACCGTGGGCAATTGCGCGAGCTGGCAGATTCCTTCCGCACGCGGTGGAAGAGCGCCGTTGTAGTGCTGGTATCGGCGGGCGGCGATGGCGTTTCCGTAGTGGCCGCGGTCACCAGAGATCTTACGGCCAAGGTCCATGCCGGAAAGCTGGCTGGCGCGGTGGCGCAAGCCGCGGGCGGAAAGGGCGGCGGCCGTCCGGATATGGCGGAAGGCGGCGGCAAAGACCCATCGGCGATTGAAGGCGCCTTGGCGGATGTCTATCGCGAGGTTGAGAGTAAGCTGTGAGCCAAACTGTCGATGGCTCGTTCGACGCCCTGGTGGTCGGCGCCGGACCGACAGGTCTCGCGTGCGGCATCGAGTTGCAGCAACGCGGAGTTCGTACCGTGATGGTAGAAAAGGGCTGCGTGGTGAATTCGTTGTACAACTACCCAACGAATATGACGTTTTTCACTACGCCGGAATTGCTCGAGATCGGAAACATTCCGATGACGAGCTTGAACGACAAACCCAACCGCCACGAAGCGCTGAAATACTATCGGCGCGTGGCCGATCATTATAAGCTGAACATCCGCGATTACGAGCGCGTCAACCGTATCGAAGGCCAGGACAATGATTTTCAGGTATTTACAACCGACCGCCTGGATTGTAACCATACTTATCGCGCAAGAAAGATAGTACTAGCGACGGGATATTACGATGTGCCAAATATGCTCAACATACCCGGCGAAGATTTGGATAAGGTGATCCATTACTATAAAGAGCCTCATCCGTACTATAACCACGACGTAATTGTGATTGGCGCTAAAAACTCGGCCGCCATTGCCGCCCTCGAGTTATTTTGGACCGGCGCCCGAGTCACTTTGATCCATCGTGGCGCGGGCATTCACAACAACGTCAAATACTGGATCAAGCCGAACATCGAAAATCGCATAAAGAGCGGTGAAATTAAGGCATTCTTTCACTCGCACGTCGTAGAAATCCGCAAGGATTCGGTGCATGTGGAAACGCCAACCGGCGAAATTACATTACGCAACGATTTCGTTTTTGCATTAGTAGGGTATCGACCCGATCTGGAGTTCCTTGCTGAAACGGGTATTACCTTGGAACCTAGTACTCTTCGTCCACGCACCAATCCGCAGACGCTAGAAAGCGAACGTCAAGGCGTTTACCTGGCCGGAGTAATTGTTGCCGGAATGCATACTAATGAGATCTTCATTGAAAATGGACGATTTCATGGTAAGGCAATCGCCGAATCAATCGCTGCAAAACTTTCCTGATTGTTCAAGGGAGTACTTAGCCCATTACGGGACTAGTTCGAAAGCCTGCAACGGGTCACCGGATTGCAGTGTCTAATGGACTAGAAAGGGTACAACCGGAATGTTTCAGGCAATTCTGAATACGCTGTTTGGCTGCGCCCACCAACGCACCACTTTTCCTTTATCGCCCGCGCGTAAAAGCAACGGTTTTTCCGCCTCTAGTTATCGGAGCGGGGCTTATGTGGTCTGTTTGGAATGCGGCAAAGAGTTTTCATATGATTGGAAGGAAATGCGCGTAGGGGAGGCGATGCAACCGCCGCCGTCCACCGCTGCGGAGCGCGCTACCGTTCCCATCCATTAGTTGGTTTAGTTACAACGATCAGGGAGTGATGTTCCCCAGAACAGCGGCGTGGCTTGCGCCTGTGGCGCTTGCTATGTTCGAGGGCCGTCGCTTCCATGTTGCGTGCGCTAAAACTGCGAAGGCAATCGCCTCTTTAGCGCCCGCCTCCACCCCGTGCTCAGTAGAAGTTGAAATTGCAAGCTCCGGCAGATAACCGGCCAAGTGGGCCATAATCTGTGGATTTTGGACCCCTCCGCCCGAAACGATTACTTCTGTCTTTGGAGTTTGGTATTCGCGAACCGCATACGCAATGGTGCGTGCGGTGAGAACGGTCGCGGTCGAAATTATATCGCGCATTGGCAAGTTCGACCGCTTTAACCTGGCCACGAATTCGGTTCCGTATTGTTCGCGTCCCGCCGTCTTAGGCGGCCGCTGACGATAGTAAGCGTCTTTCAGCAGACTATTCAAAAGGCTCACATTGGGCTTGCCCGCGGCCGCAATTTTGCCGTCGCGGTCGCAGCGCAACTTTCCTCCAGAAAATTCCGCAGCCAAGGCGTCAATTACCATGTTTCCGGGGCCCGTATCGAAGGCAACAATCTGTCCCGGCAAAGCGCCGGGGGGAATTACCGTAATGTTCGCGATGCCGCCAATATTCAGTGTGATGCGTGTGCGCGCCGGGTGGCGGAAGAGCAGATAGTCGAGGTAGGGCACCAGGGGAGCGCCCTGGCCGCCGGCGGCGATATCGCGGGCGCGAAAATTCGACACCACCGGAACACCTGCTCGCTCGGCAATCACCGCCGCTTCCCCAAGTTGCAGAGTGTGGCGGCCGCCCTCATGGTAGACGGTCTGCCCATGGCAGCCGATCAACTCCACCGCGCCGAACCGTCCGATCGCGCGCATCACGGCTTTCGCATATAGACCGCCCAATTCGAAATTCAATCGCGAGATTTCGCGCGCGCCGCCCGTCTCCGCACAGGTCAGAATCCGCTCGCGTATGGGCGCGGGGTAGGGCGACGTTTCGAAGCCGATGGTTTCGATTCGCCGTCCGCAAAGTTCGACAATAGCTACATCGATGCCATCAAGCGACGTGCCACTCATGATGCCGGCGACTCTCATTGGCGCTTCAACTCCCGCTGTAGTTGCGCAAGCAACTGTAAGGCCTCAATGGGCCGCAACTCATCCAGGTTCAATGTGCGGATACGCTCCGCGATTCCATAACCGACGGGCTCAAACATCTGGATCTGCACGGGCCCGGAGTCATGGGGCTTAAGTTCCTCCGCCACAGCGCCCTCGTGCGTCTTCAGCACCTCGCGCGCCCGCTCGATGACGCTCAGCGGCAGTCCCGCGAGCCGCGCGACCTCAATGCCGTAACTGCGGTCGGCGCGGCCAGGTTCCACTTTGCGCAGAAACACGATGTGGTCGCCCGATTCCTTTACCGCGACACGCAAATTGCGAACGCCGGTAAGTTCGGTTAGTTCGTGATAATGCGTAGCAAAGAGCGTCTTGGCGCGCGTGCGCGATTGGATATGCTCCACCACTGCCCATGCCAAAGCCAGACCGTCATACGTGGCGGTGCCGCGGCCGATTTCATCGAGCACAATAAAGCTGCGCGGCGTCGCAGTGTTGAGAATGACGGCGGTCTCGGTCATTTCCACCATGAACGTGGAGCGGCCTCGCGACAGATTGTCGGAAGCGCCGATGCGCGTGAAAATCCGGTCGATCAAGGGCAGACTGGCCGATTCGGCCGGCACGAACGAGCCCATCTGCGCCAGAATTACGATCAGCGCCGCTTGCCGTAAATAGGTTGATTTCCCGCCCATGTTGGGACCCGTGATCAGGGCAATCAGATCGGCGCCGTCATCGAGAAAGAGATCGTTGGGAATAAAGCGGCCGGCTTCCTGATCGGAAAGGCGCTCGATGACGGGATGACGTCCCGCCATGATGCGCATCTCGCCGTTTTCGGAAAATGCGGGGCGGCGATAGCGATTCTCCGCGGCTACCTGTGCAAGCGCCGCCGTAAGATCGAGCTCGGCCACGGCCGCGGCCGTGGCCCGGATGCGCTGCGCCTGCGTGGCCACCCGTTGCCGAACTGAGACAAAGAGCTCCTTTTCGAGGGTGAGGATCTTGTCTTCGGCATCGAGCACTTTGCGCTCATAATCTTTCAACTCGGGCGTAGTAAAACGCTCGGCATTGGCCAACGTCTGCTTGCGCTCGTAATCGGCGGGCGCCAGGTGCTGGTTGGCGCGGGTGATCTCGATGTAATAGCCGAAGACGTTGTTGAAGCGGACCTTAAGCGATTGAATGCCGGTGCGCTGCCGTTCGCGCGCTTCAATCTGTGCGATGTATTGTTTGCCGTTCTGGCTCAGGTCGCGCAGCTCGTCTAGCTCGGCATGGAAGCCAGCTCGAATCGTGCCGCCATCGGCGAGGTTCAGGGGAGGCTCGTCCGAAATAGCCTCGAGAATTAAGTTCGTTACATCGGGCAGTTCGTCCAGGCGCTCGTGCAGCGCGCGCAGGCGCAGAGCCTGCTGCGTGTCGAAGCATCGTTTCAGCGCGGGAATCCTTTCGAGCGACCGGCCGAGCGCAAGAACGTCGCGCGGACCGGCCGTGCCCAGCGTGATCTTCGCGAGCAGGCGCTCCAGATCGAGAATAGCGGCGAGTTCCTTGCGAATTTCGGCGCGCAAAATAGTCTGCTGCAGCAGCTCGCCTAAGGCGTCCAGGCGCTGTTCGATCTCGGCGCGATCCATCGAAGGGCGCAGCAAACGCTGGCGCAGCAGGCGTCCGCCCATGCCGGTCTGGGTCTGGTCCAGCACGTTGATCAGCGTAGCCTGCGATTGGTGCGCGTCCGCCGCAAAGATCGGTTCAATTAATTCAAGATTGCGCACCGTCACCGCGTCGAGCACCATAGAATCGGCGCGATTGTAAAACGCAGGCCGGTCCAGGTGATCAAGCGAGGTGCGCTGCGTTTCGCGCAAGTAGTGGAGAATGGCGCCGGCCGCTCCCACAGCCGCCGGCCGGTTCGCAAGGCCTAAGCCATCGATTGAAAGCAGCTTGTAATGGTCGCGCAGGGCGCGGTCCGCGTAATCCGGCGTGAAGACCCATTCCTCGACCTCCGTGCGAACGAAGCGGGGGCCCAAACGGTCGTCGGCGGAAGCCAGCGGCAGGTCGCCAGGAAACAACACTTCGCGCGCGCCAAGATGCTCGATGGCCGCAGCCACCTCGGCCGGTTCGAGTTCGGTGACGCGGAACTCGCCCGTCGAGATATCCACGTGCGCCAACCCGGCGCGGCCATCCACGCGCGCGACCGCGGCGAGATAGTTGTTCTCGCGGGCGCGCACCAAATTGGCGTCCATGGCGGTGCCGGGCGTAAGCACCCGCGTCACTTCGCGCTTCACCAGCTTCTTCGTGAGCTTCGGGTCTTCCATCTGCTCGCAGATCGCCACGCGGTAACCGCGCTGCAGCAGGCGCGAGACATAACCGTCGGCTGCGTGGTAAGGCACGCCGCACATGGGAATCGCGGAACCCTTTTCCTTGTTGCGAGCGGTTAAGGTGATCTCAAGCTCGCGGGCCGCGGTGACCGCGTCGTCGAAGAACAGCTCGTAAAAATCGCCCAGACGAAACAGCAGCAGCGTTCCGGGAAATTGCTGCTTGACGCTGTGATACTGCCGCATCAGCGGCGTCGAGGCATCAGCCATGAGAGGGAGTTCGCCCTCCGCTCACGCGTAAATTCCCCGCAGCTTGATCGCGGCGGCGACGCGATCGAGCGCCACCATATATGCGGCCGTGCGGTTGTTAACGTGGTGCTGATCGGCATACGCCACGATGGTTGAGAAGCTGTCCACCATGATCTGCTCCAACTGCTCGTTAACCGCCTTCTCGGTCCAAAAGAAGCCCTGACGATCCTGCACCCACTCGAAGTAGGAGACGGTGACGCCGCCGGCGTTGGCGAGAATATCGGGAATGACAAAGACGCCCTTGTCCGCCAGAATGTGATCCGCCAGCGGGGTGGTTGGGCCGTTTGCCCCCTCGCAGAGGATTCTGCAGCGGAGGCGATCGGCGTTGGCGGAAGTGATGACATTCTCGGTGGCGGCGGGGATCAACACCTCACATGGCAGGAACATGGCCTCCGCCTTATCCATATCTTCACCTCCGCGGAAACCGGTGATCGATCCTGTCTCCGTGCGATGTTTCGCCAGCGCGGCGATATTGAGGCCCTGCGCATTGTAGACGGCGCCATCGTATTCAATGATGCAGACGATTTTAAACCCGGCGGACTTCATGAGTTTGGCGGCCATGCCGCCGACGTTGCCGAAACCTTGAATCACCACGCGTGAATTCTCGGGCGTCATGCTCAGAAACTTCAGCGCTTCCTGAGTAACAATCATGCAGCCCCGGCCTGTGGCTTCCGGACGCCCGCGCGATCCGCCCAATGTTTCCGGCTTGCCGGTTACCACGGCGGTGACAGTCTGCCGCTGGTGCATGGAATAGGTATCCATAATCCATGCCATGATTTGCGCGTTGGTATTTACGTCCGGGGCGGGCACGTCCCGCTCGGGCCCAATGAAATCGATGATCTCGGCGGTATAGCGCCGCGTCAATTTTTCGAGCTCCGCATCGGAGAGCACGTGCGGGTCGACGATCACGCCGCCTTTGCCGCCGCCGAAGGGAATGTTGACGACGGCGCATTTCCAAGTCATCCACGAAGCCAGTGCGCGGACTTCGTCAAGCGTCACATCGGGCGCGAAACGAATACCGCCTTTGGCCGGACCGCGCGCGACCGAATGCTGCACGCGATATCCGGTGAAGACTTCAATGCGGCCATCGTCGAGCAGCACCGGGATATGCACGGTAATCTCTCTCGCCGGCGCGCGCAGCACCTTGCACATGCCGTCATCGATCTTGAGAAGCTTGGCGGCTTCGTCGAAGCGGGCGGCAGCGGCAAGCCAGGGATTTTTTTCGTTGTCGAGGGAAATAGAACTTGGGGTAGCGAACGTGGCCACGCGGTAGGCCTCCGCTTCAATTATAGGGGAGGGCCGCGTGGCCTGTGTGGTTTGTCGTTACTGTATGGAACCGATGCCGATGGACTCGCCCGAAACCACCATATCTACACGGCGGTTTTGCTGGCGGCCGGCGGCCGTATCGTTCGCCGCCACCGGGTCGCTCTTACCCAGGCCGGTCGAGGTGACGGTCTCCGCAGGTACGCCCTGCGACACGACATACGTTCGAACCGAATCGGCGCGCTGTTGCGACAGTTTCATATTATAGTCATCCGTCCCGATGCTATCCGTGTGCCCTTCCAACTGAATCTTGAGACCCGGATAGGCCAGGAGAATTCCCGATACTTTGGCGAGCTTCTCGCGCGCCCCTGGTTTCAAGGTGTATTGATTGAAATCGAAGAGCACGTCGCTGATATTAACGATCAAGCCGCGCTGCGTTTCGCGCGTCTCGAGAATCAGGTTCAATTGCTGGCGCAGGCGTTCGCGAAGCTGCGTTTTTTCGTTCTCGGCTTGCTGGCGTTGCTGCTCGGAAAGCTGCGCCGCGGCATTAGCGCGTTGCGCGTCGGCTTGCGCAGCCTCCTGCTGCGCTAAGGCAGCGGCCTTAGCGGCATCCGCGGCAGCTCTTTCCTGTTGGGCCGTGGCGGTGGCCTGTTCGGCCTGCAGACGCGCTTGATCAGCCTGGGCTCGCGCTTGATCGGCATCTGCTTTAGCCTGTTCGGCGGCTTTCCGATCGGCCTCGGCCTGCGCACGCCGCTGCTGTTCCAAAGTCGCCTGTTGCTCGGCCTGCTGCGCCTGTTGTTGCGCCGCGGCTTCGCGGGCTGCCGCTGCCGCGCGTTCATTGGCAAGCTGCTCGGCCTGGATCTTGCGGAACGTAATTATGCGAGCGTCTTCGGCCATTTGAGCCGCTTCGCGCGCATTCGTTTCAGATTCCTTGCGATTGCGCGAGCCGTGCAGGAAGCCTTCCGCGTTCTGTAAGTCGACCGTCGCCTTCTGGAAAGTATCCGCGGCGTATTTCGGAGCGCCAGCGATTCGCGCGATCTCGACTGCGTTCTCGGCTTCGGCAAGCTGCAGTGGCCCCTTGGGATTTACTTTGATCGGTTGGTAATCCGCGCGGTCGCGCACATATTGCCCACGTTTCAGAAGTTCGAACTTTGCTTCCACCTGCTCGATGGTGCCGCTGGTGTCGTTGCGAATAAAATTCTCGGCGACAACTACGTCGCTCGGTTGGGTCACCGCGAAGTAAGGTTCGGCGGTAACAATCAGGCCGAAGGTCTGCAGGTCCGTGGTGGAGAGCAGCTTGGCATGGTCGCCTTCGAGGACTACCTCGCCCAGGTTATTCGCACGGCCTTCGGGCGTAATCCCCCACAAGACATACGTCATATATTCGGGGCCAAACTGGTTGGCGGCCGTCATGTGGTTGAGCGAAGTCTCAATCTTGGTCGAGCCCATTTGACTCGAAACGCGGGCATCGCCGCGAGCGGCCGGCATTAGCTCTGTGCCGCGAAAATCGATGGGAGTGGTTCCTGTGCGATGGTGATAATTTACAGCCTTGACGGTGCGCGAGACAACCGTCACGCGGAAAATCGGCTGGCCGGAATCAGGCGTCTCGACACGTGGTTTCTGGGTAGGGTTTGGCGTTTGAGCGCTAAGACCTGCTAACGCCAACATTAAAATAATAGGGGCCTTCATAAGCCGTTCGGTTCTCCTTCGCACCTAAGCGATGCAGGTGGCAGACCGATGTGCGGAGTATCACATCGTCTCAAATGCCGATGCTACACTGAAATTTCATGCTGTCGATCGTGATTCCCATTCACAACGAGGAACCCTCGATTCTGCCGCTGTATGACCGTTTGTCTTCGGTCCTCGAACAGCTGCGGCGTACCTACGAGATCATCTTCGTGGACGACGCTTCCACCGATCGAAGCTTCGAACTCCTGGCGAACCTGGTCGAGACGGACGGGCGTCTGAAAGTAATTCGCCTGCGGCGGAACTTCGGCCAGACCGCCGCGCTTTCCGCAGGCTTTCACGAAGCCAAGGGCGACGTTGTGATTGCCATGGATGGCGACCTGCAGCATGCGCCCGAGGACATCCCCGCCCTTCTGGTAAAGATTGACGAAGGTTTTGATATCGCAAGCGGTTGGCGGAAAAATCGAGTGGACAATGCAATTCTGCGCAAGATTCCTTCGCGCATCGCGAATTGGCTGATGGCTAAGGCGTCGGGCATGGACTTGCGTGATTTTGGCACCACCTTTAAGGCCTATCGCGCCGAGGTTTTGCACGACGTCAATCTATACGGCGAACTGCATCGCTTCATTCCCGCGCTGGCGAGCTTCTATGGAGCCCGCGTGGCAGAGGTTCCCATACGCAATACGCCGCGCGCTTCAGGCGACTCGCACTACGGCATTGGACGCACGTTCCGCGTGCTCTTCGATATCCTCACCATCAAGTTCCTGCTGAAGTATTTCACGCGGCCCATGCACTTCTTTGGATCGCTGGGTTTGCTGGGCACGGTTTCGGGCGGTGGAACTTTGGCATGGCTCGCGATCTCTAAATTATCGGGGCACGATATAGTGGTCGAGCACGGGCCGCTGATGATTGCGGCTGCGTTGTTTCTGCTGGGCGGACTGATGATGTTCAGTACCGGGTTGATCGGCGAAATGATGATGCGGACCTACTTCGAGAGTCAGGACCGGCGAATCTATGCCATCCGCGAGATTGTTACTCGCAAACAGCGCGGCGTCGCCGGTGGCACACGGTAGCGTCCGCGGGCGCACGCACAAGGTCTTGCTAAAAGGCTTTGCCTCTCCGCCAGTGCTCCTCGAACAATCCTTTCATGGCCGCGCCCATTCCTTCGTGCTGGAAAACTACTGCTGTCCAGACCGGTCGGGTGATCACCGGATCGAGCAGCGCGATCATCCCATCCCGGCAATCGAAGACCGCCAGTTTCATGGGTAGGGAATCCGCCATGCGTACCTCTACCCCTGCGGTCTCGTAATCGTTCAAACGAGCGCGGTGTCCGTCGTCCAATGATCCGGCTTCCAGCAATAAGCGGCAGTTCACTCCCGCCGTTCGCGCCTGCTTCACCAGTTTTTCGTCCAGCGGATCTACTGCATAGGGCGGCCGCGAAAACTCCGAGTACTCCTGTTTGACTTCGAAAAGCATGCGTCGGTATTCCGCCGCGATCTGCGCCGGCTCGGAAACGATACGCAGAAAATCCAGCGTGCCTCGACCGCCTTGGCCTTCGGAGTACAACGTTTTCAAATCGTCAATCAAAGCTACGCCGGCCCGGCCGCTATCGGTCAATTCCTGCTCCAGAAGTTGGCGCTTGCGGCCAAAATACCCAGGGATTGCCAAGCTGGGCTCGACCGCCGAGAAAAGCTTGGTCTTCTCCTGGACTACTTGCGCAAAGCCCTTTTCCACTAAACTGTCTAGTACTTCATAGATCTTTTGGCGCGGTACGTGAGACCGAGCCGCAAGTTCCAGAGCTTTGAATTTGGGATGACCCAAAAGGACCAGATAGGATCGCGATTCATAGGCGTTTAGGCCTAGCTGTTGGAGGCGCCGCCAGAACCTCTGAAAATCCACTTCCGCCAACTCTAGGCTCATGATCTAATCACCTTATCAAAAGCACGGCCTAACTGTTCAAGGAAAAACACGACTTGCGCCCCGCTTTGGGTGCGTTACAATGAACCTAAGCGATTCGCCCGATCGGGGATTTCCATATTCGGGCCAAGTTCCGCGGAGACTCCGCTCGTTGACTTGGTACTATTAGAACTCTACAATTAAAATGGCTGCTGGGATATGTATGGCTGATAACAACGTCGCAATAAACGGTCCTACCTCTGATTCCGGGAGTGAAGCTAAACCGAAGATCAGGATTGTGGTAGCTGACGACCATCCAATCTTCAGAGACGGCCTTTGCAAACTGCTGGCGCTCGAAGAGGATTTCGAAGTGGTTGCTCAGGCGTCGGACGGCCGCCAAGTCCTTGACGTTCTGCAACAGTGCGAGCCCGATATTCTCCTGCTCGATCTCAAGATGCCGGGTCTGGACGGTCTTGCGACTTTGCAGCGTTTACAAGCCGCGAAGAATAAGACGCGAGTGATTGTCCTGACCGCCTCCGACGACAAACACGAGTTCGTCCAGGCCATGAAACTTGGCACGTCTGGAATTGTCTTAAAGCAGACGGCGACTGAATTGTTGATCAAGAGCATCCGCAAAGTCCATGCGGGCGAAATCTGGCTCGATTCCCATACCACGGCTGCGGTAATCCGGCAGTTCGTCGCCAACGACGAAGCGCCGACGCCCATGCCCACCGTCACACCCCGCGACCGGGAACGTTCGCCGCTCAGCCAGAGGGAACGGGAAATTGTTGCGCTGGTGGCGCAAGGATTTAAGAATAAGGAAATGGCTGAGAAGATGTTTATCAGCGAGCAGACGGTGAAAAACCATCTGCACAACATCTTCGACAAACTAGGTGTTTCCGACCGCCTCGAACTCGCGCTCTACGCGATACACAATAATCTGCACACTGGAAGATAAGCCCGGCTTCTTCTGGTAGCGCCGGCGGCGTGCGCCGCCGGCCTTTTCTGAATTACCCTTGTCGCTTTCAGGCTCCGACGCTATACTCCTTCGCGCCGTACTCCTTCAGCTTGTTGTGCAGCGTCTTCAGACTGATCCCTAATATCTCCGCCGCGCGCGTCTTGTTATTGCGCGTATGTTCCAGCGTGCGTAGGATCAATCCTTTTTCGGCCTCTTCCACCGTGGTTCCCACAGTAAACCGGACCGAATCGCCGTCGTCCTCCTGCACTGCCGGGACCGTGGGGGCGGCGGTCGCGATTCCGCTTGCTTTCGGCGCCTGAAGGAAGGCAGGCAGATGTTTCATCTCGATCGCGCCCTCGCCCGCGATAATTACAGCGCGCTCCAAGACGTTGCGCAGCTCGCGGACATTTCCGGGCCAATTATGGGCACGCAAGGCCTCCAGTACGGGAGGCGAAATTTCGGCGATGCGGCATTCGTGCTTGCGGTTGAGGTCTCCGATGAGCGCCTCGGCGATTGCCTGCAGATCCTCTTTACGTTCGCGCAGAGGAGGCAGGTGGATATGAAAAACGTTCAGCCGGTAGAAAAGATCCTCGCGCAGGTGCCCGCCCTTGACTGCCTCTTCGGGAATCTTGTTCGTAGCAGCGATCAAGCGAACATCCACTTCGAATTCCGTCCTGCCGCCCAGCCGGCGCACCTTGGAGTCTTCCAGGATGCGAAGCAGCTTGGCTTGGGTAGGCATAGGCATTTCGCCAATTTCATCCAGCAGCAGGGTGCCATGCTGGGCCACTTCGAAGCAGCCCGCGCGGCGTTCGGAAGCGCCTGTAAACGAACCCTTTTCATGTCCGAAAAGCTCGCTCTCGATAAGCGTTTCCGGCAGAGCCGCGCAATTGATGGCGACAAAGGGGCCTTGCCTGCGTTGGCTCAGCGCATGCACCGTGCGCGCCACCATCTCTTTGCCCGTTCCGCTTTCGCCGGTAATCAGTACGCATGCTTTACTCGGTCCAGCCTGCTGCAGAAGGGCAAAAATTTCTTGCATGCGGGGAGATGTCCCCACCATTTCGCCCAGGGCGCCCTTGTAAACCAACTGGCGCTCCAGGCTTTTATTCTCAGCGCGAAGGCCGGCGTGAGTTCCCGCGCGCCGCAGCAACACTTCCATGGTCGCCGGCTGAATGGGCTTTTCGAGGAACCAATATGCGCCTAATTCATGCACCGTCTTCACGGCCGTTTCGATGTTGCCATACGCGGTGAGTACAATCGCCGGCGGCATATCGCCCGAATCGCGAAGTTTTTGCAGTAAGCCGAAGCCGTCAAGGCCTGGCATGTTGAGATCGGTAACGATAACGTCGGCAGGGAATTCCGCAAGCTTCACGAGAGCATCTTGGCCATCGCTGGCTGTGCGTGCCGTCATTCCCCAAGCCGACACCATGGCTGCGAGGCCGCTTCGCTGGCTGACCTCGTCATCCACAATGAGAACTTTGATCGGTTGTTTCAAGAGCGGTTCCTTTGGAAAGTCGAGTGCTATTTCCATTTTACGGCTTTTGGCGTACTTCCGCGGTCTTAAGCAAACGAAGGGCCACCGCCGTCTATGGGTTAAAAGTACGGCAGGTATAGTGAAGTGCTACCATGAAAACTACTTTTCATCTCGCGCCGTCTAATTATCCGTACGGAAGCAAACGAGGTAGGATGCTGGAACTAGTCCGCCGGGCTCGGCGGCGCCTCTTAAATTCAGAATTGATGTCCCAAGGTGCGAACGCGATTTCCGCAGCCCTTGCCGCATTTATTGTTCTGCTCATTCTGGGGACTCAGATTTTGGCATGGTATTGGCTTGCGCCGTTGCCCTTGGCCGCGGCGGTAGCCGGGGTTTACCTGGCTCTGCGGCGCCTGCCGTCACCCTACCGCACCGCCCAACTCGTGGATTCCCGCGCGCAATTAGCCGATACGCTCTCCACCGCTTTGTACTTCTCGGGTGAGAACGCGCCGGCCGCTTCGGAAGTGATGCGGTGGCAGCAGAAGCGCGCCGAAGAAGCGGCGCAGCGCGTCGACCTTCGGAAAACCTTTCCTTATTCGGCGCCGCGATCGGTGTATGTTGTGGCAGCGCTTGCGCTAGTCGCGTCGAGCCTCTTCGCCCTGCGTTACGGCTTGAGCCGGCGCCTGGACCTGAGCCCGCCGCTGGCGCGCATGGTTCAGGATCAATTCACGCCCGCGGATAAAAAAGAAGTGGCTGAAAACCGCCATCGCACGCCGCCTGGCAAAGACGACGCCGATACCACCGATTCGACCAATCAGGACCAGAATCAACAGGGGCAGGATCAACAAAAGGCAGACGACCCCGCGGATAAAGGCGATGACCCCAGCGGCGACAAGAGTGGCGACTCGAAAGACAAGGCCGACAAACCCAACGGCGGCGACCAGCAGCAGCAGGACGGCCAAGGACAAAATCAGCAGGCCGATGAGCGTGACCAGCAGCAAGATAGCGGGCAGCAGAGTTCGAGCGCGCAAGGCGAGAGTAAAGGCGACTCCAAGCAACAGGCGGATGGCAAGCAGAGTTCCAATAACTCGGGCGAAAGCGGCAGCCTGTTAAGCAAGATGAAAGACTTCGCCGAAAATCTGCTCTCAAAGATGAAGCCCCAGCAGCAAAACAATTCCAACCCCCCGCAGCAGGGCGCAAATCAAAACTCGAAGCAAGGCCAGGGGCAGCCGCAAAAGGGACAGACGCAGAATTCCAAGGATGGTCAACAGGGGTCGTCCGACCAGGCGGATGCGCAACAGGGCCAGGACGGGGAACAGAAAGACGGCCAGGATTCGCAGGGTAAAGGCTCCGGCGACAAATCGCAGCAAGCCAACAAACAGCCCGGCAGTGGCGTGGGCAGCGAAGACGGAGACAAGGCCATCAAACGCGCCGAGCAACTGGCGGCAATGGGCAAAATTACCGAACTGATCGGCAAGCGCTCTGCCACGGTCACCGGCGAATCGACCGTCGAAGTGCAGAACACCAGCCAGCAATTGCATACCGCTTACGTACAGCGCGGTTCACAGCATCAACAATCGGGCGCGCAGATCGACCGTGACGAAATACCGGTGGCATTGCAGCCGTATGTCGAGCAATATTTCGATCAGGTGCGGAAATCACCCGCGGCCGTTACGCCGGTGGCGCCGAAGAAGCAACAACAGTAGACCGAAGGCTTAGTTTTCCCAGGCGCGTTTCGGCACGCCGCGGTCGCGATCCGCAACCCGATCATACAGGTAGAGCGTTGAAACCGTTCCCAGCGCTTCGTTGTAAAGGTTGACCTGTCCCAGGGTTTCCTTCACGTCCTCCTCGAAATCGTGCAGCGCCTTCAGTTGTTCCGCCAGCGCCGGCCCTTGCTTTCCGCTGGGAGTCCGGAAGAACTTCTGATAGCCGCCATCCACCAGGACGCCGATCTCATTTCCCATGAGGATTCCCGCGCGGTCGGAGATATCGATCGAGGGGCCATTTTCTTTTACGTCCACCGCATACTTTCCGCGAATGAGCCGCGTGGCGCCGCCTGCCCCGGAGGAGACCGTGAACCCCGCTTTGCGCAGGTTGTCCATGCGGTCGTTGAACGTCGGATTCTTGGGGCGCTCTCGGCGAAAGAACATAAGCCTAATTCTACACTGCTTTCGCAACCTGTTGATTCGTCTTTGAGTCTCCGAATGGGACCTGTACTGCGGCGGTTCAAGCACGCTCACCGAGATGGTTAGGAGCTCTCTTCGCGCGTCACGGCGCGCACACCATGATCTTTCTCAGGAAGAGCGCACTGGAGGAAGAGATTCACAGACTCGGCGAGGGAGATACACCGACAGTACATGGCGATCTCTGAGCCCGCCGCAAGCGAGCCTAGAGCATTTCACGCAAATCCTTGTCGCAGTGAAAGGGCTTTCCGAATGGAACGGCAAAACCCGCGAAGGGTGTTGGGCGGTGGAATAAACCGCCGCATATCTCGGGAAGAAGATTGTGAGAAGTAAGACAGGCTCGAGGGCCTGTCTTACATGCTCCCGGCAGCCGCCGCGGTAGTTCCTTTCCGGCTCAGGAAGCACTCCCGGCAAAACACCGGCCGTCCCTGAGTTGGCTTAAACGGCACCGTGGTTTCCCGCCCGCATTGCGAACAGGTTGTCATGGTTTCCGTCTTGGCAAAGCCTCCGGAAGATGAGCCTTGACGCTTGTTTCTTGCAAGTCTTGCAGCGTTTGGGCTCATTCTTGAAGTTCTTGTCATGGAAGAAGTGTTGTTCCCCCGCTGTAAATACAAAATCCGCTCCGCAATCCATGCACTTCAGAATGCGATCCTGAAACTCCGGCATATCTGCTGGCCCCGTTACTTGAGTTTGTTAGTCCGGCGGCGGCGAGCCCCCTTGACCCGCCGCCACCGTTTGGGTTATTCCACTTCCCGGCGTGACTTCTTCCGGTTTCGTTTGCGGGCAAGCGCTTGCTTTGCCCGGAGCTTCTCACCCGGTTTGAGATAAAAAGAGTGACGCTTCACCTCTTTGATGATGTCCTCCTGCTGCACTTTTCTCTTGAACCGGCGCAGGGCGTTTTCTAAGGTTTCGCCCTCTTGAAGCTTAACTTCAGCCAAACGAAATACACCTCCCAACTCGACCAAATTTGCTGTGCGTTGTGAATCGCCCGACGACCAGACCTGAAGCCCGAAGTCCCCGAAAAATTCTGCGCTGCGCACAGAAGGTACTGATATCATAGGGTGTTGACGGATAAAGTCAAGACCCATTTTTTAGGCGTTCCCGCAAGACCCCCGTACCTCAGACCGAAACCGCTATTTTTCAGGGATTTAGGCTGAAAATGGAGAATATCTTAGCGATCCTGCTGGCGGGCGGGGCCGGCGAGCGGCTATACCCTCTGACGAAAGATCTCGCCAAACCGGCGGTCCCTTTCGGAGGCGCCTACCGGATTATCGACTTCACACTATCTAACTGTATTAATTCCGACGTCCGGCGTATCTTCATACTAACACAGTACAAATCACTCGAATTGATCCGTCATATCCGCCACGGCTGGAACATCCTATCGCCCGAAATGGGTGAATATATCGAGACTCTGCCACCCATGAAGCGGGTTCATGAGGATTGGTATCAAGGAACGGCGGATGCCGTTTTCCAGAACTATCACAGCATCGAAGCCGAGGGATCGCGCCGGACGCTGATTCTTTCCGGCGACCACATTTATAAGATGAACTATCGGGAGTTGGTGGACTGGCACAATCACCATAACGCCGATATCACCATTGCAACCCTTCTCGTCAGCCCCGAAGAGGCCAACCGCTTCGGCGTCATGGAGATCGAAGACGACTTTCGCATCACGGGATTCGAAGAGAAGCCCCAGCACGGCAACCCAAAGCGCTCGCGCTTCGACCCTGCCATGGTCAGCGCATCCATGGGTATCTACGTCTTCAACACAGATGTCCTGGTACGAGCGCTTCATGAGGACGCGCAAAATCCCGATTCGAGCCACGATTTTGGAAAGGACCTGTTGCCGAATTGCCTCAGACGCTCGCGCGTGATCGCCTACGATTTTCACGACATCAACGCCAAGCAGGTGCGCTATTGGCGCGACGTCGGCACACTCGACGCCTTTTACGAGGCCAATATGGACCTGGTCGCAGTCACCCCTGAGTTCAACCTCTACGACGAAGGGTGGCCGATACGAACCCGGGCGGGTCAGCAGCCCCCTGCTAAGTTCGTCTTTGCGGAAGAAGGCCGCCGTACGGGCGTCGCCATGGATTCCATTGTCAGCGCCGGCTGCATCATATCGGGCGGTCGCGTAATGCGGAGCGTGCTCTCGCCCGGCGTGCGCGTGAACAGCTTCTGCGAAGTGGAATATTCGATTCTGATGCCGAATGTAAACATCGGTCGCAACGCCCGCGTGCGCAGGGCAATTGTGAATACCGGAGTAACTATTCCAGAATCGGCCATGATCGGGTTCAACCCCAAGGCCGATCGGGAGCAGGGTTACACGATTACTGAAGGTGGAATTACAGTGGTGGGATAGGCCCCCAAAGCTTAACCCGGCCGGCGCAGAAAACAAGAAGCCGCTATAAGCTCTCTGGGCATTCTCTGCGTCTGTGCGGTGAAATAGAGAGAGCCACTTTAGGAGAAACCAATTTGACGACGATCGTAAGCATTAACGGAAGAGAGATTCTGGATTCGCGCGGCAATCCAACCGTAGAAGCCGATGTTTTTCTGGCTGACGGCAGCATGGGCCGTGCAGCCGTTCCATCCGGCGCCTCAACCGGTGAGCATGAAGCCGTGGAACTTCGCGATGGCGATGGCAAGCGCTATCTGGGAAAAGGTACAACCATCGCGGTAGGCCACATCAACGGCGAAATCGCGAAGACATTGCACGGCCGGGACGCCTCCAACCAGGCCGACATCGATCGCGCCATGATCGCGCTCGATGGAACGAGCAATAAAGGACGTCTGGGCGCGAATGCGATTCTCGCCGTCTCCATGGCCGCGGCGCGAGCGGCGGCGGCGGCCCAGCGTACGCCCCTATACCGTTATTTGGGCGGCGTGAGCGCCAACGTGCTGCCGGTCCCCATGATGAACATCATCAACGGCGGAGCGCATTCCGATAACTCGGTTGACATGCAGGAGTTCATGATCGCTCCGTTTGGCGCCGAGAAGTTCTCCGAGTCGCTGCGTATGGGCGTCGAGATTTTCCATACCCTCAAGAAGGTCCTCTCTAAGAGGGGTTATTCCACCGCGGTAGGCGATGAAGGCGGCTTCGCGCCCATGTTGAAATCGAACGATGAGGCGCTCGAGTGTGTCCTCGAGGCCATCACGCAAGCCGGTTATCAGCCTGGATCGCAGGTGGGCATCTGCCTTGACCCGGCCGCAAGCGAATTCTACAAAGGCGGCAAATACATTTTCAAGAAGTCCGACAAGAGCGAGCGCACCTCCGAACAGATGGTGGCTTTCTGGGCGAATTGGGTCTCGCAATACCCGGCTATTCTCTCCATTGAAGACGGTATGGCGGAGGACGATTGGGGCGGTTGGAAGATGCTCACCGACGCTGTGGGCGACAAGATCCAACTGGTCGGCGACGACTTATTCGTCACCAATACCGAACGGCTCAAGCGCGGCATCGACGAGGGCGTGGCAAACGCGATTTTGATCAAGGTAAATCAAATCGGCACGCTTACCGAAACCCTCGAAGCGATGCAGATGGCTGCGGGGGCGGGTTACAACGCTGTGGTGTCGCACCGTTCTGGAGAGACAGAAGATCCCTTCATTGCCGATCTCGTGGTGGCGACCGGCGCCGGCCAGATCAAGACCGGTTCGGCCAGCCGCACCGACCGCATTGCGAAATACAACCAGTTGCTACGCATCGAAGAACGGTTGGGGTCGGCGGCTCAATTCCCGGGACGGAAGGCGTATCGTCAATGAAGAAACTCGTATTGGTTCGTCACGGAGAGAGCCTGTGGAACAAAGAGAACCGTTTCACGGGCTGGACCGACGTCGAACTCTCGGATAAAGGCCGCGAGGAAGCACACGACGCCGGCAAGGTTTTACGCGAAGGCAAATACACCTTCGACGTGGCGTACACCTCGGTCCTCAAACGGGCAATTCATACCCTATGGACGGTCCTCGACGAGCTGGATCTCGCCTGGATTCCCGTGCATCGCTCCTGGCGTTTGAATGAGCGCCACTATGGCGCTCTGCAAGGTCTCGACAAGGCGGAAACCGCCGCGAAATTCGGCGAAGCGCAGGTGAAAATCTGGCGCCGGAGTTATGACATTCAGCCTCCCGAACTCACGCACGATGACGAACGTTTTCCCGGCCGCGACCCACGCTATACAAAACTGAGCAAAGCCGCGTTGCCGCTCACCGAGTGCCTGAAGGACACAGTGGCTCGTTTTCTTCCCCTGTGGCACGAGACTATCGCGCCGGCGATCCAGGACGGCGAACGGGTTCTAATTGCCGCCCACGGCAACAGCATCCGCGCTTTGGTGAAGTATCTCGACGACGTCTCCGAAGAGGACATCGTGGAACTCAATATTCCAACCGGGATGCCCCTGGTCTATGAGCTCGACGACGATCTGAAGCCGTTGGCCCACTATTATCTGGGCGATCCGGAAAAGGTTAAGTCCGCCATGGATGCCGTGGCCGCGCAGGGAAAAAAGAAATAGCCTCTATTTGCCGGGCGGCTTGAAGATCAACAAAGTCGTCTCGGCGCATCCCTTTGCTTCCACGCGAACTCGCTGCGGGCCGCCCAGGAGCTTAACGACCTTCGGATACCCGGCGTCGTAAGCGGAAACGGAGTAACTGCCCGCGGCGAGTCCGTCAAAAACAAACTTGCCCTCCGCGCCGGTTTCCGTAAAACGCGAACCGCGCTCCGATTTCAACTCCACCACTACGCCGTCCACCGGCTGCTGCGTGTGGGCGGCGTCCAACTGATGGTATTGATTCGTGGTTGCAAAGCCATCGAGCCGCGCCGAAGCGTCACCGTTGTTTTCGAAAAAGTAGAGATAGCTCAGGTCGCTTCCCGCGTCCGAAAGACGCCTGGTTCCCGAGCAAGTATCGGTAGATGCGATCGCCGACTCCTCGTCGTCGTCGGCGTACACCAGATAGGTTTCGCCGGTCTGAAAGTCGACGCCGCAATCGCCAAAGGGCGTCCAAACATCCTGCGTTTCGTCCTCGTCCTCATCGCCCTTGTACGCCTCTTTGACTCGGAACCTCACGCGCCGTCCATGGCCGAGAATGCGGTAGAAGGCCTTCACCAAAGCGTCGCGCGAGTTGGCCGCGTCCAGCGCCTCCTTGGAATCCTCGGGCAGGTCCGGAAAAATGCGCGTGTATGCCTCCTTGGCCGCAGCGAGCGAAGTCGCGGACCGATCCGCCTGTGCGCGTTCCGTTTCGGCATTCAGCAGGGTGAGGGATTGCTGCCGTTCCGGATTCCAATAGTCGAGAAATCGCGGCGCAATGGATTCTACCGTGCCGATGAACACCATGTCGCTCATTGCTACCCGTGGGCAAACAGCCGCCGCGCCAGCACATTGGCAACCGAGCGCCGCGGTTGAGAAAAGGAGTGGCCAGAGAAGCAGGAGGCGGCCCATTCCTTTATGCTACGTCACCCACGGCGCTACCGCCGCCGCAACCGGCTCCTCGCCCACCGGAACCATCGTAAACACGGGAGTAGGACGCCGGAAGGGCTTTCCGTTGCTCAGCGAAATGCGCCGTATGACGGAAAGATCGCCCGACCGCCGGTTCAATACCAGAGCATATTCGCTATCCGGCGTCATCACGATGCGGTACGGCTCCTGTCCCACGTCTACAACCGTAACCAGGCTCTTACCCGTGTTATTGGCGTCGAGCGCTGTGACGCGGTCGCTCTCCGGGTTCGCTACCAATAGCAAAGGCACATCGCCTTGAGTAACCGCCATGGCGGCAGGCGCATGCCCCGCTAGAATCGTCTGCCCGATCTCGGTTTCGTAGGGGTAGATAACCACTACTGCGTCCATGCCATCACCGGTGACATAAAGCTGGCCGCCCGTGTTATCCGGGCAAAAATTGCGCGGCGCGAGGCCCACGGGCAGGCGCACCACAGTCCTGCCGGATGGAGGATCGAAAATGGTAAGCGCGCGGTCTGGGTGGCTGCCGGCGATCAATTGCTCGCCATCCATCCTGAAATGCAGAATTGAAGGTTCGTCCTTGCATTCGATGACGCGGCTCAGCGTCGCGTTATCCAGCGAGACCAACGCAATCGTGCGGCTCGCATAGGACGCCACCGCCGCAAGATTGCCGCTACTCAAAGTAAATCCGTCGGGAGTGGAGGGCAAACTCACGCGCCGGCGCGGCGTGAAGGAATCAAGAGACAATTCGATCAGCTCAGCCGGGTCGCGCGAGAGTACCCACAGAACCGCGCCCGTATCTTTGCCGGCCACAGACCGCACGGGCGCAAGCGACATGTTGATTGCGTGAGCGCCGATTCTTGCGCGGCGGTTCACCGTCAGCTTCTGCGTATCGATTTCGACGACCTCGCCGTCCTCCGGCAATAATACGTAGGCCTTCGGCGCGGCCGCGTGCACAACGATTTCGGACGGTGCGCCGCCCAGCGGGATCTGCCTGCGCAGCCGGAAGCGGTAAAGATCGACTACGCCGACGTTACGGCTAGCGCGATTCGCCACCAGGCAGTAACCGCGGTACCCCACAGCCTTCGCCGGAGCACATGCCGAGAAAACGCCCGCGCCTGCGGAAATGAGAAGCCTGCGTCTGGAAAGGAGCGGCTGCAAAGCCGAGGAAAAGACCACTGTTACCATTCTACTTCGCGTAGCAGCGCGCCGCCTCAGAACCCGGCCAGGCGAAGCGGACATCGCGTGTAGGCATGTTATGCTGTGGGGAGATTTAGTCGCCCACGCGGCCACAAAGCCGCACGTTTAACCTGGAGAGATGGCCGAGCGGTTGAAGGCGCACGCTTGGAAAGCGTGTATAGGGGAAACTCTATCGAGGGTTCGAATCCCTCTCTCTCCGCCATCCATCAAAATTTCCATTTCCTGGCTACTTTGCGCAAATAGGACATTTATCATTTTGCGGCGACATTCAGCCAATTCAGCCCGCGTCAAGTCATTTAACCAGGTAACCGAAATGGGTATCGTTGGGTCACGTAAGAAAGTAACCGAACGCGCCAGGCTTTTCCTCCTTGTCGTAGTCTGAAATCGATCTGCGAGGGGTCGCACCCCGAGCAGGGACATCCAAGATCGCTGCGGCGGGGTTGGCTCTGCTACAGCGGTCAACGAGCTGCCGAGGGATACCAAGATCCTCCTTGGGGAGGCTCCTCGTGGCACGCTTGTGGAGACCGAGGCCTCTGCATCCGGAGCGGAGACCTCGGTTGCAATTCTGGTTCGGGTACGGCGACTGATGTCGTGCTCCACGCCTGTCCGTTTCGGGGTCGCGCCCGGGACGGATGCCCAAGGCCGATGCGACGGAGCTGGCTCCGAAGAAATCGGCTGCAGCCCTTCGGTGACCCAACGGTGCCGAAGGGCTTTCTCGCTTTGTATTCCAAGAGCCACATTTCTTTGGTGAAGCTTCGGAGCGGAGGCCTTGGGCATAAAGAACGCGAAGGCAGCCGGGCCGCCTTTGCCCGGCTTTCCTTATTGAAGGTTTTGCCTCAGGGCGCGCGTACTGCCCTTCGGCGCTGCAACTGGATACTGGGACCATGCCGCCGAATTTTGGGAACGGCTACCTCGTTTTCGCTTCTCAGCAGATCGAAAAGTTCTGCCCGCAATTGTTCGATTCGGCGGCGTAGCTTTACCGGGTCCAATGCCTGATACCGCTTCTCCAACGCTCGTCGTTGTGGCGGCTTCAACGTCCCCAACTCCAGCAATCGCTGATACGGCGTGCGCGGCTCCTCATATACCCGACGCACCTTCCCTCCTTCCCGCACTTTCTCTTTCAGCTTCATCGCCGGCTGCAAGAAGTTCCGAAAATCCGCCGCGGCCAGATACAGTTGTCGCAACACCTCGCACTGCGCCGCCGTGGTGAACCGCCCGTACCCTACGACCTTCCGCACGTGCGTCCAGTTCTTCTGCTCCACCCACGCGTTGTCGTTCTTTTGATACGGCCGCGACCGGCTCATCCGGATGCGATGCCGCCGACAATAATTCCACAGCAGGTCATTGAGAATTCCCGAATCGTTGTCGGGATGCACCTCTTGCATCCGGAATGGCACTCGCTGCCGGATTCTCTCCAAGCTCTCCTGCGTCGCCTTCTGCGATCGCCCTTTTTGCGGTGATCCCTCCCACCACCCGGTGGCGATGTCGGTGGCCGACAGCGTCAGCAGATATTCCCCTGCTGTGGTGCGCCCGCAATGCAGCACGTAGTCCAACTGCAGATTCCCGACTTCCTGCCGGTTCCAGTCGGCCGAAGTCTTCACCGGAACCCGCTGGTACAGTAGCGGATGCACCGGCGGCCGACGATGCTGCTTCAGACACCGCACCTCCCGCTCGCGCCGCAGCAACCGGTCGATGGTTTTCGGCGAAACCTGCTGCAAGAGCTCTGCCACCGCCTGGCTGCACTTCAACCCGCCGCTGGCCCGTAGCCGCTCCGTCTGCTCCCGCAGGATCGGCGCCAGTCGTTGCCCGCACGGGAAATCAAACAGCTCCCAAACGCGGATCAGGGGCGTTCTCAATTCCACGCCATAGATCGTCGCTCTCGGCCGCCGCTTGGGTTTTTCCGCCACAGCCGGAACGCGTGTCAGCTTGCGGATCAATACCTTCCGATTCAGCTTGGTCCGCTTCCGGGCCTCGTTCAACAACCGTGTCTTCTGTTTCTTATTGCCACGCAAGTACTCGTCTCGCAGCGCGGCCAGGTACTGCTCGCGTGAGTGCATATCCATCCTGCCGGCGCCCCGATTCGTTCTCGATCGGGGACTGGCTGCCTCACGCGTTCGGTTACTTTTTCATTTGACCCAACAAGGAGCTCTTCAGTGACATTTTAGATGACCCAATTCGCAGCCTTGACGACTGGAAGCGCATCAAGTATAATCGCGAGCGTAAGCGGGAACGGTTCTCAAGGAGCGAGGGAAATGGCTTGGACTTGGGGCACGAATACCTTGAATCCCGGACAAACACAACGCTGGTGGCTCTCGTGGTCGAAAGATCCGGGCATCGAGATGATCGGCGTGCAGGCCATTACGCCGGGGGCCGAGATCGATTACACAAACCCCGGTATGCAAGTCAACGCCGACGGGTCTGTCCAATATTTTGTCACGGTTGCCAACAAGGGAAGCGCTCCCGTCCAATTCCATTTCACGGGCAGTTCACGCGGAAGCTGGACGTGGGGGACCAATACTTTGAATGCGAGCCAGACGCAGCGATGGTGGCTATCCTGGGGCGGCTATCCCGGACTCGAAATCGTCGAGGCGCAACCGGTTACACCGGGTTGTGAAATAGACTTTGCGTCGCCGGGCGTCCAAGTGAACTCCGATGGCTCGAGCGTCTATTTCATCACGGTCACAAACGTCGGCAATAAAGCAGCACAATTCCACTTCCGCGGCAGCGTTATTTGCTAGACAGGACAATGCATGAAACTCAGCATCATTTCGGATCAGAAGGGCAACATCGTTTCTATCACGCAACCTGGTGATGTCGGCGACAAAGTTTCGGGAATTATGAAAGCGGGTGTTGTGGCCGCGTCGGGGCAAACCGTTCACGAGATCGATCTGCCGCAGGAACTCGCAAAACTCGACCTTCTCGAGATCCACAAGGCCTACAAGGTGGACCTCAAGAAGGGAACCTTGGTGAAGGGGTAGGATTGCCCATTCGCCACGCTGCGACTGGCAGTCCTCGCCACTTAGATTGGAGATCACCATGCCCCAAGTTGCGGTACAACCGCCGGAAGCACGCTCTTACAACAAGGCCTTACGGCTAACATTCGAATACGAGGGATCCAATGTAAAGCTGGTGTCGGTCCAGAGCGTGGACATGATCCTTCCCCCCAGCCACCCCTTGGAAACACAAGAGGCGCAATCCGGGTTTTGGTTCACCTTGAGCGATGCCAAAGGCAAGCCGGTATACCGCCGAGCTCTCCAAAACCCGATCCGCTACGACCGCGAAGTATTTTCTAACGATCCCGCACACCCCTCCATTCAACGAGTGCCGGTGGACAAACCCAAAGGCACATTCGTGATGTTGGTGCCTGATGTTCCGGAGGCCCGGACGGTCCAGCTATTCAGTCATCCGTTGGAACCGGCCGCACAGGCTTTGCCTGCGAAAGAACTTACCCGGTTCACGATCACGACTGAGCAGATCAAAGGAGGAAAGAACCAATGAGCGCCTCCGATGGCCAGGTGATCGGGACGACCCAAATCGTAGATCACGGCCCCGCTTCGCAGAAATGGAACCTGGTGATTCTCGGGGACGGGTACAAACAGAGCGAACTGAATAAATTTCACTCAGATTGCGCGGGCTTTGTGAACACGATGTTCGCGACGCCGCCGTACGACGAACTCTGGTGCGGCATCAACGTTTTTCGCATCGACGTTGCATCCACCGATAGCGGCGCTAAGGACCCGGTGGCTTGTGGGGGCAGCGGAGCAAACCCAAAAACATATTTCGATGCCTCGTTCTGCAACGGCGGCATTCAGCGCCTCCTCGAAGTGACTAATTCGTTAGTGCACACGGTCGTAAATGCGCAGATGCCTCAGGCGCACATGATCATGGTGATCGTCAACACTACCGAGTACGGTGGGTCTGGCGGCGATGTTGCAACCTTCTCGCTAGCTTCTGGCGCGAGCGAAATTGGCTTGCATGAGATGGGACACACAGCTTTTGGATTCGCTGACGAGTACGAATACTGGGCAGGCTGCGGGTCGGGAGAAACCGGGCACGACAAGTATACGGGCGCTGAGCCGGCTCAGCCGAACGTGACGGCCAACGCCAATCGAACGACCAACAAATGGCGCGATCTGGTAGCTGCCGCGACTCCGATGCCGACCACGACCAACAAGGATTGCTCGAAATGCGATCCCCAGGGAAACCCTCTCCCTGCGAGTACCGTGGGCGCCTATGAAGGCGCTTATTACAACCATTGTGGCGCTTACCGGCCACAATTCAATTGCCGCATGCGCGCGCTCGGTAATCCCTACTGCGCAGTGTGTCAGCGAGTTATCAGACAAACCATTGCACCCTACATGGCCAGCTGGACTTGGGGTACAAGTACCATTGCTGCGGGACAGACGCAACGCTGGTGGCTCTCGTGGGGCGGTTATCCTGGTCTCGAGTGGATTGGTATCCAGCCGACGACCCCAGGCGCCGAGTTGGATTGGGACGCGCCCGGCATGCAGAAAAACCCGGATGGTTCGACCTTGTACTGGATCACGGTCCGCAATAACGGCGCCGCGCCGATTACATTCCACTTCCGGGGAAGCATACTGTAAGGTTGGCGCGACGCCGAACATCTGGCGGCAAGGCCCATCGGCTGGCCGGTTCATGCACAGGTCACCGGTGTCCGGCAAATCTGCCTACACCGGGCCAGAAAGTCGGCATCAGGAAACGGATGAACCACACATCTGTTGTCCGGGCGCCCTATAACCGCGTGCGCCCGGAACTTTTATTTCACTCGCAGAGGCGCCTCGAGTTGGAAGGTCAGCACCGTCTCAGGAGGAATGCTCAAATGCTTCTGTCCCGTCGCTGCCGCTACCGCCGCGCCGCCTCCGCCGCCTACCAGAGCTCCTACCAACGCACCCGTACCACCGCCGGCAATTGCGCCGATCACACTACCGCCGGCCGCGCCAATTCCGGCCCCCTTCAAGGTTCTTCGACCCCTCTTTCCGGTCTTCGTGTCCCAAATGGATGACGTCACCGGATAGACCCTGCCGTGGAACTTGATCGAATCCACCCTCAGATCGATCCTGTCGCGTCCCTCCACAGTGCCGGCCTTCTGGATGTTCACCGCCGTCAGTTCTACCGGCGCGCCGCGAGGGATCACCGTTCCCTCGTGCCCGACCTTCACCGGTTCGGCCAGACTGGCTGCGAATTTGCCGCCCGCCGGGGAATTCTCGTCGATCGGATCGATTGTCCTGACGTAGATAACAGTTCCAGCCGGAACAGTCATCATGCCCCCATGGGACGTCTGCGCGTGGATCGCGCTCACCATCGAGGTACTGAACAATAACGCAACGCTCAAGAACCAGCGCTTCATATTTGTACGCTCCTCATTGAATTAGACTCGAGCCGGTTACCAGGGGCTTCTTTTTCCGGGACTAACCCGCAGCGTCACCATCGCCTGAGCTGCCTTCCGGAATAAGGCTTGCCGAACGAGAATTCACCCCTGGCTGCGCGTATGGCGCGAAATAGGACCACTTATATTCGGAGGCCGGTCAGGCAGTTTCGCAAAGTACTCGGCGAAGCCAAACACTGCCATGACGATTTTGCCGGACTTCTTCTTTGCCTGCGCTTCGTTTTGCCTGGGCAGCTTTCAAAACGCGGCTAAGCGGCCCAGGTTGAATCAGAAATCCCGGAAGGATGTCGTTCTGGTGTGTCTTTCATTGATTGAAATTTTGCGAAAGTTGTACTCCACGCTGAACGCCGGTCCATAAAATAACGTCACGGTAGATCCGCTGCTTGAAACTTCAGCCTCGGCTTTCAACCCCAATAGCACTTCAGCTCTGGAACCCACTCTGAATCCACTGCCTGCGAAGAAGCGCGCACTCACGAACGCCACGTGCGAATACGCCGGTTTCGGAAACTGCACGATCGCTTCCTGATAGAGGCCAATGTACGGTTTGCTTAGCCGGGATCCACCTTCCCCGAGATGCAAGTTCTGACCAAAACGAAACCGAACTCTCGGGAGGTGCTGCACCGCCCCGTGGTTATCCCGGAAATTCAGCAACTCGCCGCGAATCTGTTCATATAGCGAGCCGCCCGGCAGCGCTTGTTTCAGTGTGTCCATTACCGTAAAGCGCCACTCGGGATGCCGATAATAGCTGCTCTCCGGAACAGTGAAATATGAGATGTAGGCGGCGCCTGCCGTGAGGGTTGTGTGCCGGACTCCATCGTAGTGAAACCAAAGCCGGGATTGTAGCCCATGGCTGTAAGCGAATGGGTTTAGATCAGTGGCGTTCCCTTGGGTACCAAGCTGGGTCTCTAATTCAAGGCTCCACGCCTTCGGGAGCGGGTATTGCGCGGAGACATCCTGGACGAAGCCGGGCAGCGGGTCCAGAGTCTGGGCGCTCAGAGCAGAGATGCCAAACAGCATCAACGCAATCGAGGATAAATGTAAAGACCTGCTCTTGCGGCGTTCGTCCAATGTGCGCAGATCCACCTCGCAAGACAGATTCGCGCCCGGCAGGCGAGGTTCAACAATTTCTGCCGCCACAGGCCACCACGCGAGACCTTCACCTACCCCCAAAATCCGTCTACGAGGCGAAGAGCGCCATTCACTGGCAAAAAAAGCTCTTAATCGCCCTGCCCTCATCTTGTTATTAGAGTGTTGGCGTGGCCAGCGAAGCAGCCACTGGAATCGCTTCACCGCTTCGCGAGACGCCGCTGATGAAACCGGCGCCTGACCGGGAAAGGAGTAGTCAAATGAGAATAAACGACATCAAGAAGTGCTTGGCGACGGGACTTAGCTTTCTTCTCGCCGTCGTCCCATTTTACGGATCTCCAAGGGAGGACGCCGGCGGAGCCTATGACGGCGCCCCGATGAGCGCCAGTGAACTGCAAGCGTTGGTAGCTCCCATCGCGCTGTACCCGGACGCGCTCGTGGCTCAAGTACTTGCAGCTTCGACGTTTCCCGACCAGGTTGCTGTGGCCGACTATTGGGTCCACCAACATGTGGACTTGAAGGGATCATCGCTCATCCACACAGTCGACAAGCAGTCATGGGATGCGAGCGTGAAGGCGTTGACCGAATTTCCGTCCGTGCTCGACAATCTGGCGAAGAATCTTACATGGACTTCCTCGCTGGGAGAGGCTTATCACAACCAGAGATCGGAGGTCATGGCCGCGATTCAGAAACTGCGCGCTCAGGCTAAGGCCGAGGGCCACCTGCAATCGAATTCGCAAATCACGGTCGTGCAACAAACGCCCCAGACGATAGTCATTCAACCCATGAATCCGCAAGTTGTCTATGTTCCTATATATGATCCGGCAACCATCTATGGCACGCCTTATTACACGCCGGGGTACACCGCCGCGGATGTGGCAGCTGCGGGCGTGATCGGCTTCGGAAGTGGTATTGCTCTGGGCGCTCTCGCCGGCGGCGGCTGTTGCGGATGGGGGTGGAATTCGTGGAATTGTAATTGGAGCGGCGGAGCCGTTGTCTACAATCACAGTGACTTTTACGGCAATGCCGCCTGGCACGGCGGTTACTACAACGGCGCCTACCATGATAGCTATGGCTATCACAGCGCATCCAACAACGTATACAACAGAGCCGAAGCCAACAACTTCAGCGCCAACCGCCTAGACAACCTCAACCGGGAAGAGACCCGAAACTTCAGTGCGAGTCACGCCGATTCTTGGGCCCATAATGACCAGGCATTCGGAAAACCGAGTGCGTTCAGCGGCTTCGGTGATCGCTTCGGGGGTTCTGCCAGCTGGGCGTCAAGGGCCAACAGCTTCCGCGGTTGGGGAAGCCTGCGCGCCGGCGGTTTCAGCGGTGGCCGGTTCGGCGGTGGCGGATTCGGTGGAGGTCACTTCGGCGGCTTCCACGGTGGATTTCGACGTTAGTCCAGCATATCTGGAGTAATGCATATGTCACACTCGACTTCGAACTACAAGACACTATTAGCCGCGGGGCTCATCGCACTCGCCGCATGCAGCATGCCAGTCAGGCATTCGGCTCGGAACGCTGTTCCAACGACCTTCGCATCACCGTCCCAAGCCGGGGCTGCGCTTCTGGCGGCCGCCCGGTCGGGTGATCGGAACGCTTTACTCGGGATCTTCGGTCCGGATGGGCAGGAGGTCCTGTTCGCAGGGGACGCCGCGCGGGATGCAGCCAATTTGCGTGGTTTCGTTGATGCCTACACACAAATGAATCGTTGGCAGAAACTCAAGGCGGGCGGAGAGGTACTCTACATCGGGGCCGATAACTCTGCTTTTCCCGTCCCTTTAGGCCAGAACGCGTCAGGCCGGTGGTATTTCGATACTGCGGCAGGCAAAGACGAGATCCTGGCGCGCCGAATCGGCAAGCATGAGTTGACCGCAATTGCAGCCTGCGAAGCCACGGCCAACGCGCAAGACCAATATTTCAAGCTGGTGCACGAGCGCGGCGCCGCTCACGGGTACGCGAGTAAGTATGTTAGCGATCCGGGAAGGGAGAACGGGTTGTACTGGCCGGTCGCGGAGGGGCACGCCGCGAGCCCGCTCGGCGCGTCTGGCGATTTTACCAAAGCCGTGGCTTCCAGCGCCGGCGACCGCGCTCCACTCTTTAACGGCTACTACTATCGAGTGGTCGAGAGACCGGACGACTTCGTCATTCTAGCCTACCCCTCGGAATACCGGAACTCCGGAATCATGTCGTTTGCGGTTAGTAAGGATGGCGCTATTTACCAAAAGGATCTGGGCGAAAAGACCGGAGACGTAGCCTCGGCCATGACGAAAATCAACCCAGTCGATGGGTGGAGTCCAGTCGCGTCGCACACCAACGCCGCATCGCCTTCTCAAGGCACGGCATCGCGTGCGCAATAAGCAATGGAAAGCGTATTCAACCGCCGCGGCAGGGCAGAATGCAGCTAATTGATCGGTGTTCAGTATTTGCTAAATGATCCGGCAGCTCCAGGTTGAAGCTGCCTTCTTTACGCGTATTGGCGTGAGCGGGGCGCATCATTGTGCGCCACCACGCCATTCGCCTCTTCACCGTTGCCCTGTCTGGGTTGAGATGCCGGTCGAACCTCGGAAAGTTAGTGATCGACTTCGATGCGCACGATGGAGGGAGGTCCTGGATGGCCGCCAGGGACTCCGCTGCAATCCCTGTGTGTACGAGCAGGAAATATGCTCGACGCGCCGTCGCCGGCACAATTCAGAGTCTTCCCGGGCCCGTCCGAACGTATCAGCATCTATATCGAACATTAGCTTACTCGACGCACGCTCGCGAGATGAAGCATTCTCCGCATTGTCGTGAGACGGCGGAAGACGTCATTTTTGGGTCGGGAATAACAGAGCCACTTGCAGCCGCACTTGCCACTTTGGGTAAGGCAGGTCGCTTGGATGGACGGCGTTGTAGTAGGCATGCATCTGCCAGACCATGGGCTGGCTGAAGAACCGCGTCATTTTCCCAACGCCGCCGCCGAAAGGCACAAGCCACTGGTTATCGCCGGGGGCACGCCAGTTCGCCGTGAGAATCGGCGAAGACGTCAAAAACCAGCCGTGCTCGAAGTTCCGAGTTACAAAGTACTGTGACAGAAACTGGTTTACCCGGGGACGTCCCTGGTTGCCGGCGAAAGACCAGATATTGTTGGCCAGGACTCCGAGGGTCCAGTGTTTCGGCTGAACTAACACGACAACCGACGGGCCCGCGCCCCACTTGCCCTGCCCGAGCGATGGGTCGGTTGCAGTCGGGGCCAGGAAGGTTGGTCCGACGCCCCAGATCAGTTTGCCGGGGTGAGTCGGGGAGAGGAAGAATGTCGGGTTGATGTCGCCGAGTCCGTTGGCTCCTCCCTCCGGCGCAGAGTTTCGTTCCTCGAAATTACACACTTCGGCGGCTGTTGGACCGTTCGACCGGCAAGCAGGTCCCAGGTTCGGCTGATAGATGACAGGCATGATCCATCGCGAGATGATTAACCAGTCCTCGCTCACTTTGATCGGCACCACAGGCTGAATGTTGAGCACATCCTGAATGCGGCCGAACTCGCCGATCGGAAAGTTGATATTGTTCTGAAATGGGACGCTAATGAGGTCGCCAACAGGATTTTGGAAAGTGGTCAGCACCTTGCCATCATCGGGCCCTCCCTGCGCCGATAGCAGACACGCGTAAGCGAGCGCCTGAAAACAAATAAAAATCCTCTTCATATGGTTCACCTCCGCGCTAACTGGTCGATCGGTTCGACCTGGCATCGCGCAAGAACGGTTTTGTCACAGAACAACTCAGGCCTTCACTGAATTTGCGACCGACCCGATGGCGCCAAGGCTTGAGAAGCCCGCGGTAATTGTTCAGCTACGTTCACTCCCACGCCGAGGTTCGAAAGTTTGGCCAGGTCTTGAATTGTCCGATGGGCGCGAAGATCATGGCGCCGATCGCTAAACAATCGCACCGTCGATTGGACCATCCGGCCTCCGCCACTACTTCCCATAGCCAATTGGCATTGAGTGAAGCTAAATCCCGCTGCCGGCCCGACCACGGGCTCGCTGAGGCTGAATCCAAGCGCCTGCCAGGGCTCGACGAAGCCCACCCTGAACACCCCGCGCCGGCGCAATGGAGATGACCCGTGCGATTGCGCCGGTTACGACTTGCTCTATATTTGCCACGATTCGGCTTCGCTTTCTGCAGAGATCCGAGTACACTTCGGGGGACTCTTGGAGTGGAGCTTAGGTTTATTTTTTTGACTCCTTAGAAGAATTGCCGAGAGAGTGATAAAGGGCCAGTTGGAGCACCCGGTAGATACGAAAACGGTGGGATCTTCTCATGGTGACTTTCGCCTTGTTGCTCAAGCCTCCACGACCCCGCTGGATATTAGTTTTTGCGCCGGGAAATAGTTGAGAATCAGTTCCCGGTGCTCGCGCAGCGAGCGGGCGATCTTTTTCATGGGCTCGATGCGGGAATGCATGGTCTGCCGACACCACTCGTCCAGGAACTTGCCTGTTCAGGCGGGCGAACTGTAATCCCAGAGTTGCTGAAGGCTTCCTTGAGACGGTAAGCACGGACGGTCTGCAGGTTTGTAGCGCAGAAGGTCGCGCAGGCGGAAGCGCTGCTCCGCCTCAGATTCTCTTCCCGTTTGAGCCGGAGCCAGCGCGACTTCTTCAGTAGCGGTGTCCGGCCTTCGCTCGCCATGCGGCGCGATTCTCCGGCGCGGACTTCGTCGAGGGCCTTGTTCATTTTCGCGACGATATGGAAACGGAATCGGTAAACGCCACGACCGGGGAGGATCTATTGCTCAGAACGCCGGAGTTGGGACTACCGGCCGGGCCAAGTCCAAGTCGACGTTTCGTCCAGGTGGGACCGGGCAGGGAATCATAACGGCGTCGGTCAGGAATAAAGTAGGACGCTAATGAGACGGGGAACAGTAAATATTCTCACAGCAGTGGTTAATCGAGAGGGCAGAACCTACCGAAAATTAAAGGCCAATTGAGTTGTTACTCATCTAGCTCTACGTCTGCAGTTTCGTTCAAACAGAGTGCGTTCGCGCATGCCGTGGATCGAATGAGGTTTGCTCGATAGTGGAACAAGGAGAGTAGCCGTGAGATTTTGCAAACAGTGTATGTGGGTTATCACCACACTGGTGGCGCCGCTGACGCTTGTTGTGGCGCCGGCCGCCGCACAGAAGAAACCCAACATACTTGTCATCATGGGCGATGATGTCGGTTGGTTCAATATTGGGGCCTACCATCGCGGCATGATGGCGGGTAAGACCCCTAACCTCGACAAGCTCGCAGCCGAGGGAATGATGTTTACCTCCTACTACGCTGAAGCAAGCTGCACGGCCGGCCGCGCGAACTTCATCACCGGCGAATTGCCGATCCGTACGGGTTTGACGACCGTGGGTCAGGCCGGAGCAGACGTCGGCATACCCGATCAGGCCGCGACCATCGCAACTGCCCTGAAAGCTCTCGGCTATGAGACCGGCCAGTTTGGCAAGAACCATCTCGGTGACTTGAACAAATACCTCCCGTGCGCGCATGGCTTCGACGAATTCTTCGGCTACCTTTACCACCTCGACGCGATGTCGGATCCTTACTGGTTTGACTATCCGCAGGATTGGATCGACAAGACAGGACCGCGCAATCTGACACACTGCTGGGCCACCGATACGAACGATTCCACGGTCATGCCTCGCTGGGGCGCGGTCGGCAAACAGAAGATCGTGGATGAAGGCCCTTTGGCGCCATTCCCGAACATGACCGGACTGCAGAACTGGCAGGCGGGCACGCAGGCCAAGTACGACATGGAGACCTTTGACGAAGTACTCGTCGGACACACCAACGACTTCATGGACAAAGCAAAGAAGGAAGGCAAGCCCTTCTTCATCTGGCACAACACCACCCGGATGCACGTCTTTACCTACATTCCTCCGAAGTATCAAGCGATGATGAATTCCAAGACTGGCTACGGTCTCGAAGAGGCCGGAATGGCTCAAATGGACGCCAGCGTCGGCGAGATTCTCAAGCACCTCGAAGACATCGGTGAGGCGCAGAATACCATCGTCATCTTTACGACCGACAACGGCGCGGAAGTATACACGTGGCCCGACGGCGGTATGACGCCGTTCAAGGCAGGCAAAGGCACCTCATACGAAGGCGGCTTTCGTGTGCCCGCAATCATCCGTTGGCCTGGACACGTTGAGCCCGGCTCGGTTGAAAATGGTATTTTCTCGGGCCTCGATTGGTTCCCGACGCTGGTGTCAGCGGCCGGCAATCCCGACATCACCAATCAGCTCCTCAAGGGCGTGAAGCTTGGCGACCGTACCTATAAAAATCACCTGGATGGATACGACCAGTCGGCCTTGTTGTGCGGCAAAGGAGAATCCGCTCGGCATGAGCTCTTCTACTTCAGCGGCGCTCAACTTGGCGCCCTTCGTCTCGACGATTTTAAGTTTCAGTTCCTCCAGCAGCCGTGGGGCTGGCCCGGGGAAAAGATCACCACCGACATGCCGACGATTACTAACCTTCGGTGGGACCCCTTCGAGCGCCTGTCTCCACTCCGCGGCGAGAGCATAAACGATAGCTCCCCTGCTTACATGAACGACTTCATGGCGCGCGAGTTCTGGCGCTTCGTGAGCGTACAACAGGAAGTGGGAAAGCTGGTGGCGACAGCCATAGATTATCCACCTATGCAGGCGCCCGCTTCGTTTAACTTGAGCGCCATCAAAGCCAAGGTCGACGAGATGATCAAGGCACACGCCGGTCAGTAGTCAAACTGCTCGGGCCGGTATTCCGGCCCGGAAATTAGCCAGACGGACCTCAGTCGGAGTTTCACGCCCGTTGTTAACATTTGCCGGGCAAACAGCGGGACAGATCCTCGCCATAGCGTTTACCGGGAGGGCAAACTGGTCCCAAAGGCAACTCGCTACGAATAAAACGCCGAAGCCTCACAATCCAGCATCGGGTTCAAAGACGGCGGCGAGCCAAGTTTCCCGGCCCCTATTCGAGCGTATCGGTGACCCACAGATTCATCTGAAGAAGCATTTTCTTGGGTATGAGGGTGAAGGGAGGCTTTCAGCCCGGCACAAAATAAGCCGGTGAGAAAGCGGCCTGCATCGAACGGCTAGAGGTCATAGGATTACGATGAACCGTCTAACCAATTCTCTGTGTTTCGCAGGGGGTGCGCTGGCCGGTTTTCTGGTAATTGCCGCTGAAATGATTACTGCGGGTACGACCGTAAATGCACAAGCGGCGGTACAGAAACCGAACATCCTGTTCATCATGGGTGATGACATCGGCTGGATGCAACCAAGCATTTACCATCGCGGTTTGATGGTGGGCGAAACGCCCAACATCGACCGCATCGGCAACGAAGGCGCGATCTTCATGGACTACGTCGCCATGCAGAGCTGCACCTCTGGACGCAATGCTTTCTTTACCGGGATGTATCCGCTACGCACAGGCATGATCCCGCCGCAGCTCCCCGGCAGCCCCTCGTACCTTAGACCGGGCACGCCAGCGCTTGCGGTGTTCTTACGTGATCTGGGCTACACCACGGGCGAGTTCGGCAAGAATCACCTGGGTGACCACACTGCTTCCCTACCGACGGCGCACGGCTTCCAGGAATACTGGGGATATCTTTACCACCTGGACGCGATGCAGGGCGTGAGCTTCCCCGACATCAACAGTTCGCCGACAAAGCAGGTGATAGCTCCGCCGTGCAAAAACACGCTAATCCCCGGTATCCCGGACGTCGCGGGCGCCGTGGACCCGAAGACAACAACCTGCCTGACGCCACCCCGCCCGATGCTCTGGTGCCACTCTTCGGATGGCACGGAAAAGAACCAGGCATGCAAGGATGAAGGCCCGCTCACCCTCGATCGTTCGAGAACGGTAGACGAGGAGATCTCGGCCAAGGTCGTCGACTTCCTGGACCGCAACGACCCCAGGAAGACCAACAAACCTTTCTTCGTGTGGTACAACCCGGCGCGCATGCACGTAACGACAATGCTGTCGCCGAAGTACGAAGCCATGTTGGGAACACAGGGCGGTAAGGATTGGGGCGTCAACGAAGCTGGCATGAAGCAGTTGGACGATAACATCGGCGTAGTACTCGCGAAGCTTGAGGAGATGGGGCAACTGGATAACACCATCATCGTTTTCACCACCGATAACGGGGCTGAGGCGATCAGCTTTCCGGACGGCGGCGTCACTCCCTTCAAGGGTCAAAAAGGCGAAGCCTGGGAGGGAGGCTACCGCGCTCCTTGCGTGGTACGTTGGCCCGGACACATTAAGCCGGGCACAGTGAAGAACCAGTTGTTCGCCGCCTTGGATTGGCTGCCTACCTTCGTCGATATCGCCGGTGGTCCCAAGGGCGAAGGGCTCAAAAAACAAATTGAATCGGGCCAATATCCAGGCATTGTCAAAACCACGCTAGATGGCGTGGATCAGCGAGAATACCTCGAAGGCACGTCGGATAAATCGGCGCGCGACTACTTCTTCTACTTCTCGGGCGCAACGCCATCGGCAGTACGTTACAAGAACTGGAAGATGTACTACACCATGTCGCAGCCCGGGCCGGCCGGCTGGATCATGCCGCTTGTTCCGTTCCACTTCACTTTGGTCCAGAACATCAAACGCGACCCCTTCGAGCAGGCCGTCGGCATCGATCAAAAGTCGGCAATGTCACTCGGAGGCGCCATCAGCGCTCCGATCACCGCCTTCCAATATGACTGGAACATGCTGCCGATTGGCCAGCAGTTGTGGCTCAAGCATCTCGAGTCGTACATACAGTTTCCGCCACTGCAGGAGGCGGCATCCTACAACCTGAGTCAGATTATCGAACAGGTCAAGACGGCCCAATCGGCGAGTCACGCGGGCGAGTAGTGGCCTCGGAGAGTCACACTGCGAACCCTGGGCGCGAGGAAGAGCAACGCTCTTCCTCGCCTTCTTAGTGGATTCAACAATGCAGGGCTAACCGATCCGGTCATTCATTAGAGAGATGAGGCAAAGAATGAAAATCCATCTGGGATTGGGCACGGCCCTGCTTTGCTTAACTTTCACTACTTCTTCCAGTTGCACCCCAGCGATCGCTGACCTTGATCCGCTGCCTTCATGGAACGAGGGATCGGCGAAAAAGGCGATCCTCGATTTTGTCAACGCTACTACAGAGAAGAACAATTCGAAATTTGTGCCCCCGGAAGAACGCATCGCCACCTTCGACCAGGACGGTACGACGTGGGTGGAACAGCCCATTTACTCCCAGGTGCTGTTTACTTTCGATCGGGTGTCTGCTCTTGCTCCTCAGCATCCGGAATGGAAGACAAAGCAGCCGTTCCAAGCCGTCCTCACCGGCGACAAAGAGGCAATCGCGAAGTTCAGCCTGGAAGATATCGAGGTTCTCGTTTTTGCAACCCACACCGGCATGACCACGGAGACGTTCCAGTCGATCGTAAGGGACTGGATGGCGAAGGCGAAGCACCCCCGCTTTCACCAGTCGTATTCACAGCTGGTATACCAGCCGATGTTGGAGGTCATGAGCTATTTGCGCGACAACGGCTACAAAACGTACATTGTGACCGGCGGCGGTCAGGCTTTCGTCCGCGCATACGCACAGCGGGTTTACGGCATCCCTCCAGAACAGGTGATCGGCTCGGCGCTCACCACCAAATACGAGTACCAGGACGACCGAGGCATCCTGATGCGGGAGCCGAAGCTCCTGCTAAACAACGATCTCGCGGGCAAGCCGGCAGACATTTATCTCTTCCTGGGACGTCATCCGAGGGCGGCGTTCGGCAATTCAATCGGCGACCGTCAGATGCTCGAGTACGCGCAAGCCTGCGGTGGAGCTTCGCTCGAGATGCTGGTACTACATGACGACGCTGTGCGCGAATATGCCTACGGGCCGGCCCAAGGCCTTCCCGACACCAAGGTCGGAACCCTTCCGCAAACGCTGTACGAGGAGGCAAAAGCCAAGGGCTGGACCGTCATTAGCATGAAGAACGACTGGAAACGGATCTTTGCCGGCGCCGAAAGATGAGTACCGTGTCGCACCTGTCCGAATTTTTGCGCTCGCATGCGCTGGTGCTGCCCATGCTCGCGAAGTTCGCCATTGCCGTGGCGATCATCGTTGGCGTCCCTCGGCTCTCACGGCGAATCGGGATTCCGGCAGTTGTAGGTTTGCTGCTCAGTGGGATCGTGATTGGGCCTCATGGACTTGACGTGATCGGAACGAATCGGCCGATCGCCGACTTTTTTGCCGACCTGGGAAAGCTACTGCTGATGTTTTGCGCCGGCCTTGAGATCGATCTTGCTCTGTTTCGCCGGGCACAGAACAGGGTAATCGCTTTCGGGCTCCTTACCACCTTCCTTCCTCTGCTATTGGGCGCAGGCGTCGGGTTTCTGTTCGGCTACCGGCCCGTCACGGCCATTGTTTTAGGATCACTGCTTGCGTCGCACACATTACTGGCGACTCCGATCCTGGCCAAGCTCGGCGCAACTCGACTAGAACCCATCGCGGTCACGCTGGGCGCGACAGTGGTATCGGACACGTTGTCTTTGGTGGTTTTCGCAATTTGCGTTTCCACTTTTCAGAAAGGTTTTTCCTTACCCGCGCTGGCCGTGCAACTCATCGAGATCGCGATCTTTATCCCATTCGTTCTGCTGGGGCTGAGTCGTCTGGGAGCTTACTTCCTGCGGAAAGTCTCCGATGAGGAGAATGCATATTTCGCCCTAATGCTTCTGGTCATGACGGTCGCGGCCGCACTTGCCGCAGTCATCAATCTCCCGGGTATCGTGGGAGCGTTTCTTGCGGGATTGGCAGTGAACGCGGCAGTGCATGACCAACCCGCGAAGGAGAAGTTGAAGTTCTTCGGAGACTCTCTCTTCATCCCGGCATTCTTCATCGTGACCGGCTTCCTCATAGATCCGCGTGAGTTCTATCAGAGCATTACGGAAAACACTTTCCTCGTGGCGGCGGTTATCGGGGCGCTGCTCGCCGGCAAGTGGCTGGCGGCCCAAATCGCCGGAAGGGCATTTGGCTATTCTCCAATCGCCCGGATGGCGGTCTGGTCACTGACGCTTCCCCAGGTGGCGGCGACGCTCGCCGCCACACTGGTCGCCTTCGGTACCTTCGACCCCGCAGGTCAGCGCCTGATCGATGGCCGTTTGCTCAACGTGGTGCTCGTGCTCGTGCTTACCACTTCCATACTAGGCCCGGTTCTCACGGAACATTTTGCGCCTCGCATGCTCCCGGATCTGAAACCAGCGAAGGCGGCTTAGGAGGTTTAATGTCGATTACCCGAAAGCGTTATCACCGCCAGTGGATGTGGGCCCTGACCGGCACGCTGGCCAGCGCCGCGTTGGCTGCAGCATGGACGTACCGGCAACACCGCGTTCCGGTACGAGAGAGCCTGACGCCCGAGGGCGCTTATTGCGACAACGGCATCGCAGCCGCCAGGGGCCACGCCGGAATGCCGCCCACTGCAGTCGAGCCTTCAGGCCAACCAATAGGTCAAACTGCCTGGATTCCGAAAATCAACGATCCGAAGGCGCCCGAATCGGCTCCCGTTGGAATGGCATGGATACCTGGCGGCCAATTCTGGATGGGGGCCGCGGACGATCAGATGACCGATGCAAGGCCGTGGCACCGTGTCTATGTAGATGGCTATTGGATGGATAAGACGGATGTCACGAACGACCAGTTCTCCAGATTCGTGAAGGCCACCGGATACGTAACAATCGCGGAGAGAACGCCGCGCGCGGAAGATTATCCACGGGCGCTTCCCGGGAAGTTGGTTGCCGGCTCGGTTGTTTTCTCGCCGCCAGGTCACGCCGTCGCCCTCAACAATCAATACCAATGGTGGAACTACGTAACGGGTGCGAATTGGCGTCACCCGGAAGGTCCCACCTCGGACCTCAAGGGCCGGATGGACCACCCCGTCGTGCACATTGCCTACGAGGACGCCGTCGCCTACTGCAACTGGGCGGGCAAGCGCCTTCCGACGGAAGCGGAATTCGAGTTCGCTTCACGTGCCGGTCTCGATCGCAAGCGGTACGCCTGGGGTGACGAGTTCATGCCCGGTGGTAAGCATATGGCGAATACCTTCCAGGGCCACTTCCCGGATACCAATACCGGCGAAGACGGGTACGTGGCAACTGCTCCAGTGGGCTCGTTTCCAGCCAACGGGTATGGTCTGTTCGACATGTCCGGCAACGTGTGGGAGTGGACTTCCGATTGGTATCGTCCCGATTACTATCAAACGTTGGCGGCCACGGGCGAGATCGCGATGAACCCAAAAGGCCCCGCTGACAGTTTCGATCCGAATGAACCGGGAGTACAGAAGCGGGTGCACCGCGGAGGGTCGTTTCTTTGCACCGACCAGTATTGCGCGCGCTACACCGCAGGAGGACGCGGCAAGGGAGAGTTAGACACCGGAACGAATCACCTCGGTTTTCGCTGCGTTCGCGAGCCTGAACCTAAGGCGGGGAGGCCTGTCGAAGCTCATCTCGCCAAATAGGACACGGACTTAAGAGGACTGGATTTGTCGATGCGCCTCGCTCACAGGCGTCGGCTTATTCTGGCCGGTAGTGAATGAAGAATTTATCGCTTGGCCAGATGAAGTACTGCGGATGCGTGCTGCAAGCCGCCGGATCCTTAGGGGCGGGATCCACTGGACACACGTACTGCAAATAGTTGTTGAAACTGTCTTGAGCCAAGTGGTAATCCTGGATCCCTTGCCTTATTTGAATTTGCGTAACATCCTTTTTCAGAGCAACCGCATCTCGATATTCCAATGCAAGGTTCCTGATGTCATCGAGGGTATTCCTCTTGAATCCGTAAGACACAATCGTGTCTTCTTCGCCGGGTTGGATAATTCTGAACTCCGCCGTGAGGCTCGGATTTTCTCTGTACACCATGGATGAAAAAAGCGCGGCGACTCCAAAATCATCGTGGCTTGGAAACATTGCCGCCCGGCCATCTTCGGCCGGGTGGTTGTGAAAAAAGATCATCGGTTTCCCAGCCTTGATGACGGCCTTCAATTTTTCGGGATCGTGCCGGACGCTGTCTCTCGTGGAATAGAGAGTGGCATCGTGTAGTTCCCCGTTATAAACAAGGAGATGTTCCTTGCCGTCGGCATGTGTTCGAAAATATTCCGCGGCCGCCCTGTCCGCCTCGTCCCTTTCGGCTGGCGCCGGAACGAGCACAACATCCTTGACCTTTTGGAGCACCTTCTCGAAAGTTGCAGCGTCCCAGTGTTGGTACGTGGCGTATGCTCGCAGGTATTCCGTATATCGCGCTTCCCCGATGGCTTGAAGAACGCAGTGTTCTTCGGCGGCTTCTATATTGCCGCCGTTCCGGTGGTACCCGGCTAGATCGTCGTTCATGACGTGACAAACTTCATGAAGCGATGACGCCTCAAAAAGAATTCCCGGCTGCTTCTCCAGGAAGTCTGTCGTCACGTTGACGATGAAGGACTCGTTCCGCATCTCCTCGTTGCGCACGACGTCCGTGAATACGTCACCGACCGTTGCCGCATCGTACCCCGCCTCCACTGGATGATTAACCAGCCGGAGGGTGAACTTGTAGCTGGCGCCTAACCTCGGCATCGCTTCCGCGAGCTTGCGTTGGTATGCCGCCGCCTTTTGAGCTAGCCCACGCTCGGTGATGCACTCCGGCGAGATTTCAAAACCAGCGTAGCAGGGTGACAATTGGCCCCAACTGGAAGCGCACGACGACAGCATCAAAACGACGCCGCCAATGACATCTCTCAGAATCTGGCGCACTGCACCCGGAGCCCTTTATGCATTTGCATCTTAAAGCACAATATTAAAGCGTAGCCCATCCCGGAATACCGCTGCAAGTTCCAACACAAGATGAGCCTGGGGAAGAAGATGCCGGGGCGATGGGGGCAGGCCGCGCCGACGCGCTCGCCGACGCTAACCGCCGACAACAATAACGACGTGCTATTTCACGTGACGAGCTTGAGCCGCATCGTTCATCCAGGAAGAGGCGATGGCCCTTAACCAGCCAACTTGGATCGTTACGGGGCCGGTGATCGAGATGCCTGACTGGCTTCAGATCCCCGTCATCCTTGCCTCGGCGAAAGGCTCCGGCGGGATTTTTTCAAGCTGCGGTCCGCGACCAGGCTTATCATTTTTACAAGATCCAGGTAGCCGGTTTACGGGCAAACTAGTCCGTTTCTAGCGCGGCGCTGCGCGCGTCAACCCTGTAATATTTCTTCGACGTCCCAAGGCTGGCGTGCCGGGAAATCGGCCTCAACTAGTTCTCCCGTTTCCTGAGCGGCATGAATCACGGCGGCGTCATAGGCATCGCTCATGATTTCGTCTAGCGTTGCCTTGAGGCTTGGCATATCCTTCAACAGTTTCTGAACTTCCAGGCGTTGCGCCTTAATCGTCAGGTCCCAACTTCGCGTCTGGCGATGCGGCTGATACTCGCGCTTAAGCATGTGCGTCATCAGTATCGTGAGATGCGTTCTGAGTTCGCGTCGCGCCTGTCGTCCCAAATCTTCCAACTCCTCCGCGATGTGCTCTCGGTCGACAGCTTCGCCAGCGCGCATGCGCCGCGCCTGCTCAGTGGCCCAAGCATAAAAGTCGTGGTCGTATAGGGTCTGGCTCATGGCTTTCGGTTAATTACCTTCCCTCCAACCCCTCGATCCGGTGTTCATGATCGGCCAGAGCATCATCATTTAACCTAATTATTCCACTTTTCCTTGCAATGTATGATGCCGGGCGCAATGACACCTGACAGATGGAGGCCCAGTTGGCAAGTGCGGCTGATCGAGGCACGGCATGCAGGGCAAAAAGCCGGGACGCGCTCTCATGCGGCGCATGGGCCAGCCTTGCGGATATCAGGCCCTCAATCTTCGCCAACCCGCTCAGAACCGGATCTTCATCCCCCCGAACGCCCCGAAGGGCGCGCCAGGCGAATAGAAGGTCGAATTGCGAACCGCATCCGTATTATTCGAGAAAGGCCGCGGAATGAAATTCCCGGCATTATCGAAGGGCGTGGTGTTCAACTGCGCCGCGGTGTAGTAATGGTGATCGAAGATGTTGTCGATCTGCACGAAGAACTGCAGCTTACTGGTCACCTGGTAGTGCGCGCCGACATTGGTAACGCCATAGCCCGGTGAAAAGCCCGGGCCGAGGTAGTAGACGCCATCCGGTTGGTCCAGATTGTTTTCGTTGCCGCGCGCAAAGGAGCGGCCCGCCGCCAGGAAGTCCACATCCACCGAGAGTTTGTGCGCCGGATGGAAGTCGAGATATGCCTTGAAGAGATTGCGCGGCGTCTGCGGAATCTGATCGCCCGGAACTACCGTGATATTGCCCCCCATTCCGAGCCCCCCATCATTGGTGCTGTTGCTGGCCGATCCGAGTAGCTGCGTGCTCTGGAAGGTTGCGTCCAGGAACGTATAATTTCCGCCGATGGTAAACCACCGGTAGTTGCCGCTCAGACTAATCTCCGCGCCCTGCCGCAGCGTTTTACCGTAATTGACAAAGTAACCGAAGCCGGTCTGCTGCGAGGCGATAAATAGAATGTCGTTGGTGTTCTCAGCGCGGAACCATCCCGCGCTCCATCTCACGCCACTTTCGCCGACGCTGCGGATGCCTGCTTCAAACGTCTTCGCCACAACCTGTTTCAACGGCGGATCGGCGACGAGCGCATTGGGAAGGTTGCAAGGATGAGTGGGATCGGCGCAGCCGAGTTCGATTGCAGTGGGCGCGCGGTTCGCCTCACTGTAGCTGAAATAGAGGCTGGCATTATGCATGGGCGTGTAGACGATCCCGGCCGCGGGATTGAAACGATCGAACGTGTAGTTTCCATTGAGCGAGCCGCGGTTCGCATTTGTACCGGGGATTCGATCGATATTTTGTATGCCGGCGTGATTGAAGCGCCCGGAAAGCGTGATGGCCAGGTTCTTCGCAACGTGTACCGTGTCAGTGGCGTAGAGCCCGAAAGCATTTGTGATGCCGTGCAGGTTGACGCGAGTGTCCACGGGATCTCCATCGCTGTTCGTGCTGCCGTCTTCGAAGCTGTTGATGGGAGTGATGGAGACGCTGTCCGGGTTCAGATATCCGAACTGACCGTTCTGTTGATAGGTGAGCGAACTACGGTCGACCGAGGTTCCGAACGTCAGGCTGTTGTGGGCGCTGAACCAATTCCCCTGCGCGGAGCCACCCCAGCTATGTTGTTTGTCGTGAGTCCGCGTGAAAACGCCCGTGCATTTTGCGGAGGGTTCGCTGAACTCGATCGCCTGCGCGATGCACCGCCAGAATGGAAACGGCTCCGTGGTCGAGTTCCCTGTGGTGGGGAAGCCGCTATAACCAGCGGCCGTAAGCGCGGCAATATCGGCGGCGCTCAAGTTGTAGAGCGATTCCGTGAACGAATTGTCGTTCAGGTCTCCATTGGTCGTGTCCGCCCGCACGTAGCGAAAATAGGCCGCGCCGGAGAGCGTGAAGCGGTCGCTGAAGCTGTGGCTCGCGTTGAACGTCAAAGCAGGCGAGCGATTCCAGGTCACGTCCGGAATGGTATTAACCGCCCGATAGTTCTTCGCCAGAAAACGCGAATCGGTTGATCCGTTGCCGGTCAGATCGTTGTCGGCATATGAGAAGCCCAGAGACACGCTGGTTTTTCCAGTCGCATATCCCAACTTGCCGAATATCTGCCTCACTTGCGAAGGCGAATAGAGACGCCACCCGTCTTCGCGAAACCAGTTGCCCGCCAGGTACCAGTTCAGACCTTTAGAGTTCGACCCTCCATATTCCACCGTGCCATCGCGGCGTCCGAACGAACCTCCGTTGACCGATAGAGACACCCCCGGCGAAGTGCGGCCGTCCTTCGTTTTCACCGTGACTGCCGCGCCGAGCGTGTTCAAACCAAACACCGGATCCGAGCCGGGAACCAGCGCCATATCTTGAATCGCGATTTTTGGAATAAGGTCCCACGCAACCACATCGCCGAACGGTTGATTCTGTTGAACGCCATCGACATAAACGGACAGACCTTCCGGCGTGCCCAGCAGCGGCGACGCGGTATAGCCGCGGTAGTTCAAATCCGGCTGAAATGGATTCTCCTGGTTATTGTTCAGATAAACGCCAGTCAGCTTACGGCTCATGAAATCGGACAGATCGAGGGCCCCGTTGTTCTCTAAGTCTTTGGCATCGGCGGTCTGGATGTTCATCGGAACGTCGTCTTTCGAAGTCGTCGTTCCGGGTAGCGGCGCCACCGAAACCACCGTCAGTGATGTGGTCTGAGAACTCAGCGACAGCGTCACGGTCTGTGAAATAGGCGCCGCCGAAGACACGGTAACGCGTGTGGTCTGGGGTGCGAAGCCTGCTCTTGAGATTCGGATTTCATAGCGCCCGAACGGCAGATTCGTGAAGTCGAAAAAGCCTTGCGCATCGGTTTCAAACGGAGTCTCGGTTCTTGTGTCCAGATTTTGGAGGCTTCCCGATGCTTTTGCCACAACTCCCGAGGGGTCTTTTACCTGAATCCGGATGTCTCCATTCGGCTGAGCCCATAGAAGTGCGGCTCCCATCAAGGGCAAGAGAAAAGTCGATGCCCTTCGGCCCGGTAATGTTCTCAGCGAGATCCCCATAATAGAAACATCCCCGAATCAGCCATTTTGTTCATTGAATTTTTGAAATTCGCAATCCGCCCGATGGGTCGCCTGGGCATCGCCCAGGAACGGTGCGAGTTTCGTGCGCCGTGCCGGGCCGTGCGTTCCCATTCGGCGCTTCAGCGGCCTGCCAGCGGCCGCTCCGTGTGGAAGTACTTTTTGTAGGCGTCGATCCAGTTTGCAGCAATCTCATGCTGCGCTTCGGCCAGATCCAGACTACCGTCGCACACCATGTCGCGGAGGCGGTCCTCCAGGTCATCTTTGACCTTAGCATTCCAAACCGTCGAGTAGGAGTGGGGCCAAAGGTTGCGAAGATCGTCTGCGCCTCCCAACGCCGGCGTGACCAGATAATCTACCTCGTAAGCTCGTGGCTCCGGGGCTTGGATTCCATATTCGGCAAACACCTGCCTTTGAACCGACATCGAAACCGCCCGATTTTTGACGTTTGCCTGCGAGCAAACCGCTTGCTTGGGGGCCAGAGTGGCCGCGCCGGGCGTCAGTCTGGCATCGGGAAGAGAGACAATCACCGCGTTGTACTGCGCCCTGTTGCGATAAACCGCCGATGCCGAAACAAATACAGCCATCGCAATAATCGTCAGCGTGATCGCCCCCAATGCCGGTTTTAATGCGCGCGGCAAGGCGAACCAGCCCGAGCCTTGCGCGTCTTCGGACAACTGCGCTAACTGCGCTCTGAGGAGCGCGCGTGGTCCGGCAACCGGCGGCAGTGTGGCGTCGAACTCCTTCTTAGAAACGCGCACGAAATCGGTAATGGCGTTGTGCATCTCCTGCCGGCGCGCGCGGCATTCCCAGCAGGCATCAAGATGGGAACGAACCCCAGCCCTTTCAGAGCCCGTAAGTTCTCCGTCGATCTCGCGCAGCAACTGTTCATCAGAGAGATGGGAAGCTTCATACGACATACTTTTTACCGTTCCGTCGCCCGCGCAATGCGGTTTAGAGATCGCGCCAGTGAAAGGGAGACCGCGCCCAGCGATATTTCCAGAACTCCCGCGATCTCGCGGTACCGCAGCCCCTCCGCGCGTAAACTGAGACAGCGGCGATCCTGTTCCGGCAACGCCCCTACGACAGCCAGCACGCGGGCCTGATATTGGCTGGCCAATGCCTGACGCTCGGGATTGGAGTCGGGATCGACAGCGGTTTGCTCGCAAGCCACTTCTCTGTAGACGGCGCTTTCCCGGCGCGTTCGCGAACGATGCTTCAGGGCAAGATTGTGCGCGACGCCGAATAGCCATCCGCGAAGGTTCTGGTCCGGCTTGCCGCCTTTCAAATGCTTGTATAGCAGCAGGAACGTTTCTTGAATCAGCTCTTCGCCATCCGGAAATCCGAGCCCGAAGTTCCACAAATATCGCAACAGAGGATCCCGGAACCGGTCGAACAATTCGACGACCGTCTCATCCAGTCGATCGGTGCGCTCCCCGGCATTGGCTGTCGAACTCGCGGCAGGCGTACGGCAAATCGCCAACAGATTTAAATCCGTCAATCGAAAACGTATATCCATGATTCGTTTCGCCGATAGCCGTCGGAAAAAGCCGTCCCTGACTGAATATTCCGTCACCAGGCGTTTTGTTCAGCATATTTTGAAAGAGGGGCAAGACAGAAGATCTGAAAAATAGATGATGAACAAAACATAGTCCCGTAGAATGTATATCATATGGACTCCTCCACGAGCGCGACGCCGTACCCGGACCTTCAGAACCAAGGTGCGTCTGAACAGAGATTGATGACCCAATTACGCTTGGGCTTCGTAGCGGTTGGCATTGCGGCCGTTTTTCTGGGATGTTCGAAGCCTGCACCGGAAAAGACCGCTGACCAACAGGCGCCGCCGGCCCCTTCCGGCCCGCGCATCTATGTCAGTGATGAAGTCGCTGGCGACGTAAGCATCATCGATGCCGGAACGTTCGCGGTTACGAATATTCATCTGGGCAAGCGCGCCCGCGGAATCCACGCCACCCATGACGGCAAGAAGATTTATATCGCTTTGAGCGGCAGCCCCATCGCAGGCCCAGGCGTCGATGAAAGCACCCTTCCGCCGCCCGATAAAAGCGCGGATGCGATCGCTGAGTTCGACGTGGCGCAGAACAAAGTGGTGCGCATGCTCGAGGCGGGTTCCGACCCCGAAAACTTTGCCATCGGTTTGGACGATAAGACAATCTACGTCTCGAATGAGGACGCGGATGGCGTAAGCTTTCTCGACATTGCATCCGGCAAACTGACGAAGACTATCAAGACCGGCCAGGAACCGGAAGGCGTAACGGTAACGCCCGACGGCAAGCTTGTCTATTCGACCAACGAAGAAGACGGCACGGTTTCCGTAATCGATCCCGTCGCCGGAAAACTGTTGAAGCAGATCAAGGTCGGACGCCGCCCGCGCAATGTAGTGTTCATGCCCGATGGCAAACACGCCTATGTCAACGCGGAAAACGACGGGGCCATAGGGTATCTCGACACGGTGAAGAACGTTTTGCTCAAACGCATTCCGCTCGGAAAGCCGGGAGAGGTCAAGCCGATGGGCATGGCGATGTCCAGCGACGCCACTAAGTTATATGTGTCCACCGGGCGAGGAAAAATGGTGTTCATCATCGACACCGCCACCAACAAGCCGGTCACGTCTTTCGAGGTTGGACAGCGACCGTGGGGTTTAACGCTTTCAAGCGACGGCAAGACCTTGTACACAGCGAATGGACCATCGAACGACGTTTCGGTTGTCGATCTGGCAACGAACACTGTCACGCGAAAGGTTCCGGTTAGCGCCGGGCCGTGGGGCGTAGTGGTTCTCGACCGCTAAGCGTTCAGGCGCCAGCATACGCTGCTTGAAGAGAAGAAGAGGGCAGCACGCAACTGACAAATGAGGTTATCCTCGCAATTGTTTGGGCAAGTGCAGTTTTTTATTTATTACGGAGTACTCTCCGGAAATTCAAGGCGGCGCGGCAAAAGCCTGGAATGCAAACTACAGCAAGCATTTCGGAGGCGCCAATATCATCGCGGCGCAATACTACGACGCGCTCCTGTTGATTGCCGCCGCGGTCAAATCGGGAGGGCCCACGCGAAGTGGGATTCGGACCGGCTTGGCCGGTTTGGACCAAGTCCACGGAATTGTCGGCGACTATACGTTCACCGATTCCCGCGATGGCATTCACCGATTTTTTCTAACCCGTGTCGTGGATGGCAAGCTGTCGTTGGTTAAAACCTTGAGCGAGCCCGATCGCTAGCCTGCCGGTTGAATCCCTGGATTCTGAATGCGCCCCGGCCGGCACGAATTCATCATTACGGCTAGAATCGTTCTTAGAGAGCGCAGGATGTTTATATGCGACGGACTCTGTTAGCGCTTCGTTTTTGAAGGCTTGGGTCCGGGTACATACGAACTTTCGGTCTACACCGGCGAGTTTCCATGAGTGAAAGTGCCGGCCGCAGATTCAATGCTGGTGAAAGTGGGCGAGAAAAGTTGTACGAAACTTGCGATTCCGCTTCGAATAAAGTAGAGCGATAACTGAACGGTCACTCACGCCCTACTCGGCAGACGTGACGACGATCATGTCGATATCTCCGCGTCGACACTCTTGGCGGATCGCTTGGTTAGCGTAATCTGAATAGCTACCAGAGAGCTTCCTCAACGTCAGTCCGTCTCATTGCGCGGTACAATCGGCTGAACTATAAGTGCCTACTCGCAGTATCGGAAGGGTTCAGACGACTTTCCGGCCAGTCGGGCGGAGCGGGGCAAAACACGGCTTGCCACGGAATTCGGAGAAAACTAGTATGAGATGTTGGCGCGAATGGAATCACAGAAGGTGGATGAAAGCGGAAGCAGTATATTTGTTGGCTGTCGCCGGCTTGGGATTCGGCGCGACCCCGTCGAAACCGGCGCCGAGTCAGCCTCTGAGCTTTGAGGCTAACCAGGGCCAGACTGATCCTGCTGTGAGTTTTTTTTCGCGGGGCGATGGGTACGCGCTGTTCTTAACTTCAGATAGCGCCGTATTCAGGCTGGCCACGTCTCATACCAGCTCGTCTCCTGCTGTTATCCGAATGAAGTTGGCTGGAGCGAACCCTAACGCCACGGTGTCCGGTGCCGACTCTCTCCCCGGGAAAGTGAATTACTTCATTGGCAGGGATCCGAAGAAGTGGACCAGCGGAGCGAGCACCTACGGGAAGGTGAATTACGAGCAGGTCTACCAAGGCATCGACCTTGTCTACTACGGTAACGAGCGGCAACTGGAATACGATTTCGTGGTTGCGCCCGGCGCGGAGCCTGGGCAGATTGCGCTGGAATTCGCGGGCGGCCGCCCCAGAGTGACCCTGAACGGCGGCCTGGCGCTGACTGTGCATGGCGTGCCCCTCAATTTCAGCAAGCCAACCATATATCAGGTTATCGACGGCAAGAGGCAAACGGTTGCTGGCGGCTACCGCCTGACAGGAAACCGTGTGCGCTTCGCGTTGGGGAAATACGATCATAGCCGCGCGCTGGTGATTGACCCGGTGCTGACGTACTTTACTTACCTCGGCGGCAAAGGCAACGACTATGTTGGAAATGTGCCGCCGTATCTCCAATTCCCGATTAGCCCATCCCAAAGTATAGCCGCGGATCAGGCGGGGAATCTGTACATAACGGGATTCACCAGTTCCACGGATTTCCCGGTTCTGGGCGCAGTCCAGTCTCAGAACAAAGCCACGCCAGTCAACCCGAACCCGGTGGTCGCATTTGTAACCAAGCTCGATCCAACCGGGTCACACCTGATTTATTCCACTTATCTTGGCGGCTCCGTGGCCGGTCAGACGAGAGCATTCGCCATAGCCATAGACAGCACAGGCAGCGCCTACATCACCGGATCTACGCAGCAGATCGACTTTCCGGTTACGGCGGGGGCATACCAGAACATTTGCGGATTCTTGACGAACGGCATCGTAAGTAACTGTGGTGCGTCGAGCGCTTTTGTCACCAAACTCAGTCCAGGCGGCGGGAGTCTTGTATACTCGACTTTTCTCGGGCCAGGCCAGGACGCCGCATACGCAATCGCGGTCGATTCTAAAGGCCAAGCTTATGTGGCGGGAGTCGCGAATGACCAGTGCGATTCGAACGATCCCAACGCGTGTTTTCCGACGACAACGAGCGCAGTGCTTTCGGGAGCAGGCTTCAACCACACCGCCAGCCCGGCCAATTTTAACCAAGGTTCCGCATTTGTTTCCGTGTTCAACGCCTCAGGCACCGGCCTGCTCTACTCAAGTCTCTACGGCGGACTCGGTTCGACGGCAGCGGGCAGCGATGGACAGCCGGGTAACAACGGGGAAACCTACGGGGCGGGCGTCGCGGTGGATGCGTCCGGGAACTTTTATTTCGCGGGAACATCCAGCAGCAATCAGCTTCCAGTGACCTCGGGCGCGTTTCAGCGGTATTCCGGCACGAGGCTAGCCCGAGGGTTTGTAGCCAAATTCAGCCCCGTGGGCTCGAGTGGTGGTTCGTCTCTGCTCTACGCCACCTACCTGGGCGGAGCGGACGGCGCCCACGACGGTTCCGATCAGATCGGAGGGATCGCAGTCGATACCCTCGGCAACGCCTATGTTACCGGTAACACGCAATCTTACGACTTCCCGGTGACGATCAGCACTCCGAGTTATTGCACCGCCACCTTGGGCTGCCAGAACACCGGCTTTTTAACGAAAATAAATCCGACCGGCGCCGGCGTGGTCTGGTCTACCCTCGTCGGCGCGACTACGAACTGCTGTGGGGGGGACCTAGCTATCCTGGCTCCGCCGCGTCTCGATGCGGCCGGCAATGTGTACATCAGCGGACTACTGAACACCGCCATTTTTGGCTTTCCGTTGGTCAATCCGCTGCAACCGCTCGCGAACCAGCCTCAAGTATTCGTGACCGAGTACGGGCCCACGGGCAGCACGATTTCCTTTTCGACCGGTATCTACAGTCCCTCGCAAAGCGGCCAGATTTTTGCAGGCGGCTTGGACGTGGATTCACAAGGCAACATTTATGTGGCGGGTTATACCGCCGCGATTGATATGCCGGTTACGTCCGGCGCTTTCCGAACAGCCAACAGTGGGGCTACGGACATCTTCATCGCAAAGATCAACACTTCCGTTCCTTCGCCGACCGTGAATGCCGGCGGCGTTGTCCCCATTAACAGCACTGTCTCAACCATTCAGCCGGGCGAATGGGTCTCGATCTACGGCTCCAATTTCGCCAGCGGCACCACTACATGGACGGGCAATTTCCCCACCTCTCTCGGTGGCGTCAGCGTTACGATTGACGGCAAGGCGGCTTATCTCTGGTACGTGAGCCCGACGCAAATTAATGCGCAGGTGCCGGATGATGCGACTACCGGAACGGTGCAGGTAGTCGTCAAGACGGCCACGGGTGTGGCGACAACCACAGTAACGCTCGCGGCGTTCGCGCCTTCCTTCAACCTCCTCGATAGCAAACATGTCGCGGGCATCATTATCCGGTCCGACGGTTCGGGCGGGTATGGCGGCGGAACTTACGATATTATTGGCCCAACCGGATCCTCGCTCGGCTACCCGACGGTGGCCGCCAAAGCAGGCGATACGGTAGAACTTTTCGGCGTCGGATTCGGACCGACCAGTCCCACAGTTCCCGCAGGCGCGGGATATACCGGGGCAGCGCCCACGACAAGTCCCGTGACTCTTAGCATCGCGGGTAAGAGCGTCTCGCCGTTTTTTGCCGGCGAGACCGGCGCCGGCCTCTACCAGCTCAACGTCACAATCCCGGCAGGGCTGGGATCCGGTGATGTCTCTCTCCAGGCATCCGTGGGCGGCGTCCAAACGCCCGTCGTGATGATTTCACTGCAATAAGAGCGAAGATGGCGCCGGCGGCAAGGCCGGCTTGAACCCGCTCGATGGCCAATCGCACGTCCTGCGCGGAAGTGCAACGGTCCGCGGTAGAAGCCATCTTGCCAGTTCTGCGAACGGCTCGGCCAATCGCCGTTGTAATCGCGATTGCATGCGTAACCTCAAACACCCTAACGCTCTCGCCAACCAATAAGGGGTTATGGTGAAAGCATGCGTGTTCCGCAAGATGACGAGGATGTGGAACCGCCCGCGAATTCGTCGGCGTCATGGGCTCGCCAGTGGAGTCGGGCCGCGCTGACGCTGGGAATGCTCTTCGCCAGTTTGCCATTGATGGGCAAGCTGTTTCTAGGGAGTTGGAGGTTCGATGGCGCGCTGGCCGCAGCGTGCCTGTGCCTGATTGCCGCGGCCTACCTCTATTTTCTCGGGCGGGAAAGCCGGCCCTCGATTCCCGATTCGGCCGCGATTCTCGACCAGGCTCTCCGGTCGGCGGCCTCGGGGGCGACCGCCCGGGGGATCGCACTCCTGGATGAGGCGCTTCGGCTCGACCCAGGTCTCTGGCAGGCGTGGGAGTACCGCGGCCAAATACATCTCCTCGAATCGAATGCCACACAGTCCGCGCTCCAGGATTTCACGGAGGCGATTCGATTGGCGCCTGGCGAACCGCACCTCTATATCCTCCGCAGCCACGTCTTCGCACTGCTCGGGAACAATCCGTCCGCACGCGCCGATCTGGACACCGCTGTCCGGTTGGGCGGCGACAACGTGGCGCCACCTACTCCGTAGCTGACGATCCTTCAGTCGCCGTCAATCGCAGCACGCCGGGTATTGACACGCCGCGGTTCGACTCCCCCGACGCAAAGTGTTAGTATTTCGCTGTAATACGGAAATGAATCGCAGACAATTTCTCGGCAACAGTCTGATCGCGTCCTGTGCCGCCAGCGCGCCTGCGTCATTCGCATTGCCCCTTGTCCGCACCTTCGCGGCTGCCGTGCGGACAGATCGACCCACCTGCGCCATAGCGCCGGATTTCATGGGTTTGGGTTACGAGATTTCGTCTGTCTCCAGGCCGGGTCTGCTCGCGCCGAGCAACCGGGTTTATGTGCAGTTGGTGCGTACTTTAAGTACGCGCGGCGTGATTCGGATCGGCGGCAACACGTCGGATTTCTCGCGCTACTCCCCCACCGCCGCCCCGGTTTCAACCTCCTTTGGGTCGGTCGTGAATGATTCGGTGTTGAAAGATTTAGGCGGCTTTCTGGAAGCCACCGGATGGAAGTTGATCTGGGGGCTCAACCTCGGACAGGGTTCTGAGGCCGACGCGGTCGCTGAAGCCCAGGCCGTGCTTTCGATCGCCGGGAAGAGACTGCTCGCCTTTGAGATCGGCAACGAGCCGGATATATTCGTGGGCGCCAAACACCGCAAGCCCGGTTACGGTTATGAGGACTGGCTCGCTGAATATCGGCGCTATAAGACGGCCTTGCGCGCACGCTTTCCCGCGATCCCGTTTGCCGGGCCCGACGCGGCCGGAAAGACCGATTGGGTAACCCGATTCGCAGCCGACGAAGGCAAAGATGCGGTACTGCTCACGCAGCACTATTATCGCGAGGGCCAGAACCCGGCCAGCACGATTCAAAAGTTGTTGGCGCCCGATCCGAAGCTACAGCCGCGTCTCGATCAGTTGAGCGCCGTCTCAAAGAGCTCCGGTCTCCCGTATCGCATCTGCGAGGTAAACTCCTTTTCGGGCGGCGGCCGTCCCGGGGTAAGCGATACCATGGCGGGCGCGCTCTGGGCGCTCGATTATATGTTTACGCTCGCGAGCAATAACTGTTCCGGCGTGAATATGGAAACCGGCGTCAATCAACACGACTTTATTAGTTCTTACTCTCCCATCGGCGACGACGAACACGGCAACTATTCTGCCAAGCCAGAATACTATGGCATGCTCGCCTTTTCGGTTGCCGCCAAAGGCCGCTTGATGGAGACAGAGATGGATGCAGCCGCGCCTGATATGAAGATCTATGCCGCACAGCAGGATCGCGGAGAGTTACACGTAACCTTAATCAACAAGGGATCCGAAGCATCCGCGCTGACAATTGCCATAGATAGCCGTCTCAACGGTAAAAAGGTGTCCACTATGCGCCTCAACGCTCGCTCCGTAGATGCAAAAACCGGCGTCACCCTGGGCGGCGCGGAAGTGACATTAGCCGGCGCTTGGAAGCCTGCGAAAATCGAGGTGACGCAAGTCCGCAACGGACAACTCGGCGTCGAACTCCCGGCCGCCAGCGCCGCCATCCTGCGGATCGCCTGAGCGCCTTCACACCTCGCCAAAGGCCTGTTAACCAGCGATGTAAGCGGTAACAAAATGCTGCCGCAAATCATCTACAATCAATTTGAACCTCAAATACCTATGCGAACTTTGCTCTGCCCTTTCCTCTTGCTGGCCGGCGTCCTGCCTGCGCAGGTATTGTCCAGCGGCGAATTTCGAGTTGCCTATTCCCCCACCGGCCTGACCAGCCTGAAACGGGTTCAGGATGCGTTCGATACCGATTACGTGCTGCCGGGGAAGTCGCTTGGAGATATTGTGCTGCGCTATCGCGTTCGCGGCGCCCCGGACTGGCAGCGGGTATCGGATGCAGCCGTAGTCTCCTCCGGCTCCACTGGATCGAGCGTAGCGTTTCACATCGGCCGCGCCGTTCCGACCATAGCCACAGCCGCTCACGCAACCTCATCCATCGTTCGACCGGCGGGAAGAGGCAATAATGCGGCAGGTCGCGGAGGCGCCGAAACAAGCGCGCTCAACGACCAGTTGGAACCGGAAAACTCGCAAGATGCCGTCGTTCCAATGTTCACATGGACCGCATCAGGTGGTGCGCACGAGTGGGTGCAATACGACTTCGCCGCGCCTCGGCAGGTCTCCTTTGTAGAAGTCTACTGGGGTGAGCGGCCCGCGGGCTCCGGCCGCCGCGGCGGCAATGGCGCTGCCGCCACCGCCGTCAAATTGCCCCAATCCTGGAGTGTGCAATATCGTGACGGCGAGGAATGGAAGGCTGTCAAACCGTCTGGTCCATATGGCCTCGCGGCCGACCGCTTCAACCATGTAGCCTTCACGCCTGTGACCACATCGGCGCTGCGTCTCGTCGCGCAATTAGCTCCCGATTCCACGGCTGGCATTTACGAATGGCGCGTCGACACGAATGTAGGCAAGCAGGTAGAAGATGCGCCGGAGATCGCCCCAAAAGAAACGTTCCAACTCGACCACGACGCGCTGGTGTGGACAATCACCGTGCGCAATGCGTCCGGCCGCGAACTCGAGGTAGGCGATCTCGGCTTGCCCTTGCCGTTCAATACGCAGTACAACGCGGACAAGGTGGATACCTACACCAAGCGGCTCATCCGGCACGCCTTCATCGGAGGCGGCGGATCGTATATATTCTGGCAACGCACCAACGGCATTGGACCCTTTCTGGTAATGGTTCCTCAAAATTCAAGCGGCCTGGAATATTTCGATCAGTCCGCGCCCACCGTTGGCGGCGGCCGCGGAGTCTTTACCGCCTATATCCATGCCGCCGCGGCCGGCCCCGAAGTTATCGCGCGGGGAGGCCAATGGCGGCTTCCCTTCACCAACTTGATGCTTGCGCCACAAGGCAAGCCAGGCGACTCCAAGACATTCTCTTACCGCTTTCGTTGGGCCAAAGACTACGAAGGCGTTCACGATGCGCTATATCAAGAGGGTGGTTTTGACGTCACTGTCGTACCCGGAATGACCGTTCCCACTGACTTGAGCGCCCGCTTCGCAGTGCGAACGCACAACAAGATCGCCCAAATAGCCGCTGAATTCCCAGCCGCCACCGTGGTCCGGGATTTGGGGCTGAAATCCAAGGACACGCATATTTATGAGGCAAAGTTCTCCAAACTCGGCGAGAACCTCCTTAAAGTCCAATATGGCGATAACCAATATCTCTCACTGGAATTCTTCATCACCGAGCCGCTCGAAACTCTGTATAAAAAGCGTGCGCACTTCCTGACCACGACCGATCAGTGGAAAGATCCTACTCGCTGGTATGACACTCTGTACTCGCAGTGGGATATGAAAAACCAGATTCTACGCAGTCCTGACGATCGCGATGGCGGCAGTCTAAGTCCCTACATGGTAGCCTGCGACGATACGGAACTCGGCAAACCCGCGTACATCGCCGGAAAGAATATCGTCTATCCCGACCAGGCGGAAATCGATTCCGTGGAGGCGCACATCCGAAAATATGTTTGGGGCGGTCTGCAGCAGACCGATAAGGAACCGTATCCGTTTGGAGTCTATGGCATTCCGAACTGGAAAGAGCTGCGCGACAGCCCCAAGGACGATCGCACCGGCAAGAAACATATCTGGCGTATTTACGACTATCCTCACGTCATTCTGATGTATTACAACATGTATCGTGTCGCGCAGAATTATCCGCAAATGGTGCATTACCTGGATAAAGACGGCTACCTCCAGCGGGCTTACGGCACTGCGATGGCTCTTTATACTTATCCCGAGGAGATCGAAAATTGGCGGCCGTATTCCACCGGAACTTACAACGAGTTAGTGATTCCATCGCTAATCCGCTCCTTGGAAGAGAACGGAAAACAGGACGAAGCCAATCAGTTGCGCGCCAAATGGGAGCTTAAAGCCGAAACGTTCATCAACAAGAAGCCCAACCTATGGGGATCCGAATATGCCTTCGATTCCACAGGTTTTGAATCAACCGAGGCGCTGGCGAAATATTCCGTCGAACGGCTTCGCGATCCGTCGGCTACCGCCTTTCGCGCCGCCGTTAGGCCGGAGGACGCCGAGGCCTTTCTCGAGGAACAGATTCGCCTCAACCTGTCCTGCCGAGGTCAGGAACCGGCGTATTACTATCTGGGCAGTGACTTCCGGGGAAATGCAGGGGCCAGTTACACACTAAGCTATATGGCGCAAATGGGAGGATGGGCCGTGCAGGATTATGCTCTCCACTTTGCGAAGAACCCGATTCCCTATCTAAGACTGGGTTATGCGTCTTATCTCAGTTCCTGGGCTTTGCTAAATTCCGGCACGCCCGAATCGAACTACGGCTACTGGTACCCTGGCCAAGCCAACGACGGCGGCGCGAGCGGTGGCTTCGAACCCGCGGCCTTGGGACGCGCGTGGCTTGGGAATAAACAGGTGCACGGCGCCTGGTGGTATGACGGAGAGATCGATCTCGGCTTCAGTGGCGCCCTACGCTCCGCCGCGACCGTCGTCTCCGATGATCCTTTATTTGGCCTGATAGCCTATGGCGGGAACTTGAAGCGTACCGGCAGATCAATCGAAGTTGTACCGAAAGACGGCCTCCGCACGCGCTTCTACATAGTCCGCGGCGGTTCGCCCGTAGAGATTACCCTCGACCGCGATGGCTACGCCAAAGACAGAGCAGTGACATTCGACGATTCTCTCAAGCAGATCGCTTTCGAGCTGGAGAACCGCGGTGGCGGCCAACACGAGACGACGCTCCACTTAGAAGGACTGCCGGCGGGAAGTTATCGGATTTCCGTAAATGGTAAAACTCAGACCGCTCTGCCGCGCCAGACGGCCTCAAGTTACGATGTCAAAGTGCCGGTTGCGGCAACCGGCGCTACTCGCGTCGCGATTGCTCGCGCCGATTAGAGCAGCCGCCCAACCCCGCGATCAGATGTCACGCCGCAATCTTCGCTACTCCCGAAACACGCGCGCCAACTTGCCATCCCGCTGCGGACGGTCCAGCAAACCTGGCACGACGCGCGCAAATGGCTATTCGACAGGCGCAATCGGAAAACTTGGGCTGACGCAAGTGAATGACTATCAGGACGACAATCGATTGATGAGCTTGGTAGACAGCGCCCTCGCCATGCCGGATGCCGAGCGTGCGGAGTGGAGCCGCAGAGAATGCAGCGCCGACGAAGCGCTGATAGTACAGGTTCGGGACTACGTCAATGCGGAAATCGAAATGAAGCAGTTCCTACAGCGTCCGTTCGCAATCTATTTTCAGATCGCCGGCGGATCGCTGCCATTCAACGTGCCGCAAGACGATCCATTCTCCTCCGGGGAAACTCTGGCCGCCTAAATTGACACCGCTGTTGGCCCATTGGCTCACCGATATGCGGCGTATCCGGCATCACTGCGGTCAAAGGTGACAATCGATACTGACGATGAAGACGCCTCTTACGCAATCGCCGCGGTTCTGGCCCTTTGCGCATTCACCTCTTCGCCGTCGCAATAAGGTGAAACTACAAGAGCGCCGCATCGCGAACCTTTCCCCGATGCGCGTTTTTGCTCACTTTGCAGGGGTCGGCCTGCAAACCAATTTGAGCGAGCTTCGCAAACAAGGATTGCAATCTTTGGCTATCGCCGCCGACACCCTAGGCAAGCTATACGGAGTATCGAGAGGTTTGGGACTTTTCTAATCCGGATCACCCGAGTTCTGCCGGGATGAAACGGAACGCACGTCAACTTCACCACATAATGGAAGGGGCCGGAACAAAGTCACTTCTATAGTGAGCAGTCGAATCTTAAGGAACGGCAATGCGCAAAGATTGGACCGCGCGAAGCTTTTTCACACCTATCGGGGCGGGCGCGAGCATCGTGGGCTTGTCGTTCATCGCCGCGGGAGCCGAAGGAAAGCATCCCCGCATGTTCCTCGCCGGGCAGATCCTGATTGCCGTCAGTATGATCTTCTTGGTGCTCAAGATCTTGAACGCGCGGCGCTCGTGAGCATGGTCGCTGCCGCCTGACCGAGACCTGGGGACTATACGAAGCGGCAGCAGCATGCGTCGATCCAACTTGGCACGCCCACAAGAACCGTCAGGCAACTACTCTGAACAGCTGACGCTCGAGCCTCGCAACGGCCGGGTAGAGCTTAAGACTTGGCGCCGACTCAACGCATCAATTTGCAATCCAAGCGGAAGGTGCTGACCTCTCTTGGCTACGCGATCTTCGGCGTCGGGCGACCATGATGCCCGCCACTCCGATTCCAACGAGGAGAACATACCCTGGTTCGGGTGTGGCGGCGCCGATAACGTCAAAAGCGCCGATGAATTCACCGCCATTGCTGGACCACGTAGAACCACCGTCCGTCGAAAAAAGCTCGAGCGAGCTTACGCCTTGGGTGTTGGCTGCAAAAACCTCGAAGCTCGCGTCAGCTGTGCTTAAAGGACCGAGGACTAGGAAGTAGCTTTGCCCCCCAGTCAGGTGCACCCCTGTAATCCCTGTAATTGAAATCAAACCGCAGCAAGAGGCCGCGAAATTATTTGTGGACAGGCTCCAGTAGGCTCCAGGGACCTCTGCCCTCGGCATCCCGGTCCAGTAGGCTACCGGGTCCTCTGCCCTCGGCGTCCCGATACTGTCGGTCCAAATACTGGCATAGAACGTGTTAACGTCAGCGGCGGCGAGCACCGCGAGGTCAATCTCGCTGACAGCAAAGTTGCCCTCCCCTGACGCAGTGAAAAGATTGGCTGTGGTAAAGTTCCCATACCTAGCGCCGGACACGGCGAAACCCTTAGAGCCGTCGTAAACGTTCCCCGCAGGCCCTAGGTCCGTGAACACTACATCACCCTTTGCCGAAGCGGCACTCATGAGGACTCCCAGAACTGCTAGGCAGGCTGTATTGAATAGGCCCCTCGTCAAGACTTGCCGCCTCATAAGCTGGTCACACTTGAGATCAGGATTCCATTTGGCCTCTTCATTTTCAACGTAAGACTCTAACACGTGTAGGCAACTTGATTCTCATCATTTCATGAGATTTCACCTACGACACGCTGCATTGCACCACCCAGGAGATTTGAATCCGTTACCGGCGCTCCCGCGAGTCCATATACGATGAGCTGCGCGTATAATGCGAATGACTATGAGGTCTTCGGCCATCCCTTGTGGGCGAGCGCCATCAAACAACAGTCGGATTGCCTCGCTTCAGTAGGAACCGTCCCTTCTTCCGCCACCGGCTATTATGGCGTTGTGCAAGGGTTCTTCCCGGCCGGCCAGACGAAAACGCGGGCGCTCGGCAACGGTTTGACCGAGACCTGGGATTTCAACAACCGCCAGCAGCCTACGTCCATGCAACTTGCCACCGGCAATCAGAATTGTCCCGCCAGTAATCTCAACATCCTGGCGCTCGGCTTTTGATTCCCCGCGGGCCAGAATAACGGCAACGTACAAAGCCAGACGATCACCTCGCTCACCACCGGCTGCCAGCCATCCAGCGTGATGCAGACCTACAGCTACGACAGTTTGAACCGTTTGACGCAGGTGGCGGAAACGGGCGGCAGCAATGCGCGGCAGGAGGGATTCGCCTACGATCAATACGGCAACGTCATGACGGACCCTTCGCATACCAACGTGCAGGCTCCGGCCTTTATACCCTCGGCCTCAACACAGATCGATGCGCTGCACAACCGGGTAGTCAAAAGCACGGCGGCGCAGCCGGCGAATGACGTGAACTACGACGACGCCGGCAATGTAATCGGCTTCCCGCTGATGTCGGCGCGAATGACCTATGATGCGGAGAATCGGCTGACCAGTTCGCCGGAGGGGCGGCGGGCCTGATGGGCGGCATGGCGGCGGGAGCCTATCTCGGTAATAAGGTCGGTACGGCCGCTGGCACGTTATTTGGGTTCGCGGTTTGCGCAAAGAAGGCCGAGTCCCCACCGCCGGTCCCCGGCGGATCCGGCGGAAGCAGCGTGGCCGAGGATCGGGCAAAAAGCCACCAGTTGAGGCGACGAAGGGAAATTAGGGATGGCGCGATGCTGACGGAAATATGTGGAGGAAGGATATGTTGCACAAAGATCACTGGGACGTGATAGACCGGTCCGGGACGAAGATCAAGGAATTAGACTTTAATGGAAGGGAACTTTGGCCCAATGGACCGAAAAATGCGGCCGCAAGATGACAATACCAAGATTCAGCATGCCTACAAGAAGTATGAAAATACTCCTCAATGGCATGTAGTCAACGACGCAATCGACGCGTTGGTTAAGAATGGCGATATTCAAGAAACTACGAACCGCGTTTATATAGTTGGATTCTTATGCAAGATGTTGGCGGCACGAGGGCTTCCCTAGCCTCATAGGCCAGCCAGCGCGTCTCGACGGGCAAACTATCGCCTGAAGGGTAGGCACGACTAGCACTACGAACTCCTAATCCTAGACGACGTGCCGGGTAAGATCTGTAGACCATCGGGTGCGGTTTGCTCACAACAACGGCATGATCCCAAACGCGGAAGAATCTGTTTTGCTTCGGAGAAGTGGCAGTGCCGATGAATAAAACGTGCCCGCTGGCTCGTGCGGAAGGGATGCCAGTTACGCATCGGGGCAATACCCGGCGACGACGGGACCGGATTTCACGTCGATTAGGTTCACGGGCAAGGAGAGGGATTGGGAGACTGGCCTCGATTTCCTCCAAGCGCGGTATTACTCGGCATGGCAGGGACGATTTGGGGGCGTGGACCCGGAGAACGCGGGAGCGGATACTGGAAGGCCCGCAGACCTATCACGGATATGCTTACGTGACCAATAGCCCGCTGGTGAATATAGATCCGGACGGACTGGCGCAAACCTGCAGCAATGATTGCACCGGCTCAGCTCCTTCGACTCCGGATTCGAGTGTCTTGTTTGGCTACTCCAGGAAGACCTGCGAATGCGGCTATTTTGGAGCGAAAGACTGGTCGATGTTGGCGCGTCTGTTGCATTGGGTTAGTAAGCCAAGAGATCCAGGATGCCTCGGAACCCGGATGGCGGCGGGAGCAGGCGGTGGCGCGGTCGTTGGTTTGGTTACGGGCCCGGGTGACGTCGTTACGGTTCCGGTCGGTGCCGCCGTGGGGTCGATTACCTTCAGTACTGCGGAGTTGCTGAGCGGGATGCTCGGATGCACGGCCAACGGCATCAGCAAGTCGGGTAAAGATTTTGCGAAACGATTCCTCGATGGCCAATATGGTGCCGGTAACTATGAGAAGGGGCCGACTTCTGAATTTAATCACATTCAGAAATGGGGCGACCGAGCGTTTGAGTAAAGGGTTGAGATGGATTCAGTATTCATACTTTGGCATAGCCACGAAATCGATGATGAGACCGATGCCAAGCTCATCGGCGTCTACAAGACTCATGAAGAGGCTGAAGCCGCTCGCGGTCGGCTCGAAAGCAAGCCTGGATTCAGGGAAACTCCCGAGGGCTTCGAGGTCCATGAATATGTGCTCGGAAGAGATGGATGGACCGAAGGCTTTATATCGCAAGCAAAAGCTACGGAGTTGGATCAGTAGCCATGCTTGCCCGGCTACGAGACTAAATACACCCATTCGTGCACGGCCTCGGTTTGAGGTCGTGATGAATGCCTTGGGTACCACTGGGCCCGCGGATTGCGTGATGTTCTTGGCGACTGTAAGGCTGCTGGTTTTTCCGAAGTTGAGGTCAACCAAACGCTAAGGATGGGGCAAAATCCCTGGCTCATTCAAAATTTCATACTACATCTGAAGTGAGGAAAGAAATGCCGGATGAGGAACTGGGGAAGGTAGGCGCCGAGGCCGCTCTGCTCTGGAAAGGGGGCGCAAGTGTCGAGGCGCTGCTTAAATTCATGCGGGAAGGTGGGTTGAACCAACCACGCTCCGCGGACGCGATCGCATCTATAACCGGAGTAGCAACTGGCGACGCTCATGTTGCTGTTATCGAAAGCGAAACCTGGAAGGACCAGCGTGAGAGGAATATCCTAATAAAAGAGGAACTTGAAGAGGCGCTACTCGCACTTAGTAAAGATGAGAACGCGGATGTAAAGATAATAGTCCACGACGATGGAGGGCAACTTTCTCCAGAGCCGAGCGCCATTCTACAAAAGCGATGTAGCGATTCCGAGTCGCGTGCCTGACAATGAAACTGCGTATCGGAAGGACCAAGAGCTAGACTTGGGAGCCGATTCATCTTCAGCCAACGCAGACGCAAATCGGGTCACTGCTGACGGCGGGTGGTGCAACCCGTGAGTACATTACGAGATTGCGAGAAGTTCGCCCTCTTGTATTCGACAACTGTCGCAAACTACACCAATCCCAAAATCAGACACTAAACCGTCCCAAGTGGCCCTGGCCGTCCCCGCCCCCAGTAAACGCCGAAGGTGCCGCGTTACCCTCCTCATTGCATTATTTTCAAAATGATCAGGCAACTCAGGATATGAGGCGTAGTTCGGTTGTACAACAGCTAAGAGGTAATTACATCGGCGCTGGATGCCCTGCGTATTTTCCTGTCGACTCGGGCCATTTTGCCCCGTGGAAAGAGTCCGCCACCAACCTGGTGATCAAGAACACTACCCAGTTTCAGGTCGGCGGATTTAATGGGGCGTTTACCACTGGGCCGGACGGCGCGGTCACAGCCTATACGATCCGTAATATCGCCGGTTGGTCGTCGGCCCTGGGAGAGAGCACGTGGGGCAAGCACCTGAATCTGAAACCTAACGCGCTGGACACTCAGCGCGGCCCCGGACATAACGTGTTGCAAGTTTTCACTTGGACGGAGCGGAACCCGTGTCATCAATAGCGTCTAAGCTGTTCGTTCCTTTGATAACAAGCTGTTTTTGTTCGTATCTTTGCTGCCGCGAGGCGCGCATGACGGAACTACCTGGGAAATACATGGTGAACACGAGTCAGGGTGACGGCGTCCTGATCTTAAACACAGATCACACGGCGATTCAGGAGTTTACGGTAAAGGGCATAACTATAGAGCACATTTTGAGTTCCTGGAAGTTCGACAACGCCTTTCTTACCCTTACACCTTGCGTTGATTTTAGATCCGATTCGGGTCCTTCGGTTGTACAGGGATGCTCTAGGGGTGTCGTAGTTACCATGCCCGACGAGGTTGAGATCTCAATTGATTCGATAAACGGCCTCTCGTTCCACAAAGTCAAAACGCGATGATTGCTTGGCATTGTTTCCGGTGTTTACGTCCAGCGCGAAGGCGCGCTACGATAACTCCGGGAATCGAACCGTCCCGGCGCGCAATCCTTTGGGATCGAACACTTGGGATGCGGGATCGTTCAACAGCAAGAATCAGGTTGCCGATCCGGGATGGCTATATGACAACTCCGGCAACGTAACCAGGAGTGCGGCGGGACAGGTGATGACGTACAATGCGGAGAACCGCCTGATCTCGTTCTGTTCGGACGCCAGTTGCACCCAATGGACACAGTTCGTCTACGACGCGGCCGGCAACCGCGTGCAACGGATGGATTCGAATGCCGCCACCACGACGTTCGTCTACGACGCATTCGGGAACCTGGCGGCGGAATACGGCGCTCCGCCAAGCGCAACGGGAACGCAGTATGTGACGGTGGACGCGTTGGGATCGACGCGGCTGGTGATGCAAGGAACGCAGGCCAGCGAGCGACACGATTTCGGGCCATACGGGGATGAACTAGGGACCGCAGGTCGGTGGCGGCCCACGGTAACCGGGTACGGAGTGGACGCGACGCGCCAGAAGTTCACCGGCCAGGAACGGGACAGCGAAACCGGGCTCGACTACTTTCTGGCTCGGTATTACAGCGGAATACAGGGACGGCTCGGCAGTCCCGACCCTGGGAATGCCGGCGCAAGTCCGACAGACCCGCAGAGCTGGAACGGGTATGCGTACGTGAGCGGGAACCCGCTGACATACACAGACCCGACCGGGCAGGTGTTGGCGGCAGGCACCGAGACTGGGGCTCTTATCTGCGGTCCGGTCTGCGCCGGAATCGGCGCGGCAGTGGATGTTGGGCTGCTGCTACTCGGGATTTTCGACGGCGGGGGTTCGAGGCCTGATTTGTCATCGGTGGCGTTCACGCCGGGACCGTTGCAGCCGACGCTGGGAGGCGGGGCGGACGGTGACCCGTTTGGGATACCTGCAGGTGGGGGCGGGTCGTCTAGTCCTGGTGGCGGGTTCGGTGGAGGGATGACGGGAAATCCGTTTATCTTTAGTTTTGGGGACGATGCGGGTGGTTGGATCGCTGGCACTAGGAACGTCCTCATGTATACGTGGGAATGGTGGTACGGTTTAGCCCCGCGCCATCGAACCTTTGGCCCCAATACAATCGAGGTTAAAAACATGCGAACGGCTCCGGGCGTGGAGAAAGCTCGGCAGTTCTTTTACAGTAAGGTGTCCTGTGGGCCTTTAGAACCGGTATCCGGCTATGATGTTACGTTTGGCCTCAAGGGACTCTTGTCGGCTGGGACGAACCCAACCCGGCAATTCGTCGGCACTTATTCAGTAAATATTACTCCGTCAAGCGCTGGAGACGCGGCCGTGTTTTCGCTCAAGAATACCACTAGTTTCACATCATTTTTTTATGGACTCGGTCCGTCGTGGGAAGCCCATTCGGGGCCCCTGCCAACACCGATGGCGAATGCCTCACAAACTTTCTATTGGACCGAACGAATCCCCCAAAATGTGTTCGGCCGTAGCTGCGGGGGCAAATAGTGCGCACACCTAACGCTTTCCCCATAGGATTGGCGCTAACGGTGTTGTTGGGCATGAACGCGTGTTCGTCAAAGATACAACGCCAATCTGTGGTAGGCCGCTACGTGGCGAATCGTGATGCGGGCCGCGAGGTCATAGAGTTGAAACGGGATGGCAACTATCTTTATGTCTGTCAAGTGCGCGGCGCGGAGGAATTCCGTAATATTGGGCGCTGGAAGTTCTATTACCAGGACGGGGCACCGCGAATTACCTTTCAGAACTTCGTCGTCGGCCCCGGCGGTTATGGCAACGCGAAGCTCGGATTTTGGGACATCGAAGTTGATCGGTCCTGGTTCGGCAGCCTGCGGTTGCCTCTAGATCGTGACCTGGGCTATTACTATATAAAAAAAGGTGGCTGATCCAATCACGTAAATGGGTGCTAACGATAACGAGCGTACAAAACTCGGTGTCGCCCCAAGAATTTATCCAGTCTTCGCGCGCCAAGGCCGTAGTCGGCGCAAAGTACAAGGTTGGATATAGTCAGTGCTCGCACTAGGAGATGTTCGTTTGGACCGATTCCGCCGGCGGTATGCCGCGCCGCTGCGTAAGGGAGAAGACGACCGATGCCATGCAAGTGCCATCAGCGGTACGCCGTGTCAGTATCGGAGTATCTTTCGGTGCGCTTCCATCGTCCTCGTGGCAACGGTAATTACTGGTTGTCATGGGGTCAATCCGGCGGAATTGGATTTTACTCGAGCAGAGCCCTCTAGGTCGGATGTGGTAGGGAAATGGATTCCGAAGTCATTGCGCTCCAAGGAGGCAAGAGGCCGCTCCGTTTCGATGCAGCAATTGAATCTAGGAGAGGACGGTACTTTTTCCGTAATCGACCTGCCAACCTCGCCCGATGTCGGCGGCGCATCGTCGAAAGGGTTGCTGTCGGGATCTGGCACGTGGCGCCTGGACAAAGACGAAAATGGTTTTAGCATTTGGGTCATCAATCTGGACTTCATGAATCATCATAGGGAGACAGTTCACCTTCGGCGTCAGACACCACCTTATGTAATACATGGACTTGTCCCCAAAATTGAGACAAATAGTTAAGAGTGGAATTTCAGCGAATGGAGAATTCTACTTATGTCATTGTCTCGAAGGAAGTTCACAAAGGAATTAAAATTGGCTGCGGTTCAGCAACTGGAAGCGGGCTCGTCAGCCGCCGAGGTTGCGCGAGCGTTTGAAGTAAACCCAAATCTGCTGCATCGCTGGCGGAAAGAGTATCGCCACGGTCCGCGCAACGCGTTTCCCGGCTTGGGAAAGCGCCGTTGGGATGAGACGAAGATCGCTCAGCTCGAACGCAAGGTCGGGCAACAAACCCTGGAGATCGATTTTTTGAAGGGGTGCTTGCAGAAACTCGAAGAGCAGCGGATGCTGCAGGCACTGACTGGAAGGCCGCGATCTACCGCCGCATCCAAGGCCAGATCGAAGAAGGCAGCAAAATGACCATGCTGCGAATGTGCGATCTGGGCCATGTGAGCCGGGCCGGTCTGTACCGCTGCGACGACAAGGCGGAATCTCCCGAAAACGATCTCGATCTCCGTGACGATATTCAGAAAATCGCCCTGGAGTTCCCGTATTACGGACGTCCGCGAATCACCGCCGAACTGAAGCGCAGGGGGTGGGAAGTCAACCATAAACGCGTGGGGCGCATCATGCGCGAGGACAATCTCCTGTGTCTGAGGCGCCGGAAATTCGTGGTGACCACGGATTCCAATCACAGCTTGCGGGTTTACCCCAATCTGGCCAAAGACATGGAGTTGACGGGAATCGATCAACTCTGGCGCGCCGATATCACATACATCCGGCTGGAGACCGAGTTCGTTTATCTGGCGGTGGTGCTGGACGCCTATTCCCGCCGCATTGTCGGATGGGCGCTGGACCGCCATCTGGAAGACGATCTGGCGATTGCGGCGTTGCAAATGGCATTGAAACGCCGGACCCCTTCAAAGGGGCTCACCCACCATTCCGACCGCGGCGTCCAATATGCATCGAACGATTACACGGGACTGCTCAAAGAACATGGGATTCGCATCAGCATGAGCCGCAGAGGGAATCCGTACGACAAGGCTTACGCTTCATACTGCACCTCCTGCGAACCGTGGAAGACAATCTCGGGAAAACGACGCCGCTTGGCGAGCCTGACGCCCTGGGCCTTGCACGGCGGATTGGGCCCAGGATCCTCATACAACCAGTCATTCCGATCGTTCACCGGATAGCCGCGAAGCAGGCCGCGATTCCGCCAGGTGATCACGCACTTGGGGCCGATCTCCAATCGCGCCGACATTTCTTCGAGTGTCAACAGGCCCTTCTGGCGTAGCCGATCATATCGCGGTTTGAGCTGGTATTCAGAGCGGAGACGCGCGATGATACGGCTGTGGAAGCGTTGCCCGCATCCGGACAGTGCGCCTCGGCGATTCAGGATTTCCACGATTTGCTTATCGGTGTAATGCTCCGTCAGTCGATCAACCTCGGCGACAATCTCTGCCGGCGTTGTTCTGAGTTCCCAGGCTGTCAAGGGTCTCGGCAGCTCGATCGTCTTCGTCACTCCGCCGCTGAAGCGGACATGAACAGTGATCCCAGTCCCTCGAATGAGCGTCACGTCGGCGAGCAGTAAGCGCACCATGCGTTTCCGCTCTCGATCCGGAGTCTTTGGATCTTGCCAGAGCCGTGGAAAGTCACTGGACAGCGCGGCGATTCGAGCACGCTGCTGCTCATTCACTGCGGCGCGATCCTGCCGCCGTTGTTGCTCATACTGCTCCGGTGCCTCCGTTAACGCGCGAAGCTTTTCATTCCAGTCTGCCTCGAGCGAGTCAGCGACCAGACGGTTGGCAGGATCGACGTGCAAGTACCGGCGCTGGGCTAAATCGGCTTCATAACGCGCTCGCTCCACCTGTTTCTTGCGGAGCTTATCCACCTCCTCGATTCTCGCCTGGAGTTCCTGTTGGACCGACAGAGTGACTTCGAGCGCGAGCGGAGCCACGCTCTCCACCAGAAGCTGGCCCACAGCACGATCGATCTGATCTCCGACCACTCGCTGACAGATCGATATGGCGTGCTCGATGCCATCACGCTGGCAGAGGTACTCAGGCACGAGACGGTCCTGACGCGTGTGGTATCGGACCGTCATTCGGCTCCCGCAGACGCCACAGACTACCAAACCTTGCAACAAAGCAGGGCCTTCGCGTGGAGGACTCTTGCGACGATCTGCTCCAACGGCTTGTGCGTTTTCGCGAAGGTGCAGAAGGTTCTCTTCATATTGCTCCCAGGAGATGTAGCCGGGGTGAGCATTCTTGAGCAGCGTCCACTGCTCGCGCGGCAAGCGGGTATAGGAGACGCCTCCGTTCGGGTTGTTGCGAGTACGGCTTCGGCCGTATACGAATGCGCCTGCATAACGGGGATTGTGCAGGATGTGGAGGGCGCGGCTGTGCGGTAGTTCGGCCCACACCAGATCGCCTTTGTTCGGTCCCTTCTTCAACCGCCGCGGAAACAGAAGTTTTTTCTCACGGAAGGCTTTGACGACTGCGCAGGCCGATGCGGTACGCCGAAACGTCTCGAAAAAGAATCGAATGCTTCCCTGGACCTGCTGGTCGGGGTCCAGCACAGGCTCGTCGTTGACGTTGTAAACGAAGCCAACCGGTAAAGGACATTGCAACTCACCGCGACGGGCTTTGTTCAAGATTCCGCCTTGCAGGCGCGCCCGGAGCACATGCAGCTCAGCTTCGCTCATGGTCCCTTTGAGACCCAGCAGGAGACGATCGTTGAAGTGTGAGGGATCATATACGCCGTCCTCATCGAGAATGAGCGTGTCGGTAAGAGCGCAGATCTCTAGCAGCCGGTGCCAGTCCGTGGAGTTTCGCGCCAGCCTGGAGACCTCCAGACCAAGCACGATGCCGGCTTTACCCAGACTCACTTCTGTCACCAGTTTCTGAAAGCCCTCCCGATCGACAGCCGATGCGCCGGACTGTCCGAGATCGCTGTCGATGACGACAATGCGCTCCACCGGCCAGCCCAAGGCGACAGCGTTTTGGCGCAGCCCGTACTGCCGCTTGGTGCTTTCGGTATTCTCGAAAACTTGGCGAAGCGTTGATTGGCGGACGTAAAGATAGGCGTTACGTTTGAGGTGGCCAGCATTCACTTTTTGGTGAGCTACGCCTGTCATGAGATTGCCTCCTGTTGTAGAGAGAGAATCATGCTCGCCAGCAGAGTGGTGATCTGCGAGCGCATCTCGACGGGAATCGTTTCATCGGCGCTGGATTGAGGCCATGCGGTCTGTTCGACATGGCCGTTACATTCTGACCATGCCTGCATCCAGGCTGTCATTCCGCGCCGGAGAAAAAGCGCGAGGCCCAAGCGTTCGCCGCTGTGAGTGGGCCGGCCGATGGCGTCGCGACGTAGTTGTTCGTAGTGAACGGCCAGATCCAACTGGGATGCGGGTCTATCGCCGGCCCCGTTCAGCGGAGTTTTTTTTGATGGCGAAGCAGGCTGCGCTCGATACTTCGCGGGTGAACCTTGATGCGGAAGCGCTTCTGTATCCGTTTCACCAGGTCCGGCAATCGCATGGAGGGTTCTTCCTGGCGCACCTCGCCAATGAATGTGAGGACCTCTTCGGTGAGCTTGTACGCCTGCTTGGGGCCGCGCTTGTGAGGCACCAGGCCGGCAAGACCGTCGTCCTCGAAGGCCGATCGCGCCTGATAGAACGACGGCCGCGAAAAACCGAAACTCGCGGCTGCATCCGTTACAGATTGGCCTTCGGTCCGCACCCTCCGCAGCATCTCGTATTTGACCTGGACCAGATCGCGAGGATCGAAGAAATCGTCCTGGAGAAACAGCGGGTCGCGCACTGCTTTGGGACGCGGGTTCAGTGTTCCCTGTTGCTGGAGCGCGCGGATCTTTCGGTCCTGGTCGGCCATAGGCTCTTCTCAATGATTCGACTACGATTGTAAAGATAATTATGCTCTTATCAGTCGCAGTGTCAAGGCTTTTTTGCGATCTGCTATCAATCTTTATTAGATAAAATTGACATGAATTAGCGTTTTTATGCATCGCTACGCCGGACGACATCGGCATCATTCTCTTTACAATAGCGGCGTTATTGTCTTTACACTTAAAGCGCCCCAGGCTCATCGGGCCTTCTCCACAAAGTCCGCCAACTTCAGCAAGTCCTCGTAGCGAAACAGGCACCGCCCTGCGGCCAGCACCACGAATGGATCCGCTGGCAGTACTGTTGTCCAGCACGCCGGAATAGAGCGCAGGACGCCGCGGTTGTCGTGGAAGTAAACTCGATCCTCGCCCCAGTTGTGACGGTAAGTGACCAGCTTGAAACTCTGGCCTCTCAGCGGATGATGGGGATGGGTGACTTCAAAAGTACCTTCGGCACGGTCGGCATGCGCTGTAGTTGACGGACTCGGCCAACGCCGCCTGCGAATCATTCATGAAAACGTTCAAATACGAGGAGGTTTACCGGCAGGAGTACCGCGACCTGGCGGAAGCCAAATCAAACGTCGGACAGTTCATCGAAAAGATCTATAACGGGCAAGCGGCTCCATTCAGCTCTGGGTTATCTGCCGCCGGTCGAATTCGAACGTTCGCTGTTAATTCCTCCTCCACCGCCTGACCCGCAGGTGACTGCATGACCATCAGAAAAAAGGAGGGCGCCCTCGGGAAGCGTTTTCGAGGCATTACGGAATCTATCGGTCCGATGTGTCGTCACATCTTTTACCCCCGGGGCCTTTCCCGCTTTCCGGTCGGGCGGCTGCCGGGGTATAGGACATGCCGGAAAGAACATGCCCTGTCCATCGTCCGCGATGAGTTCCGGCCGGCTATTCCTCGACGGGTCGCTCGCCAGCGTTGCCCGTCTCCCCTTCACCGGCATCATCAGGTTAAAACGATTGCCCAGGGTCAGGAAAGGATTTAGCATGGAACGGTATTACTCTCTTAACTGGTTGTCTCAGCCCAGGGGACAAGCGCATACAGCAGCTCACACTAATTGCGTCGGGACATTCATGAGCAAGATTATGCAGTTCTTTCAAGAGATGCACCGGTATGCACGGGGAGGTGATCCAGTTCCAGAGGCGTTGGACTCTATCGGTGAATTCCTCTCTGACAGAGAGGAGCTGTCATCAGAGGACTGGGTTTCTGCGGCCATTCGTAGCGTCAATGTGAGCCGCGAAGTCGCTGCATTCGCTTATGATTTCTTTATGAGCTTTCACATTCCAGTTGGCAAGATGCGCCTCGGAGATCGCCTCATGGACGACCTCAAGCTTAACGAGGCACTTCAGGACGACTGGGACGAAGACCTTGTGGACGAATTCAAGAAGCGTTTTGAAAAGAACCTAGCCTTCACAAGGTGGCCGCAAATTGACACAATTGCAGATTTGCTGACTTTTCTGCAAGGAACGATCACCGGGCCAAGTCCGCTACGACCCGGATAACGATCGGTCCCGATACTCACGCGGAACGGATCGGCGGATTCCCGCGGCTGGCCCGGTCCAGTAAAATCGTCCTGTTTCCATGGGTATCCAAACCGCGAAGAAAAGAATGCTATGCATCGGCAGAAGGGGTGGCATGCTACAGGAAAGTGCGCACAATGACGGCCCGTTTTCGCCAGAAATGCCTATTCAAATGCTTTCTTAGCGTGCTGCCTCTAGTAGTTTCGTGCACTAAGCCTCCGCTAACGGACGATGATCTCATTGCTTCGTTTCAGCGGAACAGAAGCCTTTTCAAGGAGCTTGCCTTCGCGTCACCTGCGCTCGATCGCGACTGCACTAGCAAAGACTCAAGTATCTGTGTACCCAAGGCATCCCAGGGCCTTGAGAACAAGCTTAAGTCTCAGTTGCATTTGCCCATACTAGACTTTTATATCAAGCGTGATCTTGGTGATTCCCTTTGGATACCGGTACAAACATATGGCCCTATGTCAATGAGTTCTTCCGGCCGAGGGTATGTGTACTGCAAATGTTCGTTAGGGCCATTAACTGGGGACACGATTGAAGCACTTGGGAAGGGCGCAAATGGGGTTTGGTACCGACCCATCGAAGACGGTTGGATGCTGTTTGCGGTTAGGTAGCGTCGTCGGGAGCCTTACCTGCGCTCTCCGAGTGGTTTCACTTAGCCGTGGCGTCGGTCCTCTATAGCGCAAGCAACAACGAACGATTGGAGATGGCCCAACAGCCCCTTCAGCGATAGGGAGCGGGCACGCCGCCCGCCAGCCTCTGTTATGACGGCCGGAAATTCTCAGGCATCGCATGCAATACCGTCGCCCCCCTGACCGGGCAAAAAATGCGCCTTACCGGAGTCGGCAATACGTCGGGGGCCGCGCTCGTCGCCTCCAGCGATTTCACCTACGACCCGATGGGACGCGTCACGCAGGATATTGAATCCGTTACTGGCGCTCCCGCGAGTCCATATACGATGAGCTACGCGTATAACGCGAATGACAGCCAGGCTTCCCTGCGCTACGCCTCCGGGCGGACGGTTACCACCTGCTACGACATCCTCGGCCATCCCTTATGGGCGAGCGCCATCAAGCAACAGTCGGATTGCCTCGCTTCAGTAGGAACCGTCCCTTCTTCCGCCACCGGTTATTATGGCGTTGTGCAAGGGTTCTTCCCGGCTGGCCAGACCAAAACCCTGGCGCTCGGCAACGGCCTGACCGAGACCTGGGATTTCAACAACCGCCAGCAGCCCACGTCCATGCAACTTGCCAACGGCAATAAGAATTGTCCCGCCAGTAATCTGAACATCCTGGCGCTCGGCTTTGGATTCCCCTCGGGCCAGAATAACGGCAACGTACAAAGCCAGACGATCGCCTCGCTCACCACCGGCTGCCAGCCATCCAGCGTGACGCAGACCTACAGCTACGACAGTTTGAACCGTTTGACGCAGGTGGCGGAAACGGGCGGCAGCAATGCATGGCAGGAAGGATTCGCGTACGATCAATACGGCAACATCATGACGGACCCTTCGCATACCAATGTGCAGGCTCCGGCCTTTATGCCCTCGGCCTCAACGCAGATCGATGCGCTGCACAACCGGGTAGTCAAAAGCACGGCGGCGCAGCCTGTGAATGACGTGAACTACGACGACGCCGGCAATGTAATCGGCTTCCCGCTGATGTCGGCGCGAATGACATACGATGCCGAGAATCGGCTGACCAGTTCCCAGACGGCGACAGGCGCCACGGTGATGTACGGATATGACGGACAGGGCAGGCGGGTATCCAAGACCGCGGCCGGTTTGACGACATATTACGTGTACGATACGGGCGATGGCTTGCTGGCGGAGTACGGCGGACCGTCGAACGCCACAGTGGCAGGGACGGTCTACCAAACCGAAGACCATCTGGGGAGCACGCGAGCGGTAACGGACGCGGCGGGGAATATCGTGTCGCGTTCGGATTACCTGCCGTTCGGGGAGACGATCGCCGGGACGGCTACGTTCAACCGCAATCAGATAATCGGCTACGGGCCGCCGGCAGCGGGAACCTCGCTCGCGTTTACGGAGCATGTGGAGGATACGGAAACGGGGCTGGATTATTTTGGGACGCGGTATTTCAGCGGGGCGCACGGGAGGTTTACAATTCCGGACAAGCCGTTCGTGGACCAACATCCTGACGTCTCGCAGACTTGGAACTTGTACACCTATGCCAGGAACAATCCCTTACGATTCGTAGACGACACTGGCCAGGCTTCGATTGAATACCTGCGCCGAATTGCCGTGCGAATGGCGTGGGAACAGGAAAGGTCGCTGGTCCAGAGGACGGGACAAGGAACTCGCGATTGGAGCGCGGCGGAACTTGAAATTCTGAAGAATGGCGGCATTCCAAGCGGGTACCAAGGTCATCACATCAACAGCGTCAATGGGAGTCCCGAACTGGCGGGCGATCCCAACAATATTCAGTTCGCTACTCCGGAGGAACACTTTCAGGAATTGCATGGCGGCGACACCCGTGTGCCGACCTTCGGTGATCTGATGTCGCGTACCCTCGGTGTTCTCAGCATCGTTCAGGTGTTTACATCCCAGCTTGGGGCCATGAGAGAGACGCAGGTTACCGGTATGATCGAATCCATGTCGCCATTCTCGTTTGGGAACACATACATCGTTGATCCGGCGAAAGCCGCGGTCACGCTTGACGGCGCATACATCCAAGTGAGCGGAAAAAATGGCGGCCTGTACCAAGTTCAGAACGGAACGTACACTCGTGCTGGATGTACAGATAAGCCAGAGAAATGCATGGTGGACCCAGGCAAACTTAAAGACGCGCAGTTCGAAATCGTTCACCGCGAAACGATGATGTAGCTGTGTAAGCCGATGGGTAGTCCCGAACACCAGATGGAAATGCCATGAGCATTGATCTACTGAGCCTCATTTCACAGTTCCGGCCGGCCGATGACCGCGAGAACGCCAACGCTTGTTTTATGACTCGCGTGCCTTGGGTCGCCCTGGAGGCGTATCTAAACATCGTCTACAAACCTGCACCAGCAGGGCTACTCTCCGAGGTTGCTGAAAAATGGGCCTTTCCATCTGTGGTGGTCGATTTTCTGAGTCGCCAAAACGGCGCAATGCTATTTTCCGGAGCCCTCAACTTATACGGTGTAGTCGAACCGGGGCGCCTTCTCAACCGGGAGGATCGATTTTCTCTGCCACCGTTCAATATTGAGCGGGAAAACAAATCCTGGTCGTTCCATCCAGATCGCCTGCTCGTGGTCGGAGGTTACCAGTTCGACGGATCGCGCGCATGCATCGACCGTACGGATGGGCAGATTCACGTCTTTCAGAAGGGGCAGAGGATTCCACGGATTTCGTGGGCCAGTTTCGATTCCTGGCTATTGGGAGAGACAAGGCGTTTGCTATTCTTATTCGATGAAGACGGCAAGAGGATCGGGCCGGATTCGGACACCGGACCGCCACAGTCTGCAGTTGTAAGCGAGCGGTGAGTTCCCGCTTCTCAAGCACGTTCCCCTTAAGGAATCACCTGGCCAGCGCCCGCGATCTACACGCAAAATGACGTTAGCCAGCGGCCGACAGGCGAAATGGAAAGTCGCGGCTAGCAGTTACCACCTGCTACGACATCCTCGGCCATCCCTTGTGGGCGAGCGCCATCAAGCAACAGTCGGATTGCCTCGCTTCAGTAGGAACCGTCCCTTCTTCCGCCACCGGTTATTATGGCGTTGTGCAAGGGTTCTTCCCGGCTGGCCAGACCAAAACCCTGGCGCTCGGCAACGGTCTGACCGAGACCTGGGATTTCAACAACCGCCAGCAGCCCACGTCCATGCAACTTGCCAACGGCAATAAGAATTGTCCCACCAGTAATCTGAACATCCTGGCGCTCGGCTTTAGATTCCCTTCGGGCCAGAATAACGGCAATGTACAAAACCAGACGATCACCTCGCTCACCACCGGCTGCCAGCCATCCAGCGTGACGCAGACCTACAGCTATGACAGCTTGAACCGTTTGACGCAAGTCGCGGAAACGGGCGGCAGCAATGCGTGGCAGGAAGGATTCGCGTACGACCCATACGGCAACATCATGACGGACCCTTCGCATACCAACGTGCAGGCTCCGGCCTTCATGCCCTCGGCTTCCACGCAGATCGATGCGCTGCACAACCGGGTAGTCAAAAGCACGGCGGCGCAGCCTGTGAATGACGTGAACTACGACGACGCTGGCAATGTAATCGGCTTCCCGCTGATGTCGGCGCGAATGACATACGATGCCGAGAATCGGCTGACCAGTTCCCAGACGGCGACAGGCGCCACGGTGATGTACGGATATGACGGACAGGGCAGGCGGGTGTCCAAGACCGCGGCCGGTTTGACGACATATTACGTGTACGATACGGGCGATGGCTTGCTGGCGGAGTACGGCGGACCGTCGAACGCCACAGTGGCAGGGACGGTCTACCAAACGGAAGACCATCTCGGGAGAACGCGAGCGGTGACGGGGCATTTCGCCACAACACGCCCGCACAGACTGGCTGCTACCGAATCTTGTGCGTGCATGAACCCTTTCTCGACCAGGTGAACAGCGTCAGCCGCCGACCATCCGGCGCGAGTGGGCGGCGCGGAGTTGGTCACGTAAAACGACTCAGCCGGCAACGGAAGTACGGGACCACAACCTGCTTGTCTGTTGACCTCCCGCGCGCTATCTGGTCCCGTAAGCTGCAAAGTGTGTGGCTCCCGAATCGGCGGTCACACGACTTCGAGAAAATATTCCGCTCATTCCAAACCTCTTACCCTGAATACCCGTGTTTTCCCGCCGTCCGCACGCTACCCTGTAAACGCGATGAGCAGTAATCGTTACATTCAATCTTCCCGCGCTGCCGACGCTAAATCGCGCTCACTCATTTCCGAGGGCAAATGCAAATCCTTGGCGAATAGCGTTCGTCCGGCGCTCCTAGCCAGGACCATCGTTCCGGCGAAGCAGATGGCGAGCCCCTGTGCCGAGACGCTGACCTCGCTCGTGCGCAAGCTCAAGCCCCAGACAGAGCCGCAACTCGGCTTAGGGGAAACGATGGCCGCCGCACACCGGCATCTCATCCGGCCTCGGATCCTCGAGTGCAAAACTGGCAAATCCGAAATTGAAAAGAAGGTCCCTCCCCAGGCTCGTGTATCGGTCCCGCCGTTCGCGATCTCGCATGCCATCGATCTCCTCGCCGGTTACGCTTCCCGTCTCCGCCCGTCAACCCGCCTCATCCCTGAGTCGCCTCTTTCACTTAGCCACCCCGAAACTCCGCAAACACAATTTTGCCATTCGAACCCAATCCCAAATTCGGACACTGCACCCGGCCCGAGCAGCCCCGGCCGTCCCCGCGCCAGCAAGCGCCGAAGGCGCGGCTCAATCTCCCACGCAAACCCTCGCCCAACCCGCCAACAAGCCCGGCGCTGAAAGCCCCCGCCTGCTACCATGGAATCAACCCCCAAAATGGATTTTGCCAACGTGGATTTGAAGCAAACTATCAATCTGCCCAAGACCGCCTTCCCCATGAAGGCCAACCTGCCGCAGACCGAGCCCAAGCTCGTCGAGCGCTGGGAAAAGGAAGATCTCTACCAGCAGATTCGCGCCGCGCGCGCCGGACGCCCCACCTGGGTGCTCCACGATGGGCCTCCTTACGCCAACGGCCGCATTCATCTCGGCACCGCGTTCAACAAAATCCTCAAGGATTTCGTCGTCAAATCGCGCACCATGATGGGCTTCGATTCCCCCTACGTGCCGGGTTGGGATTGCCACGGGCTGCCCATCGAAATCAAGGTCGATAGCGAACTCGGCGGCAAGAAGGCCCACATGTCGGCCGTGGAGATCCGCCGCGCTTGCCGCAAGTACGCGGAAAAGTTCATCGATATCCAGCGCGCCGATTTCAAGCGCCTCGGCGTGCTCGGCCAATGGGGCGATCCCTATCTCACCATGAGCGCGCAGTATCAGTCGGTCATCGCCGGCGCGTTCGTCGAGTTTCTCGATCGCGGCTACGTCTACAAAGGCCTCAAGCCGGTCCATTGGTGCATGAAAGATCGCACCGCCCTCGCCGAAGCCGAGGTCGAATACGCCGATCACTCGAGCCCCTCCATCTGGGTGCGCTTCGCGTTGAAGACTGATCCCGCCGCGATCCATCCCGCGCTCGCCGGGCGCAAAGTCTTCGGCCTCATCTGGACCACCACGCCCTGGACCATGCCGGCCAACATGGCCATCGCCTTCAATCCGAAGTTCGAGTATGTCGCCGTTGCCGTCGAAAGCGATGTCTACATCGTCGCCGCGGATCTCCTGAAAGTCACCGCCGAAAAATGCGCGTGGCCTCAGACGCCCGAAGTTCTGGCGCGTTTCCCCGGCGCCGCCATCGAACACGCCGTCTTCCGCCATCCCTTTCTCGATCGCGATTCGCTCGGCATCCTCGCCGATCACGTTACGCTTGAACAAGGCACCGGCGCCGTACACACCGCGCCCGGCCATGGCCAGGAAGACTACGCCGTCGGACGTCAGTACGGCATCGCCACCTTCTGTCCGGTCGATGCCGCCGGCCGCTTCTATCACGCCGAAGGCGCGCCCGGCCGCTTGCCCGAAGAGATCATCGGCAAGTCCGTGTGGGAAGCCAACCCCATCGTCATCGATATCCTCAAAGCCCACGGCGCGCTCTGCGGACTTGAGAAGATCGCCCACTCCTATCCGCACTGCTGGCGCTGCCACAATCCCACCATCTTCCGCGCCACCGAGCAGTGGTTCATCGGCATGGAGCGCAATGATTTTCGCCGCGCCGCGCTCGATGCCATCAAGCAGGTCCGCTGGATCCCCGCCTGGGGCGAAGAGCGCATCTCGAACATGATCGCCTCGCGCCCCGATTGGTGTATCTCGCGCCAGCGCATTTGGGGCGTGCCCATCACCGTCTTCTATTGCGACGCCTGCCGCGAGCCCGTCACCGATCGCAAGATTCTCGACGGCATCGTCGCTCTCTTCCGCGAGCACAGCGCCGACATCTGGTATGAACGAACCGCCGCCGAACTTCTGCCGCCCGGCCACACGTGCGCCAAGTGCAACTGCGGAACGTTTAGCAAAGAGAACGACATTCTCGACGTATGGTTCGATTCCGGTTCGAGCCATCTCGCCGTGCTCAACGAGCGCTTCGGCCTTCCCTGGCCGGCCGACATGTATCTCGAAGGCGGCGATCAATACCGCGGCTGGTTCCACAGTTCGCTGCTGGTGGGCACGGGCCTCAAGGGTGGCTCGCCCTATCGCGCGTGCGCCCTCAACGGTTGGGTGCTCGATGGCGAAGGCAAGGCCATGCACAAGTCGCTCGGCAATTCCATCGAGCCCGAAGAGGTCATCAAGAAAGATGGCGCCGAGATCCTGCGCCTCTGGACGGCTTCCGTCGAATTTAACGAAGACGTGCGCATGTCGCAAACCATCCAGACGCGCCTCGTCGATGCCTACCGCAAGCTGCGCAACACCTTCCGCTACATGCTCGGCAACCTGGCGGACTTCAACCCGGAAACCGACGCCGTGCCCGGCGGCTCGCTGCATGAACTCGATCGCTGGATTCTTATCCGCGCCGAAGATCTCGTGACTCGCTGCCTCGCCTGGTACGAAAACTTCGAGTTTCACAAGGTCTATCACACGGTCTACGCCTTCACCACCGTCGATTTGAGCTCCATTTACTTCGACGTGCTCAAAGACCGGCTCTACACTTCGGCCACCAGGTCACAGGCCCGCCGCAGCGCCCAGACCGCCCTCTACCGTTTGCTCGATGCCCTGGTGCGCCTGCTCGCGCCGTTGATGAGCTTCACCGCGGAAGAGGTCTGGGGCTACATGAACCGCGAGGGTAGCGTGCACACCGCAGTCTTTCCCGAACCTGCCGATCTCACTCGCGGGCTGAATGACGCCTCCCGTCAAGACGCCGCCAATTGGGACCGCCTCATCGCCGTGCGCGATGGCGTCCTCAAGAGCCTGGAAACGGCTCGCAACCAAAAGGTGATCGGCGCGCCGCTCGAAGCGCGCATCCGCCTTTCTGCCAATGGCGATCTCTACCCCTTGCTCGAAGGCCATGCCAAGGAACTGCCCGAGCTGTTTATCGTCTCGCAGGTAGATCTGCAACGGTCAGATTCCGGCGAGCTCACCGTGGAAGTGGAACGCGCATCCGGCAATAAGTGCGAGCGCTGCTGGAAATATAAACACGATATCGGCGCCGATCCGCGCCTGCCCGGCATCTGCGCCAGTTGCGCCGCGGCCGTGGAAGAGATTCTGCATGGATAAGCGAGGCTGCGCCAATGTATCCTGAGATTCTTCATCTTTCGTTTCTGCATACCTACGGCGTCCTGGTGGCCATCGCCTTCCTCACCGCCCTTTGGGTGGCCGGAAAATTGGCGCGCCGCACGGGTCTCAACGCGGACGCCGTGACCAATCTCGGCATCTATTGCGCGCTGTCCGCCATCGTAGGCGCCAAGCTCATGATGTTCCTGGTGGATTTCAACTATTACCGAGAACATCCCAGCGAGATTTTCTCACTCTCCTCCCTGCAGGCGGGCGGAGTCTTTTACGGTGGCCTGATCGCCGCGCTCGGCGTCTCGTGGTGGTACATGCGCAAGAAACGGTTGCCCGGATGGCAAACCGCGGATGTCTTTGCGCCCGCCATCGCGCTGGGCCATGGGATTGGTCGCCTCGGCTGCTTCTCCGCCGGATGCTGCTGGGGCATCGAATGCCATCTGCCGTGGGCCGTAACCTTCAGCAGTCCGGCCGCGCACGACCTGGTCGGCGTGCCGCTCGCCGTTCCGCTTCATCCCACGCAGCTCTATGAAGCCTTCGCCGAGTTCATCATCTTCGCCATACTATACTGGCGTTTCAACCGCGAGCACGCCCCCGGCGCCATCATCAGTCTCTATCTGATCCTGTACTCCACCGTGCGCTTCATTGTCGAGTTCTTCCGCTACCACGAACAGGGCAACCTATGGGGCGGTCCATTGGATGCCTCGCAGTGGATCTCGATCGTCCTCTTTCTGTTGGGCGCAAGCTACTTCGCGATGCAGCGCAGGCGCATCGCGGCTCAGGCGGTTTGACCCTACCCGTTTAACTACGCCGGCGCGCCCGGCGACGCGAAGGCGTCGATCTGTTCGATCAGCGTCCCCGGCGACGCTGAAAAGGGAATCACGACCCAGCGCGCCGTGATGGGCAGCAGCACGCTGCGCGTCGAGGTCTGAAAGGTGTATTCCAGCTTCTGCGCCATCAGCTTCGCGAACTCGTCGCGTACATGCTGTAGGCTTTCGGCGCGCGGCGCAACGGCCAGTAGCGAGGCGCCGGTCCACCGGAAGAGGGAGTCGCTTGGCGGCAGATTGCCCCGCACGTGGCTGGCGAAGTACCGCAGAATCTGGTCGCCAATATCGGAGCCAAACGTAAGGTTCACGCTCTGCAGCCTGTCAATCGCCATGCACGCGGCGAAGGCCTGCTGTTGAGAGGAGCAGGTCTCCATGATCGAATCCACTGCCTTCGAACGAGGGGGAAGCCCCGTGGCCGGGTCGACGCTCTCTGTCCGCGCGCGCTGCAGATCTTCCTGCAGCCGGCTTACGACGTTCGACGTGGCAACCTTCTGCCGCTCGACCTCTTTCTTGATCTCGTCCAGGCAGCCCGCCAACTGCTTCTTGATCGATTAAACGTCGTTCGATTGACCTGCCGACGCCACGCGTGTCGCGATGTGCCGCAGCCTTTGCACATTCTCGCCGCCGGCCGATGAGAACTCTGTAATGGCGGCCGTCAGCATCTTCACCATCGCGCGCAGGTCGTTGCCGCCCGAATGGAGATAGCTCTCCGTCCCGCGGTTATACTCCTCCAGCAAGCGGAGCGTCGCGTTCACGATGACAAGCGCCGCGGCCTCCGTTACGGACTTACCCAGCGACTCCGCCGATTGATCGACGGCGTCCCGGAACTTACGGAAAGCATCGGGATCGCCTTCGATTGCATACAATCCCATGCCCCGCATCAGGATCTTTGCAACCCGCAAAGGGTGGGCGGCGCTGCTCTGAACCTCTTCTCCGAGTAGTCTTTTGATGGAAATCACGGACATGGCTGTCTCTCTATCGGTCGAGCGAGCCTGCCGCGATAGGTTAAAGTTGCGGCCGCGGCAACTTCACCAACTGCCAGGGAAAGACTCCCTTGCGCCGTAAATGGCGGCGATAGAGGGCGTTGCCCGCTGTCGCATAGAGCGTCTGCAGATCGGCGCCCGCGAACACCAGATTCGTGACATCCGGCGCCGGATTGCGTATGATGCCCACTACGCGCCCCGCCTGATCGCAAATCTGTATCCCCACTTTGGTTGCGATATAGACATGGCCCGTATCGTCGAACGTCAACCCGTCCGCGCCGCTGCGCAGTGGTCCGCTTGCCACGTCGTCCGGCAATTCGAGGTGGTAGAACGGTTCCGGATTGACCAACCCGCCGTCTGCCGCGAAGCGGTAAGACCAGGCGTCGCGTCCCAGCGTATCCGTCACCGCCAGGCCGGATTCATCGGGCAAAGCGCGAACACCATTGGGCAGGCCGAGATTGCCGTCCTTCTTGCCGTCGAACACCACTCGCTTGCTCTTGGCTGGGTCGATCAGCCACACACGCTGCGTCGGTGATTCAGAGAAATAGACCAAGCCTTTGGTGGTTACAGCCAGGTCGTTCGGGACCACGCCCTCCGCCAGCACCGTGAGCTTGCCGTCGGGCGCATACGATACAACCCGCTTGCGTGCGGCTTCGGCGGCGAATAGCCGGCTATCGCCTCCGAACATCAGGCCGTTGGCTCCGCCGGAGTTGGCGCGAAAGAGCGTGACCTTGCCGTCTACTCCTGCGCGATAGATCTTGGAATCGACGGGGTCGCAGAAGTACACCGAACCATCCTTCGCCACCGCGGGTCCCTCAGTGGACTTGTACCCGTCCGCTACCAGTTCCCAATCGTGCCCAGGGTCTAGGATCTCTCCGATGAAGCGCTTGTCGGTGGCCGTGCGGGCGATGTTCTCTATGGGATGCGGGTAGTCGCGCCAGAGCCAGCGCAGAGCCTCGGGTAAGATCGCCGCCCCATGTTTGGAATTGTGCCCTTCCGTGCCCACCACAAAGTTCACGTCATAGCCTGCGAAGCCCAGGGCGCTCGCGACGGATTGATTGGCGAGATACCAAGCTCCGGAATAGATGTTTTGGTCGTTCGAGCCATCCTGCAGGAAGACGCGCAGCGGCTTCGCCTCCATCTTACGAATCAATGAGGCGTACACGTCTCCGCCGCGCAGGTTAGTGAAGCTGCCAACGAAGCTCATTACGCGGCGCAAGGCGTCAGGCCGTTCCCACGCCGCGGTGAAAGCAGCGATGCCGCCGGAACTCGAGCCCGCAATCCCCCGGTCGTTGGGGTCGGACGAAATCTTGTACTGCTTTGCGACCTCGGGGATGATCTCTTCCACCAGAAAGCGGGCATTCCGGTCGCCCACCGCGTCGTATTCGTAACTGCGTCCGAAGCGAGATTGACCCGCCGGCGTATCGGCGGGCGTTACCCCAGGATCGACGAAGACCGCAATGGTAACCGGCATAGCCCGCTGCTGAATGAGGTTGTCGAAGACAATCGGCGTCCGCCACGCGCCAGTCTCCGAGGCGAATCCACCACCGTCCAAAAACACCATCAGGCAGGCTGGTTTCGAGGCGTCGTATTGGGCCGGAACGTAAATCCAATAGCTTCGCGTGGTCCCAGGAAAGATCTTGGAACGATCCCACGTGAACTTGGCGACGCTGCCTTTTGGCACGCCGGGGTGGGGTAGTGAATCCGGTCCCAGCGTATAGTCATCGGCTTTGGCGGCCAGGATAACGGCACAGAGGAAAAGCGCGGTTTTCATGATCCCTTCTATTTGACCCCAGAAGTCGACAGACGCGAAATTGTTGCTCTGCTATCCTGAAACTGTCAGCAGTGTTCTCCCACAATTATCTTCGCCGGCCGGGAGCGATTCTGATCGGCGGCCTCATGGCGCTCACCGCGCTCTACGCTTTCCAGAAGCCGTTCAAAGAGTACCCAGGCCTCGAATATCAGAAATTCGCCCTGCCCCCGGACTATCAGGATAAGACCGAGTGGGTCTTCGCCCGCCTCATGTATCCACCCGTGGGGCGATACTACGGCGGCTATCTGGAGTACGGCGATTGGAAAGCGGGTGGATCCAATTGGACCATGGATTATCCGCGCTCCGACCGCCACGTTGTCCAGGCAATCCGCCGTCTTACGCGCGTCAGCGTGCGCTCGGTAGAAGAGCCAATCGACCTCGACGATGGCGATGTTTATGATTGGCCCTGGCTCTATGGCGTCGAGGTAGGCCACTGGGATCTGACCGCCAATCAGGCCAAAACAATGCGCGAGTACCTTCTTCGAGGCGGGTTTTTTATGTGCGACGATTTTCACGGCGCCATCGAGTGGGATACTTTCCTCGCCGGCATGCGCAAAGTATTCCCCGACCGGCCCATCGTGGATATCCCCAACAACGATCCAATCTTCCACACCATCTACGATCTCGATCAGCGATACCAGGTGGCCGGCATGCCCGCTCTCGAAGAGGGACATACTTATGAAAAGGGCGAGACCGGCAAAGAGCCACACTGGCGCGCCATCTACGACGATCACGGCCACATCATTGTCGCCATGTGCCACAACATGGACCTCGGCGATTCCTGGGAGCACGCCGACGATCCGAACTATCCTTCGAAATTCTCCGATCTGGGATTAAGGCTGGGAGTGAATTACGTCATTTATGCGATGTCACACTGACGGCATGCGGCGGCGCAACCCAAAGGTTGAGAACGCCGCCGGACGAGTCCACTAAAACTAGTTCTTCGCTCCCGTGATCGGGTAGCCCTGCCAGAGGTATTCCAAAGCTTCAGGCAAAGTCTGCCGCTTGACGGCCCCATCGGTGTGTCCCGCATTGCGCGCGAAGACAAACTGGTAATGATAGCCCTTGGCGGCCAGCGCCTTCGCCATATTCTCATTGGCCACCACCCAGTCGTGCATGTTGTCGCGCATAACATTTGGATTGAATAGGTCCCTGTCGCCCACCTCCATCCAGATGCGCAGCGGTTTGGCGGGAGAGTTGGGAATGAGCCGTTCGTGGAACTCCCATGCGCCGTGCGGAACCTTAGGGTCTGACGGCCATTGCTGGTTCACGTATGTGCCGGAGTAAGTCAGCACGCGATGATAAAGCTCCGAGTGATACCAGGCCATGATCATAGCGCAGGATCCCCCGGAACTGCCGCCCATCGTCGCCCGGCCTTCGGGATCTTTGGTGAGCTTCACGTTGTATTGTTTTTCGACCAAAGGCAGGACCTCTTTCTCTACAAACTCCGCATAAAGACCCGACATCGTGTCGTATTCCATCCCACGTTGGCTACCCTGAGCATCGCCGCTGCCGTTGCTTATGGATATGCCAATCATGACGGGAATGCGGTGTTCCGCGATCAGATTGTCCAATGCCGTGAACAACCCCCGATCGATTCCGTCCGCTCCGACGATAAACGGAGCCGCTGTGCCCGGAACATATTGCTTGGGAACATACACGCCCACCCGGCGCGTATAAGGAGCGGGATGGCTGGTTGTGACGATCAATTTGGCGGGGTCGGCGGCGTCTACGGTGCCAAATGTCCCGTCGTCTCGCTTGATCCCGGGATAAATCTTGCTGTCGGTCGATTGCATCGTGAAGTTGAAAACGTCGCCATGGGGCACGCTGTCCTGCGCGGTCATTTCCGGCGCGGCGTTATGCGTGGGGCCAAGAATGAAATTTCCGTCGATCGTGGGGGGTGCATTCTCCCCGTCCGGCAATTCTTTCGCGGTGACGTAACCGGGCGTGTGCGGGTCGCGAGTGGGCGGAGTTGGACGCGGCGGCCGTGGGGCCGCAGCCGGGGCCTGCGCCGGGGCTTGGGCCATTACGGTATATGAGGCCGCCATGAGACTCATCAAGAACGTGGCGCTTAGAATACGAAGCATTCGGGACTCCTTTTGTCTGTTGAGATCGGCCCCACAGCCGCGAAGACGCGTCTGATTCGCTGCCGTGGTTCGATGTTGCGAGTCGCGATAGAGCAGCCTGGGGAAAATCTCATCATCGATCATAGCTCAACGCTTGTATGAGCGGTCATTAAGGTGGCGTTTGAGAGAATGCGAGCTGTTTTGGGCGGGCGTGCGGGGACTTAGGTTACCGAACTGTTGCCCAACGCGGCGCCCGTTGCCGCTGGCGTTGGCGTTGCCACTGCCCGTCCGCCGGAACACAGACGACGGTGGGGACGCCCGAAGTGTCGATGGGACGCGGGCGGCGCTCTTTGGCCGTCCGTTTCCTCAACTTACTCTCCGTAGCTGATCTCAGCCTGTCGCGCTGTGAACGCCGTATAAGTCAGAACCAATCCCGCGACCGCCAATACTCCCGGTATCGTGATCCATGCCGGGAAGGGATCCGCTTCAATTACCATCACCGCGAACGGTCCGGTGACCGGAATCTCCACCGGCAACATGCTGCGCAGGTAGAAGATCACGCTGATCTTTTGCAGCATCGAGGGTAGAAACGGATTGATGTTCTCCCATACGAACACTACCGCGGCAGGAATCATGGGGTTCTTGAATAGCAGGCCGCACATCAGAAAAACAGCCCCGTAGCCCACGCATGCCAATGCCGCCACCAGCGTGTACCATCCTAGATGTCCAAGACCTGGACCATGGAAGATGAAGTCGTTGTATTTGTCGCCGAAGTGCCGTCCGATGAAGAAGAACGAAGCATCGGCGCTGGTGACGAAAACAACCAGCGCTACGGTAAGTCCGGCCAGATACTTACCGACGACCAGTAACTCGCGGCGCACCGGCGTCAGATAGTAATAATGCAAGGTCTTTTCCAGCATTTCGGCACGGAACAGGTTGCAAAAGATGCCGACGCATCCAAAAAAGATCGCGCCGCGCAGATAAAAGAATTGGAAAATAGCGGCGTATACCGTGCTGTCGTCGCCCATCGAATGGTGGTTGCGCCCTGGGAAGCGGACCTCGATGAACCAATGCAACAGAGTGAGGAAAACCGGGCCGGCGGCCAGAAAGTAAATCCACCACGCGCGGCGCGAAAAGAAGGTCTTCTTCCATTCCAGGCGGAAAACCCCGGCGATCTGATTCAGAGATTGAGTCATACCGTGGCCCCCTCGGCGCCGATCAGGTACTGATAAACCGCGTTGACGTCGTCATCCGCCGGCGCAACCGATTCCACAATCAGACCCGTATCCAGAATGATGCGGTTCAGCAGAAGATAGAAGCTATCGGCGTCGCGTGTGCGTAACAGCAAAGCCCCGGCGGCTACTTTTGCTTCGACTACATGGCCTTCCTGAAACAACCGCGCCGCCAGATCGTTAGGCCGGTCGCAACGCACCACAATCTGCATGGGCTGTTCCTTTACTTCGCTGCGAACGCCCTGTATTTGTCCCTCGGCCACCACATAACCGTGGCTGAGCAGAATGACCTGGTCGGAGATGCGATCCACCTCGTGAAGAATATGGCTGGAGACGATGACGTGGCGTCCGGCATTTCCCCATTCCTGGAAAAGCGCGATCGTCTCGGCGCGCGCCATGGGGTCGAGTCCGTTAAGCGGTTCGTCGAGCACCACTACGCGCGGATCATGCGCAATCGCTTGCGCCAGTTTGATTCGCTGCCGCATGCCTTTGCTGTAGGCCGCGCAGGGGCGATCGGCGGCCGCCCCCATGCTGACCCGTTCAATGGCAGTATTGGTACGCTCGGCGGTCTCCGCTTCGGGATAGCCAAAAAGGCGCAAATACGAAAAGATGAACTGGCGTCCGGTGAGACCTTTGGGAAACGAATCGAACTGTGCGCAGTACCCAACCAGGCGGCAAAGTTTTTGAGGGTCGTTGGGCGCAACGCCAAGCACGCGAATTTCACCTTGCGACGGGTGAATGAGACCAGTCATCAGGTTCATCAGCGTGGTCTTGCCGGCGCCATTGGGCCCCACCAGGCTCGTAATTCCGGGAGGAATTGCCAACGAAACCTTGTTGATGCCCAGCACTTCCCCGTAGAAGCGGGACACGTTGCCGAAAGTAATCAGGTTTTCGCTCATCGAACTACCTCGGCGCCGCGGATCTTTCGCGCCAGCATATACAGGCACATTCCCGCGAGCATGAGTAAGCCGAACCAACACCATCCGATGGGCAATTCCTCGCCCAGTGGACTCCGGAAAAAGATAGGACCATTGGTAGTGCGCTGAGCGCCTTCCATGAGCCTTCCCCATATGGACCCCACCAGATAGCCAATGTTAAAGAGCGAGCCCCAGGTGGTTCGCTGCACCGCATTGATCACAGCCCCGAAGGCTGCACCGACAAAGAACACGCCGAACATGAGCGCGCCGGCCGCCGGCCGCCACTTCACCCAAGCGGAGAGTGCGAGGGCGAGCAAGGAGAGAAGGATAATCCAGATCCAGGCGCCTGCAAACATTCCCCAGGCGATCCGCGCATTGTCCCCGGCCCAGCCGCCGCCTTCGAGATATGCCTCGAGACCGAAAAGCAGCAGGCCCGGAATCCAGGTCATCAGCGACATCAGGATCATCAGCACCGACATTTTTCCGAACACGTATTCCACGCGTGAGAACGGTCGTGCAAGGTAGAGCCCGAGGGCGTTATTGGCGAGATCGGGCGAGATTAAGCCGGGACCGATAAAGGCCGCCAGGAAGAGGGCAAGCATGCTCTGCCATCCCAGCAGCGTGTTGAAGAAGACGATGTTGACGGTGATGATGCCGTTGGCCCGGAACCCGGGGCCCTGTCCGCCGCCAAAGTTAATGAGCTGCAACGCGCTGGTGTTATGCGCGAGATAGATGAGCAGCGCCGAAACCAACGGATAGGCGAAGCTGAGCGCGTAAAAAATGTTCAGGAATTTGGAGCGCCGCAGGTCTTCCATGGCGTAGCGCGTGATAACGAAAAGGCGCGAGGCGGGCGGGGTGAGGCTGCCCTCGTAAGGGCGGTAGGTCTTCTTATATACCGCCATTTTTCGTCTCCATGGCCTTGAGGAAGATATCTTCCAGTGAATCCCGTTTGTGAGAGAGGCGGCGAAGCTGCACGTCTTGCGCGGCTGCGATTTCGTAGAGCTGGCGTACTTCTACGCCATCGGGGAGAATCAGTTTGATGCGGCCCTGCGCGCCGGTTGCGGTCTGGCAGCCGAGGCGGTCCACCGCCGCAAGAAAACTGCCGTTATTGGCGCCGCGCGTTTCCAACTCCAGGAAGCGCAGGTTCGAGCGCCGTTCCTCTTCCAGGTTGCAGAAGGCGGCGAGATTGCCGTCTTTCAGAATCAGTACCTGGTCGCAGCACTCCTCCACATCGCGCAGCAGGTGTGAGGAAAGAATCAGGCTAAGGTCGCCCCGATCGCGAATTTCCTGAATGAGTTGGATCATGCGCGTGCGCGCCGGCGGATCGAGTCCGTTGGTAGGCTCGTCGAGAAACAGCAGCTTGGGGCCGTGCGCGATAGCCGAGGCAAGCTTGGCGGCCTGCTTCATACCGAGCGAGTAAGACCCCAGCGGCCGGTAACGCACTTCGCCGAGACCAACATAAAAAAACGCCTCGTGAGCGCGTTCCAGAGCGGCTTCCGGGGGCAGTCCGGAAAGCTCCGCCATCATGCGGACAAAGCGCACCCCGCTCATGGGGGCGATAAACGAATCGCTCTCCGGCATGTAGCCGATCATGCCGCGCACCTCGCGGGCATGCGTGCGAATATCGCGGCCCAGCACGCGCGCGGTTCCGGAGGTGGGCTTGTGGAAGCCCAGAAGAGTGTTAATGAGGGTCGATTTGCCAGCGCCGTTCGGGCCGAGCAGGCCAATGGCGCGCCCAGTAAGCGCGGCATTCAGCTTGTTGAGAATGACGCGCTGGCCAAACCTGACTTCAAGTCCTGCCAGTTCGATGACTGGTTGCATTTTCTATCTATACGCCATTTCGCGCTTGCGAGTTCCTCTGGGCTGGAAGAATGGCAGGGCAGAGCCCGCGGCCCCGGCCAGGTCGCCGCGCATCAGGTTGGCAAGGGCGGGTCCCAGCAGGTCGCCGTTAGCGGCGAAGGTGATGCGTTCCGGCTCGGCATACGCCGCGATGAAACTCGGCTTCAGTGAGCTCAGAGCGCCAATTTGCATATCGGGCGTGTTGTTCTCGCCCGGATGATGCGGCGCCATGCCGCCTAGCATTCCGCCCAGCAAACCAGCGATGGGCGCGATGGATGGCGCCACGTTTTGATAGAAGACCAGGGAGAAGTTCGCGTAGTGGTCGCGCGGCATCAAGGCCGTGACTTTCGATGAGTGCATCAGAGAGTTACCCGAGCTCTTGATCTGTAGAGCGCGCGTCACCACGCCGCGCGTCGGGCCGGCGATGATGTATCCATCCGCAAAGGTGTAGTGGAATTCGAGTAATGGGCCGCCGCCTGGAACGGAGATGCTGTAATAAGTGCGGCCTTCGAAGTTCTCCTGGGTTGCGGCAAGCGGTCTGCTGCCGGGGTTCTTGGGCGAGTTGGTATACTTGGCCACTGCCTGCTGCAGCGCGGCCTGTGCGGAAGCCGGATTGTACACTTCGGCGATGAGCTTCCAGGATGGTACAGGCAGCAGCGGTCCATCCACAGCAAGGGCGAATTCACCGCCCAGACTGTCGGCGAGCGCTTCGCGCACCGCGCCTAATTCGTTGGGTGCGATCACCTTCAACTGTTCGACGATGGCCCCTCCATTGGGAACCACCGCGGCTGCTGCGGCGGCAGCTTCGGGAGAGACGTAATCGAGCGAGCCCATTGGCGCCGGGCTGGCCAGCCAGGCCGCGATTCCCGTGCGCGGACCTTTGAAATCGAGCGAAATGCGAGCCTCCATGCCGGCCTTGACCTGAGTTTCGTCGAAGATGAGCGCTTGGGCATTCGGCATGGCCGCCGGACCGTTAAGGCCTCCAACGGGATGCGAAACCTGCGTCAGGTTGGCGCAAACCAGGAATCCGGCGCCATGCTGATAGGCGTCCTCTACACGGCCGTAGAAGTCGGTGCCTTGAATGGCGCCGTTCGACGAATCGAGCACGCCCGAAAGCTGCTCGACAGAGCGTGGCGCGCCAAAAAGCACCAGACCGTTACGTTCTTGTTCGGCGGGTATGCTGCCGGGGCCGAAGCCAACCTGCTTAAGAAACTCGGCGAAGCCGGGCCGCTTGATTTCCGAAAGGAATACCGGCCCATCGCCATTGGGTAATCCAACGACAGCGATTTCGTCTCCCAGGTATTCGCTGGCGGCGCGTAGCTTTTCGATGACGGTTGCGGTCCGGCCGCCGTGCGATTGCCACCATGCTTCCAGCTCCGGGCTCTGCGCCATCTTCTGGCGAAAGACCTCCTCGGCCTCGCCCAGATACTGCGCCAGGTTGGGGATGCTGGCAAAGAACAGGATGTTGGCGGGAAGACGTCCGAAAAGCCGGCTCTCGTAGCGCAGTTCGGGCTGCCGAATCTTGCTGAGGCTCTGGCCGAGTGAGGCCAGAATGCCGTCGTAGCGCACGTGGTTGCGGCTCCATGCCAGATCTTCGCCCACCGATTCAGGCGTCAGGTCGGGACTGGTAACGGCCTGGTTGCCGGGATGAAGGATCTTCTGCTGGTTGTCCTGATCGACGTGTACTTCCCCTTGCACTACCGAGACACGCGATCCTTTCGCCCCCGCGCTGACGCCGAAGATGGTACCGGTCACCGCCACACGGCAATCCGTGGTTGCGACGTAGAGATGCCCCGAAGCGCGGTGAGCGGCTTGCACGATTAAGCTACCGCGGTTGAGGCGCACGGTAATGTCGCGCCCCCCCTGGCTGGTGGTAAAGGCCGAACGCTCGCGCATCTCGACAATCGAGCCATCGCGCAGTTCGAGCATAGCCGTCGAATCCTGCGCGGTGCGGATTTCGACGCCATCGGGTAGCGCCGCGCCTGCGGCAAGCGGATGGATGCCGTCGGACGAGATGGCGAAGAGCGAGCCATTAATCGATTGCACGATGGCGCGTCCTGAGTGGCCGCCCAATTGATCGGTCGCGACCCAGATCGAGATGCCGGCCGCGGCCACAATGGCGGCGGCCGCGGCAAGCTTATACGCCGAGGCCGACCTCGCCTGTGTGGAGGCGGGCTTCGGCAAAACAGTAACGCGGCCTTCGTAGACGCGGCGGCATCCTACGCATTCGTGCAGGTGGTCGCGCAATAGGGTGGCGCGGGCAGGGTCGAGCCGGTTGGCGCGCAGATCGGGGAAGAGAGATCGGAATGAGTCGCAGTCCGCAATGTGCGGCGCCGTCGCCGCGGCTGTGACCTCGACGGACAGACGGGCCCACACCCGCTCGGCGGCGGCCTCGACTAAAGAATCGGCAATCGGTTCGTTGCGAATTTCACTCACGGCTAAATCGAATTCCTGGTTCATGCCACTCCTCCCACGTAAGCTCGGTATTCCTTTTCCAGGCGGTCGCGGGTGCGCGAAAGAGTCACGGCAACCGTTCCGGGCGTGGTATCGAGTAACTTTGCAATTTCGGGATTGTCCTTGCCTTCAAAGAAACGGAGAGCGAACATCTCGGCGATGCGCGGATTCAGGCGGCCGAGCGCGGCGCGCAGCCAATCGCGGATCTCGCCGGAAGAGTGCGCGCGGTCGGGTCCACGGTGGGCCCCTTCGGCCAGTACCGGCTCCAGATCGTCGAGAGGGATGTTGCGAATGTTCTGGCGAGACCGCATCAGATCTACGGCCGCATTGACCGCGGCGCGATGCAGAAAGCTCCCTACGCTGGCGACGGGCTCGGCTTCGGGATCGCGCTTGAGGAGACGCAGGAAGACGGTTTGTAGAACGTCTTCGGCGTCGGTGGCATTGCCCGTAACCCGGTAAGCGGCGCGGAACACCATGGCGTGGTGCTCGCGAAAGACGCTTTCCAGATCGGCGGCTGGGTGCGTGGCCGGTTGCATGTCTAAGAGTTGCGCTTTCATGGTATCAGGGCGCTTCTTAATGGAGACGGATGGGGAGGAGTGGGATTAGCAGGCGCCTAGGTCCGGACCGGATAGGCGCCTGCATCGGTAGCAATTAGGACGCTTACTTGATCGGGATCGTCGCCGTGGGCGCCGAGACGCCGCCAATCGAAAGGGTCACCGTTTGGTTGCCCGACGACACCGCTGGCACCGTAACATTAATTTGATACAGCCCGGGATTTCCCGGCGCGAGCCCGCTATAGGAAACGGTAGCGCCTTGTCCCCCAATCGTGATCGTCGGCGCAGTTTTCGTGGTTGCCAGCGGCAGCGTTACCGGCGAAGGATCGCCGGATGCAGGCTGGTTATTCACAGGGCCCAGGCCGTTGGCGTATAGTTCCACCACGTCGCCCGCATGCGCGGGATTCGCGGCGGTGATGATCGTGCCGGCTGTGGCGTTTACCGCGGCCACAATTCCGCTCGATTGAAAGATTGTAGGCGCATACTGGGCCAGCGGCACGGTGATCACGTTGCTGTTGGCGACGCCGTCCACGTTCACCTTTACCTGTACGGACGACGCCCCTTGCAGTTCCCACGGCACCTGCAGGTTGATCTGTCCGGTAGTAGAGGCTACGAAAACGATGTGTCCGGCCGAGCCATTGTAGTGCGCCGGCGTGCCATCATAGGCGCCGGGAACGTCGAAGCTGACGCTCACGCCGTCCATATTGAGCGGGAACGGGACATAGGTGGCCCCATCGCCGTATTGCGTCAGGCCCTGAATGGCGGCGGGATTCACCAGATTGGAACCGTAAATCGAGATATACGATCCGGGAGCGACCGTCGTCCCTCCGACCGCGGCATCGGAGATGCCCGTGATGGTCGGTTGAGCGATTACTGCATTGCAACCGCCGAACTCGTAATCGAAGCCGGAATTGGTAGCGTCGATAACGGGAGCCGCGCCGACAGTAGTCCCGGTTGTGACTTCCGCATAGGCGATGCCGTTGCTATCGGTAGTGCAGCTTACCTGCGAGCCGGAAGTTGCCGGGGTGCACGCAGGCATGCCGGTCACGCTGCCTAAGGTAACGTTGTTGCGCGGTGAGACGGCGAACTTCACCGCCTGACCGGGAACGGGAGCCCCGTTGGCATCCACCAGCTTGATCAGCAGGCGCTGGTCCGCGCCCAGATCGGTGCTGGGCAGGCCTTCGAAGCAGGCATAAACATACGGGCTGTAAATGTTGCCGTTAATGATGGCGAACATGTCATAGACCACGTTGGTGCTCACGATGAAGAGATAGGGGATGTGCAAGGAAACGCCCGTCCCTTGAATGGTGATGTTTCCGGAGTACTGTCCAGCGGGTGGGATTGCCCCTGATAGGGACACGTTGAAGGTCGCCGTCCCTCCGGCGGCCACCGTGAGACTTTTCTGGTCAACATTGACGCTGATTCCTGTCACCGCGGTTCCCGCCAAGGCTTGTGGCGCACCCGCTGTAATGGTCAATGAGGCGGACGCGGTTCCACCGTTGGTGATGGTGACGGCCGTCGCGGCGGGCAGCGATCCGGAGAGCGCGCCGAAGGAAATCGACGGCGGATTCACCGTCACTGTGGCGCCTAATGCCGCGTTGGCGTCCAGACGACCGGCGCCGAACGAAGTGACGTTGCGCGTATAACCCTGGTCATCGAGGCTTGTGTCTTGCGACGAAGTATTGATCAATGCGGAGCGAATCTGAGCGGCAGTGTAAGTGGGATGCGCCTGTTTCACAAGCGCAGCTGCGCCGGCTACAAGCGGCGCTGCGAAACTGGTGCCATCCGCCGCGACATAGCCATTGGGGCTGTATATTTCGCCTCCCGGATCGTAGGATTGAGTCGCGACATAAATACCCGAGTTAGCCAGCACCGCGATGTTTCCGTCGAAGCCGCCCGTGGCGACGATATCCGGCTTAAGAGTTATGCCAGGGCCTGGTCCGGTGGAGCTGTAGCTCGCCAGTTGGTTCGCGGCAAGGGCCGGTGAATACTGCCAATAGGTGCTGTAGTCGGCGAGGTTCTCTTCTGTGCCGTTGGGGTCGATCAAGACAGCGGCGCCCGCGTGCGCGTCCACGTAGCTTTTCAAGTTCTGGCCATCGCTCTGGGAAACTACGACCACCGGTCCATAGATGGGTGAGTCGCCGCTGCTGTCGGAAACGGTTGCTGGAAATGCCGGCGAACTATCCGACATATAGAAGACAACGCCGATCGCGCCCGCGTTAGCCGCATTGGTTGCCTTGATATTAAAGGTGCACCCCGTCGCCGATCCGACCGGGCTGCGCTGAATGAGCGCATAGGCCTGATACAAAGAAAACGCCGGCAAGGCGCTGCAGGCGTATCCATCATCTCCGAGCGTGGTGATGTCGACCAAAGGCGCGGAACTCGCGCCATAAGGGCCGTAGTAGTAGGCGTCGGTGGTTTGGGCCGAGATACTCTGCAGACTCGATGCGCCGCCCGGAACGCTCACGGAAGGCTGGAAGAGGTGCGAATTCAGCGTGGCGCCGACGGCAATCACGTTCGGCGCCGTCGCTGGCGAGGACATTGTGTTGAAGGTCGGAGAAGGGAATTGCTCTCCGTTACCGCCATCGTTGCCTGCCGAGACGGCGATGATCATGCCGCCCTCCGCAGCTTTTTCGAAAGCCGATGCGATGAAGTCCTGCGCGGCCGGGGTAATCGCAATCACGCCGAGCGAACAACTTACGATATCCATGCCGTCGTTAAAGGCATCTTCCAGCGCTTGCACCGCCACGTCTTCGAAGGCGGTTAGCGAGCCTTCAAAACCTGTGCCCAGCACTTTGTAACTACCCAGGAACGCCTTGGGCGCCATGCCGTTGAACGCCACCGCCCCGCCGGTGTTCGCACTGCCGGCGGCCACTGATGCGGTGCCTGTGCCGTGACCCAGCCTATCGCGCGGCGAGTAGTCATCGGGAAGAGAATCGGCCGCCACGTTCGAAGGATTAGTACCCGCCGACTGCTGACGGATGTAGCTCCTGGCTACGATTACTTTCGAATTGGTGTAATTGCAATCTTCCGGATGCCCGGTAGTGCACTTGGGAAATCCGGCGGGTGGCGTAAGCGAAGAATCCTTAAATGCCGGATGATTCTGATCGATGCCCGAATCGATGATCCCGATCTTGATTCCCGCGCCCGCATTCGATACGCCCCCAAGCGTTGCCCAGGCAGCCGGCGCGTTCATTAGCTGCGTTGCTTTGTTAATGGTCGGGTGCAGTTTGCGCATTGGAATGACGTCGGCCACTCCGGCTAGAGTGCGCATCTCAGCGACGCGATCGGATGTCGAGACCACGAAGACCGCATTGGCCAGGGTCGACACCGATCCGATCACGTTAAAATTTCGGGAAGCAAGTTCCGTTCGGAGCGCAGCCTGCCGCGCTTCGATTTGCGCACGGTAAGTATCTGCCTGAGGCGTACGCGCTGCTTCGCGCGTAAGAAACCGGCCAGTAACAGGTGGATCTTGTAAAACCAGCGCAAAATGCTCTCGAGTTTGGGAACTAATTGGTAAAACGATGCAAAGAAATGCCAAAAGAAAATAGGATGACGCTCTGGGGTTCATGCAACGCATGCCTTTCTGACGATGATTGAATACATTTGGTTTCTGGTCAATTGGCCGCGCGCGGATCGCGTCCGATTTCTATTAGAGTACCGCGCTCAGCGTGATTCTGAACTGGATCGATTCAGATACTATCCAACAGGAAATTCCATGACCACATCCAGCCCCGGATGCGCGTTGCTGGCCCGGATATTTCCTTTGTGCAACTCGATGGCGCGTCTTGCGATGGAGAGACCCAGGCCGATGCCGCCGCTGGCGCGGCCGCGGTCGGGCTCTACTCGATAGAATGCGTCGAAGAGCCGCGGGAGCGCCTCTTCGGGAACGCCCGGACCGTAGTCGCGAACATCCACCACGGCACGGCCATTATCGCGCCGCACGGCCACCTGCACCGCGGAATGGCCCGGCGCGTAGCGAATCGCATTGCGCAGGACGTTCTCGACGGCGCGCCGAATAAGTTCGGGATCGCCGGCAACCGTGACCGGGCCCGGCGGGCGATATTCGACCTCACATCCGCGCGCAGTAGCTTCGATGCGGGCATCGTCCACGACTTGCTCCATCAGTTGGTCAAGGCGGATGGGATCGCGGCGTAGCGAACCGGGGTCGCCTTCGGCGCGCGTTACCTGCAAAAGCTGCCCGACCAGTGCGTTAAGCCGATCCGATTCCTTCTGAATGCGATTCAGGGCGGATTCGGTATCGTCGCCCGAACGGGCCAGTTCCACGGCCACACCCAGACGCGCCAGTGGAGAGCGCAATTCGTGAGAGATATCCAGCAGCAGGCGGCGTTCGGCATCGAGCAAGGTCTGGATACGCGTCGCCATATGATCGAAGGCCCCGCCAAGCTGGCCGATCTCATCGCGTCGCGTCGAGTTGAGGCGCGCGGTAAGGTCGCCTTGTCCAAATCGTTCCACCGTCTTTTGCAGGTCGCGCACGGGACGGGTGAGATTGAGGGCCAGCCAGTAGCAGAGCAGCATCGACGCGCCGAGCCAGAAGATATGGTCCGGCGTTATAAACCACGAGCTCACGGCGCGGCGCGGCGCGATGGCGATAAACCAGAAGCGCCCATCTTCCGATCGACGTACGGTAGTGGTCTCACCCAATCTGACGAATTGAAGGAGCGGCTTACGCGCCTGGTGCAAGATGAGATCCGCGCAACTGCGTCCGGTGAGGAGGTCGCGCTCCCTGTCGTCGGCCAAAATCCCGTGCGTACCGTAGATCGCGTAGAGGTTGTCCAGGAATGCCGCGAGGGCGGGCCGGCCGCCCTTCTCGTACGCAGCGCGAGCTTCTTCCAGGTCGAACTTCATACGCAAAGTCGCCGGCGCATCGGCGCCCGAAACGTTTTGCGTGACGTTCAGGGCCGAAATAAACGCAGAGCCAATCAGCGTAATCGCCAGTGCGCACCAGAACCAAAGCAGAATGCGCGCGAACAGCGACTTCATTCCGCCGCCGCGTCTTCGGGCGTCCGCGCCAATTGATAGCCCACGCCGCGAATGGTCTTAATGATGGAATCGCCGCGCTCGAGCTTCTTGCGCAGGTGGCTGATGTGCATGTCGATGGAACGATCGAACGGCGTGGCCTTGCGGTTGTAGAAATTTTCCATCAGGGCATCGCGCGATAGCACGCGTCCGGCGGAGCGCATCAGCATTTCGAGAATATCGAATTCAAATGTGGTGAGCTCGATGGATTTGCCGTTCGAAAAGACTTCGCGGCTGGCCGGGTCGAGCGCGATGCCGTTGACTTCGATACGGCTCGAAGGCGCGGCCGGCGGGCGCGCTTCATACCGCCTGAGAATGGCGCGGATGCGGGCGGCGAGTTCACGCGGATTGAACGGCTTGGCAAGATAATCGTCGGCGCCGATCTCGAGCCCGATGATGCGGTCGACATCCTCTCCCCGCGCGGTGAGCATCATCACGGGCACTTTGCTGCGCGCGCGCAGGCGGCGCAGGATCTCAAACCCATCCAGGCCGGGAAGCATTACGTCGAGCACCACCAGATCGACGCCCGGCTGCATGGCTCGATCGAGACCGGCAGAGCCGTCATTGACGCATTCCACGGCGAACCCTTCGCGTTTGAGGAACTCGCTCAACAGGGAGCACAACTCGACGTCGTCATCGACCAAGAGGATGTTCACGGCTAAAAGTTAGCATACAAAGGATCGCGAAGTCGCCATGATTTTGCGGCATTTACGTGGGAATCACACAGATTTACGCATTCCACAAACACGGATTACACTGCCGCTTTAGATTCGGAATTGGAGAGGTAATAACCAATGAAACGGCAACTCACGAGACTCGCGGCGGTAGGGAGCATGGCCGCCGGAATGATTTTTGCCCAGGCGCAGGCGACCCAGCCGGCGCCCGCTGGGCAAACCAACCACGCAAAACAGCAACAGGCGATGCGGAGCCACCGCTTGCAGCGCCGTCAGCACATGATGGCCGCCCTTAATCTGACTGCGGACCAGAAGACAATGGCGAAATCCATCTTTGGGCAAGCACGCGAGGCATCGAAACCCATGCGTATGGAGATGCGGCAGAATCGCGAAGCAATGGCGGCGGCGGTGAAGGCCGACAACCAGGCGCAGATCGAGAAGTTAGCTGCCGAACGCGGCCGGTTGACGGCAAAATTGAGCGCCAACCGCAGCGAAGCGATGGCGAAGTTCTACCAGGCGCTCACTCCGGCCCAGCGGGCGAAGGCCGACCAGATGCAGGCCCGGTTCCAGGCCCGGACGCGTCAGTCTCGTACGGAGCGCCGCGGAACACGGACGAACGGTTGAAATGGCAGTCCTGTCGATGGGCAGGCGCGATAACGCCTGCCCTTTGCCGCTAAACCGCGGCTTCAATCCAACCCTGCTGCGGCACGGCGTCCATAGGCAAACCGTTCTCCCACACGGATAGCTGGAAACGGACGGGCCTTCCGGGCGCGGCGCCAAACGAGCTGGCCGGGATTTTTAATTCGAGCACGCGTGCAAAGGCTGACTCCGCGCCGGCAATGCCTGAAGCCCGAGTCTCGCCGGCCTTGAATGAAACGGTCAAGTTTCCGGTCTGCCCGGTATCCACGGCGAGGGCCGTCAGGCGCAGTTCCATGGAGGCCAGACTGGGTTCGAAACCGGCGTGGAAATCGACGCGGACGTAGAGATTCGCGCCGTCGCTTCCATACTGCACTTCATCCACTAGAACCTTCTTGCCATGCATCGCGCCGGTACGTTCGTCGGCGCGGTAGACCCCCGCTCCCATCCACTCGAAATAGGAAGTGACTTCGCCGTCGATGGTGGGCGCGATCTGCGCCGAGGCCGGAAGCACCACCGCCTGGACAGCAATGCGCAGAATGGGGCGCGAGAGTTCTTCAGGCGGCATCAGATTCAGAAAGCGGTAGACGTTGGCGAGATGGCTGCGATAAAGCTGGTCGAACTCGGGGCGGTTGGCTGAATCGTGCTCGGGACCATACCACCAGTTCCAGTCGCTGCCTTCGGCGATCAGCAGTTCCTCGAAAGCGAGTTCACGCTGCTGTTGCGGAAGGGACGGCGCGGCGGCCTCGAATGTCTCTCTCGCCCGCAACAACTGGGTCCACGCCTGATTGTCCTCTTCGGCGCCGATCCAAACGTCGAAGTTGGCATTGATCCAAGAGCCCGGGAAGATGTAGTCGAGGCGCTCGGGCTCGAGCAACTTCAGGCCTTCGCCGACGGTGACGGCATTCAGTTGGCTATCCTCGGAGATGCTTCGATAGAGCTCGCGCAGGAATGGGCGTCCGTTGCGATCGTAGTATTCCCAGGCGTTCTCGCCATCGAGGATGATGGGCACCAGAGCATCGCGGTTGGAGGCGAGGATGCCTGCGCAGTTTTCGCGGATGCGGCGCAAGAAATCAGCTGCGGCCGCCGCTGCGTCCATTTTCGAATAGACGAAGCCGATCAGATCGCTCAGGAAATGATCGCGGAAGATCACGGAGAGAGTGCGGCCGCTCTGCTCCCATCGATAAGGTCTGTAGAGGCCGCCAACGTCTACGGAACGCGAGAGGGTGCGGTTGAGAACGCCGCTGTCAGTGGCGGCCCACTCGAAGCCGAGCTCGCTCGCGATGTGAAAGACTTCGTCTGAAACGGAGCCTTCGGAAGGCCAGAGCCCCTTCGGCGCCACGCCGAAGCGGCTCTCCACATACTCACGCGCCATGGCAAGTTGACGCCGGGCGTCCTGGGGATAACGGAAACGCGGGGGCAGCGGCACATTGGGATGCGCCATGCTGGCCACATTGCTGTCGCAAATCAGCGGCAGGATGGGGTGGTAGAAGGGCGTGGTGGAGATCTCGATCTGCCCGGTGGCCGCAAGTTTCCGATATTCGGGGATGACGGCGCCAACGATCTCCCGCTGCTTCACTCCCATGCGGGCCTGATCAGCCGTGGTGAAGTTGCGGCCACGGAGAAGCCACTCGTGAATTTCAGGATCGTTCTGCTGAAACTCCTCGTCGAACCAGGCGAGCTGCGACCACATTTGCAGATCGCGGAATTCCTGCGCGCCGAAGAAGCTGCGAGAACTGGCGCTTTGCTGCGCCTGCCAAGTGTTGAAGAGCTCGCCGTAGCGCGGGTAGCGATAGATCATGTGCTGCGGGTCGGAATAGAAGGAGTGCTTGAGCAGAAACGCCTTTTCGCTTTCGGAAAGCGACTCGGCAGGCTTTAAGGCTAGTTCGAGAAACGGGTCCACGGCATCCCCCGCGGCATATTCCTCAACCTGGACCAGCATAGAGGGCACAAGATTGAATGTTTGCCGGATGGCGGGAAACTCTTCCAGGATGCGGGTCATGCCGTAATAATCTTTTAAAGCGTGCATGCGGGTCCAGGGCAGCTTGTACTCACCGGATACCAGATCTTTGTAGAACGGCTGGTGCATGTGCCAAAGGAAGCAGAGGTGAATTCGCGACATGAAATATTAGTTTGGCAGAGCGCGAGCCGTTTATAGGCTCTCGCGCTTGATAGAATTTCTGAATACTATGAAGCCGATTTTCCTTTTGCTGGCTGCGATCGCGGCGGCTCACGCCGCCGACTACACATTGAAGGCCTCGCCATCTACGGTGGCGTACGGATATTACTGGTCGGAAGCCAAGCCAGCGCTGCGCATTCAATCGGGCGACACGGTGACGGTGCACACGCTTACGACGTCCAGCCCCGCCGGGCTCATACGCGGCGGCGTGAAACCCGAAGACGTAGAGCAGGAATTGAAGGACATCACGACGCAGGTTACGGGCGCCAATCGCGGACCCGGCGGCCACATCCTTACCGGCCCTATCTTTGTGGAAGGCGCCGAGCCGGGTGACACGCTGGAAGTGCGCATTCAGAAGATCGAGCTTGCGGTTCCATACGCTTCGAACGGCTTCAGTCCGCAGCGCGGCGTCCTGCCGGCCACCGATTTTCAAAGAGGGGTGACCAAGATCATTCCACTCGATAAGCAACGGATGGTGGCGAAGTTTGCGGACAACATCGAAATTCCGCTGCATCCTTTCTTCGGCAGCATGGGGGTGGCGCCCGCGCCTGCCAAGGGTCGGGTGAACAGCGGGCCGCCGGCCGAATACGCGGGCAACCTGGACAATAAGGATCTTGTGGCAGGAACCAAGCTTTTCATTCCTGTGTTCGCCCCCGGCGCGCTGTTCGAAGTGGGTGATGGCCACGCCGGGCAGGGCAATGGTGAGGCTGATATCACCGCTATGGAAACATCCCTGATCGGCACGTTCCAATTTATTGTCCGAAAGGATATGCACCTGAAGGGTCCCCGCGGCGAGACGCCGACTCATTGGATCGCCATGGGTCTCGACCCCGATCTGAACCAGGCGATGGTTTTCGCGGTGCGCGACGCTATTGATTTCCTGGTAACGGAAAAGCACATGACGCGTGAGGACGCCTACGCGCTGTGCAGCGTCGCGGTGGATTTCAATGTTACGCAGGCGGTGGACACCACCAAGGGCATCCACGGGATGATTCCGAAGAGCATCTTTAAATAAGTGAAGCTGCTTGCGGTTCTGCTATTTTGCGGCGCGGCTCCGATGGCAACGCAGGGCGCGACCCTGCGGTATTGGGTAGAACCTTGCGAAGGGGAGTCGCAATCGCAATCGGGGTGCCATGCGGGCGACCCCGAACTCGCGCGTTGGGCGCTGGAGGCCTGGCAGACGGCTTCCGGGGCAACCTTGCATCTGGAGGCGGCGCCGAATCAAGAGCACGCGCACATTCGCGTCTTCTGGGCGGATGGACGCGGCGGACTTTACGGCGAGGCGCGGCCGATTTTAGTCGACGGCGTTCGCGGCGCTGAGGTCTACGTCCTGCCGGAGCAATCGAAGAGCGCCGATCCGCTGCTGCGCGATGCGATTCTCTATCTGACTTGCGTCCATGAGACCGGACACGCGCTTGGTTTGCAGCACACGGCGGCGTTCGCGGATATCATGTACAGTTTTCAGTACGGCGGCAATATCGAAGAGTACTTCGGGCGCTACCGGCGTTTGCTTAGCGAGCGGGCGGATATTCGGAAGCACGGGGGAATGTCGGACGCCGACAGAAAGCAGTTACGCGGATTATGGAAGTGACTTCTAGCGGGATGGCCAACTGCCTGCCTTACTGCGCCGCCGGAAGAAACCGCACGTTCACATATGCGTGAGTCAAACCGCCCGCGCCTATATTCATCGTCTTGGCTAGCTCCAACGCCTTCTGCGTCAGGCTCGCGTTCGCGGAGGCCGATACTTCTGTCTCGAGCGGCGTTCCTTGCGGACCCAACTGAAGGTGAATCATCACCGGCTCAATGGTGTTTCCGGAGGCCCCTTCGACATTGATCGTCAATACTCTCGCATCGGAAAGAACCACAGCAGGACGGGCATTTGTCGCGGTCTGCGGCGACACGGCTAACAACGACTGATCGCTCTGCGACGGGTCACCAATCGTGAAGTTTGAGTCAATCACCTGGGCGCCGTTGACGAACATCGTGATGCGGTCGGCCATCGGTTTACCGTGAAACTGCAAATTCTTGGAATACCCGAAGACGGCATACGCGCCCGGCACGAGGGAGTGAATCTGTAATAACCGCGTGTCGTTCGCCATGCAATACTCGTTCTCGTCCCATAGGCGCGATGGGATTTGAGTCATCGGCCCGGCTACGCTAGAAAGCAAAACGCACGTCACCGGCTTTCCATTCCACTGGCCCGCCGCGGTCCGGATCCTTTCATACCCGGCTTCGTTGATGCTGGTCGCCCACATAATCTCGTTCCGCAACATCTGCGCGCGCATCGGGATTAGCGTAATGGGCTTATCGTCCATTGTCCGGCCGGAATAGCCGATCCGCCCCATCGAGTAATTGCCCAAACTTTCCGTAACCCGCCAACTCTGACCGGACATCCAGATTTCGGTAAGTTCCCCCGCTCCGGTGTAAGTCAGGTTTCCGTTGGCTGTGAAGGAGGCCTGGAATTTGAACGGCTCCATTTTTGGCCGGTGCGAAACGCCGTTTTCGGCCGCGCTTCGCAGCAGATTCAGCGCAGCCAGACGTTCGGCCGGGGCGGTTACCGCTTGAACTCCTTCCGACGCCAGTTCGTGCGGGTCGGCAGGAACAGGCGCGATCGCCTGGGCATTTCCGATATGTGGAAATAAACAACTCACCAGCAAGAGCGCGATCGAGGGAGCAGATAGAGAGGACGGTTGAAATTGCGACAAGGAACGGAACCCTCCTCTCGCAGTATATACTTCTACTCCACCGGAGCGAAGTAACCAGGACGCCAATACGCCTTGAGCGGCGGCAATCCGCGTGGGGGAATAACCTTGACCTGCACGTGATGGTACTTTCCGTCTCGCTGCGCGGCCGTAGGCGCATAACCAAGGACGTACCGGTTACGCAGTTCGATGCCGATCTTCGCCGCGATATCCGGCATCTCGGCAATGTCCGATACGTCGAATTCGCGGCCGCCTGTCTGCTCGGCGAGATCGCTTAACAGCGCCGGGCCGCTTGATTCCTCGGGCGAGCGGTCACGCGCCCCGCCAGGCTCAAAGATGCCGATCGCATAGACCAGCACGTCGCTTTCACGCACCCTGGCGCGCAACTCGCCCTCGGTATACCGGCTCGAGTTGTCGCCGCCGTCGGAAATGATCAGGAGCGCTTTGCGCGTCTTGGTCGATTTCTTCATTTCGTGCAAGGCCAGGAAAATGGCGTCCAAAAGCGCGGTCCGCCCCTTCGATTCCGCAAAGGTAAGCTGATTCTGAATCTCGCCGGTGTCCTGGGTCAGCGGCGATACTAATTTCGGCTGATCGTTGAACTCCACCAGGAAAAACTGGTCTTCGGGGTTGGCGGCCTTGAAAAAGGCAGCCGCGGCCATTCGCGAACGCCGCAGTTTGTTTCCCATGCTGCCGCTGATATCGAACACCAAGCCCACGTCGACCGGTTCGTCATCCATCGCAAAATGCGTGATGGTCTGTTCCACTTTATCGTCGAGGATTTTGAAATGCTCTTTCTCGAGACCCGTGACCGGCTTGTTCATTGGGTCGCATACCGAAACAGGGACCAACACCAGATTCGAATCGACGCGCAGGGTCGTCCCGATCCGCGGCGTTTTCGCGACCGCGGGGGCCTGGGCGCGCGGATCGACCTTGACCGAGTCGCTTTGCTGCGCGCGCAACCCGGCGATTACGAGCCCCGCCACGATCGCCAGCCAGCGAATGTTTCGTCCCGTTCGACTCATACTGCTCACTGCCTGTATCATACAGCGGCGTGTCAAGTTACAACATCGTCTCTATACCATTACTAAGACATCCGGAATCCGAAATGTCTTGCCCCACTCAAAAAATCGATTACAATAGGTTTTGGCGGGGGTGGGCCTTCTCGAGTAGTAGAATTGCCGTACTGGCGAATCTCGGTCCTTCGGTAGTCCGTACCACCTCTTGTGCCGTTTTTTCCCTGTTGTACCCTTCCGATTGCCACCTCTGCAGCGAGCCTCTATACGAAGTGACGCGGATCCCCGTGTGCCGGGCCTGTCTTCATAGCCTGCAGCCGTTAAGCGCGGAGTTTTTCTGTGTCAGTTGCCGGACGCCGTTTCAGAACGCCTTTCCTCTGGACCTGGAAGGCCGGTGCGCGCTGTGTCGCCTGGGTGTGCGCGGGTTCGACACAGCCTATTGTTTCGGCTCATATGAGGGCGCTTTACGCCGGTTGATCCATCTTTATAAGTACGGCAAGGTGCAAACCCTGGCCAGCCCGCTGAGTGATCTTCTGGCGGCGGCCCTTCCGCGCGATCAGCGTTTCGATGCTGTCGCCCCTGTCCCTCTTCATTGGCGCCGCCGATGGCAGCGTGGATTTAATCAAGCGGATCTGCTGGCCGGAAGGCTTTCGAAACGCAGCGGAATTCCGCTTTTGCGCGCCCTGCGGCGCGTGCATTCCACGCAAACGCAAGCCGGCTTGAGTAATTCCAGCCGGCGCGGCAACGTGGCCAAAGCATTTCGCGCGCGGCGCGGCGCGGCCATCGAAGGGAAACGGATTCTGCTGGTGGACGACGTGATGACAACGGGTTCCACTGCCACCGCCTGCGCCGCCGCATTGAAGCGAGCGGGAGCGGCCAAAGTTGCGTTGTTAACGATTGCGCGCGTGGACCGGCGCATGGATGTCTGGCAAATGCGGGCGGAGTGACCCTCCGCCGCGGGAGAGCGAGCGAATGCCGAGCGAACGATTGCAAAAGCCGGTGCTGGTCTTAAACGCCAGCTATGAACCGATTAACATTTGCGCCGCGCGGCGCGCCCTGGTTTTAGTACTGAAGGGCGTAGCCTCAGCGGAAGAAGTGTCGCTGCATGCCGTTCATTCCGCCCGTGCGTCGACGCGACTTCCTTCCGTCATTCGCCTGCTGGAATACCGGCGCATTCCGCACCAGACGCGCGCGCTCTCGCGCAAGAACATCCTGATGCGCGATCGCTATACGTGTCAGTATTGCCATCACATCATGCCTTCGGGCGAGTTGACGCTCGACCATGTGATTCCACGTTCCCGCGCGGGCGAATCCTCGTGGGAAAACCTAGTGGCCTGCTGCCATCCATGCAATAACCGGAAGGGCAACCGTACGCCGGAAGAGGCCGGCATGAAACTTTCGCGCGCGCCGCGCCCGTTTAGCCTGCATACCAGCCGGCATTTGATGCGGATGCTGGGGAAGGGCGATGCGCAGTGGCGGAAGTATTTGTTTTATTAGGAAAGGGAGTCGAGGGAGTCAAGGAAGTCGAGGGAGCCAGAATGAAGGTGGCCTGCGGCGCTTTGAATTTGACTTCCTGGGCTTCGGCCTACGCGGACGAAGCGGCTTGAAGGTTCACGCGCGGCGCCCTTGCTCTTCCGGTTCGTGGAAGTCTATCATTCGAATTGCCTCTTTTGCTTTGGGTTGTGGCGGCGCTATTGGGCGCCGGGCTACTTTTTTATTCGCAAACTTCGGCTTTTACTGGGGATGAAGGCTTTCATTTGCTTGCCGCCCAGTTAATTGATAAGGGCAAGCGGCCTTATATCGATTTCGCTTTTCCGCAGACTCCCCTCAACGCTTATTGGAATGCTTTTTGGCTGCGCCTGCTTGGGCAAACGTGGCGCGTCCCACATGCGATTGCGGCGTTGCTGGTCATCGGGGCATGGCTGATGGCCGCGCAATTCGTGTGGCGGCGCTTTCCGGCGTCCCGCAAGTGGCGCGTTGCGGCATCCGTCGCGACGGGGATCATGATTGCCCTGAATGTGATGGTGGTCGAGTACGGTCCGCTGGCGCAGGCATATGCGGTGTGCCTGTTTTTGATCGTCGCCGCCTTTCGACTGGCTGTTCGCACGGTGGAACGAGCGTCGCCGCTTCTCGCGTTGGGAAGCGGATTGTGCGCTGGGGCGGCGGCGGCGGCCTCGCTGCTTACGGCGACGGCTGCGCCGGTTTATTTGCTATGGATGTTGATTTACAATCGCGCAGGAAATCGCTGGATGAAGGCAGCGGCATATTGCGTCGGGGGCGCGATTCCGTTTTCGCCGGTATTCTGGCTGCTGAAGCAATCGCCGCGTCCGGTGATGTTCAATCTCCTCGAATATCATCTCTCTTTCCGCACGCTTTATTGGGAGCACGCCACGCAGCACGATTTGGAAATCGTAGCGTCGTGGATTGATTCGGGGCAGGCTTTGTTGCTGCTGTTGCTGTGCGTCGCCGGGCTGCTCTTCGTCTTCTTCCGCAGCCAATGGGACCGTGAAATCCGGCGCGAGTTTTATTTGTGCGCCTGGCTTGTTGTCGCCATGTGTTTCGAAATCTGCACTGCCCACCCGACGTTTGCGCGTTACTTCTTGCTGGTTGTTCCGTTCGTCGCGATCCTGGCCGCTGCCGGGTTCTACATGGTGAGCGAGCGTCTCTATCGCCCGGAATCACCCTACCTGCCATTGGTTTTACTTGCGTTACTCTTTGCACTCGGACTTGGAAAATCACTCTACGAACGCGCAAGCAATGTACGTACCTGGGCGGTACACGAACAGCTAGCTAAGAAAATCGACGAAGTAACGCCCCGCAATGCGCCCATTTTCGCGGATGAAGAGATTTACTTTCTGACGCAGCGCACTCCGCCGCCCGGCCTGGAATTCAGCTACTCCCACAAATTGAAACTGGCGCCCGCGCTTGCCGCGCAGTTGCACATCATCACGCAAGATCAGATCAATCAAATGGCCGCCAGCGGCCAATTCGCCGCCGCGGCTACCTGCGATGACGAAGCGCTCGATGCCATGCACCTCGACGATATCTATATTCACAAGTTCACTACCGACGACTGCTACGTCTACTGGGGACACGCCAAGAAGTAAGCTTTGCCGAATTTCCGCACTTGCGCTATAACCCTCTGTATGGCTTCGCGCCACGGGTTCCATAGTCTGGCCTGGGTGGTCTTGCTTTTGGGCGCCGCGCCAGTTGCCGCCGCCACCTATGTGGGCGCCGCGGCTTGCGCCAAATGCCACGCGAGTGAGTTCCGCACCTGGTCTGGCTCGCGCCACAGCAAGATGGTGCAGGCCGCGACGCCTTCGAGCGTGCAAGGCGACTTCACTCGCGGCAAAGTTGAACTGCGCGGCGCGCCATATGCGTTTCGTGAGCGGGACGGGGCCTATTACATCACCGAGAGCTATCTCACGGGCAAGCCACAGGAACATCGGGTCGAATATACGCTCGGCAACCGCCGCATTCAGCACTATCTCACTACACTGGCCGATGGACGGGTGATTGTGTTGCCGCCCAGTTGGGACGTGCTGCGTAAGCAGTGGTTCCACAACCTGGATATAGACGACCCGGAAGAAGAGCCTGGCGTGCAGGTGCAAGTCTGGAACAAGTCTTGCTACTCTTGCCACGTTAGCCAGCAGGAGAAGAATTTCGATCTCGATAGGAATGCTTATCGCAGCCAATGGCTGAACTTCGGAACCAACTGCGAGCGCTGTCATGGACCAGGGAGCGATCACGCGGCCCATTATTCGGCCGCGCTGGCGCCGAACGGACGGGCGCGCGACATCGTTCTTCAAACTCGCCTCACGCCCGAACGCAACACGATGGTCTGCGCGCAGTGCCACTCCTTCCGCGACATCTATGTCAACAATTTCGCCGCGGGCGACAATTATTACGATCACTTTCTGCCCGTACTCGAATACAACCTACCCGATGCCGAGGATCCCGCTTACTGGCCCGACAACCGCACGCGGCGTTTTTCGAACGACGCTTTTGGCTTGTGGCAAAGCGAGTGTTATCTGAAGGGTAAGGTCACGTGCGTCGATTGCCACGTGCGGGCACACGAGACCGAGATCGAACGCAATCCGCAACTGCGCCCGGATGCTAACGCGCTCTGCACGCGCTGCCACGAGGGCCTCGGAAAATCAGTTGCAGCGCACACGCATCACGCGCCAGGCAGCGCGGGCAGTTCGTGCGTGGCGTGCCACATGCCGCGGACGGTTTACAGCATCAAGGCCGAGATTCGCGACCATTCGATGTCGATTCCGGTTCCGGAAAATACGATTAACCACGGTATCCCCAACGCATGCAACTTGTGTCATAAAGATCGCGACGCGAACTGGGCGCTGGCGCGCATGAACGAATGGTATAGGCTGGCCTCGCGTCAGAAGCTGATTCGCCGAGCCGACACTTTTTCCGCCGCACGCAGGAACGATCCGGCCGCAATTTCCTCGCTGCTTGCCATCCTGGCCAAGCCTGGGGAGGGTCCGCTGACGCGTGCCAACGCCGCCGGATACCTGGCGCGATTTCTTGCCGACCCGCGTGTTTTCCCGGCGCTCGAACGCGCGGTTACCGATGCCGAGGCGCCGGTCCGTGCCGTCGCGGTGTTGGGTCTCACCCCGTCCACGCCCATGCGTTCCGAAGCCATCGCGGATTTGCGGCGAGCGCTGGCGGACCCTGCGTCCACCGTCCGCATGGCCGCCATGGTGTCACTTGTCAGTCTGGGCGTGCGCCAGTTGGATGGCGAAGACGCAAGGCGCTTCGAGAGCGCGCGCACGCTTTTCGATGCACGGGCCGCGCTGAATTCGGACGATGCCGGACAGCAGGCCGCGGCGGGCCGCTTCTATTTTCTGGATGCCGACCCCGATCACGCCATTGCGGCGTTTCGCGCCAGTTTGAAGCTTGATCCAACGATTCCCTCGGAATATTTCCTCGCGGGCGCCTATGCGGAAAAGGGCGATCTGGCCGAAGCTCGCAAGATTCTGGAAGCCATTCCAGCCGGTGATACGCAATACGAGAAGGCGCAGCGATTGTTGAAGGTGATTCTCAGTCAGATACCGAAGTAAGAGCGGACGCGCCCCACCCAGTTATCTGAGTTAGCATCAGGAGCATGAAATCACGAGCGCGCCGCGCGTTTCTGTTTTGTCTTATGGCATCGGGTGCTTGGGCGCAGAGGCCGGCGATCGCTTGGAATGCGAACCGGGCCGAGATTTTGGACCGCTTCCGGACGCTAGTGCAGATCGATTCCTCTAACCCGCCGGGCAATGAGACGAAGGTGGTCAATTATCTGAAAGATGCCTTTGCGAAGGCCGGGATTGCTACGCAAGTCTTCGCGAAAGATCCGCAGCGCGCGAACCTTGTGGCGCGCATCCGGGGCAATGGAAAGAAGAGGCCTGTATTGCTCCTGGCGCATACGGACGTGGTAGGAATTCAGCGGGAAAAATGGCCCATGGACCCGTTCGCCGCCGTGGTCAAAGACGGCTACGTGTGGGGCCGCGGCACGACCGACGATAAAGACAAGCTGGTCTCGAATCTGATGCTGATGCTTCTTTTGAAGCGCAGCGGCACGACGCTCGATCGCGATCTGATCTTTCTCGCAGAATCGGGCGAAGAGAGCACAACGGAGGTGGGTATCGATTTCATGGTGGACCAGCACTTCGACGCCATCAACGCCGAGTTTGCGCTGACGGAGGGCGGCGGCGCTACGGTTGAGGGCGGTAAAGTTACGGCGGTAACGATTTCCACCACCGAGAAGCTCCCGCGCGGCGCGAGACTGGTGGCGACTGGAACCTCCGGCCACGGCTCCATCCCGCGGCTCGACAATGCTATAGCGCACCTGAGTGCGGCGGTGGCGAAGGTGTCGGCTTGGGAGACGCCGCTCAATCTGAACGAAACAACGCGCACGTACTTTGAACGGCTGGCGACGATTTCGCCGGCAGATCACGCGGCGCGGTATCGCGCTCTGTTGAATCCAAAGCCACCGGCGGCAGTGGAGCGCTACTTGGCAGCCAACGAACCACAGCGATATTCGATGCTCCGCACTTCGATCTCGCCAACGATGATCAAAGGCGGCTTTCGCGCCAATGTGATTCCCTCAGAAGCTGAGGCGACCCTCGATATTCGGATGACACCCGGGGAAGACGTCGGGAAGTTCTTTGAGGCGATGGCGAAGGTGATTGGCGATCCGTCGGTGAAGATCGTGCCCAACGCGGCGAAGCGGCCCGCGGGCCCTCCCTCATCGCTGAACACGGACATGTTCCGCGCGCTGGAGACTGTGACCAAACGCATGTACCCTGGCGCAGCCACGCTGCCGATTATGATGACCGGCGCTTCGGACATGGCGCAGCTTCGCGTGAAGGGCATGCAGTGTTACGGCGTCGGCCCCGAAACCACGGAGGAGGAATTCGCTGTGCACGGATGGCATAGCGATGTAGAGCGCGCCACGGTATCGTCCATTTATAAATTGGTGGAGTTCACGTGGGACGCGGTGATGGAAGTGGCGGCGCCGGCACGGTAATACCGCCGGCCCCTTCCTGTTCGATACAAACGCAGAGAGTTGGCTAGGTCGCGCGGCCGGCCCGAGATCCGCCATTGGATGCGGGCGTACCTGTTCCATCATGAGATCCACATTTCGGCGGTAACTGTGATGGAGCGAATTCGTGGCTATGCTCTCCTCTGGCGCCGGGCGGAAGAGGGCAAAAGGGCGCATATCGAAGCGGCACGAGTGTGCTACCTCACGAACCTAGGGCGCATTGCGATGCTCGACAGAGCCACCGCCGTAGTAGCCGGTGAGATCACCGCATTGCTCCCGGAGCCCCCCTCACCCCCGCGGCGGTCCCACCAACTCATGGAATCCCGGCAGGAACGATTGGCGCGCTGGCGATTTGACGGAATGATCGCCGCTACGGCTCTTCGCGGCGAGGATGCCTCTCATTCATAGCAATGCGATCGATTTCGAAGCCATTCGGAGCGCCATAGAACGCGCACCAGAACGGTTTCCCAAGTTGGGGCCGCTTGAGTTAGTCCAGGTTACATCGCTCGTATGAGTCCGCGTGCCGGCTTTCATTCCGCCTGCTCCCATTCCCGCCCATACCACCAGACCGACGCCGCCCATGCCGCCAGGCAAACAGGCGCGAACCAGACGCTGTGCATCACAGCCGACGATGCCATCGCTATCAATGCCGCCTGTGCGAGACCTTCCATGAATGGCGCCCCCGCCGAGAAGCGCCAGCGCGCTTGCGGCTTTTGCCGCCTGACAGTGGCATGATGACCCACGGCCAGCGCTGTTAGCGCCGCAGCTATGCCGGGCAGAGGCGCGAGCGTCAACGCCATCGGAATCGCTAACGCGAGATAAGCTGCGTCCTTCGCCGCCAACACCTGCCACCCCCGCAGTGGCATCAGACGGTAGCGTTCCAGACCGCCCCATCCATCCAACCCGAACAGGCACTGTGCGTAACTGGAGAGCGCGACGGCTACTAGCGCTGTCATCGGTAACAGGGCTTCATCCGGCAATTTGCCCCAAATGCGAAAGGCAAGTGTGGACAGACTGAGCAACAGTGCGCAATAGAAATCGAGCGTGGAGAGCATTTCCCGCAGGTTCTTACGAATCAGATGATTGAGCGGTCCCGGAAATTGCGGTAGAGCTCGCCAGGCGCCGGCGCGGCGCCGCCACGGGAAGGCGGAGATCACAAACGTCGCGGCGATCAAGGCGGCCACAATGGCCCATAGCCCCACGGAAACCTTGCCCCGCGCTACAAATACCGCGCCGGCCGCAAGCAGCCACGACATGGGATTGACCCATGGACTGGCAATGCGTAACACCCATCGGTCCTGACGCTCCAGCGGCCACAATCCCAATCGCGACGCCGGAACCTTTCGCAATGGATCGGTGCTGAGCGGGAAGAGCATGACCAGCCCAAGCAGCAGATAGATGAATGTTCCCGCCGACTGCAGCAGGATCACAGTCACCCAGAAAAAATTGTTGCCGGCTATCGATTCGATTGTCTTCTGATCGCGCCGCAACGCCCGCCCGAGGGCCCTTAGGATCGCGGCTGTCCGAGCCATTCCAGTTCCTCGATCACAGGCGATTCGACCATCTCGAAGTAATGCTCTTCCAATGCACGCGGCAGCTCTGAAATCGGCGAATCCCAAACGATGCGGCCTTTGCTAAGCATGATTAACTGCGTCGCAATCTCTTCCGCTACCGGAAGAATGTGCGAGGTCAGAAAGACTGCGATGCCGCGCGCCGACGCGCTTTGCAATACGCCGCGCATGATCTTGGAAGTTACGGGGTCAATGGCTTCGAATGGCTCGTCCAGAAATAGCACTTGCGGATTCGGCAGCAGCGCCATAGCGAACGACGTTTTCTTGCGCATTCCGTGAGAGCAGGCCGAGGCGAAGGTGCGGCGTCCGTGCTCCAGGCTAAGGGTACGCAGAAGTTGGTTGATGCGCCCCTTCGCCTCGCGCTTCTCAATTCCGTAAACGCCGGCAGTCAGTTCCAGGTGCTCTTCCACGGTCAGATCGTCGAATAGCCCTAGATCTTCGGGCAGTACGCCGATGCGCCGCTTTAGCTCGATAGGGTTTGCGCGTGGGTCGATGCCGCATACCTCCACCTCGCCGGACGTGGGCGTGAGCAGCCCCGTCAACATTTTGACGGTGGTGGACTTTCCGGCGCCGTTCGGTCCCAGGAATGCGCAGATCGCGCCGGGCTCTACGTGGAAGGAAAGCCCGTTCACGGCGGTGAATTCCCCGAACCGGCGGGTCAGATTGCGGCAAGTGATCATCCTTCCCATTGTGCCGCAGCGTTGACGACTGCCCCAATTGTTAAACTGAACGTCACAAAACGGCAATGCGCGTCGTATCTTACATTGTGCAGCCCGCAAAGGACCTCACGTTGAATCTGGCGGACACTCCGGCAGACGGCGGCGGCGGGTCGTGGTTCGATGCCGTTTTCCGGGAGCATTACCCGCGCGTAGTCGCAATGCTTGCGAGGCTCACCGGGGATCGCGGCGAGGCTGAAGAGATCGCTGCCGACACTTTTTGTAAACTGTCGGCGCGTGAAATGGATTGGGAGGGAGAACTCGCCCGAGGCCCTCTTCCCTGGCTCTACCGCGTTGCCACGAACGCGGGCCTTGACGCGCTACGAATGAACGCGCGGCGGCGGCAGCGGGAACAGGCAGCACATGCCGAAAGCGTGCGCCTCTCACCGAAGAACTGCGCATTAGATTCGATGCTGCGCGAGGAACGGCGTTCGCGAGTGCAAACAACGCTGGCGGATTTGAAGCCGCGCGATGCGCAGATTCTACTGCTGCGCGCGGAAGGTTTGGCGTACCGCGAACTGGCGGAAACGGTGGGCGTGCAGGCAAGCTCCATCGGGACACTGCTGGCGCGAGCGGAGGCGGAATTCGAACGGAAGTTCCGCATACGTTATGGAGATGCAATATGAAGGAATGTTGGGATGAAGGCGGCTTGCGGGCGTATTTCGACCGCGAGATGCCGCCTGAGGAAATGACGCATATCGCAGCCCATCTGGGCGCATGCGGAGACTGCCACACGCGATACAACAAAGTGGCCGCGCGGGCAGCACGAGTTTCGTCCATGATGGGCGCGCTTGCCCCCGAGACGCTCCCCATGCGCGTGGCGCGTTCCCCGCGGCGGCGGTGGGTTCGGCCGGCGGCATCCGGAGCCCTTGCGCTGGCGGCGGCGATCGCGTTGGCGTTTGTTCTGATTCCGAGGCGCGCTGTACAGCCGCAGCCAGTTGCGGCGCCGCCGGCCGAACGAGTCCACCGGCCCATCCAGGCGGAGGCAACTCCGACTGAAGTGGAACCGCCCACGGCCGCTCCTTCGGCGCCGGCCAGGGTCGCGCGCGCGAAATCGGCGCCTCGTCCCAAAGCGGTGCAAACCGACTACTACCTGGCTCTTGACGACGAACCTATCGACGTCGGAGTGGTAATGCGCGTCGCGCTGGACAGCGCGGCCGCGGTGCAGGCGGATGTAATTTTCGACGCCGAAGGGCGCCCTCGCGCCATTCGGCCAGTTAAGCTATCGACAAAATGAACGGGAGGCAAATGGAAATGAAACGAATCTACGGAACCGTGTGCGTCTTTGCGGTCGCGACCTACTCTGCAGCGGCGCAGGACGTCGCGCAACTGAAAAAGATGGCGGAAGAGGACGCGGTGAAATCCCAATTGACCGCCACTTTTAACAAGCTGCAGATTATCGGCATGGAGGGCGGCGTGATGTCGAACATCAAAGGCGCCCCGTATTCTGGTGAGCAGGTTACCGAGAATACCCAAACGCTGGGGGATGGCACGCGTATCCATAACGAAAATTCGGTGAAGCTGTACCGTGATACCGAAGGCCGGGTCCGACGCGAGACGCCGGACATGATCTCCATCTTTGACCCCGTAACAGGCGTGGGCTACACGCTCAATCCGAAGACGATGACGGGAGGGAAGATGCAGGTGGCAGTCTCGATCAAGCAAGGCTTGAACACGTTTTCTTATGCCGGAACCGCCCCGCCCGGAGGCGATGACAAGGAGTTCCGCATCTTTACCGGAAATGGTTCGGTGAACGGCAGCATGGCGACTGCTACAGCCGGGGGCCACGGTACGAGCGTGAGTAGCGGCGTTGGCATCGGCGTGGCTGGCGGAATCGAGCCGAGCGTTGTCTACGCGACAAGCAGCCGGAATTTCGCATTCACCAAATCTACTTCGCCCGGCAAACTGGAAACACTGCCGGCACAGACCATGGAAGGGTTGAATGTGCAGGGACAGCGGCGAAGTCAGACGATTGAGATCGGTGAAATAGGCAACGACCGTCCGATTGAGACCGTGGACGAACGCTGGTATTCACCAGACCTGAAACTCGAGGTAATGACTCGCCACAACGATCCGCGCACCGGCGAACAGATCACGCGGCTAATGAATATCGTGCGCGGCGATCCGGATCCCAGTCTCTTCCAGCTCCCGGCCGGTTATCAGATCAATGAAGGTAAACAATTTCCGGCAATGAAGATGATGCCGCTCATCGGTAAAGACCAGTAATCGCGTCTCTCAAGGCGGCGGCCGCATCGGCCGCCGCTATGCTTCGTACCTGCTTCGTCTTCCGCTCCACCAGCTCTACTAATCCCTCCGCTAACTTTTTCCCCACGGTGATGCGATACGGAATGCCGATGAGGTCGGCATCTTTGAACTTCACGCCCGGTCTTTCATCGCGGTCGTCGAGCAGCGCATCGATTCCCAAGGCGCCGCACTCCGCATAAATCGCGTGCGCCGCTTCGCGCTGGCCGGAGTCCGTATAATTGGCAGGCGTTATGATCGCGTCGAAGGGGGCCACCGCCTTCGGCAGAATCAATCCGTCCGCGTCGCTGCTGGTCAGTGCCATGGCCGGTAAGATCCGCATGATCGATATGCCGAATGCGCTCATGGAAAGCGCAATTTCCTGCGCCGCCGTATTCGTTACGTGCAGTTCTCCCATTGGCCGCGCTCCATCGAAGCGTGCGAGTTCGATGGCTTTGCGTTCCTCAAGTTGCGCGCCGCAGCGAATGCATCCATCGCCTGTCACTACCTGACGCAGGTCGTGCGTGACTGCCTGAAAATCTTCACCCGGCGTCACATTACGCAGATGATGATCGTCGCGATTCGCTCCCGCGATCATGTTGCGGCGTCCCAAGAGTGCGCGATCCATCAGAATCCGCATGTTCTTCACTCCCACCGGCCCTAGCGATCCGGCCGCTGCGCCAAACCACTCGAAGAGCTCATCGGAACGCGCAGGACGAAAGCGCGGGTCGCCGGTGACGGCCGCGAATTTCGTCTCGCTCAGTTGATGATCGCCGCGTACCATCACCAGCACAGGCGTATCGTTCGCGACCAACACCAGGCTCTTCATCTGCGAACTCTCCGGCATTCCTGTGAACTCGGCCACCTGCGCGATAGTCTTGCGTCCTGGCGTGTGGAATGCCTCCGGTGTCAGTTCGCCTATGGGATCTTCGCCGGTGGCGGACGGCGCTGCTTCGGCCCATTCCATCGGCGCCGCGTAACCGCAAGCATTGCAAGCTGCGACGGAATCACTGCCTTCTTCGGCATAGACCACCAGCGATCGCTCTGTCACCGCGAAACTAACGCCGCACCGATTGAGAATGCGCCGGCAGATCGCGTCCGGCGCAGGCTGCTCCAGCGCAAACCAGCGCGCATCCATTGCTTCGCTAAAGCGATACCAAAGCTGCGGCAGTTGTTTATAACTTCGCACCTCACGCGCAACTGATGCAAATGCGTCGCTATCCGGCAATCGCATCTCCTGTCCACCGGCAGCATCCATCTCACTGCGCACCTGGCCGACAATCTTCCTTAGCGAACGCTGCGCCAAGGGAAGCCAACAGTCGGAGCCGCGCAAATAGGCGGCCCGTTGCAATAACTGCCGCGAGACCGGCTCGCCCGCGGGATTCGACCGCAGCGTCGGAATAAAGATTTTCGTCCAGAGCATAGTCCTATTATCTTGAGAACTCGGACGTTCGGCGAGGCAGACGCACCTGTTGGGCTTTCATGTAGAATAAATCCGGCGAGGATTTCGCGTTGGCTCAAACAACTCACTTCGATCCGGCGGCCTTCGTTCGAAGGTTTCACCAGACCTATGTCAACCTTTACAACTACTGGACTAATGTCACGAAATCCGTGCCGGAAGGAGTCGAACTACGAACGCCTCAGGAACATCCGCTGCATGAGTCGGATATCCCGGAGTCTTTGAAGCCGCTGCTGGCGAACTATCGAAAGTCCCATCCGAAAGAACGGATCGAGCTGGTAAAACACATGCGCACGGTGAATGGCAGTCCGAGCGTAGTGATCGACGACGGATCGGATCTACCGCCGGAGACAGAGTTCCTGACGTTCTCGCAAACGCAGACATTGGTTACCGCAGAATCCTTCGAGGTAATCACAGACGTCTTCATCGCCAGGAGGAAGTAAATGCCAAGCTCGGTTCCGTATTCGTTTCCCGGTCAATTGCACGACTCGATCGAAGTGTCGGACGGGGACGCGAGCAAGCCGGTAATCCTGTTTCTCCACGGCACCGGCGGCAACGCCAGTGACATGAGCGACCCCACGGCAAACTGGTCGTTCAATTACAACTTCACTTCCCCCTTACCGGCTGATCGGGACGAAGGCTGGAGTTTATACCCGGGCGTGGGAGTTTGGTCGTTCACGCTCGACCCTAAAAAGAAAGTCACGAATTGGGCTGATGTCTTGCAGGGTCAACAGTTCCGAACCGCTACCTATTCCCAAGTGCAAAGTACCGGATTGTTGCAGGCGCCCGTTGCGGAACTTCAGATGGTATTTCAGGCGCTATCCGAGGCGCTTCCAGACGCTCAATTCGTCCTGCTGGCGCACAGCCGCGGGGGTCTGCTCGCGCGCAAATTTCTGAAGGATAATCCAACCGTTGCGGCGCGTATCCCTTTCCTGATCACGTTGCACGCACCGCATGAAGGAAGTCACTTAGCGAACGTAGCGGATACGCTGAATTCCACCATCACCACGTTGACCCAAACCTTCGGCTCAATAGTGACTACGGCATTGGGTTGGCTTGAAGTCATGGTGAATGAGCCAGCGTTTCAGGAGCTTGCCGTGGGTGGCCCATTCCTTACGGACCTGGAGACAAACGAAGTGGCTCTTCCCGGCGTGCAATATTTTTCGTTCGGCGGCGTGAGCGTCGAACTGACGCGAGTGGTCAGTTGGGTCTACGATCTTGGAAGCGCAATTCCCCAGTGGCACTGGCCGCCGTTTCACCACATCATTACAGCGATCGAGACGCCCGGTATCTCCCCGGTGGCAAATCACGTACCGCCCATCACTCCGGAGATTACCGAGGGCCAGGGCGATCTTTTGACGGAAGACAGCAATTGCCGTTTTTCATTCAAGGGTGCGGTCCATCAAAGCAATTCAATCAACCATGCGGAGGCGTTGTGGGATCCGAATCTGCAAGCGCAGGTGCTACAGATACTTGGTCTCGATGTCGCGGTTGGCCCGGCAGCTGGCGGTGGCACGGGATTTTGGCAATAGAGGGCTGCGATACTTGCTCACGGGACCAATTCGAAAAGGAGTCTCTATGACAAAAAGTTCTACTACGTTCTTGAAGGGCGTGTCGTCGGAAGTAGGAAATGCCGTCGAACTCGGCGCCAGCTTGACGGTGGAGGCCTTACAAGGCGCCTTGCTTAAGATTCTGGAGGACACCGCGGCGCAGCGGGAGGCCGCGGCCGAAGGGCAGCGCCAATCTTTCCTGCAAACCGAAGCGGCCTTGCAGTTGATGCTGAGCGTCTCGCGTCCGATTCCCGCCCTGGCCGGCCGCTTCGCTTCCGTCGCGTCCCTGGTCGCGTTCAGCGCCGGGTTAGGCGCTCTCCAGGAAGCCCGCACAGTTCTTCAGGATCTGAATCGGTCCGGCGAGTAAGCGGCCGGTTGCTCGCGAAGGCGAAACATGGCTGTCCCGCAGCAAATGCCGTTCCTCCCTTCGGCGGGAGTTGACGATGATGTGGCGCAGTACCTGGCGGACGTGGACCGCCAACTTCAGCCGCATATGCTTCGAGCGCTCGATCTGGCGCCCGATCTGGATCCTCTGAAGCGAGCGCTCACATTCCAGATTGCCTCTGGAGGCAAGAAAGTCCGGGCGGCGTTGTGCGTAACCGCGAGCGAGTTGTTCGGCGGGAAGTTCTCTGAGTCGCTTCATTTCGCGGCGGCGATTGAACACCTGCAGAACTTCAGTTTGATCCATGACGATATTGCCGATGGCGATACGCACCGCCGTCTTCGCGAATCGGTATGGAAGAAATTTGGAATCGCGCACGGCATCAACGTGGGCGATGTCTTCATTCCCTTTGCGTCGCTGGCAATTCTGGATTCTCCATACCCGGACAGCCTTAAGATCGCGTTGTTGAAAACGGTCTCAAACTACAGTCTGGAAATGGTGGCTGGCCAGACTATAGATATTAATCAACGCCAAAGCGACTCGGTCACTGTCGATGAATATATGACCTGTACCAGAAAGAAGACCGGGGCATTTCTGGCGATGGCGACTGTGGGAGGCGGCGTAATTGGCGGTGCGTCTAAGGAACAACTGCGGGCCCTGCATGAATTCGCGATGCTGGCCGGGATCGCGTTTCAGATTAGAGACGATCTGTTAGACATCCAAGGCCGAAAGGGCCGCGATGCCGGCTCAGACATTCGCGAAGGCAAGCGAACCTTGATGGTTATCCATGCGGCGAGTTCGTCTCCGGATGGGGATTCGCGGAAGCTGTTCCACATCCTGAATAAGAGCCGGGACGATAACACCACAGCGGATGTTCGCTGGGCATGCAATCTCTTCCGCACAACGGGCGCGATCGATTACGCCGAGCGCATGGCGGCGGAACTTACCGACCGTGCCTGCCGCTTCATTCTGGGTTTCCCGGATACGGCTGCCAAGTACCGCCTGCTGAGAATCTCAAAGTACCTGAGCACGCGGATGAGATAGCACGTTCATCCGTATGATAGTCATGAGATGGCTCCGCTGCGCGCTAGAATGAGATTTCCCATGACAGCAGCCGAACGCATGCGCAGGCCCTTGGCGGAGGCCGATCCCGAAGTCTTTTCCCTCATCCAGCGCGAGACTGAGCGCCAACACGCACAACTCGAACTTATCGCCAGCGAGAACTTTACCTCCGAAGCCGTCCTTGAGGCCACTGGCAGCGTCTTCACCAACAAATACGCGGAAGGCTATCCTGGCAAACGCTATTACGGCGGCTGCGAAATTACAGACTTGGCCGAGAACCTGGCTCGCGACCGGGCTAAACAACTTTTCGGCGCCGAATACGTCAACGTGCAGCCGCATTCCGGGTCGCAAGCCAATCAAGCGGCGTACGCCGCCGTGCTTTCGCCCGGCGACAAAATCATGGGCTTGAATCTTGCCCATGGCGGCCATTTGACGCATGGTCACCAACTCAACTTTTCGGGCAAGACCTATCAGGTTATCCCTTATAGCGTACGTAAAGAGGACGAACGCATCGACTACGACGAAGTCGAACGTCTCGCGAAAGAGCACAAGCCGCGGATGATTATTGCGGGCGCCAGCGCTTATCCGCGCGTAATCGATTTCCCGCGCTTTCGCCAGATCGCCGATACCATCGGAGCCATCTTCCTGGTCGATATGGCGCACATTTCCGGACTGGTCGCCGCAGGCCTTCATCCTAACCCGTGCCAGTATGCCGATATCGTCACGTCTACAACACACAAGACGCTTCGCGGCCCGCGCTCAGGGCTCATTCTTGCGAAAGAGCAGTATGGCCCCGCTATCGACAAAACTGTCTTCCCCGGCATACAAGGCGGACCTCTTGTACACGTGATCGCCGCCAAGGCGGCGTGCTTCCTGGAAGCTCTTCAACCTGAATTCGCGGATTACCAGAAACAGGTAATAGTCAACGCGCAGGCATTGGCGCAAAGCTTGGTAGACGCCGGTTTCCGAGTGGTCTCAGGCGGTACGGATACGCATGTGCTGTTGCTGGACGTTTTCTCCAAGGGCGTGCGAGGTAAAGAGGCCGAGAAGGCGCTCGACCGCGCCCGCATCACCGTAAACAAGAACGCCATCCCCTTCGACGTCAACCCTCCGCTTAACCCTAGCGGCATCCGTCTTGGATCGCCTGCCGTTACCACGCGAGGTTTCCGCGAAGCGGAAATGCAAGAAACCGGCCAGCTAATCGCTGAAGTTCTCAATAACATAGCGAGCGAAGATGCCATTGCGGACGTGCGTCGCCGTGTGGAAGCGCTCACGGCGCGATTCCCGCTCTATCAATGGAAAATCGCCACTGGGCAGGCCTAAGTGCCCAGTGCATCGCCTGCGAGTACCGGTCCGCTGCACATCGCGATCGATGCCCGCCACATTCGCGATTTCGGTATTGGCACCTATATCCGCAGTTTGGTTCACGCCCTTGGGGCCCTCGACGCCGTCAACCGTTACACCATAATCGGAAGCCCCGGAGATGTCCGAACGCTGGCCGGCTTGCCGGAAAACTTCCACTCCGCCGAATACTCCCGATCGGATCGCTCTGCGCTCGATCATGCCTTGTTTCCGCTTTTTCTACATCGTCTGGCGCCCGACCTGGTGCACATTCCTCTTAACCGCGTACCGTTGCTCATGATGCGTCCCTACGTGGTCACCGTTCATGATATGTCGAGCTTGCTTTTCGACCAACGCTCGGGTTTCTACATGCAATTCCGGCGCTTCCGTTTACGCCGCGGGCTGGCGCGCGCACGGCGTGTCATCGCCGTGTCGGACGCTACCCGCCGCGACGTGCAATGTCTTTTGGGGATTGCGCCCAACCGCATCCATCGGGTCTACAATGCTCCCGATGCGGGCTTTTACGATCTTTCAGGCCATAGCCCGGAGGAACACCGAAGAATCCTCGAACGCTACCAGATACAGTATCCTTTTCTGCTATATGCCGGCAATGTACGGCGGCACAAGAACGTTCCGCGCCTGGTCGAGGCCTTCGCCGTTTTGCGCGAACAGCTAGGTGACCATCCTGTCTATCGGGATCTGCGCCTTGTAATCATTGGCAACACTATTTCGCAGCATCCTGGAGTGCGACAGACAGTCATCAAGAGCCGCGTCGAGCATCTTGTGCGCTTCCTCGGCTTTGTTCCCTTCGACACGTTGCGCTGCTTCTATGAGTCGGCCGCCGCTTTCGTCTTTCCATCCCGATACGAAGGCTTCGGACTTCCGCCGCTTGAGGCCATGGCGTGCGGCACGCCTGTGGTTACGTCGAATGTAAGTTCCCTGCCGGAGGTGGTGGGGGATGCGGCGGTGCTTGTGAATCCCGAAAACGTCTTCGATATTGCGCGCGGCATTCGCGAGGCCCTGCTGGATGAGCCGCTTCGCGCTGAGTTAATTTGCCGCGGGAAGGCGCGCGCGGCGCGGTTCAGTTGGGACCGCACTGCTCGCGCCGTGCTCGATATTTATCTGGAAGCCGCGCGTGATTGAGCCGCTTTCACTCGACGCCAATAGTATTTCAGTGTAGACTAGCAAATTGCGCTACTTCACTTTTTTAATCCCAGCCCTTTTTTGCGTTCTGGCCCATGCCCAGGGCAATTACGAAGTACAGGTTTACGGTTCCGATCTCGTAACGCCGAAGACGACCATGGTGGAACTTCACAGCAATTTCACGGCGTCGGGAACCAAGACGATTATGGATGGCGTGCTTCCCACAAACCACGCTGAGCACGAAACCCTTGAGATCACGCATGGATTCAACGAATGGTTCGAGCTGGGCTTCTATCAATTCACCAGCATCCAGGCGGATGGCGACTGGATGTGGGTAGGCACGCATATCCGCCCGCGCATTGCAGTCCCTGAAAGTTATGGTCTACCTGTTGGCCTGAGCATCAGCAACGAAATTGGATATCAGCGCCCGAATTTCTCGGGCGATACGTGGACCTGGGAAATCCGGCCCATCATCGATAAGAAGATTGCTAAAACGTACCTGGCTTTTAATCCGACGTTCGACAAGTCCTTCCACGGCCCGGAAGCGCACCGTGGCTTTGAATTCTCGCCGAACTTCAAATTCAGCTATGACGTGACGAGGAAGGTGGCGCTCGGTGTGGAATATTATGGCGCTCTGGGTCCGGTGACCGGTTTCGACCCTCTGCATGACCAGGAACAACAGATTATCCCTGCCGCGGATATCGATTTCGGGAAGAACTGGGAGTTTAACTTTGGAGTCGGCGTCGGAGTTACCGGTGGGACGGATCATCTGCTTATCAAAGCGATTCTAGGTTACCGCTTCAACTACCACCTTAAGTAGAGTGCAGGAGCCGAAGAGACCCGACAAATAGCGTATTTCACCCACCGAGGCGGTGGGTCCCCCCGAGCGCGCGACCCCGCGAACTGCATGACAGCGCCCGCCAAAGCGCGTCATCGTTCGCGGAGCCAGGAGTAGTGCGCGCCCGGCCACCGCCTCGCAGCTATAGAATGCCAAACGCATCTCGAAATTCGTGGGGGCCGCAGGGCGGATTTTCCCCGTATCATGCAGAAATTTAGCAGTTTAAAAATATTTCTACGTTGTGTGATTGACTCATGGCGGTGGCCACAACGGGGATGAAAACGGCCGCGGAGTGTATCTAGAGATCAGCAATTTGATCGACCCGCGGCCGAGTCAACAGATTCACCCGCGCGATCCTTGCTGCAAAAATCGCCAGAAAGTGGGGCGAATTTCAGGCACTCCCTTCAGATTCAGCGATATAGGCCACAGTGTTTTCGAAGGAGGAACGACACTTTCCCCGCCCTGAGTCGGGTATGTGCTGGACAGTAGAGTGTTCGCCCCGGTCCGCGGCCTTCCCTCCATGCCCTCCGCAGAAGATGTTCTATCGTTGTTCGCTATAAGGACGACGTCGGCACCCTGATTGCGGATTTTCGAAGCTCAATACCCAGCCCGCCAGTGCCCCTGTTTACGCTTCAACCGCGACCTCGCGATGAGGCCCGCAAAACTCGGGGTCAGGATGGATCGCCACTCCTTTCCTTTGCCGCTCTTTCATCGGCGACTTCACGCCGGTTTATCCCGGCGCACCCTATCCTCCGTCCGGGTAGCTGTAGTGAATCGCAACCCCGGGTTCCCGGGACTCAAACGGCGCCAATCAGGATGCAAACGGCCTTGACAGAGGAAGCGCTCTCATAGATGAACGTGAGCGCTCTCCGACGAAGGGGGAAAGACGAGCTCCTTGGAGTGCCCCTGGGTTCTCCGGTCAATGAGTGTCGGGGCGCCGGTGAGCGGAGCTTATCCGCTCCAACTCCGGCTTCCGCAGGAGCGAGCCGCGCACGATCACGGCGGCAATCCGCCGCGTGTTGACGATGTCGGCCAAAGGATCGGCATCCAACAGAACAAGGTCCGCGCGTTTACCCGCCGCAATGTCGCCCTGACTGTCTTCTCGCCCGAGAAAGAGCGCCGGATTGATTGTGGCCGTTTGTAGCGCCTCGAGCGGCGAAAAGCCGGCTTTGGTCAACCACTCGAGTTCGTCATGCAGGCAGAAGCCAGGCGTCATGAGATCACAACCGGCTAGAAATCGGTTGCCGTGCGACTTCAAATCGCGTATCGCGGTGAGACTGGCTTTCCCGAGTTGCCGTAGCGTCGAATAGGCTTGCTCGGTCAGTTTCGAGGACCGGACGTTCTTCGCGGTTGCCGCCAGGAGCGAGCCGCTGGCGTACTCGACGTGTGGGAGCGGCTGACCCGAAAACACATTGGGAATACTTTGAAAGAAAACAATAGTCGGCGTCTCCCAAACACCATTCGCCGCCAGTTTGTCGAATAGCGGCGCACACGCCGCCGCGTCATAGATCTCCTTATCGGAGCACTCGCCGAACACCTCGTAATTGGAAAGATGTTCGATGCTTCTCATCCCGGAAGCAGCCGCTTCGGCGACCTTCACAGCCAAGGGAACATGTCCGGCAAACGGCAGCCCCAACTTCCGTGTCTCGTCCGCGATAGCGAAGAAGGCGTCGCGCGGCGTGTGGTCGTGTACTTTGATGAAATCGACGCCTCGCAGCTTAAGATCTCGTACCGCCTCCCTGGCCTCCTCGGCATTCCTGACACGACGCCGGAACTGGTAGTCGGGCGGAGCGTCGTCGAGAATAGGTCCGGCGGGAACTATCTCCGGACCCCGCAACTCACGGCGACGGATGCGATCGCGCAAGGGAAGAATGAAATCCGCGTCCGAGCCCATATCGCGCGTCCCAATCACGCCGTTCACCAAAAACAGATCGAGAGATTCGATGCCGGTCGCCTGGTTGTGAGAATGCATGTCCCACAATCCGGGAATCAGGAACTTGCCGCTGCCGTCCACTCGGGCGACTCCGGGCGGGATTTGGACCATGGCTCCCACGCGCGTGATTCGCTCGCCCTCGGTTACGACCGTCCATCCGCGCTCTTCTATGCCGCGTGCAACGTCGATCACCGTAACGTTGGTGATCGCCACGGATTCCAGGGCGGTCGAGGACTGACTGGGCGCGGAGGGCGCCTGTCCCCGTGCAGACGGCTTGCCGGTTAGGATGAGAAGGGCAACAGCGGCCGCACCGCTCAACCATCGACGACGAAGACCACAGCTTACAGCATGCCTGGAGGGTCGGAGTGGAAAAGCCAGGAACATATCAGCCTCAAACGTTCGATGTGTTATTAAAGTTCGGGACGCGGCCATCGCAACCGGCACTTGTCCCGCAGCGATCTTTTCGGGGCTAACCGTTGCCATATCAATTCTCAGATGGTCGTTCCACGTGATCGATCACTAACGTCTCGACTTGACCTTTGGCGGGATCGAGCCGCAATCCCAATGCCCCCAGCGCCTTGAAGATCGATTCATCTTCAAATAGTGGCGATGGCGCATCCGGCGGCAGCGACGCCCCGGCGGGAGGAAGAGGCGGCGGTCGCCGCAGTGCAGACGATGGCAGCGCAATGTCGTAATACCCGGCCAAACCCGTCTTGTCTACAACCGGTCTCTCCGCAAGACTCGGTAGTATAGTGTTCGCCAGAATCGCTATCGAAATGGCGTAGAACTGTGTCCTGTTTGGGCCTTGCACCGCCATCGTGCCGCTCCCCCTCATGATTCCTCCTTCGGGGTACTTCCGCCTCAACTCGGCCGTGTCTACAATCTCGGCCTGTTTGAACTTGGGGCCGCCCTTCGCGATCACCAAATCATACACCTGCACCTCTTTGCTCCCGAAGTGCACCACTACTTTGCACCGCTCGGCCAACATCGCCTGCAGCATCGCGCGGAGCATTGTCTGACGCATCGCAGGCTTCTGCCAGTCGGCAAGGTCTGCCTGGTCGACCTTCGCCACAACGTCATAGAGTTCGCCAGTCAACCAGCCCGGATCTCCCACAATTTGATCTCCACGAAGCAAACCACGCTGGTTCGGAAGCGCATACGCTGACTGAAAAATGGCGAACATAGGCAGACCGATCGAACGAAACCCGTCCGACGTCGGCCCAGTCTGTACCGGGCCACTCTGTGCCGTGTTTCGCCTGATCGAGACCACTTCAAACTTCGGATGTTTTTCGGTGGCGCCGGCCGGTCCGGCGGAAACAGACGCCGTGGAACTCTGCGCAAAGCCGGCCTGATCCATTCCAGTCAGCCCAACGCACAAGAGAGCAGCCGCAGTAGCCAACCTGCGACGGCAAGGTTTCACTCTGAATCGTGCGCGAACTCGGCAATCTCTCATGATGAGGTGTTCTCCAATTTTTGATTGGTCTGCATAAGTTTTAGCAGAAACTCGTAGAGCTTTTCAGATATCCGCCCTCCGCAATTTACGTTTTGCCATGGTTCACTCGGAGGTGGAAGGGCCCGCTCAGACTCTCCGAATTAAATGAAAACACTTCGTTTCCGTATCAAGCCGAATGACCCGCGCTAATCCGGGGTTCACCCGGCGCCTTAAGCCGAACCTCCGGCCGCCATTCGCGTATCAATAGCCCAAAGATTCTTCCGACGAAGTTAGACCTTTATTTTTCTGTCATGCAACTGAGTTGGCGCAGTGGTATCTTATGCCCCATATGGGTACCGTCGCGCGTTCCGCACTATCCTATAAATCATCCGGCTTCTGTTGGCTGAAACAGTCCGGGGATCTGGTTCCGGTGATGCCCGGGCTGATTACTTTGCGCCGGCTTGGCTGCCTCGCCTTATTGGTTGTGGCAGCGGCGTTCGGACAAGCCTATCTCGGGAGTATGCGCGGAACTGTCACCGACCCTTCCGGGGCGATTGTTCCCAAAGCATCGATAGTCCTGAAAGAGCCCTCGACAGGCATACTGGTGCGGCAGGAACTCTCGGATAGTCAGGGCAATTATGAGTTCTCCGATATTAAACCCGGCACTTATCGACTGACTGTTCAGGCCGCTGGCTTTCAGTCGTCTTCGGCCGATGATATCGTCCTCACCGCGGGTCAGGTGCGGCGCGTCGACTTTACGCTGACCGTTGGCACGGTGGCCCAGGAAGCGGTCACCGTTACGGCCGGCGCGGCTCTCATCGATACGGACTCCGGAACTATTGCCGCCGAGTACACCATCAAGCAGCATGACGATGTTCCGCTGGTCGACGCCTATCCAACACCGGCTACCATGATGACCACGCTGGCGGGAGTACAGGGGGGAACCGGATCGTTCGGTGGCATCAGAGCCAACGGTCAAACCGTTACGCTTGTCGCCGACGGGATCAATAACGTCAACAGCCAGGAAATTAACTCCGAGTTCTTCGAGGAAGTGCACATCACGGCGCTGAACGCGCCCGCCGATAGCCCCGCTACTGCCAGCCTCGACATGATTACTAAGCGCGGGGAGAATAGCTTCCACGGCATGGGCTATTACAAACTCTTCAGCTCCGGTCTTATGGGGCGCGACTTTTTCGCTCCTAAGCGGACGCCGTACCTGGAACACGAATGGCAGACCAATTTGGGCGGACCGGTTATCAAGAACCGGACATTCCTGTTTGGCGGCTGGTTCTCAGAACGCATTCCATTAGGCGCGTTCACTCAAGCCACGGTACCGAACGCCTCTCTGCGCGCCGGAGTGTTCCCGGGCACGATCAAGGATCCGCTCACGGGCCAGCCTTTTCCCGGCAACACAATTCCGCAATCGCGCATCAGCCCGGTAGCGTCGTTCCTACAGAATACCTATTACCCGCTGCCCAACGCCCCAGGCGTGACGAATAACTATCAGTTCACGTCTCCCTTCCCCGGCGACTTATATAGATACGACGGGCTGCTCTTCCGCCTGGATCACAATCTCACATCGAAGAATTCCGTTTTCGCGAGTTGGCTTCAACGCACCAGTCCTTACGTTCTATCGAGCGGCGTTCCCGGTCTCTTCTGGACGCGCGCCCGTAATCACCAGCAATTGTCCATCGGCGACACTCACGTCTTCGCGCCCGGCCTGGTGAATACCTTCAAGTTCGCTCACGAATGGGACCACGTTGTGGATGGCCTGCCGGAGGCTGGGCAGACCCCGCCAGACGGGGCCAAGATCCTGTCGGAAACGGGACTGCTGGGCTCGAATCCGAGCGGCCTCACAGGCCAAGGATTTCCGACTATGTCAATAACCGGCTTTACCGCCCTGAGTAACACCGCCGGCGGCGTCAGCCAGAACGTGCACACCTACACCGCCGACGAGTCAATCACCAAGGTCTTTTCGAGACACGTCTGGAAGTCCGGAGTCCTCTTCCAGGATGCGGTGAACACGGTTGCGCCGCAACCGAACTATGGGTCATTCACTTTCGATGGATCGCTGTCGGGCAATGTCTACGCGGACTTTCTGCTGGGGGCGCCACGCTCCAGCGCCAGGACCAATCCGCTGCCGATCCGAAGTTCGCAGGCTGTTACGTTAGGCATCTATTCGGAAGACACGTTCAAGGTCAGCAAGAAGATCACCCTTGAATACGGCTTGCGCTGGGATTACATTGGGACGCCCACGTGGAGCGATGGTCTTACTTACAACTTCAACCTGGCTAGCAATGCTGTCGTGGTTCCCGCCGAGTCGCTCCCCAAGGTGAGTCCACTGTTCCCCGCAAACATCAAGGTGGTGACTGGCGACGCCGTTGCCAAGGCCGATATGCATAATTTCCGACCGCGAGCGAGCATCGCTTACCGATTGACGCCTACGCTCGTGCTTCGCGGCGGATATGGCGCTTTCACCGACTTTACTACTTTTGCCAACGGCGCCACTCCCTATCAAATCTCCGAATCCTACCAGAACAACGCCGGACAGGTTCCCCAATTCCTCTTCCCGAATCCTTATCCCACTAACCTGGCCCTGGCAACCGTTCCAAGCCAGAGCGTGGTGATTACGCCCCAGCAGGTGGCCAATGGCACACGGCACGAGTTTAACGTGACACTGGAAAAAGAGATCTCACACTTCGGCTTGAGGGCATCCTACGTCGGAGTGCGAGGCGTGGGCCTGCCGTATTCGTTGAATATCAACATTCCCCCTCCGAGCACGACTCCCTTCAGCACGGCGTCGCGACCGTTTCCGCAATTCGTCAATGTCAACCAATACCGTTTGGACGGAAAGGCGCACTTCAATGCGCTGCAACTGGAAGCTAAGCGCAGCGTGGGCGGCCTGATCCTTGATGTGAATTATTCATTCCAATCGAGCCTGAACAATTTTTCGGATTTGGAGAACTCCTACGACGTGCTCAGCCACTGGGCAAACACTTCGCAAACCCGAAGGCAATACGCAGTGGCGACCGCGATCTGGGAGGTTCCGGTCGGCACTGGAAAGCGCGTACTGTCCGGCGCCTCCAAACCAGTGAATCTGATTTTGGGGAACTGGCAAATCTACTGGATCAGCTATCTGGCTACAGGCCAGCATTTCTCGCCGTCGTTTTCCGGATCGAGCCCATCGAACACCGGTGTGAACGGCGGACTTCCCGATCTGGTGGGCGACCCGAACAACGTACCGGGAGGGCGAACCGATCAGCTATGGTTCAATCCGGCGGCGTTTAAAGTTCCCGTGGCAGGCCGCTTCGGCGACGCGCTTCCATACAGCCTGGTGGGCCAGCCGTTGAACGTCCATCACATCAGTCTCGCTAAGACGTTCCACATTAGCGAAAGGGTGACTTACACGTTTACGGCGGCCGTATCGAATCTCTTCAACCATTCGACATTCAATGCGCCCCTGTCGAATATCTCGGTGGCCGGAGTCGGCGCCTTTACCAGCACGGTGGGCGTGTTTGGCTCGAACGAACGCGCCGGGCCAAGGCAGATTGCGCTCAAGGGTCGCTTCGAGTTCTAACCGGGCCGTCTCCGGAACGGACAAAAAGAAAAGGAGAATGGGAACATGCTCAGGAACGTAGGACGACTCACCGCCAGCTTAATCGCCTTATTCTGTTCTGGCGTAGTATTGCCGGCGCAGGATGCGCGCCCCACTCGCGAAGGACAGCCTGCGGGCGTTGGTCAAGCCGCCGATCCGTATGTTGTGTACGAGACCACTCCGGTTATCCTGCACGGTCCCTATCTCCTCGCGCCTACCGAAACCAGCGTGGTAATCGTCTGGACCACGGACACGCCTTGCCACTCCAAGGTTCTCTACGGCATCACTGAGCCAACGATGGAGGCTAACAATGCCAAGGATGGCATGCTTCCGGTAGGCGCCAATCACTCCGTGCGAATAACTGGATTGAAGCCCGGGCAATCGTATCGATACCAGGTGGTGTCCACGCGCGTCGTGAAGCTGAAGGGTTATTGGCCCGATAAAGGCCTTTCCGCGAAAAGTCCCGTGTCCTCGTTTACCACCTTCGATGCGAGCCGCCCGGCGACGGCATTCTATGCCATTACCGACACGCATGAGGATGTCCCGCGGATTGAGACTTCGTTGAAAATGGCGGATTGGAAGAGCGCCGATTTCCTGCTCAACCTGGGCGATGCGTTCAATACGGTGGAAAGCGAAGATCAGATGTTTGCCAAATGGCTGGATCCGATCATGCACTCCATCGGCTCGACTATTCCGTTCGTTTATGCCAGAGGGAATCATGACACGCGCGGGCCGTTCGCGCGCAACTTGTCGACTTTTCTGCCGTTCGAAGAAGGGCGGTATTACTACAGCAGAGATAGCGGCCCCGTGCATCTGATGGTGGTCGATACCGGAGAGGACAAGCCGGATACAACCAATGTTTATGCCCACCTGAACGACTTTGCCCCTTACCGCGAACAGGAACTCGCCTGGTTGGAGGAGCACACGCGGTCGAGCAAGCGGGTGGCGGAAGCGCCGTTCCGGATTGTCGCGATGCATCAACCTATGTGGGGCAGTGTGGAAGACGGCAATCAACGCTGGACCGATTGGGCGAACCACTCGAAGGTCGATCTGGTGATTGCGGGGCACACGCATCGCTACGCTCATATTCAACCGGGGCAAAGAGGGAACAACTATCCAATCCTGGTGGTTGGGCAGGGCCAATTGGCAAAAGTGGAGGCGACCGCAACTCAACTAAAGGTGTCCGTACGCGCGGCGGACGGATCGACGGTCGATTCGTGGACGGTCGAACGGAACGCCACGAGAGAGAGATAGCTGGCGGGCAGGTTCTTCACCGCCATTAAGATAGAACCGAATGACAGAGCCGTCTCTGAACGATATCCTTCAGTTTGCATTGGCGCTCTCCAGGGAGGCAGGCAGCCTCATCCTTCCACTTTGGAAGAATACCGCGGTGGATCATAAACCCGACGGATCGGAAGTCACCGAGGCGGACCGGGGACCAGAGCAATTGCTTCGCCGCCGCATCGCCGAGCGATTTCCGGATCACGCGATTCTGGGCGAGGAATTTGGCGGAGAGCGGACGCGCGATGCGAAGCACCTGTGGCTGCTCGATCCCATTGACGGGACGGCGTCTTTCTCAATCGGCTTGCCGCTGTTCGGAACGCTGATCGGATATCTACGCGGCGGGGAACCTTGCGTAGGAGTCATCGGGGCCCACGCGCTTGGCGCGACCACATATGCGGCGGCAAGCCAAGGTTGCTGGAATCAACGGGACGGATGTGATCCGCAACGCGTGCGGGCCTCGGCAGTGACAGATCTGGCGGAAGCATTCGTGGTTGCAACCGCGCTCGAACAGACCGACCTCGACCCACGCGATCCGAAGCCGTCAGTTCGCCTGTCGCAGTTGTATCAGCGCGCGAGGCGTTTTCGTTGGTCGGGCGATTGCATCAACTACGCCTTACTGTGCCAAGGGCGGATCGATGTCGCAGTGGATCCACGAATGAACCCGTGGGATATTGCGGCGCTGGCGCCTTGCGTACGCGAAGCGGGGGGAGCGCTGAGTTCGCTTGACGGCCGGGAGGATATCGTTTGGCAGCCGAGCCTGGTGGCGTCAGCCAATGCGACGCTCCACGCGCAGGTTTTGCAGTCTCTTCGGGTGGAGAGCAGCCCTACAGGCTAGGCTGTAGGCTATTCCGTCCAAGCTAAGGCTAAATGCCGTTCTGGTGTAGCCTAGTTTGAGAGGAAATCGGAATGAAAGCGAAATGGGCAGTTCCGACCGGCATATTCTGTCTGGCGTGCGCTGCCGGACTGCTGGTTGGACAAGAGAAAGAAGACCGGACGCTGTTATCGCACGAGCAGATGACGGCTATTATTAATGAAGTCTCGGGCGAGCGCGCGATGCATCATGTGCTCGAACTGGTTCCGTATCAATTTGTCCGCCCGCCGTCGGAGTATCAAGGCCACTTTCGCGAGTCGGAGGTGATGGCGAAGTTTGCCAAGGAATATGGCTTCAGCAACGTTGCGATCGAAGACTATCCCACTGGCCAGACGTATCAGCCTGTGGTTGGCGAACTGTGGACGACTACGCCAAAAAGCGTGAAGATTTACGACATTCACGACATACCGGAATCGCTGGCATCGACGAATGCAAACGGGGATATCAGCGGCGAACTGGTCAATGTGGGACAAGGTACGGCGCGTGAGATCGACAGCGCCGATCTCAAAGGCAAGTTCGCGTTGTCGCTTGCGCCCAGCGGTCTTGGCGGCGTTTATACGCGGGCCGTGGCTGCCGGCGCAATCGGCGTGGTAGGCATCAGCGCGATCGGGGCCGGCGACCGCGCCACGGACTATCATGATGCGATCGTGTGGACCACCGTGAACGCCCAACCGAATACCGCGGCGTGGGCCATATCGCCAAAATCCGCGCATGAACTTGAAACGCTAATTAACCGCGGACAGAAGGTCACCATTCGATCCGTCACCAAGAGCGAACAGGTGCCCAACAAACAGGAAATCGTTCACGCCGAAATTCCAGGCGATGGCAGCACGACGCAGGAAGTAGCCATCGGCGGTCACCTCTTCGAGTCGTATATCAAGCAAGGCGCCAATGACGACAACTCGGGTTGCGCTCTGACTCTCGAGATCGGCCGCGCCTATCTCAAGCTCATCAATGAGGGGAAGCTGCCACGTCCGAAACGGACGATCAACTTCCAATGGGTCCAGGAGATCAGCGGCACCAATGCATGGTTCAATGCGCACCCAGACAAGCAGAAGGTGATCATCGGCGATTTGAATTTCGATATGGAAGGAATTCGCCTGACCCAGAGCCGCAGCTTTTGGATCCTACAGCGCACTCCGGATACCTTTCCGTCGTATATCAACGACATTGCCCAGAGCATGATGGAGTATATCGCCGATATTACGCGCGAACGGGTTCGCTACCGCAGAGATGGGTATGGCGCATCGCAGCCGGTGGAATCGCCCAACGGGAGCACGGATGCGTTTTACATCAAAATCGATAAGCACTACGGCTCGAGCGACCATGTGACTTACATGCAGCACGGCATTCCCGCCGTCATGTTCATCACGTGGCCGGACATGTGGTATCACTCCTCGCAAGACACGCCGGACAAACAGGATCCCACGCAATACAAACGTGCGGCGGCCGTCGGGACAGGGGCATTGGCCGCACTGGCATCCGGGACGGACGAGATGGCCGCGCGGATTCTCAGTGAAAACCTGGGCCGAGGTCTGGCGCGAATGGGCGAGTCGCACACCAAGGGGTTGGGGTATATGGCCGATGCGGCCAACGCGGCGACGCTGATGAATGGCTACAAAGAAGCGAGAGTCGCTATCCTGCATCAAGCGGAAGTCGAGAAGGGCGTCGTGAACTCGGCAAGCATCTTGTGGACCAACGTCAATAACGGCAAGCAAAAGACGGCTGCCTTTGCGCCGCTGATTGACCAGAGGGCCACGGGGCTGTTGAATGAAGTGAAGGCGGCTTATCAACTCCAGGCCGCGCAGCGGGGTGAGGCGGCGCCGGAACCCGTCATGACAGCGGAGGAGCGGGAAGCGGCCAATCTTTTAGTCGAATCCGTGGGCGGACGCGGCGGGGCTGGCGGACGCGGTGGTGGTGGCGGCGGGCGAGGGGGCGCGGGGCGAGGCGGCGGTAATGCCGGGCCTAGCGTTCCGCAGGAAATGACCGCCGAATTGACGATCTTACTCGGTCAACATAAAACCGCCCTGGAAATTCGCGACTTCTTATCGGGCGAGTTCACGCCGCTGCCGCTTGCCGATTTGATGGCGGTGCTGCACGCGCGAGAAACTGCCGGCACAATTAAACTTGTGCCGAAAACGGGTAAGTAGAAAACACTCATCTAAAAAGCAAATTGTGTGTGAGTGATCGTTCGTAGTAAGCGATTCCGGCCTTCGCACTGCGAGGGCCGGGACTGTTTAAGCCGTGACCGTCGCAGCGGCTGTAATGAACGCCAAAAGGTCGGCATTAATCGTTTCTGCTTGCGTGGTGGGCATACCGTGAGGGAAGCCCTTGTAGCTGATGAAAGTGCCGTTCTTCAGCAACTTCGCGGATCGCGGACCGGAGGCGGCATAAGGTACGATCTGATCGTCCTCACTGTGCATGACCAACACGGGGACCTTGATCTTTTTGAGGTCTTCCGTAAAATCGGTTTGGGAGAAGGCCACGACGCCGTCATAATGCGCCTTGGCTCCGCCCATCATGCCCTGCCTCCACCAATTTTGAATGACAGCTTCTGAAGCTTTCGCGCCTGGCCGGTTGTAACCGTAGAAAGGCCCTGCCGCCAAATCGCGATAGAATTGCGAACGATTCGCGGCAAGCTGCGCCTGCAAACCGTCGAACACTTCCTTGGGAAGTCCGAGCGGATTGTCCGCCGTCTTCAACATGAGAGGAGGTACCGCGCTGATCAGCGCCGCCTTGCTAACCCGGCTGTCGCCATGCCGCGCCAGATAGCGCGTCACCTCGCCACCGCCGGTGGAATGGCCAACGTGGATGGCATTTTTCAGGTTGAGATGCGCCGTGACAGCCGCCAGGTCATCGGCGTAATGGTCCATATCGTGGCCGTCGGCAGTCTGAGTCGAGCGGCCATGCCCACGGCGATCGTGGGCGATAACGCGATAGCCATGATTGAGGAAAAACAACATTTGGTTATCCCAATCGTCCGCGCTGAGCGGCCAACCATGGCTGAAAACTACAGGCTGTCCTTTGCCCCAGTCCTTGTAGTAGATTTCTGTACCGTCTTTGGTCGTGATAGTGGGCATGATGGTCTCTCCTGAATAATGTTGTGTACGTCCGATTCGCGGTGCGGGTAAACGGCGTAATCAATCTCGCGTTAGCAGTGTACGGGATCGCGGAAAAGGAATGCGTCGCGGTTGGAATGGTTAGCCGTCGCGGTTCGCGGTCATCTGGGGTTTTAACCGTTTATGCTTGAGGGCGATAATGGAAACAACCTTGCCCTCGCTTCAGTTGTTCCGATAATTCGCCGCGATACCTTCCCACGGCCCGAACCAAATCTTCACACCGGGCTTTGCGGCGCGAAGGGCGGCAACTCCTTTTTCGGTGACACCGCTGCCGCGAAGGTCCGCTTCTTTGAGCTGTGGCATGGCGATGAGCGTTTTGACCGATGCGTCGTCGATTTTTCCGCAGCCCTGGAATCTCACGGTATCGAGCTTCGGCAGCAGGGCGCGCATGCGGTCGAGCCACTCGGGCAGCACCGCGGTTGCGGTCACTTCGCCGAACTTCGCCCCTTCGACGCCGACGTTCATCGCATAACAGCCGATGTGAAGCTCACGCAAGTTGTGAAGTGAGAGTACGGCGTCAAGGCCGGCAGTCGACATCACGATCGTCCATACGTTCTTATCCGTGCCCTGGCGGCCGCTCAGATCGAGATAAGTCAGTGTGGGGAGTTGCCTCAGAGCCTGCAAGCCGGCGTCGCCCAACTCGTTGCCGCCCATGGCGAGCTCTTTGAGATCGGTCAGCGTAGTTAGCCGCTCGAGGCCGACATCCGTCATCAATGTGGAGCCGACATCGAGCGATTGGAGTGAGGTGATGCCGGCGATGTGCTCCAGCGCCGTGTCGGAAGACTTGGTGCCACGCAGGTTGAGATGCTTCAGCTTCTTCCAGCCCTCAATCGCCGCAACGCCCGCATCCGTCACATACTCCGCGTAATAGAGATTCAAATCGGTGACGTTGCGAAGGCCCTTGAGTTCCGCCATGCCTTGGTCCGTGATACGAGTTAGCGAAAGATCGAGCGTGGCCAGATCGGGAAATTCCGTCAGCCGGCGAAGGTCTGTGTCGGTGACCCAACTTCCCCGTAGACTTACGCCCGTCACGGCGCCGCGGGCATCGGTCGTAACCGAACCGCCAAGAGATTCGATCCAGCCGGTGGCCATCTTCGTAGCCGCGCCCGCGCAGCCCGCCAAGCAAAAAAGAACTACGATGGAACGCATCTAGTTTTCCCCCCGGGCTCTTCGATTGGCCAACGCGGAATCGCGGTCGAAGATGATTATACATTTGGGGAGCGCGGCGGCAATTTCATGCATGCCATTCTCCGTAACGAGCGTGTGGTAAATATTGAGCGATTTAAGACCTCCCAGCGACTTTAGGGTTTCAAGGCTCTTGTCGCTGACGTCGGTGGCGTCGAGGCTGATCTCCTGCAACTGCGGCAAAGAGCGGATGACTGCAAGTCCCGCATCATTAACCGTCGTGTAATCGAGGTCAATCCATCGAAGGTTTTTGAGAGTGCTAAGCATCTCTAATCCCGCGTTGTCCGTGCGAGTTCGCAGCAGTTCGATGCGCTCCAGCTTGTGCAGCGATTTCAGCGCCGGCAGCCCTTGCGGGGTGAACCGTGTCGAATTCAGATAGAGCTCCCGCAGATTGGTGAGACCGGCAATGGCGGTGAGTCCCGCATTGCCCACATCGGTACTTGTCAAATCGAGCGATTCGAGATGGGTGAGCGGGGTCAGGTGGGTCACTCCAGCATCCGAGAGATCGGCGTATGCGATCTTTAGGGTGACCAGGTTGGTGATTTGCGCAACGTCCGAAAGGTACTTGTTTGTGATGTGCGTGTTCGAGAGGTCGAGGTAGCGAAGTTCATGGAGAGCGGAAAGGCGCGCGATGCCGGGTCCTTCAACGAGGGTTCCGGAAAGGTGCAGCGCTTGAAGATGCGGTAGCGCGGTGAGTTTTTCCAGCCCCTTATCGGAAACCGTGGTGTTGTTGAGGTTCAGCTCTTTGATCCCGGTCAGGGGAGCAAGCGCGGCAACCCCGAGATCGCCGACCTGCGTGACTTGCAACTCCAACTTTTCCAGGTGATGCAGTCCGGCGAGGCTCGCGAGCTGCGCGTCGCTGATTCGAGTGGTCGAAAGATTCACTGCCGAAATGTGTCCGTCAGTTGATTTCGTCGCGCCCCCGAAAGACTTGACCCATGCAGCAATTGCGTCCTCGGAATCAGAGGCCGGGCGCTGCGCTGCATGAACCTTGGATGGCGGCGCCGCGTTTCCAGCGAACTCCACACGGGCGCGCGGCAATGCGGCGCGCACGGATTCCAATCCATTCGACGTGACACGGCTATAGCGGACGTCGAGATCCACGAGTCCCTTTAGATTTTGTAATTTAGCTAACCCGGTATTGGTCACTCTAGTCCGGTACAGGTTTAAGACCTCAAGATGTTCCATGCCGCCGATGACGTCCATGGAGGCGTCGCTGATTTGAGCGCCGAGGAGATTGAGGCGGCGCATCGCTTTCAGATTGCGGAGGTACTCGATACCGGTATCGGTGATGCGTACGCCCGAAAGATCCAACTCTTCGAGATTGGTCAGGCCGGCGATCGCCTTCAGACCGTCGTCAGTAACCAGCGCATCGCGAAGCAGAAGGCGCCGCAGGTTCTTGAGCCGGGCCAAGCCCTCCATACCTTTATTCGTTAACGGATTGTCGCTGAGGTCGAGGTTTTCCAGCTGCGGAAACTGTGAGAGATCGGCATTTGCGAGCGAGCATTGCGCGCAACGCAGATCCTTTAGCTTGGTCCAGCCGATAAGCTGTTTGATCTCGTTGTCGCGGATCTCGATACGTGCGTTGTAGTGCCAGCCAAAGGCGAGGCGCTCGATGCTGGTAAGCGTGGCCAGAGTTTTGAATGCTGCCACGGCGTCTTCCCGGCCGCCGCCGGGATTCCAGATGGGACCCGGAAGATAGAGCTCGCGGAGATCTTTGAGACCTTCCAGTTTCACCAGCTCTTTCGGGCGCATCACCACGGGAGTCAGGTCGATGCCTGTGATGTGGATATCGTCCGTCAGCTGAGATATATTGTTGATCGGTTGAGCGCGTCCCGCAATCGTAACGTGCCCTTCCCAGCGCAGCACCCATTCGGCGATGTCGCGATCTGAGGCGGCCGCCGCGATTTGAAGAAAAAATACGAATAACGTGGTTATGCGAAGCACTTGCGCTATTATACATAAGCGAGGTTTGCTTGCGTAAGCTCTTACTTGCTTTCTTTTTGTTTTCCGCTTCTGCCTCGGCTCAAAGCGGGCCGTTCGCGACCGGGCTCTATCCGGTACTAGAAAAGGCGGCCTGCCGCAACTGCCACAATAGCAACGGTGTAGCGTCCGCCACGCGCCTGCATTTCCCCGATGCCGACTCGCCTTCCTCGAAAATCGAAGCGTTCGGAAAATCACTAGTTGTGCTGGTAGATCAACAGCATCCCGATCAATCCCTGCTGCTGCGCAAGCCGACGAATCGCATTCCGCATGCCGGGGGCCTGCGGATCAAGCCGGGCACTCCGGAGGAAACGCTGCTCCTGGGGTGGATTGCAACGCTTGCCAAGCTTTCCGGCGACGAGCTTGCGGCCGCCAAACGCTACCGTGAGGAGGAAGACCGGGGCGCGGGCGCGCTAAGCAGTGAACCCGAACTGCGACGGCTGACGCACAGCCAATACAATCACACAATCCGCGACCTTCTGGGCGATCAGAGCGGGCCGGCCAATCAGTTCCCGACTGAGGATTTCAGCAACGGATTCAAGAATCAAGTTCAGGCGCAGGGTCTTTCGCCCATCCTCATCGATGCTTATAGCGGCGCGGCCGAGCACCTCGCACGTTCGGCGTTCCATGGCGGTGATACGCACGGGTTGATTCCTTGCAAGCCGTCTGTTCCCTGCCGGGCGCAGTTCGTGCGCGAATTCGGTAAAAAAGCTTTCCGGCGTCCGCTCACCACGTCTGAGCAAGCGCGTTACGAAGCGCTGATGGGCACGGAAGCCGAATTTCAGAAAGGCGCTCAGCTTGTAGTGGAAGCGATGCTGCAATCGCCGAACTTCCTGTTCTGGATGTACTCGACGCCCGATCCGAAACTGAAACCATACGCAACCGCCAGCCGCCTCGCTTATACGCTGTGGGACACGATGCCGAATGCGGAGTTGATCGCGGCAGCCGAGAAAGGTGAACTCGCTTCTAAAGAGGGTGTCGAAAAGGTTGCGCGACGTATGCTCGATCAGCCGCGGGCGCATGAAGCGCTGGACGAATACGTCAGCCAATGGTTGCGTTTCGACCGTTTGCTGACAGCCAGCAAAGACCGCCGGAAGTATCCTCTTTATACGCGTGAGACCGCGCTTGCAATGACCGACGAAGCGCGTGCGTTCATTTCCGATCTGGTGTGGAACGGACGCAACTTTATGACGGCATTCACGGCGGACTATGGCTTCGTGGGTCCGGAGCTGGCGGGGATATACGGTGTACCCGCTCCCTCGAAAGAGATGGAACGCATACCGTTTCCGAAAGGAAGCGAGCGCGCGGGACTGCTCGGCCAGGGATTGTTTCTGGCGCTTACGGGGAAGCCCGATGAGACCTCTCCCACGGCGCGCGGCTTATACGTACGCGATCAGTTTCTGTGTCAGCACGTTCCCGATCCGCCGCCCGGCGTGAATACCAATCTGCCCGCCGTGACCGCGGACAACCCTCAAACCAATCGCGACCGCATGGGCGCCCACGCTACAAATCCGATGTGCGCGAGTTGCCACACGTTGATCGACCCGATTGGGTTTGGTTTCGAGAAATTCGACGCGGTAGGCGCCCGCCGCGAGAACCTGGTGCTGGAATTCAAGGGCGCCGGAAGAAATGCGGCGGTAAAGACCATAAACCTCGCGCTCGATACGACTGGTAAGATCACCGGTATACCCGATTCGCAGTTTTCCTCACCCGCCGAAATGGGAGTAGTCCTGGCGAAGACTCCACAATGTCAGGAGTGTATGGTGAAGCAGTATTTCCGCTACTCGGCAGGCCGCCTCGAAGGCCCCGCGGACCTTCCGGTAATCCAACGGGCGCTGGAGCGTTTTCGGGCCTCGCAATTTCAGTTTAAAGAGCTCATGCTGGCAATAACGGCAATGGAAGGAGCATCGAATGTCGCAAGTGATCACAAATCGCGTTAGAACCTCACGTCGTCAACTGCTGAAAGGCATGACCCTCGCCGGCGCGCGAATCACGGTTGGGTTGCCGCCTCTGGTATCCATGTTCAATTCGATCGGCACCGCCTATGCCGCGGAAGCCACGCCCAAACCCATCGAGACCCGCTTCGTGCTCTGGTTCAACGGGAACGGAATTCCGGAGCGCTACTGGATTCCGAACGACGAGGGCGCCGATTACGAGATCACGCCCTGCCTTGCGCCGCTGGCGCCATGGCGCAAAGACGTTCACGTGCTGAGCGGTCTGGATAACGCGGCCGCCAATGGCAAAGGCAACGGCCACACCAATTCCATGAGCAGCCTGATGACTGGGACCTACTTCACGGGGCGTGGGCCGAGCGGCCCATCGATCGATCAGGTTATTGCCAATAAGATCGGCGGGGATTCGCGGTTCCGTTCGCTGCAGATAGGCGTTGCGCAGGAATCGTTCGGCGAGAGCATGCAGCGGAATATGAGCTGGTCGGGTTACGAGCGGGCGCTGCCGCCGGAGATGATTCCGCACCGGCTGTTCGACCGCCTGTTCGGGGCGCAGGAAGAAGGCTGGGTCAATCGGAAGCACAGCATCCTGGATACGATTCGCGGAGATGCGACGGAATTACAGAAGCGACTGCCGACGGACGATAAGACCAGGATCGATGAGCATCTATCGGGTATTCGCGACCTGGAGCGGGCGATTGCGGTGTTGCCGCCAGAGTATCGGCGTATCGATCCGCCCGATTTCGACGGCGACATGAAGGATTGGCCGCGCATTGCGAAACTGCAAAGCGATCTGCTGGTGCAGGCGCTTTCGACGCGGCAGACCCGTGTAGCGTCTTATATGCTAACCAAGTGCCAGAGCATTTCAAGGTTCCCGTGGCTGGGCTACACCGCCGCGCGGCACCACGATTACACGCATGCGGAAGCAAAGGTGGCGGGCGCGGACGGCGTGGACGGACAGCGGGTACTGCGCGACATTTGCCGCTGGCACATCGAAGAGTTTGCGTATTTGATATCGAAGCTGGAATCGGTGCCGGAAGGCGACGGGACGCTCTTCGATCACACGACGCTGACATTTGTGCACGAACACGCCGAGGCAAATCCGCACAAGAACATCGGCCTGGCCATGATTGTTGCGGGCGGAAGCCCGAAGCTGGCGCGCGGTTCGTATACCAAGGTCGAGGGGACAGTGGGTGACGCTTATGTTACGGTCGCCGATGACATCGTGGGCGCCGGAATCGGCAAGTTCCCGACGGCGACAAAGAAGATTGGCGCCATACTGGCATAGTTGTCCGAGGCTCTGATTCGTCGGCGACGCAAGTTTATCCAGGCGGGGCACCGCATGTCGCGGTTGTCCCGCCAACCCCCAGCCCTCCTCTTCTCCTCCCAGTCTTCATACTTAATCCACGGCCCCCTCGAAACTAGCGACCTACCAGGGGTCGGACTTCCGAGTCTCGGCGGTGCGTAGGCAATGGCGCCCACCGACGAGAACCGGGGCCGTCCGGATTTCATACGCCGATCCAGGAGCAGGGACGAATGAGAAAACGAGTTTATTTCTGCGGATTACTGTCTGTTGCCGGCGCCCTCCCAAGTGCAAAGCCGACGTAGTGACGTTACCGCCTTTCAATAACTGGTACGCTTCCGGACGGGTACTGATGTCCGGGCCGGGGGCAGTTTTTCCCGGACTCATTCCTGGCGCATGCGGGACCGCCGAGCGATGAATTCACGGCCGCCGTTCCCAATCTGGGCAACGGAGGATCTCATCGCGCGTCGCCAGTCCGTCACGATGAGGCTCTTCGGATATTGGCAGGAATCATTAGCCCGCGGGATTCGCCAACCGCGCGCGTAAGGCCGCCATCTGCTCTGCTGCGCTAAGATCTTAAGTTGGTCTGGCCCGCCTTGAGCGATTCATTTACGTCTTTGCGCTCAAGATGCGCATCAATCGTCGGTGGAGGCGCGCTTTGAGGCGGCCCACCGCTCGCTGTTTGCACGTCCCTCTGATAGGGTGAACCATTGCGGGAACGATTCGGTGAGTTCTTGCGCCGCCGGGGCGCCCTTCTCTTGATGTGGACGCTCGTAGGCGTGATTCTGGCCTCGCCGGAAGCGGACTCTCATCCCAGGATTGGTGCAGCCCTGGCGATAGTAATCCTTTCCAGCGTGCTACTTGGCGCGCGTCTTGCCGGGAACCAGAATAGTATCTTGCGCGTGGGAGTGCCGCTGGCTTGCGTCTGGATAGTGGCCCGCTTACTGAAAGAGTTTGGCAACGGGCAACTCTACTACAATCACTTGGTGCACGCGGCAGGCTTCGCGCTTTCCTGTGGGCTTCTCTGGGCAATGTTAGGCCTGATTCGCGATACGCCTAAAGTAAGCAGCAGCGTGATTGCCGAGGCGGTAATGATTTACCTTGTGATCGCAATTGCGTTCTCTCAACTAGACTCGATTCTTAACGAATGCGTCCGGCATCCCTTTAATCAGACGATTGCTTCCACGGACAGTTCTACCTTGCTGTACTTCAGCATGGTGACGTTGACGGGCGTCGGGTACGGGGGAATTTTCCCTGTCGACCCCTTCGTTCGCCTAGTGGCGGTTTTTGAGAGCATGGTCGGGATATTCTATATTGCCGTGATTGTGGCGAGACTTGTCTCCGCGTATCGTCCGCGGGCGAGTTCGTCCGCTAACGACGACTGGCGATTTCAGTGAGTTATCGCGTTACGGCTTCACCCGTCTGAGCCGCGGCCGCTTTTGACAGCACGGGAACTTTGGCGTCGGGCGTGAGGGGTGGTTTGCGCTTGTGCCAATCGGTGGAGCGTTGATAGGCGTGAGCCAGTGCGATGACGTTCACTTCGGCCAGGTTCGGGCCGCTGATCTGCAGGCCGATGGGTAAACCGGATTTGGAGAAACCGCAAGGAACAGTGATGGTGGGCAGGCCGTAATCGTCGAGCGAGCGCGTGTTGCCGGGCTTTGGATTGCGGCCACGGCCGCCGCCTCCGCGGCCGAGTTCCTCTTCGATGGTCCAGGAGACTTCGCGAATGGTCGGCGTGATCAGGAAATCCACATTCTGTTTGCGGAAGACTTCTTCGTCGACCTTGCGGCGCACCAGGCGAAGATTGCGCCATTCGTGGATGTAATCTACGGCGCGCGCGCCGCCGCGGCCGCCGGCCTCGCCGCCGAGTTCGGAGAGCGTGAAGGGGCGGCCCATGGTTTCGTTATAGACACCGCCTTCGCTGCCCGCGCCGGTTTCTAGAATGGAAGGAAGTTGAACCTCTTGCGTCCCCCTGGTCATCTTTGTCAGCACGGCGATGGCGGCTTCGAGAGCGCTCGCGACATCCTCTTGGAGGCCGTCGTAGAACATGGGCGGGATTCCCAGGCGGAACTGAGAGACGGGCGCGCCGATGGCTTTGGAATAATCGGGCACGGGATAATCGATGCTCTGAAGATCGAGCCGGTCGTAACCGGCGATGACCTGGAGCACGGTGGCCGTATCTTCCACGGTGCGTGCGATGGGGCCACAGTGATCGAGCGACCAGGTGAGGGGGACAATGCCGCGAATGCTCACGCGACCGTAGGTGGCTTTGAATCCGGTGACGCCGCACATGGCGGACGGAGTGCGAATGGAGCCGCCGGTATCGGTACCCAGCGCGGCATAGCAGTTATCCATGGCGACGGCGGCGGCCGATCCGCCCGATGAGCCGCCCGCGATCATTTCCAAGTTCCAGGGATTGCGCACCGGGCCAAAGTAACTGACGGCGGAAGTGGCGCCGCTGGCGAAGATGTGCATGTTGCACTTGCCGATTATTACCGCACCGGCGGCCTTCAGGCGCGTGGTGACTTCTGCGTCTTGAGTAGGAATGTAGCCGGCCAGCGTCTTGCTGCCGGCGGTGGTGCGCACGCCGGCGGTTTCGATGTTGTCCTTGAGCCCGATCGGGATGCCGTGTAGCGGGCCGCGGAACCGGCCGGCGGCCTGTTCCTTTTCGAGTACACGGGCCTGGGCCAGAGCCTGCTCGCGCATGACGGTAATCCAGGCATCGATTTTCGGATTGAAGGTTTGGATGCGTTCGAGACAAGCCTGCGTCAACTCGATGGGCGAGACTTTTTTGGCGCGGATTTGTTCGGAGGCTTCCCGCAGGGTGAGCCCGGCAAGATCGTTGAAATCGAGCATCAGGCTATCCTCCCGTCTGTTCCGAAGCTGCCCGCGAGAGTGCCGGAACCTTGGCGTCCGGCTGCAGCGGCGGGCGCTTCTTATGCCACTCGGTGGCTTCCTGATACGCATGGGCTAATGCGATCACGTTGATCTCAGCCCAATGCGCGCCTGCGATTTGCAGGCCGATGGGCATGCCGTCCTTGGAGAATCCGCAGGGAATGGTGATGGTGGGAAGACCGTAGGCGTTGAAGGCGCGCGTGTTTTCTTCGGGATCGATCTGGGTGCGCGCCCGCGCGGCGGCTCCCGCCGCGGCCTGACCAGGCGCCGCGCCGCCTGCGGTTGTCGGCGCTCCTCCTGCGGCTGCTGCGCCGCGACCAGCGCTGCCGGCTCCGCCGCGTCCACCGCCTGCGCCGCCTCCGCCAGCCGGGCCGGCTGCGCCCTGCGTTAGATCCTCTTCAACGGTGGGGACGGCGTGGCGCGATAGGGGCGATCAGCAGATCGACGCTCTGTTTTTGGAAGACATCTTCATCTATGGTCCGCCGGACCATCTCGAGATCGCGCCAGCCGCGGACGTAATCCACAGCGCGCGCTGTGTCGGCGGCGGGAAAGACGCGGCCGGTGCTGGCTTCGAAGCCGCCGCCATTTACGCCGCGCAGGTTTTCGTGGAAGGCGGCGACCTCGGCGCCGACGTTGGCGTGCAGTAGAGATGGCAGCGAAACTTCGTGCGAACCTTTGGTCAATTTGTTGAGTACGGCCATGGCGTCGTCAATGGCACGCGCGACGTCATCGTCCAGATGGTCGTAGAACTGGACGGGAACGCCAAGCCGGAATTGCGCTACTGCGGCGCCGATTCCGGAGGCGAAGTTTGGCGTCGGTTTATCGGCGCTATCGATATCGAGGTAATCGTAGGCCGCCATTTGTTGCAGCAGCATGGCGGCGTCTTCGACGGTGCGCGCGATGGGTCCGCAATGGTCGAGCGACCAGGCGAAGGGAACGATGCCGCGCATGCTGACGCGGCCGTAAGTGGGCTTGAATCCGACGACGCCGCAGTAAGCGGCAGGCGTGCGGATGCCGCCGCCCGTATCCGTGCCCAGCGCACCGAAACAGTTCTCCATGGCGACTGCGGCGGCGGAGCCTCCGGAGGGGCCGCCCGAGACGCGCTCCAGATTCCACGGATTGCGCACCGGGCCCCAGTAGCTCACGGCCGAAGATGCGCCCGCGTCGAATTCGTGCATGTTGCACTTGCCGATAATTACGGCGCCCGCGGCACGCAGGCGACGGACCACTTCGGCATCTTCGGATGGAAAGCGATATTCGTAAACTGCACTGGCGGCCGTGGCGCGGGCGCCCATGGCGTCGATGCTGTCCTTAATGCCGATGGGGATTCCGTGCAGAGGGCTGCGCAGTTTGCCGGCAGCCTGTTCTTCGGCGAGCGTCTTCGCCTGCGCGAGGGCCTTCTCGCCCATGACGGTGATCCAGGCGTTGATTTTGGGATTGTAGGTCTTGATGCGGTCGAGACAGGCCTGGGCCAGTTCCACGGGTGAGACTTTCTTCGAGCGGATGCTATCGGACGCCTGTTTCAGCGTCAGGTCGCAAAGTTCGGAGGACGCGGCGGCGGAGGCGAAGCGCGCGGCTGCCGCTGCGCCGAAACCTGCCGCGAGGAATCCGCGCCGGGAAGTGGTTGGCATGAGATTTTGTACCGCGCGCGGGCCAGGATTGTCAAACCGCGAGATTGGACTCAAGCCGCTCAGGACCTGGTTACTTCGCGCCCTTGCGCGCGCGAATGGCCACGCGATATTCGTTTTCGGAGTTGAGATTGATTAGCGCCACAAAGGCGCGGCCTTGATTCACTCCTACTGTCCCGGATTGTGAGACGGCGGCGACCTCCCATCCGGCCGGCAGCAGCACGGTGTTGCGGAGCCCGTGGAGGGTGCGCTCGAAGATCAGTTCCCCGCCCTTCTCCGTGTAACCCGCGTCTTGCAACGTTCCAGTGATGCGGATATGCGCGCTCTGCTTAGGGTCGGTAATCGGCACTTCCAGCTTGGCCGCGGTGGCGCCCTTGGCTTTCACCATTTCGAAGGGCTTCGCGGTGTCGAGATCGATCACCTTCAGGTCTTGCATGGCGAGGTAGGCAAGTGAATCCAATTTGGCTGTTTCGCCCTGATGGTAGTCGCTATAGGTCTGTTCGACTTTGATCTTGTGCGTTTCGGGAGCGTCCAGGTCATAGAGCGTTTTGACATCGTCGAAGAACATATCGGTATAGGGCGTGGGCGCGAATGCGGCAGTGGTCTTATGCGCGTGGATGGTTACGGGGTTGCTCTGCCCGCTGGGATTAGCGAACGCCAGCTTCAAGCGGCCGTCCGCGGTTACGCTCTGCTGCGCGGCGACGTTGGAGGAGGTGAAGGCGAAACCGAGCGGGAGAATGACGCCCAGGCGGTAACCGCTCAGGCTGCGCACCCAGACGATGTCGTCGTTGTGCATCATATAGGTCCGCGGGTCTTTGTAGGTCTTGTAGATCAGCACGCGTCCGACTCCGCCTTGCGGCACGGGCATAGGCAGGGTGGCTCGAATTTCGTGCGTCTCGGGATCGTTGCGGGCGGGCTGATAGGTGAACTTGAGGGGCTTGCCTGTGCGCGGATCGAATACTTCGACATCGGAGCCTTCGCTGCCTCCGCGCGTGGCGTTTACCAGCTCGGTTGCGCCCGCGCGCGTTTCCTCCGGCAGAAACTGGATGCGGAACTGCTCCGATCCGGGCGCGAGAATCGCGTATTCGGTGTAGGCATCTTGCGAGAAGAGACGGGTCACGGGAGGCGTAGGGCGCAGAGATCCGTCGGGGTTTGTCCCGCCTGGAAATGCTCCATTGGCGCCTCGCTGCGCGGCAATACGAAAGGGAAGAAAGACCGCGGCGGCGGCAATCGCCAAGCCCAGCGCAATTCGCAATTGTCTCATTGGGAGCAAGTCTATCATCACCAGGCCAAGGGTTCGGGGAGTGTCAGTATCGGCGCCGGAAACGCCCAGGCTTGGGGGATTTGGAATGCCGGCGAGGGCATCGTTCACGGCGAAATCGCGTAATGTCGAGCAATTCCGGGTTTGGCCCGAGGGCCCTGGATAGCTCGGTGCCTACCCGGGCTCGGAGCCTCTCGTAGGCGCGAGAAAGATGAGGTCGCGAGGGGTTCGGGAGAAGAGCGTCGAACGTAGGGGAGTTGCGCGATCCGAACAGCCAAAGCGCTGGCTACCCATTTTTCTAGCTCCGTGTGCGGCCCGCTTTCGACCAGTTTTCCCAGCGTATCGGGGGGTTCTCTTAGTACGCAACAGAAGCAAGCGGGTCTTGCGGTTAGTTTACAATTGTACACTTAAGCACTAAATTAATAATTGTTTACTTAAGCACAAACCTAAAGAGCGTATGCGGTACGAAAAGGTCCCCTCACTATCGGTCTGGAACAGCGATTCCTACACACTCTTAAGCCCCCGATTAAGCCGGCCGTGACGAATATACAGGAACTGCTCGACAAGTACAGTCAGGCATTCACGCCAATGGCCAAGCGCAACATGTTGCAGGCGTTGGATCGCGCGCTAGCTGCCTGGAACCCGTTCTGGGGCGCGAAACCGCTCTCCTGGAAGGCGCTCGACGACGCGGTGAAGCGGGCGATCGCCTACGATGGGCACGGCAGTCACCCCTACGAGAAGGTGCTCTGTATTGGGTACAAAATCAATCTCGGCAAGTTCGACAAAGACGACAAAGTGGTCTACTCCGGCAATCTGGACGACAAGAGGGATATGCGGCAGCGGGCGGACGGATTGCTGAGGGCGATTGACGCTGCCTGGACGGCAATCAAGGGCACGGGTGCCGACGACTCGAAGACCCTGAAGATATTCATGGGGCCAGAATTCTACTTCCGCGGGGCCTGGGGCGCGTATCCTCCGGATATCGTTTCAGAGATCATGCCTTATCTGCGCCGCGGAGGCACGGGCAGCCCGACTTATAAGGACTGGCTCTTCGTTTTCGGAACCGCCATCAGCGCCGCGGTCGACGCACGGCAGCACTGCTTTACCTGCAACAACGCCAACAACATTGTGTTCGAGCGCGATCCAAACAACCGTGCGAAGACGATCCCCAAATGCAAAAACGGCGCCGGCCACCAGGTGGAGGAAGGGATTTACGGCGCCGTCGTCGACAATGTGGCATTGATTCAACGTGGTTCCGAGGAATACCTGGTGGCGAAGGAGTACGTCTCCCACATCGATTTCAGAAAGTACCGGGTGTTGGTACCGACGACGCCGGGCGGTGAGCGGCAAATCGTGGAAGTATCACCGACCGAGGGCGCAAGGGCGCGAAGCGCGCTGGATGCGAATGTGCTGAGTTAGTTCGGTAGCCGTGTTGCCTCGAAGTTCATTGATGAGCGTATGGGAGGAGCACTCTTCACGTTTGATGGGATCAAGTTCGGTCTGGAGGTGTGCCTCGACCATATGGAAGGCGGCGGCCGGCTGAACGGCGGACCGCCTGTCCAGATCATGCTCATTCCGTCCGCCGGTATGAGTATTAAGCACTATCGAACGGTAGAGAAAGGGATCACGTTCAATGTGGATGGACTGCGGCCGGGCTATGGCCAGGCGGGCTGCCAGGTGAGGATCAAGGCTGGCGCGGGGGACCTGGAAGCGGGGACTCAGTACCGTGCCGGCCCAAAAAATCGGCGCTTTGGAAGTTTATGGGCCCTACGACATTCCTTATTGATGTTCACTTCGCATTAGGTGTTCCGGTGTAGCAGATGTTCAACTGGCGGTTCAGGATCGATTCACGCCGCCAGAGCTCCACAGGCGAGCAGATATCGCGCGCCTGCGGACGCTAACGGCTCAGGATATATTTGACGCGCGCCGGAGTTTCACGGGAGAGGGTCAGGGAGATGTTGCCCCGCTTGGCGGGGGTCAGCCCATCGGCAGGAAGCGCGGGGCTTTGCGTGATGGCGAGCGTGGCGCCCTCGAGTTGCGCCTTTCGCGTCCATCCGTTACCGGTGAATTCGAGCGTGCTTCCGTTGGCCCGCACGGAGACCGGACCTTCGGCCGCGAAGGCGCCTTGTTCCGGCAGAAAATCGATGGCGCCGTCTTTCCAGGTGAACTCCATCCAACGGCCGCCATCGCGCGTGGAAAAGACGGCGCGCGTCTGCGTAGATTCGAGAACCCATTCGGGCGAGCCGTCCTGATCGAGGTCGGCGGTCCACGCAATGGTGGCGTTGCGGGGAATGGCGAGAATGCGCAGGGGCAGGTCGAGGGTTGCGGCGCCGGTGACGTGGAGACGCCAGTCGCGTAAGCCGGAGGTCCTTTCAGCGGCGAAGACGCGCAGGTTGACTCTGCGTTCATCGGCCGCGCCGATGGTGATTTCGGTCTTCGGCGGAAAGAATTCCAAACCCGGGCCGGAGGCTTCCAGCTTGAAGGTTTGAATTGCCGGCCAGTTATTGCGGAGCGTTACTTCAATGTTTGTGCCGGCCTTCGGTTCGATGGGAATCACGGGCGGGTCGGCGGGGAGCGCCGCGCGGGGGCCGAAGTGGGATTCCAGCACATTGGGGAATCGCACGGTTAGCGAAGGGAATAGCTGCGGGCGCGCGCGTCCTAGCGCCACGCCGTCCACCTCAAGCGCTAAATTTGCATAGTCCCCCGGGGCCGCGGCGGAAGGGACGGTGATTTCGTAATCGAACTGGTTGGGCGCTTTCACTATTTTCTGCGCCGTATATCCTTCCGGCAAACGGAGTCGCGAGCGGGCGGCGACCTGAGGCGACGAATAGGTGGTGGAGACGATATTCTTCGTGCCGATAATCAGGCGGCGGGCGTCGTCGAAAAATGCCGAAGTCTCCGGCTCTTCAATGGCAATGCCGATGCGGACATGACGATCGGGAGTGGTTCCGGCGGGGATGGGCAAGCGGGCGCGCAGGGTCTTTTCATCCCATTCGAATTGGGTGGGCTTTCCCGATGCCAGGAACGGACCGACCGGCTGCCGCTCGAGTTGAAGGACCACGGCGCCACGCTCCGGGGCGGCAAATTCCATGGCCAGGATTCCGTTCTCATACTCGATCGACAGCAATTCGGCGGTGGCGTAGAGGATTTGCTCGACCGGCGAAAAGTTAGAGCACTCGCGGCACAGCGACTTCTGACTGAGCGAGACGTTGACCGGCAGCCAAAGCGACTCGCCCGCCGGAACGCGGACTTCGGGTATCACAACGACGCGTTTCGATTCGGGATCGACCGCGCGCACATCATCCTGAAAGGGCTGCGCAGTGCGGTTGACCAGGGAGACCGCCGACGCGGTATTCGAAACCAGTAGCGCGGCAGATATTCCGGATGGGAATTTGCCGGCTACCGGTTTGGGCGCGGGGGCCATCTGCATGTTTTCCAACAGGGGTCCCCAACTGCGCAAAAGAAGAGCGTTGCGCCGCAATGCCGTGGCTGAGCGCTCTTCGCCGTTCAGGCCAAGCGCCCCCGCGCGCAGAAGGGGGGTCCCCGTAGGCTCCAATCCGGCCGGGTACAGCTCATCGACAGCGCCGGTCCACAGCAAAGCGCCGCGCACGATGGCGAGTACATCGCGACTTTGCGCCAGGGCTGAGGGGTCCGTCGCGGCGATGTGGTTCACAGGTGCAGGGGGCACTAACGCATCCACGCCGGGCAGCGGCGGTTCGGTCCAGGCAATGGGTCCGCCGTGGTTTAGGGTTTGGGGGGCGAGAAGCGCGGCAAGCGCGGGATACCCTTCGGTTGGCGGGGTCGTTTTCACCCAGGCTTGCAAGCCAACGCGGCGCAGGAGATGGATGAACCCAACGAGGTCGCGCCGCGGGTTGGTGTGGCCGGTGAAATCGAAATCGCCCGACGCAAGCCGATGCCAGCTTGCAGGAACGGAGAACTCGACGGTTTGGATGCCGACGTTCTTTAACCAAACGAGGTCACGCTCCCAAAGACTGGGAGGGACGAGATAGTAGGAAAACTCGACGGCCTGCAGGAACGATGGTGGGACATCGGGGGCGGGTCTCGCGGAGGCCGCGAGGAGCGCAGCCAAGAGCACCGCGAGGCGCTTCAAAATGTGCGCGCCTTGCGCAGCCGGTAATCCTCAATCAGAGGCATGCGAACTACGGTACACATTTCGAAAAGCCGCGACCGGCCGCGCGCGCCAATGCGGTCGGCAAGCGTGGTCCGATACTCGGGGCGGCCCATTGCGGTTCGTTCCAAGGTGGCTCCGCCGGCATCGGGATCGGGCAAGTTGGTGGTGGCGATCAGGGCCTTTCGGTTGTTGCAGCGGAAGGTGATGATCGATGTGACGGTATCCTCTACCCAATCGGTGACGCGCTGCGCGCCCAGATCGTCGAGTAGAAGCACGTCGGCGTCAAGCGCGGTGCGGTATGCCTCTTTATCCGAGGAATTCGATGATGCGTCGTAGCCGGACCGAATGCTATTGAGAAGCGTTTGATAGTCGCAAAAAAGGGACTCATGGCCCTTTTCGACGATCTGGCGCATGGCGGCGATGGCAAGGTGGGTCTTGCCGGTTCCGGGCTCACCGGTCAATAGCAGACCGGGACGAGCTTCGTTGGGAAAATCGTTGGCGTACTTCTTGACGGCCAGAAGTACGCCCATTAATTCGCGGCGCGCGATCGGATTCTCGGGGCCGGGTATCGAGAAATTCTCAAACGACGCATTGCGATAGATGGGAGGGATCTGCGCTTTCTCCTCGAGCCTGCCGGCGCGCCCGGCAGCGCGGCAATCGCAAGGCTTGGCGCCTGAGACGCTCGCGCCTTCGACAATCACGAAGCCCACCCCTCCGCACTTCGGACAAACCGCCGACGCACTCACACATTCATTATCGGATACCCGTCAAGCGGGTATCCGGAATTATTGAATGATAGCCGCGCCGTTGATTGCGCCGCGGATTTTAACGGCAAAGCGGAGGGCGAGCTCGCCTTCGGAATCGATATTGAAAAGCGAAGCATTGGAATTGGCGCCGTCGCCGCCGTCGATGACGCCGAGCAGGCTGTTGGCGACCGCGAGATCGGTGGGCGCTCCTGAAAGGTTGGCGATCCCGACTTTATCGAAGAAGACGTTGCTGTCGCTGACCAGATATCGATACAGTTGGTGGCCGGGACTATCCGAAGCGAACAGAAAATTTCCCGAAAGCGCATTCCAGCAGGGCGCATGCGTGATATTGCCGGACGAGTCTTTGAAGGGCGTAGGACCGGCGGCGCTAGAAACGATCTGGCCGCCCACCACCAGCGCTTCCAGATTCGAGTGCGCGATGGTTACGTATATGTTGGCCCCACGGGCAACCATTCCGAACGGCGTGTTGTTGTTGGGAGCGGCAGGCAGAACAACCGTTTGATTGGGACCTGATAGACCTGACATTCCGTTCGCCGAAAGGCTCAACCCGGTGATTCCGCCGGTTTTTTCGGTGTAGAGCGCGCCGCCATCGTAGGCGACGATTTGCGCCGCGCTTTTATCGCCCAGCGCGAGTGGAACCAGGCCATCATTACTTGTCGCAACGGTATTTCCATATACGGGGAAGGATTCGGCCGTCGTGGCGCCGAGAACCAGCAGGTGATTGTGTCCGAACGCAACCGAGAGCGGTTGGGACGAGGTGTTGATCACCTGCATTGGCTGCATGGCGTTTCCCCGGCGGACGAATATGGTGACGTTGGAGGATCCGAAATTGACGGCGGCGGCCAACCTGCCTTCGACTGCGACGCCGCCGGCATTGCCGCTGGCTCCTCCGGCGCCGCCGGTGGGTACGAAATCCATCTCTTTGGTTACGGTGTTGATTACGGCGAGGGAATTGGCGATGCCGTTGGTGATGGTCAGGAACAGCGGGGCGGAGTCCGCCGATTGCCGCGCCTGCGCGTTTAGATTGGCCGCGCCAAACGCGGCAACTGCTATCCACATCAGGGTCGTTAAGGCAGAGCCCTGGCTTGCATGATTTCGCTTCATTAGCATTCGTCTCCTGTTCGATTTATGTCTTCGTGCGCGCGCGCTCCCGGCGGGATGCTTCCACGTCGAGCGGATCCTGCCGGAATCCAATGCCAGAGCTCTTACTTGCCTATTCGTTCGCAGGAGAATAGAAGTTACGGTCCATTTGTGAAAACGGCATCTTTTCTTTTGTGCGGTTCCCTTTGCCGCGGGCCAATTGCGCGCCGCCGCCAAACGAGACGCCGCATCGGCGTTGCGCGGTGCGCCCAGTTATAATCGGACTTCACCCAATTAAAAAGGAGCAAACATTGCGAAAGAAAGTTACGGTTGTGGGCGCCGGGAACGTGGGTGCCAATTGCGCTCTGCGCATCGCCGATAAGGAATTGGCCGACGTGGTGTTGGTGGACGTGGTAGAGGGCGTGCCTCAGGGAAAGTCGCTCGATATCCTCCAATCGGGGCCGGTTCAGGGATACGACGTCGCGATCACGGGCGCTAACGATTACGCGCCGACAGCGAATTCGGATATCGCCATCATCACCGCCGGGCTGGCCCGTAAGCCTGGGATGAGCCGCGACGATCTCCTGATCGCGAATAACGAAGTGGTTAAGACTTCGGCCGAACAGATCGCGAAATATTCGCCGAATTGCATCATTATCGTTGTCACCAATCCGCTGGATGTCATGACGCAGGCGGCGTTCTGGGCTTCGAAATTTCCCAAGCACCGCGTGGTAGGCATGGCGGGCGTGCTGGATAGCGCGCGCTTCCGGACGTTCATTGCAGCGGAATTACAGGTTTCGGTAGAAAACGTCACCGGCGTGGTGATGGGCGGACATGGGGACACGATGGTGCCGGTCGTGCGCCTCACCAGCGTGGCCGGAATTCCACTGACGGAGTTGATGGACCAGGCGACCATCGATCGCATTGTCGACCGCACGCGTAACGGCGGAGCCGAGATCGTGAAGTACTTGAAGACCGGTAGCGCGTATTATGCTCCGTCGGCCTCGGCGGTGGAGATGGCGGAATCGATTCTAAAGGACAAGAAGAAGGTGCTGCCGTGCTCGGCTTACCTCGAGGGCGAATACGGCATCGACGGGCTTTTTGTTGGAGTGCCGGTGAAGTTGGGAGCGGGCGGCGTGGAGAAGATCTACGAAGTCCGGCTGACCGATGAGGAACGGGCGATGCTGAAGAAGAGCGCGGACTCCGTGCAAGAGATGGTCGACGTACTGAAGAAGACGTAGCAACAAAAGCGCCGTCTGGAAACCATCGACCTAGTTGGCCGATGGTTTCTCGACGTGATCGATGACCAGAAGTTCGCGGGGCCCTTTACCGGAGTCGAGCCGAAGTCCTAGCTGTTCCCGAATCGCCACGATTACCGACATGTGAGGGGAAGGGTCATCATTTTTAGCGCCTCCATCGGAATCGGTCTCCCATGCCAGATGGAAGTCGAATACGCCCGTTAGACCGGTCCGGTCGATAACCGGGCGTCCATCGGGATGAATGAATTTGGAAAACACACCCAGCGTTGCGCCGTGCAGGTCGAACAAGGTGAGCGGCCCTTTCCTTACCATCATTGGCGCGAGGCACCACGGCTTTCCTCCCGGCGCCACGTTCGGAGTTCGGGCTAAATCCGTCGGATCCGTTGGATTGCAACTTCCCACTTCAGCGGGTCGTAGTTTGGCGCCGCCTTTCGCTATGGTCATCACATAAGCCGGAACCTCTCTCATCTCGCGATGAATTTTCAGTTTGAACCGGTCTTCAAGAAGCGCCTGCCATCATGGGGCCACGCATCATCGCGCCGTTTGAGGCGTTCCCGGCCTTCGCATCGATTGAGTATCTGGTGGAATTGACCCAGGCCGGTGCGCCTTCAGGCGGCAATGGCAGATTTGAGGGGCTCTACCTTACCGGTTGCAAATGTATCGTACGCATCGGCGATCAAACGCCACAGCGGCCAACAGCTCAATCTCAACCTACCCTGGGCGGACAGGGAAGGCGCCGGCTGATCGGCAGCGGCGCACTCCTTAATGGAAGCTACCTCAAACGTAGACCCGCTTTGAGACTGGGGCGATGCCAGATCTTGCGCGACGCCTCGTGAAAACGCAAAGAAAACCGCCATGACGCCCCAAAGGTGTCTATTCATGTGCAGCACCCCTCTAGTTCGACGAGGCCGTGGCCTCAACCGTGGAGCCTTCTTGTATTTCGCCTCTCAACTCACTCCGAAGCCATCGGGCCGTCGCTTTTTGATAGTTCGCCGATGAGCTCTTCGCGTTTGCGGTATGAGGCGATCACGGCGGAGTCTAACCCCACCCAGTAGACCGCGGCGCCGATGGCTGTAGACAGAGCAAGGACCGCAAGGAATGCAATCTCGCTCTTGAGTGCCCATCTGGCGACATAGGCCAGACCTACGGGCAAAAGCGCCAAAGGATAAAGCAGCAGGAGCAAGCCCTGTGCTCGGTTGGAGCCGCTGCCACGCGTAACGCGCTCAGGGTCTAAACCGCGCGGGTAGTTTACGGAAGCCATGTTGCCCAGCCCGAACAGGTAAAGCGCGCAAGAGCCGATCGCGAAAAGCGACTCGACGACGCTCAACAAGCCGCCGGCCAGATGGAAGACGCTCACCACCGCGGCCAGAACTGCGAGATCCAAATATACGAAGACCGCTGCCGCGATGTTCTTGGCGATCAGTACGCGCGCCATGGGCTGCGGCGCGACGAAGTAGAACATCGCCGCGGAGCGGTCGAAGCCGAAGCTGTTCCAGTACGTCACCTGTCCAAGCAAGGTCAGCGCGTACAGACCGACCATGACCAGGAAGTATTCGGCGCCCCAGCGCCTTCCACTGCGGCCCATAGCCATTGGCAGCCAAACCAAAATGCCGAATGTGAAGCCCATGACGAAGACCATGCGGAACCGCGGCGTGCGCGCGAGCGAACGGAGCTCCTTTTCGACAATCGCGGCCAGCGGGTCTCGCCATAGCATTCCCGGCAACCGATAGAACACCTCCGACCAGGCGCGCCTCCGCGAGGCTGACGGGCGTAGGACCTGCGCCTGCGCCGCCGTTACGTCGAAACGCAGATTGCGTTCGAATTGGCGGTTGCCAAACCAGAGAGCGGCAAGAATCCATAGGAGCAGCGAAAGGAGCGGGGCGAATTGACCGAGCGCAAGCAGGGCCGCCGCGCTCCAGGGATAGGCGGAGCCGCGCAGCGCGTCGGCAAATGGACCGAGCCATTTGGGGTGAACGTCGAACTGCATGAAAATGCGCGGAACCATCCAGATGCAGGTGGTGATCAGGATTACCACCTCCCGAATCTTGCGGCGCGACATCATGCGCCCAATCAGACTACGTGTTCCAGAGGCCAGCAGCGCATTGAAGGCGATGAAGGCGAGGCCGGCAAGCAACACTCCCGGCACGGCGGCGACGCCTCCTTTTGCGATGAGGCCCGCACTGCCGCCGCAAATTACAAGCACCATCTCGAGGTTGCTTGTAAGACAGAGCAGGACCTCTACCGTAAAGAGCTTGCGATGAGGAACGGGATACATCGCGAGCCTTTTCAAATCGAGCGAGCGGCCCATGCTTGCAGTCAGCACCGGCATCAACTGCCAGTAGCAGGCAATCCCAAGAAAAGCGAGCGGGAGGTAACGCCGCAGCATGGCTGCGTCAGCCCAGGTTGCGCCGAGGAATGCCAACACGGCGACGGCGGTCCAGAATCCGTACGAGATAACCAGGGGGATGATCCGGACTACGCCTCCGCGGCCGCGTCCCCAGCGCATGGTGAGAAATTGGGCGCGAAGGATGGCGGCGATCATAGGCAGGCGCTCATAACCAGTCCAGACGGTCGGGGTGGTGTTCGGCCCCGACGATGCGGACGAAGGCGTCTTCCAGCGATTCGCCGCCGGCGCGCAGATCTTCCATAGACCCGCAGGTGACAATCTTGCCGCGATGGATAATCGCCACGCGGTCGCAAAGCCGCTCAACTACTTCGAGCACGTGGCTGGTGAGGAAGATAGTCGCGCCGCGTCGTACCTGATCGAGCAGGATGTCTTTCATCAGACGGGCGCCGACGGCATCCACGCCTTCAAACGGCTCATCCATAAGGAAGAGCTCGGGATGGTGGATCAGGGACGCCGCCATGGCGACGCGCTTGCGCATGCCCTTGGAATATTCACCGATAATTTTGCCATCGTCGGCGAGTTCAAAAAGGCCCATCAGATCGCGCGCGCGGTCGATGGCGGTGGCGCGCTCAAGACCGTACATGCGGCCGGCGAATTCGAGAAACTCGACGCCGGTCAGACGATCGAAGAGCATGGACTCATCGGGGACCAGACCGATGCGACGCTTGATCTCCAGGTCGTCCTTCGGCATTTCCAATCCGAGGATTTCGATGGAACCGGAGTCCGGCGGAATGAGGCCGGTGAGCATGCGGATGGTGGTGGATTTCCCGGCGCCATTGGGTCCAAGAAAGCCGAAGAAAGAGCCGCGCGGGACTTCGAGAGTAACCCCATCGACCGCCAGTTGAAGTCCGTAGCCCTTGCGCAGTTCACGCGCGAGAATAGCGGGCGCGGCATTCGGGGTTGGAGTCATGTCGGGCGCGGACATTCAGTTTTCGTTCACCGGGTCGATATCGACTGGAATACTCTTGAGGCCATCGATGGCATGCTGCATGGGCGGCCGTATCACTCCATAAGTATCCAGCATGTGCTTGGCGGCGGCGTAATCGCCCTGGGCCTCGATGGTCATGAGGTCATGGGTAAGGCTGCGAACGGCGTCCTTGATCTTGGTGAAATCCACGGCGAATGCGCCATCGGGCCGCGCTACGAATCCGCCATGATCGGTGAGGTAATTGAACTGCAGCGCCATGCCTTTGCCGTGGGCTTCGGTCAGTCCGAAGCGGAGGGAGCGGAAGGCGGAGGCGAGGAAGGTGCTGTAGAGTTCACGTTCCGCGTTGGCATCGTGCGCGATCAGTTTGCGATCGAAGAGGAATTGCAGCATGAAGAGGCCGGTGACATCCGCTTTCGCCTCTTCGATGGGGCTGTAGAGGTCCTTTAATTCCAAGCGCGGTGACGTGGCGCGGCCATTGAGTTGGATCTGATGCGGACCGATGCCGTGGCTCAGCTCATGCGCCAGGATATGCATAAAGAAATAGTCAAAGCTCAGGTCATGCTGCGCGGTTTGGGGAAGTACGCGCGCGGCGATGGGCTTCAGGTTCAGGTCGAACTTGGCCTGCTGAATGTTCTTGAGCATGACGCGCTTGCTGCCCTTCTGTTGGATGACCCGCTCATCGTTAGGCAGGTTAAAAGCGGCGGTGCGGACGCCGTGAGCTCCATCCCCCGCGGCGTAGACTTCATTGACCACGCGGATAGGCGCAGAGGCGCCGAGTTTGGGGTTGCGGTAGCGGGCATCGATAGGCAGGTTGTTTTCGACTTCCTGGAGGTGATCGGCGAACATCTTCAGGCGATTGGTTTCCCGATCGTCACGGATGGTGATGTAGGCCTCAAACCCGGCTTTGTAGCCGAATAGCTCATCGTTGTAGGTTTCGTAGGGACCGATGGTGATGTCGAGCGGCGCGTCCAGATCCATCCAGGCGAGATCGCTTGCGTAGTAATCGTTAGAGAGGAAGGCGTCGGCGCGCAGGGTGAGATATTTCTTGAGGGACGCGTTATTTGTGGCGGCCGCGGCGTCGCGCAGCAGGCTGGCGGCGTGATGCAGGTCCGTGGAATAGGCTTCGCTGTAGGGAACGGCGGTGAGCTTTTTATCCGCCCCGCGGCGGATGACGGTGAAGAAGCCCTCAGCGTGCTCGCGCTGCTTGGGCGCGAGCGACTTGGCCCAGGATTCGAATTCTTCCTTCGTCATGTCCTCGGGATAGAAGTTGGCGCCAAGCGGCTTGCGATCAGGCACGTTGGGCAGGAACGCGGTGTGGCCGTCGAGGTCGGACCAGGGACCTTTGTTCAACCAAAAGTAATGCGAGCGGGCTTTGCCGAGCGGCGTCTGATCCTTCTGCAGTTGGGAATAGAGCGCCCGATCCCCGTGCCAGAGCTGGTCCATGAATGTGTAATTTAGAACGCGCGCGGCCTCGGTAAGCTTGGCAAGCGCCTGGCGGTCGCCGGGCGAGAGCGAGGCCTCATCGGCGTGAAGCGTGACAGGCGCGAAGCGCGCGATCATTTGTTGAAGCTGGGCAAGGTCAGGCATAAGCGCGGCGACGAAGAGCGCGGCAAGCAGGCGATGCATCACCTTTGATTGTAGAACCGCCGATGATATGGTGAGTCTATTATGCGTGGTTTGGTTCTGGTACTGATTTTCGCGGCCGCGAGCGGGGCGCAATCGCTGGAGAAAGAGGTGCGGCAGCGGATTGCGGAGCTTCCCGCGACGGTTACGCTCTATGCGAAAAATCTGGACACGGGCGCGACTCTGGGAATTCGCGAAGCCGAGCCGGTGCGTACCGCGAGCACGATCAAGCTGGCAATCATGATGACGATTTTCGACACGGTAGCGCGCGGCCAGGCGAAATTCGACGAGCCGCTGACGATTGCGCCTCGCGAAAAAGTTGCGGGATCGGGCGTGCTGGGCGTGGAGTTTTCGGACAACGTGCAACTGCCGCTGCGCGATGTGATGCACCTGATGATCGTGTTGAGCGATAACACAGCGACGAACATGATTCTGGAACGGTTCACCGCCGACGCCGTGAACGCATACCTGGACCGGATCGGTATCAAGACGACGCGCTCCATGCGCAAGATTCTGGGAAGCGGGCCGGCGCAGGGGCTTTCGGCGGCGGGAAAGCTGCCGGAAAATGCGAAGTTCGGGATCGGCAAATCGTCGCCGCTCGATATGGCTACGATGCTGGAACGTATCGAACGTGGGCAAATCGTAAGCGCGGACGCATCGAAGGAGATGATTGCGGTGCTCAAGCGCAATCAGGACAACACCGGGATCGCGCGGCGGCTGGGCGGAATCCCGGTCGCGCATAAGACGGGCGCGCTGGATGCGCTACGCGCGGACGTGGGGATTGTTTACGCAAAGACCGGGCGGATTGTAATGGCGATCTATGTGGACGGGATGGCTAAACCGGATTGGAGTCCGGATAACGCAGGCTCCGTGCTGATTTCCGACGTGGCCAAGATGCTGGCGGAAGACCTGAAATAGAAGGATGGGGCTCCGGTCAAACCAGAGCGCGGCTCCCTGTTTTCGCTTTACTGGGTCTTCAGCGTCTTCTGCAACCAGGCGATCATTTCACCTTTCCAGAACTGCATTTCCGGATCGCGCCAGCCGCTCATGCCGTGCCCACCGTCTTCGATGGTGACCAGTTCACAGGCCACGCCCTTCTCATGCATAGCGTCGCAGAAGGTGGTGGATTGGTCGAACGACACCTGGTCGTCCTTGGTGCCATGAATGCAGAGGAACGGCGGCATACCTTTGTGGACGGCGAAGAGCGGCGAGACGGCATGCAGCTTGGCCAGTCCCGCTTTATCGAGTTGTTCGGCGCCGAAAAAACGGCTGCTGCCTCCAGTGGCAAAATGCGCGCTGATGCTCTTCATATTGAACCGCTCGGGATGATCGCGCCGCTCCAGGGCAAGCTTGGCGTAATCTGTCGGGCCATAGAAATCGACCACGGCCGCGACTTTGGTCTCGGGCGTTTCGTGCGTTCCTGTGTAGTTGACCAGGAAGCCGCCCGCGGATTCGCCAATGATGGCGAGCTTAGTGACATCCACACGATACTCGGCGGCATTGGCTTTTACCCAGCGGATGGCGGTCTCCATGTCCTCGTTGGCTTGCGGGAAGCGAAACTCGGGGGCCATCCGGTAATCGATGCTGAACCAGGCGAAATTTGCATTGGCTAAAGGATCGAAGAGTGGCTTGCAATTCGTGCTCTTGCTGCCGCCGTCGAATCCGCCGCCGTGGACCAGGATCGCGGCGGGGAACGGACCAGGGCCATCGGGAATATGCAGGTCGAGAAGAAGCGCATGGCCGCCGGGACGGCCATACTCGACGTCCTTCTTATCAAGCGGCGCGGCGGCGGAGATGGTCGCAACGGCGAGCGCGAGAACGATCAGATTTCGCATTCTCTTAGTTTCCTCCAGGTGAAACGAAAAAACCGCATCGGACCCTCCCCCAAGGCTTCCGGGGGAAGAACCGATGCGGCTTGCCCCTGGTGGGGCTAGGATCCGGCGTCGGGCTGCTTGGAAATGAATAAATACCGAACCGTAACTGGCCAGGTCCGCGTCCAACTTCCCTGCCAGAAACGGCCAAACAACTAGCGCTACCTAGATCCTCTGGAGAGATCCATAATTTCGTTTATATAAAAAAACCCCTCTGCCGCAACTGCCAAGAGAAGAACAATGAGCTATAAATAATGCCAACACCGGCTCCCGCAAGCACGCTGTCTTTTCGGCCCATTCTTCTTCCACCTGCCTGCTGCCGCAGAGGGACAGGTTTAAGAGGTTACTTCGCCAATTCACCACTAGGAATAGCAATCGTCCAGCCAAGTGTCAACGGTTACAACCCGTTTTAAATCAAATAATTTCTGCATAATTACGTTGCGCGGCGCCCGTGTGCGGCCGAGTACTGTGTCGCTATGACACAATCGATCTCATGCGAATGGTTTGGGCGGCAATCCTGGCTGCGATACCGGCAGCCGCCTGGGCGCAGGGGGCGCCGGCAAACGACCCGATTCTGGTCTCGAGCGAGCATCCGCGATTGTTTCTGCGCCCGGCGCGTCTTCGATTACTACGGCGGGAAAAAGAACGGGCATCGCTGCGATGGGAGCAGTTCCACACGTTAATGGCGGGCGGCGCCCCGATGGACGAGCCCGGATTTGCACTTGCGCTTTATTACGAGGTCGGGGGTGACAAGGAGGCCGGACGGAAGGCAATTGCCTGGGCGCAGGGTCCGAATGCCGACTTGCGGCAGATGGCGCTGGTCTTCGACTGGTGTTACGACCTGATGACAGACTCAGAACGGCAGAGCTTTGCAGCGCGCCTGGCTAAGAAGATGACGGACGCGGCGGCCGACGCGAAGACCGCCGCCAGCATTGCTTCGACCAGCGCGCGAACGCTTGCCGCTGTAACGCTCTTCGACGAGGTCCCGAATGCGCCCGGACGCGAATTGGAGCGGACGGTGCGGCAGTGGTGGAATGGAAAGATCAATTCGGCAATCCGCGCGGGCGGCAATCCAATTCCGCGCGACGACGCGTACCCGCTTTACGAACTGCTGCACGCGGTGCAGGACAATATCAAGATCGACCTGCGCGAGAGCAATGGCGGATTTTTTAAAGATTTCCCCATCGAACATCTGCTGAGCTATTATCCAGCGCCCTACCAGGCGGCCGAAAACGACTATTACGTCGGCGCCGAACGAATACCCCCCAGCGAGCCCAACCTGAAGCTGGCGGCGCAATCGCGCGCGGCAGAGCTGGCGATGGTGGCATATGACGCCAACGAGCCCGATACGCAGGTGCTGCAGGGTTGGCTGATGCATGACAAGTACCTGATGCGCGGAACGTTTGGCACGCCGTATGAGTTTTTGTGGGCGAATCCCTATCAGCCTGGGCTGAGCTATTATCACGTACCGCTGATTTTCTATGCGCCGGAGCGCGGCCATCTTTTCATTCGGTCGGCCTGGGACGATGCGGCCGAATGGCTGGGCATCTTCGATGGCGCGATGCAGACATTTATCGATGGCCAGGTGAAAGTTTTAAACGCCGCCCGGGCGCCGGACATGCTCGATTTGAAGGAGGCGATTGTGTGTTTCGGCAAGAGCGGCTGGAAGCAGCAGTTCTCACTAACCGAAGCAGAGACGATTTTCGTCGCGGGACTTGAGCCGAAGCGGACTTACCAAATTGAAGTGGACGACGAAGAGATGGTCGAAGCGGCAGCCGATCAGGCAGGAATTCTGGAGCTGGACAATGTCCCCTGGGGGCGTCCGGCGGGCGTAAGAATCCGTTAGATTGCTGCCGCACCGCAATTAGCCGTCGAGCTCGATTTCCTGATGTTGCATGCCCGCGTAAGGGTACACTGCGACTTTCGGATCGCCTGGATGCAGCTCCCTTAGCTTGGCAATTACGTCTTCCCACTTGTCACAGAAGAAGGTGCCTGTGCGGTAGTTGTTCTTCATATTGCGGGTGAGGTATTGGGAGTAAACAATCGTGTTCACCTGCTTTTGATTGGGGCGGCTTCCCCGCGCCGAGCCGTTAAGCCGCCGCGCCGTCAGATCGAATTGGGTAACTCCGTTGCGGCCCGCCAGGCGATTATTCAAATAATGGACAGGGTCGAGTCCCTGTGGATGCTGCACGATCAGAACGCCGGTACCGCCGTCGCGAACGGAGTAGTTAATCCATAATCCGCCGTGGAATGCCTGCGCGCTTTGAGGGTAGGCGTTGGCCACGACGATATCGGCATCCTTGAAGGTGGGCGTGCAATAAGTCTTGGCGGCCACGCGCACGCCGGCGTGATGGGAATCCACGATATCGCCGGACCAGATGTGCGTGGGACGCAGGCGATCGTTATACATGATCTGAAGCGTGTAATCGACCTTGGCCATGCGCGCGGCCTCAATCATGTCGAGCCGCATATCGTTCTTGAAGATTTTGACCGGCCCCGTGGTTTTGACTTTGGTCAGAATCTGCGTGTGATTGTATTCAACGGTCGGCAGGGCGGCCAGACCGGGGAGGATGGCTTTGGCGCCCCCGCCGTAGCCCGCGTCCTGGTGGACTTTGATGCCGCTGATGCAGATCTTCAAATCGGCGGAGAGGAACGTCTGGTTGAGGAACACCTTGTTTCCACGCGTGGTGGTTCCCATTTCTTTCACGTTGTCGAAGACATCGTGATTCAACCAGGCATATCGCTTCGCCGTCTCGGGCCCAAGTTTTCGAGCCACCTCCTCCTGGGTCATCGCGCGATGCGTGCCGAAGGACCCGATGAAGAGGACGTTTTCATCTTTGATTCCCGCTTTGGCCAGTTCGGACATCAGCCACGGAGTAACGGTGTAGGAGGGGGTAGTGCGCGTCAAATCGTCGAAGCTGATGGCCACGGTTTTCTTGCCTTCGGCAAGTTCGCGTAGAGAGCTGCCGCCCACCGGCTTGCTGCACTGGGACGCAAGCTCCTCCGGTGTGAGCGCCGGCAGATTGTGTCCGGCCATATCCATGACATGCAGATCCCAACTGGCGGGGAAGTCGATGCGTTCTTCGATCCACGGGGCGCCGTTGGGGCCGGCAAATTCGTGGGTTGGAATGACAACCGATTTCGCGGCGCCTTTGAGTTTAGAAACTGCCTTCACCTGAAACGGCGTTTGCGCCATCACAGAACCGATCAGGGGAGTCGCCGCGAGGTATCGCGCGCGCATGAGCATATCTCTGCGGCTGAATTCGGAGTTGGCCACTTGGAACCTCCTGCGGATTCATCATATACCCAGCCGCGTCCTTCGGGCCGGTCGAAATATTCAGGGTTGAGATCAGTTTTCCGTAGGCGTCTTTTCAATATGATCGACGACCAGCATTTCCACGGGGCCTTTATGCTTCTCCAGCCTGAGCCCAAGGTCTTTGATGGTGATGAACAGATCGGGAAATGGAACGTCTAGATCATCGCCGTTCGCGTAACGGAACCCGAAGTAATACTTGCCATCGAGTCCAGTCTGATCGAGGACCGCGGTACCCATCATACGCTGGAGAGTCTCGATCAGTTGCCGCATGGTAACGCGGCGGCCGACAATCGCGGTAACGCCTCGCTGAGGCATGGTTGCCACCACCAAATCATCCAATTTTGCCGGATCGCTGGACGGCTTACGCATCCACTCCGGCAACGGGGGCGCGTCTCGCTCCGTGGCCTCTTGCATTCTCGGCCCATCTTTCGCCACCGTCAAGGCATAACCAACGGCCTCTTTCGATACGCGATGAACGGACATCTTAAACCGGTCGATCAGAAGAGATTGGAGCATGAGACGAGTCTGCTCCTCAGTTGTGTTGGGATCGGTCGTGGCTTCGATCTCGTAAATGAAACCGAAACTAGACATATCGCCAGAAATGCGCCACGGCTCCATATGATAGGCGTACTGCACCAGGTAGGCGAGCTGTGTTGTCCACCGAAAGCGTCCAACCGTGCGATTTGGGCGCGTCTGCAGAAGATTCTGATCGGCCGCCATTTTGACCGACGCTACATCGAACCGCAGGGGCGGGACGATTTGCGCGGCGGCTTGAGCGCGCATCTCCACCGGATAGGCCAAACCGACAGCCAGCGGCACAGCAAAGGAACCGATACCGATTGCCGCGAGCAACAGCTTCTTACCCGTCCCCAGTTGACGGACGCCAGCCGTCACGATGTTCCGGATGCGGGCCGCCAAGCCGGCGCCGGGGATGCCAGAAGCGCAAGGCAGATGTGATTCCATATTAAGCTCGCACACTCGCAAGATGCTTTCCGCGTACACTGCCCGCCGGCGGGAGCCCTATCCACCTAACCAATGGATAGAACCAGAATAGCGCCTCTATCGGTATGTAAAGACATTCAACAAGGTCTTCCGCGCCCGTAGCGTAAGCAGCGCGTTGCCCGCCCGGGATCGCTGTTATACTCGACGGTCTGTATCCGAAAACACCTATGAACGAACTACATCCTGACCACATTCTGCAGGTTGCCCTGGGCTTCTGGGCATCCAAGACGCTATTGACCGCGGTGGAAATAGAACTATTCACCGAGTTGGCGAAACACCCCGAGGACCTGGAAACGCTGCAAGCGCGGTTAGGTCTTCATCCCCGGTCGTCCCGCGATTTTCTGGATGCGCTGGTGGCGCTGCAATTTCTGGAACGGCGGGAAGGCAAGTATTACAACACTCCCTCGACCGACTTCTTCCTCGACAAGCGGAAGGCGTCTTATATCGGCGGGATCATTGAGATGGCCAATCACCGGCTCTATCCGTTTTGGGGTCACCTTACTACGGCGCTGCGAACTGGGCTTCCGCAAAACGAAGTGAAAGAGTCTGGCGTTAGCTCTTTCGAGGCGCTGTATGCCGACCCGGCGCGATTGAAGGAGTTCCTGCGGGCGATGACCGGCGTGAGCAATGGCGCCAACCGCACCATCGCCCAGAAGTTTCCTTGGAAGAACTATAAGACCGCCGTGGACATTGGAACGGCGCAAGGCGACCTGATCACCCAGGTGGCCCTGGCGAATCCGCATATCGAGGGTACGGGGTTCGACCTGCCGCAAGTTGGGCCGATTTTTGAAGACTACGTGAATGACAATGGACTTTCGGGCCGCGTGAAATTCGCGCCCGGCAGTTTCTTCGACGCTCCGCTGCCGAAGGCCGAGGTGGTCATGATGGGCCATATTCTGCACGACTGGGACCTCGAGACCAAGCGCATGCTGGTGCGCAAGGCTTACGAAGCGCTGCCGGATGGCGGCGCCCTGCTGGTTTACGAAAGTATCATTGACGACGACCGCTCCAAGAACGCTTTCGGACTAATGATGAGTCTGAATATGCTTATCGAAACGTCCGGTGGCTTCGATTATACCGGGGCCGATTGCATGGGTTGGATGAAGGAAGCGGGATTCCATGAAACCCGCACGGAGCATTTGATTGGGCCCGATTCGATGGTGATCGGAATCAAGTAGAAGGCAATTGGTAACATTACACAAATGAATCAACCGAGCCGGCGCGATGCGCTACAGAGACTGGGCGCCGGATCTCTGATTACCGCGTCCCTGACCGCTCAGGCGGCCGATGCTTCCCTTTGTTTTACGAGCGCGGTGGAAATGGCCCGGCTTATCCGCGCCAGGAAGCTCTCGGCGCGCGAAGCCTTGGCCGCCCATCTGAAGCAGATCGAGCGCGTGAACCCGAAGGTCAATGCCATCGTCACGCTGACGCCGGAGATGGCCCTCAAAGCCGCCGCCGACGCCGATGAAATGCAGGCGCGCAATGGGAAGTTAGGTCCGCTGCACGGTCTACCCGTCGCGCACAAAGACTTAATGGAAACCAAGGGCATCCGCACCACATTTGGGTCGCTTCTGTATAAGGATTACGTCCCCAACGAAGACGATCTTGTGGTCGAGCGGATGCGCCGCGCGGGCGCGATCATTCTCGGCAAGACAAACACGCCGGAATTTGGCGCAGGCTCACAGACGTTCAACAAGGTATTCGGCGCGACGCACAATCCCTACGATTTGACGAAGACGTGCGGTGGATCCTCCGGCGGCGCCGCCGTGGCGCTGGCTTGCGGACTTGTGCCGGTTGCGACAGGCTCCGATACCGGCGGCTCACTACGTAATCCAGCAGCATTTTGTAATGTCGTAGGCTTTCGCCCTTCCATCGGCCGCGTGCCGAATCCGAAAGCAGCGTTCGCATGGTCGACTTTGAGCACTTCGGGTTGCCTGGGCCGGTCGGTGGCGGACCTTGCCTTCGCGCTGAGCGCCATCGCGGGGCCCGATTCCCGCACGCCGCTTTCCATCAGCGAACCGGGGGAGATCTTCGCCCGTCCGCTGAACCGAAGCTTCAAGGGCGTGCGCGTCGCCTGGTTCAAGGATTTAGGCGGCGCGCCGTTCGATGCGCGCGTGCGAGAGCTGGTGGATGGCAGCCGCGCCACATTCGAATCCTTGGGCTGCATTGTGGAGCAGGCGGAGCCGGATTTCGCACCTGCGGAGGTTGCCTTTCGGATTCTACGCGCGTGGGGCTCGGCGAATACTTATGGCGCGCGTCTCGGCGAACACCCCGATGCTTTTAAGGACACGCTCAAAGGCGAGATTGAGGAAGGGCTGCGACTGACTGGGACGAATCTTGCACGCGCCGAGATTGCGCACAGCTTGCTATGGAGGCGTTTTCAGGCTTTCCTCGAGAAGTACGAATACTTCGTTCTGCCCACGACGCAATTGCCGCCATTCGATATCGATATGCCCTATCCGACGGAAATTGCGGGCGTGAAATTCGAAAACTACATAGACTGGATGAAGTCCTGCTGGTACATCTCCGCGACAGGAAATCCCGCGGCTTCAGCGCCCGCCGGTTTCACAGCGGAAGGGCTGCCGGTGGGAATTCAGATCGTCGGGCGAAATAAGCAAGACTTCAGCGTTCTTCAAATGGCGCATGCCTTTGAGCAGGCCACCGGTTTCGGCAAGCAGCGCCCATCGCTTGCCTAGAGTCTCCGTACTGCATTCGCTATATTGAAACCACGTTATGAAGAAACGGTATTACTCACTTCTTGCGCTGATGCTTCTGGCAATGGCAGGTCAGGCGCGTGCGGCGGATTTCTTTTTTCTCCAGATGTCCGATCCGCAATTCGGCATGTTTGCCAATAACGCCAACTTTGTTCAGGAGACGGCCAACTTCGAGTTCGCGGTCGCGACCATCAATCGCCTCCATCCCGCGTTCGCGATCGTTTGCGGAGACCTGGTGAATAAAGGCGGCGACAAAGCGCAGATTGCGGAGTATCATCGCATCGCGGCGAAGGTGGATCCGGCGATTGCGCTCTACGCCGTGGCCGGCAATCACGATGTGGGAAACACGCCGACGCCGCAATCGCTCGCGCTCTATCGCGCCAATATCGGGAAGGACTCTTACACGTTTCGCCAGGGAGAAATGGAAGGGATTGTGCTCAATTCGAGCTTGATTCAGCATCCCGAAGGCGCGGCGGAAGAATCGACGAGGCAGGAGCGTTGGCTGGAAGAGCAGCTCCAGGAAGCCGCCACGGCTGGACGTACCATCGTAGTCTTCCAGCACATTCCGTATTTTCTGAAGACCGCGGACGAGCCCGATCAATATTTCAACATCCCGATAGAAACGCGGCGGCGATATCTGGCGCTGTTCAAAAAGTATGGCGTGCATTACGTATTCGCCGGCCATCTGCACCAGAATTCGGAAGGGACCGATGGCGCGCTACAAATGATTACCACGGGAGCGGTGGGGAAGCCGCTCGGCGACGCAGTTTCCGGAATGCGTATCGTGACGGTGAGCGGAAAAACATTGGACCAGAAGTTCTATAGTCTAGCTGACCTGCCTAACCAGTTTCCGGCGCCGAAGGCTAATCAGTAAGACCGCTGGACTCACTTCTTGCCGTAGGCGCTGATGCCGGTCGCTTCGGATTTCGTGGGCTCGATCCCGGCGGCTTTCATCACTTCGAGGAAGGCCTCCACTGTGGGCGGAGAGGGCTTGAAGTTTCCAAACCGATAACCTTCGGCAATGGTCAAGGGCGTCCACCCGTGCTTATTGGGCCGGTTCCAAACCTCGGGATTGGCGCCATGACTTGCAAGATATCTTACGGCGTCAGCGACGTTCTTGTAGGCGGCGCCGTGCATGGCGGTCTCGCCGTTCTTATCGACGGCGTTGGGGTCGTTGCCGAGCTCGATAGCTACGGCGATGGCGTCCACCACTTCGCTGTCCGTCCCGGCATCTTCACCCGGGGACCGTGTCCCGAGACCTGCCGCAACAATTAACGGAGTGGCGCCTTCGGCAGTCGGAATTTTAGGGTCCGCGCCGAGCGAGGCAAGGAAGCGCATCAGCTCCGCATCGGCGGTATTGGCCGCGAGACAAAATGTGGTCGCGCCGACATCGTTCAGGCTTGTCAGTCCGAAATTGATTTTTTTTGTCATGCGCGCATTGATATCCGCGCCCTTAGCCACCAACTTCTTGATCATTTCGAAGCTGGTCATTGCTCCGGAACCGTCCGGCGCCGGATCGTTGTCGCCGCCGCTGGGCTTGCGTGTCGATGGAATGATGTGCAGCGGGGCATAGCCGGGACCCATTGCATTCGGATTGGCGCCCGCGTCCAGGAGGAATGACGCTAATTCGTAATGAGCATTCTCGATGGCGATGTGCAGCGCGCTTGACCCCTGGCGGCCCGCTTTAACGATGCCTGACGCCCGCATTCCGGCAGGCGTTTGGAGCGTATCGTTGACATCGGCGCCGGCCTTCAGCAGGGCGCGAACCATGGGCTCTTGGCCTTGGCGGACCGCGAGCAGGTAAGGCGTGAATCCAGACCGGAGACGAATCTTGAAATCGGCGCCCGCTTGGATCAATGCCTCGGCCGCCTCGACGTTGCCCTCAGCCGCTGCCCAAACGATGGCGGTCTGGCCATGCGATTCCTTGGCGTCGACATTCGCGCCCTTTTGCAAAAGCGCTCTCACGGCTTCTACTTTGCCGGTCCGCGACGCCGTCATCAAAGGCGTCTCGCCGCCCGGAATCGCCGCGTTGGGATCGGCGCCGCTATTCATCAACAGCGCTACCATAGGGCCGCTGCCGTTGGTACACGCCAGGGATAGCGACGTCATACCGTAGCGGTTGCTGGCATTGGGATTGGCGCCGGCTTTCAATAGAAGCTGCGCCATCTCTACATCGTCCTGATAGGCAGCCCAGTGCAGCGCGGTTGTGCCGTCGGTCTGGGGAACGTTTACATCAGCGTGCTGCCCAAGCAGCGCGCGGACGGTCTTACGGTCGTCAGTCTTCGCCGCGTCCGCGAGCCGCGAGCCGGCAGCCGGCGCCAGAAGGGCTCCCGCCAAAAGAAGTAAGGCCAGTCGCATGATTGGCCTAGGAACCTGTTGAAAAACGATCTTAGGCCGCCGATTAACGCAGATGAACGCCGATAAGGCTATTGTGTTGATCCGCGTTGATCTGTGTCCATCGGCGGCCAAGTGGTTTTTCCGCATTTTTCAACAGACTCCTAGAGCGCTGCAGGCTCCTCTAATTCCTGCACTTTACCAGTGCTATCGGCAAAGGCATCGATGTGCACGCCTACCCGATCGAGCAGCGTCAAATGAAGGTTGGCGAGAGGCGTCACTTTGGAATATTTAACGGTACGGCCGCCACTCTTGGGTTTCCCTCCCGCAACGAGGATGGGCAGGTTTGTGTGGTCGTGCAAGTCCGCGTTGCTCATGCCGCTGCCGTAGAGCAGAATGGAATGATCGAGCAGGTTGCCGTCGCCATCGGAAGTAGCCTTCAGTTTTTCCAGCAGGTAGGCGAAGAGCGAAACATGGAAGGCATTGATGCGGGCGCATTTGGCGAGCATTTCGGCATTGCCGCCATTGTGCGTCAAGGGATGATGCCCTTCGCCGATGCCGATTTCGGTATAGGCGCGATTGCTGGTTTCACGCGCCAATTGGAATACGGTGACGCGCGTCACATCGCCCTGCCAGGCGAGCACCTGCAGATCCATCATTAATTTCGCGTGATCGGAGTACTTCGCGGGTACGCCGACGGGACGCTCCAGATCGGGCAGGTGCGAATCGGCGATGGATGCTTCGGCTTTCTGAATGCGCCGCTCCACTTCGCGAACCGTGTCCAGATATTCGCTGACCTTGCTCCTATCGTCAGGACCCAGCTTGCGCTGCAGGCGTGAAATATCCTGCTTCATCCAGTCGAGCAGGCTTGCGTTGCTGCGCATCTCCGCCAATCGCTCGGACGAAGTTCCGCCATCGCCAAACAGCCGTTCGAATACCAGGCGCGGGTGCGCTTCCGAGGGCAGCGGCGTAGTGGGCGATGACCACGAGAGATTGTTTTGATAAACGCATGCATACCCGTTGTCGCACTGCCCGACCATGGCCATGAGATCCATCGACATCTCGAGCGAGGGCAGTCGTGTTTCCAGCCCTAGCTGTTTGGCCGCCACCTGATCGACAGTCGTGCCGAGATAGTAGTCGCTGCTTTCCGTCCATTTCGATTTGGCCGCGCTCAGGAACGCGGAATTGGAAGTGGCATGGGTCCCCGGATATGCGTTTCGCAGCTCCAGGTTGTCAACCACGGTGCAGTAATCGCGCACGTTGGCGAGCGGTGTGAGGGTGGGCGAAAGCTGGGTCAGATCGTCGCCGGGCACGTTCCACATGGGGCGATGCGCGCCCATGGGAACATACAAGAACCCGATGCGCTTTGCGGAGGCGGCAGGCTGGGCCGCGACGGCCGTCATCGCCGGCGCCATGGCGTCCAGCAGGGGCAGCGAGAGAGCGGTCCCCACTCCACGCAAGAAGGTTCGGCGCGGTAGAGCTTTCTTCGTAACGATCATTGTGCACTCCTCATCTGAAACGGCGTACTGTTCACAATTCCTAAAACCAGAGACGAAAAACGGTAATCCTTCTCGCTGCTGTCGGATACTATTTTACGAACCGCCGGAGCATCGTAATACTCAACTCCGCGGCCCAGCGAGTAAGTGAGAAGCTTTTCCGTCATTGTATTGACGAAGGCTTCGGGCCGGCTCAAGATCGTCTTCTGTAGTCCGGCAACACCATCGAATTTGCTTCCATCGGGAAGTCCGCCGGCGGCGTCGATCGGCTGTCCACTCTCGTCGGTTCGCCACCGGCCAACGGCGTCGTAGTTTTCCATGGAAAAACCGACGGGATCCATCAGGGCGTGGCAGCCGGCGCAGGCAGGGTCGGCGCGATGCTGCGCCATGCGCTGGCGCATGGAAACGGCCTTCTCTACGCCCGCCGTTTCCTTCAGGGGAGGAACTTTGCTGGGAGGCGGAGGCGGCGCAACACCTAAAATATTTCCCAAAATCCACTTGCCCCGAATAACGGGCGACGTCCGATCGGCATAAGACGTCACGGTCAGAATACTTCCCTGGGTAAGCAAGCCGCCGCGGTGCGCGCTTTCGCCCAGTTCAACGCGCCGGAACCGGCCGCCATACACGTGGGGAATTCCGTAGTGCTTAGCCAATCGCTCGTTGAGAAAGGTATAGTTGGCGCCGAGAAGATCGAGCACGTTGCGATCTTCCCGCATGATGCTTTCGACAAAAAGTTCAGTCTCGCGCCGGAAGGCCTGCCTCAGATTATCGTCGAACCCCGCGAAGAGGCGCATGTCGGGATTGGCAGCCGCGAGGTTGCGCAGGTACAACCATTGATCTGCGAAGTTTGTCACCAGCGTTTCAGAGCGCGGATCCGCCAGCATGCGGCGTACCTGCTGCTCCAGAACGCCAGGCGCCCGTAGCTTTCCCTGAATCGCCGTATCAAGCAGAGCGTCATCCGGAATGCTGCTCCATAGGAAGAACGAGAGGCGCGACGCCAGTTCGATATCGCTGATTCGGTATGCCGCATTGGGCGCGATATGGTTTGGATCTTGCTCGACGCGGAACAGAAACTCGGGACTAACCAAAACCGCGCGCAAGCCCATTTCGATTCCGTCATCGAAAGATGCGCCCTTGCGAGCCTCCCGATAAAATTTCAACGGAACCTGAAGGTCGGCATCGGTAACGGGGCGCCGATATGCGCGCCGCGTGAGCGTTGAGAAGATGCGTTTGGCGCAGGCGTCATCCTCGCCCGGTGTCTTCGGCTGGCAGACTAAGAGCCGCCGCCGGCTGGGCGTGTCGCCGGGTCCCGTGGCGTTATATGGTCCGTGAATGGAGATGGAATAGATGGCAGGCGTGATCCGCGGATGGCGGTCCATGTTGAAATGGGCCTCGTAGGGCTCACGACCGCTCTCGAGCAGGGCTGATGACTTCCTGGGGAATGTCGCGACTACGCGGTGCGGTCCGGCCTTCACCGGGATGCGAAACGTGAGGTCCTTGTCTACTCCGGAATGGTCGTTCCCCGGGCCTGGAGGCTTCACAGTAACCAACTTCACGCGCTCACCATCGAGCGTCACTTCGACATCGTGTCCGCCGGCGATGCCTTCCACGTGCTCATTGCGGTCGCGTTGCAGACGGATGGAGAGATCGTAATCCGCATCCTGCGGAAATGTGTACTTCACCGCCATGCCGCCGTGCGTTCCCAACGGCATATCCTCGAACTGCTGCTCCTGAGTTAAATCAGGCGGCAAAGTCATGGTATCGCCGCCGGGAGACTTGCCGGCAATTCCGACGGCGAGGCGGCTGATTTTCTGCGCGGCCTGCAAGTATTGTTCGAGCAGCGTGGGCGAGAGATTGCCGACCGTTACATTGTCGAATCCATGGGCCGCATCGTCACTGGGAAGGATAGCCGTGACATCTACATCGACCGCGAGCAGATCGCGGATGGAGTTTTGGTATTCCGTTCGATTGAGGCGTCGAAAGGTGTCTGTTCTTCCCGGATTCGGATGGGACATGGCGGCGCCATCCAGCGATTTTTCCAACGAAGCGAGAACGGCGTCGTATGTTTTCTCGTCCGGCCGGGGCAATCCAACCGGCGGCATGTAGCGTACACGCAGCTTGCGGATTACCTTTTCCCATTCCTCGGGATGCTGGCTGGGTTCGGCCGCGACAATGGTATCGAGAGTGAAATTGCCGGCCTTGGTTGTGCTGTTGTGGCAACCGATGCAATACCGCTTAACTACGGCGGAAACGGAGGCCGGCGGCTGGCTGGAAACTGCGGCAGACGATGTTTGAGGAGCAGCAACGCCGAGCGCCGCGCCGGCCGCCAATAGGCCGGCGGCGGCAAGGGTACTGCGTACCAGGCAGCTAGCCAAGTTTCTTGCCCTCCGAATGAACTAGACACAGTATATAGCCTTCGTACCCGGCGGCGGGAAAACCGGAGGGCAGAGATTCCTGGGCCTTCGCAAAACCCCGTGATGATGGCGCAAGCTTCTTGGCGCGAAAAGACGAATCGACCCAGTTAATACGCGCGATCGAAGAGTCTGTTGAAAAGTGCGCAAAAACCACTTGGCCGCCGATGGACACAGATCAACACAGATGAAAACAATCGCCTTATCGGCGTTCATCTGCGTTAATCGGCGGCCTAAGATCGTTTTTCAACAAATTCCTAAAAGACCACCCGGAAACCTGCCTGCACACTGCGCGCGTTGGTCCCCTGAGGATAGCCTTGGGCGGCATTGGGCGCGCCGGCGCCATCGACCGGTTTCAGAATGCCGGCAGTAGCGGTGTAAGTAATGTTATTCACGCCGGTGATGTATTGATTGTTGAGTAAGTTGAAGCTTTCCAGCAACACGGTCGCCTTGAAGCGGGGAGTGAAGGTGAAGTCTCGCGAGATACGTGCATCCCAAGTATGCTGAGAACCGGTGGTAAGGCTGCCCACCCCTTGGAATGGGGTGCGCGCCCATCCGCCCGACCCGTTTAAAGAATCGGGATAGAGCAATACAGCGCCGGCAAACTGCTGCGCGGTGACAATGGTGAGCGGGGTTTCGGTCTGCGCGGTAGACACGGTCACCAGGCTGGTGAACGCCCAACCATTCACCAAAAGCCGCGCCGCCGTCATATAGTTCTGGCTCAGCATCGGACGCCAGATAATACTAAGCGTGCCCCGGTTGCGCGGCCCGGCAGGCGAGACGCCTTTATCGCTGGCAAAATCCGCGGGCGCGTAACTGAGAGGCGCGGCGCCGAATGCGAGCGGCCCCGAATCGTCCGTCTTCGCAACTGCGTAAGTATAACTAAGGGTGCCGGAAAAACCGTAGCCCATGCGCTTTTGCAATTGCAGCGCGCCGGCGCTATACCAGGACGAACCGCCGTTCTGCACCTGGTAAACGTGCTCATGGGTGTTATCGGTTCGAGTGGAATAAATCTGCGTCGCATACGTTCCCACCTGCGTACCGGCGGAGTTATCGATGAAATAAGTTGCGTTGACCGTTGGGGTGGTGAAGTTCGTATCGTTGGCGGTATAGAGCTTGTATCCGCGGCTGTCTATGAAGCTCAGAGTAAGCGACATATCGTTGCTCAGCCGCTCTTCGACGGCAGCCGTAATCTGCTGGGTGCGTGGATTACGCAGTTTGTTCTGAGCGGTAAATAGATCTAGCGCGCCAGTGGCGGCGGCCGCCGCGGGAGTGTAAACCTTTGGATAGACCAACGCACCCGATTGCAGCGGGTAAAGCGTGTAGGTGCTCTGCAACACCGCGTTGCCCCGATAGAGGGCATCATAGAGCTGGCCAGACAGCGGAGCATAGAACCAGCTGTACCCCACGCGAATTACAGTATGCTCGTCGGATTGAAATGCCAGGCCAACACGCGGCGCGAAGCTAACATCAGGCGAGGGGATGAACCCCGTGACAAAGAAATTATTGCCGGGCGTGGGCTGCGCGGGGGTAAAGTGATCCCAACGCACGCCGCCGATCACGGTGAGGCGCTGGGTGGCGCGCCACGTGTCTTCGGCGTATAGGTTGCGTTCCTTCAGAGTGGTCTCGCGCGAAGGGTCGCCGAAGCTCTGCGTATAGGACGAGTAGTCGCGCTGATTGATGCCGCCTAAATCCGTTGCGAATGCCGTGAGCGTGGGGTAAACGTAGGACCCATTGGCATAAGACAACTGGTCGACCCTTTCCGCCCTGTTCAGCACCTCAACGCCGCCGTGGATCATGTGGGTGCCGGTGGTGACGGTGACGTTATCGACAAATTCGTAGCGGCGCTCGTTCAAGTTGAACGGGTCCGGCTGAGGGTTGCCAATGGTCGAACCGGCGACAAGCACCGCCGTAAGGCCGGTAGCGCCGGGCGTGGAACCAGGCTGGAAGAGCTTATAACCCGTCCAAGCGATGCGGGCGTCGTTCAGCAGGAAAGGGTATGGGGCGGCGGTCCAATAGAGCTTGGCGAGGCGCGTATTTTCGGTCGAAGTGCCTAGGCCGATCAGGCCGCCATTTGCGGGGACTGCGTTGTTTTCGGCCTGCAGCGGTGCGCGTGCATTCAAGCCGTTAGCTTCCACGCCAATCGTGTGCTTGCTGTTCAGGCGGTAATCGATGCGCGCGAGCGCGTTCAGCCATCGCTCGGAAAATTGCTGCGCCACATTCATTTGCGGCTGGATGATCTTGATTGCGGCTGCGCATTCCGCCGCGGTTGCTTTGCAGCTGGCGGGGCTTACGACAGAGCCGGTAGAATCGGCAATCAAGGGGTTGGTGATGCGATTGATGCCATCGAAATGGCCGCTCAAAAGCTCGGCGTTGGCGAAGAAGAAGACTTTGTGGGGCCAGATTGGGCCGCCGAGGCTGACGCCTTCCTGATTCTGTTTCCGGAGCAGGTTCTGCCCAAGAGCGAATCGGCTGGCTGTGCCCATGGAGGGGAGCCGTCCATAGCCATAAACCGCGCCGTGGATCTGGTTCGTGCCGGTGTGAGTGGCGGTGTTGAGCGCGCCTCCCATGGCGTGTCCGAATTCGACGGTCGCGCCGACGGGGTAAGTTTGCAATTCGTAAGTGGCGTCCAGCGAGAGCTGATTGGCCATTCCAGGAGACGCGCCGAAGTAGGAATTGCTGGCCAGGACTCCATCCAAATAGAAAGCATTGGAATCGGATTCGTTGGCGAAAACTAACTGGCCGGTGGCGAAATTTCGGGCGGTGGCGGGGGCCAGCAGGGCAAACGTGTCGAGGCGGCGGTTATTAGACGGAAGATCCTCAAACTCGGCCTGGCGAGTGGTCATGGCAACGCCAGTCTTGGTGGTCTCCACCTGCGGCAGCAGCGATCCGGCATCTACAGGCGTGGGCACCGCTTTCGGGTCGGCGGAAGCTTCCACGCGTTCGGAGTTGATGGTGAACCGCAGGGTACGGCCCACGAAAACGATGAAGGGCGTGGTAACGAAATCCGTAAAGTCCTTGCGTGTCACTTTGATTACGTAGCCGCCTGCGGGAGGCACGGAGGGAGCGGAGAACATACCGTCATCGGACGTTCGCATCACCCTCGTAAACCCCAGCGCTGCATTCGATAACAGGACTTGCGCATCGGGAAGTCCATCGTGCGACCCGGCCTCGATTACTTGGCCGGAGACGGTCCCCAGGCCCACGGGCGATTGCGCGAATGTGCAAACAGGGCACAGGAGTGAGACGAAAGTAACAGCGATCCCAAAACGCATAGTTGGAGTAAGCCTCTATTAAATCAATCAATTATACCGAAATGCGCGACTATCCACATGACGCGGGCACCTTTTTGGCCATTCCAACAGGTTAAGCGCGCGGCCGCTCCACAAAATTTTTCAGGATCGTCTTCGCGCGGGAACATGCTCGTCCTCAAGGTGTCGATTGGCACAATATTCCACCATGGGATGCCGCGGGGCATAATGTTAGCATGTCGTCGCGGCTTATCCCTCTCTTTCCATTACAGTTGGTCGTATTCCCTCGTACCAACCTTCCGTTGCACATCTTCGAAGAACGCTATAAAGAGATGACGGGCAAAGCGATGCGCGAAAATTCTCCGTTCGGCATCGTGCTGGCAAAGGACGAGGGTATCGTCAATGCAGGTTGCACGGTGACGGTGGAAAAACTGATGCACATGTATCCGGACGGGCGCATGGACATTCTTACGAGGGGCAAGAACCGCTTTGAGATTGCCGAACTGAACGACGAAAAAAGCTACCTTCAGGCGGAGGTGGAGTTCTTCGATGATGACGACCCAGACCCCACGCCCGCGGAACTGCGCGACCGCGCGCTGGAGAATTTCAAGGCTCTGCTTGAAATCGGGGGTTCGCGCGAACGCGAGGCCGATCTTAACGATCCACAGCTCAGCTTTCAATTGGCCCAGGAACTTCCGGATCTCGACTTCCTCAACGCCCTGCTACGGCAGCGATCGGAATCCGGTCGGTTGAAGCAATTGAACCAATATCTTGAGCAGTACATTCCGCGTCAGCGGACCATCGAGCGCATCAAGGCAATTGCGCCCACCAACGGTTTCGGCGGTAAACACGCGGGGATGTAAGAACGTATGACCCTGACCATTCGCGGCAATTCCGGCAGGCTGCGACGAGGGGGGTCGTTCACGTTCTCGCTATTCGCACATGGGGCCGCCTTGGGATGGGTGATCGCCAGCGCGGCTCTGGGTTTCGGCGAAAGACCCAAGCCGATTTACGATCAGGAGATTCGGCCGCTCGAAAGCAAGATCATCTGGTACCACTTGCAGGCCCGCGTGCCGGACGTGCGGCCGGCTGAAGCCAAACTCACGAGGAAACCGCCGCGCGCCGTGAAAAAGCTCGACCAGAACCTGATTGCCGGCGCCAAGGAACTCGCGACTCCGCCGCAGAAGGTGTGGGTTCCAGACCCTCCCAAGGTTGAACCGCCGAAGCCGAAGCTGGAGCCCTTGCCCAACCTGCTTGCCATCGCCCCCGCCCCGAAAATGCCGCTGCGAAGGTTTCAGCCGCCGCCGGAAATGGCGGCGAAGACGAGGCTGGCCGCAAAACTTCCCGATGCGCCAGCGGTCGCTATGCGGCAGGCCGCGATCACGGCGGATAATCTGCCACTGCCGGTGAACCTGCCGCGCGCAGTCCGCGCCTTTGTTCCCCCTCCGCCGACTCAACGCGCGGCACAGACTCCGCAACCCGATGCGTCAACACCGCCCGACATCACGCAACTGTCCTCTCCGGCGCCCACCATGGCGATTGTAGGGTTGGATCCGGCGAAAACCATGGAGATTCCCAAGCCGCCTCCGCCTCGCGACGCGGGCTTTTCAGCCGGACCGAAGCCCGCGCCGGATGGCGAAAGCGCGCCTGCCAACAAGGCCATGCTTTCCGTCCCCAGCCTCTATGCGAGCGGCGGCCCGAAGGATGCGCATTCGCTCGCGGCGTCCGACCTGGCGCCAGCTTCGCGGAAGAATTTGATGGCCGCCGTCAATTTGGGCGTTCCGCATCCGGGCGTTCCTCCACCGCCGCGCGCGCCGCACGTATCCAGTTCACCCGACCCGCGCATGAACGGACGCATGATCTACATGATGGCGATACAGATGCCGAACGTCACCAGTTTCTCCGGAAGCTGGATGGTGTGGTTCGCCGAACACCAGCCCCTGCCGGGAGCGCCGCCTGTCGAGATGCGCGCGCCGGAGCCGATGCGCAAGGTGGATCCAAGATATGTAGCTTCCGCCCTGAATGAGCGCGTGGAGGGCATCGTGCGTCTCTCCGCGGTGATTCGCAAGGATGGAAGCGTAGACGAAGTAGAGTTGCTGAAACATCTGGACGACCGCCTGGACCAGAGCGCCCAGGAGGCTCTCGCAAAATGGCGTTTCGAGCCCGCCGCGCGAGACGGCACGCCCGTCGACGTGGATGCGGTGTTTGAGATTCCTTTCCGGGTGGCTCCGAAGGCGGGGAGGTAGTCGGAAGGAAGTCTAGGGAGCCGAGGAAGTCGAGGAATGGCGACCCTTGCGTTCACGTATCAGGCACTGCTGCTTTCGCAAACCGCCGCGCGCCGAATCTCATAAAATTGAATTCATCACGGTAAAAAAGGAAGTCGAGGACGTCAGACACGAACGCCTGATACGCGCCATTCTGACTTCCTCGACTTCCTTGACTCCCTCGACTCCCAACCGACCATGCGCCAAAACCTAATCATCGACGCCGACGATACGCTGTGGGAAAACAACATCTACTTCGAGCGCGCCTTCGACGAGTTCGTGGGTTATCTCGATCACTCGTCGCTCACGGCGCTTGAAATTCGCGATGTGCTGGATGCCATCGAGACGGTCAACGCGCGGATTCACGGCTACGGATCGCTGAATTTCGGACGCAACCTTCGCCAGACCTATGAGCGTCTCTGCGAACGGCCCATCGACGAGGTCGACCTGCGCGTGGTGGTGGGCTTTGCCGAGCGCATTCTGGAGTGCCCCATGGAAGTGATCGAGGGAGTGGAGGAAACGCTGGCGCATCTCGCCACGCGCCACGATCTGACGCTGTTTACCAAGGGCCACATTGAGGAGCAGAAACTCAAGGTGGACCGCTCCGGTCTGGGCCGCTTCTTCGGTCACACCGCAATCGTGAAGGAGAAGGATGTTTCCGCTTATAAAAGTCTGGTCGAAGAGCGCGCAATGGACCCTGCGCGGACGTGGATGATCGGCAACAGCCCGAAATCGGACGTCAATCCCGCGCTCGCCGCGGGACTGGGCGCGGTCTTTATCCCGCATGCGCACACCTGGGTGCTGGAAAAGGAAGAGATCCGTCACGGACACGAAAGGCTGCTCATTCTCGATCGTTTCGAGCAACTGCGCGAGCGCTTCTAACGGCGAGTAACATGGAGGAATGGTCGTCGCCGGACGCCGGAAATCCACCGCATTCTTTATCGCTTTAGGGGCGGCGCTGATTTCCGTCACCCTTCTGCTCTACGTGGGCTGGGTGCTGCTGAATTGGCGGACGGGCATTCTGCTCTTCCTCGGCGTGCTGCTGTTGACGCTGATCATCAGCGGCGTAGTCCTGAACACCGTGTTTCTGGTGCGCGAGATCCGGCGCAACGAACAGCACGATGCCTTCATCAATGCCGTCACGCATGAATTGAAGACGCCGGTGGCCTCGATTCGGCTTTATCTGGAAACCTTGCAGAAGCGGCCCGTAGAAGAGGCCAAGCGCAAAGAGTTTTACAGGAACATGCTGGACGACAGCGATCGCTTGCTTGGCACTATCGAACAGATTCTGCGCACGGGACGAATCGGGTCGGGCAAGAGCAAAGTCAATCTGGGCCCGGTCGATATCGGAGAATTGGTGGCGGGTTGCGTGGCGCGCGCGCGCACCCTTCACGGACTGCCGCAGGAATCCCTGGAATATCAGCCCGTTCCGCCCATCACCATCCGGGCCGATATGGACGAGGTGGGTGCGGCTGTTTCCAATCTCATAGATAACGCGGTGAAGTATTCGGGCAGCAATGTAAAGGTGCGCGTGGAGCTTGAGAAGCTCGATGGAAAGCACGTTGTGGTGCGCGTACGCGACCAGGGTCCAGGGATTGAGAGCGGCGAACTGAAGCAGGTGTTCAAACGCTTTTACCGTGTGCCCGGCGCGTTGGCGTCACGAGTGAAAGGCACTGGCCTCGGTTTATACATCGTGCGCTCCGTGGCCAAGCGGCACGGGGGTCGCGCCTGGGCGGAAAGCGACGGCCTGGGACACGGCAGCACGTTCGTATTGAAGCTTCCGGTGGAGAGATGACCCAGATTCTGGTGGTGGAAGACGAACAACACCTTGCCGACGGATTGCGATTTAACCTTGAGGCCGAACGCTACCAGGTCAACGTTGTGGAAAGCGGAGAGGCCGCGCTCGAGCTGTTGATGACGGAAGAATCTGGATTCGATCTGATGGTCCTGGACGTGATGCTGCCGGGCAAGGACGGGTTCACGGTGATGAGCGAACTGCGCAACAACGGGCGATTCATCCCTACTTTGATGTTGACCGCGCGTGGCCGTCCGGAAGACGTGTTGCGGGGGTTCGCCGCCGGAGCCGACGATTACCTGGCGAAGCCCTTCGAACTGGCCATTCTGATGGCCCGCATTCGCGGCCTGCTGCGGCGCCGCGAGTGGCTGCAGACCGGCGGGACCGGCAGCGGCGGAAGAACCGAATCTACCGATGCGTTTACATTTGGGACGACAACAATCCGCTTCGACCTGCTGGAGATTCGCGCCCGGGACCAGGTGTTCCCGTTGACGCTCATGGAAGCAAACGTTCTCCGCTACATGGTGCAGAACGAAGGCAAACCGGTGAACCGTAAAACGCTGCTGGATAAGGTATGGGGTTTACATGAAGACACCGACACGCGCGCCATCGATAATTTCATGGTGCGGTTGCGCAGGTACATCGAAGACGACCCGGGAAGACCCCGGCACTTGCTCACAGTCAGGGGCGTAGGCTACCGCTTCGTGTCATCGCCGGCTTCGAAAGAATAAGGTTCCGCCGAAAAAATCCTCCGAATAAGCAATAACTTTGCCGCTTCAATCGTTGTCTTAGTAAGAAGGTCGCGCTGAGACATGGAGATCCACCTGATGGCGGACGAAGGAACGGCGAGGCACGCTGAGGCAGCGCCCGCGACGGATCTCGCGCGCGATGAAATGCTGCGTTGGTTCGATGAATTGCGCGATCCACTGTGGCGTTATCTGCTTTGTTCCGGTGCGAGCGCCGTGGACGCGGATGAGGCGGTGCAGGAGAGCTTCCTCAAACTTTACCAACACCTGGAAAAGCGGGGCGACCAAACGAATCTGCGCGGCTGGGTGTTTCAGGTGGCGCGGAATTATGTACGCGATGAGCGGAAGAGCGCGCGCCGCCGGTGCACGGTCCCGCTAGACGATGCGATGGAGCGCGAAGGGCGCTTCACCGATCCGCGGGAGAGCCCCGAGCACTGCGCGATGGGCGAGGAGCAAGCGCGCAGGTTTCACGCAGCCATCGCAAAGTTGGGACCGCAACAGCAAGAGTGTATTCTGCTGCGGTCCGCGGGACTGCGCTATCGCGAGATCGCGGACGTGATGGGCATCAATATTTCGAGCGTAGGAACGCTGGTACAGCGCGCCGTGGCGCGCTTGAGCGAGGAACTTCGATGAGCGACGTTTTGCAGTGGGACTGCGCGTGGGCGCAAAGCCTTATGACGCAGCACGTGGATGGCGATCTTGAGCCGGAGGAATCCGCACGGTTGGCCACGCATCTTGCGCAATGCGGGGAGTGCAGTGCCGCGCTTGCGAGATTGACCGCGATTGACAGCGAGCTTACGGGTTGGGGCCGGCGCCTGAGCCGCGTGCATCCACCGCCTGCGGATGCCAGAGAGCGGCTCGCGGCGGCGATGAGAGCGCGCTCCGCCGGGCGGCATTCGATGCGCTGGGTTCCGGCGGCGGCCACGGCAATTGCCGCGGCTCTCGCGCTACTTGCAATCGTGCCGCGCTCGATGCCGCCGCTCGAAACGCAGGACGCGTCCGGCTTCGTGGAGATTCCATATCTCGCGCCCCTCGATCCGCACGAAAGCGCGACCGTAATGCGGATCCAGATCCGCGTGGCGACGCTGATTGCTGTGGGCTATCGCGTCGCAGCAGACCCAAATGAAATCGTCCCCGCCGACGTCCTGGTGGGCGAAGATGGGCGGGCGCACGCAGTACGCGTATCCGCGGACATTGGTTTAAACGGAATAGGAGACTAACTTATGAAAAGAACGCTGATGGTAATCACTTCCGGGCTGGCGGTCGCGGGTGCATCGCTGGCTCAAATGCCGCCGGATATGGCGCCTCTGCAAACGATAGCCCAATCACTGCTTCAACAGGTGGATACGTTAACTGTCGGAGCCGGGGGAGGGGTCGTCATGAGGACTCTTGGCGCGGCCCCGGAGACAGGAAAGCCCTACTCCGCCACGGTCACCACCCAGACACGGCAGACGTACCTCGACGGAACCCAAGTGAATCACTCCACAACCACCCTGCAGTATCGCGATGCGGACGGCCGGGTCCGAACCGAGACCGAATCGGCGGGACGCGGCGGCGGCGAGCCGGTGCGGCATATCGTCATTCGCGATCCTGTAAGCAAGTCCAGTTACCGCCTCGACCCGGCGACGAAGACCGCAACCAAAATGATGATGGGGGGCGCGGTGGCGCCAGCGTACGGCGGCGGTGGAGGCGGTGTAGGCGGAGCGCGAGGCGGCTCGGTAAGTCAGCCAGAAGCGGCCAGGAGCCGTCCCAACCAAACAGTCGAAGACCTAGGCACAATGACGGTGAACGGCGTGGCGGCGCGCGGCACAAGAATCACCACCGTGGTTCCGGCCGGCGCGATTGGCAACGACCGCGATTTCCGCAGCGTGGAAGAGCGTTGGTTCTCACCCGAGCTGAATCTGCTGATCAAGAGCGTAACCGAAGATCCGCGGTTCGGTACGACCATCTACGAGATGACGAATATCAGCCGTATGGCGCCGGATCCTTCGCTCTTTAAGGTTCCGTCAGAATACACCATCACTTCCAACGGGCCTCAAGAGCCGCGGTTCTGAAGACCTACGCTGGCTCGGCGGCGACCAGCGGCTTCAACGGATCAATTGCCAGCCAGCACAGGATGCCACCGGCATAGATTGCGGCGGAAATGTAGAACGTAAGGTTCCAGTCGCCGGTTTGTTTCAGCAAGTAGCCGACAAGCGCGGGCGCCAGAACGCCCGCGAAATTTCCGAACATGTTCATTGCGCCGGAGACCGTGCCGGCATACTTGCCGCCGATATCCATGGCGGACGTCCAGGCGCCCGACATTACGAGATCGTTGGAAAAACTGGCCATCGAGATGGCGAGGATCGCCTGCACCGGATTGTGCATGCGTGTCGACAGAATCAGGAATGCCGAGGCGCCGGCAAATCCGGAACAGCACACAATCTTACGTGCCAGGCGCAGATTACCGGTGATGCGCAGCAGCCACGAAGTGAGTGCGACGCCCGTAGGATTGCCGATGCCGCCGAAGAACAGCGGCAATCCGCCCAACAAAGCACTGGTCCCAAGCTCTAGCCCACGACCTTCACGCAGATAGGTGGGCAGCCAGGTGATGTAGAAATACCAGCCATAGCTCAGGCAGAAATACTGTATGCAGAGCAGCCACACGTGCGGCGAACTCACCAGCGGTCCCCATGGCGGGCGAGCGTGCTTGGCGGGCGGCTCGATATCGCGCAGAAGTTCCCGCTCGGCGGCATTCATCTTCGGATTTTCGAGAGGATTGTCGCGAAACCAGCGATAGAAGATGACGGCCCAAATGATTCCCAGACAGCCGAATATCTCAAACGCGTGGCGCCATCCAACCAAACCGATCACCGCGGCGGCGAGCGGCGGGGTAAGAGCGCCGCCCCAGCGCGCACTAAGCCAAACGATGCCCTGCGCCTTCGATCGCTCTTTGTGCGGCAGCCAGGTAGTGAAAGCGCGCGTGATGCTGGGGAAACAGCCGGCCTCGCCCGTTCCGAAAAGAAAGCGCGTGACCATCATGGACGTATAACTCCACGTCCAGCCGGTAGCGGCGGTGAAGAACGACCACCAAAGAACCACGCGCATCAACACGCGCCGTGGCCCGATGCGGTCGCAGAGATACCCGCAGGGAACTTCGAAGATGGAGTATGCCGCTGCGAAGGCCGAAAAGACATAACCCATCTGATCGATGCTCAACCCCAAGTCACGGCGAATGAAAGGCGCGGCGTTAGAGATGCACACCCGATCTATGTAGGTGATCATCGCCAGGGAAACGGCGAAGAAGATCACGCCATAACGGACGTGCGTGGGGCGCGCTTGCACTTTGGTCTCCGCTGGAGTCAACGCTGGACCTGCTTCTGTAGGATCGTCATGGTTCCCTCAACCGGCGCATTCTAAAACGATACACTAGCGCTCCCAGGCCCACCGTTGCAAATGCCGTCAGCGACGCCCGAGGCTGCCAGATCACACCGTAAATCATCATACACGCGCCGACGAGTACGTAGGACGCGGGTATCAAAGGATAAGCGAAATCGACCGCGCGCAGCCGCTGCCAACCGGGGCGGCCATTGCGGAAAATGAACAGCGCCGCCACCGAGAGCACGCTGAAGATGGTGAGGCTCATGCCGACATAGACAATCAGCTCCGTGAACGGCGTGATCGTCATCAGCATCGCGCAGAGACCCTGGCTCAGAATGGCGATGACGGGGGTGTGCCAGCGAGGATGCACGGTAGTGGCGGCGCTAAAGAAGGCGCGATTCTTCGCCATCGCGTAATACACCCGCGGACCCACGGTGATCTCGGCGTTCACCGTAGAAACGATGCAGAGCGCGAGCAGCGCGGAAAAGACGCCGGCTATGCCGGGTCCGAATAGATTGGCTGCGGAGACGGAACCGATGGCGATCACGCCCTTCATCTGTTCCAGCGGTGTGGCGTAAATATAAACCACGTTCAACGCGAGATAAAGCGCGGCGACGATGGCGCAGCCGGCTGCCAGCGCGAAGGGCAGCGTGCGTTCGGGGCGCGCCACCTCTTCGGCGACGTAGGTGGCCGCGTTCCATCCGCTGTAGCCGAACATGACGAAAAGCAAGCTGATGAAAAACTGCGCGGGAAGACTGACGCTGGAAGTGCGGACGGCATGCTCGGCGAAATGACTCCAGCTTCCCTGCCCCGCGACGAACGCCAGCAGCACGAACCCGGCAATGACGATGAGCTTGGTGGACGTGAGTACGTTTTGCACCTTGGCGGTCCGCCCGACGCCGAAACAGTTGAGGATGGTGAACACCGCAATCAGCGAGGACGCCACGGCCTGTCCCGGTCCCAGACGCAGCGAAAACGCGCCCGACCCGATAATCAGACTGGCATGGTCTTGGCTCAAATCCGGGAAGAAGTAAGCGAGATAATTCGAGAACGCCAGCGCGGCAGTTGCGATAGACGCGGAGAAGCCGGCGAAAAAGGAAACCCACCCCGTCATGAAGCCCCACTCCGGTCCGAAGGCGTGGGTGAGATAGACATATTCGCCGCCGGAGCTGGGAAAATTAACCCCTAATTCGGAGTAACTCAGAGCCCCCGCAAACGCAAAGACGGCGCCCACCGCCCAACAGGCGAGAATCCAGCCAGGACTGCCGAGATCGCCCGCCATGATGCCGGGCGTGGCGAAAATCCCGGTGCCGATCATGTTGGAAATTACCAGCGCGGTAGCGCTAAAGAAACCGAGTTGGCGCAGCAGGCCCGGGGTGGCAAGCGGGCGCGTGGCATTGGACATTCTGGCCTATGGCCATTGTAGGGTACGCCGCGCCGGGAACATAACAACGGGGCCCAGTGTCGAATCTCAACAAGGAGGCGAATTATGGCCATGTCACTCGGCGGCTCCGGCACACCGTGATAGGGATTGATTTATTCTCCAGGCAGAAGAACCCCAAGTGCGTCTTCGCATTCGTACTCACTTAATAGCGTTGATACGTCAGCAAGAATAGTCCGGAGCGCGGGAATAAACTGCTGTAGTGTCCCCCTCCAGTTGATATAACCGCGTCGGTCAAGTTCATTAAACTTATCTAAGGGGGTCCTCTGGATTTCAAAAAAGCACTGGATAAAGCTGCGTAGCGGTAGATAGTCGGTTGTGCCCCTTGGTATCTCTACCATCTCACGACAATGCGGCTGAATCGCGCACCATTTCGTCTGAGATGAGATCGGGAGCCAAAGTACGTCCCCACGGCATACGCCCAGTATGTAGATGGATTTACCTTGCCCGTACAGTTCCCGCCAGTAAGCGACCGTTCCGGGCGTGAGAATCAAAAGAAGCCTACCGGAGCGAGAATTCTTCCGTTAATGCTTCTTTTATCGGCTCTGCTTCTGGATGGCCATCGAAAAACAACTCAAATGCGACTTCACGGTTAGCGACCGTTTTCTTGTATGAAGGCTCCTCGTGGCATAGATCCTCCAATTGCCAAGCCGTCAGATGGCCCATACTGGCGATGATTCGATCCAGCACCTCTCGGTCGGAACGGGAGAAAACCTTCAGATCAGGAGAGGAATGGACCTCAAATACCAGATGGTTCAACTGCCCATATTTTCTGAGGGCCTGTACCACCTGTGCGCCAATGCGCCTCGGATTTCCATTCATCGCATCAAGACCAGCGGTTGGAATGTGCCCTTGGGGAAGTGCGTGGTACCGGTCACCCGTGATTGTCCGTCCATATCGCAGCAAATGGTCTTTGTCCGCAAAATATAGCAACTTACAGATTTGTTTTTTGGTGAGCGCAGGAACGCGTTCAGCCAAATACGCAATTGCACTTGCCAGCTTTTCCGGTTTTAAGTCGAAGTGGATCGCCATGAACCAGCCCCACAAATATTATCATACGCCACAAAAGTTTGTAATGGCGAGGCGGCTTAAATAGGGTGCTCGAATTGCCCTAGGCCAGCAATTCGCTCAACTCTCACACCCGATCCGTAATCCCCGCTTCCATCGCGGGCGTGACGCGCAGCGTCTTGTTGATTCGGCAGAAGTTGTAATAGGCGAAGTGCAGGCAGTAGGCGCTCCGGAGGCTATCCCACTTCTTGCTGAAGGCGTTCGTCAGGCGCGTGAGGCGGCGCATCTGCATACTGATCGTTAAATTCTGGCGCTCAATAATCGACGTGCAGATGCGCTTAGGGTCAGGATCGCCGAAGACTGGGACCACCTCCGTATCGATTACTTCAGCGGGCGAGTACCGCGCTTCGCCGTCGGTCGGCTGGCCGTAGACTTTGATCAGTTGAGCGAATCCGCTGATGCGATCCGAAAGCGTATCGACGATAGCCGCACGGTAGGGCGCGAAGCCGTCAGTGGTGATTTGGAATTTCTGGCGCGATGAAGTCGCGCCCGGAGGCCCTCGATAAAAATCTGCGTGGTGGCGGTATCGCGGCGCCCAAGAGCGAAGTTCAAAACGAGCTTGGTTTTCCGCTCGATGGCAACGAAGCAGTACGCATCGCCGATGCTGTTGTACATTCTCTTCCTCCGGTGACTTGTGGCCTTCTTTCTTGGCGACGTAGCCCCAAATCTCATCGCACTCAACATCCGCCACCGGCACGTTGACGATAAGGCGTCCCGTCAACTTTTCGCAGCGTTCGCCAGCAAGCGCAAGCGCCTTCATGATCGTCGCGCCATCGATTCCCGTGATGCGCTCCGTGGATGAGATGCTGTTGCCCTCCACGAGGAGCTTAAGCGCGAGAATGACCTTGTCTTCGGTGATGTACATCTCGCCTAGCGTTAGGCGATGCGGTTCGGTGTAGGTCTTTTTGCAGATCGGGCAGCGAAAGCGGCGGAGGCCATTGCGATGTGTTCCGAAGCGTTGGCATTTGCGCCCGCACTCGGCGCAAATCATTATCTTTTCGGCTTTGGCTGCATTCTTCAAATCTCAATAATACAGCTAGCGCTAGCTGTTTGCAAAAAATTAATTGAGGAAACCGAAGGGCTGGGTATTCCCCGTAGGCCCTCCCGGCTTTACAAAATATGGCTTTTCGGCCTATATTGGTACGTCGAGGACGATCACGGTTTCTCCGATTCGCAGTCGGATGATGATCCGTCCCTTGATCCGCTGGACGCTTACTTCCATAGCGGTTCCTTTCCGGCCCGATACCGCCTAAGTGGATCGGGCCTTTATTGTTTTAATTGCCTCGCTTCATCGCGGTTGCCTACTGGTGGGTCTCGATTCCTAATCAGGCTAATGAGCCAATTATTCCCCGAAGTCCGATGGCACCTCCACGGCCCAAATCACGGCATCTTTACGGCATCCCTATGGCATCTTTCTAATAACCACCTCACGTCTCAACAACTTAGAGAAAATTTTCTGATATGCTGATATGTTTCTTCTGTATGGGATCGTCTCACTCGCGACATGTCGCTGTACGGTCCGTACATCGATACCGACCTTTTCAGCGAGTTCCTCAAACGTCAGATTGCATTCATCTCTCAGGCGGTTGATGTGCGCGCCAACCGTTTCCGGCGGGAGCCTGCGCGGAGGTGCTGGCGGGGTGGTATCAAGTGGCGCGACCTCAGCTCGACGTCGCGCCATAACGCGCGCAGTCTCTTCTGCCTCTATCCGTATTTGGGCGAAGACGGGGTGCTCTGGCTTGGGTACCACTGATTGTGAAACATCAGGCGGCAGGTTCATTAGTAACCTCTTGCCTCGCCATTCACTAATTGGGCCTCGCAGATAAAACTTCATCCTAGTAGGGTCTGTAAACGGCAAAAAGTTGTGCTTATCCCTGAATCCGTTCACCATGACGGGGATCATCTCCTCCATAACGTGATCATCTGTTTCGTGGTTGACGAGGTGCTTTGCGATCGCGTGATACGCAGCATGAAAATGCTCTACCACTAATTGGCCAGGGGTAATTTTCTTATGGTACAGACCTTGATGAATTTGGCCCGCAACAATAAGTAATTCGCCTGCAATCGCCGTTGCTGTTCGCTCGTTAACGTCAACAGTTAGTCCAAGCTCCCGCAGTTCATCTATAGGATTCTGGCTGGCCATCGTCCGGTTGCGCCCGTTGCGACGAAGGGCTACGATGAGGGTGTCTAACGTCCGCATCGAGAAGCCCCGGTCATCGCGCCGGGCTTTTCGTTTTAAGGGACTATTCTACAGGAGTGACTATTCGGCTTGCGAGGTCTTCCGCCACCGTGCGTCTTGCGTGCAGCCGCCATGCGCCGGTAATGGTCTGCCCCGAGCTTGCGTGAGGTAGAGGTTCCGCCTTTACTCCCAAGCACAGCGGCCGGAGTCATGCGCTGTTGCGCGATGATATCATCCACTAGGGCGAGCGCCGCGCGGAGGTTTTCGCGACAAGCGCCGGTACGGTTCTGCGGAAGCTTTGGCGTGGCTTCCAAAATCAGATCGGCATCGGTGATCAGGTTTTTCAAGGCTTGCAGGGATGCGCGGTCAGACGGCATGATTCTATCGTTGCGCCGTGCTGGATAAAAAGCAAGCGTTAGCTGTTTTTCTATTCAACGCACTTTTCGGGCACTACCTGTTACTGGTGCTGATCATCATCTTTATGGTGATTACTCCCATTGCGCCGAAGGGATTGAACGCGCTGATTCCTCAGCCGGCGCCGAAAGATCACACCGCAACGGCTAACGATGAGAACTTGATCGTCTCCGTGTTAGCCGATGGAAGCGTGCGCCTCAATCAGGAAACGGTAGCTTGGGACCTGCTGCAAGCGCGGCTGGCCGGACTTCTGCAGAGCCACGGGAACCGCCCGGTCTTCGTGCGCGGCGAGCGCGGAATCGATTTCGAGCCGGTGGCATTGGCCATAGATCTCGCCAAAGGCGCGGGCGCGGGACGCGTGGGGCTTGTAGCGTGGTGACGCGTTTCGCGCTACGCGCTCTTCCACTCGCGATAGCGGCGGATCAAACGATTGGTCGAGCCATCGTGCAAAAGCGCAGGCTCGGCCGCGCTTTCCAGCTCCGGCACGATACGCTGCGCCAGCACTTTGCCCAGCTCAACGCCCCATTGGTCGAATGAATCGATGTTCCAGATGGCGCCCTCGGTAAACACCATGTGCTCATAGAGCGCCACCAGCTTCCCTAAAACCGCGGGCGTGAGCCGTTGCGCGAGAATCGTGTTCGAGGGCCGATTGCCTTCAAAGGTGCGATGCGGAACCAGCCAATCGGGCGTGCCTTCGGCTTTCACTTGCTCGGCAGTCTTACCGAACGCCAGCGCCTCCGTCTGCGCGAAGACGTTGGCCATCAGGATGTCGTGATGTCTGCCCACGCGTTCCACAGGCTGCGCGAAGGCGATGAAGTCGCAGGGGATGAGGCGGGTACCTTGGTGAATTAACTGATAGAACGAATGCTGGCCGTTGGTTCCCGGCTCTCCCCAATAAATGGGACTGGTGGGATGCGAGACCGGGGCGCCTTCCAACGTGACATGCTTTCCGTTGCTCTCCATGGTCAATTGCTGCAGGTAAGCGGGAAAACGTTTGAGATATTGCTCGTAAGGCAGCACGGCGACGGTTTCCGCGCCGAAGAAATCGGCATACCAGACGCCGAATAGGCCCATCAGCACGGGCAGGTTCTTCTCGAAAGGCGCGGTGCGGAAATGCTCGTCCATTTCGTGGAAACCGCCCAGCATCGCCTGGAAATTCTCGGGACCAATGGCGGTCATGGTGGAGAGGCCGATGGCCGAATCCATCGAATACCTGCCGCCCACCCAATCCCAGAATCCGAACATGTTGGCGGTATCGATGCCGAACTTCGATACTTCAGTCGCGTTGGTGGAAACAGCCACGAAGTGCTTCGCGACCGATGCGACATCTCCTCCAAACGCGGCCAGCGACCATTCGCGCGCGGTGTGCGCGTTGGTCATGGTCTCGAGCGTAGTGAACGTTTTCGACGAAACAATGAAGAGCGTTTCGGCGGCGTCCAGATCGCGCACGGCCTCCACAAAATCGGACCCATCCACATTGGATATGAAACGGAACGTGAGCGCGCGGTCACTGTAATAGCGCAACGCCTCGTACGCCATGACGGGTCCGAGATCGGATCCGCCGATGCCGATATTCACAATGTTGCGAATCGGCTTGCCAGTGTGGCCCTTCCATTGGCCGCCGCGGACGCGATTCGCGAAATCGGCCATCTTGTCGAGAACCGCGTGGACTTCCGGCACAACGTTCACGCCCTCCACCACAACAGAAGCGCCGCGCGGGGCGCGCAAAGCGGTGTGAAGCACGGCGCGCTTTTCGGTGACATTTATTTTGTCGCCGCGGAACATGGCATCGATGCGCTCGCGCAAACCCGATTCCGCCGCCAGTTGCAGCAGAAGTTCGAGAGTCTCAACCGTAATCCGATTCTTCGAATAATCGAAATAGAGGCCGGTGGTTTCGAGGGACATCGTCTCCCCGCGCTTCGGATCGCCCGCGAAAAGATCGCGCAAAGACAGCTTGGATACCTGCTCGTAATGCGCGGCTAGGGCCTGCCACGCACCACCCGTTTGTACTTTTGCCGCCATGGGAAAGCTCCTTGGTTCGAATTATCGATCGATATATGAGGCGCGCTGCGTGTTGTATCGCGGGCCGGCAATGACCTGCGGCGCGAGCGCGGCATCCAGTCCGGACATCTCGTCTGCGGTCAGCGCGATTTCCGCGGCGCGCACATTCTCTTCCAGATAGGTTCGGCGCTTGGTTCCCGGAATAGGGGCGATATCTGGCCCTTTGTGCAGCAGCCACGCCAGCGCAATCTGGGCCGGCGTGCCGCCTTTCCGCGCGGCAATTTCGCGCACGGTCGCGGCTGCGCGCATGTTGGCATCGAAGTTTTCACCCTGGAATCGCGGATCGTCGCGCCGCCAATCCGTAGCCGGATACTCCTCGGCATGTTTGGCGCTTCCCGCCAGAAAACCGCGGCCAAGCGGGCAGTAGGGCGCAAGGCCAATGTTTAATTCGCGCAACAGGGGGATGATGTTCGGCTCGAGATTCCGCTCCCACAGCGAATACTCGCTCTGCAGAACGGAAATGGGATGGACGGCATGCGCACGGCGGATATTCGTTTCGCCGGCTTCGGAAAGACCGAGGTATCGCACCTTGCCGGCGTGGACCAGATCGGCCATGGCCCCTACAGTCTCTTCGATGGGAACCTGCGGATCGACGCGGTGCTGATAGAAGATGTCGATGTAGTCGGTGGCGAGGCGGCGCAGCGATCCTTCGACAACTTCCCGTACATGTTCCGGCCGGCTGTCGAGACCCGCAATCTTTCCGTTCTCAAAGCGCCAGCCGAACTTGGTCGCGACCACCACCAATGACCGGCGGCCCTGCAGCGCGCGTCCCAACAACTCTTCGTTGTGGAAAGGACCGTAGGCTTCGGCTGTGTCGAAGAACGTGACACCCAGATCGAGAGCTCTATGAATGGTTGCGATGGACTCCTGCTCGTCCGCTGCGCCGTAGGACTGACTCATTCCCAGGCAGCCAAGACCAAGCGCGGACACTGCAAGACCTTGCGAGCCTAATTTCCGTTGGGGGAGCATTTACGCTCTAATTATCGCATCGAGCAGATGAATAGCCGGTCAATTCTCAGTAGGTGTTTTTTCCATGTGGTCAATGACGAGAAATTCGACGGGCATCTTACGTGGCTCCAACTTGAGACCCAGTTGGTCTTGGACGGCTGCAAAGATTGTGGGAGCGGGATCGGGGGCTTCGCCCTCGGCATTTGGAGCCCGCGTAGGGAGTCGCATCGGATATTCCGGCGCCCAATACAACGTGAAATCGTATGTGCCGTTTAGACCGGTCGCATCCATTACAGGACGCTCCAAGAACATCGTCAAGAAGTCGGCCAGACCGTGCATCGTGTAATTGGTCGCTACATCCCGCGCGTTGCCTTTCCATGCCCCGAACGATCCGCCGCCATCCTCCGGGTGTTGCGCCGCCGCTAGCTTGGGACCGCCTTTCGCAAGCACCAGCGCGAAGACCGGTAGATCTCTGCTTTCGCGATGAAACACCAACTGAAAACGTTCGGCCAAGAGGTTCCGCATCATCGGCTTGATTTGGTCCTTGGTCGCGCCTTGGGGAACCTTCGCTACGATATTGAATCCCACCGTTCCGAGCCATGGAGGCCCGGACACCTGATATCGCTTCACGTCGAAGGTACTGGTGAGAATGCTCATCAACGAAGCGTTCTTGAAGGAAACCTCACCTGGGCTCGATGTTCCGGGTCCGCCGCGCATGAATATCGGGAAGTTGTTGCCAAAGATGCCCTGCAGATCCGCTTGCGTGGACGGCTTGATCGTTGCAACCTCAAACGACGGTTTGCCGTCTGATTGCGCAAGAGCGCTGCACCAGACACAAATCAGGAGACCAGCGGCTCGAATCATAGGCAAGTGATCCTCGGATCTAGTGTCCTGAGCGAGAGATGCGTTTAGAAAGTCGCGCGACCTTCCCGAGAATTAGATCCGCGTCGGCAGTCCAAACGAAGGGCTTGGGATTCTCGTTGCGCTTGTCCAAATAGTCGAGCATGGCCTTCTCCAGCGCGCGCACAGCAGTGTGACTGCCGCGACGGACGCATCGTTCCGTCACCTCCCCGAACAGCCGCTCCACCAGGTTCAGCCAACTACCGCTGGTCGGCGTGAAATGAATCACGTACCGCGGATGACGCTTTAGCCAGCCGCGCACCTTGGCTACCTTGTGAGTGCCATAGTTATCCATTACCAGGTGCACATCGTGGCCGCTGGGAAGATTCGCTTCGATCTCATCGAGGAAGCGTATGAACTCCTGATGCCGGTGACGGCGGTAGCACGTGCTGATGGTTACTCCCGAAGCCACATCCATGGCAGCGAACAACGATGTGACTCCGTGCCGCTCGTAGTCGTGGGACTGCCGGGCTGGCACGCCTGGCGCCAGCGGCAGAATCGGCTGCGTCCGATTCAACGCCTGAACCTGACTCTTTTCGTCCACACACAGCACGATCGCACGATCCGGCGGATTCAGGTACAACCCTACGATATCCCGCACCTTCTCAACAAATTGAGGATCTTTGGAGAACTTGAAATTCTCTACGCGGTGCGGCTGCAATCCGAAAGCACGCCAGATTCGCACGATTGCATTCTGCGTCAGGCCCACCTCTTGCGCCATGAGACGGGTGCTCCAATGCGTGCTGTTGGCTGGCATTGATTCCAGCGTCTTGGTGACGACATCCTCAATCTGCTGATCGGTGATCTTGCGGGGCGCGCCGACACGCGGCTCATCCAGTAAGCCATCCAACCCGAACTCAATAAACCGTTGCCGCCACTTTCCCACTGTCGCGCCGGTAATCTGCAGTTTCCGAGCGACCTCCGAGTTGTTCAAGCCCTCCCCACAATTGAGCACGATCCGGGCGCGCATCGCCATGGCCTGCGCTGACTTCGGCCGTCGCGCCATCAGGCTCAATTTCGCCCGATCAGCATCGGCAATTTCCAGTGGTTTCTTGGGACGGCCTGATCGCATGCCCAAGTATGAGGCCGAAACGTTATTTACTCAACGTATTTCTCGCTCAGGACACTAGCGTAGCGCGATCAAACAAAGCGAATGTTGTAGACTCCCCGGGCGTCCAAACGCACGCGCGCCCCGCCGCCGTCACGCGACATCGCCACTGGCCGGCCAACCCGCGTAACCGCACTGATAGTCACTCCGGACGTGCAGCGCAAGAGATGCTCACCCGCAATGGAAGGGCGCAGCGTCGCCGCAATGGGTCGGCCATTCGCCCACGAAATGTCCACCGTCACGCCGCCTCGCGCGCGCAATCCCGCCACGTTTCCCTGCGGCCACGCCTTCGGCAGCGCGGGCAGAAAATCGATCCCGCCATCGTGACTCTGCAGCAGCATTTCGGCGATGGCAGCCGTTCCTCCGAAGTTGCCGTCAATCTGGAAGATGGACGTATTGCCCGCCGGATGCGTATCGAATAGGTTTGCGCCCGTGCTGTGTTGAAAGAGCATCGAGAGCGATTCGTAAGCCTTCTCGCCATCCAGCAGACGCGCCCAAAAGTTGATGGCCCAGGCGCGACTCCATCCTGTATACGCGCCTCCCGCAGCCAGGCGTCGCTCCAGCGAGACGCGCGCGGCTTGCCACAAAGGACGATTGCGCCGCGCCGTAAATTCGCTGCCGGGGAACAGCGGATACATGTGCGACATGTGGCGCTGACCGGGAGTGCGCTCTTCGAAATCCTTCGACCACTCCTGAAGCTGGCCGAACTTGCCGATCTGATACGGGATCAAGCGCGCACGGGCGGCCTTTAGCTTTGTCGCGAAATCCGCGTCTGTTCCCAACGTACGGGCGGCCTCGATGCAATTCGCGAACAACTCGGAGATCAACGCCATATCCATGGTGCAACCGTCGCTGGTTTCGGCGGTGCGCCCATCCGGCGTAACGAAATTGTTCTCGGTGGATAACGACGGGCACGTGGTCAAGCGCCCGTCTTTGCGTTCGATCAGCCAATCCAAACAGAATTCCGCGGCCTGCTTCATCGGCGGGTAGGCCTTGGTTCGCAAAAACTCGCGGCCGCCGCCGAATGCGTAATGCTCCCAAAGATGCGCGCAAAACCATGCGCCGCTCATCCCCCAATTGGCCCAGGTGGGCGAGCCTTGACCGTCGCCCACCGGCGCGGATTGCCGCCAAAGGTCCACATTATGGTGCGAAACCCATCCGCCACAGCCGTAATTGGTTTCGGCGGTGCGCGCGCCCGTGCGGCTCAGACCTTCGATCAGATCGAACAAGGGTTCGTGGCACTCTGCCAGGTTACAGGTTTCGGCCGGCCAGTAGTTCATCTCCACATTGATGTTGGCGGTCCAGTTGGAACTCCACGGCGGCCGCACCAGTTCGTTCCAGATGCCCTGCAGGTTGGCGGGCTGCGTGCCGGGACGCGAGCTCGAAAGCAACAGGTAGCGCCCATACTGAAAGTAGAGCGCGGCCAGATCGGGATCGGAGTGCGTGGCTGCGGCGCGGAGGCGTTCGTTGGTGGGCAAATCGGCGGCTGCGGTCTTGGGAAACGTCAGCGTCACGCGGCGGAAGAGCTTTTGATGATCGGCGATGTGCGCGCTGCGAAGCGCGGCGTAGCCTTTCTTGCTGGCTGCCTCGAGGCGCGCCCTGCATTCCGCCGCGAGCTCGGCGGCCGTGCGGTCGGGCACGCGGTCAAAGCCCCGAAAGCCCGTGGCGGCGGCGATGAGCAAGGTGACGGCGCGGGCGCCTTCCACGCGGAGCGCGCCGGACGCAACCCGCATGCTCCCGCCCTCTGGGATGACTCTGGCGCACGCTTCGAAGCGCATGCCCTTGCCTTCGGCCTCATCGTAGACCACGGGGTTCTCCGACCGCACGTAATTCGGAACGACATGCGCAGGCGCTTTACCGGTGAGTCGTACAATTCCCTCTTCGCTCGCTTCCATCTTCGAATGCAGCGGACATTCCATGCCGATCGCAAGCGTGAAAGCGGCGCCCCCGAGGCTGCAAAACGCAGCGCGATCACTTGATCCGGCGCGGAAGCGAATACCTCGCGCGTGTAATCGACGTTGTCGATTCGATAACTCACGCGCGCGATCGCGGTATCGAGATCGAGCTCCCGGCGATAGGATTTCGCATCCGGCGAGTGCTCCATACGCACCGCGAGATTGCCCAGGGTCAGATACGATTCGTTGTACGGGCCCTGCATCTGTTTGCATACAGCGTCGGCAGCAACGTAATCCTGCTGTTCGAGCACAAGGCGGCGGACTTCTGCCAGATGCCGCTTGGCATCCGGATTGTTCCACTCATGCGGGCCGCCCGACCAAAGCGTATCTTCATTGAGATGGATCCGTTCCGCCTGCACGCCGCCGAAGACCATTGCGCCCAGATGCCCGTTGCCGATCGGAAGAGCGTCGCTCCACTGAGCCGCAGCCGTGTTGTACCAGAGCAGCAGGTTACCGTTCTGCTGCCCCGCGGCGCGGCGCGCGGAGGCCGCCACGGAAACGCCGGCTACAAATTCCCTTCGGGTCATGGTCATATTATGCGTAAGCGGTAAAATAGAAGCTATCCCCGCCCATGGACCTCCGTGAGAAAGTCGCGCAGCTACCGCTTTCGCCCGGCGTGTATCTATACAAAGATGCGGGGGACCGCGTCATCTACGTGGGCAAGGCGAAATCGCTGCGCCTGCGCGTGCGCAGTTATTTCTCCGAAGACAAGCTGGGCGATATCAAGACCGGCACGCTCATTTCGGAAGCCCGGGATGTCGATTACATCCTGGTTGATAACGAAAAAGAGGCGCTGGCGCTTGAAAACAACCTGATCAAGCAGTATAAGCCGCGCTTCAACATCCTGCTGCGCGACGACAAAACCTATCCCTACATCAAACTCACGAACGAACGCTTCCCGCGAGTCTACGTCACGCGGCGCTTACGGAAAGACGGCGCAACGTATTTCGGTCCATATTTTCCGGCCAACCTCGCCCACCGCCTGGTTCATTTCATCCATCGCCATTTTCTTGTGCCCTCGTGCAAGGTGGATCTTACCCGCTTTCATCCCAAACCCTGCCTGCAATATCACATTCACCGCTGCCTGGGTCCGTGCGTCGATGGGTTGACTACCTTTGATGCCTACACAGGGGCCGTACGCGACGTCAAGCTCTTCCTGGAAGGGCGCCACACCGATCTGGCGCGGGGCCTGCGCGCGCGCATGGAAGGCGCGGCGGAAGATATGCGCTTCGAAGAGGCTGCCTCTTTACGCGATCTGCTCTCCACAGTGGAAGAGATTGAGCAGCGGCAGAAGATGGCTGCTGCTAAGGGCGACGACGTCGATATCTTCGCCTGCTACGCCGAGCCGCCGCTGGTGGCGCTCAACCTGTTCCACCTGCGCAACGGACAGATTGTCGACCGGCGCGAGTTTTTCTGGGAAGACCAGACGCAGTTCGATCAGCCCGAGTTCTTCTCTTCCCTGCTGCTGCAGATTTATCTGGATCAACAATATGTTCCGGGCGAAATTCATGTGCCGGTAGATTTCGAGGACCGCGATGTGCTCGAAGAACTGCTCAGCGAAAAGCGTGGCAAGCGCGTCGAAATCCGCACGCCGCAGCGCGGGCAAAAGAAAGCGCTGCTCGATCTGGTTCAGAACAACGCCAAGCATAGCTTCGACGCGCGATTCCGCGTGCTGAAACCATCTTCGAAGGCCATTCAAGAAGCCTTGCAGGACGGCCTCAACCTGCCGAACGCGCCCTCGCGCATCGAATGCTTCGATATCTCGCACATTCAGGGCACGGACAAAGTGGCCAGCATGGTGGTGTGGGAAGACGGGCGCATGAAGAAGGCCGATTACCGCAAGTTCATCATCCGCACGGTTGTGGGCAACGACGATTTCGCCAGCATGCGCGAAGTGGTGACGCGCCGCTACCAACGGCTGCAGGAAGAGAAGCAGCCCATGCCCGGGTTAGTGCTGATCGACGGCGGCTTGGGACAATTGCACGCGGCGGCGGATGCCCTGGAGGCGATCGGCATTGTGGACCAGCCGCTGGCCTCCATCGCCAAGCGCGAAGAGATCATCTACGTCTATGGCCAAGAAGATGAACCCGTGGTGCTCGACCGGTTCTCCCCCATCCTGCACCTGATCCAATCCATCCGCGACGAAGCGCACCGCTTCGCCGTAACATTCCACCGGTCGCGGCGCAATGCGCGCCAGCTTACATCGGAGCTGGACGCGATCAAAGGCGTGGGCCGCAAGACCGTGACGCGGCTGTTGAAGGAGTTCGGCAGCTCAGAACTGGTGCGCCAGGCGTCTGAAGAGAAACTGGCGGCAGTAGTGGGACGCGCGGCGGCACGCAAGGTAAAGGAACATTACGTATTGAACGGAACTGTGGTATGACCTACGATTCGGTTACGTATGCGTCCCCGGCGCCTCATGACCGGTTCGCGCAACATACTCAATATACGAGCCTGGATAAGCATGTGGAGTCCGTTCGGTTCCGCTCTCGCCGCCTAACTCCAGAACGCGCGATCCTAAACCGCGCAGGAACGTGCGGTCATGCGACACGAAGATCATGGTGCCTTCAAAGTTCTTGAGCGCGTCCACCAACATCTCTTTGGTTGCCAGATCCAGGTGATTGGTTGGTTCGTCGAGCACCAGGAAATTCGGCGGATCGAAAAGCATCCGCGCCATGGCCAGGCGTGATTTCTCGCCACCCGAAAGGGAGCGGATGCGCTTGTCGATATCGTCCCCGGAAAACTGGAACGCGCCCGCCAAGGTCCGCAAAGATCCCAAGCCCTCCTGCGGAAAGTCGTTCTGCAATTGCTCAATGATAGTCAGTTCGGGGTTGAGGACATCTAGCGATTGCTGCGCGAAGTAGCCCATTTTGAGGCTCGCGCCAAGTCTGACAGCGCCCGCGTCGGGATCAAGCGCACCCGCAATCATCTTGAGCAGCGTGCTCTTCCCTGCCCCATTCTTGCCCATCACGGCCCAGCGCTCACCGCGCCGGATGATCATGCCGAAGCCGTCATAGATAACACGCGAGCCGAAGCGCTTTTCGATATTCTCGAGCACCGCCACCTGATCGCCCGAACGCGGCGGCGCGCGGAACTCGAACTTCACCACCTGCCGTTTCTTCGGCAGTTCGATCTTCTCGATTTTATCCAGCGCCTTGATACGGCTCTGCACCTGCGCCGCTTTGGCCGCATGAGTGCGGAAGCGGTCGATGAATCTCTGTTCCTTCGCCAGCATCGCCTGCTGGCGCGCGAAAGCGGCCTGTTGGTTGGTCTCGCGAATAGCCCTCTCGCGCTCATAGAAATCGTAATTGCCCGAGTAAGTCACAATCTCGCCGGAATCAATCTCCGCGATCTTAGTTACGATGCGGTTCATGAAGTCGCGATCATGCGACGTCATCAAGAGCGTAGACGGCGCGGTTTTCAAAAACTGCTCCAGCCAAACGATGGATTCGATATCCAGATGGTTGGTCGGCTCGTCCATCAGCAGCACGTCCGGCCGGCCCAGCAGCACGCGCGCCAAAGCCACGCGCATCTTCCATCCGCCGGAAAGCGCTCCCGCGTCGCCATCGATCTGATCGTCCTGAAAACCCAAACCATGAAGCACTTCGCGCGCCTGAGCCTCCAGGGTATAGCCGCCCAGATGCTCGTACTCTTCTTGCACCTCGCCAAAGCGCGCGAGCGTAGCGTCCAACTCGTCAACGCGCTCCGGATCTTCCATCGCATGCTGCAGTGCTTCCAGTTCATGATGCAGATCGCCCACGCGGCCGCTGCCGGCGATCGCTTCGTCCAGCGTAGAACGGCCCTGCATCTCTCCCACGTCTTGCGAGAAATAGCCGATGGTGAGCTTCTTCGGGACGGTGACTTCGCCTTCATCCGGCGCTTCCTCGCCAATAATCATGCGGAAAAGCGTGGTTTTGCCCGCGCCGTTGGGCCCGGTCAGACCAACCTTTTCGCCCGGGTTTAACTGAAATGAAGCATCTACGAAGACGAGTTGCTTGCCGTACTGCTTGTTTATATTAGAAAAGGAAATCATCGATGAGTGGAAATAGGAGTTTGCGGCCCCGCGAGAACGAGGCCGCCTGCTCCTATTATCGCAGCATCGAATGCGGAACGTTTCTTCCTAAAACGTCACCTTCGCGCCTAGCTGAAATGCGCGGCCGAAGGTGCCGACGCCGTTCACTCCCGCGCCGCTATTCACAGTTCCGGTCACCTGGCCGAATGAACTGCTGGTCAACGAGCCGTTGGGATTGCTAAACGCCGGAGTGTTCGTCAGGTCGAAGCTCTCCCCGCGGATCTCAAGCTTGATGCGCTCGGTGAACGAGAAGGTCTTGAAGAGCGAGAGATCGATACGGAACATGCCGGGGCCGCTCAGAATATTGCGGCCACTGGTTCCGAAGACACCGGCCCCAACGGGCTGAGTGAAGCTCGAGGTGCTGAACCATAGCTGGCCCGGCCCGATATTGTGCAGAATATCCACCGGCCCAACCTGATTCGCGGTCTGCGTCTCTCCCGGCGTGTTCAATGCGCCGCCGTTGGCGCTTATGTAGAACGGCGTACCGGTCAGCAGGGTGAGAATGCCCGAGACCTGCCAGCCGCCAATAATCTTTGACGCCACGCCATGGTCGAGCAGTTTTTTACCCGAGCCGATTGGTAGTTGATAAACGTAGCTCTGCACAAAGCTCAGGGTGCGGTCGAAATCGGCCCGCGCCCAGTTGCGTCGGGCGTTGATGTACCAGAGTAGATTGCCGTCGTCCCCAGTCTGCATGTCCATCGCCTTCTGCCAGGTGAACGAAGTGGTGACGCTTAGGCCATTGTAGAAACGGCGATCGAACTTCACTTGCAACGCATTGTACATGGAAGAGAATCCACGCCAGAACTGCGTGTAACTCTGCGTCCGTGGAAAGAAGATGTCGCCTGCGTTGCCCGAATTCGGCGTGTAGCTGACGTTGAGATTAAATTGATCGGGCGTTCGGACCCCGTGATTCCCCACGTAAGCCACGTCTAAATTGAAGCGGCCGGGAAGCGAGCGCTGCACCGCGACATTCCATGACTCCACGTATGGATTCTTGTAATCGAGAGGAATCACAAAGAAGTTCGAGCTCGCGAGCGTGCCTGTGGGAGTGATGATCCCGTTCGCCGGGATGGCTACCGGCACGGGTGCCGGGAACCCGGCCTGGAACAGAGCGGGCGAAACTCCGTCGCCAAGCACGGCCGGACCATAGCCATTGCCAGTGGGACTGGTGTTATATGCGTTGTTGGCTCGAACCGGAAAGTTATAAGCGTAGGTGTTATCGGGAAAGGGCGTATAACTCATACCGAAACCGGCGCGCATCACGGTTTGCGGGGTAAGGCGGTACGCGATTCCCACGCGGGGCGCGAAGTACTTATAATCGGTTTGCATTCCGAGGTTGCTTGGGTTGTTCCCAATGCCCGCCACCACGAGGGTATTGCTGTATGGATCGTAATTAGAGAATCCCCCTGGGAAATGCGGCGTACCCGGCTCATAGAGCTCCCAACGCAGACCCAAGTCCAATGTAAGTTTCGGTGAAACCTGCCAACGGTCGCCGCCAAAAGCGAAGAACCATGTGTCGCGATAGGCCGGAAAGAACGTATCCAAATCACGCCCGGCGCCGCTGGGCTGGTCGAGCAGCAGGCTCGCTATATCGTTTCCCCAGTTGGTTGCCGCGCCAACGATCGAGGTTTGGTTGGCTCCAAACGTATAGATACCCCGCGGGCTATAGGTCTGATCTTGCAGCAAGTCGTCGCGAACGCGTCGAATATCTACGCCCCATTTGATGGTGTGATTGCCCTTGATTTTGGTCCAGCTATTTACTAAGTCGATATTGGCCTCGGCGCGGTCCCATGGCAGGCTCGCCGAATATCCAATCATCGGTTGAGAGAATGGGCCGCCCACATTGATGCCGACAATGCCGCTGGTGAATGCGTCGGACGAAAGATTTACTCCCGGGATACCCAGCGCCGTGGCGTCATTGGTTCCAAAATCGCTGGGGAACGCCTCGTTATGGTAGTGCGCCACCCCTACGCGAACCTCGGTAATCAAGGTCGGCGTGATGGTGCGGTTGTAGTTGATGCCGGCGCTATAGGTTTTCTGCGTCCCGGTACCCATGAAAGCGCCACCCGGTCCATCGCCGCCCGCGTTGCCGAATAGCGGCGCCTGGAACACCACGGGACGCTGGAAGCTGAAGCGCCCGCTGAGGCGATCTCTATCGCCTATGTTGTAGTCAATCTTGACATCCACCGAATTGTAGTTTTTGGTGAAGGGCAGCGCGGCGAAATAGTTGTTCACCGGGTTAGCGGGATTGAAGCTTTGATTGGGCGCGGGAAGCAGCGCCAGAATTTTGGCTGAAATTGGATTGATGAGATTCGCTGGAATGATATTGCCCGGGAATGGCGTTCGGCCTGCGTCCGTCCCGTTCTGGGCGCCCGTAAATGGATTGTAGACCGGCGCCGGCGAAGCGCTTTCATCGCCGGTGCGGCTCGCCAGGGAGGGAATGGTTACCAGGCTGGTATTCGCTTCATGATCCTCCACCCGCAGATAGTCGGTGAAGAAGAACAGTTTGTTCTTCTTGATAGGTCCTCCGATGTCGCCGCCGAAGTAGTTATAGGCAACGTGGCCAGTGGAAGCGTTGAAGAAGGTGCGCGCATCCAGGTCGCTGTTCTGAAAAAATTCAAAAGCTGCGCCGTGAAACTGGTTGGTTCCCGATTTTAGAATCACGTTCGTGACGCCGCCTGCGGCGCGGCCGAGTTCGGCGTCGAAATTATTGGTGGAAACGTCCACCGTTTGGATCGCTTCATTCGGCGGAATCAGGATTTGAAGCAGACCGGTCCGTTCGTTATTGTCGATGCCTTCGATCTGATAGTTATTGGTCTGCCGGGGCTGGCCGTTCACTTCCGTCTGAAGCGAGCTCGATGCATTGAAAAACTGCGAGTGTTGTTCCGTGGCTGGCGCTGTCCCGGGTACGAGGTTCAGTAACGCTTGAAAATTGCGGTTCATACCGAGCGGGAGATTCGCCACCGTCTCCGTTCCTATCGACCGGCCTACGCTCGCGCTATCGGTCTGTAAGGCCGGGGCCGTGGCCGTGACTTCCACAGTTTCGGCCACGTTACCGGGTTGCAGTTGGAGATCGACACGACTGGTGGAATTAACCACTACATCGATCCCTCTTCTGATCTCTCTTTTAAAACCTGTTACTTCCGCGCTCACCGTGTAGCGGCCTGGAGGAAGATCTGGAAACGTGAAGTTGCCGCTTTCATTAGCTTGGGCAGTGTGAGAAACCCCGGTGGATTCCTCTGTAATCGTTACTTTCGCGTTGGGCACAATTGCGCCTGACGCATCCGTGACGGTGCCCAACAGAGTTGCGTTAACGGCTTGGCAAAAGGCTGGAATGGAAGTGAATAGTACAAGCGCCGACAGGGCGCAGATCCCTCGCAGACGTCGCATGCAGGAGACTCCCTTGATTTATCGGCCGTTGGCCGTAATTCCCACTTTGAGAATCCCAGTCTAGGCCTGAACGCGTGACAGAGGAAGTTTCCGGGCGTTAATTTTAACGCTACTGATGTATACTTCGACCCTATTTTTGTTGCACTTCCACGGCGGTGAGCAGTGCATAGTTCACAACCGGAACAAAGTTTAACTCCAGCTTCCCCTGCGGAGATGCCGGCAGATCATGGAAGACCTCAACTACGGCGCGGCCGCCCACGCCTCCGCTTGCCTGTAGAATGTCGAACGATTTCAGTAGGGTGGTCCCATTGCAATACACGTCGAAAACTCGGCTGCCAATGCCTCCGTCGGAATTGGCGCTCCCAAACCACGTTTCCGCGAAGTAGAGTTTCAGGGTATAAAGATGCCTTTCCGCTACCGGAATCGAGTAATTGAAGTGGCCGAAACGCTGCACCAGATAGAGCGCGGGGTCCGGCGTGCCAATGACGCTGGCTTGGCGCATCGAGCGGCGGCCACCGGCGAACCCCAGGTCGGGAAGCCAGATCAACCCGGAGCTATCGCGAAACACCGAGTCTCTCGCCGTAAAACGCAACGGACGCATCTTACCCGGCAATCCGGTCAGCACCTCGATGGCGTTCACGAAGCTCGGTCCGGTGCTTTGAAACGTGAGATGCAGCAATCCGTCTTTGGCCGGAGAGACGTCCTCGTAGATTTTGGTAGTCGCAGTATCGGCGCCGCCTGCATCGGATGCTATGTCCAGACTTTCCTGGGGTATACCGTTGATCGCGATGTTTACGCCGCGTAGGCCCTCGCCCGAAAAGCCGGTTTCGGCGAAGTAAAGCTGTAACTGATAAGTCCCTGGTTTGAGAGGAATCTCATAGGCGAACTGGCCTTCACGGCCGGTTTGAAAAATCTCGGGATCTTGGGTGCGCAGAATTGTATGAGGCCGATGAAAGGTCTGGCCGCCTGTGAAAAATCGGTCGGACAACCACCTGCGGCCCGCTTTGTCGATGTAATCGCCGTCCCACTCCCCCGCCAGGATACGAATGCCTTCTCCATCCTGCGCCGTAGCCGCCGCTGGCTTGGAAATAGCACTATGCCGGACATGCGCCAGGACGCGATCTACAGTGAAAAGTCCCAATGCGAATAAAAGGATGGCGCCGGCCGTCATCCAACGGCGCGGTGGAGCAGGAATTCTGGGCAGTGAATCCTCAAGATCCACGGGCTTGACCTCCGCGGAGATTTCCGGCGTCGCCACTTGGCTCCGCGCAATAAATTCAGGCGTATAACGGCCGCTCGGAATAAGGATTTCGATGACGTGGTCTTTCCCGGTCGTCTCGTAGAATTTCTTAAGACGCTTGCGAAGGTGGTGGAAATCGACTCGCACTACCGAATCCACCTGGGGATCGAAGCCGGCGCCGCGTTCCAGCACGTCTAACGCGATGCTGTGTTCCGTCACCTGCTCGCATTCATTGCGAAAGTACTTTTCACAAATGTAGGAAAGGAGCCGCGAGATCTTTGGCGACCGTCTGAATAACTCGGAGCTGAGAACCTCCGCGAGTTCAGCCCGCTCTGCGTTGTTCGACAACGGGCTGGCCGAATTGGAAAAAGGCGAGGCCACCGTTTGCTAGTCAGAATATCACGTTGGAGTTAGACGTTTTAACGTTTACTAAGTGTTAACCCGCATTTCTCACCAGGTTTCGTCGCGAGGCGCGTGAGAAGGCTACGGATACGAGGCGCGCGCCGGTCAGCGCGCGGAGGCGTACTTGAACAGTACGTCGAGTACGGTGACCAAGCGCAACGCAGTAGACGCGGCCTTATCGCGCGCCGCAGCAGAAAGCTGGTGAGAAATGCGGGTTAAGGGTGCGATTTAACAGCAATTGCGCCGGAATGTATAGAATGGAGCAAGTTATCGCGACCGCCGTGTATCCGCCCAGTTACTCATATGGAGACAAGAGATCTGCAGAGGTTATACCGGCGTCGCGGGGCCATGTCGCGTTTGCGCCGGATGCTTTTGCCGCCCGCGCCATTTATCATGAACCCAAATGAGCCGCGCGATTTTCCCTTGGGCAGGTGGAACCTTTATATCGGCGGCGCTGGACGCACACCGCCCGGCTATGTGAATCTCGACCTCTTCGCGATGGCCGGTGTAGATGTCGCCGCTGACGCCGAGAAGTTGCCCTTTGTCGATGGAGTTTTCACGCGGGTGGAATGCGATGCGGTACTGGAACACGTCCGTAACCCACACCAGGTGATGTGCGAAATCGAACGCGTCCTCGCCCCAGGTGGGTATGCACACCTGGTGACTCCCTTCTGCCATCCCTTCCACGAATATCCCAGCGATTACCGGCGCTTCACTTTGGATGGATTGAAGCTTCTTTCGGGCGGCATGGAACCGGTGGCCGAGGGGTGGCGAACGGGCCCGACGGCAACGATCCTCGTTTTCACGATCGAATATGCGAAGCTGATCTTCCCGTGGAAAATGTGGCGCGTGGCCACGCACGGCATTCTGGGATGGCTCTTGTTTCCGCTGCGCTATCTGGACCTTGCGTTCTTCCATTCCGGTCGCGCGGACCGCATCGGAAATCACTGCTTTCTATGGCTCCGAAAGCCGATATAGAATGTCTGCAGGAGCATGTCGAACCAGACCAACCTGTTACAGGGCACCCTCGACCTACTGATTTTTAAGGCGCTGACCGTTCGGGAACTGCACGGACTGGGCATATCTCGCCGCATTGCGGAAATTACCAATGGAACATTTCAGGTGAAGCCTGGTTCGCTTTTTCCCGCGCTCCACCGTATGGAACGCGCAGGATGGCTTACAGCGTATTGGGACGAATCGGAGAGTCATCGCCGCGCCAAATTCTACAAGCTGACAGCCGCCGGTCGCAGTCGTTTCGAAAGCGAAACAAGAGACTGGGAAAAGATCTCGCTTGCGATCGCGGCGGCGCTGGCCGCGAACTAGCCGAGGCCAGAATTGGCGCCCGCAACAAAACGGGCCTGGGCGGTGTCTCTAGAAAATGGCTCCCGCGCTCGACGCTTTTTCGCAGGACATCCGTTACGCAATACGTGGGCTGTTACGGAATCCTGCCTTCTCCCTGACCGCAATTCTGGCGGCCGCATTGGGCATCGGCGCCACAAGCGCCGTTTTCAGCGTGGTGGATCGCATCCTGTTTCGTCCACTGCCTTATTCGAATGGGGACCGACTGGTATCGGTGGGCATGATGACGCCCCTCGATACGAATGAGTTTTTCCTTGCCGAACCGTACTTCGACCTGCGCAAACATCCCGGACCGTTCCAGGAAGTTACTGCCTTTCAGGCCGGTACAATCGAGACCGATCTAGCGGAAACCAATCCCCTCAGGCTGAGCGCCTTGCGTCTGGAGGCAAATTTCCTGCCTGTCTTCGGCATTACGCCGGCCGCGGGACGGGTATTCACGGCCTCGGAAGATCGCCCCGGCGGTCCGCCCGTCGCCATGATTTCGTACGCAATGTGGCAAAGCAGAGTAGTTCCGTGACCGGCTGCGGGGCTGTCTCGTCCATGGGTGTTGCGATGATTCTACCGCAGACGTGCAAAAAGATTTGCCGATTAAATGGTAGGTTTCGCCCGCCCTCTTCCGCTTGATGGGGTGCTATGAACTCTCGTATATTTCGATGTTCGCTCGTGGCCATGATTCTGGGCCTGACTCCGTCTTCGGTGGGCGCCCAAGTCCGTTTCTTTGACCGGATGCAGACACAACCGCAAGGCCCATCCCGCTGGGAGACCGCCATCCATAACGCCCAGCAGGGCCGGGTAAGCGTGGGCAGGCGAATGCAAAAGGACAAGCCGAGTGCACAGGCCCAGCCCGGCCAGGCGCATGACCAGGCGTTGGCGATGCCGCATTGGACGAGCTCGTTCACCTCGCAAGGAGTCACCTATCCATTCACAATCATTGGTTCGGACCCATCCCAAGGCACAACCACCACCATTCCCACGGTGATCGTGCCCTATCGCCTGATCTTTCCCGACGGCGGCGTTTTTGACGCCACCACCGATCTGGTGGACGGCGTCACGCCGCTCGCCGGCATTGTGAATTCGCCGATCTTCCAGCCCGTGCCGTGGACAGTGGGGCCCACCCAAGTCGGGACGACGCAGTTCGGCGATGCGATGCTGCGGGCGAACTTCTGGTCGTCCATCCCCGGCAACCGCTCGGGCTATCACGTGCTGCTGGCCGCGCCGCGGATCCTGCCGGTGCAGGTGATCCAGGTCCCGGATGGGGAAGGCTTAACCACCGTAGACTCCCATGGAATCAGGCTCGGAGTCGTCGACGAAGCGTGGCTTTTCGAAACCACCCTGAACACGACCCTCAGCGTTGGCCTCCCCGTTCAATCGCTCTCTATTCATCTCATGTCCAGCGTCGAAGGCGTCGACCTGAACGGCGGCGGTTCGCTAGGGTTCCATGCCGGAGTCAACGCGGGTACCGCGACGAACCCCGTCATTCAACCGTATATACAGACTGGTTACTTCAGCACCAACTCGGCAGCTGTCCACGACAATGAAAATGCCTCCGGGACCGCGGTTCTGGGCCATGAAATCGCCGAATGGCTCTTCGATCCGGACGGAGACAACATGGTTCCCGCCTGGCAGGAGCCGGCCTTCCCGCACATATGCGACAACCCACTCCTGGAGGTGGGAGATCCCTTGACCGCGGTCAACCACGGACTCAGTGTGAGCCTGAACGGAAGAAGCTATCAGTTCCCGGAGGTGGCGTTCCTGCGATGGTTCGCCGGCGGTCGTGATTCTACTTCGGTGAATGGTTGGTTTTCTTCACTCAGTACTTTCTCCAGCCCCTCCACGGCGTGCCCAATCTTCACCAATTTCGGCTATGTGGGAGTCGATTTCACGGGAGCCGATTCCAGCGTCCTGACGGGCGTGAACAATTCCGTGAACAACAAGATGACGATCGTGGGGTACGCCGAACCGACGCCATCGTCTCTTGTCGGCATCCAGATGGATTTCAGCTTCGATCCCGCGACCGGAGCCACGACGATCGCGAACCTGCAGCAGGTGAACTTCCCGGGCGCTCGGGCTACTGTGCCGACTAAAGTAAACGACGCCGGACAGATCGTGGGTTTGTACCTCGATTCCGGTGGCAAACAGCACGGTTTCCTGCTCAGAAAAGGCCAGTACTCCACAATCGACTACCCGGGCGCCGCGGCCACCGAGGCTTTGGCAATCAACAATTGGCCGATACCGGCTATCGCGGGAGATTACACGGACGCCGCGGGCAGGGTTCATGGATTCGTCTACCTTGGTGGCCAGTTCCTTCCAGTCAACGCCGCCTTCGCTCAAAACCTGAGCGTGGCCGGAATCAACGACCTCGGCGAGATGGCGGGAACCTACGACCTCGGCGGACAGCTGGGGACGACGGCCCAAACCTTCGGGTTCCAAGGATTCGCAGGCTCGCTAGCTCCGCTGAATTATCCGACCACGTCAACCGCTGCGATCACGACTTCCACCTTATTCCACGCCTTGAACAACAAAGGCGAAATTGCCGGCACCGCCCGGATTCAGTTCCCGAACTTTTTACGAGTCGACGCCTTTTTGGAAGGGGGAGGCAACTTCCAGCCGCTCGAACCCGGGGTTGACGCAACTCTCGCCGACCAGGCTCTTGGCATCAATGACGCCGGCGTCATGGTGGGCTCCTTTCAGGATCTGACAGGAGTTCACGGAGCGATTGCCATTCCTGCGCAATTGCTTTCGGTTTCGGCATTGAGATCTTCAAGCCAGGTCACGCTACCGTTTCCGTTGAAGTAACGTGCGGAGAGCTATCTGTGCTCGCGTATGCTCCCGGAAAACCGACACCTCAATGCGTAATCTAGGCGGCCCTTTCGGGGCCGTCGTTGGACCCTATTTGGACCTTACGGCCCCGACCGCTCGGGGCCAGCACGGACCGGTCCCTTGTGTTGGGTCAACAACTTAGGCCTCTGCGGGCCGCCCTGGAACCACTCATTTCCGCTTGAGGTGCTAGCGGGAACAATCTAGTGTAATGTCTTCGAAATAACTAGACAGTTGATTTCTTCCGCTTTCTGGATTTGGGGCTGGTGCAGCCGGGCTTGATCTGCTCCAAGGTCTGGCGACAGCGGGTGAGTTTTTCCTGGATGGACTCGACGGTCGCGGTCCAAACGAAGGGTTTGGGATCCTGATTCCAAGCCGCGAGAAACGCTTCGATAGACGCTTTCAGGTCGGCCACACTGAGGAAGACGCCACGGCGGATAGTCTTGTTGTCGAGGTGACCGAACCATCTCTCGACGAGATTCATCCAACTGGAACTGGTTGGGACGAAGTGAGACACGAACCGAGGATTACGTTTCAACCACGCCTTTACTTTTGCGTGTTTGTGCGTTCCGTAGTTGTCCATGATCAGATGCAACGGGACATCGCCGGGAAACTCGGAGTTGATTCGGTGTAAGAATTTCAGAAACTCCTGATGCCTGTGCCTCTCATGGCATTCGCCGACGACCTTGCCCTCTAAAGTCTCCCAGGCGGCGAACAGGGTGGTCGTGCCGTTGCGCTTGTAATCGTGGGTCATCGTGCCGCATCGCCCCTTCTTGATCGGCAATCCCGGCTGGGTACGATCCAATGCCTGAATCTGGCTCTTTTCGTCTACGCACAGGACGATCGCCTGTTGCGGGGGATTCAGGTACAGACCCACCACATCGGTCATCTTTTCCAGGAACTTAGGGTCGCGCGAGAGCTTAAAAGTTTTCGTACGATGTGGCTGCAGATTGTGGGCGCGCCAAATATTGTTGACGGTGGACTTGCTGACGCCCTGGCTCTCGGCCATGGTCCGGCAACTCCAATGCGTCATCCCCGCAGGTTTGGTTTGCAGGGTCGCATCCACGATAGCGGCGATCTTAGCGATTTGGTACGTCGGCTTTCGACCGCGTCCGGAAGCGATGTCCCACAGACCGTCCAGCCCCTTATCGCCGAAGCGCTTTCGCCACAGAATCACCGTGTTTCGATTCACCGAAAGCCGTTTCGCAATGGTGACATCGGACTCGCCTGCAGCGGCGGCCAAAACGATTCGGCAACGCAAAGCGACCTGCTGTGGGGTGCCGTGGGCTGCAGTCCACTGCTGGAGCTTCTCCTGTTCGACTTCCGAAAGCTGACGCGAATTCCCCACGACCCACGATAACGCGGCCAGACCAGTCTGTCTAGTTATTTGTTGGACATAACACTAGTGGGTGTTCAAACCCCCTCTCCGCACCACATTTTAAAGGATTTATATCCATTCCGTGTTTAGTGTCGCGGGCGCCAGCGCGCCGACACTGTTAGCAGTCTATGTGTAGAAGGCCGAAGGGTACCGGTTGCCGTTCGCTGGGCCGATGGAGAAAAAAGGAGTTGGGATCCGCGCGGTCGACGCCAAAACGACCGGTCTACACGGCCAAACTAGCCTAATAACTGGCGCTGGACCTTCAATATCGGCGGATCAAATGTTGGACAAATCGCTGGCAGCCCGCCCGTTTACCATTTAGCTAGCTTTCGTTGGCTTCGGCCCGGCCTGGCGCAAACTGGTGATCCGGCTGAGCGTATCGAACCAGAATGGTGCGCCCAGCGAAAGCGCGAAAATAGTGAGCAGCCATCCCGCGAGTTTTCCGGCCACGGCCCAAAACGGGTTCTTTAAATCGAAGGTGGAATCCGGGTATCCCAGCGGCACTTGGAGACTGCGGAACGCCTCTGTCAGTTTTCCCGCCGCGTCGTTCGCGTCGTGCGACTGTTGGACTAGCGTGGATGCCATCGCCACGGACGCCTGCGTCCGAGCCGGTGTCAGGCTTAGATTCGCAGCGATGCGCACGGTATCCACATCAAGGCGGTAGTCCACCGACGCTGAAATTGCTCTTTGGCGTTGCCCTCCGTCCCCAGACTTAACTCGGCGGTGATCACTTCGATCAACCCGTCCAGGGAAGGGACTTATCCGTCTCGCGAAGCCGTTCGATCTTCTCAATCGCGTGAAGAACAGTGGTGTGATGGCGACGTTATAGAATCGTCCGATTCTGGTCGTGCTCCATCCCCCAATGTTCTTGGCCAGATACATGGACACTTGTCGACTCAGACACGCGGTAGCCTGGTTCCCAGGGACGCGTCCATTTCCGAGATGATCCGCGACCGTGGCTTCGATTTGCTCCAACGATAGTCGTCAGATTCCAGTTCGTCGCTCCGATGTATTCATTATTTGCCTCCCCCCGGCAGGACCGCAGCGGCTCGATCCACCCATAACCCTGTGCCAGGCGTATCCATCGCGGCCGGACACTCAGGCCACATTGATCGGACCAGGTCCAGCCAGCCTTCGAGCCGCTCGCGGAACTTCCGAGGCCTTGCATAATCGGCGCTGCCGAGTTGATTCACGAGCCCGAAGTCTCCAAAGAGTGGTACACGCTCACGTCCTTTTGCCACGAAGCAACGATACGAAAGCCACATGAACAAATCGAGAGCGGCCGGAGAACAGGAGAGCGCCTTCGCCGCCTCCATGTCGGTTGGGATCGGATGGCTCATAATCTCGTTGAAGAATTCGTGACTGAGAACAATTTCGTTCTGGAAGCCGCCCGGAAGGGTTGCCTGATCTGCGTCACGCGAGTACCAAATCCGCGCTTCGCTCATGAAGTTGAAGCGCGCCCGATGCACAACGGCGGCCCTTTCTCGTTGCATGTCGGTACCGAAGAAGATCGTTGCGCCGAAGATGCGTTGGAAGGCGGCTACCAGCCTTCGGTACTGCGTCCCACCCTGCTGCATGCCGAAGGAGTCAAGCATCTCCGCTGCGCTTCGAAACTGAATCGTCTGGCTCTGCTGACGGATCGCCAGCGTCGCCAGGAAGATCGGAATGAGCCGGTCCTGTCCCCACGGGAGACCATACGACGGGTGTCCAGTCACCTGAAGGGAGAACTGGCCGTTGCGTCTCTCGTGGAGCAATTGGCCGGCGGCTGGCTTCTTGATCGGCAGTCCGCAGAGCACGAACGGACGCGACGCAAAACCGAGATTTTGATTCGCCTCCTGGCGTTTCAGACGGACGCAGGCGATGGCCTCGGCGCGCCGAAGTTTCTGTTTGGAGACGACCAAGTCGCCGGGAAGACCCAGAAGAATCGACCCGGCAGATTGAAACCCGTGGTGCTGGTGCGCTCTGGTTTTGGTCGAGAACGATTGTGATCTGTTGTTCAAATACTCACCTCGCGGCGACATCGCCGGACGTTCCGGCGAGTCCTCAAGGCGAGGCTTTCAGGTGGGCAAATCGGAAGCCAAAAGCAGGACCCTTCTCGTTACTGCTATTTACGATATCAGCGGAAAAGTGATTCGGAAACTGAGTGCCGATGGCCATAAGGCGCTCGCACTGGCTTGGCAACCGTCTGGCGCTTCCATCGCGTCGGTCGACGGGTCCAATCAGATTGGCATTTGGGATTCGAGAAGTGGCAGCAGCCGAACGTTTATCAGTAGGGGCGGGAGCGGCTGGAAAGTGATTGCATGGAGTCCGACGGGCTCCAGCTTGCCGTTGGAGACGAAGAGGGCAGAGTTGCCTTGGTAGACGTACGCGACGGCAATTCCGTAAGGCGGATTCGGGCGCACCAACAGGCAGTCAGGTCCCTCGCCTGGGCAAGAGATGGCAGATTGGCGACGGGTTCCGACGACGGAACGGCAAAGATATGGGTTCTTGACAACAAGTTTCTTGAGACCCACGCGTGTGATTATCTCTATCGAAGCCTCACCCGAGAGGAATGGGCTACTTATGTCGGTGGGGAAAACTATCGGCCAGCCTGTGCGGCGAAGAAGCAAAGATGACATCCAATGCCTTGGCTGACTATTGGCTTCTTCAGATGGATCGGTTGGCATAAGTTTCACCAGGACCCGTGAAGCCGCTCAGTCCAGATGCGCAAAGGACCGCCCAGTGGTTCCAGGCAAACTGGAACTCGACAAGAACGCTGCCGCCGAGTTTCCAGTGTCCAAAAAACAGCTTCGAAAGAGATAGCGTAATCGGAGGCTCGAAGGAGACATCAGGGACCAATTCGGAGCCCGAGAATACCTCGGCATCCCGTCGCTGACATTCCGCCCCAATTCCCAGGATAAGTTGGCGCAGTCCAACCAACGGGCGCCCAGGGGCGACCGAGCCCGCAAGCTCAACAGCAAGATCTTCTCAGAGTCGACTTCGAGCGTCAGGCAGCGCCGTGAATGGCGACGACGACTTCTGCTTCCGACCGCGGGGCAGGCGACCGCCCTCCTTAGCGATTCGACCGCGAAAACGTTCGGCCAATCTGCTTCAAAATGGGCGACCGCGACGGCCAAAACAGTCTGAAATCGCGGGGGAAATTGCTCGGGAAGATTAAGGGCAGGTTGATCGAGACCGCATGGAATGCGGCTGATTCCGATATCGACCCTTTGCCCCCGAAGCAAAAAGATCAATCCAAAAGCCGGAAAAAACCGAGCCTCGTAACTGACTCATTATGAAGGAGTTTGGTACGCCCGAGTGGATTCGAACCACCGACCTTTTGCTCCGGAGGCAAAGGGTCGGCTTAAAGCAACGAACTTTGGGTTATGAGACGAACGAGTGGTCCGGTGGATCCATACGATGTCAATCCGGACTCAGATCGTTTTCAGAGCGATTGGAATATACGATGCTTGAAGTAGTTTTCCATCTTGCGGCCCCTCTCACCGAGACCGAGCCGAGTTTCACGTTTATCCAGGTAATCGACGGCGAAATCCGGGATGATGAATCCAAGGTCGTCATTGGACAGATCAGCGCCTCGCTTGTTCAGGTCGGACGCATTGCGAACGCCGGCGAGAATCTGTTCGAGGTAATGGACGGCCAGAGCAGAGAAATGGCGGATTACCATGCTGCCTTCTTTGAACCCTTTGAACCAGACGATTGGGAATACAAAGAAGGCATTCGACGTCAATTTCCTAATATTCTGTCGATGGACCTCCTCATACTCGAGCGCGCTGAGATTGAACCGCGCTTCCGCAAGCGCGGACTGGGCCTGCTGGCGGTCTCTCGTACCATCGACCTCTTCGGCGCCAATTGCGGATTGGTGGCGATGAAGCCTTTTCCCCTTCAGTTCCGGAACTACCTTAATTCAGGTTGGCGCCCACCCGACGGACTCCAAGATCCGGCGGCTGCATTCCGGATAGCAAGGCGAAAGCTCCGGCAGTACTGGTCGCGCGTAGGCTTCAAGCGCGTAAGCGGCACAGACTACTACGCCTTGTGCCCAGTAACCGACCGCCCGTCTCTGAAGAAAGTCGCAGCGGCGATAGATGAAGCGTTCGCAGCGCAGGATTAGCGAGAGCCGCGATCTAGTCAAGGTGTCACCCGCGGACTACAATTCTCCACATAGAGGGTGGGACCGTTCAAACTCGACGATTTCGTGAGTCCACTCGATATACCCAACCGCTTTTGGAGGAAATGCAGAGAAGTCGTACAAATAGGCATGAGTCCAAAGCACCTCCCCCAAACCAAGTCCACCGACGGAGCCGCCGCCGCTCTCGCGCTTCTCCCCGAAGAAGTTCCGCTAACGGTTCGCGAAGCCGCTGTGTACTTGGGTGTCAGCATCCAAACCGTGTATCTTTGGGTTGAGCGAAAGCAGATTCCCCATCTCCGCGTGATGGGCCGCAACATCCGATTTCTGAAGTCGGAGTTGGAGCCCTTCCGCGCGCAGTTCAAACAGGAGGTGGTGAATTGGCAAGACCAGTGAAGCATGATAGGGCCTTGTACAAACGCAAAGGATCGAAGATCCGGTGGATGCGGTACCGGGATAAGGACGGTGCTCTCCAGAGAGAATCGACTCTTACTGAGGACTGGACGGAAGCGCAGAAGTGCCTCAGGGAACGGCTCCAAGCCCGAGACAACAACACCCTGCCCGCGTTGCGCCGCGGTCAGGATCTCAATTTTGGGGAGTGGGCGGATTTTTATTTGGAGAACTTCTCCAAGCCCCCCTTCCGCGCATCGAAAACCCATGAGGTCAACGAGCGCGCGCTGAAGCACCTGAGAAAGATGTTCGAGAACACCAAGCTCGCTGATCTGACCGCTGACGATATCGAAGGATTCCTCCGTAGGCGTCTCAAACAGCGAGTGCAGGTGAAAGCAAAGGATGGATTCGTGGAGAAGGGCTTGCTGAAGGCCACGACGGTCCACCAGGAATTGCGAGTGTTGCGTCGCATGTTGAATGTGGCGGTTCGCAAGAAATTCCTGTTTGCGAATCCATGTTCCGGCGTTGAATTCCCGGCGAGGGTGGACGGGCTGTTTCGGCCGCACTATGTCACCTGGTCTGAACAGCAGAAGATCGAAGCCGCCGGACCAGAGTACCTGCGAAACGTCATCCGGATTGTGACAGAAACCGGACTTCGGATCTACAAGGAGCTGACACCAATGAAGAAGGAGCAGCTCGATCTGGAGAACGGGACGGTATGGATTCCGGACTCGAAAACGCCGAATGGCATTGCGGAGGTCCCTCTGACGGAGATCGCCGCGGATGCATTTCGGAAGCAACTGGCTCTCTCAGGGCCCAGCCTGTTTCTTTTCCCGAGCGAAGAGAATCCCGACGGCTATCAGAAGACGTTCAAGACTGTTTGGCACGCGACACTTCGCCGGGCGAAGGTTCGATATTTTCGCATCTACGATCTCCGATCCACATACGCCACCCGGCTCAGCGCCGGCGGCGTCGCCGACGAGTGGGTCACGCAGTTGCTCCGGCAGGGCGATGCGAAAGTATTCAAGAAATACTCGCAGATGAAGCTGCAGATGAAGCGAGAGGCGCTGGCGAACTTGAACCGCCAGGCCAACGAAAGCGGCCAGGGTTTTGGCACAGTCAAAGGCCAATCCGAGCCGGGTTCTGGCACAGTTTTGGCACAGTAGAGGCAAAGGAAGGGCGAAGACGATGGCACGACGATTGAACAACTCTTTTGGAATCAGCAGGAGGTTTGGTCGGGGCGGTGTGATTCGAACACACGACCCCCTGCGCCCAAGGCAGGTGCGCTACCAGGCTGCGCTACGCCCCGACATTTTGTGCTTCTCTGATTTTAAACCACTTCCCATATTTCCGATACTGTCGCGACTGCCCAAATCGGGCCAAAATCGCTCCGACCGTGGCAAAACCGTGACAAAACCCCATCAGTTGACCTTCTCCGTGACAAAACCCGCGTCGCTTTCATTCGCCTTGCGATTGATCTTCTGGAGTGCCTCCCTTTTCATCTGCAGTTTCATCTGCGAATACTTCTTGAACAGCTTCGCGTTACCTTGCCGCAATAACTGGGTCACCCACTCATGCGCCACGCCACCCGCACTGAGCCGAGTCGCGTACGTCGACCGCAGATCGTAGATCCGGAAATACGAGACCTTTGCCCGGCGCAAGGTCGCGTGCCATGCGGTCTTCAATGTCTTCTGATGGCCCGTCGGATTCTCATCGCTCGGAAACAACCAAGGTCCCGGTCCCGCGATGCGCGTCTGGTCGCGAAACGCTCCGACAGCCAGATCCGTGAGCAGCACCTCAGCGATCCCGTTAGGCGTCTTCGAATCCGGAATCCAAACCACGGCGTTCTCCAGATCCACCTGCTCCTTCTTCATTGGCCTCAACTCCTTGTATACTCGGAGCCCGGACTCGGTGATGATCCGGATGATGCTCCGCAGGTACTCAGGCGCCTGGAACTCGATTCGCTGCTGCTCCGACCAGCCCACGTAGTGTGGCCGAAACAGCCCCTTCACCTTAACGGGAAACTCCAGACCCGCGCATGGGTTTGCCGGCGGCAACTTCTTCCGAATTGCGACATTCATTATACGGCGAAGAACCCGCAGTTCCTGGTGGACGGTCGCCGGCTTAAGGCGGCCTTTTGAGATGACACCGGTAGTGGTCTTGACTTGGACATGCGTCTGCAGTCGGCGCCGAAGGTAATGCTCGATATCATCTGCGCTGATATCGCCGACTGAACGCTGGCCGAATGCTTGTTTGAGATGCAGGCCGGCTCGCTCGTTGGCCTCGTGGGTCTTCTCTGCGCGAATAGGCGGTTTGGAGTAGTTCTCCAAGAAAAAATCCACCCAGTCCGCGAATTGTAGTTGCTCTCCTTTCCGAACGACATCAAGGATCTTGTCGTCCCTGGCCTGAAGCCGTTCGCGTAGTTTACGCTGCGCTTCTTGCCAGTCTTCCGTAAACGCGGATTCCCGGATGCGCTTGCCGCTCCGGTCCGATGGGATTGCCTTGGGAGAGGTGCTTTGGACTCATGCCTATTTGTAAGGCATCCGTGAATTTCCGCCAAAAGTACCGCTGAACCGCACATATCGCCAAGCGCCAGCAGTCTACCCAATGGGTGTCAGCTCCTGGAGACGTAACTCCGACATTCGTTCCTTTCAAGTCCTCGATCCTCCGGATGGATTTGGATGCTCGCGGTGAGACAGCCAGGACAAAGCCAGGAAATTGTGCCATCACCAGGAAGGCTCGAAAGGCCTCCCTGCGCTCGCAGATCGAGCGCGTGCAGGTAACCTGCCGCGGCAATGTCCACCGTTCCGGCAAGAAGCGCCGTCATCGACTTTGGCGCGCCTTCGGTCTCTTCGATTCTCACGTCGAGGTTCTGCTTTTCAAAGCAACCGGCCGGACCGGCGACAAAAACCGGCAGGTAGACTAATGCTCCGCGGGTCGTCGCCAGCCGGACTTCCGTTCGCTTGGGTTGTCTGGAAGACGCGCGGCTTCCGCAAGACACTGCAAAACAAATAGTCAGCGTCAGCAGCAGTCTACGGTTTAAGAAATTCATTGGTGTATGCCTTAGCAAGATTTGCCTGGTTGGGTATTTCCGCGATTCGTACCGCCGCGTCGTGCAAGTCAGGGGTCATGCGGCCGTCCCTGGAAAGCATCAGTTTCGTGGACAAGATCGCTTCAAGGTCGGAATCGGCGTTCCATGAGCGGCACGAATCGGGAAGCACCTCCCGGATCTGTTCCGGAGTGTGGTCTTGAATCCAGGTCAGCGCGCATTGACAGGCTCCGGCAACCCGCCGAGCGGTGTCCGGATTGGACCGCAGCCAACTTTCCTGCGTCAGTAAAACCGCGTCGGCCATTTTCTCAACGCCCAATGCGGCCTTTGTGAACTCCGGCGTTCTGGTGTCGAAGAGTATGCGGAGATCGGGGTGGCGCCTCTGCAAAAGCGGAATCGGGACGCCTGCTGCGACCAGCGCGTCCACCGTGCCATGTTCCAGCGCAGGAACCTGTGTTACCCATGAGCCGAGACCAATTATGCTGACGTCTTCCGCCCTCATACGATGTTGATGCAGGATGTAATTCAGTATCCGCTGAGAATCAGCTCCTGGAAACGTAACTCCGACATTCGCGCCTTTCAAGTCTTCGATGCTCTGGATTGATTTGGATGCTCGCGGCGAGACAATCAGGGCGATGCCCGGAAGTTGTTGCATCAACAGGAAGGCTCGAACAGGCCGACCCTGCGATACCAGGTCGAGCGCTTGCAGGTAACCCACCGCGGCGATGCCCACCGTTCCGGCAAGCAGCGCCGTCACCGACTTCGACACCCCTTCAGTCTCCTCGATTCTCACGGTCAGGTTGTGTCTGTCGAAGCAACCAGACGGGCCAGCGACAAAAACGGGCAGGTAGAAAAGCGACCCGCGAGTCGCCGCCAGCCGGACTTCCGTTCGCTCAGATTGTCCGGAAGGTGAGCGGCTTCCGCAAGAGATGGAGAAACAGACGGCCAGCGCCAACGGCAGTCTACTGCTTAATATACTCATTAGTAAAGACCTCTTGCTGATTAGGCGTGGCTGAACCTTCAGGGAACAGAACGCGAACTGTGGCGGCATGAGCTTCAGACATCATTCTTCCGTCCGCCGAGGACGCTCTCTTTTGAGCCGCGATCCACTCATAGTCTGCTTCGGCATCCGAAGACCGGTTTGCTTGCGGAAGAACTTCACGAATCTGCTGCGGGCTGTGCTCCTGAACCCATCGGATCGCACATTGAGTTGCGCCGGCTACCTTGCGCGCCGCCTGCGGCTGAGCATCCAACCAACCCGTCCGAGCGCAGAGAATCAAGAAGCCTATTTCTTCCGCACCGAGCGCTGCTTTTGTGTCCGCGGCCGTTCGCGTATCAAAGAGGAGTGTAAGGCCGGGAAAGCGGCGGTCCAGATAACCGATCGTGAGATCGGTGGCGAGGCCGAGATCAACCATACCACGCTCGATCGCCAACGCAAGGGACAGCCCAGCGCCGACACCGACGACGCTGACCTCTTCCGGCTTCACGCCGTGAAGCAGTAGGATGCGGTTTAAGACGCGATGATAACCACTCCCGAGTGTGGCGACCCCGATGGTTCGACCTCGCAGATCCTCTATCCTGCGAATCGCCTTGGAGGCCTTTGGCGAAACGATGGCCGCGAACCCCGGGATCTTCTGCATCAGAAGGAATCCCCGAACAGACTGTCCCTGCAGGGCCACATTCAGGAGAGCGAAATAGTCGGTAGCGGCGACGTTCACGCTTCCTACTACCAGGGCCTCCATCGATTTTGTGCTTCCGGCGGTTTCCACCAGCTCCACGCGGATCGCTTCCCGATCGAAACATCCGGCGGGCCCCGCAACGAAGAGAGGCAGATACAGCGACGACCGGCCGGTAAGCGCAATCCGAATGAGACATCCGCTGGGAGTCTGCCGATTGCATCCAACGATGAGGATGAGCGCGCTCGTCAAGATCGAAAGTTGCATCCGCGGACAACGATACATATTCACTTACCTCACCTACTTAATCGGAGGGTTTCACTGCGCGGCTCAGACAAGCTGGCGGTCGCGCGCAGCGCTATGATCGGGCTTCCACCGCAGCAGATAACGCTCGAGCCGATCCACCAGCGCCCCGACCATCAACACCACGATGCTGAGAACCGTCATTCCCGCGAAGACGCCCGTGGTGTCGAACACGCCCTCGGCTTGCGAGATGAGATAACCCACCCCATGGGAAGAGCCCAGATATTCGCCCACCACTACAGCGATAATGGCGAAGCCGATGCTGATGTGCAGGCTCGAAAAAATCCAGGTCAATGCACTCGGGATCAGGACGTGGCGAATCAGTTGTCTCTCGCTGGCGCCAAGCATGCGAGCGTTATTGAGCTGCACGAGGTCAACGTCGCGTACGCCCTGGTAAGTGTTGAAGAAAACGATAAAGAAAACGACCGTCACGCCAAGGGCGACCTTGCTCCAGATACCGAGCCCGAACCACAGCAGAAATATGGGCGCCAGAACTACTCTGGGAAGGGCGTTGAAGATCGGATGTAAGGGCTCAAAATGTCGGACAACAATTGCCAACGCGCCAGCAGAAACCCGAAAACAACTCCAGCGGTCACGCCGATGAGGAAGGCCAGGGTTGCCTCGCTCAAGGTTGTCAGCAGGTGCGGCCACACGGAACCACTCGAAATCCATGCCCCGACCCTCTGTGCGATGTCCACTGGACGGCTGAAGAAAAACCTGTCCATGACGCCGATACCGGTGAGGAACTGCCATAAGGCGAGCGCTGCGGCGCCGAGCAGGCACTGCCAGATCCACATGGGGACCGTCTTATCCGATCGCAACCGCGCGTTGCTCATGAGTCTTCATCACCTCGTGCCGCAGGTCTGCCCAGATTGTTGCGTATAAAGCCGAAAATTCCGGATCGGTACGGAGATTGGCCAAGTCCCTGGGACGCGACAGGCCAACGGGGTAGATTCCAACCAAGTGACTGGCAGGACCGGCGGACAATACCGCTACTTCATCCGAGAGCGCAATGGCTTCGTCCAGATCGTGAGTAACGAAGACCACCGTCTGCTTCGTTTCCGACCACAGTTGAAGAAGCTCACTTTCCATCCTTTGTCTGGTATGAATATCGAGGGCGCTGAAGGGTTCGTCCATCAGAAGGAAATCGGGCTCGACGATCCAGCACTGGGCGATTGCAACTCGTTTCCGCATTCCTCCGCTGAGTTGATAAGGTAAGGCGTCCGCGAATCCATCCAAGCCAACTCGATGAATCCATCCCTGTGCTCTTTTCCTGGCTTCCGCGGCTGGGACTTTGCGGAAGGTCAGGCCCAACATCACATTTTCAAGAACGCTTTTCCAGGGCAGCAGTGCGTCCTGCTGAAACATGTACGCAGCGCGTCGATTCAGTCCGCGCAATGGAGCGTCGAATATCTCGACGGTTCCTTCGGCGGGGGGAGCAATACCGGCGATGGCGTTTAATAGAGTCGATTTACCACAGCCGCTGGGGCCGACAACCGAAAGGAACGAGCCGTTTCTTACCTGGAACGAAATGTCGTGGACGGCGGTGTAGGGCGCTGTTGCAGCGGCTTGAAAGCGCTGCGTGACGCCGGTCAAGCTGATCGAATAAGTGTTCTTGTTCATCGGCGTCCGTTTTTTCTACGGTCAGTCGCACGCAGTGCAAGCCTGATATTAGAGGCGGAATTCCAGCCAAAACTAGACCAAAAAACTTAAAAAACTTTTAAACGGACTCTCACCCGCTCCTTTTCCCTGACCGGCGGGGTAAACTGATCCGATGCCGCGGCCGGTCACGGCGAACATTACGGAACTGCTGCTTGCCTGGTCTTCCGGGGATGATCGGGCGCTGGATCGCCTGACACCTGTGGTTTATGACGAGCTTCGGCGGATTGCGCGCTCGCAACTGCGGCGCGAGAGGGGCCCACATACGCTCCAGACAACCGCGCTCGTTCACGAGGCGTACCTACGGCTAGTGAACCAAAATCGAGTTTCCTGGCGCGACCGTTTGCACTTCTTCGGCGCCGCTGCCGGCGCGATGCGGCGTATCCTCGTCGATCAAGCCCGTGAGCGGCTGGCTTCCAAGCGCGGTGGGGGAGGAGGCGTTCACCTATCCCTGGAGGAAGTACCGGAGGTACCGGAGAGACCGGACCGCAGAGTGGACTTACTGATCATCCATGAGTGTCTGAATGAGTTATCGTCTTTGGACGAGCGCCAAGGCCGGATTGTAGAGCTTCGGTTTTTTGGCGGCCTGTCCATAGAAGAGACCGCGGAGTTGATGGGCATTTCTCCCATGACCGTTAAGCGGGAATGGTCTGTGGCCCGGGCCTGGTTATTTCGTCAGATGAGCAATGCGAGAACCGCTTCTCCCAGGGAGGCGTAATGGACGCGCCAGAGTATCAACGCGTCAAGGAGATCGTCGCATCTCTCATCGATCTGGATCCGGTGGTTCGAGCGCGGCAACTAACCCGCCTGTGCGAAGGTGACGAGGAACTCCGCCGCGAGGCCGAGAGTCTGCTCGCAGCCAACGACGAGGCCGACGATTTCCTGGAGGAACCCGCCTATGCCCGTGCGAATATGCCGGCCGGAATCGTGGGAGACGCTTCGGCGCCGGAAGGTTGGCGAATCGGACCGTACTGCGTTGTGCGGGAAATCGGATCCGGCGGCATGGGCGTGGTGTACGAAGCCGTGCGCGATGACGAATTCCGTAAGCGCGTCGCCATCAAGGTCGTTAAACCAGGCATGGACACAGCTTTCATCCTGCGACGGTTTCACAGCGAACGCCGCATTTGCGCCACTCTTTCTCACCCGAATATCGCCATGCTGCTTGATGGCGGCGCCACGGCCGACCGACTCCCTTACTTTGCGATGGAGTATGTCGAGGGTGAACCGATCGATTCCTACTGCAACCGGCTCTCGCTTTCTGTGCGACAGCGGCTGGAGCTTTTCCGTGCAGTGTGCGCCGCGGTCCACCACGCGCACCAGAACCTGGTCGTCCACCGCGATTTGAAGCCTTCCAATATCCTGGTCACCAAAGAAGGCGTTCCCAAATTGCTCGATTTTGGGATCGCAAAGATCCTCGGCCCCTCGGATTTTGATAGAACTGCCGGCATTACGACGGTGATGCCCGTCATGACGCCGGAATATGCCAGCCCCGAGCAGTTGGTTCACCTCGATCGGGCTGGTCAGGAATCCGGCGCCGATCAGAACCGGCTCGATCTGCCCCGCGGTGTTCTATACCGGAATCTGATGGTATGCCAAATTCCCCAATCATTACGCCGGCGACGGATCAGTCGCCACCGCCGAACTGGGCGAATTTGACATGAGGGCGTGGACGGCCAGCGTGGCCGACGCCATTCGCGCCGTCAAAGCGGATGAAATAGGCCCCAGATTGCAACGCGAATTTTTCGAGGCTTCCCGCCAGCCTCAGACCACGAAACAATAACGCGGCGAACGGCGCGAAAATGGAAGTGGATGCCCAGTCCCATCCAGACTCGCTTCCAGGATCGCCGCGGCGCGGGCCGGCAATTGGCCGCGCGGCTGCTCCATTTCCAGAACCGGCGTGACGTGATCGTTCTTGCGCTTCCCCGCGGCGGCGTACCCGTGGCCTGTGAGGTATCTCGAAAACTTCATGTTCCCCTGGACCTGTTTCTGGTCCGCAAACTGGGTGCGCCCGGCCAGGAGGAACTGGCCATGGGCGCCATCGCGAGCGGCGGCGTGCGCGTGCTCAATGACGCGGTCGTGTGCGCCCTCCGTATTTCGGAACAGGAGATCGAAGCGGCGGCCGCGCGGGAAACGCTGGAACTCGAGCGGCGCGAACGCGAATATCGCGGTGCCCGCCCGCCCGTCGCGATTGCCGGGAGAACCGTCATTCTGGTCGACGATGGTCTCGCTACCGGATCCACCATGCGAGCGGCCGTGTCCGCGCTTCGCCTGAAGGAAGCCCGCAGCATCGTGGTAGCCGTTCCCGTGGGCGCGAAGCGTACCTGCGCGGAACTCGAAAGCCAGGTGGAGGAGATTGCGTGTCTGGAAATGCCTGCCGCATTTGAAGCCGTGGGAGAATGGTACGAGGATTTCTCCCAAATCTCTGACGCCGAAGTCCGTCATCTGCTGCAATGCCGCAACCGCGAGGGCGGTCTGGACGTCACACAAGTACTACAATAAGAGCACTGGAGCATCCCATCCTCATGAATGTGCGAATCGCCGCTTTCCTCTTTGGTTTTGCGGCTGCTAGTTTGCCTGTATTGGCGACCGAACCCGCCATGGTTCGTCCCAAAGCCGGCAAAGTGGATATTATGCCGGAAAGTCAGGTGAAGCCCGGCATGAAGGCCACGGCATGGACTGTGTTTCAAGGCACGGAACCTGAAGCGGTGCCAATCGAGATTGTCGGCGTCTTGAAGAACCAGTGGGGCCCCAAGCAGGACATTATCGTGGGCAAGATGGGCGGCAAAGCGATCCGCTCCGGCGTGGCGGGCGGCATGAGCGGCAGCCCCGTTTACATAGACGGCAAACTCATCGGCGCCGTAGCGTTGCGCATGAGCGTCTTTTCGCCCGATGCGATCTGCGGTATCACTCCGATTGAGCTAATGCTCGAGATAAACGACTATGACAAGTCTCGTCCGGAAGACGCCAAGACCCCCGATAAAATCGGGACGCGTAGCGGGCAGGTATCCATAGACAGCCCCATGTTGCGGCAACTCGTTTCGGCGGGCGCGGCATCCAATTTACCGAACCAGATGCCGACCATGGTTCCCATCGAGACGCCACTGTCTTTTGCTGGCTTTCATGACAATGTTCTGCGCGACTTTGGGCCCATCTTCCAGCAACTCGGAATTGCCGTGGCGCAAGGCGGTTCCACAACCGGTAGCACCCTCGAAACCACCAAGCCCGCGCCAGGATGGGAACACTCCCTGAATCCGGGCCAAACGGTTGCGGGCGTACTGGTGGATGGCGATATGAGCGTGACCGGCGCCGGCACGGTGACATACAACGATGGCAGGCGCGTACTGGCGTTCGGGCATCCGTTCTTCAATCTTGGTCCCATGGATATGCCCATGACGCGCGGCGACGTGATCATGACACTCGCCTCTACCTACCAGCCGAACAAGATGATCAACGCCACTGAGATGGTTGGCGCCCTCCACCAGGACCGCCACAGTGGAATCGAAGGCGTATTGGGCGCCGAATCTCACATGGTTCCAGTGAGCATGAAGGTTCGCTCGCTCGATGGCAAAGACTCCGTAGTGCGTGAAAAGGATTTCCGCTTCAGCGTGTTCGTACACCAGAAGTGGACGCCCTACCTGATGATGCTCTCGCTCTACAATTCCCTTTCGGAATTGAACGACTTGTCCGATGAAGGCACCTACCGGCTCGCCGGCAAGGTAGAAATGAACGGCGGCCAGCAGGGGCTTTCGCTTTCTAACATGCAGACGTCTGGCGAGATGATGCCCGCGCCGATGGCCCTCGCGGGATGGTTCGGCGACAAATTCAACAAGCTATATCTGAACAACCTCTCCGCGCCGGACGTGAAGCGCGTTAACGTGACCGTAGACCTGATACCTGAGAGGCGTGTTGCCGCCATTGAAAACGCTTGGGTTGGAAACACTGATGTCCGTCCTGGCGACACTGTGCCGGTGAAGGTCTTCCTGCGGCCTTATCGCGGTGAACCCATTGAACGCGACTTCACCGTGAAGGTCCCCGCCGGATTGACCAAGGGCGATCATCGCATTCTACTGAGCGATGCGGATACCCTCAATCGCATGCAGAATATCGCCGGTATCGTGAACCACTATCTGGATATTCCCGAGACGGTTTCGCTCATCAACCAGGAGCGGACTAACAACCGCCTTTACGTTTCGCTGGTGGAATCGAGCCCCACGGCTTATGTGGACGATAAGACGTTGCCGAGCCTGCCGTCTTCGGTTTTGAACGTAATGCAGGCGGGCCGCGCGCCCACGCGCACCGTCCTGACGTCGCCCGATACGGCCACCGAAGCGACATCGCTGCCGTTCGATTACGTGGTGAGCGGGAGCTATACGCTGCACCTGCACGTGAAATAGAAGTAACGTAGGCTCTTCGCGGGCTTGCGCACGCGCTCACAGCGTGTATTCCTCTGGATAAACATGACCTACTCGAAACGCCGCGTAGCGGCCCTCCTTTTTACCGCCGCCTCGCTTCTTACTGCGAGCCAGACCCGCACGTGGACCCAGTCCGATTACAGCGATTTCGAAAAAGGCGTCATCAAAAACCTTTCTGTTCGCAGCGATGGGTTGCTCAGCCTGGCGCCCCGTTCGCGCGAGCTTATGGACACCTCCGCCGCCTACCTCTGGGCGCTGACGCAGGATTCCAAGGGCAACCTGTACGCCGCCGGCGGACCAGGCGCCAAGCTCTTCCGCATTTCACCCGACGCCAAAGCTTCCTCCGATAAGCCCAAGCCCATCGCCGATCTCGACGCTCTCGGCATCCAGGCTCTCGCAGTCGATTCGCGTGATCGCGTCTATGCGGCGACTTCGCCCGATGGCAAGGTTTACCGCATTACGGGCAATGCCAAGCCGGAGATCTTCTACGATCCGAAAGCCAAATACATCTGGGCGATGACCTTTGACAAGCAGGGTGATCTCTTCGTCGCTACCGGTGACCCGGGTGAGATTGATCGCGTAACGCCCGACGGGAAAGGCAAAGTCTTCTTTAAGACTAACGAAACGCATGTCCGTTCCCTGGCGCTCGATGCCAGCCAGAACCTGATTGCCGGCACCGATCCGGGCGGCCTCGTCCTTCGCGTATCGCCGCAGGGTCAAGGTTTTGTGTTGTACCAAATGTCCAAGCCCGAAGTGACTGCCGTCGCGGTAGCTCGCGATGGCTCTATCTATGCGGCCAGCGCGGGAACCAAGGGTGCATCGGCGCCGGCCTCCCCCATTCCCGCCCCTGTCACGGCGACAGTCACCGTGAACGTGCCTGGCGCCCCTGCGCCGCAGCAGGCTCGTCCCGCAGCCCCGCCGCCCGCTTCCGTTGGTCCGGCCGCCGCCGTAAACGGAGGTAGCGAAGTCTATCGCATCGACTCCAATGGAAATCCTTCCCGGCTTTGGAGCCAGTCGCAGGACGTTGTTTATGCCATTGCGTTTGATGCCGAGGGCCGTGCGCTCATTGGCTCCGGCAATCATGGCAATCTGTACCGCATTGAATCGCCCACTACTTATACGGCGCTTCTTACCATGCCGGCTACGCAGATCACTGCACTTCAGACAGGCCGCGATGGCCGCCTTTTCGCCGCTTCTGGCAATGTAGGCAAGGTATATGAAATTGGCCCGGCGCTGGAACACGAAGGCTCCATCGAAAGCGACGTGTTCGACGCTTCCATGTTCTCGCTTTGGGGCCGCCTCAGCTTCGAAGCGCGCCTCCACGGCGGACAGATCGCGATTCAGACACGCAGCGGAAATCTCGATCAGCCGCAGGAAAACTGGAGCGCTTGGTCCGCGCCCGTTACTGCGGCAAAAGGCGCGCCCGTGGCGTCGCCTGCCGCGCGCTTCGTGCAATGGAAGGCTACCCTCACGGCAGATAACTCGGGCCACGCGCCGGAACTCGAATCGGTCGACGTTGCCTATCTGCCAAAAAATGTCGAGCCTCGCATCGAAGAGATTGAAACCACGCCCGCCAACTATAAGTTTCCGGTCCCGGTTATTCCGCTCCCCGCTCCCGGCGCTCCGCCCGCTACGCTCAATCTGCCGCCGCTCGGCAAGCGTAGCTCCGGTTCGCCTTCCTTCTCGGTCGATTCCAACTCGAACGCTCCTTCCATGACCTACGCCAAGGGCTTTATCGGCGCGCGCTGGACGTCGAGCGATCCGAATGGAGACCCGATGGTCTACACGGTGGAAATCCGCGGCGACAAAGAAACCGAGTGGAAGCCGCTCAAGCAGAAGATTCCCGAACGCTACATCTCTTGGGATTCCACTGCGTTCCCCGATGGCGATTACCGGCTGCGCATCACCGCGTCAGACGCTCCGGGCAATCCGCCCGCCGACACCCTCACCAGCAGTATGGAGAGCGATCCATTCACCATCGACAACACGCCGCCCAAGATCGAGGGATTGACCGCATCCCGCAACGGCGGGAAGCTCGAAGTCCGTTGGCGCGCGGCCGACTCACTGAGCAACGTCACTAAAGCCGAGTATTCTCTGGATGGCGGCGAGTGGACCGTGGCTGCGCCCGTGACTAAGCTTTCCGACTCACAGCAGCTCGATTACTCTCTAACCCTGGACGCTGCGCCCGGCGAACATACCATTGCCATCCGCGCCACCGACGAGTTCGATAATCTCGGCGTCGAAAAAATAGTGGTTCGTTGATGGGGGGCCTCACCCCTGTGTCTTTAGAACGCCACCGGACGTTGCGGCGTGGGACCTACGTCCCGTCGATTCAGCCAATCGGCGGTGGATCCCAGATTGCTCCTGACGCGGGATGCTAAGCCGAGTCGCAAGCATACTTGCGTTTGGGGCAGTGAGTATCTTCGCCCAAACCACCTGTCCTTCCGTCAATTTCCTCCAGGCGCAGAGGGTCAACCTAAAGCCGAGCGCGACCTCGCACATCGATGTCGTCCGCCAGAGCGACGGCTCCTATACCGGCTTCGAACTCGCTGACGCCACGCCCTACCGCCTAATCACCACCACACCTCACTTCGAGCGGCAATTCGCAGCGTGCATCCCTCACATCCTTCCCGCCGCGCCCAATGCGCCATCACCTATCGTCAACCCGCCAGGCGCCGGGTCACAGCTTCAGGTTTCCCAGCCTTTCGGTTCAAACTATCTTTCGGTGCACATTAGTGCGGACCAAGAAACCCTCTATTTCGACTTGTTCGATGCCGGGCACACCCTGCTTTCAGAGAAATCCTTCACCTCCCCCGCCGGCCCCGGGATCCCGGCAGTAGATTCCTTCCAATCCATAGCGCTAGCGGATGTGGATGGGGATGGCAAACTCGACCTTATCTCGGTGTTCGCCAACGTGAGCAACCCCGGGGTCGCCGATCGTGGCGTGTGGAACTTCGCCGGCAACGGGGACGGCACGTTCCAAACAGGCAAAAGGCAAGTTCTGCTATCGGGAACTCAGCCCCCTCGCCAATCGATCTCGATTAGCGACCTCAATGGAGACCACATTCCCGACCTCGTCCTCGCCGCACCCGGCTTGGCTCTGAATGTGTTCCTCGGAAATGGCGATGGCTCGTTTCAGACGAAAGCGTTGCCAGTCGGCTCTTCTTCAACTTGTGCAGACCCCGCTTCCGCCGCAATCGCAGACTTAAACGGCGATGGAAAGTCAGATCTGGTCTTGGGGTCTTGTGACAACGTTGAGACAGTCGCGATTGCCTTGGGGAATGGCGATGGAACGTTTCAGCCAACCGTTGTCTACCCGGTTTTGGATCCTGGCTATGCAGTGGCCGAGTCGGCAATGGTCGCAATCGGCGACTTGAACGGCGACGGCATTCCGGACATCGTCACCGCGGGAGGCACGATCCTCTTTGGCGATGGCAAAGGCGGTGTGACATCCCGGGCCGATTACGAGCCGAATCTTGCCGGAGCATCGCTCGGCAACTTCCTTTCAACCGGCGCGGGCCCGGTGTTGATTGGCACGTCCGTAACAATCGGCGACTTCGATGGCGATGGAAAGACCGACATCCTGTTCGGCATGGGGAACGTCAGTTATCTTTCCGGAAGCGCGAGTTCTCCCGCGCTCTCGGTACTGTTTGGCTCGGGCGCGGGCGCTTTCACTGGAGCGCCGGTCAGCGCCGTACCCCTCCCGGGCAGCGCCTTTATCTACAGCGGACCCTTGCCACCGCCAATTGGCGCCATTGTTACCGCCGACTATAACGGCGATGGAAATCCCGATATCGCGTCCGTGACTTTCTCACAAACCTCTGACAACGGCGGCAACGTGCAACTCACCCTGTTGCGCGGCCTGCGCAATGGCCAGTTTTTCTCCGGCACTACGCAGACCTTCCCACACGCGGGAGCCTTCCTTCTGCGCGCCGCAATCTCTGCGGATTTCAACCGCGACGGCAAGCCGGATCTCGCTGTACTGCTTTCCGACTATCCAACTGGAGGCGAAATCCAAATCTACCCGGGGAAAGGCGATGGAACCTTCGGTGCGGCGGTAATAACGTCGGTGACAATCGATAACCCCTTGTCCATATCAGCCGCGGACCTCAACGGCGATGGAATTTCCGATCTGCTGCTAGTCGGCGACTCCGGCGCAGCAGTACTACTAGGCAAAGGCGACGGCACGTTTTCTATACCTGCAACTGTTGCCGGGGTTGGAACCGCCGCCATCCTCGGCGATTTCAACGGCGATGGCAAACCCGATATTGCGTCCACCGGCGAGAATTTGCTGGACGTCAGTATCCTGCTAGGTAAAGGAGATGGAACGTTCCCAAACGCCATCGGGACGCAGTTACCATCCGCAGCCCTGGGCTTTCCCGGCCAGATTGTCGGCGCCGATCTTAACGGCGACGGGAAACTGGATCTTGCAGTGTCGCTAGCCTCGCGCACCAGTGCATCCAGCCTCCAAAACGTCGCGATCTTGTTAGGCAAGGGCGACGGATCCTTTGGCGTGCCTCATCTGAGCCAGACAGGCATGGAAGCATTTGCGGTCGCAGACTGCAACGGCGACAAAATCCCCGATCTCGTCGGAATAGTGAGTCCAGCGGATGCGTCCCCAACTCACTATGGGGCCCTATCTGTACGACTCGGTAACGGCGACGGCACGTTTCAGCCGGATAGCGTCATCCTCGGCGCCGCATCGTTATTCGTCGCCACCGATCTCAATCATGACGGAATAACCGACATCGCTGCTCTCTATGGCAACGGCATCCTCAGCCTGCTGAACAATTCGCAGCCCGCCGCGCCTCTCACCGTAGTCTCCGCCGCCACCTTCGCCCAGGGCCCACTAGCACCCGGCTCAATCGCCTCCGCGTTCGGAGCAGGCATCCTTCCAGCCGGACAGACAGCGCCCGGCACATCCCATCGCGCCTACCGCTCGGAGGAGTATCAGTTACCGTGCGTGATTCCGCAGGAGTCAGCCGGCCTGCTTCCCTCTACTTCGTCTCGTCGAATCAGATCAACTTCGTGATTCCGGCGCAGACGTCGATCGGCGCGGCTACCGTCATCGTTACCGGAGTACTCTTGGGCCAGTCGCTCAGCGCCCAAGTGCAGATAGCCGCCGTAGCGCCCGCTCTCTTTACAGTCGGCTCGGAAACCGCCGCAGCCTACGCCGTTCAAGTCGCGCCAAATGGCGCACAGACCGTACTGCCCGTATTCACCACGATGCCGGTCCCCATAGACTTGTCGCCACCAGACGCAGTCTATCTAGCCCTCTTTGGCGCCGGTTTTGACTCCGCCAACACAAGCTCCACCAAAGTCACTGTCCAGGGCGTCAGCGTCCCCGTAACCTACGCCGGACCGCAGGGAACCTATCTCGGCATGGATCAAATCAACATACTTCTGCCGCCATCGCTCGCCAGAACTGGCCTCGCAAACATATCCGTATCCGTCGCCGGCATCGCCGCGAATACTGTTCAGATCACGATCAAATAGTCGCGCAGGCCACCATTGACGGAGTTTTCCAACCTCCGAACGCCTGCTCCAATCGCCCCGCCAGCGCCAACGCAACGTCCTCGCGCCACGGCCGCGCAACGATCTGAACCGCAATCGGCAGCCCCAGCGAAGATTCTCCGCAACGCACCACCGCGCCGGGAAGTCCGGCCAGATTGTAAGCCATCGTATGGCCAAAACCTCGGAAATTCGTATCTTCGATTGACGACCCATGCGGCAGAGCCGCCTGCGGATAAACCGGACACACAATCGCATCATACCGGCGTAAGAAGGCCGCCATCTCGGACCGATATCCGTCCCATTCCGCCCAGTAACCTTGGAAACCAGCAAGGTCGGTGCGGTAGGCCTCCAGCTTATCCAGCCAGCCTGTAAGCAACGGATGCACGCGCGTGGAACCGATGGAACTCAGATACGCCCGAAGAGAGTCGCCCCCATCGGCCCCCAGCAGCTTCATTTCCAGATCGAAGGCCTCACTGATACACGCAGGTCTCATCTCATCGATGCCGCCCACGTCCGGGGCAAGTGAGCGCGCCGCGGACCGCACCACATCCGCCACCTCAGTCGAAACCGCGCAATGGCCGTTGTCCGCGTAGACTGCGATTCGCAAATCGCCCAAGCTTCGTTCATCGAGCCGCGAAAAGCCCGGTCCGGCAACATCCGGGTCCGCTCCGTCGGAGCCAGCCAACAGCTCCATCATCGCGACCAAATCCTCCACATGCCGCGCCATTGGTCCAATCTGCCAAAACCCCGAAATCCATCCACCGGCCGGCGGAAAATGCCCGGTACGCGGGATTCGGCCCGAGGTCGGTTTAATGCTCGCGATGCCGCAGAACGCCGCCGGCAAACGAACGCTGCCCGCGCAGTCGCTTCCCAGTCCAATCGGCGAACCGCAAGACGCGATCAGCGCGGCCTCTCCGCCGCTGCTGCCGCCCGCGGTCCGCGACACGTCGTAAGGATTATTGGTCCGCCCAAAAAGAAAATTGTCGCTCTCGAACGCGAACAGAAGATCGGGAAGATTCGTCTTGGCGATGGGTACGGCGCCAGCGCGCCGCAAGCGTGCGACCACTTCGGCATCGTCACTAGATAGAGGGGCGGAAGCACGGCCCACCGTACCCGCGGTACAGCGAGTCCCCGCCAGCTCAATCGAATCCTTAACGCTGAATGGCACGCCATGCAGCGGGCCACGCGATTCTCCCCGGCTCATCGCCTCATCCGCCGCGCGCGCTTTTTCCGTCGCGCTGCTTCCCAGTACCTCAATCGCGGCATGGATCGAAGGGTTGACCTCGGAAATTCGGTCCAGGTGAGCCGTGATCAACTCTACCGACGAGATCTCGCCATTGCGAATTAACGCCGCTTGTTGGGTGGCCGAAAACGAAAGAAGGGAGTCCACCGTCCTATCTTAAACTTTGGACAGCGACTCCCTTTCGTGGCGAGTTGCTTAGCTTAGAAGGTAATCCGCGCGGTCAAGTTAATGCTTCGGGTTCCGCTTGCGCTCGTGATTTGGCCGAAGCTCGTGCTATCGATGTTGAGATTCGGGTTTCCCCAGATCGGCTTATTGAGCAGGTTGATGGCATCACCGCGTAGGATCATCACTATATTGCGTTCCCTGTTCAGCACCACCGGCTTCGATACCTGCAAATTCAGCGTAAAGCTTCCCAGACCGCGGAAGTTCGTGGGGCTCAGACTGCCCAAGGTTCCTGGCGCTGGGTTTTCTATGAGAAGATTCCCGCTCGGGCCCTGAATGGCATACAGCGAACCAAGGCTCTGCAGGTTGGATGGTAGGTTCCGCATCGTAGGATCGGTGACCTGCGTCAGGCCAGTAAAATACAGGACGTTGTTCCCGCTCTTATAGACGCTGCCCGAGGGAAGCGGGCCGACTTGCGTCGGGGTCGGCGTGAAGTTATTGAATGTCGCGCCCGAACCTACCGTTCCGTTGGTCACTGCCGGGTCGCTAAATCCTGTAGGCGTGCCGGAAGTCTTATAAAAGATCACCGACGTCGTCCAGCGCTCCACCAGGTGGCCAACCACGCCATGGCTTGAGCCGAGGAGCCGCTTTTGCGGACCGAACGGAAGCTCCCAGATGCCGCTGGTTCGAAAGACATTCGGCTCGTCGAAGCTGAGCAAGCGCTTGTCCAGATGCTCATTGCGAAGGGTAATGAAGTTACTAACCTCGCTTTGCGCCGTTCCGTCGTAATCGCCCAGCGCCTTGCTGCGCACATAGCTACCCTGAACCTGGAAGCCGCTGCTGAAGCGCTTGTTCACTTCAACCTGCAGCGAGTGGTAGGTCGAGTTGCTGAAGTTACCCACCAGATAGGCCGACCCGAACTGCGGATTCGCCACCACGAAATTCGCGGGCAGGCCGCCATTCTTCAACAGACCGCCGCGAATGCCGGTAACGAACGTGTTATATCCCAGGAAGTTGGCAAAACCGCCTACGTTGTTGTTGAGTAAGTAGGCGTAGAGCGTGCTGTTAGTGCGCATGGCCTGCGATCCAGTGATGTTGACGCCATCCACTACGCCTACGCTCGGGATATTCAGGCCTTTGAAAATCTGATTCAGCAGAGGCGAGTTCCCCCCCGCGTCCGTAGTCTGAAAGGCGTTCAAAATCCCATTCTCGAAGATGTTGTTCTCGTTGATGTTGCTGCCGCGCAATAGCTTTGTGCCCTTGCTGCCCACATATCGGACGTCCAACACCAATCCCTTGCGAAGTTCACGGCCCAGTGAGGCATTCCAGTTTTGGATGTAGGGCTGCTTCAATCCGCTATCCGCGACCAGAAGCGTCTGTGCACTGGAGTTGGAATCGTTGATCGGTACAGTCGAAAGCGGCGCTCCCGTTGCGGAGATTGGCAGGAAGGCCGTCCGGAGGTTTTGATAGGTCGGGGGCGCATAAGTCTGCGCTTGGCCCAGGCCCGGAGCGCTATAGCCGTAAAGCTGGTCGAAAAGCACTTGGGTAAAACGTTCGTAGGCAATTCCGTATCCTGCCCGGAAAATCGTCTTGTCCTTGCCAAGCCAAGGCAAAGACCACGTCATGCCGAGGACGGGCGCGAAATTGTGAAATTGCTTGTTCCAAGGCTGAACGTCCGGATGCGGCGAGTTCCTGCCGATTAATTGCACCTGCGTCAGATTGTTCAGATTTTCAACGCCCGGATTAAAGAGGGCGCCTAGATTGGTCCCCGAAATCCCGAATAGGGACTGCGATCCCCCTACCACCGTGCCGATGCGGCCATCGCCTTCCCACGGCACGCCGTAGTAGTCCCATCGCATTCCCGCATGCAGCGTGAAGTTACTTTTCAGCTTGATGTCGTCCTGCACGAACGTGCCCCATTCATGGTTGTGCCATGTGTGCTGTGCATTCTCGTAAGGAATCCATTGCGGGTTGGCGCCGCCAGGCGAATAGTATTGCTGATTCTCGCTCGATACCGATCCAGCAAGCGTCGACAGAATGTTATTGGCTTGGGTCAAGTTTGAGCCAATGCCCGCGATCGTGCTGATATTCTGCGTGCCGGAGCTGGCGGCGACCCCCAGCGTGATACGCGGAACCACGTTGAAGGATACAAATGAGTTCGAAATGATGTTGCGAAATTCCACGCCCGCTTTGATCGCATGGCGGCCCTTCAGCCAGGTGATCTTTTCGCCGTAAACGTAACTGGACTGTATACGGCCTTGTGGATCCTCCGATGAGCTGGTGCTGATGGGGCTGGTCACTTCGCTGCCGAGATTCAAGATATAGTTGACTCCGCCCAGCGAAGGAAGAACCGTCGATTGCGACTGCCCATCTACGGTCCACGGAGCGTGGAACTGAACGCTATTGCGAGAAACGCTTCCGAACACTTCGTTGACCAGGTTCGGCCGCAGTGTCGATGTAAGTTGCACGGACCCTACAGTACCGGTATCCGTGTACACACCGATCGGCGATGTGGGGTATGGCTGCGAATCGTTGTTATTGGGGGCGTTTTCCCTGTCGTGCGAGTAAGTCACACTGAGCCGATGCTTGTCGCTAAAATTGTGGTCGCCGCGAAGGGTCCAGGAATAGATATCGTCTGAAGCGCCGCGCCGCCAGACATAGCCGGCGGTATTGAGACCGTCGCCCGCGGCAAGATAGTTGTTGGGCAATGGCAGCAGCGCTAGATTCTTGGCCACAATGCCGCTGGCATCCGGAGTCAAGCGGTTCGGATCGAGGCCGAAGAGGTTCACCGATTGCAAAGCTCCAGTCGCGCCGCGCGGGCTCACCGGGTTGCCATTCAAATCGACCGTCGGATTATTGGCGTTCGCATTCGCATCCTGCACACCGGGATAGAAGCGCAGAATTCCCTGGCGCGCCGTGTCGGTCAAAGTGGTGGAAGTAACCGAACTCTTCGTGCGGTCGATATTAGCTTCGAATAAACCGAAGAAAAAGGTCTTATTCTTCCGAACGGGTCCGCCCACCGAAGCGCCGGTATCGTTTTGCACCAGCACATTCCTCGCGTTGCCATTCCGATTGTTCGACCAGCTATTGGCGTTGAGAACGGTATTATGGATGTTATCGAAGAGCGAACCGTGAAACTTGTTAGTTCCGGATTTGGAGATCAATTGCACCTGGCCCGATCCACGGCCGTATTCCGCATCCGCGGGCGAGGTAACCACCCGAATCTCATCCACGCGATCCACGCTGGTGAAGATCTGGGTGGTGCCCAGGCCTTCCGTGATGAAGTTATCCACAATATTCGCGTGGTCCAGCGAGATATTCAACATGTCGTTACGCGCGCCATTGAAGTTGGTGCCGACAACGCCGGGCTGAGTAAGAACCAAGTCCATCGCGTTGCGGGCTGCCACCGGTAAATCCCCGAGGCGCGTATTGCTCAACAGTCCGCCCTGCGAGCTGTTCAGGTAATTCACCGCTTCAGAATCCGCCACTACCTGTACTGTCTCTGTCGAGCCGCCTATTTGCAACGCCAGGTTTTGCTGTACATGGTCACCGGTGCGGAGCGTAAGGCGCTCCAGCATGTACTTCTTGAAGCCGTTCTTTTCGGCCGTGATTGTGTAATCGCCCGGCGGCAGAGCGGGAAAGAGGTACACGCCCGAATCGTTCGATGTTTCTTTAGCAGCAACGCCTGTGTTGATATTGAGCGCAATAACCGAAGCTTGAGGAACTACTGCCCCGGTGGTATCTAATACGCTCCCCGTAAGAACTGCATCAGTCCCTTGCGCAGCGGCAAGCGACACGAATAGAAATAGACCCGCGACAAGTTTCAATGGAACCCCCTGAAAATGATTGGTGATCCAGGCGACCTGGCCGCATCCCCTCCAGCTAACTTCGAGTGAAAGTATCATACTGGCTAGGCATAATGCTGTCAAGGCGTTTCCCATAGATTTCCTTTATAGCGCCCAATTTCAGCCGTATTAGTTCGAGAATATCTCTCGGGTATTTACCTAACTCAATTGATCTGGCATGTGCCGCAGATTAATAAATCGAGGGAGAGATAGGCCGCAGCAGACGCAGCGCCGGACGAGTCAGATATTCGCGCAGATATTCCCGGTGGGGGGCGTCGTCTGGGAACTGTTCGGCGGCAGGGTATGGATATCGGCTCATGGCATGAAACGGAAGCGGCATTACGGATTGGGAAAACGCCGTGTTGGCATCCGCATCCTTTGCCCAGCCGTCCACCAAAAGCAGGTAATCGCGCTTCCATCCGGCCGGCAGCGCGGGCGCGCCCGCGGCGGGGAAACGCATGCGGATTTCATCGCCTGAGCCTAGGATCGCCATGCGATCGTCCGGCGCCTGCAACAGGTCCCGCACCGGGCCGTAGCGGGTATAGTTGCCGGGCGTAGGATTCCACATCGTTGTGGAACTCGTCTTCTGATAGTCGAAAGATTCCGGCTGCTTGCGCGACGGATCGATGGTGGCGTGCGAGAATCCCCGGAAATGGAGGTCGGCGTCCGCCATGGCAAGTTCCGTAAGTCGCGCCTGGGGCGGGGCGCCGTTCTCAAACAGATAGATCTCATCCCAGTAGACGCATAAGTTAGTCACAATCCGCACCTCGCGCGAGGGGGAGAGGAACTTACCGGAAAGATCCACGGCCATCGTTTTGGGCTTTCCAGAGGGGATACCCATATCTTCGATTACGGTCTTCCAATTTCCCTGTGCATCCTTCACCTGCAGATAAGGAAACACCAGGTCGCGATGTGCCTGAGTGGCGGCCAAGAACGTGCTTCCATCCGCCCAATCCACCCAGCCGTGAAGGACCAGCGTGGCCTTGCCGTCGGATGCCGCGCCCGGGAAGTCTAGATCCAATGTGTGTAACTCCGCTACGCCCGCATGGTCGCGTTGGAACGCATCCGGGTAGCGCGCATCCTGCGCCAGTAGCGCCGCCCGCACATCGTTTCCGCGGCTATCTCTGGCCGACCCAGGGTATGTGCGGTGACGTCCGCCATATAACCGGAACTCCGGAAACGGCGGCGACTTGAATTTCTCATTGGTAACAATTTCGGAGCCGGCCGGATGGTCCAAGGCCAGTAACTTGATCTGATCAATATAAGATACTTCGCGAAGCTCCTCTGTCATGCGGATCTCGTACGCCCCGTCGCGCTCCGTCAGCATCTCGCCGGGGATGGAGACGTATTCGTCGTGGTCTACTGGGAAGTATTGACCGTCGCCTGAACTGGCGCCGAGCGGCGCAACGCCCAAAACATCGGTGACAAACTGGAAGCGGCCGCCGTTCCAGGTGAAAATCATGGGGCAAGATCCCGCCAGGCGAGGAGCCTCCTTCACAATTAATTCACGATTGATCGCCGCCTTCATTTCGTTTTGGATTAGGCCGTTCGGCCACGTAATGCGAATGGTGTCAATGCCCATGTGTTTGCCAAGACGGAACACCAACGGAACGCCTTCGTAAGTCAATTTCTGATAACTCAGGCCGGACTTGACCTCCACCTTTGCATTTACCGAAAGCTGGGCGTTCTTGACTCCCGTAAGCCGGACTTCGATCCAGTTGCCATACCCCGGGGTAACATCATGAGCCACTACCAACGTTCCATCACTCTGAATGCGCGCGAAATCCAACCGGCCCGAGCCCGCGAAGTCAGCGCCGGTAGACGCCGAAGGCAGCATCCGCCGGCCGTCTAACGGCGCGGGCCGCAACTCGCCGCCATGATTCAGCAGCAGCGCGGCAGGCTCGAATTCCAGATCGGTAAAACTGTCGTGGTTTACATCGCTTGCCACCAACGCGTGAGCGTCTGCCGGCAGTGCGTTCAGCGGAACGGCCTGGTAATTTCCCCCCAGTAGATCGCGATATAGCACGCCGACTTTACCGGCGTAAGAGACCACCAGATCGAATCCCGGCGTATCCGGCATCAGATCGAAGCGCACGGCATCCAACGCGCGGCCTGCCGCAAACGGAAATCGCTTCGTTTCGTCGCTAAACCCGGCCTCGCCGTTGTTGCGCAACAGGCGCGAATCGTCGCCTATCAGAATCAAATCCTCGTCGTAGTCATGATCGTAGTCAATCCAAACCGCCTTGCGGAAAGCTCCACTCGCCAAGTCGGCGCGCTTCACAAAGCGGGTTCCCTCATTGTGGTAGAGCGCCGCGCCGCTGCTGGTGACCACGCACAGATCGGGGCGTCCGTCATTATCGAAATCGCCCGGAGCGATGAACAGCACATCGCGAAGAGTTTCCAACCCCGAGTTCTCCACCAGGGTGCGGCCGCCTCGGAACCAGGCTGTGCGGTTAGCGGACCAGGCGATCAGGTCCGGCTTTCCGTCGGCTCCGAGCAGGGTGGTGACGCCGGAGCCTGGGCCTTCGAATCCCGCGCCGAGTTTCTCTTCGCGATAAACCGGCGAGGGCAGGGGAGCGGACGGTGGCGCGTCAATGGGATCGTACAACTCGGCATACTGGCACCACTCCATGTCCTCGGGGACGGCCGCCCCTTCCTGTTGCTTCTTGATCTCCTGGAAGATCCGCAACTCCGCGGCCGCCTGCTCGGCGCGGCCGGCCTGCCGATACAATCCGTAAAGTTGGAAATGCGGCGCCGCCAGTTGCGGATTGAGATCGCGCGCGGCCTCGAATTGCGCAATCGCCGCAGCACTGTCTTCTTTCGCCTTTTCGAGCGTACCTAACTGATAGTGCGCGGCCGGTTCATTCGGAGTAAGTTTCACTAACTGGCGGAACTGCGCCAGCGCCTTATCGGTCTCATTCTCTTTCTTATAGATAATGCCTAAGTTGAACCACGTATGCGGTAATACGGGATTACGCTTCTGAACTTTTTCCAATCGCGCGATGGCATCTTTGACGTCGCCCTGGCGAAGCTGGGCCAGCGCATAATTCAGTTGTTCGCGAATGGAATTCGGCGCCAGTAGCAGAGCCTTATGAAGTTCCTCTACCGCCTCTCTATGAGTGGTTGGGTTTTCGTAAAATGCCTTGCCCAAATTCCGATGTTCCCAGAGCCGGGGATCGTTGAGGCTCTGCCCCAGAGCCAGCCACAGAGCTGCGCTCAACCCGATTAGCGTCATCGCCCACAGAAACTTGTAGAATTTGGCTCGCATCGATCCAATCTTCACTTCAATTGCGAAAGACCGTGGCTCTCATCGATCAGCACGCGCTCATTCGCCGCAACATTTTTGAACTGCTGTTTAGCCCCGCTCGGCCATACCACTTCTAAGTTGGCGGCCGTATCCGCGCCTAAGCCAAACGTCAGCGCCAGGTCGCTTTGCGAGCAGTAACTCGAACCGCTGCGCACCATCTGCCACTGTTTGCCGCCTTTGCTCTCCACCCGAACCACCGCGCCCAGACCATCGCGATTCGATTGCACGCCCGCCAAACGAACGTTCAGCCAATGATTGCGGTTCCCCCCGTCATTGCGCAGCAGGAGCGCGGGCCCGTTGTTGGCGGAGATCAGGACGTCCAGATCGCCATCGTGATCGAAATCCGCATACGCCGCGCCGCGCGCCACCATGGTTTTGGCAAACCCGGGACCTACCAGCGAACTCACGTTCTCAAACCGGCCGTTGCCCAAGTTACGGAAAAGCAGCGGCGCTTCCTTATAACTGACCTTCGGCTGGACGCGCCCAATCTGATCTTCGATGTGGCCGTTGGCGGCCAGGATATCGGGATAGCCATCCAGATCGTAGTCGAAGAAGAAGACGCCGAAACTCAACGACAGCAGGCTGGCGCGGCCGACCGTAGAGGACGGCGCTTCGTCCACGAACAGCCCGTTGCCTTCATTATGGTAGAGACCCAGCATCTGGTTGGAGAAGTTACCGACCAGCAGATGGGCGCGCCCACTGCGGTCGTAATCGGCCGCGTCGGCGCCCATGGCGCCGCGAGCGATGCCGTCTTCGCCGTAGGCAACTCCCGCCGTCATGCCTTCCTCTTTAAACGCGCCGTTGCCCAGGTTACGGTACAACTTGTTGGGCTGAGTGTCGTTGGCCACAAACAGATCGGGCCAGCCATCGTTGTTGTAATCGAGTACGGTTACGCCGAGCGACTTACTGGAGGAGTCGCCTAAGCCGGCCTTTTCTGTTACGTCCTCAAAGCGGCCGTTGCCAAGGTTATGGAAAAGGCGCGAGCGGGTACCTTTGTATGATTCCGGCGTGCAATAGGATTTCGTGGAGCCGTCCAACGAGCACGATAAGTCGGTCTTCAGCGTCCACTGTACGTAGTTCGCGACAAACAGGTCGGCCTTGCCGTCGCGGTCATAGTCGAGCCATGCCGCGCTGGTTCCGAAACTGGCGTTTTGTATGCCCGAGGCCTTGGTGACGTCACGGAACTTGCCGCCGCCCTCGTTGTGAAAGAGACGGTCGCCTTCGAGCGCGGTGATGTAGACGTCTTCGCGGCCGTCGTTATCGTAATCCGCGATCGCGACACCCATGCCGTACATCTCCACATCGAGGCCGCTCGCGGCAGTCACATCCGTGAAGGTTCCGTTATGGTTGTTGTGATACAGCGCGGCGGTCGATCGCCGCCCACGCGGGGCAAAGTCTTTGCTATTGACGAGCAGGATATCCGGCCAGCCGTCGCCATCGGCATCAAAGAAGGCGCATCCCGCGCCCAGCGTTTCCGGAAGATACTTTCGCCCGCTGCGCCCCGCGTTGTGTACAAAGTGAATGCCCGCCGCGGTCGTAACATCGACAAACTGGACGTCTGTATGGGGCATCTTATCCGCCGCCAGCGTAATCGCAGTCAGGCTGACGGCAACGACGGCGATTTTCCTGGCGAACGGCGGGATCACTTACCCTCCTTGAGCGGCACGCTTTCGTGGTCGTGGACGGGCTGGCGCTCATTGTTGTCTTCGGGGTTGAGCCTGCGCCGCGCCTCGGTGATGGCCTGCGACGATTCATCGGCCTTAAATCGCCGGAATAACTTCTCCTCGCGTTCGGCGGCCGCGGCATTGCCCAGTCCGCGATAGCAAAGCATCAACGTGTAGTGCATCTGAACGTCCTCGGGATCGACCGCATCCACCGCCTTCAGAGTCTCCACGGCGGCCGCGTACTTGCGCTGTAGAAACTGCATACGGGCAATCTGGTTTAGGACGACGCGGTCGCGCGGATACTGTTCGCGCGCCACCGCTAGCGAATGTATGGCGCCATCGTAATCCCCATCGGCCTTCTGCACCGCCGCCTGAAAGAACATGGCGCGGGCTAGCTGCGGCTGGATGGCCAAAGCCTTAGCCAGATAGGGCTTCGCGGCATCCGTCTCGCCTTCCTGAATCAGAGTGCGCGCGATATTCAGCCAACCATCCGCGTATCCGGGCTCGGCTTCCGTCACGCGCTTGAATGCATACTCCGCACCCTTCAGATCGCCCTGCAACAAGAGGCCGATACCCCAATCGTTCCAGCGTTCGCGATCCGCCTTTTGTACCACCGGCGTCCATTCGGGCGGGCCCAAGGAGAGCGTGGCGTGCGCCTCCGCAATGGTAACGATGGGCAGGTCGGGAATGCGTCCGCGAATCTTCCCTGAGACATTCGCCGGTATGGATGCAGGCAGGAAGTTGTATTTCAGGCTATTGAATTCCTTGCTGAGAAGCGCCGGATCCTGTCCCGGCGCGGGTTCGCCGGCATACGCAAACTGCGTGTAATACCAGGAGAACTTACGGTAGTTCAAGCGCGCCGTCAAGTGTATGGGGCCCTTGGCATCTTTCGGCGTCTTGACCAGGTAATGCACCACGTCCGCCGCGCCCGGAGGAATGAGCCGAACGTATAGCAGACTGCGGGCTTGCCAGGCGTTGCGTTTATTAATGGGGTTGGCCGCGCCGTCTAATTGGAAAGAGCGGTAGAAGTGCGCGCCCGGTTCAACCGGGCCTTTTCCATCGTCCTCTACCTTGCCGCTCCAGAACAGGATGCGGCCATCGTCGTCTTTTGCCTGTAACTCGAGCCAGGTATCGAAGGCATCCACGGTTCCGGCTGGAAAGAAGTGGCCGATCTTGCGTGTTCGCACGACGACGTCAACGCGAGTAGTGGATCCGGGCTGAAGGCACGCGCCCGCAGAGTTGAGGGGCGCCACGAGTTTGCCAACCTCCCGCACCATCGTCGGCCCCGATTGCTCGGCCTCTTCTCCCACCGCGAACGTGGAGTTGGCCTGCACGGTGTCGCTTCGCCGCGTCATCGTGGTCTCAGGCCGAGTGGCATCCACGGGCGACGCCGCGAAGATATCTACCGTGATGAAGCCCGATTTCAGAAACTTCTCGGTTGCGGCAAGCTGCTGGTCGTCGTGTTCGACGTAGGGAACCGCGGTGTTCGCGGCGGCAAAACCGTGCGAGTGAATCTTGCCATTGCGGCTGCCGGGGTCGTGCGAATCTACCAGCGGCATGTGACAGTCGGCGCACTTGGCGGATTTTTCGGGGTAATAAAAGGATCGCGCGCCTTGCCCCGAAACGCCGCTAGCCTGCCAGTTGTCGTAGTCATTGAAGCCGCGCGCCCAGCGATAGTTGTTCACCGGGACATCGAGGTGCACCTTGTGGCAGGCGGAGCAGAACTCCGCATCGCGCATAAACGGCTTCATAAAGGTCATGCGGTGCGGTTGCGGATCGAGGTAAGTCAGAAAGGACGCTGCTGTGCGAACCACGCCGTTGTGACTAGAGGCCAGTTCGTGGAGGGGCGGATATTCTACGGCGAAATCGGCGTTGCCCATGGTTCCACCTACATGGACGATGGCGTGACACGACATGCAGCCTAGACCGGCTTGCGCCTCCGGCGTATCGATCTGCTCGGAAATGGGCCGGTCGAAGCGGCCGTTAAAGAAGACGGCGTGGTCATGGCAGCCGGCGCACCATTTGCTGCTGCGCGTACCGTTCACGCTCTGCATGTATTCGATGGACTTCCGGTAGAACTGGTTATTGAACGACGCCATGTGGTGCATCGAACTCTTCCATTGCCGGTAGATATCCTTGTGGCACTCGCCGCAGGTTTCGGAGTCCATGAAGAAGTTCGACGGAATGGTTTTTCCGCTGGTGGTGCGCGCTGAAGACGGCGCAAAGGGCGAATGCGCGCCAAGGCCCTCCTCATCCATAGAGAGCGGCGGGGAGGGCGGATTCACGATGCGGTTGTTGGGGTCAGGATGAACCCGATTCCAAACGGCGGCGGATAGCGGCAGCAATATGGCAATCGCAACGGCCGGAACAACGAACGAAAGCTGGCGCCGGAATCGCAGGGCGACGAAGGCCGCAGCCGCAACTCCCAGCCCGATGTGCAACCACAAGATCGCGCGATGATCGAGCGTGTTCCCGCGCGCCATGAGGTAGAGGGCGGCGGCTCCGGCGGCCAAGAAGGCAACGCTTTCCAGCGGGTATCTTTTCACGCCCCACGCCGCAACGCCCATCAGGAGCAGGCCCGTGCCCAAGTGCGCCGCGACATTCGCCATATAGAAAAGCGACGGCGCGGGATAGGCCGCAAGATAGCCGCTGTTGATTAGCAGGAACAAAAACAGCGCTGCGGCGATGCGAGATTTCATGCGGAAGTTCACGCGCCTTTCTTGGTCAATTCCCGATAAACCACTTCCGTGAAGCTGGCGAAGCCAGGACCTCCACGGCCTCCCGCGCCGCGGCCTGGCACCGGCGGTGGATCGACCGCAGCCTTGATCTCATCGAGCGATTTCCCCTGCGCCACCAGTTCTTTGATTTTCGCCCGCTTAGCCGACGTCTGGTCAAGCCGCGTCTGAATGGCGGCTTTCGTTTGGATATCCCCGTGTCCGGGCACGAAGCGGTCCGCCTTGAGGCCGGTTATGCCTTTCACGGTCGTGATCCAGCCTTCGGATGAGCCGTTCTTCTCCAGATGGATCAACGGATCGGGTCCCGCTCCCGAGATGATGTCGCCGGTGAACACGATCTTCTCGCCTGGCAACAGGATCACCAAATCGCCGCTGGTGTGGGCATTCGCCCAGTGATAGACATCCAGTTTTACGCCGTCGATCTTCAGCGTCTCATGGTTCTTCGTGACAACCTGAGTCGGAAGATGCCCCGCCGGAGGAGCGCCCCGACCGCCCGCCGCGAGCGCGGTCTCCTGCTCCTTCTTATTGTTCTCGTGCGCAATGACGGTGACGCCCGTGGTGGGGAATGCCGCGATCCCGTTGACGTGGTCTCCGTCGCTGTGCGTTTCAATGACGGTGGTGACCGGCTTGGGTGTGATCTTGGCGATCTCATCCAAAAGCTGTTTTCCACCCGCCGCGGTGGTCTTGGCGTCGATCACGATAACGCCCTTGTCACCGACGATGACGCCGCTATTTCCGCCGCCGCCTTCCACCCAGTAGACGTTTTTCGATAACTGATGGGCGGTGAACGGCGCGGCCGGCTGTCCCTGCGCTGCGGCCAACCCGGCCAGAGCGAATCCCAAGCTAACAGCTTTTAGAGAAGGCATGTACGTGGCTCCCTTTTTGTAACGACTCTACCACGCCGTCTGCGGTTCGGGGGAGCGAGTCTGATTTGGGCCGCGGCGGCGCGGAGATGAGCTTTCGCGTGGAAGGCATGGCCGTTATTTTCGCGGTTTACGTGGCTTTGGGCTGTGCTTTTGGCGTGGCGGGAGATGTGTCCGAATCTGGGATTGGGTTCGAATGGCAAAAATCGTTTTCATCGAACGCTTCGGCGCCGCGAGCTTCGGACGGGGTGACGCCGAGTTTCAGGAGGAGTGAAAGCGAGCGGGCGAACTGGCGTTCGAAGCGGGCTTCGTAGCGATTGAGAAGGTCGAGGGAGCGGGATTGGTCGCCGAGGGCGCGGAAGGCGAGGGCGGCGCGCGTGGCTGGGTCGTGGGTTGCGGGATCGAGCTTTTCCATTTCGTTCTGGAGGTTGGCGCGCTCGATGGCCCAGAGGCGGGGGAGACGCCAACGGCCGATGGCCATGTTCTCGACCAGGGCGCGCTCGACTTCGTTGCGGGGAGCGAGGTCGCGGTCAAAGGCTTCGAAGAGATCGGTGACGACCTGGAGGTTTTCGTCTTTGAGGAGGATGACCTTGGCCAGGAGGCCGTGCCTGAGGTTGTTGCGGGCGGAACGGAATTTGCCGGCGGCGGTTTTGGGGCCGCGGGATTTGGCGCCGTTGGCGCGGGAGGAGCGTACTTTGCGTTGCGAGCTCATGTCGGTTATAGGGTACAGGTTGAGAGTACGGGTTTTGGGGCCTCTGGCGGGTAAGTTGTTGTAAGTGGGCGGGAAATATTATTGAAAAATCCGTCACCCGGGGAAGAGTTACATTGGTGAGCTACTGGGGCACTGGGTTTACGCTAAGGTTCGATATGGGAATTTGATGCAGAGGGCTGAGACGGACGATAAGCGCGGAGCAAGAACATGACGATCTACCTCGATGCCTGCTGTATCAATAGCTTACTGACGATCAGAACCAGCCTCCAATTCGACAGAAGGCTGCGGCCATTTGAAGGGATCCTCCGGAGGACGATGGATCATCAGGTCCAGTGGATTTCGAGTGAGGCGCTGGCTGACGAAATCGCCAGGAACCCGGATGCTGATCGGAGACTGGAGAATGCCGCGTGCTGGGCTTGCCACAGAGGCGTCCAATTGGTTGACTAACCTTTGTGCGGGCCTTTGTCACTTGAATCATCCTTTGGCCGCCGTGGCCGGTGGAGGCTTCCGATTTGGCGCTGGCCAACGGATGCTTCCTGCCCCGGCGTGCCGGTAAATTGACTTGTTCAATTTGTATTTGTAGGCCCAGCCAATCCAGCCCGAGCCTCGGCTTCCATTTCCTTCAGGGCCTGCGTGATGAACTTGTATAGGACTTGGCTCCAGTTCATCGCGGGGGCGTCAATCGCTCTGGCCACGTGTTTTCTAGACGGATTGATGCCGCTTTCGCACAGATCCCGAACTGCTCTACGTACTTGTCCGAGTAGCTCCACTCGCTTCCGTTCCCCTATCCTTTTTTGATACTCGGTATAGCGCTGCCTGACCTTCTTGCACAGATCTGGGAGAACCAGCCGCAGATGTGCAGGACTGCGGCCAACGGAACGCGCCACCGCCCTCCACGGTAACGGCGGCTCTTGTGTCAGGGCATTTTCCACAAGCTTCCTGATACGTTCTCTGTCAAAATGCTGACGTTCCAGTGCCCGGGAAACAAAAGCTGCGCAAAGGTCTCCAAATCGCCTGCGCAAGAACTGCGAGCAATGACCCAACCGCGCAGCCATCTGCTTCAGGGACGGTACTGGTTCCTCTTGCAAAGCCTTCGCGAGTGCGTTTCTGATCTTTTGTTCCTCTCGCTTGCGGCACTCCCGATTCTTCACAACGAGTTTACGGCAAAGGTCGGGAAACCGCTGGTACAGCGACGAAGTGTTACGGTAGCCAATCTCCTTGGATAGGACCGTTATCGGCTGAGGTGAGGGTCCGTGAACCGCACGCTCCAGCGCACGTCGAGCTACTCTATGAATCGAGCGCGCATATAGCTCGTCTCGCCGGGACGGGCCAGCATCGCGCTCTCGATGCCTCCTTATAATTGCATCGCACAAGTCCGGGAACCGTCGGCGGAGATGAAAAATGCGACGATATCCAACTTGCCTCGCGAGTTCCGGAAGCGAGTTCGGCGTGGCCGAATTTAGAGCCGCTTTGAGGGCGCGCCGAATGAGAGGTTCAGACCGGGATGAGCAGAGCATAATAGCTCGACCAGCAAACAGACTTCTTGCGTTTTCCCACTCACCATCCGTCAACGGAATTCGTTCGGTTAACAGCCGCACTGGACTGATTTCCAGTTTTAGGCACATCTTTAAGAAAGCACGGAGGCGGAAAGTGGTATCCGACCTCACGGTCGTAGGCAATCACTCGTTGCCCCGCTGCCCCGTGGCGGCAATCCCGGTCTCATACGCCTCCCGAGGACTCTTTGCCAGGATGGGATGATTGAGCGTATCGTAGATTTCATAGGCATACTCCACCAACCGCCGGTGGAGTTCCTCAAATGACCAAACCGCCTGCCCCTTCGGATCAACAGACTGAGTGACCTGGCGCACCAGACGCGTGATCTGGGTGTTCCCTTTGAGATTGTGAATGAACTGCGTGTTGGTTGTGCCGAAAATGCGTTCGCATACAGACCCGAAACGCGGCTTGGCCGCCGGCCGCGTCTTCTTGGTGCATTCATACCTCGCCAAGAGAGTTTCAAAGTAGACGCTCTGGAAATCCCGATCGCCGTCGACAACCACGATCTGCGGAAGCCGCGCGTGGCGGCGGACGCATTCGCGCAAGACCATCATGCACGATCGGTAGCTCGGCGGATCGAACGTGAGGTAGAGCGCCAGAATCCGGCGCGAGAACGCATCGGTCAGTAGCGTCAACCATGGTCGCCCGAGCACCCGGCCTGTCCGACTACATCTGTTTCAATATCGAGTTCCGTATGATCGATATGGACTATCTCGAAAGGTCGGTCGCCATGGCGCGGTGTGGTTAGCTCAAGTTCCCAATAGAAGTCCTCGTGATCATAAGCGGCCCGATGGCCTTGGCGTTTTAGCGTTTGCTCAAGTGCCGATCGTGAGCGCACAGCAAGGCAGAATGTCTTCAGGCTCGGCGCGACCATGCCGCGACGTTCACATGCCAGTTTGAGGGCGATCCAACTGGCGTACCGCGTTTTCTGCCGGAGATTCTCGAAATCCGTGGCAACGAATTCATTCATCAGATCTCGTGTTTCCTGCGGTAGCTTTGGTGTAGCATTTCCCGCAGGCGGTTGTGGCAGCAGGCCGATATAGCCGCTGCCCATTTCCCTTTCCGCAGAGCGGTATTTGGCGACCCAACGGCGAAGAGTCCGGCCTGGGACTTCAATGCCTTCAAGAGTGCCAGCCCCTTTCAGGAATGCGATGACGTGCCGCAAACGTTCGTTCGCGATGCTTAGTTCACGCTCACTTGCACGTATGAGGCACTTCCGGATTTCGGCACTTCCGGATGACTCGGCTGAAGTGCCGATGACAAGGGAGTTTTGAGGGCCACGGCTCGCGAAATGGACCCGGCCGGAACCTTAACGGCGTCCGCGCTTGTGAACACGCGAACCCTGGATGGCTCCGAGATCGGAGCCCTGGAAAGATCAACATGCACGACTCCGCGAGCGATCATCGCATAGATGTCGTCGCGTGAAGCCACAGTTGCGGTCGCGTCAAACAGCTCCTGCAATGAAATGCCCGGCATCGCTCCCACGTGCGCAACAATCGCCTGATGCGCCTGGACGGTCGCTGCGACCAGGGCGCGAAGATAGTCCTCCAGGAACTGAATGTTCCGCTGGTATACCCAATCGATATCCCGTGACGACCGGACGCGATAATAGAGTCCGAACGCCGCCGCATGCGTCTCGCCTGGTGGACAGATCCAACGGTCCTGCTGGTTGCGCGCGTACCTGTTGGGGTTCTTCCGGTTCAGCACGACCAGTTCGTCCTCAGTTTTGCATTCCTCCCAACCAGCGGCATCCTTTCGGATCACGAAGTAATCAACGGTGTGAAGAACTCCCAGGTGTCGGCCATCCGCACTCTCGTACGCCAGTTTGAAAGAGGGCGGTTGATCGAAATATTCGAGCACGGAATCGTCGTGCTCCAACTCGTAAACGGCAGCGAGTTCGACACGGTGGCTTTCGAACTGGATAGTGACTCCCATCTTCTTGCTCGGATAGAAACCGCTTACGTTACGACAGCCACCACCAACTCGCCGTGCAGGATCAGAGGATCGAATGTGATCAATCACCGCCCCGGCGCTCTCGGTTAGCCCAAGCTTCTTATACCAGGCCAACAAGTCAACATCAGTGAGCATGCCGCTAACCTCCTCTTAGGGTTGGCGTGTTTGATCGCGCTGCGCCTTGACCGCATGCGTATATCGCACGCCGGCTTCGTTAATCAGATCCTTGAGCCGCCGACCATTGTCGACAGCGTTTTGGATTCCCGGCGCCAGTTCCTCGGGAACGTAGATTGAAAACCGCCGGCCCCGACGACGCCCGTAGAGGACATAGCTGGAATGCCCTTCCCCCCGCGCGCAGGCCGGACAGTTCTCCCGAATACAGGGGCTCTTACGAAGCGACAGAGAACCTTCCGCAAGCGGCCACAGCCCCTGGATCGCCCCAAGGAACCATCGCTTCACTTGCTCCGGCGTCTCGGCTTTCATGTTAAGGTATATGCGTCAACTAGCGCATATACATGCTGGCATATCGCGAGACAATTTTCAAGGCTTTTGTTTTTGCCCTCCTCAGCAGAATGTGCGGGGCTGATTCTAGCTGCGGCAGTCGTCCTAGATAAGGTAAGGGTTAAGCGGCTCGTCGATCCCTCTGCCAAAGTCGGCCCGATGGCCTCATACTAGTCCCATGACGAGAAGCAGCACGGGAAAGACGGCCAAGGAGCACACTGCCTCTTGGCGGAAGCGCATCGCCGAGCAAGAGCACATCGTACGCCTCAGTCGGTTGGCACCATCCGGAAGGAATCGGCGATCGACGAAAAGAGTGCTTCACCCACAGCAGACCTGGTGTGCTGCTCAAGTCCAATTAAGTAGATGATTCCTACTTCGCCGGGTACCTTCCTATAGGCTACCAGCAGGCGGACGTAATTGAGGCCATTTTTCCCCCCGCGATTACTGAGTACAACCTCACGGGCCGGCAGGCCCGAGAGCGTCGCCGCTTTATCTTCAATCACACGCATGCCGTCCTGCCGGATGAATAGCTGGGATTCTTGTTCCGTCGCGCGCTCTACCGAACCCGCCAGCAACGCGTCGTACGATGCATCGACCCACACGTACCCGGCGGCATTCGGCTTCAGGTTAATACCGAATCCATGTTGCGGCGCTGGCGGGGCAAGATTGGTACCCGAGAGGCCTCTCTTTAGCTGAACGGAGTAACCGTAGTCCTTGTTCAGGTAATTCCCGGTAATATTGATTTTCCGATCATCCGCTGAGAGTGCCGAAGCGACAAACATGCAACCAGCAATGCCAAGCCAGATTGTGAATTTCAACCTCCGCAAATGCCCCTCCACTTCTGTACATCGGACCATTGACTCGAACACACGACCGTTTCGAGCGCCGTGTGCTTCAGCTCACCGCAGAATCTCCGCACGTTCTTCCTGTCGTAATGTGTCCAGTGCGGCAAGACCGCCCCTTTCATTTTCCCTCAACCGCCGCTCGTCTTCTGGGGCTGGTTTGCCCGTTGGCGCGCGGGGCTTCACAGTCGCTCGAGGAGTCTCCCATGCCCTGATCGTCGCATGGCCCACGGCGGAATGATCAGGGACGCCGATCCAAGCGATCTGTGTTCCCCAACACCCAATGAGTCTGCGGGAGCTGTCGAAGGTGGCCGATCGATATACACTGAAACAAGCCGGGAGCATCCAAATGGAAATCCCGGTTTACTGAGGACGCATGGCGCTTAGGACGCTTCCAGTTCTTCTTGTCAGCCTCGCAACCTGCATGTTTGCCCAGGACCCCACTTCTCTGAAAGCTGGCGATCCCGCGCCGGATCTCAGCGTGACCAAATCCGTCGCCCATGCCGGACACTTCACCGTGCTCCTCTTGCTTCGCCCCGTCTCGCACAACGCGGAAATGGTGACGAGATGGAACAACATGGTCGAACATTTCTCCGGCCAACCCATCGACTTCGTCTGGATCGCCAATGAGAAACGCGATTCGCTTGACCCGTTTCTGAAGGACCACCCTGTCCGCGGCTCGCTCGTGCTCGATCCGGCGGAGGAATCGTACAAGGCCTACGGAGAAGGCGCAACCGGAGTTTACATCGACCCACACGGCACAATCATCGGCTTCAGTCCCTTCCCGGAGCAGACGGAGCAGGTGCAGGCCGTGCTCGATGGCCGCGCCATTGCCGTGGATGGCCAACCAACAGAAGAGCAACTGGACGCCTTCTTCGACGGCACAGCCGTCCGCCTGGAGGCCAGACCGCATCGCACGCCGCCCCCGCTGCCACCGCAGAAGCCTGACCTCCCGCCCTCCTACGAACTCCACATCACGCCCAGCACCGCCGATGGCACAATCAGCTCCAGCGGGCCGGATCACTGGATGCGCCGCGGCTTCGAGCTGAAAGCAATCCTCGCGGAAATCTCGGGTGTCGGTCCCACGCGCGTCGAACTGCCGACTGCGCTCGATACCGGTGCGCGCTACGATTTCGTCCTGGTCCCGCCGCATGAAGAGGACACCGAGACGATCAACCGACTCGTCCGCGATGGCATTGCGAAGCATTTCCAAGTCTCCATCGCGTCCGAAACCCGCTCCATGGATGCCTATGTTATCACCGCCATCCAAGGCAAAACGCCGCGGCGAAACCGGAAGACGAGGCCATGGGCGGCAGCTTCGGCACGAGTTGGCAGGCGATTGCCGTCCCCGAGGCGTTCAGACTTCCACAAGGCGCGAAGCCGACCCGCAAACAAGCCGAGGAGGCCACCAAGCGGATGATGGAGAGTCCGGAATTCCGCCAGGCGATGGCCATGGCGCAACTGACCACCATTAGCGCCATCAGCAGCTCCATGGACGACTTCCGGCGCGCACTGGAAGATGGACTGCATCGGCCGGTGATCGACGAAACGGGTCTCGATGGCTATTACGATTTCAAGCTCGCTGGCGAGACCCACTCGACCGACGAGTTCCTCAGCATGTTGCACGAACAGTTGGGCCTCGTCGTGACGTCCGCGCGCCGCAGCATCGCAATGATCGATGTTCGGCCGTTGCAATAGAAACCGCTAAACCGCAAGAGGCGCACACTTCCGATTGTGATGAGATTCCGATGAAGCCCAACGCTGTTTCCAGAGCGAAGCCGAGCCGCATTGCGGATGATCACGAATGCCACTGCCTTTGCTCATAAAGGCCGTCTAAATGACTGACATGGGCCAATCCCGCTAGGGGCAACCGAAAATGACCACGACACCGCGACGCGCCAACGCTCTCCTGCTGCTCTTGTTCGTCTTTTCCGCATCGGGAGAGGTCATCTTCAGCCGCCGCGTTTACAAAGAGCACGGCGCGAGTTACCAGCAGATCTGGACTTGGAATCCTGCAAATGGCGTTCTCAAAGCGCTGACGAGTTCTCCGCGGGACCACTACAGTCCCACCTGTGACGGCCCGATGATCAAGTTCACATCGCCTTCTCCTGACGCTGCCGACATCCGGGGCATATCTGTGAAGTTGTGGAACTTGAATCCCGTCACGGGCGAGGAAACCATGGTTGGCCCCATACCGGAGGCAAAGGGAGAACCGGGTTCCCGAACGCCAGGTTGCGATCAATTCGCGAAAGTGGGACAGCTCGAAGCCTGCGGCGCCGAGGAGACACTGGTGGTGTCACGGTCGGGCAAACAAATCGGCCGGTTTCACATTCAAGTCAATAGTTGCCAATCGACAACCATGGCACGATCGGCAAGTGCGAAACTCCAATCCGCTCTCTCGACTGGACCGAAGACGGCGAATGGCTGCTCATCGGGGAAGCGGGTCTTAATGACGGCAGCGGGCAGCGGCAGAATGATTATTACCTGCTCAACCTCGCTACCATGAAGGTCAGCATCGTCGCGAGCGCCGAAATGGCATTCTGGCTGCCCGGCCGCGATCAAATCGTATACCTCACCCCGCAGGATGTCGTGCCGCTTCTGGGTGGCCCCCGGAAACGCAACGTTTGGGTGCAGCAGCTCATGTCTTTCGATCCGGTCAAAGGGGTGCCAACCGCCATCACCTCTGGCCTCGCGAACAACGTGGATCCTTCATGGTGCGAAAGCACCCGGTAGCTACCGTGGTCTCGTCGCAGGTTTGTCCGCTCGCGCGGCAGTGTCCGTTTACTTATGCAGGTCTTGTATGACCACGCCTCTGAACCAACTGCTCCCGCTTTCGTCGTGATTCTTCTTGGCCTGTCAGCACTGGGCGCAACGCTTCTGGCCACGTGTCGCGCCGCGCGCGTCGATCCGCATCGGCAATCCGTGGCGAGTAGCCTGGCAACAAAGCGATAAGTACCAGTGGCCGCTGGATGCTTCTGCCGTTGCACTTCCGGCCAACAGATGCGACCAATCCACGCCGGGTCGGCAGCGACGGTTGATTAAAACAGGCCGCTTCCGCGCTCCCTGTGGCCAAAGGATGATTCACGCTCCGGCCACAGGATGCTTCAAGCTACAGCCTTACATCTGGAGCGCCGGTTATGGAGCGTACGATGCCCTGCACCTGGCCAGTGCAGGGGCGCGCGAATTGACGGCCTTTTCACGACCGACGGCCGATTCATTCGAAGGGCCGCGAAGGAGAGCGGCAACCCGCTTGTGGCTGTCCTGAATCCGATATCCTGGAGTAGAGAGAAATTTGCGATGAGCGGTCTGGATACGATGACGGACGAGCAGTTTGAACGGCACGCGCTCGACGTGCTGGCCCGTGAGCTGGGCGTGGACGGATTGGCGCGGTTCCTGCGATTGCACCGGTCAGGACCTGGCGACTACACGAAGGACCGGATGTATTGGCAGAAGGATCTGACGGTGGATCAGATTTTCGATTCCATTAAACAGCGCCGGCAGGGATAAATTCGCTGGATTTAGTTCCAGCCCGCGACGTATGGAAGCGGCTCACCCCAAGTTCATCGCGCCATCAAGGCCGCCCTCATCGACCGCAGCGTGTTTGCCAGCGATTCGCGCGGCAACGTCCGGACGATAGGATTCACCAGCCAGCCGAAACCTACCGGCACCGGGCGCGCCAGAGAAATTGCCTCACACTCCACATAGACCCCGCCATCGCGTTGTTCAAAACGCCAATAGGAATTGAGCCGCCACAGGAATCCGTGATCGTGACCGGGAGGCATTTCGCGCTCATCCGGCTCACCGGCGTTCTCCACTTCGGCAATGCGGGTACTGTGCGAGACGCTGTACCAGCGCGCGGCATCTATTGGAAAGTAACGCACGTTGTGGTTGGTATTCAGAACCACCGTGATGACCTGCTTCTTCAGCAGACGGAGATAGATATCGAACTGGTCGCCTTCGCGCCGGAGTGTCTTTGAGTCTTGCAGCTCGGGACCGTACAGCTTCTTGTGCGAGTCATAGTCCTGCGCCATCGCAATGGTCTTCGCCAGCGTGGCGCCAGGGATGAACACGACGCCCACCCAATCGTGAATCATGCCATCGGGCGCGTCGACGTCGCCGCTGCCGGCGTACGGTTCGGCGATGGCTTCCCCGTTGCGAGTGCGGCTGCCGTGGTTCGCCAAGGCGTCCACCCATAGAAATGCGTCACTGTGGGCCTGACGGCCAAGTCTCTCCTCAGCCGCGCCGATATACCGATCGAATGCCGCTACGGTGTGCGGCTGAAGATCCACTGTGGTTACTCCAGGCACGGCCGACCACAGGAATGCGGCGCATGCCATCGAAGTTATCGTATTCATAGCTGACTTACTCGCAATTGGCTTTCCGTTTGCATTGGTCGCACGCGGAGGTGTTATGGCCGCAGCCGCATTTCAAGAAGCCAAGCGCGAGCAAGTTAGTTTGCTTGCGCCTCTCGAGAGAAGGATGTTGCTTTGGATGGCGCACCGCATGCCTGGTTGGGTAAACTCCGACCATCTTACGGCGTTGGGGCTGGTATCTCTCCTGGGAGCGGGTCTCAGTTACTGGTATGCCCGTTATTCCAGCGCCGGATTGATGCTGGCGATCGCGTTCCTCGCGCTGAATTGGCTAGGCGATAGCCTGGATGGCACGCTGGCGCGCGTCCGCAATCGGCAGAGACCACGTTACGGATTCTATGTGGACCATATAACTGACGCTTTCGGCACTTTGTTCCTGTTAGGCGGCCTCGCACTATCCGGTTATATGAGCGCGCCCATCGCAGCCGGGTTACTCATCGTCTATTTCATGCTATCTATCGAGGTGTATCTGGCCACTTATACCATTGGAACATTCCATCTTTCCTTTTGGAAGTTCAGCCCTACAGAGCTGCGCATCCTTCTCGCAATAGGCAATCTGGCCCTTCTCTTTTGTCCGTTGGTCCGGCTAGGCAATTCGGACTACCGCTTATTTGACGTTGGAGGGGGCCTTGGGGTTATGGGAATGTCAATCATGCTGATTGCGGCGGTGGCCGTTCATACCCGACGCCTCTACCGCGCCGAACGCCTGCCATGACCTTTCAGCCGGAATTCTATCGATGGCTCAGGTTCAATGCGGTCGGCGCCATTGGCGTCGGAGCGCAACTGGCGGCGCTTGCTTTCTTTCACCGCGCTGTTGGATTGAGCTATCTTCCGGCTACTGCTCTGGCGGTGGAGTGCGCGATCCTCCACAACTTCGCCTGGCACGAACGCTGGACCTGGCGCGACCGCACGGCGCTTACCGGCTCGCCCGCCGCCCGCCTGCTGCGCTTCCAACTTAGCGCCGGCCTGGTATCCATCGTGTGCAATCTGGCCGGCATGCGCCTGCTGGTGGGCGCGTATCACGCGCCGTATCTCGCCGCCAACCTGCTGAGTATCGGGGCCGGCGCCATCGCCAATTATTTCGCCGCGGATCTCTTCGTGTTTCGCCGTTCGGTGTGTCATTATCGTTGAACCGTGAAGTCTGCCGAAGCCCCGGAATCCGCTCTCCGCAAGGAACTGGGCCTTCGCGATCTTGTCCTGGCGCAGGTGCTCTGCGTGGTCGGTTCGACGTGGGTCGGGGTCGCGGCGAAACTGGGTCGCTCCGAAGCCGTATTCTGGCTGGCCGCAATGGCGCTCTTCTACCTGCCGCTGGCCGTTGTCGTCATTTACCTCAACCGCCTCATGCCGCTCGAAGGCGGCCTCTATCAATGGGCCAAAGAGGCTTTCGGCGAAATGGCAGGCTTCCTGACGGCGTGGAACTTATGGGTCTACGCGATTGTGAGCACGGGCTCCATTGTCTTCGTAATTCCCACCGACCTTTATTACATGCTGGGCCCTTCGGCCGCGTGGATCCCCGCCAGCAAGCTGGCCACGCTCGCGCTCACCGGCGGCGTGATGGTCGCCATTGCTCTGGTAGCAATACGCGGGCTCGACTTGGGCAAGTGGCTGCACAATATCGGCAGTATTCTCATCCTGCTCGCCTATGCGATTCTGCTCGCACTACCGCTCTGGGCGCTGTGGAGCGGGCGCATCGCGCACTATGAACCGGTTCCATGGCAGATGCCCAAACTCGACTGGTTCGGCATTGCCATCTTTGGGCAGATGACGGTGGGCGCCCTGAGCGGGTTTGAATACGTGGCGATCATGGCGGGAGAGACCCGCGGCGCCTCGCGGAGCATCGGGCAATCGGTGATCATTTCGGCCCCGGTCATTTGCTTGATGTTCATTCTTGGCACCAGTTCGGTACTTACATTCCTCGGCGCCCAACCGGTGAACGTGATTGGACCCATCCCGCAGACCCTGCGGGCCGCGGCCAGCCATTCCCCGCTCGCCAACCAGGCGGTGCCGTTTGCGATCGCGCTGCTGATTGCCCGCGCTATCGCGGCCGCCAGCCTGTTGCTCACCGGTTTGACGCGGCTTCCGATGACGGCCGGGTGGGACCATCTTGTACCCGCCTGGTTCGCGCGCCTCGATCCGCGGCGACGCACGCCGGTCAATTCCATCCTGTTCGTTACAAGCGTGGTGATGGCTGTGACCCTGCTCAGCATGCTCGGGGTGCGCGAGCAGGAGGCCAGCCAGTTGCTGACCAACGCATCTATCGTGCACTACGCGATCGCGTATGTTGCGCTCTTCGCGATTCCGGTTTTCGGCAGCCGCCGCCTGCGCGCCGCCCTGCCTATGTGGCTCAAAATCGCGGCTGCGGCGGGGATGTTCGCCAGCGCCGTCTCACTTTGCCTTTCGGTTTATCCGGTGGTGGACGTGGTTTCGCGCATGGCGTACGCGGCCAAGATTTCGAGCGTGGTGGTGATCACCAACATTGCGGGCGTGGTTCTCTACCGGGCCGGCCGACGCCGCGCGGTATGATTTTTCTAAATGCCGACCACCGCCGCGATCCGCGCTCCCCGCGGAAGCGAGATTAGTTGCCAGGGCTGGCATCAGGAAGCCGCCCTGCGCATGATCCACAACAACCTCGATCCGGAGGTTGCTGAAAACCCAGATCAACTGATCGTTTACGGGGGCACTGGCCGCGCCGCCCGCAACTGGGATTGCTTCCACGCGATTGTGCGCGCGCTGCGTTCGCTGGCCAACGATGAAACACTGCTGGTGCAGTCCGGCAAGCCGGTGGGCGTCTTCCGCACCATTCCCGAAGCCCCGCGCGTGCTGATCGCCAATTCGAACCTGGTGGGCCACTGGTCCAACTGGCAGGAGTTCAACCGCCTGGAACGGCTGGGCCTCACGATGTACGGCCAGATGACCGCCGGCTCGTGGATTTATATCGGCAGCCAGGGTATTGTACAGGGCACCTACGAAACTTTCGCCTCGCTGGCGCGGAAGCACTTCGGCGGATCGCTGGAGGGCAAGCTGGTTGTATCGGGCGGCATGGGCGGCATGGGAGGTGCGCAGCCGCTGGCCGCCACCATGAACGGCGCCTGCTTCCTGGGCATCGACGTCGACCCGGCCCGCATTCAGCGCCGGCTCGACACCGGCTATTGCGACCGCATGGCGCGCGATCTGGACGAAGCGATGGAGGCGCTGCGCGCGGCACAGGCGCAGGGCGAAGCAATCTCTGTGGGCTTGGTGGGGAACTGCGCCGACGTGCTGCCCGAGCTGGTGCGCCGCCGGTTTGTGCCCGGTGTGCTTACGGATCAGACCAGCGCGCACGATCCGTTGAATGGTTACGTTCCGAACGGACTTACTCTGGATGCAGCGCGCGAACTGCGTACACGCGACGCCGCCGAATATACACGCCGTTCCATCGCCGCGATGGGCGTACATGTGGAAGGGATGCTGGCGCTGCAGAAACTGGGGAGCGTGACTTTCGATTATGGCAACAACATTCGTGCGTATGCTCAGCAGGCGGGGGTGACCAACGCTTTCGATATTCCGGGTTTTGTGCCGGAGTATATTCGTCCGCTGTTCTGCGAAGGCCGCGGGCCATTCCGATGGGTGGCGCTGTCTGGGGACCCGCGCGATATCCACCGGACGGATCAACTGGTACGCGAGCTTTTCCCGCATGACGAAACGTTGGCGAGGTGGATTCCGCTGGCGCAGAAGCGGATCCGGTTTCAAGGGCTGCCCGCGCGCATCTGCTGGCTGGGCTACGGGGAACGCGCCGAATTTGGGATGGCTATGAACCGGCTGGTGCGATTGGGCGAATTGAGCGCACCGATCGTAATTGGCCGCGACCATCTGGATACGGGTTCGGTGGCCTCGCCGTTCCGCGAGACGGAAGCGATGCGCGACGGCTCGGACGCAATTGCCGATTGGCCGCTCTTGAACGCGCTGGTGAACACCGCGGCCGGGGCCTCCTGGGTTTCGATTCATAACGGCGGCGGCGTGGGTATTGGATACGCTCAACATGCTGGCATGGTTGTGGTGGCCGATGGAACGGAAGAGACCGAACGCCGTTTGGAACGCGTGCTGACGACCGACCCGGGCACGGGCGTGATCCGCCATGCCGACGCCGGGTATGACGACGCGATACACTTCGCCCGCGAGCATGGCCTAAAGCGACCGATGGAGCACGACTAAAGTAGCCTGCCCATTGGTGCGGATATCGGCACGCTGCGGGCAGCAACGAACTAATTGCCTGATGGCTCCCTGTCCATCCGATCGACTACCAATATGTCGAGCGGCGCCTTCTTAGGCTTTAGATCCAGGCCCAATTGCTCCTGCAGCGCCTTCGACAATTCGGGCGGGCTGTCGGGTCCGGCTGCACGAAGAACGTGAGGGGCGTCCACGGATTGCACGTGGTCATTTGTTTTCTGTAGGTTGATGGTCGGTGTAACGCGCCATCAGTACAGAAGACAGCGCTTTCAAATTGTAACCATTACCTAACCTAAGGGACGCGGAACACATTCGGGCTAATGTCTGTCCAACGGCGTGCCGAGGTGAATTGCGACAGATGCTTTTCATTTTGTCGTGGCAATGATCGGTATGCTCCCCATCTGTAGAGCCTGCGCGGCGAGCAGCACATCGATATCGAGGGCCGTGGCGTCCGCGCTGTAGGCCGCCCACTTCGTCGGGCCTGAGCCCACAATTCCGCAGGAAAGCGAAGGGCATCATCAGTCAATGGGACGTACCTGCCAGGAGTAGCATTCACGAACGTGTCCAAACGGCCAATCCCGACGACCTTATTCGCCCTCAGCAGTTCGCGCTTGATCTCGTAATAAACGATTGCTGGGACCAGAACTCGGGCACCCGCGAGAAGACAGTCTTTGAGCCAGTCTGTTATTGCGATGACTTCGTGGCTACGTTGTGGCTGCGTTATCAGGCCGAGCGGTCCGGAATCTAGGAAAAGAACGCCGCTTACGGGTAGACGAGCGGTTCACCTGACGCTGTGCGAGCTTCATTGACCCCTTTTATGAACACGGCGAGTTCCTCTTCCGCCGCCTTCAATTGCGCTGGGTCCGATGTCGCGTCCTCGCGCTGCCAAACCGACAGCAGGTCGAGCGTTGCGGTGTCGACCGATCGAGGAACAGACGCGCCGCTGTTGCCGGGCAAGCGGGATGCGGGTCCGATTTGCGGGGGTTCTGACTGGATAGGCCGTCTCATTAATTTTTCCTTGCCCGGTTTGAATTTTACCAGCCGCCGCGCTGATGCGGGAAAACCCGAATCTTCCACGCGCCCCAAATTTCGCGCCATTGGCGGGCGGTTCAGCCTTATCGGAACGCATTAAGAAACGTCAGCCCTTCTCAGGATGATTTAATAGCTCAATCATTGCCGCCTTGGAGTCGCCGGCAATGCCGGCACCCACGCTCTTCAGAAACCGGTCATAGCGAAACTTTCCTTGCGAAACGCCCTGATCGTGAGCATCGCTGGATGGTTCGGCAATGCAGCTTAGAAGATTTTAAGCAGAGAGTCCACGAATGCGAAGAGGGCCTGCTGTGCAAGCTTGACGCTCCCGATCTCACGACCGAGGCGATCGAGACCTGCGGCAAGGGTCAAGATTTCGGGGGCGCCTCGACAGGGTAAATCGCGGCTAAGCGACTGAGGGGATTTGGTTTGAAAATTATTTTGAAGTTTGGAACTGGATTCGGGCGAGATGGATCGGAATGGGCCACGCCCGCCACTTGCGGTAAAGTGTAAGCTTCATAAAACCCATGCTTCTTTACGCTCTCACCATTTTGGTCAGCGCCTTCCTGTTGTTCCAGGTGCAGCCCGTCATCGCTAAAATCATTCTTCCGTGGTTCGGCGGCTCGGCTGCTGTGTGGACCGTCTGCCTTCTGTTCTTCCAACTCGCTTTGCTGGGCGGGTATTTCTACGCGCACGCGCTGGTGCGATACGTAAAGCCGCGCATGCAGGGCCTGGTACATGCTCTTTTGCTGGTCTTGAGCCTGGCGGCTCTACCTATTTATCCGAGCGACTATTGGAAGCCGGTAAGCTCGGCCAACCCTACCTGGGGAATCGTGTCCCTGCTGGCCGCGAAGATCGGCGTGCCCTATTTTCTGCTTTCCACTACGGGTCCGCTGCTGCAAGCCTGGTATGCGCGACGGTTCAAAGGCGGAATGCCTTACCGCCTTTACGCACTTTCGAACGCGGGCTCGATGTTCGCGCTACTCAGCTATCCGTTCCTCTTCGAGCCGGTATTCACGACGCATCAACAGGCTTTTATGTGGTCGCTGGCGTATGGGGGATTTATCGCTTTATGCGGCCTTACCGCGCTGCGGTCGCGGAGCGGGAGCGTGGTGACCGAGCCAGCCGTGGCGCAAGAGGTTGAGATTCCGGAGCTGGAAGCCCCGAAACCGCCGGCCAAACATTATTGGCTGTGGCTGGCCCTTCCGGCGGTTGCCTCCGTGATGCTGCTGGCGATTACCAATCACCTCTCGCAGAACGTCGCTGCGATCCCTTTTCTTTGGGTGCTTCCGCTGAGCGTCTACCTGCTCTCGTTTATTCTCTGTTTCGAGGGGGATTGGTACTGGCGCAATCCCTATCTGCAGTTGCTGGCAGTGGCGCTTGGCAGCATGGCGTATCTGCTCGGTCCTACGATGACCGAAAACCCGAAAATCATCCTCTTTATTCCGCTGTTCTCTATCGGTCTGTTTTTCTGCTGTATGACATGCCATGGCGAACTGGCCCGGCTTAAACCGCATCCGCGCTATCTGACGCACTTCTACTTAATGATGTCCGCCGGCGGCGCGCTGGGAGGCGTGCTGGTGGGCCTGATTGCTCCGCACGTGCTGCATGCTTATTACGAATTGCCGCTCGGTTTGGTAGCCTGCGGCGCTCTCATCGTGATCGCGGTGAAGCAGGATCCCTCTGTCGAATGGTTCCAGCGCTGGACCCAACCGGCGCCGCTGGTGGCGGTGGCGGCGACCGCGGCGCTGGCGGTTTTCGTGGGGATGCAGATCTACCGATCGTCCGAAGATACCCGCCTTGAGGTAAGGAACTTTTACGGCGCCCTGAAGGTGACGGATACCGGGCCATTAAGCGACCTGGATGCCCGCCGGCAACTTACCCACGGCACCATCAGCCACGGCGAGCAGTTCCTCAACCCTACGCGCCGCGACCTGCCGACTACCTATTACGGACCGAACACCGGGGTTGGCGACGCAATTCGCGATAAGCAGAGGAATGGGGCCGCGCGCATCGGCGTGGTAGGGCTAGGGACGGGCACGATCGCAGCCTATGGCCGGTGGGGCGATTACATCCGCTACTACGAAATCAATCCGCTAGTGCCAATCATTGCGCGCACGCAGTTCACTTTTGTCAACGATTGCCGCGGCAAGCTTGATATCGCGATGGGCGATGCGCGGTTGACGCTGGAGCGGGAGGCTCCCGAGAATTTCGACGTGCTGGCCGTGGATGCTTTTTCGAGCGATTCCATTCCCGTTCACCTTCTGACGCGGGAAGCGATGCAACTCTATTTTCATCACTTGAAGCCGGACGGAATTCTGGCCGTGCATATCTCAAACCGCTACCTGGATCTGGAGCCTGTACTGGAAGGGGAAGCCAAAGCCCTGGGTAAAACCGCGCGTGAGGTAGATACCGACGATGACGACGCCACCGACGTCTTTGCCGCCACCTGGATTCTCCTGATAGCGCCCCCGGCTCAGTTCGATTCTGCCATTGTTGCGGCGTCGCAACCGCTTCACTCCAATAAGTCAGTTCGATTGTGGACGGACGACTACAGCAACCTGTTTCGCATCTTGAAATGAGGTAGTATGGAGAACGCCGCGTCCGTAATAGGAATGACTATCCGAATCTCGTAATGGTTGTACGTATTTTCGTACTCCTGTTGTATGATCGATTTGGCCGAGGACCAATATGGACGCCGTAAAACTTTCTTTTTCGAAAACAGCTTTTCTTCTTTCTCTTGCGCTGCTGATTCCATCAGCCGCCACCGCCCAAGCGGCGTTCAGTCCAGCGCTAGGTACGGTTACCCTGGTGGGCCAAACCCCGGTCGCGGACACGATATCGAGTACTGGGTCGCCAATTACTTTTAACGCAATGACGGCGTATGCCCCGGGAGACCCACATTGGCTTACGATTGATAGCCAAGCGACCACCGATGCTCTCAACGGCCTTGTGACGCCGGCGACTCTCAACATTCGAGTAGGTCAACAAGCGGGGCTCCTAGTCACGGGAACGCACACCGCCACCATTACGCTTCAAGCCGCCGCAGGGGATACCTCGGGCGCCCCAAACGTGATGATCACCGTCACCTACACTACGGGCTCATCCGGCGGCAACACAGCGGGTCTGGTATCGGCGACGCCGAGCGCTCCCAGCGCGACCGCTGCCTTCGGTACTTCCACGTTTCTAACTTTCAGTCTGATCTCAAGCAGCGCGACTCCGATCTCTTTTACTCTGCAACCGCCCTCCTCCAGCACGCCTTGGGTAACCAGCTTCACTACGCTAAGTGGGCAAACCTCCGGCTCCGTTTATAGCGGGAATCCGGTTACGTTAGAGGTGGGCTTGAATGGCGCCACCCAGCCACTGACCGTCCTCACTGCCACGTTGGTCGTCACGTATGCCAACAATTCGCTGACCATTCCGATCACGTTCGGCAATGGCACCAACGGTGGCGGAAGCGGTGGAACGGGTTCCCTGCAGCTTTCGCAATCGACAATTAGCTGGTCCTATAGTAACGGAGGCAACTTTCCCCCTCAGACCGGCATCAACGTCAGTAGCACGTCCGGCGCAGCCTCTTTCAACACCACGACCTCACCCATCAATAGCTGGTTCGCGGTTGTCCCTGCGAATGGCGCTTTGCCCAACCTCCTGACGGTTGAGCCCACCGCGGGCGTAGCCTCTCTCGCAACCGGCGTTTACAACGGCACGGTTACGGTTGCCGCCAGCGATGGCTCCTCGCAAACGATCACCATTAATCTGACTGTCAATGGGGGGAGCTCCAACGGCCTCACGGTCTCTCCGAATCCAATTTCGCTGCAGACTCAGGTGAACGGCGCCATTGTCCAACAATCGGCCACGGTCACGAGCATCGTCGGTGGAAACCTCACCGCCAGCGTAAGCGGTACGGGTCTCACGGTAGCGGTGAGCAACTCGTCGATATTTGCGAATACTCCCACGGCAGCGATCGTTGTGTCGGGCAATCCTAGCGGATTAGCGAATGGCACCTACGTGGGCACTCTAACCGTCAATGTCGGCGGTATCTCCCAAGCCGTTCAAGTCAATTTTGTGGTGGGCAGTGGAACCAACGGCGGTGGCGGCACTAGCTCCTTCACGGCTGCGCCCTCGTCCCTCAACTTCGTATACCAGAACGGCTCGACCATGGCGAGCAGCCAGCAACAACAGCTTTATCTCTCGGGCACGGGGAATTACACAGCGGCCGTTACTTCGAATACCGGTAACTGGCTGTCGATTTCCTCTGGTTCCGGGACGCTTCCCAGCCAAAATTTCGTTGTATTTGCCAACGCCAGTGGACTCGCCTCCGGCACTTACACCGGCGCGATTACGTTCACGAACACCAGCACCAACCAGACGTCGGTGGTCAACGTTACCCTGCTGGTAACCGGCACAACAGCGATTTACACCAGCCCCGGCGACCTGGTATTCAACTTCATCAACGGAACCAGCAGCGCGACGCAGATCCTGAATTTGACGCTCTTGGCGAGCGACAACAGCCCTGTCCAGGTGTCGGCGGCGGTTAGCAATCCGAGCAATACGCCGTGGCTTACTATCTTCGGAAACGGCTCCACCACGGCCGGTCTCACGGCCTATTCGGTGGCCGCCAATGCGAATAACCTGGCGAACGGCGTCTACACCGGCTACATCACGGTATCCGGCGCGACGGCCAACAGCCCCCTCAATGTACCCGTTGTTCTCAACGTTATCGGCAGCACATCGGGCGGTGGAGGAACAGGCACGGGCGGTCTGACGCTGGGCGCGTCGTCCCTGACCTTCCAGCCGGCGGTGAATGGAGTGGCCCTCACGCAGCAGCTTTCGGTCAGCGCGGCATCCACAACCAGCTTTAATGCGACCGCCACCGTGAACAACGGAAATAGCACCTGGCTTTCGATCTCGCCTTCCGGCGCGAGCGTCACCAATAGCACCCTTACCGTAACCGCAAACCCGGCTGGGTTGACGGCGGGAACATATAACGGCCAAATCACTTTCGTCTCCTCGGCGGGAACTCAAACCGTGCCCGTCACCATGATTGTGGGCGGAAACGGCAGTGGCGGCTCCGGTGGTAACATCACCGTCACCGCGAACGGAGGTTCCGCCACTTCACCCACGTTGACGTTTAACGCGCAGGCGATCGGCGCGGCAGTGACGCCGCAGTATCTGACGGTGGTTAGCGCTTCGGGGTCCGCGGGCATTCCTTTCGTTGCCAGTCTCACGGGAACGAGCTGCGGTTGGGTTCAACTCGGAATCACCGCGGGTCAGCAGTACACAACCCCGCTGAATCCCCTGAATGTTGGAGCAACTACGGGGACCCTCGCCTCCGGAACCTACAATTGCAGTCTCATCCTCACTCCGAGCGGTGGGACGGCGGTAACCATTCCGCTCACGCTGACGGTTGTCGGTACGCCAACCATCTCGGTGGCTACGACTGCGTTAACCTTCGCCTATTCCGCAGGAACCGCCACACCTGCGACCCAGACGATTCAGGTGACGGCAACGGGATCGTCGGCTGCCGCCTTTACTGCTACGGCGACTAGCACGTCGGGTACTTGGCTTTCGGTTACGCCGACCAGTGGCAGCGCCAGTTCCACATCGCCGGCCAACCTCACGGTTAGCGTGAACCCCACCAGTCTCGCGGCGGGAACCTACACCGGGACTATTTCAATCGTGGCAGGCAGCGGGGCCACTGGAAGCGCTTCGGTCCCCGTTACTTTGACGGTGACCGCTCCGACGCCGACCATCACTACGGTGGTGAACGGCGCCAGCTTCCTGGGTGGTTCGCTTGCTCCCGGAGAGTTCGTCTCGATCTTTGGTACGAGTCTGGGTCCGCTGGCGCCCGTCAGCGCGGTTCTGGACAGCACGGGCAAGATCGCCACGGCGATTGGCAATGTGCAGGTGTTCTTCGGCGGCACGGCTGCGCCCATGATCTATGCCAGTTCGGGACAGATCAACTGCATCGTGCCTTATGAAGTGGCGGGCCTTGCGAGCGTTCAGGTGCAGGTTAAGTATCTGAGCCAGCCCTCGAACACCGTTACTCTCGGCGTTGCAGCATCGGCGCCGGGCGTTTTCTCATCGACCGGCAGCGGAACCGGCCAGGGCGCGATCATCAACCAATCCCTGCTGCCGAATACCGTCTCGACGCCTGCGCCTAAGGGATCCATCGTCCAGATCTACGTTACGGGCGAAGGACTTACCACTCCCGCCGGGGTAACCGGAGGGATCACCGGAAATGCCACTACGGTTCCAAATCTACCGATTGCAGTCATGATCGGCGGAACGCCGGCTACGGTGGTCTTTAAAGGTGAATTACCGGGGAATGTCGCGGGAGTCCTGCAGCTAAACGTAATGGTTCCAACGGCATCGCCTTCGGGAAGTCAGCCGGTCAGCGTTGTCGTGGGCAGCGTCGCCAGCCAAAACGGCATTACCATCGCAGTGCAGTAAACGAACCGCTCGACGTAACGCGGGGACGGGATACACGTTTCCGCCCCCGCGTACGTCACACTATTTGTGAGCCCTTTCCAATGCGGGATGGCATTGCTATGTGTGTCTGCATTTGCCGCCCCTCCCTTCGATACACCCCCGCTCAACAGCCTGCTCAAAGGCGTCGAGGCTCGCTATAACCGGACCAAGACGCTGCAAGTCTCATTTACTGAACAATATACGCCGGCAGGAGGTCCTCAGCGCACGGAGAGCGGGACTCTCTTTTTACGCAAGCCGGGCCGCATGCGTTGTGAATATGCCCTTCCCAAGGGCAAACTCTGCGTTTCGGACGGTACCTACCTTTACGTCTATACCCCTGCCGATAACCGCGCCATGAAAATGAAGTTGAAGGACAGCTTCACGGAGGACATGCGCGCCCCGCTCGCCTTTTTACTTGGCAAACTCAACTTTGACAAGTACTTCCGCAATCTGCAGGCCCACCCCGAAGGCGACGCGACGCGGATTTCGGGCGAACCGAAGAATGACATCTATGCCGGGATCGAATTCCTTATTGGCCCCGACGATCACATTAGGGAACTGAAGATAACCTCTACAGACCGCTCCGTTCTGGCTTTTTCGTTTTCGAACGAGAAGCAGGACCCGCCCATGAGCGACAAATTGTTCGCCTTCCAGTTGCCCGCCGGCGCGCAATGGGACGAGAGTAGCCAATAACATGGCCGAATACGTTCTCAAATACGCCGATGGACGCGGTCAAATGCACCAGCAGACTACCACTGCCGGTTCCGAAAAAGAGATCCGCGACCGCTTTTCCAATCAAGGGTTTCTGGTTTATTCCGTTAAGCCGAAGACTACCACCGCGATGGCTTCGTTCGGAAGCGGCAAAAAGCTCAACCTCGAGAAATTTCTCATCTTCAATCAGCAGTTCGTGACGCTGATTCGCGCCGGGTTGCCCATCTTAAAGAGTCTCGACCTTCTAGCCGAGCGCCTCACCGATCCTAAACTCGAGCCTTATATCAAAGCGGTTCGCGATGAGGTCCGCAACGGGACGCTGCTTTCGGAGGCCTTCCGCCAGCAGGGAATTTTCCCCAAGATCTATGTCTCTTCGGTGATGGCGGGCGAGAAGAGCGGCAGTCTGACCGAAGTGCTGGACCGCTTTATCCATTACCAGAGACTTTCTTTGGCAGTGAAGAAGAAGGTAATGGTTTCGCTGATGTACCCCTGCGTGCTGATTGTGCTGGTTAGCGTGCTGATGGTGTTCCTTGTGACTTACGTCGTGCCGACGTTCGCTTCGCTTTACAGCAGCATGCAGGCCACGCTTCCCCCGATGACGGAGCTTTTGATCGCAATCGGTACCACGGCGCGCAGTTATATCCTGATCGGCGTGGGCGTGCTGATCGCGGGCATTTTCGTATTCCGCTGGTGGTCGCGGCGGCCGGCGGCGCGCGAACGGATCGACCGCGTCAAGATGAAGATTCCCATCGCCGGCGACATCTGGCTCAAGTATCAAGTGGCGCAGCTTGCCCGCATTCTGAGCACGCTTCTGACAGGCGGCATCCCGTTGGTGCAAGCCATGGAAACAGCCGCCGATTCGCTGGGTACGCCGCTGCTGCACAAAGCCGTCGATACAGCCGGCAAAGCGGTGCGCGAAGGGCAGCCGCTTTCCGGTTCCTTGAAAGCGCAAAAAATGTTCCCGCCTCTCGCCATCGATATGATTGAGGTGGGCGAGTCTACCGGCGCTCTGCCCGCGATGTTGAACAGCGTCGCCGAATTCTTCGAAGACGACGTAAATACCCGTATGCAAGCCGCGCTCTCGCTGATTGAGCCGGCCATCATGCTGGTCATGGGGGGCTTCGTAGCCTTCGTATTGATCGCGCTATATTTGCCGATCTTTTCCTTGGCGGATTCGATTCATTAATGGCTACAAAGATAGAAATCCCGATAATCAGCGAGATCGATCAAGCCAAAGCGATCGCCGAGCGATACCGCTGCGAGTTTGTGGACTTGCGCGAATCGTTGATCGATCACGACTTATTCCGGTCCATTCCGGTCGATCTGATGTTCCGCTACAACTTTGTGCCGATGCAGGCGCAAAACGGAACGCTCGATATCGCCCTTTCCGATCCCCGCAATCTTAACCTGATCGACGAACTCACGCTGCTGCTGCAGAAGAAGCTGCGCGTTAAAGTCGCTACTCTTTCCCAAATTTCCGAGCTCCTGAAGAAGACCGAGCAATCGCAGCGCGTACTCGAAGAGGTTACGGAAGGCTTCACGCTCGACGTCGTCGTGGAAGACGGCGATTCCGATGAGACGCTTTCCATCGACAAGCTTACGAATGTCGATAGCGATATCGCGCCGGTTATCAAGCTGGTCGACACGACGATCTTCAATGCGCTCGAGCGGCGCGCGAGCGATATACACATCGAATCGCGCGACCAGGAAGTCGCCATCAAGTACCGCATCGACGGCGTGCTGCACTATGCCATGCCTCCCATCTCGAAGGACTGGCAATCCACCATTATTTCGCGCATCAAGGTGATGAGCGAACTGGACATTGCCGAAAAGCGCGTCCCGCAGGACGGCCGTTTCCGCGTGCGCTACAAGGGCCGCCTCATCGATTTCCGCGTCTCGATCATGCCCACCATTCATGGCGAGGACGCTGTGCTTCGCGTGCTCGACAAGGAATCGATGAGCGAGAAGTTCTCCAAGCTTTCGCTCGATGTTGTGGGCTTTAATGAAGCCGATCTCGTCAAGTTTCGCCGTTACATTCTTGAACCTTACGGCATGGTGCTGGTCACCGGCCCTACCGGTTCGGGCAAGACGACTACGCTGTATGCCGCGTTGAGCGAGATCAAAAACGACGAAGACAAGATCATTACTATTGAAGACCCGGTGGAATATCAGGTCAAAGGCATCACGCAGATCCCGGTCAACGAAAAGAAGGGGCTCACGTTTGCTCGCGGCTTGCGCTCCATTCTGCGCCACGATCCGGATAAGATCATGGTCGGCGAAATCCGCGATCAGGAGACGGCGCAGATCGCCATCAACTCTGCGCTTACCGGCCACCTGGTCTTCACCACCGTTCACGCCAACAACGTGCTGGATGTGCTGGGCCGCTTCCTGAACATGGGCGTCGAAGCGTACAACTTTGTCTCCGCCCTGAACTGCATCCTGGCGCAACGCCTGGTGCGGCAAATCTGCGACCATTGCCGCAAGCGCGTGCGTTATCCCGATTCGATGTTGATCGAAAGCGGCCTGAGCCCCGACGAATGGAAGGATTTCGAATTCATAGAAGGCGCCGGCTGCTTTGAATGCGGCGGCACCGGATTCCGCGGGCGCTCGGCGATTCACGAACTGCTTGATCTGACGGACCGCATCCGCGACATGATCCTGGAGCGCCGCCCCAGTTCCGAAATCAAGCGCGCCGCACGCGAAGAGGGAATGACATTCCTACGCGAATCCGCCGTGCTGAAAATGCGCAGCGGCATCACGACATTGAGAGAGATCAATAAGGTGACGTTCATTGAGGGTTGAGATGTTCGCCAGACTCAAATCCGCGCTGCAAGACCCGCCGCCCGCGATGGCCTTCGAGATCTCCGAAGCGGGCATCTCCGCGGCGCGCATCGGATCGCGCGCCGAGGTGGATTTCGCGCCGCTTCCCGAAGGCGCGCTGGCTATTTCGCCGTTGAAAGAAAACGTCATCGACGAACATGCCTTCTCGCAGACCGTTCGCTCTCTGGTCGCATCCGCCAAACGAAAGGAAGTCGCGCTCATTCTGCCCGATTTCTGCACGCGCATCGCGGTGCTCGATTTCGATAGCTTTCCGTCCGAACCCAAGGAACAGGCCGCTCTCATCCGCTTCCGTTTGAAACGCAGCCTTCCGTTCGATGCCGAATCGGCCGCGCTCAGCTACGCCGCGCAACCCGCCTTGCGCAAGCACATCGATGTGGTGGCGGTATTGTCGCCGCAGGAGATTGTGGCGCGCTATGAGGCCCCATTTCGGGCGGCGGGTCTCAACCCGGGTCTGGTAACGCCTTCTTCGATGGCTGCGCTCGAACTCGCGCCGGAATCCGGATTATCCGTAATGGCGAAGATTACCGGCCGGGTTATCACGGTGTTAATCCGCGAAAAATCGACGCTCAAGCTGGTGCGCTGCCTTGAAATTCCGTCGGCCAGCCTGGACGACGTCTCGGCCGTGCTCGCGCCGACGCTGGTTTACGTGGAAGACAATCTGGGCGGACGCGCGGAGCGCCTGCTCTTATGCGGCTTCGGCACCCTGGCGGATGAGGCGCAACGCCGCTTTGAATCTGAGTTCGGCATCGCGGTAGAGACTCTGCGTTCGCCGCTGGGCGTACCGGGAGAAAACAACGCGGGACTGCTGGGCTATCTCCGGTCCATATCGAGAAACAACTAGCATGAAGCTTCCTATCAATCTCGCGAGTCAGCCTTTCCGGCGGGACCGCGCCATGGTCGCGGCCTCGATGGCTGTAATACTCGCGCTCGTGGTCACGCTGGGCGCGCTGCTGGTTTTCATCCAGCAGGACCGCACGCAGCTTGCGGGCCTGCGGGACAGTATTAATCGCCTGAATCGCCAAGTCGCTGTCACGTCCAGCGAGCAGGCGCGTCTCGATGGCATCATGCGGCAACCGCAGAACGCCTCCGTACTCGAATGGAGCGCGCTGATCAACACGCTGATTTATCACAAGGCCATCAGTTGGAGCAAGCTTCTGGCCGACCTCGAAAAGACGCTGCCGTACGACGTGAAGGTGGTAGCCATTCACCCTTCCATCGATGCCTTGAACCATGTGCAACTCGATATGACGCTGGGGAGCGATAAATTCGGCCCTCTGACCGTTTCCGTTCGCGACCTCGAGAACTCGCCTGTATTCGGAACCGTGACGCCACGCGCTCTGAATCCGCCCACGCAGGCCGAACCCCTCTATCGCTATCGCTTGACGGTGAATTATGCGCAAAAGCTTTAATTTGTCGAGCCAGTGGCGGGAGCCGCGCGTGCTGATGCGCGCCATCATTGGCGCGTTGCTGGCCGCCAATCTGGCGGCGGCGGTAGTTGCGTTTAAACCGTTTGGCGGCGGCGCGGACGACCTGCAACGCCAGGAGATAGCCCTACAGCAGCAGCTTTCTGTCATGAGCAAACGCATCGACGCCAACAAGCTTCTGGTGAGTAAGATGCAGAACGCCCGGCAGGATAAAGATCACTTTCTGACTAAATATATCGCCGAAGAGCGCATGGGCGCCTCTACCCTGCTGGAGGAAGTCGAACGCATCGCTACCGACGCCGGCGTAAGACAGTTGCCGGTCACATGGAACGAGCAGGACGTGGAAGGTAGCGACGCCTTCAAGATGGTGACCATGACTGGGGGCTTCGAAGGCAGCTATGCCAGTCTCGCGAAGTTCATTAACCTGGTAGACAAATCGCCGCACTTCCTGATCATTGAATCGCTGAGTACGTCGGCCCCGCAGCAGAACGGCGCCGCCCTGAATGTACAGTTGAAAATCGATACCTTCGTCAACGGTGCGGAGGGAACGCCATGAAGCTCGGTCTGGAAAATAAAGGCGGCGTGAAAGCACTTGCCGTGCTGGGAGTGATCCTGGCGGGCACGGTGTACTGGAGTTTCTTTTCGGGTCCTTCCGTGCCCAGTTCGCCAGTTGGCGCGCGGGTAGCCGCGCCTGCGCAATCCGGCGAAACCTCAACCGATGAAGCCGCACGCGCCCCGCGCGGCCGCATCGATGAATTCCTTCCGTCGCTGCATAAGAAGCATCCCGATCGTACAGCGGAGGCGCCACCGGCCGACCCTACACTGCGGCTCGACTTGCTGGCGAAATTAAACGAGGTTCCTCCGGCCGGCGGTGGGCGCGATCTGTTCAATTTTGGAAAGCCCGCCCCGGTAAAACTTACGGGTACGGAACCGGTTGTCGCAGTCTATCGCCCCATTGGGCCGCCACACCTGACGCCTCCTCCTCCTCCCCCGGGGCCGACGCCTCCTCCTCCGCCCCCGCCCATCAACCTGAAATACTATGGCATCTGCACCACGCGCGCCGATGGATCGAAGACTGCGTTCTTCATGGATGGCGAGGACATATTGGTGGAGGCCGAAGGCGCGACGTTTAAAGGCCGCTATCGTCTGCTGCGCATTGGCGTCAATTCGGCCGTGGTGGAGGATTTGCAATACAAGCACGAACAGACGATTCCGCTCGCTGAGGACGCCCAACCGGGGGTCGGCGAGTGATGCGCCGCGCGCGTAAATCCGAATCGGGATTTGCGCTGCTGTTCGTGTTTCTGATGGCCGCGATTATCGCCATCAACCTCTACATGGAAATGCCGCGCGTTGCCTTTCAAGCCCAGCGGCAGAAAGAGCAGATGCTGGTGGAGCGCGGCGAACAATACAAGCGCGCAATCGGCCTGTTCCTCCGCACCAATAAGAATACGCGATGGCCTGCCACCATCGAGGAACTCGAAAGTTATAACAACCGGCGTTTCCTGCGCCATCGCTACATCGACCCGCTCACCGGCAAGGACGAATGGCGTCTGATTCACATCAGCAACGGCGTCCTGACCGATTCCGTCACCAATAAGAAAAAAGATCAACAACAGGACCACCTGTCGAAAGATGGAGCGGTGGCGGATTTGGGTGGTATTGCAGGGCTGGAGGGCGCTACGGGCTCATCGGGCGTGAATGCCGTGAACCGCCGCCGTGCAAGTGAAGGTGGCGCCGCGCCGGTAGGTCCCGATGGACAGCCGATAGCGGCCTCAGGCGGTCCGCCGCCATTCCCCGGGCTACAGGGTTTTCAGCCACCGGGCGTCGGCGGCCCTTCCGGTGTGACCGGCGCGACTGGTCCGACTTCATTTAATGGCGTGGCGGGTGGAGCGCCGCCTTTAAACGGCGCGCAAGGCATCGCTGGTTTGCTTGGCATCCCCACCGCGCCCACCGGTGGGACCAGCAGTTCCCCCCCGCCTGTCAGCTATGGCATGGGCAACGGCATCTCGGCGGTGGGCGGTGGAAGCCCCGTACCAGCGCCAGTTCCCGGGGCGCTGCCAGGTAATCTATCGGTGGGCGGTTTTGGCGCTCCACAGGCAGGCGCGCCGGGCGCTAACGGACAGCCCGGAATCAATATTAGCCCGCAGGCACAGGCGGCGGCTGCGAATTTAATCCAGGGGCTGCTCACGCAGCCGCGACCTGGCGGCATGCAGGGGTTGCCTACCGCGCAAAGCGGCATCATCGGAGGAGGCATTGCGGGGATCGCGAGCAAGGCCGAAGGCGATTCGATCATGGTCTATGCCGATCACAGCGACTACAGCGAGTGGGAGTTTATCTACGACCCGATGAAGTTCGTAGCGCCTCACAATCCCAACACAGGGAGCGGTGTGGGCACGCCCGCGCAACAGCTTGGCTCGTCCGCTGGCACGGCGCCCAATGTGATGAATCAGGTTGGAACGCCGGCTGCGAACCTTCCGGGAGGCATCGGCGGCGCTGGCGCGAACGGCCTGGGCGGCGCCTTGGGCGCTAGCGGCTCAACCGGGTCGGCGGGAGCGCCGGGCGGATCGTCTGCGTTTGGTCAGGCCGGACCGCCGGATATCCGTCCCGGTAAGAAATAACTTCAGGGGAACAGGAGTTACTTTACTGGACTCTCTCCCATGTCCAATGTATTAGCCCGTCGTGCGATGAACAAAACGTCGTATGCTGGCATGGCGGACGATAGAGCATGACAAATGCGCCCAGGATTTCTTATTTGAGATGTTAAGACCGCGCGGTTGATAGGTTAAGATCGATTCGTGCAATACACGGTGCAGGTAATGCAGGTTCCGGAACAACCCATCGTCGTGGTGCGCGGGCTCGCGACTATGGCGCATCTTCCCGCCAAGATCCGCGAACTCTTCGACCAGTTCTACGCGGGCTTTAAAAGTAAAGGAGGCCTGAATATCGTGGTCTATCCGGGCAGCGTTGCGGGTGAGTTTGAGATTGCATGCGGCGTTCAGCTTGAGCAGGGGGGCAATGCTGTGACTCCCGGAGGCACTGTGGCGACCACAGTCTACATGGGCCCCTACAATCAGATGAAGCCTGCCCACGAAGCGATCCACAAGTGGGTGCATGAAAACGGCCGAAAGTTCGCCGGGCCATCGTGGGAAGTCTATGGACATTGGAACGAAGATCCTGCGAAGCTGCGGACGGATATCTTCTACCTGCTCGCGTGATCGCAATCGCAATATCGAGCCGATCACGCCCCCATCTTGGCGTTCCGGAATGTGGCATAGACTGAGAAAAGACGGAGCCGGATGTTTTTGGGCCTTCAGAGGGAAGAAAGCGCGGCGCCAATGGAAGAGACTTTCGAATCCGAGCATGTGCAAGGCGTCTTGCACGTTCCCACGTCCGGGCATGCCTCGGGCGACGGCTTCGCTCTCACTCATGGCGCCGGTTCCGACCATAATGCGCAGTTGCTTGTGGCGCTTTCCCGGGCGCTGGTCGACGCGGGCTATACGGTGCTCCGTTACGACTTGCCTTTCCGACGACAGGGCAGAAAGGGTCCGCCGCTTCCCGCCGCGGCGGCGCGGGACCGCGAAGGCATTGCCGCCGCCATCGCCGCGCTCCGTTCTATCGCGACCGGAAAGATTTTTGCCGGGGGCCATTCCTATGGAGGCCGCCAGACAACCATGGCCGCCGCCGAAAATCCCCAGCTTGCGGATGTGCTTCTGCTGCTTTCGTATCCGCTGCATCCGCCCAACAAGCCAACGCAGCTACGCACCGGCCATTTTCCCGACCTGCGAACGCCGGCGCTTTTCGTGCACGGCGCAAACGACCCATCCGGCTCCATCCGCGAATTGCGCGAGGCGCTAGCGTTGATTCCCGCGCCTGTCGATCTGCTGCCCGTCGAAGGCGCCAAACATGATCTGAAGCGCGCCGCCGGCCTCTCCGCCGATATCCTGACTCGCGTTCACGCGCTGCTCTGTTATCCTGGGAAGTAACTTCCAAGGAGCACCACCCATGCGTGAATACACCTATACCACCCCGCACGGGATCGAAGTTTCGCGTACTGTTTCCAAGGTGAATTACGCCAAAGGATTACAGCATCTGGTGCGCGAGCTCGACCGCCGGCGTGGAATCTACTTTTCCTCGGGATACGAATATCCCGGACGGTATTCGCGCTGGGATTTCGGGTCGATCTGTCCTCCGCTCGAGATTGTCGCCTGGGATCGGCGTATCGAATTCCGCCCGCTTAACGAGCGCGGCCGCCTGATCGCGCAGATGTTCCACGCGGTGTTGGCCGATCATCCGCATTGGGAAGCGTTTGACCTTGTCGATGGCGCCCTGGTTGGCCGTCTGAAATCGCTGCCGGCGCTTTTTTCGGAGGAAGACCGCAGCAAGCAGCCCTCGGTCTTCACTATTCTGCGCGCCCTCATCGAAGAGTTCCGCGGCGAAGAGAACTCGCGGCTGGGTCTGGTCGGCGCCTTCGGTTACGATTTGCTTTTTCAGTTTGAGCCTATCGAAAAGAAACACCCGCGCGACGGCCATAAAGACCTGCACCTCTATTTGTGCGACGACATCTGGTTCATGGATCGCAAGAAGGAACAGATCGAGCGCTTCCAATACGATTTCACGCGCGGCGAGGCGACCACGCGCGGCATGAAGCGCGACGGGGCTAAGGTCGCGCCTCCGCCCAAATCCACGCCAGGCCCGATTGAGAGCGATCATCGCCCCGAAGAGTACATGGCGAATGTGGAAGTGGTGCGCGAAGGCATGGCGCGGGGCGATTACTACGAGGTGGTACTGCGCCAGACGTTCCACACTCCCTATTCCGGCAAGGCTTCCGATCTTTTCGGCCGCGTACAGCGCGCCAGCCCGAGTCCTTACGAATTTCTGCTGCAGTTTGGCGATGAGCAACTGGTGGGCGCCTCGCCCGAAATGTTTGTCCGCGTCGAAAACCGCCGCGTCGAAACCTGCCCTATTTCGGGTACCGCCCAGCGCACGGGTGACCCGTTGCGCGACGCCGATAATATTCGCGAGCTGCTGAAATCCGTCAAGGAAGAGTCGGAGCTCACCATGTGTACGGACGTGGACCGCAATGACAAGTCGCGCGTTTGCGAGCCCGGGAGTGTACGGGTGATCGGCCGCCGCCTGATCGAATCCTACGCCGGCGTCTTCCACACGGTCGATCATGTCGAAGGGACGCTGCAACAAGGCTACGACTCGCTCGATGCATTCCTCAGTCACATGTGGGCCGTAACGGTGATCGGCGCACCGAAGAAGGCCGCCGCGCAGGTTATCGAAGAACTCGAGAAGGATGCGCGCGGCTGGTACGGCGGCGCGGTGGGCATGATCTCGCTCAACGGCGATATCAACACCGGTATCCTGATTCGCACCAGCTACCTGCGCGATGGCATGGCGCGCTATCCCGTGGGGGCGACGCTGCTTTACGACTCCGTTCCCGAGCTCGAAGAGCGCGAAACCCGCATGAAAGCGACGGGATTTTTCCGTGCCATGGAACGCCCCGGGGCCGAACCCGCCCCTGTGGCAGCCGCTCGTGAATCAAGCGGCGCCGGGCCCAAACTGCTGTTGGTGGATAACGACGACTGCTTCATTCACACCCTGGCCAACTATGCGCGCCAGACCGGCGCCAATGTCGTCACCTACCGCGCCGGATTCCCGCGCGAACTGATCGCGCAGATTGAGCCCGACCTGATCCTGATCTCTCCCGGCCCCAAGCGTCCTGCCGATTTCGGCGTGCCCGACCTGGTCAAAACCGCCGTTCGTCTGGGTGTTCCCGTGTTTGGCGTCTGCCTCGGATTGCAAGGCATCGTCGAAGCCTTTGGCGGCGAACTTGGCGTGCTCGACTATCCGATGCATGGCAAGCCGTCCACCGTGCGCCACCACGGCGCCGGCGTTTTCGAAGGGCTGCCCGAAGAGTTTATCGTGGGCCGCTACCACTCGCTATTCGCTCGCCGCGAAATGTTGCCCGCGTGCCTCGAAGTGACTGCCGAAACCGAAGATGGCGTCATCATGGGCGTCCGCCATCGCGAACTGCCTATTGAAGCGGTTCAGTTCCATCCCGAATCCATCCTCACGGCCGAAGGCAACCATGGCCTCAAACTGATGGAAAACGCGGTGCGGCTCGCGAAGCTCAACTCGCACGCGGGCGTGGGATAGGTGTCCCGCCACCCCATGGCATTTCCTCGGATCATAGCCCGAATCATAGAATGAGATCGGGATGCGAATCACGCGCCGGGACTTGATCTGGGCAGCCGCGGCGGTCCCCACGGTCGCGCCTGGGCGCGTTTCCGTTCCCATCCATCGAATCGTCGATGCAAAAGCCCAGTTTCCGCCCGGCAGTCTCCAGCGCTTCTGGTCTACCATTTGGCCCGAGGCGGTCACCGATTTCGGCCGCGGTGGAATCGATCTGCAGACTACCGACGGCCCAGGCGAGGTGGCGCATTCCGCGGCCGACCGGCCGATCTTCACCGGCCTGCGCCACGGCGTTCTCAATTTCGTCATTACCGATCGGCTCCCGCTGTACTGGGATGCTGGGCGCTCACTTCCTGGCGTGACTACGCTCGATCGCGGTTATCACCTTTCGATGATCGCGATCCGCTACGCGCATGCCAACCGGATACAGTTCTTCTCGCTGAATACGTGCGTCCATGAGATCCTGCACGGGCTATTTCTCGACATCTTAGTCACGCACCCTTCGCCGGAGCAAGCCGTCGAGCGCGAATATCGCGTGGATTGGTACGCTACCCGGCTGTGGATTTTCCACGATGGCGCGGCGATTCGCCAATCGGCACGAGCATATCTCGATCGTTTGCGCGCCTCGAATGCAATGCGCTGAGACCACTCCATTCACCGCTCTTTTGGCGTCCGCAGCAAGTTTCCAATATCGTCAACCTTGTCGTCCAGCAGGCTCAATCGGCGCGCCAGGTCCTGTATCTCCGATTCCGCGCGGCGATTGACCTCAAAGTCGAGTTCTCCGCGCACCCGGTCCTTGGCGTCCTGACGATTCTGGCTCATCATGATGACTGGCGCCTGCACCGATGCGAGCATCGAGAGGAAGAGATTGAGCAGAATAAACGGATAGGGGTCCCACGCCTGCTTCCTCAAGGCAACGTTGATCATGGTATAAACTGCCAGCAGCATGCCAAACAGGATGATGAAGGTCCATGATCCGCCGAAGCGGGCCACCGCGTCGGCGATGCTTTCTCCCAAGGTGGTTTCCTCCTCGATGACCTCATTCGGATTGCGTCCCGCGCGGGTACGCACTAAGGTTTGCGACGCATGGAACTGACGGCCCAGGGTGGCCAGCAGATCCATTCCGGCATGCGGCTTGCGCTCCAACAGAATGGCGATATCGTCGCGCGAAATCTCCACGCACGTGCTTTCCTGCAGCGCATGGGCATTGGTCTGGTGCGATGTTTGCTCCAGCATGGAAGCGAAGCCGAAGAAGTCACGCTCGCCAGGCTCGTCCACCACCACCTCCTGATGATCCTGGTCTAGTGTGGTCACCCGGACCTTCCCTGAGATCAATACATAGGCTTGGGGAGCGGCGTCTCCAATTTTGTAAATCCGTTCCCGGGGACTGAACGTCCTTAGCTCAACCTGCGCGGCCAGCACCGCCAACTCGTCGTCATCCAGCAGGGAAAAAAGGGGAACACTTCTCAGCACTTCCGGATCACACGCCATAGAGCCTCCTTAGGGCAAAGCAGATGCTATCAGAAATGCAATTTATAACGTGCGAATGTGACAGTGGCCGACTACCCGGCGATCACCATGCAGACCGCCGCCGCGCTCATCACCGTGGCGGCAAGCCAGCCCAGAACGCGCAGCCAAAGGGGATTCACGCGATCGCCCATCACCTTACGGTCGCTGGTGAGCAGCACCACCAACACAATCAGTGGGGGCGCGAGCAGCCCGTTCGCCACGGCGGACCAGAATAGCATCTTTACCGCCGGAAGGTGCGCATACACCAGAGACATACCGAGCAGCATTGCCGCCGCCAGGACGGCATAAAACTTCGGCGCCATGCGAGGCTTGCTGTCGAGCGATGCGCCCCACGCCATCGCCTCCGAAATCGCATAGGCGCTGGACCCTGCCAGCACCGGCACCCCCAGCATCCCCGTTCCAATCAGCCCCAGCGAGAATAGCCAATACGCGCCATCGCCCGCCAGAGGCCGCAGCGCCTCTGCTGCCTGACGCCCTGTCTCGATGTGCGTGACGCCGTGCGCGTGCAGCGTCGACGCGGTGGTGAGGATGATGAAGTACATTACGAAATTCGAAAAGAACATCCCCGTCATTACGTCGTTCCGCGAACATCGCAGTTCTTCGTCCGTTGCGCCGCGTCTCTGGTTCACGGTCACACGTCCGAGCGAGCGTTCCTCTTCCACCTCCTGCGCGCTCTGCCAGAAGAAGAGGTAGGGCGAGATGCTGGTTCCCAGAATCCCCACCAGCACCGAAAGGTAATCGCGCGACCAGTGGATATCCGGCACAAACGTCGCGGCCAACACATGGCTCCAATCCGGACGGGCCAGGAATGCAGTGATTACGTAGGCGAACAGCACCAGTGTGAGCCACTTGAAAATACGTGCAATCTGACGGTAATTAGTCAGGAATAGCAACGCCACCACGATGACGCCATACAGCAATGTCCAGTAGATGGCGTTGCCGCCGGCGACCATACTGGTGGCATCTCCCATGCCGCCCAGGTCTGCGCCGATATTGATGACGTTGGCGACGGTTAGGAGCGCGCATGCGCCCCACAAGACCAGGCGCGAATATCGCCCGCGAATCACAGCGGCGAGCCCGCGCCCCGTTACCATGCCCAGGCGCGCGCACATCATCTGCACGGCGACCATCAGGGGGAAGGAGAATAGAGCGGTCCAAAGCGGCCCATAGCCGAAGGAGGCGCCGGTAACGGAGTAAGTCGCAATGCCAGAAGGATCGTCGTCAGCCGCGCCGGTAATTAATCCGGGACCCAGCTGGGAGAAAAATCGCGAGACGCTCCGCTTTTCCACGTACTAGGATATCAACCGGCCGTCGCGCCGCAACCGTAATAACTGCCCACGCCACACCACGGTACTGCCGAATAGTCCCGCAACCCAGACGGCGAAGCCAAAGAGGTCGCGCAGCGGGATGAGTGGAAACAGCAGAAGGGCGTTGCGATCTTGCAAGATGCCGCGGCCGATGCAAACGCCGGCGATAATCCGCAGTCCGAGTGCCATAGCGCCCGCCCATATTGATCCCGAGGCAAATGCGATTGCCGCCCACAGCGTTGCATGGGTGACTGCATATCCGTAATAACCCGAAGGACGGGACACGCGAATGGTTCGCGACCATCGCACCTGATGCCGCCAAACCTGGGCCCAAGTCTCGGCCCCGAGACCGGTCTCCACCACCGGCGCCGCAAAGTGAATGCGATATCCGCGCTCGCTGACACGCCGCCCCAGTTGATAATCGTCCGCCAGATATTCGGCGATGGCGTCGAAGCCGCCGATCTCGGCGAGCGTGGATGCGCGCAAGACCATGGTCGAGCCGAGGGCGAACTCCGCCACGCCTAGAAACCGCGCCACCAGAACGCTGGGCGCGAATTCGGTTGCGATGCCGAGCGCCTCCATGCGCGAAGGCCAGGATTCGGCCGCCGCGCGATAAAGGCAGGTCACCAGGCCAATCTTCGGATCGCTCAGCGGCGCCGTGACGTCGAGCAGATAGCCGGCCGGAACTTTGATGTCGCTATCGTTCACCAGCAGCAACGGATGCCGGGCCCGTTTGGCGAGTTCGGCAAGCACCCCGGCTTTGGCGTTGGGCGCGGTGGTGCGTATGACATGAAGCGATATAGGCACCCGTGGATACGCGGCGCGGAGACGCTCAATATCTTCAATTGCCGGGTCTGCCGGATCGCTTACGCCGAAGAGCATCTCGAATTTGGAATAGTCCTGTTCGGCATGCGAGCGCAGCGCCTCGTAAAGGTGCGGATCCCGTCCGTGGACAGGTTTCAAGATGGAAATCGCGCCACGGGCGTCCCGGCTGGTTGGTCCAATCCCTGTGCGCGCGCGTAAGGCGGCCAACAGCGCTATGAAGTAGTAAGCCGCCGCTGCCAAAGCGGGAATCGCCAGCGGAGTCACAACGAAACGAGCGCCACGCCGCAGATCACGAGCGACGCTCCCGCCCAGCGGAGCGCCGTGACGCGCTCTTTCAAGAGGTATTTAGCCAGCACAGTTTCGAGAACATACGTCACCGCGGTCGCCGGCACTGCAAAACTCAACTCCGACACGGTCAGCAGCGCCATGTAGGCAAAGAACGAAACCGCCATTGCGATTACCGATCCGATCACGAAGCGATTCCGCGCCAGCATGGCGACGGCGCGTCGTAACGCTCCCGGGCGGAAATCGCGGATCTCGCCATGCCGCCGCATGCCCGCCGCCTGCATTACTTCGCCCACCGTCGTCGCTGCGACAATGATCGCAATGTAGATCCACTGCATCATGCGCCGTTCTCCGTGCGTGGCGCCGTTCCCACGCTGACCAGTGCGACGCCGGTCATAATTAGAACAATCCCCGCCCAGCGCAGAGGCGTGATCTGCTCATGCAGCAGAAACCGCCCGGTGAGCGCGACCAGAACATAACCTATCGAGGTTACAGGCAGGACATAGCTGAGATCGGCCCAACTGAGAAGCGTCATGCGCGACATCATCCACAAGATGAGCAGGGCGACGCCTAAGGCCGCCCAAGGCTCGAATAATGTGGTGATGTAGGAAAGCGGAGTGGGCAAATCGGCGGGCATGCCGCGCTTCAGAAAGAAATTGCCGAAGACATTGGAAAGCACTACGACCGCTGCGCAAATCCACGTCTTGACGCGCAATCGCGTTGCTTCCGTCTCGACGGGCAGCCGCGCGGCTTCCTGCGACATGCCGGTTTAGTCGCCGGAACCAGCCGCAATTGCCGGTTTCGCGGCCTTCTGGTCGGAGACATACTTACGCCGCTTGGCCCGCAGCGCCATATATTCGCGCGCTTCCTTGGTCAGTCGCCGCCGCTCGTGGCCATTGAATATGGCCTTGCGCACAATACGCCAGATCACGCGCGGACGGAAAAAGTATTCGCCGTAGAAACGCTCTACCCACTCCATCAGCTCCCCGCGGTCCAGGCCGGGATAGATCACCGTAGGAAGCTGGTGCCCCACCTCATCGGTCATTGACTCAATGGAGATCAGACCGTTCTTCTTGGCGTAATCGTAAAACTCGGTACCTGGATATGGGTGCGCGATAGAAACCTGAATGGTTTCCGTATCCAACCGTTTGGCGTAATCGATGGTCTTGCGGATGCTCTCGCGCGACTCGCCCGGCAGGCCAACGATGAAATCGCCATGGATGACCAAGCCCAGCTTCTTGCAGTTTTCGGTGAAGCGAAGGGCCATGTCCACCGTGGCGCCCTTTTTGATGTTCTTGAGAATCTGCGGATCGCCGGATTCATAGCCGACAATCAGAAGCCGGCAGCCGGCCTCTTTCATGGCCTTAAGCGTGTCGTAATCGGTGGTGACGCGCGACGTGCAACTCCACGTGAATTTGAGCGGCTTGAGCTTCTTGCACAGCTCGATGGTGCGTTCCTTGCGATAGTTGAAGGTGTCGTCGTCGAAGAAGATCTCTTTGACCTGCGGGAAGTTCTCCAGCGTGTAGCGCACTTCGTTCGCCACGTCGTCATTCGAGCGCAACCGCCAGCGGTGTCCCGAGTGCGTTTGCGGCCACAGGCAGAATGTACACATGGCCGGACAGCCACGCGAGGTGTACATGGAGATGAACGGGTTCAACAGGAAGGGAACGTTGTAGCGGGTGACGTCCAGGTCGCGCTTATAGACCTTCGAAACCCACGGCAGCGAATCCAAATCCTCAATGGCCGGCCCCTCGGGGTTATGGATAATATCGCCGTTCTTGCGGAAACTTACGCCGGGCAATTCTTCAAGCGGCTTTCCCTGCGCATAGCCGACGATCTGATGATCGAACTCGCGCCGCACCAGGAAATCGATCGCCTTGGTGGTGCGCAGCGTCTTTTCCGGCTCAACGGTGACCGGCGGACCCACGAACGCTACTTTCAACTTGGGGTTGGAATCTTTCATCATCTCCGAGATTTTCACGTCCACGTGAAAACCTGGAGTCGATGTATAAAGCACCAGGAGTTCGAAATCCTTGGCCATCTCGACGGTCTGTTCGATCGAGACTTTGTGGGGGGGCGCATCGACCACCTTGCTATCCGCCAGCATCCCGGCCGGATAACAGAGCCACACGGGATACCAATACGATTCGATTTCCCTTGAAGCCGGCCACCGCGAGCTGGCGCCGCCATCGAAGCCTTCGAACGAGGGCGGATTCAAAAAGAGTGTTCGCATGCAATCTCCAGATAACGCGTCAGCGGCCGTTGAATTCGTCGTCGTCGTCGCCGGCGTCGAGCGCATAATTCGAGTAATCCACCGTTAGCTCGGCTGAGCCAAAAACGGTGTTGACCACACTCTGCACCTGCAGCGGCACGGACATGCCGTCGCGAATATCGAATTTGCGGACAAACGCCACCTTCTTGACGAAAATCGACGGACGCTTGATCAGACTACCCGCTTCGCGCACCGGCAGAAAGGTTGCGGCATCGATCCAGATTTCGCCTTTGAACAGGCCCTTGCTCTTATGTTTGGGGGTGATTTGGAAAAGATGAACGGCGCGGCCGTCGGCGACGTTCTGGCCTTTGTATTGAAACTTGTAATTGGCCGGAGTGACGGCAATCGCATCGGCCTCGCCCTGCTGCGCGTCGGCTTCGGCCTCGAGATACCGCACCACAACCTGACTTTTCACCGCGTTATCGCCCTCGAAGGAGGTTTTCGCGTAGCTGATTCGCCCAAAGAGGTTAATCTTGCGCAACGCATGGAACCGTCCTTGCTTCTTCTGTCCGGGCAGGGAAGCCTGGATATCCATATCCATCGACGCTGCCTTCCCGGAGACTGCCTGCTGGCGCGCCGCGCAATAGTTCTGCACGATCGTTTCGGGGGCAAGCGCCGGCTGATCGGCGGCAAAGCCGATGGCAGCGGAGGCAAAGAAGAGTACGGACACAATAACGGCGTTATGCTTCAAAGACCATCCTCAGTTTCAATTTAGCTACGTTTTCCAGTTTAACAGAAAGCCGGAATGCCTCCAATGGACAGGGCTGCATTCCCCCATTTGGATGCGCGGTATCCCCTTTTGGCGCCGGAATTCTGCGACCGCCGAGATTAGCGTGCCGCGGGGCCGACTTGCGCGGGGGAGGGGTGGGCGGATAGGGCATTCCGTAATAAGCTCACCAAGGCATTCATATCAAATGGCTTCCGGATAAAGTGTTCCATGCCGAGTCCGCTGAAGGAGGCTTGGGCCCGCTCGTGCCCGTAGGCGCTAGTAACAATCGTCACCAGGTTAGGCCGCAGGCGTTCGGCTTCTTCAAATACCTCGCGGCTGGAGGCCCCGGGTAGCATGATATCGAGCAGCATGAGGTCGATCCTGTCTTTGCAGGTACGGATTACCTCCAAAGCCGAAGTGCCGTCGCTCGCTTGAAGTACAGAGAAGCCTTTCCGCCGAAGCACTTTTGACACCGCGGTCTGCAGCGAGAGCTCATCCTCTACGACCAAGATAGTAGCCGTCGCGGAGTGGTTCAATTGGCTCGTGCGTGCGCCGATGACGGCTCCATGGCTGCCGCTCGGCAGAGCCGTTTCCGCCGCACAAGGCAGGATGATCTGGATGCTGGTCCCCTGGCCGACGGAACTCACGATGTGGATGGCGCCGCCAAGTTGGTGAACAATCCGCTGGACCACCGCCAAGCCCATGCCTCGACCGGCGAATTTGGTGGTGAAGAACGGATCGAAGGCCTTCGATTGCGTCTCGGGCGTCATTCCGCAGCCGGTATCCGAAACTTTCAACCGGAGATAATCGCCGTCCGGCAGATTCTTTGCCTCCAGCAGTTCCAACGCTGAGCCGGCGGCGATCCGTTCGGTAACAACTTGAATCACTCCGTCGCGGCCGCCGAGGGCCTCGGAAGCGTTTGTGACCAGGTTCATTACAACCTGGCGGAGTTGCGCCGCATTGCCACGTACCGCCGGAAGGCCTTGCCCAAAACCCGTCATCATCACGGCGCGTTTCGAAATAGAGACGTTGAGAAGCTCGAGCATTTCGCTCACCAGGGAAGAGATATCCACCAGTTCCAGAGTGCCGCGCTCGCTACCGGCGAAAATCATCAACTGGCGTACGATCTCGGATCCACGAATCGCCACCTTACGAATCTGCAGCAGTTCATTGTCAGGCGACTCTCCGTCATCGATCTTCGCTTGCGCGAGTTCGGAGTAGGCGAGCGCTCCTCCGAGCAGGTTGTTGAAGTCATGCGCGATTCCGCCGGCCAGCACGCCAAGGCTCTCCAGATTGTGCCGTTCGCGGGCTTCCTCCTGTGCGTTTCTGATGTCGGTGAGATCGAGACAAGTGGCGATGTAGCCGGCGAAAACGCCATTGGGTTCGAAATGGGGGACGCCGCTACACAGCACGAGGCGGCTTTCTCCATCGGCTCTGCGCAAACGATATTCCAGCCTGCAGTTCCCACGAGAGGCAAAGGAGGAGGCCAAACCGGCCAAGATGGGGTCGCGGTCTTCCGGATGCACGTTGTCGATCCAGCCGTAACCAAGTTCCTGTTCCATTGTTCGGCCGGTAAAATCCAGCCAAGTCTTATTGAAAAAGGAAGCGAGCCCGTCCGGGCCAGACGAGACGATCATGACGGGCGCGGTGTTGGCGAGGTTCCGGAAACGCTTCTCGCTTTCGCGCAGCGAAGCCTCCACGCGTTTGCGCTGCCGCAAGGAACTGGCCAGCCAGAGGGTAACGCCCGCGGCGAAGATTATCCCGCAGCCCAACCAAGTCAACCAGTGCCAACGCCTCTCGGCGGCGATCCGCTCGTACGACGCCCACGTATCATCCAGACCGAAATACGAGTACTTTGCAATTAACACCGAAAGCGTGCCATCGCGAAACATGTTCTCGATTTCGCGCTGGAGCCGGTCGGCAGCCCCTGCCGCTTCGAAGGTGGACGCCAACCCGGCCTGAAGCTTTAGAGCCGGAATGGTCTGCATTCGCAACTCCACCGAAGAACATTCCGCATGCTTCTCTCGCAGCTCACTTTGCGCCACCCGCGCCTCGAAAAAGCCGGCGTCGCTCGCCCCTGTGCACACTTGCGTTAAGACATCATGGACGGTTGCGGTCTGCACCAGTTGCGCCGCGGGAAATTGCCCGTGGACGAGGCGAAGGTTTAGTGGAACCTTGAAGGCCGCGATACGGCCCTTGAAATTGGGGCCCGGACTGGGCGCGTCCTGGCGAATCACGATTACGTTGCCGCTGTGCATCCATGGCGTGGCGAAATGCACGTACCTTCGACGGTCGGGAAGGTCGACCATTAATGGCCAGAGGTCGACCAACCCCGTTCGAAGGGACTCCTCGGAACTCTTCCCCGTTTCCACCCAGTCGAGCTTGGTTCCCGTCCGCTTGGCCGCCAGGTTCACGATCTCTACGCCAAGACCGGAAAACCCGCTGGACGTACGCACCTGGACCGGAGGGTTATTTTCAAAGCCGATGCGAAGGGAATGTCGCGGCAAGGGCGGCGAGTGAACCGCGGAACAACCGAAGGTGAAGAGCGCGACAGTAGCGCCGGCGCCAGTTATCCAACCAGCCCAATTCCAACGTCTGACAGGCCGCAAAGAAGTGCATCCTCCAAACGCCTAGACCCGGAGAGTGGCCTTAGGTTCATATTATTCTCTCAGAAGTGGACGCGGAAGATAGCACCCAAATTGGAAATTACATTGATGGCGAGCCAACGTGCCGCTTAATTTTCGGAGAGGGTTCCCAGCGCATTTGCGCTTTGATTCGCAACCGGGACAAAAGTTTGCCCTTGCATTCCATGGCACTTCTTAGTTGAAAAAGCAACGATAGATCAAGTAAAAGTACTGATACCTTCTCATATTGCTGTGTAGCGCTCAGTAACTCTAAGCTGAGCTTGCAATGCCAATTACCTCGATTAACCGCTTTCTTTTGCCCCTGCTTGCAGTTGCCGTCGTACCGGTCTTTGCCGATACAACGCCGCTTCCGGCTTCTCTGTTGGGCAATCATTTTATTTCCTTCGATTCAAATAGCTTTCCGGGTCAAAACCTAATCGGTCCGTTTCCCGCTGGCTATGGCGGCGCCTTTCAGGCAGAGGTGTATCCCAGCGATACAACCACAGCGGCCGGCGCCAACAACGTCCCCGCGCTGACCACTGTCTGGTGCGTGGACTACCAACTGGATGTTGGGGTGGGCTCTACCTACCCTGCAACGATCGTGCTGCTGAACCAGATCGCGGCGCCATTCGACAATAATGTCCAATACGCCAATCAAAACACTAAGTGGGCCAACCTGAATATCGCGAACCCGGAGAATTTCAAAGACGCGCAGGACCCCAGTCTCACGTCAGCTCAAGTCGCGAATACGGCGCCTTATCGGTACGCCCTGGCCGCGGCGTTGGTTTCCCAGTACCAGGACGGGAGCGGGGTTATCGACCCTACCAACCCGGTGAATGACAGCCGCAACCAGTCGATTCAAACCGCCATCTGGTATTTGACTTATAACAGCGACTACACCACGCCAATGGGACCATGGCCATCCGGCGCGCCCTATGATCTTTCCAGCAACAATTATATGTATTGGGTAAATTGGGCCGAACAGAACGTGAAGAGCGTCAACCTGAACGACTGGGCCGTAATTAGCGGACCGGCGCCCGGCGGATCTCTCGAAACACCGAATGGCAACTACCAGACTTTTTTGGTGGAAGTAGCCCCGACTCCTGAACCCGGGGTTTACTGGGCACTGCCATTAGGACTTGGCGGCCTGTTGCTTGCGAGGCGCTTTCGCAAGGTCCGCGCTTAGGCCTTTTCAATTACCTTCTCGAACGCCGATTTGTCTGAGGTTTCCTTTCGAGGTGAGCGATCACCAGAACTTCTGAATGGCGCTATTGCCTTGATAGCGCCATTTTGGGAAACTAGCGTCACTGCCGGGATGGAAAGCTCAAGAATGGTTTGGAAGGTTGGAGCGGGGCTGTTGCCAGCCCTCTGCATCCATCTGGTACTCACGTCTGGTCTGACGGCGGCTACCCAGGATGAAGGCATGCTGAGACTGAAAACCGAAACGCGTCTCATCGAGGTTGTTGTGAGCGTACGGGATGGGGGCGGCAAGCCCGTTACGGATCTCAAAGCGTCGGATTTCGTAATCACAGATAACGGTAAACCGCGACCCATTACCATCTTCAACCTCAACGCAGTGAAAAGCGTAGCGCCTGATTCAGGGCCGTCTGAATCACCGCGAACCGCGCCCGCGTTAGCGCCGCTTCCCGCCAACATGTTCACGAATACGCGTGCGGGCGCCCCGCCGGCGGGTGGACATTCGACGATCATTTTGCTGGACGGTGTGAGTAGTTGGTTCGACAGCTTCGTACTTGCCAGTAAGGGAGTACAGTCGCTGATGAAAAGAGTGCCGGCGGATGAAAAGATCGCGCTCTACGTCATCTCGAAGGGTTTGGGTCTAGGCATCCTGCAGGACTACACGACAGACCGGCAACAACTAACCCGTGCAATGGCGACATTCATTCCGCGCGATATGCACCCGGCGCCAGGGGGCATCGGCCCTGGCGTAGACGGCGATGGAATGAGGTACATACCCACTCCCCCGAGAAGCGGGAATATGGGAGGCCGCCCTATGGCCCCCGGCAGCGGCGCCAACACTTCGGACATGGCGCTTCAGATTGCCACGGAAGCCGTGCGCCTATCCATGCAGGCGCTAGCGGAAAGGCTTCGCAGTCTGCCAGGCCGGAAGAGCGTCTTTTGGATCACGGAGGGTTTCCCGCCACAGCAGCTCCGCAGTATGAACAGCTTCGGATGGGATAAGACCTTTGCCGCGTTGAACGATGCCAACATTGAGATCAATACGGTGGATACCGATGGTCTGGGCGGCCCGGCTCGAATGTGGGGCCCTGGGGGCATTCTGACGATGCAGCAGATTGCGGAGAAGACGGGCGGCCAAGCATTCTTTCACCGCAACGATCTGGACGCCGCGTTGGCCACCGGAATCGCCGATACCCGCAGCAGCTATACGCTCGGTTTCTATTTGACGGAGACCGATGGAAAGTATCACGAGTTGAAGGTGCGTGCGGACCGCCCTAAGCTGCAATTGAACTATCGGCAAGGTTACTGGGCGCGCAGCGAAGGCGCCGCGGAAACCGAATCCAGGAAGTCCGATCTGGACTCGGTGCTGTTGAATCCTATGGACTCCACCGGAGTGGGCATAGTCGCGCGCCTCGACGTCACGCCAGGCAAACCGCACAGTACTCTGAATGCGCACCTATTACTGGATCCGCAAGCGCTCTCCATCGGCAAGACCGCCGATGGGTGGATGGGCAAGATCGAGGAATTGTTTCTCGAACTCGACGCGGCTGGCCGGCAAGTGGGGCGAATAGCCGCCAAAACGCAGTTCGAAGTCACTTTTGCGCGGAAGGCGAAGTTCGATGCCCAGGGCATGGCGTTTTCGCAGACGATGCGCATGGCGGAGGGCGCAACCAAGCTTTTGATTGTCGTGCGGGATACGTCGAGCGGGCGGACAGGATCGCTGACGGCGCCGCTCGACGGCATAGTCCCGCCTGCGGCTAGTGAAATAACCGGCAAATAGTCCCGGCGAGACCATGGAGCGGCTGAGTCTTGCGGCGCTTCACTCCTGCCGCAGCGTGCGATTCGGATCCAGGCGAGCGGCCCGTCGTGCCGGTCCCGCCGTGGCGGCTAGCGCCACCAAGCATAATATTGCGACCGCCGCTGCCGCTGCCGCCGGATCCCCGGGCTCTACCTGGAACAGCAGCGAGCTTAGTACGCGCGCCGCAACGAAAGATGCGCCCGCCCCAAGCGTCACGCCCGCGGCGGTCCACCGTCCCGCCGAGGCCAGCGTCATGCGGACAATTCCGGCCGGTGTTGCGCCCAGCGCCATGCGTACTCCGATTTCGCGGGTACGCTGCGCAACCAGGAACGACATTACGCCGAAGAGTCCCACGGAGGCGATCAACACGCCCATTCCCGCGAATACTGCGAGCAGCGTCGCATAAAAACGAGGCCGTTGATCAATCTGCCGCACGCGTTGCCGCATGGTCTCCATCTCTACCGGCAGCGAGGGCTCCATCGACGACAGCACCGCGCGGAGTGAGCTTGCGGCGATATTCGGATCGACCGCGGTGCGCGCCACAACCACTGCCGACCGCCACCCGGTAGGCGGTTCCTGATTCTGAAAATTGAAATCGACGGCGTGTTTCCGTGGGATATAAAATTCAGGCCAACTTTCCCGCTTTGCCCCCAGGTTTGTCACGTCGCGTGCAATTCCGATCACCGTCGCCCATTGTCCTTGCGGTCCCTTGAGGATTCGCTTGCCGATCGCGTCCTCATGCGGAAACATGCGCCGCGCCAGCGATTCGCTCAAGATCACGGTGAAAGTGGAGCTATCGCGATCCTGCTCGGTAAACCGCCGTCCGCGCACAATCGGAATTCTGAATACGTCGAAATATTCCGGCGTTACGTAGCGCCACGCGACCATCCCGCCCGTGCCTTCCGGAAGCCGCGGTTTGCCATCGATTTCGATGGTGGAAAGAGGCCGCCCGCGCATGCCGCCCGAGGGCGGCAGAGAATCGGTAATGGCCGCTGCCTCCATGCCGGGCGCGGCCGCCGCGCGACGCTCCAGCTCATTGAAAAAAGTCAGCTGTTGTTGCGCGCCGCTGTAACGCTGGCGGCCCAATACGAACCGCGCCGTGACTACATGATCGGTCTGGATTCCCAGCGGCACGCTCTCTAAGTTCCATAAGCTCCGCAGCAGCAGCCCGGCGCCGGTTAGCAGCACCATGGAGAATGCAATTTCGAGGGTGACCAGAATGGAGCGCAAGCCGCCGCGGGAGGTGGCGGTGGCGCGCCACCCTCCCACGGCGAGTGAACCCGACCGGCGCAGCGCGGGCGCAATCCCGAAGAGCAGCCCGGAGCCCACGGCCGCGGCTAGTGTAAATGCCAGCACGCGCAGGTCGATGCGGGCGTCCTGCAAGCGCGGTAACGCAGCCGGCGCAATCGCGAGAAATATGCGCAGCAACACAAAGGCGCAGACGCAACCTAAAACTCCTCCGATGGCGCTTAATACCAGACTTTCTGTGAGCGTCTGCCGCGCCAGGCGCCAGCGTGACGCGCCCATGGCGGCGCGCACGGCCAACTCTCTCTCGCGCGAGACGGCTCTCGCCAGCAGCAGACTGGCGATATTGGCGCACGCGATGAGCAACACCGCCAAGACGGCTCCGAATAGCGCAAGCGACGCCGTCCGCACATCATCTACCTGCCGGTCCCGTACCGCCCGCACGCGCAGGGAAACCTCTTTGCGAAATTGCGGCGGAACGGTCTGCAGGGCACGCTGAAACTCCGGCTGCAGTTGCGCCGCAGCGGCTTCCACCGTGATGCCGGGTTTCATTCGAGCGAAGGCCCGCAGTGCGCGTCCGCTTCGCTCCGTGGCTTCATTCAGCGCCAGGGGCAACAGCACGTCGGCCTCTGTGAGCGTCGGCATCTCGAAATTCTTGGGCAGCACGCCGACGATCTGATGCGGCGTCCCATCGAGAGGCAGACTCCGACCCGCGGCGTTCGGATCGCCTGCGAACCTCAGGCCTGGAGCGCGGGAGACGAGAAGGCCCTGGATCGACTGATGCCACTGGTCTACGGCGAACTTCGGCAACTGGCGCAGCGCCGCATGTTGCTGGAAAACCCCGGCGTCTCCCTGCAACCTACAGCGTTGGTGAATGAGCTCTACCTTCGCCTGGCAGATGCGCATGGCCTGAACTTCCGCAATCGCAGCCAGTTTTTCGCGCTGGCCGCACAGATGATGCGCCGTATCCTGGTGGACGCGGCGCGAACCAGGGGAGCATTTAAGCGTGGTGGGCCGGCCGGGAAGACTTCCTTCGTGGAAGAATACTTCGCAGCCCCGGGCGCGATCGCGAGGTCATCGCGCTCGACGACGCGCTCGATGCCCTCGCAACCGAAGATTCCCGCAAGGCCCAGGCCATCGAACTGCGCTTTTTCGGCGGGCTGAGCATGGAGGAGACCGCCGAAGTGATGGGGATCTCGGTCCAGACGGTGCGGCGCGATTGGGAGTTTGCCCGGGTTTGGCTGGCGCGCGCCATGCATTCCGCAGAAGCGAATCCGGAACGCCCGGCTTAACCCGCATATCTCACCGATCTTGATGAGCTGAGCGAGGAACGCATCGCGAGTAGTTTTGGCTGAGCCATTCGTCCGGCTCGCGTTTTTATCATGAGACCAAAGGGGGCAAATGGCCTTCGGAAGAGCTCCGAAAAGGCCGCAATGTCTTTTTCCGTCATTTCGTCTTCGATTTTGCGCGCGGCTCCACAGGCCCTGCGGTGGGGCGATTCACTTCAAGGATCGCGTTAGCTTGAACGTCGGATTTTAGCAGCGTAGGTTCGTCCATACCTGCTGATAAAGTCCCTGCCAGGGATAAGCGGACGCCATCGATACCCAGACCTTGCGCACCGTCACCCGGATCTGCGCACCGATCTTCAGCAGCTTCGTGCGGATCGTAGAAACCTGCGCCTGCGCCAACTCCGTCGCCTTCAAACCCAGGCGGCGCAAGCCGCTCACCAGAACATACGCCGCCGCCGACAGGTAGAGCCGCATCTGATTCGCTCGCATCGTCTCTGCGCTCACCCGGTCGGCGAACAGGCTGAACTGTTCTTTGATCCGATTCTCCATGTCGCGCGCAGTAGAGTTCCTCGTAGAGAGCCTGCGCCGTCCATTCCTCACTCGTCAATGAGGTCACTACAAACCGCGGATTTTCCTTGCCGTCGATGTGTTCGGCTTTGGCCACTACCCGCCGCTCGCGGTCCCAGCCGCCCTTCTTCGTTTTCTTCGTCCGATATTCGAACTCGCTGAAGACCCGCGCCGGCTTGCCGGTCTGGTTCCATTGTTGAGTGGCGGCATGCATCTCAGCGCCGATGATCTTGCGCAGCCGCTGGTTGCGCGCCATGCCGAACACGAAGTCCACGCGGCGGCTTTCGCACCAACTCATCAGTTCATTGCGGCAGAAGCCGGAGTCCCCGCGCAGAATGATTGTCACTTCCGGCCAGACGGTTCGGAGCTGCGCGACGATGCGTTCGATTTCCGCCAGGCTGCCAAAAGCGGCGTCGTGATTGGCTTCCCTGAGACGCGCGCACAGCACGTGTTCTCCGCAAAAGATGTAGAGCGGCAGATAGCAATAGTTGTCGTAGTAACCGTGAAAGAAGCGGCCTTCCTGCCGGCCATGCAGCGGCAGGTCGGTCGTGTCGATGTCGAGCACGATCTGCTCCGGCGCCTTCTCGTATGACTCGATGAATATCTTCACCAGCAAACTGTCGACCGCCTCTTTCCAGAATGTGATCTTCTTGTAGCGATCGGGTTCGCCGGCGCCCAGCTCCAGGCGGTTCAATGTGCTCTTGCCTGCCAGCGGCTGCTCCAATTCCTCCCGTCCCGCCAGAACGCCGAACACTGGATCGTGGCGTAGTTGCTCGTGATCGTTGAGATCTTCGTAGCCTAACGCCAGACCGTAGACTCGCTGCGAGAGCATCTCCAGGATCGAATGATCGACTTGGTTCTGATTCCGACCGTCGAGGAAGCACGCAGCCAGGCGCGGCAGCAGATTGAGGCGCCGGTCGGTCTGGCGCAGCAGAAACGCGCCGCCATCGGAACTGATCGTTCCGCCGTCGAACCGGGCCACGATTTCCCGCGACCCCAAGGCTTCAAATCCGAAGCTGGATTGGCTACACTCTGTCATAGCGAAGGCCGTTCCTTTCTTGGCGCTAACTGTTGTGTGGAAACTCAGTTATGCCACGAAGGTCGGCCTTCTGCCAATAGCTGGTGAGATTTCCGGGTTAGTGAGCACCCAGAAGGCGAACTGCCTGCTTGTAGCGTTCCGTAGTCAACGATTTCAATGCTTTTTCGATCTGTGCGCCGTCAATCTCCGGCTGGAAACGCATCTCGGGAGCGGGTGGTTTGATCTCCAGCGGGTCGTGAATCAATCCTGGCAGGCCCATTTGAGCGAGAGCCTTGCTAGTGAGAGATAGTGACTCCTCCGCGGACAACAGTACGCCGCGGTAATCCCAGTTGTCGTAGTCGCGAAGGCCGGCGTCGTGGGCCGTGATAGCCCTTTGCAGGAATCCGGCGATCTGTGCGTTTTTCGAAAAGCTTTGTTGAAACGCAGCAGTAGCCTGGGTAAGCGCCGCTTCCGCTGCCGCCATCTCCTCTCTCGCGTGCGAACGGAACAAGCTGGCCTGCATGCCGGCATGAGGGCCGGCGCCATTCCATTCCGAAACACTTTGCGACCAGATGGTGGACAGACCGGCCGTAGTGTACATGTTGACGTCCTGGTGGAGGAGCTGTCCGAAGATGTCCGAGGGGTCGGACAGCAACTGATAGAGCCGGGCGAGACTCGATTGCGTGCCGTCGAAGTGATAGCGATAGCGCGGTTCCGCGGTGTGCATGTACCCCAATCCGTGCTGGAGCGTTTCGATCGCTTGAAGGGTGGTGGTGCTCTTGACGAAACTGCGGCAGGCGGCCCGCGCGGCCGGATCGGCCGCATCGAACTCGTTGCACCAATGCGGAGCGCCGATTTCGAGCGCCCGCGCTGTCAGGAAGCCGAGGGGAAACGGCAGCACCGAACCATCCGGCATGACACCCATCGGAGTGGCTTCACCGTTTCCACGAGAGGGGCCGGCAAAGTACTGCGGAACCATCCAGGAGAAGTCACGTCGCAACAATCCGCCCCCTTCTTCATTGCCGCCGCCGGAAATCCACCACCCGCCGCCGCCGTACTCCGAGAGGATGCCGAGGCCCGCCAGCGCGCTGAGGTTGAACGGAAAGGTTCCCCACTTTTCGCCGAGGGGCCCATCGGGAGGTGGCGTGAGAATAAGGGCCAACGGCTTGACTGTCGCTCTGCCGGTTTCGTGGTACGGTTTGGCGCCGGTCACGCTCGCATCCGGCCAGATGCTCGTGTAGATTCCGAGTCCGCCCGACGCCGCATCTCCGGTGAGAAGCGTCATTGCGGTAACAGGATCGATTCCGTTCTCCCAACTCGAAGTAATGGTTTCGAGATTATTCTGCGCATCGGGGACCATCATAGTGCGATAGAAGGGCGGATGGGTCAGCGTCAAAGGCTGACCCGTCGCCGGGTTGGTTACCACGGGTTGATTCAGCGCCTGGCGAAGCGCCGCCTTGGTTTGTGCGGCCACTACCGGGTCCACTGTGCCATCGTGCTGAACGCCGAATGGGAGTCCATATTGGGTCACGTTCCAGTTCCCCGGATTGAACTGGTTGAGGGACGCCGCGGCCAGATACGGGTCGAACACATCGCTCACCTGATACGTCTTTTCGGTCGGGAAGCTGCCTGACCCCGACTTGCATTGCGATGCGGCGGCGGACGTCGAAAGCCCTTGTTTGAGAGCGTTCAGGATGCAAAGATCCATGGAATCGTAGCGGAGGTCGACCACGAGAGTCCGTAGTTCGTAGGCTTCGGAGTAGACATTGTTGGCTTTGATGGTGGGGGCGAGGACGCCGTAGCGATAGAGTTCGAACGCGTTCTGCTGCACCGTATCCAGGAATGCCGCGCGGGAGATGCTGCCGTGCTGGTAGGCCGTAAGATCCGGCGTAGCGTCTGAGACAAAGAGGCGCTGGCCGGAATTAGCGGCGAGGTTCTGAACAGGCTTGAGCGACCACTGCCCGCACAGCGGCTGGGTAGGCTTCATTCCGGAAAGCGTGAAACCGCGGGCCGCGCTTGTGGTGGCGTCGGCGCACACCGTGTCCATCGCCGTCAGCATCTTCGGCTGCGTTAGTCCGCCCTGAAGCACCGCCGTCATCGCCGATGCGACGGCCTGATTGGCCGGCGACGTCGAGTTGGCCACGGAATATTGGACTTCCGAATCGGCGATTCCGATGGCGGGCGCGGCGTCCTTTGCCGGTTCGGCATAGAAAGCGTAAGGCTGGCCCGAACCGAGCGCGGCCAGATTCACAAACACGAGCGTAGCCCCGCCCTGGCCGTCGGGCTGGTGGTTGAATTGTCCGAGCCAGTCCATGAGAACGTTATAGGAATAAAGCGTGACCTGCTCTTGAGGATTGGCGGACTTCAGCGTGCGTTGGGACTTGGTGAGCTGGGGCAATAAACCGTTCAGTCTTTCGGCTGGAAGAAAGTGGACCTGCAGACCTTTGATCTGCCAGGGCACTCCTCGGTATGACCCGGCGTGCTCCATATAATTGACGATGCCCGCGTTCTGATGCCAGTCCGCGACCAGATCGCTGATTTCCTTCAGGGGGATCCAGGTGGTTGTTCCGCCCGAGATCTGCTTCTGCATGGAGTTCGGCTGGAAGCGAAGCAGACCGTCGGGCGGGACGTCGCCTGATCCAAGAGACCCTGGTGCGGGCGCCGTCGCGAAGGCTGAGGCCCCGTATTTCGGATTATTGGGAATCCACCAGGGTTGGGCGTCTACGATGTCGAGGCCGTTCAGCCTTTTCTCGACTCCGGCTTGCATGTCGGCCTGCAATTCGGCCGGGAAGCCAATGAAATAGACGTCGAGATGGACGTTCTCCGTGGCGCCTACGTGATTGCGCAGCGTGACGAAACTCAAGGAGCCGGGCTGCCCGAAAAGACTGGACGCCAGCAGGAAAAATAAAGTTGCCTCGCGGTATCGAATCGTGTCTCTTGTTGCCATATGACCTCCGAAGTCACTCAAGCGGAATCCGAACCGTGAAATCTGCCATCCGAATCGACGTTTTTGTTACGGGCGCCTCCACCAGAAAGCCCGTAAGAATGATGGTTTGCCAAGGTGCTGCTAAAATCGTGCCTACCGGGCGGAAAAGAAGATGAGCCCTTCTCCAGAGCGCTGGCGATTACTCGAAGAGTTGTACCAGGCTGCGGTGGAGCATCCTCCCGCCGAGCGCGCTCTCTTTCTCCGGGAAGCTTGTTCCGACGAAGACCTCCGCCGCGAAGTGGAATCGCTGCTCCGTTTCGAAACCAAAGGCGATACGTTCCTGCAGAAATCCCCCTGGGCACAGCCGGCAGGGCTGGCGCCAGGCACGCGGCTTGGTCCTTACGAGGTACAGTCTCGCCTGGGCGCCGGCGGCATGGGCGAGGTTTGGAAAGCGCGGGATACACGGCTGGAGCGTAGCGTTGCCATTAAGACATCCAAGACGGGATTCGGCAAACGCTTCGAACGCGAAGCTCGCGCGATCGCCGCCCTCAATCATCCGAACATCGCGCATGTTTACGATGTCGGCGAGAATTACCTCGTCATGGAGTTCATCGATGGCGCACCCGTCCGCCGGACCGATGACATCCGCAAGTTGCTCGATATTGCTCTGCAGATCGCCGATGGGCTTTCGGCTGCCCACACTGCCGGTATTGTTCATCGCGATTTAAAGCCGGACAATATTCTGCTCACGAAGGACGGACGGATCAAGATTCTGGATTTCGGCCTCGCGAAACAGCAGGCCGCGGCAAAGAACCCGGCGGCGAACACGGTGACGCTTACCGAAGCCGGGATGGTGGTCGGAACGGTCGACTACATGAGTCCCGAACAAGCGCGCGGCCAGGAACTGGACCATCGCAGCGATCAATTTTCCTTCGGTCTGATCCTATATGAACTGGTGACCGGCAAGCGGCCCTTTCGACGGGAGACCGCAGCCGAGACAATGGCCGCCATCATTCGCGACGAGCCTGCTCCGTTGCCCTCGACTGTTCCTGCTCCCGTGCGCTGGACCATCGAACGATGCTTGGGGAAAGAGCCGGACCAACGCTACGACTCCACCCGCGACCTTTATCGCGAATTGCGCCAAACGCGCGATGGCCTATCGCAGACGCTTCCCCCGTCGGCGGTCACGGCGTCTCCTTCGAGCACCCGATGGCGTTGGGGGATAGTTGCACTCACCGCCATCGCCGCAGGTCTACTATGGTGGCTGTGGTTCGAGTCGCTGCGGCATTCTGCCGTTCCGGCATGGGCGGGGGCTCGCCTGGGCGGCCCGGTTGTGGCGCTCTCGCCGCGCGTTTCACCGGACGGCCAGATGCTCGCGTTGCTGACTCTGGTCAACCGGCAGACACAGGTCGCGATCCTGAAGCCCGGCCGGCGAGGTCCGGAGGGAGAGAGTTGGAACGTCCTGACGCACGACTCCGCGAACGGGTCGGTGACGAACATATCCTGGGCTCCGGACGGTTCTCGCCTCTTCTTCGACCGCTTTTGGGAACGGCCCTCGGGCGTCTACTCCATTCCGCCGCTCGGCGGGGAACCGACCTTACTGCTGGACGATGGCTGGGCGCCGCAAGCGTTGCCGGACGGCAGTCTGGTGGTTCTCAAGAGGACGCCGAACGAACATGACCAAGCCTTTCGCTTCTGGCCGGATTCAGGCCGCAGCGAGCCTCTCCCTGCCTACTTGCCGGTCTATGACGCCGGGCCGCCATTGCGCGCGTTCGCAGACGGCAAGGAGATCGTCTTTATCGGGGCTACGGACGAGCCAGGTCTCGAATCAGGCACGCAGCCTTACATCCTGGATCTGGCCACTCGCAAATCCCGCCGGCTGGATCCGAAGGCTCCCATTGACCAGCTCGATTTTCAATTGGGGCTCCCTTTGGCGCCGACTCCCGATGGCCGCGGCGTTCTGATGCTGGGCAGAGAAGAAAACAGCTTCGAGTTGATCCGTGTGGAGAGAGACGGTAAGCCCGGCCATACCCGCGTATTTTCTTTCGCGAATGGCGTTCCACCTTTTTACGCAGACGCGGCGCCCGATGGATCGATCTACGTGGACTCGGCGACGATGAGCCCGTCCATCTCTCGATTCACGGTTGCCGGCCGACTGATCTCCGACTCGGCTGCCCCGCCTCCGTCCGACAAGAGAGTGCTGCTCCTCAACGACGAACGGGTCCTGATAACGGCTCCCTTCGGCGGCCATTTGCGTCTTCTCTCCGGAACGGCCGGCGCCGACTTCCGCCCGTTTCTGCAAAGCGATCACGACGATGTGACGTATGCTTCGCCGGCTGCTCCGAATGAAATTGCGCTTTTGATGGGTCCTTCCGGGAAGCGCCATATCGCGTTTGCTTCCGTTCGCAACGGCGTTATCCGGCGCGACATTCCCGTTCCCGGCGGTGATGCTACGGCCGTAGCCGCCTCCGCCACCCTGAAGACCATTTACTACGTTGCCCAGGACGCGATCTACTCCATGCCGGAAGAGGGCGGGCCGCCAAAGCGTCTCACCAGCGGGCACGACCTCGCTATCGCCCCCTCGGGACGATTGCTGGTGATCCACGACACTAAGGGGCTTGCGCGCGTTCAGCTTCCTTCAGGCATTACCGAGCCCATCGTGCTTCCCGCCGGGATACGGCTTGCATCGGTTGACCTATCCCCGTCCGCTATCGATCGCGAGGGCCGCATTTTGATCAGCGTGGTGACGCCGAACGACTTCGACTATAAGGCTGCCATGATCGATGGCGGGAAAGTCAGGGTGATTTCTACGGAGAGGCCCGGAGATAACCTTGTGCCGGGTTGGACGACGGACGGGGACGTAATTTCTGTGCACGACGTTCTGCGATCCGAGTTGTGGCGCTTCACTAAAACCGGAAGCTCGGAACCCAAATGAGTTCGTCTCCGGACCGCTGGCGTTTCCTCGAAGAACTTTCCGCGCCGCGATCAAGCGCCCTGCCGGCCAACGGGACGCATTTCTCCAGGAGGCCTGCCCGGATGAGCGCCTCCGGCGGGAATTGGAATCCCTGCTCCGCTTCGCGGACACGCCCGATACGCTCATGCTGCTCTCGCCTTGGGCTCGGTCTCCAGGGATCGAGCCAGGGATGCGGCTTGGTCCTTACGAAATCGAGTCGCGCGTGGGCGCAGGCGGCATGGGCGAGGTTTGGAAGGCGCGGGATACGCGGCTGGGACGAAGCGTCGCCGTGAAGGTTTCGAAAACGGAATTCAGCGAGAGGTTCGAACGCGAAGCGCGCGTGGTTGCTGCGCTCAATCATCCGAATATCGCAACACTCTATGATGTCGGGCCGGACTTCTTCGTCATGGAGTATGTCGATGGCAAGCCGCTGCACGAGGTGATCCCGCGTAAAGGGCTGAGCGTCGGCGAATCGCTGAGATACGCCACGCAGGAGATTTGGATTGCGAATGCCGATGGGACCAACCAGATCCAATTAACCTCGCTCGAAAACGCCGGCGCTCCGAGTTGGTCGCCGGATGGACAGAAGATCGTGTTCAGCTCGCCGATCAGCGGAAGCCCCCAGGTTTATGCGATCTCGCTCGGTGGCGGCAAACCGCTGCAGATCACCAGTGCGGCGCCGGGATGCACGATTCCGCGGTACTCGCGCGATGGCAAGTGGATTTATTGCGCCTCGCCGCAGACCGGGCGATTCGAGGTCTGGAAGATCGCTTCGCAAGGGGGCGCGCCCGTACAGGTGACGCGGAATGGCGGTTATGCTGCCGAAGAGTCGCTCGATGGCGCCTGGCTGTATTTCACTCGAGATGACTCGTCGCGAAGTCTGCTCATGAAGATGCCGTCGGGGGGCGGTCCCGAGAGGCAGGTCGTATCCGAGATCGCGCGTCGCGCATTCGCGCCGGCCTCCCAGGGCGTGTACTTCATCCAGCACGATAGCGCCCGCTCCGCCTCAATCCGTTTCTTAAACGAGGAAACAGGCGCGGTGCGAGTGCTGCAGGTGCTGACAAAGCCGCTCTGGTCATTCCTAAGCGTCTCACCAGACGAGCAGTTTGTCTTGTGGACGCAAGCGGATCAGTTTGGCAGCGACTTGATGATGATTGAGAATTTCCGGTAGGGTTGACTCCGCACGATGCTGGGCCATCGCTCCAGACAGCACCTCTTCAAAGAAGTTGCCAGGCCGTGGTAGGTTTCGGCGCCCCAATTCCGCTTGAGAAGAAGCACGCGAGAATGGACTTCGCCGCGAAGCCGACGAAGTCACTTGGATGGAGGAATCGGCATGTCAAAGCACGTTTTGGGGCAAAATCGGATCGTTCTGAATACGGAGCGTCCACGGCCCGCGTTGAGGATAGAATTCGCGGCCATGGGAATCGTACTCCTGCTGTGCCTTCTGATCTTGGAGACCGCAATTGCCGGCGAACCAGCCCGCCTGCAGTTTACGCGGATCGGGCCTACTCGGATCGGCCTGTTCCTCGCGAACGCGAACGGGCATAACGAACGTGCGCTGCTGCCGGCAGACGGCCTGGACTATACCCCGTCGTTCTCCGCGGATGGAAACTGGATCGTGTTCACCTCCGAGCGCAACGGATCGGCGGACATTTTCCGGGTCCACCGGGACGGCAGCGGGCTGGAACGACTGACGGATGATCCCTCCTTTGACGACCAGGGGGTCGTGTCACCGGATGGATCGACGCTCGCGTTTGTTTCCACCCGGGAAGGCGGCTTTGCCAACCTTTGGTTGCAAGATCTCTCCAGTTCGGACCGCCCCGCCAGGCCAATCGCAAAGACGAACGCGGGTAGCTTTCGGCCGAGTTGGTCCCCGGATGGGAAATGGATCGCATTTACTTCCGATCGCGACACACCGCGCGCGCGATGGGACGGCGGGTGGGAGCTAGTCCAATCGATGGCTCTGTACATTGTACGGACCGACGGAAGTTCGTTGCGGCGCCTGACAGAACTGGGCGGCTACGCCGGCTCGCCGCGATGGAGTCCGGACGGGCGGCGAATCGTGTTTTACCGATCAACGCCTCAAGACGTCTATCCAGGACGCTTTGGCCGCAACCGTCCGTCGGTATCTCAAATCGTATCGCTGGATGTCGAGTCGGGTGCGTTGCATGAGTATACTTCAGGGCCCGGATTGAAAGTCGCCCCACAGTGGCTGCCGGATGGCGACGTTGCATTCCTGGAGAAGTTCGGCGACGCCAAAGGGCTGGCTTTCGTATCCGGCAAGACTGGGGCGCCCGGTGTTATGCGGAATCCATCATGGTCGGCGGACGGCAAGACGGTGGTGTACCAGAAGCCGATCGACGCCAAAGCGCCGGAAATGCTTCCGGCTTTCAGCCGCGATCCCGAATTTTCGCTATATCGCACGGGCGATTTCCCTTCGTGGTCGCCGGCGGGAGACCGTTTCGTGGTGTCGATAGAACCGGGGCTCCAGATGTTCGACGCCAAGGGCGAGAATGGCCGCACGATTTACGACAGCAAAGGCCCGCAGGTGGCGTTCCCGAGATGGTCGCCAGACGGGAAGACGATCGCCTTCGGGGTCGGCTCATATTTTAGCGGCCACGCCAAGCCGGCCGTAATCGCGATGGTGAATGCAGACGGAACAGGATTTCGAAAGGTGACGGAGGGGCCGGGCAATGCCGGTTTTCCGAGCTGGTCGCCGGACGGGAAGAGGATCGTCTATCGAGTGGCGGGACCGGAGCAGGGCTTACGGATTCTAAATCTGGCCGACGGCAAAGTAGCGACTCTAACCACGGACTACGACAACTTCCCGGCTTGGTCGCCGAAAGGAGACCTAATCGAGTTTACGAGCTTCCGCGACGGCGATTTTGAGATCTATACTGTCAAGCCGGACGGCTCTGGGGTTCGGCGCCTGACACACACGAAGGGCAACGACGCGCACGGAATATGGTCGCCAGACGGCGAGTGGATTGTTTTTAGTAGTTCTCGTCTTGGGTGGAAAGACGAGGCGTTGGCGAGCGACTATGGACCGCAGCCCTACGGGGAACTGTTCGCGATGCGTGCGGATGGAAGCGGAGTTCGACAGTTGACCGACAATCAATGGGAAGACGCCCTTCCTGCGTTTCAGCCGAAATCGAAATGAGGGACGTGAGGATTTGACCTGACGACCGCGTCTCTAGCGCGGGTCGAATGTGAATCATGTGACTGCGGGATCGAGCGTGTCCTGAGCCTCTACACCCGCTTCGGTTACACCTCAGGCCCACCCGTTCGCCAAGTCCGCGACAGCCCGCTTCTTGTCAAAAATGTGCGTTGAACAAACTAGCTCCAACGGCTAGTTCGTGTGATTTTTCCGCGTGCGCCCAAGATGTGCCGAGAACCGAAGTCCTTTGTTTGCTTCTTGCGCATCGTTTCCGAGCCAGCGGCCCGCAGCAACGTAAGGTCCAAAACGAGGTCTGGGTAGCTAAATAAGGTCCATGCCAAATCAGCTAAGCCATTTAAGATTTGGTGCGGAGAGGGGGACTTGGTCTTCGGCATCACACCTGGAATCTTTAAGTTACTGATTCTCCATTTGGTCAGACAGGGCAAAAAGGGCAGAGAGGCAGGGCGTGGGCACAATTTGGGCACGTCGCTTTGGCGGTAGTGGCCTGCTGTCTGTATGCGCGCTCGCCGCAGCCGCGGCGTCTCCGCGGTAGCCGATACGAAACTTTGAGGGAGCCAAACGATGAAGCATATTCCGAATAACTCGCAAATGCATTTACCTGTTGTTCACATCAGGCATGACGAACGCGCCGCCACGGCCGATGATTGCATCGCCTGCCATATCCGAGCCGGATACAATCTGCTGGCCCGCAGCGGCGAGATCCTTTGGGCGCTCGCCTTGAGCAAGCGACACAAGTGTCACGCTGCTGGCGCATGCGGCGGCACCGGCCTGCCCATCGCCGGCGACGAGCCGCCAAATATATAGACTTGTGAGTGTTTTCTGACGGACAAAATCGTCCACGAGGTGTTTGACCTTCAAGGAAATCTGGAAGTCATGGCGCAGGACGCCGACCGGCTGGCGCGAATGGTGGAGCGTCGTGGTGATCCGCCTGAGAACAAGGTGCGCCTTTTCCCTGGTACAAGGGGCGAGTGAAAATCGAATTCCGCGGAAATGCTTTTTTTGGCGGTTCAAGACCGCCCAGCGGAGGATGGGGCTCGAATCCGTTTAGCGTGATCACGGTTCGTAACTCTTCGCCACAAACCGTTTCTTTTCCATGGGGCATGACGGTGAAAATCACTCCCCGTCATGCCTCTTTTTGCAAAATCTAGGAAAGTCTAGGAAACGTCACAGACCTTCGCACTAGAAGTCGAGGTGTAGCCCAAGCTGGATGATCCTCGGCACGTTTAATTGCGAACTTAGGACGCCGAACGATTGCGGCGACTGCAAACTCATTGAAGGATCGGCGAATTGCACGGTATTGAACGCATTGAAGAGCTGCGCGCTGAAGGTTGTGCTCCATCGCTCGCTGAAGCGGAATTTGCGCGACAACGCCACGTCCAGGTTCCAGCGCGATAGTCCCCGCAGCTGGCCGCCGGCGCCGCTCGTGGTGTCGATTCCAACCATCGCCGGCCGGAACGAATTGAACACTGCTAACGGATTGGCAAACAGGCTCAGGCCGGCGCCGCCGGTAGCAGGATTGCCGTTAATTCCTACCTGACTTGTCGAATCGCCGGCGATTCCCGAATGTACGCTGTTGCCGAACGCATCCTTGACCATCAACACCGCGCCGGCGGAATTGGCGCCGCCGCCCTGTCCAAACTCCTGTCCAGAACCGGTCGCCACCTTTAGCGGCAGCCCGCTCGAGATATTCACAATGGGCGCGATCGACCAGCCCTGGATCGCGTAATTCAAGGGTCCGTGTCCATTCTTGCCAAACGGCAGCGAATACAGTCCCAGCAGATTAAACACCACCTTGCGATCGAACGCCGAGGTCCCGTAGTCGTACGCCAAGTTGTAGGAGAACGATGCGGCGGTGTCGACGTCCTGATTGAGCCCGCGGGTGTCGAGCGAATGCGCAATAGTAAGATTTGCGTCCACTGTCAGCCCTTTAAAGTTGCGCGTGCGATAGGAGATGAAACCGGCGTTGTAGTTCGACCAGCCGGCGCTCGCCCAATAGAAGAAGGTCGAGGAGACCTGGCTGGTCGCGGCCGTCGCCGGTCCGAAGTGGAAGGACGGCTGAATACCGTTCCATACCGTGGTGACCTGCTGATTGCGGAATGAGCTGCCGAACTTCGCCACCACGCCCGCGGTGCAGTTCGCATTCGGCGCAGTACAGAACGAACTCCCCGCCAGCGCCGATTCCAGAAATGGCTGCGGGGTCACCGTCGCGCCGGCCACGAGTTGCGCTGCGACAGCATCGTAAGCCTGCGCATAGCTCTGGCCGTTGAGCGTCATCATCCACGGCACGCCGTTCATTTCCAGAGGATTGTAGATGTTGTTGGCATGCCGCCCAATGTATCCGATCTCCAGAAGCGATTTGCCGGGCATCTCGCGCTGGATGGTCAGATCCCAATTGTGATTTCGTCCGGGGCGATACGTCGGATCGATCTGATAGGTGGTATTCGCAATCGGCTGGTTCGCGCCAGGAACCGCGGCGGAGCCCGGAATCAGCGGCGGCGTGGCCGACGCGGTCAGCGCCGGAATCGGAACCGTCGAGCCGTCCACCCCGACGCGGAATCCGCTCAGCGGATCGGACCCAAGGCTGCCCAGACATTGCCCTGTTCGCGATGGCCCGAGGCAAGTCAGCGTCTGCTGGAACCCGAAGGCCTGAAACTCGTTTCCCACCTTCTGCACGCCGTTCAGACGATCGAACAACTGCCCGTAGCCGCCGCGAATAACCAGTTTGCCGCCGCCGAATTTCGGAGTCCACGCAAGCGCCACCCGCGGCGCCACTGTGTTCCACACCAGGTCATAAGGATACTTCCTCTTGGAGAACGGCAGCGGACCAAACTCTACTGTGGGGTTGTAGACCTGGCCGCTCAACGCGGCCTGCTCGCGAGACGCTAGGTAATTTTCCGGTATGATCACGGCATTTCTGGGCGTCGTCATGGAGATCGACTGCTTGCCGGTCTGATCCACCGGCGGGATGTCGACAGACCAGTTCAGCCCGTAGTTGAACGTGAGCGTTGGCGTGATCTTCCAGGAATCCGTTAGATACAGGCTGAAGCTATCGTAGTGGACGTTGTCGAATAGCGCTGTGCTCGGCGGTAGGGCATTCAGATCCGACCCGCGCACTCCAACCTGCAGACCCTGGTCCACGAGCCCGAGCACTTGGGAATCGAGGCTGTTCCAGTTGCTGATCTGGTTCGACGGCAGGCAATTCGCGGTGCGCGTCGATGTGCAGGCTGGCGGCTGGTACGTAGCGGGAATATTGAGTCCCGTCGATTGCTGAATCAGGTATGCGGGCTCGATCAGTCCCACTTGGCCATCGTCCCGCGAGAATTTCACGCCCGCGTGGCTGAACGTGCCGCCAGCACGGATGAAGTGCGTTCCCTTGAGCCAGGAGAGGTTATCCGCCAGGTTGTAATTGTGCCCGTTCCACAGCCGCTGCCGCGCGCCAGTGGTATTGAGATTGATGGGGAGCAGCGGGCTCGCGCTGTTGCCGCCTAACTCCAGCGCGGCCGCCGTGCCCGGGACCTGCGGAAACGCGCTGGCCGTATTCCAGAACCACCACTCGCGCGTATAGCTGACATTCAGTTCGTTGGTGAGGTTAGGAGTGAGGGTGCCGGTCAGACCGAAGACCACGTAGCGCGGCTGCTGCGGGATATTCGCCACCGATGCGGGCTGCCCTTTCACGTCCCCAGCAAACAGCCCGCCGATATCCACCTGGCGGTTGACGGACGAAATCTCCTTGTAGATTCGATAGCTGCCAAATGCCTGCCATTTCGAGCCGAACGCGTGGTCCAGTCGGACGACGCCGAAGTTCGACGTGGTCGGCAGAGGCAGGGCCGCTGTGAAGCCGGTGGTGTTCAATCCGTCTCCCTGAGAGGAATCGTTCCCCGCCGGTTCGTACTTATTCCATATTTGGCTAACCAAGGGGTTGATTCCCAGCGCGCGCGGATCGCACGCTGAATTGCCCGTCGCGCCGCAAAGCTGCGCGTTCGCCAGGTTGTACGAAACGATGTTGCCCGAAGCATCGCGGAAACGCAGGATCCCCTGGCGAAGCGAATCGGTGGGCACAATCCGCGAAAACGACTGCTGGGCCACCAGCCGCCGGCCTTCATAGTTCATGTAGAAGTAGGTCTTTTTTGAGTCCTTAAGTCCCGGTATGGATCCGCCCAGGCTGCCGCCGAAACGATTGTCGCGGCTTTGCGGACGCGCTTGGCCGAGACGGTTGAGCGTCCAGGTGTTGGCGTTGATATCGCTGTTCTGCAGGTACCAGTAGCCGGAGCCGTGATACTGGTTCCCCCCGCGCTTAGTCACCAGGATGGTTTCGCTCCCCGAGGCGCCGCTGAAACTCGCGCTGTGGTTGCTGGTAGACACGCGAAACTCCTGTATGCTCTCCACCGGCGTCGGGATGGCCCCCTGTGGACCGCCATTGAAATTCACGAAGTAATCGCTGTTGGCCGAAGTTCCATTGGTGACGTTGCCGCCATCGAGCACGATCGAGTTCTGATCGCTGTGCGCGCCTGCCACCTGCCCGCCATAGCTGCTGCCCTGCGACGATGCCTGCTGCGGTATCGACGTCGGCTGGAACAGAAGCAGGTTGGCAACGTTGCGTGTTAGCGTCGGCACCATCAAGAGCGTGTCGCCGCCCACCACGCTTCCCACCGAGGCGTCCAGGGTCTGCAGTTCCGCGCCCGGGGTCGTGGTTACCTCCACCACCTGTTGGGCCGTCCCCACCTCCAACCTCAGGTTCACCGTATACGACCTGCCGATTTCGATCTCCACCTGCGGCACTGTGAAATCGGCGAATCCCGTGTGGCTTCCCTTCACCGAGTACGTCCCGGGAGGCAGGCCCGGAAAGGAATACTGCCCCGCCGTATTGGAAAGCGCCGTGCGCGAGGCGCCCGTGGTGGTGTCGCGCAGCTCGACGCGCGTCCCCGGCACCACCGCGCCGCTCGCATCGGTCGCCGTTCCGATGAGCGTCCCCGTATTGGCGGACTGTGCGTAAGCCTGGATAGCAATCCCAGCCGTCCAGGCAATCTTAAGAGCAACCTTCTTCATGGAAGCGGTTCGCATCTCCAAGAAACTATCACGACCGACTGCCGTTGGAAAGTCAAGGACCGGCTGATCGGCTCCCTGCGCCGTCCAGCGCGCCTACTCAGAAGTGGTCCACCTCGATAAAAGTCGGTAACGTTTCCTCGTGCCTACTTTTCCCCGAATAGCGTCGCCAACTCCCAGTCGGTATCGCTATATGGCCCGATTGAATCGACCAGGAGCCTGGCTTTGCCTTGTAGCCACTCGCTACTTCGGCCTTTACTCGCCAACTCGAGATTCTCCCTGTGCTGTCGGTCGTAGTCGAACGGCACAATATTCTGCGCAACTCGTATCTTCAGCTCTATACTTTGGGGAAGCGGAATATCGTGTACGGCATGATACTCAACAATTTTGGCAAGGTCGCCGAGATCATTTGGGTCATAGCTCTGTTTCTCGCCGGGTCGATCTACTGGATGTTTCCGTGTCGAAGCACGCAATCATCAGGACCGACCTGGAGCAGAGCCTTGGCGCAGTGCGGGCCAACCCACCTCAACTCCGGCAACTGGTCATGAACCTCGTCAGCAATGCGTCCGACGCGATCGGAGAGCGGGACGGAGTGATCCAGCTGAGTACCAAGCGAAGAACGCTGACGCCGGATTCGCGCATGAACGAACCGGCGGTCCTGCCGGAGGGCGAATATGTGCAGTTGTCCGTATCCGATTCCGGCACGGGTATTTCCCCCGAGGAGCAAGCCAGGGTTTTCGATCCCTTCTTCACGACGAAAATCGGCGGACACGGACTCGGGCTCGCTGTGGTTCAGGGGATTGTTCGCAGTCTCGGAGGCGCGATTTCTCTGCGCAGCACCCCGCAGCAAGGCACTACCTTTGATGTCTTGCTGCCATGTACCAGCGAGCCAGCCCCGGCGCGCGCGAGAGCGGATCGTGGTGCGCCCGCCCTAGCGGTCAATCAGCCCGAACAATGCATCCTCGTGGTGGAAGATGAAAATGCCTTGCGCTCCGCAGTCTGCAAGCATCTCCGCCTCAAGGGCTTTCCTGTGATGGAAGCAAGCGATGGAACCGCGGGGGTCGAACTGCTTCAAACTCATGGCGAGCGCATAGCCCTACTTCTCTTGGACGTCACTCTGCCAGGGAAGCCAAGCCCGGAAGTTTTTGAAGAAGCCCTCCGCGTACGGGCGGACATGAAGGTGATTGTCACCAGCGCCTATGGCGAATCAAAGGTTGCCGGCTTATTTCCGGGCTTGCGAATCGTGTATTTTATTCGAAAGCCTTACAACTTGGCGGAACTCGTGGAGTTGGTGCGGAAAATCTTGTCCTTATCAAGCGAGGCCGGAGCGTAAAGGGAAGAGGCACCGTTACTAACCGCCTCCTGCAACCGGGGAACAATCTCGGCAACCGTCCTAACGGTCTCTTCTGCCAGATAACCGTTCACGTCGTCCCCAAACCGAATCTCGATGCCGCAGTCCCAGAACCACCCGATTCTTACGTTGATTTCGCTGTCGTAGATCTTCTGCAGCTCGACGGCGGCATTCGTAGAATCGCTCGCCAAGCTCGTGCTATCGGATGGGCTTGTACGGAGCGCCCGATAGCCGCCCGGTCTATGAACCCACTCGCCCACATTCACTGACCGGCCGTGCTGGTTCTCGACCTCTACGAAGCGTCCTGATTCAGGACCGGGAGGCCCGTCAAACACAATATCCACAAACATGATTTCATTATCCAGCGTTGGCCCACGACTGGAATGTGGGGCAACTCGGCTCGGCTGCCGCATTACATCCTCGGTAGCGTTATGGCGTGATATCGGTCCGCTTTCAGCCAGTGTCGCAGCCGGTTGCAATTCCGCGCGCCTGGAAGGACAAAACCCGAACGTGTGCTGCGAGATCGGCGCAAGTGATCGCGAGTCTCCTCGGAACTGCGCAGCGACGGCTCGCACAAGATGCCGTCGAGAGACGTGAGCAAACCGCGATCCGCACTTTGCGGGCATCACGATTCGGCTTATCGTTGAGATTAGCGGCATCGGCGCACATTCCCATCCGGTGATCGCGGAAGAGGAATTAGTTGATGCCCATCCAGATGGCTAACCGGCTGGCCCGGTTTCGCGACTCGGTCTTCGATGAAATGAACGCCGTGGCCCGGCGATACGATGCCGTGAACCTCGGGCAAGGCGTGCCCGAGATCGAATTCCCCGCCGCGCTCGGAAAGGTCGCAATCGATGCCATCGCCGCGGGCCACAATCAATATTCGCCGATCCGCGGACAGCTTTGCTTGCGCAAGGCTATCGCCGCCCACGCCCAGCGCTTCTACGGGCAACGTGTGGACGCCGAGACCGAAGTCACCGTGACGGCGGGCGTCACCGAAGCGATGCACGCCGCTGTCTCCACTTTCGTCAACCCCGGCGACGAGGTGGTAGTCTTCGAGCCCTTCTACGATTGCTACGTCCCTGCCGTCGAAATCGCTGGCGGCATCCCGGTCCCTGTCCGCCTGCACGCGCCTGGTTTCCGCTTTGATCCCGCCGAATTACGAGCCGCCTTCTCCCCGCGTACGAAAGCCATCATCGTCAACTCGCCCCACAATCCATCCGGCATCATGTATTCGCGCGCCGAACTCGAAACCATCGCCTCTCTCTGCCAGGAATTTGACGCTCTCGCCATCACCGACGAAGTCTACGAGCACATCGTCTTCGACGGAGCCAAGCCGATCCGGCTCGCCACGCTGCCGGGCATGTGGGAGCGCACCCTCACTCTGAGCGGCGCGGGCAAAACCTTCTCCTGCACCGGATGGCGCATCGGATGGGCCATCGGCCCCGCCCCATTCCACGATTCGCTTGTGAAGCTGCGCCAGTTCACCGTATTCTGTGCGCCCACGCCGCTGCAACTCGCCACTGCCGAGGCGCTCGCCTTTCCCGATTCCTACTTCCACGACGTCGCCACCGAATATCAGGGACGTCGCGACTTCCTGGCCTCCGCGCTTCGTCAGGCTGGCCTCGAGCCCACGCGAGCCCAAGGCGGATTCTTCCTCCTCGTGCTCAGTGGCCGCGAGAGCGGACGCGAGTTCTGCTATGAACTCGCGCGCGATGCCGGCGTCGTCGCCGTCCCCACCGACACTTTCTATCTCGGCGGCGATCGTGCCAACGAGATCATCCGATTCAGCTTCTGCCGCCGCCGCGAGTTCCTGGAAGAAGCCGCGCGGCGCCTCGCCAAATGGAGAGGTACGCCATGAATGCCCTCACCAATTAGGGTGTGACTTCCGCCAACGACTTGTCTGGACGTCGCGGATTGTAATGCTTAGGACCGTATCGAAACCACCGCAGCCACACTTGCGTGTTGCGCTCAGCCGATTCTCAATGTGGCCGCGGTGCTTCCGATACGGTCCTAAGCAATATCGGTGGCAGCTGACTCAAGCCGACGTCAATCATTGCACTGGAGTCTTGGCCACGTCAACAGTGTGCCCGCAGTGGTGGCATACGAACCCCAACAGCTCATCCATGCCGACTGGCACCGCACGGGGTGCGCCACAATGCGGGCAGATCGCTTGGGCCCCGATCTTCGGCGGCTGAAAGAGTTGCTGTTGGCGCGCTCCCTGTGTTCCGGGCTGAGCGAGCGCGCGTGGGACGATCCCGGATAGAAATGCGCAACCGCCTCCTGCAACCACGGAACAATCTCGGCAACCGTGCTAACGGTCTCTTCCGCGAGATAACCGTTCATGTCATCCCCGAGCCGGATCTCGATGCCGCCGTCCCAGAACCAGCCAATTCTTATGTTGATCTCGCTGCCGCAGATCTTCTGAAGCTCGACGGCGAGATCGGGCGCAGTGTTGTTGATGGCTATTGGTCCGATCGCACGCTAGGTTGGTGATATCGGATGGGCTGATGCGAAGAGCCCAAAAGCCATCAGGTCTATGAACCCATTCGCCTACATTCACAGACCGGCCATGTTGATTCTCAACTTCGACGAAACGTCCGGGTTCGGGACCGGGAGGTCCGTCGAACACGATATCGAAAAACATGGCTCTATTGGTTCGATTATGTCACGCGTTTTGTTCGGGTGTGGATGTGTGTGGACGTTTGGCAAAATGTTGAAGCGCAAATATCGGTCACGACACTTCGCCAGCTCTGTATGAATGGCGCGTGATCTGACCGGAGCAGATGGGACAACCCACCAAACTTGGATTTCTGACGCCGCTGCATCTTTTTGGCGTAATTCCAGCAGATGGGGTCCGGCATGACGATCCCGCCGGTGAGACATCAACTAAGGTATCCCGCTTCGGGTCGAATCCGCGGCGCAGCATTCCAGGATAGAATCAGTCAGCCTATGACGCTTCCGGCCGGCACTCGCTTAGGACCTTACGAGATCCTCTCGCCCATCGGCGCTGGCGGCATGGGGGAGGTATATCGCGCGAAGGACACCCGGCTCGACCGCACAGTGGCCGTCAAGGTCCTGCCCTTCGACTTGGCGGACAACCCCGGCGCAAGGCAGCGCTTCGAGCGGGAAGCGCGCGCCATTTCCGGCCTCAATCATCCTCATATCTGCGTGCTCCACGACGTGGGCCGCCAGGACCACATCGACTTTCTCGTCATGGAGTACCTGGAGGGCGAGACCCTGGCTGCCCGGCTCTCCAGAGGCCCGCTGCCCATCCAGCAAGCGCTACAATACGCCATCTCGATCGCCGACGCGCTGGCCGCCGCCCACCGCGGGGGCATCCTCCATCGCGACCTCAAGCCCGGTAACGTCATGCTGACAAAGTCCGGCGCCAAGCTCATGGACTTCGGACTCGCGAAATCGTGTATCTCTGATGCCGGGCGGCCCGTCGGCGCCGATTCACTCATGTCTACCGTGGCGCAATCCCTCACCCAGAAAGGAACCATCGTCGGCACCGTCCAATACATGGCCCCGGAGCAGTTGGAAGGCAAAGAGTCCGATGCGCGCGCAGACATTTTCGCCTTCGGCGCGGTGCTCTATGAAATGCTAACCGGCCGCAAGGCGTTTGAAGGTCTAACCCAGGCCACTGTCATTGGCGCCATTCTCCACGCCACCCCCACCTCTGTGTCAGACCTTCAACCTCTGACCCCCGCGGCGCTCAATCGCGTGGCCAACGCCTGTCTCGCCAAGGATCCCAACGAACGCTGGCAGACGGCGCATGACCTGAAGCTCCAGCTGCAGTGGATCGAACTCGGTCGGCCCGCCGACCGGAGCGCTGCAACCGGCCCGAACAAGCGCGAGCGAGCGCTATGGGCGGTGACAACTGTGCTGCTTCTGGTGCTGGCAGCAGCATGGACCGTTTTGCGCCGGCCCGCCATTGAGGAGCCGCTGCGGCTTACCGTCGCACCGCCCCGGGGCGAGTCCCTCGTCTTCTCTACCAATCAGGGTGGCATCGCGATCTCGCCCGATGGACGGACTCTCGCCTTTGTAGCCACTAGCCAGGGTGCGCCCATGGTTTGGCTTCGCCGGCTTGATTCTCTGGCCGCCAAACCGCTGGCCGGGACCGAAGGCGGTTATTATCCATTCTGGTCTCCCGACAGCCGCTTCCTCGGCTTCTTCGCCGGCGGCAAACTCAAAAAGATCGAGATCAGAGGCGGCCTTCCGCAGTCCCTCTCCGACGCCCCGGAAGGACGCGGCGGCACGTGGAATCGTGACGGCGTTATCGTGTTCTCTCCGGGTTTCGGACCGCTCTACAGCATTTCGGACGCCGGTGGAGCGCGCGTCCCGGTCACCGTTCTCGAGGCTGCACGCCAGGAGGCTCGGCATCTCTGGCCATCCTTTCTTCCCGATGGCCGTCATTTTCTCTATCTTACCGACAGCCCACACCGCGAAAACGACGCTCTATTCGTGGCTTCGTTGGATGCCGGCGCTGGCATCCAAAAGCCCGCCCGCCTGGTGGCAGCCAGCTCCAACGCTCTCTACGCCCCGCCGCGAAATGGGCGCTCCGGCTACCTGCTCTATACCGTGGACCGGACGCTAACCGCGCAGCCGTTTGACGCGAAACGGCTCCGAGTCGAAGGCGATCCCGTTCCACTCGTAGAGGAGGCGGGCTACCTGCCCAACATTCAACTGGAAAACTTCTCCCTCTCCCAAACCGGGCTGCTTGTTTACGGCCCTAAACGGAGCCTGCCGCAAGTGACCTGGATCGCCCGGGATGGCAAACCCATTGGCGGCTTGGGCGCGCCCGGCGACTTCCATTTCCTCAGCCTCTCTCCCGACCAGACAAAAGTAGCCGTCGTTGCCGTGGATCCGGCGGGGCACGTCGCCTTGTGGATGATGGATGCGACGCGCGGTACTAGCTCGCGTTTGAGCGTGGACTTAAGCCGTGCCTTGGCGCCGCGCTGGTCCCCCGACGGCAAGGAGATCGCATTCTCTCATTTTGAAGAGACGACCGAAAAATGGAACATCTTTCATCAGGCGGTGAGCAGCGCTAAGACGGCGGAACGTCTCACCAGGTCCGAGAACGTGCAGATTCTCGATGACTGGTCAGGCGACGGCCGTTTTCTCGTGTATTCGGAACAGGCCCCTACCACGCGGAGCGATCTCTGGGTGCTGCCTTTGTCTGGCGAGCGCAAACCGTTCCCCTATCTAGTAACGCCGTTTAACGAGAGGCACGGCAAGTTCGCTCCCGCCCTCGGTGGAGCAGCGCCTCGCTGGCTGGCATACACTTCCGACGAAACAGGCAACGATGAAGTCTATGTTCAATCCTTTCCAGCACTCGGCACTAAAGTGCGGATCTCCACCAACGGTGGCGTCCAGCCCCGCTGGCGGCGCGACGGCAAGGAACTGTTCTACCTGGCGCCCGATGGCGCCATCATGACCGCCCTTATCAATATGACCGGCCCTGGCTTCCAAGCCGAAGCGCCCGTAACGCTCTGCACGCCGCCCAAGGCGCCGCTGCCGGCGATCTTCGCCAGCGTATTCGAGGTCAGTGTCGACGGCCGGCGCTTCCTTATCCTGGCCCCGTCCAACTCGGACGCGCCGGGCATCAACGTGGTAGTAAACTGGGATGCGGGATTGAAGCGGTGAGTCTCAGTGCCCGCATGACATTTAGGTCGTCCAACTGCCGATGAGTGTCGCCCAGCGTCGAGCAAGACGTGTACAAGCGCCGTCAGACCGCCTCATCGATCTGGCGCCGCCCTCTCTGAGTGGATCGTCAGCTACTCTGTAGAAAGGTCCCAGCCAACGGACACCTACCGAAGGCACCGCGATGTCCCCGCGCCCACACAGCTGCTCTGGGCGTTAACGGTCAAATATCCGTAGGTATCCGGCGACCGATCCGCGCACAAAACTCCGTTAAATCACGCATATCGGGAACCTCGACAGCTAACTTAGGAGTGACCTCGAGACAGCAGGATTCGGTTCGATCCTGCGGCCGCGGGGCTCTCGGCTCTTACTTCTTGGCTGCTTTCTTGGCTTTCAAGGACGCATTCTCGGCTTTTGCGGCCGGGTGGTTCTTATTGTGATGCGCTACCGCCTTCGCGATCTCTTCCGAAGAGAGCTTACTCTGGTTTTCGGGATGCAAAACCTCGGGTAGTGGACTCGTATTCGTAGCCATCGTTAGATTACCTCCTCGTCTGACATCGACAGGCACACCAAGGCGGCGCGGTGGAAGACGCCAGTCCTAACTGTTCTGTGGCTGCGTGGTGCATAGCCATATTAACCAGAAGCCAACCTACTGGCCGCGTGGCGGACTGAAGCTGTTGCTAGTTCGAGACCAAAGTATCGAACTGCAATACCTACATCCATTGTACGCCCGCAGGCCGAACGCAAGCGTTCTCCCGTCGATCCGCGTGAAAGCTCCTACGGAAATGCGTACTCGGAAGCTAGACACTCGTTCGAGCCACCCTATAAACTCTCGTTGGAGCTTACGCCGCTGCTCTTTTTGCGGCAACCTTCTGGGGGGCACCATTCTTTGCCGGGGCCCTTTGCGCCCTCTCCAATTCGGCCCGTTTCAATGCCCAACGCCGCTTCGTGGCTTCGATGATTCTCGTTCTCCCCGCGGCGCTGAGTCTCCACTTGCGCTTCGGGACTTCCGGTTTGACTACTTGTAAGGACGGTGCCGACTGCCGCTTGGTCGCCGCAGGCCGCATTTGCTGCGCGTCGACAATTCGCTTCGGCGTGGCCGCGCTGGTCCTCCGCCGTTTACGTTTCGGCGATTCGGCGGCGGCGGATTCGGTACGTCCGCCGTTCAACATCGTTCTAAGTTCAAGGATCTGCGCGTCTAGCCGTTTCCTTTGACTTTCGAAGCCTTCAATGGCGGCGGCAATGATTTGACGGTTTAGGTTGTTAGACATATGACTAAGTGTGTCGAATGGGCTCAAAGGCGTTTTACACCAGTACGCCAGGCAGCCTGAGACGAACCGCTAACCGTCTCTGAAGAATGGAGATGCAGGACTAGGCCGTGGTGTGTGTTTTATTTTAAGGAATAGCATAGCCCTTTTTAGGGCGAGATCCAGATCGTAAGCCCATGATCAAACTATTCTTAAGCGTTTGGGATCCGCTACTCAGTCCTACTTCTGACTGATCGGAACGTCTTCGTGGTGTCCGGCGGAGTCCTCAATCTGGGCGATTCCGGCATCGCGCTGCACGCGGTTTAAGGGCTTGGAAACCGAAACGTGCCCTTTTGCCAACCTTCCCGAAGGAAAGGGTGGCCGCTGGGGTGAGGGCCTGACGGCTGAAAAGATGAAGAAATGCCGGTGGCTGAACCGGCACTCGTGGGTGAATTGAGTTTGTCGATTGGACGCCGGAGGGTCACCTGCGGCATTCCCGGTTTATGGGTCTGCGCGCCGACCAACAGGTGCGAGGCGTCGTGCGTGAAATTTAAAATCAAACCGTGCTCCCCGGCCCGTAGGGATAATAGTTCAGCGTTCGAACTCATTCGGCTTCGGCGAGCGCTTCATCATCGTAACGCTTGAGTGCGGCACGGGCCGCTGTGACGAGTTCGGGGCTACGACTTTCGATGAGATCACCCGCTTGCGAAATAATGCTCTGAAGGATGTCGAGAATTTCGCGGACGCCAGTTTCACGGTCGATAAGCTCCGGGAGTGATTTGAGAAGGGCGGCGTCGCGTTGGATCGCCTTGGAGGCGCGTAACGCCCCGGCGGTTGGCTTTACCTTTTGTGCCCTGAGTGTCATATGAAAATGCTCTGCTAGTGGGAGCCCGAAAGCAAGCGAGGTCGTTTGGCAGACACTACGATTAAACCCCACTTCATAGTCTACGAAGTCCGCGGGTCGGGGAAAAGCCCGTGTACCGTGTTCGTCATCGCCGGATGATGGAGTGGGCCAACGAGCAGGCCCTGCGCAACGCGGACAACACGGGGCGCCGCCGATGACAAACACGGTTGAGGATGGTCTTCCTGCCAACGAGGTATGCAGGGGTGAATTCCGGGTAGCTCTCGAGGACACGGACATCCTACTTCGAAGGAGTCTACCGGAGCCGCGCTGCGCTGTCGATAGCGAACAAAAGGCGAATACGGCAGAATTTGGGTTGTGAAATCCTGCCGGGTTTACTTCCGGGATCGCGGAGGCGTGGAGCATGGAGTTTACGTGAACGCCGTCAACCGTTATCATGCGTTCGCCCTCGGCATGCGCGAGATGCGAAAATGCACCTGGTGCAATCCCGATTATCGCGAGGTGCAGCAGTTAAGCATTCAGCGCCTCGACAGGCCGAAGAAGGGCGCAGCGTCGTATGAACGCATCAAGGTGACGCGTGACGAATTCGAAGTGTGGTTGAATGCTGAGCCGCGGGACAAGCTGCGCGAGTACCTACTGATGCTCCTCGGTCGCATCGAGCCGGATCGGGATTTCACGCGGGGTGTGAAGGCGCGTTAAGCTCGACTTAGTGGCTCTTAGCGGCTCCACGTCGCCTGCCCGGCAAGCAAGATGCGCGATTACCAGGACATCAACGACGGGCTGCCAATCATACCGCACGAGTTGCTGGGGGCGGACTGCTGCGGCTGCCTCTTCGTGCGCGTTAACAATGATCAGCCGACATTGTTTGCAATGAATGCGAAGCGGTTGTTGTCACGGTGAGGATCGAAGAAGTCGAAGCGGCGATAAAGGAATTGGCACAGACCGACGTGATCAGTAGCGCCCGCTGCACGCACTGTGGCGCGCTGAACACCTTTCCGGGAATGTCCCGTGTATTTGCGTTCGTCTGCTCCGAGTGCGGCGAAGGGGTTGTTTTAGACACGCCCTTGCAGTGAGATTCGCCCGCACGTGCCGACCCATCCAGACGGCGTTATTTCGTATTATCGGCGGCTAACTCACGGAAGGGATAGCTGGTGATGGGGGTTCAGTTGGGCCGCGAGTGAATCGAGTGATACTTCGGCGATCTCCATAGACCCACCGACGGCCACCAAGCTGCAGTCGCGTGGTTACTCAGCCGGACACAGCATCCTGCGCGACTGAGTCCAACCGCGGATCCCCATCAGCCCTAGCAGGCCGATGCCGAGCAGGAGAAGGGTTGAAGGCTCCGGGGTGGCAACCGGGCTGGCAAGCGCGACAGAATATGTGCCAACCGATAACTGGCCTAGTGGTGCCGAACCAAATGCTAGGATATAGACCGACCCCGCTACAAAAGCTCCATTGGGATCGTCGAAGAAAAAATAATTGTTCCCACTTGAGGTGGAATAACACGCGCCTCGAACGACTAAATCGATGCCACGGCGCCGTCTTCCTGAAATGCCATCGCGAACGGCCGCGTACCTTGAAACGGATATCGCTTCAGCGCCTCTTCGTTGATGTCGACGCCCAGTCCCGCTTTCGTGGGCAACGGATACCGCCCCCCGACCATCCGCATCGCGGGGAAGCCCATCAAATCTTCCCAGACACGATTCTTCTCGCCGGCGTCTACAAACCCGCAGATTTCCTGAGCAAGGAAATTGGGGCCAGCGGCGTCTACGTGCAGACTGGCGATCCCGCCGATGGGACCTTCGCAAGCATGCGGCGCCATGCGAATTCCCGAGGCTTCGGCGGTGGCCGAGACCTTCCAAAGTGCCGATACGCCGCCCACGTGCGCAATATCGGGCTGCAGAACATCGACCACGCCCATATCGATCAGTTCCGCGTACCCAAAGGAGGCGATCAGGCGCTCGCCGGTGGCGATCGGCGTGGTGGAATGGCGGACGGCGCGCGCCATCGCGCGCACGTTTTCAGGAGGGCAGACCTCTTCGGCGAACAGCAGATGCAGCGGCTCTATTTCGCGCAAAATAATAGCGGCCACTGTCGGACTGGGCCGCGCGTGAAAGTCGACGGCAAAATCCAGATCCGCCCCAAGCCCCTCGCGCAGCATTTCCATGTGCGCCACGGCTCGCTTGATCTTCGCGTTCGTCTCCACGCACTCGAGCAAATCGGGCAACTGGAACTTGAGCGCGGTTACGCCTGCGGCCCTTGTTTTATCGCGAAGCTCCCGGGCCGCGGCGAGCGTCCACGCCTCCGCGTGATAGTATCCGCGTACGCCGCGCGCATCGACCGGGCCGCCTAGCATCTCATATACCGGCATACCCATGACCTTGCCGCGTATGTCCCAAAGGGCCTGATCGATTCCAGAGATCGCCGACCCCAGCACGGGCCCGCCGCGGTAGAAGCTGCCGATATACATCGACTGGTAGAGATGCTCGACCTGCATGGGATCGCTGCCGATAATCAGGTCTTTCAGATCCATCACGCAGGCCATCGCGGCGGCGGCCTTGCCCTCGAGCGTCGCCTCGCCCCAACCGGTTACGCCTTCATTGGTCTCGATTTTAACGAAGACATAGGGCCGGTCCGCCTGCGCGATCCGCTCATCGAGCGTGACGCCGAAGACGCGCATATTGGTAACGCGGAGTTTGGAAGCCACATCGCGAAATGCGGCAGCCCCCGGCGGCTTGTCTTTGGCCGTGACGATCTGCATGGCGCAGCCGCAATCGTGCAACGGCGAGGTGCTCGCCCGCCGCCGACCGGGGACCGCGCCTAAAGCTCCGGCCCCGGCTAACGCTGAAAGAAGTTGCCGGCGTTTCATATGCGCTCCTCACTCCAGGCATCCAGCGCTCTCTCATTCACTTCAAATCCCAGGCCGGGACGATTGAGCAACGCAAAGAAGCCTTTATCCCCGCTTTCTTTCAGTCCCGAAGCGATCTCGACGCGCATCGCGGCGTCGCGATCCGATGCGGGCACGGGAATCTGTTGGGCATAGGCAAAAAGAAGCGAGGCATTCAGATGAATCCCGGCCATGGAACCGATCGGGCCCCCATTGTGAAAGGGCGCGATTCCCACGTAATGAGTCTCCGCAAGAGCGGCCACCCGTTTGATTTTCGTCAAGCTGTTCCGCCCCAGGTCCGGCCGCACAATGTTCACCGCACCGCCGGCCAGAAGGCTCTGGAATGCGGCCATATCGGTAATGTGCCGGCCGAGACCGATCGGCATCGTGGATTCATCTACGATCTTGGCCAGCGCATCCTGCGTCGTGACGAGCGTCGGCTCGTCGAACCAGATGGGATGAGATCGCTCCAGCGCGACCGCGATGCTCGCCGCATCTCCCGGTGTCATCGCGCCCCCCGCGTCGAGAACCCATTCGGCCGAAGCGCCCGCTAAACGCTGCATGTCCGCGTATTGCTGTCTCACCATGTCAACGTAGGCGCGAAGTGAAATCATAGCGTCGCGGATGGGAGCGGCGGTGGTGAAGGCCTGAATTCCCTGCCCTTTCGCGCGTTCGAGCGACGGTACGGATTCGGCAGCGGTGGCGCCTTCCAGATGACCGAGCAGACGGGCTTTGAACCGGACCGGTCCGCCCAGATACCGGTAGATCGGTATGTTTTTTGCGCGGCTCACCAGGTCGAGCATGGCGTTGCTAACAGCCGCTTCCATCGCGGGAGCGCCGCGCAGTGTCGCGCGAATATATTCCGACTCCGTCGCGCGGCGGTCCATGAGGGCAGCCCGCGCCGCAACAATCTCCGCGGCCGACGCAGGGCCGCCTTCTCCGTAGCCCACAAAGCCGCCCTGCGACTGTAGCCGCACGACGGTGTAACGGCGGTTCGAAACCGGTTCCTTTACACGCCACGCCCGGATTTGCGCGACCTTCAGCGGGTGATTCTCGGCAGCCGGAGGAGCGAACACGATAGACCCAGCGCCCGGGAGCTTACGGCTTCTGGTTGTCATTTGATGTACGGATCCACGTTCTCTGAGCAACAGGGTTTCTGGACAGGTTTGCGCACCATGACTTCGGTCCGCGTACCGTTTTTGTCGTAAAGCTGCAACAGCCATCGCCCGTCGCGAGCGTTGATGCCCGGCGCCTTGGGAGGCGTGTAACCGCGATCCATTACCGTCTTATAGACGGCCTGAATATCGAGAGTGCCGAGGCAGACGTGATGCCACACGCCGAGTTGCTGCGGAGTGGGTGGGCCCTCGTGCTGCACCATGTACTCGACCCAGTTATCGCCATCGGGCATCAGATACGAAATCCAGTCGAGGCGATCGTCTCGCGGCCCGCCCTGCCAGAGAAAGCGAAAGCCCAGAACATCTTTGTAGAACTTATCCTGATCGGGCGGGCTCTTCACATGTACGCCCACATGCAGCATGTGGTCGGAGATGCGCCGGTCCGAGATTCCTTTGCCGCGGTATCTCGACTGCAGCGAACCCTCGATATACTGAACAAACTCGATGGTGTGTCCCTCAGGGTCTTTGAGGATAAAGCTGTAATTGCCGTCCGAATCCTTGGTAACTCGTGAAGGCACAGCCACGCCATGAGCCGCCAGATAATCGCGGAGTTTGCGGGCGTCCGCCGTCGCATACCCGATCTGAATCAGCTTATCGTCCGATGGATTTTCCAGCGTGGGAGAGACTTCGATATATTGACGCTCATTCACTTTGAAAACAGACAGCTCGGCCGGGCCGGAGACCGCCCGTTTGTGGCGGAATACCTCCTCGAAACCCAGAACGCCCGTGTAGAACTTGCGTGCCTCGTCCAGGTTATCCGTCTTCACCACGAAATTCGCAATATTGGCAATCGGCGGCCTGGCCGTGGAGGCGGCCATCAACAGCATGATTCCTGAAGCTATGGGAATCAAAAGTAAGAGCGCGCGCACTGGATCAACCCTCCCCAAGCGAACTCAACCATCGTATATCGTGATCGGCGCCGGCACAACGCGCGAACCCCGATATTCGAAACTCAAAAGTTTTATAGTTGATTCCAGTATGACCTTACGAAGCTCCGCGATTCTTCTCCTGCCCGCTGTGGTCATCGGGCCTGCCCTGCGCGCGCAACCCGTCTTCCACGACAGCCAGGCGCCGCAGGTCTCGTTCGCCTCCGCCGAAATTGCTCGCGCCCTTGGTCCGAAAAGGGCCGCGGCGGACCTCGGCCTCCGCGATCTTAGCTCCTCCGCAAGTTCCCTCCGCTTCGCCATGGCCTCCGGCGCCGCCGAATCGAACGCCCTTGCTCAGACGCTGCACGTCGCCCCTCTGAATACCAGAGCACCGCAGGCATACGCCATCCGCCGCGCGGAGCAGCGCGGCCGGGTGACAATCGCCGTCCTGGGCGCCGACGCCAATGGCGCAATGTACGGCGGCCTGGATGTCGCGGAAGCCATCCGCCTCGACTTGATCGGCAAGACCGGCGATTCCGACCACTCGCCGCGCATCGCGCAGCGTGGAATCAAATTCAACATTCCGCTCGACCGCCGAACCCCCACCTATTCGGATAGCAGCGATGCGGCGCAATCGAATATTCCCGAAATGTGGAGTATGGATTTCTGGCGCGAAATGCTTGACGAGATGGCGCGGCAGCGCTTCAACACGATCTCCCTCTGGAACCTGCACCCTTTTCCGTCCATCGTCAAAGTGCCCGAATATCCCGACGTCGCGCTCAACGACGTGTGGGGTAATAGCGAACCCTTCGACTTGAAGTTCAACATGAACGCCAAGGTCATGTCTCTGCCGTTCAAACTCGGCCAGGTTGCGGTTGTCAAACACCTGACAATCGACGACAAGATTCGCTTCTGGCGAGATGTCATGCAATACGCCAAGGACCGCGGCATCGACATGTACTGGTACACATGGAATATCTTCGTCTGGGGCACGGAAGGCAAACACGGCATCACCGAAGACGGCAACAATCCCGACACCATCGCGTACTTCCGCGCGAGTGTCCGAGAAACAGTCAAGACCTATCCGCTGCTGGCCGGCATCGGCATCACCGCGGGCGAGAACATGATCAGCGCGCGGGGACCCTTCGATCACGAAGCGTGGTTATGGAAGACATACGGCGAAGGCATCCGCGACGCGCTCAAAGACGTACCGAACCGCCCGTTCCGCCTGATTCACCGGTATCACCAGACGTCGCAGTCGGATTCGATCGACGCGTTCAAGGAGTATCCTGGCCCGTTCGACTTCAGCTTTAAGTACTCCGTGGCGCATATGTATTCCGAGGCGAATCCGCCGTTCATCGCGCCCGTGCTGGCGGAAATGCCGAAGAATCTCCGCACCTGGCTCGAAGTGAGAAATGACGATATTTACAGCTTCCGCTGGGGCGACCCCGACTTTGCGCGAGCTTACATCAAGAACATGCCCGGACCGGATCGCGTGGCGGGTTTCAACATGGGACCCGATGGCTACACCTGGGGCCGCGAATTCATCGACAAGGACCCGGAAACGCCGCGGCAGCTCGTGATGCAGAAGCAATGGTACAGTTTTGCCCTATGGGGCCGCCTGAGCTATGAACCCGATTTGCCGAACGCGCTTTTCGAGCGGATGCTGGCCGCGCGCTTTCCCGGCGCGCCTGCCGTCAAGATATATGAGGCGATAGCCGCCACTTCCAAGACCATGCCGCAGGTCACCCGCTTTTTCTGGCGCGACCTCGATTTCAAATGGTTCCCCGAAGCCAACATCCAAAGCGGACACGGAACCGGCTTCTTCACGGTCGCCGATTTCATTCAGGGCCAGACTATGCCCGGAAGCGGCATTCTCAATGTGCGCCAGTGGCGAACGCGGTTGCTCAAAGGTGAAAAGATGAACGGGATCACTCCGCTTGATGTAGCCGCGGAACTGCAAAACAACGCCGCCGCGGCGCACCGCCTGGTGGAAGAAGTACGGCCGGCCGCGGGAAAAAACAAGGAACTGCGCCTCACCCTCGGCGATGCAGATGCCATGGCCGATCTCGCCGAATACTATGCCGAGAAGATCCTCGCGGCCGGCGACCTCGCGCTCTACGACAGCGACGGCAATGCCGAACGCCGCGCCTCCGCTGTGCGCCATCTCGAGGCTGCGCTCGCTCATTGGAAGGCTTATGCCGCCGTCGCGACCAGTCAGTACAAACCGCAGCACCTCGGCCGTCTCAACCGGCTTGTGGATCTGAACGCGCTGACTGCCTCTGCGGTGTCCGACATCGATGTTGCGCGCGAGTGGCATCCGGGAACCATCACGGATAACGGCGAGGGCCCCGTGGTGGGCGATACGAATTTCCGCAAGTGACCTCAGGCTGATCGGCGACCGCAATCCAGCTTGCACCATACGCCATACTATTCCAATGACTCGTCGTAACTTTACAAGCGCCCTAGCCGGCGCCGCCGCGCTCCGGGCCGCACGCCCCGCCGCCGCGCAGTACGACCGCAAAGTGCGATTCTGCATCGTCGCCCTCGGCACCATTTCCATGCAGCACTTCATGCCGGGCGTCGTCCAGAGCAAAAACTGCCGCCTCACCGGCATCGTAAGCGGCCACCGCGACAAGGCTGAGAGGATGGCCGCGCAATTCAACATTCCCACCAGTTCCGTCTACAGCTACGAAACCATCGAACGCATCGCCGACAACAAAGATATCGATGCCGTCTACATCGCCCTGCCCAACAGCATGCACGCGGAATACACAATCAAAGCTGCTAAGGCCGGCAAACACGTGCTCTGCGAAAAGCCGATGGCGACATCCGTGGCAGATTCCGAAGCCATGATTGCCGCCTGCAAGCAGGCCAACAGGAAACTCATGATCGCCTACCGTTGCCACTACGAGCCCAACCAACTCGCCGCCATCGATCTCATCAAATCCGGCACGCTCGGCAAAGTCGAACTTATCCAGGCCGCTTATGGCTTCAACATCGGCCGCAACCAATGGCGCTGCAACAAAGAACTCGCCGGCGGCGGCCCGCTGATGGACGTGGGCATCTACGCCCTCAACGCGTGCCGCTACCTCACGGGCGAAGAGCCCGTCATCAGCGGCGCCAGTTCTTCGGTGATCGATCTGGACGGCCGCTTCAGTGAGGTCGAAGAGAACCTCACCTGGACGATGAAATTCCCCTCCGGCGCCGTCGCCTCCTGCGCCACCACCTACGGCGGTAACATGACTCCCTTCTTCCGCGTCTACGGTTCGAGAGGCACGCTGCATTGCGAGCCCGCCTTCAACTACTCCGGCCAGCACTGGACAGCGCAGATCCAGGGACAGCCTCCGGTCGAAAACCAAAGTGCCGGCAAAGACCCCTACCAGTTCACCCCGCAGGCCGACCACTTCGCCGAGTGCATCTTCAACAACAAAGAGCCGCATACGCCCGGCGAAGAGGGGCTTCGCGACATGAAACTGATGGCCGATATCTACCGCGCGTGCGGTCGCGGATAATGCGCTGAAATCTCCTGCACCACTGGGAGCACGCCCCTCCGCCGCAGGAAGCGCGGCATCCTCAGCGCGTGAAGAAAGACGGAAAGCAAGAGCGAGTTCGGGCTCCGTGGAATAGGCGGGTCCAGTGAGCGCGGTGAGATCACAACAGCCGAAATGCTGGAAGAGGCTGGCATCGCCGCTGTCAACGCAGCCCCTGGAATGACCGCCGAAGAACGTCAACTCATACTAGACAGAATTGGATACATGCATTCGGTTTTCTGCAAAGCCGCAGCACAAGAAGGGATTTCAATCCCAGGGAACAATCCCGAAAAACCAAACTAACCCACTATGCCGCGCGGTCAACATCCCGCGCCGGCTTCCATCTCACAGTCGCCGAACCGTAGGTTGGTACGCATTCGCGGGAGAGCCGGGAGAGCAGTACGCGAAGGGCGTTATGTCAAGATATCGGTAGCTAAAGCGGCGCGCTTCAGACCGTCTCTATCGGGAAGCTCTCGATGAACTTCCCGGTCCGCGTCCGACAAGTGACTGCGAATTCCGTCGAGGCGCACGATTTCTACAACCGAGCCGTCCGCCGAGCGAGTGTCGACCCGTCCTGCTGACCACCAGTCGAAGGTTTCTTTTCGGGTCGCGCGCATGATTCTGTGCCAATCGGCTCTCAAGCCGTGCGAGCCTTCTGACAACGCCTTTCATGTCGTTCCGCGCATCGTTTCGACGCATCTCGATTCGTTGCAGCGTCGGGCGCGCGCAGCCGTGCCTCCTCCGCGGTAAAACGGGTAGCAACCCGGCGACTCGAGCGATGTGGGAAGTATACTCGTGAGGGAATGGCCAAATTCTATATCCGCGACCTCACTGACCCGGCAGGGTATATCCAAAAGAATTTCCCGGGCGGTATACTGCCGCGCAACAGCTCGGAGAGCTATGTACCTTGGGCAATGTTAGGAGACAACGTAGTATACGCGCTTACCGGACAACATACGAGTTGGCGCGGAGGTCCCGGTTTGCGGCCCTACGATACTGTCGTCAGCCAGGATCGCAGGGCGCAATGCGAATCGCTGCTCGGCGCGTTCGCGCTGCGCAATCCCGCCTATACGCAAGGAGCGGTGTTGGCTGTGAGCAACGGAGGGCTGTCGCGCCGGCGATGCGAAGAAAACGATCGAGACCGTTTATCAGGAGATCGGCCACTACTTCTTCACGGCGGGAGGGCTCGGCTTCGGCCGTCTCTCCACCGAAAATAAGCAGACGGTGGGCGAGCAGGGCGTCTACGACGGAATTTTGCGGGCATTGACTGGCGGAAGCCTGGATCAGAAGCTCTCGATTCACGATGCCGTGGGACGCAAGCTGCTGCCGAAATTGAAGGGTGCTCCGCTGGTGGTGTACGAGCGATGGGGTCCGCTCTTGCGGGGGGATTGGTTCGACGATAAAGACCGTCGGGGACGCGCACCGAGTCCGGTTAAGCTGCCGGCCACGGACGTCGCGGGGACAGTTCCCGGCGCTCAGGGAGGAATTGTCGGCACGGTGGATCAGATGCGCAACCGCGGCGTCGATATGTTCGTGCGCGACACAAACCGAATGCGGCATCCCGAGGCGGATAGTTACTACGACGATATGGACTCTCGCAATCTACTTTTTGGCGCGGGTATTTCGGGGACGACCGGGACCTTGCTGCAGGCGGCACTGGCGTTTGGGAACCTGGGCGGAGAGCAGCTAAAAGAGTATACGCTGTCTATTATTGGTTACTTGGTGGGTGGTGGGATGCACAGCTATCACGAGAGCATGACAATCGCGCACAAGGCAGGAGTCCCATACACGCCGGGCGCGTTCATTGAATCACTGCCGGTGGGCTTTACCGGTTCGGGCGAGTACGCGGAGTGGAAGCTGAAGTATTACGACATTGTCGTGCTAGGCGCGATTCATTGGCGATACAATCCCGGCGTTCTGCCGTCTCACCTGAACAACCAATTGCGGCAAGCGAAGTAGGTGAGGCACCTGGTTGTGATCGCATATCTGGAGAGGAACTGCACGTAACGCTTCGACTTTTCTAAGTCGTCCGAAGGCGCGGCGCTAGCATGGGAGATGTTGGCGTCAGGTCGGATGAAGGCAATGAAGCGCGGCGCTTGGTTCTATGAGTGCCCTTGGTTCTTCTTGGTCCGGTGTGTTCCTGGATGGGCTGAAGGTTGCTCACCCAGGCGCAGTTAACTAAGTGGCGCTAATATTCATTATCGGTAGCTATTTCCGCCGCGAAGAGCGGCTTCCCTGCGGCGAAGGACGGCGCGGGGGGCGCCTCCACTAGACCATTGGTCGCGTCCTGGTGCTTGGACGACAACTTCGGACCAGAGTAGCCTTACCCGTACCGGTGACCCGTAGACAGATCGGTCGATTGCTGTTGTAAACATCGGGTTCCGTCAAGAAGCAACTGGGCTACGGCGTTCGGCTACTAGTTCACGAAGAGGCCGGCCAAAAGCGTTGGATCGCTTACTTGATCCAGGGTACGAGCCAGGCCGGAACGCACGCCGCCGCCCCAGTGCTTCCTTGGTACAGGGGCCGAGTAAGGGGGCGGCCCGGGCCGATTAGGCCGAGCCTTCGTCTAGCCGTGATGGTTGGGGACAACACTACACCGTCACGCGGGTGTTGAGCGCCCCACACGCAGAACGCCGCGAAAAACCAGAACGATCCGAGGGACAAGACCAGCGAATAAAAATCCTGCATCCGCTAAAGCGCGGAGAGCCACATCACAGTTGTGGGAAACTCCCGAAGTCGCTCCTCTGCGCGATGACCCTAGTTCGCACCGCGACGCGATTGAGTCGCGCCCTCAATGATGGTGTCATTGGTCGCTATCCCGCTCTCCTGGTTCGCGAACAGCCAGCTGTTCCGCCATCCGTTTCAGGTGGCGATGGGATATCCCCGTGGAAGAAGTCACTAGGGACCACCGCGTGGGTATCTCAAGATCGGGCATCGCGGGGAGCCCTGAGACTTCGGGAAGAGGTACTCCCAGACTCGAGGCGGCGTCCTGCACCTCCTTGCCCAGCTTGGCCCACGTGGCGAACCGAGGGCGTCCGTAGGCGTACGTGATGAACGAGAAGTTGTAGCCTCCCGTGAAATAGCAAGTGTATGGGCGCGCTTTGTCAAGAAACCAGGGAACGAACTCCTCTATCGCCTTACGGTGAGTCCCGACGAGGCACTGGAATATCTCGACGGCTTGTTCCCGCAACAGCCAGTGCAGCACCGGGAGTTCGTCGTCCATCCTCCCGCAAAAGAGATGGCCGCCTTTGGGTTTCGGTTTGGCGCGCAGCCACAACTCAAAGAGCCCGGCACGAAGTCGTGAACATGGCTGCTCGTAACCCAACAAGGACAGGAACAACTCTGGAGGCGGCGCTGGCGTGTCGCGGTGTTGCGCTAGCACCTGTTCCGCATGCCGCTCAGCCCGGTATGCTTGGCAACCCTCCGCCAGCCTTTCGAGATCCAGGGGATCGGAGGACCCGACCAACTGAGCGATCTTGGTTAAAGGCGTCCCTGCCAGCAGCGGGCCTGTAACCACCGCAAGCCTGCTGAGACGATGGATGGAACTCTGAGACAGGAATCCGTCAAGACGTTCGTGCAACGACTGGAGTTCGCTTTCGGGGAGCCGAACGAGGAACGGGACTATCTCGGAGAGCCGCATCATGGCGGCGGCGATGACGTCTCTCTGCCAGGGGAGAACTCCATAGATGTCGATTGGTTGGGAGTCGCTGCCGGATATAGCGGCCAGATCGTGCGACTGGACGAACGCCAGCACCTCGCGCCAACTCAACCGGCCTGCTGTACGCGGCAGGGGGCCGAGGGATACGGCGCCGCCAGGGACGGCTTCCCCGGCGCGAGCGAAGATCGAAAAGCTACTCTGGGACCATTCGATAAACACGATCTCCAGCCAGATGATCCAGGGTTTGGATGGACCCGCGCACCGGATCACGATCTCGCACGGCTTGTGGCCGCCGGGTTGCGGCGCCGTTCTTTCATCGGCGCATCCCGGGTTGGACGCCGCGAAACTTTCGTTTTCGGAATCATCGCTGGCAATGCTGCGGAGCGTCGGCAGCGATTTTGTCGGGTTGAAGAACCCGGGAGCATAGAGAGCCGAACGGATCTGCGCCCACGCCTCTCCGAATTCAGGCTGTAAGTTCCATTTCCTGCGGATCAGCCACCGGGCGGCAACGTCGAACTGGTTCAGCGAAACCGTCATTTCGGCGTCTCCATCGTGTTGGAGAAGCCGTCCGCCGACTACATAGTCGCCGTCGTACCCCCAAACCTCTTTTCGCCGTATGGTAGCTGGCAGCCAGCCTCTCTTCCGATATCGGCCGGATTCCGCCAGGATCTCTCGCGAACGGCTGGTCAGGGTGATGCTTCCGTCCTTATTCCGATCCATGCACAGGTATTCGGTCCAGAAGTCGTGAGCGCCCCAGAACTCACCGGAAAGCAGGACCTCGTACTGCTGCGCTGGCTTCTTTCGTATTTTGCCCAATGAAATTTCTCCAAATGGGCGTGCTGGCTGAAGGGAGATCGAGAAAGGCAGCCGTTGGTTGCACTGTCTTCGCCACATCGTCCCCGTTTCCGGGCTGACCTTGGCACCTTGGCGGCCTTCGCCAGGTTGCCGGGCGGTCATCGGGTCAGAACCCTCACGCCTCTCTTGATGTCTGAAGCTTTCGCCTCGAACAGTTGGACGCAACCGCAGTGCGGGCCGTTACAAGAACTCCGTGACGGGATTTGTCGGCTGCGCGGCGCGTAGCAGATGGAAGTCTCCGCCTGTGCGTACGACTGGCTCTCCCACAACGCCGTTTGTTCGGCTTCAACAGCTACCATACATAGGTCCAACAGGAGCGTGCTGTCAGCGGCGGGATGGAACGATGCGCCAATCCGGCGGACGAAATACAATGAGCTTGCCGGATGCCCGTACCACTGAGCCAACGTGTCTTTCTCTCCTACGCGCGCAAAGATGGCCGCGAAGCAGCTCTTCATCTGAAGAGCGAACTGGAGCGCGAGCGCTTCACCGTCTGGTTGGATACGGAACGGATCGAGGGAGCAGCGAGTTGGACGCGAGAGATCGAGCAGGCGATCAATCAGTGCGATGTGCTGCTTGGGCTGTTGACTGCTGGCTCCTATGAGAGCGAGATATGCCGCGCTGAGCAAATGCGCGCACTGCGGCTGAACAAATGCGTGATCCCGGTTCTCGTGCAGCCCCAAGCAGAGCGTCCGTTGTATTTCGAAACGAAGAACTGGCGCGCCTATCCCACCCAACTCCCGGCGCTCTTGGCCGACATACACGCCCGCCGGGCCGCCACGTTAAAAGAAGAATACCGGCAGACCCGCGTCCAGTATATTACCGCTCCCGTTCAACCGGTGCACTATCTGGACCGGCCCGAAGCGATTCGGGCGTTGCGCGAAACCGTGGTTGCGGAAGATGGGGAACGCGCGATTGCGCTGACGGCGCTGGAAGGCATGGGCGGCATTGGAAAGACGGTGCTGGCACTCGCGTTATGCCGAGATGCGGTGGTGCAGGCTGCATTCCCGGATGGCATCGTTTGGGTGACCGTGGGCCGCGAGCGCGAACATCCTTACATCCAGCAGATGCGGGAGATCGCGAAGGCTTTGGGCGACGACCTGAGCCGATATGAAAACGATCTTGCCGCCGAGCACCAGTACCGGACGATCCTCCACGGCAAAGCGGGTCTCATTGTTCTAGATGACATCTGGAGCAAGGCCGACCTGGATCCGTTTCTGGCTGAGTCGCCCAGATCCCGGTTCCTGTTCACAACTCGGGATGCTAGCATCGCCCGTTTCAGCGGCGCGCGGGAGCATCGCGCCGACCTTCTCGACGAGGCTCAGGCCCGTCAATTGTTGGCTGATTGGACAGGTGTAGAACTTCGACAGCTTCCTTCTACGGCCGCTGAAATCGTCCGGGAGTGCGGCCGTCTGCCACTTGCGTTGGCGACTATGGGAGCGCTCCTGCGCGAGGCCGGACCGGAAGAGTGGCAGGACTGGCTGGAGCGGCTGAAACGAGCGGATCTCTCCGCAATCGAATCCGCGCTACCGGAAGGACAAACGAGCTTCTTCCGGGCAGTCTCGGTCAGTGTTGAAGCCTTGAAGCCCATAATGCGTGATCGGTATGCCGCTCTGGCGGTGCTGCTAGAAGATGTGGAAACTCCTTTGCCGATTCTCGAAACGCTCTGGCGAGTGGATGCCGAGGCCGCACGCCTGACTGGTAGGCACCTGGCGGCGCGTTCCCTGGCGGAATGGAGCGCCACGGCCTCCGCGCTTCGTCTCCACGATCTGCAACTGGACTACGTGCGCGCCCGGTACCCAGACCAAGAGGCGCTTTCTCTGCTTGTCGAGGCAGTCCGTCTATCGGCTCACGCGATTGGCGAAGATCCCGGCCAGTTCGCCTCGCAGATGGTTGGAAGGCTGCTGTCCTACCAAGACATGCCCGGAATCGCCGGTTTTCTGCATGGGGTTGCCGAGGGAACGCGAACACCTTGGCTCCGGCCCTTACTAGCATCGCTCCATCCTCCGGGAACATCGCTGGTCCGCACGCTGGAGGGTCATTCCAATCTTATCTATGCGGTGGCGGTGAGTAGAGACGGGTGTCTGGCTGTCTCCACATGCTGGGACGGAACGCTGAAGGTGTGGGATTTGGCTAGCGGGCGCGCGCTCCGCACCTGGGAGGGCGACTCCTGGATGGTCAATAGCGTGGCGCTGAGTGGGAACGGGCGGTTGGCGGTCTCCACGTCTTCAGACTACACGCTGAAGGTGTGGGATGTGACAACCGGGTGCGCGCTCCGCACCTTGAAGGGTCACTCCAGAGACGTAAACGGTGTGGCGGTAAGTGGGGACGGGCAGTTGGCGGTCTCCGCGTCTTCAGACCACACGCTGAAGGTATGGGATGTGGCAAGCGGGCGCGCACTGCGCACCTTGGAGGGTCACTCTGATTCTGTCACCGATGTGGCGGTGAGCGGGGATGGGCGGATAGCGGTCTCCGTTTCTAACAAATCGCTGAAAGTGTGGGATGTGGCGAGCGGGTGCGTACTGCGCACCTTGGAGGGCCACTCTGATTCTGTCACTGCTGTGGCGCTGAGCGGGGATGGCCGGTTGGCGGTCTCCGCGTCTTCTGACAAATCGTTGAAGGTGTGGGATGTGGCAAGCGGGCGCGCACTGCGCACCTTGGAGGGCCACTCTGATTCTGTCACTGCTGTGGCGCTGAGCGGGGATGGCCGGTTGGCGGTCTCCGCGTCTTCTGACAAATCGTTGAAGGTGTGGGATGTGGCAAGCGGGCGCGCGGTCCGCACCTTGGAGGGTCACTCCTATGGCGTCAATGACGTGGCGCTGAGTGAAGACGGTAGGCTGGCGGTCTCGGCTTCTTCTGACAAGTCGCTGAAAGTGTGGGATGTGACGACCGGGCGCACACTGCGCACCAGGGAGGGCCACTCCAGATATGTAGACGGTGTGGCAGTGAGCGGGGATGGGCGACTGACGGTCTCCGCGTCTTCAGACCACACGCTGAAGGTATGGGATGTGGCAAGCGGGCGCGTACTGCGCACCTTTGAGGGCCACTCTGATTCTGTCACTGATGTGGCGGTGAGCGGGGATGGCCGGTTGGCGGTCTCCGCGTCTTCTGACCAATCGCTAAAGGTATGGGATTTGGCAAGCGGGCGCGCACTGCGCACCTTGGAGGGCTGCTCCGGCCCTGCCCGTCGTCTGGCGATGAGTGAGGACGGGCGACTCGCAGTCTCTGTTTCCAAGGACCACACACTCACGGTGTGGGATGTGGAAGGGGGGCGCGCACTCCGCACCTTGGAGGGTCACTCCAGATATGTAAGCGATGTTTCGCTAAGTGGAAACGGGCGACTCGCGGTTTCGGCTTCGCATGACGGACTGAAAGTATGGGATGTGGAAAGCGGCCGCATGCTCCGCATTTTGGGGGACCGCCCCTTCGACGTTTTCGATAGCGTGGCGGTAACCGGAGACGGGCGGCTGGCGGTCTCGGCTTCGAATGACGGAATGCTGAACGTATGGGATGTGGAAAATGGTCGCGTGCTCCGCGCCTTGGAGGGTCCTTCCAGATGTGTGAACGCTCTGGCGGTGAGCGGGGATGGTAGGTTGGTAGTTTCCGCGTCTTCTGACAAATTGCTGAAGGTGTGGGATGTGGAAAGCGGAGTGTTACTCGCCACATTCGCATGCGATGCGCCCGCATCGTGTTGTGTGTTCTCCGGCGAGCATCAGATCATTGCCGGAGATGCTGTTGGCCGCTTGCATTTTCTCTGGCTTGAGCAGGAAACAGCGCCGGATGCGCGGAGGGCTGTTAAGTAGTCGCCGCGCGTTCGAGAAAGTTGATCGCATCAGGGCCGACAAGTCGTTAGCGCCCTATCGGGACTGCCTCGGCGGCAAAGGCACGGGTACGGTGATCGGTTCGGGCCGAGGCAGTTTCGATAGGGGCGACTTGAAGGAAGTCGGTGGCGCGGCGGTCCGCGCTATGGAGCAGCAAGCTTAATTGGGGAATGCTGGGATTGCGAAGCAAGGCCATTGCGTACGGAAGAAAGCCCGGAGAGACGTTGTGATTGGTGTCGGAGCCTGCTGATACGGACCCGTACGTACGGTGGTGTGGCAGGGGTCGGTGGGTGACCGCCGCCCCTATGCCGATCAAGTCGGCTTCCCACCTATGATTCCGCTAACTACGCCACTTAGATGCATTAGATCGCACAGCGATGCAAATGCGAATCTGAGAAGTCCGCATCGAAGACAGTGAAATATGCCCTCGCGGATTGGGACCCGAGCCGCGCCATATACGCGAGGAAACGACCATCGTGGCTGAGGAACTGGACCCCACCCCGCTGTGCCGGGCCTGCTTGTACAGGGGGACCCGGTGGCGGGTGGGTCCGCTGCAGACTACCGTTCTGTTGCCGCGCGGTTGGCATTGCGCAAGCCGCATGTGAAAAGTACATCGGTGGAAACGGCACGAATCTCGCGGTCAAAACCCCGCAAGAAAATTCCAAAACCAACCGCAAAGACTTGACGAACCTGCGTGCGCCGCATCCGGCGCCGCGGCGCCATCGCTACGCTCATTACTAACGGTTACCTGCTGACCGTGGAGCGCATCCGCCGGCTGAATCGCGCGGGACTGGACTACATGCAGATCAGCATCGACAACGTCAATCCGGACGAGACCTCGAAGAAAAGCTTGAAGGTGCTGGACCGGAAGCTGGAATGGCTGGGCGGGAACGCCGAGTTCGCGGTCACGGTGAATTCGGTTTTGGGAAGCCCGGTGCGGAATCCGCAGGACGCGCGCACGATCGCGCTGCGGGCGCGGGAACTGGGCCTCGGCGGCACGGTGGGAATCCTCCACGATGGCGACGGCCAACTACAGCCGCTGGCCCCGGCCCATCTGGCAATCTACCGCGATTTGTTACAGCCCGATCAAAAAATGTTTTCGCTTGCCCAATACGACCGTTTTCAGAGGAACATCTCGGAGGGCCGGGCCAATATTTGGCATTGCCGGGCGGGCGGCCGCTTCCTCTATATCTGCGAGGATGGCCTTGTGCACTACTGTTCGCAACAACGGGGCCACCCGGCGATACCGCTGGAACGTTATACCTTAGAGGACCTGCGGCGGGAGGCGGCGCGAGAGAAGGCATGCGCGCCCTACTGCACGGTGTCGTGCGTTCACCAGACGGCCATGCTCGATGCCTTTCGCGAGGGTCCGAAGCAGGTGCTGTCGGAAATGATCGCGGCCCGCCAGGAGCGCAATCCCAAGTATCGGCCGCCGGCGTTGATGCGCTGACGTGGACGTTCCTCGATGGACCGGTGAGCCGGGTGCTGGGCAAGGTGGCAGTGCGTGTTCTGAAAGCGCGTTCCTGATCGCAGCTGCGACGATGGGTCAGGGCCGTTTCAGCTCTGCCGTCCAGTTCAGCGCCACCATGATCTCGCCGGCTTGGCCCGTCTGTTCGGTTTCGAGGACCAGGAAGCGCTTGCCGTCGCCTGTGGGCCAAAACGTTTCGGTGTACGGATTGGTTGGGTACTTGAAAAGCGGCTTGGGGATACCTGCCTCAATATTGCCTTCTGTCCTGATCTCGCCGCTCATCACCGTGCCGTCGGATGTCCGGAAGAAAACTTCCCGGCCGTCCTTCTTCCAAGTGGCCCACTGGCCGCCATTGACAGAGATCTGGCGCTTTTCGGAGAAGGAGGGAAAGGAGGCCACGAAAACCTGGGCGCTTCCCGACTCGACCGAGGTGTACGCCACGAATTTCCCATCGGGCGAAAAACGAAATTGATTCCTGCGGTAGGGCGTGTCGTTGACGGTCCGCAGTTGCGAGTTGCCATCGAGCGTGAGGGTGACCAACTGGTGCTGGTTGGCATCGTTGCAGAGGATGAAGCGATTGTCGGGCGCCCAGTCAACGGCATCGAACCCGCGGCCCTTGTTGAGAGGCCGCGTCCCGCCGGAGGCCACGGTGAATTCGAGAATCCCGTTTGCCTGAACCTCGTTGATCGCCATGCGCTCCGAATCGGGCGACCAGGGTCCGAGGGCGAATCCTTCTTCCGTGGACGCGCGCCTGAGAGCGCCGGAGGTCAAGTCCATGATCCAGGTTTCGAGGCGCCCCGAGGACCGCACGGCGAGCGCCACGCTCTTTTCGTCGGGCGATGGTCTCATCGAAGCGTATGCGCCCGCTTTGCCGACCGCGGCGATGCGTTTACCGTCCCGGCCGTACCAGACCGGCTGCACGTCCGCGGCCGGCCTGTTCGCGAGATAGACCAGCGTTCCGTTGCCCGACACCGCGAATGCGGACCGTCCATTGTCATCGTTAGAATTCACTTCTTCCGCAACCGGAATCGGTTCGCCGGTGAGTTGGAAAGTGCGCGGGTTCATGCGCTGCGCGAACAGCGCTCGCTCACGCGGGTACAACAGATACCCGGGCGGCGACCACGCGGCGCGGTGCAGATTTCTGGTCACCAGAGTGCGTTGCGAGGAGCCTAGTTCCTGGACATAGATCGCGCTCTTGGACGGGTCCTTATTCCCGGCGAAATACAGTAGATGGCGGCCATCGGGAAGGAACTGTGGCCAACTGTGCCTGGTTTCGCCGGCGGACGCATCCAGAGTTGTGGCTGGAGTGGCCGGCCCTCCGGCCGCCGGCACCCGCAACAGCGGTGATTCGGGTCCCAGCGCAAACACAATCACGCCGTCGTCGTTCCAAGTTCCACCGTCGCCGGCGATCAGGGAAGTAGTTCGGGGCGCGTCGCAAAGGGTCAGGGGCGAGCCGCCGGCGGACGGGATCTTCTTCAGCTTTTCGTCAGCGAAAAAGGCGATGAATTGGCCGTCGGGTGACCAGAAGGGAAAATTGGCGCCGTCGGTCTGATCGAGCCGGTGTGCCGAGGTAGATCCCATCGGGCGAACCCAAAGAGCGGTCTGGCCGTTCGAGGAGGCGATGATCGCCAGATAGCGACCGCCCGGAGACGGGATGGCCTGTGCCGCCGAGGGTTCAGAACCAATCGTACCCGCGGGCCACGGGACGGGAAAGCGCACGGGGACAGGCTCGGGCGGCTTGGCGGGTTGCCGCGCGATAACAGCGAGGCCCGCGGCTGCCAGCCCAAGACCGGCAACGATCCACGGCAGCCGTGCGCGCCGGGCCGCCGGCGATGGCTGGGCCGCGACCGCGTCAGTCTCCGACTCGTCGAGCATCAGGCGTGCATCGCCGATGTCGCGCAGTCGCTGCTTGGGATCTTTGCGCAAGCAGGCCCGCAGAAGCCGCCGGACGCCCGGGGGCGTGGCCTGCGGCAGCGCGGAGTAATCGGGCTCCTTGAGGACCACCGCCGCAAGCGTGTCCGTCATGTTATCGCCGGCGAAGGGGCGGTGTCCCGCGAGCAGCTCATAGAGAACCACGCCGAAGGCCCAGATATCGGCGCGCTTATCGACGGGCTTGCCGCGCGCCTGCTCCGGGGACATGTAGGCAGCGGTGCCGAGGATGGTTCCTGCCTCGGTCATGCCCATGGAGAGAGTCGGCGACATGGTGGGGCTGTTCGCACCGCCGGAGGCATTCTCGCCCGTGGCCTTGGCCAGTCCGAAATCCAGCAGTTTTACAGCGCCATCGGCGGTAACCTTGACGTTGGCGGGCTTGAGGTCGCGGTGCACGATCCCTTTTTCATGCGCAGCTTCGAGGCCGTCGGCGATCTGGCGGGCATAAGCGATGGCGGTGTCCAACGGGACGGGGCCGGCAAGATCGGAGCCTTCCACCAGTTCCATCACCAGCGCCCCCGCCTCGATTCCGTAAATTGCTGCGATATTGGGGTGATTTAGCGACGCAAGCACTTGCGCTTCGCGCTCAAAACGCCGCATGCGCGCGGCATCTTCGGCGAACGCGGCGGGGAGCACTTTGATGGCGACGTCGCGATGCAATTTTGTATCCATCGCCCGATACACGGCGCCCATGCCGCCTTCGCCGAGCTTGGAGACGATGCGGTAATGGGCGATGGTCCGGGGAGAGCTCATTACGCGTGATCTGGCATCGTACCACTTTCAGGCCGAATTACGGCGTATCAGGAAGTTGGCCATGGCGACGGGCACGAGCCGTTCTGGCCACGTTGTCCCGTTCTGGGAAGCTCCGGTCGGATCACGCGCCACACGTACAAAGCACTGATTGATGTGACACCGGCCAGCAGTCGGCTTGTACGAAGTTGACGGCTAGGGGCAGTATATATTTCAGGGCAGCCAGATGGGAACCCCCGCAGGGCGGGGGTGTTTTTATGTGGCGGAAAGTCGGCCGCCCGGCGCCCCCCCTGAGCGCTACCAACCGGCGCCCCGATCCCGGGTGGGTCGCTTCAGTGGCCACAGGCCACAAGTAACGCGAGGCTTCGCCCGCCGTATTTCGCCTGTTGCTCGATGGCACACGCTACACGCGGCCCAGCCAAGCCGGGCCAAAGTGCAAGAAAACTGCACAAGACCAAGCCGAGCGAAGCTGTGCTTCAAACAGGAATCGCATCGCCGGTAAGGCGGTGATGACCTTTCAGGATCCGATGGATCGATGCTGGCGACACGCCCATCTCCTCGGCGATCTCACGGATCGTGGCGCCGTCCTGGCTGAGCGCCAGGACCTTGGCGTGGCTTAGCACCAGCCTCGGCCGTCCGCCGATGCGGCCCTGCCTGCGGGCCTTCGCGAGACCCGCGTGAACACGTTCTGAGATGCGGATCCGCTCTTGCTTCGCGATTGTGGCCAGAATCGAGAGCACGGCGTCCTTAAAGATCCCGCAGGAATCCAAATACTGTTCGGTAAAGGAGCGATAGCCGACGCCATACTGGGCGAGGCGCTGCAAATGATGCAGCGTTTCGAGCACTCCCTCACGGCTGAATCGGTCGAGCGACCAGAACAGCACCAGGTCGAACTTGCGCTGGCTGGCGTCCTCGAACAGACGCCGGAATTGCTCGCGGTCGCTATGCTTGCCGGTGGCGCGGTCCACGTACTCGCGGATGACGGCCCACTTCTGCGAGGCGGCGAATGCGCGCAGCTGCGCGAGCTGATTTTCGGTGTCCTGCCCTTTGTCGCGGGTCGAGACGCGGGCGTAGAGAGCGACTTGCATTCCTCTATTATGTCTCTAAAACACTTGTTTTTGGAACAGCAAACGGGATACGCGAAAAGACATGTGTTTGTTCTTCCTTTTGATTCCCACGGTTTCAGGAATCATGCCGATGATGGCCGCGACCGCGGCGAGGCCGCCGATCGGGAATATCGCGAATTTCATCGTGAAGACGGATAACCTCGACGAGGCTCGCAGGTTCTACGGGGGCGTTCTGGGGTACGACGAGGTATTCCGCCACAAACGGGCGGTCTCCGGCCCGGCTGAGCTGTCTGTTTTCAAGGTGAATGAGCGTCAATACATCGAAGTCTCTCCCACGCTTCAAAATCCAGCGGACGACAAGCTGATCCAGATCGGGTATGAGACGACGGACGCCCGCAAACTGCGCGATTATCTGGCGGCTCATGGCGTGGCTGTGCCTTCACGAGTTACGAAGGATCCGAACGGCAATTACAGCTTTATCCTCAAAGACCCCGAGGGACACACCATCGAGTTTGTTCAGTACGTCGAGGGCTCGCTTCAGTCGAGATACAGCGGCAAAGGAATCTCCGATCGGCGCATTTCCGACCACATCCTGCATGTCGGCGTACATGTGAAGAGCCCGGCGGATCAGGACAAGTTCTACAAGGACTTGCTGGGCTTTCGCTTTCTTTGGCAGGGCGGGCCGCAAGACGATCGCCTCGACTGGATTTCGTATCTGACGCCCGATGGCGATAACTGGGTCGAGTACATGGTGCAGCACGAGGGGCCACCCACGCCGCAACAACTCGGCGTGTGGCATCACGTCTGCCTCGGCACTCTCGATATTCAGGCCGTCTATAAAACGGTAATGGATCGCGGTTACACGCCCCCGAGGCCGCCCGGCATCAACGCTCGCGACGGGCGATGGCTGATGCAGCTTCACGACAAGAACGGCACGCGGACCGAAGTCATGGTGCGCAAACCCGTCCAGAAGCCCTGTTGCTCAGAAAACGTGGATCCTTACATCAAATGACATGTCGGGCGGTAATTGACGACCTCCATACCGCCGATTTCCGCGAATTGAAACCAATAATGATTCGCCAAATCACGACGGGTTGAGAAGGGTGGCGCACCATGAGAACATCGTTCCTTATGCAGCGTGCTGTCTTCTCCATCCTCGCCCCCGTGGCGTTCTGCTCGGTGGCAGCAATCTTATTGAGCGCGGAACAATCCTCGCCGGCCGGCGACCCGGTTCCCCCAGCCGCGACGTACTGCAATCCCCTGGCAATTCCCGACTATCCCATCGGCAAGCGCGTTCGCGACATCGTACCCGGCACGCCCGTCGGCTCGGCCGACCTCTGGTTGCAGGACCATACGGAGCAGTTCCGCGAACTCGCCGATGTCACGGTCCTCTGGCACGAGGGCAAATGGTACATGTATCCATCGGTAGACATGGCTTGGGTCAGCAGCGACGGCGGCATCTCCTGGCAGCACCATCCGCTCAACATACGCGATATCGGATACGCCCCAACCATCGTGCGTCACAAGAACAAGTTCCTTCTGATGGCGTCTGAATCGGAGGTCTACGCCTCCGATTCGCCGCTCGGGCCGTTCAAGCCCATAGGCAAGATTCCGTTGCCGCCCGGCCTCCCCTCCCAGATCGACCCCATGCTCTTCTCCGACGACGACGGTCGCCTGTATTATTACTGGGGCTGCACCCCCACCGACGGTATTTATGTTGCGGAACTCGATCCGGATAATCCCACGCGCCTGCTCGGCAAACCCGTGAAGCTTCTGGGATTCGAACCGGAGCGCTTCCCCTGGCAACGCACCGGCGACTGGAATGAAGACCCGAACCAGGGATGGGTTGAGGGCTCGTGGATGCTCAAGCGGAACGGTACGTATTACCTTACATACAGCGCCGGTGGCACCGAGAACCGCACGTACGCAGTGGGTTGCCTGACTTCGAAATCGCCGATGGGACCGTTCACGCCTCAGAAGAATAACCCTATCCTGCGCTCCACCGAAGGTCTGATCACCGGTACGGCCCACGGCAGTTTTGCCGAAGGACCGAACCATTCGCTCTGGGCTTTTTATACGCTGCGAGCCGGCGTGGTGCACGGTTTCGAGCGTCGCCTGGGCATGGACCCGGCATATATCGGCGAAGACGGGGAACTACACGTCAAGCCTCCCTCATCGACGCCGCAACGAATCACGGGCACGGCCGAGGGCGCCGTCGCGGCCGGATGGGTGCCGCTTAATGCGAACCGTTGGACGAGCGCCACAACGGCCGCCGGCAATCTCTCCAGCCGTCTTGCTGTCGATAACGATCTACGGACCTGGTGGCAACCGCAGGCCGGGGATGCGGTTCCGGCGCTCACGAGTGCGCTGGTGAATAACGCGACGGTGCGCGCGATCCGCACCGTCTGGCGCGATATTGGCCTCCATACAGCGAAGGGAATTGCGCCTGGCCCCTTCCGCTATAAGGTGGAGGTGCAGAACGCGTCCGGTTCATGGGTCACGGCGCTCGATCGCAGCAATAGCGCCGAGGACTTCCTGGTCGATTACCGCGAGTGCCGCCCGACGCCGGGCAAAGCCGCGCGGTTGGTTATCCTGGGCGCTCCGAAAGGGATCACACCGGGCGTGGCTGAATTCACTGTCTTCGGGGAAGCCGCGAAGCGCTAGCCCGCCCTGCCTCGATACGTCACCTCGCTTCTGTCTGTTTTGGCCCTGGCGTTCGCAACGGGATTACAGAGATCTTGTCCCGCGACGGCACGCGGACCGAAATCATGGTGCGCAGTTTCCGGGCGTGGCGCGTGAAGTGTGGCGGTCTTACAAAGGCCGCGAAGCCGGCAGCGTCATCGTCTTTCCCGAGGCCCGGTCTTCCACAATCAGCATGCCGTTTTCCAGGCGGACGTCGTCCACCCGCGCCATACCCTCCGGGCTCTTCGCATAAAACAGAAGAAAGCGCGTGGCGATTTTGGATTTCGCGGGCAGCCAGCGATAGACCGGGGAATCGAACATGCGGTGCAGTTCCACCATGTCACGGTGCGGCAAATCGAACGGTTGCGTGGCGAATTCCACGCCGCGCCCGATCCAGCCGCCCGTGTATTGCATATAATTCTGCACCCACGGATACTCTTCGCGGCGAAAGACGTATCCGAGCAGGTAACGGCGCTCCTTGTTCAGAATCGTCACCCAAGCCAGGGGGCGAGCCGGATCCATCAAGGTCGTCGTGTGCCCTGTTCCGTTCAAGCCTGTCGGCGTTTCCCGCATGTCGAAGACGGTTCCTCCGGCTGCGGGCGCGTTAGGCCAGGTGAAATCCTGCCATTGTTGCAAGAGCGTGGGCGGACGCGTATTCGCGGGATAGGTACGGGTCTTGGAACGCGCGCCGGAGACGTCCACCACGGTATTCCCGCGTTCCACAAAGGGCGGAAACAGAAAGGGGTGCTCGCCCCAGTTGGCGGTGCGGTCGAACGCGGTGTCACTGGTGAGTTCACTGTCGATGTAGATGACGTTCTCGCCGTCAACCATCTGAAGGGAGCGCGCGAAGGTCTCCTGGAATTTGGGTAGCTCCACCGTGAACTTTACGGTTGCGACACCGGCGTGCTTTTCAGCGCTCACGAGCTTCCAGGGCTGCAGGTACGCTTCGCCGTGCATGGCGAGGCCGGCCGCGGCCTCCTCCTTACTCGGCGATCCGAAGCCGTCCACGCAGACGAAGTGCCCCACCATCGGACCGTTGAGCTTGCGGTTGTCGGGAATGCCTGGCACGAGTTCGGGATTACCGAACGGGCTGATGCCCTGCGGATCCCCTTGAATCTGGATGCGGAGCATCGAGCCGCCCTGCTTCACGATGGCGACTTCCAGCTTGTCGTTGCCCACCAGCAGCACCGCCCGGTTGTAGACGTTGGCTTCCTTCACGACGGAAGAGGTTTGCGAGGGGGAGGAGATGGCCGCCAGGAGTAGCGAAGCAAGGACCGGTAGCGCGATAGGCGCGCGCTTCCGGGGGCGACGGGGAATTGGAGATTCGCAAATATTCTGCATGTCTGTTTAATCTCGAGATGAGGGCCGGACTACTCGATCACACACTCCACGTGGGAGCCATCTTTGGAAAGCGTGGTGTGAGCGGTTTTGGTCTTGCCTCCAGATTTGACTTCGATGTCGTATTCCCCTAAGAAGCCGCGGGCGGTGTAAGTGCCCGTGCGATTGGTTTCGCCGCTCGCATTGGTCCACCACTTGTTGTAGACGAGGTCGCGGTAGATGTTGTAGTTAGGTTTGGCGGACCAGTCGCGCCGGAGCATGGCGCCGGTGGGCCGCCAGTGCGCGCCTTCCCAGAAGCCCCACATCAGGAACGCCTTGACGGCGGGCTGGCTGAAGGCGACGGTCAGGAAGTCGCGAGTGTAATCGGCCTGGGTGGCTTCGTCCTGCGTGTTGATGTCGAACTCAGTGATTTCGAGCTCTTTGCCGAATGCCGAGAAGCGGTCGAATCGCTTCAGCAGGTCATCAATGCCGGTGACGCGAGCGGGGAAGTGGCTTTGCAGCCCGATACCATCGACGGGGGCGCCTTGATCGATCAGGTATTGAATGGTCTGCGCGTAGTCATCCTGATGCGGCTTGTCGTCGGTTTCAAGGATGTTGAAGTCGTTGATGTAGAGCTTGGCCCCTGGGTCGCCGGCGCGGGCGGCCTGGAACCAATCGACCATGGCGTGGCGGCCGAGGATGTCCATGAAGTCGTGATTGGTGAAGGTTTCGTTGATGACGTCCCAATCGACGAGGCGACCGCGGAGGGCGGCGGTGGTTTCGGCTATATGGTCGGTGATGACTTTGGCGAGCGCGGCGGGATTGTCGCGGGCGTCGGTGGCGGCCTTGACGTTGGTGTTGCGCCAGGAGGGCCAGACGAGGTTGTGGCCGCGAACCTGGAGGCCGTTTTCGCGGAGCCAGTCGATGGTGGCGAGCGTGCCCGGGCGAGAGGCTTCGTTGGCCCATTGCGGCCACTTGGTCTCGTTTTCCATGACGGCGAAGTTGAAGTTCTTCTTGATCTCTTCTTTGTATCGGGCTAGGCTTTCCTGCGGCATTCGGCCGCCGGTGAAGGCGGCGCCGCTGACGGCAGTGCCCCAGAGGAAGGCGTGCTTGCGCATATGGATGACAACTTCGGCGTTGGCGACGGGCTTGCCCGAGGCGTTGTTGACAACGATCGTGAGGTCGCCTTTGCGCAGCTTATCGATGCGGGCTTCGGCGGTTTTGCGCCAGGCGGCGGTGGGTTCGCTGCCCTGGTAGCCGAGTTTGGTGAAGGGGAGGTCGGCGACCTTCTTAGTTGTGCCGTAGTCGACCAGTTCGATGCCGCCAAGCTCGACGGTCTGCGACTGGAGGCCGAGAGTGAAGAAGAGTTCGCCCTCGCCTTTGTTGTAGGCGCGGGTCAGGGCGAAGGGGAAGGTGACCTTTTTCCACGTGGGTCCGGCCACAGCGGCGGCGCCCAGAGGCGGCTGTCCGGGGAACGCGCCGCGGCCGCCACGGCCGGGGACTGCGCCGGGGACTCCAGGCGGGACTTGGCCGCGCGCGCCGGGCGCCGGTCCAGCAGGAGGCGGGACGGCGGGGGCTTGCGGCGCGGCGCCAGGCGCGGTGCGGAACCCGGCGTCGAGCGTGGCCTCTCCGCTACCGGCCGAGCGCATGTAGAAAGAGACCATCAGGACGTCACCGGCGGGTAGCGCGGCTTCAATAGATTTCGAGAGCTGGACGTCAGCGGGCCGTTCGGGCTTCTTCGTGACCTCCACGCGGAGCACCGTTTTGAACGGCTGGCCGGTGACGGGCGCGTTCGTGATCCGCGCCGACTCGCCCGCTGCGCCGCTCAGCTTGAGCGCGGGGGTGGAATCCGCCGGCACAAGCACGGTTGGGCCGTCGGCGGCAGACGTGGATGCAGCCAGGGCTGCCATTGAGGCGCCGAGAAGAAGGGAGCGTACTCGGTTCATGAAGGTCTCCTTGTTTACTGCCACGTTCCCGCATTGTAATGGCTCGCAGTGGGTGTGCAATGGAACAGGACATCAGGACATTTCTACTTTGCCTTGACATGGAACAGGACATCAGTGGAGTACGCTGATTATCTGGGAGTCGCAGTTTATTTTGACAATGGAACCGCGATGGGAAAATCACCCTGTACCTGGATGGCAAAGAGGTGAATCCGGGTGGACGCGCCGGCGCTCGTCCAGCGGGTTTGGGGCCGGGGCAAGGACAGGGATTGGGGCCTGGCCAGGGCGGCCGCCGCGGAGGCGCAGCGCCGATGCAACTCGAAGGCGGGCACCGTTACTCGGTCAAGGTGGAATATACGCAGAACGGACGCGGAGGCGGGGCGGAATTGAACTGGATTCCACCGGCGCCCGTGCTGCTCGCGAATGCCAAAGGGGTAGCGAGGGAGTCCGACGTGGCGCTGGTCTTCGTCGGCCTGAACGGGTCGCAAGAAGGTGAAGGTCACGATCGCAGCGCGATCGATCTTCCGGAGCCGCAGGAGGACCTGGTGAGGGCTATGATCGCTACCGGCAAGCCGGTTGTCGTGATTCTTACCAGTGGCAGCGCCGTGGCCATCAATTCCGCCGCGGCCGGCGCGACGGCAGTGCTTTCGGCTTGGTACGGGGGAGAGGAGGCCGGCTCGGCCATCGCGGACACGCTGGCTGGCGTCAATAATCCGGCGGGCCGCCTTCCGGTCACGTTCTACAAAAGCCTGGATCAGGTGCCCGAGTTCACCGACTACTCGATGAAGAATCGCACCTACCGCTATTTCAATGGCGAGCCGCTCTATCCGTTCGGCTACGGGCTGAGCTATTCGACGTTTGCCTACTCAGGCCTGAATGCGAAACGCACCGCAGGCGGCGCGGAGGTCAGCGCGACGGTGAAGAATACTTCCTCGCGCGAGGGCGACGAAGTCGTTCAGCTCTACATCGGCGGCGCCGCCGATGCTGACGCGCCGGTCCGGAATTTGCGTGGATTCCAGCGCATTCACCTCAAGCCCGGCGAAAGCCGCCAGGTGAAGTTCAGGTTGACGGCCGCGGACGTGCCGGCGGCAAAGGTGGATGTGAGCGTTGGTGGCGGCCAGCCCATCGGCAGCACGCCGAGTGTGAAGGGTTCACTGTAGCAATGTCATCCAACTACCTTCTGCTTTGTGCATCGTTGACGAGTCTCGTTGCGTTGCCGGCGGCCGTGTCGGCCGGCCTGCGCAAGCCGCCCATCGATCGTGGGCCGCCGACAACGGGAACGGGACCTATTCGAATCCCCTGTTCTACGACGAGTTCTCGGACCCCGACATGATCCGGGTGGGCGCCGATTACTACCTGACCGGCACAACCATGCACACCATGCCGGGGTTGCCGATCCTGCATTCCCGGGACCTAGTGAACTGGCGGATCATCGGCTACGCTTTTGATCGGCTAGATCTCGGTCCGGACTTCCGCCTCGAAGAAGGCAAGCAGATTTACGGCCAGGGGATCTGGGCGCCGAGCTTCGGTTACCATAACGGCACCTTTTACATTTTTGCCAATGTGAACCGGTTCGGCCTGCAGGTGTTCCGGGCTTCGAGTCCGCGAGGGCCATGGAGCCACAATCGCATCGAGCAAGGACTTCACGACCTTTCGGTGTTATTCGACGACGACGCAGGCGCGGACCATAAGTGGTATTGGGCGGACGCGCGGATTGAAGGCGATACCATAATCGTCTCGTCCCCATCGGTCCCTAACCCGGTGGCGGTCCGTTACGCCTGGCAGTCGTTTCCTACAGCCACGATGTACAATGAACGCCGGACTCCCCGCCGTGCCTTTTCGGACCGACGACTGGCCGGGCGTCACGTTCGGTAAAACGATCTACTGAGATGCGAATCACATCATTAGCCAATATTTCCGTATGTGCGCTGCTATTGGGCTCGGGCTTGTGCCATGCGCAAAACGACGCTCTCAAGCTCTGGTACCGGCAGCCAGCCGGTGCGTGGACGCAGGCCCTGCCGGTAGGTAACGGCCGGCTCGCTGCGATGGTTTTTGGAACCATCCCGAAGGAACACATCCAGCTCAACGAGGACACCGTCTGGTCCGGCGAGAAGCGCGATCGGAGCAACCCGGAAGCACCCAAGACCCTGGCGGAGATCCGCCGCTTGCTCGTGGAGGGCCATCCGGCGCAAGCGCAAGCACTGGCCGATAAGACGATGATCAGCATTCCTCGCGCTCTACCGGTCTACGAGACTCTGGGCGATCTCTGGCTGGACTTCGGCAGTGGGCCCGATGCCACCGATTACCGGCGCGAGTTGGATTTGGACACCGGCATCGTCACCGTGCGGTACACCGCCGGCGGAGTGCATTATGTGCGCGAGATTTTTGCGTCCGCTCCGGCCAGCCATTGCCTGATCGTTCGGTTGACCGCCGACAAACCGGGCAGCATTTCGTTTCAGGCGACGCTGAGCCGGCCCGCGGACGCGGCGACTGAGTCGGCGGCAGGGCGGCTGATCATGACCGGACAGGCTTTGCCGAAGCGCGCCGCCGGCGAAAATAACACCGGTGTCCGATTCCGCTCCGAAGTAAATGCCACGGTCTCCGGCGGAAAGTTGGAAAGCGCCGGTGACCACCTGGACGTCTCCGGCGCGGATAGCGTCACGCTGATCATTGTCGCCGGGACCGAAATCCGGGAGAAGGACCTGGCCGCCGCGTGCGCGCGCGATTTGGCCGCCGCCTCGCGCGCCTATGACGCGCTGCGGAGCGAGCACATCGCGGACCACCGGCATTTCTTCCGGCGGGTACACCTGGAACTTCCGGTGGATGCTTCGGTGCGCGCGCTGCCCACCGACGAGCGTCTCGCGCGCGTGCAGAAAGGCGAGGTAGACAACGACCTGTTTGCTCTCTATTTCCAGTATGGAAGGTATCTTCTAATCGCCAGCAGCCGGCCTGGAAGCATGGCGGCGAATCTCCAGGGAAAATGGAACGACAGCCTGACCCCCGCGTGGGGCAGTAAGTACACCATCAACATCAACACCGAGATGAACTATTGGCCGGCGGAGACCTGCAACCTCTCGGAGTTGACCGCGCCGCTCTTCGACCTCATCGATACGGCGCGCGAGGACGGGCGGCGCGTGGCCAAGTCTTACTATGGCGCCGGCGGGTTCGTCCTTCATCACAACACTGACTTGTGGGGGGACGCGGTTCCCATCGACGGCGCCCAGTATGGCATCTGGCCGATGGGAGGGGCGTGGCTGTCACTCCACCTCGCGGAGCATTACGATTTTACGCGCGACCGCAAGTTCCTCGCCCAACGCGCCTACCCCGTGATGAAAGAGGCGGCGCAGTTCTTCCTCGACTACCTCGTGGACGACGGCAAGGGACACCTGGTGACAGGACCTTCGCTCTCGCCGGAAAACACGTATCGGACGGCCTCGGGTGAGCGGGCCGTCCTCACCATGGGGCCAACCATGGACACTGAGATTCTCCAGCAGTTTTTCGGGCGGCTCATTGAAGCGAGCGACATTCTCAAGATCGATCCGGATTTTCGCGCGAAGGTCGAGGCTGCGCGCGCCAAACTGAATCCGCTCAAGATCGGCAGGTGGGGACAAATCCAGGAGTGGCCTGAGGACTACGACGAGGTGGAGCCCGGCCATCGGCACATTTCGCACCTGTTCGCGCTGTTCCCTGGCGACCTGATTACTCCTCACAAGACACCTGAACTCGCTACGGCCGCCCGCGCCACTATCGATCGCCGGCTGGCGAACGGGGGCGGCGGTACAGGGTGGAGCCGCGCGTGGATCATCAACTTCTGGACACGGCTGGCCGATGGCGAGAAGGCTTATCAAAATCTGACTGCGCTGCTGGCCCGGTCCACGCTGCCCAACCTGTTCGACAATCACCCGCCGTTTCAGATCGATGGCAACTTCGGAGGAACGGCCGCGATCGCCGAGATGCTGATCCAGAGCGAAGCCGGCGAACTGCAGTTTCTCCCCGCCCTGCCGAAGGCCTGGGACCACGGCGAAGTCACCGGGCTTCGCGCGCGGGGCGGGCTGGAAGTCGACCTTAAATGGAATGATGGATTTCCCGCTAGCGCGATATTGAGGCCCACAGTAGACGGTGTGCACGTACTCCGGACGCCGACGGGCAGCCGCATCCCTGAGGTTCGGGATGGCCGCCAGTCGATCCGTTTCGGTTCAAGCTCGTCGCTCACTGTGAAAGCGGGGCACGTTTACTCCATCCAATTCGAACGCGGCGGAGGGTAGCTCGACTTAAATCATGCGGCCAAGCGCCTGGCATACGCAACGACTCCAGCGTCGACGGGAGAGTCGAGTCAGGGTTAAGTTATAGAGCTGGTCGCGCAACTCGCGGCCGATCAATTCGCCATACTCGTAGGCAAGTTTGAGGTCCTAGGTGGCCGCGCCGCCGATCGTGGAGGGCAGGAGGGTGGCATAGCGCCCCCGTTCGGCCGCGGCGCGCACACCCACCGCCGAATCGGCGAGTTGCACATCCGGCAACCCCAGCCTGGGTATGCCGGGGATCATGCCGGCGCCGCCGTTGGAGCGCGGGCCGGCAGCCTGGAAGCCGCCAGGTCCGTGCGCCAGCGAGATCTTCTCGTCCAGCGTCATCTGTTCCACGACCATATCGGCCCGCTGGTCGGGCGAAAGGTCTCTGTTCATCCACGGACCCGCGGGCGCCGCCTGCCGGGGGGCGCTGCGCCACAACGGGCACAAGAAGGCAAGTCAACAGAATCGCGGCCGCTCCCGCGGTTATCGCTACGCGGCCAGGCCGATTTCCACTAGACATGTGAGAACTCGTTCCTTGTCGCCGTTCATCGTGCGACTGGCGAAACCGTTACCACGCCCGTCGCCGCCAGCTTTTCGGCGTCTGCAGCCGTTAGCTTCCAGTTGCCGTCAAACCGGCCTTGAACCAGGATGTTGGTGGGTGTGTCCTTGTACAAAATGAAGTCTCCCCACTTGGTCAACGAGCGTTGCGCCGGGGCGAAAAAGTCGATGCCGAGCGAAATATCCGGACGGGCGAATGCGGCGCCTCCCGGAGCCCCGCCACCGCGTCCGGCGCCCGCCGGAGGCGCTCCGCGCCCGCCCGGGAGCCGCGGTGCCGGGTCCGTAAGCGGAAACCACGGTGCCCGAACCGACCAGGAAGTAATGTCCGTTTACGGGATAGACGTAAACCAGCCCGTAACCTGCGGCCCTTGGGTCCAGATGCAGGGGCAACTCCTCCGCGAACTTCGCAATCACTGTGTTCGTTTCATTCGTCCCGAATAGAAACAGGTCGGAACTCTGAAGGTCGCTCGGACGAACCTGCGTATCCGGGACGGCGCGCATGCCCAGAAGCAGGCGTCCGCTGCCGGCGCTGGTATTTCCCCAGGTGGCCGCCCGATTCGCCATTTCGCGCCGCGCCAGCGCTTCTTCGTTCGCGGGACTGCCGGCCGTGCCGTAAACGTAAACGTGCCGCCGGTCGATGGCGGAACCCATCGGGCCTTCCAGTCCGGCACGCTTGGCCCCCGGCTGGGGCTCGTATTTGCCGATCTTCCAGGCGCCGTTTTCCTTGACCAGGCCGATCGAATCACCGGTGGCCTTAAGGGACGCGCCGTCGATCGTGATTTCGACTTGGCGGCCTTGGCATACTTTGGATGACCAGCGAGATTGACAGTGAAGGCGTCGAGATCGGAAGTAGCGATCTCGATCCTGTTAGGCGCATTGAACTGGGCGTCAATTTTGGCGAACGCGCCGGGTGTCAGCTTGTCAAACTTCACCCAATAGGCGCCGCCGTACTGATAGGCGTCGGTCACGAACCGGACTCTATCGGGGAACTTGTTGCGTTTGAACTGTCCGAACCACTTGAAGATGGCTTCATCGGCGTACGCCTTCTCCCATGAGTTGTGATCGACGCCGGGATACTCCACGTACTCCACCTTCGTGCCCAGATCTTCCAGCCTCTTCCTCCACTGGCGCGTTCCTTCCGGGTTAACCGTCGGGTCGGCGCCGCCCTGGAAGAAATGAACCGGAAAATTCAGCGCGTTGGGCGCGCGCTCCACCGTGCCGAACGGCGGCGCGGGACAGACCGGAGCGATGGCGGCCCATACGTCGGGGCGTGTGAGCCCGATCCAGAGAGTTCCACCGCCGCCATCGAAAGTCCCGTCAGATAGGTGCGGTCCTCATCGATATGGAAGCGGCGCTTCACGTCCGCCACAACGTCCCAGACGTCCTTTTCCGGTATTCCCTTGTAGCCCATGGTGCCGCGAGCTAATGGCGACGCCACGATGTAATCCACGTCCGGCCATTGCTGGAAATAGCGGGTGGCTTCGAGATCGGTTTCGCCCTGCTGGTTGCTGAATCCGAAGACCCGCTTTAACGAGAGCCTGTGATTCGACTGTGCTCCGTGGAGCATCATCACCAGGGGATATTGTTTCTTCTCATCGTAGTTCTTCGGGATGTACAGACCATACGGTTGCTCCGAGTCGTCGACATCGGAGAAGAACGTGAGCACCTAGGGGCCAGGCGACAGACGCTGGGCATTTGCGGTCCGCCAAGGCACGCAAAACGCGGCGGCAGCCGCCAGCGTAAGAATCAGAGTCGTGCGGTGAGACATGTTGTCCCTCCAAAAGAGACTCCACGGTACCGATGTTCCCGCGAAGTGTCAAGTTGATCTATAGACGGCGTGAATTACTGCCATTTGAGAATTCGAAAAGTGCAACGATCCAAATCCCAGACTTCACGATAGAATCAGACTCACCATGTACCGTATCGGGACGTGCCTGCCTTTCTTGTTTGCTTTGTCGGGCAATCCCTCCTACGCAATGCCGTGCGAGAAGTTGATGGCGCTGGTGATTCCAGCGACGGCGATTACCGCCGCGGTGGGCGTGCCTGCCGGACCGTTCTCGCCAGACGGCGCTGGCGGTAGAGGGGGCGTCCCGGCGCGTTCCTTCCCGGCGTTTTGCCGTGTCACTGCTATCGCCACGCCAGTCCCGGATTCCGAAATTCACGTCGAAGTATGGCTGCCTGAGAACGGCGCTTGGAACGGGAAATTGCTGGGCACGGGCAACGGAGGTTACTCGGGAGCAATCGGATACAGCGACATGGAACGCGGCTTACGCCTGGGTTACGCCGTCGCCGGTTCGGACACGGGCCACCAAGGGGGCGACCTGAAGTTCGGCGTGGGACACCCTGAGAAAATCAACGATTGGGCGTGGCGCGCCGTTCACGTCATGACGGAGACTGCCAAGTTGGTGGCACGCAGCTACTACGGACGATTCGCCGCGCATGCGTACTTCTCGGGCTGCTCGACGGGCGGACAGCAGGCCCTGACCGAAGCCCAACGCTATCCGGGCGACTATGACGGCATCCTTGCCGGCGATCCGGGAAACAACCGCGTACGGCTCAATATCGGGTTTCTTTGGTCTTGGCAGGCGGCCCATGCGGATGCTTCCGCGCCGCTTCCCGTGTCCAAACTGGCGTTGATCAACAAGGCGGCGATCGCGGCGTGCGACGCGGCCGACGGCGTCAAAGACGGAATCATCGGCGATCCCGTGTCCTGCAAATTCGACCCTGCGACTCTCCAATGTAACGGGGCCGATGGCGCCGATTGCCTGACCAAATCGCAGGTGGCAGCGGTTCGCGCGATCTATGACGGGGCCAAAAACCCGCGCACCGGGGAACAGTTGTATTCCGGATGGGTGCGCGGCAGCGAAGCCGGCTGGTCAAGCTATTTCGTCGGGCGGCAAGAACCCGCGCGCCTCGATTTTTGGCGGTACTGGGTTTTCCACAACCCCAACTGGGATTTCCGCAGTTTCGATTTCGATCGGGACGCGGCCTACGCAGACTCCCAAATGGAGTTTCTTACGGCCAACGATCCGGACCTCAGCCGCTTTTCGGGTCGAGGGGGCAGACTCCTGATCTATCAAGGTAGGGCCGACCCCGTGGTCCCGCCGGCGGACACGATCCGCTATTACGAAAGCGTGCGGCGTTCGATGGGCGCGGAACGCGCGTCGAGCACGGCCCGCCTCTTTCTTGTTCCCGGCATGGGGCACTGCTCCGGAGGTCCCGGCCCGAGCACGTTCGACGGGCTCTCCGCACTCGACGCGTGGGTGACACAGGGAACGGCGCCGTCGAAGATCCTCGCGACGCACACTGCCAACGGTACGGTGGACCGCAGCCGACCGTTATGTGCGTATCCCCAAGTATCGCGCTGGAAAGGCTCGGGAAGTACCGACGATGCTTCCAACTTCGAGTGCGTCGCTCCACGCCGATAGCGGACTCAAGTGCTAGCCCGCATATCTCACCGATCTTGATGAGCTGAGCGAGGAACGCATCGCGAGTAGTTTTGGCTGAGCCATTCGTCCGGCTCGCGTTTTTATCATGAGACCAAAGGGGGCAAATGGCCTTCGGAAGAGCTCCGAAAAGGCCGCAATGTCTTTTTCCGTCATTTCGTCTTCGATTTTGCGCGCGGCTCCACAGGCCCTGCGGTGGGGCGATTCACTTCAAGGATCGCGTTAGCTTGAACGTCGGATTTTAGCAGCGTAGGTTCGTCCATACCTGCTGATAAAGTCCCTGCCAGGGATAAGCGGACGCCATCGATACCCAGACCTTGCGCACCGTCACCCGGATCTGCGCACCGATCTTCAGCAGCTTCGTGCGGATCGTAGAAACCTGCGCCTGCGCCAACTCCGTCGCCTTCAAACCCAGGCGGCGCAAGCCGCTCACCAGAACATACGCCGCCGCCGACAGGTAGAGCCGCATCTGATTCGCTCGCATCGTCTCTGCGCTCACCCGGTCGGCGAACAGGCTGAACTGTTCTTTGATCCGATTCTCCATGTCGCGCGCAGTAGAGTTCCTCGTAGAGAGCCTGCGCCGTCCATTCCTCACTCGTCAATGAGGTCACTACAAACCGCGGATTTTCCTTGCCGTCGATGTGTTCGGCTTTGGCCACTACCCGCCGCTCGCGGTCCCAGCCGCCCTTCTTCGTTTTCTTCGTCCGATATTCGAACTCGCTGAAGACCCGCGCCGGCTTGCCGGTCTGGTTCCATTGTTGAGTGGCGGCATGCATCTCAGCGCCGATGATCTTGCGCAGCCGCTGGTTGCGCGCCATGCCGAACACGAAGTCCACGCGGCGGCTTTCGCACCAACTCATCAGTTCATTGCGGCAGAAGCCGGAGTCCCCGCGCAGAATGATTGTCACTTCCGGCCAGACGGTTCGGAGCTGCGCGACGATGCGTTCGATTTCCGCCAGGCTGCCAAAAGCGGCGTCGTGATTGGCTTCCCTGAGACGCGCGCACAGCACGTGTTCTCCGCAAAAGATGTAGAGCGGCAGATAGCAATAGTTGTCGTAGTAACCGTGAAAGAAGCGGCCTTCCTGCCGGCCATGCAGCGGCAGGTCGGTCGTGTCGATGTCGAGCACGATCTGCTCCGGCGCCTTCTCGTATGACTCGATGAATATCTTCACCAGCAAACTGTCGACCGCCTCTTTCCAGAATGTGATCTTCTTGTAGCGATCGGGTTCGCCGGCGCCCAGCTCCAGGCGGTTCAATGTGCTCTTGCCTGCCAGCGGCTGCTCCAATTCCTCCCGTCCCGCCAGAACGCCGAACACTGGATCGTGGCGTAGTTGCTCGTGATCGTTGAGATCTTCGTAGCCTAACGCCAGACCGTAGACTCGCTGCGAGAGCATCTCCAGGATCGAATGATCGACTTGGTTCTGATTCCGACCGTCGAGGAAGCACGCAGCCAGGCGCGGCAGCAGATTGAGGCGCCGGTCGGTCTGGCGCAGCAGAAACGCGCCGCCATCGGAACTGATCGTTCCGCCGTCGAACCGGGCCACGATTTCCCGCGACCCCAAGGCTTCAAATCCGAAGCTGGATTGGCTACACTCTGTCATAGCGAAGGCCGTTCCTTTCTTGGCGCTAACTGTTGTGTGGAAACTCAGTTATGCCACGAAGGTCGGCCTTCTGCCAATAGCTGGTGAGATTTCCGGGCTAGCGTACGGCTATGGATGTCGATCTCAGGCACCTCCGGGCTTTCATTGCCGTCGCAAGGCACGGCAGCTTTACGCGGGCAGCAAAAACAGTGCACATCTCCCAGCCCACGTTTACGGTACAAATTCGGCGGCTCGAAACGTCGCTCGGAGTGCGGCTGGTGGACCGCAATACCAGGTCCGTGCAATTGACGCCCATCGGCCGGGAACTGGCGCCGGTTCTCGAGCGAATCCTCCGCGATCTCGATTCTGCGTTGCTCAATACGCGGGCACTTTCCAGCCGGGCAAGCGGTTTCGTCGCAATCGCCGCCCTGCCCTCGCTTTCCGCGACCGTGCTCCCCGGCATCATCTCGGCCTTTCGCCACGAGAATCCCGGCATCGCCATCCATTTGCGGGATGCAGTCGGCATTAAGGTAAGCGGTATGGTTCGAACGGGCGAGGTGGATTTCGGCTTTGGAAGCCTTCCGGTGAGCGAGCCTGACGTGGAATTCACACCCCTGTTCAACGACCGCATGAGCGCCATTTTCCCACGCCATTCGCCTTTCGGCGCAAAGCGGTCGCTCTCGCTCAAAGACCTGACCGCTTCGCCCCTGATTCTGATGGGGCGAGATAGCAGTGTCCGCGCAGTGGTGGACCGTGCGTTGGCCGCTATCGGGCACCTCGACCCACCCGCGTACGAAGCCTCGTACATTTCGACGGCGCTGGGAATGGTCGAGGCGGGTTTGGGGATTACCATTCTACCGGCTTCGGTCCTTCGCATGGACCGCGGCCACGGACTGATGAGCCGGCCGATTCAGAACCCAAAGATCGACCGCGAAGTCGGCCTGATTCAGTTGAGGGGCAGGTCCCTTTCGCCCGCAGCCGGCGCATTCCTGCGGGTCCTACGAGAGCGGTGCACGGAGTTGTTTGCCCGGCGAAAGTAATTTATTTTCTTCTTCTATAAGTCATATTCGAGAATTTGAATTGCTCGAAAGCAATTCAGAAACTACCATTGAGGGCAGACGTGCCCACGGATAACCCCCATCGACGGCAGGAACGGAGCCTGATGCGCGCTCTCTGCCTGCTCGTTTTGCTCGCCGCTCCTGCCGCGGCCCGCGTCGTCCGTCTCATCGTGGAGCATCGCGAAGAGGTCGGAACTGTTGCGCAATACGAGCGCTTGACGGGACATTTCTATGGCGAACTCGACCCGAAGAATCCGCTCAACGCCGTAGTCAACGATATTCTTCTCGCTCCTCGGAATGCGCGCGGCCACGTTGAGTATTCGGCCACATTCACGCTGCTTCGTCCCGTGGATTCCTCGAAGGTGAGCGGTGTCCTGTGGTATGAAGTGCCGAACCGGGGCAATTCGCCGCTGAATCCCAGACCTTCGCTGGATGCCGTGACGGCCGGGCACATCCTGGTGAGCAGTGGCTGGCAGGGCGATCTGGCGCCCCGCGCCGGGGCGGAGACTATTACCGTACCTATAGCGCGCAACGCGGATGGTTCGTCGATTAATGGACCTGTCCTTTACCGGATCAGCAACGTGCGCGGCCAGACCGCTTCACTGCAAGCCGGATACGGCGGCTTGAGATATCAGTTTCCCGCCACGATGGACGCCTCGAAGGCTTTGCTGACGAAGCAGGCGTCCGATGAAGGCCAGGTCATTCCCATTTCGCCTTCCGAGTGGGCCTTTGCCAATTGTGAGAAGAGCGTGTTCCCCGGGGAGCCGGACCCTACGCGGATCTGCCTGAAGGGCGGCTTCGATCCGGACCATCTCTATCAGGTGGTCTACACGGCCAAGGACCCTCTCGTGCTCGGCATTGGACTGGCGGCCACGCGCGACCTCGTCTCGTTCCTCCGCTACGCCGAAAAGGACGACGACGGGGCGACGAATCCGGTCGCCGGATTGGTGAAACGAGCGATTGCATTTGGCACGTCGCAATCCGGCAATTTCATCAAGACTTTCATCCACCTGGGTTTCAATCAAGACGAATCGAAGCTCATAGTCTGGGATGGCGCGAACCCCAATATCGCCGCACGCCAAAACCCGCTGAACTTCCGGTTTGCGATTCCCGGAGGCGCGGCGGGCCCGTTTGAGCCCGGAAGCGAAAGCGTATTGTGGTGGAGTCCCTATACGGACGATGCCCGCGGCCGCCCCACTGCAAGCTTGCTGGACCGCTGCCGCGCGACCGGGACCTGCCCCAAAATCATGGAAACGTTTGGGGCGTCCGAATTCTGGGGGCTGCGGATGTCGCCCGGTATCGTTGGGACCGACGCTAAGACGGACATTCCCTTGCCGCAGAACGTTCGCCGATATTATTTTCCCGGCGTGACGCATGGGGGTGGCCGGGGCGGGTTCCAGACACTCGAGCCGGGAACCGCCGGTCGCGCCTGTGCCCTGCCGGACAATCCAAACTCCACCGCGGAGTCCATGCGGGCCCTTCGGCGGGCGCTCACGGACTGGGTGGTGAACAATACCGCCCCGCCCGAAAGCCGGTATCCGACCATCGCCCGTGGAGAATTGGCCGCCCCGGCGCGAAGCGCGATGAACTTCCCGGCGATACCCGGCGCTCCGCTCCCAGACAACCTGATCAACGCCCTGCCGAACTACGATTTCGGCCCCGGGATCCGGTACAACGATCTTTCGGGAGCGATCACGATTCAGCCGCCCGTGGTGCGAGGTATCATCCCGATGTTGGTTCCAAGAACGGACGCCGACGGTAACGAGATTGGCGGGGTCCCATCCGTTCTACATCAGGCCCCGCTCGGGTCGTACCTGGGTTGGAACGTAACCGCATCCGGATATTCAAAAGGGCGCGCGTGCGGGTTCTCCGGCGGCTTCATCCCGTTCGCGAAAACGATTCAGCAGCGGCTCGCGTCGGGTGATCCACGTCCATCCTTGGAAGAACGATACGGCACGCACGATAGGTACGTCGAGAAGGTGCGGCAAGCGGCCAAGAGGCTCGTGCAGGAGCGGTTTTTGTTGCAGGAAGACGCCGACCGGATGGTCCGGGAGGCCGAAGCCAGTGCAGTGCTGCGATAACGGAAGTTGGATTAAGGCGCCTACCTATGAACGCAACTGACTCCGGCAACAATACGAAGCCCCGCGCGCTGGACGGCATCCGCGTACTCGACTTCTCTCACGCTCTTGCCGGCCCATACTGCACGCTCCTGCTCGCCGACTACGGAGCGGAGGTCTACAAACTCGAACCGCGCTCCGGCGATATGGGACGCGGCTGGGGACCGCCATTCGCCGGCGGCGAGGCGCACTTCTTTCTCGGCCTGAACCGGGGCAAACGCGGCATCTCGATCGATTTGAAGCGCCCGGAAGGAATCGAGCTTTGCCTGAAACTGATCGATCGAATGGACGTGTTGATCGAAAACTTCCGCCCCGGCGCGATGGACCGCCTGGGATTGGGCTACGAAGCCATGCACCAACGCAACCCGCGGCTTGTTTACTGTTCCATCTCGGGTTACGGTCAGAACGGCCCTTCCCGCGACGAAGCGGCGATGGACCTTGTAGTGCAGAGTTCGAGCGGATTGCTCAGCATCACCGGCACCGAGCAAGGCGAGTCGGTCCGCTGCGGTTATGGGGTGACTGACGTGACCGCGGGACTCTTCTCGGTGATTGGGATCCTGCTGGCGCTACGAGCTCGCGAAAGAACGGGCATCGGTCAATTCGTGGACGTTTCCATGCTGGATAGTATGATCTCCACGATGAGTTCGAACTACATGAGTTATCTCGGCTCCGAAGATGTGCCGTCACCGATGGGTACGGCCTTTCCGACGGTGGTTCCGTACCGCGTCTTCCACACCAAAGATCGTGCGGTGGCGATCGCCGTCGGCAGCGAGAAACTCTGGTCCGCTTTCTGCCGCGCGATCGAGCGACCGGATCTGGAGCGGCGCTCCGATTACGCGACCAACGCGGAGCGCATCCGGAACCGCGAAACGCTGGAGCCGCTCCTGGAAGATGTGTTCCACACTCGTGCCGCGGCGGAATGGATTGCCCGCCTACAAGCGGCAGGGATCCCGGCGTCGCTCGTCCGTAATTTCGAGGACGTCGCGGAGCATCCTCAATCGGCGATCCGGCACATGTTTCCGGAATTGGACCATCCCACGGCCGGTCGACACCGCGTTACGGGAACCCCTGTGAAGCTGTCCGAAACTCCGGGCGAGCCGGGAAAACCAGCACCCCTGCTGGGACAGCATACACACGAAGTTCTGAGAGAATTGCTGGGACTGGATCGCACGGCCTTCCACTCGCTCGTGGAAAAAGCGATCGTCTACGAGCCGAAGGCGCCGGTGAGCAGTACATAGACACATGCTAGCCATTCTGGGATTCGCGACCGTTCTGACCTTGCTGGCGGTCATTCTCGGCAAGAAGATGACGCCGCTGACGGCCCTTATCGCCGTTCCGGTGCTGTCGGCGCTGATCGGCGGGTTCGGCCTGCAGACAGCCGGCTTCATCGTGCGCGGAATTCACAGCGTTTCTGCCGTCGCCGGGATGTTCATCTTCGCCATCGTGTACTTCGGGATCATGACAGATGCTGGGATGCTCGACCCGATTGTCGACCGCATCCTCGCGGCCGTCGGAAGCAACCCGCCGCGCATCGTGGCCGGTACCGCGCTTCTGGCTTTACTCGTCCATCTCGACGGCTCCGGCGCCGTCACTTTTCTGGTCACCATACCGGTGATGCTGCCTCTGTACCAGCGGCTCGGCATGGATAAGCGAGTGCTCGCGTGCGCGGCTTCCATGGCCGCGGGCGTGAACTTCTTGCCGTGGACCGGGCCGATGATCCGGTCCGCCGCTTCTTTGAAGATCCCCGTGTCCTCCATTTTCAACCCGCTTGTTCCCGTGCAGATCGTAGGGCTGGCGTTCGTCTTTGCGGTCGCATGGTGGCTGGGCAAAAGGGAAGGTAGAAGGCTGGGCCACTCGGGAGATGGCGCAATGCAAGTCCTGTGCCGCGAGATCGACAAACAGCAATTTGCGCTTCGCCGGCCCCGGCGTGTCTCGATCAACCTGGGGTTAACCCTGGTCATGATCGCCGCGATGATCTGGTTCAAGATAGAGCCGGTCGCCATCTTTATGGTGGGTGTCGTGCTCGCGCTGCAGATCAACTATCCCGATCTTCAAATGCAGCGGGAGCGCATCGACGCGCATGCCAAGGCGGCGCTGATGATGGCAGGTGTGATCTTTTCCGCGGGCGCTTTCACCGGAATCATGCGCGAGTCCGGCATGCTGACTGCCATGGCGAAGGCCGCGGTTGCACTCGCGCCGCACGGTTCGGGCGCCCACCTGCCCGTGGTCCTGGGCGTGACCTCAATGCCGCTCAGCCTGCTCTTCGACCCGGACTCGTTCTACTTTGGCGTGCTCCCGGTCTTGGCCGAGGTCGGCAAGACATTCGGCGTCGCTCCGGTTCACATGGCGCAGGCCGCGGTTCTGGGCCAGATGACGACCGGCTTTCCGGTCAGCCCCCTCACTCCGGCAACGTTCCTGATTGTTGGCCTGACCGGGGTGGAACTCAGCGATCACCAGAAATTCACGGCGCCGTTCCTTTTTGGAGCATCCGTGTTGATGACGGTGGCCTGCCTCATCTTCGGAGTGTTTCCGATGTGACCGAGGTGCGAATGCCTGACGAATTCGATAAAGAAAGGTCGGATCATGAACAACACATTCAGAATCACTATGGCGGTTGCGGCGGCGCTTGTCTGCGTCACCGCATCTTTCTCCCAACAGGCGCCTGGACAGGCCGCCGGAGGGGGCGGGCAACCCCAGCTTCCCCGGGTGGTATCCCCGGAAGTTCTGCCCGACAAGAAGGTGACGTTCCGCGTGCGGGCGCCCAAAGCCAGTGAAGTTCTCCTGAACGGTAACTGGGATGGCGGCAGGAACATCCAGATGACCAAGGACGATGCGGGTATCTGGTCGGTGACCGTAGGCCCCCTGGGCGAGCAACTCTGGGGCTACTCTTTCAGCGTGGACGGCGTAAAAGTGATGGATCCCGGCGATGGCGAGTACGAGCGCGATGGCAATCGGTACGACAATTTGTTGATGATCTCCGGACCGGCGTCGGACCTCTGGGATTTCAAACCCGACATCCCGCACGGGACGGTGCAGGCAGTCTGGTATTCTTCCGAAATCCTGAAGCAGAAGGGGCGCCGCATGTACGTCTATACGCCCCCCGGGTATGAGTCGAGCAAGGCAAAATACCCCGTCCTCTACCTGCTTCATGGCGGAGGCGGCGATGAAGACGCGTGGACCACTATGGGACGCGCGAACGTCATCCTGGACAACCTCATTGCGCAGGGCAAAGCCACGCCGATGATTGTCGTAATGCCCAACGGCAATGCCACGCAGATCGTGTCGCAAGGGTATGCATACGGCCCGACACCGCCGCGGCAATCCGTTACTGCGCCGGCGCCACCACCGGTGCAGGCGGCGCAAGGCGGTCTTGGCATGGGGCGGGGAGCAGGTGCGCCGGGGGCAGCCCCAACCGCTGGCCGGGGCATGTCCCAGGTCTACGAAGGTTCTTACCCGAACAGTCTCGTCAAGGAAATCATTCCATTTATCGAGAAGAATTTCCGGGCGATCCCAAAGAAGGAAAGCCGTGCGATTGCCGGCCTTTCCATGGGTGGCGGCCACACGACCATGGCCACGAACAACAACCCGGGTATGTTTGGATGGATCGGCGTCTGGAGTGCCGGCGGCCAGGATACCGAGGAGTACGTGAATACGCTCAAGAAGGTGAATGCCGGAGGCGTGAAGCAATACTGGATCGGCGCAGGAACGACAGATATGGCACTCAACGGCTCCAAGACACTGTACGCGGCTGCTCAGAAGGCCGGCTTGCCTGCGACGTTCCACACCGAGCCGGGAGCCCATTTCTGGTTCATCTGGCGTAAGTTCCTGGGCGATTTCGGGTCCATCGTTTTTAAATAGCGGCGCCGAACCGTATCACTTCACCTCGACCGGCTGCGACGATGCGGTGTACTTGCCCTGGTTGGCTTCGCGGACTACGCCGCGGAGCCTGTATTTGCCCGGAGGAGCGTGCAGAGTCAGGCCTGCAGTCGTGCCGCTGGAGAGTTTGTTGAAGGTATCGTCCTTCATTTTGAAATCGATCTCACATTCCTTGCCGGTGACGAAATTGCCGGCAGCGTCGAAGAGTGCGGCGATCACGGTGAGTTGCTCGGTGCGCATTCCGGAGCGATTGACCAATTGCAAGTGGGCGACGTCCAGATTGAGCACGACGTGAACGCCGGGCTCACCGGGGAGAGTGGTCGCGGGCTCGTTGGAAAAGGTCAGGGGCACCTCGTCGAAAGCTGCGGCGGAGAGCATTTCCTGATCGATTCTGCGTTCGGTCTGCGGCTGGCCGGCGGGACTGACGGCGGCGAAATAACCGGGCCGCGCCTGCACTTCATAGCCACGGCTCTGCTTCAACCGGACTTTCAGAGTGTGATATTTGCCATCGGGAGCGCCGGGCGGCGCGAAGGCGAGCAAGTAGGAGTATTCCGGCAGAAGGCCGAGTTCGCGAAGCCCGAGATCGAGATCATTGTTGCTATGGAAGAACAGGCCGCCGGTGCTGGCGGCGAGGATGGCCATGGTGTCGTTACTTTCCCACTGCGGACGAGTGCGCTGACTCTGGCGGGCGATCATAGAACGGCGGGCATGCCGCCAACGGGCATTCCCGTGTCCTGAGTGTAGAGGCCTTTGGCGTCCAGCGAGTTGATGACCACGTCGCCATGCAGGGCGCGGTTGATGATGTCCTCGCGTTCGTATTCTAAGGTGCCGGACAGAAAACCAGAAGACGCCATCACCAGAACGCGCTTGCCGGGCAAGGTGGCCATATAGTCCACGATGCTGCCGATAGAAGACAGGCTCATCACGGAGTTGCGCTTGACGTCCTCCCAGGTGCGGTTGGCGAGAGACACAACGGTTTGGGAGCAGACTCGGTCAACGCGCTGGTCACGGCGCTGGCAGAGTCCGCACTGATAGGCTTCGGCGATCTTGATGGGGAGGAGAGTGGGGTCCTGATTGTTGGTGATGACAAATGATTCGTAGGCGGTGAGATTCGGACAGGTGGGGAGAGCGGGATTGCGGGTGGCGACGTTGAGGGCATCGTTGAGCTTCATGATGTCGGACGTGAATGGCAGGATCTGGCCCTTGGTGATGAAGAAGATGGATACGACGTCGCCGGGGGAAATGCCGTGGGTGAGGAATTCTTTAGCGGCTTTACGGGCAGGGATGAGGTCTCCGGGACCCATGCTGAGATCGTCAAACACGAGGCCCAGAAATCGGGCAGGCGGCGTGGAGGCTGTTGGCGTGACGGGGTGGGCGCGGACTCGGGTTGGCGAATGGTGGGTGCGGCGGCGGCTGGCTGGGCGGCGGTCTCGGCGGTGAAGGCCGTGATCTCGCGGGGCTTGCCGCCTTCTTCGACGATGAAATCGCCGCGCGTGAGTCCGCCAAGGGAGTAATTGCGACTATCGCGGACGACTACCCCGACTTCCACGAGGCGGGTTTCGGCCTTGAGGACGTACTGCGTGCGAGGGGCCCAACTGGAAGCCCTGAAGGTCACCTCGTTGGGTGGAATGTTCTGCTGCGCGGGCAGGAACGTGGTGAGAAAGAGCAGGACCGACAGGCGACGGATGGGCACCCCTTCTCTTTAACACATGGAGGCTGGGGGTTGGGGCAGCGCGGCTTACGCCAAAGGGGCCAGCAGAGGCACGCTCAAGCCTTCTGCGCGCATGCTCAATAGCCACTTCATCATTCCGCCTGGATCTCCAGAACCGCGACGGTGTAAGGGTCCAGGTCCACGGTGAGGTCCGTCGCGTACGCTAGCGTACGGCTCACCGGGGCAATCGCATTTGGGTGATCCAGGGACGCGGAATCCTTCAGCCCGGCGCTGATCGTGTGCAACCTTGCAACCGCCTTCCCCGGAACGCTTGCGCCCCGCAGTCGCACGAGCAGGGCTGTACCCTCCGCTCCATAGTTGACCGCCTTAATCACGATCCGGCGGCCGTCGGCGCTGCCCGTAGCGATGGCATCAACCGTACCGGGCATCCAGTCATCGGGCCTCATGGTCGAGATCTCTTCAAACAGGCGCTTGCGGTCGGGAACGTCCCGGAAAGAGCCGCTCGTGGAGGCGAGGTACCGGTCAGCGTAGTGCTCGCGAAAGAGCTTCTCCACCGGGTAGGCCGACCCCGGGAACCAGGACACGTGGTCGTGGTAGATAAACGACGTCCAGGTCGGATCGTCCGTCGTGTTCCGCATGAGCAGGGCCGGGCAACTCATCGCCAGACTGGGGCTGAGCTCTTCATAGAGAATCAGGCTCCCGGCTGCATGGAGTCCGGCCCGCCAATCGTAGGTGCGGGAGAGGTTCCATTCCAGAACGCCGATCTCGACCTTGGGATGCGCCGAACCGCGGACATAATCTCGCAGCTTCCAGAGGTAGTCGCGGATGCGCCGCAGCCCGGTCTCGAAGTTCTCGGGTTCATACTCGTAGTTGTGAACTCCGAGGACGTCGAAGTTCTTTCCAGCGAGGTCGACCACCTTCTGGCTCCAGACCATGTCGTTGGACCGCTTCTGTCCGCACGCCACGATTCGCGCCTCGGGAGCAATGGCCCGCAACCGGCTGCCGTAGGCGTTGACGATCTCGGAGTACTTCTCCGGCGTAAAGCCGTTGTTCATGGGCTCGTTGTCGATCTGGAAGTGCCGGACGCCGTAGGGCTCGGGATGCCCGTTGGATGCACGCAGCCGCCCCCATTCGGTCCTGGGCGGGTCGTTGAGGTAGTGAACCCAGTCCATGGCGTACTGAATCTGATCGGGGTCGATACTGAGCGCCGGCAGCACGATCAGGGGCTCGGCGTTAAGCTTCCGGCAGAGCCCGAGAAATTCCTCCGTCCCGAAGCCGTAGTAGTCCGAGTAGCCGCCCCAGGTCATGTTGGGGTGGTATCGGCGGGAGACGTGCGGGCCGATGCCGTCCTTCCACTTGTATGTGGAAGCGAAGGAGCCCCCTGGCCAACGAATAAAGGGCGGAGCAAGATCGCGGAGGGCCTGAAGCAGGTCGGGGCGCAGCATACCGTCACGCCGGACATCCGCGTGCATCATCGAGACGAAGTCGAGAAGCAATGTTCCACTTCCCTCGGCTGCGATCTCTACTGAAGCTTGGGTGTCCCGCACAGAACTGGAGAAGGAATAATGAGCCTCCTGCCAGCCCAAACCTGTGACCGCGATCGGCGCAGCCGCAATCGGGCCGCCCTTGGAGCTTACGACCCGAAGCGTCAACTGTAGCGACCCTTGCTCGCGCTTGACCCACAGCGAGCCATCGTAGGCACGGCCCGCATCGACGAAAATGCGCCCTTGCCGGATACCGGCGCGGCCGCCCTCGACCTGGATACGCACACTCTTCTTCCCGTTCTGAAATTCGACGTCCACGCACTCGGCGCTGCCGCGGTCCGAGAACGATTCCCAGTACGTCTTGAAGTCCTCGCCCTCGAACCCGCACCCGCGAATCTGCTCGGCGAACAGTCCGTCGACTACCGAGTGGTTGATATGTTCGAGGAAGTGGCCGTAGATCCGCCTGTCGATGGGCGCCGCGACCCTGTCCGTATCGACGAGCAGCACCGCGACTCGCGGCCCGGCCGTCGCCTCGGCGTCGCTCGAAGCGAGCGGATTGGACACAGCGATGGACGGAGCAACGGCGGAGGTTGCGGCCACCGAACCCATGAGAAACTGGCGTCTATTCATCGGCTTTGATTTGTCCACCCGTTACTTTAACAACCACGGCGCGAATCCCGTCAAGGCGTCACTCAGTTTTCAGTAGGCATCGGAGAGTTGGCGCCCCATATCGCGCCCCGTAGGACCGCCCGTCCGTCAAGGGCACGGCCCGGGAGTGAATGGTCCCACCGCTCGCTCTTGTCCGTCGGAACCCCCGCCGCTTTTGGTCGACGCGGTCGGCTTCACCGCCGCGCGGTGGTTTGTCCACTGGCCAAGCTCATTAGAGGTCGCTCAGTTGTTTTCTCGATCTCAACCGGAGTCTGCCAGGGACGACACAACCCTTCTGCGTTAGTTCCGCCCGACATCGATTGGGATGAATCGCACTTCATCCGCGGCGAGGTACTCGCCTTCTCTTGGGCCGGAGAACTGGATGTAGGCGATGCGGCTCGCCTAACCGTCATGCTGAAGATCGGGCCCGGATCGCCCGGAGCCTTGCGGCCCGGAACAGATTCGAGACTGGCGCTGTCGACCACCTTGCCTTCGGCATCGAAGGCTTCGAGCAGAGCGGGTGTACCGGTCGATCCCCAGAAGGAGACGGTAACCGAAGAGACCGGCCTCAAAAAGGTGGCGCGCACCGGAATCGGCTCCGTCGCCGTGGCGCGGACGATCCCTTTGTGGCCGGTGGAAAGGTGCGTGAAGAACATCAGCATGCCTTTCCCCTTCGCCTGCTGGGTTTCCGGGCCAGTGTGGACTCTGCGGCAGAGGGGGGCACAAAGTCTCGGAATTTCGGCGTCGCCATTGTGTGATTGTCGTCGCGTCCGTAGGCTGCTCTTGGTGGACTCTTCACGAAGTGGCATTTTATTGTTGTGACGCAGCAAGCAAGGATTTGCCAAGGATGGCACGGCAAGAATTGTACGGAAGGGATTCACCTGCGAGAGGGGAGGACCGTTTGCGGACGCGTATGCATGCGCCCTGTGCAGAACTGCAAACGTCGGCGGCATGGCTGGCCGACGAACGACGATGTGCATCCGTTTCCGCCCAAATCTGTTTGAGCGGAGTTTTGGGCGGAAACTTGGCGTTTTATACGATGATTACGTCGAGTACAGGTTTGTAAGTGGCTGTGCAATCAATAAGAAGGACGAGGAGGTAGTGCTTCACACGCAGGAGGTCCGGGGTTCGAGTCCCTACGCGCCCACCATTTTTGTTTCAATTGTTTCCGGATGTAGCACTTTCCGCCCAAATTGCCAGTATGGATAGGAATTCAGCCCAAAACCGTCTTTTTGCCCTGCTCCTCAATCTTTGTTCTCATCTGATCGACGAGCTTGTTGACTTCGTGCTTCACGCTTGCGGCGATCACCTTGCCGTAATAGAGGGACATCCGAGCCTCAGTGTGGCATTTGGCTCTAGCGAAATCCGAAAAATGCATCCCGCTTACCGTGCGCTCGGCGGAGGGCAATTGCGAAATCTTTGCCCGTGCTCACCAGACGTTTTCTTGATCGGGTGCCGGAGTGCGGCGCGAGAGAGGGGATGCCTCTAACAATCGTCCGGTCTCCAGAGTCCAAGATTCTTGGCCCCACTGAGTGAATTTCGCCGAAAGGGTTATGAGTCCTGTCGTCAGCCGGCCACTTTCACTTTCCCCCTCAACCCCGGGCAACGGCTGGATTTTCCAGTCCCAGTCGGCAATGCGGACGACATTGAATCCGGCGCGTGTCATGATGGCGATGTCGCTGTTTGCTCGGGCGAGCGGTCGCCCGCCTGATAGCAGGCGTCCACAAAGAGCTGTCCACGGCCGGGCCAGTTCGGGTGCGCGGGGCCATCCTCGACAGTCGAAGGCGAACCGCAGGCCATCAGAACGATGAGGCCCTTTATCAGGTGCTTGAGACATGACGTTGCTACCAAACGGGCAGCGCTTACACGGTGTATACACGTGGCTTCACAGTAGACCCCCTCGACCCAGAACAAGGCCCCAGAACAGGCCATTGCTCGGGTCAGAAGCGTGTGATACTTTGTCAAGGGTTACATCAAACAGGAGCTCAACCAGATGGGCATAGCAGATGCGCCGGTGCCGCGTTTCAAGGACGCTCGTGCGGAAGCTGCGGTGGAGCGGGAGGAATTGGTGCGCCGTTTGGCCGCCAGCAGCACCTTTGAGAGATCACCTCGGCTGCGAGCTTTCTTCCTCCACGTTTGCCGTTGCGCCTTCGACAACAAGCCCGAAGCGGCAACGGAACAACAGGTCGGCATTTGGGTCTATGATCGTCCCCCCGGTTACAACCCCAACGATGACAACATTGTCCGCTCGCAGGCCCGCCAGTTGCGGCTGAAGCTGGAACACCACTTTGCCAATGAGGGCAAGGACGAGCCGATCGTTATCACCATCCCGAAAGGCAGGTATCTGCCCGTCTTCGAGACTCGGTTCGAAAAGCAGGTCATACTGCAAAGCATCCCCCCACCGGAGCGCGGCCGGCCTCGCCGTTTACTACAGATTCTGGTTACAGTGCCGGTGGTGCTCGGACTCGCGGCCGTTTGGCCAGTCTACCGATGGTCCAAGTCGACTTCAGCCAGTCCACACGCTTCCGTTGCTCCCGCAGGCTCGGTCTCCTCCCTGGAACAGAGCGCGGCGGCCTCGCCATCGAGGAGCGAACCCATAGGGTTAGCCCCCAGAGCAGGTGAAGTCCGAATCGCCGCCGGTCACACCGGGGCTGCTTATGTGGACGCGTGGGGGCGCCGGTGGGAAGCCGACCGGTACTACGAAGGCGGAGCTGTCCAGCCCGGTCCGCGGCATTTCTTCCCGCATGTGGCCGATGCCGGCCCATTCAAAACCATGCGGGAAGCCATCTCCGCCGGTCTGTCGGCGCCGCAATCGCAGCGTCAGTTTCGTTACGACATCCCAATGCGCTCAGGCGTTTACGAATTGAGGCTGTATTTTGCCGATTCCCTCAGGCAGCCGGATTCGGACCAGAATGAAGACGCCCAGAATGCGCGCCATTTTCAGATAAACCTGAACGGACATCCGTTGCTAACGGACATCGATCCGATTGCTGACGCTGGTTCCGCGGCCGTCGACGTACGTGTTTTTAAGGATGTGTACCCAACGTCGGACGGCAAGATCCACGTGACGTTTCTTTCGAGTTGGGGGGAGCCGGCATTCGTGAGCGCGCTGGAACTTACCCCGGGCACGCCGGGAAAGCTGAATCCGATCCGGCTGTCCGCCCATCAAGCGGGCTTTGTGGATGCCGAGGGCACCCGCTGGAATGGGGACAATTACTTCATCGGGGGCCGGACTACCGCCCGGAAGAATCCCGTCACTGCGCCCAAGATTCCCGCCCTTTACGCCGGAGAACGGCACGGCAATTTCAGCTACGCCATCCCCGTTGCTCCAGGAAGCTATACCGTCAAGCTCCATTTCCTGGAATCGTTTTTCAGCCCTTTAGTGGCAGAGGCGGGCTGCGATGGTGCTGGGTGTAGAGTCTTCAATGTTACCTGCAATGGCGTACTACTGCTTCAGGATTTCGATATTCTTCAGGCGGCGGGAGCGGCGTTCCGGCCGGTAATCCGCGAATTCCACGGTCTGCGCCCCAACGGCCAAGGCAAACTGCTGCTCTCTTTCTCTCCGGAGGCGAATTACGCCGAGATCAGGGCGATAGAAGTCATCGACGAAGCGAAGTAGCCAAGCAGGTATAGGACATGGAATTCCGCATCCGCAAAGCCATAGAGTGCAGTATCGCCCCTGTTTAGACAGGCGTTCGGCGGGGGGGGTAAAGATCATTTCTAACATTCCCGTGCGTACACCGTAATCTCCACTCGTAACACCCCTGATAAGACAGCTAAAACTCAGTACAATCTCCTTGGTTAGGGGTTGATAGGCCGAAGGGCTTCTAGTATCTAGAGGAGATTAGTCCGCGCTTAGAGCAGTGTCGGCGTGCCCACACCGTCTCTAAAGAACGCGGGTTCGTGCGAACACCCCTGCCTTAGTCCTACGAAGCAGACTATTAAAAGGAGAAAGACATGCGCAAAGTGCTTCTCGCGGCAGGCAGATATCCCACGTGGCGGATATGCCTGGCGCTGATATTTAGCCTCATTATGCTGAGCACTATAGCCTATGGCCAGGAAACCGCCAGCATAGTGGGGACCGTGACAGACCCAACCGGCGCCGCTGTCCCAAGCGCCAAAATCACAATTACTAACACTGATACCGGACTTATCCGTCCCACTACGTCGAACGCCTCAGGTAGCTTTGCCGCCCACGAACTCACGATCGGGCACTATAACGTCCGGGTGGAGGCGCCAGGATTTAAAGCGTCCGAACGGATGGGCCTCAATCTCAACGTCAATGACACTGTCCGTGCCGACGCAGCCCTGCAGGTGGGTGAGTCCAAAGACAGTGTCACTGTAGAAGCGAACGTCGTTCAGGTTCAGGCGGATACCAACGAAGTCAGCCAGACCATTACTGGGTCCGAGGTTGCCGATCTGGCAACCAACGGCCGCAACGTTATCCAACTCGCGGCCTTGGTGCCAGGCGCCGCGGCTAATCTTCCGGATTTCGACACTCCGATGGCTCAAACCCAGAATCGGGCCATCCAATTTAACGGCCAGCGGTCCGACCACAACGACTGGATTATCAACGGTGGAGAAGCCTATGATCGCGGCGGCGGCGGCATCATGCTCGTTTCTCCGTCGCAGGATTCCCTCCAGGAATTCAAGGTCATGACTAGCAACTACGCGGCAGACTTGGGCCAGGCGTCGGGCGGCATAATCACCATGGCTACCAAGAGCGGCACCAAAGACTACCATCTGAGTGCCTGGGAGTACCTCCGAAACGACGCGATCGACGCCAATACGTTTTTTGCGAATCTCAACGGCCAGGGCAAACCGGAACTGCGGTACAACACGTTCGGGTTCAACGGGGGCGGTCCGATTCCCAAGATCGGCCACGCGAAGAGAACCTTCTTCTTCTATAACCAGGAGTGGCGCAGGGAGATCCAGGGGAACCAGATTAACGCATCTTCGGTTCCTCCAGCCGCGAGTGGCGGCAACTTCGGTTACCTTCTGCCCACCAGTGCCGGGGGTACTTGCACCGGCGGGAGTTGCATACAACTCAAGGCCCCGCAGACCGCAGACCCAACCCAGATTGCCAAACTTGCTCAATACGGGCTCAGCCCAGGCGCGATCATCCCCAATAATGTCATTCCGAGTGGATTGATCGATTCCAATTCCAAGGCGCTTTTGGCCGCGGGCCTCTTCCCTTCAGCCAATTCGGCCAACAATCTGTACTACGCGACCGCCAATCAAGCCGTCCTGTACCGCGAGGAGAACTTCCGGGTCGATCACCAGATCGGGACCAAATTGGCCTTGATGGCTTCCCTCATCTACGATAATGCCAGTGAGAGAGATACACCCCCATTGTGGGCTGGCGGCACCTATGCCACCGCCGGTTCGGTCATGGCTGTTCCGTCCTGGGCCGGTGTAGCGCACGCGACCTATACCATTAGTCCTACCTTGTTGAATGAGGCGGCGTTCAACTACAACGGCAACAACCTCGGCATTAGCGATTTCGGTGTCTGGCAAAAGCCGACAGGGTACACCGTTCCAAACCTTTTCCCTTCCGACAATCCGGCCAACAAGTTGCCAGGGATCAGCATTGGATCTCCCTACAATATCGGTTACACCCCTGGGTGGTGGCCCTGGGTTAACACTTGGCGTAGCTCGCAGGCGAAGGACGACGTCTCCTGGACTCATGGCAAGCACAACATGAAGTTCGGCGCGGCGTTTATGTACACCCATAAGTGGCAGCAGTTCCAGACGAACGCCGGCGGGCAGTTCAATTTCAACTCATCGGCCACCGGTAACGGGATGGCGGATTTCCTAATGGGCTTCGCCTCTTCGTACAGTGAACCAGCGAACGTGAATTTCGTCCGCATCTCCAACAACACCTATGACCTTTACGCCATGGACGACTGGCGGGTTTCCAACCGGCTGACACTCAATCTCGGTCTCCGTTGGGAAGGACTTCCGCATGCCTACGACTCCGAAAACAACACGGCGAATTTCTATCTGAACCTTTACAACCCGGCCAATGCGGCGCAATTCCTGCCGAGCGGTGCTCTGAACACGAGCGGCCCCGGATTCACCACCGTCTCTGGCATTGCCTTGTCGAACTTCCCGTTCTACTTGAACGGAATTGGCATAGCCGGCCGTAATGGAATCCCCAAAGGCTTGGTGGACAACCACTGGGACACCTTCGCCCCACGCATCGGGTTTGCGTATGATCTAACCGGCCGGCAGAAGACCATTCTGCGCGCTGGAGCCGGGATCTTCTATGAACGTCTGGCAGGCAACGAAATGTACAACCTGGGGCAAAACACCGTTCCCTTCTCCTACCAGTCCAACCCGAGCAACGTATATTTCGACAATCCGGCGACGAGCTGGACCACCGGACAAACGGCGAGTTCGCCGTACTTTCCAGCCAGTATCAACGCGCTCGCGAATCCTTACAAGACACCCACGGCGGCTCAGTGGAGCTTGGGAATCCAGCAGCAGTTGCGCGACAAAGGCGTGTTGAGTGTCACTTACGTCGGTAACTCGAATTATCACCAATCGGAAGGCATTAACATCAACGCCCTGTCGCCAAGTGATACCAAAGACCGCTTGGGCGTTTGCGGCCTCACGTGCGGCTACACCGGCGCCCCTTGAATCCCAACCTCTACCGGCCGTACCAGGGATGGGGAACCATCTCGCCCATGTTTTTGGATGGGAACTCCAACTACCAATCGCTGCAGATCGGCCTCCGAACCACAGCGTGGCACAATATCACGTTGAACAGTAACTACACCTGGTCGCACGCTTTCGACCTTGTCGATGGCGAACTATTCACCAACGTTGACAACCCCTTCAATACCCGCTGGGACTATGGTTCCGCCGGTTTTGACAGGCGGCAAATCTTCGTTACGAGCATTATCTACAGCATCCCGCTCTTCAAGGATTCCGGCACGCGCGCCATGAAGGCGCTGCTGGGAGGATGGGAGATCTCCAGCATCGCAACCTTCGAGTCCGGGAACCCGTTTTCCATAGGCGGTGGCCCTGACAACCTCGGGTTCGGCGGCGGCACCACCAACCGGGCGAACATCGTCTCTCCGGTCACTTATCCCAAGACCCGATTCGACTGGTTCAGCCCCTCGTCCTTCACGACGCCGGCGCCCCTCCAGTGGGGCACGGCGGCGCGGAACGACGTGGTCGGCCCGGGACGCAACAACTGGAACATCTCGATGTTCAAGGCGTTCCAATTCACGGAGCGGGCCAAGGTGGAGTTCAGGGCGGAAAGCTTCAATACCTTTAATCACACTCAATTCACTAATCCCAACTCCGGAGTGACCGGCGGGAACTTCGCACAGATAACGGGTACCTACCAACCGCGCGTCTTCCAGTTCGGCGCGAAGTTTATGTTCTAACCTAGCAGTTGGATCTACAAACTGCTCGCTTACCGGGCCCGCCAGCGCGGTAAGCGAGCAGGTGTTTCTTGGGGGACAGGCGGCCCGCGTTGACTCGGTGCTGGGTCTTTGGTAGAAATCGACTATGGTTGCGGGTTCCATCCGGGTGTTGGTTTTCGTGCTGGCCGCACACCAGTTGTGGGCAGCAGACTCAGACGCCGTGGCCGAAGCCGCGCGCGGAACTGCCTTAGCCCGCGAGGGGAAGTACGGCCTCGCCATCGAACATTACAAGGCGGCCCTGCACCTGAATCCCGATTTGCCGGGACTGCAACTCAACCTGGGGCTCGCATACTTCAAATCCAAACATCTCCCCGAAGCGGCGGCGGCCTTCAAAGAGGCGGTGCGCGCCGATAGCACCAGTTTCCAGGCTCGCGCGCTTCTCGGGATGAGCTACTACGGTTCCAGCCAGTACCGGGACGCCGCGGCGCAGTTGAAACTCGCTTCTGACGCGCAGCCGGACAACTTCGAACTCCGTTACAACCTGGCGCAGAGCTATTTATGGTCGGAACAGTATCCGGAAGCCTTGCGTGAATTCCAGGTCCTGCTTTCAAAAGATCCGAATTCCGCGCCTGTGCACATCCTTTTAGGTGAGGCGCTGGATGCATCCGGTCGAACGGAGGACGCGACCGCGGAGTTTGAGGCAGCAGTGAAAGCATCGCCCGTTCCGCCCGACGCTCACTTCGGGCTGGGGTATCTCTACTGGAAACAGCGGCGCTACGAGGAGGCTTGTCCTGAGTTCGAATCGGAGTTGAAGACTCAACCGGAGCATACACAGGCCCTGGCTTACCTGGGAGACGCGGAAACGCACACGGACCGGAATAAGACAGCGGAAGCGCATCTTCGGCGTGCTCTGGCCTTGGATGCGAACCTGCGGCTGGCACACCTCGATCTGGGTATTGTTCTGGCCGCCAAGAACGATTCCGACGAAGCCGCCCGCCATTTTCGCGAAGCCATCCGGATCGACCCGTCCCAGCCGGATGCGCATTACCGTTTGGGGAGGTTGTGGAGCTCGCTGGGCCGTCAGCAGGAGGCGGACGTCGAATTCGAGAAGGTGAAGACGTTGGCTGCGGAGAAAGCCTCACCGCCGCTTGTCCGGCTCCCCGTGCGGCGGCTCCCGTGAACCACTCTCTCAGATTTGCCGGCTGCGTGTGTGCGATGGCCTTGGCTATCGCGTGTGCAATGGTGTCCGGGCAGAGTGCGCCTTCGCCGATTCACTTCACTTTCCGGCCGATCGGATTCCGCCTGGATAGCTGCGAGACGCCCCGCCGTTATGCGCCGGAGACTATGGCTGGAGGAGTGGCGGTTTTCGATTACAACAACGACGGATACCTGGACATTTTCTTCACCAATGGAGCCGACATTCTATCGCTGAAGAAAACCTCCGCGAAGTACTCCGACCGGCTTTTCGAGAACGACGGCAAAGGCCACTTTACGGATGTCACAGCCAAGGCCGGCCTTTCGGGAACGGGGTTCGACGTTGGGGTTGCCATCGGCGACTACGACAACGATGGCCGCGAGGATATCTTTGTTGGCGGCGTGCATGGGAATCGCTTGTACCACAACGATGGCGGCACATTTACCGATGTCACGGCCAAGGCCGGACTCACCGCGCCCGACCCGCGATACGGCCCATTGTGGTCGGTCGGAGGCGCCTGGGTCGACGTCAACAACGATGGCCGGCTCGACCTCCTGGTGGTGAACTACCTGGCATGGGACCCGAAAAAGGAGCCGTCCTGCGAGGCGGCGCCGGGCCAATTGGATTACTGCCACCCCAAATTCTACAAGCCGACCGCCAATCAGTTGTTTCTGAACAATGGCGACGGGACCTTCCGCGATATTTCGGAAACATCGGGGATCCGCGCCCATCCTGGCAAGGGAATGGGAATCGCAGTGGCGGACTACGATCAGGATGGCTTGATGGATTTCTTCATCACCAATGACAAGATGAACAATTCCCTCTTCCATAACAAGGGTGGCGGCCGTTTTGAAGAAATTGCGTTCGAAGCCGGTGTGGCCTTAACCGAAGACGGAAGATTCATCTCGGGAATGGGAGTAGACGCCCAGGACATCGATAATGACGGACTGCCGGACATCGTCTTCGCGGCGCTTGAAAACGAGACGTTCCCCTTATTCCGCAACCTTGGCAAGGGGGGCTTTGCCGATGCCACTCGAAGCAGCGGCTTGGCCCGCCTCACTCTTCCCATGGCGGGGTACTCCCCGACCATTGCCGACTTTGACAACGATGGATGGAAGGACATCTTCGTCACCCGCGGGCACGTGCAAGCGCTCGGATCAGGATCGAAGGTGCGGATCGATCAGCCGAACACGGTCTTCCGCAACCTGGGCGGTGCGAAGTTTCAGGCGCTGACGGAGGAAGCGGGCTTGTCGGGGCAATCGCCCGCGCGGCACCGCGGATCGGCGGTGGGAGACCTGAATGGCGATGGCCGCCTGGACGTCGTAACATCCGCTTTGAGCGCACCTGCGGAGTTGTGGCTAAACGACAGTCCCGGGGATGCGCACTGGTTGGAACTGAAGCTGGAAGGCACAGCCAGCAACCGCGACGGTATCGGCGCCCGCATCAAGGTGACGGCAGGCGGCCGCGCGCAGTATAACAACGTTTCGTTCGCTGCCGGATACGCATCGTCGAGCGCCGCTCCCACCCATTTCGGACTCGGCCCGGCGGCATCCGCCAGCCTGATCGAGATTCGGTGGCCGTCGGGTATCGTGCAGGAGCTCAAAGATGTCGCGGCTGATAGGGTGATCCGGGTGAAGGAGCCGTCCCGGAACTGATATCTTCGCGAGCGCCTTCACGACGTTGGTATCGGAGGGCCCAGGATCTTTCGGGACCAACTGGCCGAGTTTGCCGGTCCCCGTCTAACTAGATTAGAGAGATGTGGCTCTCGCGATCAACTCCGCGAGCTGCTTACGAGGAGCGCGTCCTGTCCTTAAGCCGGTTCACCGGCCTGACTTACGCATTGTTTACTGTAGAGGCGTTGTGAGAGTAAGAAAGCGCGAACCTGTACTGAGTTGCATGGAGAACCACATATAGCATTTGCATCCGTGTCGGTATCGGTTGCTTTGGTGGAAGCCAGCGTGTCCGTGGAGGGGCGCCGTCACCCGCGCACTGTACGCGACTCGTGGCTCTGCGCGGCCAAGAATGCCGACGGGTACGTAGACGATAATTCTACTATCCGTGACCGCAAGAGACTTGTCGCGTTCGCGGCAGTCGCATACTTTCACGGGATCCGAGCGGAACGGCCCGGCCGTTTCAGAACGTGGTCCGCGTTGTCCGGTTTTGGTTTTCGCTTGGGAAGCCAGCCAAAGATTGGCGCTGAAAAAGTTGTTCGAAATAATCTTGTAAATAAGGCTGGTTCGAGTTAAACTCACTCGCGATAGCGTTTTTAGTTCGAGACTTGTACAAACGGCAAGGGCGAACTTTGTATTTGTTAACTCCGCTGCGGCGTTGTTCTTTGCCCTCCATGTTGAGGAGTCTGACATCGAACGCGGTCGCTCCGACGCTGGCAAGGCGACGCCTGGATTAGGGTAAATCTTGGATTTGGTTAAACGGGTTGTATGCACTTATAGATCAGCTGTGAAGGGGAACCATGAACGTTAATCGAATCGGGCGCCTTGTCGGTGCTATTGGGCTGCTATGCAGCTGCGCGCTTAGCCAGTCCATTACTGGCACCTTGCAGGGGACCATATTGGACCCCGGGGGCGCGGTTGTTCCTGACGCAAAAGTCGCAATCAAAAACGTGAATACCGGGGCGAGTCGCAATGCCGTCTCCGGCAACGACGGTCTTTTCATATTTAATGCCGTTGAACCTGCTACATACAATCTCACCGTTACCGCCAAAGCTGGCTTCAAAGTTTATGATGAACAGAACATCGTCCTCACCGCGAATGAGCGGCGCGATCTGGGCAAGATCTCGCTGAGCATAGGATCGCTGACCGAGACAGTTTCGGTCACCGCTACCAGTACGCCCATACAGACGTCTTCCGGCGAAAATTCGAAGCTGATCGAGGCCGCGCAGCTGGCCAACATCACCATTAAGGGTCGCGATCTGTTCGAAATCCTGCAGACCATTCCCGGCGTATCCTTTGGCAACGCTCTGCTTTCGGGCAGTGGCGCCGATGCTACCAGTAACGCTGCCAACACTTTTGGCAATCTGCAGATCAATGGCGGCGGTACCGCGCGCACCAACTTCGTTGTCGATGGCGTGGGGGACGTCGACAACGGCAATAACGCCCAGGTAGACTTCGAGCCCACCATGGACACGATTGCCGAAATCCGCGTACTGACGTCCAACTACCAGGCCGAGTTCGGCCACAGTTCCAGCGGCCAGATCAGTCTGATCACCAAGGGCGGCAGTACCTCATTCCACGGCAGCGCTTTCTACAACAAGCGCCATGAGATGTTTAACGCCAAGGACTTCTTCACCAACTTGAACGGCAATCAGAAGACGATTTCCCGCTACGGGGTATACGGCTACACGATTGGCGGGCCGGTCTACATTCCCAAAGTCTGGAACGTGAACAAGAACAAGCTATTCTTCTTCTTTTCTCAGGAATATACGAAGACGAAGCCGTCCAGCACCCAGAACGCAGCCATGGTGCCTACAGCAGCTCAGTTGCAGGGCAACTTCTACGACCGCTGTCTCGTCGGCACCGGCGTCAACGGCGTTCCCTGCACGCCGGGTTACACCGACAACAACGGGAACGATAGGAGCACCTTCCTGGTGAATCCGGCGGCCGGCAAGGCCACGCTGGCTAATGGTGATTTGACCCAACTGATTGGAACCTCGGTTTACAATCCGGCTTCTGCGGCCATCGGCCAGGCGATGCTGAAGTACCTCCCCTTGCCGAACCTCTGCACCGCTGCCGCCGGCATCTACAACGGCAAGGCGATCAGCCCGGCGAATTGCCCCGCCGGCTTCTCCAACCACCCCATCACGAATCCGGCGTGGAACTACGGCGACAACTACTTCTGGTCGGCCACCGAAGTCCACCCGCGGCGTAACGACACGGTACGTTTCGATTGGAACATCAACGAGAAGAACAGGGTGTTTGTCCGTTACTCGCAGGACTATGACACAGATTTGACGAATTTTGGCATCCCGGTGAAAGACACCTCCGGCAACTATAGTCCAACCGCCGCGAACTTCACCAAACCGGGCCACGGATACGCGGTCGGCCTCACCACTACCCTCTCCCCAACCATGGTGAACGAGTTCACTTTCGGGAAGATTTTCAACGGAATCGGCTATTATGAGGCGAATGATTCCCAAGTCCAACGGGCGAACATGGGTAATCCACCCTCCTTCGACAACTTTGCCACCGACCCTCTATTCACCAACAACAGCGGAACGCGCTGGTTGGCCGGCACCGGCCCGCTGAACTTCGCCAATTACGTGCCCACTGTCGCCTATGGCGACTCTGCCGGCCGCACCGAGACTGCCCCATCCACCAACCCCTGCTGGAATGGGTGTCCATATACCAACCAGGCCGATTCGTGGACTTTCGCTGACAATCTCACCAAGGTTGTGGGCAAACACAACCTGAAGGCAGGCGTGTACGTCGAGCGCACCTTCAAGGTGCAGGACGGCAGCCAGGGCAGCTACCTTGGCTCCTACAGCTTTGGCAACGACGGGAGCGGACAGAACCCGCTCGACACGCAGGACGGCTTTGCCAACGCCTGGCTGGGCAACTACCGGCAGTACGCGGAAGGCCAAAAGAACATCGGCGATTGGAAGTTCTGGCAGACAGAGTTCTACGTGCAGGATTCATGGCGAGTGAGCCGGCGCCTGACTCTCGACCTCGGCCTGCGCTTCTACGGCATGCCGCCGATCGCCAACGTGGGCACCGGCCGGAACGCTTCGGCAGAATTCGTCGCCTCGTCCTATAACACCAATCAGGTGGAGCGGCTGTACGTCGGGGAGTGTGTCAACCCCACTACCAATGCGGTGATTTCGACCGCCAACAGTCCCTGCCCCAGCACCGCAACAACCAAGGCCTACGATCCAGGGACCGGTACCTTTGCCATTTCGTCGTTAATCGGAACGTTCGTTCCGAATTCGGTGGCCCACTATCCGTCCGCGGCGACTCCGTACCCGGGTATGCTCGTGGCCGGAACGGATCCGCGGCTTCCGCAGGGCTTGTACAAAGTGCCGTTACTTTCTCCGGCGGGCCGTTTCGGCTTCGCTTGGGACGTGTTCGGCAACGGCAAGACCGCCCTTCGCGGCGGTATCGGCCAATTCCTGAACCGGCTCAGCTACAATCAAATCGCGAGCCCGATTTCGTTTCCGCCCACTCTTCAAAGTCTGAACCTGTACTACGGAAACATCACGAATATCTCGTCTGGCTCAGCGTCGCTCGGCGCAATTTCGCCGGGGAGTATGAACGCCGACTTCACGGGAAGCCAGCAAAACGAATCCACCTACAACGGAAGCATCCAAGTTCAGCAGAAAGTAGGCTTCTCCACGGTGGTGGAGGCGTCCTGGGTATTCCAACTGCGCCGCCACGTGCCGCTCAATATTCCGCTGGACTACTTCCCGCTCTACTCCCAGTTCAATAACGGCGCCGCCTGGGTGAATCCTACGACAGCGTACCTCCAAAACAATGCGCTGACGGGATATCAAGGGGGGAACAGCGGTCTGGGCCTGCTCGGCGGCCAATACATCTACGATCCGACCGTGTGCCCCACCTGCGTCTCCAGTTATTCCGGCATCTCCGCGCAACAGTTCGAAGGGACCTCGAACTACAATGCTTTACAGATCAACGTGCGCCGTAACATGACGAGGCGCCTTTCCTACGGATTTGCTTTTACGTGGGACAAATCGATGGGACCCGGTGGAGCTCTCCTCAACAACAATGACCCGGGCTTCAGCCGCGACCCCCTCTTGCCGGATAAGTTCCGCAACTGGGGACCGTCCTACTCGCCCACGCCGGTTTACTTTACGGTCAACTCGGTGTATGAGGTTCCAGGCCTCGGAGAGAAGCTGAACTTCAAGCCGCTGGGTTGGGTTACGGATCACTGGGTTCTTTCCGGACTGTATCAGTGGCGCAGCAACCAGATGACCCCGATACCTACCCCCACCTTCGCCAACACCAACTCCACCTGCTCCAGCGTCGCCACCTGCTACCCGCAGTGGAACTGGACAGGCGGCAGCGAAAGCTTCAGGGCGGTCGTCACGGGCAACTATAACTTGTCGAGCATCGGGCAGTCATTGGCGATCAACCCCGCTGCGAGCACGACGTCCACGTCGTCCGGCACCCCAGCTACCCCAAGCTACCCCCTGAACGGAAACCCGGGCAACCAGATCATCAACACGGCGGCCTTCTCCATTCCGTTCCCGTGCAGCCAGCAACCCGCGGCCGACCCGCACTACGGCGTGGGGGAGAACCTGTCCTGCCTGGGCAACGCCGGCGCCGGTTCGCTCCTCAACATACCCGGTACCCGCGTCAGCAACCTGGATATGACTATCACCAAGAACTTCCCGCTGAAACACGAAGGGCGCAATTTACAGTTCCGCGCGGAGATGTACAACCTCCCCAACCATACTCAGTTCTCTGCGTTTAACATCGCACCGTCGTACGACTGGCGCAACTGGCTGCAGGGCCGGCTGGTCCAGACCAACGCCAGCCTGAATCGCATGACGGCCACGCTGAACCCCCGGCAGATGGAAATGTCGCTGCGGCTTGTGTTCTGACATCAGGCCATCGGTCAAGCCTTCGAGTTTGACAGGTAACGAATCGGCCTTTGTTTTGTGGTGGTGTGGTGAGGCCGGCGCGGCGTGGAGCAGCCCCGCTAGCCACGCCGAAATGGAGCAGCATCGAGGGCCGTAGCGTGTGATCCACGTTCAGGCGCGCCGTGCTGGAACGGCTGGTGTTCAAGCCGGCCGTGGTAATGTTCGACGGCAAGCCGTCTGTGCTGGTTTGACCCGACCCTCCCACATACGAATAGAACGCCGAGAGTTTTAGCGCGGGTGATACGTTGTGGTCGACCTTCACGGAAGGGAGGTTCTGTGGTCTGGGAGTCGTTCCGGATAGCTGATAGTTCAGCGCCTGAAGACTATTGACCGTGTTCGGCAGGAAGCCGAGAATCTTCACTGCGACGGGATCCATGCGGTTCGCCGGGATGGTGTTGTTCGGAAACGGCAAGCGCGTGTAGCCATCCGCCGCCATGCTCAGCGGATCGAAGACTTCTCCGGCTAGAACGGGACTCCCCAATCCGTCCTTGCACGGGTCGCCGCCACAAGTCACCTGCGCCCCCAGATCCCGCGAGAAATCGCCGAGCCGGTCCGCCGCGTTCGGCACGGTCGTGAACGTTCCCGAATTCGGTACCGGTAGAACCGAGCGGAAGCCTTCGAAAGAGAAGAAGAAGAAAGTCTTATTGTGGCCGTTATACACATGGGGAATGAATACGGGTCCGCCGAAGGTGCCGCCGAAATTGTTCTGCCTGCTGGGCGGCCGCGACCCGGTGTAAGGCTGGTGGGCGTTCAGATCCTCGTTGGTAAGGCGATAGAACACGCCGCCGTGATACTGGTTGGTCCCGGACTTGGCGGTGAAGTTGTAGATGCCGCCCTGCGCCTGCCCGAACTCGGCCGAGTAGTTTCCGGTCTGCAGGCTGACTTCCTCCAGCGCCTCGACCGAGGGCTGCTGGTAGAAGAAGAACGAGGGAGTGTAGAGGTTCGTGCTGTCCTGCCCATCCACCAACGCCTTGAAGGTGGACGTCGGCTGTCCATTCACGGACGCGCCGCCGCCGGTCAGCCCGAGCGAGTTGAAGTAGCTCGTGCCGCCGCTCATCCCGGGAAGAATCTGGGCGACCGAAAGCGGGCTCCGCACCGCCTGATTGCCGTAGAAGCCATTGGTCCATTGAATCGGAAGCTCGACGAACATCTGATTCGAAACCGTGGTGGTGATATCCGCGCTCTCCGTTCGGATCGCCACTGCTTCCGCTTGCACCGCGATCGTCTCCGTGTTCGACCCGAGTTCCAGGACCACGTCGACGCGAAGCGTCTGCGCGACCTGAATCGTATTCTTGAGCGAGCGGAACCGCTTGAATCCCGGCGCCTCGACGGTGACGTCCCACATCCCAACCGGCAGTTGGGGCAGCGTGAAATTGCCCGTTGACGACGTGACCGACTGGACGACGTTGTGCGTCTCCATATTTTCGGCGCTCACCCGCGCGCATGCGACAATGGCGCCGGAGGGATCGGTTACGGTTCCGGTGATCGTTCCCCGATCAGCCTGAGCAAAGACGGCGCTCACCACCAGGGCGCAGAGGTAGAATGTGTTTACAAATCGCCTCATTATTCCCCCTCTCACTAGTGTCCTGAGCGAGAAATACGTTGAGTAAATAACGTTTCGGCCTCATACTTGGGCATGCGATCAGGCCGTCCCAAGAAACCACTGGAAATTGCCGATGCTGATCGGGCGAAATTGAGCCTGATGGCGCGACGGCCGAAGTCAGCGCAGGCCATGGCGATGCGCGCCCGGATCGTGCTCAATTGTGGGGAGGGCTTGAACAACTCGGAGGTCGCTCGGAAACTGCAGATTACCGGCGCGACAGTGGGAAAGTGGCGGCAACGGTTTATTGAGTTCGGGTTGGATGGCTTACTGGATGAGCCGCGTGTCGGCGCGCCCCGCAAGATCACCGATCAGCAGATTGAGGATGTCGTCACCAAGACGCTGGAATCAATGCCAGCCAACAGCACGCATTGGAGCACCCGTCTCATGGCGCAAGAGGTGGGCCTGACGCAGAATGCAATCGTGCGAATCTGGCGTGCTTTCGGATTGCAGCCGCACCGCGTAGAGAATTTCAAGTTCTCCAAAGATCCTCAATTTGTTGAGAAGGTGCGGGATATCGTAGGGTTGTACCTGAATCCGCCGGATCGTGCGATCGTGCTGTGTGTGGACGAAAAGAGTCAGGTTCAGGCGTTGAATCGGACGCAGCCGATTCTGCCGCTGGCGCCAGGCGTGCCAGCCCGGCAGTCCCACGACTACGAGCGGCACGGAGTCACATCGTTGTTCGCTGCCATGGATGTGGCTTCGGGAGTAACCATCAGCACGTGCTACCGCCGTCACCGGCATCAGGAGTTCATACGCTTCCTCGATGAGATCGAAGCTAATCTTCCCAGCGGCCACGATGTGCACCTGGTAATGGATAACTATGGCACTCACAAGGTAGCCAAGGTGCGCGGCTGGCTAAAGCGTCATCCGCGGTACGTGATTCATTTCACGCCGACCAGCGGTAGTTGGCTGAACCTGGTGGCACGGCTGTTCGGGGAGGTGACGGAACGATGCGTCCGTCGCGGCAGTCACACTGCTGTGCGCGCGCTGGAGAAGGCCATGCTCGACTATTTGGACAAGCGCAACGAGAATCCCAAGCCCTTCGTTTGGACTGCCGACGCGGATCTAATTCTCGGGAAGGTCGCGCGACTTTCTAAACGCATCTCTCGCTCAGGATACTAGCGACCGGCGTCAGTTTTGTAACGCAGTCGGCATTGCGGCGACTATATAGCTGGCAAAGGCGCGTGTCAAGCGTTATTTGCAATCCTGTCACTACTATGGGAGTGTCCGGTCCTGTCGGGTTTCTTGACTCCGCCGATTCGATGTTGCATGATTCTCACTGCGTTATGCACACGTATGATATGATGCTTCGCTGCCACGGTACAAGAGACCGCGCTCGCATGCGCGGCAAGCTGAATCTTGGGGCGGGCCTGCACGGTGCGAGATCGCCCGGCCGTAGTGCGCCGGGTTCTTCTGCACCCAGGCCATGTCGGTCGGCGACACGCTAACGGCCGGCGCCGAGGGGCGCAAGAAACTCGCCACGGTCTCAAGACTCGGAGCCACAGGCGCGAGTGGCGCGGGCTTCAACTTGGCCGCCCCCCTCCAGTTCGACCACATGTCTCCGGCGTGGGAACAGGAATAGCTTCTCGCCCGCTCTGAGATTCCCGCACGTGAGTAGTGACGTGCCCAATCAATATTCCAGGGGACGCAATTGAGTAAGCTGAATTGGACCGCGAACTTAGCAACCGTTCCTAAGCAGGTACGCCGCTTCGTTCAACGCAGTCCGTTGCGGAAATCGCGCAACTTTGTATCGCTGTCGATACACAGAAATTCGATTCCGGCCATCGCAGCGAAATCTTCCATATGCTCTGTAGTGAGCGATTGGCTGAAACTGGTGTGATGTGCGCCGCCCGCGTAGATCCAGGCCGCGGCAGCGATCTGCAGATTGGGCCGCGGTATCCAGACCGCGCGGGCCACGGGCAGTTTGGGAAGAGGCCGATCCGGTTGAACCACGTCGATCTCATTCGAGATCATGCGGAACCGGTCACCAATCTGGACGATGGAGACGACGATGGCGCTACCGCTGGGCGCGGTGAAAACCAGGCGCACCGGATCGGACTTTCCGCCAATCGATAGCGGGTGGATTTGCGCGGTCGGCTGCTCCGCTGCGATGCTCGGGCAGATTTCGAGCATGTGAGCGCCAAGCACACGATGGGAGTGATCGAAGTGGTACGTGTAATCCTCCATAAAGGAAGTCCCGCCCGTCATTCCGCCGCTCATCACCTTCATGGTGCGGACCAACGCCGCCGTCTTCCAATCGCCTTCCGCGCCGAATCCGTAGCCATCGGCCATTAGCCGCTGTACCGAAATGCCAGGCAACTGGCCGAGGCCGGTTAAATCCTGATTGACCGGCCAATCTTTCCTCATTTTTCTGCTGTAGTGATGAGGGCGAGTTGATCCGCGACGGCACGGAGGCGCCGATCGAGAAGTTGGAACTGGCGCCGGGCCTTTTCATCGGTTAAGCAGCGACGGTGCATCTCCAGAAGGTGGCGGGCGGCCGCCAGTGTCTGCTGGATGGCGGGAAGGCCGGCGGTGCGGGCGTGCTCGGGGAGAGAAAGCGGGGGCAGGCAGTGGGGCGCGTTCTGGCGTGCGCGATGGAACTCGCGCTGCAGATCCTGTTGGGTGACCTGGAGATAGCGCATGGTCATGGCGATGTCATTGTGACCCAGCAGTTGCATAAGAGCAGGAAGACCGACCCCGAGACGGAGCATCTCTGAGGCATAGGTGTGTCTAAGACGGTGAGGGGTGACAGGAGCCGAGCAACCAGCTCGCGTGGCGGCATCAGCCAAGGTTTCAAAGAGGCGGTGATACGCGCCCCACGGGCCACCATGAGGTAACAGGAAGCCTTCCGATCGGGCCAAAAGTTCCGGCCGGGCCAGAGGGCGCAAGGCCAGAATGCGTTGAATGATGCCGCGAACCTCGGCATCGACGGGAACGAGGCGTTCGGTGTGCAACTTGCCGAGGGGGACGTGAAGCGCCCATTGATCTGGCCCAACCTGGCGTAGGCAGTCCAGAGGCAGGCGGATGCATTCGCCAATGCGGATACCGGTGAAGCGGGTGAGCAGCAGGAGGTTCGAAAGCAGATTGTCGGTACGGCGCAGTTCCTGTTGCAGTCGTTGATCGTCTTCCAGGGGAAGCGGTTTGGGCAGCCATCGATCCCGCGGGGGGAGGTCCTCGCTGCGAATCAGGCCGGGCTGGACGGGGTGACCGTGGGTGGCCAGATCCTCCAGCAGACGGCGGATGTGGATCAGATGCTGTCTGCGGGTCTGGTTGCACAATGGCGGATCCTGTTCGCACAGACAACGAAACCAGCCCAGCAGATGCGGATCGCGGCGGAGTTGCGCCAAACGGCGGAGTTGCGGAAAAGCGTGATGGAGATAGCGGAGAAAACGGTGCGCCGCACCCCGGTAGGCTCTCAGCGTGCCGGGTTGGTGAGTCACAGCGAGGCTCCGGATGTGAGATTCGAAGATCTGGTCGAGGGTGGCTTTGGGCGGGTTCATAGGATCGGCGGCGGGGACAATTGCGTGCGGTTCTCGATGGCGCGGGCATATTCACGCCACACGTCCTGGGGAGCAAGCTGGACGTACAGCATGGTGGTGTGAATCTGCGAATGACCCATCAGGCGTTGCAGCGCGGGCAGGGAGATTCCGGCGCGCACCATATCGGCGCCGAAAGTATGGCGGAGCCGATGGGCGTTGGCCTGCGGAACGCGACTGCGCAGGCGATGATGGCGGAACAGGGAGCGCAGTCCAGCGGGTGTCATGGGCCGTCCCCGCTGGCGGCCTTTCAGAGAAACGAAGAGGGAAGAGGAATTGGTGAGCGGTCTTTCCAGTCGCACATACTTTTCGAGCACTTCGATGATTTCCGGCGGCAGCGGCATCACACGTTTCTTGTTGCCTTTGCCGAGAACCCGCATGTAGGCGTCGGCGAGTTGAAGATCCTCGAGTCGGAGAGCCAGAACCTCACAGGAACGCAGACCGTCCAGTAACATCAAGCCCACCAGGGCGAGATCGCGAAAGGTGCGAAAGCTGCGCCAGAACCGGGCCACTTCTTCGGCACACAGCGGTACAACCACCCGTCGCGGTTGTCTCAGGCGGAACCCCCGGGTCACGGCGCGGTGCGCCTGGCCGTCGCCGAGCGGGGGTCTGGTCTTATAGAAGCGCTGGAAGTGGTAGTGGCCGGCAGGAATCTCCTGTCCGTAATGGAAGCGGTACAGACAACGCAGCACGCCCAGGCGATGATTGATGGTTTGCGGCGCGGGTTTGGGTTCTTGATCCAGTTGGTGACGGGCATAGTCGAGCAGGGTGGATTCAGTGGTTTGCGACAGCGGTGGGCGTTCCGCTCCCCAACGGGCGAAGTGCAACAGGTCATAAGCATAGGCGCGCAGGGAACGCAGGGAAAGTTGGCGAACCCGCTGAGCATCGAGGAAGGCGTTGGCCCAGGCCACTTCCCGGCCGCGCTCATCGAGCACGCGCCAGGGCGAAGCGCTGGCGGAAACGGATGGTCGCCAGGCCACGGAGAACTTCATAGCCGGTCCGCTTCCCGCAGACGGGCGGTAAAATCGACGGCGCTGGCGCCGGCTACGAAGTAGCTGTTGGGATCGTGGCCGTCGGGCAACTGTACGATGTGGGCCGGAAGGCCGGCATTTTCCAGGCGCAGGGCGAGTTGATGGGAAGCCTTCTGGCCGGCCTGGTTTGAATCGCGGTCGAAGGCGATATAGACCAGGCGGCCCGGTTGATCGGTAAGCTGTGCCCACTGAGCGGGCGTCAACTGGGCGCCGAGGGCGCATGTGGTGTTGCGGAAACTGGCCTGCCACAGCACGGCCAGATCGAACAGCCCTTCGACGAGGATTACAGTGGAGAACGTGCTGACGGATTCCCAGGCGAACAATCCGCCTTTGGAGCGCGGTAATAGACGGTGGGGGAACGCCGCGCCGATGCTGCGGCCATAGAGGTTGGCGATTCGCCCGTGCTGTCGGCAAGGAAAAATGAGCCGCCGGCAGAAGGCATCGCGGCCGTGATGATTGATCAATCCGATTTCCAACAACTGATCGAATGAGGAACACCAAGCAGCCAGATGACGCCGTAAGTTTCCACCGGGAGCATAACCGATGCCGAGTTCCTCAATCAGAGAGGAATCGTGCACTCCGCGACGTTCCAGATAATCTGTAGCTTCGGGATGGCGGTGCAGTTGAAGCTGATAAAAAGCGGCCGTCTCCTCCAGCAATCGGAAAACGGGGTCGGGGAGCAGTTCCTGTTCGAGATGAGCCACCGTTTGGCGGAAGGGTAGATCGAGGAATAGCTGGACAAAGCGGATCAGGTCCCCGCCCCGGCCGCAGCCGTGGCAGTAGAACAGGTTTTTGGCGGCATTGACGTAGAAGGAAGGGTGCGTATCCTGATGTAAGGGACACAGCCCGACAAACTCCCGGCGTGAGCCGGTACGACAAGGCTTCCAGTTGTGGCGCTGCAAATACTCCAGCAGCGAGACGCGCTGTTTGAGCCGCTCCAGATTCTCGGCCATGGTGCTGTTTTCGCCTCCGGAGTCGAGCTTAGGCGGAAAGCAGCCCTCTTCCCAGGCAAGGATGGTGGGCGGCGGGTTCGTTCTATATCCGCAAGGGCCAGAACCGGGCGAGAAACGGGAATACGGTGTGCCAGCGCAAGGGAAGCGAATTGTGCACGAGAATCTCGGTTCTGGTGAGCCACACGCCGACAGCCCGGATCGTCTCGCGCAGGAAAGAAAACGGCGGCCGAGAAGAATCCAGGGTTTGGCACCATCGGCGCAGAGTGGAGGGATCGGCCACGCGATCGGGGTCTTTGACGGTGGGCGCCGCGGCTTCCCAGGGACGGCCTTCCAGGAAGCGGCGCTGCAGCGCCTGGCTGCGGGCGATGAAGCTGTAATGGCCGTAGGGAGGAGAAAAGGGCGGCAGGAAGGTGAACGTCTTGCCGCACCGGTTGCACAGGCCGCGGCGAATCCCGATCCAATCATGGTGTTGATCGTGTGCCTGTTTGCGGCGGCGGCCATGACCGACAATGGAATCCTGAGCGCAAATCGGGCAATGGCGCAGGATGACCTGCATGCCGGCCTCAGCCCAATCGGCTTCGAGATTGCATTGCGCCGCCGAGAGTGGGATAAACAGAATCGTAGCGATGAGGGCCCCGCCCGGCCCGGTAATCTTGCCAGAATCGACAGGCCGGTGCGAGGCCCTTCCTTCTACACAAATCTCGCCTGGAAAAAGAATAACGCCGCGCTGCTGCCGGTATGGGGAAAGGCCCATGGGGCTGGCGGCAGAAAGTACGTCGACTTTCACCGGATTGGCCGGTTAATCCGAGAAAGTTCGCCTCCCCCAGCAAGCAATCGCAGATGTGAGGACGGCGAAGAGACCCGGTATGTAGGCAATCGTTGGAGACAACTTAGAAGGATTAACCCCCTGCTTTTCGTCTGTGCCAAAACTGTGTCCGGAGGGCATCTAATCTGACCAAAGAGTTTGCTCATTGAGCGAAAGCAGATTCCCCAGATTGTTGTAATTGCAGGGACATGGCGAAAGCGGATGGCGTCATTGGAAATCACTCGTCTCCCTTGGGCGCAGTTCGACCGTCTCCAAAGCTTCTTTAGGTTTACCTCCACTTTCAAAGTTTTCAACAACTTGAGGAATCTGCGTTTCTCTCAAAGGCAACTCAAGTAGCTTCAATCCGAGGGGTTTTGCGCGGTTTTGTCACGGAGGCTCCTGCGATTTCTGAAGCGGCATCCGGGGCTTTCGAGCGTCGATCCTCGAATAGCTTTTTATAAGTAACGCGCGGGAGAATTCTCGGAGTCTTCTGCATTTGCACTGCGCGTTGAAGTGCTGAGCGTTGGTGACGACGATGAATTGCCTTCCATCATCTCAGACTGAGGGATTCAGAACTCCCCTTCCCCCTCGGTGGCATATGAAGGTGCGGCCCGCCCCGCCCAAGGGAGACGAGGTAATTTCCAATGGTGCCTTCGGCTTTCGCAATGTCCTTGCAATTATCTGGGGAATCTGCTTTTCGCCTCAACAAGCAAATTCCTTGGTTGGAATAGATGTGCCTCGGTCAGGTCTTGCACAGACGAAAAGTAGACCGGCTTGAAGGGCAACTTCGATTTGAGGCTCCGCTACGACTCATCGAGCTGGGGGGACGCGGCGGCCCTATCATGAGCAAGGACATCCGAGACGATCTGGGCCCGGGGCCGGCCGGCGACGATCCAGCAACCGCATCGCTCCTGAAGGAGAGCCGCCCAGCATTTTCAACGCACTACAAGAACAATCGGCCTCAAGCTGGAAGCCAAGAAGGAACCGGTTGACCTGTTGGTGATCGATCACGTGGAGAAGACGCCGACGGGGAATTGATGCGTGGCCGGGGTAGCCGCCAATATCTTCCCCCCCGGTGCGGCTCTTCGGCTCCCAAGGGCGCGATCCCGGCTGCTTAAGGTTCATCGCCCAGGTTGTCCCAAATCAGTTCTACGCTGATCAGCCTCGCATCCTTCTCACGTTCTTCAGTTCGGATAGTTGGTGGGGATACACCCGACGCCACTAATTTCATTCATCGGCGACTGCCTGGGCAGGAATCCCGTGGCCGATCTTATCGCGAACTCCACGAGACATGCCAGCGTTAAAGATGGCGTCATCCCTTACCGGAGACCGCAGCGCTGCAACTTATCGCGAAATTACACTCTCGCCATTTGATTTCATGTGCTCCCGGTCCTCCAAGACGTATCCCGCCCCCCGAACCGTATGAATGAGTTTCTTAGGAAACGGATCGTCGACCTTCGCTCGCAATCGCCGGATGTGGACGTCCACAAGGTTCGTATTAGTCTCGAAGTTAATATCCCACACCTGATCTGCAATCAGCGCTCGGGAGAGTATCTCTCCCGACTTGCGCATCAACAGTGAGAGGAGGAGGAATTCCTTGGGGGTCAAATCGAGGCGCGTATCGCCACGTGAGGCCCGGTGACGCACCAAGTCTATCCTCAAATCCGCGATATCGAGATGCTCATCGACGCTGCCCGGTCCCCGATGCAAAATGGAGCGCACATGCGTGAGGAGGTCGGAGAACCCGAACGGCTTCGCAAGGTAATTACCCGGCTCACTTCTTGGGTCTTCACGCGACGTAAGGAAAAGTACAGGAGTCTGCGGGGACCCGCCCCTAAAAGCCTTGAGGACTACAGGCTGTGCCCTACCGGCGCAGATCAGCAGATCATATTCGGTCCGGTTCATCCAGTCCCGGGCATCCTGCGGCTGGCGTGCAATGTCGACCGCGAAACCGTTTTCCTTCAATCCCTTTCGAAGATGCCCGCCGACCGAGTTCTCGGCTTCCACCAGAAGTATCCTCATGAATCACCTTTCCCTTTTCGGTTTGCAACAAGGCTGGCGCCGCCGGCCGCGGCTGTCAATGTTAAGGATGTCAATCACGACAAGCAGTAAGATCTACTATGACTGGGGGATCAATATGGCGCGGTTGACAACTTCTTTTCGCCTTGACATGATAAAGGCCACATAGACCCCGTAAAGTTGTTATTAACGTAGCTAACTTGTGTAACGGGCGGAACTTCGGGCCGGGTGGCGCTATGTCGGTTAACGAGCAGCGGGAAGAGGTCCAACGCGTACTGCACTCAGCGCAGTTTCGCCGCGCCCCAAAGCTACAGCGTTTTCTGTCGCTGATTTGCGAGTATCACTTCACGAACCGCTCCCACGAGATCAGCGAGTACGTGATCGCGGTGAAAGCCTTCGCGAAGGGGGCGGACTTCGATGCGAGTCAGGATTCCCTGGTGCGTGTCCAGGCTAGAGAAGCCCGGCGCCGGCTGCATGAATACTATCGGGACGAAGGCAAAAGCAGCAAGGTAATACTCGAGATTCCGCTCGGGAGCTACGCCCCGGTCTTTACGGCGCCATTCAGCCCTTCGCCGCCTAAACGTTTGCCGATGCCCAGAGCCGGCTGGATTATGCTGGCGTCTACTGCTCTTGTCTGCGCTGCCCTTTTGTTCTCGGCGGATCGCCAGCGCCGCCTGTGGCTTGGCGCTTCGAATATCGGCTCAGCGCAGGCGGCCTCGGTGCCTATGACCCCGTTGGTGTCGTGCCTTTGGAACCGCTTCCTCGACTCTGAAAGCCCGACAGTCCTCGTTCTAAGCAACCCAGACGTTGGCGAGTGTAGGGATACTCAGCCGGCGGCCGTGAAAGGTCCGTCCGGAAGGGCGGTGAAGAGAACGCCTTGTCCGGATGAGTACACCGGAATGGGCGAAGCGGTTGCGATCAACCTGTTCACGAACATCTTCCAGGCCAGGAAGAAAACGTTGATCGTGAAGCAGAGCCGTATGGTGAATGAGGATGATGTACGGCGTTATAACCTTATCCTCCTCGGTGGAAAAAGAGTCAACACGTGGACCGCGCGCCTGGGAACGGATTTGAAACTCGCTCCTGATGCCGGGGATGTCACTTTGGCTCGTCCCGCAGCGGTATCGGCCCCGAAATTCGAAACGGCCTTTGACAGCGAAACCGGCCAACTGATCAGCGATCGGGGATTGATTGCCTTGCGGCGCCATCCAACAACCGGGCATTGGCTGTTGTTTCTATACGGGAAACACACTCAAGGCACTCTTGCAGCGGCCGAAGGCTCTACTCAGGAACGCTTTTTGGCCCAATTGCCATGGGCCCAGTCGCTCCGGGTGCCGGACGGTTTCCGCGTACTGCTAGCCGTCACGGTAAGCAACGGAATTCCGGAAGGCCCGGTCCCGATCGCATTGCGCACGCCGTGACTGTGCTGTAGCTCGTTCCGAATAGGCCCCCCCGCGCTTTAGTAAAGCACGAACGCCCAGAGCATATCGCCGGTGGCCGCAATCACATACTGGCGGCCATCCAGCATGTAGGTCTGAGGCGGATTGGTGATGCCTCCAATGCGAGTATTCCATAAAGGCTTACCCGTACCTGCGTCATGCGCCACTAGATTGCCTTCGCCGTCGCCTGCAAACAACAAGCGGCCCGCGGTTGTCAGCATTCCGCCGCCGCCGCCGTTGCCGTAATAATGGTGCCTCCAGACTACCTTCCCGGTTTTATAGTCGATCGCCGTCAAGTAACTCCCACCCGATCCGACGCCAACCTCTTCCTTCCCGCCGAGGCCCATCGATCCCCGCGGGTCCATGTCCGTCAGGTAGAAAATCGAATACGCGTTGCCCTCGGCGGTATAAAACAAAGCGGTGTCCGGAGAGAACGCGGGCGGCTCCCAATTTGTAGTGCCATCGGAATTCGGCGAGACAAGCGACCCGGCGATTGTCGCATCCTTCTCGGGATCGTGCAGTGGTCCGCCGGACTTATTCATGCCTTTGGCCCAGTTCGTGAGTAATCCGTACCTGCTAGTCAGTAAATGTTCGCCCGTCACTCGATCCAAAGTGAAAAAGTATCCATTGCGCGCGGCGGTCAAGGCCAGCTTCCTCATCTTCCCGTTGAACATCCCGTCAACCAGCACCGGCGTTTGCGCGGAATCGTAGTCGTGCATGTCATGCGGAGATGTTTGGAAGTACCAAGCCATTTTGCCGGTCTCGACACTCACGGCCACCAACGCGCAGGTGAACAGGTTATCGCCTTCGCCACGGGTCCCCTTAGTGAATGCCGGCGTTGGGTTGCCGGTGCCGAAAATATAGAGCTTCGTCTCCGGATCGTACGCCCCCGGTACCCAGGCCTGCCCTCCGCCGTGCCGGGCTGCGTCAAGGCTGGCCCATGTTTCGATTCCGGGATCGCCCAGTTTCATCGGCGTAGTATAAAACTTCCATTGCAGGTCGCCCGTTTCGGGATCGAATGACTGTAAAAAGCCGGGAGCGTCTATGTCATTCCCCGTTCCTACCAGCACATGATTTCCCACTACGATGGGGGCCGGCGTGGAGAAATACCCGAGCGACAGATCGGCGATCGCCTTGTGCCAGCGCTCCTTACCTGTCTTTGCATCGAGAGACACCAGATAATCGTCGGGCGTCTCCATGAACAGGTAGCTGTTCCACATTCCGAGGCCCCGATTGCCGATGTGCGTGCCGCCCTTCGTCTTCCAGAAGTAGTGCCACAGTTCGCGCCCGTCGCGCGCGTCTACGGCCCAGGCATTGTCCGGCGTAGTGAAGTAAAGAGTTCCATCGACCTGTAGCACGGAAGCCTTAATGGAGCCGCCGCCTGCCGCGATATCGCCCGGGCCTTCGCCCCCTACAATCAAGTTTCCCCCTCCACCGCCGCCGCGCCCTCCGCGTCCACCGCCGCCTCCCGCATTTCCGGCCCCAGGAGTGACTCTGGTCATCCAGGCCAGGGTAAGATGCATCACGTTGGTTTGATTGACCTGGGAAAGAGTGCTGTAGCGTTTGCCTGAGTAGTCGCCGTTGTAAGTCGGCCACGAATCTTTGAGGGGCTTAAGTAAGTCGCCGGGATCCAGTCCGTTGCCCTGCCCCATCGCCATTCGCGTTAACAGCAAGAGGGGCGCCGCCAGTGTCAGTCGTTTGATCGTCATTTCAAGGTCACCAGATAGGCAGTCACATCGTGCATCGTCTTATCCGTGTACTCCGCCAACATATCCCGGTGGGCCTTCATGGGATCCCTGACTTCGACCCGGGGTTCGTCGCCCTTTCGTGTGAAGCTGCGTATCGTTCCGTCGGAGAGTCCCACCGTGACAAGGAAGTCGTCTACGCGAACCAGTCGGCCTTCCACACTCTGTCCCGAAGGCGGGGTAACGGTAACCATGACAGTACGGGCGTTCGGAGCGCCTGGAGCCGTCGCGCCCCGACCACCGCGACCACGGCCGCCACCTGTGACCCACAGGTTCTGAAGGGCTTTGGGATCGTCAACAGTCGTCCCGATGCCTTTCAAATCGGCCGTGACGGAGTGGCAAGCGGCGCACTTGGTTGCGAAGTAAGCCTGGCCTTCGCTCGCGTTCCCGACTAACACGCTTGTCGCGGCTACTCCGAGTGAAGGCGGCATCCCCTGTCTTCCAATGGTTTCCTCAATGCTTCGAATGTAGGCAGCCACTGCCTTTCCGTCCTCGGGACTCATGTTCACCGCGGGCATTCCCGCGTCCTGACGGCTGCCCTGGATAATCGGGAGAATTAATTCGCCATCCTTATCTGCCAGCGCCACTTGCGACCGCAGCAGGTTCGGGCCACCCATGTCGCCGCCTCGCAAGTCTGCGCCATGGCAGCCGGTGCAATTAATACCGTACAGAGTTTTGCCGCGGGCGATCTGCGCGGCGTCACCGGGAGGCCGCGCCTGACCGGGAACGAAGCCGCCCACGCGCCGTCCGCCGCCGCGTCCGGTTTGAGCCTGGGGCGCGGTAGCCGGCGGCGGCGCCCCCTGGGCGGCAATCCGGCTCACTGCGCCAATAGTCAATCCTAATAGCGCCGCGCCCGCCAAACTGTTCGTAAATCTCATCTCTAAACCTCACCGTTCACAAATGGCGTAGGATCTCCTACGCAGTGTACGCCAATTCAAAACAGAAGATCGTGGCGATTCGTCACCCAGGATTACGCCCGGATTACGATTCGGTAATCTCGGGTCAAGCTTTCTTTCCTAGCATTTCCTTCCTTAACATCGGGCGCAAAAGGAGGTTCGTCAGAATCAATGCGACCGAGAACGCAGGCAGCAACAACAGTCCGGTCTGCAGACTGGATGCGTTTGCCACCTGGCCAATAATCGGGGAACTTACAGCCAGCCCGATCCAGCCGCAGGTAATAACGATCCCCATGGCTGTCGCCGTCATTTTTGGAAATACATCTCCCACGATCGCGAGCGTTGTCGGAAACATTGGCGCCATGGCGAGACCGGCGCAGAATACCGAGATCCAGGCGACTGTCGGGGTGCTCGCCCAGAGCATCAGCAAGGTAGTGACGGTCATTGCGGCGGAGGCGGCCAAGGTCACGGTTTGCGACGAAACACGGATCAGAATTCGCGATGCGATTATCCGCCCAATCAGCAACCCGAGCGCAAAGCCGAGCGACAAAACATTCAGCGCCGAACTCTTATCCAGACCGCGTACTTGTACCAAATATGCCGCCAGCCAGTTCCAAACCCCGACTTCGCAGGCTACGTAGAGGAACAGCATGAGCGCCAAGAGATACAATGCTGGACGGCCGGTAATCACTCCGATTTCCGATGCTTTGAAGCCGCGCTCCCCAGTCGGCGTGGGCATAGGAGTGATGATATTGACGATCAGGGTGATGACGCCCAGGGCGGCCGCGAGATAACACATTCCGACCGCGTTACCTCCCAATACATTGGCCGTTATCAGCGGCGTGAGAAGGCCTCCCAGCCCGAAGAACAGGTTCAACTGGTTGAGCATCGACGCTCGCCGGGATGGATTCACGTCGGAAGCCAGAGCGTTCGCGGCGGTCACCAATACGCCTCCGCCCAATCCCAGAACAGCCAGGCTTACAATGACCGCTGTGTAGTCGTGGCCGGCGCTGGGGAGGAAGCCCAACGCCGCGCAGATCGTTGCCAGTCCTGCAACCATGGCGGTTTTCTTACCCTTGAGATCTATCAGAGGCCCTGCTGAAACCGAGGCAATCGCCAGTCCAATAGCCTGAGCGAATGCAATCGCGCCATTCTGCGCATCGTTGAACCCCAAGGTTGGGCTGAGCGTGCCCCAAGTAAGAAGCGACGACCCCATAAACCAGAACTCCGAGAATCGCGGCCAATATCAGCATTTGAGGATTGATCTTATCAGCTTTAATGCGCGATACTACGGCCCGTGCGAATCGGCGTCGTTGGATTAGATTTCAGGGGCCTGGTGCATCTCGAGGCATGGGGGGACTGATTCCAGGCGCGGAGTTGACCGCCGTCTGTAGACGGCGACTGGCCCGCGAAGGATGTACTGGGATCGCTCGGCGCCGAGCGCCCGCTAGGCGAGGGGTCGGTCGGCATCCGACGGTTCCTCGAGAAGTGTAAACCAGTTGGTTTCCGCGGGCCGTTGAACATCGAGCGGGAAGTGGAGAATCAAGACAAACGCTACAGCGATATCCGCGCCGCGATGAAGCTTCTGGATTCGCTCTCGTGAGTCGCTTGCCCACTGAGCCTGATTGCAAAATCCGTCGGCGGCGGATATAGTAGCGAGGCATGAAGCGACTCGCGTTGATCGGGATGGGCATATTGTGTGCTGCGAGTTTTTGCCCAGCCTTTTCCCAGCAACGCCCTCTAAACCAGCCGCCGCCGGGGTTCCTTGCGCTGTTCAACGGCAAAGACCTCTCCGGATGGCGCGGGCGGCAGCCGAACTATGATCCGCGCGCGGAGGCTGCGCTATCCAGCGAGGAACTGGCAGCGAAACAGGGCCAATGGAATAGCGAGCGCGACATGCATTGGAGTGTGGATGGCGCCAAAGGCGAGATTGTCTCTGACGGCCGGAGCCCTCACCTCGCCACCGTAAGGAATTTCGGGGACTTCGAAATGTCCGTCGATTGGCTTATGGTCAGCCACAACGGCGATTCCGGCGTCTATCTTCGCAGTTACCCGCAAGTGCAAATATGGGACCCGGACAATCCTCGCGAAGTAAGGAACGGCGCGCCCAAGGGATCGGGCGCGCTCTGGAACGATAACGACGACAACCCAGGCAAATGGCCCATAGTCAAGGCCGACAACCCGGTCGGCCAGTGGAACACTCTCCGGATCAAAATGATTGGCTCGCGCGTATGGGTCTGGTTGAATGAGAAGCAGACCGTCAACGGCCAGGTGCTGGACAACTACTTCGATCGCAAGCAACCCCTCGTCCCCAACGGAGCGATCGAATTGCAGACGCACGGTTCTGAGATCCGTTTCCGCAACATCTACGTTCGAGAGATCTCTTCCGCCGAAGCCAAAGCTCCCCTCGACAAGCTCAATCGCTACTAGCACGACGGCGTCTGACTGATTTCGCGTGAGATGCCTCTTCCCGGTATCCTCAGCGCGTAGGCTCAAAGAGCGGCATCGCCGCAGTCTGGGGCACTTTGAGATCCTCCGCGAGAACTCCGACGCCTACGGCGCCTTTATACAGAGCGTCCCGCAGGAAGTATTTGGAGCCGTCCGCCGCGGCCCGGCGCGTAATTGCACGCCCCCGTTCCAGCCACAACTCCGAACCGGTCAAGCGATATGCCGCAAGGAGAGCGTAACCAACGCCGCCGAGGCCGCAGCACAATGTACCGACTTGCGTTTCCGCGGCCCAGGCGCTCAGGGCGGCGCCTTCCGCGATTTCGCCGAACCTTCCCGCGCTCAACACGTCATGCGCCAGGGCGTAAAGCATCGCGTACCCGGCGGTTCCGTTGCACCAACCTTCCATAAACGACGGCGCCGCCGTAGCATTGTGAATCGGCCAGCGCACGCCGCTACCGTGCGGTTCCGCCATGGCGGCAAGCTCGTCCAGCGCGGACTCCACCGCCGGATGGGCGTTCTTCCCGGTAGCGCGCGCCCAGCGAAGAAGAGCAAACGCGAAACCCGCCCAACCATGCGCCACCCCTAACGCCGGGATGCGCGTCGAGGTCGCCATCTGCCCGGACTCAAGCAGAACGGCCAATTCAGCGGCGATTTCATGACCCCGCTCCCTCACCGGGTCAAGCTGGATAAACCAGGGAGTGGGCATCGCTTCCAGCAGTTCCGCGCAACCCAGGAGCAGGCTGGCGCTCCCTAAAGTGAGGTCGGGTTTGGAGCATGGGCCGCGCGAGCGCGCCAGAAATGCCTGGATCGCGCGATTCGCCCCGCTCACGTCGCCCATCGCCATGCCAATAAGCGCGCGAACGCAGTGCAGTCCCGAAATGGAATGAAAGAGGGACACTTCTCCCACGCTTTCGGCGGTGATCTCCAGATCGGCGTCGTAGAACGCCTTCTCATGAGACGACAAGGCAAGCGCCTTCTGCGACCAGACATCCGCCAAGGCAAGAAGCTGTGGATCTCCGCGGCGCTGGGCAAGCGTATAGATCGCGTAGGCGATTCCTCCGGCGCCGTAGTTGATGGAGGCGAACGGCGTGGCCGCCAGACCGTCGCGTAGAGCCTCGCCGCCCAGAGCGTAGCGGCGTAGCATACGGTCGAGTAGCTCCTTCTCCCTCGGGCGCTCCTTGTGATGCAGCGCCGCCTTCTGGTCGCGGGCGTGAGCCTCTGGCGCCAGCGCGCGCAGCGCGTCGGCGAACGCGCGCATGCTGGGAAATCGGCGTTCCGGACGCTTTTCCAGCGCCCGACCGAGGACATCTTCCAGCGCCGGCCACCCGGGCACGCCGCGCGCCTCGAATGGCATCGGACTATCCTCCGCGATCTGGCGCAGAAGTTCGTCGCGTTCCATGCTCCAATCGACGTAATATACTCCCGTCAAGAGCTGATAGAGGAGCGACGCCACCGAGTACTGTTCGCCCGGCACGCTCAGCTTCGCGGGCGTATGGCTGCGCTGAGCCTCCGCGAACTGCGGATCGAAATAAAAAGCTACCCCGCCGCGCGGTGCCGAATCGTCGTCGCCCTCCATGAGCTGCGCCAGGCCGAAGTCGATGAGCCGCACCGTGCCTCGCCCCTCTACGAGCACATTCCGCGGATGCACATCGCCGTGCAAGACTCCCGAATCGTGAACCTCAGCGAAGGCAGTGGCGATGTCGACGCATAGACTTAAGAGCCGTTCCTCACAGCGCGCCTCGCGTCGGCGAATGGCGGCGGCGGCGTTCGTCGCATCGATGCCGAGTATCCACTCCGTGATCAGCGCCACGCCCGAGCCTATATGCGTCAGGGAGTACAACTCCGGCGCCCGCTTCGCGCCCGCCCGCCGCAACATCGCCGCTTCGCGCTCCAGGGAGTGAACGACGCGCGCCTCCGGCCGCCGATAGAATTTCACGGCGGCATACCGGCCCGCCGCATTGCGCGCCAGAAATACCTCGTTATCGTCGAGTACCTGAACGCAGCGAATCAAACGAAACCCTTCGGCGGCGTCTCCCGGCTCCAGTTCGCTCTGAAGAGCACTCGCCCGATCGGCCGGCTCGAGGATCTTTATTTGATAAAGGTAATGCAACAGCGGATACGCTTGCTCCAGCGTCTCCTCCGGTTCCAGACCCCGATGTCCGGCGAACGCCAGAACCGCATCCACAATGCGCATGGGCCTTCGGAAGGTTTCGAGCAACTTCGCGCTGTCCTTATCGATAATGCGAGATGGCGCGCGCGATTTCTTCCGCGTAACCGCATAGTCGTCGTCTCCGGCGTTGACGTTCGCGCGTACCTGCGGCGCCAGTTCGCGAACCGGGAATATCTGGACGTCGGGAGAAAGCAGCAATTCCGCGTCAATGCTCATGCGACGTCCTCCTCCGCTCGAACCCAGCCCCGCCATATCGCTAAATTGGGGCTCCAGGTCGCCGTATCAACGCCATCCAAACCGATACGCTGCAAAACGAATCCGGGGATGTCCTCCGCGCCACTTTCCCTGGCCGCCAGAATAAAGACGGCGATGCGGCCGGCGACCCACTGGCGCCAGCTTTGATGTTCATGCGCCGGGAGCACTTGTTCGAGGGGCGGGGGGTCCATTCCCCAGGAAACAAGGCCTTCTGGGTCAATCGCTCCCGTAAAAGGGACGCCTTGCGCTGCCACACCGGCGGCTGAAATTCGAATCGACTCAGCCGCTTCCTGCAGTTGCTCCAAGCTCGCGAAGTAAGCGACAAGCTTGTCCGGACGCAACAGCCCAAAAGCCGTCCGCCCAACTTTAAAAGTCGAACACTTGACTCGAATGAAGGCGTCGACCGCAATCTGGAAAGCTTGTGGGAGGTTGTCCAGCAAGGGACTCACGTACAGCTTGAAGCGAAGTCTCGCGTCGCCCTCGGACCGCCGCCACATCAGCCAGGACTCCTGGCTAATCTCGCGCACCCAGTGCGCTTCGAGTTGCCGGATGGTCGCCGTACTGCCAGCGAGGTGCTCCAGCAAACGGTCGTCTTCCGCGAACCGGCGCTCAAGGCTTGGCGTGGCTGGCGCTCGATTGTACATGTAGAGGCGCGCCGCGAGTTCGCCTACAGACAAAGCTTCCAGCGCCACGGCGTAAACGATGGCATCCGACGATAACTGAGCCACTCGTGAGTGTGGCGCCTTGCGGCCGCCGCCAAAATCCCCCGGGAAAGCCGCGGCGCCAGAGACAAACTTTCCTTCTCGCTCGATCTCGAAGACGCCGTCTAGCACCAGCTCTCGCACGCGGTCTTGTACATCCGCGCCGAAAATGCTCCCCAGCAGGTGGGGAATGCAGGCCGGCTCGCGTAAGGTCAGAAACAGGAGCGCGGCTTCGCGCGATACGGATTTTGCCGGAAGCTCAGAGTCGGGCGGCGGCGCGAGTAATCCGTAGAAATCCGGCTCGGATGCCAGCGCTCTCAGGCGGCCCTGTTCCCGCTCATCGAGCTGGTCGAACGGCGCCAGCCGGAAGCGCCTGTTTGATCGCAGGCGAACGCGAAGAAAATCGACCATTATTAACTTATATTCGCCTATTCGCCCCTGCGAGTACGATCGGTCTTCTCGCCTATCGAGCTTTCCTTTGTCCGCTCAACTCTTTTATTTTTTCTCTTTTGCGGATTTCTGTAATTCAGAGCGCCGTTGCCGCAACTCTTCCAGAGCCTCCGAAAGCTTCTTCTCGAGAGCCTCGACTTGATCGATAGTCTGCGGCACGACGGCTCGTTGCTCGGCGGCCGCGGCCAACGCCTGTTCGCGTTGCTTCACCTGCTGCATCGTCTGGCGCAACTGGCTCTTGAGCCTCGCCAGTTCGGCAGGCGCCATCTGTCCGACAGGTCGCGCGCCGGCAACGACTGAGCCCCTGGCGCAGCCGTTGCTGGGCTCCTGGCAAAAAATGGGGCTGTTCCCGTCGCAACTGACGCGAATACTGCAACCGGCGCAACTGGCGAACCGACAGCTAACGCCGCAGCCGTTGCTGGGCTCCTGGCAAAAAATAGGGCTGTTCCCGCGGCAACTGACGCGGATGCTGCAAGCGTTGCAAGTAACGAAGTGGCACGTCCCCGTGCATCCCGTACAGGCGCCGCAGGTGCCGGTGCACCCACCGGTGCAAGGGCCGCAAGTACCCGTGCAGCCGCAGGTTTGAGTACACCCACAGGTGCCGAAGTCACAGGTCAAGTCATCGCAGGTACCGCCGCATGTATCGTCGCCGCAAGTATCGCCACACCCGCTGCCGTCGTCGTCGTCACAAACCACGCTCGGGTCGCCGCAACTGACGTCCAAACAGTCAATCGCTTGGGGGCGCTCGGGAGTCGCAAGCCCGGGTCGCAACGCTACCATCAGATCGCGGATCTTAAACTTCGGCATAGGAACCCTCCCTGACGCTGGTCTGGTTTCCGGATCACCCGCTGGATCTTAGTCGATCTTAATCGTCCCCGATTATACGCTCTCAGTGTGCGTTGTCAAGAGAATCCGTAGGATCCTTACGAAATTTTTCGGGTGTTCGCGAATCGCTTACAAAGTGGGCCCGAGCCGCCGGTTGGAGCAAACGCCTCGCTCCCCCTGCAAGCAGAGGCGATCAGGAGGGAAATCGAATGCGATCGGTGTGGATCCCTTGCCAGCAGAACGCATGATTTCGAGATGCGACATAGGCAACCTCGCCTTGGGATCGCTAGCGAAGTGGCTTCCCTGTTAAAAGGCTGCCCTGATAGAGACTTCTCAGATACGGGGGCGAATCGGTAGCGGCGTCCTGTTGCCCTCGGGCGATGACTGCCAACTCGGCGTCTGCTTCCCGATGCCGGCCCAGCGCGCTATAAGCGTGCGCCAGACTTCTATGTACCTCGATCCAATGGGGACGTTGGCGGATGGCCGCGCTCTCCCGCTCGGCCGCGAGCTGGTACTGGCCTTTTTGAAAGCGATCCGACCGGCCAGGAATTGTATCCAGGAATCGGCCTCTCCGATGAAAGATTCGGCGGCGTCTTCCGGCTGCCGTGGAGTGCACAATCCGCCAGGTAGAAATAAACCTCCGCGCTCCTGGCGCCGAGTGCGACCGCGGTTTCCAGCAAGTGGCGCGACTCATCGTAGTGCCTATGAGCATCCAACAGGATGCCGTGCGCCGCTCAAGCGGCGGACCACTCCGGCCACTGTGTGCGAATCTCGATCAGTAGATGGCCGGCGTCGTCATTCTGGCCTGCAAAATCGAGCGTAGTCGCTTTCATTACGAGAATCTCGCGATTCTCCGGCAGCGTCCGCGCAGCAACGTCGATCAAGCGAAGAGCTTCCTGTGCCCGGTTCAGCTTCACCAGAAACGCGGTCTCCTGGAGGTATAGGCCGGATCGTTTGGCAGATTCACCCAGCGCTTTCTCGATTGCGCCCGCGTCTATCGCGCCGCCCGACGTGTGCAATGTCGCCAGTGCAAGGCCCGGACTGACATCGCCTCCGGTCGCGGCAGCTTGCTCCAACAGAGTCCGGGCGAGCCGATAGTAACTCGCTGCGAGTAGCGCGCGTCCGGCTTGGGCCAGCAAAATAGCGCCAGGCTTCATCGCCGCAATCCGCCGCGCGGCGGGTGCCACCGCACCCCCATCTTCAATCGCGAGTTTCAGATATTCCAGTTGCGCCGCGGGGTCGTCTGGCCGATCGTGAACGGCCTTCTCCACTCGCGTACGGAATTCGGCATGTCGTTCCTCGGGCGGTAGGCTCAGGTATTCCACCAGACCGGCGGGAACGGATATGCTTTTCTGCGAACCCAACTGCCGGAAGCGATCAATCGCCGCCGTGGATTCCTCCACGAGCCCCGCATCGGCCAGCGATTGGCTCAAATGGAAGGTGATCGTTGAGTCCTCTGGCGCCAGCGCCACGGCCTTCCGGAAAGCGCCCACGGCGTCTTCCGTGCGGTCCAAAGCCAGATATGTCTTTCCCAAACGATCCAGAATGGCAGCGCTCTCAGGTTCCAGGGACGCGGCCAGTTCCAGGTCCGTAACGGCGGACTCGGGTTCGTTCTCCTGATTGTAAACGTCGCCTCGAACCGAAAGGGCGGAGACGTAATTCGGGTTAAGAGCCAGCGCTTTGTCCAGATGGCGGAGCGCTTGCTGGATATCGGCGCCGACTACGGCCCGGCCGAGTTCGTAATGCCCGATAGGATCATCGGGGTGCCGCGCGGCAAAGTCTTCGAGTTCGGGAATGCCTTACTTGACTTCGCCATTTCTGGTGAGAGCATAAGCGCGCTCCCGGCGTGCGATCTCGTCGTTCGGCGCAAGTTTAAGGTAGCGATCCCAGGCCGCGATGGAGTCACTCAGCGCTCCTGACTCAGCCGCTGTCACCGCCAGGAGCTTCTGAACGTCGGCTCGCAGGGGATCGAGCTTTGCCGCCTGGGCCAGGCGCATGACGGCGCTCTCCCACTGACCGGACGCCTCGTCAACACACGCCAGGCGGTACAGCGCCTCCGTATTTTGGGGCCGCTGCTCCACGGTGGCTGTGAGCGCCTCGCGCGCGCGAGCAAAGTGACCGGTGTAGGTCGCCCATTACCCCCAGGTCAAGAAGCGCCGTGAAATACGCTGGTGAAGCAGCCAGCGTGCTCGCGAAGAGGGTCTCAGCTCTGTCGTATTGGCCGGCGCTCCACAGGTGGGTGCCATAGTTGGTTAGAATTTCAGCCGAGCGCGGAGATATCGAGACTGCGCGGGCGTGGAACGGCTCGGCTTCGGTGATTTTCTTCTGATTGTCCAGCGCGACGCCGAGTAGGCTTAAGACCCACGGCTCATCGGGACGCGCTTCGGCTTCGGACCGCAGCATCCTTTCCGCCGACGATGTCCCCTCGCCGCATCACCGCCACCGCCTCGCGGGTTGCCGCGGACCGATCCGCGCTCGAGCTGACCGGCGTCACGAGCAGCGCCACCGCTAATATCGCGAAACGGCCCACGGGTATTCAGCTCTCTGCAGATGTTTTAGGCCAGGCACTCCTTGCAGTAGGCCAGGCATTTTCTCATCTCGGCGATTAGGGTCGAGTCGGGCGGCAAGCGATACTCCAGCTCGATATTCGCGGGAAAGCCGTATTTCTCTTTCTTGAGGAGTTGTAGCACTCCCTTCATCGGCGTGTCGCCTTCGCCAAAAGGCATGTAGGTACCGTGGTCGCGTTTCATGTCCTTGACGTGTAAGTTGGTGATCTTGGCGTGATGCGCTTTGATGAATGCGACCGCATCGTAGTTAGCAGCCGTGAAGTGGCCTATGTCCAGGTTGACTCCACTGTATGCGCCATAGGCCATCAGGGTGTCATAACTCTCCAGCGTGGCGGTCTGATTCGGATCGTTTGTCGCGTCATGGCCGTGATAACCGACCATCAGTTTATGATGATCGGCGATGGGAGCAATCCGCTTGGCCATCGTGAGAGTCGTGCTGGTGGTGATGGCTTTGACGCCCAGACCCTCGGCCATTGAGAAGCCGTATTCGATGTCCTCGTCCTTCATGTTGTCGTTCATGTTGTAGCAGAGCAGCGCGACCTCGACGCCGGAGCTGTTGAACTTGTCACGCACGTTCTTCCAAGTAGACGCACTCGTCGACGCGCGCCAATTGCGAATCAGCTCCTGCTGGGCTTGCCTGGCCGCCTGCTGCTCAGGGGTCTGCGCCGCCCCCCGTCCCCCGCCACGAGCCGCTCGGGGCGCGCCAGCCAGGGCTTCGCAATGGTTGGACATGAGTTCAGCTTCGCCCAGACCGATCTCAACGTATGCCCGAATAATCGCTTCGGTATCCGGATTCGCAATGCTGTTGAAGCTATACGTGATGGCGCCGATCTGCACGCCATAAAACATGGAGTCGATTGACGCGGCGCCGCGCGCCCCGGCGAGCGGCATTGAGGCGAGCGCGAGCTTTCCCAAATCCCTTCTCGTATACAACATGTTCAAATCCTTTCTATCGATTGCATCGAGTATAAACCTACGCCCGGCCGGTAGACGTGATTGCGGCTTCTCGCCAGAGGTCTACGGGCTTCTTGACCTTAGCCGAAAAAGGCAGCGAAACCTTTGCGCCGGCGCCAGCCGATTGGTAGGCGGCGTAGATCATTTCCAGCACGGCGCGGCCGTCCGCCGCAGTGACCAGCGGTTCGGAGTCCTCGCGAACGCATTGCACGAAATGCCGCAGTTCCTGCGGATATCCTTGGTTAAATGCTTCTTCATACATACTGAAGGTCCAGCCTTGGGTAGGTCCGGCCTTCTCGGCCGCATATCCGTAGCCGCGAAGGCTGTAGGTGACGGCTGAGTTGCCCATGAACAAGTCCGCGTAAGTTACGCCTTCCGTTCCGTAAACCTCCACGCGATCATCCATGCCGCCGTGGCGCGCCCAACTGTCCTCAGCCAGGCCGGTGACGCCATTGTCGAAATTGACGATCATGATGGCTTGGTCCTCGCCACGAGTACGGCCTTTGTGAAGCACGGTATCCATGGTGGCATAGACAGATGTCGCCGCGGCCCTTCCCAGCATCCAGCGGAACCAGCCCAGCGCGTGACAGCCCATATCCATGATCACGCCGCCGCCTGCGCGGTCGACATCGTAAAACCAATCACTGTGGGGGCCGGAATGTTTTTCACTCTGTTTGATGAGGTAAGGCGTGCCGATGGCGCCTTCCCGAATCAGTTGACGAATGCGCTCATATTTGGGTGCGAAACAGAGTTGTTCGGCATACATGAGCTTCTTTCCGGCGTGGCGGCAAGCTTCGATCATCTCGTCCGCCTCTTCAAGCGTCATGCAGAGGGGCTTTTCGACAATGATGTGTTTGCCAGCGCGCGCCGCCGCCACCGCCACGCGGGCGTGAACAAAATTTGGGAGGCCGATGTCCACTATCTCGCAATCGGCGCGCGCCAGTAGTTCGTCGACGCTTGCGAACCAATGAGGAATACCGTGGCGGCGCGCAAACTCCTCAGCCCGCCTCTCAGTCCCTGAGTATATGGCTGTTACTTCGGCATCTGGCACAAACCGTCGGTAAGACTCCAGGTGGATCTCCCCAATAAACCCGGCCCCCAAGAGGGCTACTTTCGTCTTTTCCATGCATCCCATCCTAATCGGTCAGACAGATTCCTGCTGGCCGCCGCACCCGTTAAAACGCGATATGCAGGCTGGCAGCTGGCAGGCTGTTCTGAACATTATTGCGCCTTCCCTTCGATTCCAAGGTTATGCTTTGCCGATACTCCATGACGTGCAGATGACGTTTTCGTAATGTGCGCGCGGCTTAACGAACCCTTGGGATATATTATGAGCCAACTAAGTCGTTTGCCCTGGGTGAGGTTGAAAAATCGGGACTTCAGAAAAGGGGAATCCGGTCGTGATACATAAGCAAATTCCACGAATGCTGTGCGCCGTTGCGCTGCTGTCCGGCTGCGTTTTCGGCCAATCGACAACAGGAACTTTGGTGGGCATCGTTCGGGATCCCGCCGACGCGGCCGTTCCGGCCGCGCGAATCGAGTTGAAGAATAACGCTACCGGCGCCGTCATTGTGACGAAAAGCGGTGGCGAGGGCATCTTCCGATTCAATAGCCTGGTCCCAGCGACATACAGCCTCACCATTGCGCCCCCGGTGGGATTTAAGGCATACACAGAAGCAAATGTCGAAGTAACCGCCAACGAAGTCCGCGATTTGGGAAGAATTCAGTTGTCGCTTGGCGCGCAGACGGAACGAGTGACGGTTACCGCCCAGACCGAATCGATACAGACAGCCTCAAGCGAGAACTCGAAACTGATCGATAATAACCAGCTTTCGAACATCACGCTGAAAGGCCGTGATCTGTTTGGCCTGATGGTCACAATGCCGGGGGTTTACCTTACCAGCACGGGCGCCGCGGACACTACCAGTGAGAACACGGTGGGGCGCGTCCGGATCAATGGCGCGAGCGGCCCGAACTTCACGGTGGATGGCATTACCGACCTGGACACCGGTTCGAATGGGACTTCTCATTACGAGCCGAATATGGATTCGATCGCCGAAATGCGCGTACTGACCAGTAACTACCAGGCTGAATTCGGCCGCAACTCGGCCGGTACGATCAGTGTAGTGACAAAAGGCGGAAGCCAGCAGTTCCATGGCAGCGCCTGGGTCAATAAGCGATCCGAAAGCTTTAACGCCAACAGCTTCTTCAATAACTACAACGGCCTGCCCAAGAGCTACTATCGATTCTTCGTCTGGGGCTACGGGTTGGGCGGGCCGGTATATATTCCCAAACTATTTAACACGCACAAAAGGAAGCTGTTTTTTTTCGTCTCGCAGGAGTACACCAGGCAGAAGCCGACAACCAATAGCGGGTACTTCAATATGCCGACAGCGGCTGAGCGGAAGGGCGACTTCTCGGGCTACACGGACGCCAATGGAGTGCCGGTCCAACTCACCGACCCCACGACGGGGAACCCAATCCCAAACAACAACATCGCGGGACTTATGGCCTTGAATCCTGCGGCGGCGAAGGCCGGGCAGGCAATCCTGAACTCGCTGCCTCTACCGAACATCTGCGGCCAGCCCGGCGTTTCCGCAACGGGCTGCGTCCAGGACGCCCAGTTTGCAAGCCAACAATACCAACGCAACTATTACTATTCCTATCCTGAGTCGCATCCGCGGCGCAACGATACCTTTCGCATCGACTACAACGTGACTTCGAAACTGAACGCCTGGGTGCGCTACATCAACGACTACGACGTCGATACTACCGCCCCAAGCTACCCGATATTGAACACGTCGGGTCAGTTAGCCGCGTTTCTGATCGATCATCCCAACCCTGGACATGGTTACGCGGTCGGCATCACCTATACGATCAGTCCGTCCATGGTCAATGAATTCACATTCGGCAAGAGCTTCAATAGTTGGGACTACTATGCGCACGACGAGTCGCAGATCAGCCGTTCCACGATGGGAAATCCGCCGTCATTCGATAATTTCGCGACCGATCCGAAATTCACCGGGGATATGAACAAGACGCGGTTTGGGGGGCTCTCGACTGGCAGCCAGAACTTCGAAGTCGGGATTCCCGACCTTACCTTCGGCGGCGGCCAGGATCCCAACGAGGCAAGCTTCAGCGATCCATGCAGCGCGCAATGTCCTTACACGAACTGGAACAACATCTATAGCTTCAACGACACGATCAGTAAGATTTGGCGTCAGCACAACTTTAAAGCCGGACTCTATTTCGAACGCACCGAGAAGGTGGAGCAGAACCAAGCTACCGGAGCGGGTGAGTACCTAGGGGCCTATAACTTCGCGAGTTCATCGGCAATGCCGAACAATACGCAGGACGGGTACGCCAACGCCTTTCTTGGGAATTTTAACAACTATCAGGAAGGTGGCCGGATTGTAGGTGACTATTGGTTTAAGGATATCGAAGCTTTTGTGCAGGATAGTTGGCGCGTCAGCCGGCGGTTGACCCTCGATTTGGGCGTGCGCTTCTATCACCAGGTTCCTACCGAGAACTACGATTTCAACACGACCGATTTTGTCGGCTCAACCTACAGCCCCGCGCAGGCCATGCGCCTGTATTACCCCGGCTGTACGGTTTCCACGGCCGCTAAGGCCTGTCCCACGGCCAACCAGATTGCAGTCGACCCGCTTACTGGGTACACCACGTACTTCGCCCTCCAAGGGACCTTCGTGCCGGCTTCGGTAGGCGGCTATGCCGTCCCCCCAAATCCTTTCCCCGGGATGCAGAGAGCGACAGCCAACAACCCTAATCTTCCCGAGACGCTTTGGAAAGTTCATTCCGTGCTTCCCGCGCCACGCTTCGGCTTTGCTTGGGATGTATTCGGCAATGGCAAAACGGCCATTCGAGGGGGCTTCGGGGAGTATTACAACTTGGGCTCCACTCAGATCGCACAGAACTCGTCGGGCAATCCGCCGGACACTTACAACCGGACCGTTTACTATTCCACGATGGACCAGATTCCGAGCCTGGCGAGCAATGCGGCTATCTCGCCCATAGCCCCGGTGGGCACAATCGGTAATCAGAAAGTCCAAGGGAGTTACAACGGGAGTCTCATGATCCAGCAAAAGGTTGGCTTCGGGACAGTTCTCGAAACCGCTTATGTGTTCAATCTGGGCAAACACCTCCCGATAATCTACCAACTCAACGCCGTTTCGCCGTTCGCGGACTACAACCCTGCAAACCAGAACCCCAACGTTGCCTATCTGCCGCCGAACACAATCGGTAAGAACCTTAATGAGAACTACTACCGCCCACTGCCCGGTCTGGGTGCGCTTACTGAAGAAGATTATGCCGGAAACTCGGCCTACAACGCCCTGGAAGTGAACTTGCGGCGGAACTTCACCCGCCGTCTATCCTTTGGGGTCGGTTACACCTGGAACAAGATCATGAGCAACAGCCCCTCGAGCACCAGCACAAGTCCCTACTTTCCTGAGAAGTTTCGAAACTACGGCCCGTCGTATGCCCCTACGCCGCAGGTCTTGGTAGCGAACTATGTTTACGAGGTTCCAAACCTAGGGCAGAGATTGAATTCGAAGTCGCTGGGATGGGTTACGGACCATTGGACTATCTCGGGTATCACTCAGTGGCACAACAATATCAGGTCCGCTGTGCCGGCGATCTCCTTTTCAGGAACCACTTCGACCAATCCCCAAATGAATTGGACCGGCGGGTACGAGGCAGCCAGGATGATGGTGGTCGGGAGCCCCCAACTTTCGGGGGGACAGTCGCTGTCCGGGCCAGCTAATACTCCGCTCGTTCCGGCCGCCGGCGCCAATGTGAATGGAACTCCCGGCAACCAGCTTCTCAACGAGGGCGCTTTTATGATTCCGTATCCTTGCAGCTACACGCCGGGGCCGACTCCGCAGCAGGGCATAGGGGAACAGATGTCATGTTACGGGAACGCCGGACCGGGCAGCCTGATCCCTATTCCCGGCACGCAGGAGTTTAACTGGGACATGACCCTTGGCAAGGCATTCCCGCTGAAGAGCGAGCATCGGATGTTGCTATTCCGGGTGGAGACCTACAATATCTTCAACCACACGCAGTTCAGCGCGGCAAACATCTCGCCGCAATACAACTGGCCTTTGTGGCAAAAAGGTGTTCTGGAGCAGACCAACGCCAACCTGGGCCGTTACACCGCGACTCTAACCCCGCGACAGATCTCGTTGTCGGCGCGGCTGGTATTTTAGCGTCTTACACAGTTTCGTCGCGAGGCGGGTCAGAAGGCTGTGGATACGAGGCGCGCGCAGGTCGGCGCCCGGAGGCGTACTTCAACAGTACCTCGAGCACGGCGACCAACACCGCCTTCAAGGCGGCGTAAGCGGGAGAGGAATCCTCGATCGGCGGCGGTGCGATGCGTCTACGGTCTTCCCTGTTTGATGGCGGGGCATTCTTGAAGCGGTGGGGCGGTACTTGTCCGTTAACGCATAACACTCGCGACCTCAGATCGGCTTCATTCCATGCTTATTCTGGAGATGTGAGAGCGCAAATCCTGATGATCGTCTTGGCTGGTTGCATGTCGGCGCAGGCTCCCCTTGCTGGTCTTCCCCGATTTGAGGATTATCGAATCAAGGAACCGTGGCAGGGTCGACCACCGAAACTGCAATTGTCCTCGTCATCGGAGCGCATGTTCCGAACCAACCTGACAAATGCCGCTAAAGAGCAGCCGAACTTCGCCGGACACTACAGAGTCACGTATTGGGGATGCGGCTCGAACTGTTCTGCCGGTGCGGTGGTTGACTTGCAGACCGGAATTGTCTGGCGTCCGCCGCTCGCAAAACCTGGTGGGCGAGGATGGGAACGTTGGATTGAGTGTACGGCGTGTTTCGATGGGGCGGATAACGAATTCCATTCTGATAGCCGGCTGATGATCGTTCGTTGCGGTCTAAACTATTCGGACCGTCTTAAAAAAAACAGCCCTGATACCTACTATTTTGTTTGGGAAGAGAATCGGTTTCGGCAACTCCTTTTCGTCTCCGGCAAAGAGGCAGGAAAGTGATCGGACTGAAACCGTTTCGGTTCTTGCCGACAGCGGCGCAAATGCGTTACCGGACTTTGACCAGGAACACGTTAGTTCCCGCGCGGGGTGGAGAGCCGACGGCACAGGGCAGGCGCAAGAAAAACGAATCCGACCACGGCCAAGACACCTGCGATCGGGAGAGTCAGCAGAAGTACAAGGCCTCCATGGCCGGGCGCATCTTGAACGTCCTGCCTACCGTAGACCAGCGTCATCGCCCACATTGGGAGAAATACGCCTAGGAGCAGAAACCCAACAAGCGAGATTAAGGCCAACACTAAGCTCATGCTTAGGCAGCGCACAACAGCGATCATCCGGGGCATTCTCCTCAATGCTAGCTGAATCGCCACTGTGGACGACGGCGTTACCGGACAGAACCGGTCCAGCGTCTAAAGGACGAGTACGGCATGTTAATCATTGGGTGATGCACAGAACCTGCCTCGTCGCTCTAACCGGTATTCTTATCCCCGCCTTTGGTCCGGCCCTCGCTCAATCGGTTCCGAACAAAGCTAGGGTTCCGGCACATGCGAACCGATCCTTGCGGGCGTTCCTGCAGACGTTCGACGGCGATCTAAAGGATCGTTTCATTGCATCACTCGCTGACCTTGATGGCGACGGCACTCCAGAGGCAATCGTATACTTGACGAGCAGTGACTGGTGCGGCAGCGGCGGCTGCACGACGCTCATCCTTGTGGCGGAAGGTGACTCGTGGCGGCTGTTGACGGAGGTGTCGATTGCGCGGCCACCCATACGGGTATTGCGAACCGTGTCCAATGGCTGGCGCAATATCGGTGTCTGGGTTCAGGGAGGCGGCATTCAGCCGGGATATGAAGCAGAACTCCGCTTCGACGGCAAGACGTACCCAGAGAATCCGTCGATGCCTCCTGCCAAACCGTTAACTGGGAAACCACAGGGCGAAATCCTAATCGCACCTCCACCCGCCCGGTAGAGGGCAGTGGACGAAACATGGCGTTACCGGACAAGTACCCTACACCGCGATCCGCTTTCGCTTCGCCCGTGCCAACTCGATGGAACACGGTCAAGCGCAAAGAAGTAGACGCGACCTTATCGCCCGCCGCAGCAGAAAAGTGTGCGAGAAACGCAGGCTGCCGCCCTTGCGTACTCGGAAAAATCATCAGGCAGCCAGTGTCTTCAGGTAGGCGACGCTCTGCACGGTGAGGTCCCAGTTCTGCTCGACGAAGTAGTTTTTCACGCCGCCGGTTTTGGCAGCGGCAAAGATTCCCGGCCAATCGAGGGTATCCTTTCCCACCGCCAGGCCGGGGCTGCCGCCGCGTCCACGTTGTCCGCCTGCCGCGCCAGGAGCCGGGGCTTTCGTGTCTACGCCCTGTAAATGCATCGAGAGGAAACGCCCCGGATACTTCGTGAAGTACATCTTGGGGTCCCCTACAGTGGGCATTGCGGACATCTGAAATTGCATCTTTACCAGCTTCGGATCGAGCAGCTCCAGCAGGACTTCATAGATCAGCCGGCCGTCGACCTTCGACATCTCGAATCTTTCATCATGCAGGAACTGCTGCATTCCGGCCTTTGCCGCCGCTTCACCGATTGCGTTATATTCGTCGGCCGCTCGCTTCACGGTATCCATAGTGGCGACGCCGTTCTCGACATGCCCGTTGAGACTCGCCGTGCCCATCTGAGTAATCCCGATGTCATGCGCCCACGCGATTGCTTGCGATTGCTTCGTTCGCAATTCCTGCAATTCGAAATGCGCGCTCGGACATTTGAGCCCGCGGTCCTCCAGAATTGTTCGGGTCTGCTTACCATCCGACAGACCGGCGAACTCGGAATATCCCGGCGAGCACAACTCCAGTATCCCGATACCAAGTGCCGCCATATCCCGGCACAGGCCGGCGAAGTCACCGTCCTTGATTCTCTGCCGGTGAGGATACGTCTGGTTCCCAATGGGCAGCCCTAGCGGATTGGCGCGAAGTCTTCCTGCCGGCGCGGGTAGGAGACCCGCTGCAAGTGCGCCAGCCGCCGATCTCTGCAGAAACGCTCGTCTCGAATTGTCATGCATACGCCACCTCTATGCGGCCGTCAGCTTCCAGCCGTCGCGATACTCGCGTTTCAGGAACTCGTTCGGTTCGGCGGCATTGGTGAACTTCATCGCCTCCCGGTCCCACAGCAACCCCGGAGCGCATCGGTTTTCGTTGAATATCTTCCGGCTATACCGCATTGCCGTGCCCGCCAGCGCTATGGCCTCGGAGCAGTTGGCGGCGTTGAGGAAGTTACCCGCCGAAGCCGGGCCGCCCCGGAACGCGGCAATCCATTCGGCATCGCCTCCGTTGCCTCCACCTCCTCCTCCGCCGCGGCCGCCTCGTCCCGCTTGAGGCTCGGGAAGGCCCTTGGAAGCGCGATATTCCCGCATTTTCTTCGCAGGGATGAGTTCGTTGTTGAGTATGACTCCTTTGTCGCCGATGAACAGAGTGCCCGTGGCTGGAATCGACTTGCCGTCTTCCAATAACTCGTCCGGCGTAAAAGGCCGCATCCCTCCGTCGTACCAATACAGCTTCAGCGCCGGCCACTGGCCGTGAGCGGCAAACCTGAAACAAACCTGGTTGGCGTACGGGAAGGCAAAATCATTCATCTTAATGGAGCTTACCTGATCGTTGATTTCGGCGCTCGAACTGCATTGCGCCTCAATGCTGTTTGGGACGGGCAGTTCGAGCGCCATAAAGATTGGCCATAAGCTGTAATTGCCCATGTCCGCGATGCTGCCCCCGCCGAAATCGTACCAACCGCGAAATACGGCGTGAGTGTAGCTCGGATGATATGGACGATCGTGCTCCGGCCCCAGCCACAGATTCCAGTCGAAGTTCGGTGGAACAGGAGGCCGATCCACCGGAAGCGCGAGTTGCTGCGGCCAAAACGGGCGCTCCGTCCAATTGTGTACTTCCTTCAGGTTGCCGATAGCGCCATCCAGTATCATCTGCCGGACTGCCGTGAGCGGCGCCCTCCAGGCGAGCAGGTGCGTCGGTACTCCGGTCTTCCGAGCGGTCTCCACCACCATCCGAACCTCTTCCACTCGGTTTGACAGCGGCTTGTGCACCAGCACCTTCTTACCTTTTTTCATGGCTGCAATTGAAATGGTCGCGTGCAGATGGTCGGGCGTCATGATCTTGACGGCGTCCAGGTCCTTCTCCTTTTCCAGCAGTTCGCGGAAATCCGCGTAACCGGCAACGCTCTTGAAATTCTCCGAGCCCCGCTTCTTCGCATAGTATGTCTCGATGATCTCTTTGGCCATTTCGCGCCCGGCGCGGATGCCGCTTATGGCGGCGCCCCAATTGGGGTCTTGTAGTGTCCTTCGCACGCTGTCCCGGATCCCGGTCTTGCTCCAATCGATGTAGTTCGTACCGTCCTTAACGGGATCGCATACGGCCGTGATCTGTACCTCGGGCGCCGCGATCAACCGCAGCATCTCGCGTGTACCCTGAGTTCCGCATCCTATATACGCAATCGTGATCTTATCGCTCGGAGCGGTGTATCCCGGTCCGCCCAGCACGTGTCTTGGAACCAGGGTAAACGCCAAGCCGGCAGCGGCCGGAACCATAAAGTCGCGACGGTAAATGTCATCTTTCAGCGCCACTTGGATCTCCTTTCGCGCGCCCACAGTATATCGGATTGGGTCGGGTGCATCATGACGGGCAGATGACGTTATCGTAATCAAAGTCTTGTTGTCCCTCCCCGCCACGAGACTGGGTATATAATCGCGTCAACCCTTTTGCGACAGTCACTAAGGGGTTATTAGGCAGTAGAGGAACGAGGGGTCATGGCTACTCATTACTTCGCTCGGGTTCTTTGCGCAATCGCGCTTCTCTGCGGCTGCATATACGGCCAAACCACAACCGGGACGCTGCTCGGGACAGTCAATGACCCCGCGGGCGCAGCGGTTTCGGGGGCGCGGGTAGGTCTCACCAACATCGGCACCGGAGCCATTATCAACACCGTCACCGGGGCTGAAGGTATTTTTCGCTTCAACAGTCTGGAACCCGCGATCTATAATCTGTCCATCCAGGCCAGCGCGGGTTTCAAGACTTACGAGCAATCGAATATCGAGGTCACCGCCAGCGAGGTCCGCGACCTTGGGAAGATTTCACTTGCCTTAGGCCAGACTAACGAACGGGTCACGGTCACTGCGTCGAGCGAGACCATCCAAACCGCCTCAGCTGAGAATTCGAAGTTGCTGGACAGAAATCAGATGGCCGACATTACCTTGCGAGGCCGCGATCTTTTCGGCATGCTCGTAGTCGTGCCCGGGGTTCAGACGACGCAACAGGATACTACCAGCGAAAACTCCATCGGCTCGGTACGCATTAACGGCGGCATCGCCGGCCTGGCGAACTTCACTGTGGACGGAATCGTGGACACCGATACCGCCAACAATACCACCCTGCACTTTGAACCCAACATGGATTCGATTGCCGAGATGCGCGTGCTGACCGCGAACTATCAGGCCGAATACGGCCGCAACTCGAGCGGCACAATCAGCATCGTGACGAAGAGCGGAAGCCAGCAGTTCCATGGCAGCGCCTGGGTAAATAAGCGCCACGAGATGTTCAATGCCAACAGCTTCTTCAACAACCTCAACGGACTGCCGAAAAACGTGTACCGGTTCTTCGTGTGGGGGTACAGCATCGGTGGGCCGATATACGTTCCGAAGGTCTTCAATGCAGACAAAAAGAAGCTATTTTTCTTTTTCTCCCAGGAATACACAAGGCAGAAGCCGGGCGTCCAGTCCGGGTATTTGAATGTGCCGACGGCGGCTCAGCGAGCTGGTAACTTCGCCGGGTACACTGATGCCAACGGCGTGCCCTATACCCTCACAGACCCCACTACCGGAAATCCAATCCCGGGAAACAATATCGCGGGCCTCGCATCGCTGAATCCGGCAGCCGCAAAGAACGGTCAGGCGATTCTAAATGCCCTGCCGCTGCCGAACATCTGCGGCCACCAGGGCGTGAGCCCGACTGGTTGCATTCAAGACGCCCAGTTTGCCAGCCAGCAATACTCGCGCAATTACTACTGGAGTTACAACGAATCTCATCCGCGCCGTAACGACACCTTCAGAGTCGACTACAACATCCTGCCGAAACTGAGCACCTGGGTCCGCTACATTAACGACTACGACCTCGACATTCAAGGCAATACGCCTCTGAACAATGGTCAGGGCGTATCGGCTCCCGTAGCCATCGATCATCCCAATCCTGGTCATGGCTATGGAGTCGGAATCACGTACGCGATCTCCCCGACCATGGTGAATGAGTTCACGTTCGGCAAGAGCTATAACTCATGGGATTACTACCCCCATGACCAGTCGCAGCTTGCTCGTTCGGTGATGGGCAACCCGCCGTCGTTCGATAACTTCGCAACCGACCCGCTTTTCACTCAGGACACGAACAAACAGAGGCCCGCCGGCATGGGATCTGGCAGCGTCTTCTATCTGACGGGCGTGCCCAATCTCACCTTCGGTGGCGGCCAGGAGCCCAACGAATTCGGCTTCTCTCCAAATTGCAGCTCTCAATGTCCGTACACCAACTGGAACAACGTTTATTCCTTCAACGACACCTTCAGCAAGGTGAAGGGCCAGCACAACCTCAAAGCCGGCTTTTACTACGAGAAGACCGAAAAGGTCGAACTCGGATCCGGAAGCCAAGGCTCATATCTGGGAAGCTACAATTTTGCCAGCGCCACCGCGATGCCGAACAATACTCAGGACGGATACGCCAACGCGTTCCTCGGGGATTTTCAGAGTTACAGCGAGGGCGGCCGATCGGTCGGTGACTTCTGGTACTCCGAACTCGAAGCCTTTGTTCAGGATAACTGGCGCGCCACCCGGCGCCTGACTCTCGATTTTGGCATGCGCTTCAGCCACGTTGTACCCACCGAAAACCTCAACGGCAATAGCGCAGCGTGGCTGAGGAGCGCCTACAACCCCGCCCAGGCGGAGCGTATTTATCTGCCGGGCTGCACAGTTTCCACCGCCGCCAAGGCCTGCCCGACGGGTAATCAGGTCGCCGTCGATCCATTGACAGGGTATACCACCTATTTCGCTCTGCAGGGCACCCTAGTGCCAGCTTCCGTGGGCGGTTACTCCACAAATCCCAGCCCCACCCCGGGCATGGTGGTAGCGAATAGCGGCTCTCAACTCCCGTTACAGATGTACTCTCACTCTGCGGTGATACCGGCGGTGCGCTTCGGTTTAGCCTGGGACATTTTCGGAAACGGCAAGACAGCGCTGCGCGCCGGTTTCGGAGAGTTCGCCAACCTCACCGACAGCCACTTCGCGCAACTCTCGTCCGGCAATCCGCCCAATACCCTCAACCGGACGATATACTACTCCACCATCGAACAGATTCCAAACTTCGCCAACAATGCAGCCATCACGCCAATCTCTCCTCAATTTACCGTCGGCCAAGAACCGGTCCAGGAGAATTACAACGGCACGTTGATGATCCAGCAGAAGGCCCCATTCGGAACGGTAGTGGAAGCCTCCTATGTGTTCAATTTGAGCAAGCACACCTGGGTCACCCACCAACTCAACCCAATCGCCCCATATTCCGAGTACAACCCTGCCTTCAACAACCCCACGGTCGCGTATCTTCCGCCTAACACGTCCGGTAAGGAGCTCAACGACAATTATTTCCGTCCCATCCAGGGTCTTGGCGCGATTACTTCCAACGATCTCTCGGGTAATTCCAGTTATAACTCGCTGCAAGTCACTGCGCGTCGCACCCTAACCAACCATTTTTCTTACGGTCTGGCATACACTTGGTCGAAGACCATGACTGCTTATGGAGGGTATCCGACGACCGCCAGTCCTTACTTTACGGATAAGTTCCGGAACTATGGGCCTTCGTATCAGCCCACGCCGCACGTGATCGCGGTCAACTATATTTGGCAAGTGCCCAATCTGGGCCAAAGACTAAAGATCAGACCGGTCGGATGGGTAACAGATCATTGGTCCCTCTCTGGCATTTTACAGTGGCACAGCGATATCCGTGTGGGCGTACCGGCAATCTCCTTCTCCGGAACCAGTTCCGCCAACCCACAAATGAACTGGACTGGCGGCTACGAAGGCGCCCGCATGGTGGTGGTCGGGAGCCCGCAACTTTCGTCGGGCACGGCGTCGTTCGCCGGCAATACCCCGCTCGTACTGGCTCCTGGTGCGAACGCCAATGGAACGCCGGGCAACCAACTCCTCAACGAGAGCGCGTTCGTGATTCCCTACCCGTGTAGCTACACTCCGGGACCGACCCCTCAGCAGGGCATCGGGGAAAGCATGGAGTGTTACGGAAACGCCGGGGCGGGCAGCCTCATCCCCCTACCCGGCACCCAGATGTTCAACAATGACATGACCTTGACCAAGGAATTTCCGATTAAGAGCGAGCGCCGGGTTCTCATGTTCCGGGTGGAGGCATATAACGTCTTCAATCACACTCAATTCACCGCCGCCAATATCACTCCCTCATACAGTTGGCCGCTTTGGCAAACTGGCGTTCTGGAGCAGACCAACGTCAACCTGGGCCGTTATACCGCCGCTTTGAGTCCGCGGATATTATCGCTCTCCATGCGGTTCCAGTTCTGATCATTCGCCGGATGAAGATTCGCATTGCTCCAGCGCGTTTTGCCGTAGTAGTAAGGCTCGTGGCCCTCTTGACGCCGGCTTGGGGCCAGGAACCTCTCACTGAAGTCACCAAGTGGCAGGATGGAAAGGACGCTTGCATTTCCATCACCTACGACGACTCATCCATCAACCAGTTTCGAGTCGCGATTCCGCTCATGAACGAACGCGGTTTGCCCGGCACGTTCTTCATCATCACTGGCGATATCGACGGATCCAAGTATCAGCCGGCCTTTATCGGCCGGCCGATCATGGAGATCCTTCGCGAAAGCGAAAACAAGCCAACGGCGAAAGAGAACATGCTCGAGCGGGCCGCGATGTTGAATTACCTTTCCGCGGTGTTGCACGCTTCGGAGCTGAAAGGATTTCGCGCGCAGAACATGCAACGCCCCATCGCGCGGGGCGATATCGCCGCCTTCGCGGCGATTGTCGACCCCCTGTTGGCAAAACTTCGTCAGGGCGGGGCCGCATACTCGAATGGCCCACTGAAGACCGCCCCGCCCCTCCGCGAGCCCGGCGACACGTCGGCCGATTGGCCCGGAGACCGCCGGTACCATCTCACTTGGGAAGAGTTGCGCCGGCACATGACGGAAGGCCACGAGATGGCTAATCACACCATCACACATGCCCTCCTGCCGGTAATGGATGAAGCGAACATCGTGTACGAGCTCGATCAATCGAAGAAGGAGATGTTCGAGCAGCTTGGACCGAAGAGCCAGTTCTCCGCCGAAGCTCCCTTCGGAATTGATGACCCACGCGTGAAGGACACGGTTGCCTCCCGGTTCCCGATCACCCGCAACTGGGTCCTGGACGATTTCATGACCGGAATTCTGCGTGGCAGCAGGACCGATCCGACCACATCGACCAAAGAATACGTGCAATGGCAACGTGGCCCGCTAGCCGCCACGCCGTTGCCTGAAATGAAAGGTTGGGTCGATACTTCTCTGGACCATGGCATCTGGCTCGTGCTGGTAATCCACGGAATCGAGGGTGTCGGATGGGAGCCGATCACTACGGAGAATCTCCGGAGCTACTTCGACTACATATCCGCCCGCAGGCCGCGCCTGTGGGTCGCAACCTATCAGGACGCCGCGAAATACGCCCGCGAGCGACACGCGAGCGTTGTGGCCGCTAAAGCCGGGGCCGGCCGCATCGAGGTAACGGTGACTCACTCGCTCGACAGGAAGTTATATGACTTACCCCTGACCGTCAAGACCCGGCTGCCTGCCGATTGGAAGTTGGCGCATTTCCAGCAGGGCACGGATGCGCGATGGCTGCCGGTTCACCACGATGGAGACTCAACTTTCGTCCTGTACCAGATTTCCCCGAACGGTTCGCCTGCCGTAGTGGAAAAAGCGGCCAATTAGCCCGAAACCTGCACGAAGCCGTCAGTCACCCTCCATGGCGCACCCTTGGGTGCATCGGTGTCAGTGATCCGGCGCTCCCGCGAATAGAGTCGATTGCCACAGGTGATTGCAAGCGACGAGACATACCCGGGATTCTATGTGGTTCATCCTCTCCGGCGACCAGGATTACGAACGGGCGGGACGACAGGAACCTAAACCTAGGGCCTGTACTGCGGCGAAAAGAGGAGTGCGCGTTATGCACCACTACGAGGGCAAATGGCAAACCGTCAAGGTCGATGTGGACCCGGACGGTATCGCGTGGGTAATCTTGAATCGCCCGCAGAAACGCAACGCCATGAGCCCCACACTCAACTGCGAAATGGCGCAGGTGCTGGAGACGTTGGAGTTGGATGCGGGGGCGAAAGTTCTGGTGCTAACCGGCGCCGGCGAATCGTGGTCGGCGGGCATGGACCTGAAGGAATACTTCCGAGAGGTGGATGGGCAACCGGAAGGCCATCAGGAAAAGATCCGGCGAGAGGCCTCTCACTGGCAATGGAAGCTGCTGCGCATGTACGCCAAACCGACCATCGCGATGGTTAACGGATGGTGTTTCGGAGGCGCCTTCTCGCCGCTGGTGGCATGCGACCTGGCCATCGCGGACGAAAAGGCGATCTTCGGTCTGTCCGAAATTAACTGGGGAATTCCTCCCGGCAATCTGGTCAGCAAAGCCGTGGCGGACACCATGGGGCACCGCAAGGCCCTGCAGTACATCATGACCGGCGAGACGTTCACGGGCGCGCAGGCAGCCGAAATGGGACTGGTGAACGCGGCCGTGTCAGCGAGTGAATTGCGCGAGACCACGCGGACGCTGGCGCTTAAGCTGGCCAGCAAAAACCCGGTCATTCTGCGCGCCGCCAAGCATGGCTTCAAACGCTGCCGGGAACTGACGTGGGATCAGAACGAGGACTACCTTTACGCAAAATTGGACCAGGCACTGCATCGTGATCCGGAGGACGGGCGAGCGCAGGGAATGAAGCAGTTCCTCGACGAGAAGAGTATCAAGCCCGGCTTGCAGTCTTACAAACGCTCTTGATCCGCGCTCTCTGTTCCTAACGCCGGATAGTGGCTGCGCACCCACGCCAGGCCGGCAAATGCGCACACCATGGATGCAGCGATTGTGCCCCAATATACGCGTGCTCCCGCCCCAATGATCGCGGCGCCAAAGATCGAACTGAGGATGCCTCCCATGCGCCCCACCGCGGCAGCGCAGGCCACACCGGAGGCGCGCACTCTGGTCGGATAGACGTGCGCCGCCAGCGCGTACATGGCGGTCTGCACGGCCTGGGACAACAAGCCGTTCAGGGCCAGCCCGGCCAGCATCAGTTCACGGCCGCCCTGCGTTTGGATCGGAATCAGCAGAATTGCGAGCGCACTGCCCGCCGCTGCGAGCGATCCCGAAAGCAGCGGCCGGCGCGACCCGAACCGCGTGATCAGCACGGCCAAGATCAACACGCCCAGCACGCCGCCGAAGTTATGCAGAGCCAGGCCTCGACTGGCGGTGGCGACATCCATTCCTTGCGAAGTCAGCATGGCGGGTAGCCAACCAAATATCAAATAGATGGAGCCCAGGCAAAAGAAGAATGCGAACCACAATCCCACCGTGTCGCGGATGTGCCGCTTGCCCAGCAATTCGCGGACGGGCGCGCGATCCCCTGCTTTTCCTTCCCTATGATCTTCGAAGCTGCTGCCCCTGGGGACGGCGCGGCTCATCTGCCGCAACAGCCGCTCCAACGCCGGCCATGTTTGCGGGCGTTGCGCCAGAAATCTGGGCGATTCCGGGAGCGTCACCCAGAGCACGGCGGCGAAAGCGAGCGGCAACGCGCCGCCGATCTGGTATAGCGCGCGCCAGCCCAACACGGGTAGCACTTGCGCCGCGATCAAGCCGCCGAGCATGCCGCCCAGTGGCACACAAACAATTGTCAGCTTCACGGCCACGGGGCGCTGCCGCAAGGGTGCGAACTCGGCCACAAGCGCGGTGGCATTCGGCACCGTTCCCCCGGCCCCCAAGCCAGTGACGAATCGCAGCACCGCCAGAGCGAACACCGAATCGACGAACGACGTCGCCACAGTCGCCAGGCCAAAGAGAGCGACGTAGCCGATCAGCGCCGGACGGCGTCCGTAGCGGTCACCCCAGTAGCCGGCGAACGGACTCCCTGCGGCCATGCCGGCCAAACCCAACGCCAGCACCGGGCCGAAGGCAGCGCGCGCCACACCCCACTCCTTGATCAGCGCGGGAATCGCGAAGCCCAGAATCTGAATATCGAAACCATCGAAGATCACGGCCAGCGCAGCGAGTGCAGTCAGCAGCTTCTGGTAGGGCGTCCAGCGGCCGCGATCCAGCAGCTTGCCGATCTCGATTACTGCGTTCAAGCTCCCCACACTCTCTCGGCTACTTCGACGATGCGCGCCAGCTTCGCCCATTGCTCGTTTTCCGTAAGTGCGTTGCCCTCCTCGGTGCTGGCGAACCCGCACTGCGGACTCAGGCAAAGCTGGTCGAGATCCACGAATTTGGCCGCCTCTTCGATTCGCCGTTGCAGGTAGTCGACTGTCTCCAGCGCGCCCGTCTTCGAAGTCACCACGCCCAGAACCACGTTCTTCCTTTTCGGCACGAACCGCAAAGGATCGAAGCCGCCGGCACGCTCCGAATCGAATTCCATGAAGTACCCGTCCACGCCAATCTGGTTGAAAAGCAACTCCGCGACCGGCTCATATCCGCCCTGCGCGATCCAACTGGAACGGAAGTTGCCCCGGCACAGGTGCATCGTAATCCGCATATCGGAAGGCCGATCAGAGATGGCCGCGTTGATCATGTCCGCGTACACCACGGGAAGGCGGGCGGGGTCGTCGCCGCGATCCCGCATCATTTGCCGCTGCTCGGGGTCGCACAGATAGGCCAGATTGACTTCATCCAACTGCAGGTAGCGGCAGCCGGCGTCGGCGAATGCCCGCACGGCGCCGCGATAGGCCTGTCCCAAATCACGGTAGAAGTCTTCCATGTCCGGGTAGACGTCCGGGCTGACGGCGCGACGCCCGCCACGGAAGTGCAGCACGCTGGGCGAGGGGATCGTCATCTTCGCGGTGGCGCTGGTGCGCTCCGCCAGGAACCGAAAGTGTTCCACCATGGGATGTCCGGAGAATCCCAATTTCCCCACCACGCGCAGCCCCTTTGCCTGTGTCTCGATCCCACCTTTGAAGGCGATGCCGTGATCGGAGCGGAACGATTCCACACCGTCCAGCCGCTCCAGAAAATCGAAGTGCCACATGGCGCGGCGGAACTCGCCGTCGGTCGCACTGCGAAGCCCTACCTCCGCCTGGCGCGCGATGACCCCTTCGATCGCCGTGTTCTCCGCAGCGGTCAAATCCTCCGCGGTGATTTCACCGCGTTCGCGGCGTGCGCGAGCTTCCTTTAGAGCGGCGGGACGTAGCAGGCTACCTACATGGTCGGCGCGAAACGGCGGCGTGGTTCGGGTCAAAGGCTTTCTCCCGGCAAGTCGAATGGGATACCAGTATAGTTCTCGGCGAGCGTGGTGGCGGCGGCTCGCGACGTCGTCACCTGATCCAGTTCCGCGATCTGTCTGCGGTAGTCAAAACCGTCGCTACCCTCGAAGCGGTGCAGCATGGAGGTCATCCACCAGGAAAAATGCTGCGCCCGCCAGACTCGCCGCAGGCAGATCTCCGAATATTGTCTGAGCAGTTGCTCCGACCCGTCGCGATACCGGTACGCCAGCGCGTGAGCCAGGATCCGCACATCCGCCGCGGCGAGGTTCAGGCCTTTGGCGCCCGTGGGAGGGACGATGTGGGTGGCGTCGCCAGCCAGAAAGAGGCGGCCGTACTGCATCGGCTCGGCGACGAAGCTGCGCATCGCGGTCACGCCTTTCTGGAAAATCGGGCCTTCGTTGATACGAAATCCCTCGGTGGTTTCCAGGCGTCTCTGTAACTCTTTCCAGATCCGTTCGTCGGGCCAATTCGCAATGTCCTCGTCGGGATGGCACTGGAGATACAAGCGGCTCACCTGCGGTGTGCGCATGCTGAGGAGGGCGAAGCCGCGTTCGTGATGGGCGTAGATCAGTTCGTCGGAGGCCGGTTTCGCGTGCGCGAGAATCCCCAGCCAGCCGAACGGATATGTCTTCTCGTAGAAGCGGAGCACGCCGGAAGGAATCGAAGCCCGGCAGATCCCGTGAGAGCCGTCGCAGCCGGCGATGTAGTCGCACGCGATCTCGTACTCTTCGCCGGCGCTGCGATAGAGAATGCGCGGCGCCTCACCATCGAAGCCTTGGATCCGCACCAAGTCCACCTCGAAGACCAGGGGCCCTCCATACGCCAGGCGCACTTCGATCAGGTCCTTCACGATCTCGTGCTGTGCGTAGACAGTGATCGCACGGCCTCCAGTGAGTTCGTGCAGATCGATGCGATGTCCGCGGCGATTGAAGCACAGTTCGATCCCGCGGTGCACCAGTCCCTCGCGGCGCATGCGCTCGCCCACTCCCGAGGCATTGAGCAGATCGACCGTACCCTGCTCGAGAACTCCCGCGCGGATGCGCTCCTCCACGTGTTTGCGGCTCTGCGTCTCGATCACTACCGATTCGATGCCCTGCCGGTGGAGCAGGTGGGCCAGCAGCAGTCCCGCTGGTCCGGCGCCCACGATGCCCACCTGCGTGCGAATGGTCTTGGGGAGTGACATCGTTGGCCTTTACAGAATCTGGTACACGGCGAGTTCCACGCGGTCGGGCCGGCGGGCGCCTTCCGCAACGAACACGTGCCGGGTAAGCCAGAGATAGGGCTCGGCGCCCGTTTCGAAACGTGGCGTGGTGCGGAAATACAGAAGGCTGGGGTCAACCACTTCGCCGCGTTGCAACTTCTCCATCGCGTCCGCGGGCCCGTGCCGCAAGCCGCTGTTATCGATGTAGATCATTGCCCCGTCGTCGGTTTGAATTGCGTATCGTGCGTTCAGTTCGGCCACCCCATCGTGCCGCAGCACCTGGAAGTCACCGCCGGCCGGAAGGACACGTCCGCACAGTCCCGGAACTTTCGCTTCGCCTCCCGTGATCGGAATCACCCGCCGTATCCCCGCGTGCGTAGCGCCGATTTCGATGGGCGGAGCGACCGTGATAATCAGGTCGGTGACATGGACCAGTCTGATCATGAGATCTCGCGGTCAGACACGTTCCACGATGGTCGCTATTCCTTGTCCCACGCCGATGCACATCGTACACAGTGCGTACCGGCCTCCGCCGCGCTGCAGTTGCCGTACAGCCGCACCCAGCAGTCGGGCGCCGCTGGCCCCCAGCGGATGTCCCAGCGCGATCGCGCCGCCATCGGGATTGACGTGCCCCGCGTCATCCGGCAGTCCGAGTGCGCGCAGTACAGCCAGCGCCTGGGCCGCGAACGCCTCGTTCAACTCGATCACGTCGATTTGATCGAGTTTGAGACCAGTCAGAGCGAGCACCTTGTGAACGGCCGGCACCGGCCCCATGCCCATCACTCGCGGCGCCACTCCCGCTGCGGCGGTCGCCAGGATGCGCGCCTTCGGCGTTAGTCCGTATTTCGCAGCGGCACTCTCGCTGGCCAGCAGGAGCGCGCCCGCGCCGTCGTTGATCCCGGACGCGTTGCCCGCCGTCACCGTCCCGCCCGGCCTGACCACCGGCCGCAGAGCAGCCAGCGCTTCCAGCGTGGCGTCCGGTCGCGGATGCTCGTCGGTGGAGACCGCCGGCTTCTTCGGGATCTCGACCGGTACGAGTTCCTCGGCAAGGCGGCCCGCTGATATGGCGGCGGCGGTGCGGCGTTGGCTTCGCAGCGCAAATGCATCCTGGTCGGCACGAGCGATGCCACACTCGGTGGCGACATTCTCGGCCGTCTCCGCCATCGAATCGACACCATAGCGCTCCTGCATCAGAGGATTGACGAAGCGCCATCCCAGCGTAGAGTCTTCCACCTTTTGGGACCGCGTCCAGGCCGCGTCCGGCTTCGAGAGGATCAAGGGCGAGCGCGACATACTCTCCACGCCCCCAGCGATCGCCAGCGCGATCTCTCCGCACCGAATTCCCCGCGCTGCTACGGCCGCGGCTTCTAAACTCGATCCGCATAGCCGGTTCACGGTGCTCCCCGGCACTCGCTCCGGGATTCCCGCTAGCAGCAGCGCCATGCGGGCGACATTGCGATTGTCTTCCCCGGCCTGATTCACGCATCCATAGATTACGTCATCAATCGCGCCCGGATCCAGTTGCGAATTTCTTGCCAACAAGGCTTTGAGGGGAATGGCTGCGAGATCGTCGGTCCGGATTCCTGCAAGTGCTCCGCCGTAGCGCCCGAACGGCGTGCGAATCGCATCGCAGATTAAGGCCTGCGTCATAAGTTAAATGTGCGCTTATCGGCTATTAGTACGATAAACGCGCGACCTTGTCAAACTACGGCAGCGCAATCGACAATCGCTCCGCCCCCTCGTGCAGCACCGGCAGGAAACGATCGATCATCTCCTGTGCCGTACTGCGTGCGGCCTGAACACCCGTATTGATGGCCGCGACAACCTTTCCCGATCTCGATCGCACCGGGACCGCCCGCGAGCGCAATCCGAGTTCGAGTTCCTCGTCAACCAGCGCGTAGTCCTGTTTCCGGACTCGTTCCAACTAGGCTGCAAACACCGTCTTGTCCGTGATCGACTTGGACGTCAACGCCTTCAACTCTACCCGGTCCTGGAAGGACGCGATTTCCTCGTGTGCCAAAGCCGCTAGTGTAATGTCTTCGAAATAACTAGACAGTTGATTTCTTCCGCTTTCTGGATTTGGGGCTGGTGCAGCCGGGCTTGATCTGCTCCAAGGTCTGGCGACAGCGGGTGAGTTTTTCCTGGATGGACTCGACGGTCGCGGTCCAAACGAAGGGTTTGGGATCCTGATTCCAAGCCGCGAGAAACGCTTCGATAGACGCTTTCAGGTCGGCCACACTGAGGAAGACGCCACGGCGGATAGTCTTGTTGTCGAGGTGACCGAACCATCTCTCGACGAGATTCATCCAACTGGAACTGGTTGGGACGAAGTGAGACACGAACCGAGGATTACGTTTCAACCACGCCTTTACTTTTGCGTGTTTGTGCGTTCCGTAGTTGTCCATGATCAGATGCAACGGGACATCGCCGGGAAACTCGGAGTTGATTCGGTGTAAGAATTTCAGAAACTCCTGATGCCTGTGCCTCTCATGGCATTCGCCGACGACCTTGCCCTCTAAAGTCTCCCAGGCGGCGAACAGGGTGGTCGTGCCGTTGCGCTTGTAATCGTGGGTCATCGTGCCGCATCGCCCCTTCTTGATCGGCAATCCCGGCTGGGTACGATCCAATGCCTGAATCTGGCTCTTTTCGTCTACGCACAGGACGATCGCCTGTTGCGGGGGATTCAGGTACAGACCCACCACATCGGTCATCTTTTCCAGGAACTTAGGGTCGCGCGAGAGCTTAAAAGTTTTCGTACGATGTGGCTGCAGATTGTGGGCGCGCCAAATATTGTTGACGGTGGACTTGCTGACGCCCTGGCTCTCGGCCATGGTCCGGCAACTCCAATGCGTCATCCCCGCAGGTTTGGTTTGCAGGGTCGCATCCACGATAGCGGCGATCTTAGCGATTTGGTACGTCGGCTTTCGACCGCGTCCGGAAGCGATGTCCCACAGACCGTCCAGCCCCTTATCGCCGAAGCGCTTTCGCCACAGAATCACCGTGTTTCGATTCACCGAAAGCCGTTTCGCAATGGTGACATCGGACTCGCCTGCAGCGGCGGCCAAAACGATTCGGCAACGCAAAGCGACCTGCTGTGGGGTGCCGTGGGCTGCAGTCCACTGCTGGAGCTTCTCCTGTTCGACTTCCGAAAGCTGACGCGAATTCCCCACGACCCACGATAACGCGGCCAGACCAGTCTGTCTAGTTATTTGTTGGACATAACACTAGCATCACCCGTTCCATGGACGTGCAATAAGCTGGCAAGCGGCTGCCGACCGAGAGTCCGACGGACATTACTCTTTGGGTGGCTGACCGGGCCAGGTACACAATCTCGTCGCCTTCGAGCGTGCTGATCGAACTGGATTCGTGGATTACGGCGCTAATCTCCTCAAGGATCGGCAAGGCAAGACCGAAAGCGAACTGGACGACAAGAAGGAAAAGCCAAGCCGCAAGGTGCGGCTGCTCAGTCGGTAAACCGGTCCACTATGGCTTGCATACCCCTGCAATTCCAAGGTGATCAACAACCGGCCCACCCCCGCCCGCGACAATCCAGTGCGCGCGGCGACATCGCCCACCGTCCGGCCGGTCCTGAAAGGCTTCGATTACGGTCAGTCCGCGAGCCGATGACAGGACGAAATCGGGATTACCTTCGAATGCGTCCAGTGGGTTCACGGGGGCGATTATCGCACAGTGAGCCGACTATTGACGCGGCGCACCAGCGTCTGCGAATATCGCACCAGAGGGCGATATTCGCGCATGGAGTTCCTTGACTTACGGGAGGCGGTGGCGCGCTTTGTACATGACGGTGACTCGGTGGCGATGGAAGGCTTTACCCATTTAATCCCTTTCGCCGCCGCGCACGAGATCATCCGGCAGGGCCGCAAAGACCTGACGCTGATTCGCATGACCCCGGATCTGATCTACGACCAAATGATCGGCATGGGGTCTGCGCGCCGCCTGATCTTTTCCTGGGGCGGCAATCCGGGCGTCGGCTCCCTCCACCGACTGCGCGACGCCGTGGAGAAGGACTGGCCGCAACCGCTTGAAATCGTCGAACACAGTCACGCGGGGATGGCAAATGCGTACGAAGCCGGTGCGGCGGGTTTGCCTTGCGCCATATTTCGCGGTTATCGCGGATCCGATCTAGCCTCCGTCAATCCTCACATCAAATTCATCGCCTGTCCCTTCACTGGCGAAGAACTGGCCTGCATCCCGGCATTGCGGCCGGATGTCACCCTTATTCACGCGCAGAAGGCGGACCACGAGGGGAACGTCTTGATCGAGGGCATCGTCGGCGTACAGAAGGAAGCGGCTCTGGCCGCGCGGCACGCCGTGGTAACCGTCGAACAGATTGTGGCCGATTTCGGTTCGCGCTCCGCCAACGCGGTCATCCTGCCCTCGTGGAGTATTCATGCGGTCGTGCTGGCTCCGGGCGGAGCGCGGCCGTCCTACGCCCACGGTTACTACCCGCGCGATAATGCCTTCTATATCGGCTGGGACGAAATTGCGCGCGATCGCAACACCTTCAGGGCCTGGATGGAGGAGAATGTCCTGCGCGAAATGGCGCCGCGATGAACTACACCTCGCAGGAAATGATGACCGTCGCGGCCGCTCGGGCGCTGTCGAACGACGACGTTTGCTTCGTTGGCATCGGCATGCCTTCTGCAGCCTGCAACCTCGCGCGACTGACGCACGCACCACGCATCAATCTGATCTACGAATCCGGCACGCTGCAAACCCGTCCGGACGTTTTACCGCTTTCCATCGGCGATGGCGAACTCTGCGAGACCGCTCTGACCACCGTCCCCGTGCCGGAGGTCTTCCGCTACTGGCTGCAGGGCGGACGGATCACGGTGGGTTTTCTGGGCGGAGCCCAGGTTGATCGGTTCGGTAATCTCAATAGCACCGTCATTGGCAATTACGCCCATCCCAAAGTGCGATTGCCTGGCAGTGGGGGCGCCACCGAAATCGCTACCAGTTGCGGCCAGATCTTTATCGTGATGAAGCAAGGTCCGCGCAGCTTCGTCCGGCAGCTCGACTTTCTCACGTCGCTCGGTCACGGACGCACCGGCTGCGAACGGCAGGCGCTTGGCATTCGTACCAAGGGGCCCACGCTGTTGGTCACCGATCTTTGTATCATGCGTCCCAATCCGGAGACCAACGAAATGACGGTGAACAGCATCCACCCGGGCGTCACCCGCGAACACGTCAAAACCAACACCGCTTGGGACGTGCGGTTCGCCGATGCCGTTGAAGAGACGCCGCCGCCCACACCCGCCGAACTCGAAGTTTTGCGCGATCTGCACATACGCACTGCGCGCGCCCATGGCGTTGCGGTAGGAGAGTCATGACGGAGTATCCCCGGCCCCCGGCCGGATCCCAGCCTGTTAACGATTGCGAAGCGTACTGTTCGACGCACCGGCGTGCGCCGCGGCAGCCATTGATTCGCATTCCCCACACCCAGAGCGAAGTCACCGGACCAGTGTATGGACACAACCCGATTGGCGAGACCGATCACGACCTGACCCTGCATTTTCCCGATCCGCCACAGGGCGAGCGCATCGTGGTCGCCGGCCGGGTTGTGGATGAAGACGGCCGCGGCGTGCCCAACGCCATGGTAGAAATCTGGCAGGCCAATGCCGCCGGACGCTACCGACATTCGCGCGACGATCACCCGGCGCCGCTCGATCCGAATTTCCTTGGCTCCGGGCGAGCCCTGACCGATGCCGAGGGCAACTATCGCTTCATTACGATTAAGCCCGGCGCATATCCGTGGCGTAACCATCACAATGCGTGGCGTCCGGCCCATATCCATTTCTCTCTGTTCGGCCCGGCGCTGGTGACGCGGCTGGTCACCCAGATGTACTTCCCCAACGACCCGCTGATTCCCCTCGACCCCATCATCAACAGCATTCCGGAAGCAGCCGCGCGCGAGCGCCTTGTCTCTTCCTTCGATCTCTCGATCACCGAGCCCGAATGGGCGCTTGGCTATCGTTTTGAGATTGTGTTGCGCGGCCGACGCGCCACAGCGTTTGAGGAACCCGCTCGATGAGCCGGATCCCGAGCGCATCCCAGACCGTCGGCCCCTTTTTTAACTTCGCCCTCACCACGAATCCCAATCTGGGCATGCTGGCGCGAGCCGGTATTCCCGGCCGCCGCATCCACCTGGAATTCCGCGTTATCGACGGTGAAGGAACACCGGTGCAGGGCGATTGCATGCTTGAGCTTTGGCAGGCCGATTCGGAGGGCCGCTATGCGCAAACCCCCACGGAATTCAGCGGCTTCGGCCGGCTGGAAACGGACCAGAACGGCTGCTGTACTTTCGAGACCGTCAAGCCTGGCCGGGTCGCCGGCGCCGATGGCCGCCTGCATGCGCCGCACATCAACGTCACTGTCTTTGCGCGCGGATTGCTGTTACATCTCCACACCCGCGTCTACTTTGCGGACGAACCAGCCAATCTCGAAGACCCGGTACTCGCACTGGTTCCCGAGGAACGCCGCGCCACACTACTGGCACAACGCAAGGAAGGCGAGCCCGAGACTTGGCGCTTCGATATTCGTTTGCAGGGCGACGGCGAGACGGTCTTCTTCGACGTGTAAGATCGAAGAGATGTTCACGCGACTCGTGGAAAGTCTCGCGGCTACGGAAAGACTGTCCGAGGTTTTTTCCGACGCGTCTGTGCTGCAGGCGATGCTCGATTTCGAAGCCGCGTTGGCCCGCGCCGAAGCGCGCTGCGGCGTGATCCCGGCAAGCGCGGTCGCCTCCATTAAGGACTCCGCACGCGCCGAGCGCTTCGACTTGTCCAACCTCGCTCGACTCTCGCTGCGCGCCGGCACTCCGGCCATTCCCGTGGTGAACATGCTGACCGCCCAGGTTCGTGCGATCGATCCGGATGCCGCCGGATTCGTCCATTGGGGCGCTACCAGTCAGGACGTGGCTGATACCGCACTGGTACTCCTCCTGCGCAAGGTTCGTGTGATTCTCCAGGCCGATCACGACCGCACTTTCGCCGCTCTTCGCCGTCTCTCCGAGGAGCACGTTGAGACTGTAATGCTTGGCCGCACGCTGCTGCAACCCGCTCCGCCCGTTACCTTCGGGTTGAAGGCCGCAGGCTGGTGCGCATCCGTGCGCCGCGGTTGGGAGCGGGTGTCCTCGCGGTTCGACGAGGCTCTCTATCTCCAGTTTGGCGGCGCTACCGGCACGCTTGCGGCATTGGAGCATCGCGGCCTGGCGGTGAGTGAGGCGCTTGCGTCCGAACTCGACCTGCGACTTCCCGACGCTCCGTGGCACGGACACCGGGACCGTCTGGCTGCGTTGATGGCCGCACTCTCCATCTATACCGCTAGCCTGGGAAAGATTGCGCTCGATGTTGCGCTGCTCATGCAGTTCGAAGTTGGGGAGGCCGCCGAACCGGGAGGCGATGGACGCGGCGGTTCTTCCAGCATGCCGCACAAACGGAATCCGACGGCCTGTATGCTCGCGCTCGCGTCGGCGAAACGTGTCCCCGGACTGCTGGCGGATTTCGTGGCGGGGATGGTCCAGGAGCAAGAACGGGCGGTTGGCGGATGGCAGGCGGAGTGGCCGATCATCTACGGCATCGTGCAATCTGCCGGGGTCGCGTTGGAGAGCATGGCCGAGGTTGCCGAAGGCCTCCGCGTGGATTCGGCCCGTATGCGCGCCAACATCAAGAGCACCCAGGGAGCAGTCTTCGCCGAAAGGGCTGTTCTAATGCTCGCGCCGGAACTGGGCCGCGAAGCCGCGCGGCGCAAGGTGGAAGCAGCGATTCAGGATACCGGCATGCCGCCCGACCTTCCTGGTCTCCGCTCACCGGAAGAGTATCTGGGGTGCGCCGAAGAATTCCGCCGGCGCTTGCTGCAAGGAGTCAAATAGACATGCCGTTCGCCACCACGCAGGGTTGCCGGATCTACTATCGGCTGGAGGGCTCTGCACAGAAGCCTCTCCTGGTTTTGGCGCATGCGCTGGGCGCCGACCACGGCATGTGGGATCCACAAATGCCGGCGCTGCTCCGTTATTTCCAGGTGTTGCGGCTCGATCTCCGCGGGCACGGAGCATCCGACGCTCCGGCGGGCGATTACACCATCGGCCAACTCGCCGGGGACGTGTTGGCGACAGTAGCTCGCGAGCGTTTTTCCTACTGCGGCCTGTCGCTGGGCGGCATGATCGGGCAATGGCTTGGCGCGAATCACGCGCAACGGATCGAGCGGCTGGTGCTCGCGAACACTTCGCCGCGGGTCGCAGATCCGAGCCTGTTCGAAGTGCGGCGGAAGACCGTCCTGACGGAGGGACTCCTCGCCATCGAGCCGGCAGTGATGGGACGATTCTTTTCTTCGCCGGGAAATGCTGCCGCGGATTCGATCCGCGCCACGCTGCTCGCGACGGACGCCATGGGTTATGCGGGCTGCTGCGCCGCGATCCGCGATATGGACCACCGGCCGCTCTTGCCACGCATCGCCGTTCCCACACTCGTGATCGGAGGAGATGCCGATGTTTCCACGCCTTGGACAGGTCATGGCGAGGTGCTCGCCTCGGAGATCTCCGCCGCGCGTGCCGTGAAGATTGACGCTGCGCATCTGTCCAACCTTGAGCGCCCGTCCACGTTCACCAACGCGGTGCTGGAGTTTCTCCTGCCCGATCCGCCGGCCGATCGCCTGGAAGCCGGTTTCACTGTGCGTCGAGCCGTTCTCGGAGATGCGCATGTAGATCGCTCCGTCGCGAACGCCAACAGCTTCACCCGCGAGTTTCAGGACCTGATCACGCGCTATGCCTGGGGTACGATTTGGACGCGCCCAGGCCTCGATCCACGGGTTCGGCGATTGCTGGTGATCGCAACCACCGCGTCGCTGGGACGTTGGGAGGAGTTTCGACTGCACGTCCGGACTGGACTCGCCGCGGAACTCGAACCGGCAGACCTGAAAGAGGTTCTACTGCAAGTCGCGATCTACGCCGGAGTACCTAGTGCGAACACAGGGTTCCATATCGCGAGAGAAGAACTTCCCACGACGGCGGAGGAGAACAAACTCTGGTAATGATAATAGATTCGAGAGACCTGTTCGTAGATAAAAACCCATCCTGGCTTGCAATCAACAACTTGCGATCCGACGCTTGGCGAGCCAGGGTTGGGGAGCCCGAAAATCCACGGCGAGCTGACACGGAAAAGGGATGAAAATGCCTCTGAGGTCCGATTGCGTCCTTCCCAATTCCAATCCCGGCCACGATTTCCCAACCAATGCCACGCCGCGGGGAAACACCCGGGCCTCAAAGCGAGCTTTCGCAACAATAGTGCATCGTCGCTGCGTGGCTGAAGTACTTCTGCGTCTTCGACCGCGCCAAGGGGGCGTTCGATTGCCCCGAGTGTTGCGGTCGGCAGTATCGGTGCAATATTCTCGAACGCCGCGCGATGAACTTGATCAAGGTTAAGGATCTCGCCCGGTGTTCCGTTTGGGCTTAGCCATTTTTGCGCCAGTAACGCGGCAAGGTGCCTAAAGACCTCATTTGCGTTCTGTCCGACCGACGCTCGAAGCCTCGCGAACTCAGAGTCGTCTCCGATATCCTCCCCGTCGAACGCATACACGAGAGAGCACGCTTCGGCAGCAAGCATGAGGGCCGGATCGTGAGCATCGCGCTGCTCAATCAAGTGCGGTAACAACTGGTCGTTGTTTAAGCCCGAGATGGTTTCATTTCCGCGCAATGTCCATGCGGGAGCCATCGCAACGCGTGCATTGCCATTCGAGAAATTGGCGATTGTCGCCGGATCCGTTGCGGAGATCGCGGGGAAGCGGCGGCGTACGAGCTTCATGATCAACTCGGGAGAGAACGTGTCAAGACGGAAGACGTCCGGTTCCTTCGGGGACGTCGTCGCGGATGTCGTATTCAATCGTTACGAGACTAACCTTGCTGCCAGAACCGCGACAGATCATAGATAAGCCCGCGTGGAGATCCGGCGGACAAGCGTCGACGATCAGAATGGCCCGCTTGCCTGTGGCAACGAACCGAGAAGCCACATCGGTCGAGGATGGTTCCGGGGGTTCGGGAACATCTCCGTAAGCCGCGATTGAGGGGTCGGGGTTGTCCTTCCCGATTTCCTGAAAAAGGGTTTGGAAGATGCGCGTTTTCCCTACGCGGGAAAGGCCGACTAAACGCACGACGCCCTGCGGCTGCCTTAGCGCGTTGCGAATTTCTTCTAAACCGCCCCGATCCTCCGGAACAAACTCCAGGAAACCAGCGCAAAGGCAAATAGTCAACAAATGTGCGCCGCCGGCCGAAGGACCCGTCGAGATATTCGATGTTCCCCTGAGCGGACTGAATCGACGCGCTGCATACATGTTTCAGCAGGACGCACTCCTGCCATGAAAGAGCGTTCTCGAGAATGGATGTTGGGTCTGACCTTCCGCAATGTCCATACCGCGGAGGCCAGGCAACGAGCGCAGGAGTGGGTTCATCGTGTTGGCTTGGATGGGTTCGCGGACGCCTTCCCCTATCAACTCAGCGGAGGAATGCGGAAACGAGTTGGGATCGCCCCGAACCCTTCAGCGCTCTCGATATTCATACCAGACAAAGGATGGAGAGTGAGCTTCTTCAACTCTGAATTCGCTCTATGGTGAGAAGGAGTTAAAGCAGCTCGCTGGATTCGACCGGCCCGGTTGGTTACCGTTCACGGAACGACGCGCAATAGCCTGGTATCACCCAGAGTGTTTCCGCAACCATATCCCCCGAAAATCACTTCACCCTGAGCGAAAGGGTCGTAGACCATGCCAGCGGCCCATCGGCCGGAAGGAATGTTAGTTGGGAAGTGCTCCTTCCACGTGACGCCATTCCAAGTCCACACATCATCGTATGGACAGCCTGGCGGATGAGATACATCCACACCGCCAAACAACACAACCTGCTGAATGGCCGCATCATAGGCCATCGATGACATCCCTCGCGATGGCGGTGAAGTAGGGGGAAACCGCTCGAGCCAACTCGACCCCGTCCACTCCCAGGTGTCCCTGAAGGCTCTCTTTGCGTCGTCGCCTCCAAAGAGGATAACGCCCCCCGTCGCGTCGTCATAGACGAGCGGAGCCCGTCGCGGTGATGGGCCAATGACGGGGTGACTTGTCCAAGTCTTGGTTTTCCCGTTCCAGGTCCAGGTGTCCCCAAGCACGGTACTACTGCTTGTGATTCCGCCGAACAAGATCACGGTCGCGGAGCGTGGGTCGTAAGCCATGCCCTGGTTGTCAAACCTCCTTGCTGGCGGCGAGATCGGTGGAAAGACCTGTGTCCAGGTCTTTCCGTCCCAAATCCAGGTGTCGTTAGCATCCCTTCGATTGGTTGATGTGGCGAGTTGGCCCCCGAATAGGACGAACGTTCCGGTCGTGGCGTCGTAGGCCAAGCCAGCTCCTCCGCGATGAGATGGAGCCTTAGGCGGATTCAGTTGAAGCCACCCGCCCTCCTGCAGCATCCACGTATCGCTAAGAAAAGATGAGGCCGACCCATCGACTCCGCTGAACAATAGGGTTCCCCACGCGCCTGGCCGCCCAGCCGAACCCCCCCGCGCCGCGGATGCCATCCCCATGCAACAACGGATGGAAGGGAACAACACAAAGCGCCGCTCCGGCTTTGCCCGCTCCCGGGCCGCAATTCGGACCTGCCATGCCGTTGCGAGGATTCCACCCGTGAGAGAGAGCACGATCAGGGCGGTGGCGGTGACCGCCCCCCTATGCCGCAGGATGAACTTGCCAGAGCGATAGCGTAGAGTATCCTTACGGGCGGAGAGGAAAAGGGCGAGGTCCCGAGACATCTCCTCGGCAGAAGAGTAGCGGCGCAGCGGGTCCCGGTGCATGGCTTTGCGGATCTCGTTGTCCAGGTCCCCCCGCAATTCGCGATTGCCGCTGGCCTCACTAGGAGCCCGCGGTTCCTCTTCGCAGATGACCCGCCGGATTTCTTCCAGTGTCCCGGTTTGGAAACGACGCGCGCGTGTACCGGTGAGGATCTCATAGAGCACGGCGCCCAGCGAATACAGGTCTGTAGCGGTAGTCACGGATTCGTAGAGAGAGTCCGGGCGCGACACCATGGTGTGAGCGGTCTCCGATTCGCCGGCATGCTGATCCACGCTGCTCTTCAATGCCGGCCTGCCTGGAGGGTAGTTCGGGCGCGAGAGCACATACACCATGTAATCATGCGGCGCAGCAAGCTGGGCCTGGGCGAAGAACGGCAACAAATGATCGTTACCGCCGTGGCCGTTCACGATAACTATCTTCTTGCTTCCGTTGCGAGCTATCTCGTCCGTGGTTCCTGCAGGAGATCCATCTGCAATTTGGCGCTGTAGGCCAACGTCCCCGGCTCATGGCGGGCTTCGAATATCTGTCCGAAGTAACAGGACGGAAAGACCACCGCGTACTCTTGTTGAGCGGCGTGCTCGGCGACGTATCGCACCTTAATCAGGTCGGTTCCGAGCGGCAGTTGTGGTCCGTGTTTTTCGATAATACCGAAGGGAAGCAAGCAGGTGGCGTGAGCCTGCTCGACGCTTGTTGAAAATCGGCTGCGGTAAGCTCCTCCCATTTGACCGAAAGTGTCTGCGAACTGGCGGATGCTACGAAAGATAGCAGGGCGGATAGCAATCGTGTTTTCATGTGAAACTCCGGCGATTCCCCGGCTCAGATTATATACCGCCCAGCGTTTATCTACCGCCAGGGGATCCGAATTATACGGACAAGGCGCAAACCGGATATCGGGCATTGAGAGACGCTGCCGCGATCAGCGGGTGACTCTTCTCGTGACTGAAATGGAAGTCAGTCCTGACAGGCGGCCGGTCATATGGGCCGGGGATAAATCTAGCCCGCCATTCTCGGCCAGCTTTCTGTTGCGGTGGGGAGTAAGGCTGAGTATACTTTGTTGCGTCTCCCACGCAAGCTGGAGAAATGCTGGCTTGGTTTATCCTGTCTAGACAGTCACTCGGGTGATTTCTTCTTGAATTTTGTGCTGCACAGGCCATATATCTGGCATTAATTCCCACTTTTTGTAATAAAGATGTAGAATGGGTACGACGAGACGGATTTAGACGACGCGTCCTAACTCACATGCCCACACAGAAACTGAGTCCAGAAATTATTAACGCCGCGATCGAAGGTTTTGAGTCTCAGAAGAGACACATCGACTCGCAAATCAGCGAACTACAACAATTACTGCATGGCGGCCCCGCCGAAGTCACCGCCCTGCCGGAAGCAGCCGAGGGAAGGCGCAAAATGAGCGCTGCTGGGCGGCGGCGGATTGCCGCGGCGCAGAAAGCGAGATGGGCGAAAGTCAAAGCAACAGATGAACCGGTATCTTCGACCCAGCGGGAAGCGCCGAAGACAAAAAGAAGACTAAGCGCCGCCGGCCGAAAGGCGATCAGCGACGCCACCAAAAAGCGCTGGGCGTTGAAACGCGCCGAAGCGGCGAAGTCACAGGCCGGCGCGGCCAAGAAGAGTCCGGCTAAGAAGTCTGCCACCAAGAGCGTCGCCAAGAAGGCGAAGAGACAGACCCAGGAACCGGCTGCAGCTTAATCGGCCCCGAGCCGCCGCCGAACTTATGTGAGGGAGATTCGGCGGCCGGCCGAAGGTCGACTTTGCATCGTAATTCCGCGAGCCACGGCTACGCGACTCTCCCGCTTGTTGAATTCCCGCCTTTAAGCCCACCTTCCTCCCGTTTTCGTAGCTCCTAAGATTTTAGTTGACAAACCGGTTTTTCGCGGCGCATACTCCTAAGTGTTTAGGAGACTGGAATTGCCCACGCGAAAAACTCTCTCGCAGCAGCTAACTCCGCTCGAGCTGCAAATCATGAATGTTCTCTGGGAAACCGGGCCCGCCAATGTCCAGGCCGTTCAGGCCCACATGCAAGGCCGCGAGCTTGCGTATACGACGGTGCAGACCATGCTTAACATTCTTCACCGCAAAGGCAAAGTCAAACGTCAGTTGAAAGAACGCGCCTATGTATATCGTCCGGTACTGAGCCGTCAGAAGGCGGTGACCCAGGCCGTGGGCGATATGCTCGACCGCTTCTTTGGGGGTTCGGCGGACGGCCTCGTTTTGAACCTGGTGGAAACCCGGCATTTGACCGCGGAGAAACTCGCGCGGCTTCAAGAAATGGTGAAACGCGCAGCGAAGGACCAAGAAAATGACTAGCCGCTACCTGCTTACTTTCTTACTCAATTCGCTCTGGCAGATTCCCCTGGCCGCCGCGGTGGCGGCGGTGGCATGCCGGGTGATGCGCCACGGACCCGCCGCTTAGGGTCATGCCGTCTGGGTTGCCGCATTGACCTGCGCTGTTCTACTGCCTCTGGCGAGCGCACGCCGCAGCGAAACAATCGACAGGCCACACTTCGATCTCGCATGGGCCATGCCCGACGAGGCCTCCGCGCACCCGACGGTGGACGCGCAAGTTTCCGCACCGGCCGGGACACAACCGGCGCGGCATCCACGAACTATATCATTTACAGAAACTGCGGCGGCCGTCCTGACCGGGGGCTACCTTCTGTTCCTGCTCCTACGACTAGTCTAGTGAGCCTTGTCCGAGGCTCCATTTGGACGACCAGGATTCGCCGCAACTCGCAGGCTGCGCCAATTCCGAAGCAGTTGGAAATCGTATGGGACCGCTGCCGGTCTGCTTTTGACCTGACAGACGTGGAGCTTCTTTTCTCTGACAGGATCTGCGGTCCAGCCAACGCCGGACGCGCAGTTATCCTGCCCGAAGGAATGCGCGAGGAGCGATCCGAAGCCATGCTCACAACGGCCATTGGTCACGAAATGGCGCACATCGCGCGGCGCGATTTCGCCTGCAACCTTCTGTTCGAGGTCTTACGGCTGCCGATCAGCTTTCATCCGGCATCGTGGCTTATCCGGCGCGGAATCGAAGGCGCCCGCGAAATGGCATGCGATGAATTGGTGACCGGGCGGCTGATGGATGCCGGCGCCTATGCGCGATCCATCATGAGCATCGCCGCCGGAATGACAACTCCGCCGCGGCTTGGCCATAGCTTGGGCGTGCTGGATGGCGACAATCTCGAGGAGCGTATTCGGCGTCTGGTAGAACCACAGCGCGCCAGTCTCAAACGCGCCCGCCTGGTGCTGCTTACCGGCCTCGCGGCCCTGGTGGTCATGGGAGTGATTGCGTCTACTTTGGCGCTCACGGCCCGTGCGCAGGACGGCGCAAACGATCTGATGAAGCAGGCGGGCGCCGCTTACGATCGCGGCGATTATCAGGAAGCGATAGGTCAGTTTGAGACTGCGGTGAAACTCGAGCCCAAGAATATCAAGGCAAAGCTTTTCCTGGCTTATGCGCTGCTACAGCAAAAGGACGTCCTCAAGAATCCGGGAGGGCCTGCCGTATCGCTGGCGCGCCGGCAATATCTCGATGTGCTTGCGCTCGACACGAAGAATAAGGCCGCTTTGCAGGGCATGATGCTAATTCTTGTGAATTCGAAGGAGGTCGAGGAAGGGCATGCCCTGGCGCTCAAGGCCATTGCGGGCGACGCTTCCGACGCGACGACTTACTACACCGCGGGCTTTCTGGATTGGGAGTTGATCTACCCCGATTACATGGCCGCACGCAAAGCCGCCGGAATGAAGCCTGCCGACCCGGGCAACATCCCCGATGCGGCGCTGCGCGCCAACCTGCGGTTACAACACGGGCCGCAGATCGAAGAAGGATTCCGCATGCTGCAAATCGCGTTGCAACTCGACCCCGGCTATTCCGACGCTATGGCTTATATGAACTTGCTGTACCGCATACAGGCCGGCATCGCGGATACTCCGGAACAAGCGGCGGAGTATGTTGGTCAAGCTAATAACTGGGTTGCGCAGGCGATTGCGGCGAAACGACGCGCCGCAGCGAAGGCGCCAGAGGCGCCGAAGACGCTTGATATGGATGCGCCGGCGCCCGGCCCTTTCGCACCCGCCCCCCCTCCTCCCCCGCCCCCGCCGCCTCCAGGAGCGACGGCAAAAGGCGAGCCCCTGGCACTGCAATTTCAGGTCGCGTCCGGCGTGCAAGCGGCGAAGTGAATCGCGTCGCGGGAGCCGGTTTTATCCGGCGGCGGGTCGGAGGGCCTCGATCGCGGGCGATGTATTACTGGACGAAACGTTAGCAGGTTGCGGAAAAAGGGTTCTTGATAGCCGAAAACAGGCAAAACCGACTTATCGTCGAACGTGGAATCAACAACTTGCGGATCTTAGTAAGTCGATTTTGGCCCCAGAAAATCGTTTTTCCGCAACCTGTTAGTATTACTTCGTTAAGTAAATTGAGGTATTAGGGAGCCCGCACGACGCAACCGCAGTAGCAGCATGATCCGGTCCAGGTACATAACAGTCGCTGAATTTCACGACGCGTCCTCGGCAGGGTCCACCCAGAAGTTTTTTTTATTGCGGAGCGTCTCTAAAGTCAGAAAACTGTGGGCGAGCATGACCAGCGTCACATGGTGGTGCCATCCGCTCCAACTGCGCCCTTCATAGTGATCCAGCCCGAGTTCCTCCTTGAGTTGTTGATAGTCTTGCTCGATCTTCCAGCGTGCTTTGGCGACCTGCACTAATCGTCGAAGGCTGTAATCGGCAGACAGATCGCAGAAGAAATACCTGGTGGGTTCTGCGGCTTCCTCCGGCCATTCGACTAGCAGCCAGACCGCTTTACCTGGATTGCGGCCCTCGTGAAAGCCGTGGGACGGCTGCACGCGGGCCGCCCAGAAACGGGACTCTAATCGACCTTTGCTGCCTTCCCGCCAGCGAACTTTCTTCCAACCCTGGGCCTGTTGCGCAGCGTCTTTGACCGCAACGGGACGCTGCTTACCATAGTGGGACGCCGTGGGCGGCCGCCCGGTCTGCTTCGGTTTCAACTTGCGTGGCCGCGGCGGTTCCACCCAAACTCCGGTGTTGGATTGCACTCCCACCGCATAACTCAGTTGGCGCTTCTCCAACTCCTCACGGAACGCCGTCACGTCTCCATAGCCCGCATCCGCCACAACAATCCGATCGGCCAATTTCCACCCGCGCGCCTGATCGATCATCTCCAAAGCCAATTCCCACTTCTTCTGAAATTTCACATCTTCCGGGATGCCGGCCTCTGCGCGGCGATGTGCATCTTCGGCCCAACTCTCGGGTAGATAGAGCCGCCAGTTCAGCACCGCCGCTCCCTCCGTGCACACTTCATGCAAACTTACCGCGACCTGACAGTTCGCCGTCTTGCCCAGAGTCCCGGAGTACTGCCGCGCCACTCCCACCGAATGCTCACCCTGTTTGGGAAAACCCGTGTCGTCGATCACCCACACCGTGTCCGGTTCCAACTCCCGGACCATTCGTTGCGACAGTCGCTCCCATACCGGCTTCCAGTCCCAGGGACTCTGCCCTACAAACTGCTGCATCGCCTGCTCATTGCCGTCCGGTAACCGCTTGGCCATGGGTTCAACGGACTTGCGCTCGCCATCTAGCAGCAGGCCGCGCACGTAGACTGATCCCCAGTGCCGCCGCTCACTGCGTCCGACCGGTTCCAATAGATCGACCAAGAACTGCTCCAGGCGTTTTCGGCATCGCTCCAGTTGGGCGTCCGTCATGCCCAAACATTACGCCTATTTTATGTCTCTGTCAATACTTAACGAAGTAATATTAGTTAGGACACGAGACTTCGGGGAGGTCCAGACCCAAGTGACTCTTAACTTGATTATTGGCGAGCGGTCACTTCGGGCGCATCTGGTAGGGGCCAGCGCCGTTGACCGGCGGCGAATTGCGAGTGCGGCGCGTGGTCTTGGCCGGGCCGGCCAACGATTAGCGGCGGGGGGTTAAGATTCTCCAGAATCCCTTGCATGTTTAGATCGATATAGCCATATATGGCGGCACGCTGACGCCCCATTGCTCACTGCCGGGCGAACTGAATTGCGAGCGCAAGCGCAATGCACTGCTTAACTCTGACGCAGCGGCGCTGCACGCTTGTGGGCCTAAGAGCTGGGATACGCCGTGAGAGCAGACCCGGGTAACGCTTACTGCCGCTGGATCGTCGGAGGACCGGCCGGCGGCTCCGCCCCTTTGGTCCCCCAACGTCTCAGCGCACCGCATCAGAACCGGTATCCAAAGCCGATCGAAGGCTCCGCGCGATGCGTCACGCGGTCCGCACCCGAAACTTCGCTTAAGCCGAAGGTTGGGCTGTCGTAAAGCAAGCCGCGATACTCGGCTCGAATAAAGATTCGATTGGAGAGGCTGAAGTCCGCACCGCCGCCGTATACAAAAGCGGCTCTCGTTTGGGCTGAGGCTTCCGTCGCATCGCTAGGATTGAACACCAATCCGCCGACACCGGCTTCCACAAATGGAGTGAGGTGGCGCAACGGGCGGCGGTAGACATACGCGGCTGTAACTTCATGCTGGTTCGATCTTACTCCCAGCGTGCCGAGGGGCAAGCCATAGCTTTGCGTGTTGAGGGAATACCCGTAATTCACCTCGACGCCCTGGTTATTGGTAAAGAAGAAGCGGTAGTTAGCCAGCACGCCGCCGCTATTGGTTGCGGTCTGCGGAATGCCGTTGTCCGTAGTGCTCTTCACGAAGCTTCCGAATACCTGTACGCTGACTTCCGAGCGGCCATTTTCCTGAGCAAGCGCCGGAAGCGCCACAAGCGCCGCGCCGAAGAAAAGGGTAGCGAGGTTTCTGGTTCTCAACACTGTTTTGACTCCCTATGATTTTAAATGTAGCGTCCGTCTGGAACTTACCAAACGACGCCCGCTACTTAGGTGGCAAGTTACGTTCCAGGATTCGAGTTATAACACAAGAAGAAAAGAAAGCCCTTTGTTCAGAGAACGCTCTTAGTGCGGGCGACAACTGACGGGAAGTTAGTCAACTGTCGACATCTTGGCAGTAATCTTCATTATCCCCAGCGAGCCATCATAGCTCAGGCTGCGCCGGCTTAACGGCAGCGCTCGCGGATCGATCCGCCGGACGGATGCCAAACACATAGCAGGTCTGGGGACTGGCGCGGTTTTCGCTGGAGCAGCGCGCAAAGCGCCCAAGCCACAACCGCCATCGAAAACCCGGCAACAATGTCGGCCAGGTAGTGATAGCGTCCATATACGGTCGCAAGAGCAATCAGGAGCGCGGTTCCGAACAGGAGACGGCTCACCCATTTCCGCTCTGGCAACGCCCTCCCCATCCCGAAGGCGGCGGAGAACGCGGCCGCAACGTGCGCGCTGGGGAAAACGCTCGTGTGGATTCCGTAGTTCCCCAGCAGCCACAAGTTGAAACGTCGAAAGATGGTTTCGGTGACTGGCAGATCCTGCCCGAAGAATACGACGCGCGGCGGTTCGGATGGCCAGAATGGGAACTGCGCGTAGCAAAGCAATACGCCGACTGCGAAGACAAGCAGGAATCGATCCACGCGATCACGCCGGCGATAGAGATAGAGGACTGCAACCGATGCCGGCGCAAGCGTGTAGACCAGCGAGTACGAGACTTCGAGCAGCGAGGGAAGCACCGGCCCGAGGAATTCGATCACGGCCTTCGCGCCGCCACGCAGAAAGAGCCGATCCCACGCCACCCAGCCCGCTTCCAGCGTGTGCGACTGACTCGACATCGCAAACCAACCCATCTCGCGATAGGCGAACAGAATCATGCCAAGGAGGAGCCAATCGCGGATGACATCGACGGTAAGACTGTGATTGAAGCGGACGAGTACGCCATAGATCCCGATTGCGATCGAATTCAAGACGAGTACCCGATTCACGACGTGGGGAGAGACCGGCAGTAGCACCGCCAAAGAAGAGGCGTAAATCAGAAAGACAATTACCACCCACTCCGGGCCTCGTATAGAGGACCGGACGCGACCCGCGCCGGAGAAAACTCGCGCACTCCGCATGGTGAATTCCTTGTCACTTCTCGGCGCCCGGCTTGCCGCCTCGCACTGGACCGCGATCGGCGTTATGTAATGCAATTATCTCCCGTTCCTCTGCCCGGAAGTGAACGGCGGCGCGTGTCTGCTGCAGTGTGGTGGTTAGCGAATTGATGGAGAGATGGTTCACCACCGGGGTGACTAGCCAGCGAAGCGATGCGGGAATTTCGCGCGTCAAGGCGATGGCTTCGAGCTCAAGAAATACACCGCCGTCTCTTTCCTCATAGCGGGCTATGCTCTGTAGCCGCCATATGAAGCCGTCGCCTATGCCGGGTGGCAGAAAACGCTCATTTCTGTGCCCGAATGCTTCAATCTCACGCATCTGCGTGGTGGTCGCAATGTAGTATCCATGCCGCGCGTCCACCGCGAAGTCGCGAACGCGATATTGTCCTTCCACGGCGGCATTGACGAAGAGAACGCGATGCTGCCAAATCATTGAAAATTGGCGGTCGGCGTTTGAGCATGGCATCGCCTTCGAATCGGCCACGACCGGTTTGTAGAAGTCTTTGTATCTGTCGTAGTCGTTAACTACGGAGCGTAGCGCCTGCAAGTTGACGTTGGGAATGAAGATGGCGCCGATCCAGTGGTGAATCAGCCCGTCGGGGACGCCGCGGGTACCGTTGCCTGTGGCCGGCGCAATCAGCGTCTTGCCGTTCTCGAGTGAAGGAGTTCGGCCGCCCGCTTCGTCCGCCCATAAAAAAGGTAGTTGACCATGGAGGCGCAACTGCATCCTGGAGTCGACGCTCCCAATGTAGTCGTCCCAAGCTCTCACGGTTGCGGGTTGCAACTCTATTGCCCCCAATTCGAGGACCGCCGTGGAGAATAGCGCCAGCCCAACCAAAATATTTGCGGCTTTCATAAACTAAATCCTTCTTCGACTTCGTATTGGCAAGGGCAAACATTTGGCCGGAATGCCATCTGTCAAATTGACGGCAAGCAAAGCAGGTTCGAGAGACGATCGGAAGGTCCGCCGACGGGAATTCGCCCAAGATCTCGGCAAATGCCCGCATTCCGACAGTTTTTGTCTGGCGCGTTGGTGGAATCGCGAATACCTCCACTCCGACCTAGATGGCCCCCGCAGGCCACGGACGTAGAATTTGCGTATTTCGTTGGACAGGTGCGACAAGGTGTCGCCTGATTGCACCTTTTCTTGCAATTGGTGAGGGTTTCGGGTGGGGACGGTCTAGGCGGCGTTAGCGCGCGTTTCACAGTTCATTTGGATCGAGTCATTACGCGATTCCGCATCGCTGCGAGGCCTAGCGCAAGACCATACCGGATACGCCGCTCGCGAAACCGCGCGGGAGCCGAAACCGGCGCGACTTCGGTGGCTACTTCGTGTCCCCTGGCACAGACGAGATTCGAGCCATCGCATCCGTCGAGCCCGCAACACCCGTTCAGTCTGGTTAAGGATCGGTTGAAACAATTGAAGGAGGCCCTCAGATGAAAGCCGAACAACTGGGTTGGTGCTCGGTAGTGGGAACGTATTTCGCGACCTTGGTCGCGAGAACGCCAATATCGAGCAGTTGAAGGCACTTCTGGCGGCGGAAATCGTAAAGACGCTGGAGCACGACGAACTGACCGTGCGGGCCGCCCATGCTCAAAGTGGCTTCGCGGCGGCGGACTTTTCTCGTACCGGAACGCCGATCTCGGCAGGTTCACAGCGGATCGATTGATGTCGATCTCAAACCGCCTTGGTTCGCGAGTCGAGGTGAAAATCCGAGTAAGACCCATAGAAACCGTCGAAGGAGGAGTTCGGGCAGAGACCGTGGCTTGAGAACGTGCAATGCGTGTGGAATGGAGTCGCCCTAGATACTAACCGCAGAGAACGACTACGATTCAGATGGCCGAGCCCTCACGGATGAATTTTCGGACGCAATCTCGGCCCGTATTGCCGAGGGTTTTTACGGGGATTCGGGTCGTGTCAGTAAAGGAACTCTGACATGCCCACACGCGCCAACGCTGGGTACGACGGATGGCCCTCGACGTACGCCACCCGGCTCAGCGCCGGTGGAGTGGCCGATGAGTGGGTCACGCCGGTGTTCCACCAAGGCGACACCCGAAGGTCTTTAAGAAGTACTCGCAAATGAAATTACGGATGAAGCGTGAGGCGTTCGCCAAACCTGAATCGTCAGGCCAACGAAAGAGTCCGAGTTTCGGCACAGCGCCTCGCCAAACTGAACCGGGGTTTTGGCTCAGTAGGGGCAAAGGAACAGCCAAGGGGATGGATCGTCAACCGACGAACTTCTTTGGAATCAGCAGGAGATATGGTCGGGGCGGTGTGATTCGAACACACGACCCCCTGCGCCCAAGGCAGGTGCGCTATCAGGCTGCGCTACGCCTCGACATTTAGTGGTCTCCTCATCTAAAACAGTCTTCACTCGTTGCATCCAGACAAGCTGAAATGAGATGCAGACCCGGTGGCGCAAGTAAATCCAATTGCCCAAATCGCGATTCGTTCGGAGAGCCTTACAGGTTCGGCTTGAATCGCTATCAAACAATCGCGCGCCAATGCGACAATTGCGTTCAATATGCTCATTTCGCGCAAGTTGAACGTTTGCCTGTTCGCCCTGTTCGCCGTCGCTGTTTTTGGCAAAGACAAAGGCGCTAGCGGGCACTGGGTGGCCACATGGGGCGCCAGCCCATCCACGGCGGCTGCCGACACCGAAATGCGCCGCCGCAAGATGGAATTTGATAACCAGACCATCCGGCTAATCACGCACATCTCGCTGGGAGGGGAGCAGTTCCGGGTGCGTATGGCAAATTATTACGGCGTCAAAGCGGTAGCGATCGGCGAGGTCCACCTTGCACTTCGAGGGGACGGAGCAAAGATTCAGCCCGGCTCAGACCGTCCGATTACCTTTGGTGGAAAGAGGGCCATCAGCATTCCCGCGGGCGGGTTAGTGTTGAGCGACCCCGTAAGTCTCACTGCGGCGGCTAAGTCCGATCTCGCGGTGAGCTTATATATGCCGGCTGGCCCGGTTATCGCGAGCACGTTGCATTATTCGGCCCAGCAGACTTCTTATGTCGCGACGGGGAACGTCTGCGGCGCGGAGGATATGCCTGACGATGTGACAGTTACCTCGTGGCCTTACCTCGTGGGCGTGGACGTGGTGGCGCCGCCTAAATTCGGCGCTATCGTTACGTTGGGTGATTCCATCACCGATGGGTCGCGTTCCACCTCAAATGAGAACCGCCGCTGGCCCGATATACTTGCAGGCCGGCTCCTGGCACAACACGGCAATAAGCTCGCGGTGGTCAATGCCGGCATCGGCGGCAACCGGATTATGACCGACACCAATAACGTCGCGTATGGACAAAACGCGCTGGCGCGCTTCGAACGCGATGTCCTATCCACGCCAGGTGTGAAATATGTGTTCTTGTTCGAAGGCGTAAATGACATTGGCGGGGCTACCGCCGAGGACATCATTTTCGGGATGCGGCAACTGATCGAGCGGGCGCATGAACACGGGCTCAAGATCATCGGCGCCACTATTATGCCGCTGCGCACGGGACCCCCCGGAGCGGCGAAGCGGGAAGCGGTGAACCAATGGATCCGAACCGCCAAACCGTTCGATGGCTTCGTGGATTTCGATAAAACCATCAGCGATCCCAGCCAGCCAGGCCTTTTTCAAAAGGTGTACGACAGTGGGGACAATCTGCACCCCAACGATGCCGGACACAAAGCCATGGGCGAAGCCGTGGATCTTACACTCTTCAAGTAGACATCACGCTCGAAGATTACCGACGCGCAAGATAACCGATCCTTCTTTCACGGTGATAACGCGGGCGCGCCAATTGCCGAGCGGTTTCCGCGTCGAGATCATGGCATTTTCAAACGGCTCGCATAAAGATTTGTAGATAGAGGTACGGAAATCTGGATTCACTTATGGGCAGGATGCATTAGGCAACTTTGTTGAGAAACCCTGGGGAGGAAGTAATATGGGCGCTGACGAAACACCTGAAGAAACCAGCCGGTTTCGTGTAGAACACGACGCATTGGGATCGATCGAGGTTCCAGCAGATAAGCTGTGGGGCGCGCAAACGGAAAAGGCCCGGCATAACTTCCCGATCGGCATCGATCGCTACCGTTGGGGCAGGCCGGTCATCCGCGCTCTCGGCATTCTCAAGAAATGCGCCGCCTTGGCCAACGGGGAGTTACGCCAGTTGCCTGACGAGAAAGTCGGCTGGATTGTCCAAGCGGCGCAAGAAGTAATCGATGGAAAGCATGACGGCGAATTCCCTCTGGCGGTGTTTCAGACGGGGTCGGGAACGCAGACAAACATGAACGCTAACGAGGTGATCGCGAACCGCGCGATTCAACTCGCCGGCGGCGTCGCAGGCACAAACACTCCGATTCATCCGAATGACGATGTGAACCACAGCCAATCGTCAAATGATGCCTTCCCCACACTGATGCACATCGCGACGGTGGAGGAATTAGAAAACACTCTGAGGCCTGCAGTCCGCGCTTTGCGGGACACATTGCACGCCAAGTCCGAAACCTTTTCGGGCGTGGTGATGGTCGGCCGGACCCACTTACAGGACGCGACGCCACTTACCCTTGGCCAGGCGATTTCGGGTTGGGTGGCGCAGCTCGATCAGGCATTGGAGGCAATTGAAGCAAGTTTACCGGGAGTTTACGCACTGGCAATTGGGGGGACGGCGGTCGGCACAGGATTGAACGCGGACCATCGTTTTGGAGCATTGGCGTCGCGGAAGATCGCGGAGGAGACGGGCAAGGCGTTCGTTTCGGCGCACAACAAATTCGCCGCGCTGTCGGCGCACGATGGCATGGTGAACGTGAGCGCCGCGCTACGCACGCTGGCTGGCGCTCTGATGAAGATCGCCAACGATGTTCGTTGGTACGCCTGCGGACCACGTGCAGGGTTCGCCGAACTGACGATTCCGGACAACGAGCCGGGCTCCTCTATCATGCCCGGTAAGATCAACCCAACCCAATGCGAGGCTCTGACGATGGTGGCAGTACAAGTGTTCGGCAACGATCACGCGGTAGCTTTCGCCGGCTCGCAAGGAAATTTTCAGCTCAACGTATACAAAACTGTAATTCTGCACAATGTTTTGCAATCGATTCAACTTCTGGCAGAAGGCATCCGCTCATTCGATGACCGCTGCGCTAAAGGCATCGCGCCGAATATGAAGCGCATAAAGGAACATCTGAAAAATTCGCTTATGCTGGTGACGGCGCTTAATCCTCACATTGGCTACGAGAAGGCGGCAGAGATTTCGCTCAAGGCCTATCGCGAGGAACTCACTCTTCGCGAGGCCGCTCTGAAGCTGGGTTATTTGACGGCCGAGGAGTTCGACAGGTGGATCAGGCCGGAAGAGATGACCCATCCGCTCGAGTGAGAGCATTTTAGCCGCTCACATTGACGCGCATAACTCCGCGTGATAGGGTAAATAATCCCTGAGGTGCTCGTCAGAAAACGAGTGAAAAGGGAAGCGGGTGAAACGCCCGCACGGTCCCGCCACTGTATGCAGCGAGCGACCGGCGCAGTGAGCCACTGTTCCTCGGAATGGGAAGGCAGCCGGTACGCGATGACCTGCGAGTCAGGAGACCTGCCTCAGGTAGTTGCGCCATGCTTCGAGCGAAGGCAGGTGGTGTAGGATTCATTCCTCTTTAGGAATTTCCCTCCTTCCCTTCCCGCTTCCGTGTCCGGGCGTACGCAGCTTTTGTATTGGGGCTCGGACTCCTCGGCAATGTTGACGCTCATACTTGGCGGCGCTAGAAGCGGAAAATCACGACTGGCTCAACGGCTGGCCGCGCGAAGCGAACGCGTGTATTACGTGGCCACCGCGATACCGGGCGACGACGCGGAGATGCAGGCGCGCATTGAGCGGCATCGAACCGACCGTCCTTCAACCTGGAGAACCATCGAGGCGCCGCTGGCAATAAGCAACGCAATCGAGGATGCGGCGCGAGAAGCCGGTCTGGTACTCGTAGATTGCCTGACGATCTGGCTCAGCAATCTCTTCTGGGAGCATCGCGACAACGGGCCGCGGCTTCTGGAGGAATCCATCCGATCGCAGATTCGCCGCATCGCAACTGCCGCGCGTCTCTGTCCCATCATCCTGGTATCCAATGAAGTCGGTTCCGGAACTGTGCCCGAGTCCGCGGTAGCGCGCGCCTTTCGCGACGCGCAGGGACTTCTTAATCAATGGGCCGCCGAGGTGGCCGACGAAGTGATCCTGACCGTTGCCGGGTTGCCTCTGTATCTGAAAAGTGCCGCGCAGGCGGAAGCCGAGCATCCGGAAGACGCGCGTCCGGGAGACGAACGATGAATATGCCGGTGCTGGTGATCGCCGGAACTCACAGCGGCGTGGGAAAGACGACGGTGGCCACAGGGATTATGGCGGCGCTTACGCGGCGCGGCCTTCGAGTGCAAGGGTTCAAGATTGGACCTGATTTCATCGATCCCACTTTTCATCGCGCTGCGACAGGGCGAGCCAGTCACAACCTGGATGGCTGGATGCTAAGGCGCGACGTGAATCTCGAAATCTTCGCGCGCGCGGTTCATGACGCGGACGTCGCAGTCATTGAAGGCGTGATGGGCCTCTTTGATGGTAAGGATGGGAGATCGTTAGCAGGGACAACCGCGGAAATCGCACTCTGGCTGGACGCCGCGGTCTTACTTGTGCTTGATGCATCGGCGGTGGCTGGAAGCGCCGCCGCGGTGGTCCACGGATTCGATACGCTTGTGCCCGAACTCCATCTGGCGGCGGTGGCTCCAAATCGGATTGGAAGTCCGATGCACTATGAATATCTACGGCAGGCGATCACTTCACGCTGCCGTCCCGCGGCAATCGGATATATCCCCCGCGACGAGGCGCTCATTCTTCCGGAGCGTCATTTGGGGTTGCATCTGGCGCAAGAAACTCTTACCGAAGATCGCCTTCGCCGGCTGGCGGAAAGCGTGGAATCGCATTTGGATCTGAACCGCCTACTGGAATCGAGCATGCGCCCGAAACCTGCCGCCATGGTTCGGAAAGACAACCCGGAAATGCGCGTCCGGATCGGCGTGGCCCGCGATCGGGCCTTCTGTTTCTACTACGAAGACAACCTCAACCTGTTGCGTGAATTGGGTGCGGAATTAGTCGAGTTCAGCCCCCTTGCCGATGCCGCATTGCCTGTGGACTTGGACGGAATCTACTTCGGCGGCGGGTATCCGGAGCTGAACGCGGAGGAGCTTTCGGCGAACCGACCGATGCGATCGGCTATCGCGCAATTCGTCGCCAGTGACGCTCCGGTGTACGCCGAGTGTGGAGGTTTTATGTACCTGACCGAGGCGATCGTCGATACCGAGGATCGCACCTGGCCTATGACAGGAGTCTTTCCTACCAAGGCCCGTATGCATCGCAAGCTGGCGAAGCTTGGGTACATCGAAGTGGAAATGCGCCCGAACGCGGCCTGGCTCACGGCCGGCGGGCACGCCCGTGGACATGAGTTTCGCTACTCCATAATCGACCCCATGCCGGAAAGCATCTCGCGCGCCTATGTCAGCCCTGCGGAGGCTTATCAAGTTCAATCGGCGGTGGGGAGTTACATTCACCTGCACTTTCTATCCTGCCCGCGCATCGCCGAAGCCTTCGTAAACCGCTGTCAGCAATTATCGAATTCAAGATCATGAAAACAAGAGCTACGTTACTCGCGCTTATTTTGACATCGTATGCCGCCGCGGCTAACTCGGAATCAGGAGCTTCACTTGCTGGTTCGTTAAGAGATCCACAAGGGCGCGCCATCCCTGGCGCGTCGGTTACTTTGACGTCGCGCAGCGGCAGCATTGAGAGCGCGACCACCAGCGATTCTATTGGTGTGTATCGCTTCCACGGCTTGCCTGGAGGCGAATACTTACTGCGGGTGGATGCTCCCGGATTTGCGCCACTTCTTGCCGACGGAATCCCTGTCGCAGCGGAAACGCCAGCCACTCACGATATCGTTCTTCAATTGGCCGGCGTTCGGGAGCAACTGGTGGTTACCGCGTCCAACACTCCGCAAGCGCCGGAGGAGGTTTCGAAATCGGTCACAGTGATTGGACAGAGCGATGCGGAGGCACGTGACAACTCGGCTCTCGCCGATGTCGTAGCATTGGCACCGGGAGTGCGAGTGCAACAACTGGGAGGGCCAGGAGCATTTACTACGATCCAAATCCGCGGGCTCCGCGATCAGGATACGGCCGTGCTGGTAGACGGCTTAAGGTTACGCGATGTCTCGGCCACCCAGGCGGACGCATCCGGATTGATTGAAGACATGCTCTTCACGGATGCCAGTCGGGTAGAAGTGATGCGCGGTTCCGGTTCATCATTGTACGGTACAAATGCGATCGGCGGCGTCGTTAACGTCATTTCCGATGAAGGCGGCGGCAGGACTCGCGGCAGCGTATTGCTTGAGGGCGGCTCGTTGGGCGCTTTCCGCGGACGCGCCAAAGTGGCGGGAGAATCGAAAGACGGCCGCATACAATATGGTCTTGGGATGGCGCAAACGGATGTCACCGCGGGTCTTGGCGGCGATGCTCCCTATCGCGCCACCAATACGCAGGGGCGGGTAACCTTCCACTTTTCGCCATCTATGCAATTGGTTGCGCGGATCTACGCGGGCGATTCGTTCGGGAAAGTGCTCGGCGAGCCCGATATTGTAGGCAATGCGACGGGTTTTGGCATCATCAACGCTGTCCCGCTTGCACCCGCGCAGGTTCGTCTCTATGATTCCGGCGTCCCTATCTCGCAGTTAAGCGGCGGGAATGCGACATTCATCCCCGCGCCCGACAACCCCGACTATACGCGCGCGGCGCGATTCATTACCGGCGCGCTTATTTTTACCGGCCAGACGTCGCCGAAACTTGACTATTCGATCAGCTATCAGGCGGTTGCCAATAGCCGCCGATACGGCGATGGTCCAGCGGGCGCGGGATACCAACCGGACGGCAGTACGCGTTCGATTTACGATGGAAGAATCCAAACGGCCAACGCTCACATCAATTATCGGCTGGGCTCGTCCAATCTGCTGAGCGCGGGCTATGAGTTCGAAAGCGAAAACTACGCCAATGACTCGAGCGATCGCAGCGATCCTCTGGCGGCCTCCGGAGTCAACGTGACGCAACGAAGCCACGCGGTATTCGCGCAAGATCAAGCCAGGTTTCTGGGCGATCGCCTGCAGATTTCAGGTGCAGTTCGGGCACAGTTCTTCACCCTGGATAATCCGGCATTCAACCCAGTGGCTTCAGCACCTTATCAAGGCGCAGCGATCGCCGCGCCTACTGCCGCCTACACAGCCGATGGCTCAGTCGCATATTCGCTCCATAGCACCGGAACCAAGCTGCGCGCGCACGTCGGCCGGGGATATCGCGCGCCCTCGCTCTTCGAGAGGTTTGGCGCCGGCTTCGACCCGGTGTTCGGGTACACCGTTTATGGCGATCCCAGACTTACGCCGGAACATTCGATCGGGTTCGATACCGGCATCGACCAAACCTTCCTGGGCGGCCGTTTGAAGACCTCCGCGGCTTACTTCTACACCGCGCTGCAAAGTGTTATCAACTTCGACACGACCGGCATCATTAGTCCCCCGACGGATCCGTTCGGCCGGTTCATCGGCTATCTCAACACCAAAGGCGGCATTTCGCGCGGCGTCGAGACCAGCGCGGCTGTAGCGCCGACGCGTTCGCTTAACATCACCGCGGCATACACCTATGTCAACGCCATTCAGCGAACGCCGATCGTCGGCAACATTTTGCAAACTTTTGTTGTGCCGAAAAACCAATTCTCGATCTTGGTCACGGAGCAAGCAACATCGCGCCTGCTGTTAACGCTGGATACGCTCGCGTCAAGCAGTTATCTTGCGCCAGTATACGGCGACGTTGCGACTCAGGTATATCGATTCGGCGGACTTCATAAAGTGAACGTCGGCGCCAGCTATCGTATCCCTTTGACTGAGTATCGCGCCCTCAGACTCTTCGCGCGAACGGAGAATATCTTCAATCAGACGTACTTCGAGAATGGATTTGCAACGCCCGGCCGCACTGCAATGGCGGGCCTGCAGTTCGAGTTTTAGGCAGCCATGAAACTTCGGCAACTATTCGCGCTTCTTGCAGTCTCGGCCGCCGCGCTGTTTGCACAGCCTCCGCAGCGTATTGTTTCGTTATCGCCGAACTTGACGGAAATGGTCCACGGAGTTGGCGCATTCCGTCAACTGGTAGGCGTGTCGGAATACTCCACCTATCCGCCCGAAGTGAGCAACCTCCCGACGGTTGGCGGATGGCGCAATCCCAGTTACGAAAAGCTGGTCGCGTTGCGGCCCGGCCTGGTCCTGATCGATGAAGGGCAGGCGCCGTTCGTGGAAGGCGAGTGCAAGCAGCTTGGCCTCAAGACGATGGTGGTGGTGGATCAAAGCGTTGCCGACGTCTACGCTGCGATTGCCGCCATTGGGCGCGCTACGGGGCATGAAGGGGAAGCGGCAAAGTTGGCGCAAACGACGCGAGCCGGATTGCTCCGCATTTCACGCGAGACCGCTTCGCTTCCGAAGGTCAAAGTGGCGTTGATTGTCGATAGGACGCCTGGAACATTGCGCGATCTGTACGCCGCCACCGGCGCAAGTTTTCTGGCGGAATTGCTGGAGATCGCGGGCGGACGGATCGCATTTCCGCAGAGCGGAGCGGCCACCGCGGCCGGCTACGCGAAATTGAGTAAAGAAGATCTGCTTGCGGCAAATCCCGACGTGATTCTAGATTTTATTCAAGGCGCCAAGGGCCGCTTCGCCGCCGATCCGATGGAAGCGTGGGGCGAAATGCCCGAGTTGAAAGCGGTGCGCGCGCGGCGCGTATTCAGCGTAAATGAAGATTACGTACCTCACGCATCGCAGCGAATGCTGCAGACCGCGGAGCTGTTTGCCCGCCTGATTCACCCCAAGGTCAAGTGACTTCGCTAATTGAAGCGCAACATGTCGACTACGCTTACGGCAGCGGTCCGCTGGCGATCCAGGATATTTCTTTTTCGGTAGAACCCGCATCGATGACGGCCGTGATCGGCGCCAATGGTTCAGGCAAATCGACATTGATCCGTCTGCTTGCGGGGCTATTGCGGCCCGCCTCGGGAACGATTCTACTCGATGGCATTTATTTTCGTCAGTGGCAGCCGCGATTGCGGGCGCGGGCGATTGCGTATATGCCACAAACGACATCCACGGTCTTCCCGTTCCGTGCGATCGAGGTTGTCCTCAGCGGCAGGACTCCGCACGCGCCGTATTTTGGCTTCGAGAGCGAGCATGATCGTCAAATCGCACTTGAATCATTAGAAGCGGCCGGGGCCGCACATCTGGCGGATCGGTGCGTCACGACGCTCTCTGGGGGAGAGAGACAGATGGTGATTCTGGCACGCGCCCTGGCACAGCAGCCACGCGTGCTGCTGCTGGATGAGCCCTCCGCTTCGCTCGATCTGAAGCACCGGGCCGAGCTGATGCGCACGCTGGCACGCATGCGCGAATCGCGAGGCTTGAGCGTGGTGATGATCACGCACGATCTGCAACTCACGGGGTCTTTGTTCGATCGCATATTGGCGCTGCGTTGCGGACGGTTGGCCGCGCACGGGAGTCCCGAAGAGATTCTGCAAAGCCAGTTGCTATCCGAAATCTATGACGATCCGAAGGTGCGAGCCATGCGCGCCGGGGGACAGATTATGGTTTGGATTGACGCATGAGGGCGCTCGGATGAAAAGCAGGCTAATCCTATCCAGCGCCATCCTGACATTCCTTTTGGTTCTCGCTTTTGTGGTTAGTTTACTGGTCGGCAGACAACACATCGATTTCTCGAGCGTGCTATCCGACCCGTTTTCGCGCACGTTGTTTTTTCGGCTTCGTTTGCCGCGGGTTTTGATGGGCCTGACGATCGGCGCATCCCTCGCCTTGTCTGGAGCCGCGCTACAGGCGCTATTCCGGAATCCTCTCGCCGATCCCTATACCTTGGGAATCTCGGGTGGCGGAACGCTAGGGGCAAGCGTTGCGATTGCGTTGGGTTGGAGCGCGCGCATCGCCGGCATTCCCCTGGTATTTCTGGTTTCATTCGCCGGCGCGATGCTGGCCGCCACGCTGGTGAGAGCCATCGCTCGCACGGGCGCTGCCGCCTTGCCGGGAGCGCTGTTGCTTTCGGGCGTGGTGGTGAACCTGGTCTCGGCGGCCGCGGTGTTGACTATTCAATATGTGGCCGACCCCAACAGCGCATTACAGATCCTTCGCTGGTTGGTAGGCAGTCTCGACGTTGTGGGAGTTGCGCCCGTGGGACAGATGTTAATCCTGCTGGTCCCAGCGTGGGTGGGGCTTCTCGCCCTGTCGCGCCAACTGCATCTGATTGCGATCGACCAGGAAACGGCGGCTACGCTGGGCGTAAACGTGGAGCGGTGTGAAACGCTCGTTCATACGCTCTGTTCCCTTATCGTCGGCGTGACTGTCGCCGCCGGCGGCGCGATCGGGTTTGTAGGCCTAATCGTGCCGCATGGCGTCCGGCTGATGTTTGGAGAAGACCTGCGCATTGTGCTGCCGGGCTCCCTTCTGCTGGGCGCAGCCTTCCTTACCCTCGCCGACGCTCTAGCCCGCACGGCGCTTCCTTCGAGCGAATTGCCCGTGGGCGCGATTACCGGATTACTGGGCGGCCCGGCATTTCTCTGGCTGCTGCGGCGCCGCCAGCAAGCCTCGGCAATGTGAGTAGCATGTCGAACTCGAATCTCAATCCGGGCGCGAATTCTCCACTGGGCATTGCTTGCATAGTGACGCTGGTCGGCCCACCCGCCTCTGGAAAGACGACGTGGGCCCGCAGGAATTGCGCAGGCGCGGTCCTCATTTCGCAAGACGAACTGATCGAGGCCATCACGCCTGGCGGCTTCGCGCACGTCTACCGGCCTATCTATGCGGCCGCGGAAGACGCGGTGGCGCGTATGGCGATGGAGAGCGGCCACACGGTGATTGTGGATCGCACCAACCGCACGTGCGCGCATCGCAAACGCTGGCTGCAAATCGCGCGCGAATTTCAATGCCCCGCGATCGCCCTCGAAATGACGACGCCGGCCTCGATATGCCGAACGCGAAATCGCGCCCGTGAGGGGCCGCGGCGACTAAGCGAGGAGCGATTGGAGCGGATGTTAGCCGCGATGGAACGGGTGCGTCCGGATGAGGGATTCACCGCGATTTACGCTGGAGAAGCTGTGAACCTGGCCGACATCCTGTCAGAGTTTGCGATGGAAAGAAAGAGGAGCCTACATGAGTATTGCCACGAGACGAGGTGACGGAGGCCAAACAGGGCTGGCAGGCGGAATTCGTGTTTCCAAGACCCATCCGCGCGTAGAGTGTTACGGAACCATCGACGAGTTGATTTCGCAGATGGGCTTCGCGCGATCGATTTGCCAGGACGCGGACATTCAAGAGCGGATCAAGAATATCCAGCGCGAGCTTTATAAGGTTGGATCGGCAATCGCTACACCGCCCGAATCGAAGAAGACTCCCCCAGAGATCACGGCCGCGATGGTGGATGCTTTAGAAGCGCAGGTTCACGCTATTGAGGCCGACTCCAAAGTATTGGCCGATTGGTCGCTTCCTGGCGAGTTGCCGGACGGGGCTGCGATCGACGTCGCGCGCACCATTTGCCGGCGGGCGGAACGCCTGGCTACTGCCCTGATGGAAGCTGGCGTCATTCAGAATCCGAACATCCTTGCATACTTGAACCGCTTATCGGATCTGCTCTGGCTGTTCGGACGATTACTGGAAGCGCGGCAGAATGTCGATTCGTCCTTGCGCGCGGCGGGTCAGGCGGGACCGCGTTGGTCCCGCGCATGGTGAATCCACTGGCCGTAACGCCGTTTTCCACTGAGGAAAAACGCGGCCTCTACCGGGCCATTTATGAGCGGCGCGACGTGCGCGCTCAATTCCTCTCGACGCCCGTTCCGGCGGAAGTTCTGGGACGGGTTTTGCACGCGGCCCATCACGCGCCTTCGGTGGGCTTCATGCAACCGTGGGACTTTATCGTGATCGAAGACGCGACCGTACGCCGCGCCGTTCATGCCAATTTCGAAAGCGCTAACCGGCGTGCGGCGGGTGTTTATGCGGGCGAGCAACTCGATGCCTATCGCAGCATGAAGCTGGCCGGCATTTGCGAGGCGCCGCTAAATCTCTGCGTCACTTGCGATCATGAACGCGCCACCGGCTACGGATTGGGGCGCCAGACCGATCACGCAACGGACCTGTACTCTACCGTCTGCGCAGTGCAAAATCTCTGGCTTGCGGCGCGCGCCGAATCGCTCGGCGTGGGCTGGGTCAGCATTCTCAATCTCGACGAATTGAAGACGCTGCTGGGCATTCCCGCTTCTCACACGCCGGTAGCATATTTGTGCATAGGTTACGTTTCCGGTTTCGGCTTGCAACCCGATCTGGAAGTGAGTGGCTGGGAGCGGCGGCAATCCCTGGCGGCGTTGATCCACTTTGACTCCTGGAATGGCCGAGACGAAACGCGCGCATCGGCATTGGTTCCGGCGGAGGCCGTTTGAGCGCACGCGCATTAATGGTCTTGGGCACCGCATCGCATGTTGGGAAATCGTTACTGACGGCGGGTCTTGGCCGGATCTTCTCCGATGAGGGCATTCGAGTAGCGCCGTTCAAAGCGCAAAACATGTCACTGAATTCGGCCGCGACACCCGACGGCCGCGAGATCGGCCGGGCGCAAGCGCTGCAAGCAGAAGCGTGCCGCGTGGTTCCTTGCGCGGAGATGAACCCCGTACTCATCAAGCCGTCGTCCGATACGGGGGCGCAAGTCGTTTTGCTGGGCCGCGTTTGGGGACAGGTGACCGCCTCTGACTATCACCAGCGCCGCGTGGAAGAACTATTTCCCGATGTCCTGGCCAGCTATCGCGCGCTTGCAAGGTTGCACGACCTGATGCTGCTCGAAGGCGCCGGTTCGCCCGCAGAGATCAACCTGCGCGAGCACGACATCGTAAACATGCGGATGGCGCACGCGGCAGATGCGGCTTGTCTGTTAGTGGCCGATATCGATCGCGGCGGCGTCTTCGCCTCCCTATTAGGCACGATGGAGCTTCTTGAACCGGAGGATCGCGCCCGAATCCGAGGGTTCATCATCAACAAATTTCGCGGCGACATTTCGCTCCTCAAGCCTGGCGTGGACATGATCGAAAGTCGCATCGGCATCCCTTGCGTTGGCGTCGTTCCGTTTCTGCGCGATCTGGGACTGGAAGAGGAAGACGGCGTTGCGCTCGAAGACCGTCGAACGCCGGCGCGCGTGTGGCAGGAACTCTCGTCATCGCTCGACCGTCCGCTCCGCATCGGCGTGGTTGCATTTCCGCATATGGCAAACTTCACGGATTTCGATGCCTTGGCGATGGAGCCTTCGGTCGCTCTCGCGTATCTGGACGATGCCACGCAAGCCGTCCATGCGGACTTACTGATCCTTCCGGGCAGCAAGCAGACCCTGGACGATTTTGTTTGGCTTCGAAGCCGAGGCTTTGCGGACTATCTGATGGGCCATGCCGGCCCGCTGATCGGAATCTGCGGCGGATTTCAGATGCTGGGCTTGACGATTGAAGACCCCTGCGGAGTGGAGAGCGGTGGATTTCCCCGGAAAATGGAAGGCCTGGGACTGCTGCGTGTTCGAACCGTAATGTGCGAAAAGAAGAACGTGAGCCGCGCGACCGGGACTGCGTACGGCGTGCAATTCCGAGGTTATGAAATTCACATGGGCGAGACCTTGTACGATCGGGGAGCAAAGGCGTTCGCGGAGATTACACGCGAAGGCGATGCCGCGACCGTTGCGGATGGGGCCAGAGCAGAGTCGGGACTTGTCTGGGGTACCTATGTTCATGGCCTATTCGATGACGACGCGTTCCGACACAGATTTCTCGATGCGGTTCGTGTGCAATGCGGGCTCCGACCCGCGCGAGAACGCGCAGCGGTCTCTGCAGAACGGCAGGGACGGATTGGGCGTTGGGCGGACCATCTGAGGCAGTCGCTTGACCTGACTTTGATTCGAACTTGGATCGGGAGGCCTGGGTGACTCCCGCGCGACTGGCCGCGGCCTACGCATCGGATCTTGTCGCAGGCGACCCGGAGTGGCTGCCACACCCAGTGCGATTTTTCGGCTTGATGATTGGCGCGGGCGAGCGTGGACTGCGGCGGCTCGGCAATGATCCGATAACAGAGACGCTGACCGGCGCGGCGTTGACTGGATCGGTCCTATGGGTTGCGTGGATCGCGGGTCGGCCGAAACACCCTGCCTGGCAAACGCTGCTCGCCTGGACAACGCTGGCGACACGTTCGCTTTTGCGGGAGGCGGGCGCGGTGGTACGCGCACTCGAAACCGGAGAACTTCACCTTGCGAGAACCCGGCTCGCGCGCATCGTGGGCCGCGATACGAAGCAACTCAACCAAAGCGAGATCGCGCGGGCCACCATCGAAACGCTTGCCGAAAGCGCGTGCGATGGAATTGTGGCGCCATTGTTCTGGCTGGCCGCGGCAGGCGTTCCCGGCGCCATGGCGTACAAAGCGGTGAACACCCTCGATTCGATGATTGGGCATCCCGAGCCGCAATATCGCTACTTCGGACGTTTCGCGGCGCGTCTGGACGATGCGGCCAATCTCGCGCCGGCGCGTCTTACCGCGCTGGCGATCGCGACAGCGGCAGGTGTATATGGTTTCGATGCCGCGCGCTCACTGCGGATCTGGTGGCGCGACGGCAGCAAGCATGCCAGTCCGAATGCGGGACAAAGCGAAGCCGCAATGGCTGGAGCGTTGGGCGTGCGACTGGGCGGCATGAATTTCTACGATGGCCACCCGCATGAGACGCCCATGCTCGGCGCAGAATGGCGCCCGCCGACCGCTGGCGATGTACGGGCGGCGCTCTCGATTGTGGCTGCGGTCTCCGCTATTGCGTTCGGCGCCACGCTCCTATTTCTGTTACGGAGACGGCGAGCATGACTACGCATGGCGGCGACGTTTCGCAGGTAGCAAGGGAACTGGGCATCGAGCCTTGCGAACTACTCGACTTCAGCGCCAACGTAAATCCACGAGGTCTTCCGCCACGTGCGCAGGAGCGCATGACACGCGACGCGGCGAATCCGCAGCTTCTCAAGCTATATCCCGATCCAACCGCCACAGCTTTGCGAATGGTTTTGAGCCGGGAACTTGGCGTGCCTGCGGAGGCAATCGTTGTTGGACCAGGCGCGGAGTCTCTTTTGAGCCCGGCTTTGCGATGCCTGGAAGTGCAACGCGTTCTGGCGCCCACTCCGGCTTTTAGCGAATACCGAAGAGTTTGCGTGCAGCAGCGTATCGAGTTCACACTGTTTGCGCTCGCGCGTGCAGACTGTTTCCGCATTCCCGTAACCCGGCTGTGCGAGACCATTGCGTGCGGTCAGTTTGGCGCCGTTTTTCTGAACAATCCCCACAATCCTTCCGGAGCCTTGCTCGAAGCGGATGAGGTCCGGCGGATTCTGGATGCTGCGACCACGGCGAAAACGAGTGTATTGCTGGACGAAGCTTTCATCGACTACGCCGCTCATGCGAGCCTGGTAGCCGAGGCGGCCAGCCGCCCCGGCTTAATCGTGCTTCGTTCCCTGACGAAGTTCTACGGCTGCCCCGCGTTACGCGTAGGATACGCAGTCGCGCACCCGGATATGGTTCGATTCCTGGCTTCGCTCTTGCCCACGTGGCCGGTGACGCAGCTTGCGGCGGATACACTCTCCGTCGCGCTTGGCGAGCGGGATTATGCGGAATCGTCGCTCCGCGAAAACGTAGAGGAGCGTGAGGGGCTTGGGCAAAGTCTGAAGGCCCTCGATCTGTTCGTATTTCCCTCCGCGGCGAATTACCTACTGCTCGAATTACAGCCCGGAATGCCCACGGCTTCGAAATTACGCACCAGTATGATCGCGAAGCATCGAATCCTGATTCGCAATTGCGATTCCTACGAAGGTCTCACCGCGGGACGTTACGCGCGGGTGGCCGTGCGCTCCGGCGCGGATAACGCTCGCCTGATACAGGCGCTTGCCGTAGAGTTGAAACTACGATGAGTTTGCTCGAAACAACTATGGGCGCGATCCGGCCTATCGATGAGACGTGGCTCGAGATCGCGGAACGGCGCCAAATTGAACTCACCAAACCACCGGGCAGTCTGGGACGGTTGGAGGAGATCGCCAATCGTTGCGTAGCAATTCGCGAGAGCCTATCGCTAACGGCCAGCCGGCCAAGGATCGTGCTCTTTGCCGCCGATCACGGCGTGTGTGCGGAAAGCGTAAGTCCGTATCCCCAAGAAGTGACTGCGCAGATGGTTCTGAACTTTCTGCGCGGCGGCGCGGCGATCAACGCACTGGCTCACGCCGGAGGAATCCAATTAAAGGTGGTCGATATAGGCGTAGCCACGCCTTTGCCGTATTCGCCCGAACTGGTCGGCCGCCGCGTGGCCGCGGGCACGCGCAACTTTTGCGAACAGGCGGCGATGTCCGATGCCGAGATGAGGGCCGCGCTCGACGTTGGAATCGAACTCGCCGGGGAGGCAGCCGCGGAGGGCTGCGATCTACTAGGCTTTGGCGAAATGGGCATCGGAAACACTACTGCCGCAAGTGCGATTACTGCGGCAGCCGTGACTGGAGAATCGATTGAGAATCTAGTGGGACGCGGAACCGGCGCGGACGACGAATGTCTCGCCCGCAAGCGACACGCCATTGAACGAGCGCTGTCTCTGCATAGGAGTCAACTCGATTCGCCGCTCGGAATATTACGATGCGTGGGCGGTCTGGAGATCGCAGCTATGTGCGGTTTCTGTCTAGGCGCCGCCGCGCATCGCGTCCCGGTAATCACGGACGGCTTTATCGCAACCTCCGCCGCGGTACTCTCGGCGCAACTTTGCGCCGCGGCAGTTGGCTACATCTTCGCGTCGCACCAATCGGCAGAACCAGGGCATGCCTATTTGCTTAAGATGCTCGGGCAAGAGCCGCTTCTCCATCTCGGGATGCGCCTTGGCGAGGGAACGGGCGCGGCGCTGGCAATCGGGATTGTACGTTCCGCCATTGCCGCCTTCACGGAGATGGCAACCTTCGGGGATGCAGGGGTATCGAATCGATGAGATCGCCGATCGCCGCGTTGGCCTTCTTGACCCGTATTCCCGTAGGGCGATGGGTTGTTATCGGAGCCGGCGACGTGGCGCGCTCAGCAGCCTGGTTCCCCTTGGTCGGAATTCTGCTAGGCGCGATTTACGGCGGGGCGGCGGTTCTACTGCATGGTCATCTGCCATTGGCCGTCGTGGGCATCATACTCGTGGCGCTCGATGCCGTGCTAACGGGCGCTTTGCACTACGATGGGCTTGCGGATACCGCCGACGGCTTCGGCGGCGGTAAAGATCGCCCGGATGTACTGCGCATTATGCGCGATCACAGCATCGGCAGCTACGGCGGAGTCGCGCTGATTCTTCTGATTACCTTCAAGGCCGCTGTCTACAGCGCGCTTCTAGCGCGCGAGCGTTGGTTCGAAATCATTATCATCACGACGACGCTAGGACGCTGGTCGATGCTACTTCTCACTTCGACTTTGCCTTACGCGCGGAAGAATTCGTCCGTGATCGAGGGCATGGGCGCCGGTTCGCTGGCGGTAGGAACGCTCACTGCAGGATGCGCGCTGCTGGCGTGTCAGCTCTGGCGGGCCTGGGCCGCCGCAGGCGCAGTGCTCATCGTCACCTTTTGTTTTGGTGTCTACTGCCGCAGACGAATCGGAGGCGTTACGGGTGATACGCTGGGAGCCAACCTTCAATTTTGCGAAAGCGCGACTCTGCTTGCCTTCCTATGGATAGGTCGCCCATAACGACTCGTGTCTGGCTCATCCGGCACGGCGAGCCCGCAGCCGATGCTCGCGGCCGCTGTTACGGCGCTTTGGACGTCGCGCTCTCACCTGCGGGTCGAGTGCAAATGGAACGGGTAGCTAAGCGTCTGACGACTGAAAATTTGAACGCAATCTACGCGAGCCCGCGGCGTAGGGCCACAGAGGGCGCGGGCATTATCGCAGCGTTTCACACATGCGACTACGAAGAGGACGCCGGTCTGCGCGAGTTGAGTTTCGGCGATTTCGAAGGAATGACCTACGACGAAATCGCCACCCGATATCCCGAGTTGTATCGGCGCTGGATGGAAGCGCCGACCGAAGTCCAGTTCCCCAACGGGGAGCGCTTCGCCGAAATGCGCCTTCGTGTTCTGCAAGCGTTCGGGGCTATTACCCGTCGTCGAGAAGGACAAACCATCGCGATTGTCAGCCACGGCGGCGTAATACGCACATTGATTGCGTGGGCGCTACAAGTGCCCGATCCCTGCCTGTTTCGTCTCGCTCAAGACTATGCCGCAATGAATCTATTGACGTTGGATGACAGCATTCCAATGGTATGTTCGATGAACGTGGCGGCGACTTAGCTTGTTTTCCGCGAATGTCTGTGATTTCCCGACCTCGGTGACGATTCGGTAGGCGAATCCAAGGGTTTTAAAATGATGGTGGCCTCGGTCGGGGTCGAACCGACACCTCCTTGCGAAGACAGGAACCTAAATCCTGCGCGTCTGCCAATTTCGCCACGAGGCCAATTATTTCTATGATCTTACCTTCTAACGGCTACATCCCTACGGGGCAGTTTAAATCTTTTGCGCCATATATATCAATCGCGTCCATCTACCACCGTCCCACACATTTCTACTTTTGCATTGACATCGCAGCAGGTCTATTCAATTACACCGCCTCTCCCGATAAACGTGTGAGGACAAGCGTCGAACTGGACATCCTCGGGGGTGCCTGAAGCGGCTCCCGATGAGGCAATACCGTCGGACTGTCCGTAAAAGGCAATTGTATCTTAACGCACATTTGGTATAAACTTATGCCATCGAATTCAAAGGAGCTCAAATTGTTCAATATTGAACAACGCCCCGGTCTTTACGCGGTGCAACGCGTTGTTTTATGCACCGCGGCAGCGGTCGCTTTTCCTGCTTTGTTGCCCGGCCAAGTTGCCATAACGAGCATCACCGCATCCTCTACCCAAGCCGTTCTGCAGTATGTTTCGCCTTTCGCCTGCAGCGTTCAGGCAGCGGATATGAATCGGGCAATTTCAATTGTTTCAGCTGCGCAGAGCGGGGGCCAAGTTACGGTTCAAACCAAGGCGCCTCACGGGTTGCTACCCAGCGCTATCATCTATCTGGAAAATACCGGCGTCTGGGATGGCTGGCACATAGTCGCCGCCACTTCCTCAATCACGAGTCTTTCCTTTCCCAGCACCGTAGCAGGCAGCGCGGCCTCGGGCAATGTTGGGGTGCTGGTAGACGATGTGAATCCGAATCTCTTCAGCGGCGCCAATCTGGCTTCGCGTCCGGGAAATACCGTAAACGGCACAAATTACACCTTCGTATTAGGCAAACGCGCCGCCGAACGCGCCCTCGACGGAAGTCGATACTCGCGGGCATTACAAGCCTATTCCAGACATCATGTGACGTTGACCTGCGGAACACAAACCTTCGATCAGGAGTTCCAAACCGCCAATATTCCCCGCGGCGATACCCACAACGAAGGCCCGCCCGTTGACCGCAGCAATCCCGGACAATACGCCTACCCTACCGTGCAGTGGTCCAATCAAGCTCAAACCTTGATCGACCCCTTAAGCGGCCTTCGCTCGACCAGGGCGACAACGCCCCAAGGCACGCCCTCCGGCGCACAGAATTTCGCCTCGGCGATTGACCCGCGATCGGTGTGGAAGAATGCTCCTGCGCTTCTGACTAACTCCGGTGGCCTGGCGACATTTAGCGGACCCTGTCCCAATGGCTGCGCGCCGCTTTTTCTTGGAGTTGGCGCCCTTTCGATTCCGGGCGGAGCTACTTATACCTCCACGGGATTCGGCAACTCACTCGATTGGGTAACCGTTACCATGACCCATGCGTCCGCCGCGGGCGTCTGCCCCGGGAATAACTGTACGATCGTGGCATGTCTCACAGTAAATGCCGTGAGTTGCGCCAGCGGTAACTTAGAGATCCCACTAACCGCAACGCCCGCGAGTTATACCATCGGTAGCGGTAAAGTGATGGACCTGTGGCAGACTACCGGAGGCCCGCAAATCTCTCGCGTGGACGCATCCCTTTCCACCGGCACAGTAAACTACTCGGCGGCCACAAAGCAACTTTCCCTGGTCACTGGAAATGTATTTAATGTCCGGTGGACTACCGGAAGCACCATTAGCCTCGCCGGCGGCCAATATAAGATTGCATCCGTGCAACACGAACGATTGTTGACCTTGTCGTCCGGTCCGGGTGGAAATCTGAATGGCATATCCTATTCAGCCAATAACTTCGGTGTCCTGCTTTGGAAGAAAAACGGGGATGGCGGTGCACTCTCCATCGGCTACACAACGTTCAACTACGGTTCCTCGCCCACTGGATCCAGCTCTGCCACGCCTAACAACCCCTGTTCGCCGCTTGTCACTGTAGGCGGAGTGCCCGGATATAACTGCTTCGTCTCAACTGAGTTATATTGGCTCGCGGCGGACGGTAGTGACTTACGCGATCTTGGCGAGATCGGCCTAACCTGGTATAGCGACGGACGCTTTAGTCAAGGCAGTTCCTGCGGAAACGGTTCCCAGCCAAGTCAGTTCGACCCATTGAACGGCGACACCTGGTACTGCATCGTGCCGCTCTATTTCGATACCAACCGCTATACGCTGATCCAGGCGCACTATATGGGGAATCACTCACGTTATACCCCGGGAGTGCAATTGCCAGACTGTGCGCTGAATGGCGGCGTGCAACCGTGCGTACAGTTCACGATCATGCAGCCCAACAAGAGCGATTCCATCAGCCAGAGCGCACCGCTGTTCAATCCGGATTTTGCCGCAAGCGGATATCAGATCGGCTATCTATTTCAGGGCGGCATCTCATCCGATGGCGATATTATGTTTTACACCAACGCCGGCTCGCAGGACACCTTAGGCTGGATGTTCATGTATACGCTCGGCGATCGCACCCCAGCCAGAACTACGGCCAACAGCCTGCGAATCGTGGGAGCCGCATCCACATATCGGCAGGCGCCCTTTTCGTGGTGCACCGTTCATGGGATTGAGGTGCCAGATAGCGGCTGGACCGCGGCAATTAGTAATAACTATTCGAATAACGGACCGGTAGGCACGTACACCATGACTATGACGAGCCCTCAGCTCAACGCAACGCCAGGCGCGCCAGGAGGCCTAAGCATTTGTCCTCCCAATCCGTTCGGAGTAACCGGCGCCATCTGCACCACGATTTCGGTAACCGGCGAGCCCGCAAGTCAGTTGAACGGCTCCATACTGCAAAACCTGCAAGTGGGCGATCGGATTACGATTGGGGCCGAATCTCTGCGCGTGCTGACCATTGCAGGCCCCACGCAGTTTACCGTGCAGCGAGGTTACAACGCCACCTCGATCGCGCCGCAAAACAGCTCCACCTTAACCATGGCTTGCGGCACATTCAATTCACAAAACGGGGCGATAGGATTGTGGAACTATCGGAATGATCCCTTCGGACTAAACACGAATTTCCAAACCATCGTAAACGATCCGACGATTTTGAACGGACATCACTTCACTGGCGACGGCGTCTCGGTGGCCGCCGGGGGCGCCGCATATAATTTAGGGAATTCCTTATGCCCCTCCGTACTTCTGGGTACGCTTGGCGAGTGCCTGCAAATTCGCCTTGGTGGTCTGGCGACAGTGTCGCAGAGTCAACCCGCGGCGGTTGCGATTAACCCACCCTTCGCCGGGAAGATCGGTATTGGAGACGGCAATGTGGTGGATAGCCATCCGGGACCATGTTTTACAACCTGGTGCATGGATGCGCGCCCCCTCGACGGTGGTTCGAATCAGACCCTCGGTTCGAACACAGCTCCATTTACATTCATCTCGGGTCAGCTTTGGAAAATCAGCGGGGCTCAGGCGCTGTTGAACCGCAAGCACCTCACGACCATCGCCTACGTCGCCCGCTGGCCTTTGGTCGATGTCAGCGGCCCCGGCAGTGTAATTACGACTGGCGTGCAGGATTCCTATAGGTATTGTCATGCGCTTCTCTCGGGTGAGTGCAAAGCGGGATCGGCGCCAGGCGACGTCTATGTCAATGCGCCCTTTATAGACTACCCATATTGCTATTACCCCGGTATCGCCATACAAGGGGACGATACACAATCCATTTGCATCGGCGACTTAGGCGCTTATACGGGAAATGTAGTGCAGTACGCCGTCACCAGCGAGGATCTGACCGGCGGCGCGCTGCGCCGGCTCGGCCCGAATTTCGCCAAATGGAACCAGTTCGACGTTTTCTGGAATACCTTCGCGGCGCCCAGCGGCGGAATGTATTCGTCGCTTGTTCGTTGGTTGGATGGCGTACGGTCTGACGATCTCGTGACGGTTCTTCCACCCATGCCGGCCGCGGATGGCATCTCTCGCAATGGCTTCATCTCAATCCCGGTTACGGTTCCGCGGCTCACGCAGGCCCAAAGCGCGGTGATCGAATTCGGCTACGTGGAAAATGGCAGCGCGGCAAGTTACTACTGCACCTCACGGCAGGAGGCCTGCGTCGCCACCGGCTCATCCGTGGCCTCGACAACGCCCTTCAGTTTTGAACAGAGCGAAGCCTACACGCCCGCGCCCTGCTCGAACGGATGTACCATCGCAATACCGGCGCTTCCTCAGCACGTGTTGTACTATCGATGGAAGTATCTCAACCCTGCCGGGAAGGTGCTGCAATTTGGCACTCCCAATATTGTCATAACTCCATAATCAGTCCCGGCATTCGCGCGCTACTTGCTGGCAGCCTCTTCGAGCAGCTTGATTATCGCGTGCAGCGTTTGGTTCACGGGCGTCGCTATCCCTAAGGCGGCGCCCCGCCGCGCCACGTAGCCGTTGAGCGAGTCGATTTCCGTCTTCTTTCCGCGCCCAATATCCTGCGCGGTCGAAGAGCGCGCCGCGCTCATCGAATCCGCCAGTTTCCAGGCCGCCTGGATGAAGTCTTCCTTAGGCAGAGCCACGCCCTCCGCGCGCGCCACCGCCTCAGCCTCTTCGACCACGATACGCATCACGTCTCGGATGTTGGGATCTGCCGCCATTTGTCCGTATTGCGCGCGCGCCAATGCGGAAATCGCGTTATACGCGCAGTTCATAAACATCTTGGCCCAGAGCGGCGCGCGGATGTCCTCTACCGCGAGGCAAGGAATCTCCGCCCCGGCAAAGCACGCTTCCACTCGCCTGGTGTCTGAGGTCGACCCTGGAATCCGGCCCACAACTAAGTCGCCGCGTCCCGAGTGCTTCACAATGCCGGGCGCGGGCATGGAAACCGCGACATAAACTGCCGCCCCCAACGCATCGACCCCTGCGGCCGCGCGTAAGCGTTCTACGTTATCCACGCCGTTTTGCATGCTCACCACCACAGCGCCGGCCGCTAGGTAAGGCGCTATTTCTCGCGCGGCTGTTTCGGTATCCACGGTCTTCACACAAAACAATACGATGTCCGCGCCGCTTACTCCATCGGGGCCCGCCGCTGTTTCGATCTTCACGCGCAAGGGTTCGGCGAAGCGGTAGCTATCGATCTGAAGACCCGCCCCGGAAATCGCGTCGCGATGCGCCTGCCGCGCGATCAACGTCACGGGGACTCCCGCACGCGCCAGCATCCCACCGAAGTAACATCCCACGGCGCCCGCACCCATGACGGCAACCCTTGGCATCACTTTGCGCCCCCGGGCGAATATCGTTTCACAAGCTCATGTTAGTATGCAGATCTCCCCGGGCGCCGCCTGTTATACCCGCGAGGAAATCGGCTGACATCATGCCAACACCCAACCGCAACGCATCCATTCTTGAAGCCATCGGAAACACGCCCTTTGTTCAGTTGCAGCGAATCTATTCTGGTGTCATTCCGAACGCAACATAATCGCAGGGTCGATTCTTACGGCCCGAATCACGGCCGGCAGCGCTGCCAGCAGGGCCGCCGCCAAAATCATCACAGCAGGAAACGCATTCATCGCCACGCTGCCCGGCTTGACTTCGTATAGCAGTGTTTCGATGTAGCGCACCGAGGCGGCGCCAAGCGCGAGGCCGGCGGCGATACCCACCACCGCCATCAAGAGAACCTCACGGGTGACGCGGCGGGCGATGTCGGAAGCGGGCGCGCCAATCGCCACGCGAATGCCGATTTCTCGACGGCGTTGCAGCACCGAATAATCCAGCACACCGTAAAGACCGATCCCGGCAAGTAGCAGCGCGACGCCTGCAAAGAAAAGCGCCAGCATGGCCAGCAGCCGTTCGCGAATGGCGCCTTGATCGACCAATTCCTGTTCCGTGCGAAGATTGCTGACTCGAAATTCGGAGCGTATCGCCGGCACGGCGCGGCGCAAAGTAGAAACCATGGCAAGCGGATCCGCGCTCAGGGTGCGCACGCTGAATGTTGCGGCGCGTATCGATTGCGGCGCGCCGTCGGCGCCCACCAAATGAAACGGCACATACGCTACCGGCAGCAACGACTCGCGCAAGCTTCGATAGGGAACGTCACGAACCACGCCGATTACCTGATATCGGTTGGCGCCTCTGGCAAACCACTTGCCCACCGGGCTTTGGCCATTGAAAAACTGCCTACTGAAAGTCTCGCTCACAATCGCCGCGCCCGGCGTGGTATCGGTCTCCCGGAAGTCGCGCCCTTCCACCAGGCGCATCTTCATCACGTTCATGAAACCCGGGGAAAGCTTGAGAAAGTACGCCAAAACCGGCCCCGGAGGCGCGCCGTTGATGGAAATAAATCCATTCCATCCCTGTACGTGAAGCAAAGGCCACTCGGAGAGCGAGACGGCTTCCACACCGGGAACCGCCCGCAGATCCGCCGCCATTTGGTCCCAGAACACCGGCGCCTCGGCCGTCTTGGCGACAACGTCCAACGTAAGAATCCGTTCCGCCGAAAAGCCCAGGTCGCGATGCGTCAAACGTTCGAACGTAGTTGCAAAGAGTCCCGCAATAAACAGCACCAGCACGCAGAACGCGGCCTGCGCCGCTACGAGCGCATGCATCCAACGGCGGCGCGATCGTGGATCTGCGCCGCCCTTCAGCACACTCGCCGGCTTCACTGCGGATGCGCGCAACGCCGGCGCCAGACCGAAGAGAAGCGTGACGACAAAGGTGAGCGCCAGACCAAAGCCCACCACGCGCCAATCGGCCGGAAGGAATAAGCGCACCGGATTACCGGCCGGATTGATCTTGCCGATCACAAAGGGCGCCGACCACCAGGCGAACACCGCCCCAAAGAGCGCTGCCAGAGAAGCAAGCATCGCGCTCTCCACCAAAACCAGTTGCACCAGACGCCAACGCCCCGCGCCAATCGATACCCGCAACGCCATTTCGCGCCCTCGCGCGGCTGCCTGAATGGCCATCAGGTTGGCAATGTTCGCGCACGCGATAAGCAATACGAGACAGACAAGTACCCCTAACGCCAGCAGCGAACGCCTATAATCCTGTTGCAATCCCGAAGCGCCAGCGGCGGCCGATTCCAGCATCAGCGTCTGGTCGAGGAAGCGGTCAATGCTCAGCTTCGTCATCCCGGTGAAGCCTTTAGCCCGTTCCTGCTCCCAGGCGCGCGACGTGGCGTGAAGTTTCGCGCGCACCGGTTCCAGCGCGACGCCTGGGCTCAGACTCGCCAGCGTGCGATGCCACGTCGCGTCGTTGCGCACAACGCCCGGATGCATCATGGTCGGAAAAAAGATATCAGTCACCGCACCCGTTTCCGTGCCCGTAAAACGTTCCGGACCGACGCCGACGATCTCATATACGTGGTCGGCCAGGCGAAAGCTGCGTCCAACCACGTTGGGATCGCGCGCAAAACGGCGCGCCCAGTAGTCGTAGGAAATCACGGCGTAGGGATGCGCGCCGGGTTTGCGGTCGTCATTTTCCGTGAATAGCCGTCCTGCCGAAGGCTGCAGGCCGAAGGTATCGAACATCCAGCCCGAAACAAACTGAACGAAGGCCTTCTCCATCTCGGCGTCGGACTTATACGTTATGTCCATACGCTCTCCATAGGAGACGGCAATTAATTCGACCTGCCCTTTCACGGCGGCGCGCATCTGCTGGAATGCGGGATACGCCCACCCGTCGAAAGTCTGCGGCTTGCCGTCGAAACCTGCCCCTTGGCGGTATAGCGAATACAGCCGATCCGCGTGTGCCACCGGCAGCGGACGCAGCAGCAGCGCATCGATAAGGCGGAAGTGCAAGCGCCAATGGCCAACCCAAGAGAGAGAATCGCGACCGCCGAAGTCGCTTTCTTCTTCATGAGCTGGCGTCCACCGAACACCACATCCGCGCGCAGCGAATCGAGCCACGGAAGAAGGCGGAAATCGCGGCTCTCTTCCCTCCGTCGAAGCGCAGAACCGAAAGACCGGCGAATCTCAGCCCGATCCCGGCCATGGATAGCCGCTTCCGAGAGATGCGACTCCATCTCTTCGTCGATTTCACGCGCCACACGATTTTGGCGCACTGTATTGAGGATGCGAGACCAAAGCGACATGTAATCTTCCTTATTCCGAACGCAGCGCTTCTACGGGATCGGCTTTCACCGCGCGTATCCGGCGGGTAAAGCGGCCGCCAGAGTGGTTGCCAAAATCGTCACAAGCGGAATGGCGATCATCACTGGGCTCGCCTGCCGCACGTGATAGGGCAGAGACCTCGGATGGCGAAGCCGGGAACCGAAGACACGGCGGCCGTCCTTGGCGCCGCGTTCTCGGACAGCGGCCTCCCACAGGCGCCACTCAATCTCTTCCTCGATTTCGCGTGAGATCGGTCTTGCGCGAAAGAGGTTTGCTGTACCTGACATCAGTGACATGAAGATCACTCCGAACGAAGCATTTGCACCGGGTCGATGCGCACCGCGCGGATCACCGCCGGCAAGGCGGCCAGCAATGCCGCCCCAATAATTGTCAGTGATGGCAGTATCAGCATGGTTGGATTGGATGCTTTCACCTGGAAAAGAAGCGTCTCGACGTACCGCGCCGCCGTTATTCCCAATGCGATTCCCGCCACCGCTCCCACCAACACCATCCCGAAAATACCGGCCGTAACGCCGCGCGCGATATCGCCGGAGCCCGCGCCTATCGCCATTCGAACTCCGATTTCCCGTCGCCGCTGCAACACCGAATAATCCAGCACGCCATAAAGCCCGATCGCTGCGAGCAGCAGCGCGACGCCCGCGAAGAACAGCGCCAGCATGGCTAGCAGGCGTTGCCGAATCATGTGCGATGCAATGATCTGCGTTTGCGTTCGGATGTTGCCAACCCGGAATTCGGGGCGGGCGCGCGGCACTTCCTGACGTAGTATCGACGCCAGCGCGAGTGGGTCGGCGCTCGACGTCCGCACCACCAACGTGCCGCGCGCGCTTGGCTGGAACATGCCGTTATCACCCAGGTAAAATGCAATGTAAGTGGTGGGACGGATCGGCCGGCGTACGTCGTCGCGCGAACGCGCATCGCGCACCAGGCCAATTACCTGAAAGCGCGCGCCCGATTTGACGAACCATTTCCCAATCGGGTTCTCACCGTTAAAGAACTGTTTCACGAACGCTTCGTTCACAACCGCGGCGTTAGAGGCCGAATTGCCCGCGGGCAGGTCGCTGCCGGCCAGGATGGGAATTCGCATCGTATCGAACCAGCCGGGCGAGACCCGCAGAACGTCGGAATTCACATCGCCCGGCGGCGCGCCATTAACGGAAATCCCTGCGTTGCCCGCTTCTCCGCTCATCATCGGCCAAACCGTAAGCGCGACCTTTTCTACTCCCGGAACTGCGCGCAGGCGTTCCTGCACCTGTTGCCAAAGCGCCAAAGGCTGGGGACGCCGCGACGCCGTTTCCAGATTCAGAATCCGGTCGGCCGAAAAGCCGTTCGGTTGGTTGGATAGACGGTCGAGGGTAGTAACGAAGAGTCCCGCGACGAAATGCACCACGAAACAGAAGGCGATCTGCACCGCAATCAGGGCATACATCACGCGGCGGCGCGAGTGCGGGGTTTCCCCGCCCCGCAAGGCTGCCATCGGCCGCATTGTGGAGGCGCGCAGAGCGGGCGCGAGACCAAACACGCAGGTGACCAGAAGCGCCAGCCCGAGCGCGAAGCCGAGCACCCTCCAATCGGCCGGCAACGCAAGGCGGGCGGGGTTTTCAGGTGAATCGATCATCCGCAAAATCAGTGGCGCCGACCACCACGCGAACGCCGCGCCAATGGCCGTGGCCAGAAATGCCAGCCACGCGCTTTCAATCAGTACCAGTTGTGTGAGCCGCGCGCGTCCGGCGCCAATCGAGATGCGCAACGCCATTTCCCGCGCTCGCGACGCAGATTGCGCCATCATCAGATTCGCTACGTTGGCACAGGCGATCAAGAGTGCCAGGACCACCAAAATGGCGATCGCCGTCAACGAACGCCGGTAATCGCGCTGCAGGTTTGATCGCCCAGCGGCGGCGGGTTCCAAGAGAAGCCTTTCTCCAAAGGTCGGGTCGCGCCGCCGTTGCGCTTCGCTCAGCGTCTTGGCCTTCTCATCCTGCAAGGTTTGGAACGTCGCGCGCAAAATCTGGTGCACACGCTCGGGCGCCACTCCCGGCTTCAGTTGCACCAAGGTGCGCAGCCAATAATTGTTGGCGCTGGCAAGCGTGCGCGGATCCTTCATCGCCATGGGTAGAAAAACATCGGTGACCGTACCCGTTTCGGTCCCGGTAAAGGCTTCCTCGCTAACGCCAATCACCTGGAACAGAGTGTCGCCGATGCGGAACGTCCGTCCCACTACGCCCGGATCGCGCGCGAAGCGCCGATTCCAGTAGTCGTAAGAGAGCACCGCGTAGGGATGGGCGCCGGGTTTTCCGTCATCTTCCTCGTTAAAGAGGCGGCCTAGAGCGGGCCGGAGTCCGAACGCCGTGAACGTCCAGCCCGAAATGTGCTGCGAATAGGCTCTTTCAATTTCCTCGTCAGACCCATAAGTCAGATCGACAATGCCCGCATAGGAGACCCCGATTAGCTCCGCCTGTCCTCGGACAGCATCGCGCATGCGGCGAAACATCGGGTACGAACAACTGTCATACACCGAGTTGATGCCATCCACGCCGGAGCCTTCGAAGGCAACCGAGTACAACAGCTCTGGGTGCGACACTGGCAAAGGACGTAACAATAGCGCATCGATGATCCGGAACGCCGAAGTGCAAGCGCCAATTGCCAGCGCCAGGGAGAGAACGGCCGCCGCCGATGTCACCTTCCGCTTCATCAGTTGGCGCCACCCGAAAATCGCATCCGCCCGGAGTGAATCGAGCCAGGGAATCAGCCGGATTTCGCGGATCTCTTCGCGCCGCGACAGGCTGGGGCCAAAAGCGCGGCTGGCCTCGGCCCGATCGCGACCTTGAATGACCGCCTCGGCGATATGCGATTCCAACTCAGCATCCAGTTCGCGATTCAGCCGGTTAGGACGAAAGGCATTAGCAACGCGTGATCGGAATGACATGTCAGACTGTCCTCAGAACCCGATTCACCGCCGCCGTAACCGCCTGCCAGCGCGATTCTTCGGCGCCAAGTTGCTTATTACCCTCGGGCGTCAATTCATAGACGCGCGCGCGCCGCCCAGTTTCCTTCGTGATCCATTCCGCGCGGATCCATCCCGCCTCTTCCATCCGGTGCAATGCCGGATAAAGGGAGCCTTCTTCCACGCGCAGCACCTCCCGCGAGATTTCCTGAATGGCCGTCATGATGGCATAGCCATGCAGCCGGGAACGCCGCGAGAGGATCTTCAGAACCAGCAGATCGAGCGAGCCTTGCAGAGAGTCGGGTTTGGGCATACTCAGCGTTCTTAGTATATAGACGACTGAGTAGCGAAACGGTTAGAAGATTCGCGAATGCGACCAGCAGAAAAAAATGAGTACCATTCATCAAGTAGTCTCGACGTACGTAACCCAAGATGGCGAAATCGTACCTTTCTCACCGCCCGCACTCGCGGCGTCATCGCACCGGAGCTTATACGCTCTATCGAGATCGCATTGCCGCTTCGCTCCTGCTACTTTCGGCCACCTTGTCGGCCTGTGGTCCGAAGCCCACAAGCTCAGGCGCGACTGCTCCCGTTCTCTTGTTCACCGGCGCTGGAACCTCTCCGAACGATGTAGCAGCCATCGAAACGATCCTGGAGAGCAGCCATCTCAACTTCTCGACCGTGACCTCGTCTCAATTGAATGGCATGGCAGAATCACGGCTTTCCGGATACCGCCTACTCATTGTGCCCGGTGGCAACTTCGTGGATATGGGCAACAGTCTAACTACGGTCACCACCGCGACCGTTCGCAACGCCGTGAAGGCCGGTTTGAATTACCTTGGAATCTGCGCCGGAGGCTTCCAGGCCGGCAGCTTCCCGCCCCCATACAAGAGCTTCAATCTGAGCTCGGGGGTGCAATTCGGCTTCTACTCCGCCGAAGGACATGGCGCCCATAAAGCGGTAGTCAGGATCACCACCGATGAAGGGCCAGCACTGGATCAATATTGGGAGGACGGACCTCAATTTACCGGTTGGGGTGATGTAGTCGGCAAGTATCCAGATGGAGCCCCTGCAATCGTCGAAGGGTCCGTCGGACAAGGTCGGGTAATTCTCAGCGGGGTGCACCCAGAGGCGCCGGCAACCTGGCGGCGGGGAATGACCTTCCATACACCGGTGAGCGCCGACATCGCCTTCGCACGAACCCTCATCGTCTCGGCGCTTAACGGGACAGCGCTATCGCACCATTAACCTGATCCGCGAGGTGCGTCGACACGCCATTTAACGCCCTTGCAGCAATCGCAGAATCTCTTCCTGCTGCGCTTTCGCCTCGGCTGAGCCGGATCCGGAGCGTCCGGTGGTATGCAAGGCCAGTTTCATGGCCGTGGACCCGTTCTTGTTAAGGATCGCCGGATTTGCTCCATGGTCGAGGAGAGCCCGTACCGCGCCCGCAGAACGCGTTCGAACCGCGCGGTGCAGTGGCGTGGCGCCGTCCATATTCTGGGCGTTCGGATCTGCGCCGGCTTCGATAAGGCACGCAATCGTCGCGGCTTGCGCTGCCGGATCCCACCTGGCCGAACCAGGACTTCCGAACGCGGCCGCATGAAGTGGTTCACTACCGCGCCGGTTCTTGGCTCGGACGTTGGCTCCCCGCTTGATTAACGTGTCCGCCATTTTGGGCCGGTACGAGACCGCGGCGAAATGTAATGCGGTATCTCCGGAATAGATCCAGTGCCCTATTTCCTCTATAAAGTAAGAACTCGCGCTGTGCTCCTGACGCGTTGCTCCTTCTGGGAAACTCGCGGTCGCAAGCGCAGGCCATTCCTTAATCAGCCGAGAGAACAATGCGCCATCGTTGGCGACAATCGCGTCGACCAACTGTCGCAGAGATTGTACCGAATTCCCCATCTAATGAGCCATAAAAGCTAGGATGCCATAGTCGACCGCATCGCGTTGGCTTCTCAGTCCAGTCTCAGCGCCTGCATGGGTTGCACCTTCGTCGCCCGACGCGCTGGAATCCAACTCGCGCCCAACGCCACCGCCGCCCAAGACCGAACTCGTCACTTCCAGCGGTGAGCACGTGCGCTATATTCCCGGTGCACTCGCGCGGCAGATGTTATCAAGCGGCGCGGCCAAGGTTCACAACCAGAACGGCAGGATAAAGTCGATCGTGCTGCTCAGGACTGAGGCCAGCTTGGTTCGCATCGGGAACCTTCGGCGGATGGGCGCGCACGTGGCGTCCGCTCTGATGATCACGCATATCTGGTGGGGACACTATCCGCGCTGCGAGTACGAGTAAGTTAAGCTCTAAAGTCAGTGGCGTCGGTAAACTGAGCGCGGTGGAACGGCCTCGCTTACTGCCGCCGTCATGCGGCTCAATAGGGGTCTTCCGGCGGCATCTTCCCGTCCGTAACGAGATCTGTAAATATCCTCAGGATGCGCATGTAATCCTGGAGCGCCTCGGATTGTCGCTGAAGCGCTTGATGCAGAGCCAGGGCGCCGTCGGGATCAGGTGGCAGAATTCTTGGGAACGTCTCCGCTCGTTCCGCCAGAAGCGATTCGCAAATTTTGGTCTTGAACGCGTATCGTTCGCGGACCGTGCTCAACCGTTCACGCCACAAGGACTCTAGTTCGGTGCGGGATTGCACTAATGGATAGATCCCCCGGCTAAACCCTGATGCAGTCAGACACTTGATGCGAATGGCGCCGCAGCGATTTATTTTCTCACGGGCGACAGCGTTCCCTCTTGGACGTTGCGCCCCAGACTGCCCGGTCTTGCTACTTCACACCGGCTTCGCCGCTGCGGAACCAAGATGCGAACGGGCGTGCTGCTTGAGGGCTGCGCCCGCCTCCTGGGAGAGGCGTAGCGCGGCGTCCGTGTCCGCCATCAGTCGCGCATAGTCAACCGTTGTTCCTCCTGAAGTGCCCATCCCTGCAGCGGCTTCAGCGTACAAGCGCGAGGCAAGCGCAAACTGCTGAGCCAAGTCCTGACATTCCCTACACATGAGAAACCCTCACCCCGTGGCCTCATGTTAGAACAACCAAGGCGACAACCGTTGTACACAAACACGCGCAGCGATGACTTAATTACTGGTGTGCAGCGGTGTTGTCGTGAACGAACATACCGCCCGGCGAAAATACATGCGGATAAATGGTGGTCTTCCGGCGGCATCTTCCCGTCGGTAAGACGCGTTGTTCCTTAGGGAAAACTCGCGAGAAATGCGCCATCGCTGGCGACAATCGCGTCGGCCAACTGTCGCAGAGATTGTGCGGAATTCCCCATCTTTTGACCCATGAAAGCTAGGATGCCATGGTGGACCGCATCGCGTTGGCTTCTCAATCCAGTCGCAGCGCCTGCATGGGTTGCACCTTAGCCGCCCGGCTCGCTGGAATCCAACTCGCGCCCAACGCCACCGCCGCCAGGAGCAAGACTGCTCCCCACACCGTCGCCGGATCGTACGGACCAATGCCGTAGAGCATCGATTTAACCAACCGGGTCAGCAGTAATGACGCGCCCACTCCGGTCGCAATCCCCACCGCGGACAGCCACGAAGCTTCGCGCAATATCAATCCCAGCACCTGACGCGGGATCGCGCCCAGCGCTAATCGAATGCCGATCTCATTGGTCCGCTGCGCCACCGAATATGCCATCACACCGTAAATCCCAGCCGACGCCAGTACCAAAGCAAGCATGCCAAAGCCGGAAGTAAGGGACACGAAAAGCCGTTCCTCCTTCAGGTCCGATTCGATCTGTTCCTGCTGGCTGCGGATATGCACCACGGGAAGCTCGGGATCTGCCGCGTGTATGATGCGCCGCAAGGCCGGCACAATCGCGTCCGGCTCCATCCTGGTGCGAATCTCGTACGTCAGGCGGCGTATCGAACTCTGTTGCACGTAGGGGATAAACAATTGCGGAGGCGGCTGTTCGCGCAGATCGCCGTGGAGCGTGTCGCCGCAGACTCCAACAATTTCGATCGGCAGGCTGGTTAATATGTCGCCATAGCCGCCCTTTACGCCGATGGAGAATCTCCTGCCGATCGGATTCTGGTTGGGGAATCGCCTCTTAGCGAGACTTTGATTAATGATTCCCACCTTCGGCGAGTTCGCCGTATCGCCCTTCCCGAATGCGCGTCCCGCGACTACCGGGATGCCCAGAGTTTCGAAAAAGCCGCCGCCAACGGCATTGTAGGCTTCGGTCTGACGCCTGTTCGGATCGCGTGCTTCGTCGTCCCGCAAAAACTCAAGTGACGATAAATCGTGCGAGAGGTATGGGTACTCCCCGGCGGAAATATTCGCCGCTCCGGGGATAGCGGCCATCGCCTGCTCCAGGCGCCGATGAAACGCAATGTTCGCACCCGCCGGGTAGCGATTCTGCGGAAGCACGATTTCTGCGAGCAGCAGGTGGTCGGTCCGGAATCCCGGATCGACAGCGTTAAGCCCCGCGAGCGAGCGGACAAACAGGCCGGCGCCAATCACCAGCAGCGTCGAAAGTCCAATCTGGAATGCAGCCACCGCCTTGCCGGCTAAACCTCTTCGCCCTCGCGTTGCGGTTCGTCCGCCCTCTTTCAATCCGTGAGTAATGTCGGCCCGCGTTGCGGCCAGCGCCGGCGCCAGTCCGAACAAAACGCCCGTGAAGACCGTCACGGCTGCCGTAAACACAAACACCGGCCAATCGAAGTGCACCGGAACCGTAGCCAGTTCCCAGGCGTTTTGGGTCAACCGCGGAATTGCGATGCGGCCCCAATAACCAATCGCCAATCCTAGCGCGCCGCCAATCGTTGCCAGCAGGAGACTCTCCACCAGCATCTGCCGCAAGATTCGTCCGCGCCCGGCGCCAAGCGCGAGGCGCACACTCATCTCCCGCTGCCGCTGCGCTCCGCGAGACAGCATGAGATTCGCAATGTTGGCGCACGCCAGCAGCAGCACTAATCCCAGGAAGATCATGAGCGCCGACATGGGCGCGGCGAAGACTTGTTTCTGACCGAAAAGACCGCGGCTGCCGTCGCGCAGCGCCAGCCTGGGAAGTTCTTCGCCTCCGCGCACCAGCATAGTTGCGCGCACAATCGCGGAAAGTTGCGTATCGAGCGCCGCCTGCGCCGCCGCGTCGCTCACGCCCGGCCGGGTACGGCCGAGAATATTTAAGCCTCCCCATTCCTCGGGACTTGCGAGCGTGTTACTACCGTCCGAAGTCGGCGTCAAAATAGGCTGCATCGCCAGTGCGACAGTCACCGCCGGAGTCTCCCCGGGCAGGGTGCTCTCTGTGCCCGTAAAGCTCTTAGGATTCACTCCCACAACCATCGTGGGAATATTGTTCAGCCGGATCCACCCGCCCACCGCCGCAGGTGAGCGTCCGAACGCGCTCGCCCAAAACTCATCGCTGATTACGACAACCGGCTGGCTGGCGGGGGTATCGTCGGCCGGTAGAATGGGGCGTCCCAGTTGCGGCTGGACGCCCAGGACAGAATAATAGTTGCCCGAAACCTCCTGCGCCGAAACGCGTCGCGCGGCCTCCCCCACCGTTGCATTCATTCCGGTGATGTGAAAGGTGAGAAGATCTCCCAGCACCCGGTTTTGCGCGCGGAGCTGCTCGTAGACCGGGTAGGAAAAATCTGCGGAGGTGATCCGGCCGCCCGGCAGCGAATCGTAGTGGTAACCGCTATGAACCGCCACGTGGTCTCTGGCGCCCGTCCAAGTGAGAAGGCGCAGGTCGGAGGCTCGCGGCACGGCAAGCCGCTCGTACAAAAGCTGTTTGGCAACCGAGAAAATTGTCGTATTGGCCCCAATAGCAAGAGCCAGGGACGCTGCGGCCGCGGCCGTGAAACTGCGGCTCTTTAGCAGTACGCGTCCGGCGTATCGCACATCTTGCAACAGGCCATCGAAGAACGGCAATCCTTCCTCGGCATGGTAGCTTTCTCGGATCCTGTCGATATGTCCGAATTTCAGCGCCGCTTGGCGGCGAGCCTCCGCGGGAGCCACGCCCGCGCGGATGTTCTCTTCCGTTTGCCAAAGCAGGCGCTCGCGCATCTCCTCCTGCAACCGCCGGCCGCCGCGCGGGCCTGTCGCGAAATGCACGATGCGCGCCAACCAACGCCTGAGAGCCCTCACGGAAGATCCTCTGCCTTTACCTCGAAGAATCGGGCGACAATGGCCGTCGATTGCCGCCACTCCTTGGTCTCCGACTGCAACCGCCGCCGTCCAGCCCGCGTGAGCCGGTAAAACCGCGCGCGCCGGTTATTTTCAGACGCGCCCCATTCGGACTCAATTCCGCCCTCCTGTTCGAGCTTGAGCAGCACCGGATACAGCGTCCCTTGATTGACAACCAGCAAATCTCCGCTGATCTGCTCGATTCTTCGAGCGATACCGTAGCCGTGCAGGGGCCCAAGCAGATTCAACGTCTTCAAAACCATCAGCGCCAGCGTGCCTTGTTGAACATCGGCCTTTTGCTTCATCGCGTCTTCCTTTTGGTTGCCAACAGAAGAATAGCGCGCGTCCTTTGGGAAAGCAACGGGCGGCCTATCGAAAGCTTAGAAATGCGCCGCGGCGGTTGGACATGCTCCGACTACCGGCGTTCCTGAACGAGTCGAGTTCCCTCGCGCTCAGTTCTCGCCCGCGATCGCGTGATCGTCCGTCCACACTTTTTGCAATTCGAAGGGAAGCGGCAGCGGCTTACTTGTATCGTATTTTTCGGGCTGGCGAGCCGCGACAATCTTGATCATCTCCTGCACGAAGAACGCCGGCAGGCGAAGGCTTCCGTAGTATGCCTTCTCTACGGAGAACGTCAGCTTGCCGTTGTCGGCGTGGAAGCTGTAATCCACCCAAAGAGACTTCTTGCCATTCAGCACCGGCCGAAGGATACCCGGAATCGTTCCCGGCTTCCACTTTTCCACCGCATCGAAATCAACGATGGTGAACGTCGAGACATAGTTATGCGGAAAGATCTTGATAGTCACCGAATCCAGGCCGGGCCGCGGCGTTGCCCGCAAAGACCAGAGCATATATTCATCGATCTCGGCCGACGACAGGCGAAACGAAACGTGGTGCGCCTTACCCGCCGCCTTCTGCGTCCCGGCATCGCGCAGCGCCTGAAACAGTCCCAAGAATTTTGCAGCCACGGGCGGCGCCGGAATAGTTTCGGTTCCCGACAGAAGCCGGCTGCACCCGACAATTAGAATTACCCAGGCTTTTCTCGAGCGCATTTAAAATTGGTTCTTATTTTCGCCGGCGATTAAGGGCTTTGGCGAATCATACATATTCTAACTGGATTACCGTCACACTCCGTAGTCTGAGCCCACGGCGCATTTGCATCGAGGAAGCCTAACGGCATCCCCGGCGTTTCGTCAAAGAGTCATTGTGAACACTCCATCCGGGTCGCCCCAGCGCAACACTTTCCTCTCCGCCCCGCTGCGATTTTCTCGCCAAGCGGCGCAGGACGCGAGGCACACGCTCCGGCTTTGGATGCGCCGCCCCTGGGAAATCGCTTTTGCAATTGTCACCCTCGCCATCGGCGCCGGGGCCAACACGGCCATGTTTGGCGTTGTTTACAACGTGCTCCTGAAGCCTTTGGCTTATCCGAATCCCGAACGCCTGGTTTTTCTGCAGGAAAGCGATCTGCGTACCGGCAATGCTTTTCCCGTAGCGCCCGCGACCTATGCCGATTGGGCCGCCCAGCAGCACAGCTTTCAATCCATCGCTTCCGCCGAGGCGTGGGGCGCATCGCTTACCGGCATGGGGCGTCCCGAACAACTGGATGCCCTGCACGTCTCGCCGTCGCTCCTGGAGGTTCTCAAAACGCAGCCTGCCCTGGGTCGTGGGCTGCGTCCCGAAGATGACCACGTCGTCCTCTTGAGCGATGGTCTCTGGCGGCGCCGGTTTGGCGGCGACCCACAGGTTTTAGGCCGTTCGCTTACCCTCAATGGCGAATCCTATCAAGTAGCCGGCGTAATGCCGCCCGGTTTCCAATTTCCTCCCTTCTGGCAAGAGAAAGCCCAGCTGTGGGCGCCGCTTGTCACTCCTCCGGGCCGCCTTCACGATCGCGCCGGCCGCTCGCTGCGCATCTTCGCGCGTCTGAAAAGCGGCGTCTCGCTGGAGCAGGCTCGCTCGGAAATGACGGCCATTGCGCGGCGGCTCGAGATTGCCTATCCAAATACCAACGCCGACGCCGGCGCGCGAGTGATGCCGCTCGATGAGGCGGTCGTAGGTAAAATCCGCCCGGCCCTCGTCGCATTGCTTGGAGCCGTTGGTTTCCTGCTACTCATCGCTTGCGCCAACGTGGCGAATTTGCTGCTGGCCAGAGCCACCGCGCGCCGGAAAGAGATCGCGCTTCGCATCGCCATCGGGGCGAGCCGCGGCCGCATCGTGCGGCAGTTGCTCACCGAAAGCCTCGCGCTTTCGCTTGCGGGCGCGCTGTGTGGATTGCTGGTAGCATATACCGCGATTCATTTCCTTGCCGCGAGTCTGCCCGAATCCAGCCATTTCACCCTGCCGCGATACCAGGAGATCGGCATCGGCGCGCCTGTCCTGCTCTTCACGCTGGCGGTTGCAACCTTGACGGCCATTCTCTTCGGACTCGCCCCCGCCCTGCAATTCTCGCGGCCCGATCTGAGCGGCGCTCTGAAAGACGGCGGCCGCGGGGCACCGGGTGGCGCGCGCGTATCCCTGCGCGGCGTGCTGGTGGTTGCGGAGGTCGCCATCTCTATCGTGCTGCTCTCGGGCGCCGGCCTCATGCTAACCAGCTTGTGGAAGTTAAGCGCCATCGATTCCGGTTTCGACCCACACAATCTGCTCAGCATGACCGTGAACGCCACCGGTTCGGCATACAAGCCGGTCGAGAAGCGCAACACGCTATTTCGCGCCGCGCTCGATCGCGTTGCGGCCATCCCCGGCGTGCGTGTAGTAAGCGCGATCAATCACCTGCCGCTAGCGGGCGATCAATGGACCTTCCCCTTCCTCGTCGAAGGCCAACCCCTTCCTAAACCCGAAGATATTCCAGGCGCTATCTTCCGTGTCGTCTTCCCCCGTTACTTCGAAACCATGAGAATCCGGCTGGTGAGCGGCCGGGAATTCGACGAACACGATAGCGCCAGCGCGCCCGGCGTCGCGGTGGTTAACCAAGCCATGGCGCGCCGGTTCTGGCCAAACATCGAGCCAATTGGCAAGCGATTCCGCATCCACGTGAGCGACCCCTGGGTGACTATCGTCGGCGTCTCTCGCGATTCCGAACAGAGCGATTGGGGAGCCCCGGCGGCAAATGAGTACTTCTTTCCTTACGCGCAGAATCCCGAGGACTTTCAACGGTATGCAACGTTTGTCGTGCGCACCGCCGGCGACCCGGCGCTTCTCGCTCCGGACATCGAAAAAGCGGTTTGGTCGCTCGATCCGGACTTGCCAATCGCTGAAGTACAGACCATGGATCAAGTGGTCAATCGCGCCGTTTGGCGTCCGCGCTTCTCCGCTACGCTGTTGGGCGGCTTTGCGGCGCTGGCATTAATGCTCGCCGGCATCGGGATCTATGGCGTTGTCTCATACGGCGTCAGTCAACGCGTGCGCGAGATCGGCATCCGCATGGCATTGGGCGCCCGGCCGGCGGACGTTCTGGGAGGCGTCTTAGGTGAAGGCGCGACGCTCGCCGCCGCCGGTAGCGCGATCGGAATCGTTGGCTCGCTGGTGCTCACACGTTATCTCGAAACTCTGCTTTACCACGTGAAATCCGGCGATCCACGCATGTTGGCGCTATCGGCCGCAACCCTAGCTGCCATCGCGCTCGTCGCCTCCTGGTTACCCGCGCGGCGCGCCACGCGCGTCGACCCTGCCTCGTCTCTGCGCGAGTAATCAATTAGTCTGAGTAAAGGCTGTGTGAGTAATCATACCCCCCCCCCCCCGCGCTTTTGGGGCCGTACTTGAAACTGTTCGCGTTTACATTGAAAGCGATAGTACCTTCTTTGGTATCATCTGAATGCAAACGCCGTCTTCACCGGCGCGCGCTGGGGTTTGGGATTAACGAGTAATGAGGTATTCTCCGGCCCTGCAATAGACCGGAGCCTTGGCAATGGACGGCGAAACCGCTGAGTCTCACCAGAACCATTCGAATGGACCGCTTAGCGCTACCTCAAAAAGCAAGGTAGACACCGGAAATCTTGTCGTCGTGGGCATCGGGGCCTCCGCGGGTGGTCTTGAGGCGTTCTCAATTCTCCTGAAAAACCTTCCCAATACTACTGGGATGGCGTTCGTCTTGATTCAACACCTGGACCCGCACCACGCCAGCGCGCTTTCTGAACTGTTATCCAGTAAAACCGCAATGCCTGTCGTCGAGGTCGAAAAGGAGACCCCCCTCGAAGCGGATCGTGTATACGTCATTCCGCCCAACAGGCTGATGCTGGTTCGGAAACGGGTATTAAGTCTCGAAGCAAGGCCTCCTGCTAATGAGAAGTTCAGGCCCATCGATACTTTATTCGCCTCACTGGCGGAGGAGTTTCATTCCGCTGCGGCCGGCGTCGTGCTCTCAGGAACAGCGTCGGACGGCACCCTCGGGCTGAAAGCCATTAAGGCGGAAGGGGGCATTACGTTCGCGCAGGACGAGACCGCCAAGTTCGATGGCATGCCCCGCAGTGCAATTGCCGCCGGGGTAGTCGATTTCGTTCTCCCGCCGCAGCGGATCGCACAGGAGTTAACCACCCTCGCGAATCGCAGCCGCTATTTTCGCGGCACAGAAGCCGAGCCGGCCGCCCTGGACGTTCCCGCACTGCAGCGCACGCTGACGCTACTGCGAAAACAGAGGGGCGTCGATTTCGCCCAGTATAAGCCGGCAACCATTTTGCGGCGTCTGAATCGCCGCATGCTGGTGCGAAATTCGGAGACCATCGAACAATATTTTGACCTGCTGAAGACAGAGCCCCAGGAGGTGAACTCACTCTTCGACGACCTCCTCATCAATGTAACGGATTTTTTTCGCGATCCCGAAGTGTTTGAAACGGCCAAACGAACCGCTTTTCGATCGATCGTCCGCGACCGCCCGTCGGGACAGATGATCCGCGTCTGGACGCCAGGCTGCTCTACCGGCGAAGAGGTCTATTCCCTGGCCATTGCGCTTACCGAATTCCTGGAAGCTCAGGGGTTGGATTGCGGCATCCGAATGTTCGGAACCGATGTCAGCCAGGCAGCTATCGCTAAGGCGCGTGTGGGCAATTACAGCGAAAGTTCCCTGATCAGTGTCTCCCCGGAACGGCTGCGGCGCTTTTTCCAGCGAACCGAGGGAGGCTATCAAATCAACCGGTCCATCAGGGAAATGTGCGTCTTCTCACAACAGAACGTGGCCCACGATCCACCTCTGTCCCATATGGATCTCATCACTTGCCGCAACCTGCTGATCTACTTTTCACCAGCGTTGCAGCGGCGCGTGATGGCGACCTTTCTTTATGCGCTTCGGCCGTCGGGCTGCCTGATTCTGGGACCCTCCGAGACGTTGGGAACGCTCAGCGAGTACTTTCAGACCCTCGACGAACCACATAAGATCTACTGCAGTAAAGCCAATGTGCGAGGCGGTATCTTACCCATGTTCGGATTGGGCGAGGATCAGTCGTCCGACCTTTCTTTCCCTGCCATGAATACGCCGCGAACCGAAATCTATAGTCCGGGCGGACCTATCCACAAGTACGTCGATCGGCTTCTTCTTGAGCAGTTTGGGCCTACCGGGGTGGTGCTGGACGAAAGCCTGCAGATTGCCGAGTATCGCGGCGATATGACACCCTACTTCATCGCACCGGTCTTTGAGCCAGAGGCCGACCTAATGAAGGTGGTGCGCCCTGAACTGCGCGCTTCGCTCAGCTCGGCAATTGAACAGGCCCAGCGCACTAATGTCGGGGTGGTTACGGGCGCGATCCTGTCTCACGCCGGTTCTCCAACGCCGATCGTAATTACTGCCGTCCCCATCTCACTCGCCGGGAACACCCGGCATTTCCTGATTCTGTTCGGACGCCCCGGTGAATTGGAAAATCTTGCGTTAGTAAAGGGCTCCGACGGATCCGTCAGCGTAGAAACGGCGGAGCCGGCGCCAGCCGAGCAGAGCTATGAGCATCTCCAACTTGAATTAAAGAACACCCGCGAATACCTCCAGTCTGTGATCGAAGAACTACGCTCCGTCAACGAGGAGGCTCAGTCCGCCAACGAAGAGTTACAGAGCACCAACGAAGAATTAAAGACCTCGCAAGAGGAACTGCAATCCTCGAACGAAGAGCTGCACACCGTCAATGGAGAGATGCAAGGCCGCAATCTGGAGCTTGCCCAGCTCAACGACGATTTGCTGAACCTGCTCGCTTCCATGAACACGCCCATCGTGATGACGGGCCGGGATCTTCGCATTCGCCGGTTCACGCCCACGGCCGAGCGCGTCCTGCGGCTTATCGCAACCGACGTCGGGCGGCCAATCTCCGACTTGAAGCCGCGCATCAACGTGCCGAACCTGGAAGAGATTCTGCAACAGGTTCTGGATACGCTTCGGCCCCACGAACAAGAGGTACATGACGAAGAGGGCCGATTGTACTTGATGCGGGTGCGGCCTTACCGGTCGGCAGAGAACCGGATTGACGGAACGGTGCTCCAACTCATTGATGTGACGGAGCTGCGGCAGAGCCTGGACGAAGTGAGGTACGCGCGCGACTACGCCCAGGCCATCGTGGATACAGTGCGGGATCCGTTAGTCGTTCTTGACGAGAACCTGGCAATCACCGACGCGAACCGCGCCTTCTACGATGTCTTGAAAACGACGCAAGGTGCGACGTTAGGCCACAAACTTTTTGAAGTGGCGCACGGGCGGTTCGACTTGCCCGCCGTGCACACGCTCTTCGAGCAATTGAACCATGCATCAGCCGCTTCGCATGAAATTGAGATCGAGCATCGGCCGGAACGGGGCGAAGTTCGAAATCTTTTGGTGAGCGCCCGAAGGTTGCGGGCACAGGAACAGAAACAGCTTATCCTGGTGGCATTCGAGGACATCACGGACCGCAAACGCGCCGCCGATGCCCGCTACCGAAGGCTGTTCGAATCCGCCCGTGACGGCATCGTCCTGATCGACGCGCGAACGGCCGAAATCATGGACGTGAATCCTTACGTGGAACGCCTATTCGGGTATTCCCGCAACAGTCTGGTGGGCCGGACATTTTGGGAAACCGAGCCCATGCAGAACGTGCCAACCATGCGATCGGCGCTGCAGCAAATCCGCGATCAGGGCGTCTCCCGTTTTGACGATCTTGTTCTGCGAAACAGCGAGGGCGCCGAGTTGCACACGGAAGTCATCGCGAACGTTTACTGGGAAGGCGACCGCCAGGCGATCCAATTTAATATCCGCGATGTAAGCGAGCGCAAGAAATTCGAACACGAGTTGCAAGAGACACAAAAACTGGAGAGTCTGGGATTGCTGGCCGGCGGCATTGCGCACGATTTCAATAACTTGTTGACGGGCATTCTGGGAAACGCGAGCTTCGCCTATACCGAGCTGCCCCCGGAGGAGCCGATGCGCGCCCGGCTGCGCGAGATCATCCAGGCTAGCGAACGGGCGGGATTTCTAACCCGGCAAATGCTTGCCTATGCGGGCCGGGGACGTTTTGTCACCGAGACGTTCGATGTAGGAGATCTCGTAAGGGAAACCTCGACTCTTGTCCGAACGTCCATTCCCAAAACGGTCGATCTCGTGCTCAATACCGCCCCCGATCTGCCGCCCATCGAGGCGGACCCTGCCCAGATCCAGCAGATCATAATGAACTTGTTGATTAACGCAGGCGAGGCGATCGGCGAGAATAAGCAGGGAAGACTGGAAATCCGAACGTCCATTCGCGAGTTCGATGCGCGCGAAGCCGCGGAATTGTTCCGACCGGAACACTCGCAACCCGGAGTCTACATACAACTGGAAGTTAAGGATAATGGACCGGGCATGGATGAGGCTACCAAAGCCCGCATCTTCGAGCCCTTCTTCACTACCAAGTTTACCGGCCGGGGATTAGGTCTCGCAGCCGTGCAGGGAATCGTCAAAGCGCACGGCGGCGCCATCCGCGTGTACAGCACCCCCGGACACGGCACTACGTTCCTCGTTTTCCTTCCCGCGAAATCGGCAAGCGCTGTCGAGGTCCGCGCGGCAAAAATTAGACCAAGTACGATTCCGCCGCATTCGGTCGTGCTGGTCATAGAAGACGAACCCGTCGTTCGCTCCGTGGTCACCCGCGTGCTATCAAGAGCGGGAGTAAAAGTTTTGACCGCCGAGAATGGAAAACAGGGCGTGGATCTGTTTCTGGAACACCAGCCGATCATTTCGCTTGTGCTTCTGGATTTGCAAATGCCCGTCATGGGTGGGGAAGAGGCGCTCGCTCACTTAAAAGAGATCGACCCGGACGTTACCGTTATCCTCTCCAGCGGATTCGATGAAAGCGAAGCGCACCGTAGATTCTCTAATCTCGATCTGGCCGCCTTCTTGCAGAAGCCATATACAAATGACCGCCTGATCGAAGCGATAGCGGGGGCGTTGCAGCGGAAGCATTCGTCCGAGACGGACATATGAAGAACAGCGAAGACTACAGGAAAGAGATCGCCGAGCTTCGCGAAGCAACCTGGCGCACGCGAGGCCAATTCTTGAAGGCCGAAGTGAAATCATGCGCCACAGCCATGGACATGGCCCGCCTGGAGCTGACTTCTGGACATTTGAACGTCGCAGAGGCCGAAATTCCTATGGTAGCTAAGGCCATTCAAACCATTGAGCGTTTCCTGCCTGAATTGCCGGCCGAACAAAGAAGCGGTTTGGAAGCCGAACTCGCTAAGACTAAAGAACGATTCGAGCAGCTCAAACGAGATGTCGACGCCCACCGCGCGTCCGCAGTGCCAGCCGAGTAACCCATATACTCGATTCTGAGCAGGCCACAAAGGCAAAGGACCGAAAAATGAGTTTGCGCGATCTGGCCGCCATTGGCTTCTGCGCTCTGGCCTGCGTTGCACCTGGCTGCCATACCGCGCCCCCCAGCGCCGCCGCGATCGACCCAGCACTAGCTCGCTGCATTCCACCAGGTTCGGTCCTGATCGCGGGAATTGATCTTGCGGCGCTCCGCCGATCGCCGTTATACGCGGACGCGCCCTTGCACGCGTTTGCCGCGCAACTCAGTGGAGTCTCCTTCGCTCTCGTTGCATATGACGGCAAGGCCCTGCTGATCGCCGCGCGCGGAAACTTCCCTGCCCCGCCGGCCGGCGCAATAATGCTCCAGCCGAATCTCGCCCTCTACGGATCCCCGGAACAAGTCGCCTTGGCGGAGACGCAATACAAGTCGGGACACGCGGCGGCTTCCACTCTGTTAACGAAAGCGGAGGCCGTGGCGCCGGACACACAAATCTGGATCGTAGCGCGCGGCGACGCGCCCCTGCCGCTCACCGGGAATGCCGCGAACCTAACTCGCATCCTGCGCAAGGCGAATCTTGTCACGCTGAGAGTTCGAAAAGGCTCGGGCCTGGCGCTTGAGCTGCAAGCGTCCGCGGCTGACGTCAACGCCGCGCGCGCAATCGAAGAGACGCTTCGTGCCGATTTCACCCTTGCCGCCGCCGCCGAGGCCAAGCACGTAGATGTCGCCGCGGCCCTGAAGTCGATACAAATAGCACGCGCCAATGGGGAAGTACGCGTAAACATCGCGGTGAGCGACGAGGTTGCACACCGGTTGTTGCAGGTGTTTTAGCAGCGGAAGACGCGGGCTCGCGGAGCTGCGAAATGCGATTCAAGCCGCGCGCTTGAGGCTCAATGCCAAAGGCTCCTTCGGAGAACAGCGGAACAGCCAGCAAAAGAATCCACGCCTTAGTCATTTGCTCTTCCTTCGGCAGGCGCCCGAAATCCGGCGCCCAGAAACACGATCAAGCGCTCAATACGCGCACGGAAGCCGTCATCGTCGACGGAATTCGACGCCATTGTCGGCTCACTGCTCATCGCGCCAGCAATCGCCCCCTGCATAAAATGAATCCGCCAGCAAAAGTCGGCATCGGAAAGATGCGGCACGGCCTTCCGCAAGGCCATCAGAAAGCGGTTGAGCACAGGTTGAAAATTGCGATTGATGACCTCAGAGAGAATCCCTTCCCCCTGCATCTTGCCCATTAGCTTGGGGAACTGCGGGTTCTGTGTGGCGGTTTGTACCATCGGCAGCAGAAAAGCGCCCAGGATATCCTCCACCTCGGGGTTCCCCTTGGCATCCATCTCCACCTGTTCCAAAAGCGCGAGGCGCTCACAGTTAAGCGGACCGGCTTTGCGCATCACAACCTGATCGAGCAAATCCTGTTTGGATCCGAAATGGTAATGGACAGCGGCCACGTTAACATCGGCTTCTGCAATGATTTGGCGCAGCGAAACGGCGGCAAAACCATGCGTAGCAAAGAGCCGTTCCGCTGCATCAAGCAATTTCCCCGGCGTGTCAATCATATGATTGAATCGTATGGTTGAACTATATGCTTGATTGCTACGGCAGTCAAGACTTCTTATGGAACGAAGATTGCTTTGAAATGAGTGCGAGGCGGGGGGCACGGATAGAGCCCCACGCCATTCAGGGGCTGAGAGACTATGATGAACCGAATTTCTGAAATTTGGTGCAAGACGATGCACCGAAACGTCACGTGGCCGATTCATGGCAAATACACTTGTCTGGAATGCTTGCGCGAGTACAATGTCCGATGGGAAGGCGATACGTCGGATCTGGCTGGCGCACAAGTAGTGGCGGGGCAGGAGATTTCTCTTCCCTCGCACGCCGCTATTCGATAGTCAACGTCCAAAAACGATGCTTTACACGGCGCGTTAGCCGGGGCGTTTTGCGTCTCCGTCTCCCCGCTCAGATGGTACGTGCGTCAGAAAAGTGTACATGCGCTGACACACCTGGCTCTAAAATAAAAGGGCGATCTGTCATGCGAGCACTGCGCTTTCACCAGTTTGGCGATGTGAGTAATCTGAGGGTCGAGGAAGTACCTGACCCTCGCCCGGCGCAAGACGAGGTCAAGGTTGCCGTGCGCGCCGCCTGCGTGAACCCAAGCGACGTGAAAAATGTCGAAGGCAAGATGGAAGGAACCACCCTTCCCCGCACCCCTGGACGCGATTTCGCAGGCGTGGTGATGGAAGGACCGCCCGAATTCCTGGGGCGAGAGGTCTGGGGCTCTGGCGGCGAAGTCGGTTTCACCCGCGACGGAAGCCACGCGCAGTTCCTCACTGTACCGTCAGCCGCGGCAATCGCCAAACCGGCCAAACTGACATTCGAAGAAGCGGCCTGCGTCGGAGTCAATTTCGTAACCGCTTACGAAGGCCTGGTGGCGCGTGCCAACGCCCAAGCCGGTGAGACGGTGATGGTAACGGGCGCGCGGGGCGGCGTCGGCATGGCCGTGCTGCAATTGGGGGAAGCTCTCGGTGCAAAACTGATAGCGGTGGACCGTACGTCGCTCGACGTCTCCGCGTTTGAAGGGGTGGACCTAGCCGGCGCAGCCAACACGAACGATAAGCAATGGACCCAAGCCGTCCGCGAAATGACCGGCGGCAAAGGCGTGGATGTGGTGTTCGATTGCGTGGGCGGGGACGTATTCGAACCGGCGCTTTCGACCTTGGGAAAACAAGGACGACAGGTTGCAATCACCTCGGTGAGCCCCCGCCGTGTGAGCTTCGATTTACTCGATTTCTATCACCGACGCCTGACGCTGTTGGGAGTCGATTCGCGCGCGCTCACAGTGACAGATTGCGCGGGAATTTTGGAAAAGCTGGCGCCTCTGTTCGAGAAGGGCGCATTGCGCGCGGCGCGGATCGGTAAACGCGGGTCACTAGACGATGCGGTCGAATTGTACGCGCATGCCGGCAGCGGCGGCGCGGGCAAAGCGGTTTTTGTTTTGGGCTGACCTAACCAGCAGTCATTGATGCGGTAAGTGTCTGGCCGGCCGCTAAGAGCACGCAGGCGCGGATTCGATGTCCCTTCCATTAAACTAGCCGGTGCGTCCGGCGCTACTTCGCGTTCTCGAGTTCCACAACCATTACTTCAATCGGCTTATCGCCCTGATTCACATCGGCATGGCGCCGCTTGCCTTCCTCAGAAGAGAGCCAGTAAGCTTTGCCGGTCTCCCACCGATGCGTCTCGGAACTGCCGTCTTCGTAAACGATTTTCATCACTCCGCCGGAAAGCGCAACGAGCACCCGTGGGTGATCGTGCGTATGCATCGTGAGCGGCGCGTGAGGCATTACGGTGGTTTTCCAAACCTTGACGTCGCTGTTTTCAAATTGGGGAATCCGCGGCTGGGCCCCGGTTTGCGAGTTAACCGAGGCGGGGGGAATCAGGAAGAGCGCCATCGCAAGCGCGAGACGGCTGATAGATAGGGTCATGCGAGCCATGGTATAGACAGCGCGCACTGAGCGCAAACGGCTCCGGCTTCGATTCGCTAACCGAAATCCTGGTAGGTCGTCTACCCAGCAAGCGGGAATTCTGGGTAGAATATCTGCCAAGCCTATGCCGAATGAACCACATCCGACCGAATCCAACTGCTGCAAGGAACGTTAGACATGCTCATTCTGCGCACCCTGCTGTTCGGTCCCGCGCATGGACATCAAATCGCCAAACATATCCAGCGCACGACGGAAGACCTGCTACAGGTGGAGCACGGATCTTTGGAAAGAAATGGATCTCCGCGAAGTGGGAATCCGCCGGCAAGGATCTGAAGCGTGAGTTCAAGTACTACCGCCTCACGGCGGCGGGGAAAAGACAGTTGGTCGCGGAAGAGTCGAAGTGGAAGCAACTAACCGGCGCCATCGCCCGCATCATGTGGCCGGCCAAGGAGAGCTGAAATGTGGTGGAAGCGCCTGAAGCGACGCGATGAGGAACTGGAGCGCGAACTCCGTTCCGATTTTGAGCTCGAAGCGGCCGAACAGGAGGCCAGCGGCCATTCGGCGCAAGACGCCCGGCGCGCCGCCCAACGCGCGCTGGGCAACACCACTGTGATACGGGAAGCCACCCGCGAAGTGTGGGGCTGGGCATCGGTCGAGCGACTCCTGCAAGATCTCCGCTACGCCTTTCGCATCTTACGCAAGTCTCCCGGCTTCACTGCGGCCGCAGTGCTTTCGCTCGCGCTTGGCATCGGCGCCAATACCGCCGTTTTCAGTCTGCTGGACGCGGTGCTCCTCAAGAGCCTGCCGGTGCGTGATCCGGGAAGCCTGCGCATTTTTACGTGGGAGCGTACGGACAAAGTTCCCGTCAAGAACCACAGCGGCTACGGAACTCGCGACGCCCGCACCGGACAGAACGTCAGCGGCTCCTTTCCCTATGGCGCGTGGTTCTTATTCCGTTCTTCGCTTCCTCAATTCTCGGACATGGTCGCCTACACGCCCGAGCAGGTCACCGTAACCGTGGCCGGGACCAGCGACTATGCCTCAAGCCATCTCGTCTCGGGCAATTACTTCGCGGGACTTGGCGTGCAACCCGTCGTTGGACGTCCTCTGCTTCCCTCCGACGACCAACCTTCCGGACCGCGCGCGGTGGTCCTTGCGTGGCGTTACTGGGAGAAACGCTTTGGCGCCGACCCCACCGTGGTTGGCCGCCAGATCACCGTGAATCAACAATCCGTCACGATAGCGGGCATTGCACCGCCAGCGTTTCAGGGCGTCCTTCCCGGCTCGGGCGTCGACCTCTTTCTGCCCATCGCCATGGTGGAGGAATTGGGCTCGCGATGGTACTCGAGGACCCAGCCCGACAACTGGTGGGTCCAGATTTTCGGCCGCATCAAACCCGGCGTATCGGATGACGAAGCAGCATCGGCCGTACGAGGAATGCTGGGCGGATTTATTCGGAATTACGCCGGGGCGGTTTCTGAATCCGCCATTCCTCAAATCCTGCTCGCGCCGGGCGCGCGCGGTGTGGGCCTATTCAGCGATTACTGGTCGACCCGTCTCTATATCTTGAGCGGAGCCTCCGCGCTGATTCTGCTCATCGCTTGCGTGAATCTGGCGAACCTTTTGCTGGCGCGCGCCGCGGGACGGCGCCACGAAGTGGCTGTACGCCTCGCCATCGGCGCCGGGCGTGGACGTCTGCTGCGTCAATTCTTCACGGAGAGCCTGCTGTTGGCGACGGCGGGAGGTCTGCTGGGAGTCATTCTTGCGAAGCCGCTGTGTCAGATTTTGTTGCATGCCGCGGGACGAAACCGGGCGCTAACCCTCGATGCACGGATCGATGCCCGCGATCTCGAGTTCACATTCGCAATCTCCCTCCTGACGGCGCTGTTATTCGGCATTGGTCCCGCTTTACGAGCCACGCGCATCGATCTTACGCCGGCCATGAAAAGCAAGACCGGCGGGCCCGCGTTCTCCCGTTCGGGATATGGCTTGCCCGCCCGTCTGCTTGTTGCAACGCAGGTCGCGCTATCCGTGCTCCTGCTCGTCGGCGTTGGACTCTTTGTTCGCATGCTGGGCCTCGCCCACGTCGACCTTGGCTTTCGGCCGGCGAACCTGCTGACTTTTCAAACCGATGCCAGCCGCAACGGCTACAAGGGCCAAAGGCTGATTGATCTGTACGCGAGGATCCACGAACGGATCGCGACGATTCCCGGCGTCGAGTCGGTCGGCGCGTCGCACCAGGGGTTGATGCAGGGACAAGAGACGGACGACAATGTTTTCTTTCCTGGCCGGCCGTACACCTCGAATCGAGAGAGCGCGCACGTCCTCCATTGCTCCGCTACATTTCTTCCCACCATGGGAATTCCCATTCTGTTGGGCCGAAATCTCTCGCTGCGGGATGCGCCCGGCACTCCTTCCGTGGCGGTGGTCAACGAGGCATTCGCCAAAGAATACTTGCCTGGCGAAAATCCAGTGGGCGTCGCATTCTCCTTTGGCAGCCCGAGTCATCCCGACGGCGATTCGATCCGCATTGTTGGTGTGGCTGGGAACGCCCACTACACCGGCGTGCGCGGCCAAGCGCCGGCCACCGTTTATGTTCCCTATCCGCAAATACACGACCCAGGGCAGATGACGTTCGTGATCCGCACCGCGCTGCCGCCCGTCTCTATCGCGGGCGCGGCGCGCCGGGCCGTAGGTGAAATAGACCGCGCTATTCCGGTCGCCGAATTACGCACCGAGGAAGATCAAATTCAAAGCTCACTAGGGACTGAGCGGCTGTTCGCCGGACTGGTCACTTCCTTCGGCCTTTTGGCGGCTTTGCTGGCGGCCATCGGACTTTACGGCGTGCTTGCGTACATGGTCGCCCGTCGAACGGCGGAGATCGGCATCCGCATCGCGCTCGGCGCGACCCGCGGAAACGTGGAACGGCTAGTGCTTCGGGAGAGCCTGCTCACAGTCGGGCTGGGAATGCTGGTGGGCGCGCCCGCGGCATTCGGACTGGCAAAGCTGGTGCGCAGCATGCTGTTTGGAATCACGCCCTCTGATACCGTCAGCTTCGCCGCCGCGCTGGCGTTGATGACCGTGGTTACCGCCATCGCAGGCTGGGTTCCCGCGCGGCGCGCGGCCCGAGTGGACCCCATGGTGGCTTTGCGTTACGAGTGAAAGACCATGGGCTGGCTGCGACGCAATCGTTTCGAGCACGAGCTGGATCGCGAATTACGCGCCGATCTGGATTTGGAAGCCGAAGAACAACAGAGCTGTGGCCTCTCCACCGAACAGGCGCGCCATGCCGCGCACAGGGCCTTTGGCAACATTACGTTAACGAAAGAGGAGGTACGCCGTATGTCAGGCCGCACAAGTTTCGAAATCTTGATTCAAGATCTGCGCTATGCCCTGCGAACCCTGAGTAAGAGCCCCGGCTTCGCCGCCACCGCTATTCTCACTCTCGCTCTCGGAATCGGCGCCAGCACGGCGATCTTCACGGTAATCGACACCGTGCTGTTGCAGCCGCTTGCGTATCGCGATAGCGGCAGTTTGGTGGTCGCGTGGGAGCACGTCCTCTTCCTGGGCGGTGACGCCACCGGCCCCAATCCGCGCCACGTTGATCTCTGGCAGAAACAAGCGACGGCGTTCCGCGGATTGACCTTCTTGCGTCAGATGGCAATCGGCGTGACGGTCGGCAACGAACATCCGCAGATGGTCGGCGCTGTCGTCAGCCCGCCCAACCTATTCGATGTTCTGCAAGTACAACCGCTGCTGGGCCGCACGTTCTTTCCCGAAGATGGCGCAGCGGGCCATGAGAAAGTGGCGATCCTGACCTACACGCTCTGGCAGAGCCTTTTTCATGGCGATCCGGGCGTGATCGGTAAGACCATCCGCGTGGGCGATATTGCTCGCAACATTGTCGGCGTCCTGCCTCCGAACTTCCATTTCCCCAACGGCAATGCGCTTCGCGCCACGCGCTCCCGCCAGCCAGTGAGCGGAGCGCCTGAACCAGCGCTTTTCTACCCTGCCGTGTTGGATATGACGCAGATCTCGTGGAATGGAGAATACGGCAACTGGATCGCCTTGGGCCGCCTGCAACCGGGCGTCCCGTTGACGCAGGCCGCTGCGCAGTTAAACACGATCGAAACCCGGATCTCAGAGCAACTGCCCGGCCGCCGTTCCGACACGCTGAAGGCTTCACTGCAGTCAATGCAAGAGGCCGTCGTTGGCGATTCAGGAACCGGGTTATGGCTTCTCATGGCGGCCGTCATCGGGCTGATGCTCATTGCGTGTCTGAATCTGGCGAACGCGCAACTCGGGCGCGCGCTGGGGCGCCGCCGCGAGGCCGCGGTGCGAGCCGCCCTCGGCGCTGCCCGCTGGCGGTTGGTATGGAGTGCGCTCGCGGAAAACCTGGTGCTGGCGCTAATTGGCGGCGCGGCCGGGGTGTTGCTGGCTTCCGCGGGAGTGGACCTGTTCCGCCGTTCCTCACCTATCGATCTGCCGCGTCTTTCCGAAGTTCACCTCAATCTCACAGCGCTGCTCTTCTCGCTTATCCTCACCATTACTGCGAGCCTTCTCTTCGGAATGCTGCCCGCGCTTCGCATGCTCGCGGCCGACCCTCAAACCGCTCTCCAACAGGGAGGCAATCGCGCCATGGGCAGTCGGCACAGCAGCCGGATTCGCGCTGGCCTGATTGGGCTCCAGGTTTTCGGATGCACCGCGTTGCTGCTGATCACGGGTCTGTTCTCGAAGAGCCTGCTCCATCTGCTTAAACAAGACAATGGATTTGAAACCGCACAGGTCATCGTCGCCGAGATAAGGCTTACGCCGCAAAACTATGGCGCCGACCAGAGCCGCGTCGCATTCGACGACGCGGTGCTGCAAAACCTGCGCGCCATTCCGGGCGTTCGATCCGCCGGTCTGGTGAGTTCCATGCCTCTCGAAGGAGAGTCGTGGATTGAATCGCTGCAGCGGGTGGATCGGCCGGAGAAGGAAGGGCCTCTGATCAATCTACGCTGGGTGGGTCCGGGATATTTCGAAACCACTGGGCAACGTCTGGTCGCGGGGCGCTTCTTAGAAGAGCGTGACCGGAACCTGAGCGGCGCCGTTATATCGGAAGGCGAAGCGAAAGCGATGTGGGGAGAGGAAAGCCCTATCGATAGCCGCATCCAGATTGAAGGCCGCAAGTTCACGGTGGTCGGAGTGGTTGCCGATTCGCGCAACACTTCTCTCAAAGCGCCGCCTGCCAAGATGGCGTATCTACATTACAAAGACCGGCCGCCCTACCCAACGTTCTTTCTGGTGCGCGCGGCTCGCTCCGCGGATAGTCTGGCTTCCAGCATGCGCCAGGCGATTTGGCAGTACGCGCCCGATATTACCATTGCGCGGATCAAAACGCTCGATGCGCAATTGACCGATTCGCTGGCTACGGAGCGCTTTCAGACGTTCGTACTGCTCTCCTTCGGAACCGCCGCGCTGCTGCTCGCCATGCTTGGCATTTATGGAGTGCTGAGTTATTCGGTGGCCACTCGCAAACAGGAGATCGGCGTACGCATGGCTCTCGGCGCAACGCGAAGCAGCGTTTATGCGCTGGCATTATCGGAAGCTGGCGCGCCGGTGGTGGCGGGTCTCGCTACAGGCTTGGGAGCAAGCGTACTCGCGGGACGTTTGATACAGAAATTGCTCTACGGCGTGCAGGTTATCGATCCGCCGGTCATCCTGATAGTGACTGGTTTATTTCTGGTGTCGGCTACCGTGGCGGCGTTCCTGCCCGCCCGGCGCGCGGCTTCTGTAAATCCGATGGACGCCTTGCGATCGGAATAGATCGACCGCGGGTACGCGGCGCTACTGGGAGTGTCGCACGCCGCGCCGCGCGCGTCGACCGCGGGGTCACTCTAAGATATGAGGGCCGTCTGCCATTCGCCGCATTTCCGCATCCTGGCGCGCCGTCCTTGCGTAATATAACCGTATGCTCCTCCGAGCGGTCGCCGGATGCCTGGTTGCAACTCTATGTTTGGCCCAAGACGCTTCGTTCCGGGCCGATGTTCACCTGGTCAGCGTCGGCTTTACGGTCCGCGACAGCGCCGGCCGTCTGGTCCCCAATCTGTCGCGCGAAGCTTTTGAAGTCTCCGAGGATGGCGCGCCGCAGAAAATCGCCTTCTTCGCCCACAGCGCCGACGTCCCGCTCGACCTGGGCTTGGTAGTCGATTTCAGCGGCAGCCAGGCCGACTTCATCAAGGCTCACCATAAGGACCTCGACACGTTTCTTAAGAAAGCCCTCTCCCCTCGCGACCGCGCGTTTCTGGTCTGTTTCGGCAACCACATCCGTTTGGCGCAGGATTTCACCGATGAGCCCAAGGATATCGTCGACGCCCTCCATCGCTTTGAAAAGGGCAGCTTCGATCTATTCGAATTCGCGCCGCACGAGCACCGCGTTTTGGGCACCGCGTTCTACGATGCCATCTTCTATTCCATCGGCGAGCGGCTCGCCGCGTCCGACAGCTCGCGCAAGGCAATGATCGTTTTCAGCGACGGCGAAGACAACTCGAGCGGCCACCACATGCTCGAGGCCATCGAAGCCGCCCAGACCAACGACGTGCTGCTCTTCCCCGTCCGCTATACGGAGAAGCTCAAGGGCGGCCCCATCGCGCGCAACCGCTATGGAGAAACGGTCATGGCTCGCATCGCCAAGGAAACCGGCGGCTCCGATTTCAACGCCCGGGCCAACGATTTGGCAGTCAGCTTCGAAGAAATCGGCGAAGAGCTTCACTCGTCGTACCGCCTGGCCTACCACTCCACCAATTCCGAAAACGACGATACCTTTCGCAAGGTGCGTATCCGGGTAAGGCAGCCAGGTTATACCGTGCGCGCCAAAACCGGTTACTACTCAAAGTAAGCCAGGAACTGAGTCGCCGAAACTACTTGGGATTCGTCGTCATACTCGAACGGTGGCCCGTCGTGGTCTCCCAGTAATCCATCCATCGCGAGCGGATCCCGTTGGTCTTTTCGATCAGTTCTTTACTGGGTGTTTGCCCGTGTTCCACAACCACCACCATGCCCGTATTGAACTTCTTCTGTGCGTGTTCCACATCGGGCAGCCGCGGACCTTCTACCGCAATCACATCCTGTATCGTAATCTTGGTTCGATCCGCTTTAAAAATCGGATGCCCATTGGCGTCGCTTCCCGCCGGAACCAAATTCCTCAGGATGAAAAAGTCCGGCACTTCACTGGAGCCAATCATTCCCATCAGATAGAGATCGAGATAAGACCATCCTGTCGCCGGAACATAGTAATCGTCATCCAGTTGCGTGTAAGTGCCGTCGAAGTTGTCTTGCCATACTCCGCCGCCCATAGCCGATGCCTCCACCGGACGTTGATAAGGAAAAGCCACCGGCGCCTGTAGCCCTCGCGCCCAATGCGTTGGCCCCAGCACGATGGTTTCGTTGCCGACGTTTGCGGAAACAAAGGCCGACCAGCGATGGCCCATCTCATGCCCAATCTGCGACATTGCATAGTCGTATGGCGGAATCTTGCCATTCGAAGTCCGCTCGGCTAATTGACGAGTGTAGGTAGGAACATTATGACGGTTATTGTCGGTAATTCCTTCCGGCGGGTACTCCTGCATTTGGTTGGCGCCTACGTACACCGGCTGTATGAATTGCCATTGGAATCTTCCCTGGGTGCAGTAGCCCGCAAGATTTCTTTGGTTGGCCCCAATACCCGTAACCGCGCCGCCATCGGGACCGCCCCCCAGTGGTCCGTTACTGGAAGTGCCGGCTTCCGGGTTGTCGATTCGAAAATCGGAATAGTACGCCAGCATATCGAACTTATCCCCCAACGCCTTGATCACCGTGCACGTGAGGTCATTTGCTCGTGGCGGCTTCAAGTAGTGGAACGCCTGGTATACCGCCGCGAACGGGCCATCCTGCTTCTTCACTGCGGATAGATCCACTTCGGGACTGCTCAAGCCGGTGAGCTTCACGGCGTGCGGGCTCACCCGGTCGGCAGTTACTGCCGGCGTTCCGGGTGTTTGAACCGCGGCGGAAACAAAGATCGAATCGCCCGCCTTATATCCCGTCGGGAGCGTTCCTTGCACCGATATTGTGTTGCCTTCAAACTTCACTCCCGGTGAGACGCCCGCTCCGGACGCTATATAACGCGGACCACCGCCGCCGCGCCCTGCGCGTCCTCCCGCTCGTCCGCCCTCGATGGTCCAGATGGCATCGGCGTGCGCATTCTGCGTGCAATCCCCGGCCGGCTTCTTGGCATCCAGGCACAACCGATATGCAATCCCAGCCATTGCCGGGTCGCTTTCCGCCAGCGCCGGCCCGCGCGTCTCAATGGTCGCCTTTAAGAACAGCCCATCCACCGCCGCCACTTTCACGCTCTTGATGTCAAGGTTCGCGGCGACCGCCGCATTCTCCTCGCTGCTGATCGTTGCGATCTCCTTTTCCGCGCCGCCCGTAACCATTGGATAGACGCCCACGATCGCGTCCTTGGCCGCCATCTGGTCGTATGACATTTCGATCGTCCCGTCTTTCAGCAACACCGCCTGGAATCGGTTGACCGTGGGCGTCCACGTCATATCCTGCACGCCGCCCATCGGCTCCGTCAGACTCCACGTGATCACGACGCGGTCGTCGAGCTCCTTTAGGTAGCGGGTCCCGCTCATGCGCGGCTTGAAGAACACGCTGATCGCCGGGACGGTATTAATCAGCGCGCGTCCGGCCTGCGCCAACTCGGCGAACCGGTCCACCGAGATGCCGCCGCCTCGCCCGCCGCCGCCTCTGCCTGCGCGCCCGCCTCCGCCCGCCGCTGGTTCGCCGAAAGTCATTGACCCTGTCATGCCTACGGACAACGATTTCCAATCCTTGCCCGAAAAGGGAAATGCAAACTTCGTCAGCGTCGCCTGCGCCCCGTTCATCTCCGCGCCGAACTCCGCGTCCCACTGCCACGCCGCATTCTCAACGCGATATTGCGATCCCTCCGGCGTAAAACGCAACCTGTGGTGGACTAGGTCGAATAGGCTGGCCTTTCCCAATGCCCCTTCATCCAGCGTCATCACAATCAGGTCTCCGCGAACCGCAACCGACCCGAGTGATTTTCCAGGCTCCTGGCGCCCCTGCCCGGACGCCAAATCGCATAAAGATAAAATTCCGAAGACCGCTAAGAACAGCTGACCGTTTCTCATATAAGTTAAGTTCGATAGGCCTCCAAGGCCTATCCGCCGGGCTCTAGCCCGGGGCGTTTACAATCATTTCACGGAGGGCCCTTAGAAATCCATTCTCACTGTCCGAGTTCTCCCAAAATATCCTTCGCCGGCGCACGCGCATGGTCCTTAAGGCCACGACGCGGCTGTTGCCGGAATATTCTGCCGTGCCTCTTAACGATCCCGGACTCCCCAGTTCCGTGACACGCTAGCGGCGGCCCTGGCTCGCTATTATAGATGTATGTGGGGCAGGTTAGATCGCTCCTTTTGAAGTCGTTCCGAATGGCATCCGCCTGGGCCGACAGCACCTGAAGGGCAAAGCATACATGACGGAAGCCGCTTATCATCCCTTAAAACGGATTCTCGATCGTCGAATTGTCATTATCGACGGCGCGATGGGTACAACCATCCGCACCTACGGAATGACCGAGGCCGATATCCGCGGGGACCGCTTCAAAGACGCCCGCAAGGACCTGCTGAACAACGGGGACCTTTTCTCGCTCACACAGCCGAAGATGGTCGGCGACATCCACCGCCGGTTTCTGGAGGCCGGGGCGGACATCATTGAAACCAATACCTTCGGCGCAACCACCATCACGCAGAGCGAATTCTTCGTGGACGATCCGCGTGAACATGGCGGTCGTAAAGATCTGGCGTTTTATCAGAAAGTCATAGAAGATTCGTTTCTTCGGAAGCTCGCTTGGGAAATTAACGAACAGTCGGCGCGCCAGTGCCGTGAATGGGCAGACCGTATCGGAACCGCCACCGGTCGCCAACGTTTCGTGGCAGGCGCTATTGGACCCCTCACCGTATCGCTCTCCAATTCCCCGGACGCGGATGACTCGGGCTTCCGCGTGATCACTTTCGATCAGGTCAAGGCGGCTTACATCGAACAAGTCCGCGGTCTCATGGCCGGAGGGTCCGACCTGCTGCTGGTCGAAACCATCTTCGACTCCCTGAATGCCAAGGCCGCCCTCGTGGCGATCCGCGAGGTTTTCGATCAGGACGGCAAGGAATTGCCGGTCATGATCTCGGCAGCGGTAGGGCGCGGCGGCGAGACAATGATCTCCGCGCAGACAATTGAAGCCTACTGGAACGCCGTCCGGCATGTGAACCCGCTGTCCGTTGGACTAAATTGCTCGCTTGGCCCGGACCTGATGTACCCGTTCCTTGCAGAGTTGGCGGAGAAGTCGGATGCGGCCATCTCTTGTTATCCAAACGCCGGCCTGCCCAATCCTCTTTCGCCTACGGGCTTCGACCTTGGCCCCTCCGATATGGCCCGCTACCTTGGCGAATTCGCCGAGGGTGGCCTGATCAACATTGCCGGAGGATGTTGCGGCAACACCCCCGAACACATAGCGGCCATCGCCAAAGGTCTCGATGGCCGCCACCCCCGCGAACTGCGCAGGCCTTCATCGTCGGCTAGCGTCCATATTTCGGACGCGCCATTCCATCCGCTGCGGCTCTCAGGCTCTCAGCCGTTCACCCAGCAGCAGGGCGTCTACATGATGATCGGTGAGCGGACCAATGTCGCCGGATCGCCCAAATTCGCCAAGCTGATTAAGCAGGGTAACTTCGAAGAGGCTGTCGGCATCGCCCGTCAGCAGGTGGAGAATGGCGCCAACGTCATCGACATCTGTATGGATGAAGGCATGATCGATGGCATCACGGCCATGACGCGTTTTCTGCAATTGCTTGGCAGCGAACCCGAAGTCGCCAAAGCTCCCTTCATGGTGGATTCCTCCAAGTGGGAAGTCATCGAAGCGGGCCTCAAGTGCCTCCAGGGGAAGGGCATCGTCAATTCGATCTCGCTCAAAGAAGGCGAGGAAAAATTTCGCCAGAACGCCGCCCTCGTACGCAAATACGGCGCGGCAGTGGTGGTCATGGCCTTCGACGAACAAGGTCAGGCTGCAACCTATGAGGACAAGATCCGCATCTGCCGGCGCGCCTACCGCATCCTTGTGGACGACCTCGGCTTTCCGCCCGAAGACGTCATCTTCGACCCCAACATCCTCACCGTCGCCACCGGCATGGAGGAGCACAATAATTACGCCCTCGACTTTATCAACGCCACGCGGTGGATAAAGGCCAACCTTCCGCATGCCAAAGTCAGCGGCGGCGTATCGAATATTTCGTTCAGCTTTCGCGGTAACAACAAAGTCCGCGAAGCGATGCACTCGGCGTTCTTGTATCACGCCATTGCGGCAGGCATGGATATGGGCATCGTCAACGCCGGCATGCTCGAGGTTTATGAGGAGATCGAGCCCGAACTGAAGGTTCTTGTCGAGGATGTGATCCTGAACCGGCGTCCTGACGCCACCGAACGCCTGGTCGAACACGGTGAACTTCTCAAGGCCGCGGGCGCAGGTTCTGTAGCGGCGGGAAAAAAGGCCGAAGAGTGGCGCAACGGAACTGTCGAGGAACGTCTTTCACACGCGCTTGTCAAAGGGATTGATACCTACATCGATGCGGACACTGAAGAAGCCCGCGCCAAACTGGGCCGTCCGCTGCTTGTCATCGAAGGACCACTCATGGATGGAATGGGTGTAGTCGGCGATCTCTTCGGCGCCGGCAAGATGTTTTTGCCGCAGGTAGTCAAATCGGCGCGCGTAATGAAAAAAGCCGTGGCCTATTTGACGCCGTTCATGGAGGCCGAGAAGGAGGCGCAGGCTGCTGCCGGTCATGTGGTCAAAGCGCAAGGCAAGATCGTGCTGGCCACCGTAAAGGGTGACGTGCATGATATTGGCAAGAACATCGTCGGCGTCGTGCTCGCCTGCAACAACTACGAAGTTATCGACATGGGCGTCATGGTTCCGTGCGAGAAGATTCTTGAGCGCGCCCGGACGGAAAAGGCCGACGTCATCGGTCTCAGTGGTCTGATCACTCCCTCCCTTGATGAGATGGTTCATGTCGCCCGTGAGATGGAACGGCTGGGATTCAAACTGCCGCTGCTTATTGGCGGAGCGACAACCAGCCGTGCGCACACCGCCATTAAGATCGCGCCGCACTATAGCCAACCGGTAGTGCATGTTCTCGATGCAAGCCGGGCGATCCCCGTCACCACCAGCCTTCTCAGTGAAGACGCAAAGCCAGCCTTCGTCGCGCAGCATTCCGCCGAATACGCAGCGCTCCGTAGATCCCACTCCGCGCCGAAAAATAGGACAGTGTCGATTGAGACCGCCCGCGAGCGGCGGACGCCTATCGAGTGGCGGTCGGAAGACATTCCTGCGCCATCGTTTACCGGTATCCGAGTGCTTAACGACTTTTCCCTGGAGACGCTGCGCAAGTTCATTGACTGGTCGCCGTTCTTCCATACCTGGGGCTTAAAAGGTCTTTATCCACGAATCCTTGACCATGAGGCTCATGGCGCGCAAGCGCGTCAGCTCTTCGAGGAAGGTAATCAGCTTCTGGATCGAATGATCGCTGAAAAGCTGATAACCGCACGCGGAGTCTATGGCTTGTTCCCGGCCAATGCGGTAGGCGATGACGTGCATCTGTATACGGACAGCAGCCGATCGCAGGTACTTGACCGCTTTCACTTCCTTCGTCAGCAGGCGAGGGAAGACGACAAAGCATGCCGCTCCCTCGTCGATTTCATAGCTCCGAAAAACACCGGGTTGCCCGACCACATCGGCGCATTCGCTGTCACCTCCGGGATTGGATTGAAGGAGCTGTGCGATCGATTCAGGGCTGCGAACGACGATTACAACGCGATTATGGCCGAGGCTCTAGCAGATCGCCTGGCTGAGGCATTCGCCGAATGTCTGCACAAACAGGTTCGCGATGAATGGGGCTACGGCCGCGAGGAGAATCTTAGTCCAGAGGAGTTGATTCGCGAAAAGTACCGCGGAATCAGACCCGCCGCGGGCTATCCGGCGTGCCCGGATCATACGGAGAAGGGACCTCTGTGGAACTTGCTCGATGTACAGGCAAACACCGGAATGTTGATTACCGAGTCATTCGCAATGTGGCCGGGCTCGAGCGTGAGCGGGCTCTATTTTGCCCATCCGGAATCGCGCTACTTCAGCCTGGGTAAGATCGAACGGGACCAGGTTGAGCAATATGCCGGCCGCAAAGGCATGACAGTTACCGAGGTCGAACGGTGGCTAGGGTCGAACCTGAACTACGAGCCGGCGGATTCACTGGTCGCGATTGGCTGAGTCTCGATAAACCGCCCCGGCAGGCCCAACTGGATGCGATTCTATCGCAAGAGAATCTGCCGAAACGAAAGATCCTCGCGTGAAGACTCAATACAGGTAGACGCGATCCCAGTGATTGATGCAGGCAACGCGATCTGCGTCGTGCGGACCCTCCGGCCGGCTGCAGGCTGAAAGAGCGGCTATCGCAGGTCGATGCCTAACTTCTTCATCTCTTCCGAGTAGTAGCGCCGGTGCAGTAGGTCCCACTCCTCGCCGCCCTCGGGAATCTCGCGTTTTTGGGTGCGAATCTTGGTGCGCGCCGCGCGATCCACCTTGTCTTCTACCTGCAGCAGTTCGGTCATGACTCGTACGATGTCGAGTCGAATTGCGTTCGTGTCTTTATTCTTGAGCCGAAGATCGCGGCTCTTGCGCAGCATTTCGATCACTTTATGCGAGATGTCGTTGACTTTGTCGCGCGAAAGCTTCATCGCATCGCCGGTGTCGCGTCCGGAGGCTTTTACCACCTTGCGCTGTTGAATGAGCGTGTTTTTGATGCGACGGAACATCTCCTGGTAGCTCACTCCTTCGCGCCGCATGTATTCGCTATATTGGCTCAGAAGGTCGCGAACTTCGTCGTTTAAACGGTCCTCGACGGCAAGCTCTTCGCTGATTACCTCGGCGACGCGCTCCGTCACCAAATCCGGCGAGTGAGTCTCGACGGCCGCCGCCGACAGGCGTTGTACCAGTTGTTTAGAGATGTACTGAACGAACTCTCGGGCAAGCAGCATTCTGTAAGGCGATAACGTAGTTTAGCATTATCGCCTCGCGGACGCAGTCAAGCCCGCAAGGCGACAATAAAAGAAATGTCAGCTCCACTTACGGTTGTGATTCTCGCTGCGGGTCTCGGTACCCGAATGAAGTCCCGCAAGGCCAAAGTGCTGCACCACGCCGGCGGTCGCGCCCTCATCGAACACGTGGTCGAGACCGCGCTCGGTCTCACCACCGCCGACCGTATCTTCATCGTCGTGGGCCATCAGTCGGATGAAGTCCGCGCGGTCGTCACCCATCCAGGAATCCGCTTCGTGGAACAGAAGGAACAGCGAGGTACCGGACACGCCGTAATGGTGGGCCGGGAATGGCTTGAGCCGCTCTCCGGCTACCTGATGATCCTGTACGGCGATTCGCCTTTGCTGCGCGTCGAAACGCTGCGCGAGCTGGTCGAGCGCCAGGTGTCGAGCGAGTCCGCCGGCACCCTCCTCAGCGCCGATATGGAAAATCCTACCGGCTACGGCCGCGTCATCCGCAACGACGCCGACCTTGCCGTCGAGGAAATCGTCGAACAGAAAGCCGCCAACCCCCAACAGCTTGCCATCCGCGAAGCCAACATGGGTATTTATTGTTTTCGCGCGGAGCTTTTCTGGCGGTACATCGGCCGGATCGACACCGGTAATCCGGCCGGTGAATACTACCTCACCGACATGGTCGCGATACTCAAGCGCGCCGGCTACTCCGTTGCCGCCATGCGTATCGATGACGCCAGCGAAGCTTTGGGCATCAACGATCGCGTCGATCTTGCCCACGTCGATCGCATCTTGCGCGCGCGCAAGACGCGCCAACTGATGCTCGACGGCGTGACCATCGAAAACCCCGAGACCGTAACCATCGATACCCACGTTCGCATCGGCATCGATACCATCGTCGAACCCTTCGCTCGCATTCTCGGCCGCACCATGATCGGCGAAAACTGCCACATCGGCGCGGGCGCAATCGTGCACGAAGCCGTGCTTGCAGACGAGGTGCATATCGCTCCACTAACCATCGTTAGTCACTCGCGCCTCGAGCGCGGCGTCCACGCCGGGCCATTCGCTCGCGTACGCCCCGAAAGCCACGTGCTTGAGGGTGCGCACATCGGCAACTTTGTCGAGTTGAAGAAGACTGAAATGGGCCCTGGCTCCAAAGCCAACCACCTGGCATACTTGGGCGATTCCAAGATTGGGGCCAATGCGAACATCGGAGCGGGAACAATCACGTGCAACTACGACGGCTTTTCGAAGCACGTCACCACCATTGGCGCGGGCGCATTTGTCGGCAGCAATTCCACTCTCGTCGCGCCCATTGAGATTGGCGCCGGCGCCTTCACCGGCGCAGGTTCGGTGCTTACCAACTCCGTGCCGCCCGATGCCCTGGCGCTGGGCCGCGCGCCTCAGGTGATAAAGCCGGAATGGGCCAAAAAGCGGCGCGCCCTGGGCAAACGGAAGGCATAAAATGGGAAACGATGCATTTCGATCTCAAGCGCATTGCACCTGAAAGCATCCCCGAAGCTCTGTCGAAGGTAGAGCGTTATCGCCTGTTGAACGAGCCGAGTCTTGCCGAAAGCATTTGTCTGGACATTCTGGCAGCGGCCCCGGACAACCAGGACGCATTGATTTCGCTGCTGCTGGCGCGCACCGATCAGTTTGGCGCCGGCGCTACCCATGCGAGCGCCCTGGAAATTGTCGAGCTCATCCAATCCGAGTATTCCCGAGCTTATTACGCCGGCATCGTTTGGGAGCGCCACGCCCACAGTCACTTGCGGCAGGCGCGTCCCAACAGCCCCTCTGCCGCCTACCACGCCCTGCGCCGCGCCATGGAATTGTACGAGCAGGCGGAAGCCTTGCGTCCCCCCGGCAACGACGACGCGATTCTACGCTGGAATACTTGCGCCCGCATCATCATGCGCAACCAAGCCGTAAGACCCCTCCCCTTCGAGGAACCCCAGCCAATCATGAGCGAGTGAGAGGGAGTGATGCCCCGAGGCGGATAAGCAAGCTACAGCCCCGGCAGCCGTCCCCTTTGTTCGCCGCCCTCGGTTCTCCTGCCGGCGCACACGACGAGCGCCACAGCCGGATGCCAGATCGTCGTGTTCTCAAGTGCCCTCTTCGCCCACTCAATCGCCTCTCGCCCGCCGCGCCGATTTGATGCTCGCCAACTCCCGCGCCAGCGTCTCCGCCTCGCGCATTCGCCGCGCAATGCGCAGCCGCTTCGTTTCAAGCAGCGTCTGCGGCCGGTAGCTCCAACTTCGGCATCCCCCACAATTGTCCGTCGAATCGTTCGCCTTGTCCGCCCGTGATCCACACCGCCGCAATCCCGTATTCCCGGCCGCGCCTCTCGCAGCATGTCCACCACCGGCTTCCTCTGGCGTCGACCACCAATTGGCAGTTTCCTTTAGTGTAGGTAAATGGAACAAACGAATTGCCGTAATGGAAACCGACGATCTTCTTCGCGCCGACCACTGTCGGGCGATGGCGCAGGAGGATTCACCATGTTTGGCACGTCTGTTAATCGTGACTCTCTGATATATTTTGCGTTGTCCGTTTGCTTTCCGGACAATTTCTACACGTCATCGGATCATAATCTTTCGGGCCATTCACTGAAAGACTTCCAATAGAGGCCTGTTTCTATACTATTCTTAAAGATCGTGCCTAGTTGTTCTTCCGGAGCGAAACGGCCTAGGAAGGCCCATTAATGAAACCTGCTGCAAGGTTGTTTTTGTGCCCCGGGCTGGCGAATCTCATCGCGTTAGCGGCCCTGCTTTCCGCCTCTCCTCTGGCGTTCTCTCAGGTCACGGCGTCCATCTCCGGAAAGATTGAAGACGCCTCCGGCGCGGGCGTGAGCGGCGTTGCAGTCACCCTGAAGAACCTCGAAACCGGCGCCACGCGCTCCGTGACGACGGGCGACGGTGGTGATTTTCGGGCGTTGGCGCTCCCCATTGGTCCTTATCAGGTTCGCGCCGAAAAGACCGGTTTCAAAAAGCAACTTCGCGACGGCGTGATCCTCGCGGTCGGCCAGGAAGCAGTGGTGAGCCTGCGCCTCGAGGTGGGCGATCTGGCGCAGGAAGTGACGGTGAACGAACAGGTTCCTATCGTCAACACCACCATATCCTCCGTCAGTGGATTAGTCGGCGAGCGCGAGTTGAAGGACTTGCCGTTGAACGGCCGCAGCTTCGACAATCTGATGACCCTCAACCCAGGGGTAATCAACTACGGTCTCAAGAGCGCCAACACCAGCACGAGCAACGGCAATACATTTTCCGTAGAGGGCCGGCGGCCAATGGACAACATTGTGCTGATCAACGGCATCGAATATACCGGATCCAGTCAGCTTGCCATTACGCCCGGCGGCGTGAGCGGAAACCTATTGGGAATCGACGCAGTGCGCGAGTTCAACGTCGAAACCGATACCTACGGCGTAGAATACGGTAAACGGTCGGGCGCTCAAGTAACGGTGGTTACTCAGGCCGGAACCAACTCTCTGCACGGATCGCTCTTCGAGTTTCTTCGTAACAGCGCGCTCGATTCGCGCAGTTTCTTTGCCCAGACGGCCTTCACGCCTCCTTTTCGGCAGAATCAGTTCGGTGGCGCGCTGGGGGGGCCGCTGAAGAAAAACCGCCTTTTCCTCTTCGGGAATTATGAGGGTTTCCGGCAGGCCGAAACGTTGAGCAACGTAAGCGTTGTACCCGATTCGCAAGTGCGCCGCGGCTTGTTTCCCAACAGCGCCGGCGTCTACGCGCCGGTGACTAATCTAAACGCCGCAATGCTGCCCTACTTTTCATTCTGGCCGCAGGCGAACGGGTCTGAACTATTGGTCAACGGGCTGCCTAGCGGTACGGCGTTTTCCTTTACCAATCCCCAGCAATCCATTCGGGAAGATTTCGGTACGTTGCGTTTGGATTATACGCTTCGCGCCAATGACTGGCTTTCGGCCGCCTACACGATTGACGACGGCAACAGTTTGATCCCGCTTGCCGACCCTTTATTCGCCTCCTATAGCGCACTGCGCATGCAGGTCGCCAGCCTGCAGGAAACCCACATCTTCTCGCCCAATATTCTCAATACATTCCGCGCCGGCTTTTCACGCGCCGGGTTCAATCTCGATTCGTCACTGCAGGCGCAATTTCCAAGCAGCCTCGATTTCGTGCAGGGCGCCGGACCGGGCGGCATTGTGGTCAACGGCGGCGTAACCACCACCGGCCTTTCGGGCATAACGTCGGCCGGCCCCAACAACGCGGCCGGCGTTTGGAACCGGCGAAACCTCTTCACCTACACGGATGACGTGCAGATCTCGAAGGGCATGCATCAGATTACGGCGGGCGTGTGGTTTCAACGCGTGCAGGACAACGAAGATTCGGCCTCGCGCCAACTCGGCCAGGCTACCTTCACCAGCCTGACAACCTTCTTACAAGGGACGGTGAGCAGCTTCCAGGTTGTTCCTACCGCCAATGAGCTGGGATGGCGCAGCCTCTTCGGCGCCTGGTACGCGGAAGACGCCATCAAGTTGCGACGCAATCTCACCCTCCGAGCAGGCATTCGCCAGGAATTCACCACCGGCTGGAATGAGGCCTTCGGCCGGGCCGCCAATTACATTCCCGATTCCACAGGGGTGCTTGAAACCGCGCCCCGCGTGGCCAGTTCAACCTTTACGCAGAATAATGCCGCTAAGCTTTTCAGCGCCAGAGTGGGTTTGGCATGGGATCCGTTCGGGAACGGAAAGATGTCGATTCGCGCCGGCTTCGGGACCTACTACTCGCTGATCGACGATCTTAGCTTCCTTTTGAATTCCCTGCCTCCCTACAACGGCTCCATCACATCCTCTGGTTCCCTGTTTTCCATTACGCCGGTAGTCGCCGGCGCGGCTGTTCCGCCGTCGTGCGGTCCCGGGATTCCAACGCCCTGCACCACTTATGCCCCGCAGGGAATTCAGGCGGATGCCAAGACGCCCACCGTCCAGGAGTGGAAGCTCTCAGTCGAACGCCAACTCACGCCCACCAGCGTTCTGCGTGTAGCGTATGTTGGGTCGTTGGGCTATCACGGTTTGCTGAGCATCGATCCCAACGATATTGCAGCCCAAATCTGCACTGCAACGGCCGGCTGCCAGGCCGGCGGGGCAGCCGCCAGCGGGCTGCCGGCCACGGCTGCGAATCAAAGCCATGTCGCGCAAGGCGCGCAATATATCCCGGTGGGGACGCGGCCTAATCCTTATTTGGGCGCTGGGTTTTTCTGGTATACCGAAGGCAACAGCAGTTACAACGCGCTTCAGGCAGACTTCTCGCATCGGCTGAGCCGGGGCCTACAGATTCGGGCGAACTATACCTGGTCGAAGAGCCTGGACATGAATTCGGGCTTGACGGGCGCGCAGTCGCAAAACCAATCGCAGATGATACTTGACCGCAACGATGTGGGTAGAGACTGGGGGCCATCGGCTTTGAATGCCGCTTCGCAAGCCAGCATTTCGGCACGCTACGAACTGCCGTTTGGCCATGGCCAGCGGTGGATGAATCGTTCGACCGGAGTGGCGAACAAACTGGTGAGCGGGTGGCAACTCAACGAAATCGCAACGCTGCTGAGCGGCTTTCCGCTGACGCCGGTCATCGGATCGAATCGATCGGGCGATGCCGACACGCGCAATCCCGACCGTCCATCGATGAATCCGGGATTTAATGGACCGATTGTACTCGGAACGCCCAACCAATGGTTTAACCCAAACGCGTTTACGCTTCCAGCGATCGGCACCTACGGGAACCTGGGCAGGGGAGTTTTCAGCGGCCCGGGCCTAGCCGATCTAGATCTCTCGTTAATGAAGAATACGCCCGTGTCCGAACGGGCAAGCCTCCAATTTCGCGCTGAGTTTTTCAATATTCTGAACCATCCGAATTTCGGTACGCCTAACGCAACCGTCTTTTCGAGCGGCTCCATCAATGCTTCAGCCGGATTGATCACCGCACTGGCGACCACCCCACGCCAGATTCAGTTTGGGCTAAAGCTGATCTTCTAAAGCGCAATATGGAAGCGGATAACACCGCGGCGTTTATAAGGGTAACGCGGGCCGGAATTACATAAGTCTTACAAAGCATTCGGAGAATGCGCGATAAATTGAAAAGGTAATGATCCAATCGGACTCCTCAGTCTATAGTCAGATCCGTCTCCCTGCGCGGCATGGGATGAACTGGTTTACCGCCATCGTGATGGGTATTTTCCACGTCGGCGCGATCGCCGCGCTCTTCATGTTCAGTTGGCGCGATCTTGCGGTGGCGCTATTTCTTTTGTGGATGTGCACTGGTCTTGGGATTAGCATGGGCTATCACCGCCTGCATACGCATCGGTCCTATCAGGCGCCCTTGCTGCTGGAGTATTTCTTTGCGGTCTGCGGCGCGTTAACACTGGAGGGCGGGCCGATTTTTTGGGTCGCCACGCATCGTATTCATCATCAGAAATCCGATCAACCGGGCGATCCCCATTCGCCGCGGGACGGCGCCTGGTGGTCGCATGTGGGCTGGATTCTTTTCGGCGAGGCCAACCATAACAATACGAAGCTGATGTCAAAATATGCGCCCGATCTGGCCAAACACCGCTTCTATATATGGCTGAACAACTATCACTGGGTGCCGGTCGTCGGCCTGGGCCTTCTGCTTCTGGCCATTGGCGGCCTGCCGATGATGCTGTGGGGTATCTGCCTGCGCGTTGTGGTGGGCCTGCACGCCACATGGTTGGTCAATTCGGCGACGCACATGTGGGGCAGCCGGCGGTTCGAGACCCGCGACGATTCGCGCAACAACTGGATGGTCGCGCTAATCACGTTTGGCGAGGGTTGGCACAATAATCACCACGCGCATCCCACTTCCGCACGTCATGGCCTGGCATGGTATGAGTTCGATCCGTCATGGCTGCAAATTAAGCTTCTTCGCAGTATGGGCATTCTGAAAAAGGTTCAGGTAGCCGCTTTGCCTGACGCGTCGGCCGAACGCGAAGCAGCCTAAGCCTCTCTAATCCGCCCTCAGGGCGTCCACCGGCGCGAGACGGGCTGCCCGCCGCGCCGGCACGTATGCGGCTAAGAACGCTACCGCGACCAGGATTATCGGCGCCGTCGCGAACGTCGCCGCATCATGCGGGGCCACGCCAAACAACAAGCTCTTTAGCAGGCCGGTCAACGCCAGCGCGCCCGCTAATCCTGCCAGGGCGCCCATCAAGACAACGCGCATTCCGCTGCCTAGCACAAGCTTGACAATCCGGCCGGGCCGGGCGCCCAGCGCGATACGCACGCCGATCTCGCGAGTTCGCTCCGTTACTGAATAGGCGAGCACGCCATAAATCCCCACAGCCGCGAGGAGCAACGACGCGGCGGAAAATCCACCGAGCAGCAAGGCGCTGAACGTCTGTCGTGCGAATGTTTCGCGAACAACCTCCTCCATAGTTCGTATTTGAGACACCGGCTGGGCAGAATCGATGCCATGAATTGCGCGCCGTACAGGACCCGCCAGGCTCAGCGGATCGATCTTGGCGCGGACCACGAAGACCATTCGCGTATAAATAAGGTGCGCATGAACGTAGTACACGGTCGGCATTGGCCCCTTGTCCAACGCGCCTTCCTTTACATTACCCACCACGCCAACGATTTCCCCAAAGGGGTTCTTATCGTTCATTTCGACGCTGATTTGCTGCCTTAATGGATCTTCACCGGTTAAATATTTTTCCACAAACGCTTGGTTTACGACAAATCGGAGGGGCGAATCCAACGTGTTATCGTCCGCCGCGAAGGTGCGCCCTTTCTTCAGCGGGATCCCGATGGTGCGGAAATAGCCCGGCATGACGGTACGAACGACGGTCGTCAATTCCTCGCCCGGCTTCGCTGGGGGACGGCCGCCAATGGCTACGCCGGTTCCCGCAGCCAGGCCGTTGAAGGGCAGGAAACTCACCGCGCTGGCGGCTTCCACTCCGGGCAGCCTTTGGATCTGCTCCAGGGCCTGCGTGAAAAATCGCATTCGCTGGAGCGGCTCACGATAACGCACGCCAGGAATCAGCACGCTGAAAGTCAACACGCGGGCGGGGTTCAGCCCAGGGTCGACGCCTTGCAATCCCACCATGCTACGGAAGAGAAGTCCGGCCCCGGACAACAACATGACCGACAACGCCACCTCCGCCGCGACTAAACAGGCGCGAAAACGTCCGGCGCTGCCGACGCTGGAACGGCTGCCCTCGCGAAGCCCTCGGGTGAGATCGGCCCGCCACGCAACCAGACTGGGAGCTAAGCCGAAAACGATTCCGGTCAACACCGAGACGGCTACCGCAAACACCACGATCCGGTAATCCAGCGCGACCGAAATATTGCGGGACAAATCCAGCGGCGCAAGCGCCAGCACGCCCAACACGATCCAGCGTGCCAATACCACGCCGAAAAAGCCGCCAGCCAATCCCAGCGCCACGCTTTCGGTGAAGAGTTGCCGGATGACGCGCCAACGACCCGCTCCTATCGCGGCCCGCACAGCCATCTCGCGGCGGCGCGACGCATATCGCGCCAGCAGCAGGTTTGCCACGTTCGCGCAGGCCACCGCCAGCAACAGGCCGACGGCGCCCAAAAGTACCAGCATAGAGGTCTTCACTTCGCTTACCAGGGACTCGCGCAACGGTTCCACATTCACCGTCCAGTTGGTATCGAACCGCGGGTATTCGACTTGAAGCCTCTGCGCAATCGCCGTCATTTCCATCTGGGCGCGAGTCTGCGTAACGCCGGGCTTCAGACGCGCCACACTCATGAGATAGCGCCCGGCACTCTTGCGGTAGTCGCGCGCCGGGTCGAGTCCCAGGGATTCCCACAAGTCGGCGTCGCGATTGCGAAAGTAAAATCCCGGCGGCATTACGCCAATGATGGTAGCCGGCTGGGACCGAACCTCTACCTGGCGTCCAATCACGCCTTCGTCGCCGCCAAACCAGTTTTGCCATAGCCGGTAACTGATCAGTATCACGTTGGGCGCTTTAGGCAGATCCTCGGACGCGGTGAAGAAGCGTCCACGAAATGGTTGGACGCCGAGCGTCGGCAGCAGTTCCGCGCTGAAGTATTGTTCGTCCAACTCTTCCACGCGCCCTTGGGCGGCGAATGCCGCCCGCCCGTCGCCGAACACCGCCATGTCTTCAAAGACGCCATTTTGCGTCTTCCAGTCTCTATAATTGGCGGGCGATATCACATTCCGCTTCGTTCCGTTGGCGTGCGGATTTACTTCCCACACCATCATTAAACGGTCTGGCTCGCGATACGGCATGGGGCGCAGAAGAAGACTGTCCGTCAGCGTAAAAATCGCTACGCTCGCGCCCGTTCCCAGCGCCAGCGAAAGAATCGCGGTTGCGGCGAATCCCGGGTTCCGGCGCAACCCGCGAACAGCATAGCGAAGATCCTGCCACGTCGTTTCCAGCGTCATAACTGTGGACCCTGTTCGCATGGATTCGCGGGCCGAATCGATATCTCCGAACTTATGTCTGGCTTCCCTCCACGCTTGCGCCTCGCTCATGCCGCGACGTAGATTTTCTTCGACGTGCATTGCGAAGTGCGCGTCGAACTCCTCCGCAAGTTCCCGTTCTCGCCGCTCCTTGCGGAAAATTCCGGCGAGTCGAATTAATATCCTGCGCAGGCTTCTCATTTTTACGGTCCTCCTACATCGGCTCTTTCGCGGCAAAGAACTGAGCCACGATATCGGTGGTCTCTTCCCACTGCCGCGCTTCTTTCCTAAGTTGGGCGGCGCCCGCCCGCGTCAGCTTGTAGAACTTCGCCTTGCGGTTATTTTCCGAAACGCCCCACTCGGAGGCGATATAACCTTCCTGCTCCAGTTTCAACAGCGCCGGATACAAGGTGCCATAATTCAACAGCAGGCGATCGCCGCTGACCTGTTCGATGCGGCGTGCGATGCCGTATCCGTGCATGGTTCCCCTGGTCTCCAAGGTTCTTAACACCATCAGGGCAAGGGTTCCTTGCCAGACATCCTGCTTTGTACTCATCTATTGCTTCCCCATATGAGTATAAATCTTTCTATGGGATCACAATAGAAGCCGACTGCTTCGCTAAACGTTCTCGCTAACCGTTCTGGACAGGGATCGTCCAATCGTTGTAGATTACTTAGGTATCCAATGAGCCGTCCGTCCGATCTCATTCAAGGCACGCTCGATCTCCTGATTCTGCGAACGATTTCGCTCGAGCCCAAGCACGGGTGGGCCATCGCGAAGCGCATTCAACAATCGAGCGGCGACGTACTCCAAATTACGCAAGGGGCGCTCTATCCCGCGTTGCACCGCCTCGAACAGCAGGGTTGGATCCGCGCCAACTGGAAACCGAGCGAAACCGGCCGCGAGGCTAAATTTTATTCGTTGACGCTTCCCGGCCGCAGGCAACTTGCAAAGGAATTGGCTCAGTGGGAGCGGCTTTCCAATGCCGTCGGTCAGGTAATCCGAACTGTTGGATAGGAACACTCGCATGAGGCTTCTGCGCTGGTGGTTCGTACTTGGCAATCGAATCCGCACTCTGATGCGCCGCGGCGCGGTCGAGCGCGACCTTGCTACCGAATTGCAATATCATTTCGACCGCCAGGTGCTGGAAAATCTCTCTCGCAATATGCCGCCCGAGGAAGCCCACCGCGCCGCCGCCGGCGCGCTAGACGGCCTCACGATCGTTCAGGAGGAATGCCGCGATATGCGCCGCGCTAACCACATCGAAAATCTTTTCCGCGACCTGCGATACGCCATTCGAGCGATGAGCCGCAACCCCGGTTTCACGGCGGTGATCGTGCTCACGCTCACGCTTGCCATCGGGGCAAATAGCGCGATCTTTAGCGTAATTGACGGCGTGCTGATCGCTCCCCTGCCGTACCCAGAACCCAATCGACTGGTTCGGCTCTTCTTCAGCAGCGCCGCTTTTCCCAGGTTCTCTCTGAACCCTTGGGACTTTCACGATTTCCGCGAGCGGGCCCGCTCTTTCGACGGCTTGGCCGCCTTTTTCCACAGCGACGTGCAGCTTTCCGGCGTGGGCGATCCGGAGCGCATTCCCGCCGTTCGTGTTACGGCAGGGTACTTTGGCGTCCTCGGCATCAAGCCGGCGCGCGGACGCGACTTCACTCGAGTCGATGAAAACGCCTCCAACTCTCAAAATGTGATTCTGAGCGACCGCCTGTGGCGCCGCCGTTTCGCGGCGGACCCCGATATTCTGGGCAAAACGATTTTGCTGGATAGCGCGCCCTACACCGTGGTGGGCGTGATGCCGCCTGGCACGCAACATCCAGGAAATACATATCGCCCGCTGGCTCACGGCGATACTGTGGAGGCTTGGATGCCCTTTCCGTTCGAGGGCAATCCGGATCAACGCGGCTCTCACTATCTCGACGCCATAGGCCGCCTGAAGAAGGGCGTCACGGAGCAACAGTCGCAAGACGAAATAAGCCGCATCACGGCGCAGGTGCTGAGCGAACACAAGAACCGGGGCTGGCACACGCTGGTGGTTCCGCTATATCAGGAAATCGTCGGGAAATCGCAAAAGCTGCTGCTTATTCTGCTGGGGGCCGTGGCTGCCGTGCTGTTGATTGCCTGTGTGAACGCGGCCAATCTGCTGCTCGCACGTTCCACCGCGCGACGGCAGGAGATCGCCGTTCGCGCCGCTTTGGGGGCTGGACGCGCGCGCCTGCTGCGCCAGATGCTGACAGAGAGCCTGCTGATCTCCGTTGCCGGCGCGATTGGCGGGTCGCTGGTTGCCATTTTTGGAACGAAAGCGTTAGTGGCGCTTCTTCCGGCGGATTTCCCGCGCGCTCACGCCATCCATCTGGATGCCACCGTGTTCGCATTCACTCTGGTCATCGCACTAGCCTCGGGCCTGCTCTTTGGATTCGCGCCCGCACTTCAGGCTTCGCGCACCAGCCCCGTACAAGCCTTGCGCGAAGGAGGCCGCGGTACGACCGGCGGGCGCGGGATGGTGCGGCTGCGTTCTCTGCTTGTTATCGCCGAAATCGGAATGGCCTCCGCCCTGCTTATTGGCGCAGGACTGATGCTGCGCAGTTTCGTCAACCTGATGCGCGCCGACCCGGGCTTCCAACCGGAACACGTTCTCACTGCCAAGGTCGCATTGCCGCGCGCCCAGTATAAGAAGGGTCAGGATATCGGCGTTTTCTTCGATCGTCTGGCAGATAACCTCGCAGCGATTCCAGGCGTTGTGGCCGCCGGAGCAGCTACCGATATTCCTTGGACCGGTTATGACGAAAACTCCGGCTTCGGTATTGAAGGCCGCCCGGACAACCCCAACGACGGGCCGCACGCCCGCTATCACAGCGCCACGCCGGGTTATTTTCGCGCGATGGGAATTCCACTCATCGCGGGACGATTCGCTTCGGCAAGCGACACGGCGACCGCGCCAGAGGTCGTGATCATTAACCAGGCGATGGCTCACCGCTATTGGCCCAACCAACCGGCGGTAGGTAAGCGCATTACGTTCGCCGGCCCGCCGCATTGGCTGACTGTCATTGGCATCGTGGGCGACGTAAAGGACGCTCCGAACTCCCCCGCCGCCGAGCCGGCCTTTTGGTGGCCCGAAGCGCAGATGCAAGCCGACTCCTCCATGTCGCTCGCCGTACGCTCCAGCACGGCACCTGGCCCACTGCTCGATTCGGTGCGACGCGAGGTGCGCGCGTTAGATCCCTCGCTTGCCATTTCGGGCGTGCAGACCATGGACCAGGTGGCGACGGATTCGCTATCCACGCCGCGCTTCTCGCTGGCGCTGATCGGTCTCTTCGCATGCCTCGCACTGGCGCTCGCGGCCATCGGAATGTATGGCGTGATCGCGTACTCGGTGAGCCAGCGTATGCACGAGTTCGGCCTCCGCATGGCTCTGGGCGCGAATCCCTGGGATGTGCAACGCGGGGTGCTGGCCGACGGCATTCGACTCGCCGCGGCCGGCGTGGCGTTGGGAGTGGGCTGCGCACTACTCCTGGCAAGCGTGGTGCGGAGCCTATTGTTCGAAGTGGGCGCGAGCGATCCGGCCACCTTTATCGCCGTCGCCGTGCTCGCAATCGCGGTCGCGACGCTTGCCTGTTACGTTCCGGCGCGACGCGCGACGCTTGGCGACCCGATGAGCGCGCTCCGCTGCGACTAGCGGGCCGTCCCGCTGAGTTCGTAACCGATCGCCGATAGTTCCCCATCCGACGATCTTGCTATGCAAGGATTGGCGCACGGCTCGTAGCAGTTTGAAGGAGGCTGGCCCGACGTTCCGATTAACTTGATCGATTAGGACGTTAAAAGCCGAGAGAGTCAGTCCTCACCGGCCTTCGGCCGACCAGGATTGATGAAATTTTGGTTTTGGCCGGGCTTGGGAATCAATGGTTTGCCTTGATTTGCCGGAGAGGGAGACCGCTGTCTCCGACCCCACTTGCCAAAGAGAGCATGCGGGGGTAGAGTGATTTCTGCGTCCGCGTTGGCGCAACGAGAGCAATCCTCACTCCGGAGATGAGATGACAACAGGATCGGTGGTTATTGCAGTGCTGGCTGGCGTCCTTCTTGCGCCCGTGGCGCAGGCAGAAGGTCCGCAACCGGCTCCGCCCCAACAGGCCGGACGCGGCGGACGGGGCGGCGGCGGCCCGGGCTTTCCGCAGCAGACACGGCAACTCGCGGCACCTGACGTGATTGCTCGTGGCAAAGCTGTGTACGGCGTGAACTGCACGGCTTGCCACGGCGCCGATCTGCGCGGGGGCGACCAGGGCGGCCCAAGCTTACTGCGCTCATTGGTCGCGCTCAGCGATCAGCACGGCGAACTGATCGCTCCGATTATTCGCGGCGCGCGCCAAGACAAAGGCATGCCCGCCTTTAACCTGAACGATGCCGACTCCACGGCGGTTGCGGAGTATATCCACAGCGTGCTTTCGCAGGTGGGCCGCCAGGCGCGTCCGCCGGGTACGCCCGATCCTGGAACCATCAACCCGTTGGTGGGAAATGCGCCGGCGGGCGCCGCTTATTTCAAGGGTAATTGCGAGGGGTGCCACTCAGTTGATGGAGACCTCAAGGGCATCGCAGCGAAGTTCGAGGATGTTCGGGAACTGCAGAACACATGGGTTTCAGGTGGAGGCGGCGGAGGCGGCCGGCGCGGCGGTGAAGGAAGATCGTTGCCGGTTACGGTCACGCTGGCGAACGGACAAAAGCTGGAGGGCTCGCTGGTTCGGAAAGACGATTTCATCGTCACGGTAATGCTAGCCGATGGAACGCGGCGATCGTTTACGCGGGAAGGCGGCATTCCCGGGGTGGTGGTACACGACCCCAACGAAGCGCACAAGAAGCTTGCGCTCACGCTGGCCGACAAAGACATGCACGACGTGACGGCCTATTTGGCCACGATCAAGTAACGATTCCGAGACGACATTCATGAAACGTTTTCTACAGATTTCGTCCTTTCTTATTACGTCGGCCCCTCTATTTGCGCAGGGTGGTCTCGACCCTTCGGATATTCTTAAACCCCTCGGTGATCAATGGCCGGTCTACGCCGGCGACTACTCGGCCAAACGCTACAGTTCCTTAAAGCTCATCGATCAATCCACGGTGAAGAACCTCAGTCTGGCGTGGGTTACGCGGTTCGCCGCCGGTTCGGGGCCGAACGGAAACGGCCAGGGAGGAGGAGGAGGCCGCGGGGGCGGCGCCGGCGCCCCGACCATTGTCGGCGGATTAGGCAAGGGGGATCTCAACGCCGGTGGCGCGCCTCGCCTGGGCGGCGGCATTCTGATGGTGGATGGGATTCTCTACATGTCCTCGCCAGATAACGCGTGGGCAGTGGATGCGCGCGATGGCACCGTACTCTGGCATTACTACTGGAAAACGCGCGGCGGCACGCATACCGGGAACCGCGGCATGGGCATGTGGCACAACAACTTGTATCTGGAAGTGCATGACGACTACCTGATCTGCCTCGATGCCAAGACAGGGCGCGAGAAATGGAAGAAAGAGATCTCGAGCTTCGATCAGCAATACTTTTCGTCAGTAGCTCCCATTGTGATCGGCAACCATGTTCTCGCAGGAACGGGCAACGACATGGACGCCCCGGGCTTCCTACAGTCGCTCGATCCGGAAACGGGGGATCGGCAGTGGATCGCTTACACGGTGCCGATGAAGGCTGGCGACGCGGGGCTCGACACATGGGCAAGCCTCGACGCCGCGCAACATGGCGGCGGCCAGGCATGGATTCCGGGGCCGTACGATCCAGAAACACACCTCTATATTTTTGGCACGGGGAATCCGACGCCCGCCTATACGACGGGCCGCGGTGACGGCGACAACCTTTATACCTGCTCCATCGTCGCGGTCAACGTGGATACTGGAAAACTTGCCTGGTATTACCAGACATCGCCACATGACACGCACGATTGGGACTCCACCGAAACGCCGATCATGATCGATGCGCCGTTTAACGGGAAAATAAGAAAGATGCTGCTTACGGGACAGCGCAACGGGTACTTTTTTACCCTTGACCGGGTCACCGGCGAACATCTGGTAACCGGCAAAATGGGCCTCGTCAACAACTGGGCGCTAGGCTTGGATGCACAGGGTAGGCCGAAGCGAAATCCGCTGAAAGACGCCACGATCGGCGGGGCGCTGGTCAACAACGACGTCACGAATTTTCCACCAGCAGCTTTCTCTCCGGATACGGGATTGTTTTATGTGCACGAACAGAACTCATTGCGTATCAGCTACCTGATCGATCCCGACCCGCGCGGGTCGATGGGTCTCGGCGGAACTATGAATGGAGGCAACTTGAACTACGGTTCCTTTCTCGATGCGATCGATTACAAGACCGGCAAGGTAGCCTGGCGGCATGAAATCGCTGGGACTGGAGGCTTTCTCACCACCGCCGGTAAATTACTCTTCGGCGGCGATGGTGAGAATCTGGTGGCATGGGATCCGGCTAATGGGAACCCATTGTGGCATAGCCATATCGGCGCGGCGGGCAATGCACCGGAGACTTATATGTTGGATGGGCATCAGTATGTGCTGGCGACGGGAGGGGATCAGTTGTTTGCGTTCCGGCTGAATTGAGGGGGAGTCGAGGGAGTCGGTATACGCCAATCGGTTTAATTTGAATCGAGATAAACTGGGTTTGACATGGCTCGATTGATAGCGCTCCTCATCTTGATTTGCGCGGAGACCTTGTGCGCTCAGCAGGCTCTACCGGACGCACCGGGTAAAGCCACGACGGTGCGGGTTTGCACCGGATGTCATGGCACGGAGATGTTTTCCGCTGCCCGCAGAAGCAAGCCTGAGTGGGACCACACCATCGCATCAATGACCACCGAAAAAGGCGTCGAGATCAGCGATGCAGATTTCGCCGCGGTCCTCAATTATCTGAGCACCAACCTTGGGCCGGCCTCCACCAAGGTCAACATTAACAAAGCAACCGCCGCCGACCTTGAAAAAGCTCTCGAGATCCCCGCGGCGCAGGCCGCGGCAATTGTTCAGTATCGCGAGAAAAACGGCAGTTTCAAGGATTTGGATGCCGTGAAAAAGGTCGCCGGAGTCGATGCCGCCGCCCTCGACTCTAAAAAAGACCGCATCGAGTTCTAAAGGCGAAGCTGTTACCAGGCCCGCTGCTTCACTTGTTCCGCCAGATACTCCGACGCGCGCATCGCTAGAGCAAGAATGGTGAGCGAGGAGTTCTGCCATCCGCACGTCACAAAGGCGCCGCCATCCACGACAAACAGGTTTTTGATGTCGTGGCTCTGATTCCATTTGTTCAGCACGCTGGTCTTGGGATTATCACCCATGCGGCAGGTCCCCACCTCATGGATGCTATAGCCAGGCGGATAGAATTTATCCGTCTTGGAAAGAATGTCCCAACCGGCTTCTTTAAATAGAGACTCGGCCGTATCAGCCGCGTCCTTTGCCATGTTGTACTCGTTCGCGCCATCGCGAACATCAATGTGGAGGACTGGGATTCCCCACTCATCCTTGACCGTTTTATCGATGCTGACGTGATTTTCGTAACGCGGCACGCGCTCTCCATAAATCGAAGCCGTCACCACCGAACCGGCATAATGATCGATTTTCTTCTGCAGCGCGTCTCCATACTCCGCGAAATAGTTTGGATTTGCAGCGCCGCCGCTGGCGATCAGCATGCTGTAGCCTTTGATGAAGTTGTGTTTCTCACCCTTCTTCAAGTTGCGGAAGCGCGGCACCAACGCCGTTCCGCCCATCAAGCCTTCCGGAGCCTTTCCGTCGCACGCCTCAGGCACGGAGGCGGCCACGGAGACCCCATAAATCTGATCCTGCAAATACCGCCCCAACACTCCGCTCGAGTTCGCGAGATTGGAGTTCAGCAATAGGCGTGTACTTTCTAGCGTCCCCGCAGCCAGCACGACGGTATGCGCCCTTACTTGCGATTCTTGACGGGAATGCCGGTCAATGAAGTAAGCCCCATTGGCCAAACCCGTGTTCTTATCCACCGTTAATTCGCGCGCGATGGCATTGGAAACGATCTGCAATTTTCCCGTTGCGATTGCATCGGGCAGCAGCAGGTTAATCGAACTCGCTAATCCGTTGCGGCCGTTGGAGGCACGGATCTTCGAAAACAGAATGCCTTTCGACTTGCCGAGTTCCGTGATTTTCTTTATGCTCTCAGTGTCCGCTCCATAATCCGCCTCAAGAAAATTCCCGTCGGGAAATTGGGGCCAGCCTTCTTTGCGTCCCGACACACGGAAAATCGACTCCACGCGCGAATAAAACGGATCGAGATCGGCCAAGCTGATTGGCCAGTTGTCACCGATCCCATCGATCTCCGCCGCCTTGAATTCGAAATCGCTCAACCGGAACGATTGCCGTCCCCAAAAGAGCGACCGGCCACCGAGTAGCCGGACTCGGACCCAGTTGTAAGGCTTCGCCGGATCGTGCGTGTAGGGAACTTCCTTTTCGTCCACCCAGACGTTCGCATTGAACGCCGTCGCTTGAAAGACGTGCGGCAATCGCCCGGGCTGCACAAAGCCACGGTACGGCAAGTCCCACGGAGCTTTCACTACGCGGTCTTTGGCCATGTCCGCTTCGGGGCCGGCGTTGAGCATGAGGCAAGAGAGGCCTTTTTGCGACAGAATATTCGCCGCCATGCCACCAGAATGGCCGGAACCAATGATTAGAACGTCGAACTCTTGTTTTGCCAAAGCTTTAGCCCTTGTAAATCGGATCAATCTCGTTCCAGTAGAGTTGAGGCCCCGCAATGCGTCTCCCGGCCTTTGCGGCCGCGTCCGCCCATTCACGGGAGTTGCGAGTGGCCGTACGGATATCCTCGTGCGCGGTCGTGGCGAAATGGACGCCCAAGTCGCTCGGAGGGTCGTACATCCAGGGTACCGGAACTATCAGCGGCTTCAGAATGGAATCCGCTTGTTTGGTATCCAGCGCGCCAAATGTCTTATTGAACTGTTTGGTCGCACGCGCATTCAAAAGATCCAGACCAGACTTATAAAGACGTTGGCGATCCGCCGGGGACTGCCCAATCAGGAAATCAATAAACTGCGGCACGTTCGCATCCAATGCCCCCGGGTTGCCATTGCTCGCGGGGACGAGCACGTCACTTAGCTTTTGCAGCGCTTCAAATTCAGGATGCGTGAAGAATCGCGCCACGGGTTCGGCGACGACGTCCGGATGCGCGCCGGCTAGAGGCTTCGGAGCACCGGAATTCGCAGGTTGAGGGACGGCCTGAGCCGGTTGCTGGACCGTAGGCCGGGCCGGTTCCTGCGCATGAGCGGCTTGCTGCGAAACGATAACGGCAGGAGCAACTGGAGCCGCTGCTATGGCCCGCAAAAAACGTCGGCGCTTCATGTCTTGAAGCATATCAATCGTCCGCGAAACGGGTCAACCTGCCAATTCATCGCATCCCCGAATCGTTTATAATCGATTGTAGAAATCGGAGAAGCGATCTTGAAACGAGCTTTTTTATTGGCCGCGCTAACCGCATTGGCGTCTGTGGCGTCTTTCGCCGCGGATATTGCCGGCGTTTGGAAATCCGAAAAACCAGCGCAGTCGTTAACGATCAAACAGGCTGACGGCAAAGTGACCGGCACCCTGAAATGTCGTCTTGGAACGCTGCGTATCGCCGAAGCCAAAACCGATGGCGATAAGCTGGATCTGACCTTTTTCGTCGTGCTTAGCGGCGGTTTGGATCCACTCGGGTTGGGAGGCTATGACAGCTTGGCGGAAGAAGGCCAAGTGACGGAGATCGATTATAAAGGGACCATTTCTGGAGATGCCCTGACGGTTGTTGTGACCCAGGAACGGCTCGGAAAAGTATCCACTTTAACTTTCAAAAAATCCCCCGACGGGGAATAATTACGCAGAAGGCTGAACTTGGTTTGAAAGCCAGCCGGCGCGCTGTTCTGCACCGCATTAGCTCTTTAATCGTATTTTTCATTGCTCTTCCACTTCTCTGGCTGCGTTTTGGCCATTGGTTTTACCTCTCGATCGATGAAGGGATCTACCTGGAAGGGGCCCGTCGCGTCGCCAGCGGCCAAGTTCCTTACCGCGATTTTTTCGTTCTCACCGGCCCGGGAACGTTCTGGCTTTATGGCGGAGTGTTTCATCTTTTCGGCGTGGCCTTGGCGCCGGCTCGCTTCGTTCTCTGCTGTGAACTTGCGTCGCTGTGCGCAGCGGTCTGTTGGTTCGTGAGCCGTTTAGCAGACGCTACATTCGCCATATCGTCCGCATTGCTGTTTCTGGCAATGCTACTCACCTCGCTCTACCCTCTGTACATCACACACCGTTGGGATAGCAATACCTTTGCCCTGCTCGCGCTGGTCTTGGTTAGTTCCGCCTTTGCTTCAACATCGCTCACGCATCGGCGGTTCGTTATGGCCGGCGTATGCGCAGGGATTGCAGCCTGGATCACCCCTCCCATGTTGGCCGTTGTGGCAGCGGCGGCGCTTTGGATCGCACTGGGCGCGAAGTCGAGACGGGGATTCTGGCTGTTCACCGCAGGTATCGCGATCCCCTCCACCGTCGCTGCATGCATACTGCTCCGTGAAGGCGCGTTAGGGATGATGCTCCGTACGCTCGTTTGGGACGCATCGAATTACGCCAGGGCGAATCAGATCCGGTACGGCGCCCTGGCGGGAACGTTCCGGAGCTTTTGGCATCCAGGGGGCACAGCCGCAGCCGCGATCCATTTCTCTGATTCGATCCTCCCCGTTATTCTTCCGCCAATGGCACTGGCGTGTAGCGCGTTGGCTCTTTGGCGGTCGAGCCCGGCGGTCCGGAAATTCTTGGGATTGCTAATCATTGCCTCCGTCAGTTCGCTTCTGGCCTGCTATCCGCGTTTCGGCGCAGCGCAGCTTCTGTTTGGAAGCGTGTTTTTTTGGATCCTCGGCATCTGTGCGGCCGGCTGTCTGCTACCTGGGAGAACTCATCGGTGGCTCGCGGCAGGAACATTTATAGCCGCGGCGGCTGGGTTGTGGGCGGGATGGCCGCGGGAGACCCTCAAGCAAATCGAGACGCCAGCGGGGGTTCTTCGCGTTTCGAAACTGCACTATGTCCAGCTGAACGATCTGCTCACTGCAATCAAACCAGGCGACAGCCTCTTCGTTTATCCCTATCTGCCCTCTCTTTATTTCGTGCTCGGAGCGACCAATCCGACGCGCTACGCGTGGCTTCAGCCCGGTATGATGGGACCAAGCGATGTGCAGACCACGCTTGCGGAGTTACAGGCGCGGCCTCCACGTTGGATCGTCTGGCATGATTTCATGGAAGCTTTCATCTTGAAAAACTGGCCATCCAGCAATCGCTCCATGCTTCGCTTTCCGGAGATCGAGCGCTTCTTTGCCGCGGACTATCATGTCGCCGACACTGAGGGAGTCATTCCGATCGGATACCGTTTGCTGGAGCGGAACCAGTGAAGCGTTGCGCGATCGTTATCCTAATCGCTCAGTCGGTCTTGGCGCAGGACCTAAACTATGCCGCCGTCGAAGGCGCTCATGAGAGGCCGGAAGCGGTAGAGCGCGGCGGGTTGGTTTTTTCGAAAAATTGCGCGTCCTGCCACGGCCCCGGCGCCAAGGGCCTCAACGGGCAAACCGATCTGATCAGCTCTGTGCCGGTCCGCGACGACGAAAAAGGCGAACAGATCGGGCCCATATTGCGCGGCGGCCACCCGGCCGACGGTCTACGGTTGAATGACGCTCAAATCGCCGATGTGGTGGCATGGCTGCATGTCCAGGTTTTCAAAGCCGCCAATCGAGCGGCTTATGAATTCCTCAACATTGTCACCGGCGATCCGAAAAAGGGCGAGCAGTTCTTCCAAGGCGCAGGAAAATGCAGTTCCTGCCATTCGATCACGGGAGATCTGGCGGGCATCGGCGAGAAATACGATCCTCCGGTCTTGCAGAGTCTCTGGCTGAATCCGCTTCGCCGCCGTGGCGCCGCCGCTTCGCGGACCGCCCGCACGGTAACGGTCATCCCCCCTCTCGGGCCTTCTATATTCGGAACGCTGGAGGATATCGACGAATTTAACGTCACCTTGCGCGACGCCTCCGGCGCGTCCCGATCTTTCTCCATTGACAACAATGTTCCGCGCGTCGAAATTCACGACCCTCTGCAACCGCACTTCGATCTCTACCGCCGTCTTACCGATGCCGACATTCATAACATCACCGCCTATCTGTCCACAATCAAATGAAGAACGCTCTGGTCTCGGTTCTTATTGCGATGTTCGTTGCCTCCGGCCAGGAGAAACCGCCGGTCGATTCATGGCCTACGTATAACGGCGACTATTCAGGCCGTCGCTTCAGCCCTATTCGTCTTCTCAATACCAAGAACGTTCAGGAATTGTCGCCGTCATGGACAATTCGCCTTATCAACGGCGCACCCGGCCACGGCGTCAGAATATCTGCCACTCCGCTGCTGTCGAATGGCATTCTGTATGTCAGCTCGCTTGATAATGTTTGGGCGGTGGACGCCCGGACGGGCCGTGAACTGTGGCGTTACTATCGCGAATCGATAGGCAATATGCCTCGCACCGGCAACCGGGGCTTGGGCCTGTATAACAACTGGCTGTTCTTCCTCACCATCGACGATTATCTGGTCTCACTTGACGCGGCCACCGGCAAGCAGCGGTGGATCGTGAAAGTGTCCGACGCGAAACAATACTTCATTTCTACAGGCGCACCAGTCGTCATCAAGAACCACGTTCTAATTGGTTCCGGGGGCGATTCCCTAGGCATCTCCGCGTTTGTCGAAGCGCACGATCCAGAAACCGGCGCATTGCAGTGGAGATGGAGAACCACGCCGGTCAAAGGACAACCCGGCATTGAAACATGGCCCGATGAGTACGCGGCGGCGTCAGGCGGGGGACATCCGTGGATCTCGGGAACCTACGACCCCGAATTGAACCTCTACTACGTCGGCACCGGCGACCCAGACCCTGTCTTTACCGGAAGGAGCCGCATAGGCGATAACCTGTGGACCTGTTCCATAGTCGCCCTCAATCCCGATACCGGCAAAATGGCGTGGTATTTCCAAGCCTCGCCGCACGATACACACGATTGGGACGCAGTGCAAACTCCGGTTCTGATCGATGGCGCGATTAATGGGCAGCCTCGTAAACTGCTGGCGCAAGCTAATCGCAATGGCTATTTTTTCTTGCTGGACCGTACCAACGGAAAAAATCTTCTCAGCGTTCCCTTTCTTGAAACGATGAACTGGTCGCTGGGCGCCAATTCGAATGGGCAGCCAATACCAAATCCGGCAAAGGAAGCCACGGCGGATGGCGTTCTGGTCTCTCCGCCCAGTAGCGGCGCTACAAACTGGCCCCCGCCCAGCTTTAGTCCGGCGACTGGCCTCTTCTACGTCAATACCAATGAGGCGTTCAGCGTATTCTACTTAACCGATAACGACGTGCGTCCCCAGGGATTTGGGGGACGGGAAGGCGGTCTGGGAGGAGCGAAGTCCGCTTTGCTCGCTATCGATTACAGGACAGGCAGAACCGCTTGGAAGCACGAGTGGCGCGCGGGAGGAGGGCCGGCCGGCATCTTGACGACGGCCGGAAATCTATTGTTTACAGGAAACGGCAGCTACTTCATCGCCTTCGACCAGACTACAGGCAAGACCCTTTGGCATGCCGTAATCGGCAGTGGATTGAGCAATGGACCCATCACGTATTTGTTGGACGAGAAGCAATATGTAGTGGCGGGCGCAGGGGATACACTCTGCTCGTTCGTTCTAAGCGGATCTTAGGAGCTCTTTCGAGCTCCCAAGCCGCTGAACATTCGATTAGACCGTGTGGAATTCCCAGCCCTTGCGGAAGATGGGCTTCAGCAATTTGTTGGCTTCCGCATTATTCGTGATGCGCATTTTGTCCGCATCGTACTCTAGTTTGCCTTCATGCCTGAGCGCGATCACGCCAAGGAGCATCCATTCGACGAATGGCGCGGCGACATCAAAGTTGGAGCATGCCGCGTCACCACCCTTGCAGGCGCGAATAAAGTCGCGCATGTGGCCGGGCGAGCGAGTGAGCAGCGGCGGCGGCATCTTGTAGTCTTTCATCTTCGCGACCGGCAGTAGCCGGGTGACTTCTCCGTAGGTGCCGGTGGTGAGCAAACCCTTGTCACCCATGAAAAGACTTCCATCTGGCGTTGGGAAGCGTAGTTGAACGTCCGGTGCGGTCATTGCGTCGAACTGTGCCTGATTATAAACACGGCCGGGCGAGTGGAAATCGTCGTTTGCCATCCCTGCACCTCGGCCCGCACCACGGCCGCCCCGTCCACCACCAGCGTTCGCCAGCTGAATCGACGGCGGATCGCCCAGCCATTCGCCTTCAGGAACGCCGTCGAACTTGGGGCTCTCTTTGAGTCCGTCATGCCAAAAGACTTTCAGAGGCGGCATGTTGCCATAGGCGGCAAAATCGAAACGAATGACGGACGAATTCGGGAACATGAAGGGGCTGACGCCTTCCTTCTTGATGCACTCGACGCCGATAACCTTGCGCTTCGACAGATGGAGCGCCATGTTTGGCGCGCCCAGGATGTGACAGGCCATATCTCCGAGAGCGCCACAACCGAAGTCGTAAAACCCGCGCCAACTGAAAGGCTGATAGAAGAAGCCGCCCCAGCGGTCCGGTTCCGTCCTACCTCCAGCGGTGAAGGGCCGCGCCTCTGCGATGCCAAGCCATAAATCCCAATCGAGCGTCGAGGGTACCGGTTCGGGAGGAGGGATTTCGGTAAGGCCCTGGGGCCATAGGGGGCGATCGCTCCATGCGTGAACCTCGCTGACATTGCCAATGTCGCCGTTCCAGATGATCTCGGCGCACTGGCGAGTACCTTCATTGGAATATCCCTGGTTGCCCATCTGCGTGGCTACCTTATACTTCGCGGCGGCAGCGCGCAATTGGCGGGCTTCCCAGATGGTTCGGACAAGGGGTTTCTGGGTGTAGACGTGTATGCCGCGTTCCATGCACCACATAGCCGCCGTGGCATGCATGTGATCCGGGATGGCGATGATACACGCATCGATATTCTTGGCTTCCTTGTCGAGCATCTTGCGGAAGTCTTTGTATTTCGGCACGTCAGGGAAAGCTTTGAAGGTCTCTGCGGCGCGACGGTCGTCCACGTCGGTTAGCGCAACAATGTTTTCCGTAGGTGAGGCAGCGCGAATATTTGTGGCGGCTTGCCCTCCCGAACCAATAGAGCCGAAATTCAGCTTCTCATTGGGCGATTTGTAACCCGCGGCCTTCAAAGAAACAGTCTTTTCGGCTGCGAAGCCGACCTGTGGGATGGCGCCGGCCAGTAAGCTTCCATAGAAAAAATAACGTCTCGAAACAGGCATTCAGTTCTCCTTCACCACTCTTGGCAAGCATCAGTATACATCCGTGGGAACACAGTAGGACTTCGTTCAATCGAACGCTGGTGATGGTTGCTGCAATACACTATTGAAACAAAATTTGATCCGGGCGGCTTGCGACCAAATCGGAGGCGAGAATATCCGAAAGTCGGGGGTCGAGGGATGCAGAATAGTGTTGGTGCTAGGCGCTGCCGGGCGTCCGGATTTTATGGGTCATCCCCATAGGCGCGTTTTCATGATTTTGCGTTTTAGCCCGCTTAGGATGCGCTGGGTGTAGTCGCCGAACGGGTTGTCGGTGGTTAGGTAGGTCCATGTGGCGCCGCGTTGGGAGGGGTCCAGGCCGTTGGCGCGTGCTTCTTCCAAACGCTCGGCGATGGCGGGGTCGATGGCATCTTCTAATTCGCGGTAGAGGTCATCGACTTTGGTCAGGAACGAATATAAGGGATCGTGTCCGGTGTAGGAGTGCCAGTGGATGCCTGATCTCAGCTCGGAGACCGACTCGAGATAGGTTGACCACAGGTCGTCGATGGTGCGGAGCGCTACCAGGCGGGTGAGTTCGGCCTCTTCGGAATTTAGGATCAGATCGCGGCGCTGTTGGATTCGCTGGCGCTGCCCTTCGATCACCGATTCATATTTATCGAGGAACATCCGCGTCTCGAGGTTCTGCCCTTCCACGCGGCGCTGGAGGGTTTCGGCGCCAGAGAATACTGTGTCGTCACCCATGTATTGCACAAGCAGATCGTCTTCCATGGAGATCAAGAACCGCGACCGGCCGGGATCGCCTTGGCGGCCCGCGCGTCCACGCAGTTGATTGTCGATGCGGCGGCTCTCGTTCCGATTCATGCCGATTACGTAAAGTCCACCAAGCGCGGCGACGCCCTCACCGAGTTTGATATCCACACCGCGGCCGGCCATGTTGGTTGAAATGGTCACGGCGCCAAGTTCGCCTGCCCGTGCGACGATGGCGGCTTCTTCCTCTTCGTTACGCGCATTTAAGACCGCGTGCGGAATATCCGAAAGGCGTGCACTGAGGCGCTCCGATTCCTCGACGCTCGCCGTCCCTACCAATACCGGTTGACCGATGGCTTGCGCAGCACGAATCTCTTCGAGGACGGTCTCTTCTTTGGCGCGCTTGGTGGGGAAAACGGCGTCGGGCTCATCGGTGCGGATCACCGGCCGGTTGGGAGGTATGACTTCGACATCGAGATCGTAGAACTTGAGAAATTCGCCTGCCTGCGTGGCCGCAGTACCGGTCATGCCGCAAATCCGGGGATAGAGCGCGGCCAGGTTTTGCAGCGTGATGGAGGCTAATACGCGGCCTTGTTTGCGGAACGGCAAGAACTCCTTGGCTTCGAGCGCGGTGTGCAATCCGGCCGGCCAGCGGCGGTCTTGGGCGATCCTGCCCTTGAATTGATCCACCGATTCGATCGCCGAATTCTTCACCACATAATCCACGTCGCGGCGTAGCAGCGCGTGGGCGTGAATCGCGTTGTGGACCGCGGTGTATAGCGCAAGATTCTCTTCGGCGTAGAGATTGCCGCATTGGAAATGCTGTTCAACCAGGCGGCCGCCCGCGTCGGTAAGCGCGATGTTGCGGCCGAATTCATCCAGCGTGTAATCGAGTCCGCGGCGGAAGCGCCGCGCCAGCGGATCGGCGCGGCGGGCGATGGCCTCTTCATCTTCTTCGCCACCGGCCAGCACAAGGGGAATTCGCGCTTCGTCGATCAGGATGGAATCGGCCTCGTCAATCACCGCGGCGTGGAACGGCCGATGAACCCGGTCTTCCAAACGAAGGGCCAAATTATCGCGCAGATAGTCGAACCCGATCTCGTTCGCGGTGGCATAGGTAATGTCGCACGCGTAAGCGCGTCGGCGGTCTTCCGCGGAACTGCTCTGTTGGATACATCCGACCGAGAGGCCGAGCAATCGATAGATGCCGCCCATCCATTGCGCGTCACGGCGCGCCAGGTAATCGTTGACGGTCATGACGTGGACGCCTTTACCTTTGCGGGCGTACCACGCGACGGCGGGAGTGGAAGCGAGGGTCTTCCCCTCCCCAGTCTGCATTTCGGCGATACGCCCGCGGATGAGGGCGAGAGCGCCTCGAAGCTGAACATCGAACATCTCGAGACCAAGTACGCGCCAGGCTGCAAGGGCCGCGATGGCAATGGTTTCGTCTGCTTCACTAGTGGACCGCCACGCCTGGCGCAGGGCATCTTCAGAAGCTGATGAGAGTTCCGCGCGCCTTCTGTTGATTTGAGCGACCTCGCGGGTGGCGGAAGCAGCTCCGAACAGATTGCGCAACAGGCTCATAACGAAAGGACGTTCACGCGTTCTCCGACTTAATCCGCTTTGACGCGGCGCAGTAGTCAAAGAGGAGCTGCCACTCGGCGCGTTGCACTTCTTGCGCGCGTTTTTCGCTCTGACTCTCGGGATGGCGTTGAGCCTCTTCGCAATAGTCGATGAATGCGGCGGGGTTCCAGCGCGCGCCAAAATCAACGCCGACCGCAGCCGCGCGTTCGCGTAGGAAGGGAAAGATAGGATGCGAACCGACCTGCCGAAACCAGTAACTCGCGTTGCCGGCGTCCGGCTCTTGCCGGTGGACAATGGCGTGCCAATAGCTGCCTTCCGGCGTCGAGACTGATTGCGCGATTTCATGGGCCTCGTCCCAGAAAGAGAAGTACACGTAAAGCCCAGCTAACGCCGACTCCGGAACCACTTTCGCCTTAGCCAGAGTTTCAATCGCTAAGCGAGCCTCTTGGTGCGACGGCGCGACACGGACCAGGGGCATCAAGCGCTCACCATACCCATCGCTGCCGAGGATGGAAGCAACTTCGGGACCGTAAGCGTTGCAATCGAACGGCATGCTTCAATTATGGCGCCGCGTGAAAATCGTCTTGCGCTTGCATACATAATGTAGTAGATTTGCAAACAAGTAGTAGTAGGAGAGGAGCTGAGCGTGATACGCAACCGATTTTCCCGGCTCGAACTTCGCATTATGGTGGCGCTCTGGGGCCGCGGAGCAATTTCTATCCGCGAAATTCAAGAGGCCTTTCCCGCGAAGGGACGTCCCGCGTATACAACTGTCCAAACCACCGTCTACCGTCTGGAAGCGAAAGGCGCGGTGCAGCGCGCGAGAAAGATCGGGAACGCCCACATCTTCGAGGCGGCCGTCACGCGCGACGCGGCCAATCGCCGCCTGATTGATGAAGTGTTGGCGTTGTTCGGCGGCCGGATTCAACCAGTAATGGCGCACTGGATTGAATCCGGCCGCGTTACGCCTGAAGACTTGCGTGAGGCCGAGGAGACCTTAAAGAAGCTTTCGAAAGCAAGAAAGGACAAGCCCCGATGATCTCTCTTTTGTTCCCACAGCAACTAGCCGCGATTGCTAATCATCTCTGGCAATCCACTCTGTTCGCCGGCGTAGCGGGGCTTCTTGCGATGTCCCTGCGCGGCTATCGTGCACGTTTCCGCCACGCACTCTGGTTCTTCGCGTCACTGAAGTTTCTGATCCCGTTCGCTGCCTTACGACGGTCGGCGGCTATCTGCCTAAGGCCAGTCCGCAACCTTTCGTGGCGTCTAGTCCGTTGGCCGCGATTGGTCAGCCCTTCGATACCCCGCCGGTCTTCACACTTCCCAAGGGGCCCGCGCTTCCTCCGCAGGCGTCGCCGAATGCCGCGGTAATCCTAGGTTTCTTTTTGTGGCTCGCCGGGTTCCTCTCCGTGGCGGGTTACTGGATGATTCGTTGGCTGCAAGTGGCGGCGTGTGTGCGCCGAGCCAAGCGACTCTCGGGCCGGGAGGTTCCCGTTTTCGTTTCCGGCGAATTCCCGGAACCGGCCGCGTTCGGCATCCTGCACCCAGCGGTTCTTCTGCCGGCATCGATCCTCCATTCGATCAGCGGTACGCAGTTGGATGGGGTAATTGCGCATGAGGTTTGCCACATTCGACGACGCGATAATCTTTGGTCGGCGATGCATATGACCGTGGAGGCCCTGTTCTGGTTCCATCCACTGGTGTGGTGGCTGGGCGCGCGGATGCTAGAGGACCGCGAATTCGCTTGCGACGAAGCGGTACTCGAAGCAGGATGCGATCCGGAAGCGTACGCCGAGAGCCTGCTTCAGGTTTGCCGTCATTACCTGAGTCGCAGCCCGGCATTCGTTTCCTGCGCCGCGGCCTCCGACCTGAAGCGGCGCATGGCCGGCATTATGACGTACGATCATCTGCGCAATCTGAACCGGCTGCAGAAGACGCTGCTAACCGCTCTGGGCATAATCATCATCGCAGCGCCCATTGCGGGCGGCCTTGCCGCCGCTCGTCCCGAGCAGGCACAGGAACAACAACCCGCGGGCGTTCTTAGATTCGAGGAAGCTTCCATTAAACCCAACAACCCAAAGGATCCGCGCGTGGGCGCCTTTCCATCGTCAGGCCGGTTGGTGATCCATAACTTTACTTTGAAGCGTTTGATCCTAATGGCATACAAGCTCAAAGACTTTCAGTTGGACGGCGCCAAAGGGTGGATGGATGCGGACGCCTGGGATATCGAAGGAATCTTCCCGGCGATTCCAGGCAAATCGAACATGCACGCGGGCGCCGACCGCCTTCCCGCGCTGCTTGCCGATCGCTTCCACCTCGCCGTGCATCGCGAGACCCGGCAACTGCCGGTTTACACGCTGGTGACCGCGAAAGGCGGACCGAAGCTAACGCCATCCGATCCGAATGACGGCAAGGCGCAAAGCCTGCGAGTTCTGCCGCGAAAAGATCCCGCCGGATTCACCTACATCAAGATGAGCTTTAATTTTCTCCCTAACTTGCTGGGTGGAGAGTTGAACCTACCCATTGTGGACAAGACCGGTATCACCGGCATTTACGACGTTACTTTGAGCTATACGCCACAGCAATTGCTGGACACGCCGGATTATGCGGGCGGAGGCATATCGGTGTTCACCGCGCTGCAGCAGCAACTCGGATTGAAGCTCGAGGAAAGCAAAGGTCCGGTGGAGGTTGTCGTCGTGGACCACGCAGAGAAGCCTTCGGCCAATTAGTTACGGCTCTTCGCTTATTCGCCTGTCGGTTCGCCCGACCACAGAAGTGTTAGCGCTTACATCGAACTCCTAGAAGGTGATATTGTGAGAGGAAGAGGTGGAAACTCCTTGAATCAAGATTCGAAGAAGAGCCAGTTGACCCGCCGGGACCTGTTTGGAACCGTTGGAAAGGCGGCCGCCGCGTCGGTTGCGTTTTCGCCCGTGGTAAAGAGCGCGATCATGAGCGCCGGCGCAACCGATGGAGAAGCTATGGATGCGCCGCTCGCCGGCAGCGCAGGTGTGGACCGTATCACCGTTCTGGGCAGCAAGACCTATCTGCATGGCTGGGCCGGATATGGGGAGCCTCCCGTGATGGGACGTCCAGCGCTCCAACCTCCCGCGCAGGTCAATTACGCGGGACAAACCGGACAGGCTGTCGCCGCCTCGGCAGTAGCTGGTCCAACGCCTACCGCCTTCTGGAGCAAGGAATCTGGACCGGGCGCGGTCACGTTCGTCGATCCCAAAGCGTTGACCACCACCGCCACCTTCTCCGCGCTGGGACCGTATGCGTTGAAACTGACCGTTACCAACGGCGAGAGCACGCACTCGTCGACCCTCCATGTTTCGGTGGAAGAGCCGCCGCCCGCTAAGCAACTCGAAGCGGTCTACACCAAGAACTTTAAAATCTCGAGCCCATTCTGGAACGCTCGCGCGAAAGCGCTGATCGTCAATTGGATTCCTCATTGCATTGACCAGATCAACCGCGACGATCTAACCGTTGGGCAGGGCGGCATCGACAACTTCATCAATGCCGGCAAAGCGCTGCGTGGCGAGCCGCACGGGTATCACAAAGGTTACGTCTTTTCCAATGCCTGGGTCCACCAGACCGTGGAGGCGATGAGCATCGCGTTAATGGTCGACCCACAAGGCGATTCCGACATCATCAAAGCTCACGAAAAGTTCCGTAAGACGCTAGACACCTGGATCCCGATAATCTTAGCCGCACAGGAACCCGACGGATACCTGCAGACTGCCTTCACAGCAGCGGCGCCCCGGCGTGGCCTGTTGCCACCAGTTCCGGTCACCAAGCCGGATGGCGCCGTGGTGTTGGCGCGAGTTAGCGTTTCCCAGGATCCCGACGGCACGCTCCACGCCAATCGCGGCGGCGGCCGCGGCGGACGAGGTCAGAATCAGGCCAGCACGGACGAGCCGTTTGACGGCAAGACGTCGACTACGGTTCTCTTCCCGGTCGTGAATCAGGACTACACGACCACCCTCAGCCGCATCACTCTCACCGAAAGCCCGGCGCCGGCCAACGGCTTCGGCGGGCGCGGCGGCGCGAATGCCGTTCTGATTATCGCCAAAAAGGTCACCGGTGAAAATGCCGATGGCAAACCCGACACCACGATTGAAGTCCCGCCGCCCCAGCCCGCCAATCTGAAGCACTGGGATCCGGCGACGCGCGGCAATCACGAAGGTTACACCGCGGGTTATTTCCTGGAATCGGCCATCAACCATTACCTGATGACGAACAAGCAGGACCCGCGTCTGTACAACGCCGCCAAGAAACTGGCGGACGGTTGGTACAACAACCTTGGTCCCGCACCCAAGAAGCCCTGGTACGACGGCCACGAGCAAATGGAGCAAGGGCTAGTCCGCTTCGGCCGCTTCGTCAACGATATGGAGGGAGGTGGCAAGGGACAGAGGTATATCGACACGGCCAAGTGGCTGCTGGATTGTCGCTCGACCACTGCAGTGCAGAGAACCAGGCCGGACGGCACAATCTTCGACGAGCGGTCGGAATACGATCAGAGCCATCTGCCGGTGGTGCAGCAGTACGAAGTGGTGGGGCACGCGGTGCGCGCCATGTACCTGGATTCCGGCATGGCCGATGTAGCGGTGGAAACCCACGACCTGGAGTATCACAGCGCGGTCAAATCGCTCTGGGCAAACCTGGTGAACAAGAAGCTTTACGTCACCGGCGGAGTCGGCAGCGGCGATACATCGGAGGGCTTCGGCGTCAACTATGCGCTGAGCAACCAGGCGTATTGCGAGGCCTGCTCGAGCTGCGGCGAAATCTTCTTCCATTGGAAGATGCATCTGGCTTATCACCAGGCCAAGTACGCCGACCTGATCGAAGAGACCATGTACAACGCGTTGCTGGGCGCTAATGACCTCCAAGCAAAGAATTTCTACTACGATAATCCGCTCGACGAGAATAAGGTGCGGTATGCCTGGCACGTCTGCCCCTGCTGCGTGGGCAATATTCCACGAACGCTCTTGATGATGCCAACCTGGGTCTATACCAAGAGTCCCGATGGCCTGTATGTAAACCTGTTCGTCGGCAGCACGATCACCGTGGAGAATGTGGGCGGCACCGACGTGGAAATGGTGCAGGCTACGGAATATCCGTGGAAGGGAAACGTGGCGATTACGGTGAATCCCAAGACCGCCAAGAATTTTAGCCTTCGAATCCGCGTACCCGATCGCGGCGTGAGCAAGCTGTACAACCCCACGCCGCAAGCCAATGGGGTTACCTCCATCCACGTCAACGGCGCGGCAGTAAAAACGACGATGGAGAACGGCTACGCCGTGATTACGCGCAACTGGAAGGCGGGAGACAAAGTCGAAGTAGTGCTGCCGATGACGGCGCAGCGCGCGTATCCGGACGACCGGATTACGGCACGCAACCGCGGCGGCCAAGTGTCGCATCCCGACGAGGGAAAGGTGGCGCTGAAATATGGTCCGCTGATTTACAACATCGAGAAAGTGGATCAGGACATCAGTAAGCCGATCAGCAAAACCGCTCCTCTGACTGCCGAATGGCGACCAGACCTGTTGGGCGGCGTGATGGTAGTGAAGGGGAAGTTCGCCGATGGCAGCGATCTGCTCGCCATCCCCAACTACGCCCGTATGAATCGGGATGGCGCCGCTACAGCATCACCGCAAGCTGGCGGCCGCGGAGGCCCGCGGCCGCTCAGTTCCATCGTCTGGATAAAAGAAGGGTAGGCCTTGGCTCTGGACCACTTGCTTTAAGTCGCTTTCGCCGAACTCCGCAGACAAGGCGGCCTCCAACCCGCGCAGCCACATCGCCCGCGAGAGCGAGCATAAGACAACGTTGGTTCGGCGTGCGCTCCCCATCTAAGTTAATTGCACGGTGGTCTGTGGGATCGCCATTGGCCGCTATGCTTTTATTAGGGCGGGTCAGAGCGACGAAAGATGTTCCGACTACGCGTTGATGTATGGCAATCCGGCAGCATTACGGCGATGGGTTTGTTATTGCGGAATGAAACTCGAACTGGAATTGACGACAGCAATCCCTGTTCCAGGCCGTGGCGCGGCATAAGTGAAGCACGATAATCTGGTGGAGCGTGGCTACGGCCGTTCGAGGGTAAACAACGATGACGACAAGTATAGCTACGAAGACCGTTCCGCTGTTGGACCTGACCGCACAGCACCGCGAAATTCGTGACGAAATCCTCACCGAACTTATCCGGGTAATCGATTCCCAGAAGTTCATTCTTGGCGATGAAGTCAAGCAATTGGAACAAGCAATTGCCCCATACTGCGGCGCCAAATATGCGATCGGCTGTGCTTCAGGCTCCGATGCGCTTTTTCTCGCGTTGTTGGCGCTCGATCTCCAGCCTGGAGATGAAATTCTTACGACGCCGTACACCTTTTTCGCCACCGTCGGCGCAATCTGCCGCGCCGGCGCGGTTCCCGTCTTCGTCGATATCGAGCCCGAGACATTCAACATGGATATGGGGCTACTCACTGCCACACTTGACGCCCATCCGAAAGTTCGCGCAATCATTCCTATTCATTTGTTTGGCGGGTGCGCCGATATGGATCCGCTCTGCAGCATCGCCGCTGCACGCGGAATCCTAGTAATTGAGGACGCCGCGCATCCATCGGTTCTGAATATAAAGGACGGCGTGCCGGCAGTCTCGGCGATATGGCGTGCTTCAGTTTTTTCCCTAGCAAGAACCTTGGCGGATATGGCGATGGGGGCATGCTTACTACTAACGACGCCGAGTTGGCCGAGCGGTTGACCGCCCTTCGCGTACACGGAAGCAAGCGCAAGTACTATCACGACTACATTGGCATCAATTCCCGTCTGGACGCGCTCCAGGCTGCGGTACTTCGCGTGAAATTCAAATATTTAGATTCCTGGACGTCCGGTAGGCAGCGAAACGCCGCGATCTACGGCGATTTCTTGGCCGGAATGGACATTCCGGTTACTCCTCCCTCGACGAAGCCTTATCAAACTCGCCACGTTTATAATCAGTTTGCAATCCTTTGCGAGGAGCGCGATGGCTTGCAGGGCTACCTGAAACAACATGGCGTCGGTAGCGAGATCTATTATCCCTTGCCGCTTCATTTGCAAACGTGTTTCGCGCATCTCGGCCACAAAGCGGGTGATTTTCCTGTAAGCGAGCAACTGGCGAAAGATTCGCTGGCGGTACCGATCTATTCCGAGCTACAGCCATCGGACATTGAATACGTCTGCGGCTTGATGGGCTCATTTTACGCCGCGCGGAATACTCGCTAATGCTGTTGGGGTCGATTGTTGGGACGTGGCCCAGTTCGTAAAACTGACGCGATTTGCTGGTCCCGGCTCGTCGCACATAAGCCGCCGACTGACGTCATACCCGCCCAGCCGGCAAACCGCACCTCCGGCCTCGGCGAACGCTCGTCACGCCCACCGAGCATACGGCCGGATGAGGGAATCGCGTCTGAATAGCCGTCCCGCCCCCCGTACCTGCACTCCATAAACCCTGAGCTTCGCGGCGTCAGCGACTGCTCTCTTCCCCTGCTTCACTGCGTCGCTAACTGCTGCGATCTTTTTCAGTTTCGGCCGCTGCAAATATTTTGGAATATGAACCGAACAATCATTGCAATAGTTCATAAACCTTGGTACGTCACTTTGGCGTCGACTAAAACTCTTTGGTTTACGCATAAACGCGAATGAAAATAAAGGGCCTTTCGAGGGCCCTAGTGCAATCGTCGGTAGGTGAATTGCACTGTTTTGAAAGCGCTTCGCCCCAATCGTTTTCGAAATTATCATGCCAAAATGGAAGCTTGCCGCATATCCTATGAAGCTGCTTTACCGGACCTTATTCTTTGTCGCTGCCTTCCAGGGCGGGGCCCGTTGGCTTCATAGCCAGACGCCGCTGCCGACGGAGATTAATCTTGTGGTGATGGAGGGAGAGGGCCAAAGTACCGACATCGGCCAGCAGACTCATCGGCCGCCGCTGGTTCGGGTGGAAGATGATCATCATCTTCCGATTGCGAATGCGGCCGTGACGTTTACTCTTCCCACCGAGGGCGCCACGGGTAAGTTCGGCAACGGCTCAAAGACTCTTACCGTTATGACCGATAGCCGCGGCGAGGGAACCGGCAAGGGCTTAAGAGTCAATGAATTGCCCGGAAAGTTGCCGATCTATGTCAATGCTTCCTATCGGGGCCTCACGGCCAAGGCAACAATTACGGAATACGTCGTAGCGCCGCCCGGCGCCAAGATTGGTAGTCATGGCAGCGGCAAGGTTATCGTTATATTCGCCATTGTGGGTGCGGCTGTCGCGGGCGGGGCATACTATGCCACGCACAGTAACAGTAGCAGCACGCCTGTCACTCCGCCTCCAGCGGGCCCCACGCCCATTGGAATTACCCCGGGAATCGGCACTATAGGTGGTGCGCACTAAATGCGGACCTTTCCGTTCGCCAGCGATCCGCGGCCGGCGATATCGAATCTTTCGCAGCCGGACCGGGGCTTTACACTCTGTTGCCGGCTGTTTGCCCTTGGACTGACGTTTACCGGCGCTATTTTCGCGCAGGGCATCTCTATTGTTACGGCCAGCCTGCCGCAAGGCGCTGTCGGCAGTCTGTATCAGACCGGCTTGAGCGTGACCGGAGGGACGGCCCCCTATCGTTGGACAGCGAGCGGCTCCGTGCCACCAGGTCTGACTGTCTTTCCTAGCGGCATTATCACTGGAGTACCCAACGCCGCCGGAAATTACAACTTCGTTTTAGCTGTAACCGACGCCAATCAGCTTTCAGCTTCAAGATCGTTCTCAATCGCAATTACGGGGCCTGTCTTCTCGATCACCACAACCAGCCCGCTTCCCAATGCGACGGTCGGTCAAACTTACAGTCAGACGCTAAACGCCACGGGTGGAACGCCACCCTATCAGTGGACTGCCAGCTCGGGTTTCCCACCAGGACTGAGCCTCGATCCCAACAGCGGTGCTATCACTGGAACACCATCCACGGCGGGAAGCTACAGCTTTACCGTTCAGGTCGTGGATTCCGCAAAGAACGCAACCACGGCGAATCTCGCTCTGTCGGTCAGTGCTCCCGCCCTCACGATCACAACGATCTCTCCGCTTTTCAGCGGCACGCTCGGAACGGCATACAACCAAACCTTATCGGCATCCGGCGGCAAGCTTCCATATCAATGGTCGATCGCGTCCGGAAGTACCGATGGGCTTACTCTAGATCCGAATTCCGGCGTGATCCAGGGAACCCCTCAGAAAACCGGAACGTTTACCTTTGTGGTAGAGGTTTCGGATAACGCTGGAAATTCCGCCACGCAGCAGTTTTCCCTGGTGGTGAATGCTCCTACGCTAACCCTCATTGGTTCCGGCTCCCTACTCTCAGGTTCCGTCGGGGTTAGCTATAGCCAAAAGCTGCCTTTGACCGTAACGGGCGGAACTGCGCCCTATACCTGGTCTATTCCTCCCAGCGTCCCGGGTTTGACATTCGACCCAATCAACGTTGTCCTTAGCGGTATTCCAACAGCCCCGGGGACCTTCAGTTTACCTGTTACGGTAACCGATTCGGCCGGTATCACGGCCAGCAAATCGTTATCTATCACCATCGCTCCCGCCGCATTGAGCATTGCGACCTCCAGGCAACTCCCAGATGGAGCGTTAAATTCGCCCTATAGTCAGACCCTCTCTGCGTCGGGAGGCTCGCCGCCTTTCACCTGGTCGGCTAATGGCCTTCCTGGGGGGCTCAGCATCAACGGCGCTACGGGCGTAATCTCCGGTACGCCTACAGCCGCCGGTTCCTTCGGGATTGCGATCACGGTCTCTGATTCAGCTCTGGCTCACTATGCCGATCGCTTCACCATGAACATTGCCTTGCCGGCCGCCCCTTCTGCCACCATTGCCGGTTTGTCCGGCACGGTTCTACCCGCCTCTCAGATCGCCTTGCAAATAGCGACTGGTTCCGCTTATCCGGCCGATATCAGTGGGCAGGCGATTATCAGTTTTACTCCCAACAGCGGACCCGGCGATGGCACGATTCAGTTTTCGTCCGGCGGAACGACTGCCGCGTTCACAATTTCTGCGGGAAACCTCACTGCGCCGCCCTTATTGGTCCAAACGGGTACGGCGGCGGGCACGATTGTAGTTTCATTGCGCTTCTCGGCGGGTGGAATCGATATCACTCCTAATCCCGCACCCAGCGCCACTGCGCAGATTGCCGCGGGAGCTCCCGTGATCAAAGGGGTGCAGGTGACCCGAAGCAGCAACGCCATCATCCTCGCCGTGACCGGCTATTCGACGGCGCTCGAGGTTACTCAGGCGAGTTTCACGTTTAGCGCGGTCTCGGGCCAATCGCTTCAGTCGACAGCCTCATCGATTGTGGTCGACGTGACCAGCCTCTTTGGCACTTGGTTCCAGAGTTCGAATAGCAGTCAGTTCGGCAGCCAGTTTGTCTTCACGGAGCCGTTCAACATCGCCGGGGACCCGAACGCCGTGATAGCGGGAACGGTAACACTAACCAATCGCTTGGGTTCGGCTGTTTTTACGGTCAACCAGTGAGCCCCTGTCGGCAGTGAGGGTTGGACGCACCGGCCGGAAGATTTAGCGCAGCGCGGAGGCATTGGCGACCACGAGACACGTGCACGGATATTCCGCGACGCCCGATCCCATTCAGGATAGGCGTTATCCGCCGGCTGCAGATTTTCGAAGCATTTCGGTCTCAAAGATGGGCTTTGCGGGAAGAGACCTCCCGTAGACCTTGCCCATGGTGGAAAACTGGAAGTCCGCCATTAGCCGACTAAGCTTTCGCGCCATGCCCCGCATGCCTGTGTAGGTTCGAAGCCGGGCAATCGCACCCGAAGCAAGCTTGGGCTGATCGGGATCGATTTCCCAGGGATGAAAATAGATGCACGCAGGCTTTTGCTCGTCGCGGTTCAATCGACGGATGCCGGCCGCGGTATAACGATAGGGAAGTAGGCGTAGGTAGCCCCCGCCTCCGACTGGCATGATCTTGTTGCGCGAAATCCTGACCGTCGCCGCTGGAATCTCGTGGATTGGCCCCGACGGGGTATGGATAATATGCGCATGGCGCTCGAAGCCCGGAATCCCGTAGCGGTCATGGGTAATGGGGTATATGCTCGAATCGTGGGTGAAGCCGCATTCAATGAGCGATTCAAGAGCCCACAGAGACTTTCCTGTAACTGAGTAGCTGGGAGCGCGGTAGATCCAAGGACTGGCGCCGCATGCATCTTCGATGGCGCGAACGGCGCGGCGCGTGTCTGTTCGAAATGCCGCCGGCGTCAGGCTGTAGACGAGTTGATGGGAGTAGCTATGGCAGGCTATCTCGTGACCCGCGGTGACTATCGCTCTAACACAACGGGGGTGGTGCTCGGCTACCCAGCCAAGAACGAAAAAGGTTGCCTTAACGTGATTTTTGGCGAGCAACTCAAGGACTCGAAGGGTCTGATCTTCAACGCGAGACGCCAGGAGACTCCACTGTTCCGGTCCGACGGAGGTCTGAATTTCCGCTGGGTGGAAATACTCTTCTACGTCAATCGTCAGAGCATTGAGCATTCCGTAATGCGCCTACTTTACCGGCCGCATTCTTAGACAAAATACCGCTAGGGCGTAAACTTTGGAAAAGAAACCCAGCACAGTAGAGTCGGTAATATTCTGGATCATCGGTTTCACCCGGTGCACATTTTGGGCCAAGACTTTAACTGCCTTAGGTGCGTCGTTGACGCCCTCGCCAGGCCGTTTGGATTCCCTAAGATCGGGGCAAAATCCTTTCCTTTAGTAATTCAGGAAACGGCGAAGTGGATAGTAATTCAGGAAACGGCGAGTGGAGTTCGGTTCGCCAGTATTAGAATGCCGTCCAGCCTATTCCAAGCGGCATTTGGGCTACATTGCCACAGACCGGGACTCTTCAAGTGGGATGTTGGAAGATTTGGGCTAGCGTCGTGCCTGCGGAGGCATCTCCAGGAAATACTCGGGGACCTCCAGCGTTTAATCAGCAGGGTGCGAGCTTCCGCCCTTGTATCTGAGCTTCCATTGACTCATGCCGAGCTCGTACTGGAATGTTGGATTTATTTTCGGGCGCAGTCATCGAGATATTTGAAAGCCATGCCGTACAACTCGCGTTTATAGTAAATCCGTGCTCCGCTTCTGCAGATTCGCGTATACTACAGAAGCCGTCTTGAAACGCCGGCGAACCGAATCATCCTGGGGGGCCAGAATATAGATCTGCATTGAAGGAGACAACTATGCCACACCGATTCAGCCGCGCTTTCCTGCGCACCTGTATATCCACCGCGTCCGTTTTCCTGTGTTTATCATCAGCCGGTTTTGCCGATGTTATCGCTACCAGCGCCGCGGCGCCACCCGCGAATAGCGTATATACTCTGTCCCCGACCTGTGTTTCTGTCCTTTGCTTAGACAACATTCAACTCTCGAACTTCAACACTACCAGCAGGTCGATTAGCGGCGGCAACGAGTTGACCATATCCAACGTGGATCTGACAGCGAATGCATTCCAGAACGTGGGGGGCTCGGCCGGGCCATTCGTTAACACGGTCTTGCTGACCGGTCAGGTCGACATCACGTATTTCTCAAAGCCACTTCTCGATGAATTAGGAACGTTTTCTACGCAAATTACTTCCCTGAATTTGAGCGGCACATTCATTGGACTTACCGGACCCCATACGCTCGATGCGATGCTCGATCCCAACCAGTTGAGTACCGGGGAAACATCAATTACGCGGATATCGCTTCGGCCTGAGATGTTCCAATTTTCCAGCTTCTTCGATGTCTTCCCTGAGCTGAGTATTGATGGTGGATCGTTTGTGCCGGGTCCTGAACGGGTCGCGACCTTGGTTGAAACGCCGGAACCGGGATATTTGGTCCCAATGGGAATAGGACTTGCCATCCTCGCACTGTTTCGCTTTGCCGGACCGAAACGCCTTTCGGCCGATACCCCAGTGTCCTAGAAGACTGTATGCGGCGGACGTGGTTACTATTAGCGTTGTGCGCCGTCGCATTCACCCAGGTGAACCCAGCCTGGAAGCGTGCATTCCCAGCGCACCACATTTTCGGCAACCTGTACTATGTCGGTACTGAAGATTTAGCCTGCTTCCTGTTTACCACACCCGAAGGCGACATTCTGGTGAATACGGGGCTTTCGGATTCTACGCCGCTCATCCGCGAAAGCTTTCGTACGCTTGGGTTTCGATTGGAAGACGTCAAAATTCTGCTCACCATGCAGGCGCACTACGACCATGTCGCGGCGATGCATGAGATCCAGCAGATCACAAAAGCCAAGGTCTACATCACGATGCCGGACGCGCCGGTACTCGAAGATGGAGGCAAGAGCGATCCCTTTCTTGGACCCGAATACCGCTTTGCGCCTGTGAAGGTAGATCGGCGCTTGAAGGATGGCGATGTGGTTTCCCTGGGCGGCACGGAGTTGAAAGTCATTCTCACTCCAGGCCATACGCGAGGCAGTGTGTCTTATGCCGCGATATTGACGGATCATGGACAGAAAAGCAGCGTTTTGCTGGCGAACATGAACACGGTAGTCATGCCCCTGGTGGGTAACCGTAAGTATCCGGAAATCGTGGCCGATTATGAACGCGCCCTGGTCACCCAGAGGAAGTTGTCGCCCCAAATTTGGGTCGCCGCCCATGCCGGCCAATATAATATGGCGGAAAAGCTAAAAAAGGGCTCCTTTGTCGATCCACAGGGCTATAAGGATGCCATCGAACACTATGCGGCATTGTTCCATGAAACACTCGAAAACGAACGCAAAGCCGCCGCGCACCACAAATAATTTCGCTCCATCGCATGCCGAAGTCCGCGTTCCGTAACGGAACTCTCTCCTTTCGCATGTTATTTTGGGTTCGATGCCGCAAGAGAACCCCTTTCAGGATCCGCTCCGGTTCGAGCGGCGAGTGCCGGAATGCGCAATAGTCATTTTCGGCGCCAATGGCGACCTTACCAAGCGCAAGCTAATGCCTGCGCTCTACCGGCTAGCCTACGACCGGCGCCTGGCTGCTGGATTTGCCGTGATTGGTACGTCGCGCTCGGCCATGAGCGACGATCAGTTTCGCGAGAAGATGCTGGAATCCGTCAAGGAGTTTTCCGAAGACACGGAAGTGCAGGACGATGTCTGGAAAACCTTTGCCGCGGGTCTCTTCTACGTCGCAGGCGATATCGGCAGCCCCAAGCTCTACGAAGATGTCGCGGCCAAATTGAAAGAAGTGGAAGCGAAGCGCCAGACCGGCGGCAATGTGCTCTTTTATCTTTCGACGCAGCCCAGCCAGTATGCGCCCGCCGCGCTCGGCATTGGAACCGCGGGGATGGGTAAGGGCAATGGATGGCGCCGCCTGATTGTCGAAAAGCCGTTCGGACACGATCTCGCGAGCGCGCGCGAGCTGAGCGATAAGCTGCACCAGGTGTTCACCGAAGCCGATGTCTACCGCATCGATCACTACTTGGGCAAAGAGACGGTGCAGAACATCCTGGCCTTCCGATTCGGTAATGGCATCTTCGAGCCCCTATGGAATCGGCGCTACATCAATCACGTGCAGATTACCGCCGCCGAATCGATCGGCGTGGAAGGCCGCGGCGCCTATTACCAAGAGGCGGGTGCGCTTGCCGATATGATCCAGAATCACTTACTGCAGGTGATGGCGACCATTGCAATGGAACCCAGCGCTGGTTTTAACGCCAACGCCGTTCGCGACGAAAGATCGAAGTTGCTGCGCTCCATCCGGCGGATGACGGCTGAAGAGATCCGGCAGAACACAGTTGCTGGCCAGTATGGAGCTGCCAAAATTGGGGGCCAAAACGTCCCCGGCTTCCGGCAGGAAGAGGGCGTCAAGCCGGATTCGCAGACCGATACCTACGCCGCAGCCACATTCTTTGTGGAGAATTGGCGGTGGGCGCGCGTGCCTTTCTACGTGCGCACGGGAAAGCGGTTGCCGAAGCGCATCACGGAAATCGCGATTCAGTTTAATCCCGCGCCGCTGGCAATCTTTGACGGCGAAGGCTCGGACGATTCACCGGATCTGTTGATTGTTCGCATACAGCCTGAAGAGGGCATATCGCTGAAGTTTTTGTCGAAGCGTCCGGGCTCGGGAATGAAGCTGCGGCCGGTTTCGATGGACTTTAACTACGGCTCGAGTTTCGGCGAACGATCGCCCTCCGCTTATGAAACCCTGCTGCTCGACGCCATTATTGGCGATCCGACCCTTTACACGCGGCAGGATATGGTAGAAGCGAGCTGGCGTGTGGTCGAGCCCATTCAGAATGCATGGCGGGAAAGTAAATTCGATTTCCCTAACTATGCCGCCGGAACTTGGGGGCCCGCCGCCGCCGATGAGATGCTGGCGCGCCGCGGCCATGCGTGGAGAAAACCATAATGGGAACGACAACCGCTGGTACAACCATTGCTCCAGAAAAGATTTTGAAGGAGCTCGCCGAGATGTGGACCGCCCTCGGCAAAGATGCCGGTGGTGAAGGCAATGGAGCCCTTCGCGCCTGCTCCATGACGTTAGTCACACTGGCGGAAGAAAGCGAAGATTACGGAGCTCTGGGCGAGATCATTGCGGCATTGATGCCGGAGCATCCTGCGCGAACCATCGTGGCGCGGCTTCGCGGCGCCGGCGAACGGATGTTGAGTGAGCGAGTATATTCGCAATGCTGGCGGCCTTTCGGGCAGAAACGCGAAGTTTGCTGCGAGCAGGTGGAGATTGTCGCATCCGATGCCGCGCTCGGCGATTTACCCTCCGTCATTCTGCCGCTGGCGGTGGCCGACCTACCGGTGATCTTATGGATGCGCAGCCCGCGTGTGCTGTCGATGCCCGCAATCGCGGACATCGCGGCCATGGCGCAGCGCATCATCCTCGATGGACGGGCACTATCTTCCGTAGGCGAAGCCTTCGCGCAGATCACGGCGCTTACGCAAGTCAGGAATCGCGAAGGGTTGCAGACGCGCGTGGGCGATCTCGCATGGACCAGCCTGACGCGCTGGCGCGCGATGCTTTCGCAGGTATTCGAGAACCGGCACAACCTCGCGCGATTGCCACAGGTTTCCAAGGTCATTGTGACGACGGCCGGCGAACCTACGGTGAGCGCCTGGTATTTCGCTGCCTGGGTGGTGGATGTTCTCGCGGATGCGGCCGTTCAGCCTGAGTTGCTGATGAACCGATCGGATGCGGTTTCGGGTGAACTGCTGGGCATCGAACTGGGGCGCCGGATTGGTCCGCTAAATTGGAACGCCAGAATGATCGTATTATCGTTACCGCGGGAGGCGCCCCGCAATGCAGCCCGTTACCTCCGGCGACGGACTATCCGCTGATGGCGGAAGAGCTTCGCATTGTCGGACGCGACGTTGTATTCGAGCGCGCCTTTGCATCCGCGCAGCGGCTGGCGGGGATGGGAAAATGAGCGCTCGCCGCGTGGTTCTGCCTGGCGACGCAGAGGCGGCGGAAGCATGCGCGCAGGAAATGCTTAAGCTCTTGGCGGCGGCTCGCGACGCGGCGGGGCGGGCTAGCGTGGCCATTTCCGGCGGCTCTTCGCCCAAACCGATGTTCGCCAGTATGGCTGCGGCGCGGTTCGATTGGACAGCCGTCCATGTGTTCTTCGTGGATGAGCGCTGCGTACCGCCGACCGATTCGGCGAGCAACTACAAGATGGCCAACGAGTACCTCTTGCTGCCAGCGAAAATTCCTTCAGACCAAGTGCATCGTATGTTGGGGGAGTTGGAGCCGCACGAAGCGGCGCGTCAATATGCGGATGAGATCGCCACTTTTTTGGGCGAATCTTCGCCGCGTTTCGACGTGATTCACCGCGGTATGGGGCCGGACGCGCATACCGCAAGCCTGTTCCCTGGCGATCCGCTGATTGACGATCGAAGCCGCGTGACGGCCGCAACCTTCCCCGCCCAGTTCAATCAATGGCGCGTCACGCTGCTACCTGCTGCGCTGCTGGCGGCGAAGCATACGCTGGTTCTTGCGCCGGGCGCAGATAAAGCGGAAGCGCTCACCCACGTTTTTGGCACAGAGCACGACCCGAAGAAATATCCCGCGCAGATCGGTCTCCGCGAGGGCATCGAGATGACGTGGTTCGTAACGTCCGAGTGACAGGTTTCAGCAGCCGCCACCTGAGTTTTTCCCCGCCGAGGCGCCGAATCGTATTACACTCGTGAAGTTCAGGAGGGTTGGCGCGGTGTCTTTTCCACGGGTGTGGGTTCCTGTTTTCGGTTGTAGTCTTTTTCTGGCAGGGCTGACGTCATTGGCGCCCGCCCAAACTATTGATCCCAAGCTTTACGCTGAGATGCACTGGCGTCAAATCGGGCCTACGCGCGCCGGTCGCGCGCGCGCGGTTTCCGGCGCCGCCAGTCAGCCGAACGTCGCTTATATCGGCTTCGATAACGGTGGTGTGTGGCGATCAAGCGATTACGGGTCCACATGGAAGCCTGTCTTCGATAGCGAATCCACCGGTTCCATCGGCGCCATTGCCGTCGCTCCGTCCGACCCCAGCGTTGTCTATGTGGGGACCGGCGCCGGCATAATCAGGCCGGATCTGGCAACCGGCGACGGGATGTACAAGTCGACCGACGCGGGCAAGACGTGGACTCACCTCGGGCTGCGCGATTCGCAGATGATCGCCGATATCGCCGTAGACCCGCACAATCCGAGCCGTGTTTTCGTGGCAGCGCTGGGACATCCTTACAGCCCCAACGTAGAGCGCGGAATTTTCCGCTCGACCGATGGCGGCGCTACATTCCAGAAGGTTCTCTTCAAAGACGAATATACGAGCGGCAACGACGTGCATATCGATCCGTCCGACCCCAACATCGTCTATGCCGCGCTTTGGCAGCAGCAACAGGGCTTCTCGGAAAACGGCGCGTATGGTGGAACTGATGGTGGAATTTTCAAATCTACCGACGGCGGGACAACCTGGAAACAGCTAACCAACGGATTGCCGGCGGTCATTCAGGCGAACCTTGCGGTAGCGCCAAGTAATTCGAAGGTGATCTACGCGATGGTTGCGAGTAGCGCGCCGGCAGCAGCGGCCGGCGGCGCAGGGGGCGGCCGAGGTGGTGGCGGCGGACGCGGTGGGCGCGGAGGAGGTGGCGGAGGCGTGGCCTTCTATAAGAGCTCGGATGCCGGCGAGCACTGGTTTCTGGCGGTCAACGATCCGAGTCTTTCGGCAGCGCAGCGGCGGACGGCGGATAACCGCCCACTGGCCAGAATTGGCGGCGGCGATCTACCCACGATCACGGTCGACCCCAAGAACGAGAAAGTGATCTACAGTTGCTCGACAGTCTTCTGGCGAACGGAAGATAGCGGGCTTACGTGGTCGGCAGTTCGCGGCGCGCCGGGCGGCGACGATTATCAGAAGAGCTGGATCAATCCGAACAACCCGGATATTGTCATTCTGGTTGCCGATCAGGGAGGCGTAGTCTCCGGCAATCGCGGCGAATCCTGGAGCAATTGGTATACGCAGCCTACGGCTGCGATGTACCACGTTACGGCCGATAATGCCTTTCCCTATCGTCTCTGCGGCGGCCAACAGGATTCGGGTTCGGCCTGCGTCGATAGCCGCGGCATGGATGGCGAAATCACGTTCCACGATTGGCACCCCGTCGGTATTGCCGAGTACGGCGAAGCCGCGCCTGACCCGAAGAATCCCGATTTGGTCTACGGAAGTACGCGCGGCGCGTCCGCCAGCATCTATAACCGTCTGACGGGCCAGAAAACCAGCGTTGCCGTCGGCTCCGGCGGAAGGGGCGGGCGGGGCGGCGGTCGTGGGGGCCGAGGCGCGGTTCCTGCTGCCGATGCGACTCCATCGAAAGAGCCGCCCGCGCGCAGCGTTCGCACGCAACCCATTAGCTGGTCACCCAAAGACCCCAATATCCTCTATTACGCGACTGCGGGTGTCTGGAAGACGACCAATGGGGGCCGTAGCTGGACGGCGATCAGCGGTGATCTGACGCGCCAGACGTGGGAAGTGCCATCCAACACCGGAAAGTACGGATCCACCGTAACGCCCGCCCCCCAAGGCGCGGTCACGGCGCTAGCGCCTTCCCCCCTCGATATCAACGTGCTATGGACGGGCAGCGACGACGGCTTAATTCAAGTGACCACTGATGGCGGTGTCAAATGGACTAACGTCACGCCTCCCCAGATCAAGGCGTGGACCCGCATATTCAACATGGATGCCGGGCACTTCGATACTAAGACTGCGTATGCCGCCGCCAACACGATGCGGCTCGACGATATGAACCCGCACTTCTGGAAAACGCACGACGGCGGCAAGACATGGACCGAAATTAATAACGGAATCGCTCCGGGCGCGGTGGCAAATTCGATTCGTGAAGACCCGCGCAAGAAGGGGCTGCTCTACGCCGCGACCGATACCCAAGTCTGGGTGTCATTTGACGATGGCGATAATTGGCATTCGCTTCGCTTAAAGATGCCGGCGATCTCCGTGCGCGATATCGAGGTTAAGGACGACGCGACTTGCCTCTGCTCCGATCTCGTCGCCGGCACACACGGCCGCGGCTTCTGGATTCTGGACGATATCACGCCACTTCGCCAGACTGCCGAAGCCGCGGCCGCGACAAGCGCCTATCTGTTCAAGCCCGCCACAGCGATCCGCATTCGCTTCGCAACCAACGATCCAACACCGTGGCCGCCCGAAGTGCCTGCGGGTGAGAATCCGCCGCCCGGTGCGAGTATCGATTACTACCTTCCCAATTCCGCGTCGGCAGTGAAGTTAGAGATCCTCAACCCCGCCGGCAAAGTGATTCGTACTTACTCCAGTACGGATCCGGTGCGTAATCCCGACCCTGCCACCGATCCTTTCGCGTACAACCAGCTCTGTATGCAGGACCCAATGGCTCCCGATTGCGGGCTCCCATTGTATTGGCCGGCTCCGCCGTCGGTCTTGAGAACGAATGCGGGCATGCATCGGTTCCAGTGGGATATGCATTACAGTCCCTTGGGTGCGGGCGGCGGAGGCCGTGGAGGCGGAGGCGGCAATGGCGCGGTACCCAACCGAACCTACCCCGGCGTCAACGCGCCATGGGTGGCGCCCGGAACCTACTCGGTGCGTTTAACCGCTGATGGCAAGAGCCAGACGCAACCCATCGTGGTAAAGCTGGATCCAAGGGTGAAAATTACGCCCGAGGTGCAGCAGATTTTCACCCTGACTACGCAGATGGAAGACAATGCGCGCAACGCCGCCAGCGCCTATCGAGAAGCGCTTGAGTTGGCGGAGAAGGTCAAGGCGCGGCCGCAATCCGCTGCCAACGATGCATTGTTGAAGCAACTGGATGTGATTGCTCCGGTTGAGACGGCGGAAGAGGCGGGCGGCGGGCGTGGGGGACGCGGCGGTGGCCGTGGAGGCCGAGGGGCCGCTACAGCAGAGCCGGCCGCTCCGCCAAACCTGGCTAATATTGGCGGGCAAAATGTTGCGGCGGCGCAGAGCCTACAGTCTTCGGAGATGCCGCCCACGATAGCGGAAGTTCAGGCTTGCAATCAGGAGAAGGCGGCATACGCTGCGTTAATGGCCAGATGGACGACCTTGAAAGCTAAGATAAACGGAGCGGTCGCAGCGCCCGGCGCAACGAGCATGAAGAAATAAGGTTTCAATGGGTCAACCAGCTACTACTGTCAAATCCGACCAGGGCTTTGTCCGCGGATTGAACCTCTTCGATTCGGTGATGGTCACGATTGGCGTCATGATCGGGTCCGGGATCTTCATCGTCTCCGCCGACATGTCGCGTATGATCAACAGCCCCGGATGGATGCTCATGGCGTGGGTCTTCACCGGCGTTCTGACTATGGCGGCCGCACTTTCCTACGGCGAACTGGCCTCCATGCTTCCGCACGCCGGCGGCATGTACATTTACCTGCGGGAAGCATTCTCACCTTTGTGGGGATTCCTCTATGGCTGGACGCTTTTCACGGTGATCCAGACAGGGACTATCGCCGCGGTAGCGGTGGCGTTCGCGCGGTTCCTTTCGATTTTGGCTCCTGGGATTTCGGAGAGCCAATACATCATCGCTCCCATTCACGTGTCGTCCGGATATGCGCTCTCGCTTTCCACGGCGCAACTGGTGGCGATCGGTGTAATCGTGCTGCTCACCTGGACGAACAGCCGTGGTCTGGAGTATGGCAAGATCGTGCAAAACGTTTTCACCACGGCGAAGACGGCGGCGCTTGCCGGGCTGATCCTTGCGGGACTATTTCTCGGCTGGAACTCGAACGCGATACACGTTAATTTCACCGACATGTTCCGCCTGGGCGCATTCGATCCATCGTTGGGCGTGACGGCAGGCAGCGCTTTCGGGCTGCTGGTGGCGCTTTGCGTGTCGCAATCGGGATCGCTGTTTTCGGCGGACTCATGGCATGACATTACCTTTATTGCCGGGGAAGTGCGTGACCCGCGCCGAACCTTGCCGCGAGCGCTTGCTCTTGGATGCGGCATCGTACTGCTGCTCTACTGCCTGGCAAATGTGGCGTATCTTGTGGTGTTGACGTTGCCTGAGATTCAGAATGCGCCTGCGGATCGCGTCGCTACGGCGGTCCTACAGAAGATCTTCCCGGGCTACGGGCCAAGCATCATGGCTATCGCGATCATGATCTCCACGTTCGGGTGCGTCAATAGTCTGGTTTTGGCCGGGCCGCGCGCATATTACGCCATGGCTCAAGACAGACTTTTCTTCGCGCGTGCGGGCACGTTAAATCGCGCGCGCGTACCAGGGTGGTCGTTGCTGGTACAGGGCGTATGGTCCGCATTTTTAGTGTTGCCTCGTACTTACAATCCAGCCACGGGAGCGTATGGGAACTTATACAGCAATCTGCTGGATTACGTGATCTCGGCGGCATTGATCTTCTATATACTGACCATCGCCGGCGTAATTCGCCTGCGCCAGATCCGGCCCGATTTGGAGCGCCCGTACAAGGTGCCCGGATATCCGTTGGTTCCGCTCTTCTATATTGCCGGTGCGACGGTTGTGCTGGTGATGCTATTTGCTTATCGTCCGGCGACTACCTGGCCGGGACTGATTATCGTGATGTTGGGAGCAATCGTATACGCGTTCGTGAAGAAGAGTAAGAACGCGGTTGCCTAAAATCAATTCGGCGATTCCGGGTGACTGCCGGGTAGGGTACAATTCCCTAATCATGACTCCCGAATCCGTTCCATCGAGCGACGTTCAACCTGCAGGGATGAGCGAAGGCGCGCGCCTGGCGGGTGTGTTTTTCGAGCCTAAAAAGGCGTTTGCCGATATCGCCGCGCGTCCGCGCTGGATTGTACCCTTGATTTTGCTAATTGTTACCTCCTTTGGCGTGGCAATGCTTTACAACCAAAAGGGCGTTTTGCGGATCAGCGCGCAGCAGCAAATGGCGAATAATCCGCAGATAACTCAACTTCCGCCGGACCAGCGGGCGCAAAGGGAGGAAACAGCGATGAAGTTCGCGACGATTATTGCGTATTGCATACCGATTTTCGTGCCGCTGTCATACTTGGTCATGACGTTGGTGTTGTGGGCCATTGTTTCGGGAATTCTTTCGGCGCCGGTGCGGTTCGGACAGGTGTTTGCGGTAGTGACCTATGCCCAACTGCCCAGCCTGATCATGTCGATTCTTATCGTGATAGTCCTGCAGTTAAAGAATGTGGCCGATTTCAATGTGCAGAATCCCCTGATGTTCAATCCAGGCGCGTTTATGGATCCGCAGACTTCACCCAAGTTTATCTACTCGCTGGCAGGCTCGCTCGATCTATTCGTAATTTGGACCCTTCTGCTTGTGGCGACTGGTCTAAAAGCTGCGGCCGGCAAGAGGATATCTTTCGGCGGAGCCCTGTTCGCCGTAATGTTGCCTTGGGCGGTGATTATTCTCGGCAAGGCGGCAGTGGCGGGCTTCACCGGATAACTCACCAAACCAGACCAGACCTGGTCTGTGCTAAGGTTGTGGTATGGTGGTACGCAACATCTCCGAAGCAAAGGCTGAACTATCGTCTCTCATTGCCGAAGTACAGAAAGGCAACGAGGTCATCCTTGCCAAAGCGGGCGTTCCGGTGGCGAAAATCATTCCGTATCGTGGCGCGCCGAAACCACGAATGCCGGGCTCAATGGCAGGCGAGATCTCGATCGCCAAAGATTTCGATTCTCTGCCGGATGACATTGCCGAGGCGTTCGGGATGCAGGAGCCGGGAGCCTGAAGATCCTGTTGGACACGCACCTGTTACTGTGGTGGTTGGCAGACCTTCGCTCGTTATCCTCCAGCGCTCGTACGTTGATTGCCGATCCGGACAATACGATTTTTGTCAGCGCCGTGAGCGTTTGGGAGATCTGGCTGAAAGAAAGCTTGGGGAAGCTTCGCCTGCCAAGCGATTTCGAGGTCAGGCTCGAAGCCGAACCGTTCGAGAACTTGCCGCTCACGGCAACGCACGCGCGGCAGGTCGCGCTACTGCCGTGGCATCATCGCGATCCTTTCGACCGAATGTTGGTGGCGCAGGCGCACGCCGAAAAGCTGGAACTTTTAACCGCCGACCGGCTGCTTTCCGCTTACGGCGCGGCGGTCCGAGTCGTCAATTAAGGCGGCTGGCCTCTATTCTTCCTCCTCCTCTTCGCCTGTTTTTGCGGCCTTCGCGGCGGCGATAATCTTATCGGCCTGTAACTGGGGCACGTAGTCGTAGTGGTCGAAATCCATATGGAACGACGCGCGGCCCTGCGTCATGGCTGTGAGATCGCTCTGGTAGTTCAACATTTCGGACATGGGAACCTTGGCGCGGATGAACTGCGTCGCCCCCTTGGTGTCCATTCCGGAGATCCGTCCGCGGCGTCCGTTGAGATCGCCCATCAGATCACCAGCGTATTCGACGGGGGCTTGAATCTCTACGTTCATCACCGGCTCGAGCAGTGTGGGCTTGGCCTGTTGCATGGCCGCCTTAAAGGCCTTGCGGGCGGCCAGTTTAAACGCGAGTTCGGAAGAATCCACATCGTGGTAGGACCCGTCGTAGACCGTCACTTTGAAGTCGACCATGGGGAACCCGGCTAGAAAGCCGTTTTCGGCGGCTTCGACGATGCCCTTTTCCACCGCGGGAATGAAATTACGCGGAATCGCGCCGCCGAAGATTTCGTTGGCGAACTGGAACTTGGCGCCACGCGCCAACGGCTCCATTTTTATCCAGCAATCGCCGAACTGCCCGTGTCCGCCGGTTTGCTTCTTGTGACGGCCCTGCACATCCGCTGTGCCGCGAATCGTTTCGCGATAGGGAATCTTCGGTGCTTTGAGGGCGACATCCACGCCGTAGCGCTTCTTGAGTTTCGCGACAATGATTTCCACGTGCTGCTGGCCGGACCCTGCCAGGAGAAACTCACGCGTCTGGGGATCGCGATAGAAGCGGAGCGACTGGTCTTCTTCCAGAATGCGATGAACGGCATTGCCCATGCGGTCTTCGTCATTGCGCGATTTGGCTTCAATGGCAAAAGCGATGGACGGCTCAGGCAGTTTCACCGGCGGGTAGACGACATGGAATCCCTTATCGGTGAGCGTGTCGCCCGTGAGCGTGTCCTTGAGTTTCGCGACGGCGCCGATGTCTCCGGCATGTAATTCCGTTACCGGCTGCAATGTCTTGCCGTGCGGAATCGAGAGATGCGCCAGGCGCTCGGTGGAGTTGCGGCCTTCGTTTTGCACACTCGCATCATTCCTGACAATGCCGGTAACCACTTTGAAGTACGTGATGCGGCCGGCGAAGGGATCGGCAGTGGTCTTGAACACGCGGGCAGAGAAGAGCCCCGAATCGACTACCTTCTGTGTGGTTTCGACGCCGTTGAACATGGATGGAATAGCGTCGCGCTCAACTGGCGAGGGGAAGTACTCCACAATCGCATCCAATATGCCGGAAGATCCAATGTTGTGTAGTCCGGAGGCGCATAGTACGGGATGAATGCGGCCATCGCGCACGGCTTGCCGCAGGCCATCTACTATGTGTTCCGTCGGCAGCGTACCTACAACGAAAAACTCTTCGAGTAAGGCGTCGTTGCCCTCGGCCACCATCTCCACCAGCGCCTCATGCGCGGCCTTGGCGGCTTCCGCCAGATCGGCAGGAATGTCGCTCTCTTTACCCTTGCCATCGCCATCTGGTGTGTAGGCAATAGATTTCATGCGGACCACGTCCACCACGCCTTTGAATTCCTTCTCCGAGCCGATAGGAATCGTTATGGCTACCGCGGCTCGGCCAAACACTGCCTGCACGCTCTCGAGGGCGCGCTGGAAATCGGCGCGATCGCGATCCAGCCGGTTAATAATGATGGCGCGCGGCAGATTGAACTCGTCGGCAAAGCTCCAAACCTTTTCGGTCTGAACCTCCACTCCGGCTACGCCGTCCACCAGCACCAGGACGGCGTCGGCCGCGGCGAGAGATGCGCGCGTGTCGTTGATAAAGATGTTGTACCCGGGAGTATCCAGGATGTTGATTTTGTTTTTTTTCCATTCCGCGACCGCAATAGCGGTGGAAATGGTGATTTTGCGAGCGATTTCTTCCTCGTCAAAATCGGTTATCGTATTGCCTTCATCGACGCGGAGGAGGCGGTTAGTAGCAGCGGCGGTGAAGAGCAACCCGGCGGTGAGCGACGTCTTTCCGGAATCGCCATGGCCCACCACTCCGACGTTCCGAATGTCTTTGCCTTCGTAAGTTTTCACGGGCTTACTCCTTACGTTACGGAATATTAACACGGCGGGAGTGGTTGGGAGGGATTAGAGTACAGCACCTCCTCCGGATTGATCGCGGTCGCAACGCATCCGAACCGGCGATCGGGTCGAATCGACCTCGAACAAGAAGCGACAATTGCAGCATCTCGTCGATTCGGAGACCGGAATCCGCAAGCGGGCGGCCGCTCTACCGGGCGGTTGCGGCAGCGATGGATGTAGCCTTTGTGCCACCTAGCTTGTAAGTACGAGAGGGGCGGCGCGCGTTGAAAGGTTGCTTTCGGCGTAGGGCAAATCGACGAATCCGATGTCTCAAGGTCTTGGCGCCTGCTGCCCGCTACTCTCCGGCAAGAAACCGTTTAGAATGATAATATTTTTCATGATATGTATCATGTCTTCAATGGTAAGCGTGTTTCAATTGACACCTGTAGATAACGAAGGTCAAGGTTAGCCAGTGGTTAAGACGCGTTATAGTCGTTTTTTGCTCGTTCACCGTCTCTGCCTGGCCACAACGGGCAGGGAGCGTGATGCCGGTGTTCGAAACGGCTTCGATCAAGCCTGCGAACCCTTCTGTAGCATATGTTCCCTTGAAAAGTGGTCCGGCGTCGCTGAGCGGTTCGAACGTCACATTGAGGCAATGCATTGAGAAGGCATACGGGGTCAACTATCTTCGGATTACTGGGCCGAGTTGGGTTAGCGATGAAAAGTATACGATAGTCGCGAGGACCTTGGCCGCCGTGCCTGAGACCCAACTTATGCTGATGTTTCAAGCGCTGCTGGTTGATCGATTTAAATTCGCGTTTCACCGTGAAGACAGACAGATCGAGGTATACGCGTTGGTTGGAGGCAAAAACCTGAAACTTCATCCTTCGGCGGACGGCCTTCCCAACAGTTCGATTGGCCTGCGCGACGGTGCCTTAGTTGCGAGGCACATGTCATTACAGGAGTTGGCAACCTATTTGACCACCGTCCGTTCCTTGGTTCACCTCGATATGCAGGTTGTCGATATGACGGGGATCGATGGATCGTTCGACTTCACGCTGAGCTACACTGACACATCGGCCGCCGAGCCGGGAACGCCGACGGAGGCGAAGTTTGATCCACCAATTTTCCGGAATGTGGAGAATCAACTCGGGCTTTAGCTCGTCCCGCGGAAAGTCGACCTCGAGTTCCTCGTCGTAGACCACGCGGAGAAACCCTCGGAAAATTGATGAGGGGGTCGAAGCGGTCCGTCTAACTACTTCCCGTGCAAAATCGGTAATTGTGAGACATTCCGGCACTCTTGAGTGGGGGGAAGAGTCGGCGCTGGATGAAATTCGCCTTCCGGGCAATCCCGAAGTCCGATCTCCGCGCGGCGGATGTGGCCATGATCGGCCGCGCGCGCTTCGAGACCATGGATCTCGACGAGAACCCTTGCGGCGCACCCGAACTCGTGATCAAGGTCAATTCGCCTCTTACGCGAAGCGGCAGTGGCATCTCGCGTCGCTGTGTCGGGGCAAATGGCTCGACTGAGTTCTGTGTCGTGGATGAGATCCGATCGGTCACGGTAATTTCGGCGAAATGGCTCACGCCGGACCGTCCAGTTGGGGCGAATCTCTTCGCTTACGGCATTCGACGAAGACGTCTTGGTCGACGCCGAGATCTTCGATCGCTCAGCTTCCAACCACGCCGGCGAGCGGACTGCTGGCGGCGGCGTAGAGTTTCTTCGGCATGCGTCCCGATTCGTAGGCGAGCCGTCCAGCCTCTACTCCCAGTTTCATCGCGCGCGCCATCTTTTCCGAATCGTCAGCGGCCGCAATGGCGGTGTTCATGAGGATGCCGTCTGCTCCCAACTCCATTGCGATGGCGGCATCGGACGCGGTTCCCACGCCCGCATCGACGATCAGCGGAACGCTCGTGATTTGCTCCCGTAAGATGCGTAGATTGGCGGGATTCTGAATGCCCATGCCCGAACCGATCGGCGACGCGAGCGGCATTACCGCGGACGCGCCGGCGTCGATTAGTCTGCGCGCCGTAACAAGATCGTCGGTGGTATAGGGCAGCACGACAAAGCCTTCTTTCACAAGTACGCGCGTGGCTTCGAGCAATCCGAAATTGTCAGGGAAGAGCGTTTTTTCGTCACCGATGACTTCGAGTTTTACCCAGTTCGATAGACCTACTTCGCGCGCCAACATAGAAGTGCGGATGGCGTCGTCCGCTGTATAGCACCCGGCGGTGTTGGGCAAAATGAAAATCTTGCCGCGGTCGATATAATCCAGCAGCGATTCCTTGGAACGGTCGGTGAGGTTGACGCGGCGCACAGCCACGGTCACCATATCCGCGCCCGACGCTTCATGACAGCGCTGCATTTCCGCAAAGCTGCGGTACTTGCCGGTGCCTGCGATCAATCGGGACCGAAATTCACGGCCCGCGATGGTAAGGGTTCCCATTCTTTTATTTTAGCTTTGAGCGCGTGCTGGCGCGCTGCCGCTACCTCGCACTGGGAGCGTGATGCGTCTGTATCATAAAATCTATGACGCCGAGCCTCGATCCTGACCTATTGACCATCGCCAAACTAGCGGCTGCATTCCTTTTCGCTCTGCCGGCCGGCGCGATTGGCGAAAAGGAGACGCATTCCGCGGGGCTGCGGACGTTCCCGTTGGTCGCAATGGCGAGTTGCGGCTATCTGTTGCTGGCGCAGCCGGCCGGGCACGCGAGTCCGGATACTCAGTCACGGATTGTGCAGGGGCTGCTAGCCGGCATCGGCTTCATCGGGGGCGGGGCGATCCTCAAGACGGAAAATCATGTGCACGGCGTTGCCACCGCGGCTGGCATCTTCTGTACTGGCGTGGTGGGCGCCGCAATCGCCGAAGACCGGTGGGTTATCGCCGTCGTGTTGGCGGTGATGACGCTCTTCGGGTTGCGCGCTCTGCCACCACTCAAGGCGAAGCTAGGCATCGCCGAGCCGCTGGGCGGCAACGGCGCGGATTCGTAGCCTGATAGACTCGACCTTATGTTTGGCCGATTTCTCTATTTTCTCGCCCTCGTGGGGGTGGCCGGCGCAGCCGTGCGCAGCGTCCAAATCGACCAACGCGCTCCCCTACTTGGCGGGGCTTACGAGCGAATTGAAGGTCGTGTTCGCTTCGGCATGAATCCGAAGCTGCCGGCAAACCGGATCGTGCGCGATCTGGACTTGGCCCAACTCAACGCGGCCGGCGAAGCGGAGAGCGAAGCCGATTTCTACATCCTGCAGCCAACTGACGCGGCCAAGGGAAATGAAACCGTGCTGTTCGAAGTTTCCAACCGCGGCGGCAAAGGAATGCTCAGCCGCTTCAACCTGGCTCGCGACGGCAGCGATTTCGGCGACGAATGGGTGATGAAGCAAGGGTATACCTTGGTCTGGCTGGCATGGGAGTGGGATATTCCAGCGCCGAACCGCGCGCAACTGCACTTCACTGCTCCTCACTACCGCGCGAACGCGCCCGCCGAGGGTCTGGTGCGTTCCGAGTTCACGCCGGAGAAAGGTGGAACCACCATGCCGTTGGGCGATCGTACGCAAGATGCGATTCCAGTGGGAGAGCCTATGGCGCTATATGTTCGCAGCGGAACCGATGCCTCGCCGCGAGTAATTCCCAAGGAGAATTACTTGCTCGCCTCGAATGGCCGCTCCGTGGAAATGCCCGGCGGATTTGAAGCAGGCATGCTTTACGAATTTGTCTACCAGGGGAAGGATCCGGTGGTGGCCGGCGCGGGTTTGGCTGCCGTGCGCGATTTTATTTCGTATCTGAAATACGGCGCCGAAGCCAGCGGCTGGAGCGGTGCGCGGCCCAGCGTAAAACTCGCCATCGGTTTCGGCATTTCGCAGAGCGGACGCTGGTTGCGTGAGTTTCTCTATGACGGCTTTAACGCCGATGAAAACGGCCGGAAGGTCTTCGACGGCGTTTGGGCGGATGTCGCGGGCGCAGGCCGCGGCAGCTTTAACTTCCGATACGCTCAGCCTTCGCGCGATGGCTGGGCGTATATGAATGTCTTCTATCCAACCGACATGTTCCCGTTTACCGATACCGATGAAACGGATCCGATAACAGGCAAGATTGGCGGCTTGCTGGACCGTGCGCGGGCGGCCCGCGTTCTTCCCAAAATATTCTTCACCAATGATTCATCGGAATACTGGGGCCGCATTGCTTCCCTCATCCACATTACGGCCGATGGTAAGCGCGATGCCGCCATTTCGCCAGAGACGCGCATCTATTTCATGGCAGGCGTGCAACACTTCCCACGCAACCTGCCGCTAACGAAGCAGGGCACGGCGTATGACATCAACGTGGTCGACCACCGGCCCGTGCAGCGCGCGCTACTCGCGGCGCTGGAGGCATGGGTAAAGGATAACGTGGCGCCGCCCGCGTCGGTGTACCCGCATCTCGCGGAAGGCCAGTTAACGACGGTTGCGGGACTGAAATTTCCGGCCATCGAAGGCGTGGCGTGGCCGCAGCATCCGCGGGTTGCGCGCCGTCTCGATTTCGGGCCGGAGTTCGAATCGCGCGGCATCATTTTGCAGGAACCGCCCAAGGTGACGGGGGCGTTTCCGGTCCTTGTGCCGCAGGTGGACGCCGATGGTATCGACCTTGGAGGAGTGCGTATGCCGGAGATCTCAGTGCCGCTTGCCACAATGACGGGCTGGAACTTGCGGGCGGCCGGCCGGGGAGCCGCGCAAGAGATCGCAGAGTTCTACGGGTCGACGTTTCCGTTGGCTAAGACTAAAGACGCGCGCGAGGCGGTACACGATCCCCGGCTCTCGATTGCGGAGCGCTATGCTAGTCGCGAGGATTACTTAAAGCGCGCGGGCGCGGCAGCCGACGAACTCATTCGGCGACGGTTTGTAATGCCGCAAGACCGCGATTTCGTGCTGGAGCGCGCCGCGCGCCTGTGGGACACATTGGCGAAGTAGGGACCGCACATTCTACCCGGCCGGTTTAGCGATCGAAGAGTTTACAATACATTGGCCCAATTTCGAGGGTCGCTCTGTTCCGCGGTCTATTCCTCACAGTCCTAGATTTCAAGATGCCGTCGCGCGGCCCAGCCGCCAGGCTTCGACGAAACCATCACTAAGAGGAGAATTCAGTGAGACAAAGATCCAGGCCTTCTATAAGGTCAACGGCGTTACACCTAGGTTGCGGGGCGTTAGGGCTGGCGCTTTTGGCTACCCCGAGTCCTTTAAGGGCGCAATCCGCCACAATTATCGGCTATCCCGCCAATTTCGATAGCATCAACGACACTGGAGTGTACACTGCGGGCTTCGAAATCGAGGCCGATGGCATTCACGGAGCGGAAGTCACGCGCGTTTTCGGCGACATTACGCCATTCAACCCCGCGAACGGCTGCTATATCCGGTACTGCTCGGGCGCTATCATCCCGTTCAATGGCGGCGTCTATATTCGCTGGACCGGTCAATGGAACCCCGCCACCCAGCAATTCTCCCAGATGACGCCACCCTACAGCGGAACCGTGGCTACCGGTGAGAGTTGCTGGACAATCGGCCTTGGATCGAGATATGCAAACGCAGGTTGTGAACACTTCGGCATCAGCACGACCGTGCTGCCATCAAAAGTGGTGTACCGCTGGCTGGTCCCCGACCCCAATAACCCCGGCCAGTTGATGTATTACATGGGTGGAGCCGTTGCTACTCCGACGCCAACTCCCGTAGCAATTCCGCAGCCGGTCATCGTGGCCGCGCCGCCCGCCCAGCCCAACGCGCAACCGGCCATCGACTTCCAGATACAACTGCCGCCGCTGCCTCCGCCGCCATTTGTGGCGCCTCCGCAGTGGGGAGACGCAAAGTGGGTCAAGGTCTATAAAAGCGAAGCCGATAATGTGGTGGATTTGGACGATTTGATGGCCGGAAACCCAGTGGTGCCCGATGAGTCCAAGGCAGAAACGCCCTGGAAACTGCTGCAGTCGAATCCCAATAACCCGGGCAGCGGCGTGATGCATAGCAGCGGCACCCCGGCAAACGGAAAACACGCCGTCGTAAGACGATATGAGTTTTATAAATATACCGGAGCATTCAATCCCTCGACGCATGAAGCGCTGTGCGCCGGTGCGGGAGACTGCGCCTCGCCTCAACCGGGAGAACTCGGCGACTATATCGGCGCGCAAATCGCCGCAGCCAACCTGGCGATACCCTCGGTGACGGTGACGAAAACCGGCTCGGGCACAGTGACGGGAGACAAGATCAACTGCGGCGGCAACTGCACGGAGCAGGTGGCGGCGGGAACCACAATCACGCTGACGGCGAATACTCCCGGTAACGCTGAGTTCGGCGGCTGGAGCGGCGATTGCACTGGCATTGCCTCCACCTGCAGCCTTACCGTCACGCAACCTGCTACGGTGAATGCCGCGTTCATTCCGGTATTTAACCTTTCGGTTGGCCGCGGTGGAAGCGGAACTGTTTCGGGAGCGCCCGGCGGAGCGTTCGGAACCTCTATAAGCTGCGGTAGCAGCTGTTCAGCAAAATTTCCGGTGAACACGGCGATCACGCTGACGGCTACCCCGCTGGCCGGGCATGTCTTCGTTAACTGGACGGGCGCATGTGCGGGCACGGTTCCCACATGCACGGTGACGATTACGAAGGACACCTCGGCGCAAGCCAACTTCAAATAGACCGAGGTCAAATCCTTGAGGGTGGGCAGTTCTTTACGTTCCAATCACCGTTGGGTGAGGAAACGCGAAGAGAAGCGCCTGCCCTTTTTTCTTACCGAACCCGGCGAAGCAGTTGCTGTTTTCTTCAAACCGATGTACACCTGGGTCAGCGATGCTCCTATGAATGGAAAGCTCTCAAACGGCCTTGCGCCGTTGACCACCAGCGGTAACCGCATTATCGACGCCGTCACAGGCGTCCCCATTTTGTTGCGTGGCGTGAATCGGTCGGGCCTGGAATATGCGGGTCCGGATGAACAGGGCTTTCTCTCAGGTGCGGCAATCTCCCGGTCGGAAATCCAAAACATCGTGCAGGGTTGGCGTTGCAATATTATTCGGCTGCCGTTTAATCAGGACTTCGTACTGCGCGGACGCAATGGCCGTTCCGGCGAGGAATATCAGAACGCTCTCGACCAGGTGATCTATTGGAACTCGCTCTTTGGCGCTTATACTCTTCTCGACTTGCAATGGCTCGACGGCGACCGTATTTACGGAGGAGACCGGAACTTTGTCGCCCCGTTGCCGAACGTGCAGTCGATTGAACTATGGACGCAGTTAGCCCAGCGGTATAGAGAGGAACCCGCGGTACTCTATGACATTTTTACCGAACCGCACGATCGCCTGAATGACGATCCGTATCCGCTTAATCGGGAAGACGGCACGACCTACCCGCCCGGACAAAGATCGGTCACCATGACGGAATGGCAGCCGTGGGCGCAAAGGTTGGCGGGCGCGATCAAGGCACAGAACGGAGACGCGCTGGTTTTCATCTCCGGGATAAACTGGGGCTACGATCTGCGGGGAATGCCGATGAATCTCACGAACGTGGTTTATTCTTCGCATGTCTACTCCAACAAAGGCACGAATTGGCTACAAGCCTTCGGCAATCTCTCCCAAACGGCGCCGGTCTTCGTGGGTGAGTTTGGCGGCGCCGATACCCCTGCCGACTTAGAATTTGGCCGCAGCCTTGTAGCATTCCTGAATCAACTCAATATCGGCTGGACGGCGTGGGGTTGGTATGACCAGCCGTTCCTCGTAAGCCGCTTTGCCCCGACGCAGTTCGGAGCTCTTGTGCGACAGCAATTCGTGACGAGCGAATAGGTACGCGAAACTATCGATCACACGAATCTCGATCCAATCCAGCGCGGACACAAACACTCTTCTCCATGGCAACAAGTAGCGGAGTTCGGGGCTTGAACGGTTGTGCATCACCAAACTGAACCGGTCGAACTTTTGAGCAAATCATCTTCTTCATATCCGATTACCGATTCTGTCCGGGTCTCCCAACAGGGCATCTTTTCTGTTCACTGGGTTACCATTTAGGTATATTCCGCGCAAACTCTGCCTGAAATAACATGACTTTTGTCGATACCCATTGCCATCTCGATAATGAGCAGTTCGAATCCGATCGCGAAGCCGTAATTGAGCGCGCGCGCCAATCCGGGGTTGAGCGCATGATGGCTATCGGGACCGGCGATGGACCGCCCGATCTCCAAACCGCCGTCCGCCTCGCCGATAGCTATCCATTCGTCTACGCAACCATTGGCGTACATCCGCACGATGCATCCAAGGCCTCCGAAGAGACCTTCTCGCATTTGCGCGAGTTGGCGCGCCTTCCCAAGGTTCTGGCCATCGGCGAAATCGGACTTGACTATCACTATGATTTTTCGCCGCGTGACGTGCAGCGCCAGGTTTTCGAACGCCAGCTCGAACTCGCCCGCGCAACGCGCAAGCCAATCGTCATCCACACGCGCGAAGCTTGGCCCGATACCCTCGAAGTCTTGCGCGCACTCTGGCAAGGCGAAGGCATCATGCACTGCTTCACCGGCGATGAGGTGCAGGCTCGCCAAGCGCTCGATCTCGGTTTCCACCTGAGCTTCGGCGGCGTGCTGACGTTTCCCAAGGCGGAATCCGTGCGGCAGGCCGCGCGCATCACCCCGCCGGATCGCCTTCTGATCGAAACCGATTGCCCCTATCTCGCGCCCGTTCCGCATCGCGGTAAGCGCAATGAGCCGGCCTTCATCGCCGAGACCGCGCGCCGACTTTCGGAAGTACGAGGCGAAGCCCTCGATGAGATCGCCCGCGTCACCACCGAGAACTTCGAACGCGTTTGTAAACCATCTTAGTTTGGCTTTGGCTCAAGGGCATCGATACGCTATCATCAGCTTCGATCCCACTCATTGCAAGGAGAGAATTCATGTTACGTTCCGCCGTGTGTCTGCTGAGCCTATCGTTCGCTTCCATCGCGCTCCACGCGCAGACCGCCAATCCCTTAATGACCGAAATGAGGGCCGCCTATGGCTTGATTAAAGGGAACGTCCTGAAGGCGGCCGAGAAGGTTCCCGAAGCTGACTATGCCTTCAAGGCTTCGCCCGATATCCGCACACTGGGCGAGTTGTTTCAGCATATCGCCCAGGCGCAGGTGAATTACTGCGGGCGTGTGCGCGGTGACGCTAAGCCGCCGGATTTCGGCTCGAAGTCGAAGGCCGATATTGTCACCGCCTTGAAGGCCTCTTTTGACGTGTGCGACGCGGGTTGGGATGCTGTTACCGATGCTAACGCCATGGAGATGACCGGCTCGGGCCGCGGTGCTCTTTCCAACCTTGGCGCGCTCATCCGAAACGTAATCCACGATAACGAAGAATATGGGTATATCAGCGTCTATTTGCGCGTGAAGGGCATCGTTCCTCCATCGAGCGATACAGCGGCAGCAGCTGGCCGCGGCCGTTAGCGCCGCCTCTTTCAGGTTTTTCGCAATTCGGCCGATATGTCCGTTAGGACATAAGCGCATTGCTCAGTCGCCGCCGCGCCATTTACGTTGTAACCGCCTTCTCGGTGGCCGTACTGGCGGCGTATTTTTTTGAAGGTCGAAGACGAAACCCCGCTGGGCGCACGTTTCGCATGGGCTTTGAGAACAGCGCCCCCGATCAATACAGAGACTCAGAAGGCAAGCCGGCCGGACCTGCCGTCGAAATCATGCAAGACGCCGCGCGGCGACTGAAGATTCACCTACAATGGATCTATTCGCCGCAAGGCCCGGAACGCGCTATGGCCACCGGCGCAGTCGATATGTGGCCGCTTTTTGGAGACCTGCCCGACCGGCGGGGTCGCTTCTTCATTTCCCAGCCATGGGCTTCGCAGCGATTTTGGCTGATGGTGGAAGCGAACGGTCCGATCCGCTCTCGGGAAGATATTGCTGGAAAGCGCGTTGCCGTCCGCTACCCAGGCACCAATGAACGCGTTGCACGGCTGACTCTACCCGCGGCGCAGATTCTCCGCCTCCGAGACTTTTCGGAAGGGGCGGCAGCCGTTTGCAACCACAGCGTGGACGCGATGTTCATTTGGGAACGGGCTGGCCGGTCGATCGTCCTTGATCTGCCGCCCGCCTGTAAAGGACACGAGTTCCGTTATGTTGGATTGCCTGACGCCCAGCTATATTTTGGAGTGGCCGCAAGTCTAACGAATCCCCAGGCGCGGTGGGCGGCCGAGGCGATTCGCACCGATATCAGCAAATTGTCGCGGGAGGGCGTCCTGAACGGAACATATTTCACCTGGACGCGCCAATCCACCAACGATACGCTGGTCATCGATCTGATCGACGAGGGACGGCAGCGCACCTTGTGGCTGGCCGTCGCATTCTGCCTGCTAGCGGTCGTGGCGGCCATGATCTGGTGGCAAAACCGCCGCCTCCAGGCCACCCGCCGTAAGGCGGAAGACGCGGCCGCTGCAGCCAACCGTGCCGCCGCTGTGAAATCCGAGTTCCTCGCCAACATGAGCCATGAGATTCGCACGCCCATGAATGGCATCATGGCAACCTGTGAGCTATTACTCGAAACGCCCTTGCAAGAGGATCAGGCGGAATATGGCGGCACAATCCTGAATTCCGCCCGCGCCCTGCTCTCGATACTCAATGACGTACTCGATCTGTCCAAAATCGAATCGGGTCACGTGGCCATTCACTGTGAGCCATTCGACCTGCCCGCCTTGGTCGAAAGCGTGGGCCTCTTGCTTGCGCCTCGCGCCCGTCAAAAGGAGATCGGATTCTACGTATCTATCGCTCCTGCCATCGAAAGACACTATTGCGGAGACGCGCCGCGGATTCGCCAGGTGCTGCTCAATCTGGTAGCCAATGCCGTGAAGTTCACTGAAAGCGGCGGCGTAACGCTCTCGGTGGAAGCCGCGTACGGTTCTACTGTTCGCTTTTGCATTACGGATACCGGCATTGGCATCTCCTCCGCCGCGCAAGTCGGTCTCTTCCAGAAATTCACACAGGCCGATGCTTCCACCACGCGTAAGTATGGCGGCACCGGCTTAGGCCTGGCCATCTCGAAACAACTCGTGGAATTGATGGGCGGCGCCATTGGACTCGCCAGCGAAGAAGGCGTCGGTTCCCGCTTCTATTTCGACCTGCCGCTGGAACCCGCCTCTCCTGTCGCCGTGATTCCCTCGTATCCGGAACCGCACCGCCGTTTCGACGGCGTCCGCATTCTCATCGCTGACGACAACGCTGTAAACCAGAAACTGCTGTCCGTCATGCTGGAACGCCGCGGCTGCATATACGACCTCGCCTCTAACGGAGTCGAAGCTGCAGCAATGGCTTGCGCCGGTAACTATTCCCTGGTTCTGATGGATTGCCAGATGCCTGAAATCGATGGTTTCGAGGCCACGCGCCGCATACGTAAGACGTTGGGCAACAGCGCACCGCCCATAATAGCCGTTACCGCTCGAGCTCTCGAAGAAGACCGCCGCCTCTGTCTCGACGCCGGCATGTGCGACCGCTTAGTAAAACCAATCGGCGCCGCCTCCGTCGACGCGATGCTCGAAAAGTGGCTCGGGACCGCGGAGATGGATGCCGCTTAAACTCGATCCAGTCTGGCCTCGTGATCTGGGTCAACCGCAGCCCGTATGCATCTAGCGTAAGAGATTTTGTCGCGTTGGCGTGCGACTCACTCCACGGCAGTTTGCGGAGTGACTTACGCCGCGCAGCGCAATCTCCAGCAACTCGTCGTTGGTAAATTCCCCCGCGGCGATACGTTCCTTGAGCGTCTGACCCTCCAGCAGTTCCATCACTATGTACGGTCTGCCGGTGTGGTCGCCAATGTCATAGACTGTGCAAACGTTAGGGTGGTTTAGCGTGGAGATCGCCTGCGCCTCGCGCCGGAACCGCTTAACAAAGATTCGTCCGCGGTCATTGCTTGGGACAGGAATTTCAGCGCCACAGTGCGTCCCAATCGGCTGTCTCTTCCCCGAAAGACCTCTCCCATGCCGCCCTTTCCGAGAGGCCCGTCAATTACGTACGGGCCGACAACGGCGCCTGACAGCAGTATAGGTTGAGTCACGCTTTCGCCTGTGGATGGCTGTGAGATCGTGCGAGAGAGTTTCTCGATCTGCTCGCGGTTTTGGCAATTCCCGTCTTCAAACAGGCTGGCTGTTTCCTGATTCAGCAGAGAATTCAATTGTTGGCGCAGTTGGTCATCGCCGTCGCAGCGATCCGCGATGAAGGTCTCGCGGCTGCCGGCGGGTAACTGTAACGCCGCGTGAAAAAATTCCTGAATCTGCTCCCAGCGTGCGCCGTCCATGGATTAAGCCGATCTCTCCCCGGCTCCGCGCTCTGCGAGCCGCGCGGCTTCTTAGTTGTCTCGACTCAGTATAGTAGTGACGAGAAACCGTGCGCGTATCACGGGTGGTTGTCACTTCGGCTTCCGTATATATTCCGCGAGTTCCGCCGCCTTCGCCCGCGCCTGGTGCATGTACGTCTCGTTCTTCGCCACGCGGTCTAGCATCGGCAGATATTGCTCGGGCGCCACCACTCGTCCGCTTTCGAACGACTCTTCAATGCTATTGAGCGCTTGGTCTACACCCAAGTGGTCATACTTTACCGTGCGCTCCAGTTCGATACGCCGCGCGGCGGATTCGGCCATGCGTTCGAACCAATCCACCAGTTGTTGCGCAGCCGGTTCTTCGGAATAATTGAACTTCGCCTCGCTCTTGTCGTTGCCATCGACATACCGAAGCGTTTTCGTCCCCATGAACGCAACCTTTAGGCCGGATTCCAGCGGATGCTTAAAGTAATCGAGTTTGCCGGCCAGCTCGTAGACCGCGGCGGTTTCCTCAGGAGTAAGCTTGAATTTGAGCGGCAGGTCGTCATCCACCGCTTCCTGGTAAACCGCGTCGCCGCTCTTCTCCACCACTACCTGGATATAGTCTGGTTTGCTGCCGGGAAATACGCGCGAATAAAATACGCGCGGGGAGTCGCCCGCCCACATTGCGGCCGCAATTACGAAGAAGCAGAGAACTCTCACGATGCGATTCTCCGCGCGGTGGATTCGCGCGTAGCATGGCATATCGCCACCGCCAGCGCGTCGCTGGCGTCTTCCGACTCCAGGATCGCCGGAAGCCGCAGCAACGATTGCACCATCAGCTGCACCTGGCATTTTTCCGCGCGACCGTAACCGACGACGCTGGTCTTCACCTCAAGGGGAGAATATTCGGCTAGTCCAATGCCGGCCTCCGCCACTGCCAATAGCGCAATGCCGCGGACATGCGCCAGTTTGAGGGCCGTCTTCACATTCACCGCGTGGAACACGCCCTCTACCGCAGCCGATTCCGGCGCGTGCTCGCGGATCAATCCGCGCAGCCCAATCGCGATCTCGAGCAGCCTTAGTTCAAACCGCGATTTGGGGCTGGTGCGAATCACTCCCGCGATCAGCAGCCGATGCGTTGCGCCATCGCTTTCGATTACGCCGTAACCGGTTCGTTCCGAGCCGCAATCGATGCCGAGGACGCGCACGGTTTTACGCCAGAGCCTCCAGCTCCTCTTCGTCGATATCGAAGTTCGCGTAGACGTTCTGCACGTCGTCGTGCTCTTCGAGCACTTCGCTGAGCCGCAGCATCCCGCTCGCATTCTTGCCTTCGAGCTTGATCAGATTTTTCGGAACCATCGCAATACTGGCATCTTCCGGCGTCAAGCCATTAGCTTCAAGTGCTTTGATCACGGATTCGTGCGCCTCGGGCGGCGCAAGAATCTGCCACTGATCGCCCTCGTTGCGTAGATCTTCCGCGCCAGCGTCCAGTACAATGCCCATCAGCTGATCTTCGGAGACCTTTTCAGACGGTACGTACATCTGACTCTTGCGCTCGAACATCCAGGCGACGCTTCCTTGCTCGCCCATATTGCCGCCATTCTTCGAGAACGCGTGGCGGATTTCGCTCACCGTACGGTTACGGTTATCAGTCGCCACGTTCACCAGTACGGCCGCGCCGCCCGGGCCGTAGCCTTCGAACATCACTTCTTCGATCTGTCCGCCTTCCAATTCGCCGGTTCCGCGCATCACAGCTTTCTTGATGTTGTCGGCCGGCATGGATACCGCTTTGGCGGCGAGAATTGCGGTCCGCAATCGCGGATTGCCGTCGGGGTCGCCCCCGTTGCGCGCGGCGATAGTGATTTCCTTAATCAATCTGGTGAAGGCTTTTCCGCGCTTGGCGTCGAGAGCTGCCTTCTTGTGTTTAATAGTGGCCCATTTGGAATGGCCTGACATTTGAACCTCGCAGGTAGGCCCAGCCTTGAATGGCCGGGTAAGAGCATTTTCGAACGATTTCTACCTAGTGAGGATAGCAGAATCAAGCGGTTGCGGTAAAGTGGATTGCCACTGCGGGCATCCGAATCAGCGCCAGCGCAAGACAGCGCCCACGCCTTCCACGCTCGCCAGCAGTGTGGAATCCTGGATAAAGCTTACCTGCGCGGCGGTCTGTTTGGCTTTGGTCACCAGACCGTCGGTGGCTTCTTCTGTTGCGCCCTGATTTTCCAGTGATGCGCCGATTAGTAATTCCTCTACCTGCCCGTTTTCGAGCATTTTCAGCGTCTCCTCGATGCCCACCACAGCCAGTCCACCCGAGCGGTAGAGATCGAAAAGCCGGCGTACTTTCTCGGCGTCTGTGGCAGCGTCGTTTTCGCGCATCGCCTCTAGAGTCGATTCTAGAATTTCCCGCTCCGGGGCTTTCGCGTCCAGTCGCATGGTGTCCACCACTTTCGCGGCCAGTTCTTTGGGCATTTGCTCTTGGAGTTCATGAAGGATAACGGGCTCGCCGGCCAAGACCACATTCACAATCTTTTCCTCGCGGACGATGCGCTCCAAAGCATCGATCGCTTCTTTGGCATGATCGCGATGGGCATTCTCCGCCCGCCGTTGGTATCGCGCCTGCGACCAGCCGCCCACTTTTACGCGCTGCACTTTCTTGCCCTTCACTTTTTCGTCGGAAATCTTGCCGCCGAGTCGAAAGACGAAAATACGCGCCGAATTGGCGTCGCTCACCAGCGCCGCATAACTTGGATATTCATCGTCAAGACGCGCCAAGTGATAGAGATGAGGCTGATCTGAGACGTACAAACGATTCTCTTCGATTGGCGCCTGTAACTGTACGGCTTCGAAGAATCCGTTTGCCGCCAAGCAGGCGAACAACGCTAATCCGTTTGCGGATGGCTGCAAATCCTTTTCAAGATACGCTTGAATGCGTTCTTCATCGCGCGCAAAGCTTGCAGCTTCACCCGATCCCGAAGCGAAGGTTCGCGCGCGGGATGCCATCTCGTGATGCAGAAATAGCTCAAAGTGGTCCCGCCCGTGAGCATCCGATTGGGTATTGAGGTAAAGGCTGATTACCGGGAAGCTAACTGGCTCAAAATCGGCCAATCGTCGAAACTGCTCTTCGAAAAGTTGAGCGGGCGTGAAGTCCGTTGCGGCTGCCATGGCCTGCATCAGGCAATTCACAGGCCGTGGCAGCATCCAGGTGAGGTTTATCGCACTATTGCTGACCTGGCAACTGAAAGGCTACATGCCGCTCGCGGTTGAGGCGCATCGACAAGTCTCGATCCACTTGGTCCAGGGCGACCCGCTTCTGCTGGTGGTCCGTCGTAATATATTCGACTGTAGAACCATTCACGGAATAAGAAAGCGCCGCCTGAATCGTGTGATCCTTTGTCGCGATCAGGTAAATCGGTGAACCCGAATTTCCATTGGTTGATGTCATGAGCGGCTGCCCATATTGATCGTAAGCACCCTGACCCGCGCTACTATGGTCGACATAAACCGTCGTAGGTTGCGATTGCGGGTAAACTACATTGACGGTAGGTTGTGGCGAGTAGGTCGAATAGTAGCTGGAGGAAACAGGGTATGAGTACGTATCCGGATAATAATACGAGGAGGGGTAACCGTAGCCGCCGTAATAATAAGGCGAGTAACCTATGCCGAACCCAAACCCGTACCACGGATAGTAGCCACCGTAAAATCCGCCATAGTAGCCACGATACCCATACCCATAGCCTCGATATCCATAAGAGACGCCACGATTATAACCTCCGCCGTAGGAGTAGCCGCCGCGATAGGCGCCGGTGCTAAAGCCACCCATAGACCCGCGATACCCGCCGCCCATCACAGCCCCGCCTCCGTGAGAAATGCCACCGCCCATCGATCCGTGGAAGCCACCGCCGCCTCCTCCGCCGCCGCGATGCTGGGCGATGGCGCCACCCGCCAGCAACGCGCCGCAAACGGCAAGGTGAAATATAGCCTTCATAGAAAATCTCCCTCTACTCGGAGCTTACTCCCGCCGCTCAGTTCGCGCAACCATCTGAATAACAATGTGGGTTTGACCCGCGCAGTAGCCTGGTTAAACCCCATGCGCCTTGCAGGTAGTCGCTAGGCCCAGCGATGTTGGACAAGTCTTGTGAAGTCAATTGCGTGAGATGGCCCAAGGCCTTTGAAGAGATCGATATCGACGGCGGGCATGGGATGCGATTGCCCAACCCGCTGCTTGAAGTGCCCTGTTGTGGCCAATTGATCACCGACTGTGCTAATGCTAGTGTTATGTCCAACAAATAACTAGACAGACTGGTCTGGCCGCGTTATCGTGGGTCGTGGGGAATTCGCGTCAGCTTTCGGAAGTCGAACAGGAGAAGCTCCAGCAGTGGACTGCAGCCCACGGCACCCCACAGCAGGTCGCTTTGCGTTGCCGAATCGTTTTGGCCGCCGCTGCAGGCGAGTCCGATGTCACCATTGCGAAACGGCTTTCGGTGAATCGAAACACGGTGATTCTGTGGCGAAAGCGCTTCGGCGATAAGGGGCTGGACGGTCTGTGGGACATCGCTTCCGGACGCGGTCGAAAGCCGACGTACCAAATCGCTAAGATCGCCGCTATCGTGGATGCGACCCTGCAAACCAAACCTGCGGGGATGACGCATTGGAGTTGCCGGACCATGGCCGAGAGCCAGGGCGTCAGCAAGTCCACCGTCAACAATATTTGGCGCGCCCACAATCTGCAGCCACATCGTACGAAAACTTTTAAGCTCTCGCGCGACCCTAAGTTCCTGGAAAAGATGACCGATGTGGTGGGTCTGTACCTGAATCCCCCGCAACAGGCGATCGTCCTGTGCGTAGACGAAAAGAGCCAGATTCAGGCATTGGATCGTACCCAGCCGGGATTGCCGATCAAGAAGGGGCGATGCGGCACGATGACCCACGATTACAAGCGCAACGGCACGACCACCCTGTTCGCCGCCTGGGAGACTTTAGAGGGCAAGGTCGTCGGCGAATGCCATGAGAGGCACAGGCATCAGGAGTTTCTGAAATTCTTACACCGAATCAACTCCGAGTTTCCCGGCGATGTCCCGTTGCATCTGATCATGGACAACTACGGAACGCACAAACACGCAAAAGTAAAGGCGTGGTTGAAACGTAATCCTCGGTTCGTGTCTCACTTCGTCCCAACCAGTTCCAGTTGGATGAATCTCGTCGAGAGATGGTTCGGTCACCTCGACAACAAGACCATCCGCCGTGGCGTCTTCCTCAGTGTGGCCGACCTGAAAGCGTCTATCGAAGCGTTTCTCGCGGCTTGGAATCAGGATCCCAAACCCTTCGTTTGGACCGCGACCGTCGAGTCCATCCAGGAAAAACTCACCCGCTGTCGCCAGACCTTGGAGCAGATCAAGCCCGGCTCCACCAGCCCCAAATCCAGAAAGCGGAAGAAATCAACTGTCTAGTTATTTCGAAGACATAACACTAGCGAGCACGGTAAACCGACCGGCGATCGGCCATAAACTCCAAGTCACTACTGGGATGGTGGGGCGTTAATACCGGCAGACCTATCTTGCGCCGCTTTCTCTCGGCGCAACCCCAGGGTCTTTGATATCCAGCAGCATCACGCTCTCCTGTTCGTTAGGATCAGTACGCGCGATTAGCCCGACACACGGCGCTTCGGCGCTCGGGTTATAAGGTAGATGCGGCGTGTTGGCTGGAATGTAGGCGAAGTCGCCGGCGTGCATCCAGAGATGTTGGCGTAGACCCTCGCCGTACCACATGCCCGCCTCGCCTGAGATCACATAGACGGCGCTCTCGTGGTTTTCGTGCAAATGGGGCCGCGCGCGCCCCAGTGGTGGAATGGTCACCAGGTGCATGCAAAGCCCTTTTGCTCTCGCTGTTTGCGCCGAAACGCCCTCAAAATATTCCAGGTCTTGCTTGCCGCGATGCTTGGTCGCGGACCCGATCACTACACATTCCGACATCGAAAACCCTCCCGCGTATGATTGTAGAAGATGATCTATACGTGCTATGAAATGATCCGCGATTGCCGCGCGGATAAACCCGAAGGCTGGGCCCACTTTGTTGCGAGCTATGCGCCTGTCGTCCGCAAGCTGTTGGCGCATTACGGCGGAGCCGATTTAGAATCGACGCTCACCATACTGCTCAAACCCGAATTGAGTCTCTTTCAATCGATGGAGCCTTCGCCCGAGCGCTGGTTTGTTGCCGAGATCCGCCAGAAAATCGTAGCCGCCGCGCCGTCCGTTTCGCCTAAGATTCCATTGGATCTTGGGACCGTAGCTGACGCCCTTGCGCCGCTGACGGTCGTCGAAAAGCAGGCCGCGTGGTTTGAAACCATGCACTTCACTGCTAAACAAACTGGCGAAGCTCTGCGCATGTCTCCTGAAACTGTGGAAAAGATCGGCGCCCGGGCCGGCGAACTAATCCGCGGCAAGGTAGATTCCTGGCGCCGCGGCCTTCTCGCCGAAAATGGCCGCGCCCTGGGCATCGAAGCGGACGCCGCGCTGACGAAGGATTGCCTGCCAGCCAAGACCTTCCTCGATCTGCTGGATGGACGCAGCACCTGGCGGGGCCGGGAAGAGTTGGAGCAGCATGTAGGCAAGTGCTTCCACTGTGTCGATCATTTCTGCCGCATGGCCGAAGTAATCGAAATACTGCGCGGCGTTCTACCCCTGGCCGAATCCGAAGCCGCACCCCTTCGCAAAGCGCTCGGCATCGAGACCCGCAAGCGGTCGTTCTGGAAACGCAGTTAGTCGCGAAGCAGGCCCGCGCAAAGTCTTTACCTTGACATCCGCCGAAGCCTATTATGCACCTGGCATGACGTTCCATCGTGGATAAGCGCCAAGCGGAGTTAGAGTTCCCCAAAACGAAACCTATCGTCCTTCGATGCCATCGCCTTACGTTCTAACTCAAGGATTTCGCGCGCTTCCGCAGCCCGGCGATGCGTCGGGTCGATCTCTAAGGCGGCCCGCAGATCCTCCATAGCGGGCCCAATTTCGCCTAGCCCCATACGGCAAACGGCTCGATTGAAATGCAAGTCGAACCCTGTCGCGCCGCGTTTCGCCGCTTCGGAAAACCGCTCTTCGCCCTTCTGCCATTGCTTCAAGCCGGCATAGCATGTGGCAAGTTCCGTCTGGTATTCCAGCTTTTCGGGGTTGAGAAAAACAGCTGTCTCGTAATAGTGGCGCGCCTGTTCCAATTCCTGAGCCTCCATGAGACTTGCGCCGTAGCCGGCCCACGTGCCGGCGTCGAGTGGGGCTGCACTTACGGCGTTGTGGAACGCATCGCGCGATTCCGCCTGCAGCTCCATTCGCCGCAGGGCCATTCCGAGATACTGCCAGAGCCGGCCCTCGTCCGGATATTCTTTCAGGAGGGTTTCGAGTTCGGCTCGAAGCTGAGGCGGGTCTGCTTTGCGGTCCTCAAATCGCCATTCTAGGATCAAACGACGCACGGGGAGCGCGCTCTCGCCGTGCGCCAGGCGGACCTGTGACTGGGCGAAGCGGATTGCGGCGTCCTTTCCTTCGAGTTGCCGTTTCTGATAGACATGGGCCAAGCCGGGCGGCAGTCCCAGAAGAGGCGCGGGTTGAATCTCATCCGGACGCCTGCCTTCCGCCAACGCCTGGGTGGCCGGCGCCATGGTCTTGGGAGAAGAAAACTTTCCACGCACCGCCAGGCTGGAGAAAAGGCGGGATGCGGCGCTGTGGTCCTCTTGATAAAAGCGCAGAAAGGCCATTCCGAGAGAGGCTTCGTCGTTATCCGGCTCCATTTGCAGCGCGCGGCTGAAAAGCTCTTCGGCCTTGTCTAATTCGGCCTCGTACAGCAGCCACCATCCCCAGGCTAATACTCCAGCCGTGGGCAGGGCGCCGCTTCGATCAAGAAGGCGGAACCCGGTTACGGCTTCCGACACGCGTCCTTTAAGCCATAAATTCAGGCTCAGAGGGATCAGGATCCGCTCGTCGGGGATGTTGGGAGGATCGTGAGCCAGCGAAGCGAATACCGCGATCTGATAGAGCTCGCTCGCGTCGTCTGCAGGTGTGGACATGCGCGATCCTAATGCCCGGTAACTGCTTTGACCAAGGTTGCCAGAATTCCGACATCCTCGCTCTTTCCGGCTTTGGTATCCGCCCACTGGATCTTGAGACTTTTTCCCGTCTTCTCAAAAACCTTGGGGCGGTACTTCAGTGCGATAGCGACAGCTCCTAACACCAGCAGGCTGGAAAGGCCCAGATCTTTCAAATGGGCGTCCCGGGCATCCTCGATAGCTTCTCGTACCTGATCTTGTAATTCGGGCTGCGCTGACGCCAGCGTCAGCAGAGCACGGGACCAGCGAGCGACCTCTTCGGGGTCGGAGTTACCGGCTACGATTTCCTGGCGAAGGCCTTCGACAGCGTCATCCGCTTTGAGGCCGTTGAATGTCTCGCGGACTTCCGCCTCGGAGATTTCCGTTCCCGCTTCGGTCTCCATGGCGCCTAGTAAGAACTTCACGGCCGCAGTCATCTGGCTGGAGTTCAGTTCGCCGAGAGCTTGAGTCAAGTCTTCCATGCCGTCTCACTCCTTAAATTGCAGTTGTCCGTATCCATGAATAGAAAATGCCGCCCATTGAAAAGGATGTGGATATTGTTTCCTGGTTACAGCATAGGCAAGACGCAGGGACTCCGCAAGCGTACAGGCGGGCTCGGACCATTTCTCTAACAATGCGCCCATAAATACGCGCCCGCTGGTCACTTCGACATTCCAGTTCGAGCCGAGCACGCAAGAAGCCCCGGCCAGCAGAAAAGCGGCGGGGAAGCCCATGGGCTCATCACCCGGATACAACCGTTGCTCGCCCGAGACGCAGGCATCCAGGATGACCAGTCTTGCCGGCGTCGAAAGCCGTATAACGTCATTCACGGTCAATCCGCGCTCTCTGTTCTTGAGAGCGAGGCGCGAGGGCAAGTCATTGCCGGAGGAGAGCAACAGTTCCGAGAACCTTGGCTCTCTGGCATTGAAGACGCCATGGCACGACAGGTACACGATGGCGCTTTGGGGGGCCAGGCTGCGGAAAGCATCTATGGACGCCTTCGCACCGGTTAACAGGGTTCCGCCCGTGGCTACGGCGAACCAGGCCGGCAATTGGCGGAAGGCATCTTGGATATCGGGCTCGTCCTCGCGGGCGCCGGTCGCGAAGCACGACGTTCCCGCGCCACCGACCGGAAGGCGAGCGCGCGCAAGCAGCCGGGCATAGAGTGACAGGCTGGGGGTATATGAAATGCTGTGAGTAATACCCAGCGGCTCTTCACCCGGGGGAGAAAACGCGTGCAGCGGAAGTGCATGCAGGCCGCTACAGGGGGCGATCACGAGATGGTCAAAATCCTTAAGCCTCTTGCTGAACGGCGCGAGTAATTCTTCTCCCAGGCTCGCAAACCAGGAGACGTCGGTACGCTCCGGCCGTTTGGGATTGAACCGGGAAAAACGTTCGCGCAGTCTGACTGCGGCAGCATCGAGGCGCTCTTGCCCCACCGGAACTTTGTAAACAGCGCACCCCGAACTATCGACCCAAAGCGCGTGCATGCTGTCACCGGAGGCGTGAAAGTTCAGGAGCGCCGTTCGCTCGTTCACGGTGTTGGCGCTCCTTGGCGATTGGAACGGCTGGTCCACGGGGCGACTAGTTCTGCAGCGCGCGCCGGTTCGCGGCGGCATGCTTCGGTCAAGTCTTCCAAGTCGGAGGGAGAAAGGGGCAGCGGCCAGAAGGGATCTTCGAAACTGAACTGAAGTTGCTTGACCGTGGCCCACTGCTCAAGGGCGGAGTCAAGTTCGCCTTGGACGATTCGAACCAGACCCATTAACCAGGGGTCTAAAGGGTTCCGCCTCAGCTGACGGGCTTCCTCGATCAAGCGGGCTGCTTCTTGCGGATTGCCGTCTTTTAGGAGATCGGAGGATGTGGCGACCATGCGATTTCCATATTCGGCCTGAAGCATGTCTGGGTCGCCATCGAGAGAGATCCGGGCCGACTTAGGCAATTTGGCATCGCATGCGGAACAGAATGTCGATTCGGTGCGATTAAAAGCGCCGCAGGAGCACTGCATCCCGACGCCGGGCAAGATGGGCTCTGGAGTATCGGCTATGGGCTCTTCGGTGGCGGCGACTCCGAACACGGCTATGCGCAGCATCGCGGAACTGAAGGGCTCGCCGGCAGCAAAAGGGCGCGGCGCGCCGGTCGGCGCGATGTTCTCGCGTAACTCACGAACGCGGCGCTGCGCTTCATCCAAAGCTTCGCGCTCGGCGGCGGTGAGGGGTCGTCCATCTACGAGTTTTCTGCGCAGAGGACGGATCTGTTCGAGGAGAGTGTTTTCTTCGGTGGTTTCGTTATCCGAAATGGCGCCGTGGCCAATCTCGGCCAAGTCGCGGAAGAGGCGGCGCGCTTTTAGCCGTTCGGCGATAGAAACTGCGAGGTCGGGGCGCTGGGCTTCGGCGGCGCAATCGATTGCCTTCGATACGATTTTTCCCGCACTCACGGCGAAGCGTTCCGCCATCTGTTGTTGCGTCAATCGCAGATAAACCCACTCGGTCTGATCCATGGCTTGATCGAGGCTGTGGAGCGCGGCGCGATAGTTCCGGGTGGTCTGGTAGACCGAGGCTAGATTGAGCCGGATATTGATCAGAAAATCGTCATCGCCGAGCTGTTCCGCGGCGGTTTGCGCGCGCTCCAGAAGCCGCACGGCGCGGGCCAGGGGTGAGACCGCGAACAGGGGCCAGTCCTTGGAAAGCAGCAGAGTGCCTTGCACGATTTCCATCATGGCCATGTGACTGAGCACGATCAACATATCTGCCGCGGCTCCGGCGCGATGGAAAAGGCGATGAGCCTCGAAGAGATGTTCGATCAACTGCTCCCGGGGGGACGGAATGACGCCCAACATGCCATGGCAGCTGGCGCGCTTGTACAGGTCCGGAGATTTAGTCAGGCACTCCTGAAATAAACCGGCTGCCTCCTCATCTTTTCCTTCATTAATGGCCAAGAGGCCACGCTGATAGAGGAGCTGCGGCAAATCGAATTCGTTCTTTCGGCGAGCGATCTGATTCAGCAGCATGTGCGCGGTTTCTACATCCCCCAGATCGCGCGCCAGGTAGAACCGGTCCCAGAGTTCGGTCTCGCCGCTGGTGTCTTCGAGTAAGGCGGCGTGTTGGCGGAATCGAAGGTCGGCTAATTCCCAATCGCCTTTTCTTCGGGCCAGTATGGAATCCAGGCGGCTCAACTGCTGCAACAGTTTGGGATTGGAAGATGGAATGTGGCGAGCGTGCCGGCGCCATCGCTCGTGAAGAGGAAGGTTATTGTGATTAGCGGCAGCTTCGGCCTGTCCGAGTGCCACGCTGAGGGCGATATCCGGGTGCTTATCGAGGAAGGACTGCAGAAGCGGAGGGAAGTCCCAATGCCCGGTTCGGGTGGCGATCAATGCGGCGCGAATTAAGTTGGCGTTGTTTTCGATACCCGGTTCGGCGACATGTGCCAACTCGGCCGCGTCGGCCAACAGCCCTTCGGCGAATTCCGGGTTCTTCAGTTTGAAGGCATAGAGATTAGCGAGACGGTAGAGAAGCAGGGGCGTCGCCAAAGGCAGCTTTTCCTTCCGCGACAAATCAAGCCCTAACTCCAGGGACCGTAATGCGATGTCCAACATGTTGGCTTCTTCCGCCAACCGCGATTGGACGGACAGGATTTCGGTTGCAAGATTGGCATCATCCGGGATTACGAATAACAGCGACGGTTCGGAACTTTGGATGGGGCGCAAGATCGCACCGAGAATGTCGTGGTAGAGCTTTGATGTGTAGGGATGCCTGGCTATGGCGATCTTGGCGAGCAGCATGAGAGCGGCGCGGACGGTGGCGTCCCGAGTTTGCGCCAGGGATAAGAGAAATGACAAAAGATGCAGCAGCGGCTTTTCGGGTAACTCACGACGAAGCTCCGACTGAATGGGCTCCGGGAGTCCGGAAACCACTTCGCGGGCAGCCGGAAGATTTTCGAGTTGAAGCGTAGCGGGTGCGAGATTCGCGAAGTCGGCGGAATCGGACATCGCAGCCTACGTCAACGGAACGCGTAGCGAAATCCGTTTTCGGCAATTCCCTGCAACTCGGTTTGTGAGAAGCCGAAGGATCGGGCGGCCAATTCGTATTCCCCCACCAGCGTGCAACGGAACATTGCCGGGTCATCCGTGCCGAGAATGAGCGGGACCCCGGCATCATACAATCGCCGCACGGGATGGTCTTCCAGGCGCTTGATCACGCCTGTTACAAGATTGCTGGTGATGCAGATCTCTAGTGGAATATTCTGTTCCCGCAAATATTGGACGAGGCGAGGGTCATGAACGGCGGCGATTCCGTGACCGATTCGCTCCGCCCCGAGTTTCAGGGCGGCCCAGACAGATTCAGGTCCAGCGCTTTCCCCCGCATGCGCCAGCAAGTGAAGGCCGGCGCTCTTGGCATACCCAAATACGTCGGTGAACCACTCGGCCGGGCCTCTGACTTCATCGCCTCCGATGCCGAAGGCCACTACGCCCTGGCCGACTCGCTCGGCAGCGAGCTTGGCGACGGCCAGAGCCGGATCGACGCCGAACTGGCGAACGGCGTCGAGAATCCAGCCGACCTTTACAGGAGATTCGGATGCCGCGTCGCAAATGGCATTGAATATTGGCGCGAACTCCTGGCCTTTCCATAAGACGACACCCGCCGAGAGAGTGATTTCGGCGTAGGTGACATTTTGGGCGGCGAGGCGATCGAGCAGCCGGCGAGTGATGAGCGCATAATCCTCGGGAGTACGCAAACGCTTGGAAACCGTCCCGAAGGCTTTGAGGAAGCCGCCGAAATCCGCATAGGTGTACACTCCGCAGAGTTCTTCCGCGGTAATTGTAGGATCCAACTCGTGAAGCGTTTCGGGCTCGATGGAGCCTTCGAGATGCAGGTGTAACTCAGACTTTGGCAATGTCAGTAAGAACTCGTCCATATGGCCGGCTTACTTTACCACGGTAACCTCGCCAAACTTCTTGAGCGCGTCGGCGATCTTGCTAGCATCTCCCACGATCACGATCGAAGTTTGCCCGGTCGCCAAGTACTTTTTCGCCGCGGCCAGGATCTGATCGCTCTCGACTGACCGAACACGTGTGACGTAGGTCTCCAGGTAATTTTCCGGCAAGCCCAGTGTCTTCATGCCGTTTAACTGGTTCGCCAGGCCATCTTGTGTTTCCAGGCGCAGGAGATAGAGCCCGGACATGTAGTTCTTGACATTGCTCAGTTCATCTCTCGTTACCGGCTGAGTGGCCATCTTGTCCAATTCTTCCAGAACTTCTTTCAATGCCGGCTCGATTACTTCGTTGCGCACTTCTGTGACGGCCGAAAAGGTCGCCGCGTCGCGGTTTGTGGCGTACTCCGTATGTGCGTCGTAGGCGAAGCCATCGCGTTCGCGGATATCCACGAACATGCGCGAAGAGCCGCCTCCGCCGAGAATACTACTACCTACCGTCAGCGGAAAAAATTCGGGGCTGAGACGGACCGGCGCGAGACGGCCGGCGTGTATATCGGCCTGCACGGATCCCGGACGGTCTACGAGGACGATTTGGCGTTTCGGCGCCGGCGGATCGATTTTCGGCGATGGGGGGAGATCTTTCCGCGCCCACGCGCCAAAGCCTCCGCTAATCATCTTCATTACCGCATCGTGCGCTGGCAGTTTGCCAATCACAATGAGCGCTGCGTTGTTCGGCACGAGATAGGTATCGCGAAACGCCGCCAATGTCTTGGCGTCCATTTTGCGAATCGACACTTCGGTGGGTGCGATGTGCGAGTAGGGCGAAGATCCGTAGACCGTCTGCGCGAACTTCTCCTGCGCCAGGAATGAGGGCTGAGACCGCTCCGCGCGCAGATTCTCAGCGCGGTTCTGCTGCTGCAGGCGCACTTCGTCTTCCGGGAATGAGGCGTGAATGGAGACATCAGCCATCAGATCGAGCAGCTTCGTCAGATTATCCGAAAGCGCGCTGCCGCCGATGGTCAGACTATCTGGGCCGGTGAAGCCGCTCAGCGACCCGCCAATGCCATCGATCTCTTCCGAGATCTGGCGCGAGTTGCGGGTCTTCGTACCTTCGGTAAGCAGCGTCGCCACCGCTTCGGAAAGACCGGGGATGTCCTTCGGATCGAACTTCGAGCCAGCCGCGAAGTTGAGGCGCGCTGTTACCAGAGGGAATCGCCCGTCTTCAATCAGAGTCACTTCGAGCCCGTTCGCCAGTTTGGTTCGCTCCATGGGCGGCAGCTTGTAACTGGGCACGGCGGGCGTTTGGGGCGGCTTGGTGCGATCCACCGTCTGGGCCACGGCGGGCGCAAGCAAGGTAAGTATAGCTAAGACACGGCGCATTTACTTGGCTCCTTTGTCTGGCGCGGGGACAACGGCGAGGACCGCACGCCGAGCGGGCGTCAGATACTTCTTCGCTGCAGCTTGAACCTGAGCGGCCGAAACATTCAGCAGACGCTCGAATTCGGTGTTGATGAGCGCCGCGTCGCCATCGGCGATTTCGTATTGGCCCAATTGCTGTGCTCTTCCGAGGGAGCTCTGCATTTGCTTAAGGAGCGTGGCGCGCAGTTGCGTCTTGGCGCGTTCAAGTTCAACCGGCGTGAGCGGAGTGTTCTGCAATTTGGTAATTTCTTCCTGCACCTGATCGACAATCTGCTGCGATGTGAAGTTCGGCTTGTACATGACAAACATCGCGTAAAGACCAGGATCTCGGTAATCGAGATAGCTCGCCATCGGCCATCCCAGGTTCGATTCGTACTGGATAATGGACTCCTTCCCCTTCACAAGGTCCAGCCGGAACCGAGCGCTATTGCCATTGGTCAAAATAGCATCGAGCATGTTGAGCGCATAATAATCGGGCGAACGCCGCTTCGGCCCCTGCCAGCCCAGCATGACGGCTGGAACGCGCGCCATTGGGTCTTTGTACACTTCATCGCGGGCGTGAAACTGGGGCTCCGTCATGTCGGGACGCTTAGGCTGTGGCTGCGAAGGAATATCGCCGAAATAAGTTTCAACCAGCTTCTTCGCTTCCGGAATGTGAATATCCCCAACCAATACCAGTGCCGCGTTGTTGGGCGCGTAGTAAGTCTTAAAAAACTTCGACACATCCGCGACGCTCGCGGCGTTCAAATCTTCGAACGAGCCGATGAGGGAGTGCGAGCTTTGCCAATTGCCGAACATCAGGGTGGGAAAGGTATCGATTTCAGCGGTGGCATAGGGCTGATTATCGAAGCTCAGCCGGCGCTCCTGTTTCACCGCCTCTTTCTGGTTCTTGAGGTTCTCATCGGTAATCGCGAGACTGCGCACGCGGTCGGAATCGAGCCAAAGCGCGGTTGCGAGTTTGTTCGAGGGCAGCACCTCGTAGTAGTCGGTGAAGTCGGGATGGGTAGAGCCATTTTGTATGCCGCCATTCGACTCCACCTGAGTATCGCGCATGCCTTTGGGGGCATTGGCCGAGCCTTCAAACATCATGTGCTCGAACAGGTGCGCAAAACCGGTGCGGCCTTTTTCCTCAGAGCGGGCGCCGACGTCAAAGATCATATAGACCGACACGACGGGCACGGCGTTATCCTGTGACAGAATCACCCGCAGTCCGTTTTTGAGCTTGTAGGTCTCTACGGGTATGGAAAATTCAGCGGCAGGCGCCGCGGCGATAAATGCGAGGTAAGTCGCCAGAATTGCAGATTTCATAAGTTTGCCGGAGTGGCCGACATAATAAAAGGGTAGCATCGGCGCTTCTTTGGTTGACGGATTGTGCGTCATTTGGTGAGGCCCGCGGCGTCCTATGCGCCGAGCGCCGCCAGGTCGGCGGGGTCGCCGAACTTGAAGCCAGCGATGGGGGGCTCGACGCCGCGCAGCAAACCGGTCAACACAGCGCCCGCACCCACTTCCACCGCGCGTGTAACACCTTGCGCCGCCAAAAGCCGTACGGTTTCGACCCATCTTACGGGGTTGGGAACCTGTTGATAGAGACTTTCGCGGGCTTCTGCGCCGGTGCGCACTTCGCGCGCCTGCCAATTGTTAACTAATGGAAAAGCCAAGTCGCGAAACTCTGTCGCGTCCAGATCGGTCTTCAGTTGTTGCTGCGCGGGAGCCATTAACGCGCAGTGGAACGGTGCGCTGACAGGGAGCAGCACCGCGCGGCGGGCGCCTGCGGCCTTGGCCAGCTCAATGGCACGGTTTACGGCCCCCACATTGCCCGCAATCACGATTTGGTCGGCCGAATTCAGGTTAGCGGCGCTTACCACTTCGCCTTGCGCGGCATGTTCCAGTGTTTCGGCCAGCTTGTCCTGCGGCATCTTTAATATTGCCGCCATCGCGCCCGCCCCGGGAGGGACCGCCAATTGCATGTATACGCCGCGTTTCCGAACCAGTTTCACCGCATCCGCAAAGGTTAGACTTCCGGCTGCCACCAACGCGGAATACTCCCCCAAACTGTGCCCGGCCACGAAGTCGGGCTGCCAGCCACGCTCCTCCAATACCCGATAGGCCGCTGTCGAGACGGCGAGAAGAGCCGGTTGCGTATTGGCGGTGAGCTTGAGATCTTGTTCGGGCCCGTCAAAACACAAGCGTGCGAGATCGAACCCCAGCGCGTCGTTGGCTTCCTCAAAAACCCGGCGTGCTGCCGGAAATTCCGAGGCGAGCGCCCGGCCCATGCCCGCGGATTGCGAGCCCTGGCCCGGGAAAAGAAATGCGGTTGTGGGCGTCAAACTAAAATTATGGCTCATAGGGGGAATCCGCGGGCTGCTAATGGGTGTTTTCGACGGCTCCGTGTAGTGCTCCTGTTGCTTTCCCAATAAAAGTGTGACATGCTCCCTGTTGGAAACCCAGTGAAGCAAAAGACGGAGGTCCTGCAAGGCACGCTGGCGTTGATGGCGCTGAAAACGCTCGACGTGCTGGGACCTCTACATGGATATGGAATCGCACGGCGCATTGAGCAAATTAGCGGCAATCTTCACAACGTCAATCAAGGCACGTTATATCCGGTCCTGCTGAAGCTGGAGCAGGAAGGTTCGATCGCGTCCGAATGGGGCGTTTCTGAAAACAATCGCAAAGCGCGCTTCTACCGGCTGACTCGCGACGGACGCAAACAACTACGGGCCGAGACACGGAGCTGGGAACGGACGGCGGCGATCATTGCGCGATTTTTCGCGGCCAAAGCGGAAGATCTCGAATGAAGATTCTGCGGCGATTCTTTAAGCGGTTGAGTTCACGGACATCCGTGCTAAAAGACGAAGAACGGCGGTGCGCGGAGATCGAAGCGCATATCGCATTTCAGACTGAGGAAAACATTCGCGCCGGTTTTTCGGCTGAGGACGCCCGGCGCGACGCGGTGTGGAAATCCGGGCCGGCTGACTCGCGACGGACGCAAACAACTACGGGCCGAGACGCGGAGCTGGGAACGGACGGCGGCGATCATTGCGCGATTTTTCACGGCCAAAGCGGAAGATCTCGAATGAAGATTCTGCGGCGATTCTTTAAGCGGTTGAGTTCACGGACGTCCGTGCTAAAAGACGAAGAACGGCTGCGCGCGGAGATCGAAGCGCATATCGCATTTCAGACTGAGGAAAACATTCGCGCCGGTTTTTCGGCTGAGGACGCCCGGCGCGAAGCGGTGTGGAAATTCGGGCCGGTAGAAGCCTTGAAGGAAAGCTACCGGGAGCAAAGAGGATTGCCGGCTATGGAAACTTTGATCCAGGACACGCGCTATGCGCTGCGACGATTGCGAACGGCGCCGGCGTTTACGGCGGCAACGGTGTTGACCCTCGCGCTGGGAATCGGCGCGACCACTTCCATCTTTACTTTGGTTCACGCGGTCTTACTGCAATCGCTACCGGTGGCGAATCCCGCGGAATTAGTCCGGTTGGGCAAAGAAACGCGCTGCTGTTACTGGGGCGGGTACGATCAGGACAAGGAGTTTTCGCTCACCTCCTACGATTTGTACAAATATTTCCGGGACAATACCAAGGAATTCGCGGAGCTATCGGCATTCTCCGCAAGCACTCACCTCTTGGGCGTCCGGCGGCCGGGCGGCTCGGAGCCGGCCCAAAGTTATCCGGGCGAATACGTTTCGGGAAATTACTTCGCGACGTTCGGCATCCACGCGTACGCGGGCCGGCTATTGACGACAGCGGACGACTGGCCTGGCGCCCCGGAGGTCGCGGTGATGAGTTATCGGTTGTGGCAGCAGAAATTCGGAGCGGATCGGTCGATCATCGGCGGCCTGTTCACGTTCGACAATAAGCCATTTACCGTCGTGGGGATCGCGCCGCCTCGCTTCTTTGGCGACACTTTGCGCAACAATCCGCCCGACTTTTTTATTCCGCTGAACACGTCGCTCGTGGCCGACGATCTGAATGATGAAGGGGAGGCATGGTTAGATCTGATCGGCCGCATGAAGCCGGTCGCGCGGCAGGCATCGATCGAAGCCGAAATGCGCGTGGAACTGAAACAATGGCTCCTTTCGCACTGGGGCGACATGAACGCGAACGCGCGGGCGAACCTTCCCGGTCAGACGCTATATCTCAGCCCGGGCGGCGCCGGCATCACGAGCATGCGCGAAGATTACAAGCACTGGCTCCAAATCCTAATGACGGTGTCCGGATTCGTGCTGCTCATCGTCTGCGCGAATGTCGCCAGTCTTATGCTGGTTCGCGGCATGCAGAGGCGGCGGCAGACGTCATTGAGTATCGCCTTGGGGGCGCGAACTTCGCGGGTGGTGAGGCAACCCCTTATTGAGAGTATCCTGCTGTCGTTATGCGGCGGAGCAGCGGGGCTGGGAATCGCATTTGCGGGCACGAGCCTGATTTTGCGCTTCGCGTTTCCCTCGCTGCGCGGTTTGGCGGCGATACCAATTAGCGCGTCGCCCTCCCTCGCGGTCCTGCTGTTCGCTCTGGGAGTTTCAGTAATCGTGGGAGTTGCGTTCGGCGTGGCGCCGGCATGGATGGCGACGCGAGTCGACCCGATCGAAGCGTTACGCGGCGCGAGCCGTTCCACCGCGCGCACCGGTTCTTTTTCGCGCAAGACTCTGGTGGTGATTCAGGCCGCGCTGTCGCTTGTCTTGCTGGCAGTGTCAGGACTACTCACGGCCACGCTGCACAGGCTGGAGACGCAGGATTTCGGATTCGAGCAGGATCGGAGGATCATTGCTCACATGGATCCACGGCTCGGCGGCTACCCTTCGGCGCAACTCACTACGCTATTCGATCGCATTCACAATTCGATCGCGGCCATTCCCGGCGTCGAATCGGTTGCGCTGTGCATGTACTCGCCGCTCAATGGAAACAACTGGGGCGCGCCTATCTGGGTGGATGGCCAACCGCCTCCCGGACCCAAGGAGGATACCTTCGCGTCCATGGATCGCACGACAGGCGGGTACTTTGGCGCCATCGGGAATCCGATTCTACAAGGGCGTGGGATTACGCAGCAGGATACCTCGGAATCACGCCACGTGGCGGTGATCAATGAGGCATTCGCGCGAAGGTTTTTCGGAAGCCAAGATCCGGTGGGAAGACATTTTGGGCGGCTCGAGAGCCAATCGTCTCGACTGTATGAGGTAGTCGGCGTCGCGAAGGATGCGCGCTATTTGACGTTTAATCTCGACAAGCCAGTGAACCCGATCTTTTTTCTACCCGGGGTGCAGCATGATGTTCCGGATAATGATCCAGGCTCGCACTATCTGCAGGACATCGTAATCGTGATGAGGCCAGGAGTGAGTCTGTCGGATACGCAACTCACGCAGGCTATGGCTTCGGTAGATCCAAATCTTCCGCTGATTTGGATTCGGCCCCTGAGCGAGCAAGTGGCCAATCTGTTCCGCCAACAGCGCCTGATCGCCCGCCTCACCTCGTTTTTCGGCATTCTTTCGCTCGTATTGGCATGCATCGGAATATATGGGGTCACGGCCTACAATGCGGAGTCGCGCGTGACTGAGATCGGAGTGCGGATGGCTCTGGGCGCGAGCCGGCACGACGCGGTCGCAATGATCCTGCGGGGGACGTTCGGGCTGATTGTTATTGGTCTCGTTCTCGGTCTGCCATTGACCTTTGCCGCGGGACGATTCTTGGGCAATCAGCTTTACGGGATGAACCCTTACGACCCTTTCGTGGTCCTGACAGCCGTGGCGGCGTTGGGGTTATCGGCGTTCTTTGCCTCATTGGTTCCAGCGCTCAGGGTTAGCCGCATTTCACCGATGGAGGCTCTGCGCGCGGAGTAGACGGGCAGCGCGCATCCGCCGACTTGCGCGGGCGCTACGAGCGATTGGACGAGCAGGTGACCGGTACATAGGCGACGGTTCGGCACGGCGGGTTCATTTGTAATGGTCGCCGCGGGCGCCGCTCTGATGCCAACGCTACGGCCCGCGCGGACCGATCCGGCGGATGTGTTGCGCTGCGAATGAATGGTGGCGGTGAGCCTTACCGTTCGATTACTTTGGGTACTTTGAAGTAACCGGCGCCACTCTGCGGGGCATTGGCCAGCGCCGCCTCGTTGCCCAAAGGAGCTTGGATTACGTCTTCGCGGAGCGCATCGTGCTCACTGCTGAACAGCACCTGCGTCATGGGATCGATGCCTTCTACATCGACCGTGTTCAGCCGGTCCATGTGCTGCAGGATTCCGTCGAGGTCGCGGCGGAATGTCACCACTTCTGTGTCGGTCAGGGTCAGGTTGGCTAGCACGGCCACATAGCGCACTTCGTCTTCGGTAATTTTCATGCTCGCGCCCGATTTCGCGATGCTCTGTAAATTCCACGCATCACTGGATCTTCAATCGATTCTGCCTCGTCCGCGAACAACCCCGAAACGGACTGGGTGGCGCGCTGCGGTTCCCGCCTGCGCGGGACTATACGAAAGTAGGTTTCTTCGACCATCCCCGGTCCTAGAATCTTGGCAAGGTTGCGCACAATCAGCGGCGAAAGTGTGAAGAGTTGTTTTTGCCACACCGTATCTTCCACTTCGATTACCAACCGGTTGCGTACTAGCTTGGCCGCGCGGGTGTGCGCAGCAATTTTCTTTCCCACCGCTTCAGGCCAGGCGGCGCAGGCCAATTCATTCGCCGAAATGGCGTCAGCGGGCAGACCTAACTGCCGGATGAATTTGCTGGCCCTTTCCATGGAGTCCGAATTTTATCACGCCGGGGAAATGGGCGAGCACTTTGCGGTGATGCGAGCCGCAATCAAAATCGCGGCCGCCAACGCAGCGTCAATGGCGTACCGCATCCAATCGGAAATGTGCAGCCAACTCTCCACCCAAGGGTCGGTGAGCATCATATCGCCGCCGACTTTGCCCAGCAGCGCCGCGCCTGCGTAAATCACGATGGGATAGCGGTCCATCAACTTCGCCAGCAAATTGCTGGACATCACGACGAAGGGAATACTGACCGCCAACCCGAACAGAATCAATTCAAAGCGGCCCCCGGACGCCCCGGCGATGGCCAGAATATTGTCCACAGACATAGTTAAATCGGCGATCAAGACGTACCACATCGCCCTCATCCAACTCTCGACTACAGGCGTGGCCTCCTCTTGTTTGCCGGAATCGTGCAGCACCCGGTAGGCGATCCAAAAAATAAACAGGCCGCCTGCCAGCTTGAGGAAGCGAATCCCGAGCAGTTGCGCTGCGACAAAGGTCAAGCCTACGCGCAGAATTACGGCTAGGGATGCCCCGCAGATGACCGCTATGCGCCGCTCACGCGCCGGAAGATGACGCACGGCCATCGCAATGACCAGCGCGTTGTCTCCGGCCAGCAGGAGATCGATCCAGACCAGCGTGAGGCCGGCGATTAGGAATTTGCCGGGAGGCATAATTCCTTCGATCGGCGAAAGTACCTCTCGGCCGTGCGCGCGTCGAAGAGAATCCGCGCCCGCAAGGCCTCGGACGAATCGAATTTGCGCTCTTCACGCAGACGCACCAAAAATTCCACTCTTAACTGAGCAGCACCGATCTCGGGCGTCTTCGCGGCGCCCAGCAGAAACGTCTCGATGGATAGTTGTTCGCTCTCGCCAAACGTGGGACGGTAGCCCACGTTGGTCACGGCGTCGGCGCCGTTGGCGCGTGTGGCATATACGCCAAGCGCCGGAATCAACTCCGCGCCGGTTTCCAGGTTGAGCGTTGGAACAGTCTCTTTCGATCCTACGCCACGCCCGCGTACGATGTGTCCTTCTATGCAATAGGGCCGCCCCAGGAGGCGCTTCGCCAGCGCCACGCGGCCGGCCGCAATCAGCGCGCGGACGGAACTGCTGCTCACGATCCGCCCGCGAAATTGCACCGGCTCTATGATTTCCACCGCAAAGCCCAATCGCCGGCCGAGCGCTTCGAGCGTTCGCACATCGCCCGCCTGCCGGCAGCCGAAGCGAAAGTTTTCACCTACCAGGACTGCTCGCGCTCCCATGCGCCGCGCCAATAAATCCTCCGCAAACTCTTCCGGAGTAAGCCGCGCCGTCGCTGCATCGAAATGAAGGATAACGACCTGCTCCACGCCCGCCTCGGCCATCAGCCGAGCGCGGCAATCAGGCGAGGTCATGAGCTTGGGCGCGCGTTCCGGAGCCACAATCTTTGTGGGATGCGGATCGAAGGTCAGGGCTGAGGCCTTCCACCCATTGGCGTCCGCCAGCGCGCGCAGGCGTCGCAGAATTTCACTGTGCCCGAGATGTACGCCGTCGAAATTCCCGATGGTGACCGCGCTCGGTCCGAAATCGGCGGGCAGATCGGCCAGGTCGCGATACACCCGCATCACGCGACCTCGATCTGTAGACCGTCGTATGCGAGGCGGATATTCGGCGGCAGCATCGATTCCGCGCGTTCATGTCCCAGATCATGGCTGATATGGGTAAAGTAGGCGCGACGCGGCTTCAGGCGTTCCACCGTTTGCATGGAGCGCTCCACCGTGCTGTGCGTGGGATGCGGCTTATAGCGCAGGGCATCCAGAAACAACACGTCCAACCCGGCAAGCAATTCGTAGGACGCTTCAGGAATCTCGCTGTGATCGGTGAGATATGCGGCGTCGCCAAAGCGGAAGCCCAGAATGGTCTCTTTGCCGTGTAGGATGGGAACGGGCGTGAACATAAGTCCGAAAAGCTCGAAGGGCGAGCCGTCAACGATGTGAGTATCGAGCTTCGGGACATTCGTGGCGCGCTCGACATCCGCGAAGATGTATTGGAAGCAGCGGCGGATCGCCTCCATCGTAGGCTCCGAGGCGTAGATGGGGATGCGGCCCTTCTGCCGGAAATTGAACGGCCGAACGTCATCCAAGCCCATCATATGGTCCGCGTGCGCGTGGGTATAGAGTACGGCGTCGATGCGGTCGATCTTGGCGCGCAGCGCCTGCGTCCGAAAATCGGGCGTGGTATCAACGAGTACGTTGCGTCCTTCATAGCCGATCAAGATCGATGGCCTCAGCCTGTTGTCGCGGGGGTCAGTGGAAGTACACACTGCGCAGTCACAGCCAATGGTGGGAACCCCGACGCTGGTCCCACTGCCCAGCACCGTGATGGTTAGCGGAAACGCCATCAGGCGTTTGGAATCGCCGCTTTCCCGGCCTGATCGGAAACCTGCACAAAGCGGAAGCGCAGCTCGGTCAGAGAATTTTCAAGCAACCGCTGCTCCTCCACTGAGAGATTGCCTTTCGTTTTTTCGAGCAATATGGCCATCATGTCGATGGTATGGCGCGCCAGGGCGAGTTCGGGTTCGGGCTTTTCCTCTTCGCCGAAATTCATCAATCCCAACTGCATCTCGGCCTGGGCTCGCATGGAAAGCACGAGAAACGAAAAAGAGGCCGGCGGCAGCGAGATCGGTTCCTCGCCGGATAGATCTTCCTGCGGAAGCGTTGATTCCACGTCGCTCATCATCTTCTATTTTAGTGCCATCCGTGGGCCGGGGGCGCCTTGCGCCAATTCCTTCAACGTATCCAGATTCCGCCTGTCATCACCCGGTTCGTCCACCGGCGTTTCAAGTACGAATGGCTTTTCGCGTAATTTGGGATGTGTCAAGATGCGGCGGAAGCCATCCAGCCCAATGTGACCTTGCCCGATATTGGCATGGCGGTCTACGCGCGATGACAGCGGCATCTTAGAATCGTTCGCATGAAACAGGCAGACCTGCGCAAGACCCAAGACGCTATCGATTTGCTGAACGGTTTGGACCAAGCCACGAGCTGACGCCACGTTGAAACCCGAAGCCAACAAATGGCACGTATCCAAACAGTAACCCACGGCAAGGTCGGATAACTGGGCGGTTAGATCGCGAATTTGCTTCAGCTCCTCGAAACGGCTGCCGAGCGCCGCCCCCGATCCTGCTGTATTTTCGAGCAGCACGCGCACGCGCAGTGCGCCGAAGCCAGCGGCGGCGTCGCGTAAAGCGAGCGAAACGGCCGCAATGCCTTCCTCGGTGGATTGCCCGCGGTAGCTGCCCGGATGGACCACCAGGTATTCCGCTCCTATAGCCGCGGCGCGCTCGATCTCACTGCGGAACGCATCGATGGATTTCGGGCGGATTACTGGATCGACCGACGCTAGATTGATCAGATAGTTCGCATGAATCGCGAGCGGATTCAGATCATAACGTTCGCGCGCCGCCTGTATCAAGCGAATCTGTTGCGGATCCGGTGTCCGCGCACGCCACATCCGCGGGCTGGCCGAGAAAATCTGAAAGGTATTGGCCCCCAATTCCGCTGCCCGCAGCGCGGCTGTTTCGAGCGAACCGGAGGTGAAGGTGTGTATACCTAGCCGCAGAACGACATCCTAACAGGCCTGCAGGCACTTGCCAGGACTCTACTACCGGTTTATGTATTAAGAGATGCTTATTGCGCGGACTACGTCACGCCGGGTGGGTCTGGATGCTGCCTGCAAGCACGCCAGCGCAACCGTCGCCTACCGTAGGCCGGCCCCCAAACGCGGCGATCAAGAGCTTGATCTGCGTCGGAGAGCCGTAGAACACTGTTGCCGGCTCCTGTTCTTTCCGAAGTCGAAGTGATCGTTAGAAACTCTTGATATAGGCACGCGGCGAGCCAGTTCGGAGTCGCCGCGTGGGTAAAGGTCTAAGGTGCCGTGCCACCGCCAGTGACCGAGAGCTGCGTGCCGCCATTCTATGTCGCTACGATACCTTGCTGCGACAGGAGATCCGGCCTGCTGCTACAGTAATCGTCTGCGAAAGTTCACCCTCCCGTACGGTGTTGCGGTTTAACTAGCAGAAACCAAGACCTGGCGCCGGAGCGCAAGTGGCCTCCGCGGGACAGCATGGGCTCGCCGGAAACCGATTCCGGCAGAGCCCAAATTCTAAATCGAATTGTCTCTGGTGTTATACAGAGACAGATCGCTTGTTCCGTCGTCGATGCACGAAGACACCGAAACCTAACAAGCCGATTGCCAGAAAGGCGCGGGAATCTGGTTCCGGCGTCAAAGTCACATTGGCAATCACGGCGCCGTAAGAATCGTTTGCCGGGTCAGTGCTTACAAAGCCAATAAGAGTTGAGGTGGCATCCGCAGTGAACGTAAACCTCTCGGCTTGGTAACCTCCGAGCGTGTCATACGCAGAGTGGCCAGTAATGCTTAGTGGCGTAATTGTATTGCCGATTAAAAGGTTGAACGTGTTCGCATTTGCAGGATACACGCCACCGTCGGGATTTTGACTGAGATCGAAAGTAAGTGTATAGCTGGCGCCAATCATTGTGGCGACCATCTGCTCGATTCCCCCCGCTGTGTTTCCATCGAGATCAATGCTATGAGTGCCGCCCGGCGCAACCCAATATTGATTAATCCAGTCCACCGACCCGCCGCCCGGATCATTGGATCCTGGTATAACCGTCCAACCTGGGATAGTGGTGCTGTCTCCTGCGCCCACAGTTTCAAAGCTCGCCGGGTGTGGTCCGGCGACGGTCCCGGCGAATGTGCCATTAACAAGGTCTGCGTGAGCTGGAACCGCGGCGGCCACCGCCAGCATCCCTGCGAGTGCTAAGTAGCGGCAGATGCCTGTTCCGAAAACGTTAAATTGACTCAATTAATTCATTCCCCTAATCTCTAAAAGGTTGCTTTCTTAAGGGCAAGCGTAACATCAGATCAGAACCTTTCTTCGGCGAGTAATTCATAGAAGATACTAATTCAATATCTAAAAAGTACTGAACCAAAAAGGCCCGGCTTGTAGCGATTGGTCAGACATCCTCCGTTATCGAACGGGTTGTCGTTTCTCCGCATCGGATATCGTTCCAACAATGGGTGTTGTAGTCGCGACATGCCCACTGCAGCTGAAAAGTTCCCTTTCGCCCTCCGGTACTGCCGACCCGTCTAGCTCCGGCTTCGTACGCAAAGCAGCTTTCGCGCGTGTTGTAGTATGACGATCATGGCAACCGAAATCGATCCCGCTGGCGTCATCATGCCCCACGCATTTTTAAGTCGTTGATTTTCGTGGCGCACATAGCGCCTCGTCCGCTTACGATGCCCGAGTAGTCATTGGTATCTGAACGCGAAACACGCTTCCCCGTCCTGCGTCGCTCTCCACCGAGATCTTTCCCCCATGCTCGTCCACAATCTTGGCGACAATGGCGAGGCCTAAGCCTACGCCTTGCGGTTTGGTCGTGAAGAACGGGTTGAAGATCGTATTGAGATGGGCCGGTTCGATGCCCGATCCACGGTCGATTACGGAAATCTCGACCGTTTCGTTAGCTGCGCGCGTTTTCACGGTAACTGCGCCGCCCGTGGATGTGGCTTGGGCGGCGTTCAAGATCAGGTTGTAGAGCACGCGCTCCATTAATTCGGCGTCGAAGCGGAAGGGCGGAATCTCCGGCGCGTAGTTCTTGTAAATCGAGATGCCAGGGGTTTCGCGCTCGACGCTGGCGATGGCGCGATCGATGGTTTGTGCGAGGTCGGCCGTGTCGGGGCGCAGTTCGAGTGGACGGGCGAAGTGAAGGAAGCGGGTGATGAGGGAATTGGCGCGGTCTACTTCGGAGGCGATGAAGCCGGCAACCTCGCGGGCGACTTCGTTCTCGGCGCCGACGGCGCCGGTCAACATTTCGGACGACGCGCGAATCGTGCCCATGGGATTACGCAACTCGTGCGCCAGGCCGGCCGAGAGCTGTCCGAGGGCTGCCAGTCGGTCCGAACGACGCACGGCCTCCTCGGCCTGCTGTAGTTGGAAATTCGCCGCGGAAAGTTGGTCTGCGGTGCGGCGCGAGTGCTGCGTCTGGACCCGCAGATCCTCTGCGAGCGTACTTACCAGCGTTCCCACCATGGCGAGAGAGACGCCTCGCAAGACGAGCGCGCTCACATCATCGGGATCGAGCATCTGGGTGGACCAATCGACGAAAAGCAGGAACGAAAGGTAGGATCCGGCAGCGATGATGGACACCGCCAGCGCGCCGGTAACCCCCAGCGCTACGGCCGCCGAAAGCACGGGCAACATCATAACCAGCCAATAGTGGCTGTTCACACCGCCGGTTTCGCCAATCAGCACGTAGCCCAGTACAAGCTTCAGTACCACCCAGAAAATACGCCCGCGGGTGGAATTCAGGGCGGGGATCTTGGATTCGACCACCTGCACCACGGCAAGGGCGATGAGCATGGTGATTTCGGGCGCTAATCGGGTTTGGCTATTAAATATGAGAGTGGCAAAAAGCGCGATCCAAATGAAATCCTGCAGCCGGACGTAACGGTGTCGAGGAATTGGGGCCAAGCGGTCGATATCCCAGTCGGGATTATGCCACAATATGAAAATACAGTCTCATGCCCAACCCAAGTTTCCTGGATCAGGACCCTACTGCTGGTCCCGATTCGCAGACCCCGGACGAATCTTTCGGCGACATTCTTTCGCAATACGAGCAATCGCATTCGCATAAGGCCGCCGAGCGCGAGAAAGGACTCGAAGGAACCGTCATATCGGTGACTGCCGAATTCGTCTTTATCGATATCGGCTACAAGATCGAAGGCGTAATCCCGCTGGCGGATTTCGTCAATGCCGGTGATCCGGTGAAACCGGGCGACAAACTTCCGGTATCGATCAAGGGCCGCGGTGAGGATGGATACTACGAGCTTTCGCGCATTAAGGTAGAACGGCCCAAAGACTGGTCGTCTTTGGAGAAGGCCTTTGCCGACAAATCCAACATTGCGGGTACGGTCACTGCCATCGTCAAAGGTGGGATGAGCGTGGATGTGGGCGTGCGCGCCTTCATGCCGGCATCGCGCAGCGGCGCGCGCGACGCTGCCGAGATGGAAAAGCTGGTTGGACAGGAGATTCGCTGCCGCATCATTAAGCTCGATGTAGCGGATGAAGACGTGGTGGTCGACCGACGCGTGGTTTCGGAAGAAGAGGAGCGGGCGACCAAGGAAAAACGCTACTCCGAAGTAAAAGAGGGCGAGACCGTTCATGGCACGGTTCGCAGCCTGACGGATTTCGGCGCATTCGTCGATATTGGCGGCGTGGATGGACTTCTACACGTAGCGGATATCTCCTGGGGGCGCGTGAATAAGCCTTCGGACGTGCTCAAGGTGGGCGATTCCGTGGAAGCGCGCGTCTTGAAGGTAGACGCCGCCAAGAAACGCATTTCACTCGGATTGAAGCAGTTGCTGCCGCATCCCTGGGATTTGGCGGCGGATAAGTTTAAGGTGGGCGAGCGCGCGCATGGCTCGGTCACGCGAGTGACGGATTTCGGCGCGTTTGTCGAGTTGGAAAAAGGCGTGGAAGGGCTGATTCACCTTTCCGAGATGTCCTGGTCCAAGAAGGCGCGGCGGCCAGCCGACGTGGTTAAGCCGGGCGATCAGGTGGAAGTGGTAATCCTGGGCGTGAATCAGGCGGACCGTCGCATCGCCCTGGGATTGAAGCAGGCGTTGGGCGATCCGTGGGCGGATGCGGCACAGAAATATCCGGTGGGTTCGGTGGTGGAAGGCGCGGTTGCGAAGATCGAAAAATTCGGCGCCTTCGTGCAGTTAGCTGAGGGCGTGGACGGCATGATTCACGTGGGCGACATTGCGGCAGACAAGCGAATCAACCATCCGCAGGAGGCCATCAAGGTCGGCCAGGTGGTGAAAGCGCAGGTCCTCGAGATCGATCCCGCAAAGCGGCGTATACGGCTGGGCATGAAGCAACTTGTACCGACCAGCCTGGATGAGTACATCGTCGAACACAAGGAAGGCGAGGTCGTCACGGGAAGAATGAGCGACGTCTCGCCGACGCGCGCCAAGGTAGAACTGGGTGAAGGCGTTTATGCGACGTGCCGCTTAGAAGGTGGTTCGACATCTAAGGATGAACGGCGCGCCGATGGGCCTAAGGTGGATTTATCGTCCATGACTTCGATGCTCGCCGCAAGATGGAAGGGCGGCGAGGACGGCGGAGCCAAGCAGGAAGGTCCGCGAGCGGGACAAGTCCGCAGCTTTAAGCTGGTGAAATTGGATGCGGCGGCTAAGAAGATTGAAGTCGAATTGGCCTAATCGCAAAGACCTTCCGGCCCAGCGTGCGCAAGCCTCATTTGGCGCCTAAATAATATCCGGGCTTTACGCGCACGCTGTGTGCTTGATTACTTAGCACATCCACCGCAATCTGGTGGAAACCGGCCTCGGTTAGGTTATTCGGCGTGTACGTGATGGTGTACTGTGAGTGCAGCACTTCGCCGATATCGTCGATCACCTGTTCCAATCCGTGCGCTTTGTAATAACTGAACTCTTCGCCGCCTGTACCCTTGGCGAATACGTCCACTATGTTCGCCTTAAAAATCGCTTTGGTGTCGCGATAAATCTCAATCATCAGCGGCAGAAAGTCCGCGCTGTTACCCTGCGTGCCATAGGTTTGCATTACCGTGGTGGGTGTCTGGGCTGAAATCCCCGGCATAGGCATGGCAGTCGCTGGAATAGATGGCGGCCGCGGATCCGGCGGGGGAGCGCTCAGTTTCGCCATTAGTATCGACATGTTGGCGCAATAGAGGGTTACGTTCGATAGTTGCATCTCGATCAGCGCTTCTCGTCCGCGGATTTCGCTGCCCAGATCACGCTTCTCACCAATCATTAAAATGATCCGTCGGCGTTCCTTAGGGCGCGTCTTCAACATGCGGGTCGCTTCGAAAACGGCATCGTTCAGATGCTGAGAAGAGCTGCCCGGCTGAATTTTCTTTATCGCCATGCTGATCTTGTCCGCATCGTGAGTGAATTCCTGTAGGACCTTGATGCGCGAATCGTAAGCGATAACCGCGGCTTCGCCCTGCTCGCCAAGAATGTGGGGTTGGATCAAATTCCCGATACGATTTACCGCGGGCAGCATCTTCTCGACATCGGCATTCGCCTGAACCAGAATCACCATCGAGATAGGAGCGAAAGCTACATCGACGCCGCTGATATGCTGCTCTTTGCCGTTATCAAAAATTCGGAATTGGTCGGGCCGCAGACCGTCAACGTAGTTGGAGTTTCTGTCATAGACCCACACGGGTACCTGAATTGCCTGTACCTCAGTAGTAAACCTTGGATCGGCTTGCGGTATGCCGGCAGGCTGGGGAGGCGGCGTTTGCTGTTGCGCCACCAGCAGACCACAAAGAAGTGTCAACGCAAAAAGTTTATGCATGCTATTCGGTGGCGGCGTGCTCCGTCCGCCCTTTAAGTAGCTCAAGCACGTGTGGCGCCAATTCAACAATAGCATCGAGAGATTCCACGGCGCCTTTAGGAGACCCCGGTAAATTCACAATCAACACGCTGCCACGTGTGCCCGCGATGGAACGGGAAAGTACTGCCAGCGGCGTCTTTTCGCGTCCACGTGCACGCATTAGTTCACAAATGCCCGGTATTTCCCTGTCGAGAATGGCGCGCGTGGCTTCGGGCGTAACATCACGCGCAGTCACTCCGGTGCCACCGGTGGTGAAAATCGCTGAGACCTGACCTCCATCCGCAAGTTTCGCTAAGCGCGCGCTGATGGCGTCGCGCTCATCGGGAATCGCTTCGAGTACCGGCACGCCCCAGCCCAGTTGTTCCAGGCGTTCACGGACAGCAGGGCCTGAGCGGTCGACGCGCGTGCCGGCCGTTACGGAATCGCTGATGGTTAGCACAGCAGCGTTAGTCATGATGATTCTTGCGGCGAAAGTCGCCGCTTTTGCCCCCAGTCTTTTCCAGTAGGTACACGTCAGAAATCGCAATCGATTTATCGAGCGCCTTGGTCATGTCATAAACCGTCAGTGCGGCGACTGCAGCGGCGGTGAGCGCTTCCATTTCGACGCCGGTTTGAGAGGTGGTACTGGCCGTAGCCACGATTCGCACGCCCTTCTTTTCGATGGAGACTTCAACATCGGCGTGCGAGAGCATCAGCGGATGGCAAAGCGGAATCAGGTCTGACGTCCGCTTCGCCGCCGAAATTCCGGCGATGCGCGCGATCTCGAGCGGATTGCCCTTCGGATTCTCGGGCAACTTCTTCAACACGCGCGGCGTAATGTGAACGAAGGCGTGAGCGCGAGCCGTGCGTTTGGTCTCGCTCTTGGCGGAAACATCCACCATGCGCGCGGCGCCTGCGGAATCGAAATGCGAGAGTTTCTTCATTTGAGCAGCACTTGAATCCAGTCGCCTTCGCGATAATCGGGACAATCGGGCAGCGCCACCAGGTAAGCATTGGCGCGCGTCAGCGCCGGCACGTCGCTCGACCCTTGCCAGGGAACGGGAGTGACGCCGCCGCCGTCCAGGCTGAGATGCGCCGGCAGAAAGCGCGTCATACCCGCACGATGTTTGAAATCGCATGTCAGGCGGCTCCAAGGCATATAGAGCGGGGCCTCGCATTGTCCGGCAAGCAACTCGAGTGCGGCGCGCGCGAAGATCTCAAACGTGACCATGGTCGAGGAAGGGTTGCCGGGTAATCCGAAGAAAAATGTTTCCCGCGCGCGGCCGAATACCACAGGCTGGCCGGGTTGAATGAGGGCGCGATCGAAGAAAAATTCCGCGCCGAACTCAGCCAGCGCCGGTTCCACCACGTCGTATTTTCCGGCCGAGACGCCGCCGCAGAGCAGCAGAAGATCGCACCCAAGGCCAAGCTCGATCATCTCCGCGGTGTGTTGCAAGGTATCGCGCGCTACGGGCAAGAGCTTGGGCGTGCCGCCGGCGCGCATCACCTGCGTGGCCAGCGAGTACGCGTTAGAATTGCGGATCTCGAAATCTTTGGGCGTCTTATCGATCCCGACAATCTCATCTCCGGTGGAGAGAATCCCCACCGTAGGTTTGCGGAAGACCGCGACGCGGTTATTGCCGAACGCGGCCAACATCGCGATAGCTGAATAGTCGAGCCGTTGTCCCGTCCGAAGTACGACCTGGCCAGACGCTGCTTCGCTCCCTTGCGGGCTGACGAACTCTTGCGCCGCCGCGGCGTCGCCAACCATCACGCGCCCTCCACGAACTTCGACATGTTCCACCATGACCACTGCATCGGCGCCTGCGGGAACCGCTGCGCCAGTCATGATTTCGACTGCCTGGTTTCGTCCCACTCTCCCGGCGAACGGGGCGCCCGCGCGGGCTTCGCCAATGATTTCGAATTCGCTCGGCGTATCGGCAGAGCGGAGGGCGAAGCCATCGCGCACAGACCGCGCGGTGGGCGGAGTGTCGCGATCCGCGGCGACATCTACTGCAAGCACGCGGCCGCCGGCGCAAAGCAGCTCGACTGTTTCGACTGATGGGGTGGCGCGTGCGCCGTGCACTCGCTGGAGAACTGTTTCGCGAGCTTGAGGAAAAGTCAACGGCTCCACCTTTCTATTATGCTTGTGAAGAAGGCCGCACTGGCCGGGAGGGCTATCTTTGTTTCGCTCCTCGCTGTGTTTGATGGTTTCCCTGGTACGTGATGGCGCCATCTCGCCTAGCGAACTGGTGGAAAGCCACCTCCGCCAGATCGACGCGCGCAACCCCGAACTGAATGCATTCGTCAGCGTCTTTCATGAGGAAGCGCTGAAGGAGGCGCGGGCGAGCGAGTTGGCCATGGCGCGCGGCGAGCCGCTCGGGCTTCTGCACGGCGTGCCCGTGACGGTAAAAGACAGCTTCGATATTGCTGGTCAGGCCACATTGACCGGAAGCCGCCTGCGTATCGGTCACCGCGCCTCGCAGGACGCCGCGGCAGTCGCACAGTTACGCGCTGAGGGGGCAATCCTTTTGGGCCGTACGAATACGCCCGAGATGCTTGCCAATTATGAGACCGACAACTTGGTCACCGGCCGCACTAACAATCCGTGGGATCTTACGCGTACCCCCGGCGGATCGAGCGGCGGCGAAGCTGCGGCCATCGCGGCCTTCTGCTCCGCTGGTGGGATTGCAAGCGACGGCGGCGGTTCGATCCGCGTGCCCGCGCATTTCTGTGGGATCGCGGGGCTGAAGCCGACGCCTGGCCGCATTCCCGCCACTGGCCACTTCCCGGCGCTGGGCCATCCTGCGGGGCTGACCACGGTTGTCGGCCCCATGGCTCGCTCGGCGCAGGATCTTCGCTTGCTCTTTTCCGCCCTGGCTTCGTTCGATGAGCGCGACCCGTTCAGCGTACCCGCTGCGCTCGAATCTCCCGGAACAAGCGGCGCTCGAATTGGCGTGTGGCCCCAGTTTTATCAAGTTCCGGTCGATCGTGACATCGCCAGCGCAGTTGAAATAGCGGCGCGCCTGCTGAAGGATTGCAGCTTCGATGTAGACCTGGTCGAACCCGCCGGATTAGAACGCGCTCCCAACACCTGGGGCTTTCTGTTTTCGCAGTGGCCGCAACTGGCGGTTCGCCGTATGTGCGAGGGACGCGAAGGGGATGTCCATTGGACGCTCTCGGAGCATTGGACGGACAAGACGCCTACCGCGGAACAGGCCTTGCTGCAGCTTGCGACGCGCGACCGGCTCCGAGCCTCGCTGCTGCGCCAGATGGAGGGAAGGGCCGCCATCCTGATGCCGGTGTGTGGCGTACCGGCCTTCACCCATCGGCAGCGGGAATGGGAGATCGACGGGCAATCGATTACGCTTTTTCAGGCCATGATGCCGGCCGTAGTTGCCAATGTACTCGGCTTGCCGGCCGTGACCATACCCGTTGCGCTTTCCGCGAGCGGTTTGCCGTTGGGAGTTCAATTGATGGGCCGTCCGTACGGCGACGAACTATTGCTCGATCTTGCGATTCAAATTGAGGAAGCGCGGGGGCCCTGGACTGGGCCAAAATGAAACTGGGGTCGTAACCAAGGGAAATGCTCAAACTTATTCTTTTCACGTTCGCCACGGTCGCCTTCGCCGCCCAGCCCGCACAGAAGATTTTTCCCTATCCATACACGCAGAACGACTTTTCGAATGGTCTGCGCCTGGTAACCGTTCCCACCGATTATCCGAACATTGTCGCGCTCTATATCGTGGTGCAAACCGGGTCGCGCAATGAGGTGGATGAGGGGCACACCGGGTTCGCCCACCTGTTCGAGCACCTCATGTTCAAAGGAACCGAGAAATTTTCGCAGGCGCAGTACAATAACGCCATCAAACGCATGGGCGCGCAATCGAACGCCTTTACGACAGACGATTTCACCTGTTATTACACGGTCTTTTCTAAAGAGGACCTGCCAGGCGTGCTCGCCATGGAGGCCGACCGTTTCCAGAACTTGAAGTTCACGGAAGGGGAATTCAAAACCGAAACCCTGGCGGTGCTGGGCGAGTACAACAAGAACGCGTCCAATCCGTTCGTCAAGCTAAATGAAGCCCTGCGCGGGACCGCGTATTCCGCGCACACTTACAAACACGTGACCATGGGATTCCTGAAAGACGTGCAGGATATGCCCAACCAATACGACTACAGCGTCAAGTTTTTCAATCGTTATTACCGGCCGGAATACACTACTATCATCCTGGCGGGCGACGTGAAGCCCCGGACGGCGCATGAGCTGGTCGCGAAGTCGTGGAGCGGATGGAAGCGCGGCGATTATAAGCCGCAGATCCCGGTTGAGCCTCCGCAGGATGGACCGCGTACGGAGGAGGTGGCATGGCCCTCGCCATCCCTGCCGCTCATTGCGATTGGATTCAAAGCGCCGGCTTACAGCGATTCCACCACCGACACAGTGGCGCTCAATGCGCTCTCTTACCTGGCGTTTTCCGAGAACTCGGAACTCTACCAAAAGCTGATCATTCGCGAACAAAAGGCGGACGCGCTTTTTGCGTCGCCGCCGCAGCAAGTGGATGCCGGGTTGTTTCAAGTCGTCGCGCGCGTTAAAAAGCCGGAAGACGTGGATTACGTGCGCGATCAGATTCTGGCTACCATTCATGACCTGCAAGAGAAGCCGGTTGATTTGGCGCGCCTCGATGCCGTGCGGAAACATATCCGTTACGAACTCGCTCTAAGCATGGATAACAGTGAGACTATCGCGCAGATCATCGCAACTTATGTGGCGCTCAAGCGTACCCCCGACACCATCAACCGGCTATTCGAGCAATATGCAAACTTGACGCCCGCGGACGTGCAGCAGGCCGCCGCGAAGCACCTCACCGAAAATGGGCGCACCATCGTGACTTTGCGGCACGCCGAGGAGGGGAAATGACATCGCGCCCGATTCTGCTTCACGCCGCGGCATGGATTGCCGCGTTGGCATGGGTCGCGCTTCCTGCGACCGCGCAAATGCGTGTGATGGCGCAGCCCAACCATTCGCCGCTAGTAACGTTTCGAATCGTCTTCACCGCGGGCGCCGCCGCTGATCCGCCATCCAAGCCTGGGCTGGCCTATCTGACGGCGCAAATGATAAGCAACTCCGGCAGTAAGGCATCGACATACCAGCAGATTGAAGAGGCAATGTTTCCCCTGGCGTCGGATTTCGATGCGCAGGTGGATAAGGAAATGACCACCTTTTCCGGTTCGACCCATGTTGACAATCTGAACGCCTATTACAAGTTGATTCACGGCATGTTACTCGAACCAGGCTGGCGGGAGGACGATTTCAAGCGAGTGAAGGAAGATAGCATCAACGCCATCAAATCGGGTTTGCGTACGAACGACGAAGAGCTTGCCAAGGAGGTCTTATATAGCGATATTTATCAAGGCACGTCGTACGGACAATATAACGGGGGAACGGTGACGTCTCTCGAAGCGCTCACGCTCGATGACGTGAAACACTTCTATGCCACTCATTATGCGCAAGCGAATCTGATACTAGGTCTTTCCGGTGGCTATCCGCCGCCGTTTCTTGAGCGCGTCAAAGCCGACCTGCGTCAACTGCCCGCCGTAGCCGGTTTTCGCATGCGCCGGACAGATCCCGGATTGATTCAGGAAAATCGTGCCACGATCGTCGAAAAAGGCGCCCGGGCCACTGCCATTTCGCTCGGATTTCCTATCTCCTGCACCCGTCAAAACCCTGATTTTCCAGCGCTGTTGGTGGCGACGTCTTATCTTGGCCAACACCGTATGAGTGGGGGCGTGCTCTACGATGAGATGCGCGAGAAACGCGGCCTCAACTATGGCGACTATGCCTACATCGAATATTTCCCGCGCGGCATGTATCAGACCGAACCGAACCCGAACCTGGCGCGGCGCTATCAGATCTTCCAGATCTGGATTCGTCCCGTACCGCCGGAGACAGCCAAGTTCGCGCTTCGCCTGGCGCTTTACGAGCTCGATCATTTAATCAAGGACGGCATCCCCGAGGACGCGTTTGCCATGTCGCGCGACTTCGTTTCGAAGTACAGCAACTTGCTTTTGCGTACCCAGAGCGCGCAGTTGGGATACGCGGTCGATTCGCTCTTTTACGATATGCCGGGTTTCGCGACGACCTTGCAGATGCGGCTCGCGAAATTGACCGCGGCTGAAGTGACGCGAGTCGTGCGGCGATATCTACGAACCGATAAGCTTTCGATCGCGATCGTTGCCGACCATGCCGAGGAATTGCGGCAGCAACTCGCAAGTGATGATCCGTCTCCCATGACGTACAACACGCCCAAGACCCAGGCCATTCTGGACGTGGATAAGATCGTCGAAAAATGGCCGCTGCACTTGAAAGCCGAGTCGATCAAGATCGTTCCGGCCGAGCAAGTTTTTCAGTAGCGGCGGGCTAATCGACAGCTTGCCAGCGGCATTCCGGTATGCTGAAGGCGGACCTTGAACGTTTACCTCATCGACGGCACTTACGAACTCTTCCGTCATTACTACGCCCTGCCTTCGGCACACGATGCGGCCGGTCGGGAAATCGCGGCCGTGCGCGGTGTGCTGGCCTCGGTGCTGGGAATGATCGAGGCCGGAGCCACGCACATCGCGGTTGCCACCGATCACATTATTGAATCCTTTCGTAACGGGCTTTGGCCTGGATACAAGACCGGTGAGGGCATTGACCCAGACCTCCTGGCGCAGTTTCCGCTGCTCGAAGAGACGCTCACCGCAGCGGGAGTGGTCACCTGGCCGATGGTGGAGTTCGAAGCCGACGACGCGCTGGCCGCCGCCGCTGCGGCGGCAGCGCGCGATGAACGCTTAGACCGCGTGATTATCTGTACGCCCGATAAGGATCTTGCCCAATGTGTCAGAGGGGAGCGAATCGTGCAGTTGAATCGCCGGACACGAGTGACTTTCGATGAGGCTGGAGTGATTCGCAAATTCGGCGTCCCGCCGCAATCGATCCCGGATTATCTTGCCCTTGTAGGGGATGCGGCGGACGGATATCCGGGCCTGCCGGGCTGGGGCGCGAAATCCACCGCCGCCGTACTTGCGAAGTTCGGCCATATCGAATCCATTCCCGCCGACGCTAGCCAATGGAAGGTCAATGCGAGCAGCGCGACTACGCTTGCGGCAACGCTTTCTCGTGAACGAGCTCTAGCGATTCTATTCCGAACGCTCGCCACCCTGCGTACCGATATTTCCCTGTTTGAGGACGTGGACGAACTGCATTGGAAAGGCCCGAAACCCGAGTTTGACAAGATCGCGGCGCGGCTCGACGCTGCAGCCATCGCGACAAAGTCGGCCGAAGCCTTTTCGCGTTCGGCTGCATCGAAGAGATAAATCTATGCGCGAAATCTTAGCCCTCGCCGCACGCGAAGCCTGCGGTAAGTTGTCGTCTTTTCATGACCGCGGACTGCAATATCGCGAAATCTGCTAATCCCTTTCCTAAAAATCCCGGCAAACCATTGATTTCCAAGCCCGGCGAAAAACCGAGATTTCGTCACTTGTTGTCGGCCGCAGGCCGGTGAGGAACTGACCTCCGCATCGTAACAACGAGTGGCATCAAACCGCCTCCGTTCCTGCCGGGCCACGAAGCCATCGGCGTCAATTCCGCCGGCGCCAATAGCGCGAAGGGAGTCAATCTCGGGGAAACAATCGGGTTGGGATGGAACGCCGGAAGCTGCCTGCATTGTCCGGGCGCCTTAGCGGCAATTACAATATGTTCGAGACCCCGGGGAGCCATGGGCCTTCGCAAACCATGAGCCCTCGCAAATAAGGTACGTTGCCATTGGGTCTGGGCGGTTTCGATTCCCGCCGACTTGAGGGTTCTCGGACTGCCATGGGATCGCTCCGATTGTCGAGTAGTTCCCCATGACACGGCAAACGAGGCGCTGGCGCATCTGGCGGCCGGAAAGGCGCACTACCCCATGATATTAAAGGACGATCTGGCGGTGTTGAAGGGTAAATTGAAACCGCGATTTCGAAATCCTGTCCCAACAGGATGGCGAGTACGAGGTGAAAAGTTGTATCAAAGAGATATGAAGATTTCCCGCGGAGTTATTCTCCTCTCTGTAGGCGGCCTGATGATGTTTGCGGCCGGGTGCACCAAGAAAACAGCCGTGGCGCAGAGCGCGCCGCCCGCGCCCGCGCAATCGGCGCCGGCGGCACAGCCGCGCCAGCAGGCGGCGACGCCGTCTCGGCCCACCTCGCAGCCGCAACAGACAGCGTCGGCGGCGCAGTCCTCGCGCATGCCGAATGCCGAAACCCGCAAACGCATCGATGAGCTCTTGGCCCGCATTGAGGACGCCTATTTCGATTACAATCAGCACAATCTGCGTCCCGACGCCATCAAAGCCCTACAGGCCGATTCCACCGAACTGCGTGACATCATCGTTCAGTATCCCGCTTACCACCTCACCATCGAAGGTCACGCTGATGAGCGCGGCTCCGAGCAATACAATCTTGCGCTTGGCGACGCCCGCGCCAAGGCCGCCAAGGCTTATCTAACTCAAGTGGGCATTCCCGATGCGCAGTTGCACGTAGTGAGCTATGGAAAAGATAAGCCGGTCTGCGATGAGCACGACGAAGCGTGCTGGCAAAAGAACCGGCGCATACACATCGTTGCAGCGGCTGCACAATAGAGTTTTGCGGTGGCTTTCCTTTTGGTCAACGGCGCCTCGCTCTCGGTCGCAATGCGGGGCGCCGATTTTTTCCCCGCCTACTTCCAACCCTCATCCCGCAGTAGTTTTGCAAACCCCGGCGTATCGAGCGAAACGGCGGGAAACCAATCGCCTTCCAGTTCGCGATGCCACCACGCGCCGGTCCGTTCCCGTTCTTCGGCTGTGGTAAAGCGATATCGATAGAGACGCGCCCTCACGTAGTTCGGCGGCGCCTGGGGGAACGGATTTTTTCGTAGTAACGATAATATCGCGTGGTCTCCTGCAAGTAGCTTGGCGGCGAAGTTCACAAACCATGGCTCCTCCGTATAGTTCGACATGGCCGCGAACCACATCTGCCAATCGAGGCGTAAATGGTATGGCGCAATCTGCGGGGGCATGCGCGATGGATCGCCCGGCTTTCCCTTAAATTCGTAAGCGCGCCAATCCGCGGATTCCGAAGGAGTAGCGTCGCTTGTACCTTCCACAATCACCTCGTCGCGCACGCGTCCTACGCTGCCGAAGGCGCCATATGTATTCACCAGATGCAAAGGCTCGAAGCTTGCATTCATCAATTGCCGCGAGGAGACAAGGTTGATTGCTGGCCGGATACTCAAGAGCGCCACCACCGCGGCGTAAGCGATTGTTGAGTACTCGAACCATCGCGCCGGTTCCAGCATGCTAGGAGCCATCACCGGCATCCATTTGGCTAGCCACTTTCCATCCAGCATCGGAAGGGCGATCACAATCGTCAGCAGATTTAGGAAAGAAAGATTTCCGCTGAGCATCAGCAGCAACTGGAAGAGGATGGTGATGCACGCGGCAACGCTAGCGAAGGGTTGCGGCAGAAAGAAGGCGAACGGGACCACGATTTCTACAAAATGGTTAAAGGCCACGCCGCCATGCAGCGTCCAACGCGGCAGCCGATGGAAATACCAGCTCAATGGGTTGGGAATCGGCTGGGTCTGGTAATGATAGTCGAGACAGGTGAGATCTCGCCAACACGGGTCGCCGCGCAATTTGATCAACCCGGCGCCGAACATCACGCGGAACTCCATCCAGCGCAGGATCCAGAAGGGAATCGGATGCGGGAGTGTGGTTGACGCTCCCAGAAAGATGGCGCAAAACCCCGCCTCCAGGAGCATCGTCTCCCAACCGAAACCATAGAAAGTCTGCCCCACATTCACGAACGAAATATAGAGCAGCCACATCGCACCCCATATAACTATCGAAACCGGCGTGCCAAAGCGTTCGGAAAAACCCGTAATTGCGGCGATAGAGAGGGCGACGCCCAACCATGCGACGCCGCAGAATGCCCAATCTTTGGGCGCCAAGAAGAACAGGCTGGGCGAGTCCGCAAATGAGAATTGCTTTACGAAGAGGGGGACGGGCAGCAGCCCGTGTTCGCCTAGCAGCGGCCGAAACTGGTTCAGCGCCACCAGAAAAGCGATGAAATAGACCACGCCCAACCCACGTTGGAAAAGGAGTCGTGGAAGCCACAAATCGGCCGCGTCCGCCATTCTATTCTGGATTATGCACGATCGAGAGGACAAATAGCTTTTAGCAATGGACGCCATCGAACTGTTGTTGCGAGGCGCCATAGCAGGCGTCGCCATTTCCGCGCCTGTGGGCCCCGTAAATGTGCTCTGTGTTTCCCGCACGCTTGCCAAGGGTTGGTATGCCGGATTTATTTCCGGGCTCGGCGCTGCCGCGGCCGACACGTTTTATGGCGCCATTGCAGGTTTCTCAATCAGCATCGTGATTAGCTTCCTGATTCGCGAACAAGCGAAGCTGCGCTTTTTTGGTGGCATTCTGCTGATTCTGATTGGTGTCTGGTATTACGTCAAGCGTCCGGAGTCCCTGTCGAAACAGCGCCAAGATGCGGGCACGCATTCCGATTTCGTCACCACCTTTCTGCTCAACCTGACGAACCCAACCACTGTGCTCTCTTTCCTGGCCGTGCTCGCGGTCTTGGGATTGAGTGAGAACCGCGCCGCATGGCTCACGCTGGTCATGATTGGCGGCATCTTCGTGGGGTCGATGCTGTGGTGGCTCCTCTTGATTGGACTGACCAATCATTACCGCGATAAGTTCAACGACCGCGCCATGTTCTGGATGAACCGCATCGCTGGAATTGCAATCGGATGCTTTGGCGTGATTATGCTGCTACTCGGCCTGTCGGGAAAAAAGCAACCGTAGCGATCAGTTCACCTTGCCTAGATATTTATCAAGCCACGCGAGTACTTCCCGCACCATATCGGATCGCTGTTCGGATACATCGTGCGCTGTTTCCAGAATCACGGCCTTTTTGTTGGATTCGGGCGCGCCCAACATGGGGAGCAGCGCATCCTTACCCAGGAAAATCCAATCGAATTTGCCGGTAACCAACAATGTCGCGGCCTTCACCCGTGGTGCAAAATCGGCTTGGTCCGCTCCGGGCAAGGCCTTCTCGTAGAAGCCACCATCCAGCATCACCACCGCCTTCAGCCTCGGCTCGACAGCGGCAAAGTTCACGCCCAGCGCCGCGCCCATGCTGACTCCCAGGTAACCGATGTGGTTACGGTCGATATCCGGCCGCGTCTCGAGATAATCGATGGAACGTCCCAGGTCCTTCGATTCTTGAATCAAGGTTTCCCGGCCGGCCACTGTGTCAGGCCCGGGAGTCGGGGCAGGGCGTTCGTATGTCCCTTTAAAGACGGGATACAAAACCGCTCGCCCGCTCTGAATCACGTAGTCGATAAACTTCATGTCGCCGAGGGTAGAGCTATTCGGGATGTCGAGCACCCGGGCGCTCGGAAAAAACACCACCGTTTGATAAGGCGGCCGGACATTCGCCGGTATAAAAAGATAGGCCGCCATGCGCTCGTTCCCATAAGCCGCATCGAACGTAACTTTCTCTTTCCGCCAATCCCTTCGATCTTGCGCCACCGGTTCTGTTCTTACGTTTAGCGGCGTCCGATCATAGGCATACATTGCCTTGTAGACGCGGAAAATCTCGTCGGATACGGGCTTCGCGTGCAAAAAGTCTTTCACGCTCTGGCGCAACTCGGCAAGGGTCTCCGCCGGTAAGGGGGCGGAGTTGCGAACGCAACGAAAGCCGCTATTGGTTATGCGATCGAAGGGCGGCAGTTCACCGGGCTCGAAGTATTCACTAGAGGCCGTGTTCCAGCCTCCGCCCAGCAGATAACGGGAGCCACCGTGGCCGGTTTCATTCCAGCACCATTCCGCAACATTGCCGGCCATGTCATACGTTCCCCACGGCCCTACGCCTTTATATTTACCCACTGGGACGGGAGCCGCCGAAAAATTACTCTCCGGAATAACAAACCTGGCGACGGAACTGGGCGCCGCGAGAAACCACTGCGAGATTACCGGCAAGCTCTTTCCAACAGACTCGGCATAAGCCGCCGCTTCATACCAACTCACGCCGCCTACCGGATAGTCCGCCTGCCCTGCCGGATAGTGTCCCGCTTCCCAGGTCGACGGACCCGGCCTGCCGGTGGAATCGCGCATCAGATCCATTGCCATTTCCCAACTCAACTCATGACCGTCGCGAATGAACTTCTCTTTCCACAGCTCGCGCTTTTGATATGCGCCATTGTCAACGAATTCTTGGTATTGCCGGTTCGTAACTTCGAATCGATCGATATAGAACGAAGGAAGACTATACGGTCCAATAAAACCGAGCGACCAGACCATATCGCCATATTGGACTCCGGGTACGGCGACCATTCCCTCGGGGGCGGCCGCGGTCGCGCCCAGCGGAAAGTTGAACTCTGGTATGAACCCGTGGATATCTTCAGTGATGGGAGCGCTCTCGTACTGTCCGCCGGCCTTTGAAATTCGCCATCGAAAGTAACCCGCCGGGATGTTCACCTTCGCCAGAGGAGTCGTACCCAATGGAAACCACGCATCAGCGGGCGAGAAGTAGTCCTTGAGCTCAATCGTAGCCCCGGGCGGGGAAGATCGCACCGAAACAACGTGAGCGAGGCTGCTTGCAATCTGAGTCATTTGAGCGTCGCCAGGCAAATACCTCTCTGCCTGCTCCATCAGCCGGAACGCCGCCAGCGGCTTCTTCTCTGTTCGTAATCTGGCAATTTCCGGAATCGCCACTTCGCGCGCCCAGTGACGTTTGGCAGCGCGCTGATAAAACCAGATCGATACGGAGGCGGCGAGAATGACTAAGACCAAAGCCGGGACTACGTAAAAGGCTCGCAAGCCCGCGGGTCTAGACGCGGGCGCTTCCAGAGCTGTAAGGGTAGCGGATAAATCGCTCTCCATCTCCGCCGCGGTCTGGTACCGCTTGGAGGGGTCCTTCTGAAGCGCCCGTGAAACGATGCCATCGATTTCCGCTGGCAAATCGGGCCTGATCTCGGCGAGTTTTGGCGCGGCATTGTTCACGACGGCGTGCATGACCTGAAGCTGCGACTCACCGCGAAACGGGGGCTTGCCGGCCAACATTTCATAAAGAACCGCGCCCAAACTCCAGAGGTCGGTCCGGCTATCGACGGCTTTTCCCAATGCCTGTTCCGGAGACATGTAGAGCGGGGTGCCCTTTGTCAGTCCGTCCGCGGTTTCCGTGGCATCGGTCGACTTTGCCAATCCGAAGTCGATGATCCGCGTGATTCCATCCTTCGCGACAATCACGTTGCCGGGTTTAATATCGCGATGGAGAATTCCGTTTTCGTGCGCCCTGCCCAACCCCGACGCAATTTGCCGGGCGATTCGCAAAGCCTCCTTAACCGGTATTGGCCCCGCCGCCATGCGCGCGCGTAGCGTGCCGCCTTCATGGAATGCCATTGCGATGAATAGATCTCCGCCGGATGCTTCATCAATGTCGTGGATCACAACGATATTGGGATGATCCAATGCCGAGGCCGCTCGGGCCTCTTCGCTGAGACGTCGTTTCAAATCGTTGTCATGGGCGACATGCGGCGGCAGGAATTTCAACGCGACAACACGGTGGAGTTTCGTATCGAAAGCCCGGTAAACCACGCCCATCCCGCCGGCGCCCAGCCGGTCCAGAATCTTGTAGTGGGAAATTGCCTGTCCGGCCAACTCCGATTGCGGTCCGGTGGGCGACTCGCGCACTCCGGTCTCTTCCATCAGTTCAAGCGCGCGCCCATCCAGCAGCTTTGCCCCGGTGTCTTCCGTCAGAAGTCTTTCGACCTCGCGCCGAAGCTCGGGGTCGGAATTCTCCAGCACCGCAATACCGTGCTGGTGCACCGCGTGGTACAGGTCTTCGATCTGCCGCCACCGTTCGGGTGTCATAAGTCACGTCAAGTATATATAACCCTTTGCGTATCGATTCAGTTGCCGCCGTTGGCTATGCTTTCTAGCGTATCGGACGACGCCATTCGCAGTCTGACGCCTTGGTGAATCAGACGGATATCCTCAGCCTCAAAATCGAACGTCTTCCAGAGCATGTTTGTGAAGTCGCTTTCATCCCAGTGCGCCTTCATGATCCCGCCCTCAGAGTGCCGAGGTATTCCCTGCAACACATGGGTGATTTCGTGAGTGAATACGTATCCCAAAATAACCGCAGTTCGTGTCTGGCGGACATGGTCGATCCGATCATAGAACACCCGGATGACGCCTCTGCGAGGTTCGGCATAAGCCAACGCGCCAGGTTTGAACGCAACAGGCGTGTTTTGCCCAATCCAAAGAAGAATGGCCTCTGGCCCACAGCCGCGATCGCCAAATTTCCAGGTGATATTCACACCGATAGCGGCGAAGCTCCGGGACGCTCGGTCGCGAGCGATCGGTATTGCGCCGGGGGCGACGCGGGCATCCACGCCGACGATACAAACCGTCACTTCCTCGCCTTGCGCCGCGACATTCATCTTTCCTTGCGCGGCTGCGGCAGTGATCAAGGCCAGTATTAACATTGCAGTGTTCGTCATTGTTTCTCTCCCGTGTTCGCTCTGAAGGCGCAAACGCGAGCCAAAAACCGTAAACCGGCACAAATATTTTTTCGAGCTGGTACGGGCGGCTATAATTCTTCCAACGGAATGTTTATGCCAGACGCGCAGAATACTGAAACCACACAGCTTCTTCGTGCTTGGGCAGGCGGCGACAGAGACGCCTTAGATCGGCTAACGCCGCGTGTGTACGGCGAATTGCGGCGAATCGCCGGTCACTTCATGCAGAACGAACGGGCCGGCAGATCCATGCAAACCACCGCGTTGGTTCACGAGGCGTATTTGAAGTTGATCGATGTCACGAACGTGGATTGGCAGCACCGCGCTCACTTCTTTGCCGTGTCGGCGCAAATTATGCGCCGTATCCTGCTCGACCGGGCGCGGCGCCGAGTGGCAGCGAAACGCGGCGGCGCGTTGGCGCGAGTGCAACTGGAGGAAATTCCCGACCCTGTGCACATGCGCGCCCGCGAACTGATTGCCCTGGATGACGCTTTGAGCGCGCTCTCGCAGTTCGACCGTCGCAAAGCAAGCGTTGTTGAATTGCGCTTCTTTGGAGGGCTAAGCGTGGAAGATACGGCCGAGGTGCTCAAAGTCTCGCCAGAGACGGTTCTTCGCGATTGGAAACTTTCCCGCGCCTGGCTCTCGGCCGAGCTCGGCAGCTCGCGGACCAAGGAAACTTAGAAAGCGGGCGCCCTTAATCATGCACAGGCAGGGCCTCGCGGCATGCTGAAAACCTGCATCGCGGAACGCCCATCGGACAGCGCCCTTGCGCCCCCCCCAACCCAGTTGGCCTGACGAAACAGCGCAGAGATGTGCGCGTTGTTCAGCCCGTCTCTCTCGACCTTCGGGGTGTGCAACCGCTACCGTGGTTAGATTCAAGCCCCCTCGATGACGTTTTGCAACTCCGCATGTTGTGCGGCGAACCGCGCTGCTTGAGGACTTTCCAGCACGCTTTCCGGGATGATGCTTATTGCTTTGTGCTGACGTTCGGCGAACTTTCGAACGAAGTGAACGGCGAGTAGATTCCGGAGACGGCCCATTGTCCCGGTGCTGGTCTCCACCAGCAGAAACCCGCCGAAGAAAGCTCGTGAACGTTGCTCTGATAGGAGACTGACTGGCTCGGGGTCCTCAATCTCAGATGGGCCTGCGAATGCGGGCATGGCTTCTCGGGAGATAACGTATTTATCGTCCCAACTCGGCCCTTCAGACGATGCTGTGTGCCTGAAGCGCGTTTATCACTTTGGAACCGAAGCCTGCCATCGACGATTGACGCCACCATAATAAATTCGCGTTAATCTCGTCCCCGCATCCAACCAGCAACAATGAGAGCGATTACGCGTCGACCCGAGGGCCGCTATGGGACACATACAATAAGCTCTCGACTTGACGGTCGCCAAATCGTCAACCAAATCGCAACGATTCGCAGTGGGAATGATTCGGCTCGCGCTACTTTTTCGGCGCTGACGGCAAATGCCGGTACACCGTCTCGAAGTCCGGCCTGCTGCCCATGCTGAGTCCGCCACCGGACGAAGTGCTTGTCGATCCGTCGGGATTAACCGTTTCCTTCGTGCTTTTCTCTTTAGTAACGCGGCTACCGCTTGGCGGCCGCGCATCGATGCGGTCGATCTGGTCTCTGGAAATTGCGGTCTCGGTTTTCTTGACGATCACGATGAGATTATCGTCCGTGAGGTCACCGAACTGCGCCAAGATCGGTTGGGTTGAGGCCTTCTTGAATACACGAAGGTCGGAGCCTGTCTTGAGAGCCTTAACCTTGGCCCAATCGTCACCCGCCAATGCAGCAAGGCAGGCAAGCAGTAAAAAAACAAATGCGCGCATGTGCGAAATCCCTCCTGGCGAGTCTAACAGATCCGTATGTTGACGTTCAGCTCGCTAGAGGCCTCCGGCGCGAAGGAATTACGAATAGAGTATTCATCGGCACACCTCCGCTGTAAGTAGCAAAAGACGTTAGACGGCGGTGGGGATCAAAAGCTCCGGATCAAGCGCGAACCTTGTCGATTTCGATCTTCAGATTCTCCATTGCCTGGCCCAGAGCCGCAAGCGATTCGGCACACCTATCGAACTGCGACTCGCGCGCATCCACCTCAATGCGGCGGAACACGGCTGCTGCCGCGTTTGCACCGACGTTGGCGCACGCACCCTTGGAATAGTGAGCCAAACGCGCGCACTGTTCTCCGTCGCCATTGCGCACGGCCGCTTCCAGCTTCGAGATCTGCGCCGATGTGTCGTCCCAAAGCGCATCGAGCACTTCGCGCATCAGCTCTTCATCGTCCATCGTGATATCGCGCAGTTGTTCGTGGTCTAACGCAGGGCAGGATGATGTAGCTAGCACGCTTCCATTTTCGGCCTATGGAGGACGTGTTGGGAACAGGGCATATTGCTTAGTTTTGGCGGAAAATTACCGGGGTTTTATGGAGCCTATTTGAAGCCACGTGCGCTGCACACGGCCGCCCGCGTCGACAATGGCACTTACGGCCCATCCCATGAAGCGCATGTCCGTCGCCGAGACGACTTTGGCGTTTTCCAACTCCTCGGCAGGGGAAACTGACCATTCGGGGAACTGAGAGAAGCGCAGGAAGACCTGAAACGCCTCGGTTCGCTTGGCCGCGTCAATGGCCGGATCGGGATCGGCCTTGTGTACGATGCGCGCGCGTGTCGGGTCGAAGGTCTGCGCGAGGTTGACATCGGTCAGCGCATAGAAATCCTGCGTTTCCACGATGCCGCTCCAACGCAGGGGATTCGCAACGGAGGGACTTGCGGCGACGCGCAAGGGCTGCTCCTCTTCATAGATGCGGCTATTTAATTCTGCTGTGGCGCGCGCGTGGAGCACGCCGCGGGCGCCGTTATAGAGCATTACAAATACCAGCGCAAAGATAGGCCATCCGCGGCTGGGGTAGAGCGCGCGCCGCGCGCTGGATGTAATTTCCGAACCAACTAACCGCGCGAGAAATGGCGCGGCGAACGCGAGTAGGAAGACCGCCCAAATCCACAGATCGATTACGCCGGTCCATTCGAGACGATAGTATTCGGGGGAAAACGGCAGCAGGAGCCGGATGCCGTAGCCGTTGGTGTAATCAAGCAGCAGATGCGACGCTACGCCGACCATTGCCGCGGCGAAGGCCCCGGGCCAATACACGGGCTTTCGGGAAATGGCGCGCACCAGCAGGACGCACAGAATTGCCATTACAGGCATGCCGACGAGCGAATGCGTCAGATGACGGTGATAGTGCAAGTAATTGATGGAGCCGCCGGCCGAGCTCAATACATCGATATCCGGGGCGTTGGCCGCGAGCATCAAAATCGCGGATGCCTGCGGCGTCCATCGGTTCAATCCGGCACGGCTCAGGAAAAGACCCGTAGCCGTGTGGGTCAGGTTGTCCATCGCGCTCTAAAGCAGCTTACAGGCCTGGTCGAACTCTAACCGCGGGTTGCGTGCGAAAAGTTTCGAGTGATCTCCGTGACCCAGATTGCAAAGGAAATTCGACTTTACAGATTCACCCGCGAAGAACTCGGCATCCACCTTAGCATTGTCGAATCCAGACATGGGACCGCAATCGAGACCGCTGGCCCGCGCCGCGAGGATGAAGTATCCGCCTTGCAGGGTTCCATTACGAAACGCAGTGACGTCGGCCAAAGCCAGGTTATTGGCGAAGATATCGCGCGCGCCCGCGAAGTGTGGAAATAACTGGTACAGATGTTCGTAAAACTTCAAATCGTAGGCGACGTTGGCTGGCGAAAGCGCCGGCTTCAGACGCTCCTTCGCTTCCTTGCTGCGTAGAAACAGAATGCGCGCCGGCGTGCAATTCATGCTGGTGGGGCCGAATTTCATCTGGTCGTAAACCTCGCGAAGCTTATGGTCGGGAACCGGCTCATCGAGCCAGGCGACGTTGGTGCGCGCATTGCGAAACAGCAGGTCAAGAGCTTCGGGATCGAGTGTCTTGGGCATAGTCTAGAAATTTGACGCAAACGGCGCACGAAGATTCAATTTCACCACGCCGTGCAGCGCGGCCGCCCTACTTAACTACCATTGGCCTCTGCGCCTTTGGCGCCACTGGTAAATTCTCGGTGGTTAGCACTCCGCCCTGATTATTTCGGAACGGAACGCTTAGCACGATCTCGCGGATCAGCGTGCGGGCGCGGAAGCCATCTTTGGCGACGCTGTCGACAATGTGTTGCACGGTGCAGCTATCGCCATCCTGCGTGCCGCGACCCAGCGCGTAGCCTAGGGTCTTGCCTGTGAGAAGCCGCAGAAAATCGTCCTTATGTTTCATCAGCGCCGCGCGCACCTCCACCGGACCGTGGAAGGTGTCTCCCGAGGGGAGGGTCCCACTTGTATCGAGCGGCTTGCCATTCGCTTCCATCTCGCGCCATCGCCCCATCCAGTCGAAATTTTCGAGCGCGAAGCCGATGGGGTCCATAAGCTTGTGACAGGCGGCGCAAGCAGGATCGGCGCGGTGCTGTTCCAACTTTTCGCGAACGCTGAGTTGTTTGAGTTTGCGGTCGGGGTCGAGCGGCGGCACATTGGGCGGAGGCGGAGGCACGGGCGTCCCAAGCAAAGTTTCAAGAACCCATGCGCCGCGCAAGACCGGACTGGTTTGCGCGTAGTGCGAATTCAGCGCCAACACGGCGCCCATCTCCATTACGCCGCCGCGGCGATTGTCCGGCCACTTCACCTGCTGGAATTCGTTGCCGCTCACGTTTACTTTGCCTTCGAACTGGTAGAAGTGCACCAGGCGTTCGGTGAGGAATGTGTAATCGGAATCGAGCAGTTCGAGCAGGCTGCGATTCTCCCCCACGATGTGGTCAAAGAGCAGGACAGGCTCTTCCCGCAGATCGGCCGCGACCTCAGGCGTATAGTAAGTTTGCAGTTCGGTCAGGAGAGGTGCGGCGCGGCCGCCCAGATCCTGCGTGCCCAGCCACTGGCCTACGAACGATTCAGAAAACGCGCGGGAGCGCGGCGAATCGAGCATACGGTTCACTTGAGCGACGAGCGTCGCCGGATCCTGCAGGCGATTTTCGGCGGCGAGCCGCGTCAGCGTTTCATCGGGGGCGCCGACCAGAGGAAATACGACAGGCGGTTCGCTATTTCGTACTGTCCCAGCGGATGGATCCCCGGTGTGGGATCGCGATGCTCGACGCGAAACAGGAAATCCGGGTGAACGAACACGGCGCGCAGCATGAGCTTCATGCGCTCTGTCCAGGGGTCGCCGCGTTGTGCGGCACGATCGTAGAGGGTGAGGAAGCGGTCGATCTCCGGACCGTCGACTGGACGGCGAAAGGCACGGGGGAGGAAGCCAGCCATGATCTCACGCGCCGCGCGGCGGCCGTCCAAGGGGACCTGCCCGGGCTCAACGCCCAGGAGCCGGTAATGCAAGGCGCGCTTTTCCGGATCGATGGCTCCGACCTTCTGATCGATGTTGACGCTGGCCACGGGGATCGCGTCCCGTAGAGACGTGACTGCTAGCTTGTGTTCGCCGCGCGTTAAATGTACCTGGACGCGCGCCGCCAGCGGCAAACCCGCTTTATTCGCCGCGCTCGGTTTGCGCACGTTGAACGCGCCGGCGGGCAAACCATCGACTTTGAGGGTCAGTTTGAGCGTGGGATCTTTCGGGATCAAGCCCACTTCGACCGTATAGTCGCCGTCGCTATACGTCGCGAGCGGGAACGAGTAGCCGTCACCTGCCGGAATTTCGCCAGCCGGCGGAATGAAGACGCGCGAAAGAGGAGGCGTGACGATGGATCGGTCCAAAATCTCCTGCGCCGCTTCCATGTAGCGTTCCATCATTACGGGCGGCGTGAAGAGCGTCTCGCCGTTGGTATCGAAGCCCGCGCCGCCAGTGCCATCGGCGGGAAAGAGTTGTACCGCGTCGAATTCCACGCCTAGAAGATCGCGGATGGTGTTGTGATACTCGCGCCGGTTCAAGCGGCGGATCGCCGGCGCACCGGCAAAGGGGCCGGCGCTGCATGCCGTATCCCGCAGGCGGGCATCAATCCAAAACGCCACGCGCAGGCGGTCGTCTTCGGTCAGTTTCGACGCCACTGGCGGCATGGTCCGATTGCGGAGTTGCGCAGCCACGTTGCGCCACAACCCGCGATTGGCTTCGATGTCCGTCGCCGTCTGCGCTTTGAGAAAGTTCGCTGGACCGCGCTGCCTTGCACCGTTGTGACAAGCGCTGCAGTTTTCGACCAGCACCGGCCGGATGGACTTCGCGAACTCCACCGTGGTGTCTGCGGCGAAGGCTACGCCTACTAACAAGAGCCAAACTGCAAAACCAGTCGCCCACCGCATCGCGACTTATGCGAGCCCCGCGAGCGGACCTGTGCTGTCGCCGAACTTGTCTACCTTGATGCCCATACGGTCGAGCATCGAGACATAAAGGTTGCACAGCGGCGTCTTGCTCGGGGCGCGGAGGCGGCGTCCGGGGCGAAGTGTTCCCTTCCCTTTTCCAGCCAGGAGCAGCGGCAGATTCTCTTCGGTGTGCCGGTTGCCGTCCTTGATGCTGCCGCCGAGCATCACCATGGAGTTGTCGAGCAGCGACGTTCCACCCTCATCCAGGCTCTTCAATCGGTTCAGGAAATACGCAGCCTGTTCAATATTCCAGGTCACGATCTTTTCGTATTGGTCGCGCGTCTCGGGGATGTCGCCGTGATGCGACAGCGTGTGGAAGGAGCCTTTCACGCCGGAAAGGAAGGAATAGTCGATCGAACTTTGTGCATCGCCCATCATGAATGTGCCGATGCGCGTTGAATCGCTCCAGAACGCCAACACAAAGACGTCGAGCATTAGCCTTAAGTGCTCCGCATGCGTTGCCGGAATTCCCGGCGCGGGGCGCTCAAGCGGAAATTTGCCTTTGTTGATCCACCGCTTCTGGGGACGCATGGAGGCCTCGACGCGCTGCTCTACCGAGCGCACCGATTCGAAGTATTCGTCCAGGCGCACGCGATCGGTAGCGCTCGCCTGCCGCTTGACCGCCGCCGCGTCTTGCATCACGAGATCGAGCACGCTTACGTCGTCCCGTTCGAGCGAAGCCAATACCGTAGGATGCGTTGGATCTTCGTAAGTCGAGATAGGCGTGCGCCGATTGCGAAATAGACGGTCGAAGGCGAGTTGCGGAACGATCTCTTTCGGCGCGGGCGTGTGCGGATCGCGCCAGGAGAGAAATGATCCATACAGCCGCGCGAAGCCTCCACCCGCCACATCGATGCCGCTGCGAGGCGGTTCGAGACCCAACTCAAACGTCGGCAGCGGAGTACGCTCACCAATGCGGCTGGCTGCGAACTGATCGATGGTGGTGCCGCCGGCGTCAAGGTCGTCGCCGGTGGTGCGTTCCACATATCCGCCGGAAAGCCACGCCGGAACTTTGGGCCAATGGCCATTCCGTCCGACGGTGTTCTTGTTCCAGAGATTCTCGAGCAGAATGAAATCGTTCTTTAGCCCTTCGAGAGGCTTGAGGTGCGGCGTGATTTCGAAGCTTTCATCGGCGCCCTCGGGAGTCCAATGATCTGGCCGCGTCCCATTGGGTAGGAACATAAAGGCCATACGAAGCGGCGGCTCGGTGAGGTTGGTGTTTCCAGTGGCCTCCGCGCGCCCCATCGTTTCGAGCCATGGAAGCGCCAGGGTTGCGCCAGCCCCTCTCAATAGCGTTCGGCGTGAGATCGGCTTGAACATAGATCGGGCTCCTTTACGTGGCTGCTTGGGCCTAGTATATCGCGCCGAAAGCTGCGCTTACGGAACTACCGGCACGAGTTGGGAATCGACAATTCGTCGATCGGAGGTCAGCAAGCGAAGGCCGCGAACCCGCGCGGTGCAAACGATGGCGCGATCGGCGGGATCGCGTAAGGCATCGCCGAGAGCGGCCACTTCCGCGGCCACCTCGATGGTAAGTGGTTCAATGTGAAAGGCCGGATTCGATTCCAGTTCGCTAAGAATGTCAGCTGCTGTCAAGTTTCCACGCATCGCGCCCTCTCCAAACAGAACGGCAATCTCAAGCAGCGTAACGGCGCTTACCGCAACCGGTTCGCGCCGCCTGACGGCCTCTCGAAGCACACGGATCTGTCCCCCCGACAGTTTCTTGGGCTCGGCGAGCCATCTGACGACAACGTGTGTATCGACAAGGAAACGCGGCCTCACTTCCGGGCGCTCTCACTCACCGCGTCCCATAGATCTGCGCGATCGCTGTCGAGGAGATCTCCGTCAATAAGGCCTTTGCCCTCCAGCAGCCCCTCGGGCGATTTCCAAGCGGTGCTACGCGCTGGACCTACCGTGGCCAGGGGACATCCCCGCTTGGTGATGATAATTGTCCCTCCGTGCTGGCCGATATCCTTAAGCAAAGCAAGACATTTCGCCTTAAACTCCGTTATGTTTATGGTCCGCTGTTCCACAGATCTATTGTAGCAGAGGCATATGGTCATCTGACCATATGCCAAAGGTTTGACGCGTGCGGACTACGCGTCACCATTCGGACGTCACCCATGCCCTTACCGCCCCGCTATAATCACATTACGAGATGGACATTTACGAAGAGCTTCTGCGCCTCAGGAATTTGGGACAGAAGTGCGCCCTAGCCACAATTGTCGATGTGCGCGGGTCCATTCCGAGCTATGAAAGCGCAAAGCTGCTGGTGCGCGAGGATGGCTCTATGACGGGCACCATTGGCGGCGGGTGCGTGGAGGCGGAGGTTTGGAATGCCGCTCGCGAGGTGCTTGAAACGGAGCGGCCGAAGCGGCTTACATTTAATCTGGGACAGGACGCGGCGTATGATAACGGCCTGATCTGCGGGGGGCAGCTAGACGTGTTTGTGGAGCCCGTGCTTCCTATTCCGCGCGCCTTTATTTTCGGTGCGGGTCATATCTCGAAAAGCTTGTCGAAAGTCGCTGAGCTGGCCGGATTCGCCACCGTTATTGTCGATAATCGCGAGAGCTTCGCCAACCGGGAACGCTTTCCCGAAGCCGCCGACGTGTTTGCCGAGGAATACGAGGACGTCTTCGCCAAGCTGCCGATCAACGAAAGCAGCTACGTCATTATTGTTACCCGCGGCCACCGCGACGATATGCGGGTTCTCAAGCTGGCGATTGGCACGACGGCACGCTACATAGCCATGATCGGTAGCAAGCGGAAGGTGATTAACGTAATTCGCGAACTGGAGAAGGAAGGGACTCCGCGCGCCGCATTCGAACGCATTTTCGCGCCCATGGGTCTCGATATCGGCGCGGTCTCCCCGGAGGAGATCGCGGTCTCCGTGACTGCTGAAATGATTGCCGTGCGGCGCAACGCGGCGTCTAACTGGCGCGCATTGTCGCTATCGGTTTACGCGGGCGAAAACGTTCCCGCCGTGCTCGCGAAGTGAACCCGCTTACGCCAAATGCCGCCGGCCGTGGTGTTGCCGGTCTCATTCTGGCGGCGGGAGAATCCCGTCGCATGGGTTCGCCCAAGGCCCTGCTTGGTTACCGCGGCGCGACGTTCCTCGAGACACTCATCGATCTTTTTGCGACACACTGCAGGCCCGTGATCGTGGTGCTGGGCGCCGCCGCAAAGGAAATTCGCGCGGCGGTTCAGCGCGACGCCGTCTTCGTCCATAACGAGAATTACCTTAGCGGACAAACCAGCTCCTTGCAGGCAGGATTGCGCGCGGTCCCGGCTGATGCCGCCGGCGTATTGTTCACGCTGGTCGACCATCCTTCGGTCTCTCGCGAAACCATCGATGCCCTGCTCGAGCCTCCGATGCCTTTGATTCGCATCCCCCGCTTCGGGGCCGAACGCGGCCACCCGGTCTGGTTTCGGCGGGATCTGTTCGCGGAATTTCTTGCGCTGCCGCTTATCGGCGCCGCCAACCAAGTGGGCCGCGCGCATCGCTCTGAAACCGAGTTTCTGGACGTCGCAGACCCTGGCGTGGTGGCCGATATCGACGATCCCGCAGCCTATCGGGATCTCCTTGCATCGAGCGCAAGGAGCGAGGCATGACGGCAATCAAAGCCTTGCGATTGACCGGCTACCTGGCGGCCCTGCTGCTGGTGGCAGCGCTGGTGGCTCCTTACATTGCGGCGGATCAATATGGAGAGCGCCTGAGGGCCTCGCTCGAGCGCTCGCTCGGCCGGCGCGTCGATCTTAAGGCGAAGCCGACTTTCAGCCTTGTCCACGGACCCGCCTTTCGTGTGGATGGCAACGGCAGCTCGGGCGTGATTATCCACGAAGACCCGGCGCTGGGCGCGGAACCTATTGCCTACGTGGGCGCGCTCGAGGTTCGCCCAAGCCTGTGGCATCTGCTATTCGGCAAGTTCGTCATCGCGTCAATCCGTCTGGAAGACGCCAGCATCAACCTGGCAAAATCCGGGCCGGCCTCCGAGTGGGGGCGCTGGAACTTCGCCTCAATGATCAATCCGTCCGTCATGAGAATCCTTCCCGCACTGCATGTGCGCAACGGCCGGATCAATTTCAAATTTGGTAATGACAAAACCGTCTTCTACCTTACGGAAACCGATCTCGATATCTCTCCGCCTGTAGCCGTAGGGCGCGGCTGGGACGTTAATTGTTCGGCGCAACTCGCGCGCACCGACCGCGCGGCCATCGGCTTGGGCGCGCTTACGCTTAAGGGCCGCTGGTACGTGGAGCCGGAACGAGTGGACCTCAACCTTGCAATCTCCGACACCGGGCTGGACGAATTGACCGCCCTGATGCGCGGCGAGCCGGGCGGTATTCACGGGGCCGTGTCGGCACAGTTGCATCTCGCGGGACCGGTGAACCGGATCGGCATTCGGGGACGGCTGCGAATCGACGATGTTCACCGGTGGGACTTGCTGCCTACGCGGGGCAATGGCTTGCCGCTCGATATCCGCGGCCAACTGGATCTCATTAAACAGCAGCTCTATCTCGAATCCAACTCCACACGCGACGTGCCGCTGCCGCTTTCGGTACGCTTCCGGGTTTCCGATTACCTGTCTCAGCCGCACTGGGCTGTGGGTCTAAACTGGAACCATTTTCCCACCGGCCCGCTCATGCAACTGGCGCGCGATATGGGCGCGCAGTTCCCACCGAAGCTGCAACTTGGGGGCACGGTGGATGGCGCAATCGGCTACTCCGGTGAAGGCAGCTTCCAAGGCACGCTCGGTTTTCACGGCGCCGCGGTGACCATCCCCGATTCCCCATCGGTGCGCTTCGAGGACGCATACCTGGTGATGGACCATGGCCACGTGCGGCTCTCGCCGGCTTCAGTGCTCTCGGCAGCCGGGGAGCGCGCGACGCTTGAAGCGGATTACGCTATCGACGACGAAACACTCGACCTGGCGATTGTCACCGATTCCATGAACGTGGCTTCGCTGCGCTCACAGGTGGCTCTGGCCGCGGTACCCTGGCTCGAACAGGTGGAAAGCGGCGAGTGGAGCGGTCAATTGCGTTATCACCTGCAGCCGCGAAAATCCGCGTGGTCGGGCGATCTGCAGGTGAAGAACGCCCAGATCTCCGTTCCCGGTCTTGCCGATCCGCTTCTGCTGGCAGCCGCGCATGCGCGAATCGATGGACCGCGCCTGTGGCTTGACCGCATCGATGCCCACGCCGGCAAGATCAGCTTTACCGGCGACTACCAATATGAGCCTGACACCCTACGCCCTCATCGCATGCGCCTGCGCGCCGACGCACTGGACGCGGCCGATCTGGAAGCCGAATTCCAGCCCACATTGCGCCGGGATTCCAATCTGATCGCACGCGCCTTCGGACGTTCGAACGTGCCGGCCTGGTTGAAGCAGCGTGGCGTAGAGGGCTCGATCGCGATCACTCACCTGGATGTGGCGACTACCAGAGTGGAAAATCTAAAAGGGCGTCTCGCTTGGGATGTTTCGAAGGTCGATCTGGACAATTTGCAGGCGACAATCGATGGCGCGCCGATTACTGGAAAGCTTTCCATCAACCTCCGCGCAGCGCGGCCGGCTTATAAGATTGCGGTGCGGGTAAGAGGGTTGGATTGGCAATCTGGCAGTTTGAACGCCCAAGTTACTGCCGATACCGCCGGCCTTGGCCAGCAGTTACTCGCCAATTTGAAGGCGGAAGGTACACTTACCGCCACCGGCCTGGATTTCGGGACGGCGCAGTCGTGGCGATGCCTCTCAGGCGGCTTTAGTCTTGCATGGGGGGATACGGCGCCTAAGCTCCGTCTGCTCGCGCTCAGTCTGCGCACGGGCGATGATCTCTACACTGGGCAAGGCGCAACACAAGATAGCGGCCGCCTTTTACTGACACTGACCAATGGCCCTAAGGAGATGCGCATCAGCGGACCTCCGCGCGCGCTTAAGGTAGAAGATCTGGTAGTGCGGTAGCCTGCAATACTTTTTATACGCGACGCTTTTATCCACGACCCATGAACGGCATCCCATTGGCCATGATGGTCAGGAATGGCACGTTCGCATCGAGCGGCAAGCCAGCCATAAACAAGACCGCCTCCGCCACATGGCGTACGTCCATACGGGGCTCCGGCGCGAGCACGCCGCTCGCCTGGGGAACGCCAGCCGACATGCGCTCCGTCATTGGCGTGGCGGCATTGCCGATATCGATCTGACCGCAAGCGATGTCGAAGGCGCGACCATCGAGCGAAATCGATTTTGTCAGCCCCGTGATGGCGTGCTTTGTGGCGGTGTAAGGGGCCGAGTTCGGACGCGGAGTATAAGCGGAGATTGAGCCGTTGTTGATAATGCGGCCGCCTCGGGGATTCTGCTTCTTCATCAGGCGGATGGCATGCTGGGCGCACAGAAAAGCTCCGGTGAGATTGACCGAGACTACCGAATCCCACTGTTCTTTGGTCAGGTCTTCCATGGGCACCCCGGGTGCGCCTTTGCCTGCATTGTTGAACAGCAGATCGAGCCTTCCGAACGCTTCTTCGATGCGTGCGAATAATGCCACGACTGATTGCGCATCACCCACGTCCGTGGGAATGGCGAGCATGCTTCCACCCGACTGCGCGAGATCCGCCGTGGCCTGTAATTCGGCTTCGCGCCGCCCGGCAAGTGCCACGGAATAACCCGCGCTCTGGAGCGACAACGCAACGGCCCGTCCTATGCCGCTACCAGCTCCGGTGACCAGAGCAAATTTTCCGCCTTCGATCATCTGGCCTAGGATAGCAAAGGGGGAAATCTTTCGATAAAAGCGCTTTACATCACCCCTTTGCGACCTAACGGACAATATTGTATAAGCCCACTCAAAAACAGTTTACAAGAATTGCGCAAGCGTTTATATTGAGGGCGTTGACCCGTCGCTACAGATAGAATTTGTGTTGACGGAGGGATAACAGCTTGAGCGTGAGCATTAAAGATGTAGCGCACCGCGCGGGCGTTTCCATCGCCACGGTTTCACACGTGCTGAACGGAACACGCGGAACGCGCCCGCAAACGCGCCAGCGGGTCCTGGCGGCGATTCAGGATTTGGGCTACTCGCAAAACCAGGCAGCGCGCAACTTGGCCATGGGCCGCAGCACGCTGTTGGGCCTGATCATTTCCGACATCCGCAATCCCTTTTTTCCCGACGTTACGGCGGCATTTCAAGACCAGGCGTTGATCCACAATATGGAAGCCCTGGTACTCAATACGAACTACGATGCGCAGCGAACCTTGAATTCGGTAAAGCGCCTGATCGGGTTACAGGTTGCGGCGATGGCGATATTGACGTCGCAGATCGACCCCGGCGTGATCGATATGCTGACGGAACACGGGGTCGCTGCCGTGTACCTGGACCTAGGCCGCGTCGACCGCCTGATCAGCAATATCCTGCTCGACTATGAACATGGCATCGCAGAAGCTCTGGACCACCTTACTGGCTTGGGCCACTGCCAGATCGCCTACATTGGCGGTCCGCCGCACCTGCATTCCGCGCAGCAACGCAAGAAGGCCTTTCTGGAGCGCGCGGCGCAAATGGGCATCGATTCGGCGATGACGGTGGACGCCGATTTCACGGTCAAGGGCGGCTATTTCGCCACCTCAAAACTGCTGAATGGCCGCACGCCGACGGCGATCGTCTGCGGCAACGATTTGACCGCGATCGGGGTACTGCATCGTGCGTATGACGGGGGCTTGCGAGTGCCGCACGATTTGTCGGTAGTCGGCTTCGACGACATTCTGCTGGCCGAATATACCCAGCCGGCGCTCACCACCGTGGCCGTGCCGCGCACGGAAATCGGGAAGGTTGCCTTCCAGGCGTTGTGGGACATGATGAGCGATCCCACCGCTGGAGGCAGAGAGTACAGCTTGGGCACGCGATTGATCTTGCGCGAATCTTCGGCGAATCCGAGCGCTATGGTAGATCGGAAAGCCGTGTAAATGAGAACAACTTTCAGGAGAATCGAATGAAACGCTTCCAGGTAGCAGTAGCATATTCCGCAATGCTGGGCGCACTGTTGGCGCCGGTTGCATTCGCGGCGGATTTGACCGGACACTGGGTGGCTAGCCGGCCTGGCCGCAACGGTCAACCACAGGAGACCTCAATCTGGATTAAGGCAAACGGCGACGCTTTCACGGGGTATATGAACGCGGGCCGCGACGGCAATGTTGCCATAGTCAATGGAAAGGTGACAGGTGATCAGATTTCCTTCACCACCGTGACGGAAGTTTATGGCGTGGAGCGAAGACAGGAATATACCGGTTCGATTACCGCAGACGGTCTGGTGCTCCACCCGCCGGCCGGCGGCGGCCGCGGTCCGGGCGCAGGGGCGCGGGGCGCCAATGCCCCCGGAGGCGGCGGGAATGCCGCGGCTGGACGCGGGTTTGGCGGACGTGGCGGGCCGCAGCCCGATCTGGTCGCAAAACGGGTCTCGACGGAAACTCCGCCACCGATGCCCGAAAAAATCGAACTGGGCGCCATGAAGGAAGTGAAGTCCAACGGGCTCGCCAAGACACCTCCCATGGGATGGAATAGCTGGAATAAGTTCCGCAACCAAGTGTCCGACAAGTTGGTCCGCGAGACTGCCGATGGCATGGTACGCAGCGGCATGAAGGACGCGGGTTATATCTACCTCAACATCGACGATACGTGGGAGGCTGGGCGCGACCCGCAGGGCAACATCCTCACCAACGATCGCTTCCCGGATATGAAGGGCATGATTGCCTATGTCCACAGCAAGGGGCTGAAGTTCGGCATTTACTCTTCGCCGGGACCGACGACATGCGCCGGCTACACGGGGAGTTTTCAACACGAGGAGCAGGACGCCAAGACCTATGCGGCGTGGGGCGTCGATTATCTGAAATACGATTGGTGCAGCGCGGGCTCGGTGTACAAATCCTCGTCCATGCCGGCCGCGTACGCCAAGATGGGACAGGCCTTGCTCGATTCGGGCCGTCCGATTGTTTACAGCCTCTGCCAGTACGGCGTAATGAACGTGCAAGATTGGGGCGCGAAGGCCGGCGGCAACTCGTGGCGCACCACGGGCGATATCCGCGATGCGTGGCAATCCATGTCGGACATCGGGTTCGACAAACAACAGCCGTACCAGGACGACTCCGGTCCCGGCCATTGGAATGATCCGGACATGTTGGAGATCGGCAACGGCGCAATGAGCGATACGGAATACCGTACGCACATGAGCCTGTGGAGCCTGCTCGCGGCGCCATTATTAGCGGGTAACGACCTGCGCGATATTCCAGCCAACATTTTTGCCATACTCGCGAACAAAGAGGTGATTGCCATCGATCAGGACAAGCAGGGCAAGCAAGCGCGGCGCGAATCGAAGAATGGCGATCTGGAGATCTGGACGCGGCCGCTCGAGCACGGCGCCTACGCCGTGGGTCTGTTTAACCGGGGCGGCGACGCGGCCAAGATGACGTTGCAGGCAAGCGATCTCAAGATCAAAAAGATGTCGAAGATTCGCGATCTATGGGCCCATACGGACGACGACGCCGGGGCCGAGTTCTCCGCCAACGTACCCTCGCACGGAGTGGTCATGCTGCGGGTGGAGGGCAAGTAAGTACCGGCTTCGTTTAAGACAGCGCAGGCGGGGAGGCCTGCGCTGTTTAGTGCTCCATAAAAAAGCCGAACGTGTAGATAGAGCCGTCGCTTGCGGTTGCGAAGATTTGTGAACTGCCCGCGGAGATGCCAGCGCGGATGGGTGACGCGATCGCCTTGCCGCTATTCCATAGGTCCTTGCCGGTTGCGGCGTCGAGCGCGTAGAGAGTGGAACCGGAGGCTGTGAACACGACGCCGTTTACCACGACGGGCGCGACGGGGGCTTCGGTTTGGCGAGACGACCATGCGGTCTGCAGCGCGGGCTTGCCCTCTTTCTCCACTAGTTTGAATGCCGTTACTTTGTTCGCGGAAGTTACTACGATCCATCGCGTGCCATCGGGTTCGTCGAAAGTGGCCAAGCCATTGGCGGCGAGTGGGGTTTGGTCGATGGGCGCACTCAAATCCTGGCTGTCCAACAAAACCAGCGCGTCGCGCGATGCGGCGACTATAAGATCCTTACCCTTGTAGGGAAAGACGACGGAGACTAGGGCTGGCTTCACAAACTGCGACTTTAATTGCAGTGTCTTCGCATCCAACGCCGTTAATGCACCCGCGGACGCTGCATAGACAGTGGCATCGGAACCAAACGTGAGGCTGGGGTCGCCCCACGCGCCGCCCTCGGGCTTCCACTGTTTGACGCTTTTATCGGAGCTGCCGAGATCGATCGCCCAAACGGCGTCGGGGCGCCGCCGCATTGGTGGCCGGTCGCCGCGTAGGCAATCAGATTGATTACGGTAAATCCGTACGCGCGGGCGTCGGCAGGAAGGAATGGCACCGGCGGCTCAAAATCGTCGCCGGTTTGAATATTGAGTGCATGCAGTACGCCATCGCCTGAGATGGCGTAAACGGCGCTCACGCCCCCGAAGGCGTTCTGCGCGGCGCCGGGCAACGCTGGCGCCGGCGGTGGAGGCGGGCGCGGGGGAGCGGTGACCCTGGCAACCATTTCATCCAACCCGGCCGCGCCTTCTCCGGGCGAGCCTACCGCGCTTCCGAGAGGGCGTCCTGGACGCGCCGCTGCAGCGGCGGCGGCGAAGGCGCCCGGTCGCGCGACCGGGGCCATCGGCGTCAAACGGGTGGGATTGGCCGTCATGCCTCCAGGGCACTGCGCTGTTGATGCCGGTCGGGCCGAACCAAAGCGCTTCTGCCAATACATTTTTCCCAGGTCATAATCGATCGAAAAGAGATCGCCATTGCTACCGCCAACCACGGCCAAGGCCTTGAACCCTCGGTAACCGATGATGTTATTCACCAACACCGGCTCCATCAGCGGCTCACCGAGCTTCATCTTCCAAAGAAGCTGCAGTCCACCTTTTTCCACGGCGGACGGAGTAATCTTCCTGTCCGTTCGCACCCATGCGGCGCGCTGCGCATCCCCGCGAGCGGTAGTCCATTCCCCTTGCCCGTAGGCCGCGGCGGCCGTGACGAGAGCGCAAATGGTGGCGCGATTCATCGGCCTGCTCCTAGTCCAAAACAATAAACAGTGCTATCGAAAGTAGTGATATAGACGCGGCCGTTGGCGATGGAGAGTCCGCCGAAGTGGACGAAAGAGGTGATCTGATCGCCGCTTAAATAGAGTTCTTTGCCGGTTTCGGCATCGAGCGCATAGAGCGTTGCATGCGTGGAGTTCTTGATACGCAGTGCGGAGGTGTTGGCCCGCAGACCCGCTTCCGGAGTCGATTAAACCGTATTCTCGCCGCTGCCATAGGCGTACACGACGCCGTTTGCAACTATGGGCGGCTCGGCATAGTTCATATCGCGGGAAATCCATCCCGGCGTCAGAATCACGCCGCCATTTTTGGCTTCCACTTTATAGGCGACAATCGCGCCATGCTCCACCGGCCCGTGTTCCACCGGCGCGTGGAACTTGGGATGCATCGGCCCCCAGAACGGCGTAAGTACCCAACGCGTGCCCTTGGAATCTTCCCAACTGGCCATCGCGCCCCAAATTCCGGCGGAGGCGAAATTCACTTCCTCATTGCACATCAATGGGCTGCGATAAAGCGGCGTACGCTGGTCGGCGCCACCGATGTTGCTGGTGTCGACCAGATAGACGCGGCATTCCTTGCTACCGGTCACCAACAGTTCCCGGCCGTGGAACGGAAAGATGGCGGGCGTGACTTGCATGTCGAGGTCGCGCTTCTGCATCCACTCCGCGTTGGACGGACCGTAAGCGCCCTTCAGTTCCAGCGCCTTGGTTTCAGGGTTGAGCTTCGCCCCGATCAATCCGTTGCCATAGACCTGCCGCTCCGGCGCCCAGATACCATCGCCTGTGCCGGTATAGGCGGCGCCGTCCTCGCCGATTGCGGGTCCCGTACGACCCCACATACCGCCGGAACCGGGGTTAAAGGTGCCGGTTTTCTGCGTGGCGAGATCGTAAGAGTACATCAGGTTCGGATTTCCGCCGCAGCCTTGCGCGGTGGTGGTGTAGATCACGTTGCGCCACAAGTTCAGCGCATATGGCTTGCCATTGGGCGGCATGAACTTGGCAGGTGGGGCGAGGTCTTCTCCATCCGCGGCGTTAATCTTGCGCAAACGGCCGTCCCACGAGACGGCGTAAACGGTGCGCCTGCCCTCCGCATCTTCGGGACCGATGACTGGCGTTGCAGTTTGGCCGCCGGGGCACAGGGGGCCGCCGGGCCTGGCATTCGGTGGCGGCGTATACGTACTCTCGAAATGCTTGTGCCAGATTAACTGGCCCGTTTCCACGTCGATGCCGTAGAGGTTATCGGAAATGCCGGCCTCAACCGCCACCTGCTTCACACCGGCGCTGGTCTTGAGGCGTCCTACAATTAGCGGCGGAAACAGAGAATGCATTTCACGCGGCTGGTTGTCGAGCTTCAGCTTCCAGAGAATTTTGAGGTTGTGGACATTTTGGGTGTTGAGAATGGTTTCATCACGCTGCCACGCAGTGCGCTGGGGGTTGCCGCCATCCGTGAGCCAGTCCGCGGCCGAAGCGGCGGCGACCACCGAGAGGAGAGCGGCGAAAAAAGTGCGTCGTTGCATTCTGCAATATCTTACATCCGAGCGAGGCGTCCTGACAGAGCCCCATGCGCCGCGATGCGGCGGCGGTCTTACCTTCCCCAGAGACGGTGGGGCAACAAGTAGGTAAAACCCGCGAATGCTTCCCAGTGAGTCGAGGTGTTGGTGAACCCATGATCGAAGCCGACATCGATTACGAGGTTTCGCCGCACCGGATATGAGACGGCCCAAAGGTTGCCCACAGCATTCGAATTGAAATATGGCTGTGTGAAGTGCCAGATTTCACCTGAAATGATGAACTTCTTGAGCGGGTGGGAAATCGACAGCGTCTGCGCCAGTTGCGCGCGCCGAACGCCAAATTCGGTTTCTTCAGTGATGATGAAGTTGGTATCGAAATGAAAGCCCACGAGGTCATCGCTAATGAGAAGGGTCCCGCTTTGGCGAAAGGTACCAAGGTCTAATTCGGGCGCGGGGCTCTCGTAAAGCCTGCGGATGTAGCTTACAGCGATGGTTGGCCGGTTTTGACTACCCTGCACGACCACGGCCTGGGCGCCGGCGAACACTTCGCCGGGATGAATCTGCTTATCGCCGCCTTCGCTGTTGCTGCTGTGGACATAAGGCTCAGTCAAAACGAGAAACTCAAGCCGGGGAATCACCGTCAATTTTGTGACCTGATTGATGCCAATGCGGGCCCCGAATTCGGGTGAGGTAGATGCCCCCAGGCTGCCCGTTTCGAACTGCAGATAGCCGACGGGGGTTAACGTAGCTGGCGTGGAAACGGTGGGCCGGGCGGGGTTCGCGTCTGGAATTGGATCGGTGGCGGTCTGCGCCGAAAGCGACAGAGACAAAAGGAACAGGCTTCCCCCGAGGGTTTTTGCATTCATTTGGATGACCCTATAGAATAACCGTCGCGCAGGCCCGGGCGCAGAGTTTGGTAGTCTGAAATTTGGGGCGAGTTTTTTTAATCCTGGCTGCGGTTTGGCTGACGAGTTCGTGCGGAACCCATCGCAATACGGATGTGGCGGATGCGCATCCCATTGGGAAGCCGGTTGCTATAACGGCGCCGCTGGGCCTTCCGCCGGTTCCGATTCCCGGCAATAATCCGCCCACAGCCGAGGCTATCGCCTTGGGACGCCGGCTTTTCTACGACGTGAAGCTCTCCGCCGACGATACGCTCTCCTGCGCTAGTTGCCATAATCCGGCGCTCGATTTCACGGATGGCCGCCGCGTGGCGCAAGGTGTGCACGGACAGATGGGGTCACGCAACACACCCACAATCCTGGATGCCGCATACAACCTGACGCAGTTCTGGGATGGCCGCGCGCCAAACTTGGAAGACCAATCGGGCGCGCCTATCGCCAATCCCCTGGAAATGGCACAGACGCATGATGCATGCGTGGTCAAGCTCAATCGAGACGCCGCCTACCGTCGCGATTTCGCGGCCGCGTTCGGACCGGGCGCGGTAACTTTGCAAAAGGCGGAAATGGCCATCGCCAGCTTCGAGCGGACCTTGATCAGCGGCGATTCGCCCTTCGACCGATACCAATTCGGCGGCGACAAGACAGCCATGAGCCCGGCCGCGATACGTGGTCTGGCCATCTTCACCGACAAGCAGCGCGGCAATTGCGCTACATGCCACACCATCGAAAAAAACTACGCGCTTTTTACCGACCAAAAGTTTCACAACTTGGGCGTCGGCCTGAATGCCGATGGCGACCTGACCGACCTTGGCCGCTTCAAGGAGACGAAAGTCGAAGCCGATCGTGGCGCTTTCCGGACGCCCACGCTGCGCAACATCGCCAAGACGGCGCCCTACATGCATGACGGCAGTAAGAAGACGCTGCAGGAAGTGGTGGATTTCTATAAGGGCGGAGGCAGCTCAAATCCGCAGCTCGATAAGGAGATCAAGGAACTCACGCTGAGCGCGCGGGATCGCGCGGACCTGGTTGCGTTCCTCGAAGCACTCTCTTGCGCGCCGCCCGCAAATGCCGGGCCGCCGCCTAACTACTGACATGGACCCACGCTCCTGCTTACCCGTGATTTTCGCCACCGCGATGTTGGCGGCTTGTTCCGCGCCTGCTCCTCCCGTGAAAAAAGAGGCGAAGGCGGCGCCCCCGGTGTATTTCAAAGTGGACCCCGCCACCGCCGGTTCTATTGAGGGCAAGGTGATTTTCCGGGGCAAGGTTCCGCCGCACAAGCGAGTGGATATGTCAGAAGACCCGCAGTGCTTCGCGCTGCATAAAAAGAGCCCGGTCCTTGACGATTCCATCGCCGCCGCCCGCGATGGATCACTTGCCAACGTGTTTGTTTACGTGAAGCACGGCCTGGAGGGAAAGAAATTCGAACCTCCCACGCAACCCGCCGTCATGGATCAGAAGGGTTGCTGGTTCATTCCGCGAGTGCTGGGAATTCAAACCGGCCAGACTCTCGACGTGACCAATTCAGACCCGGTGACACACAATATCCACCCGCGGGCCCATGTCAACCGGGAATGGAACCAAAGCCAGGGTCCAGGCACGGAACCATTGGCGCGGCGCTTTATGTTTCCTGAAGTGATGATTCGCGTCAAGTGCAACATCCATTCCTGGATGCACGCCTGGATCGGCGTTGTGGATAGTCCCTATTTCGCGGTGACCGGCTCGGACGGAAAATTCGATTTGACCAACCTTCCGCCGGGAAACTACACCATCGAAGCATGGCAGGAAGAGTTGGGAACCCAACAGCAGCAGGTAACGGTGCCACCGCAGGGTAAGAGCGACATCGCATTCACGTTCCAGCCAGAAGCGAAATGACGCCGCGGCGCCATGGCCTCGTGATTCCGCAATAGCCTATTCCGCGTAAATGCTGCGGACGAAGCCAGCGAGGTTCATGCCTGGCCAATCCGGGTACTTGGCTTTCAGATCGGCGGCGAGCTGCTTCGCGGCATCATCCGCCGAGACACCCTTTTTCTTCAATTCCAGAGCGCCGGAGCGCACGTCTGAGATGAACTGTCTCTCTTGCGCCACCATGCTTCCGTCGCCAGGGGCGCTGTGGTCTGGCAGCACGTGCAGCACATTCAGTGGGAGGATTTTATCGAGCACCGCGATCCAACTCGCCGGCGTACCGCCATCACCATAGATGTTGGGTACGATCTTGTTTTGCACCACGTCGCCTGAAACCAGGGTGCGGTCGGGTTCGACGAAAATCAATTCGTCGCCTTTGGTGTGCGCGCCACCGAACCAGAGAAGACGGGCCGTGGCGCCGCCGAGATCCACGCGCGCTTCACTGTCAAATGTGATGTCCGGCGGACCGAGCGTGGTATTGGCTAACAGTTCCTTCTGCTGCGGCGAGCGACTAGCAAACATGTCCACCATTTCCTTGCCGTGTAATTCCATTTCGTGCTGCTGAACGGCATCACGGATGAGGATAGTTCCGGCGGGAAATCCGGCTTCACCGGAGGCGTGTTCGGGATGGAAATGCGTAGTGGTGAGGAAGAGCTTACGGTTGCCGGGAGCGAGTTTGGCAACCGCGCGCGCGATGGTCGCGCCATTTGACGGTCCGAGGCCGGTATCGACGACGAGAGTCGCGCTGCTGCCCACGACGATGGCAATGTTGGGCCAACCCATAATCGCCCACACATGATCCGAGACCTTGACGGCGTCTTCTTTGAGCACCGGCTGATTTTGCGCGGCGACGGTCGCGGCGAATACGAAGAGAGAAAGAATCCTGTTCCTCATGCACGGTGAGTATATCGCGCTGGGGCGGCCTTGCCGTCAGAACGCGATTCGCAGCACGCCTTGGAAGGTTCCGTTCTGTCCATAAAAATTGCTGAACGAATACCCTGTGGTGGCTGGGAACCGGCCGAATAGCGTGGGGCTGGAGAAGTTGACCACAGTGTTGGCTGTGTTCAGCCAGCGCGCCTCAGGCAGCAAGTTATTGACGTCCATACGCAGCGTCAGTTTGTATTTCTCTTTGAGGCTCCAGGTCTTGGTGATGGAATACTGCGGCCACCACATCCAGCCCGTGCGCGCGATGCCATTGCCCGTATTGCCCGGCGTGAACGCGGCCGGGTTGTAGAAGGCGTTGATGTTATAGAAAGGATTCTGCGCCTGTTGCGGCCACATATTGGGACCGATCGAATAGTTCGAAACGTTAATGGGCACGCCGGGATTGAGGCTCGGCGCGTTTCCTTCTCCCGGGAGGTAGCGGTTGGGACTGCCGGACAGGCTGAAATTGACGGGCAGGCCACTGCGTATGCTCTGAATGGTGAGCAGCGTCCATCCGCCAACTATCTGATCTACGACGCCGCCTTTATCGAAAAAGCGGCGGCCCTTCCCGAACGGCAACTCGTAGGACGCCTGATTCGAGAACTGAAATTTTTGGTCGAAACTGGCCAGGGCCTTGGTAAGGCGCCAGTCGTAATATTCCCAACCCGTGGCGGCTCCGCCGGAGAGCGCCTTGCTGTAAGTGAACATGAAATTTGCGGAGAAATGGGAACCGAATCGATGTTGGACGCGTGAGATCATGGAGTGAAAACTGCTATGGCCAAAGTTACTGAATTCGCTGATGGAGCCGAACTGCGGATAGTGTAGGGAAGCTTGCGTGTTGGCGAAGACAGTATTGAGCAGCGTCGTATCGGTGGAGTTGTAGATGGATTGCGGAAGGACATTGATGTTCACTCCTGAGGTATTGATCAGGCCCACGCCAGAGGAACCCTGATACACCACTTCCGCCAGATAGTCAGTCTTAAACTCATACTGTAGGCCCGCCGACCACGTCATAGAGTACGGGTTACGCAAAGCCGGATTCACGTACGTGATATTGCGCGAACTATAGTTGCCGCCGACGGCGACGAATTGAGCGGTTTGCGTCGCCTGATTGATGTTGTAATTAATTGGCCCGGGGCCCTGCGAAAGGTAGAACGCGGGGAATGGATTGCCTGACGGCTGCTGTACGCCGGCTGTGGCGGCGTATTCATCCTGGGGAAGTTGCTGGACCATATCCTGCGTGAATAAGCCGAAGGAACCGCGGAACACGAATTTGGGTCGGAAATTCCAAGCGATTCCCAAACGCGGCGTGAAGTGGTTGCCGGCGCCATAGATGCTTCCTGTGGGATGAATAATGCCGCCCATAAGTCCGGTCAGAGGGTCGACCGTGGTTGGACTGAATTCAGACTTGGCGCCATGCTGCGTGCTCGCAGGGCTCTCGTAGCTATAGCGCAGACCCAGAGAGAGGGTAATTCCACGGCGAATTCGCCAGTCATCCTGCACGTAGAACTGATGCATCCACCAGCGCGGCAGATAGTTTTGCAGCAGCGTGCTGAAGGTAGAGGAGGTAACCGCTCCCAGTTCCAGAGAGGCGAACGCGTTGCCGGTATTCGGAGTGAGCGGCAAGGCCGTGCCGGCTGTGGCAAAGTTATAAACTCCCGAGGGCTGCGAGGACGCGATATCGTTCTCCCGCTGCAGAAGGCCCTGGTAGCCCCATTTCAACGTGTGCAGGCCAACGATCTTGGTCATGTTATCGGCCAGCGTGAGACCCTCATTCAACGTGCGGGAGCCGCCCCCGGGATTAGCCGTGAAATTGAAACTGCTACCGCCACCCGAATCGACCAGTCCGGGAAATGTCTGGGCGCCGACTCCCGGTATGCCGAGCGTCGCCGCCCAACCTTGGTTGGCGGTGACCGGCGTGATGGTGTCGTTGCGCCGCTGGTAACCGAGCCGAAGTTCATTGATCAACGACGGGCTGATGGTGTAGACGTGGCTCAAAGCCACATTTCTCTCATCGATCGGCTCCGGGAGCCCGAAGCCGAGCGCCGTGTTATCGATCGCCGTCCAGTTGAAGAGCACGTTGTTGCGGCTTCCGATCACGCGGTACTTATTCCAGATATAGCGCGCGGAGATCTTTTGCTTATCGTTAATCTGCTGATCGATTTTGATCAGGAATGCCTGGCGGTCCGAGAGGTAATGATTCCCCGAGTAAAAATCGTTTACGGGACCTGTGTTTGTATAGGTTACCGGGAGGTTGGGAAGGTTGTAAGGATTCAGGGAGAAGAACTTCTTTGCGACAGGGTCGATGCGGCTGGCAGGGATGATGTTCCCCGGGAACTGCGTCGCAGTGTATCCGGTACCGTTGGCGCATCCGGACGCGGAAGCGCATGTAATGGACTTTGGATCGTAAATGGGAACGCCCGCGCCGCCGAAGCTGAAGTCGCCATTGAGTTCGGCTTGGGTAGGCACGGAAACGGTGGCAAAGTTTGTCTCGTGATCGTAATCCAAACGGTATCCCAGGAAGAAGAACGTGCGATTCCTGCCGTTGTAAAGACCGGGAACGATTATAGGACCGCTGAGGGTGGAGTTGAAGTTGTGATATTCGAAAGGGGTGTTGGTGGCCTGCTGGTTGAAGACTTGCCGGTGAAGCCAATCTTTGTTGATGTACCGCTCTTCGGCCGAAAAATGCAGCGCATTGGTGCCGCTTTTGGTGGTGAGATTGTAGGCGCCACCCGCTGCGTGGCCGATCTCGGCCGGTATACCGGTGGTAAATACCTGCGCTTCCTGCAGGGAATCCACCGGAGGAGTAACAAGGGTGTTGGTGTCGCCGAGAGCCTTCCCTAACGCCTGTTTCGCGGTGATGCCGTCGATAGAGTAGGAGAGCTGCTGCTCAGGCTGACCGAGAATGTGATAGGTGCCATCGTTGTTGGCTTGGGCGCCCATCTGGTAATACATGAAGTGCTGAGGCTTCGACTGCGGGATGGGAATGTCGTGGATCTCGCGGCCGGTGGTCAGGCCTCCAACGACTGAGTTATCGGTAGCTAGCAGAGGCGCCTGCGAAGTCACGCTGATCTGCTCATTGACGCCACCGATCTCGAGCCGGACATCCACGCGCGGAGTTTCGCCGGCGTTCAGCGCGAGGCCGGTCTGCTGGTATTTCTTGAATGCGGGCGCTTCGACTTCGAGGGTGTACTTGCCGACAATGAGAAATGGGGCGTAATACGCGCCTTCTTGATTAGTCTTACTGCGCGTTATTACGCCGGTATCAACGTTGGTCACGGCGATGGATGCGTTGGCGACCGAAGCGCCGGTTGCATCGGTGACCTTTCCAACCAAAGTGGCTGTCCGCAGATCTTGGGAGATGGCCACAGCGACTACGGCATGGGCGGCTAAAACGAGTGAGATCAGAGTCTTCACGGACTACTCACCCCCTTTGATGTCACGAATATGCTCATGAAAGGTGGGGCGAGTCACCCATCTTTAGTACGGGACCTGCAGCGGTTAAAGGGTCTTTAAGTAAGCAATCAGATCGGCCTGGTCAGCGGCGGAGAAGCTTTCCTTGAATGCTGGCATGCCTTTCCCACCGATCGCGATCTTCTCGCGAATATTGGACTCCGTGGCCGGCTTTCCATTCGATTCCAGCTTATCTTTGGCGAATAGCCCTTTCAACGATGGACCTTTCTTCCGTTCGTCACTATAGGCGTTGTGACAAGAGCTGCACTGTTCGTCGAAGATCTCGTTCCCCTGATCAGGATCTCCTTTTTTCTGAGCGCTAAGGAACTGCGCGATGGAGAGCAGACCTATTAAGAAGCGAACGGTGACCGCGTTGGGCATCGGAAAACGGCTTGCCCGCATATACTACCTCACGGAAATGTGCGCTAACCCGAACCTGAGATCGGTCAACATGACGCCCGACTATGCTAACGTCACTATATCTCTTGTCTATATGCTGAGAGATCAAAGGCTTAGCCACTATGCGCCGAGCGCTTCTGTATCTTACTGCCAGCGCCTTCCTGGCCGGTTTTTTGTCCGGGGCTGCAAACTCTTCGGATGAAAAAACGGAAAAGGTTGCGCCCCTCGGAGTCTACAAACCGGGCGAACGCCGGTATTGGGCATTCCAGCCGCGCAAGAACGTGACGCCTCCGGTGTCTACCAACCTCGTCGATCGGGCGTGGGTGAAGACTCCGGTGGATGCGTTCCTTCTTGCGGGCCTCAAAAAGGCGGGGCTCAAGCCTGCACCGCAAGCCGACAAGCCCACGCTGATCCGGCGTGTCACATACGATTTAATCGGGTTGCCCCCGACTCCGAAAGAGATCGCGGCATTCGTTAACGATCGGTCCCCTAAGGCCTGGGAGCACTTGGTAGACAGGCTGCTGGATTCGCCACGCTACGGGGAACAATGGGGCCGGCATTGGTTGGATGTGGTTCGATTTGCCGAATCGGATGGTTATGAGTACGATACCCACCGTCCCGACGCTTACCGGTTCCGCGATTATGTAGTCGCGAGCTTCAATGCCGATAAGCCGTACGATCAGTTCATTAAGGAACAGATCGCGGGCGATGAGATGGACCCCGCCAACGAGACGTATTTGGTTGCAAGCGGGTTCAATCGCCTGGGACCACTGCGCAAGAATGCCGGCAATCAGAATGTCGCCAGTTCACGCAACGAAGTACTGACCGAGATGACGAATGTGGTTGGCGCAGCGTTTCTGGGCGTTACGGTAGGCTGCGCGCGATGCCACGATCACAAGTTCGACCCGATCCGCCAGTCCGATTATTACCGCATGCAAGGATTCTTCGCCCAGACTCAAGCGAACGATCTCATCCGCGCCACGCCCGACGAGCAGGCCGCATGGAATACGAAGGTGCAGCCCATCCAGCAGCAGATGCGGCAGGCGCAGATGAAGATGCGACGGGCCACCGAGGAAGAGAAGGGCAAGCTGCAGGTGGAGCTGGATTCGCTCGACGAGCAGATGCCGCTCCCGCTGACGGCGATCTATGCGGTAAAGAACGAAGTTAAACAAACAAGCCCGATCCATACTCTGTTTAAAGGCGACTATCTGCAGCCGGTGGAAGCGGTAGGCGCGCGCCCGCTAGGGGTTCTCCTGCCGGACGACGCGCCGGAAGAACCGCTCACGGCGGAAAACCCGCGCACCCGACTAGCTAAGTGGCTTGCCGACCCGGCAAACCCTCTCACGGCGCGGGTAATGGTGAACCGGCTCTGGCAATATCACTTCGGCCGAGGCATCGTTTCCACAGCCAACGACTTTGGCCGCATGGGCGGATCGCCCTCGAATCCGGAACTGCTTGATTATCTGGCTAATCAGTTTGTGGAGGGCGGCTGGAAGATGAAGTCAATCCACCGCATGATTCTTCTTTCGAGCGCATACCGGCAGTCCAGCGCGTCTCCCATGGAAAAGATCGCCTCGGATAAGGATCCTGAAAATGCGCTGGTCTGGAAATTCAGCATCCGCCGTTTGGAAGCAGAGGAGATTCGCGACGCGATGCTTGCCGTTTCCGGCAGGCTCAACGGCAAGTACGGCGGACCGAGCGTGATGCAGCCAATCGACCAGGACTTGGTGAAGATGCTCAAGCGTCCGCAATACTGGGTAGCAACCAAAGATAAGTCCGAGTATGACCGGCGCACCATGTACATGATCTACAAGCGCAACCTGCAACTGCCGTTCATGGGTGTTTTCGACGCTCCGGATATGCAGCTCTCGTGCCCGCGGCGCGAGCAATCGACGCACGCCCCGCAGGCGCTGGAACTGATGAACGGTCAGACTTCGAACGATCTGGCGCAAGCGTTCGCCGCGCGGCTGGCTGAAGAGCGGCCCACGGCCGCGGCGCGAATCGACCGGGCTTGGAATCTCGCCATCGGCCGTCCCCCGACGCCGAAGGAAAAGCTGCTGGCGGAACGTTACCTGGCGGAAGAGGCCGGGTCTCCGTTGCGCCTCAAGGAATTGGCTCTCGATGTCTTCAACTTGAATGCATTTCTCTATGTGAACTAATATGCGCGAACACATTCGTTATAACCGGAATCGCCGTGAGTTTCTTAGCAACTGCTTTTGCGGGTTTGGCTCGCTGGCCTTCGCCTCCATGCTGACGCAGGATTATGCCCGCGCGGCGAAATACAATCCACTCGCGCCCAAGGCGCCGGACATGCCAGAACACGCCAAGGCCAAGTCGGTGATTTTTCTGTTCATGGCGGGTGGCCCTTCGCATCTCGAAACCTTCGATCCCAAGCCGCTGCTGAACAAGCTCGACGGCCAGAAGCGTCCGGCCGAATTCGGCGATGTGCAGTATCAGAACGTGAATGCGCAGTCGCGGATTCTGGGCACCAAGCGTAAGTTCAAGAAGTGCGGAAAGGCCGGCATTGAGATCTCGGATCTGTTTCCCTACCAGGAGGAAATCGCCGACGAATTGTGCGTCGTCCGCTCGATGCACGGCGACATGGTGGTGCACTCCGCGGCGCAATACCAGATGATGACGGGCCGTATCATCCCCGGTTTTCCGGCGATGGGAAGTTGGGTGATTTACGGGCTCGGTTCCGAAGCCGAGAATCTTCCGGCTTACGTGGTAATGCCCGATCCGCACGGCGCCCAGGAGGCGGGTGTTCCTATGTATACGAACGGCTTTTTGCCTTCCGTGTACCAGCCCACGATGTTCCGTCCCACCAAGAAGCCGATTCTCAATCTCGACCTGCCCAAAGGCGTGAGCATCGAGGAACGGCGGCGCTCCTTCTCGCTGCTTCATGACCTGAACGAAGCGACGGCAGGCGAGAGTATGGAGTTCGCGGCGCGTATGTCGGCCTATGACACTGCGTTCAAGATGCAGACGGAGGCGCCCAAGGTTTTCGATCTCGACAACGAGCCCAAAGAGACGCTCGAAATGTACGGGGTGGGCGATCCGAAAACGGACGACTACGGCCGCCGCTGCCTGATGGCGCGGCGCATGGTTGAAAACGGCGTGCGGTTTGTGTGCGTCGTCTCGGGCGGCGGAGGACCCGAAGCCGAATGGGACGCGCACAGCGATATTGAAGACAACCACTTGCGCATGGCTAGCTGGACGGATAAGCCCGTGGCCGCGTTGATCAAAGACCTGAAGCGGCGCGGATTGCTGGATTCGACCATCGTGCTGTGGGGCGGCGAATTTGGGCGCTCACCCGAATCCGAAAAGAGCAAAGGCCGCGATCACCACAACACCGGATTCTCGATGTGGGTTGCGGGTGGGGGCTTTAAGGGCGGAATGACCTACGGCGCCACGGATGGAATCGGCCTGAAGGCGGTTGAAAACCCCGTTCACTTCCGCGATTTGCATACTACGATCCTCTACCAGCTTGGTCTCAGTCAGGACGCTCTTAGCTACATGCATCTGGGACGCAAAGAGCGATTGACCGAAGTGCGCGGCGAAGTGATCAAAGACATCATCGGCTAGCGACTCCGGCAGGGCGCGGATGACCGAGGCGCTCAGCTCCGGAATTTGAACAGCTTCATCGCGTTTCCGCCGCGAATTTTCACTCGTTCCGTTTCCGGCGCGAAATCGAAGACGTCGTCAATTTGCGCGAGCGCCTTTTCAAACGCAGGCATCGTCGAACCGTAAGAGCCCCAGATCAGCCGGTCCGGACCGTAAGCGTCATATACACGGCGTACCATTGGTTTCGCATCGGGTGGTAACTGAGAGATTTTCATATAGAATTGCGGCATCTTCGAAAGGTTGACGACGTCCTCGTATTCAGAGGGCGTGCCGCGTTCGACCAGTCCGAAGTGATCGATCAGTACAGGCACGTTGGTGAATCGAGCGGAAAGTTCCCCAAGCCCGCGCGCGTGATAGGGAATCAACTGCACCTGCATGATCATGCCTAGCTCGCCGAGTTTCTGGAAGACCTTCCTCATCGCGGGATCTTTCATGTCGCGATTCTTGATGGTGCCCGAGGTGTCAAATGGGGTTCCCTTCGCGCTCATCTCGTGCATGCGCATGCCGACGATGCGGTTGGGATTCCGTTTGGCCAGCGCTCCGATGCGCGCTGGAGTAGCGGGATCGATAGGATCGTACAAACAGGTGGCTTTGAAATAGCCGGGGAACGGCTCGCGGCTGAAACAGTATTCGATATAGCTTTCGTCGTCTTGGTAAGGTTCGGGTTGTACGAGGACCGTGTGGCTGAGGCGCGCTTCCTTCACAAACGCAATGTAGTTATCGAGGGAGTTGCTTTCGGGCTTGTAGGGCGCGTTCTTATGGAGTGGAAATCTGGCCTGATCCGCCGAGAACATGTGAAGCGTGTTTTCGACGAGATCGCCCTTGGGCCGCGCCTCAGCTCTTGCCGGGAGCGCCGCTCCACCCAATACCGCCAAGACTTTTCTTCTCGAAACATTGGACATCGCTGGCCTCCTTCTTGAACGTGATGGATAGCTTTAAGAATGGTATATCAAGCGTTGCCGTGATGACCGCGGAGTGCCAAATATAAGGTATCCTGTTCCGGGAGGATTTCCCCATGTGCCAGCAGGCTCTTTCACGTCGCGGCTTCTTCGAACGACTGGCCCTCGGCTCGGTCGCCGGGGCGTCGATTCTCGATTTAGCGTCGCGACGCGCGGCGTGGGCTCAGGCGATGTCCGCCGGCGCGCCAACCGATCTTTTCGAAATACAGAACATCACCGACGGCGTCTATTTCGCATTCGCGCGGCCGCAGGCGGTCGCCAATTGCAACGCTGCCATTTTCGTAAACTCGGCGGATGTCCTGATTGTGGATGCGCACTCCAAACCATCGGCCGCGGCGGCGTTGATCGCGCAGATCAAGCAGCAAGTCACCACGAAACCGGTGCGCTACCTGGTGGACACGCATTTCCATTGGGACCATTCGCAAGGGAACGCCGGTTATCGCGACGCGTTCGGAAAGGATCTCAAGATCATTTCGAGCGGCGCCACGAAGCAGTTGCAGCAGCAATTCCTGCAGGCGCGTTTGCGCGAATCGCTCGATCCGCACGGCCATCCTTTTTCTACCCAGCCGCATATTCCGATCCTGCTCGATGCCGCGCGCCAGCAATTGAGCGCGGCGACGTCACCCGAGCAGAAGGCGCAGATCGCCGATCGCATCCGCCAGTTGGAAGCGTTCCAGCGCGAGATGCAGAACTTCACTCCCGTGCTGCCCACGGTAACTTTCGACAAAACCTACGTGATCAAAGACAAGGCGCACGATCTGCATGTTGAGTTTCACGGCCGCGCGCACACGGCGGGCGACGTTGTCATTTTCTGCCCGCAGAAGCGCGTGGTTGCAACAGGCGACATGGTCCTCGGCACGCTGCCTTTCATGGGAGATTGTTTCCCTAAGGAGTGGCCGAAGACTATGGATTCGGTTGCGAAGCTAGACTTCGATCGCGTGGCCGGCGGACACGGCGGTGTGCAGCAAGGCCGCCAACACATGACGGGCCAGCGCAACTACATCGCGGAAGTGGCGGAAAAAGTGGACGCCGGGAAAAAGGCGGGGCGCACGCTGGCGGAGGTTCAGAGCAGCATGCCGATTGCGTCTTTCAAGTCACTTCAGGCCGATGGTTACGGCGCCAGCGTGTTTCCGGGCCGCGATCAAGCGGCGATGCAATCGGCGGTAAATTTGAATATTGAGCACGTGTACGCACGACTGGGACAATAGTGTTTTTCGGGCCTGAAAACGCAGTGCCAGAGGCTACCATCATTTATATTCTGGCCGTCGTTTTCATCGCGACGTTCATTCGCTCGGCCTTTGGATTTGGCGAGGCGCTGGTTGCGGTCCCATTACTTGCGCTGCGGCTTCCTCTCGCGATTGCGGCGCCCTTAGCCGTGCTGATATCGATTACGATTGCCGGCGTTATCGTTGCCCAGGATTGGCGGAAGATCCACTTCCGCAGTACGGTATGGCTGGTATCCGCCACCGTATTTGGAATCCCGCTCGGCCTTGCGCTGCTGACGAGTAGCCATCAACAGGCGGTCCGGGGAGTATTGGCCCTACTGATTATCGCGTTCGCGGTCTATTCCCTGATGGGCGCCAAACCGCCTCAGCTCGAAACGGACAGCAAGACGTGGCTCTTCGGCTGTGGCTTCTTCGCAGGGGTACTGGGAGGGGCGTATGGCATGAACGGTCCGCCCCTGGCGATTTACGGAGCCATGCGACGCTGGTCGGCCCAGCACTTCCGTGCGACCTTACAGGGATACTTTCTGCCGGCGAGCGTGCTGGGAATGATGGGCTACTGGTTGAAGGGTTTGTGGGTTCCAACCGTATCCCATGATTACTTGATATCTTTGCCCGCAACGATTCCGGCGATCTTACTCGGAAGGGTAGCGAATCATCGCATGCAAGGAGACGCCTTTCTCAAGTACGTTTACTTGGGGCTTATTGGTATTGGGATGCTCCTACTTGTACAAGCCTTGACCAAACAACCTGGTTGAAAACGACCCAGCCCATCTTGCTTCAATTCTTCCGCGGACGACGATCGAAGAAATCGAAGACCTTCGGCTCGACTAAGGCCACAATCGTGAGATGCGTTGCGCCTGGAACTTCCACGTACTGCGGATCGAGGCCGTTTTCTTTGGCGGCCTTCACCATGTTGCGGGAAGAAGCAACAGGAACCTCGTCGTCCTTGTCGCCATGGCAGACCATGATCGGCATTCCCTTTAGCCGGTCGAATGGAAAGCCGTCGGGATGGGTTGCGGCGGCGCTGGCCGCGATGGCCGCCCACTTCTCGGCATATTTCTCGCCCATGTACCATGTGCCGGCGCCACCGGCGGAGTGACCGAAGAGATAGATACGGCTTGAGTCGACGGGATATTCCTTCGTAACCAGATCGAGGACGTTGAGTGCGTCCTTTTCGCTGAACTCGCCCTGTTTCAAGCGCGAGGGATCGGGGGTGAAACCGCCGCGTCCACGCCCGCCGGCCGAGGCTGCGGCCGGCCGGTTCAATGAATTCGATCCCCAGCCTGCGCTGGGCCGATAACCCATAGGACAAACCACTAGATATCCGTGCGCCTCGGCCAATTTAGCGAGAATGTGGTCATCGCGGTCGAAGTAGTAATCCTGATCGCGGGTGTTGCCGTGCAGCACCAGCACCATGGGCAGTTTCGACTTACCATCCCATTTCATAGGCACGTACAGATGATAGGCCATCATCTCGCGGGCCTCTTCGAACCAATACTGGCGTTCGTGATCGCCCTTGGCGCGATACAGCGGATCCTTGCCGGCTTCAAGCGACTTCAAAAGATCGGCCGAGTACTTGACGCCTTTCACGAAATCATAGGGAGGCTGCGGCTGGAATGGCAATCCAAAATCGGCGCCGTTCAGTTGGCGGCGGCCTACATTGACTGTTTCCGCCAACACATAGGGATATCGCACCGAAGCCTTCGAACCTTCATGACCTGTAATGCGCGCCAGACGGCGCTCCACGGAGGCGCGATCGAGTTCAATTCCTTTCACAACCTCGAAGGGCGCATCGACAACGGCTGCGGGCGTCTCACCGTCCAACACCTCTGCACGAAGGGTGTACGATCCATCGGCGACTCCATCGAGATCGACGTCCGTGCCGAAGGGCTGTTCGATCAGATCGCGCGCGGGAAGGTCGTAAGCGCCAAGTTGGCGAACAGGCTTGCTGCCTTCCTGAAGCAGAGAGAAGCGCACTTTCAAGGGATTCGACGTTCGTAACGACGCAGGGTACACCTGAGAGAGATGGGCAATGAAAGGCAGTGAGGAATCGGCGACGATCTCATTCGGCCGCAGGGCAAGAGACCATGCATACTCCTGTTTGTCATCCCACGGCTCGCCTTTGAGAAGGATCCAGGCGTTCGCCAGCTTGCGCCGGGAATCGACCCCTCCCCTGCCCGGGCCCGCTTCGGAGATCAACTGATCTGCCTTCGACTTGACTTCATCACTCACGGGCGCCGTGCGCCGCAGCGTCCGCACCGCGGTAGAGAGCGTCTGCAGGTCGGGTTGGCTGGCCTGCATGATCGCGGGCGGGGACTGCGCAGAAAGAATCGCGGCGAAAAACGCGGCCGCGGCGATGCATCGAATCTTGTGCAAGGGAACTCTCCTCAAATCTCAAGTCGGCCTGTGCTGTCGCCAAATCCGTCGCGCTCCGCTCCGGCTCTACTCATCATCGCCAAAAATAAGTTTGCCACGGGAGTGTCTTTCGCCAAGGCGACGTGCCGTGCTGTCGTGACGTTTCCGTTGGCGCCGCCCAACAACACAATCGGCAGCTTTTCATGCGTGTGGCGATTGCTATCGGCGATACCGCAACCATACAGAATCATGCAATGATCGAGCAGCGTGCCGTCGCCTTCCTTGGTGGAATTGAGCTTGGCCACAAACTCGGCGAATAGTTTCATGTGGAACGTGTTGATCTGCGTCAGCTTCTCTAAAGACTCAGGCAGGTTGCGATGGTGAGAAAGCGGATGGTGCGGATCGGGAATGCCGATCTCTTCATAGGTGCGAACGCTGCCTTCCCGTCCAATCACCGTGGTGACAACGCGCGTGAGGTCCGACTGCAAAGCCACAAACTGGAGGTCAAACAGCAGCCTGGCATGTTCCGAGAACAAAGCGGGGATACCCGCCGGGGTGTCGATGGTTGGGGTGATATTCCGCCCATCGGTTTCAGCCTTCTCGATTCTTCGTTCAATCTCGCGAATGGAATCCAGATACTCGTCGATCTTATGCCGATCGGCTGGGCCCAGCGTTCCAGCCAGCTTCTGTGTTTCATCGCGCGCCATGTCGAGAAGACTCTTCTTATAGCGTTCGCGGCGGGCCCTGGTGGCAGCGTCCAGACTGGTATCGACATCGCCGAATAGGCGCTCGAAAACGGCTCGTGGGTTGGCTTCGGGAGGCAGCGGCGTGGTGGGCGTGCGCCAGGAAATGCTGTTCGTGTAGGCGCAACTGTAGCCGGAGTCGCAATGCCCGACGACACGGCTGTCGTCAAGACCCAATTCCAGGGAGGCCAAGCGCGTGGCGGAGCCACTGGTCTGCGCGATTACCTGATCCACCGAAACGCCGGCGCGAATGTCGGACCCTCCGGTCTTTTTCGGATGCGTCGCTGTCAAGAAGCTGGCGCCCGCGCGCGCATGATCGCCGCCGCCGTCGCCCAGCGCGTTCGCATTATTGTCCATGAGGCCGGAAATAACCAGCATCCGGTCGCGGAAGGGCTCCAAGGGTTTCAAGATCCGTGGGATATCGAAATTCTTGCCGACGGTCTTCGGCGTCCAATTATCCATCACGATGCCGTTGGGGACGTAGACAAAGGACGTGCGGAGCGGCGACTTCGCCGGAACACCCGTCGCCGCAAAGGCTGGAACCATGGCATCCAGCATCGGCAATGCGATGGCCGTTCCCAATCCCTTGAGGAATGTTCGCCGTTCAAGGCGTTTACGGGTGAGAAACATTCTGCGCTCTTTCTCCTTTACTCTGCGTCTGGTGGGCGATTGCGGCCGCGGACGCCGCGCGCCGCTCCTGGAATGAGAGGCTAGTGACAACGCCAAGGACAAAGCTCGAGAAACGGTATCGGTTGGTCGCCGATTTTACGACAATCTTATTGACTGCAGGGCGGTCGTATGGCTCGAGTCCCCGTCCCAGGGCATAGGTCAGCATCTTCTCCGCGGTGGCTTTGGCGAAGGCGTTCGGGTCGAACATCAGAACATCCACCAGACCCTTTGCCCCTTCGAACTTTCTGCCGTCTGGAAGTTGGCCCGAGGCGTCGATCGGAAATTTGCCATCGGTTGTGCGCCACTGGCCGATCGCATCATAATTCTCGAGCGCAAATCCGAGCGGATCCATTCGCGAGTGACAGGAGGCGCAGACTGCGTTGGCGCGGTGTTTTTCCAATTGCTCGCGCAGCGACGATGTGACGCCGATGTCGTTCTCGTTCAGGTTCAAATCAGCCGGCGGGGGAGGCGGAGGTGAGTTGAGAATGTTTTCGAGCACCCACTTGCCGCGAATGACAGGGGACGTGCGGTTCGAGTAAGAGGAGACTGTCAGCACGCTGGCCTGCGTGAGTACCCCTTGGCGGTTGGTACCGGTAAGATCGACCTTCCGGAATTCGGCGCCTTTCACACCAGGAATGCCATAGAAATCCGCCAGCCGGTCGTTGAGGAACGTATAGTTAGCGTTGAGAAAGTCGGTGATGGGGCGGTCCTCGCGGATGATGTTCGCGAAGAACAGTTCGGTCTCCTTCTGCATCGACATCCGCGTGTACTCGGTGTATTGCTGAAATCTTTTGCGCTCTGGCTCATGCGATTCGAGCGCGCGAAACTGCAGCCATTGGCCGCCGAAATCGTCGACCAGCGCTCTCGATTTCGGGTCCGCCAGCATGCGTTTCGCCTGCACGCTCAATACTTCGGGGGTGTGGAGTTTTCGCTCCGCGGCGAGACGAAGCAGCGCTTGATCCGGCGTGCTGCTCCAGAGGAAATAAGACAGGCGCGACGCCAGTTCGTAATCGTTTAGGGGTTGCGCGGTCGCGGACGTGCGCGCCACGCGGTCCCGTTCGATCAGGAACAGAAAATTCGGCGAGATCAGCATTCTTTGAATCGCCAGGCAGATTCCCTCATCGAACGAATCGCCGTTCTGCTGCGCCATTGCAGTCAAGCCGGCAAGTTGATCGATCTCCTGTCCGGTGGCCGGACGCCGGTACACGCGCGAGGCGAGATTGCCGACGATCTTCTTCGTGCAACCGGGCGTCTCCTCCGCGCAAACGAAGATCTTCCTTCGGCTCTCTTCCGAAGCGCCGGTTGCCTGATTGTACGGCCCGATGACTTCCAGGTTGCTGACAAAGAAGCCGACCGCCGCGCCACCGCCGAAGACGGCATTCGCGTTAGCCAGAGCGGCTTCATCGTTGCTGGGGGCGTTAGCGTCCGCGGCGGGAGTTGTCCTTGCGGGCATCGCGGGCGTCTGATTGGGAGCTATGCCGCGGCCCGTGGCGCCCCCTCGACCGGAGCCCCCTCGACCACCGCCGCGACCCGCGAAGGTTCGCTGGGGCGGTGGTGGAAGCTTGGACGGATTGGGGCCCTTAAAAGAGACCGGCAGACCTTCGTAGATGCGGAGAATCGACGCCGCCAGCCAATGATCGCCGGCTTTCACGTGAGCGCGAAACTGCTTGCGTTGCCCTGACACCTCTCCAGTCGCAGGAATAGGATACGGAAGCACGCTGACTTGCTTGCCATCTATCCAGAATGCGACCTGGATCGGCTCGGAACCCGGCGGACGATTTCCACGCAACAATCCGGCGATGTCGTAGTCGCCCTCCACCGGAAAATAATGCGTCACATGAATGGCGCTGGGAAGGCTCAGACCGGTCAGGTCGTAGTCGGTCTTCACCCCCGGGGTGGCGTCAAAATCCACGTACCACGGTTCGTGCTTCACGAGCGACGGTCGCATCGGCGGCGGACCGTAGATTGCGGCGCGCGCAACCTTCTCCGCGGCCGATAAATATTTTTCCATGAGGGAGGGCGACATCGAAAGCACATCACCGATATCGTCAAACCCATAGCCCGTGTCATCGGGCGGGAAATCGGCCGCCGGCTGGGAATTTACGCCGAAGAGATCGCGAACCGAATTGTTGTATTCCGTGCGATTCAGGCGGCGCGCGGTGATGTGACCCGGATCCGGTCTGATGAGCCGGTCTTCCCGGTCGAATTCGCGCGAGATCCATTGCTCGACGAATGACAAATCCTTCGCCTCCGGCCGCGGCAGGCCGGGCGGCGGCATCTGGCCGGTACGGAGTTTTTCGAAAATCTTCTCCCACTGTTCGCGATTATGGGACACGGCGTCAGCGGTGGCGTACGATTGCAGATTCAAGCCTCCCGATTGAAGCTTTGCGTTATGGCATCCGTAACAGTTCTTAGCCAGAAATGGCTGCACGGACGATGCGAAAGACGCAGAATCAATTTGGCCGGCCGGCGTGGCGGCAACCAGAGGGAGACAAAACAGCGTCTGAAGCAAGAGCCCTTTGGAAAGCCGGAATGAATGGTTTTCTGGCATCCGCGATCGCCGTCAGGTCCGATGATAGTCTCTCGTTGTGTAAAACGAACCGATCCAAAGGCCGGGTTGGTTGCGCTGAGGCGTCCGTTCGTATATAAACGAAACTGCCTCCTCTCCACGTTGGAAGGAAGTCCGATGATGAAGTCCGAAAAAATTCGCGTCATGATCGCAGACGACCATCCCGTTGTCTGCAAGGGCCTCGCCGCAATCATTCAAGCTGAGCCTGGGATGGAGGTTATTGGCGAGGCATCGAACGGCCAACAGGCGATCCAGGTCTTCCGCGAATGCCTCCCGGATATCTCGCTGATCGACCTTCGGATGCCCGTTATGAGCGGCGTCGACGCCATCCGCGCACTACGCAAGGAGTTCCCCCAGGCGAGCTTCATTATCCTCACAACCTACCAGGGCGACGAAGATATCCATCGCGGCATCAGCGCCGGCGCCCGCGGCTATTTATTGAAGGGCATGCGAAATCGCGAGTTGATCGACGCGATCCGCAATGTCCATCAAGGCTGCCGGTATCTGCCCAAACCGGTTCTCGACTCGCTGGCAAGCCGGCCGGCCAATTCGGATCTCAGCACCCGCGAACTCGAGGTGCTGCGGCTCATTGTGAAGGGCATGAGCAACAAGGGAATCGCAGAGATTTTGGGGATCACGGAGTCTACCGTGAAGTGGCATGTAAATATTATTCTTGCGCGCCTGAATGTCGGCGATCGGACCGCGGCCGCCGTGACTGCGCTGCGGCGTGGAATCGTCGAGTTCTAGCGCAGCACCTGGCGCGCGAAATTGATGGGCTGATCTAACATGCGCGCGACCTGAATCTCCACATGGCCTTGGGGGTCGACCTGAAAAACCGCCTCAATTTCCTTGGCCGTCTTTTGGCTTTGCTGCACCCTCTCCATCGCGGCGATGGCCGCCTCTTCTCCGCCCGAGGCTTTTTGCAGAGCGGCGCTTAAAGATGCCAGAGAAGCGCGATAACGTGAGCCGGACGCGGCGGCGGATTCAAGAGGTTGGAATGCGCTTCGGATCGAGGCATCGTCTACGGCCGTGTTTCGAGCGGCAACAGTCAGCCACACGATCAAGGGCGACGATTCTCCCGCCAGTTCGCGGAGCTTCTGTCCGCCGTCCTGCACGCTGGAGAAGGGCGTCATCGCGCCCGCTTGCAAGTATTGGAGCCAAGCCTTTACGTAATCCGCCTGATAGCGTTTGATCAGGGCTTTGGAGAGGTCTCCCCAATCGGCGCCCGTTATGGGGTCGGCGCCGGTGATCCATGTTTCCCCTGCAAAATAGCTCTCGCCGTGCGACATGGCGTCTTTGACGAAATCCCAGCCTGCCTTGGTAAACTGCCCAGGAACTTCGTAGGATTCCGTCAGCGACTTTTCGGAACCAGGGAACCGGCAATGGAAACAAAGCGGCGCGTCACGCCGCGCGGCTCCATCCATTAAAGAGGCATAAGCGCGCTCGACATTGGGAAATTGGCTTAGATAGCGCCGCGCCTTGGCCACGGCCTCCCGGTCGTAGTCGCGAGAGAACGGATCGTCTTGGGTCAATTCCCGCGCATAGAATTCGAATGCCTGGCGCGCCGCGGCCTCGCGATCCGGGCCAGGAGCCAACCCCGCTCCCCACCACCCCATCAGCGTCGAAACCAGAGATTTCGGGTCGCTACGTTGGGGCTCGGAAGTTACGGAAAGGTACGCCTTCAAGGTTTCGTAAGTAGCGCCGCAAGACGGTCCTGGGGTCGATGGCAGGCCGAGCAAGAACTGTAATGCGTTATTCTGTGCGGGCCCCAGAAAGAAGGTGCGGAAACGTTGAAAATAGAGCGCTCGCGCCCGGACATACAATCCTCCTCTAAACCACGCGCCCATCCGGTAACCGAGAGGAGCTGACTTCCGATGGTATCCGTGCACGGTGTCGACATACCCGCGCAGAATATCGAATTGGCGAATAGCTTCCGGGCTGATAAGCCCATCCGCGGCGATGCCCGCAGAGGAGACGGCCTCCGCCGAGGAACGTATCTGGGCGTCGAGTCTACCGTATCCGGTCCAGAACAACGCGAAGCCCAATGCCACCACGGCCGTAAACGCGGCCACCGAACCCCACAGCAAAGCCGGGCGTGGGGAATGGCGCGACATTCCGGCAGGCACAGGAGCCGCCATGGTGGCCGCATGCTCGGCGGTCGGGCTGACGAGTTCTTTGAGCGCCGCACAAATGGGGGCGAACCCCTTCGGACGGTCGGTGGGACTCTTGGCGGTGCATCGCGCGACCAATTCACAGATCGCCGGCGGCGCGCCGGCAGCCTGCAGCGGCGCAAGATTGAGAGGCTCGTTCAAGATAACGTAGAAGATCCGTTCAACGGTGTCGCCCGCAATCGGCTTCACGCCAGTCATCAGCTCAAACAGCATCACTCCGAATGCGTAGACGTCCACCTGTTCGGTGACTTCCGTGCCTTTCACCTGTTCGGGAGCCATGTAGTACGGCGTTCCCAAGACGAAGCCGGCGCGGGTCATGCTCATCCCATCCGTCTTGGCGATTCCGAAATCCATCAGCTTCACGACGCCCGAGGAGTTCACGTGAACATTCTCCGGCTTGATATCGCGGTGGATAATCTTCTGGCTGTGAATGTATCGGATGGCGCGCGCGACCTGCAGCGCAACCCGAAGCTTCGCCTCGATATCCCCGATTTGCCCGCTCCGAATCGCGCTGCGCAGATCCTGCCCGCGCAGAAGCTCCATCACCATGAAAGGCCGATTCTGGCTGTCCTCGCCGAAATCGTAGATGCTCAGAACGTTGTCGTGGCTAAGGTTACTCGCCATACGCGCCTCGGCCAGAAAGCGCGCTTTAGTCTCCGCCTGCGAGCATCCGATTTCGGTAAGAATCTTGACCGCAACAGGCCGGCCCAACACAGTATCGTTGGCACGATACACGTGAGACATTCCGCCGCCCAGGAACTCTTCCAGTTCGTACTTGCCGATATGTTCGCCAGTTTGCATGAAAAGAACAGCGTGCTCCCATAGAGAGCGGCTTCCACAGTCTTATCGGCAAATTGCTTGAAAACCGTCAGACCGAAAAGCTTTTATCTTGGCGCAATCGGGTAGTTTCTCCGCCAAAGCCTTCCCAACGCATCAGGGCGAATACACAAACGAGCAACGCCGCCATCGCTTCCAGGGCGATGAATAACTTTGCGCGTAATCTGATGACAGGCACTTGCGTGACAATCCCTTTCGGCGGAGTCTCCGCTAAGAGATCGCCCGAAACCAGTGGGACCTTTAATGGTCCCGCGGAGGCAAAGCCGTACCGTCGCCGGGAAATGAGGGAGTGAAATCGGGCGCACTTGGAGGATTGTCGAGGCGGGAGAGAGCGCAATGTTACACGGGGAACCTGCGCTCCGGGATTAGAACGGCGTCAGTTTTATGGTTCCGTGCGCAACCGATCCGGCAGTCAGTCGAGAGAGTCAGCTCCTCAGCCGCCTACGAACGACAACCAGCGACGAACATTTCGGTTTTTCGTCGGGCTTGGGAATCAATGCTTTATCGGGATTTTCAGCAGAGAATGAGGGCGCGCACTTCTAGCGGGCATCTTGCTTGATTGTTTTGAATCACCAGGCGCCTTGCTTCGGGCCGAACCACCAGACTAACCCGACTGTTGCGGTGGTCTGACGGGCGGCTAGGATGCCCAACTGATCGGTGTAAAAGTAGGGCTGGGTCGAAATATCGCGGCGCCATTCCCAACGCAGCAGGAAGCCGTCGCCGATTTTATAATCCGCCGTCAATGTCGCTTCTTTCAGGGTTTGCGCCGTGCTGCTGAAGAGACCGTTGCGATCACGCAGGTATTCTGCACGCGCGCCTAAGGCGAACTTCGGCGTGAACTGGTACCGTGCGTATCCGGCGCTGCCATAGGTTTCGCCCGGCTCGGAATTGGTGGCCTGGCGTTCGATCACCCAGTCCGCTTCCAGGGCCATTTGCAGCTTAGGGGCGGCTTGCCAGGTGGCATAGCTATCGAAGATTTGCAGTTTGCCTTGAGGCGCCGGACGTATCGGCTCAAAGGGTACGCCTTGCTGCGTGGGAGCGCCCACCGGCGCTCCGCCGATCGTGAAATAGACCACGTCGGGATGCTCCTGGCCGAGGTAGTAGTTGGTGGTCCAACTTACAGCTTTCGAAGGCTGCCAGTTGAAACCCACTAACTGGTCTTTGTACCCATTGAATGCCTCCGTTTGCTGCGTGCCGTTTGTAACCCAGTAATTGACCGCGAAACTATCGGTCAACTTGGCGTTGATGCGAACGCCCATATGATAAAACGGCAGATAGTCGAACCAAAGAGACCGCGAATAGTTGATCTGGTCTTTGGTGTAATTGCCTTCGAGTCCAATGGAACTTGACCACTTTCCGAAATCGATGGAGATGCCTTTCGCGACGGGCGCTACATACGTGCCATATGCTTGGAACAAGGCCCGGTAAATCTCCGGACGCGGCTCGTTGGCCGAGTTTCCTTGCAAGGTCTGTGTGGCTTGTCCCCATTGGAGGTCGAGCCGTGCGCCAAAGCGCTTGCCATGTTCAGGGTCGGGCGCATTTTCGACGATTAAATTTGCCTGATTCAGACTGAAGCTGTTGCTGCTTACGTCGTAAGCACGCAGTAGATTGACGCGGCCTATGGGCGCGTTGAAGTTATAGCCGTAGTAACCGTCAAAACCAAAGTTGATCGTTGTGCCGGATATGGGGCGCGCCGGACTGGCCGGCGGCGTTATGGGAATGACAGCCTGCGCGACGGCGCTAGGGGGCGCGGCGGCGGCCCCCTGAGGAGCGCCGCGCTCCAGAACTGCAACGCGTGTTTCGAGTTGCTTTACGACTGCGCGTAATTCCATTACTTCAGACCGCAGCGCGGCGTCTGAAACAACGGCCTCTTGCGTTGAGCCCATTACTGGAAGGGCTGTAATCACAATGACTATCCACTTACTTTGGAATCGAATCATGGCAGTCCCAAGATACTGTGTCTGCCACGGAAAGGCCAGGGATTTGAAAGCCTTGACGCATTCTTGAGATTTTCTTTACGACTTCTTTATGTGGTGGGGCGTACTGTGGGAATGGCCCGGAGAGTAGGGAGTCGAAGAAGTCAAAATTGGGGGCGCTTCGCGCCTTTTGGATTGCTTGGGTTGGGTTGGGGCTTGGAGGGCTTTTTATATGTTGGATGTTTTGTTTCTTATGCTAACGATCGCTTTCTTTGGAGCAGCTTGGATGTTTGTGAAGGGCTGCGACCGGCTCTAAGGGCGCACTTATGGACTATCTTGCTGCTTTATTAATTGCCGCCGCTTTAGGCGTGTATTTGCTCTATGCGCTGCTGCGGCCCGAGAAATTCTGATGACAGCCAACGGGATATTGCAAATTCTGCTTTTTATTGGCGCCGTGGTCGCGGTTACAATTCCCATGGGCGCCTACATGACGAAGGTCTTTGCGGGCGAGCGGACTTTTCTGCATCGGATTTTGCGGCCACTCGAATCCGCAATTTATAAGCTGTGCGGGGTTGATGAAACGGCTGAGCACCATTGGACCGGTTACGCAGGCGGCGCGCTGGCGTTCAGCCTGGTCAGCATTCTGTTGACTTACGCGATTGAACGTCTGCAACAATGGTTCCCATTGAATCCGCAGGGCCTGGGTAACGTGGGGGCGGCGCTATCGTTCAATACTGCGACGAGCTTCGGCACTAATACCAACTGGCAAGCCTATACGCCCGAAACCACCATGAGTTACTTCACCACGACGCTCGGCCTGGCCACGCACAACTTCTTCTCGGCGGCCGTCGGCATCGTGGTGGCGATCGCCTTCGTGCGTGGATTTGCGCGGCATTCTGTGAAATCGCTGGGCAACTTCTGGGTGGACCTCACACGGTGCACTCTCTATGTGCTATTGCCGCTCAGTATCGTGGGCGCGCTGTTCCTTGTCTCGCAAGGCGTGATCCAGAACTTCTCGCACTATACCAAGGCGGTTACAGTTGAAGGCGCGGTGCAGACGATTCCGCAAGGTCCTTTCGCTTCGCAGGAGGCGATCAAGATGATCGGCACTAACGGTGGCGGGCTTACCAACGCCAACTCAGCGCATCCTTTCGAGAACCCCACGCCGCTTGCGAACTTCTTCGAGATGCTCTTCATCTTCCTAATCCCCGCGGGTTTGACACATACCTTTGGACGAATGGTGAAGGATACGCGCCAAGGTTGGGCCATTTTCGCCGCCATGTTGGCGCTATTTATAGTTGGGGTTTGCATCACTTATCCCGCCGAGCAGGCGGGCAACCCCAACATAGCCAAGATGGGAGTCGCCCCGGAAAACATGGAGGGCAAGGAAGTGCGCTTCGGCATCGCCAGTTCGGCGCTGTTCACGGTTGTCACGACGGATGCCTCCTGCGGCGCCGTGAATAATATGCACGATAGCCTGACGCCGCTGGGCGGCCTCGTGCCAATGGTCAATATCGAGCTGGGTGAAGTAATCTTCGGCGGCGTCGGCTCCGGCCTTTACGGGATGCTGATGTTCGCCGTGCTCAGCGTCTTCATCGCCGGGCTAATGGTGGGACGGACTCCGGAGTATCTCGGCAAAAAGATTGAACAGAAGGAGGTCAAGATGATGATGCTCTCGGTGTTGGTGTTAGCCATTACTATCCTGGGCTTCGCGGGCGCGGGCGTTGGGTTGGCTACCGTAAAAGACAGTCTCGGTAATCACGGCCCACATGGCCTTTCGGAAATTATGTACGCATATTCGAGCGCCGCCGGCAATAACGGGAGCGCCTTCATGGGACTCAATGCGAACACGTCCTACCTGAACACCAGCATTGGTCTTGCCATGCTCTTCGGACGCTTTCTGATGATGATCCCGCTACTCGCCGCCGCTGGAAGCCTGGCACAGAAGAAGCAGGCGCCCGTTTCGGCCGGCACTTTTCCCACTCACGGACCTTTGTTCGTTTTTCTACTCGTCGCCGTAACTCTGATTGTGGGGGCTCTGACTTTCTTCCCCGCGCTTTCGCTCGGCCCCATTGTCGAGCACTTCTTCATGTTGCAAGGAAGGCTCTGGAGCTAATATGGCCACCGCTATGGCGCCCCTGCCAGTTACAGACAGCACGTCGTTAATTCCCAAGAAGGCCCCGCGGTCGCGGCCGCTCTTCGACCCTCCCATTGTGCGGCGCGCGATAGGCGATTCTTTCCGTAAGCTGCATCCGCGAACAATGATGAAGAACCCGGTCATGTTCGTGGTTGAAGTTGGCGCCGCTGTGACTACTATCCTTGCCATCCGCGATTTCGCGACCAGCTCGGCGGATGTGGGGTTCACCTTCCAGATCACGCTTTGGCTCTGGTTCACGATCCTCTTTGCGAATTTCGCTGAAGGCATGGCCGAAGGGCGCGGCAAGGCGCAGGCAGATACGCTGCGGAAGACGAAAACAGAAACCTCGGCACGGCGTCTGGTTAACGGCCGGGAAGAGATCGTCGCGGCTACGCAGCTTCGCAGCGGGGACATTGTACGCGTCGGGATCGGCGAAACGATACCGGGCGACGGCGACGTGATCGAGGGTATCGCCACGGTGGATGAATCGGCCATCACGGGCGAGAGCGCGCCGGTGATCCGCGAGTCCGGGGGCGATCGTAGCGCGGTCACCGGGGGCACCAAAGTACTTTCCGATTGGATCAAGGTGAAGATCACGTCCAACCCCGGCGAGACATTCCTCGATCGCATGATCGCGCTTGTCGAAGGGGCGGAGCGGCAGAAGACGCCAAATGAGATCGCCCTCAATATCGTCATCGCTGGCCTTACGCTGGTCTTTCTCTTGGCGGTCGTCACGCTTGAGCCATTTGCGTTATACAGCGGGGCCACGCCCCCAGTCGCCGTGCTCATCTCGCTTCTGGTGTGCCTGATTCCGACGACCATTGGCGGCTTGCTTTCGGCCATCGGCATCGCTGGCATGGATCGCGTAATGCAACACAACGTGCTCGCGATGAGTGGGAAAGCCGTAGAAGCCGCGGGAGACGTCAACACGCTGTTGCTGGATAAGACCGGCACGATTACGCTCGGGAACCGGCAGGCGGTGGAATTCATTCCGGTAAGCGGCGTCACGGCGGAAGAGGTGGCCAATGCGGCGCAATTGGCAAGCCTCGCGGACGAAACACCAGAGGGCCGTTCGATTGTGGTGCTGGCCAAGCAAGCCTACAATATTCGCGGCCGTGAGGTGGCCGAGCACGAGGCCCAGTTCATTCCGTTTACCGCGCAGACACGCATGAGCGGGGTGGATATTGACGGCCGCTGCATCCGCAAGGGCGCGACCGAATCCGTTGGCGAATTCTGCCAAGACCACGGCGGCGCGGTTCCCGAAGAACTGATCACGATCACGAACCGCATCTCGCGCTCCGGTGGAACGCCGCTGGTTGTCGCCGATCGCGGACGCGCCTTGGGCGTGATTCACCTCAAGGACGTTGTCAAAGGGGGGATGCGCGAGCGATTCGCACAACTCCGCGCCATGGGCATTCGCACCGTGATGATCACGGGAGATAACCCGCTCACGGCCGCCGCCATCGCCGCGGAAGCCGGCGTGGACGATTTCCTGGCCCAAGCCACGCCCAAAGACAAGATGGATCTGATCAAGAAAGAGCAGGCCGGAGGCCGGCTAGTCGCGATGACCGGCGATGGAACCAACGACGCGCCCGCTCTGGCGCAGGCCGACGTCGGTCTCGCGATGAATACCGGAACGATGGCGGCGAAAGAGGCTGGCAACATGGTGGATCTCGATTCCAATCCGACTAAGCTGATCGAAGTCGTGGCCATCGGCAAGCAGTTACTCATGACGCGCGGCGCACTTACTACCTTCTCCATCGCCAATGATATTGCCAAGTACTTCGCGATCTTGCCAGCGATGTTCATGGGCGCCTATCCCGTGCTCGCCCGGCTCAACATCATGGGTCTGCATAGTACGCAAAGCGCCGTGCTGGCCTCGGTGATCTTTAATGCGCTCATCATTGTCTTCCTGATTCCCCTGGCGTTGCGCGGGGTTAAATATAATCCTATGTCCGCAGCGTCGCTGCTTCGCAGAAATTTGCTGGTCTATGGAATCGGCGGAATCATTGCGCCGTTCCCTGGCATCTGGCTGATCGATCGCCTGCTGGGTCTGATGAGGCTTGCCTAACATGAAACAACTTCTTATTGCATTCAAAGCGACCATCGTACTGACTCTACTAACCGGCCTGCTTTATCCATTGTTAGTAAGCGGATTAGCCAAGCTCCTCTTTCCGCGGCAGGCGGAAGGCAGCCTGATCCTATCTAACGGGAAAGTGATTGGGTCTGAGTTTATCGGACAGCGCTTTACCCGTCCCGAGTATTTTCACGGGCGGCCATCTGCCGCCGGGAGTGATGGATATGACGGGCTTTCATCGGGCGGATCCAATTACGGGCCTACGAACCAGAAACTCATCGATCGCGTGCGGGACGATGCGAAGAAGTTTCGCGCCGAGAACCCCGCGTTTAGCGGCGCCATCCCGGCGGATATCGTCACGGCATCGGGAAGCGGCCTTGATCCACACATCTCGCCGGCAGCTGCCGAGGCACAGGCAGAGCGAGTGGCGATCGCGCGCGGTATGCCGCTCGATTCGGTTCGCAGTCTGATCGCGGCGGGCGCCGAAGATCGCCAGTTTGGCGTCTTAGGCGATCCACGCGTCAACGTCTTACTGTTGAATCTCGCTCTCGACCGCGCCGCCCCGATGTCACATTAGCGAGGCGCGCGGCTTTCGATCTAAGCCAAGTTCGCTTTATACATTCACGAAAGGAAAACAGATGTTCGAACCTACGGCGAGGCTTCGTCGCTTCGCAATGCTTTTGGCTTGCGGCCTGTCGATTGGAATCCTCTGGGGCGCCGATGACGATCCTAAGCCCCCAGCAAAAGTGGCGGACGAAGTCATTCTAAAAAAGATTGACCAGCTACAAGCTGAATTAGACGCACTCCGCTCCGAGTTGACCGCCAACCGCGATAGTAGCGCTGTTCCCGATGCGCCCGCAGCTAATGCGCCCGCACCGCCGCCTGCCGCCCCGAGCCCGGTTCCTCCCCTGGCGGCGCCGCCAATGGAGCGGCCTTCCGCCGAAACTGCCGATTCCGCGCCGCCTAAGAACGCCGAGCCGTTCGCCTTCGCCGATTTCACCTGGCTTACAGGAAACGCGCGCACCAAAGACTCGCCGTTGGATTCGAAATGTTTCACGGGCGAGTTTCGCTCCGATGTGGAGTTCACGAAGGACCTCAATCATCCACAGGACGATACGATTGGCGGATCGAGCGAAGTCTTCCGCTCGAACGAAGTGCAGGTTACGCAACTGGGAATAGGAGGCGACTTTCATTGCGGCAACGTCCGAGGACGCTTGATGACGCAGTTCGGCATGTACGCGAGCACCACGCCGCGCAACGACGGCAGTCCCGCGCGTGGCCAATGGGACCTCGATACGGCTTACCGCTACGTTTCCGAAGCCTACGGCGGCTATCATATCGACAAACTGCACGGCATTAACATCGACGCTGGTATTTTCATGTCTTATGTCGGCCTGTTCAGTTATTATCAGTTTGATAACTGGGCCTATCAGCCATCCTATGTTTCTTCTAATACGCCGTGGTTCTTCAATGGATTGCGCGTACAGATCTTTCCCAGCAATAAACTTAAGATCGAGCCGTGGATCATCAACGGCTGGCAGTCCTACGGTAAATTCAATAGAAGCCCCGGCGTCGGCACGCAGATCTTGTGGCGCCCCACTGGCTCGGTTTCGGTTCTCAGCAACAACTACTGGGGAACCGACGACCTGGGCGTGCCCGGACGCAATCGCTTCCACACCGACAATAGCCTGCAGTTGAAGTACATCGACCAGCCCAATCATGGGTTGGATAAGGCCGCCTTCACTGTTACGGTGGACGCCGGCTGCGAATGGGGCGCCGGAGTGAGTTGTCACGGCGGCAACGCGGCGCGACCCTCTCAATATTTTCTTGGCTTCATGGTTTATAACCGCGTCTGGTTCCATCACGACTTGTTCGGACTCACGGTCGGCGGCGGCGCAATTAACAAGCCTTTACCTGGTGTTGTTGCCCCCCATAAACGGCGCGACCGCCATCACGGGAACTCCTTATTTCACCGAGAGCCCTGGCAACCCTTACAAGGCCTGGGACGCCTCATTGACTTTCGACTATATGCCGAGCCAGTTCATCACCTTCCGCTCGGAATATAACCACCGCGCATCCAATGTTCCTTATTTTTCGGGCCCGGGCGGCATTACTCCCCCTGGCGGTAACACCGGTCCCCTCGGTTCGTTCGTGCCCGGCTGGGCGCCCGATCTTCGTAAGTATGAAAACCGATTTACGCTCGCCATCTTAGTCAAGATGTAGTAGACCGGCCAGCAGCAATGTCTTGGGTCTTTACCGAAGACCCCGGCCGCCAGATAAACGGCGAAACTGCCCAGCCGCCCTCGTAGTATTCGCTGTGAATGCTTTCCAGGCCGTCCCGGCGGAATTTACCGGCGAGCGTGACGAAGGCATTGCAGCGCGCGTCCCCGGCGGGGAGCGACGAGGTGATGCCTTCGAGCATCCAGGCGCGGGTGGCCTTCTTTACGGATTTGAAGCCCACGGATCCCGTTACTCTGGCCGTGGCTGCGCTGGCATTCGTGACAGCGGGGTTGACGGCAGGCTATCTTCCCGCGCGGCGGGCGTCGCGCGTAGCTCCAATGATCTTTCTGCGCCATGACTAACCGAGAGGCCGCCGGCTGTACACTGATGATATGAGGCCGCTTGCTCTTATTCTTTTGACTGCCGCGGCAGTCTGCGCTCAATCCCCCGGTCAAATTCGCGGCTATGCCTGGAGCGCCGAAGGCCGTCCGATTCCGGAAGCCAAAATTACGATCCGCGCAACCGATGCCAAGACGGATAAAACAGTGACCGCGGGCAAGGACGGAGCGTTTCTGGCCCGCGATCTTAAGCCGGGACACTACGACATCATCGCCCAATCTATGAAGGAACAATTGGCGACGGAGTCGATCACGGCCGTGGATGTGAAATCCGGCGAAACAGTACACGCGGATCTTACGCTTGGCGTGAGCACTGTTTACCACGGCTATTGGAGCCGGCTGGTGCGGCGGCTCGACGGCCTGCACTAGATCATGCCCAGACTCGATGACCGGAGGCCCGATCCAGGCGAACTGCTGCGCCGGGTTCAAGCAGCCGAACGCCGGGAATCGCGAGGGCGGCTGAAAGTCTTTCTTGGATATGCGCCGCGCGTAGGTAAGTCGCTGCGCATGTTCGATGAAGGGCGCCGCCGAAAGTTGCGCGGGCAAGATGTGGTGGTCGCCGCGCTGCAAACGCCGGTCTCGCCGGAGATTCACGCGGTAATCGATTCGCTCGAAACTGTTTCCCAGTCCGATGAGGGCGCAATCGATCTCGTGGCCCTCTTCCGCCGCCATCCGCAGGTCTGCCTCATCGATGGACTGGCGCAATCGAACGCTCCCGGTAGTCGCAATCCCCAGCGCTGGCAGGACGTGCGCGACCTGCTGGACCGCGGCATCAGCGTCATCACCGCCCTGAACGTGCAACACATCCGGGAACGGCAGGATGACGTGGCGCGCATCACCGGCAAACGCGCCGCGCACAGCATCCCGCAGGAGTTTCTGCACGAAGCCGACGAAATCGAGGTGGTGGACGCGCCGCCGGAGGCCTTGCTGGAAGGAGCGACGCCAGTTCCCAAAAACCAGCCGGACGCGCGTCAACTTCTCGAATTGCGCGAACTGGCGCTGCTTCTGGCCGCGGATATCATCGAGCGTCAACTGCAGGAGTATCTGGACGAGCATGGGGTAGTTGCACGCTGGGGCGCGCAAGAGCGCATTCTGGTCTGCCTGACGCCACGCAGCAGCGCGCTTGAAATGCTGTACAGCGGGCGGCGCAACGCAACCCGCTTCCACGGCGCATTGTTAGCCGCATACGTCGAACAGCCGGAGCTGAATGCCGCCGACCGGTCCCGCCTGGACCGCAACATGGCTCTGGCGCGCCAGATGGGCGCTGAGATTCATTGCCTGCACGGCCAGGATTTCGTCGCTACCATCCTCGACTTCGCACGCGACCAGCGCATCACGCAACTCTTCATCGGCCATAGCATGCGCGACGGCCGCAAACCATTTTGGCGCGGTCCCATAGACCGCCTCGTCGACGCCGCGGATGAATTCGACGTGCGCATCTTCCCGCACCGCGAATCCGAATGAGAGGCAAACTCAAGGTCTATCTGGGTTACGCCGCCGGCGTAGGCAAGACCTATCGCATGCTGGAAGAGGCGCAGGCGCTACGGCAAAAAGGGGTGGATGTCGCGATTGGCTACTTCGAACCGCACGGGCGCGCCGAGACTATCGCGAAAACGATTGGTGTGGAAATCATTCCTCGGCGGAAGATCGCTTATGCGAACACTGTGTTTGAAGAAATGGACGCGGACGCCATCCTGCAACGTAAACCGCAGGTGGTGTTGGTGGATGAATTTGCGCACACCAATGTGCCCGGGAGCCAACGCGGCAAGCGCTGGCAGGATGTGGACGCACTACGCGACGCCGGTATTGACGTTCTAACTACGCTCAACGTGCAGCATCTGGAAAGCCTCAACGATCAGGTGTACGACATCACCGGAATTCGTGTACGGGAAACGGTTCCCGATTGGGTTGTGGATTCGGCCGATGAAATCACTTTGGTGGACCTTACGCCTCGCGCGCTGCGTAACCGCATCGAACGAGGGGTAGTCTATGCGCCGGAAAAGGCGCAGACCGCCATGGAGAATTTCTTCACCGAAAGCAACCTCGCGGCGCTGCGCGAACTCGCTATGCGGCATGCGGCCCATGAACTGGAGGAGAAACTCGAACCGGCTCCGGCGGACCACTCCTCCGGGGCGCATCACGATCGTATTCTGGTTTGCCTCACCGGCCGCCCTTCGTCGGCGATGTTGATCCGGCGAGCCCGTCGGGTGGCCGACTACTTGCAAGCAAGATGTGTGGCGCTCCATGTTGCGCCAGTCACGGCGACCGAAATGGAGGACGAAATCGTCAAACGCCATATGAGTTTTGCTCGCAATCTACGTATCGAAACGCATATCGTCAAGGCGAATGACGTCTCCACGGCCATCGCCGACTTCGCTCGCCAAGAGCATGCAACTCAGATATTTATGGGACGATCGTCACCCCTACCATGGTGGAAGAGCTTCAACGAGACTTTGGTACAAAAGGTGGTGCGACAAGCGCACGACATGCAGATTACCATCGTGGCCGAAAGAAGACGGTAAACCAAGTGAAGCGCCGGCACGTCACACTAATACACGCCCAAATACACGCCCCACGGCCGGCAAATTCCGGCGGTAACATAGGATTGATTGTGAACGCCTCCGGACGCCTGAAAATATCGAGAGTATCCGTACTTCTACCCCTGCTGTTGCTTTCCGTACAAATTGCAGGAGCTGCGGACTTTAACGCCCCTCTGCTGGACGAAGCATTCGCATCGCTTTACAATTTCAACTTTCCCGCCGCCCAAGGCGCCGTCGACAGGGAAATCGCCGCGCATCCGGGTGACCCCCTGCCCTACGCTGTGCGCGCCTCCGGTTATCTCTTTTATGAGCTTGACCGCCTCGGTATTTTGGAGAGCGAATTTCTTATGGATGATAAGCGCATCATCGAAAAGAAGAATCCTCCCAAACCCGATCCGGTTGCGCGCACGAAGTTCCTGAAAGCCATAGACGACGCACGGTCACGCGGCGAAGCAGTGTTGGCCAAAGATCCCAACGATAAGATGGCTCTCTTTGCGATGTGCATAACCGAAGGAGTGGCAACGGATTACATGGCGTTGGTGGAAAAGCATCAGATTTTGAGTCTGACGCCCGCGAAGAAATCGAATAATTATGCGCAGCGGCTGTTAAAACTTGACCCTAAATTCTATGATGCTTATCTTGCCGCGGGGTTTTCGGAGTATCTCGTGGGCAGCTTGCCTTTTTTCATTCGTTGGTTTGTCCATTTCGACAATGTGAGCGGCAGCAAAGAAGCAGGTGTACGGAACCTCCAACTTGTCGCCACAGAGGGTCATTATTTAAAGCCCTTCGCGAAGATCCTGTTAGGCATCGCGGCACTGCGCGAAAAGCGGCCGCGTGACGCGCAGAAACTGCTTGCTGAACTGTCACAGAATTACCCGCAAAATCCTCTGTTTCGACGAGAACTGGAAAAGCTGAACGAAAAGTACGGCGCGGATTAACAGGAATCGGCACAAACCTGGAATCCTGTGGGCGATTAGCCGGCTGATTGCGTCCCTGACGCCACGTCTAATTTGATACCATTCCCCACATGACCAGGCGATCGGCCCTTACCCTAACTGCCGTTGCGGCAACCATTCCAAACCTTTCAGCCGCCCCGTCCGCCGGACGTTTGAAACAATCGTTCGCGCGTTGGTGCTACGCGAAAATTCCACTCGACGATCTATGCCGCCAGGCCGCGGAGATGGGCTGTACCGGCATCGACCTCATCGACGCGCCGGATTGGCCTACCGCCAAGAAATATGGACTGACACCGGCCATGACGCAGGGCGAGGGCAAGATTCCCGTTGGATGGAACCATAAGGAAAACCACGACGCGCTGGAAAAACAGCTACGCACGCTTATCGCGCAGGCAGCCGACGCGAAATTGCCCAACGTGATTACGTTCTCAGGCAATCGCCGCGGCATGAGCGACGACGAGGGAAAAGCCAACTGCATTGAAGGCCTGCGGCGGGTGGTCAAAATGGCCGAAGATAGCGGCGTCACGATTTGCATGGAATTATTGAACAGCAAGGTCAACCACAAGGATTATCAGGCCGACCACACGACTTGGGGCGTTGACGTTTGCAAGGGCGTCGGCTCGCCGCGTTTGAAATTGCTCTACGACATCTATCACATGCAAATCATGGAAGGCGATATTATCCGCACAATTCACGACAATATCGATTACATCGGCCACTTCCATACGGGCGGCGTGCCCGGGCGTCATGAGTTGGACGATACGCAGGAACTGCAATGGCGGACCGTCGCGAAATCGATCGCAGATCTGAATTACAAAGGATTCTTCGCGCATGAGTTCCAGCCGACGAAAGACCCTTTGACTTCGCTCAAGCAGGCCGTGGAGCTGTGTACGGTTTGATTGTGTCGGTAGAATGGCGGATATAAGGTCGGGTGCGCGTGAGTCTAACCATTAAGAATGAAACTACGGGGCGTCTTGCCGGCGAACGCACTCCGTCTCACTTGAAGTTGACTATGACCGGGTCGGTGACTGACGCTACTCACCTACTTGCCATTGGCAAGGACTGCGCGCGCCGCTTGAAGAAGTTCCGCAAGATCGATCATGGCGATCTGCTCTACGGGCACAACGGTTTGCCCAAGTGATTCTCGATGCCCCAGACGCGCTCACAGGCGACATGGCGGCCAACTTAGTCCTCGAATTGAACCTTTCGAAGAAGACGCGAGCCTAGCGCCGTGCCGACTGCCCTGGTCCTCTCCGCCGGCGGAATGTTCGCCGCGTGGGAGGTTGGCGTGTGGAAGGCGATTCAACCTCACTTCAAGCCCGATCTCATCGTGGGGACATCCGCCGGCGCGCTGAACGGATGGGCGATAGCGGGCGGCGCGACTGCCGACGAGCTTGCGCGGGAGTGGCTTGACCCGCTGACGGCGCGTCTCATGGGTAGCGCGGCGCTCCACGAAAAGGCGCGCCATCTCTTCGAGAAATATCATCCGCAAGTTCCATTTGGGTTGACGATTGTCGATCTCTTGCAGTTCCGCGCCAAGCTGGTGCGGGATGACGAAATCGAGTGGACGCACCTCGCCGCCACGTGCTCCATTCCGCTAGTCTTCCCGCCTGTGCGGATTGGCGGCCGGCGTTACGTTGACGGGGGGGTCCTTGGCGCTTTGCCGCTGTGGGCCGCGCAGGAAATGGGGGCGACGCGCGCCATCGCGCTCAACTGCCTCAACACGAAATCGTTCCGCATGCTGCATCGATCGATGCGATGGCGCATCCCGCGGGCGGTTTCGCTCGAGGTGGTGCGTATCGAACCCTCGGCGCCCTTGGGAACGATGCTCGATACAACCGTTTGGTCGGTGGCCAAGATCGAGCGCTGGATTGCGCTGGGCGAAGAGGATGGAAACCAGGCGTTATCTTTAAAGAAGATCTGAGGCAAAAAAAGAACCTCATGCACTTCATCTGTAAGACAGCGTTTTCTTTGACAGCGAGACGATGAAGTCATATCCGATGCTGCTACCGCCCGACTCCAGTTCGGTAGTGAAATTTCAGGGTGTTGACAAGGACGGCATTCCATTTCCAACACCTGGTCACGTCTTCGGGCTGCGATGGTCTCAAGACGAGCAGAGAGCATTTATTGGGGCACGGGGAACCTATCCAATTGCTGTGCGATTCTTTGAGTGGCGTACTTCGGGCGCCTATGGTGGACCAAACTGGTCTGACGGGAAGATACGATTTCCGACTGGTTGTGGACCGCGCGGAAAAGACACCAACTGAAAACTGAAGATCTTGGCGGTCCCGCGTAGTTGTCTAATGCGTATTCTCTAGAAAGGGTGCATTCCCGTCGGCTTTACATCGATTACAATGTAGGGGCTATGCCGCTTTACCGGATCTATCGTATGAAAGATTCGCCACGGCAGCAGTTCCGCTGGGCGCCACATGTTTCGGGCTGCGCTTCGGTCAAGCCGAAGGATTACGAACAGCGCGGCGAGATTGAAGCTGTGCACGAATACGACGCCTGGAAGTCGTTGCGCGAATCGGGTGAAGCCCTTGCGGTAGGCGATTTGCTGGAGGCCGATGGCGGCCGTTTGAGCATCTGCAAGTACGTCGGATTCGAACCGGCGCAGTGGGTGCTGCCTGAGCCCAAGATCGCGGCAGACCCGGTGGTGGCTGGGGATGCGCAGCCGCTTGCCGAAACCGTTTCCCCATAGGAGGTTCCCATGTTGCAGCGTGATGTTCGCCTCGGCGACGATATAGACGATTTTTGCGTACGCTGCAAACGCGTAATGAATCACGCCGTGGTGTCGGTGGTTGATGGCGCCGCGGCTAAAGTACGGTGCCGCACCTGCCACAGCGATCACGATTTCCGGCGCGAGCAGCCGCCACCGCCCAAGGTTGACGCGCGTAAAGCGGCGCTGTTTAACGAAGTCTTGAAGACGGTGGCTCCCGGCGCCACACCGGTGCCTTTGGACGCCGAGGTTCCGGAAGCGGTAGACGCCGAGATAGAGTCCCTCGAACCCGAGGAGCTGGAAGCGCTGGAAATCGAAGCGCCGGAACCCGAAGAACAGACGATGGTTGCGCAGGAGCCCGCCGCCGATACAACGACGGCGCCCAAAACCCAAGCTGCGAAATCCGCTGCGAAGGGCAAGGCGAAAGCGAAGAATTAAGTGGCGCCGACGCGACGTGGATTACTCATTTCGGCCGCGGCCGCGATGAGCGCCGCGGCGTTTCAGAAAGGGCCGCCGCCGAAAGGCGCCACGCGCCTTCCCGCTCCTTACGGCGCCGTGCCTTCTGCGCGGCAACTGCACTGGCACGAACTCGAGACCACGGCCTTTCTGCACTTCACCGTCAACACGTTCACGAACAAGGAATGGGGATATGGCGATGAAGATCCGAACCTCTTCAACCCAACTGCCTTTGATCCCGATGCGATTGTCAACGCGCTGGCGTCTGCCGGCATGCGCGGCGTGATTCTAACGGCTAAGCATCACGACGGCTTCTGCCTGTGGCCGACGCAAACTACGGAACATTCGATTCGGAACTGCGCGTGGAGGGCTGGAAAGGGCGACGTGGTGCGCGACCTTTCGATCGCAGCGCGCCGCGCCGGGCTTTCCTTTGGGGTTTACCTTTCGCCGTGGGACCGGAATAATGCGGCTTACGGGAGTCCGGCTTATATCGATATTTACCGCCGCCAGCTTACCGAATTACTCACGAATTACGGTCCCATCTTCGAGGTTTGGCACGATGGCGCGAACGGCGGGGACGGTTATTATGGCGGCGCGAAAGAAAAACGCACCATCGACAAGCGCACTTACTATGAATGGCCGAAAACGTGGGCCCTGGTCCGCAAGCTGCAACCCGGCGCGGTGATCTTCAGCGACGTTGGGCCGGATGTGCGATGGGTGGGTAACGAGCGCGGCATCGCGGGCGACCCGTGTTGGGCGACATACGATCCGGTTGGCGCAAACGGCGGACCGGCGTCGCCCGGTGATGTACGCGAGCGCGAATCGCCCACGGGCACTCGCCATGGCGCGCACTGGCTGCCGGCGGAATGCGACGTGTCGATCCGCCCCGGATGGTTCTGGCACGAAGCGGAAAATACGGAGGTGAAATCCGCGGCGGCGCTGATTCGCCTGTATTACAACTCGGTGGGCCGCGGCGCCAACCTGCTATTGAATGTGCCGCCCACGCGCGAAGGACTGCTGGCGAAGGAAGATATCGCGTCACTGGCGGAATTCGGCAAGTACCGCCGCGCGACCTTCGAGCGCAACCTGGCCGCGGATGCGAAGGCCACGGCATCCAGCACGCGCGGAACATCGACGGCGGCAAGTCTGCTCGACGGCAAGCCTGAAACCTGGTGGGCGGCGGACGATGTGGCGAGGGAAGCGGACGTCGCTTTCGACTTGCCGCGGGAGACATCCTTCAGCGTAATCCGCGTCGCCGAGGCCATTCGATTCGGACAACGGGTGGACGCGATCGCGGTGGATCGCTGGGCCAACAATGCCTGGGAACAGATTGCCATAGCGACGAGCGTCGGGCCGCACCGGTTGATTCGACTGGCGGCGCCGGTTGTCACTGAGCGGGTGCGACTGCGCGTGACGCAAGCGAGCGACAGCCCCGTGCTGAGCGAGTTCGCGCTATTTGCAGAGCCGTAGGGCACGGCGGCATTTCACGCCGCCAAAATGTACGGGCGCAAACGAAAACCTGTAAAAGCCTGCGCTGTCGCGAAACTTTGACACAGTCGAAGCGCAATTGTAACTACAGCTCTCTATACTAAGGCTTCACGCTCAGAGGAAGTCAAACCATGAAAATCATTCAAGCCCTATTACTGTGTCTCTGCGTTTCGACTCCCACGCTTGCCCAATTCGAATCGGGTACGGTGCTTGGAACTGTAGCGGATCAGAGTCATGCGGTAGTTTCCGGAGCGGCGGTGACGTTGATCAACGTGCGCACAGGCGTCGAGACAGGTTCCAAGACGGACGCCAACGGGAACTACGAGTTCGTCAACCAACGGCTGGGACAATACCGCGTGCGGGTGGCGATGAAGGGCTTTCAGACCTCCGAAACGGAGGCGTTCGATTTGACGGTGAATGCCCGCCAGCGCGTCGATTTGAGCCTTCAGGTGGGGCAGGCGTCGGAATCGGTGACGGTGAGCGGCGCGGCCGCGCTCATCGAAACGGACAGCAGCTCGCGCGGACAGGTGATTAATCCGCAGGAGATTGTGGAGCTGCCGCTCAACGGGCGCTCCTACGCCGATTTGACGCTACTGACGCCGGGCGTGGCGAAGTCGCCGCTCGAGAACGGCACAGACAGCAATCGCGATGCTTCCTACAACGTCAATGGCATGCGCAGCGAGCTGAATAACTTCATGCTCGACGGCGTCGATAACAACGCCTATGGAACGAGTAATCAGGGGTTCTCGAATCAGGTGATTCAACCGAACCCGGACGCGCTACAGGAGTTCAAGGTTGAGACAAACAATTACAGCGCCGAATTCGGGCGCGCTTCGGGCGCGGTGATTAACGCCACGATTAAGAGCGGGACCAATCAATTCCATGGCGAGTTGTGGGAATTCCTGCGCAACACCGATCTAAACGCCGTGGGATTCTTTAAACCGGTCGGCGGAGGAACGCTACCGTTCAATCAGAACCAGTTCGGCGCGGCCGCGGGCGGACCGATCCACAAGGACAAGATGTTTGTGTTCGGCGATTACGAGGGCTTCCGCCGCGTTTATCATCCGCTGCAAATCTCGAGCGTGCCGACGACCGCGATGGATCAGGGCGACTTCAGCGCTTATGGCGCACCGATCACGAATCCGCTCAACGGGCACACGTTTGCAAATGGCATTATTCCGCAATCGGAATGGACGCCGGTGGCCAACGCCGTCCTGGCTTCGCTGCCAGCGCCTAACTTACCGGGAATCACGAATAACTACGAATCCGCGCCGGCCGATACGATTTACAACGATAAAGGCGATTTCCGTTACGACTATTTCGTAGGTCCCCGCCTGTCGCTCTTTGCGAGATACAGCCAATTCGATACCCGTATCTTTAGCCCGCCTTCGATCCCTGGCCCGGCAGGCGGGAATGCTAACGGAAACGTTTATGTGAAGACCAAACAGGGCGTGCTGGGAGGCGCCTGGTCGATTAGCCCAACTTCCATTCTGGAAGCGCGATTGGGAATCGATTACACGCAAGGCGGCAAGACGCCATCTACATTGGGTTTGAACACGCCGCAGTTCACCATTCCGGGCGAGCCCACAGATGCCTCACTCGCCGGCGGCCTGTTCTCAGTCGGCCTAAGCGGGTTTTCCGCGCTTGGCCGCCAGAGCAGCAACCCGCAGTATCAGGATCCGTTTGTGGGCGATCCCAAAATCAACTTCACCAAGATCGTGGGACGGCACAGTTTGAAGATGGGCGTCGAGTTCCAGATGATCGACACGGCAGTAAGCGATTTCCATCCACAATATGGGACGGAGAACTTCACCGGCTTCTTTAGCGACCCGACTTATCTATCAAATCCAAGCTCCGTGAATAATATCTCGAGCACGCTTAAGCAAGTATATAGCCTGGCCGATTTTATCTTCGGCGCGCCCAGCCACTATGAGCTCGACAACAATCCAGTGGCGCATTACCGCCAGCGCATGTACTTCGGCTACATACAAGACGATTTCAAAGTAAGCTCCAAACTCACGTTGAACCTGGGGCTTCGCTACGAATTTGCCACGCCGCAATACGAACGGGATAATCGCCTGGCGAACTTTAGTCTGCAGGCCGATTCGCTCATCTATGCGCAGGACGGCAGCCTTTATAATCGCGCCCTGGTGCATCCCGACCACAACAACTGGGCGCCGCGCCTTGGCCTTGCCTATCAGGTAGCGCCCAAGACTGTAATTCGCGCGGGGTATGGCATCAGCTACGTGCAGTTCAATCGCATGGGCGGTGAAAATTTGCTGGCGTATAACGGCCCCTTCATTGTGGACGCGGCCATCGATCAAATTGCGACGCAGCCCATTTGCGCATCGGGTGCCACGGCGCCGGGAACCTGCTTCCGCTCCACCGCACAGGGCTTCCCAAACAATTTCGCGTCGCCGCAATCGTTCAGTACGCTGGTCTCTCAAGTACGCTACATCCCTGAGGACAATCGCACCGGCTATGTGCAGAGCTGGCACTTCACCGTGCAGCGCGAACTGGCGCACAACCTGCTGCTGGATGTTGCCTACGTAGGCAATCACGATGTCGGTCTGACGATTCTCTCGGATGCCAACCAGGCCTTTCCGAATCAATTGAACCAGAACCTGACGCTGCAGCAGCGGCGGCCTATTCCGAACTTCGCCGGAATCGAAGTAGCCTACGATGGCGGATTCGGAAGCTACAACGCGCTTCAGGTAAAGGTGGAGAAGCGCTACTCGAACGGCCTGTATCTGTTGAATTCATTCAGCTGGTCGAAGGCTCTCGATGACGGTCCGGGTCACCTGGAGAATTACGATGGCGATAACTCGCGCATCAATTATTACGACCGGGACCTGGAAGAAGGGCTCTCCAGTTACAATCAGCCCCTCAATGACACGCTCGCCGTTATCTACGATTTGCCGTTCGGCCATGGGCGGCGATTCGCCATCCAGAGCAAAGCGCTCGATGCGGCGTTCGGCGGCTGGCAACTGAATGTGATCAATACCGCGACGTCCGGTCTACCCCTGAACGTGGGCTATTCGGCCTCATCGCAAGCACAAGTCAGCGGACTGGTCTCCGAGCGGCCCGATCTGAGCGGACAGCCGATCTACCTCAATAGCTCGAACCGCTTGGCTTATCTCAATCCTGCGGCGTTCAACGTGCCGACCTACACGCAGCCCTTCGGCAATACGCCGCGCAATGTAGCGAAGATGCCAGGCTTCTACGAGACCGACTTCGGTATCCACAAGAATTTCCGGCTGACGGAATCCCGCTTCATCCAATTCCGTGCCGAGGCGTTCAACCTACTTAATTACACCAATTTCTCGCCGCCCGGCGGCTTGAATTCGAATAGCGGCGGGTTTGGCGTGTTCTCTTCGACTTGGCCCGCACGGCAGATCCAGTTAGCACTTAAGCTAGTGTTCTAGCGTTACTTGGTCGCCAATCCTTGGTACTTATGCTCACACTTGAATATTGGCGAACTCTGTTTTTACAAGCCTTTTACAACTCCAAAGTCTATTGCCCTGACCACTTTGGTATCGTTCGGCAAAGGACATAGATTATGACCCCGATACGTCTCAACAGAGTTGTGCGCTCCTGCGCCCTTTTCGCTTCCCTAACAGGATGTCTATCCGCCGCGAACAATTACCTGGTACATAATCTGGTGGCCGATCAGGCCGGCGTCGCCGATCATGTCGACCCAAACCTCGTGAACCCTTGGGGCAACGCCTTCAGCGCAACCAGCCCATTTTGGATCGGAGACAACGGCACCGGACTCTCCACGCTCTACGACGGAACGGGAACCCCCAACGCGATCGTGGTGCAGATTCCGGCAGCCGGGGGTAAGACCACGCCCGGACCGGTCACCGGAGTGATTCAAAATAGCGTCACCACTGCGTTCCTGGTGGCGCCGGGCAAGCAATCGCAATTCGCCTTTTGCTCCGCAGATGGCGCAATTACCGGCTGGAACAGCTCGGTGAATGCGACGCACGCACAGATCGTGCTGGATAATTCGAAAAACGGCGCGGTCTACTATGGCTGCGCGGCCGCGATTCCAACCGGCGGTACGCCGCAGATGTACGTGGCTAATTTCAATAGCGGGAAAGTGGAAGTCTATGACCAGACCATGACCCCTATCACCACCGCGTTGTTTGCCAACCCGGCCATTCCCGCCGGATATGCGCCTTTCAACGTACAGATTCTGGGCGGCCAGGTTTGGGTGGCATATGCGCTGCAGAACGCGGCGAAGACGGGGTGGGTGGCTGGGGCCGGCAACGGGTACGTGGCGGCCTACGATCTTACGGGCAAGCTGGTCGGTCCCACTATCTCGGGCGGCAACCTGAACGCTCCTTGGGGAATGACGATCGCTCCCGGAACGTTTGGCACTTTCGCCACCGCGCTCCTAATAGGGAATTTCGGCGACGGCAAGATCAACGCCTATAACGCCAACTCGGGCAACCCGGTGGGAACGCTGGACGACCTCAACGGCAACCCCATCGTGATCCCGGGATTGTGGTGGATCGGCTTCGGCAACAACGGAAGCCACGTCGATCCGGCCACGCTTTATTTCACAGCCGGACCGAGCAATCAAACTCACGGAGTCCTCGGCAGCATCCAGGCGGCGCCCAGCTTCACCTCTGCCAACCTGATGAACGGAGCGAGTTTCAGCACCGCGCTCGCGCCGAATACCTGGGTGAGCATCGTGAAGGGCGGTGAGTTGGCGACGATGACGCGCGGCTGGGCCACTACGGATTTCACCGGCAGCACGATGCCGACCATTTTGAGCGGCGTGAGCGTCCAGGTCAATGGCGCAGCGGTTCCGATCAGCTATATTAGCCCGACGCAGCTCAACTTCCTGACGCCCGCGAATCTGTCATCCGGCACGGTGCAGATTACTTCGGCCAACAACGGGCTCAACAGCGCGGCGGTTTCGGCCACCGTTGCCTCCGTGGCGCCCGCTTTCTTTACCTTGGGGGCTGCCGACGCCACTACCGGAAACAGCTATATTGCGGCCGAGCATGCAAACGGCTCAATCGCCGGGCCGCCAAGCCTGGTGACGGGTGTTACGTCGACGCCTTATAACGCGGGCGAGACGATGGTGCTTTATGGAACGGGCTTTGGCGCAACGGCCACTGTTCCCCCGCCGGGGCAACTTCTCACCGCGGCTATCCCTCTGGCGGTGACGCCGACCGCGACGGTGGGCGGCCAGCCCGCGACTGTCAGTTTTGCGGGCCTGGTGGGACCTGGGTTGTATCAGTTCAATGTAGTATTGCCCGCCGGAACAACGACCGGACAGAGCGGCGCGACGGCTCAAGTTCCGGTGGTCATCACCGCATCCGGGGCGCAATCGCAGGCAAAGGCCGTGGTGTCGGTCACAGCAGGACAATAGGCGGACGTCTTCTTCTTCGCCACCCCACCGGTTGTTCGAAGCACAACCGGTGGGGTTTTTTGTTGTCTTACGTTAAACGCGTTATGCTTGCCGCATGCGCGCCTCCCTGCCCTTCCTTGCACTTGCTTTTGTCACTTTCGGCTCTTCCACGCACGGGCAGAGCGCGACTTCCCGGCCGCGCGCGACCGATCTTGGCATTCCATCCGGCGCCTTACCGCGCGGGCCTCTCGACGCAATTACCGACGTCGGGGGCGTGCGCGTCGGCCAAGTCACAATGAACGAAGGCGCCTCCATTCGCACAGGCGTCACCGTCATTCTTCCGCACAGCGGCAATCTCTTCCGCGATAAGGTTCCTGGAGCCGTGTTTGTGGGGAATGCCTTCGGGAAGCTGGCAGGGTCGACGCAGGTTGAGGAACTTGGCGAGATCGAAACTCCCATTGCTCTCACCTCCACTCTGAATGTGCCGCGAGTGGCCGATGCGATTCTCGACTACATGCTTGGCCTGCCGGATAACGAGCGGGTGCAATCGGTCAATCCATTAGTGGGCGAAACAAATGACGGGTATCTGAACGATATCCGTGGCCGCCACGTGGGACGCGATCAGCTGATGATGGCGATTGCCGCCGCGCTGCATTCGGCGCCGGACGCGCCGGTTGAGGAAGGCGCTGTGGGAGCGGGCATGGGCACCGTTGCTTTCGGATTCAAAGGCGGCATTGGCACTGCATCGCGCAAGACGGGAGCCTATACCGTGGGCGCGCTGGTGCAGACGAATTTTGGAGGCACGCTCGTTATGGCCGGCGCGCCGGTAGGGCGGGAACTACGCGCCAGCGGACCGAATTCGGGCAACGGATCTTGCATGATGATCATCGCGACCGATGCTCCCGTGGACGCGCGCGAACTGCGACGGATGGCCGCGCGTACCATCTTCGGTCTTGCGCGCACGGGCTCTTCCGGATCGAACGGCAGCGGCGATTACGGGATAGCGTTTTCGACACAGCGCAATCCGCAGAAGCTGCTCACTAACGATGAGTTATCGCCGTTGTTTCTGGCGACCATTGAGGCGACAGAAGAGGCCATCTATAATTCGCTGCTGCGCGCGGTTACTGTTACGGGCAACGGCCACACCGTGCAGGCGCTGCCGATCGACCGCACGGTTGAGATTCTGAAGAAACACGGCGCGGTTACTATCCACGCAAACTGACGCCTACATAAGCCAAGGTCAGCCCGATAATCAAGACAACCGAAACCCAGGAGACCCAGTTGAACCAGCCGGGGTTCACCCATTGGCCCATCAGATCGCGCTTATTGATGAGCAGCAGCATGAAAATCAACACGAAGGCAAGCAATACTCCGTTGAGAACCTGGGAAAACAGGATCATGGGAATCAGCGGAAAGTTCGGAACCAGGATGACGCCGGCGCCTACAACAATGAGGCCCGTGTAGAGGAAATAGAAAATGGGCGCCTCGCCGAGGCGCCGATCCACGCCCGATTCAAAGCCCAGGCCTTCGCAAACGGAATACGCCGTGGAGAGCGGCAGAATGGAGGCCGCGAAGATAGAAGCATTGAACAGGCCGAAGCTAAATAACACCACGGCATATTGACCAAGCGGCTTTAAAGCGACAGCGGCCTGAGCCGCGTCGTCAATCTTATGCGGGTGGACGCTATAGATGGCGCTGGCGCAGGCCACGATGATGAAGAAAGCGACCACATCGGTCATAATGCAGCCGAAGATCACTTCCACGCGCGAGGCGGCATAATCCTTAACCGATACGCCTTTTTCTACCACGGCAGCTTGCAAGTAAAATTGCATCCACGGCGCGATGGTCGTTCCTATCATCCCTAGCAGCATGTAGATGTAATCGGGCTCAAGCAGCAGCTTAGGCTTGACGCTATAGATGATGGCTTCTTTCCAATCCGGCTTACCCAGGAATGGAGAAATGATGTAGCTGATATAGAAGACGCAGGCAAAGAGAAAGATCTTTTCGACGCTGCGATAGTTTCCCTTTACTACTAACACCCAAACCGCCATTGCGCACAGCGGAACGGAGATATATCGGCTGATATGAAATACTTCAAGCGACGCGGCGATGCCTGCGAATTCTGATGTGACGTTGGTGAGGTTGACGATCAACAGCAGCGCCATCATGAGGAACGTCATGCGCAGGCCGAACTCTTCGCGGATGAGATCGGAAAGCCCCTTGCCCGTGACCGCGCCCATGCGGGAGCACATCTCCTGCGTAATGATGAGCACCAGCGTGATGGGAATCAGCGTCCAAAGGGGCAGGTAACCGAAGCGCGCGCCAGCGTCGGAATAGGTGATGATGCCGCCGGAGTCGTTATCGACAACCGCCGTGATAAACCCAGGGCCGAGGACGGCGAAAAAGACAGCGATCTGATAGCGGTACCGGGTCAGGATCTTCGGCATCGATCACTTATCTCTCAATACCGAAATCACGTCATCGGCGGTGATGGCGCCGGCGAGTCTGCCGTCTTCATCCACCACCGGGAGCGTAAGAAGGTTGTATTTGTCAAATGTTTCCGTGACGCGGTCCTGACGCTCATCGACGGTTACCTGGATCAGCGTTTCCGATGCCAAATCCTTCAACAGCGCATTGCCGGATGCGATGAACAGCCGGGCTAGCGGGACGGCCGCCGTAAGCCGCCCGTCGGCATCCACCAGAAAGAGAGTGTTCAGATTTTCGAGCAGATCTTCATTGCCGCGAAGGGCGGAGAGCGCATCCAGTACCGATGCGTTCTCGTGCAGCCAAACGTACTCGGTGTTCATCATGCCGCCCGCCGTGTTGTCATCGAAATCGAGAAGTTCCCGCACCTCGCTCTTATCCGCTGAATCCATCTCGTCGAGAATCTCTTCCGCCGTTTCATCCTCCAGCTCGGAGAGCGCGCCGGCAGCCTCGTCGGGCGACATCTCTTCAACGATGTCGGCGGCTTTTTCGGTTTCCAGCGACTCGAGAATGCTGGCCTGCATCTTAGGATCGATCTCGGAAAGCGCATCGGCGGCGACTTCGCTATCGATCGTTTCGAAGATCGATTCCCGTTCGGCGGGGCTGAGATCTTCCACGATATCGGCGAGATCGGCGGGGTGCATGCCTTCCAGGCCCGAGTAGGAGATGTTGAGCCGCAGACGGCGCAGTGGGTCTGGCTCGACTACGTTACAGAAATCCCAGCGGATGGAATTGGGTGGAATGGGCGATTGCAGGCGGCGGATCCAGCGCGGCGGGAGCGCACCTTGAAAGAGGCGGCGCACGATGCTGCGCAGGCCGACATCCACTTCGACTACGTTGACGACGTCGCGCGCTTCGGTGCGGTGAATCTCAAGCGTCAGATCGGTGACGCGAACGACCTTGCGGCCGTTTACATCGATGATCTGCTGATCGAGCAGATCGCGCGCGACGCGCAACATGTACTCATCGTCGTGATACGGTACCAGCAACTCGTCGCTGAGGGAGATTCCATAGCCCAGCGCAACCGACCGGACCTGATCGTAGCGGACGGTAAGCCACGTGTCGCCGCCTCCCACAAGGAAGCGATCGAGGCGGGATGAATCGACAAGCGGGACCAGGGCCGCGTCCTTAACGCGCCCAATGCGCCGGCCTCTGACATCGAGCACCGGCATTCCCAGCAATTCGGTAAAGTACAGGAGATGGTCCGCCATCCAAACGTCCCTGGGCCAGACAGAGGGAGCGCGCGAGTCAGGACGGCTACCGAAATTCGGTGTTACATATGCGCTCTACACGGCTGTTTGACGCCAATTCCAATATGGCGCATGGGAGGGCGAAGCCGCAAGGAAAAATTGTGATGTCTATGGTATACCTAGTCAAACATGAACCAAAAGCTGCTCATCCTTCTATGTCTCGCATGCCCTTTGGCCGCGCAAATCAAGCTTGACGACGCCGCTTACGCGCGCATTAAGTCCGAGGAGGCCGAGCACTCGCAGGCCATGCACACGCTCCACATGCTCACGGATCGCTACGGGCCGCGGTTAACGGGCTCGCCAAACTTCGAAAATGCGGCGCACTGGGTGGTCAAACAGATGACCGAGTGGGGGTTCCAGAACGCGCATTTGGAATCGTGGGAATTCGGACATCCCGGGTGGCTGAACAAGCGCGCCGAGGGTTACATGGTGGCGCCGATTCATGGTGACCTCACGTTCCGTGTTTTGAGCTGGACGCCCTCTACGAAGGGCACGGTCAGCGCATCGACCGTAGAGGTAGAGATCCCACACGGGCCACCCGCGCCCCCGAATGAGGCCGCTGCAGGACGTGGCCCGGCCGGACCGCGTTTCGAGCAGCCCACAAAGGTTGAGTTTGATGCCGGGGTTGCCGCCCTGCGCGCCAAGGTAAAGGGCAAGATTGTGCTGGTGGGCAAGGCCGCCGTGGTACCCGTGAATTTCAATCCTCCGGCGCTGCGCCGTGGGGAAGGCGATGGCGGACGTGGCGGACGCGGTGGACGGGGCGGCGCGCCTCCGGCCACTCCCGACCCCAGTCGCATGACCGGGGCGCAAGTTGCCGAGGCCTTCGATCAGTTCCTGGTTTCGGCCGGAGCCGTGGCGCGCGTCAACGACGCGGGCATGGATCACGGGCTGATCCGCGCGTTTCAGAATCGTACCTACGATGTCACCAAAGCTGTGCCGACGGTCGTAATGCGCAATGACGATTACGGCCGCATCGAGCGGTTGTTGGCGGATAACGAAGACGTCAAGCTGGAGTTCACTATCGTCAACGAGACCTATCCGAAGGGCGTCACCAGCTACAACGTGGTGGGAGAGATTCCGGGCTCGGATAAATCGGATGAGATCGTCATGCTGGGCGGGCACCTGGATTCATGGCATTCGGCCACGGGCGCTACGGACAACGCCATCGGATCCACCATGATGCTGGAAGCTGCGCGGCTGATTCATGCCTTGGGGCTGAAGCCGAGGCGCACCATCCGCGTTGGCCTGTGGTCGGGTGAAGAGGAGGGACTTCTCGGGTCGGCGGCGTATGTGAAGAGTCACTTTGGAACGTTCGAAGATCAGAAGCCGGAGTATTCCAAGCTTGATTGTTATTTCAACATCGATTCCGGCACGGGCCGGGTGCGTGGGGCCGGGGTTTTCGGACCGGCAGAGGCTGCAAGCGTCATCACGGCCGCGCTGGAACCTTTCAAGGATTGGATGGCTGGCACGGCAAACGCGACCACCAGCCGGGCAACGGGGGGCACCGACAGCACGAATTTCAATGCTGCCGGGTTGCCCGGAATTGGTTTGCAGCAAGACCCGATTGAATACCAGAGCTTCACCTGGCACACCCAGCTCGATACTTATGAACGGGTGGTACCAGAGGATGTAAAGCAGGCGGCAACGGAAATCGCCTCCATGGTGTGGACGGTGGCGAACCTCGATCAAATGATTCCCCGGCTGCCGAAAGACAAAATGCCCGCGCCCGCTGTACGCGGTGGACGCTAGCGCTGATTCTCTTTCAGGACCTTCTTGCGCAGGCGTATGGACTGCGGGGTGACCTCGACATACTCGTCGTCGCGGATAAACTCGATGGCCTGTTCCAGATTCAGAAGCCGCGGCGGAACAAGTCGAATCGCGTCATCGGCGGTGGATGCGCGCATGTTCGTCAGCTTCTTTTCCCGCACGATGTTGACGTCGAGATCGGCGTCGCGCGCGTTTTCGCCAACGATCATGCCTTCATAGACCTCCGTGCCGGGTGCGATGAATATCTCGCCGCGCTCCTGAAGGTTGAAGATGGCATGGCCGGTAGCCTTGCCGGAGCGGTCGGCAACTAGCGAACCGGTGGGGCGCGAGGTAATGTCGCCTTGCCAATCGATGTAGCCGTGAAAGAGCGAATTCATGATCGCCGTGCCGCGCGTATCGGTTAAGATCTCACTTCGCAGACCGATCAGGCCACGCGAAGGGATCAGAAATTCAAGACGTACGCGGCCCGAGCCATTGTTGATCATCTTCGACATCTTGCCTTTGCGGCTGCCGAGCTTCTCGATGACTACGCCGAGGAAGGCCTCCGGGCAATCGATGACCAGCAGTTCCAGCGGCTCCTGGAGCTTGTGATCGATGGTGCGCGTAAGAATCTCGGGCTTGCCAACTGTGAGTTCGTAGCCTTCGCGGCGCATCATTTCAATGAGAATGGCAAGTTGCAGTTCGCCGCGGCCCATCACCTTGAACGTATCCGGGCCCAGTTCTTCGACGCGAATAGAGACATTGGTGAGAAGTTCCTTATCGAGCCGGTCGCGCAGGTTGCGCGACGTGACCCATTGCCCTTCCTTGCCTGCAAACGGCGACGTGTTGATGGTGAACGTCATCGCGATGGTCGGCTCGTCGATGTGGATAGGCGGAAGCGGCTGGGGGTCTTCGGCGCTGGTGATGCTTTCCCCGATGGTGATGCCTTCCACGCCGGCAATGGCGAGAATGTCGCCGTGCCGGGTGATGGTCTCATCGACGCGCTTCAGACCCTCAAAGGAGTAAAGCTTGGTGATGCGCGTGGTTTGAATGGTTCCGTCGCGTTTGGCGATAGCCACGGTGTCACCCGATTTCAACGTTCCGTTGAAGACGCGTCCGATGCCCAGGCGTCCCAGGTAGTCGCTGTAATCGAGGTTTGCGATCAAGGTTTGTAATACGCCGTCGGAATCTCCCAGCGGGGCGGGAATGTGTTTCACAATGGCGTCGAAGAGAGGACGCAAATCGTTAGACGGATCCTCCATCGTGGCGCGCGCTATGCCGGTCTTGGCGATGGTGTAGAGCACCGGAAAATCGAGTTGGTCTTCGGTGGCGTCGAGATCGATGAAGAGATCGTAAATTTCGTCGAGCACCTCGGGGACGCGCGCGTCGGGACGGTCGATCTTGTTGATTACCACGATAGGCGGCAGTTTCGCTTCGAGCGCCTTTTGCAGCACGTACCGCGTCTGCGGTAAAGGGCCTTCGCTGGCGTCGACAAGCAACATCACGCCGTCGACAATCTTCAAGGCGCGCTCGACTTCGCCGCCGAAATCGCTGTGGCCAGGGGTATCGACGATGTTGATTTTGACGCCGTGATACCGGACGCCGGTGATCTTCGCCAGGATGGTAATGCCGCGCTCACGTTCAAGCTCGTTGGAATCCATCACGCGCTCGGCGTGTTCCTCATTAACGCGGAAAATACCGCTCTGATTGAGCATGGCGTCCACCAGCGTGGTCTTGCCATGGTCGACGTGCGCGATAATAGCGATGTTTCGGATCGAAGTGTTGGAAGTTTTCATTCGGAAGCAGTCCGCGATGGGGACATCTAATGCGGACCGAATAGACAAGTTTATCACGCGGCGGCGCATCAGCGCTGGCTCTGGCACAGAGACCGAAGTCTTCAACTCCAACGGCCACGTACGCTAAGGGCCTTAGCCGATGCCGCAGCGATGGCCGATGCAGGACATGCCGTCATCGAGAATCAGAACAGCAGGTGAAGTCGATCCGGTTGGTGGAGCATCATCAGCACAGTTGGGACTTCATGTGAGCCATCGGCCCTACTCTTTCGCACCGTTCACGAACTGCCGCAGATGGTTATGGACGAATTTCATTTCAGGATCGAAACCGTTTTCTTTCTAACCTGGCGCTTTTGCGCAGGATTGGCGAGGGGGGGCAAGGGTTCGCGTTGATGGACAGGCGAAACGCTCGGCTGCGAGGATACCCGCCCGCGCGGAATCATTCATCGGTCGGCGGCATCTTCCCCACGGTAACGAAATCCGTACATATTCTCAGGACGCGTATGTATTCGTGGAGCGCCTCGGATTCTCGCTGTAGTGCACGATGTAGAGCCAGCGTCCCGTCGGGATCAGATGGCAGAATGTTTGGAAACGTCACTGCTCGTTCCGCTAGCAGTGTTTTGTAAATTTCGGTTTTGAACACGTATCGTTCGCGGGCCTGACTTACTCGCTCAAGCCACAACAGTTTCAGTTCCTTGCGAGATATGCTCACGGGTTCCATTAACGCAGAAGCGTGCGATCTTGCAGCATTGCCGCACGTGTTGATGCGAAAGGGTTCAGCCGGGATTTATTTTTTGGGTTCTGAGCAAGAATTCGACAGGAGGCCCATTTTAAGCTGCTTTCCTGAAGGCCACGAATTCGGTCCTGGTGGCGGCCATGCGCTGGGCCTTTAGCAGCAGATAGCGCAGATTCTTGTAGCCGCGGCCACGCCGCAGCAGAGACTTGATGTTTCCATTGATCGCTTCGACTACTCCCAGCGGCACTTTCGTCCGGCAGTAGTTCAGAATGCCATCAAGGTGACTGACCAGCATCTCGGCAAGTTTCTGAAACGGCTTCAGGCGCTGCCATCGAAGTTGACCGATCCAGTGGTGCAGATAGTTCACCATCGCACCCTCATAACGGTAGGTCCACAACCGGTCCAGACTCTCTTTTAGCAGATAGGCCTTGAAGATCTTGCGGTTCATTGCGAAAAGCTCAGTCAACTCTTGCCGCTTCGGCGAGGACAGGTTCATCCACCGACTGAGCAGCAGCCAGCGTTTGCCTTTCACCAATCCGCGCATCGCTCCGCCCTTGCGGAAGAATTCGGCCCGGCGAACTTCATCGATGGCCTGGTTAGCGTGTTGCATCACGTGGAACTTCTCATAGATGATTCGGCAGTTCGGAGCCCATTGCTCGATACTCAGCCGATACGGTTCCCACATATCCACGCACGCGGCCGTGATCCGCATCCGCTGCCGAGCATTCAGTTCGCCCTGAAAGAATCCGTCCAACGTCTCTTTCTTGCGCTCCCGTCCAAACCAGACCGGCTCGGCGCTGTCCAGATTGCTCACCACGGTAATGAACTTCTGTTTTTTCCCCAGATGGATTTCATCCACGCCCATTTGCGCCAGCACGGGCTTTCTCCGATTCGCCGCCCACCGCTCCAGATAGCGCAGGTCGATCGACCGCACCGTGCTCGCCGCCAACCCGAACTGTTTGGCCACGCGCCGCGCGGCCGCGCTCTCGCAGGCCTCGCCTACCGCATCTTCGAACCGCTTACTGAAGGGAGCTTTGCTCGGCAGTTGCGGGACCTTCTCGGTTTTTACTCCGCAATCCGGACAGCGTAACCGATACAACTCGACTGCCACCGTGGTACGGTACTCAAAACACGGCAAGTCCCGCACTTCCCGCTCATAGACCTCAGCGATCTCGCTTACAGCCCGGCCGCACCCGGAGCACACAAACTTGCCGCGCTTCCGGCGCACCCACAGCTTCAAGGTCTTGGCCTGCTCGTCGATCTCGCTCCGATACACGCGGTAGCCTGGCCAGCCCAGAATTCTACTCCAGTCGTCGTTCCTCAATCCCAGCAGTGTAGCGAAAATGGCCGCTCATTCGACTGCCTGTCAACCGGAGACTTCATCAGTTTCTTGCGCAGAGCCATTTTTTGTTGCTCTTGCAGTACGGAAACTATTAGTGCGCCGCCTCCCCAGAATGCCCGCCCTCGCGCTAGGGACTCGCCACGAGGCTGCAGGGCAGGGCTGCGCGATCAGCCAGCGTCACCCGCGGCTTATCGCGGGCCCGCGGGCAGGTACTGTTCAAAGAAGCCGTAACGCAACGTATTCAAATGAACGGGGTCTGAGCCCTCCACCCCGTGGCGCCGGTTCGGATATTCCATGAACTGGAATTGCTTGTTGAGCGAGATCAGGCGGTTCAAAAGCCGCTGCGTTCCCTGGAAGTGGACGTTGTCGTCGCCGGTTCCATGGATGATCAGCAATTTGCCCTTCAAGCCTTCGGCATAACTGATGGGTGAGCCGTCATGGTAGCCCTTGGCATTGTCCTGCGGCAGGCCCATGTAACGCTCCTGGTAGATGGAATCGTACAACGTCTGATCGGCCACGGGCGCGCCTGCAACTCCGACGCTATAGAGCTCGGGATGGCGGAACATCAAGTTGAGCGTCATCGATCCACCGCCGCTCCACCCAAATACGCCGACGCGGGTGAGGTCCACGTAGGGATGCGTCTCCGCAAGACCGCGCAATGCCGCGGCCTGTTCGTCGGATGCCAGAACGCCGACCGATCCGTAGATCACCTTGCGCCAGTGCGTACCTTTGGGCGAGGGCGTGCCGCTGTTGTCGAAGCTGGCCACCAGGTAGCCGTCATCGGCCAGGCCCGCCATCAGCAAGCGGTTGTTTCCGCCCCAACTGTCGTTTACGGTAGCAGCCGCCGGCTCGCCATAGACGTTGATGATGATCGGGTATTTCTTAGAGGGGTCGAACTTACTCGGGCGGATGATCCATCCGTCGAGGGTCGTATTGTGGCCTACGGGAACGTGGACGATCTCGGTACGGCCGGCGAGAATCGGCGCCACTTTGGCCTTGATGGCGGCGTTGTCATTTATCACACGCACCACTTTGTGATCGGGCAGGCTGATCAGATCGGATTCTCCAGGCGAATCGAAAGTAGAAGTGCTGTGGAATGCCCAATGGCAATCGGGCGAGATGTTGTAAGTGTGCGTGCCGAGTTGGTTCGCGGGAGTGATCCGCTCTGTCTTGGTTCCATCCAGGTGGACGCGATAGAGGTAGCGATCGGTGAAGATTTCGGGCGATGCAATGTAGTAAACCCAACCGCCCGGCTCATCAACCGCGCTGAGCGAAACCATGTCGAACGGCGCGCTGGTGATGAGCCTGGCGTCGCCCTCGCGCGAGACGGCGTAGAGATGCCGCCATCCGTCGCGCTCACTGGTGAATAGCAGCCGCTTGCCGCCCTCAATCCAACGGAAGTTGCGGTTCACCTCGACCCAGGTATCGTTCTTATCCTGGAACATCTGCCGCAACGCGCCGGTATCGGGATTCGCCAGAAATACCGTGTTGGTGTTCTGCAGCCGGTTCATGTGCTCGAGGATTACCTGGCCGTCGGGCGTCCACTCCATATAGGGGATATAGGTATTGCGCGGGTCGCCGGGCGTCTTGAGCCAGAGCGTGGGGCCGCCCAATGCATTCACAACACCCAGCCGGACAGCGGCATTTACCTGCCCCGCCTTCGGATACTTGTACTTGGTGATTACCGGATAAAGCGTGTCGGTATAGTTGATGAGCGCGAAATCCTGCACGCCGCTTTGATCGAACTGATAGTAGGCGATTTTCTTGCCGTCCGGGCTCCAATGAAAGCAATCGAGCAGACTGAACTCTTCGTTGTTATCCCAGTCGGAAGTGCCGTCGATAATGTTGTCGCTCGCGTCGGTAGTAAGCTGCTTCACGGCGCCGGTCTTGACGTCCTCTACATATAGATTCCACTTGGGGTCGGCGCCTTTTACAGGATTCAGATCCGCCAGGTAGGCGGCGCGCGTACCATCCGGCGAAAACTTCGCAAACATCAGCCCGGCGGTCGATTTAGCGCCCAATTGACGCCATGAGTTATCCGACTTATCGAGCACCCAGTAATCGCTGGCCGTCTTGCGAATCATCACGGTGTGAGTATTCGTGGCGAAGAGGAGCTTCTTTCCGTCCGTGGAGGGTATGCCGCCGGTCAACGCGCGGTCGAGACGCGGTGGTTTGTAGGATGGCTCGGGGGGCATGGGCGTGCTCGCGCCGGTTGCGGTATCGATGCGGACCGGCTGGATTCCGCCAGTTTCGCCCGGTTCGGTAGCGCGGTACGCTTTGCCGCCATCCAGCCACTGACCCCCGCCTCCGCCACCGCGGCCTGCGCGTCCACCGCCTCGCGCGCCGCGGCCGCCACCGCCTTCGTTAAATTCGCCGGAGTTGATGCGCCGCATCCAGTCCTGCATATTTTGAGAAAGCTGCGCCTGCGCGGGAAGGGCGCAGAGCAAGCACGCGGTGATGCTTATAGCCGCGATGGTGGAATTCAAAGCTGGGGTCTTCATAAAATGGTTTTTCCTGTTTGACACACGAACGCGCATCGGTCTACCTTTACTTACAGTTCCCTATGCAAGCGATTACAAGATTCTCTCACAACTGGCTGGCCGCGCTGGTAGCTCTCGCGCTCGCGGGTGGCGCTCTAGAGGCCTTCCAGGCAGCCAAGAGCACGCCAGCGCCAATCGATCCACAGAAGGTTCAAGATCAGCAGGACATGACGTGGGCTGACTATCATCCGATTCCCGGCGTAAAGTGGGCCGACCCGTCTTTGACACCGTCGAAGAAGCCATACAAGGTGGCCTTGATCGCGGTAGATTTCGACGATCAGCCGTTTGTGGTGACGCTGCCGAAACATTCGGATTTGTTCGGCAACCCGCAGATCGATCCGGTTGCGCGAGAGAAAGTTCCTCAATTCTATGCCGATTTCTACAATACGCCCTCTGCTATCAATCACGGGCAAACAATCAACGGCTACTGGATGGAACAATCGCGCGGCCAGATCGGCATAGGGAAGATCGACTCCTTCGGCCCCTACCGCATGCCGAAGAAGCTGTTCCAATATGGGCTAAACGAGTATGGCCAAAAGGTGGGAGTTCCGACCGGCTACGAGGCGGACGGACGCTTGGAGCCGGACGCCGACGCGCTTTGGAAGGCGGCGGCCGGGGACATCAAATCGAAATACGACATCGTGATCCGTATTTACGCGGGATACGACGAGACCAGCGTTTGGCAGGAATTCGGGGAGATGAAGTTCCAGAACCAGGACTCGATTCCGGCCGAGTGGGGCAACCCGGACAAGACCAAGCCGCGGTGGATTCCAACGCGCTACGAGCCATGGACCAGTTGGAAGGCCGGGCAGATGCTCTGGGGCCTGTCCTCGGTACGGCAGGGTGAGAGTTCGGGAACGATCACGCATGAGATTGTCCATTTCGCGTTTCGCGTGGGTGACAACAACAACAATCCATACGAGCCGCCCTATCCGCGCGCGGGGTCCGGACCCTGGGACATTATGGACCGCGGATCGTTCAACGGTCCAGGCGGTCCGCACCGGCGGTGGGTTGTGCCGGCGACGGACGGCGCGGCGATGCCTGCCGGCTTGATGCTCCGCAGCAAGATCCGGTTCGGATTCCTGCGCGAGGGAACGGTGCTCGAACTCAACCGGAACGATCTGGCGAAGAGTGGCCTTGCGGTGGCGAAGGTGGTGGCGCGCGCGGTGGACCCAGGTCCGGGGGAATTGGCTGGAATCACAGTAAAGCTGGATGGCGACGCACCAGGGGACAAGACGCCGCGGCAGGATTACGCGGAAAATCCAGTCTCGTCCGGCGATACGCTTTACAACTTCTATTCAATCGAAGTGGTGCAGCGGATCGGGTATGACTCGTTCACTCCCGATAACGGCGTTTTGATCGCCAAGAATCTGGATCAGGAGATGCGTGGGCGTGGCTTTCATCCGTTTACGTGGGTGATCGACGCTCACCCCGAAGATATCAAAATGGTGGATTTCAAGCGGCCGAACGGCGAGGCCGTGATGCGGACGGTGGCCGATTATCGCCAGTTGAACGACGCTCTGTTCCACGCCGGAACGAAGTCGGGCAGCCAATATGAGTGGGAGGATACTTCCAATCGGCTGCATTTTTATATTGTGGATACACAGCGCGATAGCCGGGGGGTTCTCTCGTATACGGTGGGCGTGAGATCGCTCGATGGAGCGGGTCCGCAACAACGCGCCGTCTCGGTGGCCGCCGCAGGCCTTCGCGCCGGCAACTGCGCGTTCACGCTCAAAAACACGGGTACGGCGGCTTCTGTCGATTCCGATATTTACCGCTTGTCATTGGCGGCCTCCGGGCAGGGATGGCCAACTGAACCTCCGAATGCGCTGGCAGCGTTGAAAGCCGGTGAATCGCAGACCGTGACCATTCCAGCCGGAAGAACTGGCAGCGCAACGTTGAAGGCGGTCTCGGAGAGCGACCCGAGTAAATCGGCGACGGCGAGTTGCTCCGCGCGTTAGCTTTTCAAGATCGGTTCGGGCACCCTCGGTTCGTGACCGCGCTTATAGACGAGGATGGTACGGCGGAATTCCAAGACTACCGTGCCATCTTGCTTGTAACCCGTAGACCTGATTTCGACGAGACCCATATGGGGGCGTGATTTCGATTCGCGCTTGCTCAGGATCTTGGTCTGCGCGTAGATGGTGTCGCCTTCGAAAACCGGCGCCGGCATACGGACCTCGTCCCAACCGAGATTGACGGCATGGCGCGAGATATCGCCAACGCTGAGACCGGTCACCAGCGCAAGAGTGAACGTGGAGTTCACGAGTGGTTTGCCGAATTCGGTCTGCGCGGCGTAGTGCGCGTCAAAGTGGATCGGATTGCTGTTCGCGGTGAGCAGCGTGAACCAGATGTTATCTGTCGTCGTTACCGTGCGCCCCAACGAATGGCGAATGGTTTCACCCACTTCGAAATCCTCGTAACAACGGCCGCTCATGGCTTCTCCTCGGGAATCGATTTGGCCTGTTCCAATGTGACGCGCGCCATGCGGATGTTAGCGGCGTCGATCATCTTGCCGTCCAGGCTCGCGGCGCCCCGCCCTTCCGCGGCGGCTTGCTCGCAGGCTTCCACTACGCGGCGCGCGTGGGCGATCTCAGCGGGGGACGGACTGAAGATTGCGTTGGCGAGCGCGAGTTGCGCGGGGTGAATGCACTGCTTGCCGTCGAAGCCCATGGCGCACGCGATGCGGCAGGAGCGCTCGAAGCCAGAGGCATCTTTGTACCCGGCGTAGGGACCATCGAGGCAGCGAAGTCCATTAGCGCGGGCGGCGGCGACGATGGTTTGCATTACGGCGTGCCATCGGTGTCCGGGGTAGAGATCGTCATTGACGTCGAATTCACCGAGATTCGTCATAGGCATGCGCATCGAGGCGGCGAAATCGCCGGGGCCAAAGATCAGGGCTTTGAGGCGCTGGGACGACCGGGCGATTTCGCGCGCGTTGAGGAAGCCGGCCGCGGTTTCTATCTGCGCTTCGATGCCGATGGGACGCTTGAATCCGCACGCGGTCTCGATCTGCGTGAGCAAGGTATCGAGAAATTGTACGTCGCGGGGCGAATTTGCCTTGGGTAGCATTACGAGATCGATCTTGTCACCGGCTGCCTCAACTACTTCGATTGCGTCGCGGTATGCGAAGTGAGTATCGAGAGCGTTCACGCGAAATATGCGCAGGCGGCGGCCGAAATCGAGTACGTGAAATGCTCGCACGACGTTGGCGCGTGCGGCGGGCTTTTCGTGGAAAGCGACAGCGTCTTCCAGATCGATACAGACCGCGTCGGCGGCGCTCTTCACGGCCTTCTCAATCATTTCCGGACGCGACGCTGGAACGAACAACGTGCTGCGGATCATCCGAGTTCCTCCAGCACTTCGCGAGTGTGCTCGCCCAAGGCGGGTACGCGTCCCATGCGCGGCGGGGCATCCTGCAGATTGTGCGGCGGAAGCAGCGCGCGGATGGGCCCAGCGGGCGAATCGGCCTCCGCCCATCGATGGCGCGCGGCGAGTTGCGGATGCTGCGCGGCTTCGGCGGTATTGTTCATAGCGGCATTGGCAATTCCGGCGCGATCGAGGAGCGCGACAACTTCGGCGCGCGTGAGCTTGTGGAAGACGGCTTCGATCATGGCATCCAATTCCGCACGATTTTCAAAGCGTATTGCATTGGTGGGAAATTGGTCCGCCACGCCAGGCACATCGAGAACATCTACGCAGAACCGCCGCCATTCCCGTTCATTTTGGATGGCGAAGAGAAGGGCGCCATCCGCACACGGGTAGACTCCGTATGGCGCAATCATGCTGTGGCGCAAACCGGTGCGGGCGAGAATTTCGCCGGCGCCCATCCAGACATACATCGGAGGCATCATCCATTCGGTGAGGCATTCCAGCATCGAGATATCGATGCGCTGGCCGCGTCCGCTCCGATCGCGAGCGTAAAGAGCGGCGAGAATGGATGAGTAGGCATACATACCGGACGATATATCGCCGATGGCAACGCCGACTTTCGCGGGGGACTCCGGGCTTCCGGTAAGACTCACCACGCCCGATTCGGCCTGGATCAGGAGGTCGTAGGCTTTCTTGTCGCGATAGGGGCCATCGGGACCGTAGCCCGAGATGCCGCACCAGATCAGGCGCGGATAGAGCGCGGAAAGTTCGTCGTAGCTTAGGCCCATGCGTTCGACCGCGCCGGGGGCCAGATTGTGCAGGAAGACATCCGCACGTGCGATGAGACGGGCACAAGCGGCGCGTCCCGGTTCGGTCTTCAGGTCGAGAACAACGCTCCGTTTGCCGCGATTGAGCCAGACGAAATGCGCGCCGAGTCCGTTGAGGACGCTGTCATACGCGCGCGCGAAATCGCCGCCATCGGGGCGCTCGATTTTGATGACGTCCGCCCCCAGATCGGCCAGTTGGCGCGAGCAAAACGGCCCCGCGACGGCCTGCTCCAGCGCGACGACGCGCAATCCGGCGAAGGGAAGATCGCTCATCAATAGGACCTGGGCAAACCGAGAACGTGCTCGGCGAGATAAGAGAGGATCAGGTTGGTGGAAACCGGCGCGACCTGATAGAGGCGCGTTTCGCGGAATTTGCGCTCGACATCGTACTCGGCTGCGAAGCCGAAGCCTCCGTGGGTTTGGAGGCATACGTTGGCGGCCTCCCACGAAGCATCGGCGGCGAGCATCTTAGCGAGGTTGGCTTCCGCACCGCAGGCTTTGTTTTCATCGAAGAGGCGAGCGGCTTCGTAGCGCATGAGGTCGGCCGCGCGAATGTTGGCGTAGGCGCGCGCGATGGGGAATTGCACCCCTTGATTTTGACCGATGGGGCGGTCGAATACCACACGGTTGGCGGCGTAGCGGCGGGCTTTGTCGATAAACCAGAAGCCATCGCCGATGCACTCGGCGGCAATGAGAATACGCTCGGCGTTCATGCCATCGAGAATATAGCGGAAGCCCTTGCCCTCTTCGCCGATCAGATTTTCGGCGGGGATTTCGAAGCTGTCGAAGAAGACCTCGTTAGTTTCGTGGTTCACCATGTTGGCGATGGGACGCAGGGTAAGGCCGGTACGGGAATCGCGCAGATCGATCAGAAATACGGAGAGGCCGTCGGTCTTGCGCGCGATCTCGCCGAGAGGCGTGGTGCGGGCCAGCAGCAGCATGAGATCGGAATGCTGTACGCGGGAGATCCAGACCTTTTGGCCATTGACGATGTAGCGATCGCCGCGGCGTTCGGCGAAGGTTTTGATTTTGGTGGTGTCGGTGCCGGTTGTCGGCTCGGTGACGGCGAACGATTGCAGGCGAAGCTCACCGGATGCGATGGAGGGCAGGTAGCGGCGCTTCTGCTCTTCCGAGCCATGGCGCAGCAGCGTGCCCATGATATACATCTGCGCGTGGCATGCGCCGGAGTTGGCCCCGGACCGGTTGATCTCTTCGAGGATGACGGAAGCTTCGGTGACGCTGAGACCGCCACCGCCATATTCGACGGGGATCAGGGCGGCGAGCCATCCGGCGGCGGTGAGGGCGTGGACGAACTCTTCGGGATAGGCCGACGTGGCTTCGATACGCTGCCAGTATTGGCTGGGATAGCCGGCGCAGAGCTCACGGATGGCCTGGCGGTATTCGGAGAAATCCGCGGCGCGGGGGTTGAGTTCTTTCATGACGGAAGTTTGGGTAGGGGGGCCTCGGTCTGGTCGAGCGATGCAACGGAATCGATCGCCGCTTGGGCGGTTTCCGGGCCGAAGCGCGGGGAGACTAGGGCGCGGAATTTGGCTTCGAGTTCCTGGGTGGAAACCGGGTTTTCGGGATTGCCTCGGGGGAAGTCGGCTTCGCCGCGCAGCGTGTCGCCGTTGGCGAGAATGAGGGTGAGGCGCGCGGGCCAAGCGGCGGGGTATTTTGCGGTGAGGTGGGGGGCGACGGTTACCTCGATGCGATCGAGCATGGCTGCGATGTCCGGGGCGGTGATGCGGGCGGGGGTGAATTGGTCGAGATTGACTTGGCCATCGAGGAGGGCCGCGGCTACGCAGTAGGCGAGGCTGAATTTGGCCTGGTATGGGGTTGTGGGGCGCGGGTTTTGGACGATGGCGTGGCCTTGGGCGTAGGTTTCGATTCGAACCGAACGAAGGCCTGACTGCCGAAGCTGTAAGGCAAGGTCGATCGCGGTGTGGGTGTGACCACAGCACGAGTGGAGCTTGTAGCAGTTTTCCTGGATCTTCCAGCGCTCTCCGAGGGCATCGGTGATGCGGGTTTCGTCGTAGGCGCCGCTCATGGCGCGGAAGAAGCCACGGTCACCTTCGAGAATTCGTGTGGCGCCGGTGAATCCGGCGCGAGCGAGGTCGGCGGCGAGGACGCCGTTCATGGCTGCCTTACCGGGGTGGAGATGCTTGCTCATGGCGCCATCGGCGTTGAACTCCCACAATCCTGCGGCCTGCGTGCCCGCGGAGCCTAAGGCGTCTAACATTTGGCCCGCATTCAGCTTTAGCAGAGAACCGGCCGCCACGGCGGCGCCGAAGGTGGCGGCGGTGCCTGTGGGATGCCAGTATCGGTAGTGGCTTGGGTTGACGGCTTCACCGATCCGCAAGGCCGCCTCATAGCCCAACGCCACGGCCAGCAGGAAGGCGCGGCCATCGGCATGTTCGCGCTCGGCTACGGATAGTGCGGCGGAGATGACGGGGGAACCGGCGTGAACGGTAGAGGTTTTGTGGATATCGTCGAGTTCGAGGATGTGAGATGCGACACCCCGGGTAAAGGCGACGGCCGCGGCCGCGCCGTTCATGGATGCAACGACTTCGCGGGCCATCCGCGCCGGGGGTTCGAGCGACCCAGCCATGGCTGAACCCAACCAATCGAGGACCGCACGCTTAGTCTCTTCTATAACGGGAACCGGTAAATGGGAGTAAGTCGCGGCGGCCAGAAACTGCGCCAGCCGCCGCGTGAGGCCCTCAATCACTTCTTTTCGTTTTTCTCGTTATCGGTAGCCGCATTGCGCAGATTGGGCGGCGGCGGATCCTTCACCCACTTATCGAACCAGCGCAACTTCTCCCAATTGACATGTTCGATGGTTTCCTTGGCGCGGTAACCGTGGGCTTCGGCGGGAAGGAAGACCAGGCGAACCGTTCCGCCATTGCCGCGGACCGCTTCATACATGCGCTCCGATTGAATGGGGAAGGTGCCGGTGTTATCGTCCGCCTCGCCGTGGATCAAGAGCAGCGGAGACTTGATCTTGTTGGCGGACATGAAGGGCGACATCTTGATGTAGAGATCCGGATCGTCCCAAATGGTGCGGCGCTCATTCTGGAAACCGAACGGGGTCAAGGTACGGTTCGGGGCTCCGCTTTCGGCGATTCCGGCTTTGAAGATATCGGAATGAGCCAAAAGGTTATCCGTCATATACGCACCGTAGCTGTGGCCGCCTACGCCGACGCGGTTCCGATCGGTAACGCCCAGATCCACAGCCTTATCGACGGCTGCTTTGGCATCCATCAACAACTGCTCGAGGAAATGATCATTCACCGTGGCGCGGGGGCCGACGATAGGCATGGAAGCATTGTCGAGCACAGCATAGCCATCGAGCGCGAAGAAGATTTCGGAGTATCCGCCAATCTCGGTGAAGCGCATTCGGGAGCCGTTGGAAGCGGTCTCGCTGGCGGCATCGGCCGTTTCATACTCGTAGGGATAGGCCCACAAGATGGTCGGCAGAGGCTTTCCCGGCGTGTAATCGGGCGGCAGATAGAGCGTAAACGACATGTCCACGCCATCGGGGCGCTTGTAGGTCACAAGTTCCTTGTGGACCTTGCGCATGATGGGCTGCGGATCGGGGTAATGGGTAACCTCGGTCAATTGACCCGCGGCCGTCCGCACGAAATAGTTGGGAGGCTCGGTGGGGCTTTCGCGACGGGTAAGGAACTTATCGCCGTGCGGATCGAGCAAACCTTCAAATATTTCATAGTGTTGGTCGTCGCACTTGAAGAGCGAGGTGGTTTCCTTAGTCGTGAGATTGTACTTACTCAGGAACGGATGATCGCCATTGGTAGAGGAGCCAGCGCCCTGCAGGAAAATATTGTCGCCATCGAGTACGATTACGCGGCCACCGTTGGGGAGCGATTTCTCTACAGGACTTCCCGGGTTGTTGTAGCGAGACGGTCCGCTGGTCCAGAGCGGCTTGGGCGCTTCCTTCGGGTTAGCGAAATCGATGAGGTACGCGGTTTGGGCGCGCCCAGCTCCGCGTCCGGCGCCACCGCCGCCACCGCCGCGGCCGCCGGCGCCACCAGCGCCAATGATTGCGGTGTGAAGATTTTCAGTGAAGGTGAAGCCTTCCAGACGCTGATCCGCTTCGAAGATGGGTTCGCCGGGTCCGGTGAACGGCGCTTTCACCGCAAGGATCTTCTCATGGACGGGTGTCGCGGGATCGCCGCTCGGGGCAGCGCCGGCACGCCCGCGTCCGCCGCGTCCTCCACGTCCGCCGCCGCCGTTACCTTCGAACGATATCAATGTCGAGGGCTCGGTAATCAGCCAGGTTAAGCCACGCGGACCGGCCGTAACGGGATTCTCTTCATCCGCGGCTGCGGCAGCGGCGCCCGCTCCACGGCCGAGACCGCCCATGGGGATGGTCGCTTCCTTCTTTAGCATCTTGCCGGTGCGGTCCCAGATTTCGATCTCGGTGGGAAATTGCCGCGCGGGATAGGAATACGAAAACGGCCGGTGAATGTAATTCACGATGAAATACTTGCCATCGGGCGACATGCGCGCGGATTCAAGCATGGTGGGCTTGCCAATGGGTTGCATGGCGCCGGATACGCTATCTACCACCGCGAGCTGCGACGTTGCGTAGAATTCGAACAGATCTTCGTCATGAGGATTCTGCAGCAGATCCTCATACGTGGGCGCGCCCTTTTCGCCGCCCATGCTCTCGGAAATGTGCGGGCCGGTGGGCACGGTAGGCTCGGGAGGCGCCGCGCCGCGATTCGCACGAACCGCATGCACCAGCAAGCCCTTGCCATCGGCCATCCATTGTATGGGGCCGCCCGCCGCTCCACCGCCGCCGCGGCCTCCGCCGCCACCGCCGAGCACTTCATTCACATGCAGGTTAGGCACTTTATGCGTGCGCCCCGTGGCCGCATCGCCCACCCAAACCTCGATGCCGGCCGGGGTCGCGTTCGTGAAGATAAACTTGCTGCCATCCGGGCTCCACGGCCCAATTCCCAACTTCGGATTCGGCGGCAACGCAATTTTGATCTCAGTGCCCTCGGGAATTTTGCGCAACAGCAGGTTCGACTGATAGATGGTATTGTGCAGACCATTTGTCTTGGGATTGATGCGAATGCCAGCAAGCCGAAGCATGGGCTCGGAAAGCTCCGCGATGGGTGGATAGCGTACGGGGCTGCCCTGCAGCGCATAAGCCCGGTTGGGGCTTTGCAGAAGCGTAGGAGTGGTAGGCGAATTGAGGATATCCTCGATCGCCTTGGGAGGTTTCTGGTAGGTCTCGGCTCCGAAAGACAACAGGGTCGCGGGGGCGAGCAAAAATAGCGCTCGGATCGAATGTTTCATAGCGATTAGGAGAATGGTATGGGATGTTACAGGCGTTGTCAAACGGGGATATTCACCTGATTCGAGACTCCGGAAGCCTAATTAGTTTCGCCGAGGCAGCGGACGGACGACGGATACACTTCGGGCTGGCACGTTGTTTTGGGCCGACGATTGGAGGCGGAAAGACTACATGATGGGGCTTTGTTGGCCCGGGGCGAAGCGGGCTCGAGCTTCTTCGAGGCGGCGAGCGCGGTCGATGATGCACGCGATTTCCGGCGCTGAAAAGACAAAGCCGGCTTCCGGCGGGAAATCCACCGCGGGGTCATATATCTGGCCAAGAGATTCGGCTAGCTTGCTAAGAAGAATCGCTTCTTCTTGCGCATGGGAACGGGCAGCCCGATGCGCGGCTTGCATGGCGATCAGTGCGGCCGTGGTCTTTTCGATGGCACGCTGGATGCGGGCGGCATAGAGGGCGATGCGCTGGAGGCCCTTGAGCGGGTCGATCCAAGCGTCGGCATGGGCAGAAGCGGGCGCCAGTTCGTCGGCTTGTTCCCGCTCGATTCGGGCGAAGAGCGCGTTTTCCATGGCGTGGGCACGTTTCAGGCGCCAGTAGTTTTCCGCGATGTTGCGTACGAGCTCGTGCTCAGGCAGGGTTAGGGGCGCGTACGCCTGGCGGAAGCCTTCGCAGTGCTTTTCGAGGGCGTCTTGTTCTCCGGGCAGGGCGGCGTGAGCAGTTCCGGTGAGCCCATGCTTTAGAGAATTTCGGCTGACGATTTGCTTGCCGGCTTCGCTGGTTGGGCCGGTGCTGAGCTGCGCGTTGGCGCGGTTGGCGGCGAGTTGATCGGGTGACATTGGATCTCCTTATCGATGCAAAAAGTAAGGGCCGCTTCGCGGCGCGTGCGCGCGCGGCGGCCCTCTGAGCGGAGCATAGCAGACGAGGAGGCGTGCGCCGGGTATGCCGGGGATGGGATTTCGGCGTAAGTGATTGAGGCGATGGGGGTGAAATTTCTTGGGAGAATTGGTGATCGTAGAAGTTATCATCACTGTCGCGGCGCTTGCAGACGGGGAAGACGCATCACTCGGACGCCGCGAGAGTGAAGAGAACGCGCGATGAACTAAACCGCAAAGTGAGACTGGGTTATGGGGATGGAACCGGACGTGCGGATTTCATAGCTGGCGGGAAGTTTTCGGGGCCGGATCCGTCGTAAGCGCTTTGCGGGGGGCGTGATAAAACGCGTGGCGCGGCGCCGAACACGCTCCGCCGGCCCGTTGCCGCAGAGGCGACGCACGAGCCGATGGGTAGGGTGGTAGTCATGAAGAGTCCGGCCGCATAGCCGGCCATCGATACGCGGGCAGGAACAGCGTGCGCATTAGGGCGCCCGCCTCGCGGTTCGGACACCGGGTGGACGTGGCAGCGCCAACGCCGCCTGCAGCCACAGGCATTGAGCCGCGCTGGGCAACAGTTCGGTGACCGCCGCCGTACGGCAGACCTCAATGGCGCGCATGACGCGTAGCGATTGGCGCGGCAGCCGGTGAGACTTACGGTAGGCCGCGCCGCGCTGTCGAAAGCAGCTGGTCGAGAGGCCTTTGGGTGGCGTTTGTTCGAGCAGAGCCAGAACACGGTCGCGGAAGGCAGCGTCGTAGATGACAGGCTTCCGGAACGTTGGCGGTCGTGGAGGCCGCTGTACCATGTTTAGCGAAACGCACCCGCCATTTGCTCACGGTTGGGTGGACGTCCCGATGTCGCGAGCTACTTGCTGAATTTCCCTTCCTTTCGAGACGTTCAGGCTTGGGCCTTGGAATCGGTCGCCGTCATGGCGAACGATAGCCTCAACAAACTGACCAATATCTCTTCGCGAAACATCGGATCGTGGCTCTCGATCCCGCGCGTTTGTCGATTGGGCTCCCGTGCTAGACCCGCCACGTTGATATGAACTGCGGCACGCACAGGTTCGACTGTGCCGGCGCGCCCGTGAATCCTTTCCACGGAGTTTCAAGCGGCACTTTGGACCCGCGGGCTTTCACGCTGTCCCACCCTATCCCAAGATCTTGCATCGTGCTCTTCGGACTTAGAGGAACTCGGGAATCAACGCCAAGAAACGTTCATGTAATGATTCCGTCACTGACTTCCACTGCGCCAACGGTAGGAGAGACGTGGAGGATAGGAAGGGCGCAGTCTAACGAGGAACTTCCTAACGCAAGTCTCGGAACAAATCTCCCGATTACACGTCTAAAATACTTACCGCCAGGGACCCGAACTACTTAGGGGAAATATGATGCGACCCTTTTTATGCGCCGCACTCTTCTTGGGCGCGGCTTTTGGGCAATCCGCCGATCGATTCGAGGCGGCGGATGTTCACGTGAGCCCTCACTCCGAAAACAATTTCACTTTGTTCATGCGTGGCCCACAAACGCGCGCCGGACGGTATGAAATCAGAACCGCAACGATGGCAGATCTGATCAGCGCGGCTTACGGCGTGGACGGAGACAAGGTATTTGGCGGGCCGAATTGGCTGGAACTGGATCGTTTCGATGTTACTGCCAAGCTGCCGTTCGGCGCGACCCAAGATACTCAAAGAGCGATGCTGCGGACGCTCTTAGAGGAACGCTTTCATCTGGTTGCCCACCTGGATAAGAAGCCGATGCCCGCCTATCTCCTAACCGCAGGTAAACATCCGCAACTGAAGGACGCCGACCCGACGGGCCAGAAGGGATGCGCCGGCAAGCCGCGACCGCAGAATGCCGAACCCACCGCGCCGATTGAGGTTGCGTGCCACGGGCTCACGGCGGCGGAGATTTCAGAGAATCTGCATAATATGGCTGGAGGTTACCTCAGACAGCCGGTTGTAGACTCGACCGGACTGAAAGGGACCTACGATTTCGACCTTAAATGGACGGGACGCGGACAGTTGGCGGCCGCCGGCGCGGATGGCATTTCGATTTTCGACGCGGTGGAAAAGCAGCTAGGGTTGAAACTTGACCTTCAAACGTCCCAGTTGCCAGTGGTGGCAGTGGAGCGCGTCGACCAAAAACCGACGGGGAATGCCGCCGACATTGAAAAAATGATCCCGGAAGTCGTCGTGCCGACCGAGTTCGATGTGGCCGATGTGAAACTGACCTCACCGGAGGATCAAAATCGGAGATTCCAGATCCAGCCTAGCGGGCGGGTGGATATCGAAGGTTTCGACCTGAAGTTCATTATTGGGCAGCTTTGGCAACTGAGCGATGACATGATCATTGGCGCGCCAAAATGGCTGGGCGATGTGAGAGTCAGTATTGTCGCCAAGGCGCCGACCCCGGCAATGGTTAGCGGGCAAAACGGTCCGCCCATCGATATCGACACACTGATTGCGATGATCAAGAACCTGCTTGTTGAACGTTTCAAACTGCAGACCCACATGGAAGAGCGTCCGACCAATGCTTACACGCTGCTGTCTGCGAAGCCGAAGATGAAGCCGTCGGATCCAAATGGCCGCATCAAATGCCAAGAAGGTCCTGGCGTGGGCCAAAAGGACGCGAGAGATACAAACCCCATTCTGGGCCGACTGTTAAACTGCCAGAACATGAGTATGGCTCGCTTCGCCGGCATGCTGCAGGCGCTGGCGCCGGGCTATATTCATACGCCTGTTCTAGATGCCACTGGCCTTGAAGGCTCATGGGACTTCAGTCTCAGCTTTAGCCCGGTGGGTCAGTTGCAAGGTGGGCGCGGAGGGCAAACTGCATCGGGTGAGGCCCCGGATACGGCATCTGACCCCAACGGGGCGCTTTCTTTGCCTGAGGCGATCTCGAGACAGCTTGGGCTCAAACTGGAGCAGACCAAGCGGCCGGTGAATGTGCTGGTGATTGACCACGTGGAGCCGAAGCCGACGGAAAATTGAGTGATGTATTGATAGTAAAGTGGCGCAGAACGTCTAGCCAATACGGAAGAGCTATTCGAGCGGATCATGAATGAGAAGCCGGACCCAAAAAAGGGTATCGCGGTTGAAATGCGCGGAGATCCGATTCGAAGGAATCGCTGGAAGCTGAACGCATGGCTGTCTCGTCATTGAAACCTAACCGTGCCGCAGTGCAAGGTGCTGGATTCACGGCCAACTACTACGACGTAGGGACCAGTAACGAATACTGGATTGCCAACCCCGCAAGGATAGCCGGCCTGGGCAAGAGTCTGGGCGGGGCCTCCCGACTTCGTCGTCAACGGCTGGACACGAAGGGTGGCTCCCAAGCCGATTGCGACCGCCGAATGGGTTATCAGGCGCAAGGAAAGAAAACCATCAAGCCGTTGCGCTCAGGACGATCTTAATCGAGTTACTCGCTTGATGCGACCGTTTGAAAGCGCCATCCTCGGGTGGCGGAGGGGGAAGCTTCGGGGCCGGGCGCACGTTGAGGATCGCAGGGATGGTGAGTTGATCGGAATCCGCTGTGATCGCATCGAGACCGAACGGTCTGCGTACTTCTACTAAATCTCCCGGCTCGCCCTGTCCAATGTCGAGCAGGTCGCCCGATTCAAACTCAATCGTCAAGGGCGTCAGATTTCCGTCTTCACCAACACTGCACGTAACAATCGCCATTCTTTTCCTCCGCTCATTGAATCGGATGAGAATCTAATAGTTTTTGGTATCTGGGGTCCTCGCGAAACTTCTCGAGTCCTGGATACTTGGACATCTCGGCGGCGGCCGGCGGCGAGGTTTCGAGCAGGCCTAAGGCAACATCCCGCCGTCCGATCGTCTCATAAGTCAGCACCGCCAATTGGATCGTGAAATCGTCCCTCGAGAGCTGGAGCGCCTCCCCAACTTCGGCTTCGGCCCGGCTGACATGATGAAGCTTCGCTTCGAAATAGGCGAGTGCCGCATGCTCACTGCCTTTGCGCGGATCTTCCGCCAGGGCTTTGCCGGAAGCCGCGATGCCTCGACGAAACGCGTCTGAAGCTTTACTCGGAAGACCCTGCCTTATGTAACAGAAGCCAAGGATTCGCCACAGAGAGGACGTTTCCGGTCCGCTGGCCAGGGCCTTGAGGAAGTGATCGGAAGCCTCGCGATCTTTCTGTTGATCCCAAAAAACCGCGCCGAGGGTCTGCTCGGCGACTGAGTTTTCTTTTTTCGTTTTCGCCGTACGGATCGCCGCCTCAAGCTCGGTTTCCGCTGCGGAATATCTTCCCATGTTGTAATACGCGTTTCCGAGGAGTTGGTGCGCGGCCGAGGAGTCCGGGGCCAGCCTGGACATAGTTCCGAACTCGGCCACAGCCTCCGGAAATCGATTCCGTATGAAGTAGAAAACGCCGAGCTCCCGGTGATTTCTGAATCCGGAAGGGTCGATCTGAACGGCCGTTTTTAGAGCATTCAGTGCTTCGCCGGCGCGATCAGCGCTCTCGTACGTCTGGCCCAGCCGCCGCCATGCCGCGGCATTTCGGGGTTGGAGCGCAACAACCCGGAGGAAGTGCGCCGCGGCGGTTTCGTAATGGCCGGACGTTTTCTCCAGCCACCCCGCGATCATATGGACCTCCGGGATATCGGGATTGCGAAGCTCGGCTTGCTGCGTTGCGTCTCTTGCCTTTTCCGTCCAGGTGGCGTCGCCGGAACGGCGAAACTGGAGCGACTCCGCTTCGGCTAGACCGGCATACCCCAGGGCCGAATCGGGATCGGCCAGAACGACGCGCTCGAACAAACGAATTGCGTCCTCTGAACGGGTATCGCCGTTTACATAGGACACCGCGTCCGAATAGTCTTTGGCAACGGCTGCCGTGACCGTGGCGCCTGTCCCAAGCGGAGGCAAGCCAAAGGCGCTGGTAACCAGGCCGGCAATGGCGACGGGAGCGTATCGCAACTGAGCCGGCGTGTACTGCATTGTCTTTTCCAGCTTGTTCGCGCCAGAAGCGGTATCCGTGATGTAGACATGCAGAACGTCGAGTTCGTTTTCCGCAGCCTGGTATTGCACGTCTAGAACAGCGCGCACGACGTGGGAAGCAGAGAGCGACTTGCGGGCCGCCTCAGCGGTTTGCGCTGCGGCGGCTTGATCTTTGCCTGCGGCAAAGAGGATGCGCGTCTGCGGGCTGCCCCTGAGTTTGGCGAGTTCGGCGGTCGTATTCCGCGACAGCACGGCCGTCCGCTCCGCCGTGTCTCCCGTGGATTGGAACGGAAGAAGCGCCAGCCGCACCGTCTCTTTAGGGGCCGTTGTGCGCAAGAACGTTACGGCTCCGGATGCCGACGCGGCGATCACCGCGGCCGCCGCCGCGCCTGCCGCCCAGCGCCTTGCCACAGGCGGATGCACAGCCCGAACCAGCGCAGCGCCGTCGGTGAAACGCCGTGCAGGATCGGGGTTGAGGCATCGAGCGATCACACTCCGCAGTCTTCCCCACGCCCATTTTCCGAACGCTGGTAAACGCGTTGCGGAAACGATCTCTCTGAGCACTACGCCAAGAGCGTAAACGTCGGACGCCGCGTTGGGCTTCGTACCCAGGCTCAATTCAGGCGCCATATACGCAGGCGCTCCGCCGACCGGAGCGGACCTCAGTGGCGCCATGTTACGAGCCTCGCTCGCATTACCCGGCTGGCGCGCCAGTCCGAAATCTGTAATTACGGCTCGTTCCGGACCGTCCGGACCTGTGGGAACAAGGATCACGTTGTTCGTCTTCAGATCGCCATGCACCACTTTGTTGCGGTGCGCCTCCGCCAATCCTTCACAAAGCTGGCGAACGATTGCCCTCGCGGCGGACGCCGGAAACGGTCCCGCGCGCAGGCGCTCGGCGAGAGTCTGCCCCTCCAGAAATTCCATGCTGAGAAAATCGACCTCGCCCTCCGCTGTGGGCGCCGTGTGGATATCGAAGATTCGACAAACGTTGGAGTGGCTGATTTCCCGCGCATGTCTGACCTCCGGCGGGAGACGATTGCCAAAGCCTGGTTTGGCGCATTTGATCGCCACCCGCCGCTGCAGCCGGTGGTCGAAGGCTTCATAGACAATCCCCATCCCGCCTTCCGCAACGCGGCGCACAATCAAGAAACGATCCAGCAGGGTTTCTCCGGGGGAGAATGGGTCGTCCCGCGGCGTCTTGCATGGCAGCGAGTCCAGCGGTCCGCCGGCGATCTGAAAATAGGTTGCGAACGGACGCTGCAGGAACTGCTTCATTTCGATTTCCGCATTGACGTAGTCCCGAACCTGGACCATCAGCACTTCGTCGGCGCTGCATTCTCTGCGGAGCCATTCCTCACGCTCGGCATCGGGCATGGCGAGGGCGCTGTCTACCAGGCTCATCAATCGATTGTCGTCCTGGTAGTTATTCATTGCGGTCAGCCTAAGTTTTCCGATTGCGCCTGTCGAACAGCCATTTGCGCGCATCGTGCCAGGTTCGTTGGACCGTCCGCAGGGGGATGGCAAGTTCGCGCGCTATATCTTCGTCAGTTAAGCCGAGAAAATGTTTCATTTCGACGACCGTACACCAGTCTGGGTGGGCCTTCGCCAGTTGGTCGAGCAACTCACTCAAAATTATCGCCTCTTCGGGAGTTGCGGTGGCCATCTCGGCATCGACGAGATCCGCGGGAAGCGGCGCCGGTTCCGAACGTCGTGCGAGATCGATTAAATGCCGTCGCATGATTGTCGCGGCGAACGCGAAAAAGTGCTTGCGGTTCTGCCAGTCCCGGTCTTTGGCGGCAAGGAGTTTAACGTAGGCTTCGCTAACTAGTTCCGTGGCGTCCAGTTGGGGGTCTCGCCACTCGCGCTTCACCAGATAGTGAGCCAGCTTTCTCAGGTTCGGCTCGACTATCTCGAACAGGTAGTTTTCGGCTCCGGCATCGCCCTCCCGCCAAAGGCGCAGGAGGACCGTGATTTCACCCGATCGGTCGCCATCCGGAGCCATAAACGATCCGAAGAATACCACACTGAACATCGGCTCGGCAGGGCGGCAATGGAGGCTTAAAGTGGTTGCCCGGCACGCTTTGCCGATCTATAGTGAGCAGCGGCGAAAGTTGGCACGTCAGTCTCAGGTAGCGTGGCGCTGGATATCGTCGGGCTACTTGAATGCTGCTTTGGGACGTTCGCGCTCACGCAGTTACCTCTGCCGAAACACAATCTTCAAAATTTTCGCAAGAAATCTGGCGGACTGTACCCCGGATTCGCGCTATTCCGAATGAGATCGGGCGACGGCGGAAACGAGAACGCAAGGCTCTTGAACGGCGAATCGCTCCGCTATTTCAAAAGGGAGAGGCGAGAGTATGAAGTGGTATTTTCGAGTGCTAAAGAACTACGCGGCGTTTAACGGAAGAGCGCGACGGAGAGAATACTGGATGTTTGTTTTCTTGAACGTCTTCGTCGGCTTCAGCGTTGCTTTGTTGGCGTGGATCATTGGAGTGATCGCAGCCAGAGTCGAGTTCGGGAATGGAGTTAACGCAAGCGTAATGGCAACCGGTGGTCACGTTGGCATCCTAGCGATGATTGCCTATAGTCTTGCCGTGTTGATTCCCAGTTTTGCAGTGGTAGTTCGGAGAATGCACGACACCGGTCGAAGCGGCTGGTGGATGCTCTTCCCGGCCGTCAATTTCATCTATATGTTTGTCGATAGCCAGCCGACTGAGAACCGATATGGTCCCAATCCGAAACTGGCAGAGCTTTCGCGAAATGTCGCGCAGGCAAGCTAGATAAGAACTTATTATCGACAGACTTGAACCCGGGTTAACGAATCGGCTGCTCAGACGAACCGGGTTCAGTTACGCAACGCAGCCGGTTACCAATCGAAAACATCGCAAGGGAATTAACTCAATGGGAAAGGATTATTCATCTGTACTGGAGTTATTCCAGGTCACGGATACGAACAAACGGAGGAAAAAACAATATGGCACTGTTTAATTTTACGCTCGATTCATTTGGCATCACGCAGACGCGCTCCAAACATCAAGACACGAACTTCGCGGCTCTCACGTTGAAGCTCGGAAGCCTGACGCCAACAACGGTGTTCAAACCTATAGGCAACGTTAACAACGGCACTCACCCAGTCCAACTGTCTTTTACGGGGGTTGAGATCGGCCAGGACGATTCGTTCGTTTTCAATTACCTGATTGTGAATGCCGGCTCGGCGACCACGGACGAAGCGAGAGCGGCATTAGAGGCCGTTGGCGCCGCGTGGGCGAATGGAGGCGGTCCGGCGGCCCCTCACCTGGCTACCGCGAACGGCATCGATACCGATTGGTTGGTGGCGCAACTAAATGGCATTTTCCGCTCCACTTGCGACGGGGTCGTGGCGGCGGAGCAAAATTCCTTCTCCTACGGTGCACTGACCGCGTTGCTGCCTGGCAATGCGTTTGCTCATCAAACCCCGCAGCCCGGCACGCACTCTCCTTCGGGATGCGGAAACAACTCCCAATACACGGTGAACTGGCACATCGCGAAAGCACTGCTGATGCCTGACGTAGTCGGAATGCCGTCGGACACGCCAACTCACCCAGTGAAGCAGACGGGCGTACAACTGTTGAACAGTGACGGATTCACCTCGGTGAGTTGGGAAAAGAACACGAAAGGGCCGCTGGTGACGCAACAGACCCCGCAATCTGGCTATGTGGATGGGGGATCGCCTGTTACTCTCTGGCGTGGGACTAAGGTTCCGTAGAGTATGTGAGTGAGTGGCGATCGACTCATATGAAGGGCAGCGGGCCGGAGATCTACTTCGGCCCTGTGGCTTTCCGTGTGACGGCGCCGGACTGTTTCCGCATCGTGGAGTAGGGAAATCGCCACGTTCGCCGTCCACGGACATTCCGTGGCGTTGTTGCATGCGCGATATACTGAGTCCCTAGCAGATCCATGAAACACATCCTCAGGTTTTTTCCACCCCTTGCCCTTGCCTCCCTGCTGCTCGCGCAGCAAGGTTCCGCTCCGCGACTCACGGCTGATCTTGTCAAAGGCCTGGAAGTCCGTAATATTGGGGGAATTTTCACGTCGGGGCGGGTCGCGGATATTGCTGTGGATCCAAAGAATCGCAGCACGTGGTATATCGCGACCGCGTCGGGCGGACTGTGGAAGACCACCAATCGCGGGTTGAATTTTCAGTCCGTTTTCGACGATGGCGGATCGTATTCGCTGGGCGTGGTGGTGGTCGATCCCAGGAATTCGGATGTGGTTTGGCTAGGCACGGGAGAGAACGAAGCGCAGCGCGCAATCGGATACGGAGACGGCGTCTACAAGAGCACGGATGCCGGCCGTACGTGGAAGAAGATGGGGCTGCCGAATTCCGAGCACATCGCCAAGATTATTATCGATCCGCGGAATTCGAATACGGTGTTTGTGGCATCGCAAGGGCCTCTGTTTTCGGCGGGTGGCGAGCGGGGCGTTTTCAAGACGACCGATGGGGGCGCAACCTGGAAGGTCTTGCTGACGGTTAGCGAGAACACCGGGGCCACCGATCTCGATTTCGATCCGCGCAACCCGGATGTGATGTACGCGGCGACGTATCAGAGGCGGCGGAATACCAGCGTGATTATCGCGGGGGGACCGGAATCGGCAATTTACAAGACCACGGACGCGGGCGCCCACTGGAACAAACTGACGGCGGGATTGCCTACGGCGGATACCGGACGTATTGCGCTGGCGGTTTCGGTGCAGAAACCGGATACCGTGTATGCGCTGATCACACTGGCGCACAACATGAGTTACTTCTATCGCTCGGACGACGCGGGCGCGCATTGGACGAAGACTTTCGACTTAGTGGAACGCGCGGCGCTGCAGGATCCTGAATATTACGGCGAAATCTTTGCCGATCCCTTTCAGTACGACCGGGTCTGGATTATGGACACGGTGGTGCGCGTCACGGCAGATGGCGGCAAGACCATCACGCCGGCCGGATTCAACGTTCATGCCGATAACCATGCGCTGGTATTCGACCCGGCCGATGCCAACCATTTCCTGGAAGGGAACGATGGCGGACTATACGAATCGTACGACCACGGCCACACCTGGCGGCACTTCAACAATATTCCCGTGACGCAGTTTTATCGCGTCTCCACCGACAATGGTCTGCCCTTCTATAACATTTATGGCGGCGCGCAGGATAACGGGTCGCAGGGCACGCCATCACGGACGCAGAATCGCGTTGGAATTCGGGCAGGCGACTGGATGAACACAGGCGGTGGCGACGGGTTCCAATCCCGCGCCGATTACGCCGATCCCGACACGGTGTACACCTGCTCGCAGCAGATCAATTGCGTGCGCCTCGATCTGAAGACGGGCGTGAGCGTCAGCATCCGCCCGAATTTTGCCAGCGCAGAGGTTGGCGCGAAGAGCGTTCCGGCCCCTGCGGGCGGGCGCGGAGGAGGGGGCGGCGGTGGTCGAGGCGGACGGGGCGGCGCGTCGCTCGGATTGCGCGACCGGTGGGATATTCCCTTCATAATCAGCCCACACGCGCACACAAGGCTCTATATTTTCGGTAATCATCTGATGCGCAGCGACGACCGGGGCGATACGTGGACCATGCTGAGCGGCGACCTGACGCGTAACATCGACCGCGATACGGTTCCCGTCATGGGTAAGGTATGGGGGCCGGACGGCGTGGGTAAGAATCTCTTTACCGATTCTTATGGAACGGGTACGTCGATTGCCGAATCGCCAGTTAAGGAAGGGCTGCTGGTTCTGGGCACGGATGACGGATTGATTCAAATAACGGAAGATGGGGGCTCCACATGGCGTAAGATCGATAAGTTCCCCGGCATACCGGATTTGACTTACGTTAGCGGCGTTTTTCCTTCGCCGCACGATGCAAATACGATCTTCGCGACGTTCAACGATTTCCATCGCGGCAACTTCAAACCGTATGTACTAAAGACGACCGACTTGGGCCGCACGTGGCGGCCAATTAGCGCCGACCTGCCGGATCGCGATCCGGTGTGGAGCGTGATCCAGGATCCGGAAGACGCCAATCTGTTGTTCGCGGGCACAGAATTCGGACTGTCGTTCTCGGTGGATGGTGGCAGCCATTGGGTACGAATCAAAGGAGGAATGCCGACTATCAATATTCGGGCGCTTGAAATTCAGCGCCGCGAAAGCGATTTGGTGGCAGCGTCGTTCGGGCGCGGCTTCTTCGTGTTGGACGATATCTCGGCGCTTCGCCACCTGACGCCGCAGACCTTGGCGCAGGAAGGCACGCTGTTTCCCGTGGGCCGTCCGGCGCGGCAGTTCACCGAGATCGGCTATTACACCTCCGAGGGCGAGGTGACCGATCCCAATCCACCAGTGGGGGCTCTGTTGACATACTATTTGCGCGAACCGTTGACCGGCGACGCGAAGCCGGTGCTTACGGTGACGGATGCCGCGGGCAAGGAAGTGCGGCGCATTGACGCTTCCAACCAGGCGGGATTACATCGGACGCCTTGGGATTTGCGGGAAGCAGGACAGCAAGCGCAAGGCGGCCGAGGCGGACGGGGCGGACAACCACCGGCGGGTGATAACGCCGCGCCTCCGACCGAGGAGCAGCCGGCGCAGCAGCAGGCCGCGCGCGGCGGACGCGGAGGGCGCGGCGGACCAATGGTGAAACCGGGAACTTATACGGTTCAGTTGGGCAAGTTGGTTAATGGAACGGTGACGCCAATGGGCGAAGCGCGGAAGGTTGATGTGATACCGCTCGAGCGCTCGGACCGGTAGTCTTTTGAGCCAACCCGAAGTTTCGGACCGGTAGATGGACGGCGCTTGTCAAACGGTCAGCGAAAGCGGTTTCCTGATAGCCTGAAATCATGCCGCAGTTTTCCGATTCCTTATTCGCGACGCGTTTCCAAATCACGCGGGGCGATCTCGAAAGTTATCTTGGCGAGGCCCTCTCGCACGGCGGAGATTACGCCGACCTGTACTTCGAATATCTGCTGACTAGCTCGATCAGCATCGATGAATCCATAGTCAAATCTGCCGCGCAAGGGGTTTCGATGGGCGTGGGGGTGCGCGTGATCTCGGGGGAACGCACGGGGTACGCGTATTCGGACGATCTTTCTCCCGAGAAGATCAAGAAGGCTGCGCGCGTGGCGGCGTGCATTGCGTCTGGACCGGCGAAGGTGGAATCGTTCGATCTCAATGAAGGCATCAAGCACAACCTTTATCCCGTTCTGACGGCTCCGTCGGAAGAGGCGTTCGCCGAACGGGTCGAGTTGGTGAAGCGCGCCGACCGCGCGGCGCGCGCTTACGATTCGCGGATCTTTCAGGTGCAGGCCGCTTACGCCGATAATTTGCGCCATGTGATGGTGGCTACCAGCGACGGCGCCTTGAGCTTCGACCGGCAGCCGCTAGCGCGGCTGAGCGTCTTCTCGACCGCCCGCGCGAATGGCGGACCGCCGCAACGCGGGCATGCGGGCGGAGGCGGGCGCGTGGAACTCGATTTCTTCCGTAAGGAGCGGACTCCGGAATATTTCGCGCGCGAATCGGGGCGCGAGGCGATCGCGATGCTGGATGCGGTGGAGGCGCCGGCGGGCGAAATGACCGTGGTTCTGGGTCCGGGATGGCCGGGCGTGCTGCTGCACGAAGCTGTGGGGCATGGGCTCGAAGCGGATTTCAATCGCAAAGGAGTCTCGGCGTTTACGGGGCGCATTGGACAAAAGGTGGCGAGCGAACTTTGCACAGTGATCGACGATGGAACGATCGCAAGCCGCCGCGGCTCGTTGAATGTCGACGACGAAGGCCAACCGACGCAGCGCAACGTGTTGATCGAGAACGGCGTGTTGCGCGGCTATCTGCAGGACAAGCTTTCGAGCCGTCTGTTAGGCGGCGCTTCGACCGGCAGCGGCCGGCGCGAGAGCTATGCGCACATCCCGATGCCGCGTATGACGAACACTTACATGCTGGCGGGCGAGAGCGATCCGGAGGAGATTGTGCGCAGCGTGCCGAAGGGGCTGTACTGCGTAAATTTCGGCGGCGGACAGGTGGATATCACCAACGGCAATTTCGTGTTTTCGACGTCGGAGAGCTATCTGATCGAAGACGGCAAAATTACGCGCCCGGTGCGGAACGCTACGCTAATCGGCAACGGGCCGGAGGCGCTGAAACATGTGAGCATGGTGGGGCACGATTTGAAACTCGACGAAGGCATCGGCGTGTGCGGCAAGGAAGGGCAGAGCGTGCCAGTAGGCCTGGGAATTCCAACTATAAGAATAGACCGCATGACCGTGGGAGGAACGGCTTGAGCGAGAATCATCTGAACGAGTTGGCTGCGGACGTGGTGCGCCGCGCGATGACGGCGGGGGCAAGCGACGCGGAGTGCACGATTTCCGAGGGTGCGGAATTCTCCGCCAGCGTGCGCATGCGCGAGTTGGAGCAGTTGAAAGAAGCGGGCTCGCGCGCAGCCGGGCTGCGCATTTTGATCGGCCGGAAGACAGGTGCGTCGTACACGTCGGACCTTTCACCGGAGGGGATTGAGCATTTGGTACGGTCGGCGATCGAACTGGCGGATTTGACCAGTGACGACCCGCACGCTGGAATGCCGGACGACAGCGAGTTAGGCGCGATTGCGGGGGATTTGGGACTCTATTCGGCCGAAACCGAGGCTCTGGAACCGGGGCTGAAGATCGATGCGGCGAAGCGCGCCGAGGCGGCGGCGCTGGATGTCGATCCGAGGATCGTGAACTCCGAGGGCGGGTCGTTCGACGCTTATGCCGGGCGGCACATCTTCGCGAATTCGCGCGGGTTCGCGGGTGAATACCGGTCGAGTTACTGCGCGATCAGCGCAGTTCCAGTGGCGCGGGACGGCGAGTCGATGGAGCGCGACTACTGGAGTCACTCGGCGCGCCGGTTTGCGGACCTGGAATCGCCCGAGCATATTGGCCGCACAGCGGCGCGACGGGCGTTGCGCCGACTGAATCCGGTGAAGGTGGAGACGCAGAAGGCGCCGGTGGTCTTTGAGCCCGGGGTGGCGCGTTCGCTGCTGGATAGCATATGCGACGCGGTGCATGGAATGTCGGTTTACCGCAACGAATCGTTTCTGGCGGGGAAGTTGGGCGAAAAAGTGGCGGCGGAAACGGTGACGGTGGTGGATGACGGGACGCTGCCGGGACTATTCGGAACGTCGCCCTTCGACGATGAGGGGGTACGTTCGCGGCGCACGCCGGTGATCGAGCGCGGGATCCTGAAGAGCTATTTGCTGAATAGCTATGCGGCGCGAAAACTGGGGATGAAGACCACGGGGAATGCTTCGCGTGGCATCACGGGAAATGCTGGAATCGGGCATGGGAACTTTTATTTCGAAAAGGGCGTCCAAACGCCGGAAGAGATAATTGCGGGCATTGCGAATGGGTTTTTCGTGACGGAGTTGATGGGTTTTGGCGTGAACATCGTGACGGGAGATTATTCGCGCGGCGCGTCCGGGCTGTGGATTCGCAATGGAGAATTGGCGTTCGCGGTGTCGGAAGTGACCATCGCCGGGAACTTGAAAGACATGCTGATGGGAATTGAGACGATAGGGTCGGATCTGGAGTTCCGGGGATCGTTGGCCGCGCCTACAATAAAGATCGGAGAGATGACTGTTGCGGGTAAATGACGCGGAACTGCGCGATAAGAAAAGGGCGGGGATTCCGCCGCTGGCGTACGTCATCGCGTTCGTGGTGATTTTGGGCGGCGCGGGATTCTGGTATCTGGAGCGCGCTGCAAATCGTCCGCCGCCAGGGCCGCCGCCATTGACTGCGGAGGCGCGCGCTTACACCCGGTTTTTGGGATTGAGCGGCGTCGAAATGCAGGCGCATACCAGTTACTTAAACCAGCAGGTGGTGGAGATTACGGGCAACTTGCAAAACAAGGGCGACCGCAAACTTGCGCTGGTGGAGATCAATTGCATTTTTTACGATCCGTACGGGAAGGTGGTGCAACGTCAACGGGTGCCGATTGTGAGCCGGAAAATGGGCGGACTGGCGCCCGGGGAAAGCAAGCAGTTCCGGTTGCCATTCGATACTATTCCGGAAGAGTGGAATCAGACGACGCCGCAGTTGGTGATTGCGCAGATTCAGTTTGAGTAGGGGGAGTCGAGGAAGTCGAGGGAGTCAAGGAAGCCAGAATGAAGGTGGGTTTCGCCGGTTGATTTTTGTTTGGAGATGCCGCGGGTATATTTGCTTTAGTGGGTTACCGGGGCGGGTTCCTTCACTTTTAGTATCTGATCTCCGGTTACATTGCGCATGGTTTGGACAGTGCCTGAGGGCCAGTGAATCTCGATCGAATCGGCGACGCTGTCTGGTCCTAATCCGAAGTGGACTGGGCCTGCGCTTGATGAGGCGTAGCCTACGCTTGTGGTCATGTGGTTGTACTGGGCGCCTGTCGTTTTGGTTATGAGCTTGATTCGGGCGCCGATTCCGTCGCGGTTGCTCTTTGTTCCTTCGAGTGCGATATCCATCCAATGGCCGGTTCGCTCGCTGCGGTTCATCCAGATTTCGGCGTCGCGCGCGAGCGCTGTGACTACTACGTCGATTCGGCCGTCGCCATCGAGATCCCCAAATGCACAGCCTCGGTGACTGGCTGGAGGCTTTGCGGCGAAACCAGCCTCTTCGGTTAGCGCCTGCCATTTTCCGGTTGCGCCAGGGTTGCGAAAGACGGTGTTAGGCTGCTCGATATCCCATCCAGGTTGGGGGAGAGACGCAACATGTCCCCTTGCGACGAACAGATCTTTCCAGCCGTCATTGTCAAAATCGTAGAAACCAACCCCATAGCCAGCCATATGCAGACTTAGCGCCCGCAGGCCGTTCTGCGAGGTGACTTCATGAAAGCCGCCTTTGCCGGTGTTCTGAAACATGGGGAAGGTCTGGTTGTTGAGGGCGACAAAAGCGATGTCGGGAAAGCCGTCGTTATTGAAGTCTCGAAAGTCGAGCCCCATGCCCGAGATAAAGCTGCCATCGTCGGGAAGAGCGACGCCCGCGGGAAACGCGACTTCTTCAAATTTATCGCCGAGATTGTGGAACAGCGAATTATAAAATGCGTCGTTGGGCACGAAGAGGTCGGGGCGGCCGTCTAAATCGTAATCGGCTACACCGACTCCCATGCCGCGGCTCACATGCGCGCGGATGCCCCATTTCGCGGAGACGTCCTCGAAGGTTCCGTCACCTTTGTTCAAGAACAGTTGGTTGGGGAGACTCTTGTAGAAGCGCGGATGGCAGAAGTCGGCTTGTCCTTGAAAACTGCAGAGCGGTTTGGAGTCGAATTTCCATTGCAGGTAGTTGACTACGAACAGGTCGAGCAAGCCGTCGTTGTTGACGTCGACCCAAGCCGCGGCCACGGCCCACAAGGGGCCAAACTCCGGGTCAACGGAATGGTCGAGGCCGGCCTTAGCCGTCACATCCGTAAAAGTGCCGTCGTGGTTATTGTGATAGAGGGTGTTATGGTGAACGCCCGCGACAAACAGGTCTGGCCAACCGTCATTGTCGAAGTCTCCGACCGCGGCTCCCATGTCATACCCGGATCCCGCCAACCCGGAGGCTTCGGTTACGTCGGCGAAGGCGCCATTGCCGTCATTACGGAAGAGGCGATTGCGATACTTGGGATCGTCCTTTTTCAATGTCTCAATATTGGCGCCGTTGGTGAAGAAAATGTCCTGATGGCCATCGCGATTGTAGTCGAAGATAGCGACGCCGCCAGGCATGCTTTCGGGAGCGTTGCGGGCGGGAGTCAGATCGTTTTCCAGGCGGAAGGGTATCGGTTTGAACTCGAATTGGATGGCGGGCGAGGAGCCACTGGCGGGAGTGAAAAACAAGGACGCGGCAGCGATGAAGACCGCGATGCCGCCGGTTAGTGGAGGTAGGCGCATGGAGAGAAGTTAGTGGTCCCGAACCGCCTTCGACTCGGCTGTTTGTTGATCGGCGCTTAGCCGATCGACGATCTGTCTTTCTTTGAGGCCGTCCTGCGGGCGGTTGAGCCGATAATAAAGGGCGGCAAGCTGCACATGCGCCTGCAGCCAGCCGGGGTCGCGGCGCACTATGGTCTCGAGGTCGCTCACAGCCGAATCCGGGTGTCCAGACGCGCTCTTCCACAGCGCCATTTCGTAGAGCGCGAACAGGGAGGAAGAATCGATTTGGAGGGCCCGATCGAGATACGGTTTGGCGGCCGTCAGATCGCGGCGAACATAAAGGATGGCGCCCAGGTGCACAGCCGCGTCCAGGTCATTCGGGTTCAGATCGAGCGCCTTTCGAAGGTCCCTTTCCGCGCCGGCGTCGTCAAAAACCCCCTCTCTCGCGATGCCTCTCAGGGTGTAGACGCCGGGAAGATTCGGGTTGATACGGACGGCCTCCTCCAGATCCTTCAAGGCGCGTTCGTTTTCTACTATCTTCAGCCAGGCCTTACCTGCCAGCACATAAGCATCGCTGTTGTTGCGCGCCAGGGCAACCCGTTCCACCATGGCGATTCCTTCACGCTGTTTTCCGGTTCCAATGAGCGCGGAGCCCAACACGTAAGAGAGATCGAGATTATCCGTCTGCGCGCGCGCCAACGGTTCCACCACCGCTTGCGCCTGCTGATATTCGCCAAGCTGTAAGTAGCAATCTCCCAACAGCGTTGTTACTTGAACGTTGACGGGTTCATCTTTGCGAAGGGCTTCGAATTCAAGCGCCGCGTTGCGCGCATCGCCTTTCTTATAAAACGCCAAGGCGAGATTCAAGCGAACGGGAGCGTTGGTGGAATCAAGCTTCAGCGCCGAGCGATAGGCCTCAACGGCTTCGTCGAAACGACCGAGGCGAACCAGGACCACGCCAAGGTTAGCCCAGGCGCCAAAGAATCCAGGCTCGAGTTTGACGATTTGCTGGTAGTTACGGGCAGCGAGAGCGAAATCTGCCTGTTGCTGAGCTTGCAACGCGGTGTTGAATAACTGCTCGATCGCCGGGTCCTGGCCAATCAAAAGCGCCGGAAAAAGCGCAGCCACGAGCGCGATCCGCATTCTCTCATTTGAGTATAGAATCGGTGTATTCGCAAGGCGCGCATGAAAATTCGAGTGGCAGTTACGCTGATTCTCGGCGCGGTTCTGGCAAACGGTCAAACTGCGGCGAACTCCAACTTCGACGAGTTGGCTCAACGAGCCGCGGCGGCGCTGGAACGGCAGCCTGAGGAAGCGACCAACTTGTACCGCCAGGCGGTGACGCTGAGACCCGCATGGGCGGAGGGATGGTTCTATCTGGGCGCGAGCGAATACGAATTGAAGCGCTATGCGGAAGCTCGCCAAGCCTTGACCAAGGCTGCAAGTCTGGCGCAGGACAATAGCGCGGCCTGGGCTTTCCTTGGCCTTGCCGAATCCGCACTGGGCGATCATGCGCTGGCTCTCACCCACATCCTGCAAGCCGAGCGGCTTGGCTTACCCGATAACCCACAGTTCGTCTCGACTGTTCGTATTTGCGCTGCCACCATTTCTATGCGGTCCATGGATTTCACGACAGCCATCGAACAACTGCGGCCTCTGGCGATGGGCGGCGATAAGAGTCAGAAGGCGATCGAAACATTGGGCGCCGCGGTTCTCACAATGCCCTACCTTCCCCCGGACGTTCCGGCTGGCAAGCGCGCCCTGACCAACCTCGCCGGGGAGGCGGCATGGGCGCTCTATGCCGAACACTGGAACGACGCCGGGAAACTCTTCAAACAACTTGGCGAAGAATACCCAAATGAACCCGGCGTCCACTATCTGGAGGGGATTTACTATGTCGACCGTGATATCCCCGCCGCCCTTGCTGAGTTTGCGAACGAGCTGAAGATCACTCCTTCACACGCGCTGGCACGCGTCCAGATCGCGATTCTGCACCTTAGAACGGGCGAGCCCGACGCGGCGCTGGAACCGGCGCGGGAGGCCGTGAAACTCGCGCCAAATAATCTGCTGTGCCACCTTACCCTCGGCCGGACTCTTTTAGCGCTGGACCGGATCGCGCCGGCCATTCAAGAGTTCGAGACAGCGGTGAAAATGGATTCCGCCTATCCGCACACGCACTTCTATCTTGGTCAGGCTTACCAGCGCGCGGGCCGTGAGAAGGACGCGCAACGCGAACAGCTTGAGTTTACGCGTCTTAAAAGCGCGGGGAGCCCGACGGCCGTGCCGGGCCCCCACACTAACATTAGAAGTAATACTTTAAAGCAAAGGTGACTAACCGGTCGCCCACGCGATAAGCGGGGATACCTGTGGTCTGCGTATTTGTGTTGGTCGGGCTCAGATTACCCGCGGAATTGCTGAAGTTGAGACTGACGTCGCCGTTGCCATTGGTATTGAACTGGGGCAGCGAATGGTTCAAGAAGTTGAACGCGGAGAAACGCACTTCAACCCGTTGACGCTCTGAGATTTTGAAGCTCTTGAAGATGGCGAGGTCGCTGTTCCAGTATGCGGGTCCGTGAATGTAAGGCCAAATCAAGGTTCCGTTACTGCCCTGCGCGGGCGGCGTAAAGCATGCGGGATTAAAGTACTGTCCCGATTTCAGGCCGCTTCGGGGATCGCATGTCACCAAGGGCACCAGCGCGAGGTTGGCTGCATTCGTTCCGAGCCATGTGGTTGTACTTACGCCGACTGTGCTGCCATTGATTACCGTGTTGCCATAGTTGGCGTTCAAGGTTCCGTTGGTACTCGGTTGGAGCGGCGCCCCACTCTGGATGCGGGTTACCCCAGACAACTTCCAGCCGTTTATCACGCCCTTCGCAAAGGCATTACCGTGAGCCATGCCTGGCAGGGTGAAGATGTATGTCGCGTTGAGTATCTGGGTATGATCGTAAGCCAGGACGCCATAGTTATTGTTGATGTTGAACGGGTCCACCGTGTTTCCGGCGGATGCGCCATTGCCACTGTAGTTATCGCGGATGCCGAGCACTTTGCTGAAGGTGTAGTTAATAAACAGCAGCATTGGTCCCGACTGTTTCTGAAGAGTCGACTGGATGGAATTGTAATTGGCGTAGCTTCCATGCCCAATGAGGCTGATGTCGCCGTAGCTTTGGATGGGGCGATAGTCGCCGGTCGGTATATTTCCGGTGATCGGGTTGATTTGTCCGGTCAGCGGGTCGGGACGGAAGAAGGCTCCCATCGGCGCCAGGTTCGGGTTTGAAAACGGACCGTCAATCAAGCCGTCGCGGCTTTGGTTCCCTACATAGTTCGCTTCGAAGAGCATGCGATAAGGAAGCTGGTAGTCGACTGAGAAATTGAACGTTCGGGTATAAGGAGTGGCGCCATCGCCCTTGGCGAAAACGCTGATGTTGCAGCCGGTGCCGCAAGCGGAATTCGGGATACCGGTTGGCGGGTTAAACGACGTGATATTACTTAACGACGTCAGCCCGACAGGCGTGGTGAAGTTGACAACGCCGTACGGCAACTCCTCGGGGCCCGATGCGGTGTTGTACGCAATCTGGTAGGGGAAGATTGCAAACCCGCCACGGAGAACGACCTTGCCCGTTCCGAAAACATCATAAGCAAGGCCGAAGCGCGGAAAGAATCTCATGTGCGAAGGAACGCCAGATTGCGGCACGCTGGGGTCGATCTTGTTCCACCTGAGACCGGCATTGATCGCCGTGGGATTCGCACTGAATGCGCCAAAATCGAACACCGCACTTCCGGGGCCATCGCCATACCATTGCCCGATATGGTCAGCGCGCACGCCGTAGTTTATGGTCAGGTTTCTCATTGCGCGCCAAGAGTCCTGTCCATAGAACGAATACTGGTGGTACTTCATGTTGTCGACTGGAATCGCGTTTACCTGGTCGTACGATTGCGCGCGTCCGGTGAGGAAGTCGGCATAGATGTTGCCTGTGGTGGTGCCGCCATATGTTTCGAAGAAATACTCGCCGTTGAGCTTGCCGCCGCTCGATTGCTGGTTGCCGTTGGCATCCCAGTAGGCGCCGAGTTTAATGGTGTGGGTTCCGGCCACTTTGGTCAGGTTGTCGTAAAGAGCGGGATCGGACTTCAGGCCTCCAAAGGCCCCGCCGTTGAAATCGCCGCCGAAAACGGCCTGCTGCTCAAAACCCGCGAAACCGCCGTTACCGCTCCAGCTCAGCAGGTTTGGAATCTGTACCCGCTTGGTTCCGAAAAGACCGGGGACGTTGAATCCGACCGCGGTGGGGTCGATCGCCTTGGGATCGGTTGGCGTCAGTGAGTTGATGTACCGGGCATAGGTGAACACGGTTTCGTTAGTCAGGGTTGGGCTGAACACATGGGTCGCGTTGGCCATTACTACGTTGGCCGTGGTGGGGGCTATCAGCGGAGAGGGATAGGGTAGCGAAAAACTGGGGGCCCACCAGACCTGGACGGGATGCAGGTCGGTTTCCTTCTGATACGCGTAAGATACAGTCAGCTTGGTCGTTTCACTGATGGCGTAGTCGATCTTCTCTGTCTGCTCCCAGCGGTTTTGGGGACTCTGATCGAGATATTGGAAGTTGTTGCCGCCATGGGTCGCCGGATCGATATTCGATTTGGGATATAGCGATAGCATTGCGAGCGAGTTGGGGTCCAGGGCGCTCTGCGGGATGATACCGTTCGCGAACGTGAGGCCGTTACAAGTGGATCGATTGTCGGATGCCAGACAGGGCGAAACACCCATCCACGACCAGCGGCTTGTGACTTGGGAAGGCAGCGTCGAAAGATACGCGGGGCTAAAATTCCCAGCCCGCATCTGATCGGTAGGTACGAAGGTCTGCCACAGCGTGCCGGAAGGCTGCTGGCGCATATACTCATAGCCAAACCAGAAGAAGAGCTTGTTGCGATCGTGATTGAATTTCGTTCCAGGTATCAGCACGGGGCCGCCGATGTTGCCGCCTGGATAATATTGATAATCGGATGGCTTCGCGAGGCCTTGGCTCTTCTGGAACGAATCCTGCGAATTGAAGACGGAGTTGCGGGCGTAAAGATACCCCTCGCCGTGGAACCTGGATCCTCCGCTTTTGCCGAACGCCTGGAAAACGACAGGGCCTTTGGCGTACTCGGCGCCGTACGAAGAGAACAGCACCTTCACTTCGGAGACCATATCGCCATTAATGTTGGCGATCTGGGTACCTTGATTGCCCGGGTCCACCAAGTTTGCGCCGTCCAACATATATGCCATGGCGCCGTTCGGTTGCGTGCCGTTGGCTGAGAAAGAGCCCACGGGACCCGAGTTTGTGCCGACGGTGCGATCACTGAAGCTAGAACTGTTCGATAAGCCGTTGGTCATCGCCATTCCGGGCATGATGTTCAGGAATTCACCCGCGTCTCGCCCTTGCAAAGGAATGTTGTTCACGAGTTGGGAATTTAAGGTGGTGCTGACCTCGGCGGTTTCGGTTGGCGCAACGGCGTCCCCGGCGGCGACCACGTTTACTTTGGTTGAGGTCGCTCCAACCTTGAGGCTAATCGCGGGCAGCGAACGGTTATCGCCTTGATTGAGGACGACCCCGGTCTGCTGCCACGAATCGAAACCAGTGGCTGACACCGTGATCGTATACGAACCAGGCTGGAGCGCGGTGACCGTAAAAAATCCGGAGGGATTGGCTACCGTGGTACGGAGATCGCCACTAGCATCGTTCTTGACTTCAACCTTGGCATTCGGAACGGCCGATTGGCTTTGGTCGGTCGCAGTACCGCTGATGGTCGCGGTTAGCTGTTGGCAGTAGGCTATGCCGCCAGTGACCGCCAGCATCACGAGAAGCCGAGAAACTAACGAAGTTTTAAGCATTGTATCCCCTTCTACAAGTTGGAGCTTTCGTCGGCCGTCCGTCACGGCCGTCAAGATTGCTCCAGTGGTAATGGGAGTATAGTATCCATCCCATGCCTTGGCCAGTTATGTCTTGTTTCAGGCCGTTTTATAGAGCTTGTAACGGAATTAAACCATGCGTTTCATACGTTGCATGGGCCGTTACAGATGGAAAGCATGGCGGGAGGAGTTGAAGACTTGAACCGTTGGTGATATCCTCGATCCGATCTGTTCACAATGCTGGCGGGAGGGGGAATTGCTAGTCTCGCACCAAGTTGTTGCCGAGGATGAGGTACGGTTAGCTGTTCAAACCGTTCTTTCATCTCAGACGTTCAGCAGGTCGCAACAGTTGTCCCGGTTGCTGAAATATTTGTGCGATTCACTGCTCGCTCACGGTGCCGACCGGATTGCAGAGTATTCTATCGGAGTTGAAGCGCTGGGGCGCGCCGCCGATTTCGACCCCACGCAGGATGCCGCGGTGCGCGTCGAGATGCACCGGTTGCGGAGAAGGCTTCGGGACTACTACAACGGCGAGGGCGCCGCCGACGCGGTGAGGATTGAGATTCCATCCGGGCGATACGCACCTGTGGTGAGCAGGGCGGTGGAGGAGAGTAAAGCTGGTACTGGTGTAAACGAAATCGCTCCCGAGACGGAGGCGTTGCTTCCGGGGGATGGGCCGCAGACGCCGCGGTTACCATTTCGAGGCCGAGCCGTTTTTTGGGGTTCGATAGCGGGAGTAATGGTAGCGGCCCTGGCAGCGACGCTTGCCTGGCCTCGGCCGGGGACAGCCATCGCCAGGGCGCGCCGCGATCCGGCTAAAGCTGCGACCGTGGCGCCGCCATCGCCTCCGTTATCCGGCATTCGCATCGGGTGCGGCCGGCGCGATCCGTGGACAGACCGGCTGGGTCAGATCTGGGGGCACGACGAGTACTTCACCGGCGGCGATTCGATTGCGATTCCCGGGCGGCCGTACATTGCTGGAACGTTCGATGCCCGTCTTTTCCAATCGGCCCGTACGGGTACGTTCTCCTATCGCGTTCCATTGCCAGGCCAAACCTACGAAATGCGGCTGTATTTTATCGAGCCGGTTTTTGGGCCGGAAAACGATCAGGGCGGGGAGGGAAACCGGCTTTTCAGCATCGCTATTAACGGGAGGAAGGTGCTTGACCGGTTTGACATCGTTGCCGATGCGGATGGGCCCTGGACTGCCGACGTGCGCGTCTTCAAAGACGTCTCTCCCGGCCCCGACGGTCACGTGCTCGTCAATTTCGAAAGTATCAGCGGTTCGGCTCTGCTCAACGCCATTGAGTTTGTACCCGCGCGTCCGCATATCCTAAATCCTGTGCGGCTGCTGCCTCAGGACAATTTTTATACCGACTCAGCGGGTAATCTTTGGACACCCGACAATTACAGCAGAGGAGGCAGGGTCGCTATCCATCCCGGTCCGGTGAAGAACACTCGCGACCAGGAGATCTTCCGGCACGAGCGATTCGGCAGATTTCAATACACGGTGCCAGTTGACCACGGATCCTATTCGGCTTATGTTTACGTGGCGGAGGAGTATTGGGGCCCGGGGAATCCCGGGGGAGGCGGGGTAGGAACGCGTGTGTTCAGCATTTTCTGCAACGGTTCAGCCCTGCTGCGCGCTCTCGATATCTTCAAGGAATCGGGAACCAATTATGGAGTTGTGCGCGCTTTCCATCATCTGACGCCCAATGCGCAAGGCAAGCTGGCGCTGCGGTTCGAGCCGGAGCACGACTATGCGTCCCTTTATGGGTTGGAAGTGATTGACGAAGCCGGATCGGATGCGCCGAGCTGCGACCGAACGGTGAGCGGCTCAGGAAGAAGCTGACAAACCACTGCTGCCCGTATAGAAGGCTGTAGTATATTGAGGACCGGTCGTGTTCTTCGCTCGTCCCTTTGCAATTCTCGCGACGTTCTATCTCGTCTGCTGCAGCGCGGCGACTTTCGAAGAGCTGTCGGCACGAGCGACTGCGGCGCGCGAGGCGAACAATCTACCGGAAGCGGTCAAGTTCTATCGAGAAGCTCTCCAACTTAGCCCTAAGTGGGAAGAGGGCTGGTGGTTTGTAGGGACAATCCTCTACGACAAGGACGACTATGCCGGCTGCCGCGATGCGCTGGCGCGCCTTGTAGAATTGAAGCCCGACGCGGCCCCTGCGTTGGGGATACTCGGGCTTTGCGAATTTCAGACCGGAGATTATGCGCCTTCTCTGTCGCATATCGGGCGAGGACTGGCGCTTGGAACATCGATTCAACCGGACATGGAGAAGGTCCTGCGGTATCACGAAGCCATGCTGTTGACGCGCGCGGGCCGCTACGACCAGGCGATTCAAAAATATTCCTGGTTTGTGCGTGGACCCGGACCGGGAAGCGTTTTGCTGACCGGGTTAGGACTGGCGGCCCTTCGGACGCCGCTTCTTCCAAAGGATGTTCCCGCCGAACAGCAGGATTTGTATGTCGCCGCCGGATCGACCGCGTTTTCGCAGATGGCCGGCGACAGGGCGGGCGCGCAGCGGAATTTTCAAACACTTCTCGAACGCTATCCTACGGCGCATCATGTCCATTACCTCTATGCTTGCTCGCTGCTCGCCGAGAATCCGGAACAGGCGATCCGAGAGTTCCAGCGGGAACTGGAAATCACGCCGGCGAGCGCCGGGGCGCTCAGCATGCTTGCCTGGGCATTGTTGAATCGGGGCGACCCGGCCGCCGCGCTTCCCTACGCGGAAAGGGCAATGAAAAGCGAGCCCGCTTATGCGGTGGCCCAATATGTCGTTGGGCGCGCACTGGTGGAAACCGGGGACGTGGAGCACGGGATTCCCTATCTGGAACTGGCGGCAAAGAGCGACCCGGCGAACGTGGAGAATCACATCGCACTGGCTGCGGCATACCCCAGGGCGGGGCGGTATCAGGATGCAAGGCGCGAACGCCAGAGATCGCTGGAGCTGACCGGTGAAGCGAACCCAGTTGCGCGCCCTTAATGCGATTGCGATCGCAACATTTGGCGCCAGCGCGGCGTTCGCCGCTTCCCCCTGCGCATCCTGCCATCGTGATCAGGCCCAGGCGCAGCCTTCCACCGATATGGCTTGGGCGCTGACTACGCCGGAAGCGAACCGGGTGTTGAAGGACCACCCCAGATTAACCTTGCAGCGCGCCGGGTACTCTTATGCAATTGAGACCCACGAAGGCAAAAGCGTTTATACGGTCACGGATGGCAAGCAGAACCTATCGCTACCGATCCGTTGGCCGTTTGGAGTTCATGCCCAGACCTGGGTTTTCGAATACGGCGGCCATTTTTATGAGAGCCTGGTAAGCTACTATCCCCAAGCGGGCGGCCTGGACACAACGATGGGAGATGGTTCCATTCAACCGCGGACGCTGGTGGAAGCGATGGGCCGCGAGCTTTCGGATTTCGAGACGCGATCCTGCTTCGAGTGCCATTCCACGGGGGCAGTGGCGGCCGGCAGACTCAAGCTGGATGGGATGACTCCGGGCGTGCAGTGTGAGCGGTGCCATGCTGGCGCGGATGCTCACGCACAGGGGATTTCGACGGGGAAGACGGCGCCGATTCCGCGCAAGCTCGGCGCGCTGACGCCGGAGGAGACGTCGAATTTCTGCGGCCAATGCCATCGCACCTGGGAGCGGATTGTGCGAGACCGGCTGCGGGGCCCAATCAATGTCCGGTTTCAGCCTTACCGCCTGGCGAACAGCAAATGCTATGACGGCGGCGACCGGCGCATGAGTTGCACCACCTGCCACGATCCGCATCATGACGTGGCGCGCGACGCGGCGTTTTACGATTCCAATTGCGTGGCATGCCATAGCCAGAGCTCTGCCACCCGAACCGCGGCTTCCTCAAAGGCCTGCCCCGTTGCGCGGGATGGATGCGTAAACTGCCATATGCCGAAGGTTGAGATTCCGGGTGGACATATGTCGTTTACCGATCACCAGATTCGTGTAGTACGAGCAGGGGAGGCCTACCCGAATTGAAGTTGCCGATTGTTGCGGCTATCGCTATGGCGCTGGCGATGCCAGCAGCGGGACAAGGCCCAGACCCGTGGAAATTGAGCTGGGCCGATGAGTTCAACTGCGATGGGAAACCCGACTCCGCCAAGTGGACATACGAGACGGGATTTGTGCGGAACCAAGAGCTGCAATGGTATCAGCCGGAGAATGCCCGGTGCGAGAACGGTCTGCTGATTATCGAAGGACGCAGAGAGCGAAAGAAGAATCCGAACTTCGAAGCAGGCAGTCCGAATTGGAAATTGAATCGGGAGTATGCCGAGTACACATCCACGAGCCTTACCACCAAAGGAATCTCGAGCTGGCGTTACGGACGGTTCGAGATGCGCGCTCGCATCGACACGCGCGCCGGTCTGTGGCCGGCGTTTTGGACGGTGGGAGTGGATGGAAGCTGGCCCAACAATGGCGAGATCGACATCATGGAGTATTATCGCGACACGCTGCTTGCGAATTTGATCTGGGCCGGCCAGGGCCGCACGGCGTCGTTTACGAAACGAAAGCCCGTCGCTGCGTTTGCGGACCCGGAATGGTCATCCAAGTTCCACGTGTGGCGCATGGACTGGGACGAAGATCGGATTGTTATCAGCGTGGACGGTGAGGTGCTGAATGACTCCGCACTGAATCAGACGGCTAATCCCGATGGTAAGAATGGCTTCCGTCAGGCGCAGTCCATCATTCTGAACATGGCAATTGGCGGGACGGCCGGCGGCGACCCTTCCGCCACGCAGTTCCCGGCGCGGTTTGAGGTTGATTACGTCCGGGTATACCAGAAGCAGTGAAAGATGGTACGGCCTTCGACCTGCTGACGACTTAAGATGCAGAACCAAACTGAACCCAAGACTGTTGGGCAATGGATTCGCTACATTGTGGTTGCGGCGATTGCGCTTTTTCTGGTGTGGTGGATGCTTCGGGTGTATGTGCTTTAGTGGTTTACCGGGTGGGGGGTCCTTACCTTCGCTGCGCGCAGCCGGATGACACGGAGCCTCCGGCTCCGCCGTTGGCACCCCTTTGAGGTAAGAGGTTGTTGCGAAGACGGGAGACGCTTGTATCTCCCGTTCCGCTTAATATACCCGAAAGTGACTTAGTTAGCCGGCGGCTTGCGAGGCGGCGATGGCTTGCTCGAGATCCCAAATGAGATCGTCGATATCTTCGATGCCCACGGAGAGCCGCACCAGGTCTTTGCTGACGCCAGCTTCCATTTGTTGGCCGTCGCTTAACTGCTGATGCGTGGTCGAAGCAGGGTGAATGATCAAGCTCTTGGCGTCGCCCAGATTCGCAAGATGCGAGAAGAGCTTGGCGTTGTCGATCAGCTTGGCGCCAGCCGCCAGACCGCCTTTAATTCCAAACGTAACTATGGAACCTTGCCCCGCGGGCATATACTTCTGTGCCAGGCTGTAATACGGGCTGGATTTCAAACCCGGATACTTTACCCATGTGACGGCCGGGTTCTTCGTCAGCCATTCCGCCACTGCCATGGCGTTGCGGCTGTGCTGCTCCATGCGGAACTTGAGGGTCTCGATACCCTGAATGAACAGGAATGAATTGAATGGGCTGATGCAGGGGCCGAAATCGCGCAGCCCTTCCACACGTACTTTGATAATGTAGGCGAGCTCGCCAAAGACTTCGGAAAACACCATGCCGTGATAGCCGGGGCTGGGCTTCGTGATGGTGGGGAATTTGTCACTCCACTTGAACTTGCCGCTATCCACGATGATGCCGCCGATCGAGGTGCCGTGGCCGCCTAAGAATTTCGTGGCAGAGTGGACAACGATATCCGCGCCGTGTTCGATGGGGCGGCACAGGTAAGGCGACGCCATTGTATTGTCAATAACCAGCGGCACGCCGGCTTCATGCGCGATCTTCGCGACAGCTTCGATATCTACCAAGTTCATGCGCGGATTGGCCAGGGTTTCGGCGTACACGGCACGCGTCTTGGGCGTGATAGCCTTGCGGAAGTTCTCCGGGTTGTCGGGCTCAACGAACTTTACGTCAATGCCCAAGCGGCGGAAGCTGACTTCGAGCTGGGTGTACGTCCCACCGTAAAGCGTGCTCGCAGCAACGATCTCATCGCCTAAGCCGGCGAGACTAGTGAGGGCAAGAAATTGGGCAGCCTGTCCGCTGGAAGTGGCGAGCGCCGCCATGCCGCCTTCAAGCGATGCCACCCGCTGTTCGAATACATCGGTAGTGGGATTCATGATTCGGCTGTAGATGTTGCCGAATTCCTGGAGCGCGAACAGAGCGGACGCGTGTGCGGAGTCCTTGAAAGTAAAAGATGTGGTTTGATAGATCGGTACGGCGCGGGCGCGGCTGGATTCGTCGGGTGTGTGTCCGGCATGAAGGCAGCGCGTAGCGAAGCCGAGAGGGCGCTCGGGAGTATTGTTGTTTTCGGGCATAAGCTAAGAGGATACCAAGCAAAGTCATGTGGAAGGCGATCACGCGCGCAGTTAGCCCAGCAATGAACAGGTGTGAATTATCGTTTATCGAGCGGGCGGAAATCGATATCGAAAAAGCACGCGCGCAGCACAACGCCTATCAGGATTGCCTGCGCGCCATGGGGATGGAGGTGACTGAGCTGCCTGAGCAACCGGAGCTGCCCGATTCGGTTTTTGTAGAAGATCCGGCAATCGTTTTGGATGAGATTGCCGTACTGACTCGTCCGGGGGCGGAGTCGCGGCGAACGGAAGGGGAGAGCCTAGCCGACGCCCTGACGCCTCACCGGCAGTTACTCGGGATCTCGGCGCCGGGCACGCTCGAAGGCGGTGACGTTATGCGGGTGGGAAAAACGCTCTATGTGGGCGAGTCGGCGCGATCAAATGGTAACGGCAGGGCGCAATTGGCGGAGGTACTGCGGCCTTACGGCTATACGGTGCAATCCTTGGAAGTGCGCGGCTGCTTGCATTTGAAAAGCGGATGCACCTACCTGGGAGACGGAATTGTGCTGGCAAATCGCGCGTGGGTGGATACCGAAGCGCTGGCAGGATTACGAATTGTAGAGACGGCGCCGGATGAGCCTTGGGCGGCGAATGCGCTCACGCTTAACGGATTCACGCTCTTGCCATCCTGCTTTCCAAATACGGCCGCGATCATCGAAGCGTTAGGCTGGAAGACGTTGACGGTGGATATTTCAGAGTTACAGAAGGCGGAGGCGGGAGTAACTTGTTCGAGCTTGATTTTTAAGACTTAGACTGGGCAGGCGTTTCGCGCCCGCCCAGTCCGCGAAGAGTTACTTAGTTGCCGGCTGAGGCGCCTTCCACGAAATCGATCTTCGTCGTGGAGCCAGCGAGCGTGATCGAGTGGATCAGGTCCGTGGCGCCGACTTCCGTGGAATCGACGGCGGTGTACTGGAACTTCTTGGAGCCAGCTTCTACCTTAATCGCGACGGTAACGCTCTTGTGATGACGGTCGGTGAAGGTGGCGTTAGCTCCGTCAACCTTCAGTTGATATTCGCCCGCGGCGAGGGCAACCGTTCCGACTTTAGCGGCCTTGGAGATTGTGATGTCATAGGTCTTGCTGCCGGCAAAAGAGATGCTGGCAAGCGCAAACACACCGATCAGAAGCGTCTTTTTCATAAGAGTTTTTAATCTTTCTAGAATGTATGTGGACGGGAAGCGCGCGAACTACAGGGGGGACGCTTTCGGAGCCCGTTGTTCGTAAGCTACTGTATTCGCTTACAAATTCAGGATAAACGCAAACCGGCGGAGAACCAAATCGATAGTTCTTATGGCGGTCATAAGAGGCGTGCAAAGCCTTTATTTCTTTTGTGTTGCGGGGCGCGGCTGACGCGGGAAAATGGTGAAATCGGCCAAGCCGACGACGGCCGGCTTGTCCTTCATGGCCTCCAAACCCGCCAAGAGCTCGAGCAAATGGGCGCGGGCTAGTTCGAGGCTGTGTTCGCGAGGTTGGTAGGTTGTGCCGATCGGATAATCGACAAAAGGCGTCGAGCTTTGTTCGATGTGGCAGCCGAGGATGTGGGCGACGGGGCGAGAGGCCGTAAAATCGACCAGGCGCCGGGTGCTCGCAAGGTAGGCGGGGAAATCGGAGATGTAGAGGCGACCGGCATAAAGATTATCGCCTGTTAATAGGATGCCGGTTTTGCGGTCGTAATAGGCCAGGGCGGCGGCCTGATGGCCGGGGATGGGGATCACGTCCACCACGCGGTCCCCGAGGTCAATGGCGCCGTTCTTGTCGGGCCAGTTCTCGATCGCGAAGGCTTTGCCGACGGCTTCCACCTGCGCGGCGACGAAGGTTGTGCCGGGCTGTCCCATAAAGGCTTTGTCGCCCGAGGTATGGTCACCGTGACCATGCGAATGAGTTACGACGAGTTCAATGGATGGCCTCTGCGCCCGCTTCAACCACTTTGCGATGAGCTTGGCGGTGACCGCGGCGGCGTCACTGTCACCGGCGCCGGTATCGACCAGCAGAGCCTTGCCGGCGCCGAAGATCAGGTATAAGAATGGCTTTTCGTAATTGGTGCAGCCGGACTCGCGTAGGATGTAAAAGCCGGGGTTGTATTCGTGGATCTGCCAGTCGGGAACTTCAAAACAGTTGGGGCCGCCAGTGATCCAGGTGGAAGGAAGCGTTCCCGGCTCAATGGGCGGAGGCGACGGGGAGGTTTGCGCCCACCCCGCCGATAGAACCGCGATAGGGACTAAGAGTCTACGGAGCGCCGTCATGAGCTTGCCGCCCATTATCGCTAGAAATCGAATCGTCCGGCGAATTGCATGACGCGTGCGGAAGTCGGACTTGCGAGTTCGCCGAAGGTGGTGGGCGTGGCGAGACTCAAAGTCGGAGCGCCGAAGTTGACGCGGTTTGTGGAATTGAAGGCTTCGGCGCGTAGCGTGAGGCGCATGCCTTCCCGAAACAAGCGGAAGGACTTGAACACCGCGGCGTCATCGTTCATCGATTTGATGCCGCGCAGTATGCCGCGTGTGCCCACCGCCCCAGGATAGCCGCCGACGAAGGAATTCACCGCGCTTGTGTTTGCGAACAGGCTGGGAATGCCAAGCTGATCGGTGGTGAAGTCGCTGGCGGGCATGGTGGAACCGGGGCGCAAGATACCTAGCGCCGAATACAGGTAGTTCACGTTATAGACGCCTGCGTCGCTAATGTTCTGCGGCGTTCCGGTGCGGAACGTGAACAGGGTGGTGACGGTCCAGCCTCCGATGACGGTATCGAGCCACTTAGGAATTCCGTTGAGGAGCGCCTTACCTTTTCCGACGGGGATTTCGACTACCGCGTCGGCGGTGATGGTATGGCGGGCGTCGTAATCGGACGGGCCGCGATAGGCATTAGGGTTGAAGGCATCCTGGAGCGCGGCGCCCCCGCTGGTTTCGGAGGCGGATCCGTTGTCGAGGGCGTGGCTGAGCGTGTAATTAAAATCGAAACCCCAGCCGCGGCTTACGGCCCGCCGCAGCACGACCGTTCCAGCGTGGTAGGCCGCCTTGCCGCTATTGGTATAGGCCAAGACGCCGGAATCCTGCAGCGGGTAGAAGGTGTTGCAGCCGAGGATTGAGATGCAGCCGCCGTTCGACTGGCGAATGCGATCCATATCATTTAACGTATCGAGATCGCTGTCCGCGTAGTTGCCAACCAGGTCGTAGTAGTAATTCGCGCTGGCGCCGCCGTTGATGTAAAGGTTCTTCGCCCCGCCGAACATATTCTCGTAAAAGGGTTGCACGGGCACCAAGCTCGGATTTGCTTTGACCTGCGCCGCCGTAACGCCGGAATCATAGAGGATTGCCATTGCGGTGCTTGCCTGCGCCCATGTCTGGCCGCTTTTCGGATCTTTGAATTGAGTCAGAGGCTGACCGAAATCCTGCTGCACGATGGCTTTGTGACTCAGGCGGCCGGCATATCCCAGTTCGAGACTCAACTTATGCGGCAGGGGACGCGAATAATTGGCGCTCAGCGTGTATTCATAAGGCGCCTTGAGGTCGCCCTGCACGGCGTTGAAGTCGGTGAAGCCACCCTGAATTACGGGCGGGGTGTAGGGAAACTGGCCGCCCTGCACTACCGGCAAGGCCGGGTAGCCGCTTCCGGTGTAACGATAGCTGGTGGTGAAGTTTGTATTTACCGGCTGCGCGACGGTGCTGGCCAAACCCGGCGAGCCGCCCAATGCGAAACTCTGGGCCATTGCCGTGCCATAGTTGTCGTATACGACCCCGGCGCCCCCACGGAGAACGCTGCCCTTGCCGACGATCTTTTGCAGCATGCTGCCGTCGTGCAACTCGGGCACGTACGCCAGGCCCAGGCGCGGCGCGAGGTTGTTCTTATCTAACGGATAGAAGCCCGGCGCGTTGTGCAGCGGTCCGCCAAGCTTCCAGGTAATCATCGAATCGGGAACCGAGGAGCCGGAAACGCCGGACGCCATGGCGCCGATGCGTTGGGCGAAATATTCGCTTACCGGCACGGTGGGTATCACTTCGGTCCCGTTCTTCTCATAAGGCACGCCCGAGAGCGAATAACGAATGCCGTAGGTGACGGTGAGGTTCCGTTTCCACTTAAAGCTATCCTGCGCATAACCTTCGAAACTCTTATCGACAAACTCGGTGGTAATAGGCGACGCAAAGGGGATGATTGAGCCATCAATCGAATAATGGTAGGTCGCGCCGTAATTATTGATGATGCCGAGCATCGTACCGAATGCGTTGGTTACGTTGGTTGTCGACGACAATGCCACGCCCGATCCATAACCTGGCAGACCTTGAATATACGAAAGCACGTTGGCGTCAATGTCGGCTCCCAGCCCGAGCAAGGTATTGCGGCTGAAGCTATAGGAGGGTAGGTTACTGAACGACAAGGAGTCGTTTTCTATGAAGTGCAAATTTACGCCGAACTGGACAGTGTGTCTTCCCTTGTTCCAGTTCAAATCGTCCGAGATGCTGGTGGTGGGGGCTTTTCTTTGAGACGCACGTGGGGTTGCCTGCAGGTTGGTAAGTCCCAGGCTGGGTAGAACGGTGGAGTTGCCGGTGGAAGCCGTTCCGATGCGCGTGTAACCGTAGGTCAAAGTGTTGACGAGCGTTGGAGCGACGACCCACGTGTAGCGCGCGGCCAATCCGCGCGAATTATCGAGCGAGCGCGATGCCGCGGCCTGCCCGGGATACTGCGCGAGGGTCGAATCCTGGCCGGCGCCGTTCAAAGTGCCGCGAAACATTAGAGAATGCTTGCCCGCGGAATCGATGTTGTAATCGAGGCGCGCCACTTGAGCATGATTATCCAAATGGGAAGGAGTGTTGAACACGAGCTGGTTGAAGTTCAGACCCTTATCGGAACCTCCCTGGGGGTTGTTGCCCGCGGGTAATTGCTTCATCAGGCCGAGCACGAATTGGCTGGCGCCGATGTGAAGCGGGTCGATATTCGCGACGTCCGTCGGAGTCAATGTCACGGTGCGACCGTCCTTCAAGAGGACGTTCACGTTGCCTTGGGAGAAGCTGGCGGCGGGTACTGTGGCCGTCTTCGAAGCTGCGCTGCGGTCAGTACGGGCTTCGTAGTTATAGAAGAAGAAAAGCTTGTTCTTGAGAATGGGACCGCCGAGCGAGGCACCGTATTGATTTCGCACTAGCGCGGCGCGGGGGACCCCGGCGCGGTTGTTGGTCCACGTATTGGCTGAGGTGAGCGTGTTGCGGTTGTATTCGTAGGCGGAACCGTGAAACTGGTTCGAGCCGCTCTTGGTCACGACGGCCACCTGGCCCCCGGAGGAGTGGCCGGAGTCGGCGCCATCGCCGACGATGGTGGTGCGAAACTCCTGTACCGAGTCGAGGGGAATGGGAATCGCTGAGTTAAATCCGTTAGCACCAAAGTTATCGTTCACGTCCACGCCGTCGAGCAGAACATTGTTCTGGTCAGCGCGCGAGCCGACTACATTACCGGAAGACGTTACGCCAGGCTGAAGACTCAACAACGAGACGATATTACGGGTTTGCAGCGGAATATCCTTGATCTGTGTTTCGGTGAATGGGTTGCCCACCGAGGCGTTCTCGGTATTCACCACGGTTGCCGTGGCGGTGACGTTCACGGTCTCGTTCACCTGACCGACTTCGAGCTTCATGTTGAGAGTCGACGGCGTATCGACCTGCATCATGACGTTCGATTTGGAGATGCGGAAGCCGGGCTTCTCGAATGCAATATTGTAATTTCCTGGCGGAACCTGCAACAGCGAATATTCGCCGAGAGCGTTGGTCAGCGTTTTGCGTTCCGCCGAGGTGTCGACGTTTCTGGCGGTTACGGCGGCTTCGGGCACGGCCGCACCTTGTCCATCGGTTACTACGCCTTGCAGCGAACTCGTCTGGGCGGCCAGCGGAAGTGAGGCCAAGAGGAACGCAATCGCGCACCTTGTCATTGAAGCAGTCTCCTTACGATAAGTGGAGCTGAATCCCGGGTTGCCGTGGACGAGCGGCGTTTTGGCTCTACAAGGAGATGCGGCTACAACGAGTAGCTTACACGTACTTTAGGTTATGAATCACCCCAAGGAATAGCTTTTGACTAAGTCTATTGGTATCGGGCCACAGAGTCAAATCAAAATTGGCTATCTGGAAGATAGGTTATAACTATGCGATTAAATCGTGTAACACGTTTCCAGCGACATCCGTCAGGCGGAAATCGCGGCCGCTATAGCGATAAGTCAATTTTGTGTGATCGATTCCGAAAAGATACAGAATTGTCGCGTGGATATCGTGGACGTGGACCGGCTTATCGACTGCTTTAAAGCCGAAATCGTCGGTGTCGCCGTAGATTGTGCCGGACTTCAGGGCGCCGCTGGCCATCCACATGGTGAACCCGAATGGATTGTGGTCACGGCCACGCTTGACGTTCTGGCCGGCGCCACCGACTTCGCGGACAGGAGTGCGGCCGAATTCCGAACCGCAAACGACCAGAGTGTCTTTCCACAGACCGCGCGCTTTGAGATCTTTGATTACGGCGGCGAAGGCCTGGTCGGAATTTTTGGCGTTGACTTTGTGCGCAAAGATATCGCCGTGCGCGTCCCACGGATCGCCCTGCGAGTAATAAACCTGCGTCATGCGCACGCCTTTCTCGGCCAAGCGCGTCGCCATCAGGCAGCCGCGCGCCACCGGACCTTGGCCATAGAGATCGAGCGTGGCTTGCGACTCTTTGCGAACGTCGAAGACCTCGGGCGCCTCGGTTTGCATGCGGTAGGCGACCTCCATCGATTTGATTACGCCTTCCACCTGCTGATCGGAACCCGTCTCGGCTTCGCGAAAGCCTTCAAGTTGGCGGAGAAGGTCGAGTTCGCGGCGCTGCTCAGTTAGCGAAAACTTCGGATTATTCACATAACTGATCAGCTTTTTGGGATCGAAGTTACGCTCGACGACTACGGGCTTTGGCTTTTCCTTGCCATCTTTGTCTTTGGCGTCTTTGGCCTTTTCGCGCTCGGCGGCGGCGTCGGCCATTTCGGCATCGGCAGCGGCCGGATCAGCGTCGGGGTTATCGGCCGCGGTCTGCACGCGATTTGAAATGTAAGTGCCTTGATGGATGGCGGGCAGGAATCCATTGCTCCACAAAGGCGACCCAACTGTAGTTGGCACGTTGGGGCAGAGCACGACGAAGCCGGGCAGGTTCTGATTTTCCGTGCCGAGACCGTAAGTGAGCCAGGCGCCCATGGACGGCCGGCCGGCCTGATTGGCCCCCGTGTTGACCATGAGGCAGGAAGGCTCATGGTTGGGGATATCCGTGTATACAGATCGAATCCAGCAGATGTCGTCGGCAACCTCGCCCAGATGCGGCCATAGCTCGCTAACATCCATGCCGGAGTGGCCGTACTTCTTGAACTTGAATGGCGATTTCATCAACTCGCCAGTGCGGCGTTCGGTCTTGATGGTTCCGCCGGGTAGGGGTTGGCCGTCATATTTATCGAGTTCGGGCTTCGGAGTGAAGCTGTCAATGCTCGAGCAGCCGCCGTTCATGAACAGGAAAATAACGCGTTTGATGCGCTGCGGATAATCGAGCTTGGCGGCTCCAAGCGCCTCGCCGGCGGGACCGGCGAGCGGGGCTGCGTGCGCCAAGGACTTGCCCAACATTCCGGCGAAGGCCATCATACCGAAGCCATTCCCTACCTGCCTGAGCGCATCGCGCCGTGTCAATGGATTGGACGACTTGTGATTCATAGGTTCCCCGATTTTGCCCCGTTAATTGATAAACAAGAACTCACTCGAACTTAGTAATACTTTGGCGTAACGGCCCCAAGCCGTCGGCTCATACTTCACTTCGGGAGCGCCGCGACCGCCACGACCCCCGCGTCCGCCCATGCCGGCCATCATTCCCATTCCCATGCCGCCAGCCTGTGCGCCTCCGTCAGCGGTATTGCCGCCGGCTGCCGCGTTTTCGCCACCGGCCGCAGCGCCTTCGGTATCGGGCTTAGCAGCTGGCGCAGTGGCGCCAGCACCGCCGCCGCGACCTCCACGGCCGCCGCGGCCAGCGCCGGCATCGGACGGTTTGTTCTTGTTCTCTTCGAACTCACGCATGGGCTCCGCGTGCAGATAATCGAGGCCCAGCTTAATTTCGGCTTCGCTAGGATCGCGGCCGTAAGCCAGCAAATAGACCTTCTTGATGCGGGATCGGTTGTCCGGTTCGGTGGAGACTCGTTTTGCCAGCTCCTCCGCTTCCGCCTGCATGAAATCGCTATTCATGAGGAACAGGCGTTGTAAGGGAACGGTGGTGGTAAAGCGCTTCTCCGCGCTGATGCTGGGGCTCGGAAAATCGAATAGCTGCAAATACTCGTCGAGCTTGTAACGGCTGACTTTCCCGTAAACCGTACGGCGCATGAAACCGGGAGTCAGATCTTCGCTTGGGCCGCCTAATTGGGTGTCCAGATTGCCGGACACCATGAGGACGGAATCGCGCAATTGCTCGGCGTCCATGCGCTTTCGGTCAAAGCGCCAGTAGAGGCGATTGCCGGAATCTTTGGCATAGTTCGCCTGATCCATCGTGCTGCCAAGCTGATAGACCGTGCTCAGCATGATTTCGCGATGCAGCTTCTTGATGGACATTCCGTTCTTCACGAACTGCGAGGCCAGGTATTCGAGCAACTCGGGATTGGTGGGCCGCTCTCCCATCTGACCGAAGTTACTGGGCGTATCTACGATGCCGGTTCCGAAGTGGCCTTTCCAAATGCGATTGACAATCACGCGAGTGGAGATGGGCTGCTTGAGAATATCGTCTGCGAGCTGCAGACGGCCGCTACCTTCGGCATAAGGCTTCGGGTCCTCTCCCGTTGAAAGCATGCTTAGGAAGTGGCGCGGCACTTCCGGCCCCAGCATATTTGGATTGCCGCGGATGGCAAGCGGCAGATTGACCACCGATTTGTTATCTTCCACGCCGTGAAGGAACGGGTACTGTTCGAGTTTCTTGCGGGCGTCGTCGATATCGTTCTTGATGGTCGCCATCTGGGCTTGCGGAATGGCGCCGGTTCGGCTTTCCAGACCCCACCCGCGGAAGAGCAGAACGCCGGGCTTGCCGCCGCGGCCGCCACCGCCAGCCATCATGGCCGCGGGATCGTCCGTGTCGCGAATTTCACGTTGGAAGATCTCCGTCCAGAAGTTGCCATCTTCTTCGGGCATGTTCTTGAGACGCAAGCCGCATCCGGGACAGAAATCGTCATTGGTGATGAACTCATTGGGCTCGTTGGCGCGCTTCTTTTTCTTAGTGCCTTCGAGCGACTTGGCTTTTATGACGTCGTTTTCTTCGTCCAGATCGCGGCGCAAAAGCATGACCTTTACGACGTTGGCCTGGAACTCATCGGCTAACTTTTTGACTTCGGCGTTGCCGCCTCCACCAGCACCACCGCGACCGCCACGTCCGCCGCCTGCTGCAGCTCCGCCGCCACCGCCGGCGAAACCTCCGCCGCCAGCCGCCCCACCGCCACGGCGGCCACCACCGCTGCCCGCCGACGGCGTGGCCTTCTTCATCATGGCTTGCCAAGCGTCTTTGTAGTGATACTTGTCGGTGGGCTTCGCCATGTAGGCGATCCAGCGCTCGAGAGTCTCGTAATCGAGCTTGCGACTCTCGACTACTGTCTCGATGTCGCGCTTCTGCCCGGCTACTTCGTAGGCGCCTTGCAGGTAATTCGACGTCTGAAAGACCAGCGATTCGGAAAGTTGCGTGCCTAAGTTGGTCTGTAACTCCTGAAGCGCCTTCTGTTTCTTTTCGAGCTCTTCTTCCGTCTTTGAGTATTGATCGACAACGGCTTTCGGCGCCATCGGATAGCGGTGATACGCCGTGTTCAGGAAGATGCCGGCGAGGGAATAGTAATCGGTCTGCGGAATGGGATCGTATTTGTGATTGTGACAACGCGCGCAGGCTACGGTAAGACCGAGAAAACCGCGCGTGACCACATCGACGCGATCGTGACGCTCATCGGCCCGGGTAACTTCCACAGCGCCGTTGTCGTAATACCAGGGGCCTAAGCCTAGGAATCCCGTAGCCGGAAGCGTCTTGTAACGCGTTTTCTCATCCAACAGATCACCCGCGATTTGATCGCGGACAAACTGGTCGTACGGTATATCGTCGTTGAATGCATTGATTACCCAATCCCTATAGACGTAGGCATTGGGATAGGGGTGATAGCCGCGAGGATTTGGGTTCAAGCTGCGGTAATCGTCTTCGCCGTAGCGCGATACGTCCAGCCAAAAGCGACCCCAGCGTTCTCCGTAACGGGGTGAAGCCAACAGACGGTCGACTACCTTGGCGAAGGCGTTCGGCGAGGCGTCCTTTTCGAACGACGCAATTTCTTCGGGAGTGGGCGGCAGGCCCGTTAAATCGAGCGAGGCGCGGCGGAGCAGGTCGTGCTTCCCGGCCAACGGCACGGGCTTCATGTTTTCTTTTTCGAGGTGCGCCAACACGAAACGATCGATGTTGCCGCGCGCCCATTTCGCATCCTTCACCGCGGGAGGCGCCGGATCCTTTAGAGGCAGCAGCGACCAGAACTTTTTGCGTTCGGGCGTTATGACATACTTTTCGAGTTTTGCGGGCTCCTCCGATGCGGCTGCGGAGCCTGGCGTATCAGGCCACACAGCGCCAGCTTTTACCCATGCCGCCAAGTCGTCGATTTGGGCGTCCGTGAGCTTCGGGCTGCCCATCGGCATCTTGAGGCCAGGATCTGTCTGCCGTACGGCGCGAATCAGCCAACTGGTATCGGGATCTCCGGGCGTAATCGAGGCGCCACGGCCGCCGCCTTTGAGCATAGCCGCACGGCTATCGACGCGCAGACCGCCTAATGAGCTTTGCGTGTGGCACGGATAGCAGCTTGTTACTAATACAGGGCGGATCTTCGATTCAAAGAAATCGGGTGAGGCCGCGGCATTGGTTTGAGCCTCAAGCGGGAGAAGGCCAGCGCCTAATAAAAATATGAATGGTGCACGAGATGAGAAACCAGGCATAAGTTAGCTCGAACCAGACGCTCGGAAAACAGCCTCCCACGGGAGATGTCAAACGCGGAGAACCGGTTGGCCAACAAGGGCTCAGGGCTTCGAAGGCGGAACGGCCCACCTAGAATGCCGATGTACTTTGTTAGCATTTCAATGGCACGATGTCAACGAGAATCGGGCATCCGACGCCAAAAACAGTGGAAAACTTGCCTAGACGCTTCCAAATCGGTTTATACTGAACCAATCCCAGGCCATGCGGCCAGACCGTCCCGTCGCGGTTGTCACCCGTTGTAAGTTCCTTATCTCGTCTTTCCATCTGGAGGAAAAACCGAATGCGCGTTGCGATCGCAATGTATTTGGCGGTAGCAATTCCGTTGGCCGCTCAACCGGCCACAAAAACAGCGAAGGGCGTTAAGGCCCCCGCGACCACGCCGAAAGACGGCATTCAGACGCCAGGGATACGGATTCCATTCGCCTCGCTGAAGGCCGAGGCGGAATTGCCGATGGCGCCAATCTGGATGGGGGTTGGCGATGCGCCGATTGTTCCCGCACCGAAAGAGGGCCTGCTGAAGATCGATCAGCGAACGAACAAAGCGGGGGACCCGGTGGCGGGGATCGTTAAGGCGTGCGGCGGCGCAGTTTCCGGATTCAACAGCCTTTGGGTGGCGGACTGCGGCGCAGGCGCGATTGTCCGTTTGGACACGAAGACGTGGAAAGCCACGGCTACACTCGCTGTAGGCGCAGGCACGGCGCAGCCCGCAATTGCGGTTACAACCGACAGCGTATGGGCGTTCACCGATACGCGCGCCACCCTTTCGCGGATCGATCCGGAGCAGAATCAGATTGTGTCGCAAATGCGCTTCCAGCCAGATTGCAATTCGCTGACGCTGGTGGAGACGGCGTTGTGGATTGTCTGTCCGGCGGAGAATCAGATCTATCGGGTGAATCCGGAAAAGGACTTGGTTGAGAAGCATGTCGAAGTTTCGGCCAATCCTCGCGCGCTGGCTTCGGGCGAGAACTCGCTTTGGGTACTTTGCCTGAAAGATGGCAAGGTGGATCGGATCGACCCCAAGACTAACAAGGTGACGAAGACAATCGAACTTGGCGTTAGCGGTTCGAGCGGCGGCGGAATTGCCGTCGGCGGCGGCTCGGTTTGGGTAACGTTGGATGGGTACCCGCTGACTCGCATCGACGCGGCAAGCGAAAAGGTAGTGCAACAGTTTTGGGGCTCAGGCGGCGGCGCGATTCAGTTCGCGTTCAATGCCGTATGGCTCAGCAATCTTCACGAAGGCACGCTATGGCGCATCGATCCGCGCCGCGTGGCGGCCACTCTGGCGGAATAGGACTTAAACATGAAAGCTCTCGTAACCGGCCTCGCGATGGCGGGGTGCCTCTGGATGCTGGCAGCGCAAGATCCGCCGGCGCAAACTGCGCAGCCACCCGCGGATGCGGCAAAGAAACAACGGCCTCGCCGTCCGCCACCTCCTGGAGTTACGACGCCGGGCGTGAAGCGCGAGATGGCGGTAATCAAGCCGGACGCGGTGTTTCCTATTGAAGGCACACCCGATTGGCAGGTGTTGACAGAGGATGGCGTGTGGGTATCGAACGGGCCGAAGAATACCGTCCACCGCCTGGACGCTAAAACGAATACGGTTGTAGCCGCTGTGACGGTGGGCAAGCGGCCATGCTCAGGGCTGACCGAGGGCTTCGGCAGTATCTGGGTTCCGAATTGCGGCGACAAGACGGTCTCACGCGTCGATATAAAAACGAACGCAGTGATTGCGACGGTTCCGGTGGGCCCTTCGGCAAGCGAAGGCGGCGTCGCGGCAAGTCCGGAAGCGGTTTGGCTGGTGACCGATGCGAAGGGCGTGCTCTCGCGCATTGATCCCCAGACGAACCAAGTGACTGCTGAAGTGACGGTGCCGGCGAACTCGGCGGGCGTGACTTATGGCGAAGGCTTGGTTTGGGTTACCACTCCGGGTTCGAATACGCTCACGGGCGTCGATCCAAAAAGCAATGCGGTGAAGTTTACGATCGAGACCGGTCCGGGACCTCGCTTCGTGACGACAGGCGCAGGCTCGGCCTGGACGCTGAACCAAGGCAATGGGACGATTACGCGAGCCGATGCGAAGACGGGCAAGGTTGTCGCAACGATTGAAGCGGGGATTCCCGGCGGTGGCGGCGAATTAGCGTTCGGCGAGGGCTTCGTGTGGGCGACGATTTTTCAGATTCCGCTGACCCAAATCGATCCGGCAACAAATCAGGTGGTGAAGCAGTGGACCGGCGCGGGTGGTGATTCGGTGCGCGCGGGACACGGCTCGGTGTGGCTTTCGAACCTGCGTGAGCAGAACTTGTGGCGATTTAGCGCCACGCAGCAGTAGCGCGATTTTGTAACAAACAAAAAGGGGCGCTGGCTCACCCAGTCATTAAACAGGAAATCGCTTTACGAACGGCGCCGCTTGCGACGAGCTATTATTAAAGCGGGTGCGGGTCGCCGTTATGAATATCGAGCAAAAATTGGATGCGCTGACTCAGACGGTGGAATTGCTGGCGCGGATGCATCTCGACCACGAGAAGGAATACCACGAGCGCTGCGTACGCACCGATGAGCGACTGGCGCAGCTAATGGAAGCCATGACGCGCCTGACCAATATCGGCGAGGCGCACGAGGACCGACTGGACGATCTGGAAGGGAAGGAATCGATGCCTTCGATTTTGCCCACGCCTAACAGGCAAAATCCTCGCGGCCAATCTTAAAGTTCTCCAAGTTGCCCAATACCGTGAGCGCAATTTGCTTCGGATCGAAAAACGTCTGGGCGATGCGCTGCACATGATCGGCCGTTACCGATTCGATGCTCTCTACTAACTCATCGAGCGTAAAGAAGCGGCCAAAGTACATCTCCTGACGCGCCAGGTTCGACATACGGCTGGCGGTGGATTCAAGACTCAGCATGAGCGAACCCTTGAGGTGATCCTTGGCTCGGCGAAGTTCCTCTTCGCCAACAGGCTGGCCTTTCAGTTGGCGGAATTCGTTGACGACTGACTCGACTACTTTGCGCGCCGATTCGATGGACGTGCCGGCGTAAATGGACAGGCAGCCGGTATCGCGATACGGGTTCAGCTCGGAAAACACCGCATAGGCTAAGCCTTGCCGCTCGCGAATATTCTGAAACAGGCGCGAGCTCATGCCGCCGCCGAGCAGCGTGTTGAGCACATAGCAGGCGAAACGCTCTTCATGGGGCAGTGGATAAGACGGCACGCCCAGGCACATGTGAACCTGTTCGAGAGCCTTCTTGTTTCGCAATGCGATGCGCGCATGCGTTGCCGGCGTCTGATCGGGCAGCGGCGCCTGCCCGGGCGCAGCGCTCTCAAAATGTTCGGCGACCAACGAAACCATGCGTTCGTGGGTGAGATTGCCAGCCGCGGTTACTACCATGCTGGCGGGCACGTATGCCGAGGAATAATAGGCGTGCACCATGTCCCGATCGAAACGCTTGACGGTTTCGCGGGTACCCAGGATCGGCTTACCGAGCGGGTGATCTTTCCAGAAATTCGAAGAAAAGATCTCATGGACCAGATAGTCGGGACTATCGGCTTCCATCTTGATCTCTTCCAGGATCACGCCCTTTTCTTTTTCAATATCCTCTTCCCGGAACATGGGATGCAACACCAGATCGGCGATCACGTCGAAGGCGAGGGAGAGATGCTCGTCGAGAACTTTGGTGTTATAGCAGACCAGTTCCTTGGCGGTGAACGCGTCCAGGTTGCCGCCAATCGAATCAACCGAGCGCGCAATATCCTCCGCGGAACGCCGCGTGGTGCCCTTGAACAACATGTGCTCGATAAAGTGCGCGATGCCATTCTGTTCGGCCGATTCGCGGCGAGAACCGTTGCCGATCCAAATTCCCACGGAAACCGAACGCACGTGCGGCATCGCTTCCGTAATTACGCGCAGGCCATTGCCAAGCGTGGTCATCTCTATATCCCGAATGGGATTAATTGTATTTGTCATTGCGGTCGAAGCGAAGAAAGGCCTGATACCGTTTTAGCACCCCTCATAGTTTTCCGGTGCGTGCAGATAAACTAAGGAAAGATGCAACAACCAATCGTGGGCATGGACTTGGCGGACCTGCGCGAAGCCTTGGGCCCCGATCAACCAGCTTATCGAGCCCAACAAGTTTATGATGCCGTATATCGCCGGGGGACTCCGGATTTTGTGCAAATTACCACCCTCCCGGCAAATGTACGAGAAGAGCTCTCCGCGCGTCATCAGATAGGTTTGCCGACGGTTGCCCGGCAATACGACTCGGTTGACGGCACGAAGCGGTATCTACTGCGTCTTGCCGACGACAGAACCGTCGAGACCGTATTGATGCCCGAAGGGGAACGCGACACCATCTGCATTTCCAGCCAAGTAGGCTGCCCGGTGGATTGCAAATTCTGCATGACCGCTCTGATGGGTCTCGAGCGCAGCCTGACGGCGGGCGAGATCATAGGACAGGTATTGCTCGTAGCGCGCGAAAATCAGTTGCGACAGGACGGTGGACGCCTAAACATCGTAATGATGGGGCAGGGCGAGCCGTTGCTGAACCTGGCAAATGTCGTGAAGGCGACTCGCATCCTACTCGACCCTCGAGGCTTCAACCTCTCGCCACGGCGCGTGACTGTTTCCACTTCGGGAATTATTCCGCGCATCACGGAATTGGGGCGCGAGCCGGTACGGCCGAAACTGGCCATTTCCCTCAACGCGTCGACCGAAGAGACGCGCCAGCAACTGATGCCCATCACACGCAAGTATCACCTGAAAGATTTGATGGAGGCATGCGCGGCCTATCCCTTGCGGCCCTGGGAGAAGCTGACATTCGAATACGTGCTGCTGTGCGGAATCAACGATACGGACGCCGATGCGCGGCGCGTGGTCAAATTGCTGGCGAATCTGAATTGCAAGGTGAACCTGATTGCGTTGAATCCGGGGCCGGGCATTCCGTTCGAGACACCCAAAGCAGAGCGCGTGGAGAGCTTTCAGGCGATTGTGCGGCGGTCGGTACCCTGCTTTGTGAGGAAGCCGCGCGGGCTGGATATTTACGCGGCATGTGGGCAGTTGAAGCGGAACGAATGAGCGGACGTGCGCCCGGTAAAACGCGCGCCTACGGTACTCGCTGCGCCCGGCGAAGGGTATATGCTTCTGGCTTCATGCTCTCCTTTTCGAAGCGTTTCCAATCGTCGGTGACGTAAATCAACTTTCCGCTGATGTGATTCGAGCGCTCAGATGCGAGAAAGAGCGCCAACTGCATCTGCTTTTCGGGCGCGATGCCGCCGGTGATTCGAACCTGCTCGGCCTCTTCGACTTCTTTGGCGCCGGCGCGGTCGCCTGCACGCAGAATTTCGTCGGTCATGTAGGTGTAGGCGCCGCCGGGGACGATGGCGTTGACCTGTACGTTGTGGTCGCCGACTTCCGCGGCCAGGCATTCGGCAAATCGCACCAGGGCCGCTTTTGACGCGGCGTAGGCCGAGAAGTTGGGCCGTCCGGAGGCGGCGCCATTCCCGGCGATCAGAATAATTTTTCCAGAACGCTTCTCCACCATACCGGGCAAAACCGCGCGGCAGGCATTGACGGCTCCGATGAGGTTGGTCTCGATGGTTTCATTCCAAGCTTTGGGCTTGAGAGAAAGAAAGGGACCGATGGGCCCGGGGACGCCGGCCGCGGCGATCAGCACGTCCAGACCACCGAACGCGGCGCGCATTCGCTCCACGGCCGAGGTCATCTGATCGGGCTGACGAACGTCGCAACGCATCTTTAGCGCAATGCCGTTGGCCTGTTCGATTTCCAGCTTAGCGAGGTCGAGCTCCACCTCGGTGCGCGCCAGCAAGCCTACTTTGGCGCCGGCTTGTGAGAAGCCGATAGCCAGACGTTTACCGATGCCGCGACCGGCGCCGGTGACCAATACGCGCATCTCTTGCCTGGAATCGGACATTAATTTACCACCGAGGCGTCGAAAATACCGGTTTCAATTACGCCGCCCCGCTTCACCTGCACGAAGATGCGATAGGCTCCAGGCGACGGAAAGCCATATGGGAAGGAGACCTGAGAGGGAAGCGCGGCGTCATCCATCGGCATCATGTGGCCCGCGTGCGGATTGTTAGGTTGGGTAAGAGCGAGAGCGGGCATAGGTACAGATCCGGAAGGGTGAATATGCGCAAAAGCGGCGAGATCGGCGCGGACGAACGCGGCGTGACCGAGCATTCCCATGTAGAGTTGCATGTCGGGTGCAGGACGGCCTTGGGCGTCTTCGATGCGGAACTTGAAAAGATACGGCTGGCGCGCACGAAGGGAAGTCCCGCCGCGATCCCAAACCATGCGATAGCCTCCGCTCAAGGGGCTCACTAAGTTGGAGTAATTGGCTTGGGCGAGCGGGGGCGCTACACCGGCGGCATCATCGCCGGTCAGTGGGCTGCCGGGAATGGCGGGGAGGGCAATATTCGTAACCGCGGTTTCTGCCAAACCGTTCTCGTGGACCACATCGCCGAAGAGCGCATAGCGTCCGGCGGGCATTTTCGGAAGCGACTGCGTGAAAGCGCCGTTCGCATCGCGTTCGGGATGCAGGTGCCAGACGAGATCCATGGCGGGGACGCGGATCACGTAAAGATGCATCAGGTGGCCATGATCGGGGAGCAGATCGTCGGCAGAACGGTCGAGCCAACGTGGATTATCGAGGCGAAGAAGCAACTGGCTACCATCTTCGACAGAGGCTTGGAGTTGCAACGGCTTGTAGACGTACTTGCGATAGACGCCGTCTTCGGTATCCCACCAAAACCAACCCAAGACGAGCGCAGCGGCGAGGATGGCCGCGGCAATCCCCATCGCGCGGCGGCCCCGGCGTATCCCTTCCGGGGCGATGGTTCCGCCTGGTTCGAGCATCGCTTCGCGCGCGTAAGCGCCTGCGATACTGACGACGCCCAAGACGAGAACTAGCACCAGGGGAATCAGGATGGCGGCGAGAAGCTTCTGCATTCCCAAAACACGTTGCGGCAACGCCGGGACGGGTACGGAGACCGATCCCGAGCCAAGAGAGCCCTCCGCGTCAATGCGCACCTGCCAGGAGCCGGTGGCCATTAGCCATAACGCTCCGGTATAGAATTGCGGGTCTTCTTTGGCGGGACGCGCGAGATCTGGCACCGGCGCGAACTGCTGCTGGCGGGTAATGCGCAACGGCAGTATGTGGAGCTGCTGCAACTGAGGGGAGAGGCTGCGAATTTGGATTTCCGCAACTCCGGGAACCACGGCGGGTGGGCGAATGGTTACTAGCAGCTTATATGGGCCGGCTGCGCCCTCGAAGAAGATATCCGGGCTGCCGACGTGGGCCGCCAGCGGAAAAGTGAGCAGGCAAGCCAAGAAAGCGAGTTTCATCTGCGGATCCGGCGCAGCCAATCGCCAGATGTGAGGCCCATCCAGGTTGTGATGCTGGCGACGGCGACGGCCTGCGCGAGTTCCTGCCAGAAGGCGGCTCCTCTTTCGGTGGGAACGAATATGTAGTTCGCGTAAAAGCCGCTGGGGCGCTGGAAGTAGGCGAAGTATTTGGCGCCCCACCACCAATTGCGCGCCGACGGGCTCAGGAGAAAATTCGCGAACGGCCACTGCACGGCGGCTAGAACCGCAAGGAAGACAATACCGGAAACCACAGCCTGCCGCCAACGCGGCCAGTGAGCGGTGCGCTGCCACATGAGATCGAGAACGAATGCCGGGACAATCAGCAGCAGCGGAAATTCCGGCGGAACGAAACCGGTTATGTGCTGATACACGGGACCCAGTTTTGGCTCGGCGGGAAAGAGCGGCAAGATGTGACCGATCAGCAAGAGGAACACGCTATAGATGGCGGCGGTCACCGTGGCTGCCCATTTATAACCCGTGGCCCTCGACACGCGTGGCAGGACCAGGGGAATGGTGAGCGCGACCACGCGATAGAAGTACACCGTGTGCATGACGACGCGCGAGGTGACCTCAAGCTGGAATACGGTGAGGGAGATGAGCAGCATACCGCTGGCGTAAAGGCTCAGCGCGAGGTAGCGGCGACGCAGGACGCCCTGAGCCCGGTTCATATAAGACTGCAGCAGCACCAAGGCGCCGATGATGACGCCGAATATGCCGATAGCGAGGATGACGTGAGGAGGGCTGAGGATCTTTACGTCGAGTCCGTAAGCGTCGTGCCACCAATTGTCGAATGGCGCGGAGGTGATCATGCACAATCCGCCCCACGCCATCATGAAGGCCCCTAACGGGCCATAGAAGCCCCACATCCGAACCGAAGTGGCGCGCAGCGGCGCATTGGGTGTAAACGTGGTGGAGAGGATCAGGAATGCGGCGGAGAAGCCGGCAAGGATGCCACAGAGGTGAATCGCCAGATGCGCGGGCGTCCAGAAGCTGTCGCGTCCAATGGACTGATGCCAAGAAATATCCCAATGGACGCCGATCATGGCGCTGGTCACCGCGGCGACCGAGCTCCAGATGTACCACGGGATGCCGCTCTCAGGCGCGATTAGGGGCGAGGGGGCAGTGGCTTGCAAAATATGATTATAACTAGCGGCTTGCGGCGCAGAACCGTAGCGACGGAATGCAGCGACAATGAGACAATCGAAGCAAGGAAAGCCCATGAGCCTCACGGACGACGACAAGCAGTGGATTGCCGCTCAACTAGAGCGGGTGGAGACTGCGTTACTCACCGAGTTTCACAAGTGGGCGAGCCCCGTCGAAATGCGGGTCCGAAGCCACTCGGCTGCGTTGCGCGCGATCGACCTAGAAGTCGAAGCGGTCTCCGACCGGGTGACGAAGCTCGAGAACAACTGAGCGGGCAGTAAATGGGCCCGCGCGCCGCTTACTGAAACATCTCGGTTAAGACGCGTCCCACCGAACCCGACGGCGTCTCGACATCCAGAATAGTCGCGAGGGTGGGCGCAATGTCGTTCACTATAATCGCGTTGTCATACCGTCCCGGTTTGATGCCTGAGCCCATGAACAGCACCGGGACGTGGGCGTCGTAGCTAAACGTAGTGCCGTGGGTAGCCCCAGTCTGCGTAAAGATCCAATAAGGCTCAAGGAGAATCTCGACGTCCGCGCTGCGCCGGGCGTAGAAACCGTTCATTACACGGCGAGCCACCAAATCTTCCATGGCTCCGCCCGTCGTCAATTGTTCGCGCGTATAAACGCGGAAGACGTGCGGGATGCTCCACGCGGCTTCCGCCGCCACGTTATCCACGTCGGCGCGCGAAAGGTTCTTCTGCGCAATCAGATCCAAATTGAAATAGAGGGAGTGTTCGGCGTTGCTAACGATCCAATTGCCGTCGCCGAACTTCTTTACGAGCGCCGCCTGCACCGTCTTGCTTACAATTCCGGCCTGTAAACGGCCTCCGGGCATCTTTCGGGCGGCATTCGCCTCCGGAGTGGGCGCTACGCCGTGATCGCCGGTGAGTACGACCAAGACGTTGTCCATACCGACTCTGCCGTCAACCGCTTGGAACAGCTTTTCGAGCAAGCGATCGGTTTGCACTGAAATCTCATGCACCTCAGGGGAATCCGGCCCGTTCGCATGCCCCACGTAATCATTCGCGGAAAAGCTTACGGCAAGTATGTCGGTAACCCCGCGCTGCCCCAATTGTTCGGACTTCAAGGCAGCCTCGGCGAATCTTTCGATGATGTCGTTGCCGTAAGGGCTGGCATCGATCGCCGAATAAAGAGCCGCGCCCGAAGCGGGCATAGTCTTGGTGAGGAAGGTGGCGCCGCGATATTGATCCGCCGGATTGGTTGCGTTAAAATCTTTTGCCCATTGCGGAAGATCGGCAAAATAGTAGGTGCTGCTGACGAAGTGGCCGCTGCGTGAATCAAACCAGTAGGCGCCGTTGGCCATGTGGCCCGCCGGCAAAATGGCCGCGCGGTCTTTCAGAGAGATGCCAATCACCTTCGATTGGCTGCCGTTCGACATTTTCAATTCATCGCCCACGGTGTCCACCAGCATGCGGTGCGGCGAGGAGCCCCCGGAGGCGGCATTTCCGCCCAGTAGAGTAGTTCCGGAATCGCCCACGCTAGTGACGGTCTTACCTTCTCCACGGTCGTACCAGTCATTGCCGATGATGCCACTGAGCGATGGCGTTGCGCCCGAAAGAAACGTACTGTGGCCAATAGCTGTGACGGTCGGAAAATGCTCGTAACGCGCGTTAGTAAAGACCGCGCCGTGGGTCAAAAACCGAACAAAACCGGCGGTATATTCGGAGCGGAATTTCGTCAGGTAATCGTAACGAAACTGATCGATGACAATGGCCAGGACGAGTTTCGGCTTGGGCGGATCCGCCGAGAGCAGAGCGGTTACGGCGAGCAGGGCTGCCAATACTTTTTTCATGAGAATTCGACATCTATCAGGCGAATTTTCAGCGTATCACGCAATATCCTGGGTTCGTGTGCGTCAGGAGTCTAAAGACACTTGTCCGAGATGTTGCAGGTGTTTACATCACCCTGTCCACCAAATTGACAGCGACACGAAATGGAGGCTACAAATAGCTGATTCTAAAGAAGTAACTTCGGGGCCGCAAACGTGCAGTCAAGACCGGCGCAAGGGGGCATCCAATGAGATTTAGAAAGGTAAACGAGCGGCGGACGAAGATGCGGTTCGCGATGGCGCAGGAGGTGCGCTACAAACTGGTCGAGGGAGACCGCATGGTGGCATCCGGCGTGGGTACCACGGAAAACATGGGCAGCGGAGGAATCGCGTTTCGATCGGACGCCGCTCTTCCCAATGGGTGCTTTATCGAGCTATCCATCAGTTGGCCTGTGTTATTGGGAGAAGCATGCCCGATGCGTCTGATCGTGTTCGGCCGGGTTTTTCGCGGCAGCGAAGAGACCAAAGTTTGCACCGTGGAGAAGTGGGAGTTCCGCACGCAGTCGCGCCGCCTCACAGCCGTTCCTCCGCTACGTATCGATTCGAAACTGCAACGTTGGGCTGAGTACCGCAAGGACGTGGTTGCACGAACAGCAGCGGCCGGGGCGCCGGCCTAGCCATCGGTTATGCCGTCCTGGCCGGTAGTTAGATGGATCCATGGCTGAGGTCCCGGAGGGAACTCCAGCGGGCATCGCGAGGTCCAGGGAGACACTCGCAGGCGCTTTCGTTGCGATTCCGGCCGCAGGCTGGACAGATTCCCCTGCACTCTTCACTACAGACCCGCTGCATCGGAAGCGCTAGTAAGACTTGTTCGCGGATCACGTCTTCCAGCTCAATTCCGCCGTTTTCGTAAAAGCCAATCTCCGCCTCACCCTCATCGATTTCAACTTCTTCTTCTCGAGCAAGGAAGGACACGGGCCGGTAGAACAGGTCGAAACCGGCATCGATGGGAAACCGGGCCGAACCCAAACAGCGGTCACAAATCGAGCCCATCTCAACCGAATACTTGCCCTGGATGCGCATTTCGCCTTCGGTGTGGGCCAGCAGTTCGGCTGTCCCGGTAACCTGCAAAGGCGCAATCTGCTCAAGGAATTCTTCGGTGAAATCGATCTGGCCGGGCGCAAAGGTCTCGTCAAAGCGAACCTTGCGCAACTCCATTTCTTTGATACTAAGGAACATAACTGGACACCGTACGCGGATTGAGGTGAGAACGCTATTGTAACACCGGGCCAAAATTGGCTGACGCGCTATGAGGAGCGCGAGACGGATGGCTCCGCGGGCCAATCCTTCGCGAGCATGGACCAAATCCACAGATCGAGCCACTTACCGTCGACCCATTCGGCCTCGCGTTCCAGCCCATCGCGCCGGAAGCCCAGGCGCTCGGGTATGGCACAGCTCCGTGTGTTGCCGGTGGCGCAACGGATGACTACACGATGGAGTTCGATCTCATGGAAAAGGTAATTTAAGAGCGCGGCGCAACAGCGCGTCATTAAACCGTGACCGCGGAACTGGGCGTCCAGCCAGTAGCCGACGGAGCAATTGCGGTTCGGCCAGTCGATGGCATGGCAACCTATTCCGCCGGCGAACTGTCCAGCAACCCAAATACTACAGTTCGGGCCCTGATCCAGCTCGAACTGTGGAATCACCATAGTGCGGATGTAGTTCCGGATGTCCTCGGCCGAGAGGGTTCGGTCTACCCAGGGAAGCCACTCGCGCAGTGAAGCGCGGTTGCGCTCGACTGCGGCGAAGCAGACATCGGCGTCGGCGAGATCCCATAGCCGCAGCTCGATTTCACTGGATACAGAAAGATGGAACAAATCGGGCTATGCCCCTCCCGGCATTTGCGGATTGCGCGATTTCGAAATCGCTGGCGTCTCTGCAGTTTCCGGTTGAGCATGCGTGAGCAGCCCTTGTTTCAAGAGCTCGAAAGCAGTTGTCGGATTATCGGCATATTGGAAAAGATTCAGGTCTTCTTTGGAGATGGCGCCCCACTTGACTAAGGCATCGAAGTTGAGGATTTCGTTCCAATATTGCGAACCGTAGAGCAATACGGTGATCTTCTTGGCGAGCTTTTGCGTCTGCACGAGAGTGAGAATTTCGAACATCTCGTCCAAGGTTCCAAAACCGCCGGGAAAGACCACTAAGGCCTTGGCGGGATAGGCGAACCAAAACTTGCGCATGAAGAAGTAGTGAAACTCGAAACTCAGCTCGGGCGTGATGTAAGGGTTGGGCAGTTGCTCGAAAGGTAATCCGATATTGAGGCCAATCGATTTTCCGTGGGCATCGGCGGCGCCCCGATTGGCAGCTTCCATGATGCCAGGCCCGCCGCCGGAACAGACCACGAAGCGATAGGTATTGTCGATGAACTGTTGCGCCCACTCGGTCACCAGCCGGGCCAGGGTGCGGGCATCTTTGTAATACTGACCGAGCGGGCTATCTTCCTTGACACGCGCCGACCCGAAGAACACCACAGTGTCGCGAACCCTTTCGCGCCGCAACACGGCCGACGGCTCCAGATACTCCGCCAGCAAGCGCAGAGCGCGCGCATCGGGGCTGTTCATGAACTTCGCGTTTAGATAAGGGACGGGATGGCGTCCGTCATTCGGAATGTTCGCTTGAGGCATTTTTCTCCAGTTTCTCGACCTTCTTTTTCAATTCGCGGATGGTTTTCAGGAGTTCAGGCAGCTTAGGCAGAGCCGAAACGGTGCGCAGCCATTCGTTGGCTGCGAATGCGGGTGAACCAGAAATGCGAACGCCCGCCGCCACATCGCCGCCGATGCCGCTCTGTGCGTAGACGATGGCGCCTTCATGCACCGTCAGGTGCCCGCTGGAACCTACCTGCCCGGCCAGGAGTACATTGCGCTCCAGGGTGGTGCTGCCCGCAAGGCCGGTCTGCGCGCAAATGATGTTGTCCTCGCCTACCACGCAGGCGTGTCCTACCTGCACCAGGCTATCGATCTTGGCCCCGCGCTTTACCCGGGTTTCGCCCACAGTGGCGCGATCGATGGAAGTGAGGCTCTGTACCTCTACGTCATCTTCTATGGCAGTGACGCCCGATTGCACGATCTTCTCGTGCGATCCATCGGCGCGTTTGGCGAAGCCGAAGCCATCGCCGCCCACCACGACGCCATTTTGCAGAGTTACGCGGTGGCCAATCTGGCAGAACTCGCGCACGGTAGCATGCGAGTGAGCCAGAAAGTCGTCGCCAATGCGAGCGCCCTGGTAAATCACGACATGGGGATGTAAGACCCCATTGCGCCCGATGCGAACCTGCTCACCAACAACGGCGAAGGGGCCAATGGAGCAGTTCTCCCCGATCTCGGCGCTGGGGGCGACGTACGCAAGCGGATGCACACCCGGCGGCGGTTGAGGCGGCCGATAGAAGAGCGCCAGGGCGCGGGCGAAATCGAGATACGGATTTGCGGAAACAAGGGTAACGATTCCGGTTACCGGCGTCAAGGCCAGAATGGCGCTTGCTCGCGTGTCCCTTACCCTGGGGGCATACTTGGGATTGGCGAGGAAAGTGAGGTCGCCGGCTTGCGCACGCTCCATCCCCGCAACGCCTTTAATTTCCAGACCGGGATCGCCTTCGATCCGGCAGCCCAAGGCCTTCGCAATGTCATCAAGCTTCATGGCGCAACCTACAGGGTAGCGCGGCGGCAGTGAGGCTACCCACATTGGATCCGCACGCCAGGACTGTAATATGGAAAACATTTGAATTGCATGAACGTGGGGCGGTATCATCTTTCGCATGGCTGCCGTTGCGATGGGCGTCTCACAACGCGAACCCGGGTGGATCTACAACCGCAAATGGGATCTAACCCTCATCATCTTCAGCTCCGTCCTGGTTCCTCTTCCTTTCTTGATCGCGTGGGCCGCGCAGGCCACCGGCTGGATGTCGCAGGAAAAGGCGATCGACGCAATCAATATCGCGGTTGCGCTGCTCATTGGCGGACCGCACCTGTTTTCGACTATCAGCTACACATTTCTGGATAACCAATTTCGCGCCAGCCATAAGGTCTACGCCAAGCTGGCATTGCTTTTGCCGCCTCTGGTGGTATATCTCGGCGTGACGCACTACACGGCGCTGATCACATTCTTCTTCACCTGGGCGTCGCTGCATGTGCTGCATCAAATCATTTACCTGACCGATTGCTATCGCAAGCGCGGCGGATGGGCCGAACAGCGCTGGTCACGGCTGGTGGATTACGGCCTGATTCTCACCGGACTTTATCCGATCGGCATCTATAAAATGTCGCTTGAGCAGTTCCATGTGGGCGGCGTCTTACTTCCCTACCCGGCCTTTCTGAAGCCTCTGCCCCTGGCGGCGCTCGCAGGCGTAGTTTTCGCCGGGTTTTTGATTGCGTGGATCGTGAAGACTGTTGGCGAGTTCCGCGAAGGCCGGGGTAACGTCCCGAAGACACTATTGATTGGCATCACGACGGTTGTTTCGTTCTGCCTGCCTTTGGGCTCAAACCTGGATGTGCTCTTTCAGGGCTACAACACCTGGCACTCGTTTCAATACCTTTTCCTGTTGTGGTTGATTAACCGATTACGCGACGAGCGCGGAGAGATAGAGGACGGCTTCGTCCGGCGACTGGTTCGGCGCCAAGGCATGGGCGCCTACTATCTATGCTTTTTGGCGGCGACGGGAGTGATGGTTGTTCTCACGGCCATTGTCCGGACCGTGACGCCCCTCACGGCCGATCAGAGCTACTTCGTGGTCGTGCTTAGCGTGTTGCTGATGCACTACTACTTCGATCACTTCCTCTTCGCGCATCCCCAGATGATCGATTAGGAGGTCCTCTACCGCGCCAGCGTCACTTGGTCTCGGCTTCTGTTTTCTCCACCAGTTTTTCGACGTGCATGCAGTAGATGGCCGGTTTGCCTTCGCGGTCGCTCTGAAAATAGATTCGTTGACTATCGGGCGAGAATCGCGGCGCGGCGGATGCCGGATCGGTGGCCTCGTGTTCGCAGAGCGTCAACTCGCGGCGGGTAAGCCGCAGAAGGATGATCACAAACGGCGATGCGGCATTTCGGCTCGCGCCAACGAACACCGAACTATCGCGATTGAATCCGAACGAGGCGAACTGGCTTGTCTTGGCGACAAGCTTATCGACGTTTGTATCGGGCGTGAATTCCCGAATTGCGTTTAATTGGGCTTTGTCTTCCGGGATGTTGAGATAGAGGAGCGTCTTGCCATCGTTAGACCATTGCGCGGTCCCGATGCGCCCGGGAGCCAGCTTCAACTTACGGTTTTGTTGGCCATCCATGTTCACCAGCCAGAGCGCATCGGAGGTCTGCCGATAGAGCACCTGGGCTCGCAGCGGCCGGGCCTGCGGGTGGGACATGGCGAATGGCGCCTCGACCACCGTACGCGCCGCGCCTTGCGCAATGGAGACCAAACGCAGACGAGACGACTCCCCTTTTTGTTCGGCGAGGAGGGCGTGTGTACCGTCCGGGCCGACCGACATGCCGGCACAGCGCTGCCACCCTTCGGGAATGCGGTAAAGCTCGCGTGTTCGCGGCGTGGCGAAGGTGGACGAAAACAGTGCGCCGCCCGCCATATAGCAGAAAGCGCGATTGTCGGGCGTCATGGTTAACGACGACCCGTCTAGACCGTCGACGCTGGTCAGTTGACGCGTCTGGGCGCTTTTGAGATCCATACTGAAGGCTTGGGGAGAACCTGGGCGGTCGCAGCAATAAAGCAGGAGGCCGCTGGATCGGCTGATGTCGCGATTGTAAGGGGCGGATAGAGTGCTCGAATACGCGGGATCGGTCAAACGGATAACGTCGAACTCGGTGGAAGGATCGGAGTAGCGGTGAGCCTCGGAAGGAAAGGATTCCCCTTTGGGGGCTTGACTATGCACGGCCGGCGCGGCAAGAAAGGTTGTGAGTAAGGTGCGGCGGGTGAACGCTGGCCATCGGCTGCACATAGTTCGATGGTAGCCGATCCCATGAAGGCAGTAGGTAAAGATACGGCAGCGCCTCCAGTCGCACGCCGTCAGCGGCGCATGCCTGGACGCCGTCCTGCTTCCGGCTTCCGGGCGCTTTTCTCGGCGGGGGTGGAAGTAGGGCCATTGCTGACGATCAGGACGAAGCCGTCAGAGCTTCCGCCGGCGAAGCCGCCTTGCGTCGCATTGCTCGTTGTGGGGAGTTCGCCTGCGGTTCTGCCGCCAACGTAGGCGGTTCCGTCGGGGCCCACCGTCAGGGCGAGCGCGGTATTGATGGTTGCGCCGCCTATATAGGTGGAATATTGCAAGGCGTTCTGGCCTGCAACGTAGGGCTTCACGTCGCTGAGGAAAATGTCGATTCCTTGGCCCCACTGTGGTTGGGGCGCATTTGCAGTGACCGGAAAATCGGGTGAAAGCGTATATCCCGTGACGTAAATATCACCCGCCGGATCGGTAGATACCGCATAAGCCACGTCCGCATCCGACCCACCGAGGAACGTCGAGTATTTCAGAAACGCTGTCGGCGTAGTGGCATTCACCAATGTGACGAAGGCATCGCCAGCGCCGCCATAGGTATGCTGCGCCGCGTCGGGAGTAACAGGATAGTCGTGCGAGAGAGTATAGCCGGTGAGCACTAGATTACCACTCGGATCGAGCGCCACGCCACGCACCATATCGTTCGACGAGCCACCGATGTAAGTGGAATAGACCAGCGACGGGGTTCCGCTCTGCGTTACGTCAAATAAGGCCAGGGCAATGTCGTACCCGCCCGAATTACTTGGATTGTAAGAAAAGCCGGCGAGCGGAAAGAGAGTGCTATCGGTGGAGATAGCCACGTAGACCTGACCGTTAGGCGCGACCGCAACGCCGCGGCCATCCTCATCGATTTCGCCGCCGAGATAAGACGAATAGAGAATCGTCGAGGTATAGATGCTCAACTCGGTAAGGAACGCGTCAGTAGGACCGTAAAGGACGCTCGCGTAGGCGGTGGAGGTGACCGGAAAATCGCTCGATGCCGTGGTGCCCACCACATAGATATTGCCGCTGCTATCGAGCGCGATTGCGTTGCCAGAGTTGGCGCCGGTCTGGCCGCCCAGGAAAGTCGAATAGATCAGCGATACCTGGCCGTATTGCGACGGATCGATGGCCGCGACGAACCCTTCGGTCACCGTAGCCGGACCGAGCGTCTGCACGGAATTACCTACGATGGGGAAATCGGTGGACGTGGTAGTACCGGTCATGTAAGCAATGCCGTTTTGATCGACGGCCAATGCGAGCGGGATATCGACGCCGCTTCCGCCCAAATAACTAAAGTAGACCAACTGATCGTTGCCTTGCTGGGATGGATCGAGAATCGCGAGGAAGATATCGGTAAGTCCGGTAATGTTGTTGTTGTAGGCGCCGTTAATCGCCGTGATGTCCTGAGTTTGAGTCGAGCCCACCATATAGAGGAGGCCCTTCGAACTCAACTGGACAGAGCTAATCTGATCGTCAAGCGTACCGCCCAGATAGGTGGAGTAAGTAAGGATCGGGTCGATGATCAGTTTGCGAGTGTGATCGTACCGATTCACGCGCAAAGAGACCGTATCGGAGGAAACGAGAACATACCGGCCTGCGATCTCGCGGCGGCCGGACTTATCTTCCTGATAAATCACCGGCCTGTGCTGGACCATCGTTCCGTCCGGCCCTTCATATTCCAGGTCGCCCTCCGAAGTGACGCGCAGGCGTCCGGCGCCCTGAAATCGCATGCGGATTGCGGTGGAGTCCGCACCGGGGGCGAGGACAAAATCATATTCCAGGCGGTTGTTCGATCCGTAGTAAATGAGGTCGATGCCGGGATAAATTTGGCTATATTGCAGGCGGCCAAAATTTGGCACGTCAGTGCGCCAGTTGGTTCGCGCCCCTAACAAGTAGTTAGTGTGCGCGCGCATTGGGTTAAGGCCTTCGATAGCGCCTTCTCGATTGGCGCCGATCAGGGAAATATCCACAGTTTTCGAAGCGCCGAAACGTAGTGAGGCTCCGTCGCGCGTGAAAAGAAGGTCGTATCCCCCGCCGCGGGCAGCGTATTGGACGGTGGGAGCAAACTGTCCGCGATTCGCCTCAAAGCGCAGCGGGAGTTGTGAGAACGCGGCTTTGGCGCGCGCCAGGTTGGCATCGGGAAGCGCCGCGGACAGCGACGCCGCAAAACCGAGCGCCGCAATGGGGAGTACCAGGGGACCGAACAAGCGAAGCATGAATTCTCTATTTAAACACGCCAGCATAATGAAAACACTGGGCCTAGGGTTCACAGGCGGGGCTTGAGGGCAACAGAGCCGATGGCCTTCCGCTCGCGGAGAGGCGATGATGCCAGCCTCACTGCTAAGCTGAGCTGTGGTCACCGATTTAGTGCAGATTCGCCTTCTGGGCGAAAAGAAACGCGACGAAAACCGCCGCTTCCGAACGTTCATGAAGTCGCGCGACCATTCCGACCGTATCCTGCGGCGCATTGCCCAAGACATAGAAGATGAAGTGGACTGCACGATTTGCGCCAACTGCTGCCGGGTTGCGACGGCGACCGTCAAGGAGCGGGATATCGAAAAGCTGGCGCGATTCCTACGAATTCCGGTGGCGCGGTTCGTCGAAGAGTACACCACCGAAAGCGACGAGGAAGGTCTGATTCTGCGGCGCACGGACGCGGAGGGATGCGTGTTCCTTTCCGGGAATGAGTGTACCGTCTACGATGCGCGGCCGGATTCCTGCCAGCGCTTTCCCCATGTGGTGCGGGGCAATGGCTCGATTGCCAGCCGTATGTGGGAGTTTGTGGATCGCGCCTGCTATTGCCCGATTGTCTACAATTCGCTCGAGGCGTTCAAAGAAAAGATGGGGTACAGGAATCACGCTTAAAAACAGCGGCGGATCTCGCCAGGATAAGCCGAAACGATTCCCGTGCTGACTCTCGCTGGCGCCTGCCGCAATTTTCCTCGACGGCGGTTGGGGAAAAAGTGGCCCAAGAGGCTGCCTTCGGCTCGCACAAGGGACGATGCTATACTTGGATTTCCCGCCTTTGGGCCCGTAGCTCAGTTGGTTAGAGCGCTACCTTGACACGGTAGAGGTCTGCAGTTCGAGTCTGCACGGGCCCACCATTAAAATCATCTACTTGCATAGGGTTAGGGTCGCCGGTTTTCGCCTTACTTTTCCCCGCTAATTTGACGCTGTGTTCGTGCAACCACGACGTGTGGCAAAGCGTCGATACTATTGGGTCCGAACCTAATAAAACCCCGGGATTTCTGATTGCCTAAATCTAACCGAATTCTGCGCTTAGCCACGATTGTATTCTTGAGCACATTTTCCGGAATCGGGCAGGAAACAGAGAGACCCGCAGATGTAGTTGAGTCTGCGGGGGCAAGCGCCGCACCGGCGTCGCAACCTGCTCCACAGCGCGGGATTCTGGATCCCCTGAGACAGTTTCTCGACTCCGTCTTACAACCGACGCTGGCCAGCAACGGAATGACGGCTCCGGTAAATCCGCCAACCACCGCGTTTCAAGCTGAGCCTGGATGTTCCGTGGGGCCGCTCGATCCGATTGAACAGACGCCGGCTGCGCAACTTGAGCTTTCTGGCGCCAACGTGGTGGACGTCAATAACATGGTTCCGGCCGCGGCGGTTGCGTTAGCAAAGTTTCAAGTTAAGGTAGCAAGCGTGGGTGGAAAGATGGTGCTGAAGTCTGCCTACCGCCCGGCCGAATATCAGAAACACCTGCAGAACGTCTGGTACAAGTGGATGACCGAATTGAAGGACAACCACGATGCGGCGTGCCAGGTTCTACGCGGTGACGTGGAGGAAGAGTTCACGCGGCATCGGCTGATTGAGACGCAGCATCCGGTCGCTGCGTCAGACCACACGCGCGGGCTGGCGTTCGATGCCACCGTAGATCTTCCGCCCAAGGCCAAGATAGGCCGGCGGAAGGTGACACTGGACGGGCTGGCCAGGTTAGCAGGACTGTTGCGGCCGGCGATTGTGGCCGACCCGGTCCACTTCAAGTTTTTGGGACTGCCCAATCTTCACCTGCTGGTCTCGCGCAGGCGGCATAATGCATAAGCCTTGGCATAAGCAGTAACGCCGCCCTACTGAGGACTCTACATTATCGTGAGTTGTACGGGATTTGCAGCGATTCCATTAGCTGTGAGTCGAATGGTGACATTGCCGGCCCCGGCGAGCGAGTGCGGAATCATCACGTTAACTTGATCCAAGCCTGCGTAACTGCCTTGCGGTCCAACATATGCCACCGAAGCATTCACTCCGCCGATGCTGACGGTTACGCCCGTTGTGCCCGCAGCTTGCAACCCGGTTCCGTAAAGGGTCAGGTAAACCTGGTCGGTTGAGGCGCCGAGCGAGACAGGACTCGCGATTACGGCTCCTGAGCCGTCAACCGCATATACCGAAAGTTGCGTTACCGAGCCGTCGGCGGCATATCGCGCGGCGGTTGCGGCCACCAGATTCGCGGAGCTGAGCACGAACAAGCCGGGCGCCACGGGAGCAATCTGCGCCGATCCCGTCGAGATCGTCCCATCGCCGCTCGTGATCGTGAACTGCGCCGTTCCAAGTGCCACGCCGGCGGGGACTTCAAAATTTACCTGGCATGCAGAAACATAAATCAGCGGAGTCTGCCACTGCTTGCCCGACGCGTCCACCAGCGAAATACTCGTTCCTCCGAATGAAGTAGGGAGCGGCAGCGATGTCGCCCCTTGCGTTCCTTGTGCCAGGTGAGTTCCGTACGCGATGGCCAGTGACCCGGAGGCGACCGCCGTGCTATTCGGATTCGCAGCGGATATGATCGTTGCCGTCGCGCTCTTGGTTCCAGTCGCGGTCTGGTTGTACCAGACCACCAACGTTCCCTTGTCGGCCTCTTTCACTTGTCCAATGACGGCGAGGTCCGGCTTTCCATCGCCATTAAAATCGGCGACCGCCAGTCCCTTGGTATTGGGCCCTGACGGAAAGTGGAATTCCGCCTGAAAGCTTCCGTCTCCTTTGCCGAAAAGCAATGTCGTTTCTGTGAGGCCGCAGCAATCCGAGAGGATCAAATCGGGGAAACCGTCGCCATTCACGTCGGCCGCGGCGATCGTCGGCGGGGCGGCTGTGGTGGGCGTGAGTACCGGGGCGGCGAAGCCTCCCTCACCATCGCCCAATAGCACTCCGATGCTGTTGGTTCCACCGCCGCGGAGCACGACCGCGATATCGAGTTTGCCGTCGCCATTGAAATCGGCTGCGGCCAGCGCGGCCGTAATGCCATTGCCAATGCCTTGAGGAATCAGCGGTCCCGGCAACGCAATATAACTGGTTTGGAAGGTGCCGTCGCCTTTCCCCAGCATCACAGCAAGGCTACCCGGTTGGGTTGCTGAGGAGGGACTGACCGCAATCACGTCCTGTTTTCCGTCGCGATTGAAGTTCCCGGTTACTGTGGAGTAGGCGGTCGATCCGCTAGACAGCGGGATCGCTTGCACGTTCTGAAAAGAGCCGCTTCCAGTGCCCAGAAAAATCGCCACGCCGCCGGCGCCATTGGCCGCGGCCACGTCGGGTGCGCCGTCACCATTAAAATCGGCGACAGCTATTGAACCGAGCGCGCCCCCCCGCCGGGTAGGTCTTCACCTGCCCCAACGTACCGTCGCCATTCCCCAGCAGGACTTCGATTCCCGGCCCGTCGGCGGCGAAAATGTCACTCTTGCCGTCGCGATTCAAATCCGCCGTGGCCAGCGCTGCCGGACGCGCTCCCGCCTGGTATGTCACGGTGTTGCCGAATCCGCTTCCGTTCCAGAGCTTCACATAGATGCTGCCTGCTTCGCTATCGCCCACAACAAGATCGGGACTCTTGTCGCCATTGAGGTCGGCCGCGACGATAGATGCGGGACTTCGCCCCACGCTTTGCAGCAGGGGACTATGGACCTTGCCCTGAGGGTCGGCGAAGAATATGAAATCGGCGCCGCTAATGTTGTCCACGGTAAAAAAAAGCGTACTGCCGTCGTTTAGCGGAATGGGGGCGATTGATATGGGCTGGGAACCCGCCACATAGGATTCGGGAGCTTGGAACGTGCCGTTCCCGTTGCCTCTCATCACGGTGAGGGCCCCGGTGAACTGATCGGCGATCGCCAGGTCCATTTTGCCGTCGTGATCCAGGTCGGTGAAGGCGAGATGTCCACTGACCGTCCCCGAGGCGGTCGATTTAGCGGATAGAAACGTGCCGTCGCCCCTGCCGGACAGCACCCACACATTGTTTGCGGCGCCGGTAACCGCGTCCAACGCGGCCAAATCCAGAATGCCATCGCCGTCAAAGTCGGCCGCGAGAATGGTGGCGGGTGCAGACCCGGCGTTGTAATTCACGGGCGGCGCGAAGCCGCCGCTGCCGTTGCCCGCCAGAATGGCGATCGTCCCCGTAGTGACTGATGAACCAAGGGTGGTGTTGATGTTGGTGACGGCAAGATCGAGGTGTCCATCGCGATTGAAGTCGCCCCATGCCAGATAGAACGCGAATTGACCCGCGGGGTATTTGCTTGCAGCGCCGAAAGTGCCGTTGCCTTTGCCCAGCAGCACCACAACATTTCCGGCGGAATCGTTTTGCGTGGCTGCCAGATCGAGAATGCCGTCGCCGTTAAAATCTCCGGCGACGATGCTGGAGCCGACGCCGCTGACGTTGTAATTCGCGGTGGCAGCGACGCTACCGTCGCTGCCCCGAAGGCTTACCTGGATGCCGGATACTGTGATTGCAGCCGTATCCGTATCGCCATCGCCGTTGAAATCGCCAATCGCCAGGCTCTCGTTAGACATGCCGGATTGTGGGATAACTGAGGTGACAGCGGCGCGGATCCGGGGGTTGAAACCGGTGCTTACGTTAGCTATGAAGCCCGGTCCGCACACCGAATTGATGGCAGCGACTGCCTTTGCTCTGGAGACAACCGTCAAACCAGTAGCCCCCCACACATTGGCCGTAGTGGCAAACAATTCATAGGTAACAATATGGCCGTTGGTCTCCACTATTGCTCCAATAACGGCCGGGTTACGAGCTAACCACCCGAAGGCGACATCGACCTGCGATGCAGCATAGGAGTCCGGATCGTCACCATATTCTTTGCGGCAAATTTGGCCTTGCGCAGTGATAACGGAGAAGCCGATAACGGCCAAAAGCAGTAAGCTATTTCGGTCTAACATAGGCGCAGACTCGCTTCCTGAAGAATTTCCGGCGTAGCGGAATCGTCTCGCTACCCGTGCCGAGGCACTCATCTTATCATTGCGGAAATGTGCCAGAGCTACTCGGCCGCCTTTCCCTCCGGTCTCTTCACGGGTCGAAATGCGAGGAGCAATTTCTTCCGGTCGACGCGCTTTTCCGGTCCTCAGTTGATTGTTACTGAGAATGTTTGGACCGCGCCCGAAGAAACGATGCAACTGTTCTGTACAGACACATACCAGACACCCGGCGTGATGCGTGGATCCAGTGCGGCATTGATCTGCCCGGAGGACTGATCCCAGAAATATAGACGGTCGCTTTCATTCAAAGTCACCGTCTGCCCGCCATTCGCCGGCGTAAAGAATACCTGATTCCCGCCCCTGCTGAAGTTGCTGCCCCACACGATAACGGTCCCCCCCGCGGCTATTTGATTTTGATAGCTGGGATTGGTGATTGCGGAAATCGCCGGGTTGGAAACAGACGGACAGCGCAACACGGAGACGGAATCCCCTATCTCGATCAGGGTCAGATCCTGTCCCACCTCCAAAGGCCCCGCATATCCGGCGGCGCGCGTGCGGTTGATGATTTCTTGCGCGCCCCCGCCAGTCTGATCGACGATATGGGTGTACACGGCCAGCTTTGGCGCCACTTGAGTGAAGGTCGCAGAAGCTTGTTCCGGCGTGCTGTGGTAACTAAGAATGACATCGCTATTTGGAGTAGCTCCGGGAGGGCTCAGAAGCACCTCGTGCACCAGGACGTCCGTTCCTTGAGCGTACTTGACCAAGTTGGGAGTGAATGTGGTGTCTCCAGAAAACGTCACCGAATGTCCCTGGTAATCGACGCGGTACCCGTAGGCCGGCTTCACCACACCGTGATCCACGAGAAAGGCGGTAACGGTGACGCCATTGTTTTGGTACAAGACGCCTTCGCCGGTGATCTGGGTCGTCTGAAACTGTATCCCGCCCGCCGGGAGATGCTCCACCAGATCACGACGGATAAGCGTGTTTGTGGCGAACGCCTTGGAGACATCGGAAGTAAGGTCGGCCGTACCGGATGGCTGATTGGGGGTGGCTTCCGCAGGGCCCCATACCGAGAGCGGCGTGCTGCCCCGATTCTCCCAGGTCACTTCATTCATCCAAAGCTCCGGCAGGCCTTCGGTGTGGTCCGAGTGGACATGCGTGAGGAAGACCTTACTGACGTTGGTGCGGCCTACTTGAGCCAGCCTGTCGGGAACTCCGTGTCCGCAGTCAAATAGCAGGATTTCGGAGCCGGCAACTACCAGCAAGCCTGCCTCGGCCTGGCTCGGATTCAAAGACGGACCGGCTGTTCCCAGCAGGCGCACGTAGATGGATTGCGCACCGGCAGGTGTGGCGCTGCACGCTAGCAAAAACATACCCGTCACCAATGACAAGCGGAGACGCACGTATTTCGAAAGTCTCATAATAGCCGGCATGGTACTGTTTTCCGGGATTGGCAGCAATACCCTGGGCAGGGGAGATCGTCGCGTTCCGAGGAGTAGATCGCATATAAGGCGGAGTAACTATATGAGGACGGGCGGCGCCCTCTGCCATCGGCCGATCTTTCGCAGCCAGGGGAGTGGCGCCGCGCCGAGTCTGCACGTTTCTCACGTGACCTACTTCAGCACCGCAGACGGCCGCGGCTTAGATTTGGAAGCCGCCGGTTGCGATCGCGTCTAATATTCGAATTTTATAAGTCGCGCCATCCGTGGGTGCGACCACTTGGGGTTGCCGTTCGACGGTGAACGCCGATGTGATAAATCCTTCCCATTTCACTTGATAGCTCTCCTTGCGCGGCGGGAAAAACCCGCTGCTCGGCACCACCCATCCCCCATGAAATGTGTCGGAATCATAGGTCTTTTGGACAGTTTTCAACTTCGTCTGATACGTATCGACAATGGACTTGGCGGCGCTCCTTCCGGTTGCTACGTCGGAAAAAGTTTGAGATTTGAGCTGCATGAGATCGATAAAGCAATCCCTCGCCATCAAAGCTGTGAAATCGTAATGGCCTTGTTCGTGATCGAGGAGTAATTGTGCTGTTATCGCTGAGAGCGGATCGATTTGTTTCCAACTCTTCTGTGAATCGAATACTACGGTAACGACCACATCATCGGCGAGAGTGAAGCCACCGCCCGACGGCAATAGCGTTGCTTCGTCCTTGCCCCCGAATTTGACATTGAATGAGCTCGTGATCCCAGCCATCCCGAGCGTCTTGCCGCTGCTTGCAGCTATTCGCTGCAATTCCCTCAGGTCACTGGCCGATGGAGCTCCGGTGAATTGTGTCCAAACCAGAGTTTTTTTCAAACCAATTAGCGTTGACGGCATAATTCCTCCGCAGGGTAGACAACGCAGCCCTTCAAGCGTTTCTTTTAGAAAAGTTCTCCGGTGGCAGCGGATTCGCTTCTGCTTCAGTCATAGCGCATGCAAAGTTGCAGGCTCGTTATCTTTCGATTCTTACCTCTGAGGAAAACAGTTCGGCGAACCTTTTGCCGAAAGAGACCCTCGGCTTAGACGTGCGCCATGAGTACGTAGATGGTGATCGAGCGCCGTCCGGGCGTGCATTAGCGGCGTACCGAATTGTGGTGCGAACGGCTCTTCGCACATCTTAACAGCACAAACTGGTTTTTAAGCTCTGCTGGCGAAGGTTAGGCTTGAATCACGCTATCCAGAGTGGCCAGCGCGTCGCGCATTGCTTCCAGGTTTCGGTCAGCTCCGCTGGTGTACTCCGCGATACGCGCGATGACCTTCTCGTGCAAGCGGAAGAAAACACTCATGATCTCCGGGTCGCGCCACCCCATGCCGGTTTCGTCCCGCATGATCTGAAGCGCCTCCGCCTGTGAAAGCGCGGGCTTATATGGACGTACGCTGATCAACGCATCGTAGATGTCCGCGATCTGTACGATGCGCGCGAGGAGTGGAATCTGGTCCCCGCACAATCCATCTGGATACCCGCCGCCGTCCCACCGCTCGTGATGATGGCGGATGATGGGGAGCACAGGCCGCAATGAATGCAGCGGACGGCAGATCTCCTCGCCGCGCGTCGTGTGACTGCGCATCGTGATCCATTCCTCTGCAGTCAACTTACCCGGCTTATATAAGATGGAATCGGGGATTCCAACCTTGCCCACATCGTGCAAGTAGCCCCCCCGGTAAAGGGTCAGCAGTTTCGGCCGGTCGAGGCCCATCGCCATCCCTATCGCGACTGCGATGAAGGCCAGCCGCTCGCAGTGACCGGCGGTCTGGGTATCCCGTTGTTCCACCGCCTGCGCCAGCGCGAAAAGGATGCTTTCCGTCGGATCAATCGCAAGATCCATCGCCTGCGCCACGATTTCCCCCGCAAGCGCATGCCTCTCATCAATACAGTCTTTTAAGCACGGGTCGCTCTTCGGTTCGGCTACGCTCACCGACACGGGCTTGCAGCCGGTTCGCCTTGCGGTACCGGTATAGGACTTTGGTGCTTTTGTATAGCGCATGGCTCCTACAGCTTTCTATCGGCTACAGAAGCACCCGGCGCGAGTACTAAGTAGAGAAATATCCGGGTCTACTGACTACGGACAACCGTCACTGTACGCCATCCCGAGTTTCCGGCCGCATCGTAAGCTCTTACAGTTACTACGTTGGTCCCAACCAGGAGAGGAATCGTAGCAGACCACTTTGTAGTTCCTGACGCTGTGCCAGATCCGCCGGTGGAAGCGGCCCACTGAACAGCCGTTACGCCGACGTTATCGCTTGCCGTTCCACTCACGCCGATGCTGGAGGCGTATGCGGAAACGATAGTTGAGCCCGGCGACACAATGGTGAGCGAAGGCGGCAGCGTGTCCGGATTGTTGGGCAGCGTTGGCTGAACCGGCGGCGACGGCTGAGCGGGTTCTGTGGGCTGGGTAGGCTGGACCGGCAGCGTCGGTTGAACGGGTTGGCTCGGCTGCGACGGGGTCACAGGCAGCGCCGCAGATGCGGAGCCGTACCGCGATTGAATCGCCGAAATATCGTCACTCGTCAGCCCAGTCTGCTGACGGTAATAGGGATACATCACTGCGTTCGGATTGGTGGAATGCGCTAGCCCAAGAGCATGCCCAGCCTCGTGCAACGCCACGGAGAACAAATCGACCCCGGAACCCACGCCCCAACTCTCGGAATCGTCGAAATGCATATCGCCTGCGAGCGGCTCGGCGTTCAAAGGGGTGGGATAGAAAGTGTGAGCGAGTACGCCGCCTTGGCCGTCGAATGCATACGGATCGCCATGCGAGTAGGAGGCGAAAAGCAGATCTACGCTTCTCGGTTGAGCGGCCAGCGCCACTGGCGCAATGGTCACGCCAGCGTATTTCATCCATTGCGCGAAGGCAAGCGCAATCTGCGCCTGCTGCATGTTCTGGTCGAGCTTAGCAGTGAATGCATTGAAGTGGTAGCCGATGGAAAAGGCGCCCGATGAATCCTTCGACCAGGTTGCGCCCGATGTCGCGTACTCGCCGATGGGACCCGCCTCCGTCAATGGACCCGGACACTGGTAGGGGCGCCGCGTAAATGCCATCTCGGATTCGGCGGGCATAACGAAGGCGACTTCGTCACGCCTGGCTAACTCAGGCAAGGCGCGGTGATTGGCCGCCACCAGGTATTGGTTGGGTAGCAACTCCGCCCCTGCGAGCAGTTGGAAGTCACGCAATAGTTCAGTGGCGCGTCCCGGCCTCACATCGCGGTGGAAGATTACAAGGAACGAACGCGCCCGGTCCAATCCGGCGCCTTGTCGGTCGATTGCCTCCAACTGGCCGGCCCACACGACGTGAAGGCCCCTCAAGTCCGGCGCGCTCGCAAACGAAATCATGAGGGCAGCGGCCGGGACGTAATCTAGAATGCGAACTCCCCGGCGCCGCAATTCGGCGCGAATCGCTGCGTCCGGAAAAGCAGAAAATTGCAGTATCCAATGCTGCCCCGGGGAGGCGACGCCCGGCAACCGCGCGATATCCCCTTTCCCTTCCGATTGGATCGTCCGATTCTTGAGATGGATTAGAGCGGCGCCCGACACGGTGGGCAGTAGCAGCGTGCTCAGAATTCCTAAATTTCGAAGCCGTCTCCAAATAGTCATCCTATTTAACTTTTCGGCCCGACCTGAGAATTTTTCGGGGTTCGGCGCACTATCTCTTCGGAGAAGTGGTACGGCTTTCATGAAACAGGTAGTAAGCAATTTCTTCCTGACAGCAGTCTTGGCTTGCGCACAGGCGCCGCCGGTCGTGTATCGAATTACCACCGTGGCGGGAAGCTCCTCCATCGGAGATGGGGGCCCTGCCGCCTGGGCCCAACTGGGAAATGTTCAGGGCGTCGCAGTGGACCGGCTTGGCAACACCTACCTTTCCGACACGGACCGAAGCCTGATCCGAAAGATCGACGCCCGGGGTGTCATCACTACCGTCGCGGGAAACGGCACCGCCGCATATGGCGGAGATGGCAGACCCGCGACGTCCGCCGCGCTGAACCTGCCATATGGCTTGGCCGCCGATCTCAGCGGCAACATCTATATAGCCGACATCGGCAACCAGCGCGTCCGCCGCATCGCGCCCGACGGATCCATCAGCACCGCCGCGGGGACCGGCGTCAAGGGCTCTTTAGGCGACGGCGGATTGGCCATCAACGCTCAGCTGATGTCGCCCCGCAACGTTGCCGTCGATGCCGCGGGGAACCTCTATATCTCAGAGTTTGAAGGGCATCGGATTCGGCGCGTCACGCCGGACGGCAAGATTTCGACGGTTGCCGGAACCGGCGTGGCCGGATTCCGCGGCGATGGCGGCCTCGCTGTGAACGCGCAGATCGGCTACCCGGCGGGTTTGGCTGTAGACCGCGCCGGCGTAATCTATCTGGCCGATTCGCAGAACCAGCGCATTCGGAAAATCGTTCCGGGCGGCATCATTTCCACCATCGTAGGCGGCACGCAAACGGCGATGTTACAGACACCAGTGGCCGTTGCGGTAGATGGTTTGGGGAATATCTACGTGGCCGATTCCAGCAATGTCATTCACGAAGCTACTCCGGCTGGCGCGTGGATCGCAATTACCGGAACCGGAACGCCAGGTTTTTCCGGCGACGGAGGCCCCGCAGCTAAAGCCCAGCTCACCACCGCTCGCGATCTCGCGTTCGATTCCGGCGGCGATCTCTACCTCGCGGATGGTATCCACATCCGGGAGATAAATCCGCAAAGCATTATCGGTACGGTTGCAGGGGATGGATTTCTACACGCGGTAGGCGATAACGGACCTGCCACGCAAGCAATCTTAAACCAACCGATGGGTATCGCGCTCGACCGTAGCGGGAATCTCTACATTGCCGACACGGGAACTCAGCGCGTGCGGATCGTACCGCCTTCGGGCGTGATTTCGACGCTCGCGGGCACCGGTGTTGCGGGCTTCAATGGGGACCAGATTCCCGCTTCCTCGGCAAACCTTTATTCACCCATGGGAGTCGCCGCCGACGTTTACGGCGATGTCTACCTTGCGGACACCTACAACCACCGCGTTCGCGAAGTGGCAACCGCCGGACGAATCTCGACCTTCTCCGGCACCGGAACGGGCGGCCAGGGTCTCGATAATCTTCTTCCTTCCCAAACCCAGCTCCGGGGCCCGAGAAACGTCTGCATTGGCCTAACCGGAACAATCTACATCGTCGATACTTCAAATCACCGGGTCCTCAGGGTGCTTCCCGGCGGCTATGCGAGCACGGTCGCCGGAAACGGAACGCCGGGCTTCGGAGGCGACGGTGGTCCGGCGGTCACCGCGGAACTCAACCAGCCAGGAGCTTGCGCGGCGGATTCCTCAGGCAACTTGTTCATCGCGGACACTCTCAACCATCGGATAGCGAAGGTGGATTCACGAGGCATCATCACCACAGTAGTGGGAACCGGGCAAGCCGGGACGAGCGCCGATGGCGTGAGCGCCGTGGCTGCCGCGTTAAATGCTCCGTCGGGCGTCGCCGTTGACGATAGTGGCAATATTTTTATTTCAGATACAGGCAATAACTTAATCCGTCAGGCGACGTCCTCCGGCGCCATCTATACGATAGCCGGGCAAGCCACGCCGGGTTTTTCGGCCGATGGCGGCATGGCGCTCGCCGCCCAAATCAACGCTCCGGCCGGCATTCTTATGGATGGAGCGGGCGCGCTCTATTTTGCCGATACCAGCAACAACCGGATAAGGCGTCTGTCTCCGCAGGCAGCGCAGCCGGTCTCGCCGCCAACCGCGCCGGCGCCATCCATCAGCGCCTTCAATGCTGCCAGCCTCGCTGCTGGGTCCGTTGCCCCGGGCGAGATCGTGACGATCTATGGTTCGGGAATTGGGCCCTTACAAGCCGCGACGGGAGCCCTGGATGCAAGCGGCCTCTTAGCGAATCTGGTAGGGGGGTCAGAAGTTCGATTCGACGGCGTTGCCGCCCCAATCTTTTACGCCCAGGCGGGGCAGGTAAACACCCAGGTTCCCTACACCGTCGCGGGACAGTCGATCACGCACGTAATAGTTCTTTACCAGGGACAGACCGCCGGCGTCGCAGATCTGCCGGTGGACGCCACGTCACCGGCGGCTTTTCCGACGGTCCTGAATCCGGACGGCTCTTTGAACAGCGCCACGAATCCGAGCACGCAAGGCGCAATTTTGACATTTTTCGCCACCGGCGAAGGACTGACTACCGGCGCCAACGTCGCGGGCCAGGCGGCTTCTTCACCCTATCCGCAACCAATGCTGCCGGTAACACTTACGATTGGCGGCGCTACGGCCTCCTTACTCTACGCCGGTGAAGCGCCCGGACTTATAGGGTTATTGCAAGTAAATGCCGTAATTCCGGCAGGGCTTCCCGCAGGCTCTGCGAGCGCGATACTCTCCATTGGACCCACACAGGCGCCGGGTATCGAAGTGTGGGTACAGTAGGACTTTCGAGCCATAGCAATTGGCACGGCTCGTGCTACGATGACCGTGGAGCGTTCCTGCAAGGCAGGCGCCGGTCTTCCTATTTTGATCCAACACTATCAAAATAGGGGGTCCTTCTCGATAATGCGCTGGTGTGCAAGCTCTTGGCGGGTAGCCGCGAGGGAGAAGCCTGAAGGCGCTCGGGGGACTTCCGACCCGTTTACATAACGAGGGTCAATAACGGGGGCTGGCGCGGTTAAGTGGTGCGCTCCAATTACTTCAGAGGGTATCCACGAATCAACTGGAAAGTGCGCGCCCAGCGCGTTTTACTAAAGAAGTGTGTAACTACGTCGATCATATGATCCGTGCCAATATTGCCACTGCTTAGATCTTCCGTAGGCGCGTCGAATGACCAATAAATGATGAATGGCGTGCCCTCGATATTTTCTCTGGGCACAAAGCCCCAATAGCGACTGTCGGAAGAATTATCGCGATTGTCGCCCATCGCGAAGATGAAATTCGGCGGCACCACCAAATCCCCATTTACCACGTTGTTCGCGAGCATCTCCATCGCACGCGGGGATACCGTCGCATCCGGCTGCCCTGCGGGAAAGTAATCCCGATAACTATCCACATAGTTCACGTGCTTGGTGTACGGCTCGTACACTTTGTGGCCATTAAGAATCAGCTGCTTGTTTTCGAGCCTGATGTGGTCGCCCGGAATCCCAATCGCTCGCTTAACCAAGTCTTCCTCGAGCTTCGCCGGATGACGAAATACGATAATGTCTCCACGGCGCACATCACGATAGGGCAATGCCGCTCCTGAGATTTTGCCTGCGGGCGAGTAGACAAGCTTATCCACCAGCACATGGTCGCCAACCAGGAAAGTGTCTTCCATGGAGCCCGAGGGAATTACAAAAGCCTGCGCTACTGTGGATGTGGCGAAGAGTAAAACAATGATAGTAACCACCCATTCGGCCACGAATCCGCGCTTCACGCCATTCGAGATTGCCGCAAAGCGGCGCCATCGCCCCGGGGCCTTACTCTCAGTTCTCTTCACACAGGTATTGTAACCTGACAGACGAACGCAGGCGCGCCTACTGGAGTGGGTAGCCGTGCACTAATTTGAACGTTCGCGACCAGCGCGTCTTACTGAAGAAGTGCGTGATCACATCGATGATGTGTTCGATTCCGATATTGCCGTTGGTAAGATCGGCGGTCGGAGCTTCGAACGACCAATAAATAACCGTGGGGGTGCCCTCGATATTCTCTCTCGGCACAAACCCCCAATAGCGGCTGTCGGAAGAATCGTCGCGATTGTCGCCCATGGCGAAAATGCAATTCGGCGGCACAACCAATTCTCCGTTTACCACGTGGTTTTCCAGCATATCCATCGCGCTTGGCGGAAGCGTGACATTCGGCGGACCAGACGGGAAATAATCGCGGTAAGTATCGACGTAACTTTGATGTTTTGTATATGGCTCCTCAACCGCGTGGCCGTTGAGAATTACCTTCTTATCCTCAAGCCTGATGTGGTCGCCCGGGACGCCGATCGCCCGCTTAACGTAGTCTTCCTTAATGTTCAGCGGATACCGAAACACGATGATGTCGCCGCGGCGGACGTCGCGATAAGGCAGCAGCGCGCCCGAAGCTTTGCCGGCCGGAGCATAGACTAACTTGTCCACCAGAACGTGGTCGCCGATGAGCAGCGTATCTTCCATGGAAGCGCTTGGAATGACGAATGCCTGCACCAGGCTGGTGGTGGCGAAGAGCAACAGGATGATGGTCACGGTCCACTCAGCGACAAATCCACGCTTCACATCGCGCGTGATGTCGTTATAGCGGGTCCACAGGTTTGGCTTCTCGCTCTTTTCGGTTGTCTCCACGGAGACATTGTAGCGGATAGCAAGGTTGGCTTTACGCGGACCCGTGGATTCGAAAGCTTCTCTGCTACAATCGCGACAGAAGGGGGTTCGTTTGCCCAGAGCCACTCAGGAATTGCCCCGCAGCCTTGGCGTTCTCCGTCAAAGCTCCTTCCCCGAATCGAAGATTGCCGGCCGCTCGGTCAAGGATGAACTTCGCAGCAATCTGATCTGTCGCATCCAGCGCGGCGAAGATCTGTTTCCGGGAATCGTGGGATATGAAGATACCGTCATTCCGCAAGTCGTCAACGCCATTCTTTCCCGTCATAATTTTATTTTGCTCGGTCTGCGCGGACAGGCCAAAACGCGCCTTGTTCGTCTGCTGACCACTCTGCTGGACGAATGGACGCCTTACGTGGAAGGCTGCGAAATCCACGACAACCCGTATCAACCCATCTGCCGCCGCTGTCGCGATTTGATTGCGGAACGCGCCGAGGAGACGCCTATCGCCTGGCTGCATCGCGACCAGCGGTACGTAGAAAAACTCGCCACGCCGGACGTCACCATTGCCGATATGATCGGCGATATCGACCCAATCAAGGCCGCCCGCCGGGGCGAAGATATTTCCAACGAATTGACCGTGCACTATGGCCTGCTGCCACGCGCCAACCGCGGCATTTTCGCCATCAACGAGTTGCCCGACCTGGCCGGCAAGATTCAGGTGGGACTATTCAATATCATGCAGGAAGGCGACGTCCAGATTAAGGGATATCCTGTGCGTCTGCCGATCGACGTGATGCTGGTCTTCACCGCGAATCCTGAAGACTACACGGCGCGCGGCAAGATTATCACTCCGCTCAAAGACCGCATCGGCTCTGAAATCCGCACCCATTATCCGGCGGCTCTCGCACAAGGCATGGCCATCACGTCACAGGAATCGTGGGTGGATCGCGAATCGCCGGTGGAAGTGCGCGTCCCCGATTACATGCGCGAAGTGGTGGAGACGCTGGCATTTCTGGCGCGCGAAGATAAGCGTATCGACAAGCGCTCCGGCGTTTCACAACGTTTGCCGATTTCCGCGCTGGAGAATGTGGTTTCTAATGCCGAACGCCGCGCGCTGAAGAATCGCGAGGGCGTGGCCGTGCCACGCGTCCTCGACCTGTACTCCGCGCTGCCCGCGATCACCGGCAAGCTCGAACTCGAATATGAGGGCGAATTGAAGGGCGGCGATGCGGTGGCGCGAGAGATCATCCGCGCCGCTGTGGGCCGTGTGTACACGCATTACTTCGAAGGCGCCAATGTTTCGCAGATCGTCCAGTGGTTTGATTTGGGAGGCACGCTCAAACTGGATGAGACCGTGGATGCAGCCACTCTCGTAGAGCAACTCGGCCGCATCCAGGGCCTGATGGAAAAGCTGAAGAGCCTTGGCCTGAGCGCAAATGAACCGGACGCCCTGCGGGCCTCCGCGGCGGAATTCGTGCTTGAGGGATTGCACGCCCACAGACGCATCAGCCGTAGCGAAGAACGCGGCTTCGCAGCCGAAGAAAAGCAGCGCCGCGAACCTCGCGAGCGCGAAGAGAACGCCAAAGGCGAACGGCCGAATTTTCGGCGGCAGTATAACTAGCGGCCATGCGATTCGGCGCTGAAGAAAATTAGCGCGGAGAAACACACTCATGAGTCTCTCTGCGCTGCCGCGGCCCTGCATCGGGAGAAGGTTTCGTTTATGAAGTCGATCCGCTACTCCAAATACACCGGTGATGACCTTGGCGTGGGCGCCGAAGAACTCCTTAAGGCCCTTGCCGATTTCCTGCTCGAGAGCGGCTTCAATTCTCAATACTCACCCTTCAGCGAGTGGAATCAACACACGCTCGAAGATCTCAAGCAGGCCATTCAGCAGGCGCTGGAGCAGGGCAATCTCTTCGACCAGGAAAGCATGCGCGAGATGATGGAGCGCCTGCAAAATATGTCGCCCGAGCAGATGGATAAACTGCTCGATAACCTGGTGCAGAAGATGGTCGACGAAGGCCAGATCACCATCGAAGAGCCGGGAGAGCCCCAGACGCAGCCACCGGGGAGCGGCGGCAGGCCCGAGGGCAAGATCAAGTTCGAAGTGACCGATAAGTCGCTCGATTTCCTGGGCTTCAAGACGCTCAAAGATTTGCTGGGCTCGCTGGGAAAATCGAGTTTCGGGCGCCATGACACGCGCGATCTCGCAACAGGCATTGAAGCGTCAGGGTCTTCTAAGCTTTACGAATTCGGGGACACGTTAAATCTCGACATTAGCGAGACGCTCTTTTCCGCCATTCGACGCGAGGGCGCCAAGGTGCCGCTCGACATGGATTACTCCGATCTCCACGTGCACCAATGCGAGTACCAGAGCTCTTGCGCTACCGTGCTCATGCTCGATTGCAGCCATAGCATGATCCTTTATGGCGAAGACCGGTTTACCCCAGCAAAGAAGGTTGCGCTAGCGCTTGCGCACCTGATCCGCACGCAATATCCCGGTGACAGCCTGCGCTGCGTGCTTTTCCACGACAGCGCTGAGGAACTTGCGATCAGTCAATTGGCGCGCGTACAAGTAGGCCCTTATTACACGAACACACGCGACGGGCTGATTCTGGCGCAGAAGCTTCTCTCTCAGGAACGTAAGGACATGCGCCAGATTGTCATGATCACCGACGGCAAACCAAGCTGCCTCACGCTTGAGGACGGCCGCATGTACAAGAATGCGTTTGGCCTCGACCCGCTAGTGATCAGCAAGACGCTCGAAGAAGTGAACCGCTGCAAGAAGCAGGGAATTCTAATTAATACGTTCATGCTGGCGAGCGATTACGGGCTGATCAATTTCGTCCAGAAAGTGACCGAGATCTGCCGCGGCAAGGCCTATTTCACCACCCCTTACACGCTAGGTCAGTACTTACTAATGGACTATATGAACCGCAAGACGCGCACCATCCATTAGCCGCAATGCCCTTTCGATAGTTCACCCATACTTATGCACAAGTGCGATATCACACCTTCATCCGTGATAATCTGAGCGCGAACCACAAAGTGCAGTAAACGCTTTTGTGCGTATCTTACAAAAACTATTGGAGGAGCATTTTGAAGAGAGAAAATTTTGTTAAGAAGTGGGAAAGTCTTGTCGCGCGTTCCGTTTTCACCGCCGGCGCCGCGTTGATTGGGCTGTGTGCATCCGCGAACGCCACATCATTCTGTGTTAACCCCACAGCCTCATCGGGCTGCATGAAGACCATCGGCGCCGCCGTTTCGGCTGCGTCCCCCAACGATGTCATCAATGTCGCGCCTGGAACCTACAAAGAAAGCGTTAAGATCGGCATGCCGCTGTCGCTCATCGGCGCCGACGCGACCACAGTTGTCATTGATGCCACTGGTCTTGGCGTCGGCATCTATGTCGACGGAATCGATAATAAAGGCTTGTCCGGCGTTTATGTTTCAGGATTTACCGTGCAGAATGCGAACTTCGAGGGCATCCTGGTAACCGCCGCCTCGGCCGTCACGATTTCGGGCAACATTGTCCAAAAGAACAATCTTGGGTTGGTTGCCGCAGCGTCGGGAGCTACGTGCCCCAATATACCGGCATACGATACTTCAGAGGGCCAGGACTGCGGCGAGGGCATTCACCTCAACGGCGTCTTCCATGCGTTGGTCGCCAATAACACCGTGCAGAACAACTCGGGCGGTATTCTGGTCAGCGACGACGCCGGCGCCACGCATGACAACGTGATCACCGGAAACGTCGTCATGAATAACCTGGCAGCGTGCGGAATCACGCTCGCCTCGCACCCCCCGGCTGCGCTCACAGGGTCCACAACTCCTCTCGGCGTATACAACAATGCGGTTATCAGCAATCAGGTGTCAGGAAACGGTTCCGCAGCAGGCGGCGGAGCAGGCGCCGGTATTTTCGCCTCCGTTCCCGGCGCTGGCAGTTACAGCAATCTCGTAGTTAACAACGTCTTGACCGGCAACAGCCTACCAGGCGTGACGATGCATAGCCACACTCCAGGACAGACGCTCACCAACAACATTGTTATCGGGAATACCATTAGCGACAATGCCGCCGATACCGCAGATGCCGCCACGCCCGGAACGGCGGGTATCAATGTTTATGGCGTTTCCAGCATCGCCGGCACGCTTATCGCCCAGAACACGATCTCCAAGGAAGCGTTCGACGTAGTGGTGAAGGGGCCCGGTGCGGTCAACGTTCAACGAAATACCATTACTTCCGGCACAGGCGTAGCAAACCTTAGCGGAGGCGCGGTAAACGCGGATGGCAATTGGTGGGGATGCAACAATAACCCCACGTTCCCCATCTCAGGTTTCGCTGGTTGCTCCAACACATCCGGAGCCGTCACCGTGAATATCTTTGCTAGCGCACCAATTGTGAAGTAAGCCCACCGTAGTCCACGGCGTTGTGCGTTTCGGCCCCGCGATTTTGCTGGGCCGGACGCCAGCGTTGTGCATGTTAACCTTCTGGTTTGGATATCCCATCGCTCACTATCGACAGTATCCGTGAGAGTCTTCGCGCACGACAGTTCAGCGCAGCCGAGTTGACTGCCGAAGCCTTACGTTTCGCGGAAGCTGAGAATCCCAAGACAAACGCCTACTTGCATCTCTCCGCGGAACGCGCGCTCGCTAATGCGAAGCGCGTTGACGAGCAACTGGCACGCGGCCAAGACCCGGGCCCTTTGGCCGGCGTTCCCGTAGCCGTGAAGGACGTAATCGTCACCAAAGGCGTCCGCACAACCTGCGGCTCGAGATTGCTGGCGAATTATGTGCCTCCCTATGACGCCACCGCGGTCATTCGTTTGGAACAGGCCGGCGGTATCCTGATCGGCAAAACCAATTGCGATGAATTCGCCATGGGGTCGTCCAACGAAAATTCGGCATTTGGGCCCACGCGAAACCCGGTTGCGCTCAACCGCGTTCCAGGAGGATCGAGCGGAGGATCGGCGGCAGTGGTGGCGCAAGGGACGGCGGTCGTGTCCTTGGGTTCCGATACCGGGGGCTCGGTGCGGCAGCCTGCGTCCTTCTGCGGCGTGGTGGGCGCTATGCCGACTTACGGGCGCGTGTCGCGCTATGGGCTCACGGCGTTCGCGAGTTCACTCGACCATATCGGTCCTTTCGCACGCTCGGTGAAGGACGCGGCGACGCTGCTTGGCGTCATCGCAGGGCACGATCCGGCGGATTCGACCTCGGCGACCGCACCGGTTCCCAATTATTTATCGGCGCTCGAAGACCCGGTCAAAGACATGAAACTGGGATTGCCACGCGAGTATATGCGCGATGCCACCGGCGAAACTGCGACGCTGATCGGCGCCGCGGTAGAAAAGCTGCGCCGCGCGGGCTTCGAAGTGGCCGATATCAGCCTGCCGGCGACGGATTCGGCCATCGCTTGCTACTACGTCATCGCTACCGCGGAGGCCAGCTCAAATCTGGCGCGATATGACGGCGTACGTTACACCACACGCTCGTCTAACTCGTCCACTTTAGCGGGAATGTATCGCAACACACGTGGCGAAGGGTTCGGAAATGAGTGCAAACGCCGCATTATGTTGGGCACATATGTACTAAGCGCGGGCTATTATGACGCATACTATTTGAAGGCGCAGAAAGTGCGCGCGCTGATTGCGCGCGATTTCGCGCGGGCGTTCGAAACAGTGGACGCCGTAATTGCGCCGGTTTCGCCGTTCCCCGCATTCCGGCTCGGCGAAAAGGTAGACGACCCATTAGCAATGTACTTATCCGATATCTACACCATCACCGGCAGCCTGGCAGGGATCCCCGCCATGAGCGTGCCCTGTGGAAAGACATCGGAAGGCCTGCCGGTAGGTCTGCAGATCATGACGCGCCATTTCGATGAGGCCGCCATGTTCCGCATCGCCGCCGCGTTTGAACGAATCAACTAATAGAGGAGACCAATCATGCCATTCGAACTACCGCCGCTGCCTTACGCACCAGATGCACTCGAGCCATACATCGATAAGATGACGATGGAGATTCACCATGGCAAACACCACAATGCCTATGTGACCAATCTGAATAAGGCTTTGGAGTCCGCGCCGGAACTTGCCGGCAAGAGCGTAGAGCAACTACTCGCCAACAACTGCGCAATCGTTCCCGAGGGCATCCGCACTGCCGTCCGCAACAATGGCGGCGGACATATCAACCACTCCATGTTCTGGAAAATCATGAAGGCGGGCGGCGGCGGAGCGCCCACGGGCAACATCGCCGCCGCGATTCAATCCACCTTCGGCAGCTTTGACGACTTCAAGACGAAGTTTAATCAGGCGGCCACGACGCGCTTCGGTTCCGGGTGGGCATGGCTGGTAAAGGCCGGCGGCAAAGTCGACGTGATTTCAACCGCCAACCAGGACAGCCCGGTAATGGAAGGTAAGTTTCCCGTGATGGGCTTGGATGTATGGGAACACGCTTACTATCTCAAGTATCAAAACAAAAGGCCCGACTATATCTCAGCCTGGTGGAGCGTTGTGAACTGGGAAGAGATCGAAAGCCGATTTAACTCGGCCAAGTAGAAGAAAGAGGCGAGATATTCACCACAGGGGCGCAAAGACGCTGAGGACACAAACGACTTACACAGTCTGCGTCTCAGCGCCTTCGTGGTGAATCATTAGCTTCGGAAACGAACGATGCATCAATACGACCTCATCGTAATCGGTTCCGGCCCGGCCGGACAGCGCGCAGCCATTCAAGGGGCCAAGTGCGGCCGCAGAGTTGCGGTCATCGAGCAGCGGGAAATCGTCGGCGGGGCCTGTGTCAATACCGGCACGATCCCCAGCAAGACGATGCGGGAGGCCGTCCTGCACCTTTCCGGCTTTCAGTATCAGGGTATTTATGGCGTGAATTATCACGTCAAAGAACGGATTACCATGGCGGATCTTACTTTCCGCGTAAACCAGGTAATCAAGACGGAAGTAGACGTTACGCAATCGCAGCTGGCGCGTAACGGCGTCGATGTCTTTTACGCTCGCGCGAGCTTCACCGACGCGACCCACATTAAAATCGAAAACTCACGCGGCACCGCAGATTTCGCGGCGCCTTTTATCATCATTGCCACCGGCACCAAGCCCGCGGTTTCCGCGACCGTCCCTATTAATGGCGCAATCATAATTAATAGCGACCAGATCCTGCAAATGCCGGAGATTCCGAAGACGTTCATCGTTGTAGGCGGCGGAGTCATCGGCGTGGAATACGCATGCATGTTCGCGATACTTGGGTCGCGCGTCATTCTTGTAGAGAAGCGGCCGCGTCTGCTGGAATTCGCAGATAGCGAAATGGTGGAAGCGCTCTCTTACCATCTGCGCGACCATCGCGTCACCATGCGCCTGAATGAGGAAGTGGCCGGCGTGGAAATGTCGCCGGATGGCGGAGTAGTTGCGAACCTCAAGAGCAACAAACGGATCTCGGGCGATGCGCTGCTGTACGCCGTGGGGCGCCAAGGCAATGTCGACGAGTTGAATCTCGCCGCGGCAGGCCTGGAGGCCGACAACCGGGGTCGCATTACAGTCGATACGGAGTTCCGCACCAAGGTTCAGAACATCTATGCGGTAGGCGACGTGATCGGTTTTCCCAGCCTTGCCTCGGTCTCCATGGAACAAGGACGCTTGGCAGCGGCGAATGCTTTCGGACTCAACATCAAGTCCAATCCGGCGAATTATCCGTATGGTATTTACACCATCCCGGAAATCTCTTTCATCGGGAAAAACGAAGAGCAATTGACCGATGAAGACGTGCCTTACGAAGTTGGCGTAGCCTATTATCGGGAAACCGCGCGAGGACAGATTCGCGGCGACACCACCGGGCGGCTGAAGCTAATCTTCCACCGCGAAACACGTCACTTACTGGGCGTGCATATCATCGGGGAGGGAGCTTCCGAGTTGCTGCACATTGGACAGGCCGTCCTTAGTTTGGATGCAACTGTGGATTACTTCGTAGATACCGTATTCAATTATCCGACGCTCGCGGAGTGCTATAAGATGGCGGCGTTTAACGGAGTAAACAAGCTCAAGCGGTTCGAAGCGGCCAAGTAACTTCTTATAGCGCCTGCGGACCGCGCCACGCCGCCCCAAGATTTTCGCTTATTGGCTTTCGCGGCTTTTTCCGTTGTGCGGCCAACTCTTTGGCGGTAGCGCAATCCCGCGCGTGGACCATCATTTTCTCTTCGGTGAAAATGAACGAACGAGTCTCTTCAGCTTCGACGCGGCCTTCCAATACCCCACGGCAAAGCAAGGGCAGGTCCTGAACCTGAATTCCATATCTGCGAATCAACCCGAGATCGGCGCAGACCGTGAACTGTGTCCGAGCCTGCCCCGGCCCCACATAATCGAATTCGAATATACGGAATGTGGTGTCTTGCGTAAATCCCGTCAAGATAAACTGCATGATTGGCGCCCTCCCGCTAACAACTATCCGATTGCCAAAAATCTAAGAGAACGATCCGGATAGTCCGACTTAGTTCAGACAACCCGCGAGTGGGCGGAAACGCTCAACCACTCTTATTGTCTTTTGATTTCTGCCGCGTGTCAAGTACGTTGAGTTCCATGACCATCGCGCTGCACAGCAATAAGGGCCCAATTTCCTTTCAGACGCACCTCGGCGGGCTGAGGCAAAACCGCGCGTATTTGGTCGACTTCATTTCCATCGAAGCCGCTCACAAGCAGTACTCCTGCCGGACGCAGCGCACGTATCAACTCCGGCGCAAGCGCGACGATGGCCTCTGGGCTAATGTTGGCAATCGCAAGATCCACCGAACCGGACCGTACGGCATCCACCGAGCCCACAAACGCATCCCCCGCAATCGAGACCGCGACCGGGTCGACATCACAAGCGTAGGCCTTCCCCGCCCCGAGCAATCGCGCGGCTGCCCGCAGGATTCCCGACCCAGTACCGACGTCAAGCACGTTCATACCCGCCTTCAGAAAATCTTCCAGCGCCTCAATGCAAAGGCGAGTGGTTTCATGAACGCCCGTGCCAAATGCCATACCAGGGTTGATCGTGATTCGGAAGCGGCCGGCGGGCGCCGGATCGTCACGCCATTCGGGAACCAGAAAAAAGCGTCTCCCTACTTCCATCGGCTGCAAGAGATCGCGCGCGGCCTGCACCCAATCGCGATCTTCCTCAATGCGAATCGAGGAGCCCGGATACCGCGCGAGCAGCGCCGCACGGTCGGCGAAATCTTCGAAGAAGGCGCGAATGGCGTGACCTTCTGGTTCCGCGATCCCGCAGCAGCCTTCATCCCAAAGATCGGCGATCAGTAAATCGCGCCCTTCAAAGTCCGATTCGATTTCTAGCGAGAACACGTCACCAGCGTAATGCAATTGATTCCCTTTTGTCGTCTTCCTGTAGTGGTCTCTACCGGAAAATGAAGCGAAAAGGGAGTTGAAGTTGAGACATAGCCTCTTACCGATCCTATTCGCGTTCGCCGCCACAGCCGCGGCGCAACAGCTTGCCACCGCCGGCATCACGGGAATTGCAGTCGATGCGCAGGGAGCCGCCATCGCGGGAGTCCGAATCGTGCTGACCGACGTAGCACGCGCGCAGGATCACACCGTGGCGTCCAATGCCGCGGGGCTATTCGCCTTCCCATCGATTCCCGTGGGCAAATACCAGCTACTCGCTGAAAAGTCTGGCTTTCGCGCCTTCGAACAACGCGACATCGTGCTCGAAGTGAACGATAATCGCCGGATCGACGTTCGCCTCGAAGTGGGCGACGTGACTACGCGCATCACCGTAGAAGCGCCGTCGATCGCGGTCGATACTACGAGCGCCACGCTGAAGTCCGTGGTAGATGAGGAGCGTATCGTCGAACTTCCGCTCAATGGCCGTAACGTGGCTTCCCTAACCGCATTAACTGCCGGCGTGATCGCCGTCGGCACGAATTCCGGGGATTCCAAGGACGCCGCCGGAGCAAGCACGTTTTCCGTAAACGGCTCGCGCCAGAACAGCATCAAGTTCACCCTCGACGGCGGCGACAATCAGGACAATCTGCAGAACGTCAACATGCCATTTCCCTTCCCCGACGCAGTGGAGGAGTTTTCCGTACAGACCAGTAACGCAGGCGCGGAGATCGGCAAGAGTTCGGCGGCCGCGGTCAATGTGGTCACCAAGAGTGGGACGAACCAGTTTCACGGAGACATCTTCTGGTTCATCCGCAATACCGATTGGAACGCCAGCAGCTATTTCGCTCACCAGTCGGACGCCTTGAAGCGGAACCAGGCGGGCGGAACGCTGGGTGGTCCGGTAATGCGCAATCGGCTGTTCTTCTTTGGTGGATTTCAGGAAACCTGGATCCGCTCTTCTCCGACAGAAAGCAAAACACTCACCGTGCCGGCCGCTTACCGTCAAGGAGATTTCTCAGCATTACTCAAACAGGCAAAGCCCGTCACAATCACGGACCCCACTACCAACACTCCATTCCCCAACAATGTCATTCCCCAAACGCGCCTTTCGCCGGCGGCGGAGAAGTTGCTGACCTTCTCGCCCGCGCCATCTACAGACGGTTACGATCATTGGCGCGTTACGACGCCCAGCGATTACCGTGAGTACATTAGCCGGTTGGACTACCGCCTGACGGATCGACAAAGCTTCACCGCGCGCTACTACCAGAACGACACGGTAAACGCCCGGACGATCGTACCCACCGACATCAATACAGTCGCGAACACAGAATCGACTTACTCTAAGAACGGCACATTGAGTTATAACTTCGTGGCCAGCCCGTCGCTCCTCGCACAGACCCGGTTTACCGTCGCACGCACCTACGGTCAGCGCACGAACACGTTCCCTTATACGATCGAAGACATGGGCGTCGCAGTATCGCCCACATCGAATCAAATTTCGGTTTCGATCAACGGCACAAGCGGGTTGAGTATCTCGACCAGCAACCCGCCCGCAGTCTTCGCCCGAACCAACATGGAAGCCGCGCACTCTTGGACTTGGACCACCGGACGCCACACCGTATCCTGGGGCGGCACGTTCCTCGACTCGCGCTACAACGAATACAACGCGTTTCAGGGCTCGGGTACGTATAGCTTCAACGGCCGCACCACCGGATTCGATCAGGCGGATTTCGTACTCGGTCAGATGTCCGGCTTTGCGCAAAGCAACGGAGAAATCGAATTCCGCCGGGCACACTATTTCGGCCTCTTCGCCTCCGACTCTTTCCGCGTCAGCCGCCGTCTGACCCTCAACTTCGGCCTGCGGTGGGAGCCGGATTTCCCTGTGACCGATCTGAACGATCGCGAGGCGCAATTCAGCCAAAAGGATAAGGCCGCGGGTCTTAGCTCCTCACGTTACGTCAATGCGCCTCCCGGGCTATTTTATCCGGGCGATTCACCCAACGGACGCACCATTCCGAAAGCCGGCGTGTCTTCGAGTAAGACGCAGTTCGGTCCTCGCTTAGGGCTCGCGTGGGACGCGACCGGCGACGGTAAGACCAGCGTGCGCGCGGGCTACGGCGTCTTCTATGACGCTCCGGAAATGTACATCCTGAACAACATGAACAACCAGACGCCGTTCAGCTTCACGGTGTCGTTTCAGGACGGGCTCTTCGATAACCCTTACCAGGGCCGGCAAAACTTGGACGTGTTCCCGTATTCCGGCGATTTCAACCGTAATTCCGCCTATCAACTCCCCACCGCGGCCGTAGTGTACGACCCGGTCTGGAAACAGCCTTACGCTCAGGATTGGAACGTCACCGTGGACCGCAGCATCGGCTCGTGGATCGTCACGGCGAGCTACGTGGGGACTAAAGGTACCGATCTCATCGGCAACCGCGATGAAAACGCGCCTATCTACAACCCCGCGCTAACGCTCGCGCAGAATCAGGCAACCATTCAGGCGCGTCGCCCCAGACAGCAGTATCAGGGCATTACGGCGCTTTTCACCGGCCTGAACTCGGAATACAATGCCGGCCAGCTCACGGTTCGCAAGCGATTTACCCGCACCTTCACCGTGCAGGGCGCCTACACTTATTCGCGAGCAATCGACGAGCTTTCGAAGAATGCGCAGATCACCAGCGACAACGTGCAAAATCCCTTCAACGCGCGTATGGCGCGCGGCCCCTCGGACTACGACCGCTCTCATCTTTTGACGGCCTCATATGTGTGGTTGTTGCCTCAGCCAAAAGAGATTGCCGGATCACGGGACTTCGCGTCCGTCGTTGGTGGATGGCAATGGAGCGGCCTTCTTTACGCCGCCACAGGCACACCCTTCGGCATTAACAGCACCAACGATGCCGTCGCGAGCGCCGGCACAGCTTTCGCGAAACTCACCGGCAATCTCGGCTTAGGTTCGGGTCGCAGCCGGGGATACCAGATTGCGGAGTATTTCAATATTCTCGCCGTCACGCAGGCCGATCCCGGAACTTACGGGAACCTGGGGCGCAACACGTTGCGTAACCCCGATGGCACAAATCTCGATACTCGAATCTCGCGCTTGGTTCGTCTCAAATTTCGCGAGACGGCATCGCTCCAAATGCTCTTTGAAGCCTTCAGCGCGCTCAATCATCCCCAACTTGGCGCTCCGGATAATCGCCTGGGACGAACCACTTTTGGTCAAATCGCGACCGTGACCGGCCAGCGGGTTCTTCAGTTCGGATTGAAGCTCGGATTTTGAGAGCTGGGTTATACGACATGCGAGGGCGGCGCGAGGGCCAGCGCGAGTAGCTGACGATTCGTGCATTCCGTAAAACCGGCGCGGCGATAGACGGTCTGTGCCGGACCGTTATCATAACCCACCTCAACGGTCAGAGCCCGGATCGCAGCCGCGTCACAAAAACTCCGCAGTTGAAGTAATGCCGCGCCGCTCAGACCCTTATTGCGCCAGGCAGGCCGTACGTAGAGATCGTCCAAACAGCCCAGCATACCGCCGTACTCCATCCCGTATTTGAGAGTGAGAACGAGGTGTCCGACGTCGAGATCTTCCGCGGTAATGATCCAAACGTAACCTAAACGCGCATCAGCGAGTATCGCTTCGAACGCCGCCGCGGCGCGCGGCCGGTGGAGCTCGTAGCCGCCCTCGGCATAGAAATCGGTCATTAAATCGACCAGCAGAGGGATATCGTCGTAAGTCGCCCGTCTCATCTGTGTATCATGCGGCGTAGACCGAGACTTTGTCCAGTTCCTCGACGTCATCGGTCACAATGCCGGGCCGGCGCTCTCCGGCGGCGCTCTCGATCCGGATCTGGTGCAGTGAAATACGGCGCGCGTGCCGCAGATAGAATCCGTACGCAGGTAATTCTCCGAACATCGTCGGATCGGGATACGCGGCGGCCTTCTCCGGAATGGGCGCGGCATCCGCCGACGCTGCCCCGGCCCGCGCCAGCGATACGCGCAGGTCGCCGATATGCACGCCCCGAATTCGCGCTTCCGGAATTCCGGCGATCACGCTCGGCCGCCGGGCGCCGGTGGCCACAATATTCTCGAAGGATATGTCCTCGAGAATGCCCGGCACGGGCTGTGGCTGCCCGGTTCCGCGCGCGCCAAGGCGAAGCGCAATCGGAATTCCGACATTCTGCATCGTGATATTCGAAACGGTGACGCCGCGCAACTGCCCGCCATCGACGCTATAGAGCGCGACGCCGGGATTGCCGTGGCGGTCGCCCATTCCACCCACCAGCGAGCAGTTCGAAAACGCAATGTTCCGGAAATCGCCCAGACTTTCCGTCCCGCATTTCAAATGAATGCTGGCCGTACGCAGAACGCAATTCTCCACCGTGACGTGTTCGGTGGAAACACGTTCGCCCAGCGCCGGGCTGGCCTTCAGACAGATGGCATCGTCTACCGATTCGACGAAGCAGTCGGAGATCCGCACATACTTACAACAATCCGGGTCAATACCGTCCGAGAATCCGTTGCGAATGCTGACGCCGCTGATGCGAACATCCTCACATCCCGAGAGGCTGATGTTGTAGCTTCCGGCGTTGCGCATGGCGATATCGCGGATCGCGACGCGGCGGCATCGCTTTAACGAAATTGGCTTGGGGCCGCCGCTACGAGTACGGTTGCCGTCGATGGTTCCCTGACCGAAGATCGTCACGTCGTCAAGATCCTCGCCCGTCAAGAAACCGAAGCGGAAGCGGGATGTGGCGCGGTCGGACGCGGGGTTATAGGGCAACTGCTCGGCGGCGTCGAAATCTGCATCGTTCGGGCTCATCATCAGCGAGGCGCCGTTGTCGATCCACAACGAGATGCGACTCTTCAAGCGAATCGTTCCGCACACATAACGGCCAGCGGGGACATAGACGGTTCCGCCGCCTTTCTCCGCCGCGGCATCGATAGCCCGCTGAATACCGGCGGATGAGTTCGCGGGGCCTCCGGAAGGCTCGAACGAGCGAACGTCATAAAGCGGCGTCTGTGCGCGCAACCCCGCCGCTAATGGCAGCGCCGATAAAAATGTGCGGCGTGTGGTGGAGGATATTACGCTCGGCATTATGCCCATGATGCAATACAGCAGGTTACGATACGTTTACGAATCGCGGGAGGTTTGTTCCAATGTCATACTGAAAATATCCATGAGTCTTCGTCTGCAAGGAATTTTTCCGCCCGTCACCACTCCGTTCGATCATGCCGGCAACATCTACGTTTCGAAGGTGCAACACAACGTCGAGAAGTGGAACCGGACCGCGCTTTCGGGCTACGTAGTTATGGGCTCGACCGGTGAGAGCGTGATGCTCACTACCGAAGAGAAGATTGCGATGTGGGAGATGGTGGCGAAACACGCTGCGCCGGAAAAACTGCTGATCGCCGGCACAGGTATGGAGAGCGTGCGTGAGACGGTCGCATTGACCAATCGCGCGGCCGAACTGGGCTATAAGGCGGCCATGGTGCGCACCCCGCACTATTACAAGAACCTGGTGAACCGCGCCGACGCCCAGACGCTCTACTATCGCGCGGTGGCCGACCAGGCGCGCATTCCGCTGATCATCTATAACTGGCCGCAAGCCACGGGCGTCGATATTCCGGTAGAGGCGGTGGTCGCGATCTCCGAACATCCGAACGTCATCGCCATTAAAGAGAGCTCGGGCAATCTCGAAAAGGTATTGTCTCTGCTGCGCGAAGTGCGCCCGGGCTTTCAGGTGTTGGTAGGCTCCGCGCCGACGCTTTGGCCCTCTCTGCTGATGGGCGCGAGCGGAGCCATTCTCGCCTATGCCAACGCGGCCCCGTATTCCGTGATTGCAATCTGGGAGGCCTTCCGGCAGCGGGAAGAGGCCGCGGGTTTGGACTGGCAGAACCGCATTGGCCGCGCGTCCGCGCTGGTCACTTCCAAGTACGGGGTGCCGGGTCTGAAGCATGCGATGGATTTGAATGGCTATTACGGTGGTCCGCCCCGGCTGCCGTTGTGCGTGCCGACGCCTGAGGCGAAACGCGAGATCGAAGAGGCGTTCGAGAACCTCAAGGGATAAAGCGGCGGAGCACCCGGCCGAATTCGACCGGGTAGGGCTCGGCGTTGTGGAACGAACGAACCCAAACGGAATTTTGCCCCCGGATACACCTCGGGAGCACCGGTTTTGCGATGCGGGCAGACCGAGGTTGCCAGTCACGGTCTGCCGGAGAGCAAGACAGTTCCCCGCGCTCGAACAGGGAATATTCGAATGTCAAGGACCCGTGGGTCATCCTGGTAACTGCTTGATAGGAGGACCCTGAACTACGGACTTCCACATTTGAAAAAATAAACCCAACCGATTCCCTGCAGCTTTGCCAAGGAGCGGCAATTCCGAAGTTGGGCTGGTTTGCAGGTTGAAAAGACGAACCCAAACCGAGGCTCGCGCCTAAGTGAGAACGGGCGGGTTCCGAAACGAAAATACGAACCCAACCAATGACGGCGCCCCGGGAGAGGGTTCGGCGTAGTCGAACGAACGAACCCAAACGGAGAGCGCCGGCGCGGCCATGGCCGCATCAGCGAAAGTGAAAAGCGAAGCGAAGCCCCAACTCAGCTCCGTATTGCCCGCACTTAGGGTAGCGGGCAGGCCGGGAAAAACGGATGCGGCGAATGTGGATTTGGCTTGTAAGTGGATGAGGCGAAGCCATTAAGGATTATTTTCAAAGTTGGTGAACACCCACCAGCGAACAAAGAGTATCGGGCAACTTTTCAAGCCCTATGCACCTTCCAGCCGGAGAACGCGGGATTCCTCGTCACGCCCGGTCCTGGACAGTAGTGCGGCCAGGTTGTTCTTCGTCGCCAGCGTATGGGGATGCTCCGGGCCAAGCACCCGTTCTCTCGCTTCGAGCGCGCGCCGGTACAACGGCTCCGCCTCTCCATATCGGCCCTGACTCTCGTACAAGTCCGCCAGGTTGTTCACCGTCGCCAGCGTACTGGGATGCTCCGGGCCAAGCACCTGCTCTCTCGCTTCCAGGGCGCGCCGGCACAACGGCTCCGCCTCTCCATGGTGCCCCTGACGCCGGCACAAGAGCGCCAAGTTGTTCACCGTCGTCAGCGTATCGGGATGCTCCGGGCCAAGCACCCGTTCTCTCGCTTCGAGCGCGCGCCGGTGCAACGGCTCCGCCACTCCATACCGCCCCTGACTCTGGTACAAGAACGCCAGGTTGTTCACCGTTGTCAGCGTATCGGGATGCTCCGGGCCGAGCACCCGCTCGCTCGCTTCCACCGCGCGCCGAAAAAACGGCTCCGCTTCTCCATATCGCCCCTGACTCTCGTACAACAGCGCCAGGTTGTTCACCAATGTCAGCGTATCGGGATGCTCCGGGCCGAGCACCCGCTCGCTCGCTTCCAGCGCGCGCCGGTACAACGGCTCCGCCTCTCCATATCGCCCCTGACTCTGGTACAACAGCGCCAAGTTGTTCACCGACCTCAGCGTATCGAGATGCACCGGACCAAGCACCCGCTCTTTCGCTTCCAGCGCACGCCGGTACAGCGGCTCGCCCTCTCGATACCGCCCCTGACTCTGGTACAACAGCGCCAAGTTGTTCACCGACGCCAGCGTATCTGGATGCTCCGGGCCAAGCACCCGCTCTTTCGCTTCCAGCGCGCGCCGGTACAGCGGCTCCGCCTCCCTGTACCGCCCCTGCCTCCAGTACAACAACGCCAGGTTGTTCACCGACGCCAGCGTATTGGGATGCTCCGGGCCAAGCACCCGCCCCTCGATTGCCACGCAGTCTTCACAGGGCGGGATGGCGCTCCGGTAGTCGCCACGTATCTCATAGGCGTCGCCTGTTTTCCACAGCAGCCAGGTTTCCGCCGATTCGGCGTGGCCGGCAGCCTGCGTACGCACGGCCTCGGCGTGCGGCAGCAGCAGATCCCACAGGCGACGGCTGTCGGGCTCCCACGAGGGCTTCGGCGCGTGCACGCCAAACAGCTTCCGCATTGCGGCATAGGAATCTTCGGCTGTGCCATCTTCCGCGGCACGGCGCCGCTCTACCGCTTGTACCAATCCATGCACCGAGATCGCGTCGTTCGGCTCCGCCGCGGCCATGGAATACCCGAGCAATTCTGCGATCCAACTGCGTACCTGGAACTCGTCGGCGTCCGGAGCAATCCGCTCCGCGCCCTGGACGTAGACCGGAAACGCGGTGGACGCCAGGTATGCATGCATCCGCAGAAGCCGCCTGGCGCCTTCGGACAACCGATCCACCGTCGTCAGCCAGGTCAACCAAATCGACTTCGGATAGCCAGCCTCCGCCGGCGGCTCCGCCAACAACTCAGCTTCGTGGCTCTCATACAGCCGCAGATAGCCCGCGAAGCCAAAGCCATGCGGCTGCTGGCTCACATACGCCGCCGCCTGTTCGAGCGCCAGCGGCAGACAGCCCAGCTTGCCCGCCACGGCATCGGCTTGCCCGCGGAAAGCTTCGTCGTCGGGAACGCCCGCGCGCCGGAGCAGTAACTCCCGGGCCGCCTCCGGCCCGAGCACATCAATGCGCGTCTGCCGGATCGCGCCGCCCCAGTTCGTGAGCCGCGACGTGATCAGCGCCTGCCCACCCGGAATCCGCGCCACCATTTCCTGCACCGCCCTTACGCCCTCGGCCGAATCCACGTTGTCCAGAATCAGCAGCCAGTCCCGGTTCTTTTGCAGCCACCGGACGACCGCCGCGTACTGCTGGTCCTCGGCGCCCGCCTGCTCCACCAGATCGAGCACCTCACTCCGCGAGAGCGACGCGAGACCGGCCCGCAAATCGTCCGGCGAGCCGGCGCGCGCGAACAGGAGGGCACGAAAGCGACCCTGCCTCGCCCAGGCGTACTCCACCGCCAGGCGCGTTTTGCCGATGCCGCCGAGTCCACTGATGGTTTGCGGCTGCGTTATGGCCGCCGCGCCGTGTTCGGCGCCGTGTTGAGCGAAGCTGCGGTCGAGCGCTTCCAGTTCCGGCTCGCGGCCCACGAACAAATCGAGCAGCGAGCGGAACGGCAGGTTGTTCGGCACACGGTTCGGATTCATGAGCCGGTCAATTTGGCGGCAGAGATCGATCAGCCGGGCGGTCTGCTGCTGCTGCGGCAGGGCTGCGAGAGGCTGGGCGGGGTCGAACGCCGCTTGCAGCGAGATGTTTTTTCCGCGCCATCGATTGCGCCCGGGCCATGGAACGTGCCGCTCAGTGGGACCCAGAAGATGGCGAGGCCCTCGGCTCTGGCTTCGAGGATGCGCGGGAGTTCCACCTGGATGATGAACTTCGATTTCAGGAAGTTCGGCGAGACCAGCAGGATGGCGACGCGGGCGCGGTTGATGCTTTCGAGAATGTGCGCGTACCAGGGGTCGCCCGGTTTCAGTTCGCGGTCGTCCCAATAGTCGATGCGGTCGTTGCGTTTTTCGGGATCGAGGATTTTGCCGAGCCTGGCGAGCCATTCGCGATCGAGATGGCTGTAGCTGATGAAAACGCGATCGCGGCGGGACGCGGGGGCCGGGGTGGAGGCTGGCGTGGACATCGCGATCGGCGCGGCGGCTGTCCTGTCATGGTAGCGCGGGACGGTGACTCTTAAGGGATGACGCGGCGGAGGATGTCGCGGCATTCGTCGATTTTTAACGCCCAGGCAGCGGCGAAGTAGGTGACGCCGTACGCGCCGAGTATCGCGACGCCATACGGAATGGGATGAGCCAATCCGATGGCAGCTTTTATCAGCCACGCGGCGGCGGCAGCAGCAGCGGCGCAGATCCATAGCCTGGTCGTGAAGCTCAACTGCAGACCGGTGACGCCGATGCGGCGATTCAGCGTGCGGCGAAGCAGAATGAATTCGACCCATCCCGCGATGCCCGCCGACGCGGTGAGCCCGGCAACGCCCCAAACCGGGTCGATGCCTAACCAGCGCGGAAGATGAAGCGCGAAGATGTAGCCAAGCGCGGTGGTGAGCGTCACGCGTATTATGGCAAAGCGCAGCGGCGTGCGCGTATCACGTAGCGCGTAGTAAGTAGACGAATAGAGACGGCCCATGGCGCTTGCGAGCAACCCAACCGCAGAGCCGCCGAGGATTCGCCATACATATTGCGAACCGGAGCGATGGAAGGACAGCGTGCCGGCAATGACGTCGCCGAGCGCGAGAAACGCCATGGCCGATGGAACGATCAGGAAGGCGATGCGGTGTAGTCCGCTATTCAGGCGGCGGCGCAGGTAAGCGGCTGTTTCCGCTTCGCTGCCCACCGCGCTGGACATCGCCGGAAGTTCCGCGGCCGAAATCGACATGCCGAAGAGGCTCACCGGAAGCATGTAGATGATTTGGGCGTTGAAGATTCCACTCGCGGCGCCGGTGCCGAGCAAACCCGCGAGCGTCTGATCGACAAACGCGCTGATCTGAACCACCCCCCGGCTGATGAATACCGGGACGAAGTTGCGCACCACCTCGCGCACTTTCGGCGATTGCATTTGGGGCCGAATGCGCAATCGCTTCACCAGACGCATCACGTTCGGCAATTGCACGGCGAATTGCAGGAGGCTGCCCGCGACCGAACCCCAGGCGAGTATGACGGCGAGCGCATTGAGATCGCGCCGCCCTCCGTATGCGATCAGCGTGGCGATCATTGCGAGGCTCCAAACCACCGGCGCGCCGTAAGACAGGAAGAACTTGCGATGGCTGTTCAGAATGCCCAAACACCAGGCGCCTAACACCAGGAATCCCGCGCCGGGAAACAGAATTCGCACCAGGCGTACGGTCAATTCGCGTTTCTCACCGTGAAAGCCCATCGCAATGACATCGGTCAGCAGCGGCGCCTCGAATTCTCCGATGAGCACAAGAACCGATATCGAAAGCGCGAGGATGGCGCCCACCGCGCCCGCCACGCGGCCGGATTCCTCTTCGTCGCCTTCCTTCAGCAGGCGGGCATAAACCGGAATGAAAGACGCGGACAGCACGCCTTCCCCGAAAAGGTTTTGCAGGAAGTTGGGGATCTTGAAAGCCTGCGTGAAAGCGTCGGCCGCGTCGGTCAACTGAAAATACCGATTGAAGACCGATTGGCGAAGCAGGCCGAAAAGGCGGCTGAGCAGGATTCCCGCGGCGACGAGGACCGCATGCCGACCGGTAGACTCGCGCTGTTCAGAGTCTGCCAAGGATCGCGTCCGTGACATCTTGCGTGGAGCTTCGACCGCCGAGATCGGGCGTACGGACCTTACCTTCCGCGAGGACCGCGGCTATGGCGGATTCCACTTCGCGCGCGGCAGTGGCCATCTGCAGGTGGTCAAGCATCATTGCCGCGCTGAGAATAGTGGCGATCGGATTCACGACGCCGCGTCCAGCGATGTCCGGCGCGGAGCCGTGTACCGGTTCGAACATCGATGGAAAGCGTCCAAGCGGATCGAGATTGGCGCTGGCTGCGAGACCCATGCTGCCGACGATGATGGCCGAGATGTCGCTCAGGATATCGCTGAATAGATTCGAACCGACCACGACGTCGAAGCTTTCGGGGCGCCGGATAAAGTTCATGGCAGCGGCGTCTACCAGTAGCGACTCCGTTTCGATATCGGGAAACTGCCCGGCGACTTCGTGGAAGACGCGATCCCACAGCACCATACTGAAGCCCTGCGCGTTTGACTTCGTGATAGAGGCGACACGCTTCTTCTTGTTGCGCTTGACGGCGAGTTCGAAGGCGAAGCGCACGATGCGCTCGATGCCGCGGCGGGTAAAGACCGAAGTCTGAATCGCGACCTCGTCCGGTTGTTGATGGTAAAGGAAGCCGCCGACTTGTGCGTACTCACCTTCGGTGTTCTCGCGGACCACGACGAAATCGATGTCGCCTCCCTTGGGTTTGGCCAGCGGAGATTGGACGCCCGGGTATAAGTAGGCGGGACGCACGTTCGCGTAGAGATCGAACGCTCTACGAATTGGCAGCAAGAGGCCGTTGAGCGTGGTGTGATCGGGGATATCGGGATGGCCCACCGCGCCGAGCAGAATTGCGTCGCACGGCTGCAGGAGATCGATGGCGCCAGCCGGCATCATGCGCCCCCAGCGGAAGAAGTGATCGGAGCCCCAGTCGAAATCCTGAAACACGAAGCTCAGGTTGTGTTTGGCTGCGACAGCATCGAGAACGCGCTTGGCTTGGGGGACGACCTCGGTTCCCACGCCGTCGCCGGCGATCACAGCAATAGTGAATGTTTTCATTGGGCTCGAACTATTTTGGCATGGGGAGGCGTTGGGATTCACTGCCGAACGCGCGAGCGCGCGGAAAACTAACCGCGAGGACCGGTTGGGCCGAAAAGCGTTTGAATGACGGCTGCGCTTTCGATTCCGGAGCCTTGACAACTTGGACAGACGCCGGAGCCGCCGCAGTATTGGCAATCCGGGGACTCGGAAGTTACTGGTAACTTCTTGCCGCCGCCGCAGCAGACCCGGCACTTTCCCGAGGTCCCGAGGATGTTGGGGATGCAGACGGTGCAAGCCTTAGGCATGGGCAGCATCGTTTCAATTCTACCCAAGTTCTCGTCACCAGGACGGTCATGTCGATTCGATCAGGGGCCGTTCCTTATGCGATGGCCTCAAACCCAAAATGCTTCGGAGAAGCGTATGCCCTGGCGGCTTTCATCACCGGCAATCCGGCGAAGGGCTGGTGTTGCAGGAGGCCGCGGACCCGAGCGTCACGGCCGCCAGGGAGACAACCGCAAACAGCTCCGTATGCGAGCTAGAAATGTATCTACAAGCGCCTGCACGAATCGCGAACGGTTCATCCGAAGCGGCTAAGCCAAGCCATCATCATCCAGCCGGCCGACGGCTCAGGCGAGGACCAAGTCTAGGCATTGCACGAGATAAGATTGCCCGAAAATAATTACTCAGAGGATCGCGATCCTCCGGTGCGTCTCTAAGAGCGGGGAGTTCTTGCGAAAGAATCAGGGCGTCGGGTAACAGACTAACAGATGCTCAGCACGATGAAAGCATTTCGGGATTCGGTGGCCTGGGCGGGCCAGAAAAAGAAAAAGCCTTCCGTTGCCGGAAGGCTTGATTTAAACCGGGCGACTTCCTACTCTCCCACATAGTTGCCTATGCAGTACCATCGGGGCTGAGAGGCTTAACTGCCGTGTTCGGGATGGGAACGGGTGGGTCCCTCTCGCTAAGATCACCCAGAAGCGTCGATCGTCTCAGCGATCAGCTTTCGACCCGATTGCTGCGGGCCAAGAGCTGATAGCTGAGCGCTTATCGCCTTTGATTGAATATTGACGGGCTCACTTGGAAAGTAGCGCGCATTGCAGCTTGTTGCTAGCAAGCTTGTGCGCAGTAGTATTTTATGGTCAAGCCGAACGAGCAATTAGTAACGGTAAGCTCAACGTGTTGCCACGCTTACACATCCGTCCTATCAAACAGGTCGTCTTCCTGTGCTCTTATTAGCTTGCGCTTGGGAGATCTCATCTTGGGGAAGGTTTCACGCTTATATGCATTCAGCGTTTATCCTGACCGAACTTCGCTACCCAGCGATGCCCCTGGCGGGACAACTGGATCACAAGAGGTTCGTCCACCCCGGTCCTCTCGTACTAAGGGCAGGCCCCCTCAAATCTCCTACGCCCACCACAGATAGGGACCGAACTGTCTCGCGACGTTCTGAACCCAGCTCACGTACCGCTTTAATAGGCGAACAGCCTAACCCTTGGGAGCTTCTACACCCCCAGGATGCGATGAGCCGACATCGAGGTGCCAAACCGGAGCGTCGATGTGAACTCTTGACTCCGATCAGCCTGTTATCCCCGGCGTACCTTTTATCCGTTGAGCGATGGCCCTTCCATGCAGAACCACCGGATCACTAAAGCCTACTTTCGTATCTGCTCGACTTGTTGGTCTCGCAGTTAACCTAGCTTATGCTTTTGCACTCGAACGGCGGATTTCCAAACCGCCTGAGCTAAGCTTCGCGCGCCTCCGTTACTGTTTAGGAGGCGACCGCCCCAGTCAAACTACCCGCCTTCCACTGTCCCTCATCCAGATAATGGATGTAGGTTAGAACCACAGAACGATCAGGGTGGTATCTCACCGTTGGCTCCCCCGAATCCGAGAATCCGGGATCAAAGCCTCCCACCTATCCTGCGCAGATCGCCCCATAGTTCCATGAAAGGGTATAGTAAAGGTGCACGGGGTCTTTCCGTCTAGTGGCGGGCACCCGGCGTCTTCACCGGGACCACAAGTTCGCCGGGCGGCATGTTAAGACAGTTCTCAGATCGTTACGCCATTCGTGCAGGTCGGAACTTACCCGACAAGGAATTTCGCTACCTTAGGACCGTTATAGTTACGGCCGCCGTTCACCGGGGCTTCAGTTCAAAGCTTCGCTTGCGCTAACCTCTCCCTTTAACCTTCCGGCACCGGGCAGGCGTCAGCCCCTATACGTCGTTTTCGACTTAGCAGAGACCTGTGTTTTTGTTAAACAGTCGCCTGAGACTATTCACTGCGACCCACGTCTTAGGTGGGCACTCCTTCTCCCGAAGTTACGGAGCTAATGTGCCTAGTTCCTGAACATACCATCACCCGAGCGCCTTAGAATATTCATCTCGTCCACCTGTGTCGGTTTGTGGTACGGATACCTTACTTCTCCTTAGAGGATTTTCCTGGCGGACGACCCGGCGGATTTGCCTATCCGGATCTCCCTTCACTCTGGATTGAAACCATTGCGCACCAGAGCTTACGGTCCGCGTCCCCCCATCGGTCTTTATCGAAACAAGGTAGTGCAGGAATATTAACCTGCTGTCCATCCGCTACGCCTTTCGGCCTCGCGTTAGGATCCGACTAACCCTGAGCGGATTAACCTTTCTCAGGAAACCTTAGACTTACGGCGACCAGGGTTCGCACCTGGTTTCTCGCTACTTATGCTGGCAGAGTCACTTCTAAACGCTCCAACCGTTCTTTCGATCGATCTTCACAGCTGTTTAGAACGCTCTCCTACCGTTCGTATTGCTACGAACCCGTAACTTCGGTACCATGCTTAAGCCCCGTTATATTGTCGGCACCGGGCCGCTCGACCAGTGAGCTGTTACGCTTTCTTTAAAGGATGGCTGCTTCTAAGCCAACCTCCTGGCTGTCTGAGCGTCCCGACTTCCTTTCCCACTGAGCATGGATTTGGGGACCTTAGTTGACGGTCTGGGCTGTTTCCCTTTCGACAATGAAGCTTAGCCCCCACTGTCTGACTCCCTCGCTACACATTCACGGCATTCGCAGTTTGGTTGGATTCGGTAACCTGGGAAGGCCCCTAGTCCAATCAGTTCTCTACCACCGCGACGGACCACGAGAGGCTAGCCCTAAAGCTATTTCGGAGAGAACGAGCTATCACGGAATTTGATTAGCCTTTCACCCCTACCCTCAGCTCATCCAAGCTGTTTTCAACCAACACTGGTTCGGACCTCCATCCGCTGTTACACGGACTTCATCCTGGCCAAGGGTAGATCATCCCGCTTCGCGTCTATTCCCAGCGACTTAAGCGCCCTATTCAGACTCGCTTTCGCTACGGCTCGCTTTCGCTTAACCTTGCCACTGAGAATAACTAGCCAGCTCATTATGCAATAGGCACGAGGTCAGGCATCCGCCTTGCGGCGTATAGCCCTCCCACTGCTTGTAAGCGTGTGGTTTCAGGTACTATTTCACTCCCCTCGCAGGGGTTCTTTTCACCTTTCCCTCACGGTACTTGTTCACTATCGGTCGCAAACGAGTATTTAGCCTTGCCGGATGGTCCCGGCGGATTCAAGCAGGGTTTCTCGTGCCCCGCCCTACTTAGGAGCCACTGGAAGGAGGATTGCATTTTTACTTACGCGGCTGTCACGCTCTATGGCCGGCCTTTCCAGACCGTTCAATTAACACTTTCCTATCCCTCGTTTAACCAACCGGGCCCTCCATTACTGGAACGGCCGGTTGATTATTGTGGTCCTGCAACCCCGCACTCTCCTTTCGAATCGTACGGTTTAGGCTATTCCGAGTTCGCTCGCCACTACTATCGGAATCACGGTTGTTTTCTTTTCCTCGGGGTACTGAGATGGTTCACTTCCCCCGGTTAGCTCCACCACCCTATGTATTCAGATGGCAGTAATGCGTGTTCACACGCATTGGGTTTCCCCATTCGGACATCTCCGGATCACAGCCTATTAGCGGCTACCCGAAGCTTATCGCAGCTGATCACGTCCTTCATCGCCTGTTTGCGCCAAGGCATCCACACACACGCCCTTAGTAGCTTGACCATAAAATCTACTTCACACCCTGGCTGGTTTTCGGAAAAACTTCGCCAGGTCACAGATGCACGCTACTTTCTTCGCGCTTACTTGTGCACCGACAGTCATCGCCCGCCCATGCGGACCCCACTGCCGGCATTCTAATGCCCGTCAATATTCAATTGTCAAAGATCGATTGTCCTGAACAGAATCCAGGAGTCAACACCCGTTTACCGGATGTTGGCTGCTGACTTCTATTTATGATTGGTGGGCCTGGGTAGAATTGAACTACCGACCTCACCCTTATCAGGGGTGCGCTCTAGCCATCTGAGCTACAGGCCCAGGCTGATCGCGAACTTAAACTCACCGCTCGCGTTCACTCTGGTGGAGCTGGTCGGGATCGAACCGGCGACCTCCTGAGTGCAAATCAGGCGCTCTCCCAGCTGAGCTACAGCCCCATGCCGCCCGATTCCGGGCGAAAAATACAATCGAGGCCAGTTGGATGCAGAGACCACGGGACCAGCCCATGGCCGCTTGAGTTGAACTCATCGTATCTAAGTGGAGATCGGGACGGGCTCACCAAGCTCTTACGAGCCTGGCGGTTTATGGAGTGGAACGGCTGTCTGCTATTCGCTCGCGCTGTACACTAAAAGCGCGACTTGCTTTCACAGACTCCACCCACGTTCTCTCTTAGAAAGGAGGTGATCCAGCCGCAGGTTCTCCTACGGCTACCTTGTTACGACTTCACCCCAATCATGAATCATACCTTGGGCCGCTGCCTCCCTTGCGGGTCAGCCTGCAGACTTCTAGTACAATTCACTTTCGTGATGTGACGGGCGGTGTGTACAAGGCCCGGGAACGTATTCACGGCAGCGTGCTGATCTGCCATTACTAGCGATTCCAGCTTCATGCAGGCGAGTTGCAGCCTGCAATCCGAACTGAGAACGGTTTTTTGCGATTGCCTCCCCCTCGCGGGTTTGGGACGCTTTGTACCGTCCATTGTAGCACGTGTGTAGCCCTGGACATAAAGGCCATGAGGACTTGACGTCATCCCCACCTTCCTCCAGCTTATCGCTGGCGGTCTCCTGCGAGTTCCCAACTGAATGATGGCAACACAGGACAAGGGTTGCGCTCGTTGCGGGACTTAACCCAACATCTCACGACACGAGCTGACGACAGCCATGCAGCACCTCGACCGGACTCCCTTGCGGGATAGCGATGTTTCCACCGCCGTTAACCGGCCGTTCGAGCCCAGGTAAGGTTCTTCGCGTTGCGTCGAATTGAACCACATGCTCCACCGCTTGTGCGGGCCCCCGTCAATTCCTTTGAGTTTCAGCCTTGCGACTGTACTCCCCAGGCGGCATATTTAACGCGTTAGCTCCGGCACGGATCAACTGAATGACCCACACCAAATATGCATCGTTTAGGGCGTGGACTACCAGGGTATCTAATCCTGTTTGCTACCCACGCTTTCGTGTTTCAGCGTCAGTTACGGTCCAGAAAGCCGTCTACACCACCGGTGTTCCTCCTGATATCTACGCATTTCACCGCTACACCAGGAATTCCACTTTCCTCTCCCGCACTCTAGCCTTTCAGTATTCGGCGCACCCTCCCGGTTGAGCCGGGAGATTTCACACCAAACTTAAAAAGCCGCCTACACACCCTTTACGCCCAGTAACTCCGAACAACGCTTGCTGCCTACGTATTACCGCGGCTGCTGGCACGTAGTTAGCCGCAGCTGCTTCTGCAGGTACCGTCATAATCTTCCCTGCCGAAAGAGCTTTACACCCCGAAGGGCTTCATCGCTCACGCGGCGTCGCTGCATCAGGGTTTCCCCCATTGTGCAAGATTCCCCACTGCTGCCTCCCGTAGGAGTCTGGCCCGTGTTTCAGTGCCAGTGTGGCCGTGTGCCCTCTCAGGCCGGCTACCGATCTTTGCCTTGGTAGGCCATTACCCTACCAACTAGCTAATCGGCCGCGGGCTCCTCCTTCGGCGCATTGCTGCTTTTCCCTCTCGGGATTATGCGGTATTAGCTTTAGTTTCCCAAAGTTATTCCCCACCAAAGGGTAGATTACCCACGTGTTACTCACCCGTACGCCACTGTACTCATGGATTGCTCCACTTTCTCGTTCGACTTGCATGTGTTAGGCGCGCCGCCAGCGTTGATTCTGAGCCGGGATCAAACTCTCATTTGAAGTTTTGAGTTTGCAAAATCGTCCCGCTTTGACTCAGAGTACTGACGAGTTCTTCTTTACTGCATCCAACCAGATTGTCAAAGATCTGCGCGCCCCTCTCCGGAATTATCGAAAAACCGGAACGAGACGCAGGCCTCGAAACTTGTCGGCCGCAAGGGCTTATTACAAGCTACCCTGGACCGTTAAACTTGGAGAACTTTATTTAAAGAACCAAACAGGAAGGCCGTATTCCGCCCCAATCGGTGGCCCGATCAGAGTTTTGTTACCGTTCCTTACAGAGGACCACTACCGTTATACTACAGTCGCCTTGCTATTTGCAAGCGCCCGGAAGCGCCGCAAGCTTTAGGCAGCCTTGCGATCCCCAACTGGCGACTCGTTCAGAATAACAGAGCAGTCATACTCGATGCAAGGCCATTCGATAAAAAACTTTGATTGGCGCCCAAACACTTTCGAGGGCGTACAATAACTCCATGTCACGTCTGGCTTTAGCGGCGTTTCTGACAAGTATTTCCCCCGCCTTTGCCCAGATGACGGTAAGCCAGGCCTTGGTGCGGATTAGCGAGGAGGCTTCGGTCTTTCAGGAGAATCTTCCTAAGACGGTTGCCCAAGAGACACTTACGCAGCAAGCCATACTACCTCCCTCGCGGTTCGTTGCCTTAGGGTCGCGTAGTATTCTTACCCCTCCGAAACAACGGATCGCCACGCATGAGGTGGTCTCCGAATATAGCGTGGGGCCTCTAAAGAACTCCGATTCGCAGAATCTGTTTGAGTTTAGAAAGGTTGTCACGGTAGACGGCAAAGCCGTCCGATCGGCTGAATCCGCGCGCCGCGAACTGACCTTGGGAGTTCGGTCACAGGATGATAATGTCCGCAAACGCATGCTACAGGAGTACGCGCGGTTCGGGTTGGTAGATGTTGCCTCCGATTACGGTCTAATCCTGCTGGCGTTTACCACGCGAGGTCTTAAAACGATGCAGGTGAGACCCGCCGAAGAGAGCCGGATTGGCGCAGAGGCGGCGCTCGTTTTCGACTGGAAGCAGGTTTCATCGGATGCGGGCGAATTGGAGTTCCGCGGGCGCGTAGCGGTGCGCGAGGCGCTTCAGGGCAAGTTATGGGCGCGCGCTAGCGACGGGCTCCCGTTACGCGTCCAGGCTTGGGCAGAGTACGAACAATCGAAACATAAAATTCGCGATGAGGCGACTGTGGAGTATGTCATGTCTTCCCACGGATTTTTGACGCCCGCCTCCGTCCTTCACCGCCATATAGTCGATGGACAGATGCTTACGCAAAATCTCTACCGCTACGATGCATTCCGGTTGTTCGCTTCCGATTCGGAATTAAAGTTCACCGAAATTCCAGATTTCCCTCCCCCGGTGGCGCCCACCAAGAAATGAACCGCATACTTTACCTGCACGGATTCGCCTCAGGACCTTCGTCTGGCAAAGCGCAATATTTCCGGCAACTTCTGGAAGGCGCGGGCTTTTCGGTCGCGATTCCCGACCTGGCCGCGGGAGATTTCGAAAACCTGACGCTTTCCGGCCAGTTGGAGGTGATAGCCCGCACCGCCACGGGCGCCCCTGTGACATTGATGGGTTCAAGCATGGGAGGATATCTGGCGGCGCTCTACGCGGCGCGGCACGCCGCAATAGAGCGCGTAGTGTTGCTCGCGCCGGCGTTCTGTTTCCGAAAGCGATGGGTAGAGCGCATGGGCTCCGAAGGCGTAGAGACATGGCGGCGCGAGGGAACTACCGAAGTCTTCCATTATGGCGAGGGCCGCGATTGCAAGCTGCGCTATGGGCTGCTGGAGGATGCCGCGCAGTATGAAGACTATCCTGATGTGCGCCAACCTTGCCTGATCTTTCACGGCATCACGGATGACGCAGTCCCCGTGCGCTATTCCGAGGAGTTCGCGGCGGCGCATCCGAACGTTGAATTGCACGTGGTGGATTCCGGACACGATCTGCTGAATGTGCTGGATACAATGGGCAATCGGGTGGTGAGATTCCTCGGCGGCTCAGGTTCCTCGCTCACCGGAAAATAGCGCGATTCCCGCCGATGAAGGATCCAAAGCTGGCACATATAACCTATTTGAGCCTCGCTTGGCGCTGCTAACGCGGTGTTCGGGTTCCGTTATTTGAACAAGCGGATAGACCATCGAACGCATCACCGGCGACGTTCTATCCTGACAACAGCTTGGAAGCGATTATTTGCCGCACGCGGCGGGCGTCGAGGGCGTTACCAGCTCCGTATTCGCGTTCAGCTTTTCGAGGACCGGTTTATAGGCGTCAACCCTTGCGCCTTGTACGGCGCTCACCCGTGTGACCAGTTCGTTGAGCGTGGGCCAATCGTTCGCCACCGGATCTTTCACGGTTGCATTGCCGTCCTCGCTGCCGTACGCGATATTCAGAGCCAATACGGCAAGCTGGGTCTGAACCGTCGGCTTAGACAACGACTTCTGAAATTGGGCATAGGCGTCATTCGGCGCCGCCGGAAGATTGGATTGGAACTTCGAATTGAGAAGCGCCTGCCATTCCGCATTGTGGGCGTTCAGTACCGCTTTCCCTTTGCTACCTGCCCAATATTTGGCGGATTCGCCGCCTTTGGCGCGAGTGGTGCACGCGACGCCAAGGTTCACGCCGTTCGGATCGGGAAGCGAGAGGGTAAGCGCCGCGCTGGTAGGCGTCCATGTGGATCGCGCGGGAGGCTTGGCGGAAACGGTGTAAGTGGAGGTCTGGTAGGCGGAGTCCGCCGGCACCTCCGCGCTGAAGGCGCCGTTCGCATCGGTAGTAAGAGCGCCCGATTTTCCACCGGAGTAGTCTACCGATATGCCGGCCAGGCCGGGTTCACCGGGCTCGCGCTTGCCATCGTGATTGATATCGAAGAAGGCGGCCCCGTTCAACTTGGCTTGCAGACAACCGGGCAGACGAAAGGCGCCGATTTTCGTAGTAAGCGCTGTGGCGCCCGCCTTGAAGTAATCGCCCACATACCAGAACGTGCAGTCATCGGAGGGATCCATCGCGGTGGTGGTGTAATCCTGCCAACGATTGCCGCGCTGCTGTATGCCCTGGCCAACGGCCATGACGGTTTCGTGGACGCCCAGTTGGCCAAGCGGATCGCCGGCCATGCGGGCCGCAAAACGCTGACCGACAAAATTGGGCGGCCCGCCGAAGGAGTAGCCGAAACCGATATCGCCCAGCCGATCCATGGCGCCGCTCGGCATCCAGCGATAGAACTCATCGGGAGCGTAGGTGCTCTGTTGATACAGGGTGGGGTCGCCGTTCGAGCCGATGCGGAATTCATACCAACGCACCCCTCCGGCTTTGCCCGGCGAACTATTCACCGAGTGCGCGACAAGGATAGACTGATGATCCCCGAAATTACGGTAAACCACACGTTGCATGAGCTTGTCACCCTGAGAATCGAGACGCGTCTCCGTTCCTGGTTGCGGCACGCAGTTACTCAGTTGACCGTTGCAGAGAAAATGATAAGGCGCCACGGGAATTTTCACCGGACCGGCGGCGTTGGTGTTCTTCGGATTTTCCCAATCGACATGAACTTTCCAGTAATAGATGTTGTCATCCTGGAAGTATTTATCGTCGTGTTCACTCATGCCCTTGAGTTGCGTGCCACCATCGGCGAACATTAGATTCGGCGCACCGGCGGGAGGAATGCCGACTCCATCGATATCGGAGTTATTTAGAAAATTTACGCCGTCGATGATAATGCATTGCTCGGTGGCGTCTTCACCTTTGAGCATCTTCGCGCGGTCGACGATGCAGTCGTGTTTCTGGATGACAGTGTCGCCGGTCGAGGTCGGGATGTAGTAACCGTCGGGCCAAATGGCGGGACGGGGATAGTCCGGAAACAGCTTTCGGCGGAACTCATAGCGGTAGTATTCGCCCAGCGGGTCGGGGGTCTTACTAACGGCATAGCAGACCGAATAGGGCTCTTCAGGGCGGTTAGGGATGCGCTGAAAAATGGGCATGACATACAGCCAACGGTCGGCTAACTGGTCGTACCGGGCCACTACATCGCCGAAATTCGCGGTTTCGCAAGCCCCGCCGAAGCCTTTGAATACCGTTCTTGATGGCACGGCGCCGTAGAGTACGGTTCCAGTGTTGTCGTACTTAGCGCCCTTCTTTGTGTAAACCGCGATGCCTCCCCCGTTGATGACCTGCACGATGTGATTCGGCCCGACAGCAAGGCTGTTATCGAGGGCGGCGTTGCGTCCTGGGCCTTGCGGACCGTTGAAACCGAAGCCAAGGCCGTCAAAGCTGGCAACCATAACGGCGGCTGGGTGGGAGCCCTGCGCGTGTTGCTCGACAGCGATGGCGGCGGGCGGGATGGGCGGCGGCGGAGTCATTGGGGGCGTACCAGGATTAACGCGAGGGGCGCCTCCACGGGCGCCTTGCTGGGTAGTTTGCGGCGGTGTTTGCGGCGCCGTCTGCTGCGTAGTTTGTTGCGTCGCCTGTTGCGCGGGCTGGAAATCGGGATCGTCGAGGTCTGCCGGAGACGTGCCGCAGCCGTGTTCGGATTGGGCGCAGTCGGGTCGCAAGGTCTCGGATTGTTCGGCTACGAGCGATGCCAAAGGACGGGAGAGATCGTGCGCCGCGGGGCGATGCAATTCGACGGTGTGTTGGGGGTTGGAGCGATGCACTACTAAGATCGCAAGCGCCGCGGCGATGGCGGCGAATAATAAGAATCGCAGAGCGCGTTTCATGAAAATGGTCCTTGTCCCTCTTGTAGCACCGGTTAACAAACGCTATCGAAATACGATTGTAGCTGCTGCCGGCTGCGCCATCCGGCCTTAGCGCTTTGCTTCAAGGTCCGCCCAGCGCGAGTAAAGATCGGCTACGCGGGCTTCGGCGGATTGCAGCTTGGCGTAGGTGGCCCGCAGGCGCTCCCCATCGGCTACCACTTCGGGAGCTTGCATCTCGGCGCGAGTAGCCTCCAGCGCGGATTCTGCTTCCAGGATGGTGGCTTCCATGGTTTCCCATTCGCGGGCTTCAAGGTAGGAGAGCTTCTTCTTGGCGGCGGCTTGCGGGCCGGCCGCGACCGAGCGCGGCACGGCTTTCTTCTCGGACGCGGCCTGCGCCTGCTGCCATTGCCAGTAATCGGCAAAGATGGCGGCCGCGCCTTGTCCATCGAGGCCCACTACCGCGGTGGATACACGGTCGAGCAGATAGCGGTCATGCGTCACCATGACGATGGCGCCGGGGAACTCGAGAAGGCTTTCCTCTAGAACCTCGAGCGTAGGGATGTCGAGATCGTTGGCCGGCTCGTCGAGAAGCAGCAGGTCGGCGGGTTGCAACATCAGACGGGCGATCAGCACACGGGCGCGCTCGCCTCCGGAGAAGCTGGAAAGCGGACGGGGAAGCTGATCCGCGTCAAACAGGAAGCGCTTGGCCCAGCCGGCTACGTGGATGGGACGGTCCTGAAAAATCACAGTGTCGCCGTGAGCCCCCAAACCATCGCGTAGGGTTTGGGAGAGATCGAGCTGCTCACGAGTCTGATCGAAATAGACGATGCGGAGGCCGTCGGCGCGTTCCACCGTACCGGAATCCGGCTGTATTTCGCCGCGGAGGATCTTCAGCAGCGTAGTCTTGCCCGTGCCATTGCGGCCCAACAGGCCGAGACGGACTCCGGGAGGCAGGGTAAAGCTGATGTCGGAAAATAGAGTGCGGCCGCCCAAACTCTTGGCCACATTATCCACGCTCACCAGGCGCTTGGTGCGGCGGCCGGTGGCCGTGAAATCGATGCGTGTGACACCTTTGGCCGAACGGGTTTCGAGATCGGCGAGTTCGCCCTTAAGCCGGCCGGCTTCATCGATGCGCGCGCGCGATTTGCTGGTGCGGGCTTTGGGGCCGCGACGCAGCCATTCCACTTCGCGGCGAACCACATTGGCCAACGACTCCTGGCGGCTCTGTTGCGCCAGCAGGAACTGCTCCTTCTTTTCAAGAAAACCGCTGTAATTCGCGTCAGAGCGGAAGATGCCTCCAGGATAAACGCGGTCGATTTCCACGGTTACGGTGGCGACGTTATCGAGGAAGTAACGGTCATGGCTCACAATCACGCTAGCGAAGGCGGCGGAGGCGAGAAGCTTTTCCAGCCAAAGGATGCTTTCGAGATCGAGGTGGTTGGTAGGCTCATCGAGGAAGAGCACGTCGGGCTCGAGCGCCAGTTCGCGAGCCAGCGTGAGACGGCGCTTCCAGCCGCCCGAAAGCGACCCTGCGACAGCATCGCCGTTGGCGAAACCGGCGCGGCCCAACGACTGGCTGATGCGGGAGGCGCGCTCGGCTGCGTCAAAGTGTTGGCTCTCGACGGCATTGGCCACAATTTGCTGGGCGGTCTGGTCTTCCGGCAATTCGGCGTCCTGCTCCATGTAGCCGATGCGGAGATTGCGGCGGAGCGAGATTTCGCCGGAATTCGCCGTTTCGCGGCCAGCCAGAATTTTTAGCAGCGTGGTTTTGCCAGAACCGTTGGAGCCGATCAGGCCAATGCGATCTCCCTCGGAAATAGTGAGCGAGATGCCGCTGAACAGAGTTCGCGAGCTAAACGACTTCGAGATGTTGGAGCAACTTGCAAGAAGGGCCATGTAGAAAGAGGCGGGCTCTTTCAGGATAGCCGATGGGCCGCAATTGTCAGAGTGGCTTTCGTGCCGCACAAGGTGATGCCATAGCTTTCACTCCGCGGCTCACAGCTTGCGATGAAGGCCGGATAGCGATATGTAGTTTGGCCCGGCTGCGCAGTCACGGAGATGGGCGCGGCTACGTCGAGAGCCGCTTGCATGATATCGAGCAAACGGATATCCGAGATGCGGCAGAACACGATGTCGCCGAGATCGGCACGACGAATCAGTTGACGGTAGCGGCAGATCGAGGGAACGGCGATGGCCGATGCGAGAAACCGGCGCCGGTCGATATTCATACGCTTATAATACTGAGCGCGATGCCCGATAACCTTTCCCGCCGTTCCCTGGTGTTCGGCTCCTCTCTGCTTTGGGGGATGTGCGCCGCTGGCGCCGAAGCAAAGCTGCAATACCTCGACCCGGCCACGGCCGCCGAGATCGAGAACCTGGCGGCGCAAATTATTCCAAGCGATGATTCCGGGCCTGGGGCGAAAGAAGCCGGCGTGATTTACTTTATCGACCGCGCGCTGGCGACATTCGACGAGGACAAACGCCCGGTCTATCGCGAGGGATTGGCGGCCGCGCGCGGAAAACAGTTGGCGGAAATTGAGCACACGGAGTTCTTCGAAACGCTGCGGCGGCATACGATTATGGGGTTTTTGGCGAGCCCTGCGTGGGGCGGCAATCGCGACAAAGCGGGATGGAAGCTGATCGGGTTCGAAGACCGCGGCATGTTTGACCCACCGTTCGGATACTACGATGCGCCGGAGCATCAGGGATGAGCCGCGCTCCTTTTAAACCTTCGCAGGCGGTGGATTTCGTAGTAGTGGGAACGGGCGCGGCGGGCGGCATTATGGCGAAAGAGCTGGCCACGGCCGGCTTCAGCGTGGTAGCGCTCGAACAAGGACCATACCTCCGCGAGAAGGATTTCCAGCACGATGAGTTCGGCACTGTATACCGCTCCGCGCTGGTCAATGATTATAAGCGTCAGCCCAATACGGTTCGCAAGAACGAGCGTGAGACGGCGACGGCCATGCCGGGGGTGGGATACGGGCGTCAGGTGGGCGGCGGATCCGTACATTTCACCGGTAATTATTGGCGCTTTCACGAATCCGACTTCCACGAACGCAGCCTGCTCGGCGCGGTCCCGGGCGCAACCCTGGAGGATTGGCCCATCGGGTACGCCGACCTGGAACCTTACTACACGAAGGCGGAGCAGGAGCTAGGGATATCGGGGCTGGCAGGATCGAATCCGTTCGATGGGCCGCGGTCGAAGCCGTACCCGCTGCCGCCGATGCCGGTGAAATCATCGGGCGTATTATTCGAGCGCGCCGCCAAGAAACTGGGGCTGCACCCGTTCCCCGCCCCAATGGCGATTCTTTCCCGGCCGTATCGCGGACGCGCCGCGTGCGTACATTGCGGTTTCTGCGAATCTTTCGGCTGCGAGATGCGGGCGAAATCAAGCACGCTGGCGACGATGATTCCGGCCGCGGAGAAAACTGGCAGCTGCGAGATCCGCGCTGATGCGTACGTGCGTAAGATCGAGACCGATGCTCATGGACGCGCCACGGGCGTGATCTATTTCGACCATGCCCGGCGTGAGGTCTTTCAGCGCGCGAATACCGTCATTATCTGCGCCAATGGAGCGGAGACGCCGCGGCTACTGCTGTTATCGAAATCCAACCGCGCGCCTGCTGGGTTAGCCAATTCGAGCGGACTTGTTGGACGAAATCTGATGGTGGATACCTGGGCTTTCGCCTTCGGACTCTTCGAACACCAACTCAACGAGTATAAGAGCATTCAGGTGACGCGGGTCATCCACGACTATTACGCCAGCGATCCGAAGCGCGGGTTTTATGGGGGCGCGGGAATCGATGCTCGATTCGACTACTACCCGATTTCGTTCGCCCTGGACGCGATGCCGCCGGATGCCCCGAAGTGGGGATGGGGATTCAAGAAGATACTGGGTGAGTATTTCACACGGACCATGACGATGGAGGCGCACTGCAGTTGCCTGCCGGTAGATACGAATAGTATCTCGCTAGACCCGCAACTTAAAGACGACTGGGGATTGCCTTCGATTCGAGTTACTTACGACTCCCACCCGGATGATAGAAAGACCACTCACTTTGCCTGCGACCGGATGCTGGAACTGATGGAGGCCGCCGGAGCGCGGAAAACGTGGAGCATCCCTTATGGAGACGTGATCCCCTCGGTCCATCTGATGGGGACTTGCCGGATGGGCAAGGACGCCAATAAGTCGGTAATCGACCCGGACCATCGGACGCACGACGTAAGAAACCTGTTCCTAGTGGACGGAAGCAGTCTGGTTACGTGCGGGAGACAGCAACCAACGGCGACGATACAGGCGCTGGCGTTTCGGGCGGCAGAACGGATTGGGAAAATGGCGCGGCGAGGGGAGATTTGAGAAAAACCGTTGCTAAAGATGCAGCGCCCTGTAGTCATGCGAGATAGTCTCAACAAAATGCCCGCACCATTATTAGATCGATATTGAGACAACGGCTACATCGGCTATCAAGCGTGACCCATGACCGCACTGGGCTTCCTTAATTACATAGGGCGCTTCTGGAATCGTAACTGAAAGATCGCCCACTTAGAACTATAAGTTGAGACCAATGCACCAGCGACTACTCGGGGATGGCATACCGGGTCAGTAATTCGACGCTGCGTGTTTGTCCCCCCGCTTCCGCGGCGCGCGCGTGGCGCCAGGCGGCGCGGCTGTCGCCTCGAATGGCGTATATTTCGCAGAGCGAGGCGTGCGCATCGGCCAGAGCGGGATTGAGGCGCACGGCTTCGAGCAGCAAGCCCAAGGCGCGGTCTTCGTCGTTGTTCATACGGAAGAATTGCGCCAAAGCATAGTAGGGTTGGGCATTCGAGGGTTCCCGCTCAATCCAGGCGATCTGCTCTTCCATGTGCTTGCGGGTTTCGTGATCGAGCGCAAAATCGACCATCTCATCGCGCCAAAAACTCATGAACGGGCTCCAAGCAGCATGATGTGGATATCCATTACGTTGGTGTGGGTGGGGCCGGTCTTCACAAGGTCGCCCAGCGAGTCAAAGTAGCGATAGGAATTGTTGTCGTCGAGAAAGGCGCGGGCCTCGGGCTTGCGCGTTAGAGTTGCGCCGTCGGCAATAGCGCCGGCGGCATCGGTGGGCCCATCGGTGCCGTCTGTACCGGCGCTGAAGACGACCGCGCCGGGAAGTCCCGCGATATCGATGGCGGCGGCGAGGGCGAACTCTTGATTGCGTCCGCCCAGACCCTCGCCGCGAATGGTGACGGTGGTTTCGCCCCCACTCGCTATGCATTGGGGAGCCCGCCGGCGCGCGGCTTCGCGCAGAATAGCGGCATGCATGCGCGCCACGTCGCGCGTTTCGCCCACGATTTCGCTCGAGAGAATTTGCGTGCGATATCCCAATTCGCGGGCGCGGCGAGCGGCAGCAACCAGTGCGATGCGGTTGCCGCCGACGATGCGATTGTGCACGTTGCGGAAGACAGGGTTGCCAGGCTTTGGAGTTTCGGCGTCTTCGAGACCGGCCAGGCGGGCGCGCACGGAAGGTGGCGCGAGATTCCAGAGGCGATAGCGCTCCAGCACGGCGCGGGCGGTCGCGAAGGTCGAAGAATCGGGCGCTGTGGGCCCGGAGCCGATGACATCGAGATCGTCGCCCACTACGTCGGAAAGAGCAAGCGTTTCGACGCGCGCCGGCGCAGCAAGTTTCGCCAGTTGGCCGCCTTTGATGAGCGAAAGGTGCTTGCGGACCGCGTTCATCTCATGGATGTCCGCTCCCGCTGCCAGCAGCAGGCTGGTGACGGCGCGTTTCTCTTCGAGCGTCACCGGCGGGGCGGGCAGCGGCATAAGCGCAGAGGCTCCGCCGGAAATGAGGCACAACACCAGGTCTCCGCGTTGGGCGGAGGCGGCCATTTCGGCAATCCGCGCAGCCCCGGACATTCCTTGCGCATCCGGCTCGGGATGGCCGCAGGGGTTGAGTTCGATACGGCGCAAGCGGATGGAGTGGCCGTACTTGACGTTGATGAGTCCAGCAGTGATACGGGCCCCGAGAACGCGCTCTGCGGCTTTGGCCATCGAGGCGCCCGCTTTGCCGGCGCCGACTACGTAGATGTTGCGAAAGCGAGTGTAATCGATCCGGCGGAGATGAGTTTCCACCGCGCGTGAGGGATCGGCGGCCGCGAGGGCCGCGGCAAAGATAGATCGCGCATGACGGCGCAGGACGACGGTGCTCATGCGAGAATCGGGTGGCTCGCGATGGCTTCCACGGCAACGGCCGGGTCATCGGATTCGATAGGGATACGCACGTCGGCAAGGGCGTAGATGGAGCGGCGTTCCTGGTAAAGCGCCGAGAAGCGCTCGGGGTCGCGGGCAAGCGGCCGGTGGCTGGTGGGGGCAACGCGGCGCTGAACGGTTTCGAAAGGGCAATCGAGCCAGAAGGCGATGCCGTTCTCGAGCACCAGCTCACGATTTCCGGGCTGCGCGAAAGCGCCCCCGCCAAGCGCGAGGACCGCCGGTTTGCCACACTCGATAGAGCGAAGATGGCGGCGCAGACTTTCGGATTCGATTTGGCGAAACTCGGCTTCGCCCCGCGATTGGAAAATTTCGGAGATGGTGGTTTGCTGGGCGGCCTCAATCTCTTCATCCAGATCGGCAAAGCGCCAACCCAGGCGTTGGGCAAGAAGGCGGCCGATGGTGGTCTTTCCACTGCCCATGAATCCCACCAGATAAATTCCCGGCGTGCGTTTCAGACGCAGGTTCATGCCGTTCCGTTCATCCTCGCAAGGCGCGCTTCAATGCGGCCTGGAAAGAGGCGCGACGCCATTACCAAGGCCCAACCCATGCGAGGCGTCACTACCGTGCGGGCGTCGCGCTCCACACCGCGGCGGATAGCTTCCGCGCATGCCTGGGGTTCGATGGCGAAGCGCCGGCCCTTGATCACCGGCTCAGGCGCCTGACCCGCGATCACATGCTTTTGAAAGCCGGTCTTCACATACCCGGGACAAACGATCATGGTGCGTACGCCGCTCGAGAGGAGTTCCATTCGCATGCCTTCGGTGAGTGAGCCGAGAGCAAACTTGGAAACGCTGTAAAGCGTCATCCAAGGGAGAGTAACTTTACCGCCGATCGAACCCACGTTTACGATGAGCCCGTGACGCCGTTCCACCATTTGGGGTGTGACAAGCTGCGTGAGTTCCAGCGGCGCAAAAAAATTTAGCTCCATCAATTGGCGTGCGCCCTCCATAGGCACGCGCCAGGAAGGCGAGTAAAGGCCGAGGCCGGCGTTGTTGATCAGTATATCGATCGCCCCGAAGCGCTCCATGGCGCGGGCCACCAGGCGGCGGCGGTGGGCGTCATCCGTAAGATCGCCTGGGACAATCAACGTATTTGCGGCAGAGTCTGCCGCGGCAGCGGCCTTACGCAGTCCGTCTTCGGAGCGCGCGGTTAGCACGAGCCGCGCCCCGCAACGCGCGAATTCGGCGGCGCACGCAGCGCCAATCCCTTCGGACGCGCCTGTAATGAGAACTACCTGATTGGGAATCTGCATGCGGCGAAACAGCTATTGTCTCACCGGTACCCATGAAACCGGGAGCGCGATTGGCCGACTGCGATTAGCGCGCGAGGGAGCGAAGCTTTCGCAGTCCCGCGGATTGGGAAACGGGTGGCTTGCGTTTCGCGCCGTTGCTATTGATGAGGCGCTTGATGGCTCGCATCAAATGCGCCGGTTCATTGGCGCTCTTAGCGATCACCGAATCGGCCCCGGTGTTCTCCTCAGTCAAGCCGAGCGGCTCGACGAATCCTGATAGCAAAACGATGCGCGCGTTCGCGTCTGCCTTACGAATTTGCTCGATTAACTCGACTCCGTTCATGCGCGGCATACGATAGTCCGTGACCACCACGTCAAAGTTGGAGGCGGAAAAAAGTTCCAAGCCCTCCTCTCCGGTGGATGCCAGTTGAACGGAGTAGCCCTGCTCTTCGAGCAAAGCGCGCCGAACTAACAGGCCATCGCGATTATCGTCAACGAGGAGGATTCGAGAAGCAGCAGCAGGAGAGTTTTTCATTGGCAGAGCGAAGCGAGAGTAACAGGATCGTAATCAGTCTGTCAATGGATTTGCATCGCATTCAAAAGGCGCTAAATTCAGCCCTTGACAAGCGCGCGTGCCCGGAGCCTCTTCTGCTTACTCCACCGCGCGAGGCGCTTTGTACCCGGGCTTTGCGATGATGCTGTACTTGATCGGCTTACCCTTTTCGTCCTTGAGCACGATCGGATCGCTGGTAGCCGGATTGACCAGTTCCACTTTCAATTTGCGGAATGCGCCATCGTGGGTCTTGTTGCTAGGCGTATAGGAGATTACGTACTCATTGCGCAGCGCCTGCTGGATATCCTGAAAGATGCCGCCGTACTCGCCTTCAAAACGAGGGAAAAACGCACGTCCACCAGTCTCCTTGGAAAAGGTGCGGAGCTCGTTATCGGCCTGCAGGAAATCCATTCGCGCGATAGGACCCATGGATTGATCTGCGATGGTCCGCAGGAATTGCATCAGGCTTATCGCGTAGATTGGCACGCCCGCTTCCGCCAGGGATTTACGAGTCTTGTCGAAGGTAATGTGGCTAAACGTATCAATACCGGAGGTAAGTACTAGAATTGCCTTGCGACCTTCCACGCTGGACATCCGATCCGCGGTATCGGTAAGGGCATCGAAGAGGTTGGCTTCTTGCCAGGCGGGAATGGTGAGACGGCCGAGCGCTTCTTGTATCTGCCCGTGATTATTCGTGAAGTCGCACAGAATTTCAGGCTTGATGTCGTAGGCGATCACCGCCATGTAATCGTCCGGTTTAAGAGTACTGGCAAATCCCCAGGAGAGTTGCAGGGTCTGATACCACGTGGGTCCATACAGCCGCTGAAACTTACCACTGAATTCGATCAGCAGTGCGATCGTTAAGGGCGCCTGGCCCATATCGACTTTGTCTATCTTCTGCGGCACGTTGTCTTCGAGCACGCGGAAAGCAGCAGGCGGAATTCCGGGAATGAACTGGCCTTTGCTATCGATTACCGCCGCGTCCAGCGTAACGATGGCAGCCTCGGTCTTATATTTCGGCGCGTTTACCAGGTCCGGTTTATCCTTCTTCGTATAGGCGGAGGGGATCTTGGGCAAAGTCGCGTCGTCGCCCTTGGCATCCACCGGTTTCTTGGGCTGGGCTACCGTAGTGCTCTTGGTCGTGAGCGGTCCCTGCTCCTGAGCGAACGTGAGCACGGCCATGGCGGAGATCGCCAGTGCGCAATAAACGTTACGTGTGGAGAGTCGCATAGGCCTACTTCTGAGGTAACTATAGCAAATGACGCGCGAGGCCCTTCGACGGTTGCGGCAGGGCGGCAAACTTGCTGACGTGCGCTTAGGCCGCTAGTTTACCCACGGTCCACGGTCGCCGTGCTTCCGCATGTAGACCTGGAACTTCCTTTTCGCGCGCCGCAGTTTCCACTGTTTATAGGCAACGCGCCAATCGGGGAGGCGCAAGCGCGGCATGGAGCTTTTGAGATAGACGTAGCCGAAAATCATGCCGCCCAAGTGTGCGATATTGCTCACGCCATCGTTGACGCTGAAGGCAAGAAACAGTTCGATGGCCCCGTAAATCATCACCATGTACTTGGCCTTGATAGGAAACAGAAAGTCCATCAAGACGGTTTGATTCGGGAACAGGACGCCGAACGCCATCAGAAGGCCGTAAATGGCGCCGGAAGCGCCCACCGTTCGCGTACCCCAATTGCCCACGGCGGCGTGAAGCGCAACGTCGCAAAAACCCGCGCCGACGCCGCAGAGGAAGTAGTAGCGCAGGAATTTCCTGGTTCCCCATGTTTTTTCCAGCGGTACGCCGAACATCCACAGCGCAAGCATGTTGAAAAGCAGATGGCTGATGCCGCTGTGAATGAAAAGATAGGTAACTAACTGCCAAAGCGCGAAGTGGAACACCACCGCTACCGGCGCGAGATCGAGCAGCCTGAGATCGTCGCCTATATAACGGCCGAATAGCGCGATCAACAGGAACATGCCGACGTTGCTGAGGATCAGCCACTTCACTCCGGCGGGGAAGTAACTGTTGAAGAAGGAGGATCTACGGTACGAGTACTGGGAGCGCATGGCGCCTCTCAAACAGGATATCAGAAGGTCCCGAAATCAGCCCGCCGCAGCGCCGCCGCCATTTCCATAGCGGTTTAAAGCCGAGGCGCAGAATTGAATTCCCGCGGCGGCAGCGAACCAGGTCTGCCAATACGAGAAAAATCCGGTTGGTATTGCGAAATTGCCCACCCACTGCAGGCCGGCTGCAATGCGCCAGATGGCGAGAGCTAGCGCGGCAACCGCGGCAGGCTCAAGAAGCGTGGCAAATAGCGAAGCCATACGCCGGTTGCGGACGCCGCTTTCGACTGGCGCCGGGCGCTTGGCGAACCGGATGCGAACAACCATGACGTAACTTTCGATCTTAGCGGATTGCGGCAGAGAGCCGAATACCGCGCCATTATCGCTAGTGACGCGCACTCGCCGTTAGACAAACCCTCCAGGATTACCTTGCCAAAACGCGGAACAGCCGCTGCTATAATCGACATAATCTGGAGGTGAGAAGTGCGTCTAACGAGGTTCCCCGCACTTGCTATCGCAGCCGCTTTTCTGAGCGCCGCTGCTTTTTCCCAAACCTTGCCGCAAGGCGTGCAAAAAGTGATTTCTATTGAAGGAGTCACTGAATACAGCTTTCCGAATGGCCTGCGGGTCTTGCTATGTCCCGACAACTCAAAGCCGAAGGTGACCGTCAATGTCGTCTACCTGGTCGGTTCGCGCAACGAAGGTTACGGCGAAACGGGCATGGCGCATCTGCTGGAACACATGGTCTTCAAAAAGACCAAGTCCGGCCGCGAAGTCTTCAAAGAACTTACCGACCATGCGGGAGGCGGCAACTTCAACGGGACTACCAACTACGATCAGACGATGTACTTCGAAACGCTAAGCGCCAGCGATGAAAATCTTCGCTGGGCGTTGGCGCTGGAAGCCGAGCGTATGGTCGGAATGACCATGCCGAAGGAAGCCCTGGACACCGAGATGACCGTGGTGCGCAATGAGATGGAGAACGGCGAGAACAGCCCTATGAATGTTCTCGAAGAGCGCACGCTCGCCGCCGCGTATAACTTCCACAACTACGGCAAGACGGTCATCGGCAACCGCACGGATGTGGAACGCGTTCCCGTAGAAAACCTCGCCGTCTTTTATCAGAAGTATTACCAGCCCGATAATGCCGTGGCGATTATTGCCGGACAGTTCGATGAATCGAAAGCTCTCAGCTTGGTTGCGGCCACTCTTGGCGCCATTCCGCGACCGCAACGCGTATTGAAGCAACCTTATACTTCAGAGCCGACGCAGGAAGGCGAGCGTTCCGTAACGCTGCGCCGGGTGGCGGAAATCCAGGCCGTGATGGCGGTCTATCACGTTCCCGCGTCTCTGCATTCCGATTCGGCGCCGATCGCCGTGCTGGCGCAGGTGCTGGGCGGGGGCCAAACCGGCCGGCTTTATAAGGCCTTGGTGGATAACAAGAAGGCTGTTTCCGCCGGCATGTTCGCAAACGGCATGCACGACCCCGGCTTCGCCCTGGCCTATGCGCAGCTCAAGCCCGACCAGAACATCGATGACGCGCAGCAGATCCTGTTGAAGACTGTCGAGGGACTGGCTACGGAGCCGCCCTCCCAGGATGAAGTGGACCGCGCCAAGACGCGCCTCATGAAGAATGTTGAGCTGACGCTCACGAACTCGCAGAACGTCGCCATGACTCTTGGCTCCGCGGCAGGCAATGGCGACTGGCGCTCGTTCTTTCTACGCCGCGACGAAGTGGAAAAAGTAACTCCGGCCGATGTGGCGCGCGTCGCCAAGCAATATCTCAAATCGTCCAACCGCACCGTGGGCGAGTTCATTCCCACCAAGACCCCCGATCGCGCTGAGATTCCTGCTACGCCCGATGCCGCTACTATTTTTAAAGACTATAAGGGCGGCGCCGTTCTGCAGCAGGGTGAGACCTTCGATCCAACTCCAAAGAATATCGAAGCCCGCGTGACCCGCACCCAACTGCCCAATGGCCTGAAATTGTTGATGTTCCCGAAGAAGACGCGTGGCGGCACTGTGGTGGCGTTTCTCAGCGTGCGGTACGGCGACGAGAAATCCCTATTTGGAAAATCTGCCGTGGGATCGATTGCCGGCACTCTGCTCATGCGAGGCACGTTGAAGAAGAACCGCCAGCAGATTCAGGACGAAATCGACCACCTCAAAGCGCAGATCAACGTATCGGGTGGCGTAGCCGGGGCCTCCGCGAATGTACGAACTTTGGAGGCGAACCTGGGCGATTCGCTTCGCCTGGTACGGGAGTTGTTCCGCGAGCCTTCGTTCCCCGAATCCGAATTCGAACAGGTCCGGCAGCAGCGCCTGGCCGGCCTGGAAAGCGAAAAGACGGAGCCGACCGGCCTCGCGTCTCTGGACCTGAACGAGCATCTCAACGCGCGCTATCCCCGCGGCGACGTACGGCATCCTTCGACGATCGACGAGCAGATCGAAGACACGAAGAAGGTAACGCTCGACGAAGTTCGCGCCTTTTATAAACAATTCTACGGAGTAGGCGCGGGCGAGATCGCAATCAGCGGACAGTTCGACCCCGACCAGACAAAGAAGCTGGTTACCGAATTGTTCGGCGATTGGAAGAGCCCTACCCATTACGAGCGAATCCCCAACTCCTACGCCGCCGTCACCGCCATTAACCATAAGATCGAAACCCCAGACAAGCAAAACGGATTCTTCACGGCCGCGATGCCGGCGAATGTCAACGACGAGAATCCGGATTACCCAGCCCTGACTATCGCAGGGGTGATCTTTGGCGGTTCGCCGAATTCGCGCATGTTCCAGCGCATTCGCGTTAAGGACGGATTGAGCTACGGCGCTTCGGGGGGCTTTTCCGTACCCACCAAAGACGATAACGGGCGGCTGTTCGCTTCCGCCATCGCCGCCCCGCAAAACATGCCCAAGGTCGAGGCGGATTTCAAAGAGGAACTCGCCCTCGCCCTCAAGGACGGCTTTACCGCCGACGAAGTAGACAAAGCCAAGAAAATCTGGCTCGAGCAGCGCGTCGTGGCCCGTACCGAAGAGACCTCTATTGCCAGTTTGCTGGCATCGCGCGAATACTGGGGTCGAACCTTGGAATGGGATGCCAAGCTGGAAGCTGCAGTCGCCTCGCTCACTGCGCAACAAGTGAACGAAGCATTCCGCAAGCACGTCGATCCGGCTGCCGTGAGCATTGTCAAGGCGGGAGACTTCCAGAAGTCGGGCGCCTACAAGTAGTCTTCTCAAAACAACCGCTTCGCAGGCGCCATTTAGTCGCGCCTGCGCTCCGGTCACCGGGTTAAACTTGATTCTCACCGTTTGCGGTAGAGTCAAAAGTCGGGACAGGAGATACATCATGAAGCGATTCAAAGCGGCGGTATTTGGCGCGGGATTTGTCGGACGCGTACACATCGAGGGGCTGCGCCGGCTGGGCAACGTGGAAGTGGCTGCGCTAGCCGACAATACCGATGAGAGAGCGCGGCAAATGGGAGAGCAGTTAAACATCCCCAAAACTGCGGGCGATTACCGCCGCATTCTGGAGGATCCCTCCATTGATGCCGTGCACATCTGCACGCCCAACGTACTGCATTCGCCGATTGCCAAGGACGCGCTCGCGGCGGGAAAACACGTGGTTTGCGAAAAACCGCTGGCGATATCGAGCGATGAGGCGCGTCAAATGGCGGACGCCGCGCAGGCCGCAAAACTGCGCAACTGCCTTTTCCACAATTTGCGCTATTACCCGATGGTGCAGCAGATGCGGCGCATGCGCGAAGCGGGCGACTTGGGCGACATCATGGTCGTGCAGGGCACGTATTCGCAGGACTGGCTGCTTTACGACACGGACTGGAACTGGCGGCTGGAACGTAAAGAGAACGGGCCTTCGCGCTGCATGGCGGACATCGGTTCCCACTGGTGCGATATGGCCGAGCACGTGACCGGGCAGCGAATCGCGTCCCTGTGCGCCGATCTCAACACGTTCCATAAGACGCGGAAAAGGCCCAAGGGACCGATTGAGACTTTCGCGGGGAAAATGTTGAAGCCCGACGATTACATCGAGACGCCGGTAGACACGGAAGATTTCGGCGCCGTAGTTTTCCGTATGGACAGCGGCGCGCGCGGCGCCTTCACCGCCAGCCAGGTCTCCGCGGGACGCAAGAACCGTCTCTCGCTAGAGATCTTCGGCAGCAAGTGCGGCGTAGCGTGGGATCAGGAGAGGCCAGACGAGCTGTGGATCGGCAATCGCAACACCGCCAGCCAGTTGATGATCAAAGATCCGGGTCTGATGAAAGAAGCCGCACGAAGCTACGCCGATCTCCCAGGCGGTCATAGCGAAGGCTACGACGACACGTTTAAACAAGTGTTCCGGCGCTTTTATGCGTCGATTGCAGACCCGGCGGCGACGCCGGAATATCCACAATTCGTCGACGGGTTGCGGCAGTTGACCATTCTGGACGCGGAGATGGCCAGCAGCGAAAAGCGTGCCTGGGTGGACGTGCCGGGAATGCAGGCCACGCACTCGGCGTGAAGACTCCAAACGTTGCGGTTGTAGGCGGAGGCATCGTCGGGTTAGCCACCGCCTATCGCCTGCTTGAGCGATACCCCGGCGCGCGAGTCACAATCCTGGAAAAGGAAGACGCTGTCGGGCGCCACCAGACGGGCCACAACAGCGGAGTTCTGCACTGCGGCCTCTATTACAAGCCTGGGTCGCTAAAGGCGCGTGTTGCCGTCGAGGGCATCCGGCAGATGGTGGCATTCTGCGCGGAGAACGGCATCGCGTACGAAATCTGCGGCAAGCTGGTCGTCGCGGCTGACCAGAACGAGGTTCCGCGCCTGCGCGATCTTCAAAGCCGCGGATCGGCTAATGGCCTCCAAGGGCTTCGCTGGCTGGAGCGCGAAGAGATGCGCGAGATTGAGCCGCACGTGGGCGGCGTCGCCGCGCTGCGCGTGCCGCAAGAGGGCATCGCCGATTACGCGCAGGTCTGCGCCGCTTTGGCGAGGAAAATCGAGGAGCGTGGCGGAGGCGTAGTATTGCGCGCACGCGTGAAAAATCTGGAACGTCGCGTTGGCGAGTGGCTGGCAAGTACCACGGCGGGCGATTTCACGGCTGGGTTCTTAATCAACTGCGCCGGCTTGCAGTGCGATCGCGTCGCGGAACTCGCCGGCGAAAAGCGAGACATGCGCATCCTGCCGTTTCGCGGCGAGTACTATCAGATCAAACCGGAGCGGCGATTTCTAGTGCGGAACTTGATCTATCCCGTGCCCGATCCCAATTTCCCGTTCCTGGGCGTTCACTTCACGCGCATGATTCGTGGCGGGATCGAGGCCGGCCCGAACGCGGTGCTGGCCTTCGCGCGCGAAGGTTACCGCAAGCGCGATTTCAACGCGGCCGATCTGTTCGATGCCCTAAGTTACGGCGGCTTGTGGCGCTTTCTGCGTCGCTATCCCTCGATGGCATGGTTCGAGCTGCGGCGGTCGTTCAGCCGCGAGCTCTTCTGCCGCTCGCTGCAACGGCTTGTGCCAGAGATTCAGACAAGCGATCTGGAAACTGGCGGCTCGGGCGTCCGCGCCCAGGCAATCACGCCGTCTGGGGAGCTCGAACAGGACTTCCGGTTGATCGCACGGCACGACGCGCTGCATGTGCTGAACGCGCCCAGTCCCGGGGCAACAGCGTCCCTGGCAATTGGGGCGGAAATTGTGCGGATGGCGTCCGAGGCTTGGGCTTAGTGCAACGAGATCGTGCACATACAAACGGTCTTTCCCACGCGCAAAGCCGTCCATAATGTCAGTGTGGATAGCCAGTTGAAAATCGCTAGCGAGGAAAGCCGTGCGTCGCGCACCATTCGCGAGATCTTCGAATCCGGACGACCGATCGCCTATATTCGCTCTTCCGAAGAGCAACGGGCGGCCGCTCTGTTGCACGAAGTGGCGCGTCGATTGCCCGCGCCGGCGCCGCAGGTCTGGCAATGGACGCTCACTGAGGGCATGCGTCAAGATGGGCAGGAACCTGCCGCCGGAACGCGCGACCCGCGCACCGCTCTCGATTTCATTCTGGCTCACAACGCGCCCGCCATTTTTCAGCTGAAGGATTTTCACGAGCCCTTACGCGAATCGGCCGAGATCCGCCGCCGCATGCGCGATGTCTACGAAGGCAGTGCGGGCCTCCGCCGGTATGTTGCGATTACATCGCCCGTTCACCAGATCCCGGAGGAACTCGAGCGCAACGTGATGTATTTTGATCTGCGGCCGCCCGACGTCATCGAACTCACTGCCTTCGTCCGCGAGGAGGCGTACCGTCTCACATCCAAGAACCCGAGCGAAGCCGATGTCGAGCTTATGGCGCGCTCCCTGCTCGGCCTCACGCTCGATGAAGCCGGCTACGCCCTCCGTCGCGCCGTAATCGCTACCGGGGGGTTCGGCCCCGCGGCTTTACCCGCAGTTCGAGAAGAAAAGCGCCTCCTCGTCAATCGCAGCGGCTACATCGAATTTATTGCCGATGGCGCAAGCATGGGCGAAGTCGGCGGTCTGGAAGGCCTTAAAAAGTGGCTCCTCGAACGCCAGCGACTTTTCGAAATGCGCGATACGCTCAGCGCCGAAATCGTCCCCAAGGGATTACTCCTCATGGGCATTCCCGGCTGCGGCAAGAGCCTCTCCGTGAAGGCAATCGCCAGTTCGTTCCAACTGCCGCTCTACCGCGTCGACATGATCGAGATCTTTTCCGGCCGTCACGGCAAGCCCGAAGGCGCGTTCGTGCAAGCCTGCCGGATGATGGAAGACATGGCCCCCGCGGTTTTGTGGTTTGACGAAATCGAAATGGGCATCACGTCCACCGATTCCGGGGGCGAGCAGGGCCGCATCTTCGCTTTCTTCCTCACCTGGATGCAGGAGAAAACGCGCGGTCTGTTCGTGGCCGCCACAGCCAATCGCATCGATCTGCTTCCGGCTGAGATGATTCGCAAAGGTCGCTTCGACGAAGTCTTCTTTGTCGATCTGCCGCTCGACGCCGAACGCTACGAGATCTTCAAGATCCATATCAATCGCCGCGGCGCGGATGCCTCGCGCTTCGATATCGATCAGTTGGTGAAATTAACCATCGGATGGACCGGCGCCGAAATCGAGCAGTGCGTGGTCTCCGCAATCACGCAGGCTCGCCTTGCCGATCGCGCTCTTTCCGACATGGATCTGATTTCGATCGCTGTGAAGATCGTGCCCCTTTCCCGCACCATGAAGGAACAGATCATCCACATTCGCAGTTGGGCTTTCGAGCGCGCCGTCCGCGCATCGCCACAAGCACGTTAGACAGAGCCAGCCGCAGCGCCTGTGAGCGAATAAAAAAGGGGCCGGTATGCCGGCCCCGCGGATCGCCGATACATGGGTCAGATCAAAGGGATCAGATCAGAAAGTAAATCTGACTTGGAAGCGCATGGTGCGCGGATTCTGCCACGCTTGAGGCTGGCCATAAAGGGTGCTCAAGGTGCCGCCCTGCGAATTTGCCAGCCCCACGTAATCATAGCCCTTGCTATTCAGAACACCATAATCGAATCCCGCCTGATCCGCCTCGGTAGGGGTGCAGTTGGTACCCGCCGTGCCGCAGTTCGCCGGGTTGATGCTTCCGCTGCGAATCAGGTTCGAGTTGATGATGGTCACATGGTGTTGGTTGAAGCAGTTGAAGCAATCGGCGCCAACGCGCGCCACCAGCCTTTCATTGGTTTTACTCACGTGAAAATCTTGATACGCGCTGAGATCCGACTGCGCAAAGTGCGGCGTTCGGGCGCTAGTCACCGTGCCGGGAACCCAGTTTCCGCTGGAGTCGCGCGTCATATTTACAAATTTGCCGCGGCCTTCCACGAAAACAGGCGCTCCCCAGACGCTGATATAACTGCTAAGCGGAGTTCCCGAGTAAACCTGCTGAAAGACGCCAAGCACGGTGTTGAACTTCCACCACTTCAATTGGTAATAGACGTCCCCTTTGAAAGTGTTCGGGCGGTCTGTGGCAAGCGGTCCGTTGATCGCCCTGCCGTGCGCGTCAAACTGCATGAAGGGTTCGTCGAATGCGCGGTCGGTGTTGGCCCCGTTGCGTCCCACAGAGTCGCTGAGGTCCGTGGAGGTCAGGCCGTCATAGTTTCCGTAGAGACGGCTGTAAGTGTAGGAAAATGAGCCGAACCAACGATTACTGAATCTCTTGTTCAAACGCAGTTCGATGCCGTCGTAATTGCGGATTGCTTTCGGATTCGGGGGACAACCGTTGCAGTTGGGGACCACCGTATTCACGCCAAAACCGGGATTGGTGATGTAGTAAACTTCCCCGTTTTGTGTGATCGTGCCGGCGTCTTCTATAGTCCGGTCAAGGCGCGTGCGAGTATACACAGGCTCAAACACCAAGTCATGTCGGATCTCCCACGCGGCGCCGATTGTGATTACATGTTGCTTCATCGGCTTGAGATTCGGATCTACCAGGCCGGTCGGTCCCAGGCTGCCAACCTGATTAGGATCGTTAGCGGGCTCGCGGTAATCATAGTTCTCGATGAACCGCAAACCTCCCGCGGGAAAACTGCCCACCGCCGGCGTGGAACCGCCGCCCACCGGGCAGTAATGCCCCTGTGAGTCGCGTTGCGGAAGGATCAAGTTGTAGTTTGGGTTATCCAACGCGTACACGCAATCATGCCAATAAGCGCCGCCGAAGCTGCCCTGAGGTAGATTGAACTTCATGATGTCGTAGAAATATCCCCAACTGCCATACACCTTCAGCTTGCCGTTGTGCAGCACGTCATAAGCCGCGCCGAGCCGGGGCGCAATCTTTTGGCCCCATCCGAAGCTGATGCCCTCAAAGCCGGGCAGAGAGTCATAAGAGGGAAGATTCTCCTTGTCCAGCCGCAGACCCAGATTGAGCGTCAACCCTTTGGCGACGGTCCAGGCGTCCTGGAAATAAAAAGCGTGATTCCAATTACCCACCTTGCCGCTGGCCGAAATGAGGTCTCGTACGTTGACCGTTCCCCATAGTCCCTGGCAGGCCGTACCATTGGCATTTCCGCCTGCCGTGCCGTAGAGCGATACGTTCTGCGCAACAATCGCCTGGCAGCGGGATTGTCCGTTGGTAGTCTGCGGGACGTACTGAATGTTGTATCCCACATAAACATCAGCAGTATTATAGACGCCCAGTTGCTCGTTGGCGAGCCCGTGGTTGAATCCGTAGCCGAACTTGATATTGTGCGTCCCGTGGAAGGTCTTGAAGAATGCGAAGTCCTGGCTAAAGCTATATCGTTTCCAAATATCGAAAGCTGTTTGTGAGTTCCCGCCGATGTTACTGTACCCCGTCGAATTCACGTACTGCGAAGGCAACAGCGTTCCATCCAGCGCCTTAGTAGTGGCTAGGGCGGGAGCATCCCCCGTGTTGTAGCTATAGTTGGTGTCGCGGTAGGTGTACTGAATGCCCACCGGCAGGCCGCGGCTCTCGGTGTTGTAGTAGAAGTACCCGTACCGGGTGGTAGCGATCAGGCTGGGAGTGATGCTGATATCCGCGCCCACGTTATAGAGTGACTGCGGAGACACCGAGCCAATGCCGCCGTTGAAATTGTCCGGGTTGCTCGTCGAGGACGAATTGAATTGGCCGTGAACGTCGTCCGCGCCGGGCAAAGATGTGCCCGTACCGCGCGCGTAATTGTAGGACCACGAGCCAAACATGCGGATCTTTTCCGTTACCCGAAAATCCACGCGCGCAAAGGAATAATAGGTGTAATTGTTGTCGTTGAAAGTCCTCGCGCCGGACGCTCCCGGGTAGGCGAAGTTGACCGTGCGTCGCACCTGACTAAAATCCGGTGCGGATCCAATAAATATCCAGAGGCGGTCTTTAATCAGGTCGCCGCCTAGCGTAAAGCCTGGGTCCGCGACGCGACTGTGGTCTTTCACCGGAAAGTAGTATTCAAGAGGTTGATCTAACCGCGGAGCGCCGCCGAAATTAGCCGCATATTGCGGATTCCGCAGTTGGGACGCGTTGGGAGAAGCGTTAAACCTGTCGGCGTTATAGTACGCAAATACGCTTCCATGCCACTCGTTAGAGCCGCGTTTGGAAATGACGTTAACCACGCCGCCCAGCGCGCCGCCGTGCTCCGCCTCGAAGCCGTTGGTCTTCACCTGCACTTGGTCGATGAAATCCATGGGGACGTTCGCTTGCGAATGCCCGTCGTTGATGTTGGCCGTTTCCTGCCCATCCACCAAGTACGAATTTTCGGAATTGCTGGCCCCATTGATCTGGAATCCATTATTCGCGCTGCCGTTACTGCTTTGCAGTGGTTCGTAGCGAGCCCCTGGCGCAAACTGAATCACGCTCTGGAAGGAAAGGCTCTGCGTGGGTAGATTCATCAGACTTTCCTTCGAGATGTTCGTCTGCACTTTGCTTTGGGTCGTATCGATCATCGCGGCTTCAGACGAGACGTTAACCGTTTCCGCAACCGTGCCGACCTCCATCGTGACGTCCATCGTCGGGAGATGCCCCACCTCCAGCACGATATTGTCTCGCCTAATTGTGCGGAAGCCGGGTGTTGTAACCGTCAGGCTATAGGTTCCGGGGGGCAAATTGGCAAAGCGGAAATGGCCTTGGTCGGTCTCCATCTTCTTGACGCCGATTAACTCCGGGCTGGTGACTTCTACCGAAGCCTTGGGAATGATGGCGCCGCTCGGATCTTTGACGGTGCCCTGCAGGCCTGCTGTAGTTTCCTGAGCAAATCCATTAGACAGGATCGCCAGCGCGATCAACGGAAGCTGGAATAATAATCGTACCTTTACGTTCGGACGAGACATAGGTATCCCCCAAGCCATCGAAGTAACCCGACAATCGAGTCGCCGGTCTAAATTTCAAACTTCAGCGAGGCACACCTCCGCTAAAGCCGTGCTGCAGATTCTCTGATAGATGTGTTGTTTAGGCTGGCGGTCGCCGCCTATATCGTCCGGGTGGCTGGCAGTCACTTCGCAGAAGAATGCCCTTCGGTTTCATCGATAGCCTCCGTTATCGCAACTTAACTCAACCGTTACCTAAAACCGGGATTTTAGAAACAATACCACTAGAGTTACGTGGTGTAAAGCTTTATCTGCGACCTGGAGTTTGTATCTAAGGCTCTATCGCAGCCACCCATGCGCAACGCAGCGCCGCGATCTCCGGATGCTGACCGGAAACCGTACTCGCAATGACTAAAGTCCGACGTATGCTACAGCGCCATGCACGCGCCGAGAAACAGTCATCCGGTAATACGAAGGCTTGACGGCGTCGCAAAGCGGTAAACATGCCTAACTCAAAAGACACAGTGTTCGCACTGCCGTCCGAGTAACCGCGCCTGCGTCCGTCGCATATGATCCGGCCAGACCGGCCAACGTACTCGCAAATATTGCGGGGCCCGGCGGTCAAACTATGTTGCACATCAGGTTCTCGAAATAGCGCCGCGCTCCGCACTATCGGCAAGCGGTCCGTTTTCCAAGTGCCGTGCGGTTGAGACGGGCGTCAGTTATCTCAAGCCGCGGCCGAATGAAAGGATGATGGCCGGTTTCTTTGCACGGTGCGGAAGCAACTGGGTTCGACGCCCCTCAAAACGTTCCGGCCCGAGACGAGCTCAACTTCCACAGGTTGCGCCGTGAGACTCGTGAGCGTGCGGAAATGAGTGGCGCCAGTCTGCACGCGTTTAGCATGGGCCGCGCGCCGCCGCGGAAAGCTGGTTAGAAATGCGCTACAAAGATCCTGCCTGAAAATCCAGAAACAGCACTTCTGCCAGGCCAATGCGCGCCGTCGCCGGCACCGGCATTTCGATCTCTTTGTCGCGCTTCTCACCGTTGACGAACTCGACGCTGGAGGGAACTTTCTCACCATTAACCGTCGTACCGAGGCGGCTGAGATCTTTAATATAAAATTTCCCATTCGCCGGATCGCGCCGCAGCCGGAAATGCTCCCGCGACACGTCGGGAAAAGTCTCGAGCTTCAGATCCGTCCAATAATCGCGGCCGCCGCGCCCGGCGACGATCTGGTCTTTCGTCATACGGAAGGTCTTACGCCCCGTCGTGTCTTGATATTCAATCACAGCATACGCGCTCGCTTCCTCGGGCGCCGGCGCCACCGGCTCGTAACGCTGCGAAGCCGTCTCCGTTCCCGCCAAACGCCGTGTGGCGATGCGCTTCGTCATCGACCCGGCGCCAAATTCGTCCTTCGCCGGCATCGCCAGTTCCGAGTGGATTACAATGTCGCCCGGCTCTACCGCCTCGTCCGTGTTCTCCAAAATGCGGACCTGCCAACCGCCTTCGGGCGGTGAAACCTTCGGCCCATCGCGTTTGGCAATCTTGAGACGCTCCGCCACCGACGCCTTATTGAGCGTTTCCAGCTCGGAATCGAGCGCGCGCCGGGCTTCTACTAGGATTCGCGGAAGGATGCCGCGTAGCCGTTCCATATCGCTAGGATGCAGATATACGTCGTAAATTGCCGGCGGCAGCGTGGAATAGTGCAACGGCTCCAGACCTTCGCGCATATTGCGTAGAATCTCGCGAATGATATCGCGAGCGGTGGCGGATGTAGCGGCTGCGTGTTCCATGAATGCCTCTTCGGATTTTACCAACGCCCGCCGAACCGCGTTGCACCCGGTTGCGCGTAAGAATTCCCTACTCCGGTGAGGGCTTCTCTGCCGGCTCCCTCGCGCTGAACCGTATCGTCCAAGCTCATGCGACTCGATGCGTATGCCTTCATACCGCAATCAGGTTATGCGGACCGGATCCGCATTGCTTCGTAATCTCAGCCACACTTATCTATCTTGACTTGTGAGGGGGGCCCCATTAGGCCGACTCGGTAGCGGACCATAGGCCAACTGATTGCACCATGTACCCGCAGGAGGGAACAATCCTGTGCAGTGCAAATCCGTAACGGTGATAGTTGCGTCGTGTCTACTCGCCGCAATGCCGGCTGTTGTTTCGGCAGCGCAGCAGACGCAACCAGATAATACCCGCGTAAATCAACGCGACCGGTCCTCAGCGCAACCAACGGCCGACCAGGCCAAAAACAATAAATCGGACCGCGAAATTATGAAGGACATTCGTAAGTCAGTCCTGGATGACAAGGATCTCTCAAGTTACGCTCACAACGTAAAGATTATTTCCCAAAGCGGAAAGGTTACGCTCAAAGGCGTAGTCCGCTCCGATGAAGAACGAAAGGCCGTCAGAACAAAAGCCGAAGAAGTAGCCGGCGCGGGTAATGTAACCGATAACCTGAGCATTAAGCCCAAGACGAATTAAAAAGGAAAACAATATGGCAAAAAATACAGCCGTTTTTGGAATTTACCAGGATCGCGAGCAAGTAGAAAATGCCGTCGATTCGCTCATCGCCGCTGGCTTTCGCGCGGAAGATATCTCGGTTCTATTACCGAAAAACGTAGGCACGAAGGATTTCGCGCATGAGAAACATACGAAAGCGCCGGAAGGCGCCACGACCGGCGCTGGAACCGGGGCCGTGGTGGGCGGAACTCTCGGCGTGCTTGCTGGAATCGGCGCGCTGGCGATACCAGGGTTCGGCCCGTTTATCGCCGCCGGCCCAATAATGGGCGCTCTAGCCGGAGTCGGCGCGGGGGGCGTCGTTGGCGGCCTGATCGGAGCCCTGGTAGGGATGGGCATTCCGGAATACGAAGCGAAGCGATATGAAGGACTCGTGAAAGAAGGACGTGCGCTCTTATCAGTCCACTGCGATAACTCAGATTGGGTAAAGCGAGCGAAGCAACTGCTGGAAGACACGGGCGCGGCGGACATTTCGTCCGCCGGCGAATCCAGTGCAGATTATGCGGAGAGCGACAAACCCCGTATGCGTGAGCGCGGTAAGGTGGTTTAAGGGCGGTCTACTTTTGGGATGTAGCGAATACTCGCTACATCCCTCTCTCTCCAGTCATAAGCGATTCCCGGCAATGACCTACGCTCCTCAGGAGCAATTTTTCCCACCGCATCGCGCAAACTTTCGTACCTGTGGGCGCTTCTGGTGTATAATTAAAAGCGCATTTGGCTCTAATTTTCCGCTTCGAGATCGTCAGGGGTGCGTGAGTCTGGCCGCACCCCTTTTGTTTTTTGCGGCGCACGTTAGAGCCGTGCATTTCAGTTCAGTTCAAGAAGGAAAAAAGGCAGATGAAAGAAAAAGGTACAGTGAAGTGGTTTAACGCAGCCAAGGGCTACGGCTTTATTCAGCGGGAGAGCGGAGAAGATGTGTTCGTACACTTTTCTGCTATTCAAACGCAGGGGTATCGCACGCTGGATGAAGGATCGAGAGTGGAGTTTGAAGTGACGAAAGGCCCCAAGGGTCTGCAGGCAACCAACGTCACGGCGGCCTAGTTAAAACGTGAACCGGCGCGGCGAGCTCTCGTCCCGCGCCGGTTCGCAACTGCGAGGGATATGAGCAAAGAAGACAGCATCGAAGTTACTGGAACCGTTTTGGAAAAATTTCCAAGCGGACTGTTTAGCGTTCAACTTGAGCACGAACGCGTAGTTTTAGCTCATCTGGCCGGGCGCCTCCGCCGCAACCGCATCCGCGTTCTTGCGGGCGATAAGGTCACGCTAGAGCTTTCCCCCTATGACCTTACCAAAGGCCGCATTACTTTCCGGCATCGTTGAACGCGTTCCTAGTTTTTTCCCTCCGGTGTATTAGTTAATTGGTTTGAAATTTCACACCCTGAAACTTGGCAGCATGATAATAGTCAAGCAGAGCGTCGATATTCGGTCACAGAAGTTCGAATTATCTTTTCGAGTGCTTTTGAATGCCAGCTAATCGGCTGATTCTATTGCGAAATAGGTGATTGAATGAAAGATCCAAACCGGCCAGAAGGCAGGCGGCGGACCCGGACTAAAAATACCTCGGCCCCTATAATCAAGGCGGAGGCGGCGGTGGAAAAGCCAAAAACGCAAAGCCGTTCAAAGAAACAAAGTAACGATCCCGCGGAAGATTTAGCGCGCGTGCTGTCGCAAAAGGTAGTAGGGCAGCCAAACGCAACCCGCTTAATCGTTCCATACATTCAAATGTTCCAAGCTGGTCTCGCGCCGGAAGGTCGTCCGGTCGGCGTTTTTCTCTTACTGGGCCCCACCGGCACGGGCAAGACAAAAACAGTGGAAGCGCTGGCAGAAGTGCTCCACGGCTCGGCTAAGAATATTCTTAAAGTCGATTGCGGCGAGTTCCAGATGGAGCATGAAGTCGCTAAACTCATCGGAGCCCCGCCCGGATATCTTGGCCATCGCGAAACTCAGCCTGTATTGACTCAGCAGAAACTGAACGCTGTAACCAGCGAACGTAGCGAGTTGTCGCTTGTTCTTTTCGATGAGATTGAAAAGGCGGCTCCTTCTATGACGCGGCTGCTGCTGGGCGTGCTCGATAAAGGCACTTTGCGGTTGGGCGACAACTCTACCGTCAACTTTGAAAAGAGCCTCGTATTTCTTACTAGTAACCTGGGCGCGCGGGAAATGATGCGCGAAATTAATCCCGATTTCGGTTTCCAATCGGCGCACCAGGCCGATCGCGCCGATCTTACAGGCAAGCTGCAAAATATCGCCTTGGGTGCTGTTCGCAGACGTTTCTCCCCGGAATTCGTGAATCGCATCGATGCGGTCATCACCTATCAGCCGCTAACCGCCGAATCGCTTACGGCTATCCTCGGCCAACAGATCGCCGATCTCCAGAATCACGTCAATACGCGACTGGGCAATCGTTCATTCACGCTCGAAGTGCCGGCGGAGTCACGTCAATTCCTGCTTGAGAAGGGAACCAGCTCCGAGTACGGCGCACGCGAGCTCAATCGAACCATCCACCGGCACCTCACGCAGCCGCTGGCGACCCTGGTTGCGGCTAACCAGGTTAACCCGGGAGCGCGCGTCTGGGCGGAAGTCGCGGAAGACGGTCAAAAATTGACCCTCCGCGCGCAGGATTCCGCTCCTTCCCCCGCGCCGATTCATCCCACCGTTTTGCTGGTGGATGACAACCGCGATCTACTGCACTTCCTCGAACGCTTGATGGCGGACGCAGGCTGGCGTCTGCTCACTGCCGAATCGGCCGCTGCCGCGAAGCGCCTCATGGAAGACAATAAACCGGATGCGGCCTTGCTCGATTACATGCTGCCTGATGGCAACGGCGTGGAACTGGGCGTGGAGTTCGCCAATATTCTGCCTCACATGCTGGTGATCATTATGACAGGAACTATCCTTCCACCAGAGGAAGAGGTCCTTTCCGAAGAGAACGGTTTTCCCGTTTTGCGAAAGCCCTTCCTGGCTTCGGATGTTATGTCCCAAATTCGCACGCGTCTGGCCACCGCGGCGCCGGCGTAAACCTAAGTCTTACGTGAGGGCTCCACCCAATTAATGATGCCTCGGCAACTCTTGGCGCCGCAGCGGCACTTCACCTTGTCTATTTTGTCCGAGAAGCGGTAGTCCACCGTCAACTCCTCACCGGGCTGTATCAAGCGCTTGCTTAGATACAAGATGTGTCCCCGCTGAATAGAAGTGTAGAGGTTCGGCTCGCAGCTGTGATTAATAATCTCCGCGCCGCTGCCCCCGAACGCGCCGTCAATCGTCCAGTAATTGTCGAGCGTAAATAAATAGGTAATCGATCCGGTTCCGCGCTTCTTCGTCTCGCGGCGGCTGATTCGCTCACCCGTGTATTCGATTACCTTGCGCCGGGGTGGAATACGTTCCAGCGTGTAAACGCCCCGGCGGTCAATTGTGGAAGCGCGGATCTCCAGGCTAAAGCACGCGTGCCTTGCGTCGATCTGTGGATTCTTGACCAGGGCCGATGCCATGAAGCGGTTTTCCGATTGTAGAACACCGCGCCGTGCCGGAGTGTTATAAAAAATTCCAATCCGTGAAATCAAAAGTTCCATCTGGCGGCGCGTCCCTGGCGCGGAAGAGAATGGTTAGATATGGTTCCGGCGGATCTTCAGGCTAAACTTGCGGCTGCGCAAAGCGCGGGCGATAACGCGTGGATGCTGGTCAGCGCGGCCCTCGTCCTGATGATGACCGGACCGGGGCTTGCGCTCTTTTATAGCGGCCTCGTGCGGCGAAAGAATGTGCTCGCCACCATGATGCAGAGCTTTATCCTGATGGCCGTAGTCACCGTGATTTGGGCCGTAGTAGGCTACAGCCTGGCCTTCGGCGGCTCTGGGCCTCTTATCGGGGATTTCCATTTCGCATTTCTGAGTAACGTCGGCGCCGCGCCCAATCCGGACTATGCGGCCACCATTCCTCAGCAGACCTTCATGATTTACCAGCTCATGTTCGCCATCATCACGCCCGCGTTGATTTGTGGCGCATACGCCGAGCGGATGAAGTTCAGCGCCATGCTGCTGTTCACTGTACTGTGGCTGCTCTTGGTCTATTTCCCCATGGCGCACATGGTGTGGGGCAAAGGCGGCTTGCTCAACGCGTTCTCGGGCGGGGCTATTCCGTGTTTCGATTTCGCGGGGGGCACCGTCGTACACATCACCTCCGGTGTTTCGGCGCTGGTTTGCGCGCTCTATCTCGGCAAGCGCGTCGGATACCCTCACACGCCCATGAAGCCGCATAGTCTCGTCCTTAGCTTTATTGGCGCCTGCCTTCTCTGGGTCGGCTGGTTCGGCTTCAACGCCGGCAGCGCGCTCGCCGCGTCATCGCTTGCCACCAGCGCCTTTGTTGCGACCCATTTCGGCGCGGCCGCGGCGGCGCTCGGATGGCTGGGCGCCGAATGGCTGCACAATGGCAAACCAAGCGTACTCGGCGGCATTTCGGGATCTGTCGCGGGCTTGGTCGCCATCACCCCGGCTTCGGGCTTCGTGCAGCCGTTTCCCGCCCTACTGATCGGCGCCTGCGCTGGGGTAGTCTGCTACTTCATGGTGGTCGCCGTAAAGAGCAAATTCGGCTATGACGATTCCCTCGACGCCTTCGGCGTGCATGGCGCCGGAGGGACCCTGGGCGCCCTGCTTACCGGCATTTTCGCCACAAAACTGGTCAATGACGGTTTGAAAGATCCCAAAGGTAATGTGCTTCCGCTTGGTATGATCGATGGCGTGACGGGCCAGTTGGGCCGTCAGGCGGTCGCCTGTCTTATCTCTTGGACCATCGCCATCGTGGGGACATTGATTATCCTGAAGGTTTGCGATGTCCTGATCGGCGTTCGCGTCTCCAAAGACCAAGAGATTGAAGGGCTTGATCTCAGCCAGCACGGCGAGGAAGGGTACATCTTCGAGGCCTAACCCATGAAGAAGATCGAAGCGATAGTTCAGCCGTTCAAGCTCGAAGAGGTAAAAGAGGCGCTCAAAGCCATTGGCATAGATGGCATGACCATCTCCGATGTCCGCGGCCATGGCCGGCAAAAGGGTCACAAGGAGACGTATCGCGGCCAGGAGTACAACGTCGACCTGCTGCCCAAACTGAAATTCGAAATGGTTGTGGCCGACAGCCGCGCCGAGGAAGTCATTCGCGCCTTAACCACGGCCGCGCACACCGGCAAAATTGGCGACGGCAAGATCTTCGTCTACGACGTGGCGGAGGCCATCCGGATTCGTAACAACGATCGCGGAGAGTCCGCCCTTTAAGTTCCACCCCGGTTGGGAATCGAATGAGCACTGCGCCCGCACCACCTCCGGTCACCATCGCGCCCGGCGGGGCCGCGCTCATGCTCGCCGAGCGCTCGGAACGCGTCGATCGCATCGTGGTCTCCGCCGCTGAGAATCGTTTAGCCCAAACCGGAGCGGCCGTACTGGCCGTCGGCGGATATGGACGGCGGCAACTCTTCCCTTACTCGGATGTCGACGTCCTTCTGCTTTTCGAAACGGAGCGCGCGCTCGCCGCCGCAAAAGAACCCATCTCCAGTTTTCTCCAAACCTTGTGGGATTCCGCCCTGCGCGTCAGCCACTCCGTGCGTACCCAGGCGGAATGCCTGGAGGTCCATAACCAAAACGCCGAGCTGAATGTCAGTCTGCTCGATCAACGTTATCTCACCGGAAGCCGCCCGCTCTATGCCGGCCTCGCCGCGGCCCTGCCGCGCTTTATCCGCGGCAACCGCGAAGCGCTTACCCGCAATCTGGCCCGGCTCGCGCGCCAGCGTCATACGCGCTATGCCAACACGATTCATCATCTGGAGCCTAATGTTAAGGAATCGCCCGGCGGCTTACGCGACCATCAGCTCGTATGCTGGCTCAACCAGCTACGCCAGCAGGATCCTCCTCGCGAGTTGGATGGCGCGTTTCTCCATTTCGCGCAGATCCGTGTCTTTCTGCATTTGCAGTCGGGCCGTGACGCCAACACCATTACCTTCGATGCGCAGGACGCAATGGCCGAACAGTGGTATGACGGCGATGCGGCGCGAGCGATGCGCGAGTACTACCGCCACGCCCGTTTCGTTTTTCGCGCCGCCCAGCAGGCCCTGGACGCCGGCGAGGCCCAGAACAGTTCGCTCTTTTCCCAATTCCGCGCGCGCCTCGGCCGGCTGGAAAACGCGGACTTCAGCGTGCACCGCGAGCGCGCCCACTTCCGCGCGCCTCTCCAATTAGAGAGCGACCCGGAACTGGTTCTGCGCCTCTTCGAATTCACCGCCCGTCACGGCATCCGCCCATCGCAGGAGGCTGAGCGTCAGATCGAAGCTCGGCTACCACGGCTGCGCTTGCATTTCACGGAGTCGCTCAACCTCTGGCCGGAAGTCAACCGCATCCTCTCTCTTCCGTATGCCTCCCTTGCCTTGCGCGCCATGCTTGAATCCGGCGTGCTCACAGCTCTTTTCCCGGAGCTGGAAGCCATCGATTGCCTGGTGATTCGCGATTTCTATCATCGCTACACCGTTGACGAACACACTATGGTCGCTATCCGGAACCTGGCCGGAGCGCAAGGAACCTTTCAAGCATTGTTGGCTGAGGTGGAACAACCGGGCGTTCTGATCTTCGCCCTGCTCTTTCATGACGCGGGGAAAGGCGGGTCCGAACCCGGGCATGTAGCCGCATCCGAGGAACTCGCCGCAACCGCCATGGCGCGCATCCAAACGCCCGCGCGCGAGCAAGCCTTAACGCGATTCCTCATCGCGCGGCACCTGGAGCTTTCGGCCGCCATGCAAGCGCGTGATTTGTCCGACCCGCAGACCGTGCGCGACGTCGCCGCGCGCGTCGAAACCGTAGAGCGCCTGAAAGCGCTCACCATGCTGACTTATGCGGACATCAGCGCCGTAAATCCGGAAGCCATGACGTCCTGGCGCGCCGGTCAGTTGTGGCAGCTCTATCTGGCGGTCTATAACGAGTTGACGCGCGCCCTGGAATCGGAGCGCATCGAAAGCGGAGCCGCCTCCCCCGAGCGCGCCGCTTTTCTCGAAGGCTTTCCCAAACGTTACCTCCGCACCCATTCCGACGAAGAGATCGATCAACATCTTGCTCTCGACGCCGTACGGCGTCAGCGCGGCGTCGCAGTGGAAGTCCGCAAGCGCGACTCCGCATGGGAGTTGACCTTAGTGGCGGCCGATAAACCCGGCCTCCTCGCCTCCGCCGCAGGGACCCTGGCTGGGTTCGGCATGAACATCCTGCGCGCCGAAGCATTGTCCAATCGGCGCGGCCTCGTTCTCGATATATTCCACTTCGCCGATCCAAACCGTACGCTCGATCTGAATCCCTCGGAGATAGAACATCTCCGCATCACCGCCGAGCGCGTCATTTCAGGCCGTCGGACCGTTGCCGAATTGCTAAAGAACCGCCCCAAACCCAACCCCCCGAGCCGCAAGGCGCGTATCCCGGCCTCCGTGGCATTTGACGCCGACGGAAGCGCAACCGCTACGCTAATCGAGATCGTGGCCGAAGATCGCCCAGGGTTGCTCTTCGATCTGGCATCCGCCATGTCTTCGCTCGCCGTAAACATCGAGGTCGTGCTGGTGGACACCGAAGCGCACAAGGCGATCGACGTATTCTACGTAACCAAGGGCGGCCGAAAGCTGGACGCGGCGGAGCGGGAGACGTTGGGCGATGCCTTACGCACGGCGATCGGCGAAGTCAGAGGCTGACCAAGGCCCCGGCCGCCGGGGCAGACTGAGCCGCAGGCTGCAAGATGGCGGGAGCAAGCAGCGCCGCCACCGCGTCCGACGGCTTGTTCGGCATTCCACCGAAATGAATAGACGCGAATCCGCAGGGGTTGCGCGACCAATCGTATCCGAAGACGTCTCCCGGCAACCCGTCGAAGCGCGGATAGAAGTAACGCTGCGTGGGCAGGCCCTGCGTGGGACGTGCGGCGTAAGCTACAGCAATGTAGCCCTGTTCCCAGAACACGAACATCGTCCGCTTGGTGGAGGCGCGCCGGCCTAGCTTGACCAGCGCTCGAACATCGTCCAGCGCGCGAACCCAGTAGAGGCCGGCGTTGAAGTCGGCCGTGGGCAGACGGCCGCGACGGCGCTGATTGTAGCGGAACGCCTCGGCGTATTCGTCGCCGTAGTCGGTGTCACGCCCGTATACCAGGTCGTTTCGCTCGAATTCACGCAGCGCGTCGGCGACGGAGTCCAGGATCACCACATCGTCGTCGATCATGCAGCAGGTTCGCGGCTGGCAGAGCAGCGGCACAGAGGCTTTGAACACCCACCAGCACCCTTCCGCACTGCGGCGCTCGCGCAATCCGGCTGTTTGCTCGATCCCGGCGAACGCTTCCGCCGATGGCACGATGTGCGCGAACGGTAGAAGACGCCGCATAGTCTCGCGCCCTCCATCCGTCCATTGATGCTCGCCGTAGATCCAGACGCCGTCGGGCGAATACCCGCGAAGGATCATGCTGTAGATTGCGAGAGATGCGCGCACCGGATGATGTGCATTGGTAAACATCTTCAAGGGAGGCCCCGTCGGCTTCACCAGGCGCGCGCGAACTCTCTCCAAAAATTGCAGGAGCGGCGCCGCCAGATCGGGCGCCTCCTCAGCCCGCAGGCAACCCTTCCATTCCCATGCGCCGTAGTCTTGCCATTGCGCGAACTCGAGCCGGTCACCGCGGGAAACGCGGATGCTGTGTTTGGTGAGCGGATGGGCCATGCGGTCTTCGTGGATCACAGCGCCTCGCCGCCGGATGATGCAGCCATCGTCATCCCAGAATTCAAACTCGCCATCCTCATGCACCAGGACCTGGAAGATGACGTGAAAACCACGCATTTCGCCGCCTTGGATAAAGGTGACAAAACTGCCTCGGAAGGCGTCTCTCCAATCGATCACCAGGCCGACGGCGCCTTCCACGTCTTCCCAGCGCGAGCGCGGCAACACAGGCATCAGGGGCGCATTCCAGTCGGGCTCCGAAGTCCAGATGCCGTCAGCGCGCTCCACCGGCCGGGGCCAACTGCATGAGATCAATTCGAACTGCGCGGGCTGCGCGATCACGATCTGCCTCCCAAAGCGGTCTCACGCCTCTGCGCTATGGCGCATACCACCCCGAAGATCAGCCCGCGAACAAACGAAGCTGCTTTGGACCATCTCATCGCCCAGGGACCCACCAGACCGGACGCTTTTGCCATCTGCTCCAGTTCGTGCAATTGTACAAGGCTCATCGGACAGGCGGCGAATATGGTCCGCCGCAAACGGAAACGGTTCGCGGGCGAACGCTTGGTCACGGCGCCTACCTGCCAGGCGGCTTTGGAGATTCCCCATCGGCTGCACGCCAAACAGCGCGTCTCGCTGTCTTTGAAGAATCGCGGCAGCAGCATCTCGCCCGCGACAACCGCTTCGGAGTTTGCGCCAAGCACTTGCCGGTAGCTCTGTTGCGACGCGCGATCGAGACGGGGAGGCTCAATGGGACGGGACCGCCTGGCACCTCGCGTTTCGATCGCCTCGATGCAGATCTCTTCCAGGCGAGCGGCAAGCGGATCTGAGCCAAACCGGGCCGCAGCCGAGCGCTTCGCATTGGCCGCCAACCGCTGCCGATCGCTCGCTTCCGCCGTGAGGCGCAGAATCCAATCCGCCATCTCCGCCGCCCATTTCGAAGCCGTCGCCCCCGTAAGCAGGATGCCGTCTTCGGCGTGATTCACGATCTCTCTCAAGCCGCCGACCGGTGAGGCAATCGCAGGAACGCCCATCGCCATCGCCTCGGCGCAGAGCATTCCGAACGGCTCGTAGCGGGATGGCATCAGCAGAAGATCAACCGCGTCGAACACATTCGCGAGCTTGGCAGTATCGCGCACCCAGCCGAGGTCGATCGCCTTCGCGCCCAGACTTCGAAAGTATCCATCGCCGGTATTTCCCATGAGCACCAGGCGCAGGTCCCGCCGCTGCGCGGCAGCCTTTCGAAACGCCCGTTTCACAATATCGCGGCCCTTGACATGATCTTCCATGCGGCCAGCGAATAGCAGCAGATGGCAGGCATCTGGGGCAAGCTGCTTACGGAATCCGCTGTCTGGAGTTACCGCCAGCAGGGCGGGATCGATGGGATTGCCTAAGATGTGAAGCCGCGCAGGGTGGTACAACCGCTCCACGACATCCGCCTCGTCCTGTGACAGGCAGATCACGGCATCGGCAATGCGGACGGCGAAACACTGCGACCGCTCTTTGTGCTGGTCTGGAAAGAGCGCGTCGGGATGCTGAGATCCGATATCGGTGAAACGTTCCGGGTCGCGGCTTACGTGATCCTGGATCAGTTGGAAGAAGACGACGAACGGAATCGCGAAGCGCTTGCGCAGCTCATATTCAACCAAATAGAAGTAAGAGAGAAAGCCGCCGATGTCGACCATCACGTCGATCGAATCGAGCGGAAAAGCAGACAGAACGTAACCGAGCAGACCGGAAGCCGTGCTGTTCTCTTCGATGCGGCTCCCGGCGCGAGGCGGCTGACCTTGCAGAGGAACGCGATGCACTTCCACGCCGTCAATCTCTTCCTTTTGCGGAACATTTCCGGGACACACGATGCGAACGGTATGGCCGCGCCTCGCAAGCGCGGCCGCGTAGAGATGCGCGCATTTGCCGGCTCCGCCCGGATGCTTCGGATAGGTGGATTCGCTGAAGATCAGAATACTGAGGCCACGCATCGCTAGACGGCGGCGCCGATCATCCGTTCCAGTGTTTGGGCCGTGTGGGCGGCAAGATCCGGCGTTTCGGCGGTGGCCCTTGCCCACGGAAGCGTCACCGGATTTCGCACCCACTCGGCAATCTGCGGCATGGCCTTCAGGCGGTCCTCCTCCGTCCAAATCAGCCGGACGTAGGGCTTCAAATATCGCGGGACCAGAAAGTTTCGTACGCCTGTGTCATACATTTGGCAGACGATAGGCGCCCCCAGCGCCATACTTTCCACCATCTGCTGAAAGCCCGCTTTGCCGAGAACCACCTTGGCGCGCGCGAAGGATGCAAACAGATCGGGATCGGTGGCATTGAACGTTCGCGTCAAGCGATGAGGCAGCGTGTCGTAGGGCAACCCTGCGGTTAGCGCGTCAACATCGTCGGAAAGGAACAACTCGACGTTCTCGCCGGGCGGAAGGCGGTTGAGGATGTCGAAGGCGGCAACCAGCGTTGCCCGGTCATAACCCAGCACGCAGATGCGGTCGCGCGCGCTGCCCAGGGCCGGCGGCGCGGAAACCAACGGGGGCGCCACGGCGTACCGCCATCGGGCCAGCTCCAGTTTTCCTTTGGGAAGAAGCCCCAGGAACAGCCATTGTTGTACGCGACGGAATCCAGTGGCTGTAAGCATGCTCAACCAGTGGCCGGAGTAGTTGTCGATTCCGATCAGCCGCGCCGAGTGTTTCGGGGCCGTGCGGTACGCCATGAGCATGCTTCCGGCTACGGGGCATTCGCCGAAAATAACGGCCTTTGGTTGTATCTTCTGGTAGTAAGCCCGCATCTTCTCTGCAAGTTGTTCGCCCGCGATGTTGTTCTCAATCGTTACGCGAGACTGGACTCGGCGGAATACCGGGTCGTCCACCGGAAGCGCGCCGAAGTGCAGCATGTGAACATCGAAGTCCGCCGACATACGCTCGATAATTCGCAGGCAGCGCTTGAAGACTCCAATCATTCCCACCGGCCAGATCACATAGTAAGTCACGAATACTACCCGTGGACGCTCAGCCATTGGCCGCATTTCCTTTCTCCCGCAGCTTTCCCAAAGTAAGACGGTGCGGCTCCGTTAAGCGAAGCGGCTGATACGCCTCTGCGAACTCCCATTTCCCCTGGAAGCCTCTCCATTTCGCCAGCGCCAGCAATAGATCGGGCGAGCGCATGGCGCGCATTTGGGAAGCGTGAAGTTGATACGCGCTGATCTTACGTTCCGCGTCGATGGGGAAGTACACGCTAGGCTGAAAGGCCACATTTCTCAGTAAATCGTCCGTGCGTGGCCAGCCGCCCACTTGAATCTCTTCGTATAGCAGCACATTGCGCGCAAAATGATTTACGTCGTGCGGGCGCAGCGCGGTCAGCGCCGCATCCACCACCGCGCGATGATCCTGGTTGTAGCTGGGATATGGAAGAAATACCGTGGAAGGCCGATACTGGTTGATGAGAGTTTCGAATTGCCCCACCAGCTTTGACGTGCAGTAGCTGTTCACGTCATTGCCTTCTGCTAGGGAGAACGAAAAACCCAGGAACTTCGCGCAGGCGGCGGCTTCGGCTATGCGCTCGGCACGGCTGATGATGCGGTGCTCTTCCACACCGCAGTAGTGCACATGAAACCGCTCGTCGAGAATCCCGCCGCAACCGAGAGCTTCATCGTCGATGTGCGGCGCAATCACCAGAAACTCGGCGGCCATCAAAAGCCCCGTGCCCGTTGCAACAGCGCCTCAGGCAGGCCTTTCATGTACGCGACCGTATCGCAAATCGTCTGCCGCCGTGGGGTGTGCGGCTCCCAGCCCAGCTCCTCGCGCACCCGCGTTGTGTCGGGAAACTTCTCGCCGGCCTCTTCGTACATCGGGCCATACACGTCGCGTCCGTCCAGGAACTGGAGTTCACTTTTCGACGCCGTGCATTCCGTCACTTCAAGCGCAAGATCGCGGATCGTGCAAAGATTTTTCGGATTGCCCAGGTTATATACGCCGCCCGCGCGCCCGCAGTTGGCGACAGTCAAAAGGCCGCATGCGATGTCGCGCACGTCCGTAAAGGCTCGCCGCTGCATCCCGGTTCCGAAGACGGTAAGTGGCATTGACGCCATAGCCATGCCCACGAACCGGGGCAAAACAAAGCCGCCGAAACCCGATTGCCGCGGCCCGGCAACGTTGAACGGCCGCGCCACGCGGACGTCGAGACCGCGGCTCCGGCCCAGATTGAGCAGCGCCACTTCGGCCGCGAGCTTTCCAGCCGCGTACTCCGCCCGCGCCGAAACCCGCGGCGGAATCAAGCCGGGCATCTCCTCGCTACAAAAGCCACCCTGGCCGCCCCCGTACACTTCACTGGTCGACACGTAAATCAACCGCGCGCCAGTAGCCTGCGCCAGGCGCGCCATACCGAGCGCATGCTCGAGGATTGAGCTAGCGATTTCGCCCGAATACGGAAGCACGCCGGCAGGGCCCACTACCGAAGCCAGGTGGTAGATTTCAGTAAAACCGGCGTGGGCCAAGCCATTCGCCGGTTGAGCGACGTCCTGAATAGAGTACGTGAGCCTGCCATCGCGCGACAACTCCGCAAGCCCTTGCTCGTAAAAAAGCGGCCTGCCGCTCAAGTTGTCGATTACATGGACGCTAGTTTCCGGGCACGACAGGAGTTGATCTATGAGGTGTCCGCCTATGAATCCGAACCCTCCCGTAATTAGGACGTGTTTCACGCCGTCGTCTCATGCCTTTCCCGTTCGGGCGCCACTCGCCTATTGCCGGTTAATTGTGACGTGCAGGCTGGAACCCATGATCGTCAGGCTGCCGGATACGGTATTCGGGCCCGAAAATTCGCCGTCGAAGTTGCCCACCAGCCCGTTGCCGAGATTCGATGACAGCTTCACGCTCGGGTAGGTATTGGTCCCCGTTACGGCATGCGTACCGCTGAAACCGGTAATCGTGCAACTTCCCGTAACATTGTTCCCGCTCTGCGTCAAAGTTAAAGTCACCGTAATACCGGATGTCGACCCCACCCACTTGCCCGTCATGCTTGAGATCGCCGTGATATGTCCCAGTTGGGCCATCTTGGCGATGTAATCTTCTTGAACGTAAATGTGGGTTATCTTGCCGGCCGAGACCGTCGCAATTGCGGAACCGGACCACGTAGCAGCCTTATTGGTGGCAGCCAGGCCTTCCAGCACGCCTTTTTGAGTTCCCTTCGCCGTGTAGGTAAACGCAACCGTATCCCCGTCGCTTGCCATGTTCGTGATTGTGTACTGCAGATCGGGGAAGGCGGTCTTGCTGTCTTGGATACCTTGTGATACTAAGTCGTGCAGCTCAGGCGAAAAATAGGTTGCGACGCTGGTAGCATCTGCTTTGTTGAAAACATCCTGCATGCTACTTTTCACCAGTGTTTGACTATCTACCGAGCTGGTTTTTAAGATAGCCGCATTGTCTACCATGCTGGCTTTTGAGAGAGTTTCATCTGCTGCCATATTACTTCTCCTTTTTACACTAATTCTTGGGACCTGCTAGAGTCGATAAGCCTAGAGCTCCAGAATATGCCGAATTTCCTTCACTGGTCAATCGGGAAATTAAGCAAATCGCTCAATTTGACCGCAAGATATCTTTACTCACAGGTCCCCTAGTAATTACCTTAGGCACACTTATCCTTTCACTCGCGAACACGGCGAGCGCGGGGGTTCGAACGCCCCGGCGAAGTCTCTGCTAATAACCGGCGGCGGCGCTATCTTCGGATTGTTTGGCAACCGATTGTATTTCCGCTGCAACTTCGGCCGCGTAAGTTACGAAATGCCTCCCGGACATGAGCATCAAAAAACCGAAATACACCTTACGAAAATCCCGTCCCCAAAGCCATAAGAGACGAATTAGGAAACGCCAGTAAATGCGGCGATAACTGGACCGGCATCCCTGACTCCAGATTGAGCCGAGCACCACTTGCGTCTGATACCAGATTCTCACCGGCGGCGCCCGTTGCGGATTTCGCGGCCGCCAGTAATGCAGAGACCTTAACGCGCGGTCGAAGAAGCGATCCGGGGCGTAAATCGCCAGTAAGGTCTGGCGCATTCCCCCCATCAGCACTCCAAGCGGCATACGGGTTCGAAAATTTGGCGCGCTGAAATTGCTGGTCGCCTGGCTCTCGAGGATCATCCGGCCCTCTTTCATCAGGCGATCGAACAATGGCGTTGTGGGCGGCGCTTGCAGCACGCCGGCCATGGCCCATGGAATCGCAGCCTGCTCGATGAAACGGATCTGCCGCTCGAAGACATCCGCCCGATCCGAATCGAAGCCTACGATAAACCCGGCCGTAACCCACAACCCCCGATGCTGAATAAAGTGCACCGCCTCCAAAGGGTCCACTCGCAAATTCTGAAACTTCTTGGTTTCCTGCAAAGACTCCACCGACGTCGTCTCAATGCCGATGAAAACGTAGAAAAAATTGGCCCGCACCATCGCCTCGATGAGCTCGGCCTTTTGGGCCAGGTCGATTGAGGCCTCGGTGTAAAAAATGAAAGGCCGGTGGTTGCGATCCTGCCACGCCTCCAGTTCCCCCGCCAATTCGAGAGCCTTCCGATGGTTGCCGATAAAGTTGTCGTCTACAATAAAAACCTGTTTGCGCCAACCAGCCTTGTTCAGAACGTCTAACTCGGCAATCAGTTGCGCTGGCGATTTGGTACGCGGCTTCCGCCCGTAGATCGTTATGATGTCGCAGAATTCGCACTGGAACGGACACCCTCGCGAGAACTGCACGGACATTGAGGCATATCGATTCAAATGGAGAAGATCGAATCGCGGCGCCGGCGTGTGGCTGATATCCGGCTTCTCTTCGATACGATACATACTCCGCGCCGTTCCGCATTCCAGATCCTTCGCGATTTGGTCGAAGACCTCGTCCGGCTCCCCGACCACCACGTGATCCGCCAGTTCTTCCACAACGTTGGGCTGGCTGCTCGCGTACGAGCCGCCGATAATAGTGCGCCTTCCAAGCTTACGAGCGCGAGAGAGAATCTCGTGCGCATCCTCGCGTTGCACATGCATCGCGCTCACCATTACCAGGTCCGCCCACAGAATCTGATCGTCCGTCAGCGATTCGAACGCCCGGTCCACCAACCGGATCTCCCACGATTTCGGACATAGCGCCGCCACCGTGATCAGGCCGAGCGGAGGCATGATCGCGCTCTCCGGCATCAGTTTGAGCATGCCCTCGAGGCCCCAGAACGAAGGAGGAAAACGCGGCCATACCATCAGGGCCCGGATCGACGGTCCAAGTGGCGCAAAACGGTTTTCCGCGCTGCTCCCACGGTCTGGTAAGAGTGGCTGCCCAGCGATGGCGGTTAGCTGTTGCATACGAATCAGGCCTCGCGACCCGTGGCGAGGGAACTCCAACTTCCCTCTAGTTCCTGCACAATTTCGTCGAGTTCGCGCCGCGGACCGGCCTCCACCGGCCGCCCGAAAGTCACCTTCAGAGCCCTCGGCCGCCACGACGCGCGCCACCCGAGATCGACATTGCCGGAAATCCAAACCGGAACAATCGGAATGCCGCATTCACGCGCCAGCACCGCCATGCCCCGATCGTGCCTCTCCGCATCGACCGGTCCCCAGTGGATCCCTTTCGGAAATACCAGTGGCGAATAGCCCCGATCGATCTGCCGTGCCGTTTCGAGCAAGCCTTCGCGCGTGCTTCCAAAGTGCGGAACGATGGTAAATGGAAACGTGAGCGGCAGTCCCGCGTAATAACCCGCGCCCACTACCGCGCGCTCGCGCCACGGTATATCGGGCGCCGGATCGAAGTACTCGCTGAAATCGCGATTGGTAACAATAAGCAGCCGGTTCGCGAATCGCGCCGGCATACCAGCACAGACGGCGAACGCATCTAGCCAGTGCATGTGCGGAGCGGCCGCGAACACTACGGGCGCGCGGAGCGATTCCGTTGGCATCTGCCAGGCAGCCGAGCATCGATGGCAGAATCGCGACCAGTAGCCTACAACCGCGCGCCTCGTAAGACGCCGCATTCCGCCCGCTAAACGTGTTCCGGCCCACTTCGGCTGGCGAACAGGCAGCCGCTGTGCAGGCGATGGCGAGACACGCCCCGCAGCCGTCGCAGCGCGCAACTGTGCAACGGTCGGGTCCGCCGGTATCGTCCCAGGTTCCAGAAGCTGACATTGCCGCCTCTCGATAACGGTCAGCAGTTGCACGATATCGAGGGAACTCAACCCCAACTGCGTTCGCAACGATGCGCTTTCTTCGAGCGACGGTTCCGCCGGCGCATGGCAGAAATAGTCGGCCAGCAGATCGAGTCGCTTTCTTCGATCGCTGACTTGCGCGATTTCGGCCAGCGGCCGCGTCGTCGCGTGACCGGTTGTCACAACTGCGGCGGACTCCCGCCCCAGAAATGCCGTCACTGCTTCCCTGCGCACCTTCATCAGCGGCGAGCGCGGCAGATCGGATTCCGGCCACACCGTCCAGCTTCGGATTCGTTGATGTTCCACAAGCTCGCGATTGGCAGCGGCGACGGCGCCAACCGCGTCTCCGCCCGGCGCCAGCAGTAGCACCGCATGCACCTCCTCGCACCCTCCGCTGATACGCCCCACCACAACGCTATCCAGCACCTCGTCGCGACGGCAGAGCGCGAATTCCACCTCCGCCGGATAAACGTTGAACCCTTCGCTGGTGACGATGACATCCTTCTTGCGTCCTACGAAATACAAACGTCCCGACTTGTCTCGCCGCACCAGATCGCCGGTATGAAAATATCCGTTGTTCGCGTCTTCATGGCCGGCGCCGTTGACCGGCGCGCCAAAATATCCGGGCGTGACCGAGGCGCCCTTGACCAACACCTCGCCCGCGTCCGAGATCTTCACATCCAGGTGCTTCAAGGGCCTGCCCAGCGATCCCTGACGCCGGTTGAACGGCCCGTTCACCGAGAGGATTGCCGTGGTTTCAGTCAGGCCATAACCCTGAATCACAAACCGGCCGGTGTCTCGCCAAAACTGCTCGTCATAGCGCGCAAGGGCGGCGCCGCCCGTCAACACCACCCAGAAGCGCAGGCCCACCGCACGGTTGAGCGCCTGAAAGAGAATATGCCTGCGCATCCAGCCGCGAGTTTCATTCGCCAGCAGTCCGCCCACCGTCTTACCGCGGCGGCCGTAGGGTCGCCGTTGCAACGCGCCGGTCATCACTTGCAGGACGCGCGGCACGGTGGACAGCACTACGATGCGGTTATCCCGAATCATCCGCAACAAATCGGTCGGATGGACGGAGCGCACATAAATCACGCTCAAACCCAGCGACAGCGGCAGCATCGCTCCCAGAATCAAGCCCTGCACATGGCTCAACGGCGCTACCACCACCATGCGTACTGGGAAAAACCGCAACGGCAATCCCCATGAAAGGAACGGCTCGATTTGCGCGCGCAGATTTCCGTACGTCAGCACTACTCCGCGCGCTTCTGCGGTCGTACCGGACGTATAGATGATCAGAGCCGTATCCTCGAGCGACCCAGGTGCGACAGCGGCATCATCCGCTTCGATATTCGATGCATCGCACGCGGCCAGATCGCCAAACCGGCGCGCGGCAACCGGCAGAAAGCTCGCGTCGATCTCGCCGTCGTGCACCACCATACACGGCGAGCACTGTTGGCATATGCGCAGAACGAAATCGGGGTTGGAATGCTCATCCAGCGGAACCACGATGACGCGCCGCAGCATCGCTCCCACCAGGCAAGCCACCCACTCGGGAGAGTTCGCGCCCCAAAGAACGATTCGTTCGCCAGGCCCAATACCGCAATCTCTCAGTAGGCAGGCGAAACGCCGCGCTTCCGCCGCCAACCTCTCAAATGACCACCAGCGCAGTCCGAAATCGAGACGCAGACCCACGGCGGAACGTGTGCGAAATCGCAGCATGTCCCGCAGCAACCTTTGCCCGCTAAAATCGTCCATACGCTGACGCATACCTCACCCACTCCCCAGCGCGCCGTCGAATGTAGCCGAAAGCAACGAACTCGATGCGAAATGCGGCTCGCAGTAACTCATGTAGATCTTGCGGCCGTTCTCGCGTTGGAAATCGGCATGTTCGAATCCCAGGTAAACGAACAGGCTTTCATCTTGGTGTGGCACGCCGATGAGATCGATCGGCGCTGAATACGGCCCCCAAAGCTGCACGGCCGTGCGGATCATCATACGCTTGCGGTACTCATCGATATAGAGCATCGCGTAAGCGCCTAGATAGGCGTTGTATGTTACCGAAAACTCCGCCGCGGCCGGCCCAAGCGAACAGGCTTGCGAGAAGTCCTCAGTCCAGGTCGGCGCGCTCGAGAGCAGATATTCATACACCTCGCATTCTCCAATCCGATTCGCGGGAACTCTACCCAGCCAAGCCGTGCTCTGTACCCCCGTCCGCGTCGAACCGAACAGGTATACATAGCCATCGAGCGCCGTGACATGCACTCCGAAGTGAAGATCGTCAGCGGCGTTGCGCCACATGAGCCAATCGCCGCGATGACGCGCCTGCGTCGCGACGCCCGACGCAAGATCTAACTCCGCCAGGCCGGCGCCAAGCGTGCGGAATGCCCACACCGAGCCGCTCCCTGTAGTCTGCACTCCCAGATAATAAAAATAGATCTTGCCGTTTAGAAAGACGCCGTGTTCCGGCCAGAAGCGAACCCCGCGAAAAATCTCGCGCTCACCCGCGGGCAGAATTTCGCGCGGCAGCTCTTCGTCGTCGTGATAATATCGCAGGCCGGCCAAGGCAGCGGGCAATTCCGTTCCGCTCGAAAGCGCCGCGCAGTTTGCGCGAAAATGTTCGCGCGTGTCGCCTGCCTGCGCGGCCGCAAGCAGCAACGTATCCGAAAAGAGGAATAACGTCTGATCGCCCGCGCGAATCGATTGGCCGCCATCCTGCCCCACAATTACGTAGCGCGGCGTGCGAATCTGCGGGAACACGCCGTGGTAGCGCGCGGAGCGAAGTCGCGGAATGGCTGGTGTGCTCATCGGCGTTGCATCACTCCCAGACAGCCGAACAATCCCACGCGCCGCCATTCGCGCTTGGTGAGCGCGGCTTCGTATACCTCGTAAGGCGCTTGGCCTCCATCGCTAGGGTTTGGATAGATATCGTGGAAACAGAGCCAGCCGCCATCCATTACATGGCGTCCCCAAAGTTCGAAATCGCTCTCCACGTCCCGGCGCGCATGACCCCCGTCGATGAACACCAGGCCAAATCCGCCATAGATCCAGTTCTGTGCAAACCGCGCCGACTCCGCAACCACGGGAATGACCCAGTCCCGCAGGCCGGCCCGCTCGAGATTATCGAGAAACGGAGGAAGGGTGTTGACCGTTCCCCGCTCGACGTCGAAAAGTTCAGGATCGAAGTATTGCTGCCCCGCCTGTTGTTCTTCTGAACCCCGATGGTGGTCCACAGCATACACTGAGTGCCGTCCCGCGATACGGCATCCCTCGGCCAGGAAGAGGGTCGACTTACCGCAGTAGCTTCCAATTTCTAAACAAGGGCCGCGTGCCGAAGCCTCTCGCGCCAGCTCGAAAAGCTTCAGGCCCTCGCGCTCCGAAAGAAATCCCTTGGCCGCCAGCGCAAGCTGCAGGACCTCGTCGCGCATCGCCTCGCGCGGTTTGCCGATCCAATTACGGATTAACTCCATTGCGCCACCTCCCCACGGACAAGTGACGCAAAGTCATCGGCAAGCCCCGGCGTGAATTGCCATTCATGTCCGTGGTGTCCGCCTTCGAGCCTTACAAAACGTTTGGGCGCGGGGGCCTCACCGAACAGACGCAGGCCATGGCTATGTGGGATCCAGCGGTCGGCCTCTGCATGCAGCACCATGATGGGGCATCGCGCGCGCCGAATATACTTCAGCGTGTTGAATCGAATGAAGCAGAAGTAGCGCGCGGGCAAGATTGGATACCAGCGCGCGGCCAAATCGGGAACGGATGTCATGGCGCCATGCACGATCAAGCCGCCACATTCGCGCGTGCTGGTCAGCCAGGCAGCCACCGCGCCGCCCAACGAACGCCCGAATATGAGGATGTTTTCCGCCGCGATATGCCGCTCGCGCACCGCATATTCCCAGGCCGCCGAAGCCGCAAGATAACAGCTGCGCTCCCCCGGCTTACCACCAGATTTTCCGTAGCCCGGGTAATCCACCGCCAGAACATTCGCGCCCGCTCGTAAAAGAAAACCGATGGTGCTTAATTCATGGCTGATATTTCCGATAGCGCCGGGCAGCAGGATCACCAGCCGGTCCGAAGAACGGTTCGCTATCCACCAGCCATGAACGCGTACGCCCGAACTCAAAAGCATCTCGACGTCTTCGAACTCTTTCCCTAGATCGCCTGGATCGCCCAGAAGATCGCGCAGCGGATGAAAGACGATTTTCCGCTGCCGTAGGAACAACTGCGCGCCGTAGAGGCCATATATGCCGCCCAATACAGCCAGCGCCACCGTGACGGCAGGCGTTCCCCATTGTGCGATCATGCGTCTGCCCCCTGGCTGTAGCGTCGCACGGCAATAGAAGCGTTCTTAATCGAATGGTCGGAGGTCCATACAAGAGCCCGCTGCAAATCACGAGCGCGCGCCGTGGGCGCGATATCGACGCGGCACTCTGGATCGCGATCGTCGCAATTGATCGCGGGCGGTACAACACTCTGCTCGAACGCCAACATGGCATGCACTAGTGAAAACGCACCCGCCGCCGCGCCGGCAAATCCGAAGGAGCCCGTGTAACAACTGAACGCGGGCTGAGCGCCGTTGAACACCGCCTCGCAGGCCAGGGCCTCCCGCGCGTCGTCCGCTAACGTCGCAATGCCATCGCCGAAAACACAATCCACATCGCCGGCGGACATCGACGCCGCTGCCAAAGCCTGGTTTGCCGCAGCCGCCAGCGCCGCCGCATCGGCGGACGCTGGATCCAGCAGAGCGCGCGGCGAAGCCGTCTGTCCAAAGGAGCACACCTCGCCATAGATTCGCGCAGACCGCCGTCGCGCGTGCTCCTCCGATTCCAACGCCAGAAACGCGGCGCCCTCGCTCACCGCGTAACCGGACCGCGCGCGATCGAAAGGCCGGCAGTCGCGTTGCGGCGTCTCCGTAACGCTGGCCAACCGTCCGCTAATCAGGTGGTCCGCAATACAATCCATGCGCAGCAGAGAATCGTACCCGCCTGCCAGCGCGCTCTCCGCGTCGCCGCGTCGAATCGCCTCCACCGCCGCAATCACGGCTTGCAAGCCAGACACCGCGCCGTTCGTGATGTTCGCGTTCGGTCCCAACATCTGGTGCTGAATGGCAATCGAACAAAGCCCCGCGTTCGGAAGCGACTTCACCAGGAAAAGAGGATCCACCAGTTTCATTCCGTGCGTTGCAAACCGGCGGAGGTCCACTTCTTCCCCGCCGTTCATTGATTCGCGTAGCGCCGGAATAAACGCCTCGGGGTTCGCATCCAGGCAAACCGAGCCCACGTAAAGTCCGCAGTCGATCATCTCGGTGGCCGGCAGTCCGGAATCGAGCAGCGCCTCGCTCGCCGCCGCAAGCGCAAAGGCCGGGCTGGGCGCTAAAAGTTTGCGTAGCATCCGATCGGCAATCATGCGCCGCCGGTCAAAGTCTTTCACCGCGGCCTGCAGAATCGGCGGATAATTTCGGAACGCGGCGTCGCTCAGACGTTCCACCACGGAATCCCCTGCCACCAGGCGATCGAAATGGCTCCGCGCATCGAGCGCCAGCGGCGAGATGACGCCCACGCCCGTCACCACAACATTGCGTGCGCTCATACGCGGCCCCCGTTGAGCTCGAATCCGCCGCTGAGATACGTGAACAGACGCCGCGATTGTTGAATTTTGTCTTCATCCAGCAAAGGTCTGCTGGCGAACATCAGCCGCTCTGCGGAAAGAATAACTGCGCCGTCTCGCCGGGCCACCGCCCGCAGGGTGGCGCCCTCCTTATGTTCGAACTGGAAGAAAACCTCAAGCTGCAAAACATCGCCCGGCCGCGCGTAATCGTGAACTTTAATCTCTTGCGCCAGCGCAAGCACCGTGCTGATCCCAAAGTTCTTCGTCGCAATGTATAGCCAGCCCGCCACCTGCGTCAGGCATTCCAAAGTCAACGTCGCCGGCATCACCGGCCGCAGCCGATAATGTTCGGCCAGAAACTCGTCGCCAATCGAGATGGCTTTCGTCGCCACGGCATGCTTGCCAAGGTCCATCTCCAGAATCCGGTCGTAGTAAAGGAACCTCACGCCGCCGATTCCTCCCAGCGCTTCAAAACCAAGGTTCCGTTCTGCCCTCCAAAGCCGAACGAATTCGAGATGGCGATCTTGCAGTCTGCGTTGCGCGGTTCGTTGGGCACGTAATCCAGATCGCAGTCCGGGTCGGCATGTTCCTGATTCATCGTCGGCGGCAAAATCTGCGATTCCAGCGCCAGGGCGCAAAAAATCATCTCCACTCCGCCCGCCGCACACACCAGGTGCCCCACCTGCGATTTGGTGGAGCTGACGGGTATGCTGTAAGCCGCCTCTCCGAATGCCTTCTTAATAGCGAGCGTTTCCACCGCATCGTTCTGCGGCGTGGAGGTGCCGTGCGCGTTAATGTAGTCCACGTCCTCCGGCTGGATGCCCGCGCTGCGCAACCCCGCTTGCATGCAGCGCGCCGGACCCACGCCCGTTATATCGATATCGGTGAAGCGATAGCCATCGCAAGACGAACCGTATCCAATCACCTCGGCACGGATCGGCGCGCCCCTGCGCCGCGCATGTTCCAGCTCTTCCAGCACCACAATCCCGGCGCCTTCGCCAATCAGGAAGCCATCGCGCTTGAGATCGAACGGGCGCGACGCTTTTTCCGGTGCGTCATTGCGCTGCGTCAGCGCGCCCAGCAACGTGAACCCCGTCACGCAGATGATCGACATCATGCTGTCCGCGCCGCCCGTCACAATGAGGTCTGCTCCGCCTTGCCTTATAGTCTGGAAGGCCTCTCCCGCCGCTTGCGTAGCCGAAGTACATGCGCTTTGCACCGTACAGCAAGGCCCGCGAAGATCGCGTCGCAAAGCCAGAATCGCCGAAATGCTCGGGATATCGCGCTGCGCCAGCAAATCGGGCCGCGCGCGGCAAATCGCCAGGTAGGCGTCGGCGTTATAACGATCGCCATCCAGAAGTTCACGCGGATTCGGCAGGCTTCCTTCCACCACCGGAAACGTCGAAGCCCCAATGCATACGCCCGCGCGCCATCGGTCGATCGAGTTTTCATCCAGCCGCGCATCGCGCCAAGCGGTATCCATCGCATGCAGGCCGAAGCGAGCCGATCGGCTCAGATAGTTATCGATGCCCTCAAAGTCGCACGGCGGGATCGCACCCAAATCCACTTCGCTGCCGATTCGTACCGGAAACGCGCGGCTGTCGAACTGCCGGATCGGTCCTGCCCCCGAACGCCCATCCAGGACGCCGCGCCAGATTTCAGGCAGATCGAAACCCAGCGAGCACACAACCGACATCCCGGTCACCACGACCCGCCTCGAATTGGGATTCCCGTTGGTCATGCGCTTATTCCGGGTTGCGGATCATTTTGAACAAACGCCGGCCCTCTTCGGCTGGGTGAAACTCTTCGGCGGCGCGCAAGCTCATGGTGAAACGGCCTACCGAGACCACCTTATCTCCGCAGCGCGCCTCGCCGCGAAACGAATACTCGCCGTTCTGCTTGCCCGTCACCTCCACTTCCAGATGCAATTGGTCGCCCGGACGCACCATGTGGTGAAACTTGATCGATTCAAACGCGGCGGGCACTCCCACGCAGGCAAAATCTTCGCTTTCTCTCACCGTCCAATCGGCCAGTTGCACCAGACACTCGGCGATCAAAGCGCCCGGCATGATCGGATGGTCTGGAAAATGAAACGTGAAAAAGTCCTCGCTCAAAGTTACATTCTTAATGCCCGTGGCGCGCTTGCCCTTCTCCAGGTGCGTGATGCGATCCACAAGCAAAAACCTCACTCGGCCTCCTGATTGACGGCGCTCTGCACGCTGAGCAGGTGCTGGAACAGGACATCGTCGCCCGACGGAAGCGGGACCGAATGGCCGCACGCCGGGCAAATCAATTCCGGAAGGGAAGGCGAATCGCCCATCTCGGCGCCGCATTTCGGACACTTTCGATCCATGGAGGCCTTGGCGTCGAGCAACTGCTTCACCACCCGAACGAACGTTCCCACCACGAACATCTGCCTCACTTCGGTCACGCGCAACCCGGGGGTCAATTGCGCCGGATCGATCTCTGGCATCCCCTTGGCAAGCAGCTTAATTCCAAACGGCGTGAGCGTGCCATCCTTGACCAGGTTTTCCTCGCCGAAGTGATCGCTCGCGCGCTGCAGAAAATCCGCGCGCGGAAACTGGATGCGGAACTCGCGCTCCAGTGAAAAGGCGATATCCAGAAAATCCAGCGATTGCGCTCCGAGATCTGCTTCCAACGAAGAGGTAGGCTTGACGTCGGAAACAGGACGGTCCATCGCCTTCGCGATAATCTCGAGAACTCTCTGTTCCACGTAATCGGGGGCCAGCCCGGCAACGCTAGCTTCGGCCATCTATCCTCCTATGTTTCGCGCCAACCCTCAAAGCCCGAACCCTCCTGTGACGTTTAAAACGTGACCGGTGATGTAACTCGCGTCCGGCGATGCAATGAATCTCACCGCGCGCGCAATCTCTTCCGGCTCGCCGAATCGCTTCATGGGAATCTGCGCTTTGATTTCAGCCTCTGCAAAATTCCGAATCCTCGTGGTCATCTCCGTCAGCACCACCCCGGGAGCCACCGCGTTGACCCGGATGCCGCGCGGCGCAAGTTCAATCGCGAGCGATTTCACCATCGCGTTCACCGCGCCCTTCGATGCCACGTAATTCGCGTGTCCGCGCCCGCCGCGCTCCGCCGAGATCGACGACAGCACCACAATGTTGCCCGATCGCTGTGACATCATATGCGGCAGAGACTCGCGAATGGCCAGGAACACGCCGCGTGTATTGGTCTGCATCACGGCCTCCCAGTCCTCCAGTCGCATGGCGCCCAGAAGTTGGTCGCGCACAATTCCCGCGTTGCATACCAGAATGTCCAGCCGCCCAAACGTACTCGCCGCGTAAGCCACTAACGCCCGCATATCGGTTTCGGTCGCCACATCGCCCGGGCAGCACTCCGCCGTGCCACCCTCCGCCCGAATCTCGCAGACTACCGCCTCCGCATCTTCCCGCCGGCTCCGATAGTTCACCACCACGCTCGCGCCCTCGCGCGCCAGTTCCTTGGCGATGGCGCGCCCGATACCCCGCGAGCCGCCGGTCACGATTGCGGATTGGCCCTGTAGCGTTGGCATAGCTTGTGCGCTCTCACAAAGAGAGCGAGTAACCTCCGTCCGCGATCAGCGTCTGACCGCGAATCCAATCCGACTCCGGTTTGCAAAGAAAAGCCACGATCCCGGCCAAATCCTCCGGCTTCCCCACTCGCGCCGCCGGCGTTCGCGCAACAATGTGTTGCATTACGTCTTCGTATTGCGGAATCATCTTCATGGAATCGGTGTCGATAAATCCGCCGGAAACCACGTTGACATTGATGTTGTCCGGCGCGAATTCCACCGCCAGATAGCGCGCCAGATTTTCGATCACCGCCTTGGCCGCTCCCAATGCCGCATACTTCGGGGTGTAATATCGCGCCCCAAGACTGCTCAGTCCGATGATGCGTCCCCCGCCGCGCGGCCGCATGATCCGCGCCGCCAGTTGCGCGCCCACCAGAAAGGCCTCCGCGTTCAGTTGTAGCGTCCGCCTCCAACTTCGCGTGTCGATCTCCGTCGCCGAACGAAATGCCGTGCGCGCCGCATTAGCCACGAAGATGTCCAGCCGCCCGAACTCCTCCTCGACCTGCTTAAACATTTCGCCCTGCAGTTTTTCGTCACCCACATCGCAAACCACCGTGGAAGCCGCAACGCCAAGCGACCGGATCTCCTCCAGCGTCTTGCGCGCCGCATCGTGATTCATGCAATACGCCAGACGAATGTGCCGCGGCCGCTCCGCTGCCAGCCGCAAAGCGATCGCCCGGCCGATGCCGCGCGTGCCGCCGGTAATCAGAACCACTTGCTCCGACATTTCCATCATGCCGGAGTTCCTTCGTTTGGAATTCGATCCGCCGCGGCGTCGGGACGCACCCAACGCCACGCCGTGGCGCCAAAATGCCGCGCAATGTATTTTGCCTGTCGCGCGCGAATTCGAAACTTCGCCGCATTCGCCACCAGCGCGCCGATATGGCTCGCGCATTCCACCGCGCCGTCCCGCTCCACCCGCAGCTTTTCCCGCAAGTCCGAATCGAACGGTGAAGCCTGCAACCAACGCTCCAGAGCGCCGTGCGCCCCGGCATTGCTCGAAAAGCAAGCGAATGGCTGAAACGATTCATGAAGCTGCGTCGGCCACATGCCCACGCCGCGGTCAATACAAATCGCCGGACAACACATGGCGAGCGATTCCATAATTTGCATAAAGCCATTTGCCACAATCGCCGCGGCGCTCGAATGGAGCAGGCCATAAAGCACCGCATCGCTCTGCAGCGGTAATGCGGCCACGCATGTCCCAGGAATGCCCGCCGCCGCTGCGAGTTGCGCGGCTTCGGCCGGATCCCTGCCAATGATCACTAGCTGCGGCAGGGGCGCGGGAAGCGAAGCCACCAGCTGGATGCCTTTCTCCAGAACCATCCGTTCGAAACCCAGAATGGTGATGCGTTTGGCGCCCTCCGGCGGCGCCGGCACCGGAAGTTGAGACGCTGAGCACGGTTCGCCGATAAACGGCGAAACCATGGTCCAGCGCCGCCTCACATCGCCGCGTTTCGCCCAGAAAGCTTTCAATCCGTAGAGCAGCATCAGGTCGACATCGTAATCACCCGGCGTCCCCGGATCGTAATACTGCTCCATCAGCACAAACGGCCGCCCCAGCATCGCGGCAGCCTCCCACAACCGCCGCATCCCGCCATGAAACGGCGCCTCTCCGAAGATGACCACATCCGGATGCGCCGATCGAAACTGCCGCCTCGCCTTTCCCACGTCATCGCTGAAGATATCGTTCCGTATCTCAATACCCTCGCCCAAATCCTGCACTTTCGGATCATCCACCATCGGGCCAAAGTTCCAAATCGTAATCGCCCAGCCGCGATCCCGCATCACCCTCGCCAGCCGGATCGCGCGAAAGAACACGCCGACCACGAACGGGTTTGCGAATGTGTAGGTCACAATGAGCGCCTTGCGCCCGTCAGCCGGACGCGGATCAGCATGCATACACAGCTCCCATAAGCCGCTCCGCCACCAGTCGCGCATCGAAGAATCGTGCCGCATATCGCGGACCACGCTCGTGCAGCCCTCGCCACTCCGCCGCATCGTTCAGAATTGCCAACGCACAGTCGCGCCATTCTCCCGGATCGCGCGATTCGACAAGCCTCCCACCCGATTCCGTCCGCACAATCTCTGCCAGGCCGCCGGTCTTCGCCGCCAGCACAGGCGCGCCCATCGACATCGCCTCTAAGGCAACCATGCCGAACGGCTCGTATTCGCTCGGCGCGAGCACCAGCGACGCGCGCGCGAACAGCTCGCGTAAACGCGCCGGCGCGAGCCATCCCGCACGCTGACACGCGCGTCCCAATCGCGCCGTCAAACGCCCCACGATTCCCTCCGACTGCATATCGCCATGCCCGCCCGCCAGCACAAATCGGAGCCGCGCGTCACCGGCCAGCATCGTCATCATTTCGGCAAGCAGTCCGATGCCCTTGCTCCGCGCAAACCGGCCGGCGAAAACGATGGGCCCGTCGGGCGAGGTCCGCCGCGATGGCAGCGGCTGTCTCCTGATCCCATTGGCAACCACGCGCGATCGCCCTCGCAAATCCGGCGCGATTTCGAGCGCCGACGCGCGCTCGCTTTCACTCAAGAAAATTACGGCATCGCTCGCGCGCATTACCGCAAGTTGCACCCCGCTCCAAAATTCGCGCGCCGAGCCCTCGGGCAGCTCGCGCGCAATCACAGAGTGCGCCGTGTAGGCCAAGCGCACCCGAAACCTCTTCCGCATCTCGAGCGCCAACTCTGCCAGCGCCAGCGAATGCAAGTGAACCCAGTCGAAACCCGCAACCGAAATCGGAAAACGCTCACCGCCAAGTTCATGAACACGCACACCGCCAGCGCCGCTCGAAGCCACGTCGATGCCCGTCGGATGGCCGACGACAACATGCGCTTCGACCCCTGTATTCATCAGCGCCTCCGCCTGAATCTCAACCGCGGTCGCAATACCAGACCACGATGCGGGCGGATAGTCGGCGGTAAGCATCATCACTCTCATAACGTTCCCAGGGATGGCCGCCGGCACACCATCGCAAGTTCGCCCGCGTCGGTCGCACCCAGCTTTCGCAACAGCCTCATCCAGCGCGGCGCGATCTCTTCCCGTACCGGCTCGTGGTCAATCCTCTCCAGATCAGTGAAATAGCAGCTCTCGAGCAAACGCGTCAGAGTCGCAACGGAAAAATATTGGAAGTGAGCCAGCGGCGAAATCACTTCCCACTTTTTTCCGAAGACCTGAAACTGTACCGATTCGATGTCCGGCACCGCGGCGTACAACACGCCATCCGGATTCATGGCGCGAAATATTTGTCCCAATAGTTCCTGCGGCCGCTCCAGATGCTCCAGCACGTGGCTGATAACCACGGCATCGAAGCCCGTCCAAGGCAGCTCGGCATCGTCCGCAGTTACCAAGTGCAGCCGGTCGCCAAATTTCCCATACAGCGACTCGAACTGCTGCGGCGAGCTCTCGATGCCGTAAACTTCAAAACCGTATGACCGCGCCAATTGCAGCACATATCCGCGCCCGAACCCAATATCGAGCAGCCGCGGCCCCGGCGCGCGCGTCCGCAGCACATGGCAAATTGGCGCCGCATAGAATTTCTGCACTTCGAGTAGTTGGCTTTCAAAGTCGCGCGCATCGAGTTCGCGCCCCAACTGCGCCGAAATTCGGGCGCCCACGCGCGGGCTGACGTAGACATGCCGGCAGTTGCCGCAACGGTTGAAGCTGAACCCCTGCTTTTCAAAAATGCGGCTGCGGACATTCGACCCACAAACCGCGCAATCCGTTTCTACCAGCACGCCCGGCCCAAATCGCAGCACGACGTCATCGAGGTTCGAATACCAATCCAGTCCCGATACTGGCTCCGCCTCTTTTTCGGTGGCAGCCATACCGTAGGCGCTGGCTGCCGCCGCGAAGAGTCCCAAATGGAAAGCTTCGTCGAGCGATTCGCCCAGCTTCACCAACGCGGCCAGACGCTCCCGCTCTGGCAACTCTTCCGCCATGCGGCCCATTTCCAGAAGATCGCCCGCAATCTCCGCTTCGGCGCGCACGGGATACATCCCGTCCGTCGCTTCCCCCTCGCGTGCCAGACTCAGCGAAAGCAGGTTCGGCTGGCCACGCCGCTCGTCATCGGCGAAATCCTGCACATCGTTGAGCTTCTGCGCGGTTGCGTAATACCGCTCCAGGAAAGGATAAAGTGGCGATTCGTGCCGCGGATCCAAACCCGCATAGAGAGTCTGCCAGAACGCTACGTTCTTGAGCTGCACCAGCCGCTCGTAATAAGCCGCGTCCCACTCTTCGCGCGGGCTCATTTCGAGAACCGCCCCAATCGTCGTTCGCCGTAGCGCGTCCAACGCGCCACCCAACATCGCGCGCTGTTCCGGGTCGTCCGACGCGGAGAGCCTCGATAGCCCGTCAAAACACACCAGCAGCCCCGCCAGAATCGTCAGGCCTTCCGCCCTCTGATGCGATCGCCGGCCCTGCTCAAATGCCGCAAACAGCGTACCGTGCCGGCCCTTGTAAGTGAAATGTCGGTCGATTACGTCGTCGAAGATGCGCAGCGACAGGTAGGCCATGCCACACGACTGCACCGCCATGCGAAGTCGTTCGCCGGAAATGGAAAGCGCTAGCGCGAAATGCGGCAAATCCCAAAACGTCCATTGCAGCCAATCCAGATACGCAGCCGTTTTCTCGCCCAGGTCCGCGCACGTTCGGTTGCCGCCCGAAACCCGCTCCAGTTCCGCCCTGAATTTCGCCTCGTATTCCTTCACGCTTTCGGTGACAATCGTCCGAAACCGCTCGGCCTCCGCGCCATACCGATCGCGAAACGCCTGTTCTCCCTCTTCGCAAATCGCTCGTAACGCATGCAGCGCCTGCACCATTCCTTCGCGGCCCGCAATCGTTCCGGTCATGCGCAGCCGCCCTCCGCCTTCGCAAGCGCCGCCATGATCCACGCGGTCGTCAATGCCGCCGAACCACAGTTCGCGTCGCCCAATCTTTCGAATCGACGTCCGTGAATGGGCGTGAGCCAATCGAGCAGCACCTCGATCCGGCGCGCATACAGCTCGTCTTCATGTCCGAGATACAGCAGCAGCAGAGTCGCCAGCGCAGCCGTTAGCGGTTCACTCGGAACATGCGCCGGATCGTGACACTCCAACACCTCTGTAAGCACGCCGCTCCGAATCGATTCCAGACCCGCCAAACGCCCGTGCAGATGCGCGCGCGACATCGTGTAGAGGAACAGCACGCGATTCGAAGCGCCCGGGGAACCCTGAATCATCTCTCGCAGCACCGCGCCGCATTCGTCCGTTTCGAAGCCCGTCATGGCGAAATAGCGCAATGCGTTCGCAATGCCCGCGGCCTGCAATTCGCTTTCGATCTCAACCTCGCGTGACCGTCCGGCCTCCTTGCAAAGTCTCTGCAACGCCTCGCCCGTGCGCTTGATATCGCGCGCGCTCATGCCGCCGCGTGCTTCGATGAGAGCCGCCGCCGCACAAGCCGTCGTATCCAGATCCGGCGCCAGGCTGCTGCCCGTTCCAAAAAATCGCCACGTGCCATCGGGCGATTCCTGCCATGCCAAAAACCGTCGAATTCGTCTCCGGATCAACGTCGCCGCGCGGCTGAATCCGGACCGTGCAGTTGGCGCCACTTGTTCCAACGCCTCTGCGTCCAACCGTGGAGACAGCGCGTCGAAGCACGCCAATGCGTCATGCACGTAAGCCGAAACCAGCGGACTGAAGCAGTATTCCCAGCTCCCATTCGGCAGGTTTCTATAGTTAGGAATCTCGCCGCTCGGAAGCTGTTCGCCGCCCAGAAAGGCAATCGATTGCACCAGAGAATCGCTCACACGCGAACTGGAAAAAGCGGCGGTCCTCATGGGTCAAACCGTCTCGCCGGCTGCGGCCTCTTGCGGATCGTGAATCAGGCGCAGGAACTTGCGCAGATTCGTCTGTTCCCAGCGCGCCACTCTGTCGCGCAGATGGTGCCATGCCTCGCGATCCGGCCTCCGCATCCCGTCCGCTTCGCGGCGCCATTCGTTCTCGTAGGCGACATCGCCCCATAAACCACGGCATTCGCGCGGCCAGTTGTTGAGGCTCGCGACCACGCCGGCATAGCTTTCCAGAAACTCCGCCAGTTGGCCGTTCAATCCATGTCCGCTATCGAAACCGCCGTTCCCCAAAACATTCGCGAGCTTTCGAGTAGCTGCATCCAACCGCCTCGCTCCTGGTTCCTCCGCAAAGGGCGCCCTACGCGCCGCGCTCATCGTCGCCCCCAAAACCATTCGCATCGCGGCCGTAATCTCGTCCACCGGCCGCTCCAGGTAAAAGTAGTAGCTTCGTGAAGAAGGCGTTCGCCAGTTTTCAAGCCCCGCCTTCGCAATCACCATCACCGTTAGATCGAACTGCGGCGCCGCGTGCGCCAGAAACGAATCCGCGCAGATCGCCGCATCGCATCGTTCCAATTCCGAAAAGACTTCGCAAAGCTGCAACGAACGCGCCTTCGACCCGTGTGCAACACGAAACGAGACCCCTTGCGCCGCACGTGCTGCGGCCGATCGCGCCAGTAATCTGCTGAAGCGTTCGGTCTCTAGATTCGTCCCAGGATCCAGGACAAACTCCACCGGTTCCTGAGTCCGCTCCGGAAGCAGCGACGCCAGAATGTGACTCCAGTAAACCGCCGATGGTTCGTACTTCGACGTAAACGGACTCACAAAGATCCGGAATACGCCGTCCGCAACGCGCCGTTCGCGGCGCACCGTACTCTCGTAGCGATCGTTAGCCGTCCCCGGAAAGCCGAGCCACTGCGTCAGCCTATCCACCGCCGCATAGTAGTTGATCGCCGCGTCGAGCGGCATACTGGTGCAGAAGACGCGCCGCTCGCGATTGTCCGCCGCGATGGCGCATTGCGCGCCTAGCGATAACTCGATATATCGGTCAATCGACGCATCCGCGCACATCACCGCCGATAATCCGGGCTTCTCGAAATCGGCCATAATCACCGCATCGAACGGACCCGCCGCATGGCGTCCGCGCAACGCGTCCAAAATCTCCGCGTGCGTCGAATAGCGAATCACCTTCGCTACGCCTTGCACCCGATCCCATAGGCCGGCGTAGCCCGACATCACCACCGTCTCTACTTCGCCAAAAGCAGCCTTCAGGCGCTCAGGCAACGGAAACAAAATAATCTCATCGCCAATCCCGATCGCGGGGCCTAAAATCAAAAGCACCCGGCGCACGCCGGAATAGAACGACCAAGGCGGAGCATCCGGCAAAATAATGTATTCGGCAGGAATTACGGGCGGACGGAACAGCACGCTCAACTGAAACTGCAAGCTGTAGTTCAATGTGACGAAGCTCGCGGGTTGGATTGCCCGCAGCCGTTTCGCGGCGTCCGCAAGCTCCGGCCCTCCTGTATCGAGCGCCCCCGCCAGCGATTTCAACCCCGCAAGCCGCGCGGATAGGTAATGCGCGTTGCTGCTACTCACCGGCCGGCGCGACAGGAAGAAAAGATACGACGAGAGCAGGCTTAAAGCAAGCCTCGCATCGGGTGGGATTTGCGTTGCTGGCCCTTCTGGATTCCACATCATGCGGGGCGTGCGTCCACTGGGCTCAGCGCGGCCACGCGCCACGCCGAAGTTCCATGCTGCTGCAACAGTACGAGCCGGCGCTCGACCACATTCCGCTTAGCGCGGGTTTCCGGATGCACCCCGTCGATTTGGATCTCGGCGTAAAGAATGATTCCGTAAGGGTGGCGCAATGCCTCAGGCGCCATCGAAAGGCTAACTTGAAAATCCCATCCGGCAAAGGATTCGAGCAATCCATGCAAACGATTGCGCAGTTCGCTACGGTTTACTTCGCAGTCGTTTTCGAAGGTATGATAATCCTCCGCAACATATCCCATCGCCGCCTCGATATCGTGCCGGCCAAATGCATGTAAAAATTCGTAGAACACGTCGATGGCGGCATCTGCGTCATCGCTCTCCAGTTCCTCGTAAGGCTCGGGGAATACCGCGCGCATCATCGCCTTGGGCGATGGCCCTGCCGCTGCGGTCCATGGCTGGCGTTCCGATTGAGCAGCCGGAGCACTCACGGGAAGCGTCGCAACCGGGCTCTCCCCGGCACGGGCGAAGAAACTTTCCCACGGATCTTTTTGTCCCGACGGCGGCCGGAACCACCAGCTTAGTAGGTCGGTTGCGCTTAGGCGGCTGCCAAATTCGATGGGCGGTAGCTGCGGGGCATAAAATGGCGCGGGCTCGGCTTCCGTTGCGCCCTCACTTTGCGCGAACAAATCGCGAAGGACTTCATATGCTTTGGCCAGCCGCTCTTGGGACGCCATCTGCCATTACTTTCCGAAACGGATTTAACTATATCAGAATCATCTATTATTTCAACCTAAAACCCAAGTAACTATTGGAGAATCGAAGAAATAATCAACTCCGGTTTTCCCCCTACTCGACTAACTACTACTAACTTAAATAGTCCGGATCCCGTCAGCTTACTGATCGGATATTACCCGCTGCCAATCGCCGGCGAAGTGAGAAATCATCCCTTGCCAATCTGTCTTTCGATACTCCACCTCTGACAAAGACCTGGTCCCGTCAACCCTTCTAAGGCAAGCGCGCCGGTCCCTATCTGAGGGATCCGAAAGCGGGTCATGCGCCACCGTTTCGATTCGTCCGGATCGTCATACACGGTAAGCTCCAACTCTTCCGAGCCTGTGACCGGAAGAACGTGAAATCCATCCAAGGGAAATGACAACCCGTCGCCGCGCGCCTTTAGATAGGCCTCCTTGCCCGTCCAGCATTCAAAGAAGGCCTCCGTCTGGCGCTCGGGGGGAATGGCGAGCAGCCAATCGATTTCCGGCTGTGAGAAAAACCGGCGCGCCAGATCCAGCATGTCCCGGATCTCGCGAATCCTTTCGATATCCACCCCCACCTCACGATTCGTCACCGCCAGCGCAGCAACGTCTTCGCTATGCGATAAGTTGAATCGGATTTCGCCCACGTTCAATACGCTGGGTTTGCCTAGATTGGTATAGGCGTAGCGGAGGCATTCAGGCCGAATGCCCAGACGCCTCCCCACTACTTGCCTTACGAATGCGTGGGCAGCGATAAAGCGAGTTCGTAAATGCGGAAACGCGAAGCGCCGCGCCCGCGCTCTTTCCGCCTCATCTAGTAAGCTGAATAGTTCCGCGGCCTCGCGTTCATTCAGGTTTAAGTCCGCGTACCAGAGCTCCGTTTCGTTCGGCATCGGTCATCACGCTCGTGGCTGCGCCAGGTATTCAGGCAATGGCCGTTTGGAAAGCAATACGCCACCAAGCGCCAGAACATCGATCTCTGTGGCGCGGAAACACTCCACCGCATCTTGCGGCGTCTCCACAATCGGCTTGCCCGCGATGTTAAATGACGTGTTCAAAATGACGGGTACTCCGGTGAGCGACGCAAACGCCCGTAGCAACCGATAGAGTCCCGGGTTCTCGCCCTTCGCAACCGTCTGTACGCGGCATGACCCATCCACGTGCACCACGGCTGGTATTCGTTCCTTCATCTCCGGCCGTACGGCCACCACGCGCAACATATAAGCGCTGCGGCTGTCCAGCTCAAACCATTCTCCCGCCGCTTCCGCCAGCACAGCCGGCGCGAAGGGACGAAAGCTTTCCCGATGCTTTACCCGCTCGTTCAAGTAATCCTTCATGTCCGCCCGCCGTGCGTCGCACAGGATGCTCCGGTTACCAAGCGCTCGCGGTCCGTATTCCGCCCCGCCGTCGAAGCGCGCCGTAATATATCCGTTGGCGATACACCGCGCCAGTTCCAGTTCAATCGATTCCGGCCGGTTCACCTCGCATTCCACATCCCGAATTGCCCGCTTAATTGTTTGGGCTTCGTAGGTAGGGCCCAAGTACTCCGGAATCTCTTTCCCCGGTGGCGTCCACCTTGCAATCTCATACGCGCCATAGAGCGCGCAACCGAGTGCATGGCCCGTGTCGCCCGGATTCGGCGCGATGTAAAGCGCCTCCGGCCCGACTGCTTTCGCCGCCAGCGCGTTGGCCACGCTGTTCAGCGCCACCCCGCCGGAGTACACCAGTTTCCTGCTCCCGGTATGCCTCAGCGCGGCTCGAAATGCGTTCTCGACGATCCGTTCCAGAATCGCTTGGCCCGCATAAGCTACGTTGTGGTGTTCCGGCCGCAATGGCTCATACGGCCAACGCTCGGGAATATACTCCTGGAGCAGCGTGCGTAGTTTCTCATGCTGGATAAACCGGAACGATCCGTCGTCGCGCAATTCGAGCGACGGCAGCACGCGCTCAAGCAGCTCGGGTCCACCATAAGGAGCCAGCCCCATGGTCTTTCCTTCGTCGCCCAGGCGAAACCCTACATGCCGCGTGACAATCTCATATAAGAGACCCGCGCTGCTTTCGGGCGTCAACATCTCGAAGATCGGCGACCATTCACCCGCCGCGCTCATACGCGCAATCGTCCCCGAGACCATCCGGCCTCCCAGGCGCTTCAAGGGTTCGCCCGAAGAATCCAGAGTGAGCACCGCCGCTTCGTCGAAACCGCTCTGCCAAAACGCCTGTCGTTGGTGCACCTCATGGTGCTCGAGCCACGTCGATACATAGGCGCGCGGAAACCATCGACCCAGCCGCCGGCCCAACCGGGCCTGGCACACGGCGAAGTGGCTATCGCTGGTCACCACTAGATCGATATCCCGCGGCCGAAGTCCCATACCGTCCAGAAACCATTCGAGCCATTGCTGAATTGTCTGTTCGAAGATGCGGCACGGCGGGAACTTGCCGTATCCGTAGCTCAGACAGTGATGGATCGTCTTATCGATTTCCGTCGCGGCCTGCCGGATATCCCGTTCTTCGTCTTCCGCCAAAAGCAGTACGTGCTTGACGCCTGCCCAGCGATCCAGAACCGTACTCCGAATCGCACCATCCCGTGTCATCACTGCCAGGCTCGCGCCATGGCCTGTGCAGGCGATCCCAAGCACCACGTCGAGAGTAGACCGCCTTCCAAATAGCCGTTCGCGCAGCTTTCGCCCACGCGGCGCAATCAGTCGATCGTCGAGCGTCGTCTCGGTCACGGAGGTTAGTGGATCGGCGGCAAGTGCGGTTCGCCGATGTCGAGTTCAATCGCCACCAGCGAGGCCGGTGAATAGTGCAGCAGCCGCCGCGGCGATTCCGGCTTTCTCGCAAGTTCCAAATCCGCGTTCGCGGCCGCCCGGTCGTTGTAGTGGCGCCCCCACAACAGCGCGTGCCGTCGCGCTCCCCCGGTCTCGTAAATCACGCTGAGGTTATCGATGCGTCCCGCCTCCCAACTCCTCAACCGCGTCGCGCGTACCGAATGCATCCGTACGTCGCTCGACCCGTTGAGTCGTTCCAGCGCCGGACAGACGATATTCTCCTCATACCCCAGCTTCGCGCACTCCGAGGTAGTACTCGCGCGCGGCGTTCGCGGCATCGCTTCTAGAAAATCTGCTACCAGCGGAATCCCTCCGAATCGGCCGTCATGCAAGCTCTTGAGCTTCTCGGCGCTAGTCTTCAGGAATCGCGCCGCCACCCTGGTGGTCACACGATCCGCCTCCACGGACGTCGTCGCGTGCACAAACTTCTGCGCGCCGGAAGGCAAGCTGGAAACCGGAAAACAGCCGCGGTACTCGATGCCGATGAAGGGAGTGCCGAGCGCCAGCGCCTCGCTCACCTGCATGAACCCGCATTTCCCCACCACCAGGGAAGAACGATGCAGCAAAGCGAAGAACACGCCTTCATCCGGAGGACGCAAAACCCGAACCCGATTCCTCGCCTCCAGCGGCAGCCCCGCCAGACGTTCTTCCGTCTCTCGCGGATTCGCTGCCAGAAAAATCGCTTCACACGGCTGAACCTTAGCTTGCCCCAACAGCGCCGTCGCCAGCAACTCCGCCTTGCGTTCGTAGGCCAAGACCGTAATCAGGCGTGTTCCAGTCAGGCCCAATTGCCCCAGCAGCGAATCGCATTCGCGGCTTGCTTCATTCACAAACGGGGGCGCCGCGCAGTAATAGGATGGCGCGCCACGCATCTGAAACGAGCTCGGACCAGTTAGCACCACGCCATCAGCCATCGCTCCGTGCGTGGAAACGAATAGTTCCGCCATGTCGGGACTATAGGCGTTATCCAGCACCACAACCGGGATTCCTAGTCCGGCCGCGCAAACCGCCGATTCCAGAATCGTGCCCGCCAGCGGAACCTCGCCCGCCACAACCATATCGGGATGAAGCTGCCTGAAAAGGAACCGGTAATACCGTCGTCGCAGCGCAATCGAAGGCGACAGCAGAACATCGAAGCGAACATCGAGGAAATGCAGCTTCTCCTCCGCCGCCACGGTCGTGGCATCCCGATACCCTTCGCGGCCTGTGCAGAAGATCCAGACTTCGTGCCCGCGTCGCTCCATTTCCAGCCCAATCCGCAAGCAACGCTTGTACACGCCGATCAGGGAATCGCCATTCTCGTTATTGACCATGCAGTACGCGACGAAGAGAATTCGCATGCATTACCGCGGAGTGAGGAATCAGGAAGAGGATATCACAGCGGCCAGAACGGCCTAAATGCAAAAACCCGTCTTCGCATCACGAAAACGGGTTCCAAATCCCAAACGAAATCAAACGCGGACGCCCGCGTGTTCCAAGCGGAGGCTAAAGTGTTGCCTCAGAGGTCCTGGCTTTATTTTTGGCCTTGGCGTAGAAGAGTTGAATGGCGAACACAAGCCCAGCGAGCGCCAACGCGATCATACCGTACAGACCCGGCTTGGGAGCAGGCGCAACATTGCTCATCCCGATAATTTCCGTTTGATGCGAAGCGCTTGCGTTCTCACCGCTAGTCGGCCGTTGAATTTGATAAAAGAAATCCAGGAAAGGTATTGGTCGAACTACGGCGGTATTCAGTTTTTCTAAATCACTGGCCTGCGCTTGGGGAATTCCTGAGAAGCCGTCGACACTGTTCGCGGCTAAGGAACTGTCGCCGCCCACCGGTAGAGTATCCGCATACGCTTGCGAAAACGCGAGACACAAACCCAACAAACCAATCCGTAATACCTTTGTAGTCATTTATTTAACGTCTTTCACGAGGTGCTCTGGCCTTAAAATCCCTAGTACAAACCACGGGCTTCACAGAAAACTGACAACGGGAATTTCGAGATTCCGCAGCTTTCGGGGCTGCAGGTCAGCCAAATTGGAAGCTTTAGCTGAACTTGATTTCGTCGGATAACTTACCGACTTTTCTTAAATAGTAACTGCAATTTATCTCGGGGGCAAGACTTACGGTCGCTGGAAAGTCCTATTACTTTTTGCCGAAAGGACCTATTTATTTCGAAAACGTTCGGCCCTTTCACTTGCATAACCGATGGCTCAACGTACGCGCCTTCAGCGGTAGGACCCAATGACGCCTTAGAAGAAACCCGCCCTGCGTCGCTAGAGCGGATCACTGGGTTTAAGAGGCGTTTGGGTATCGCGAGCCGCCCCACCAAATGCAGCAAGGGTTAGCGTTAAACGCTGGCGTTGCAAGCTCTTGTCTTCTCAGACCGCTTGCGAACAACCAGAAACAATCCCGCGACCGCCAAGGACAGAAGACCATAAGCGCCCGGTTCCGGAGTCGGTTCAAGGGTACCAAGACTAATGTTTTCAGAATTAAACGCCGTACCGCTGGTGCCACCGTGCAGGTCGGGATTCTGCTTCCAATGGAAGAATGCCTGACCGCCATTGTCGAAATTCTTCGCGTCAGTCTTAACTACGAGGATGGCGCTATCTTTACCGGGCGTAATCGCCTGATTGAAGTTGACCGTCAACACACCGGGAACCGTGTTGCTAACCGAGGCGATGCTTTCGCCGGTGCTTGGCTTCACAAACAACGAACCGCCAAGAGCGCTTGCGTTAAATTGGGCGCTGGTAATCTCAAAAACATTTTCCGTAAAACCCGACATATATCCCGTCAAAATTACGGTGGTTTGGCTCAGATTAGGCGACGCGCCTTGGTTTCCAACTGTACTGGCATTTCCGGTTTGGCCGGTCGCTGGGATCGAATTATTTTGGATTTGATAGAAGAAATCTAGATCGTGCGTGGTCGGGTCCACCCACACGCCCTCAACAAAATTCACCGCACCTTCTGTAATGCTGCCTTTTTTCCAATTTGCAAGGTCATTGACCGAACCGCTAGGAGCGCCATGAAACCCACTTCCGGACGTCAACGCGACGGTAGCCGGAGCCACTGTTCCTCCCGAGACCGGAAGACTTGTAGCGTATGCTTGAGATAGCATCATGCAACCGCTAAACAGTCCAATACTCAACAACTTCGAATTTATTCGTTTCACTCTATTCCTTCGCAAAGCAGGGTTGAATTTCAACGTCTACGAGTTTCGACACACCACTGGATTAACCCTTTTTAATAAGCTTGGCCCTAAGGATCGCCCCGTAGTTTCACGTCTGTGCAATTTGCCATCAGCCGGAAACTCGCCTTATTAACCGTTGAAAGGTTAATTAAGCTTTTCTAAATGCTAACCTCAAAATACCCATTGAGGCAACCTTAGTGGCCCCTAAAAGGTTCCGGTACTCTTGGTCAAGTGACTTTCGAACTCGAGATTATCATTTGAATTCACCTCATTATTCAAGGGGACAGAATCCCATCGCAATACCCTAGTAATCGGCTGTTTGGTTCATCCGCCATAGGGTGCGCCTGAGCCACAAATAGCTTTCTGTTACAATCGACCAGAATCACGCTTGCCGCCGCTCAAGCTATGCCCGCTTCCCCTACACTCCGCCAGCGCAGCCGGCTGATTCTCCCCCTTCTCTTGATCCCCTGGGGCCTCGACGAAATCACTAAGCGTCTTGCGGTCCGATATCTGGGCAACGGCGAGTTCTACTCCTACTGGCGCGATACATTCCGCCTCGAACTCTCTGAAAACAATGGAGCATTTCTCAGTCTTGGCTCCAATCTTCCACCCGCCCTTCGCTTCTGGCTGTTGACCGTCGGCCTGGGCCTGAGCCTGTTCTGCCTTCTCGCTTACATCTTTCGCTCGCGGGCGCTCTCATCCCGCAGCATCGCCGGACTAACCTTGATCTGCACCGGCGGCCTCAGCAACTGGCTCGATCGGCTATTGTTCGGTGGATATGTCATCGATTTCATGAACGTCGGCATCGGCAGCCTCCGCAGCGGCATTTTTAATGTCGCCGACCTGCTGATCGAAGCAGGCGCAATTCTGGTGCTCGTGGATATGTACCGCACTCGCGAGAGGCGTCCGGCGTAAGTGCTGGTCGCGATCTGGCTCGCGTTTGGGCTATTCGCCCTCGCTGAGCTTCGCAGTCTTCTGATCGTTATGCTGCGCTTCGCAACCAGCTCCAGCGCCCCCGAAGCCCCACTTTCAGCGCACTTTCCCTCGGTAGTCATCCAGATCCCCGCCTACCGCGAGCATCTGGTATTAGATCGCCTCCTGCAATCCATCGCACGGCTCACCTATCCGGCCAGCCGCCTCGCAGTCCAGGTGCTTGACGATTCCGAAGGCCCCGAAGCCGCCCTCACCGAAGCCGTGGTGCAGCGCTACCAGTCCGCCGCGGCGCCGGTCGCATACCTGCATCGTCCCAGTCGAACCGGCTACAAACCGGGAAACCTCAACTACGGTTTACAGTTCGTGACCGCCGACCTGGTGGCCATCGTGGATGCCGATTGTGAACTCTACCCGGATTTTCTCGCGCGCGCCGTGCCCTATTTCGAAGATGCGAAGACCGGCGGCGTACAAGCAAGATGGGACTACCGCAACGATGGCGAAAGCCCCTTAGCCGTGTTTCAGGCGGTCGCCCTAGATTCCCTTTTCTGCTTCGAGAACGCAGTTCGCCACCGCTTAGGACTTTCCGCCATCTTCCTGGGTTCAGGCGGTATCTGGCGAAGCCGGCTTCTTCGCGAATTGGGTTGGCAGGAAACACCGTTCACCGCGGAAGACATCGATCTCTCCTTCCGCTGCCGCCGCGCCGGATGGTTCGTCGCCTACCAGCCGCATCCGTTGCTAAGCTGCGAGCTGCCTCACACCTTCCTCGCCTACAAAAGCCAGCAGCGGCGCTGGGCGCGAAGCTGTTTCCAGCTTCTCTTCGATCACCTGCCGCACTTGCTGCGCGGCGGCGCCCGCGGCCTGTTGGAAACCAGTATGCTCCTTCGCCTGTTGGGCTTGCAGTTCCTCCTCTTGCTTGCGACCCTCGCCAGTTTCTATACGTTGTGGGGATTGCCTCGAACCGCAAGCTGGGTCGCATCGCAAATCTTGCTGAGCGGCCTCATGATCGTTTCGCCCATGCTCCTTCAACTCGTCCTCACCCTCCGCATGACGCACCCGAGCGACTGGCGATGGCGAGCAGCCTGGCTGCTGCGCGCGCTGCCACTGGGCATCGGCCTCGCCCTCACGCTGGTAGCCGGCTTCTGCGATACTCTCTGGAATCCGCGCCGAGAATGGGAAAAAACGCTCCGCGTTGGCGAAACCGGAATCCTCGCCAAGAGCCGAAGAAATTGGCTATATAGCGCTGGGGCGATTACCCTCGCAGAGGTATCTTTCGCCGCGTTGACACTCGCCGGGCTCGTGGCGGCGATCTGCGGCGGTTATCACGAATCGTTGCTGCCGTTGGCGATGTTCGCCACGGGATTCGTAAAATCGGCCGTCACCAGCTTGTCCGAAATGGCAGCCGCGGCCCGCTTCGACACCAGGTAACCGCCCAGCGCCAGCGCATCGATCCCGCTCGCGTAGAAGCACCGCACGGCATCCGCAGGCGTCAAGACAATTGGTTCGCCCGCCACGTTAAACGAAGTGTTCAGCACTACCGGCGTACCTGTCAGTTTCCCAAAGCACTCGATCAGCCGATGGAACCGCGGATTCGTCTCGCGGTCAACCGTCTGCAAGCGCGCTGTCCCATCGCAGTGGACCACCGCCGCGATTTCGCCGCGCCGCTCCGGTCGCACCTTTCCCGTAAGCAGCATGTACCGGGATTCGGTGATATCGCTGAAATAATCCGTGGCCGCCTCGGCAAGAATTGCCGGGGCAAACGGCCGGAATTGCTCCCGTTCCTTGATCGCCCCGTTCACTCTCTCCTTCATCTCCGCGCTACGCGGGTTCGCCAGAATGCTTCGATTCCCCAACGCGCGCGGTCCGAATTCCGCACGCCCCTGAAACCACCCAAGCACCTGCTCATCCGCCAAGACCCGCGCCGCCGTTTCTTCCACATTCGGGCAAAGCATATGTTCCGCGCCGCAACGCCGCAGAAGCCCGCCGATCGCCGCATCCTCGTACTCCGGACCCAGGTATGCGGATCGCATCGCTTGCGGGCGCTGCCCCTTCAGCTCGTGATACTGAAGATAAGCCGCCGCGCCCAGCGCCGTACCGCCATCGTGCGCCGCGGGCTGAATAAATAACTCTTCGAATCCGCTTTCTTCATGAACCCGGCTGTTCGCCAGACAATTCAAAGCCACGCCGCCTGCCATGCACAACCGCCGTTCGCCCGTGCTCTTCCTCAAATGCCGCACCACATGCAGCACCGCATCTTCAAGGCGCGTCTGCAGCGCTCGCGCAAAATCCATATGTTGCTGGGTCAATCGTTGGTGGCGCCGTCGCGGCGGCCCAATCCGATCCTCCACTCGGCCTGGAAACCGGAAACCCCGGTCGAAGTAATTCCCCACTAGCTTTGAGCTGATCCGATACCGTCCCTCCGGCAACAACTGCAGGCATTCTTTGAAGAAGCTCTCGTAATCGCGATTCCGCTCGCCATACGCCGCCATACCCATCACCTTGTATTCGTCTCCCATCCCATATCCAAGATGAACGGTCGCGCAAAGATAGAGATGGCCCAGCGAATCGAGCGGCAGGTCCATCGAATAAAGCCTCTTCACCTCTCGACCCTGGCATCGATAGAGCGACGTGCACTCCGCCTCGCCCGAGCCGTCCACAATCGCCACCGCCGCGCTATCGAATCCCGAAAGCGTGTAGCAGCTCCCCAGATGCGCCAGGTGGTGCCGCACCGGACGCACCGGCGGAACCTTGTCGCCGAAGTGATACGCGAATGATCGCGGGTGATGCGAAGCGGCAGTCAAAATCAACAGCGGAATCTCATTCCATGCGTAGCAATTCCGCCGCAGAAATCCGCCGATCTGTCGCAGATAAAGAAGGTTCGATCGCGCCCGGCCGTCCCAATTTGTCGCTATATAATCCAGGTCGCTAAATTCGAGCCCGGCCTGTCGCAGCACGAATCGAATTGCTTCGTGCGGCAGCAGCGAAATCTCGTGCTTGTGCCGCGTCACCTTTTCGCTCTCAATAGCGCAATGGATCTCGCCATCCAACAGCAGCGCCACTGCGGCGTCATGACTGAAACCGGCAACACCTAGAATGCGGGGCAGAGTCTCTCCTTAGGAATCGTGCACCCAACCCACGCGCGTTCCATCCTTGGCCGCCGCCAACAGAAATCGCCACGCCACAACGAAAGGAAATCCGCTTCGCACGCGGATGCACTTGCCCAGCAATCTCAGCCAATAGCGCGGCCGCATATAAAAACGCCGGAAGGCGATCCTGCGCCAGTCCGCAATCTCTGCGGCCGTCGCGCCGCCAAAACGCTCGTCCGCCTCTACCCAGTAATCGGAGGGGTCGATTAATCCCCGCTTGCGCGCGTCATCCCACAACGGCGTTCCGTACATGTAAACCAGATGATGAAAGCTCACGAAATCGAGAGGGATTCCGCAAGCGAACGCGACATTCTCTTCCAGGTGCCGCCGGCTCTCAATCGGCGCGCCCATAATGATGCCTCCGTAAGAGAAGATTCCGGCTTCGTCCGTCGCCCTCACCGCCTTTCGCGCGCGTTCCACATTGGTTCCCTTGTTGTAGAAGCGCAGCACATCGTCCGCCCCGCTCTCGATTCCGAACAGGATCGCGAACACTCCGCCCGCCTTCAGCTTGCGCGCGATTTCCGCATCCACCGAATTGACCCTCGTCTGAAAGATGATGCGCAGGCGAATTCCGCGTTCCACCAGCAGATCCATAATCTCCCCCACGCGCTTCCGGTTGGTCAGGAAATATTCGTCCGCCATGATCACCGTGTCATAGCCCTGCCGCGCCAGTTCGCCCAATTCGTCGCAGACATCCACGGCAGAGCGGTCGCGGTAAGCCGCGTAGGGAGAGCGAATGCAAAACGAGCAGTTGAAAACACAACCCCGGGAACTCATCACGCCCGCGCTTCTCGCCGACATCCGCGCGCCGAACAGAAATCCGTAACGCCGTGGATCGACAAGCTCTCGCGCCGGCGGCGGCAACTGGTCAAGCGGCGTCGTGCTCTTGAACGCCCGCGTCCGCACCGCTTCGCCGCCCGAACCGTAGAACAGCAATCCCGGGACGTCCGCCAGCGAAGCGCCTGTTTCGATCGCCTGAAACAGTTCCGCCATGATCTCTTCCGCCTCGCAGGTCACGGTTAAATCCGCGCCGCCAAACGGTTCTTGCAGAAGATGGCAATGGTGGCCGCCCGCGACAATCCAGGCATCGGGCCGCGCCGCCCGGATCGCCTCAATCAGCGCCGCCGCGCTCTTATCTTGGATCGTCAGAAACGAAATGCCGAAAAGTCGGGTGCCCCGAACCAGCCGCTCAAATTCGGCGGTCGAAAGATATTCCACGTTCAGATCGCAGAACCGGACGCGAAGGCCTTTCGAAACCAGTGGCGCCGCGGCGTAAAGCGGCCCTAGCGGCGCCATCTCCGCGGCGTTTGCCCGCCACCCTTGTCCGAAGTTGACGCGCCCAAACGTCGGATAGAAAATCGTGAAATCGTATTGCGATTCATCGCGCGGCAGATCGGTAAAGGGCCGCGCCGGGCGGGCAAACTCTATCTTTCGGTTAGATTCGCTGAGTATCGGAAGCGTAACCGTCGCGCCGCTATTTGCCATTCCAAGCACCTTTGCCCTATAGGTCAGGTAAGTTTACCTTACAGTAATATCGGTTGCAACGGCATTCCGATTTCGGTATCTTTGGAAATCATTTCTTCTGCCCATGTTGCTCCCATTGATCGTTCTCATTGCGGGAATCATCCTGCTAGCCGCTGCCAAACCGCTTAGCAACCGCTTCGTACTGGCATGTTGGGGCGATCGGATCATTCCCACTTATGCGGTCTTTCAAGCTGGCGGACATATCATCGGGCTCGCTATCTTCGTCGCACTAACACCAGGGGAATACCGGATGCTGTATCTCCGCCTGATCTGTTTCGTGTTATTTCCCGCCGCCGCCATCAGCGCGCGAGCTATCTGCGGAGTTACCGACTATTGGTCCCGTTTTCGCACGCATCCCATTGATTTCATCCTTCGCGCCGACCGCTACAGCGCCTTCGGAGGACTTAGCGGCGCTTTAGTCGCTTACGCTATTGCCGTGGCGTTGTTCCGCGTTCCGTTCGGCGCCTGGGTGGTGGATGCGTTCGCTTTCGGACTGCTCGGAGGCGAGTTCGTCTCGCGCCTCGGGTGCCATGCCAACGGCTGCTGTTACGGAAAGGTCGCGCTCACTCAAACGCCATTCACTGCCATCTTCCGCGTCGTCTATCGGGATAACCTGCAAAAGGCGGTATGGCACGGCGGATTGGGGAACCAACCCATCTACGCCGCGCCGCTCTGCATGAGTGCCCTGAATCTGGTTGTACTCTGCCTTTTACTTGTCGTCGCGGGAGCCGCGCAACCGCCCGCGGGTTTGCTCGGCGGCCTCGGCCTCATGCTGTATCCTTACTCCCGTCTCGTAAATGACTTTCTGCGCATCGATCGCAGCGGCATGGGAAAGACATTCACCTTCCTCTTCCTCCCGGCACTGTTCGCGTGCGGCTTCCTTGCATTCGTCGCAAGCCTTCCGCCCGCCTCGGTTCCAATGCGAACCCCTGCGGATTTTACAGCCCTCGCCCAGCCAAGGGTTTACTTGCTACTCGCCCTGGAATATCTATTGCTGGTCGTCATCTATGGCGCCGGTGTCGAGTTCAAACGAACCGACCAGCCCGCCACGCATCCGGAATCGGACCAGGTCCTCGTCGCGGCGCAGGCTCGCTTCGCCCAATCGGATTAGATTCCATTGGATTCCCTACCCTCCTGTCCGGACATTGATCGCATACGGAACGCGCCATACTTGCCTTTAGGCAAATGGCCCACCCCGCTCGAACGGGTAGAAACTTATTTAGGCCCCATCTGGGTAAAGCGCGACGACCTTTCGGGCTTCGGCCGAGGCGGCGTAAAGACGCGCAAAATCGAGCACCTCATTGGTTATCTGGAACCGCGCGGTTATCGCGAAGTCATTACCGTAGTCGCCAACATCACAAACCTCGCCCATGACCTGGCGCCCGCATTAGCTAAAGTCGGAATGCGGCCTGCAGTCCTCGCGGTGGATGAACCCTCGCTGCCGGCCGCCATACGCGCAGAGTTCTTCCGCGAGGCCGGCGCCAGCGTCTCTCTGCTGGGAAAGTCCCAACTCATGGCCGCCGTTCGCTTGGCGTGCGTGGCCGTCCGTTCCTCGCGCACCGGAAAGACCTTCGTCGCGCTCCCAAGTCTCAGCCATCCATCCGCCGTCGCCGGCGCCGCCCAGGGATTTCTCGAGATGGTTCAGCAGCTCCAACAATCGGGCGAGTACCCGGAGACCGTCTTCATCACCGTCGCCAGCGGCGCTACATACGCGGGATTTCTGCTCGCCGAACGCGCGCTCGCGGCCTCAGGGATGCCGTCAATTCGAGTCATTGGCGTTCGCGTTCATCAACATCGCGCCCGCCCTTGGATCTTGAATTTGATGCGTTGGTCAAAGTGGAAACTAGGTCTTTCTTCATCGCTTGCCCTACCCCGCATCGAATTGATCGACCACGCGATCGAGGGGGGCTTTGGAAGATTTTCTCCGGAAACTGTGCAGACGTGCCGCGACGTGCAAGATCGCTATAACCTGCGCATCGATCCCATCTTCGGCGGCAAAACCTGGAGCGCGATGGATCGCTGGCTCGCGCATCACCGCCCGCGCGGCCCGGTAGTCTATTGGCATTGCGGCTACACGCCAGACTGGGAGCGCATGGGGAAGTTGTGTCCCACGTAGCGGAAAAAGAAAGAGCGGAAACAGAAAGATTGGTGCGCGTCCTCGCGCACGCAACCGGGCTCCCTCTACCAGAGGCGCGGGAAAGGCTCCGTCAGGAACACCGTAAGCTCGGCGCCAATGTACGGCGCGCCATGCGGGAGCGCAATCTCCAACCTCACGTGTGGAGCGAAGACTTGATTCGATTCTATGCGGATACCGACGCGTTTCTGTTTGAATCCGTGACGTGGAGCCGCAGCCCCGCCAAGTGCGCCATGCGCCAGTGGATCGGCGACTGGCTCCTGCGGAACGGCCCGCCTCCGCTTCGAATCCTCGTTTTCGGCGACGGCCCTGGGTTCGACAGCCTGTACCTTTCGTCAGCCGGCCATAGCGTGGATTATTACGATCCTTCCGCCGCCGGCGCGCGCTTCGCAAAACGCCTCTTCCAGGAAGCCGCGCGCCCACCTCGCATACTCACCAAATGCGAATGCGAATGCGAAAACGAAAACTCATACGACGCCGTCCTCTGCTTGGATGTGCTCGAACACGTGCCCGATCCGCCCGCTACCGTCCGCATGCTCGCAGCGCGCCTCAGTCCCGGCGGATACCTCATCATTCACGCGCCCTTCTTTGCCACAACTGCGGATTGCCCCACGCACCTCAGCTCGAACATACGATATTGCGGCGATATCAAAACTCTGTATACACCCGCTGATCTCGTCCCCATCGCCGGCCGGACATTGTGGGACCCGATCGTGCTGCAAAGGCCATCTCACGCGACGCCGCGCAACAGCCCATATACCCGCTTGCGGCTGAACGCCGGCCGTTTCGCGCTGGCAAGCGCACGAGTCTTCTCAGCTCCCCACGTGTGCGCCGCGAAGTACATCGCACTAGCCAGTCAGCGGCATCTCTCGAAGCTTCTCTAATCTAATGTCTCGTGGGACCGGCGAAACGCAGTCACGTACTAACCTCAAACGCAAAAAACATTCTCAAGTAAATTTACTGATTGTTGCCGTTTCCGTTACCGTTTCCACTACCGCTATCGCGGCGCTTCAGCGTCGGACGGTCGTCGTCTGATGTTGACGTACCGCTCGGACTGGTGGAATCTACCGGGCCCGTTCCACTGCCGGTGTTGCGGCGCAACGTCGGACGGCTCGGATCCTGATTCTTATCGACCAGACGGTGGTTGTGCATCATCGCCAGGCGAGCGCGTACATCGTTGAACTCTGAGGTCGTCACTACATATTCCGGTTTCGGCTTCAAGATCGCCTGAATCTCTTCCTGCGCTTTCTTGATGCGAGCATCCGTCATCGGGTGCGTCGAGAACACTTTGGAAAGCGATCCCGGCTTCTTCTTTTCCAGCGTTTGTACTTTTTCGAAGAAGTCTACAAAAGCCGTGGGGTCGTAGCCCGCCTTGTACATGTATTGCAGACCGTAGTAATCGGCTTGGCGTTCGAACTCTTGCGAGAACTGCAGGTAGCCCAGCGGAATCGCCAGACCCATACCCTGCCGGATTGCATAGCCTGTCCAACCGCCTAAGGCGATAGACGCGGCAATCGCGCCAATCTGCATCAGGTCGCCGCGGGTTGCCTGCTTCGTTCCATGACGGCATGCCACGTGGGCGATTTCGTGCGCCATCACTCCGGCCAATTCCGCTTCCGTTTCCGTCTTGAGAATGAGCCCAGAGTTTACAAAAAAGAATCCGCCGGGAAGTGCAAATGCGTTCACTTCTTCGGTATCGAGCACCTTAATTGTGAACGGCACCTTGGCATCGGAGTTCCGGACAATGTTCTGACCCACCCGGTTAACATATTCCGCTATCACCGGATCGTCGATAATCTTTGCTTGCCGCTCGACCTCCTGGGCCAACCCCTTGCCCAGCGCAATTTCCTTTTCGAGCGAGTAGAAGTTAATGCCACTGCCTACATCTCGATTCCCGATTTCATCGGGATCCTTTTTTTTGTTATCACCCGCAAATGCGCCTACACCTGTAAAGTTGAGCGCAATCGCCACCGCTACTACTCGCGCCAAGGGACGCCGAGCCAAAGGACGAGTCATGATGCACGAACTCCTCAATACAATATACGCCAAATTCTTCGCGCTGAAGACACTGTTGTGTTAAACGCACAGGTAGGGGAAGTGGTTTCAGTGAATCGGGAGACCAATGGGATACCGGCTCACCGCGCCGGTAGATCCAACACCGGATTCTTCGCGAAAAACCCCCACGGAATCAGTTTAAAACCAGCCTCATACACCGGCATCACCGGCCAATCCTCCGGCCGGGGGTTATGGGTGATCCCAAAGTTATACCAAAGCACCACGTCCCGGTTATCGATCGGCCGGTTCGATTTCGCCCATTTCGCCAGCCCGTCGCCCCCATGGCTCTGATTCGGATAATCGCCGCCCGCATAAACCTCGTCCGCCGCGAACGGAGTTACCCAGACGTGCGCGTCCAGAAACCGGGCCCGCTTGCGCACCCAGGAATCGGTGGCGGCAAAGGGTTTGGCGTTTTCTCCCGGCAGCAGCGCATATCCCGTCGGCTGTCCAAAGGCGTTCGTCACCGTGGGATTGACTACAATCCATCGCCGGCTGCTATCCAAATTCAGATTGCGCTCTGCCTCGCGCTCCGTTCGCAGGGGAGTCTCTTCCATCGTAAAGGCATTTCCCTGAGGATTCTTCGCCCCCGCCGGCGCGGCAACGCTGTTCATTTCCACCACCCGGTTCGCCACGCCGTCTACATCCATATCCAGCCGATAGCTGAAGAAGTGTTGGTGGTGTACCGCCAGCAGGTTCTTCGCCACCATATGCCCAGAGGGGTCGTGCATGCCATCCACAACGCCCTTGGCCGACATAATGCCGGTCAGCGCCACGCGCGCTTCAAGCGTCCCATCCTGATGGAAAATCCAGTCGAAGCCATATTCGTAGTTGCCCGCCTGCGTGAGATAGGAAATCACCAGATCGCGCGCGCGGCGCACGTTATCGCCATGCTTCCATGCCACTCCCCCATCGCGCTCGTAAAGAGCAATCGCTCCGGGAATCGTGTGCGGCGCCCCGCTCTCATCGGCCACCACAGCGTCAAACACCCTGCAGTTCTCCGGGCAATCGAAGCCCGGACGCAGCGAACTCGCCGTTACGCCCAGCCCCAGTTCGCCGGCGTCGAAGCTATTGCGAAAGTACCAACCCGCGCTCGGGTCGCCATACGGCACCACCATTTCGGAAAGAGCCCCGCGATACATAACCGACCGCACCTTTCCGCCATCCTCGTAGCCCACCGTGTAGATCACCAGGCCTTCGCGCGGCTGCAAGCCGAACCGGAAATGCCATTTCTGCCAGACCACCTCGTTGTTTGCCACCGTATATTCGGGGCCGTTCGGCTGCGTAATATGCAGCGGGGCCAGCGCCGCGCGCTCGCCCGTCACCTCTGGCGTGAAATCGAAATTCTCGTGCGAGACCGGCGCGTTGCGATCCGTATCGATGAATTCAAGCACCCGGTTCGCCGTGATATCCACGTGCGCGAACACACCCTCAATCGGATGTGCATAGAAATTCTGCCCGGCGCCGCCATAATAAAAGACCTCGCGCACAATCCGATCCTTGTCCGTATCCGGCAGCGCAAAATAGCCCGCCGACCACGCCACCCCATACACGTTATTGACATCGCGGATCCCACGCTCCGCCAGCGACCGCAGAAACTGCGGATCCCGCCGCGCAATATTGAACGCCCGGTCGGAGTCTTCTCCCGTAACTGGCGCCTCCGCCCCGGGAATGAGCTTCCACGAATCCAGAGCGCCGCGGGTAAGATTGGCAACGGCTTCGAATGTCTCATTGCTCTGATAGTTGTAAACCACCACGAAGGCCCGCCGAGGCGCCGCCGTTTGCTTCAGCACCGCCTCCTTTGGCGGTTCCTGCAGCGCGATGGTACTGAAGCGTGATCCAGCCGGGGCGCGGCCCGAACTGTTCACAATGCGAACGGCTTGACGGATTTCACCTGCCGTTAACGGCAGCAGCGGGTTCGGCGCGCTGCGCGCGGCCATCGCCAGAAGCACGAAAGCCGCTACCCCGCTGGTAGCTGCGCGGAAACAGGCCAAAGGTTGGCGCATCGTAGACATTGGGCATTATTATTGTAGTCAACGCCCTAACACGAGTGGCCTTATGAGACTGCTTCCGTTCTTCATTGCGCTTCTCGCGGGCTCTGCGCTGGCCCAACAAACTTCTCTCGCGCCCTCGTTCGAAGTGGCCACGGTTAAGCCGGCCGCTCCCAATCAGTCGGGCAACGGCATCAACTTCGGCCATAACCAGGTGATGCTCAACAACGTGACTCTCCGTCAGGCGATCCTCTACGCCTATCAACTGCGCGACTATCAGCTTTCCGGTGGTCCCAAATGGGCCACTTCCGAAACCTTCGACATCGTCGGAAAAGCCGAAGCCTCTACGAAACCAGAAGCCCTTCGCCCCATGCTCCAGGCGCTGCTCGGCGAGCGGTTTCAGCTTACGCTTCGCAAAGAAACCAAACCCATTCCCGCCTTCGCCCTGATCGCTGCAAAAGGAGGTCTCAAACTGGAGAAAGCCGCGCCGGACGCGCCCAACGGCTGGGGCGGCGGAGCCGCCATGCTGAACATCCGTGCCACATCTTTGAAAGGCTTCGCCGACATTCTGGCCTCCAAAGTAGGCCGCCTCGTGGTCGATCGAACCGCGACCGCCGGGCTTTTCAACTGCAAGCTGCATTTCGCGCCCGACATTGCGCCGCCGGACACCTCAGAGCCAAGTTTCTTCACCGCCCTGCAAGAACAGTGTGGCCTCAAGCTCGAACCAACCACCGCCCCCGGCGATACCTTCGTTATCGACCGCGCCGAACGGCCTTCTGCCAACTGATTCACGCCAACGAAGCGCCGCCGCACGGCGTCTAACATCCGTGATCAAGGGATTGCCAATCTTTCTCGCTGCGACATTCCTCTGCCGCGCCGCGCTCTGTCAGCAACCCCCGTCCGATGCGGTATTTGAGGTGGCAACCGTGAAGCCCGCGCCGCCCAATCAGCCCGGTTTCAATATCGAACCAGGCGACACCACGCTGACCATGCACAATGTGACCATCCGCATCGCCTTGCAGTTCGCCTATAACCTGCACGAATACCAGATCTCCGGCGGGCCCAAATGGGTCAACTCCGACGGCTTCGATATCGTCGGCAAGTCCGCCGAATCGCTCCACTCGCTGAGCTTCACCGATCGCATCGAACGCCACCGCATCATGCTGCGAGCCCTGCTGGCCGAACGCTTCCATCTCGCCCTGCGCCGCGAAATGAAACCCGTCCCTGCCTACTCGCTGAGCGTTGTGAAAACCGGCTTCCCGCTTAAGCCCGTCCAGCCCGGCGGACCCACGCGAACGTACGGACGCCCCAACCAACTGGTAGCGGAGGGTGTGTCAGTCGCCGGATTCGTAGCGCTTCTCGAAGCCAGGTTCCAGCAGCCCGTCCTCAATCGAACCGGCATCGAAGGCCTCTACAACTTCCGCGTCCAGTTCGCGCCCGACAACGTCCCCGATTCTCCGGACCCCTCCATCTTCACCGCCTTGCAGGAACAGTGCGGCCTGAAACTCGAGCGCACCACTGCCCCCGCCGAAACGTTCTTCATCGAGCGGCTGGAAAAGCCTTCAGACAACTAAAAGTTACGCAGCTTCCACGAGTTCCGTCTCGATTGACGATGGTGGAGGCACTGGCTCCCCATGGTTTCGCAGGGATTCAATGTGCCAATCAATCGCCTCTCTGATCCGCTTCGCCGTCACTTCCTTGCTCGGACCCGTCGCCACACAACCCGGGAGCGCAGGAACATAGGCGCCGTAGCCGGTGTCCGTAGGCTCGTAGATCACCAGATATTTCATTTGAGATCCTCCACGGTTAACCCCGCTGCCGCTCAAGAAACCACCCGTCGCGTTCCAACGCCTTGACCATCTCCCGGACCTTGGCAATCGCCATGCTCCGTCTTACAGAACTTCCTCCGCCCAGTTCTGCAGCGTCTCTTTCACCTTCGTCATAAACTGATCCGCCATCGCGCCATCGATCAAACGATGGTCGAAGCTCAGCGACAGATGGCAGATCGAGCGGATCGCAATCGCATCGTCAATTACCACCGGCGTCTTGTCCACCGTGCCCACGCCCATGATCGCTACCTGTGGCTGATTGATCACGGGCGTCCCAACCATGCTGCCGAAGCTGCCGAAATTCGTGATCGAGAACGTCCCGCCCACAACTTCATCCGGCTTCAGCTGGCGTGACCGCGCGCGCGCCGCAAGATCCGCGATCGAACGCTGTAATCCAAGCACGTTCTTTTCGTCCGCGCCGCGAATCACGGGAACAATCAGCCCGTTTTCCAGCGCCACCGCGATCCCGATATTGACATCTCCGTGATACACAATATTGTTGCCGTCAAGCGACGCATTCAGCAGCGGATAATGACGCAGCGCCAATACCGCCGCCCGCGTGATGAACGGCAAATAGGTCAGGCCGAACCCGTAGTTCGCCTGCACCGTCGCCTTGTTACGCTCGCGCATCTTCGCAACCTTCGTCATATCTACCCGATGAACAGTGGTAACGTGCGGCGAAGTTCGCTTCGACATCACCATGTGTTCCGCGATCTTGATCCGCATCTGGCTCATCGGCTCGATGCGCGTCTTCGGAGCTCCACCCGTAGCCGCGACAGGAGCCGGAGCGACTGGCGCGGGCGCCGCCGGAGCAGCCGGCGTCGGCGCGGGCGCAGCCTGCACGGGCGCCGGAGCTACCGCCGCAGGCCCTTGGGCCATAAATGCCTCTACATCCTGTTTGGTGATTCGACCACCCGCGCCAGTTCCCTTAACCCGGCTGAGATCGAGGTTATTCTCGCGCGCCATCTTGCGCACCAGTGGCGAGAGCGGTCCGCCAGGTTCCGTAGGAGCAGTCGGGGCCTGTTGCGCGGGCGCCGCCGGCGCAGACGCTGCGGGGGCCGGTTCCGGATCGTCCACCTGTTTCGCCGCGGGCGTCGGGGCCACTGCCTGCGCGGCCGGCTCGGGTTGAGCAGCCTCCGGTTTAGGCGCTTCCGGCTGCTTAGCCTCCGCCGGCTTCGTTTCCGCAGCCGCCCCGCCGGCCCCGTCGTTCAGCCGCGCCACCACGGTATTGATGCCGACGGTCTTCCCTTCCTCTACCAGGATCTCGGCCAGAGTCCCCGCCGCGGGCGATGGGATCTCGGTATCCACTTTGTCCGTCGAAATCTCAAAAAGGGGCTCGTCCCGCTCCACGCGGTCGCCAGGCTTCTTCAGCCACTTGGTCAGGGTTCCTTCTACGATGCTTTCCCCCATCTGGGGCATAACGACGTCGGTCATATAGTTATTAGATCTCTCTTTCCACACCTGCGAGCGCCGCTTCTTGCAGCGCCGCTGCCTCGGGCAGCATCTCGCAATCGAAAATACGGCCAAAATGCCCGGCCAAAATCCTACCTGCTTCTTCCACCGTTACGTTCACACCCAGTTGCGCCATCGACGTGACGGGCTTCGTCAATCCACACGGAACGATGTATTGGAAGTAGCTCAAATTGGTAGAAACGTTCAGCGCGAATCCGTGCGACGTCACCCACCGGCTGATGTGAACGCCAATCGCCGCCACCTTTCGTCCATCCACCCATACGCCCGTTAGTTTCGGGATTCGCTCCCCTGCGATGCCGAAATCCGCCAGCGTATCGATGATTACCTGCTCCACGCCCCGTACATACGCGCCCACGTCGCGCTTCCACCCGCGAAGGTCCAGTATCGGATACCCCACCAACTGCCCCGGCCCGTGATAGGTCACGTCGCCCCCGCGATCCGTCGGGTAGAACGCAATGCCGGCGCGTTCCAGGACCTCATCGCTCGCCAGCAGATTTTCCATGTGCCCGTTCCGCCCCAGCGTTACCACGTGGTCGTGCTCCAGCAGCAGCAATTGATCGGAAATCACCTCCTGCTTGCGCTCCGCCACCAGTCGCTGTTGCAGCTCGAGGGCGGCGCCATAGGTAAGCCGCCCCAATTCCCGCACCTGGCAATTACGCATTGATAGAAAGACCGTACACGGCGTTGAACGCCTCGCCTACCGCTTCGTACAGCGTGGGATGAGCGTGGATAGTCTGCATCATCACGTCCACCGTGGCCTCGGCTTCCATCGCCGTCACGGCCTCGGCAATCAGCTCAAAACCCTCGGGTCCAATAATGTGAACGCCCAGAATCTCGCCGTATTGCTCATCCGCCACCACCTTGATGAAGCCATCGTGATTACCCAGAATCGAAGCCCGGCTATTGCCCACAAACGGGAAGCGGCCCACCTTCACCTTGCGCCCCTGGGCGCGCGCCTGCGCTTCCGTGAGTCCCACGCTGCCAATGCCGGGTTCGGTGTACGTGCAGCTCGGAATGCGCATCTTGTTGATCGGAACCGCCGGCTTACCCGCCATGTGCGCAACCGCGATCATGCCTTCGCGCGTCGCAACGTGCGCCAGCAACGGGGTTCCTCCCACCACATCGCCAATCGCATAAACGCCCGGCTCGGCGGTCATCTGGTTCGCGTCCACCTTGATAAATCCGCGGTCCAGCTGCACCTTCGTATTTTCAAGGCCGATGCCTTCGGTATTTGGTTTGCGCCCCACGGCCACCAGCAATTTTTCCGCTTCGAGCGTCTCCTGCTTGCCGTCCTTAGTCGTGAGAGTCAGCTTCACGCCTTTGTCGGTCTTTTGAATATTCTCGGCCCGCGCCCCGGTTTCCACCCGAATCTTCTGCTTCTTGAACGAACGCTCCAGCTCCTTCGAAACATCCTCGTCTTCCACCGGCACCATGCGGGGCAGCATCTCGACCACCGTCACTTCCGACCCAAAGCGCCGGAAGATAGAAGCGAACTCTACGCCTACCGCCCCCGCCCCGATGACGATCAAGCTCTTCGGAACCGCCGTGAGATTCAGGATTTCGATATTGGTGAGGATGAACTCGGGGTCCGCCTGCAATCCCGGAATCATCCTCGCTTCCGAGCCTGTGGCGATAATGATATTCTTCGCCTCCAGGGTCTTAACGCCGGCGTCCGACTTCACTTCTATCTTGCCGTTGCCCTTCAGCGTGGCGAAGCCGGAAATCTGCTCCACCTTCGCTCGCTTCAGCAGAAATCCAACGCCCTTGGAATGTTTGTCGACAATTCCATCCTTGCGGCTCTTCACCTTCGGATATTCCAGACGCGGGTTCTCGCAAGCGATTCCTTCCAGTTCCGAATGCTCGAATCGCTCCCAGATACCGGCGGTATGCAAAAGAGATTTCGTGGGAATACACCCCACCAGCAGACAGGTTCCACCTAACTTGGCCTGTTTCTCAATCAACGCGGTTTTGAGGCCGAATTGCCCGGCGCGAATGGCAGCAGAGTAGCCGCCGGGACCACTCCCGATAACAATCAGATCGTATGTCACAAATTCCATGATAGCGAAGGGTGCGCAAAGGATGAAAGAACAAGTCCATCGCCGCATGTTCTCAACACATCGGCGCCGGGACGCCAAGGCCTACGCATGATTTTTGCGATAATCCACTACTATGAACCGCACCGTTATTGCCGCCCTGTTTGCGGCGTCCATAAGCCTGGCTCAACCTCCTCAAGGCCCCCCTCAGCCGGAATCGATTCGCAAGGCGCAGCAACTCTTGCGCTCTGGCGACAACGCTGGCGCCGAATCCGCCTTCCGCAAAGCCGTAGCCGGCGCGCCGGATTCCGCCGGCGTCTACATCGCCGCTGGCAGCGCATTCGACCTCATGGGCAAATCGAAGGAAGCGCAAGGCTTCTTCCATAAAGCCATCGAACTCTCCGCCGAGCCCCACGCCAAATCCGACGCGCAGCGCGCCCTCGCCATGTCGTACGCCTTTGCAGCAGACTGCAAGAATGCCGCGAAATACGAAGATCTCGCCGCCGCTTATTACCGTGACAACCCCGATGCAGCCGATCGCTTTTATCAACAAGGCGAACTTTACGATGAGACCGCGCGCGTGTGCATCGATTTGGGCGATCTCGCAACTGCCGAAGAATATTACGCCAAAGGCCGCGACGCCGGCCTGAAGCAGCCCGATATCACGCCCGATCGCGTAAAGCTCTGGAATTTCCGCTATGAGCACGCTATGGCTCGCCTGGCCGCGCGCCGCGGCAAGAAAGCCGAAGCCGAAAAGCACATCGGCGCAGCCGAGCAGTTGGTGGACGGCATGACCACCCTGAAGGCCCAACAGCAGGCGTTCCTTCCCTATTTGCATGCTTACGTTGCCTTCTACTCGGGCGATTTTAAGAGCGCCCTCGACCACTTCCAGGAAGCGCAGCAGAACGACGCATTCATCCAATGCATGATCGGCGAGACCTACGAAAAACTCGGCGACAAAGCCAAGGCGATGGAGTATTACCGCAAAGCCGCCCAAGTGCAGTCGCACAATCCGCCCGCCGCTTACGCCAAGCGATTCACCCGTCAAAAATTGGGTTGAGGCCACCCGCCCCCGTTCTGGGACAATAGCGGCATGTCTTTTGCGGACCTGCTCATCGGACGCCCGCTGGCATCAATCGAAGAGCGGGGCGAAAAGATCGGCCCCGCCGCCGGCATTCCCATCTTTGGCTTGGATGCGCTCAGTTCCGCGGCCTATGGCCCCGAAGCGGCCCTCACTCTGCTCATTCCTCTGGGCGCCGCCGGAATCTCTTACATCCTTCCCATCACCTTCAGCATTCTCGTCTTGCTGGTCATCGTCTATTTCTCCTACCGCCAAACCATTGCCGCCTATCCCAGCGGAGGCGGATCTTACACAGTCGCCAGAGAGAACATCGGCGAGCGCGCGGGACTCCTCGCCGCCGCCGCGTTGATGATCGATTACGTTCTTACCGCCGCCGTAGGCATTTCCGCGGGAGTTGGCGCGCTGGTTTCCGCAATCCCCAGCTTCCAGCCCCACACCTTGAGCATTTGTCTTTCGATTCTGGCAATCGTCACCATCGTCAACCTCCGTGGCGTGCGCGAGGCGGGAGTCGTATTCATGATTCCCACCTACCTCTTTGTCGGCTGCCTTTTTCTGATGATCGTTCTGGGCATTGCCAAGTCCCTGGCCTCAGGCGGCCACCCCGCGCCGCTAGAGCCTATGCCTCATGTGCCCGCCGCCACCGTTGCGGTCAGCGTCTGGCTGTTGCTCAAAGTCTTCGCCAGCGGCTGCGCAGCCATGACCGGCGTCGAGGCGGTCTCGAATGGGGTAACCGCATTTCGCGAGCCTACCGTCGCGAACGCCCAAAAGACCCTGACGGTAATTATCGCCATGCTCATCGTCCTGCTGGCTGGCATCGCCTATCTCGCGTCCGCTTACGGCATCGGCGCCACCGATCCCGCCCATAACTACGAAAGCGTGCTCTCCATGCTGCTCCGGGCCGTTGCCGGACGTGGCGTCTTCTATTACGTCTCCATCGGTTCCATCCTGTTGGTTCTTTCGCTATCCGCCAACACCGCCTTCATCGGGTTCCCCCGCCTCTGCCGCATCATCGCCCACGACAATTTCTTACCGCACTCGTTCGCGTCCACCGGCCGGCGCCTCGTCTTCACCAATGGAATTTACGTACTCACCGTTCTCACCGCCGCGCTCCTCATCCTCTTCGGCGGCGTAACTGACCGCTTGATTCCCCTCTACGCCGTGGGCGCCTTCCTGGCATTCACCCTGTCGCAGGCGGGAATGGTCGTGCACTGGAAACGCGTCGGTGGCGCGGGGCGCTACATTTTTGTGAACGGATTGGGCGCGTTCGCAACCGGCGTGACCACGCTGGTCGTGCTAACGGCGAAATTCGTGGAAGGCGCATGGGTGACCGTGCTCCTAATCCCCCTCATGCTGATAGTCATGGCATGGGTGCGGCGCCACTACAGGTACGCCGCCGCTGAGGTCGCGACGAAAGATCCAGCCGATTTCAAGAATCTCCGAGACCCCATCGTCGTCGCCCCCATCGCCAACTGGAGCGTGATAACCCAGAAAGCTCTGCGCTTTGCCTATTCGTTGTCCCAAGAAGTCTACGCCGTCCACATCTCCGCCGGCGATCAGACCGATGACACCTTCTGCAAGAACTGGGACCGTCTCGCAGACGCGCCGGCGCGCGCGGCCGGCCTTAAGCCGCCGGAACTGGTCATAATCGACTCTCCCTATCGCATGATGCTGACTCCCATTCTGAAATACATCTTGGAAATGGAGCGGAAGAACCCCGATCGTCAGATCGCCGTACTACTGCCGGAGCTGATCGAGCGCCATTGGTCTCACTACCTCCTGCATAATCAGCGCGCCGAGATTTTGAAAACCTGGCTTCTCCTGAAAGGGAATCAGCGCATCATTTTCGTCAACGTACCCTGGTACCTAAAAGCCTGACGCGCATCCAGCCCCTATAATTTGTTATGCGATTTGCGACAATCCTTGCTCTGTCCGCGTTCGGTCTTTCCGCCCAGGAATGGAATCCGAAAATGCCCGATGCCGTCCCCGCCATTACCGGCAAAGTGGTCGAGGCCGCAACGCTCCGTTACATCGACATCAAAACCGGCGACGGCGCGCAAGCTAAGGCCGGCGATCAATACACCGTGGAGTACACGGGCTGGCTGCGCGATGGCACGCAGTTCGATTCCTCAGTCGGAAAGAAGCCCCTCGAATTTGTCCAAGGCCGCCGCCAGGTAATAGCCGGTTGGGAAATGGGCTTTGAGGGCATGCGCGTCGGCGGCAAGCGGCGTCTCTTCATTCCGTATCAACTGGCCTATGGCGAGCAAGGCAGAGGCTCCATTCCACCTAAAGCCGAGTTGATCTTCGACGTGGAATTGCTCAAGACCGATCCTGCGCCGCCGCCGGCCGCCGCCGCCGACATTCTGTTTTCGCTCGCCAGCCTGGAAAGCGAAGTGATGCAGCTTGCCAAAGCCATACCCGAAGAAAAATACGGCTGGCGTCCGGGCGCTGGGGTGCGTACCTTCCAGCAGGTGTTCTTGCACATAGCCTACGGCAACCACTTAATCCTGAACATCGCCGAAGGCGCCGAGTCTGACGATATCAAGAAAATAGAGGGTGAGAACGGCAAGATCGAAGAGAGCCCCGTTAACAAGGACAAAACCATCGCCGCTTTGACCGAGACCTTCGCCGAAATCCATAAATATCTCGATGACGTCCGCGCGCAGCAGTTAACCCGTGACATGAATTTCTTCGGGCAGAAGACCACCCGCCGCGGCATCCTGGTTTGGCTCGATACGCACATGGGTGAGCACCTCGGGCAAGCCATTGCGTACGCGCGCATGAACGGCATCGCGCCGCCTTGGTCCAGGTAGGCGGCGCACGATACAATCCGTAGAGATAGGGGATTACTTTCATGCGAAGATTTTTGGGGATAGCGCCCGCGGCGCTGTTAGCGGCGTGCGCGATGACGCCTCACACCGTGTTTGCCCAGGCCGCCGAAGGCAAGACCGCCGAGCAGGTTTACAAGAATATCGTCCAACTGAAGGGCACGCCCGCCGATCAGTTGCAGCCGGCCATGCAATTCATCTCAGCTTCGCTAGGCGTCGATTGCACGTTCTGCCACGTGCAAAGTGATTACGCCGCCGATGACAAGAACCCCAAAAAGACCGCGCGCGACATGATGGCGATGACCGCCATGATCAATAAGGAGGCCTTTCATGGACGCCAGCAGGTGACCTGCAATTCGTGTCATCGCGGCGCCACCCATCCTGTCTCCGTGCCGCCCGTGCTGGAAGCGGATGCTTCGTCGAAGCCGCCAACACCATCCCCTGCCGCGTCGGCCGGCACTGCGCCGACCGCCGATCAGATCGTCGATAAATACATCGCTGCGGTCGGCGGCGCGGACGCCATCCGCAAAGTGACCAGCCGCGTGGCCAAAGGCGCCGTCATCGTCGAGGGCAAAGAAACGCCCATTGAGCTCTTCACGAAAGCGCCGAATCTGCGCCTCTCCATTTCGCAGAACCCCGCCGGCGGAAGCTTCACCGCCTTCGACGGCAGCGGCGGTTGGATGGGCAGCGCAGGACACGCCGCGCGCGACATGTCGCCCGCGGAATCGTGGGCGGCCGGCATTGATGCCGAGTTTTACCTGCCCCTTCGTCTCAAAGAGATGTTCCCGCAATTGCGGCGCGGCCGGCCTGAGACAGTCAACGGCACGGAGTGCGAAGTACTTACCGGGACAGCGCCAGGGCATCCCCCTGTCCACCTCGATTTCGACGCTAAGACAGGCTTGCTCCTGCGCCTGGTGCGCTACGCCGACACCCCCATGGGCCGCAACGCAACCCAGATTGACTACGCCGATTACCGCGTGTCCGACGGCGTCAAAATCCCATTCCGCTGGACCCTTTCGCGCCCTGTGGCGCGATTCACTATCCAACTCTCGGAAGTGAAAAGTAACGTGGAAGTCGATCCAGCGCGCTTCGCCAAACCCGCCGGCAACATCAAGTAGCCAGAGAAGCCCCCTGGAAACATTTCGCCAGTCGATTCTGAGACTCAAGAAGCGTCACGCCGCCAAGGCGATTACAAACATCAAAAATCCGCCCCAAATTGGCCGCAGGCCCACCTTCATTCCTCGACTCCCTCGACTCCCTCGACTTCGGACTCCCCTCCCGAAGCAATATCCCCCGTCTGTCCGAGACCGCCCATTGGGCCGCCAAATGCTCCATACACCACGGGAGTGAGCTATGAGCACAAAACTTACAGGCGTAGTGTTCGCGATGGCAGCTTTAATCGGCTGCGCATCCAACAAAGCGCCGGATGTCGCAGCCAAAATTCGCACGTCGCTCGATGACGCCGGCCTCAAATCCGTTTCGGTTTCACAGGATCGTGACAAGGGTGTAGTTACGCTGGGCGGAAACGTAGCGGTCGATCAGGACAAAGAACGTGCCGCACAGATCGCACAACCGTTAGCCGCGGGAGAAGTTGTGGCAAATCAGATAGCCGTGCTACCTGAAGGCGGAGCATCGATCGCGAAGTCCGTCGATTCCGATTTGGACAAAGGCATCGAAGCCAACCTGGACGCGGCTCTAACCGCGGCGCAAATTAAAGGAGTGGACCACAGTACCAAAAACGGCGTCGTAACCCTGACAGGCAGCGTGAACACGCCGGCCCTTCGCGCACAAGCCGAGCGCACGGCCTCAGGAGTGCCCAATGTGCAGCAGGTGGTGAATAAGCTCGATGTGAAGAATCAGCGGGCGACTTCTTCCGCGGACCGGTCCAGGTAAGTGGCCTAAAGCGAACGCGCCGGTCTCACATCACGCAACGTCGCACTCCACCCCGGAAATCCGCGCGCCGCGGAATATGCGTCCTCTTCAATGGCAAACGCGATGTCCAAGCGCGTCCCCGGGGTCAACTCGCTCGCGCGCTGGGCGAAGTTCCAGGCCTTAAACGTCAGTAGTCGAGCCCGCTGCCGCATCGCTACCCGCAGATGCTTTTCCTTCATGGTGGTTGCGGGCCCAGCGACCTCCACATCCATAGAAGCAAACAGCGGAGCGGGGTTACCGTGTCCAAAAGGCGCAAGCCTGAAGATCTCCTCCACCGAGGCTTCGGAAATCTCGCCCAACTCCACCACGGCGTCAATCTTCAACCGCGGCCGCAGGTCCTCCGGCGACAACCGTGCCAGCGCCCACGCGCTGAATCGTTCCCGGAACTCCTCCACGCGCGCCGCCTCCAGCGTAACGCCCGCCGCGTGGCTGTGCCCGCCGAACCGAACGAATAGATCCGGCATCGATTCCAGAGCGTCCAGCAGATGGAAAGCTTCTATGCTGCGCCCCGACCCTTGCGCCAGACCATCCTCTTCGTTGCGGCCCAACACAAACACCGGCCGATGCAGCCGCTCCACCAGCCGGCTCGCCACAATTCCCAACACGCCGCGGTGCCAGTTTTCGGCGTAATACACCAGCGCTGCCGCTTCCTCCGGAACCTCGATCCGCTCACAGACATCGCGAATCTCCGCCTCCACCTGCCGCCGCTCCGCGTTTTGTTCGTGAAGCTGCTGCGCCAGGTCCCGGGCCCGGGCCATGTCGCTGGTCAGGAAGAGTTCAATAACCGTACGCGCCGTATCCATGCGCCCAGCCGCATTCAACCGCGGCGCAATCTGAAATCCCACCTGCCGCGACGAAGGCGCCGTGCCGGGCGTAAACCCAGCCACATCGAGCAATGCCCGCAGTCCCGGATTCCGTACCTCGCGCAGCCCTTCGAGTCCATGCTTCACCATCGCGCGGTTCTCGCCAGTCAGCGGAACCACGTCGGCCACCGTCGCAATCGCCACCAGTTTCAGCAGCGATTCCGCAATTCGTTGCGCCTTACCCAACGGCCAATCGAGCGCGCTCAACAACGCATGCGCAAGCTTGAAGGCCACTCCCGCGCCGCAAAGGTCCTTGCCCGGGTAGCCGCAATCGCGCCGGTTCGGATTGAGCACTGCAATTGCCGGCGGCAGTTCCGCGTCCGGCAAATGATGATCCGTGACGATGACATCGATTCCCAGCGCGTTAGCGCGCGCCACTACCTCCGCCGCGCGAATGCCGGTATCCACGCTGACAATCAACTTGACGCCCTGCTCCGCCGCCGCTTCCACCACCTCGGCGCGCATGCCGTAGCCGTCTTTTAGTCGGTGCGGCACGTGATAATTCGCCGCGCCGCCCGCAAACTCAATGGCCTTGGCGAGCAGCACCACCGAGCTGGTGCCGTCCACGTCATAGTCGCCATAGATCAGAATCTTTTCGCCGGCGCGAATAGCGCCCAGAAGCCGCTCCACCGCTTGCGGCATGTCGCGCATCAGCAGCGGATCGTGCAGATCGCCAAGCGTAGGAGCGAGAAATCGCCGCGCCGCTTCCACATTCGCGAACCCGCGCGCCACCAGAATGCGAGCCGCCGGCGCCGTAAGGCCCAGCGCCGCTTGCAGCACCGAAGCCTGCAGTGGATCGCAAACCGGCAGCAGCCAGCGTTTAGTTTTTGGAGAAATAGCCGCCGAGTGAGTCGGTGTCGTCAACGTCTTCGTCTTCTCCCAGGCCGAAGCGCGACAGGATCTCGTCTTCGATGTTCAAAAACTCGGTGAACCAATCCGGCTGCATCTCGTAAACGTAAAGCCTCGAGTCGTAATTGAACGCCAGTTCGAGCGTGCACGTTACTCCCTCATGCTCGCGCAGACGCCGAAGCTGCCCCTGATACTCCCGCTGCTCGTCGCGATCGATCTCGGATTCCTCGAGTTGCAGCAGCAGGTCGTCAATCTCCTCGGGCTGAAACTCCCGCGATGCGAAACACACCAGCTTACATCCCGTCTGGCGTGCCACATCGAGAAACATGCGGTAATCCGGATGACGTTCCGCGTCCCACAGAATCAGCGGTTGGCCGTCCAGAGAGCCGGGACTGCTGTGGAAGACGGCAAAGGCCGAACTGTCCAGATAATGCAATATTTCGCTCTTGAGCGTGTCGAGATTGAGGTCCACGGCGGTTTAAACCAACACTAGAATATCACTGGGCGCAGCTAGATCGCGGGCGGACGGGGTAACGATAGTTTTCGCATGGATGAAGATCTTACGTTCTTCCCATATCGCCGCGCGTACGTCCGCCTCGCACACGAAATCCACGGGATAGCTGACCGCCGGTGGCGATGGCGGCGATGGCGCGGCCGAAAAAGCTGGAGCCGTTTCTGGCGGCGGCGTTGACGTCAGTCAGCCGTATCCGCCACCCGAAGGCTCGGGGCTGTTCTTGCGCGCCAGGAACCGGTCGATCACGTCCACCGTAACGCTGCTTGGCTGTGCGGCTAATCCGCGCATCGCCAGGTAACGATCCACCGCCGCCGCCACCGCCGCCCGGTCCACCGGCGCGGCGCATGCGAATCCCGCCAGCGAGGGCGCCGGCGCGGCGTCCATATCGATAGGCATTTCGAACGTCTGTTCCGGCGTACGCACCGCATACGCCAGTCGCTTGATATTGAACAGATGCTGCGGGCCGATATTATCCGAGGTAGAGTTCCCGGCCACCGCTCCGCAACCTAGCGTCATCGCCGGAAATACATTGGTAGTGATTCCGGTCGAGCCCTGCGGCGAGGACGTATTCACCAACACCCGCATCGCCGGTACCCGCAACCCGTACTCGCGGATGCGCGCATCGTCCTTCGCGTGAATCACCGCCGTGTGCCCCGTGCCGCCGAAGCGAAGAAGCGCATGGCAGGTGTCCAGCGCCGCCGCAAAATCCGGCACGAAATAGAGCGAGAGCACCGGCGAAAGCTTCTCGGCCGATAGCGGGTGCTCTTTGCCTACGCCTGACATTTCCACGCAGAGTATCGAAGTCTCCGGCGGAACTTCGAATCCCGCCATGCGCGCAATTTTGACAGGCGCTTGGCCGACGCACTTAGGATTCACCGTCCATTGCGGCGTGATCAGCAGCTTCCCCAGCGCCTCCTTCTGCGATTCATTCGCCAGAAACGCGCCGTTCGATCGCAACGCCGTCAGAATTCGATCGCGCAATCCGTTTTCGGCGACGATAGCCTGCTCGCTCGAACAGACGGTGCCGTAATCGAACGATTTGCCCTCTACCACGCGCGCCACCGCCTCATCCACATCGGCCGAAGTGTCGATCAGCGCCGGCACGTTTCCCGGTCCCACCCCAAACGCAGGCTTGCCGCTGGAGTATGCCGCTTTCACCATCGCCGCCCCGCCCGTGGAGAGTATGACGCTCGTCCGCGCGTGCTTCATCAGCGCATTCGTGGCCTCCATCGTGGCGGTCTCGATGCATTGAATGATGTCTTCCGGCGCGCCCGCCTCAATTGCCGCCTGATAAAGAACCGCGGCCGTGGCGCAGGTGCAGTTAAAGGCGCGCGGATGCGGGCTGATCACAATCGCATTGCCCGCTTTGAGCGCAATCAGCGTTTTATAAATTGCCGTGGAAGTCGGATTGGTAGTAGGAAGAATCGCCGCCACCACGCCCACCGGAACCGCGATCTCAATCACTTTTTCATCGGTGAGCTCGCGGATAATGCCCACAGTCTTCATGCCGCGCATCTTGCGCGGAAGCCAGTCGCAGGCCAGCAGATTCTTGATGTACTTGCTTTTCGCGTTGCCGTAGCCGGTCTCTTCCACCGCGAGTTCGGCCAGATGACGTGCGTTCGCGCGCGCCGCCGCGGCCATGCGTTCGACGATGGCATCCACCTGCTCTTGCGAAAACGAGCGGAATTTCGTCCACGCCGCGTAGGCTTTTTCCACCTTCGCGCGCGCCTCCTGGATGGACAGGAGGTCCTTATCCTGGAGCGGTCCCTGGAGCATGCGTCCTACTTTTTCTGGCCGCTGCCGAGAAGAGCCCTCTCAACTTCCTCATGCGGCCGCGGAATCACGTGCACGCTGACCAGTTCCCCCACGCGTCGCGCAGCGGCGGCCCCCGCATCGGTAGCGGCCTTCACGGCGCCCACGTCGCCGCGAACAGTGACACAGACCAAACCCGCGCCCACATATTCCTTGCCGGTCAGAACCACGTTCGCGGTCTTGACCATGGCGTCGGCGGCTTCAATCGCGCCCACCAACCCTTTTGTTTCGATCAGGCCTAGGGCCTCCATGATGCCTCCAGTGAGATTCAAGCATACCGTACCACGAATGCGACAACCCTTCGCGATAGGAAAGCCTACGCGACGGCATGGCCCTAAATTCCAATGGCTCACGCTTAGCAATGTAAGAGAGGCCATTATGGCGCAAAATTCGAATTCCCCAGGCAACACTTCCGATTTCTGGGGGTCCGTTGTCGACGCATGCCCCAACTTTGTGGGCGTCACCGTCGCAACCATCGGACAGACCCTCACCGACGTCACCAATGGCGTGATCGACACCCTGAAAGGGCACGGCTCAGACGTGGCCGACTCCCTCGATGCCAAGGCGGAGCAGACCGCCCGTTTTTTCGATTCGCTAGGCGGAGACATCGTCGATCGTTTTCCTAACGCCGTCGGTGCGCTTGCGGCCACCACCGTGGCTTCCATTCCAAAAGTCGTCCTGCAGTTCGGCCAGGGACTTGGCGATACCGCCCGCCTGGGCACGGGCTTCGCCGAGGGAACCGCGGGCGGCGTCGTGAAAGATGTCCTTCGCGCGCTTCCCATCGTGAGTCCCGCTCTCACTTCTCTGCAGGAACTGCGTCTTGCGCGCCTGGCCAAAGCCTACGTGGATCCCGCACCGGAACTGGGAGCATGCCTTCCCGTAACCATCACCAAGGCTCTCAAACAGGTAGGCCAAAGCCGGGCATTCGGGCTATTGGATGAGATGGTTTCGGGCGTTGTGAAGAGTCCCATCGGCAGAAAATCGCTCGATCTCGGCCGCAGCTTCGCGGAGATGACGCGCGATTTGCGGCGGCTTGGCGCCAAGTTCGAATATGCGCAAACTAGCGGCACAATCGAGAGCCTGGAGAATCTCGCCCGCAGCCGTCCCGGCGGCGTCACCGTTTTCGGCGTCACGTGGAAAGTCCCCGGTCCGGTGGACTCGGCCGGGCACGCGCTCTATGCATTTGTCGACAAACTTGGCCGGCTCCGCATTGCTGACCGAAGTGGACAAATTGTGTCTTCTCTACGGGAACTCGAACCCGGCTACGCCGGCATCTCTCGCGCCACAATTCAAACCGCCGCCATGTACATCCCCAAGGCGACGTACCTGACAGTCGGAGCAAACGCCGGCGGCGTAGGCATGCTCCTCAACGTCGTCAAAACAGCCGCGCATGCCTATCGCCGTCCCGCGCCGAACACCAAAGCCGTTCGAAAGCCGGGCCGGTAAACAGGCCGAACCTGAGATAATGTAGTAAGCGCCACGCAGCTATATGGCACTCTACATTCGAAATTCCGAAGCCGAACAATTGGCGGCAGAACTGTCCCGGCAAACGGGTGAGAGTAAGACGGCCGCGGTAACCAAAGCGCTGCGTGATAGCCTGGCGCGGGTGCGGCGGGAACGCACCAAATGCGGTCTGGCTGACGAGTTGGAGCAGATCGCTGAACACTGCGCGAATTTACCGGTGCTCGACGGCAGGCCGGCTGACCAGCTCCTTGGATACGATCAAGCCGGGTTGCCACGCTGATGTTGATCGACGCCCCCCCCTTGTGGCGATCCTGCGACCAAAAACTCCACGTAACCATCATTCATCGCCGCGAAATCCAGCGGCCCGATATACGTTGCGCTTCACCACACGCCGGATCACAATAGCACTGGAAATTCAGGCCTCTTCTTCCGCTTCAAAAAGGCTTTCCAGCTCAGGAATAATAGACAGGTCCTTCTGTCGGCCCGCAGCCTGCTTGGCTCGAATTAGCTTGCGGAGTTCCAAAACCGCGACAGGCCGGTCAGGCCGAGACCATCTGCGAGCCTTGCTTCGCCTCTTCGTATCCGCCCACACCCGCAACCTCTGCGAGAAGATCGATGTCGCCGAGATCGGTTTGCAAGGTGAGAACCGAGCTGTTGCGCAAAGTGGCTTCATCCCAAACAAAGGGAAGTTCGGGAGGGAATCCTCGCGGGCGGGGATGGAAGGGCGACAATGCTTCTCTCAAGCGTTTTAAGTTGGCGGCGGCGCGGGAGTAACAGATATCGAGATCAAAAGTAACGTGTGCGCTCCCATGAAGCGTAGCCGCCACTCCGCCTATAACGACAAAATCGACCCCACTATCGCAAAGACAATGGAATGCCTTTTCCAGATTCATCGCCGGGGCCGGCGGGCAATCCCGCGTAGCTTTTCGAGATCGTTTGCCATACCCTCTAGTTTGCGCAGGCGCGCCTCGGGCGATAGCCGCAACTGCCCGATCAACAGCGTGAGATCGATGCCATACTCGCGCGCCGTGGCCGCGCGGCTTCCCGCCGGCGGATCGCGCAACCACTCCTCGGCGCGTGCCAAACGTTCACCCGTCAGCGCCACAAGATCACGCACTATTTAATTCTACCGGGCCCACAGTACGAGCCCCCACCTCTCACTTCGGCTTATAAGCGATCGCGTCGATCTCCACTTTAAGCCCCGGCAGCGCAAATGCCACCGCCACCGTAGTCCGCGCCGGCTTGGCATTGCCAAAAAACTCCACGTAAACTTCGTTCATCGCCGCGAAGTCCTTGCCGTCCGCCAGATAGACGTTGCACTTCACCACATCCTGCATCGATGCGCCGCAGCCTTCGAGTACCATCTGAACGTTCTTCAACACTTGGCGCGTCTCGGTTGCGGCGTCCCCGTTGATCACATGCTGCGTGACCGGGTCGACCGGAACCTGCCCGGAAACGTAGATGAAATCGCCGGCACGCACGGCGGGAGAGTATGGACCGCGCGGCGCAGGTACGCCGGGAGGGGTAAGTCGCTCGATCATGATTAGTGTCCTTCCGCTTCCAGAAATCGTTCCGCTTCCATCGCTGCCATGCAGCCGGCCCCGGATGCGGTTATGGCCTGCCGGTATACGCGATCCTGCACATCGCCCGCGTGAAACACGCCGGGAATATTGGTGCGTGCTCCGCCCTTCGAGAGAATATATCCCTCCGGGTCGGTATCGATCTGTCCCTTAAAAACGCGCGTATTCGGAATGTGCCCAATGGCTACAAAGAAACCGTCCACCGGCTCATCCCAGGCTTCGCCGGTTATGCGATTGCGCAACCGTGCGCCCGTTACCAGCTTTTCCGAAACGTTGAACACGTCGTCTACAATCGTGTTCGGCAGGAACCGGATCTTCGGATTGTTGCGCGCGCGGTCGAGCATGATTTTCGACGCGCGAAATTCATCCCGGCGATGCACCAGCGTCACCTGCCTGCCGAAGCGCGTCAGAAAATTCGCCTCTTCCATGGCCGAATCTCCGCCGCCAATCACCATGATGTCTTTGCCGCGGTAGAAAAATCCGTCGCACGTCGCGCAAGAGCTTACGCCGTGGCCAATCAGCCGCTGCTCCGATTCAAGCCCCAGCCAGCGCGCCGAAGCGCCCGACGCGATAATCACCGTCCGCGTCGTTTCCCATTCGCCATCGATCTCCAGGCGAAATGGCCGCGCCGAAAAATCGCTGTCCGTGACCGCGGCGTGCACATACTCCGCGCCGAAATTCTGCGCCTGCACTTTCATGTTTTCTACAAGGTCCGGACCGTTGATCCCTTCCGGGAATCCAGGAAAATTCTCCACCAGCGTGGTCAGCGAGAGCTGGCCGCCGGCGCCATGTGCGCCGCTGACCACGAGCGGCTTCAGATTGGCGCGCGCGGCATAAATCGCCGCCGTGTTTCCGGCGCAGCCGGAGCCGATGATCACCACATTTCGCATTGGAAAGATCAATTTAGCATAGGCGTTATGGGTTCGCCTTTAGAATGATGACGAGAGGCTTCTGCGGCCTTACTTACGCACCAGAACAGCGCCCAGCCAAACCGCCCCATACCCTAACGTCACGCTGCCAACCACGTTCGCGGCCCCGATCCAGAAACCATCGTGCCGGATGTGCGTGTAAGTCTCCCACTCAAAACTGGAGAAGGTCGTGTAGCCGCCCAAAAACCCTGTCACCAGCAACGGCCGCCAATTCAAATCGCCAGGGAGTCGCTCCGTAATGAGCGTCATGATAAGCCCGATCAGAAACGATCCGGTGACATTAATCGCCATCGTCCCAATCGGAAAGCGTGAGCCGAAGCGCTCTACGATAGCCATACCCGCCGTGTACCGTGCCAGCGACCCAACGCCGCCGCCCAGCATCACCAGCAGGAAACGCACGCTACTGCGCAGCCCTCAACGCCGGAACGAACACAACCCGCGGACCCATAGCGCCGGTATCCACCAGCCACAGCGGATCGCTGGACAGTTCGTTCAGGCGCAGTGAAGTACCCATGGGAGTCAGTTCCACCGGAGAGCAGTTGCATGCAAAGTCGGAACGGTTGCCCGCAAGGTCAAACGCCGCCACCGATTGTTGCGAGGCGCTGGCCACGAATACGCGCTTCCCGTCCATCGAAAAGGCAATTCCCACCGTCGCGCTGAACGACGGGCCGTCGCTCGCTAAGATCTGCTGACCGGCGGAGCCCGCCACATCCCGAATCAAAATCGCGCCCGTCCCGCGTGCCGCCACCGCCGCATCGTGTCCGCCCGGAGCGAAGGCCATCACCGCGTCCGGTCCCGTTTGAATCGCGGGACGCATCACGCCGTTCTGAGAAGCCAGTTGAACCGCTCCGTTCAGCGCCGCCAGAACATACGCGCCGTCGTCGCTCACAGCCATCGAGGGAGCCGTGTGACGGCCACGCCGCGGCGTCGCTTCACTCAGCGCCATCGTTCCCGCCAGCGCCGGCGACCCCGGCAGTCCCGTCACAATCTGGACTTGCGCGTTCGCGTAAAGCGCCGCGGCCGTTCCCGACGGGCTAAAAACCACGCGCTCAGGCAAAGCGGCCAGGCCATCGATTGCCTGCTCAGTCACCACCCCGGCTGCGATTGCAAAAAAGTGCGTCGAGCCATCCCCGGCAACCCCGAAGAAGGAATCCTGGCGTGGCGCCACATACGCGGCTTTGAACGAATAACCCGCGCTGATCGCAGCGCCGACCGTCGACGCCCCGGGAATTCCAAGAACCGGCCGCACCGCCTGCGCGCCGTTATCGAAGACATACCCTGCGACCGGCCCGCTTAAGGCCCCCGTCTGCGCGGAAGCGACGCCCGCAAAAATCAGAACAGCGTGTGGCAAAAAACTTTTTCTCATCATCTTCATTTTGGTGGTCCCACGGCTCCCGTGCCAGGAGTAATAGTAATAGGCCCATTCACAACAGTGGTGGTAGTACCACCCCCGCCGCTATGGGTTGCAGCGTAGGCGCCCCCGCCCGCCGCCGCCGCCGCGATCACAATGATCGCGATCAGCTTGCCGGAAATGCCTGCAGCAGCGGCAGTTGTGGCTGCCGCCGCCGCAACATTGTTTTCCGAAATCGTCGTGTTACCTGTGCGCCCGTTGCTCGACGCCGTAACGTGCATCTGGTACTGGCCCTGCACCGTGTTTGGATGGAAGCCGCGCGCCACAGCCTGTCCTTGGCTATCCGTCACTACGCTTAAGGAGTGCGCCCCGCCCGCGAAAGTCCCGCTCGCGCCCGGATTAGATAGCGCGAACACCACCGCGGCTCCCGCAACGGGCCTATGGTTTTCGTCCTCCACTCGCACAATCGGCTCGCGCGCAGTCCGCTGGCGGATATTGTTGATCGCGCCTTCGCCCTCCACAATGACAATGTTGAGCCTCGGCCTCGCGTCCTGAGCCATCCCCAAGGGCGCTAGTGGTATCGATATGGTGATTGCAAGTACCGGCGCCAGCCAGCGCATGTGCGTCCTCCAACTTTCCGTCTTACGATTATGGCAAATCGCGGGAATTATTTCCCTTTCGCCTTTGCCGTAAAGCCCCGGCCCGTAATCTGGCGAATGAAATCGATCTCTTCCTGCGAATAGGGTGATCCGTTGTCGCGAAAAATATCATGATGCCAGATCGCCGGCTGCCGGTCGACGTACGGGTGCTGCCAGGAATCCCACGGCAGGTAGGTCTGCGTCTTCCCCGCCACCAGACCCCAGCTAATCGCCGCCACGTTATATTTTTTGGCTATCGGCAAAATACCCTGGAACGTGCTGTCCAGTTCGCGCGCCATGTACTCCGTGCATAAAATCGGCCGATGATATTGCTGCAGCCATTGAATGCGTTTCTCGAACTCCGCGGGCTTTTGATAATTGTGGAAGCTGATAATGTCCGATTCTTCCAGTTGAATCTTCTCCACCGCCGACAGCTTATCCGGGCTCGACCAATCGCCCTGCCATAACCCGCTCGTAAGCGGCTGCGAAGGCAGCGCCGCGCGCGCATACTTATAGACTTGCGGCAACAAGCGCGCTACCAGCTCCGCCTTATTAACCGGTTCCGCCGTGCCGTAACTGCCCTTGTTCATGTTGTCGGGCTCGTTCCAAAGGTCCCACGCCAGGACGCGCTTGTCGCTCAGGAATTCATGGACGACGTCTTCCACATATTGCAGATAGCGGGTCCAGTGCGCCTCGTCCACCAGCGCCGCCGCTCCCGGGTCCTGCACCCATCCGGAATTATGCACGCCCGCCCGCACATCGCGTTGAATGCCGGGCTCTGGGAACGGGCTCCATACCGAATCGAAGAGCACGAAAATCACTTTGATCTTGTGCTTATCGGCAATCCGCAAAAACGCATTGATCCGTTTGGTACAGCCGCTCGGGTCCTTGTTCCAGGGAATCTCGTGCAGGAACACCCGTATGACGTTCATGCCGATCGCCTGCGCCCACCCAAGCTCGGTATCGATGACCACCGGGTCGAACGTGTCCGGATTCCACATTTCAATCTGATTGATCGCGCTGGCCGGAATGTAATCCGCGCCAACGTACCAGGGCTGCTTGGAATACCAGAGATTGGCGGCTTCGGGTGTCCATTTTACGGGTTCGACGGCGAACACCGGTTGGACAAGAGCCAGGCAAAGCGCGAGACAAAGAGACTTCATGCGGTTTGAACTCGATTTTACACCGAGTGCGGGGAAACGTACCATGTGCTCGGGGCTTTGCGGCGTAAAAGGCTCACCCAGAACCGCCGGCTCTTTACCAATTAACCGCGGATAAACCCCGCTGATCAACGCAGATTGAAAACAATGGTTTTATCCGTGTTGATTTGCGTTTATCTGCGGCCCGTTTGCCTTTTTCAGCAGCCAGCTACGAAAGAATCGACGACATTTTTTCCACCAGCGCCGCCGACGTAAAAGGCTTTTCCAGAAATCCCGCCAGCCTTTTACCCTCAAATTTCTGCACCACTTCCGTCTGGCTATAGCCACTCGAGAGAATGACTTTCGCGTCGGGCTGTATACGTTGAACTTGGCGCAAAGTATCCTCTCCGCCCATCCCCGGCATAGTCAGATCCAACAATACCGCCGAGATCTTCTTCGCCAGCGCGTGAAAAAGCTTGACTCCTTCTTCGCCGCTCTCCGCTACCACCACGTCGTAACCGGCGCGCTCCAGCGCCGCTTTCGCCGTCCGGCGCACAATTTCCTGGTCGTCAATCACCAACACCGTTCTTCCGCAACGTGCCGTTCGAGCCGACGCCCTGTTCTTGGCCGCAACCGGAGCAGGCTTATCCTGTGTTGCCGGGAAGAGGATTCGAAAGGTGCTTCCCTCTCCCGGCGTGCTATATACCCGCAGGGCGCCGTTGTGAGTCCGCACGATGCCTAATACCGCGGCGAGCCCCAGTCCTCGACCCGTGAACTTCGTCGTGTAGAAAGGCTCGAAAATTCTCTGCATCGTGGCCTGGTCCATTCCAATTCCCGTGTCGCTCACTTCCAGCTTGACGTAATCGCCGGCCGCAATTTCGCCGGGGTTCAGAACCGTGGCTATGTAATGCTCGTCCACCTCCTGCAGGCTGGTCTTTACAGATACCGTCCCGTGTTGGCTTTCGGGAATCGCCTCCGCGGCGTTAATTACCAGGTTCATCACAACCTGTTGCAACTGCGCAATATCGGCCTCTATGGGCGGAAGGTCCGGCGCGAGATCCGCGTCCACTTGAACGTGGCTCGGAATCGAACTCTGGACAAGGTGATTGATATCGCGCACCGCGTCCGAAAGGTTGATCGCCCGCACGATGAAACGGCCTTTGCCGGCATAAGCCAGCAATTGTTTGGTCAGATCCGCCGCCCGATAGCTCGCATTCACTACATCCTGCAGAATGGGTTGCACCTTGGCGTCCGGTGGTAGCTCTTCCACCGCAAGGCTCGCATTGGCCAGAATACCGGTAAGAAGATTATTAAAGTCGTGCGCCACGCCGCCGGCCAGTACGCCGAGACTCTCCAGCTTTTGCTTCTCCAGTAGTTTTTCGTCGCTGCGCTTTTTCTCTTCCAAGTAGTCGCGAATCTGATACTGTCGGCGGCGGGCGCGCCACGCGGAGCGAACGCTGCTCAGCAGCGTGGGAACCCGCAGCGGCCGTTCCAGGATAGTTACGTTCGCGTCATTGCCGAAGAGAGCTAATAGTCTGGTGCCCACCTCGCTTGGCTCGCGTCCTGTCGTGCTCAGGAACAACCAGGGAAAGTCCGACCATGACGGTTGGCGGGAGATCGTCGTGATCAACTTCTGCAGCGGTACGCCTGCCAGCGCCTCTTCGGCGAATAACGCCATCCCAGCGCCCTCTTCTACTCTTTCCGCTAACTCCTCGACCCCGGAACAGGTAGCGCAGGGTACGCCCTCCCTCTCTAGCATCGCGCTTAGCAGTTCCGCGTCGCGGCCCGTGGGCGCCAGCACCAGCACTCGCTCCTCTATCCGGGAAGATTGGGACATCGCAGCTCAGACCGGCGGAATTAAGCGATCTCGCACACCGCTAAATTTAGGCACCCCGGTCAGAACCCCCTCAAACTCGCTCAGGGGACTACCGATACGAAGACCTTTAGGGGAGATGTGAAATTCTCGAATGGTTCTTTCGTGGCCTCCAGTACGTTTCTTGATTACGGCTATGGCCATCTTTACTTCGCCAAACGCCTCGAAATAACGCAAAACAATTACTGTATCCGCCAGATAGGTAACATCGATCGGCGTTTGCATGGATCCTAGAAAACCATGCTGCGCCAAAATCATCAGCGTCAAAACGCCGCGCTCGTTCAAAAACGTCAGCAATTCGTGCATTTGAATAAGCAGAAAACTCTCGCTGGGCATCGCATTAAGGTACCCATTGAGGCTGTCGATCAAGACTACGCGCGCAGGCGCCCCCCCGCCAGCGCCTTCCACCACTTCTTTTACTTTGGTGGAAAATTCACCTGGAGAGATTTCCGCCGGGTTGATCTGCTCAACGGACACCTGTCCCGCGTGAATTTGCGACCGCAGGTCGAGGCCCAATCCTGCCGCCCGCTCAAGGAAGTTTTCGAGGGTTTCCTCAAAGAGGTAGACCGCCACTCGCTCGCCGGTTGCTGCCAGCGCCGTCACGTACTGCGTACCCAATGTGGATTTCCCAGCTCCGGCGGGTCCCAGAACAAGCGTACTCGTTCCGTAGTGAATGCCGCCCATCATCAACGCATCCAGCTCCGGAATTCCGCTCTTGGCATGCGCCCGGGGCTCGTTCGGTTGCAACTTCGCCGGCGGCTTTTTTTCCTCAGCCGCAATCAAGCGCGGGTAAACCTCCAGGCCGCCAAAGTCTATCGTGAAGTCGTGGAAGCCTTCCCGGAACCGCAGTCCCCGCATCTTGATAACGCTAAGCCTCCGGCGGGCGCCCCGTATTCCACCGACAGTCGTTCCAGCCGAACCACCCCGTGGGAGATGCTCTGCAACTGCAGATCGTTGTCTTGCGACGTGCGATCGTCTACTAGAACAACCGTGCATCGGCGGCCCGCAAAGAATTGCTTCAGCGCAAGTACCTGCCGCCGGTAGCGTAGCGGGTCGCGCGCCAGCATCCGCATCTCGGATAGCGAATCGAAAACCACGCGCCGCGGAACGAACTTTTCCGCCTCCTCGCAGATGCGCTGCACCGTCTCTCCGAGTTCCACTTCCGAGGGATAGAAGACCGTGTATTGATCCGCCGGCTTCAGTCGCTGTTCCAGCGAATCCAATTCGAAAAGTGCAATGCCCTCGAGCGACCAGCCATGCGATGCTGCAACTGTGTGCAACTCGGCCTTAGTCTCGGATAACGTCACGTAAAGGCCCTTTTCGCCATGCCGCTGTCCTTCCAGCAGGAACTGTAAGGCAAAAGTAGTCTTTCCCGTTCCCGGATCGCCCTCCACCAGATACAGGTGATTCGCTGGCAACCCTCCAGCCAGGATGTAGTCTAGACCTGCCACTCCAGTACTGACCACTGGCTCCCTACTGGCAGCGTCGCCCGTCATAGTCTCCCCCCGGTTCCTCAAGTTCCCTTATTATGGCCCGCCCCAATGCCCCGAAACCTTAGCCACATGCGCGGAATCGTGCAAATTTGCACCAGTCCCATAAGGCAACGTGTGGAATCGGAACACTCGTGAAGTCACGCAAGAAACGAAGGCAGTAGTAGATTGGAGGGCGCTAACTAAGACTCGGTCTGAGTTACTTTCCCGAACCACTGCACCAGCCGCTGCCACCCATTTTCCGCCGCTGTTGGGCTATAACTCGGCCGGTAATCGGCAAAAAATCCGTGGCCAGCCTCGGGATACACCACCAGCTCCCAAGTCTTGTCGGATGCAATCAACGCCTCGCGCAGGCGATAAAGGGAGTCGATCGGGATGCTCGTATCCTTGCCTCCGTGAAGCGCAAGAATGGGGCATTTTAGTTCTCGAACCACATCGAGGGGATGCCGAGGATGCAATTCGTCGGTTTCGCCTGCCACCTTTCCATACCACGCCACTGCGGCGCGAAGCCTGTCGCTTTGCGCGGCGTAGAGCCATGCCAGCCGGCCGCCCCAGCAGAAGCCGGTCATGGTCAGTTTGGCGATGTCGCCTTTTCCGGTCGCAGCGGCATAATCCGCGGCCGCGTCCAGATCCCCAATCGCTTGCGCATCGGGAACCTTCGAGACCACCTGGGAAATCTCGTCATGGTCCGTCATCTTGGACACGTCGCCCTGTCGCGCAAACAAATCCGGCGCAATCGCGAAGTAGCCCTCCGTCGCTAGCCGCCCGCAGATTTGACGGATATTCTCATTCACGCCAAAGATTTCCGGCGCCACCAATACAATCGGAAACGGCCCATCCCCCGCGGGGCTGGCCTGATAACCCGGAATTTCATCCTCGCCCACCGGGATCCGAATGTCCCCGGCTTCTACATTTTCAGGAGTCGCTTCACTCATAGATCGATCGCCACCACTTCATGATCCAAAATCGACGCAACCGTCAACGTCACTACCCCATTCGCCTCTTGTACCCGCGGCTTCTGTCCGCTGACCAGCAGTTGCACTTTCTTCGCCTTCCGCCCTTCCGGCATTCGAATCGCCACCGTCTGTGGAGGCGACGGTATGAACTCGCGCAACGGCCCTTTCAGCATCATCGGGTTCGTCAGATTCACTAAGTGGACAGTCAGTGACTCCTTTTGCCGCCACACCGCGACATCCAGCACGCCCGGCCCAGTCACTGTCGCCGGACGAGGTTCGTTCGCCGCCCAATCCACCGCATTGCGCAGCAGCTTCCAATGGTCCACCGACAAAACCTCCCAGAACGTTCGGTCGATGTCCCATGGAAAATAGACCACGCGGCCCTTACCCACTTCGCGCGCATAAACCTCAGGAATATCCGTCTTGGCAACCCGTGGAAAGACCTCTTCCATCGGTAAGTCCGGATACGAAGGAATCAAAGTAAGTGGCGGATTCGGATAACTCGCGTTATTCCGCGTGTGCACCCGGGAGACCCCATTAATGATTCGCTCGGCATCTTCCAGCCCCGCTAGAATCGGATGGCGCTTCCCATCCGGTCCCGCTTCCAGCCGCAGATAGGAGTTCTGCATGCGCGCATCCACCGCGCCGTCGAATGACGCCCCGAACAAGTCCGCCAGCCCGAAATCCTGTCGTCGCACCCCCAACTCATCGTAAAGCGACGTCTCGTGCGTCGCCACGATACTGCCGCCCTTTTGCACATAAGCCCGGATCTGGTCGCATTGCTGCGTCGATAGCGCCGCAATGTTCGGCAGGATTAGAACGTTGAACTGCCCGATGTGGTCCTCATCCAGCAGTCCGTCATGCGCCATCTCGAACGGAATCCGCGCCTCGATCAATGCCTCGTAATAACCTAGCGAATGCGCCTCTACCGTTTGCGCTGCGCGTTCCGCTCCATAGTTGTGGTAAGTCTGCTGCGAATAGACCAGCGCCACCCGCGCCAGCGACTGCTCGTTGCGTAAGTAGCGCTCGTTTCGGTAATGCCACTCGTAGATGTCCTTCACCACCGGCAGCCAGCGCCGGTCATGCAGCGTGCCGGAGAACTTCGTAAACCAGGGACGCAGCCCATTCGCGATTCCATCCAGAAACCACAGACGAATCTCCGGCCCGTTTTGCACCGAGTCCTTCCACCGGTACGGCTCCTCCACGCCCACGCTGAAGATTCCGCCGATTGGCTTGCGCCCCATCGTCGAGCGGTATTCCTTGCCATTCTTGCCCACCGCCCAGGACGCCGCCAGCCCGCTGCGCGCCTGCCGGTCCGCAAAAAGAATAGCCGCGCGTTCGCCGATTACCTTCATGTCGAGGTCGGACGACGCACCGCCGCCGCTGTTTGGGATATATCTCCCCTCGGGATTGATCTTGCGAATCTCCGTATCCCACAACCGCCACAGATCGAACAGCCGCTGTTGCCGCCATGCCGTATGTGCGTGCCGCGCCGGGTCGTGCGGGTTATTCGTGCGCGGCAGGTCGAACCCGCTCGCCGCTTTGAAGTTTCCGCGGCAGTGCTCGCAGTAACACATCCCCGAACCGGCCCAGCGGTTGCTAAAAACGCCATCCACTTTGTACTGGGTAACAATCTCCTTCGTAACTTCCGTCATGAACTCGAAGTTGTAAGGACCCAGCGCGCACGTCACATACAGCTCCGGCATCACCGGATGGTGCCGCTTCTTACCCTCCGCGTCCACCGCGATCCAATCGGGATGCGCGTCAAAAATATCCTGATGCGCCGCGTGCGGATCCGTCCGCGCAATCACCACCATCCCCAACTTGCGGCACCCGGCCACCAGATCGCCAAATGGATCGGTATTACCCAGCCATTGGCTGCGATAGTGCAGCGGAATCTTCGTGGGATAAAACGCCACGCACCCGCCCGCGCTCAGACACGTCGCATCCGAGTGCGTTTCTTCGAAGTAGTTCAGCCAGAAGGTGAGGTCGAATTTACCCGGGTCGTCTTCCACCAGGGTAAGTTGCGCCCACCGCATCGGCCGGTCGCACCATCCCGGCGCTACGTCGGCGGCTTCGGGCGCTGCCAGCAGCGCCTCCGCCCCCAGTCCGAGCGTTGCAGCCGCGAGCGCGCTCCGTTGCAGGAATTCCCTTCGAGCGATAGACATGCCACCGATCACTATGCCACACCGCGCAGCTTCATTCAGCCTCTAATGCCTACCGGTTATAATCGTCTCGGTTTCTATGCCGTCAACCGGTTCGCAGCATAAATTTGACTTTCGGTTTGCCGTTGCGTTGCTGCTGCTCGCGCCCGCCGTTCTTTTCACATGGCGGACCGTCGATGGTTTGTCCACCCGCCGTCTGCTCCGCATGGAGCAAGCCGAGATCGGACACGTCCGTTACGGCATCCTCAACGCGGACCGTTGGGTCGAACAAATCCTCCCCGTTCTCAACTCCAAAATCGATGCGCTCGATCTGACGGCGCAGAATCGCGCCAGCCTGCGCCCAATGGTGGAAAAGGCTCTTTACCGCCTGCTCGATCAGGTGAAGGCGCAGATGCTTCCGAAACCTTCGCCGGATGCCGCCGCGGGCAACTTCGCGGCACAGGCCAACGCCATGATCGCGAACATGATGATTACTAACCTCAAGCCGCGCGTGCCGGAGTTCGCTGGCGTCGTTCTGGCCGAATTGGGCAAGCCCGAGAATAAACAGGCCGTCAAGACCTACCTGGCAAGCGTGCTTACCGACGGCGCCAAGAACACATTCAGCCCGGTGGATATGACGTGGTATTCGGCGATCCTGAAGCAGAATGGGTGCGCCGACGCCGCCACATGCCGTCGGGTGTTAGGGCAACGCATTAGAGAGGCCGATGACCAAATCGCACGCTGGTGCATGATTGCGCTGGGCGCCACGGCCTTGGCGTTCCTATTGCTGCTCGCCGGAAAGCGCGTGCCGCGCTGGTTTGACGTCCTGGTCCTACTCTTCTTCTGCCTGGCTCTGCTGGCTGGCGGCATCTTGTCGCCCATGATCGAAGTGGAAGCCAGGATTTCACAATTGACCTTCACCTTCTTCGGGCAGCCGCTCTCTTTCCCCGAGCAGGTACTCTATTTCCAAAGCAAGAGCGTACTCGAAGTCTTCCGCACTCTAATCGAGATCGGCCAGCCCGAGATGTGGATTGTAGGAATGCTCGTGTTGATGTTCAGCGTAGTCTTCCCGGCGCTGAAGATTTTGACTCTTACCGTCTGCTTGCCACGGCCGGACTGGCTGCGAAAATACCGCATCGTCCGATTCTTCGCCCTCGAATCGTCGAAATGGTCCATGGCGGATGTCATGGCGCTGGCCATTTTTATGTCGTTCGTCGCCTTCAACGGCGTAATATCAAACGCCGTAAGCACCCTGCAGGGCCCGGGAAGAGAGTTAGTAATTCCCACCGACAGCTCCAAGCTCTTGCCCGGCTTCTATCTGTTTATCGGCTTTGTTCTGGCGAGTCTCTTCCTGTCGTGGAAGCTCGAACGGGGATTCAAATCCAACGCGCTGTCTGAAACCTAGCAAGAGGTTGACAAGAGTTCAGACTGAGTCGAGACAAACATGTATCAACGTCAGTGGAATGCGGTGTGAGGTTGACTCTTGGAATACAGTTCTCAGTTGGCCGTTCCACGTGATCGATACGAATCAACTTGACCCGGCCTTTGGATGACGCGAGATTCAACCCAAGCTTTTCTATGGCGGTTCGCATTCCGTCAAAGGGGCTGTCGCCCGGCGGGAACGGATCGCCTGCCGAACTTACGCCGGGTGCGCCGCGCATTTCTCGTCCTGCTCCGCCTGAAAATCCTCGAAGTTCACCGATGATGGGGAGTTGGACATCGAACATTCCAGCGAGCCCGGTTTTATCGATCACTGGCCGATCCGAAATCTCCGGCGCCGATAGAATCTTGCAAAGATCGGACATGGTGGCGCCGATCAAGTGAAGTCCCGATTCTCCGCGCTTGGGCTGTCCGCAGAACTGGGGATAGGGCGGTGCAAGACTTGTGTCCAGTGGACGCAGCTTCCCTCTCTGGTCGGCGGGAATTTAGGTCCGCCCTTAGCGACGGATAGGGCGTAGACGGGGACCTGTACGCTCTCAGTATGAATCTTCAGTTTAAATCGCTCATTGAGAAGCGCCTGAAGCATTTGGCCCCTCATCGTTGTTTGGTTGAGAGCACTGTCCGCTTTCGCTTCGATCGAGTAGGTTTCGGAATCGATCCACACAGGACCTCCTTCGATTGAGACGGAAGACAAAACGTTCTGACGACCATCCGCGAACTCGACGTAGGCTTGCCGGATAAGGTTAGATACAGTAACGCAATTCTCGCTCAGCCTTCCAGGAGAATCCCCGCCTCGTTTCTGGCCTCTTCGACCACCGTCTCCCGTCGCGCATGGCTTAATAGAAGCCACCTCGAAACCTCCCACGGTCGAAGTTGCGGACCGCTGGACGCTTGCCGCCGACTGCGAATCTGCCTGCGTTGGCGACTGAGCACGAGCCACGGACGTCAGGCCAAGGCCCGCTATGACGCTAACTACGACTGGACCAACGGGCGCTGCTACCCCCGCTGCAACCAGCACCGATTGCTTGGCTCGATTCAGCGCTTCCAGCATTCGAAGGTCGAGTCTGTTGATTTTTTGTTGCGGCATACGTTCTACTACTTTACGACTGATTCTACTACTTTGTATGTTACACACGGCGAAATTATAGTCCGAATCTCAGTTCTCGACGGATGGCTTCACAAATGTCGCATCGTAGGATTCTTCGCTCGAGTCGTCGGAAATGGTCTATGGCCGACATCGTGGCATTGGCGATCTTTGCGTGATTTGCGTCTTCAACGGTGTGGTTTCGAACGCCGATTGAGGATGCCGTCAACCAGCTTTAGATTCGATGTGGCGTGCCACGCGATACCAGCAACTGCGAGGCCAAAATCGTCGAATCGCACTTGGTAGCCGTCTTCCCAAATCTCCCGAAAGTCGGGACGCTCGGGATCAGTGAAGGGAGCCATGGTAGTCGTCGATCAGCAGCACGCCAACGCGAATGGAAACCGTCTCTTCAATTAAGATCTCGACCAGGTGAAACGGATGCGCGCTGCCCGACGACATCGCCGGAGCAATGCCCAAAAAGAAGTAGCTGCTTTCCCTGGCTTGCCAAACAAACGTGACAGCCGAGCCTATATCCTATACGCTGAAAGGAGAGAAAGGAGCCGCCTGTGACGATCGAAATCACCAGCCCCGACATTGAGGCGTTGATCCAGCAACGGATGCGGACCGGAGTCTTCAAGAGTCCCGAAGATGTTATTCGGGCAGCGTTGCGTTCTTCCGAAGTGGATACCAGAACGGGCGCTGATTTAATCGCGGCTTTGCAGGAATGTCCCTATCCTGAAGTCGATATCGAACCATCGCGCGTTCCGTCACCAGTGGCGCGGGATGTTTCCCTTTGACGGGATGGTTGCTTGATACCAACGTTATCTCGGAGCTGCGCAAACCCAAAGCCGAGCGGAAAGTCTTTGGGTTCGTTGCGTCTACCCCACTCTCTGAACTCTATATCAGCGTCGTCAGCCTTGCGGAGATTCGATACGGCATAGAGCTAAGCCCGGACGCCCAAAAGCGAGCAGCTTTGCAGGATTGGCTTACTTTCAAAGTCCGTCCCATGTTTGATCCACAGCGCACGCTTCCTGTCACCGAAGACGTTCTTCTGAAATGGCGTTTACTGATGGAGGATGGGCGGAAGACTGGCCATACGTTTTCGCAACCCGATCTTCTCATAGCCGCGACAGCCGCCCATCATGGGCTAACGGTCGTGAGCCGAGACCGCGTTCACTACGAACGAGCAGGCGTGCCGGTCGTGAATCCGTGGGAATCGGCATGAGTGACGAAGACCACAAGTGAATTACGCTGACGCTCGATTTCCCGCCGGAAGCCAGGGTCGCCGCATTGATCGCCGCAATCTCCATGACGTGCCAGACGCACAAGATGCCAAGGGAGTTGCCGAGCACCACGAGGGAAGTCTTCCGGCCTGACAGGTTCTGCTGGTAGCGAAGATTTTTGTCCGCCGTAAAAAAGACATCGAAACCGGCTTCTTCGGCTGCGTTCAGTAGAATCCCGTTTTCCAGCCGCCCCCAGCCGCGCTCTTCCGCTGTAGCGATGCGTGCCCCTCAAGGTCACGTGCAAGTCCGTAGGGAGCGCTCTTGTCAAAGAGTATGCGCATCTGTCATATGCGCCGGATCAAGCGACACCGGAGGCGGCGCGGCGCTCTTGGCCGCAAAATCCAAGACAGCCTGAATTTGCTCGCGGGTCACGCCGTAATTTTCGATAATCTCCTCAATGCTGGAGCCGTATTCAAAATTTTCGAAGATGACGGAGACTGGCATCCGCGTATCGCGCAAAACCCACGCGCCACTCACCCGGCCTGGAACGCTCTCCACGGCGGGACATTGTGACCAATCAAGCATAGCGGCTGCCATTGTCGTAATGTCTCCTTCTTCCACAGTACCGGATTTAGGCGGGACTGTCACGAGTTACAAAGGGCGAAGCTGAAGTTATCCCGCAAACTCCGCCACATGATCGACGGCCCAATCGCGGAACGTCCGTGCGGGGGCTCCAGTAATCTCTGCGACCGTAGATGTAACATGCGCAGGTTGTCCCGCCGCGGCCGCCCAGGCATCGAGCAACATATTCACGACGGATGCAGGCATGAAAGTCACCCACTGACGCCGCGCCTCATCCGCCGTAATCTCTTCGACGCGCAGCGAGCGGCCGGCCACCCTGCAGATTGTGGACAACATTTCGAATTGGCTCAAGGACTCGGGCCCGGTCAGAACATATTCTGCTCCCGTGTGGCAGTGCTCGGACAATGCGCGGACCGCGACTGCCGCGATATCACGCTCGTGAATCGGCGCCGTGGGAACGGACATGTAGGGCCAGCGTACTACTGCGTCCGCGCGAATCTGCGGCGCCCACCATCGTAAGGCGTTTGCGGCGAACATTCCCGGCCTTAAGAACGTCCACTCAAGTCCTGAGCTCTCGATCAGACGCTCGATTCGCTCTGCCAATACCCTGGACGGGTTAGGTTGCTGAAAGAAGGGATGTGCCGTCTTGAGCGGAGCCGAGAGAAATACAACCCGGCGCGCGTGGTTCGCGATTCGCTCCAGACACGGACCGATGGCGGACGGCGGCCCGGTCCACACGAGGAATACTGTGTCGACGCCGATCAAACATCCATCAAGGGTCTCAGGAAGAGTGAGATCCCTACGAATGACCTCCACTTGCGGCGGCAAACGAGCGCCATCCGGATTGCGAACCAAGGCCCGGACATTCGCGCCCGTGGTCATCAATTGAGAAACAACCTGGCGGCCGACGGTCCCGGTAGCGCCAATGATGAGGATGCGGCTCATAGAAGACCGTCAGACCGCGAGACCGCGGCCGTGCCTCCAACCCTGTGGCTCCCGCCCCTACCCTAGCGCCTGCTCCAGATCCGCAATCACATCTTCCGGCGCCTCAATACCCACCGACAACCGCACCAGGCTCTCGCGAATCCCCATCCGTTCGCGATGCTTCGGCGAGATCTCTCGGTGTGAGCTCATCAGCGGATACAGCATCATCGTATGCACATCGCCCAGCGACGTCGCGCGCACTACCAACTGCAGCGCATCCATGAATTGAAAAATCTCTTCACGGCCCGCGCCCTTGATTTCGAAGCTCACAATAGCGCCATACATCCCTTGCGGAAACAGCCGCCGCACCGTAGCCGCATCCGGATGCGCCGGGTCCCCCGCAAAGTAGACGCGCTCCACCCTGGGATGTCCTGCCAGCCACGACGCGACCCGGCAGGCATTCGCGCACTGCCGCTCCATGCGCAGCGGAAAAGTTTTGATGCCGCGCATCGTCAGATAGCACTCGAACGGACCCAGAATAGGCCCGATGGTGCGCGACAGAGTCCGCAACACCGGCAGATGCTGTGCGTCCGCCACCACCGCGCCGCCCATCACATCCCCGTGTCCGGCCAGATACTTGGTCAGACTATGCACCGAAAAGTTCGCGCCCAGTTCCATTGGCCGCAAAATCAATGGCGTCGCAAACGTGTTGTCCACTACCACCGCCGCGCCAACCTCGCGCGCGATTTCTGAGATGCGGTCAATCGCCGCCACCCGCAGCAGTGGGTTTGAGATCGATTCCAGCAGCACGCAACCCGGCCTCGCTTCCCGCACCGTCGCGGCGAACGCCTCAATGTCGCACGGGTCCGCAAAAGTCACCGCCACGCCCGAGGGTTCGAGCACGTTCATCAACGTCGCCACCGTGGCGCCATACAACGCATTCGCCGCCACAATCGACCGCCGCCGGTCCACCATCGCAGCCAGCAATGCCAGGTGAATCGCCGCCATCCCCGAAGCGCACGCCTGCGTGCCGTGCCCGTTCTCGAGCGCGTTCACCAACTCTTCGAGCGCCGCCGACGATGGCGTCTCATAGCGCGCATAACACGGACCCGTCTCCTCCTGTCCAAAGATACGGTCGAGCTGTTCCATCGATTCGTAAGAGTACGCCGATGCCGTATAGATAGGCGTCGTGACAGGTATGTGTGAACCAAGCTTTTTGCGGTCCCCCGAGTGGACCGCTTTCGTATGAAGCTGCAACGGACTATTTCCCCGATCCTATTTTCTCTTCCACCGCACGCCCGATTTCGTGTCTTCCAGAACGATTCCCTGCTCCAGAAGCTGCTCGCGAATCTGGTCGGCGCGCGTAAAGTTCTTCGCCTTTTTTGCGGCGTTGCGTTCCTGCACCAGCGATTCGATCTCGGAATCGGCAATCTGATTGGTCGCCGACGTCGGTTCGATCACATCAAACAGCGCGTCGAAGCGCGTCAGGAAATCGAGCGCCGCCGCCGCATTTCCCGCGCGGAATTCGCCCGCATCCATCGCGCTGTTGGCGTCCCGAATATATTCGAATGCGGCCGCCAATGCCTCCGCCGTATTCAAATCGTTGTCCATGCTTTCGATGAACGCGCGCACAGCCTGCTCGGCGCGCGCCCCCAGCGCGTCGTTTGTACCTTCCGGATATTTATCGGTTTCCAGGCGCCATTTGAAATTGCGCAGCCGCTCGATAGCCGTTCGCGCCGAGCGCAGGCCGTCCATCGTGAAATTTAATTGCTTGCGGTAAGGTACCGAGGCCAGCAGATAGCGGATCGCCTCCGGTTCATACCCCTTGTCCAGCAAATCGCGCAGCGTATAGTAATTGCCGAGCGATTTCGACATCTTCTGCCCTTCCACCATCAAAAACTCGGCGTGCAGCCAGAAACGCGAGAACGGTTTGCCGGTGAGCGATTCCGACTGCGCAATCTCGTTTTCGTGGTGCGGAAAGACAAGGTCGATGCCGCCGGCGTGTATATCCAGCGTTTCGCCCAGATACTTGATCGCCATCACCGAGCACTCGATGTGCCAGCCCGGGCGCCCCGCCCCAATGGCCGTCTGCCAGGCGGGCTCACCCTCCTTCGGCGCCTTCCATAGAGCGAAATCGCGCGCATCCGCCTTTTCGTATTCGTCCACATCTACCCGCGCGCCGGCCATGTTGCCGCTGAAATCGTTGTGCGAAAGCTTGCCATAGCCGGGGAATGACGCGATGCGGAAATAGACCGATCCGTCACTCGTATAGGTGTGGTTGCCCTCCGTCAGCCGCTCGATCGCCTGCACCATATCGTCGATGTGCTTCGTCGCCGGCGTCCACCGTTCGGGCGATTCCAGACGGAGCGTTTTGCAGTCGTCGAGAAAGGCCTGCGTGTATATTTCGGTGTACTCCTCGAGCGATTTATGCTGCGCCACCGCGTTACGGATGATTTTGTCGTCTACATCCGTAATATTCATGACATGATCGAGCGCAAAACCGCTCAACCGTAACCAGCGGCGCAAAAGATCAACAAACACAAACGTACGAAAGTTGCCAATGTGCGCAAAATCATAAACCGTCGGCCCGCAGGTGTACATGCGTACGGTATTTCCCTGAGTAGGATGGAACTCCTCTACCTGTTGGGACAGCGTGTTATGTAGGCGTAAAGGCATTTTGGCGCCAGTGGGAAAATTCCATCCTATCAGACCAGTAGGTCGAGCAAAAACGTACAGACTGCGTAGGATCGACTCGGTAAAAAATGCACAAGGTATCTCTATCGCTGCATCGAATCGTACGAAAGCGATGGAGCGTGGATTGCAATGCATCTCTTTCCGGCTCCAAAAATGGTCTCCCAATTGTTGAGTGTCTCCTGCTAGTGGCGGGAGTAACCGTGGAGGAATGCATGCAAAAATTGAATAGAGAACAGCGCACCAATCCGCGATACGATCTTCGGCTATCGCTTCATTACCGGATCGCCCTGCGGGGCGAACCACTTATCGCGGGATCGGGGCTTACTCTCGACCTCAGCGTCGGTGGGATCTCCTTCCGGTGTCGTAAACCCTTGCCCGTAGGCGTCCACATCGAATTATCCATCGATTGGCCGGCCCGTCACGGCGTCTACCCCATCGAACTCCAGGCTACAGGTTTCGTCGTGAGAAGTGACCACGGGCGTACCGCGGTCCGCATGACGTCCCACAAATTGCGAGTCTCCCAGGCCGCCGCAACTCCCGTTCGCGCCACTGCCTGAATCCCCCCTGCGGAAGGGTCGTCCCGAAGGCCCCTCTGCGGGAAATTCGCCACGCCGTTTGTTATGCTCTTACAAAACGGCATATGCGACTTACCTACCTTACCCCTGCAGCAGCCATGCTGCTCAGTATTTCCGCGCTTACCTTTGCGCAAGAAAAAGTCGATCTCAACGTAATACGGAAGATCAAGGCCGCCGAATTCGGCGGCGGCGGTCGCGGCGCTGCCCCAGGCGGCGGCAGCCAGGTCATGAATATCATGTACAACCTGACCGACCGCTACGGTCCCCGTCTTACCAATTCTCCGCAATTCCGCGCCGCCGGCGAATGGGCCGTCGGTCAGCTCAAAGAGTGGGGATTGACCAACGCGCATCTGGAAAAGTGGGCCACCTCCGGAGGCCGCGGCGGCCCCATTCCAAGCTGGGAAATCAAGGGATACAGCGGCGCCATGGTCGAACCAACCTACATGCCGCTCATCGGCTACCCACAGGCATGGACCGGCAGTACCAACGGACCCGCCATCGGTGAAGTCGTCCTCGCCAGCGTCCAGACACCCGCCGATCTCGACAAGTGGCACGGCAAATTAAAGAACAAAATCGTCTTCCTGGTTGCGCCTCTAGACCTCGCCTTCCCCACCACCCCGCTCGCGCATCGCTATACCGATGACGAACTCGCGGCCTTGGTGCCCGAAATACTCCCCGTGGGCGGCGCGGCCGCCGGTCGCGGTGGACGCGGCGGACGAGGACCCGGCGCAACTGCAACCATGACCCCGGAAGAGCGCCAGGCCTTCACGGAAAAACAGCGCACCTTCTGGCAGGATGAAGGCGTGCTCGCCACCGTCACTGCCTCGGCTCGCGGCGAAGGCGGCACGGTTTTCGCCAGCAATGGCGCCCCGCGCACGGGCGACCCCACCAAGAATCTTCCCTCCGTAGCGATCACCGCCGAAAACTATAACCGCATCGCCCGTTTGGTGGAACATGGCGTACCGGTGAAGGTGTCGTTCGACATCAAAACGCAGTTCGACACTTCGAACACCGATTCCTTCAACGTGATCGCGGACATTCCCGGCACGTCGAAACCGAACGAATTCGTGATGGTGGGCGGCCACTTCGACTCCTGGCACATGGGCACCGGCGCCACCGATAACGGCGCGGGCAGCGCCGCGGCCATGGAAGCCGTGCGCATTCTGAAATCGCTCAACCTGAAGATGGATCGAAGCATCCGCCTGGCCCTCTGGGGCGGCGAAGAAGAGGGCTTGCTCGGTTCCGCTGCCTACGTGAAGGCCCATTTTGCCGATATCGCGACCATGAAACCCACTGCCGAGCACGAAGGCATGGCGGCCTATTTCAACGTCGACAACGGCACCGGCAAGATTCGCGGCATCTACCTGCAGGGCAATGATATGTGCCGGCCCATCTTCGAGGAATGGTTCGCCCCGCTAAAAGATCTCACCCCCGGCGTCATCACCGCCCGCAACACCGGCGGAACGGATCATCAATCCTACGTGGCGGTCGGTCTCCCCGGATTCCAATTCATTCAGGACCCGATGGATTACGATACCCGCACCCACCACTCCAACATGGATGTTTACGACCGCATCCAGCAGGGCGACCTGGAGCAGATCGCGGTGATTGAAGCCGCGTTCCTCTATGACGCAGCCACTCGTCCCGACAAGCTCCCACGCATCGATCCCCCGGCCCCTCAGGCCGGACGCGGTCGCGGCGGTAACTGAACCGGTTGACCGGGTAAGCAGACTGCGCGCCGCGTCCCAATTCGCGGCGCGTAGTTCCTAATTTGGCCTACCGCAATGCCATCGCGAACCCCGCGAACAGCGGCCTCGCGATGTTCCCTTCCACTGTGATTTGATTTTCCGGGTGCCACTGCACGCCCACCACAAAACGCCTGTCCGGAAGCTCCACCGCCTCAATCACGCCGTCCATCGGGTCTTTTGCAGACACCACCAGGCCCGTTCCAATCCGGGCAACAGCCTGATGGTGGCGTGAATTAACTTCCTGTCGCAGTCCACCATCCGCCATCCGCGCCAATTCCCGTCCCCCTACAATTTCAACCGAATGAGCACTCAGGCTTTTGTCGTCCGGCGTGATGGAGTGCCGCTTAGCCGTTTCCAGATGCTGCACCAAACTCCCGCCCAAGTGGACATTCAGCATCTGCATTCCCCGGCAAATCGCCAAGATCGGCAAATTGCGTTCCAGCGCCTGCCCAATCAGCATCGCCTCCACCCGATCCCGCTCCTCGTCCGGCTCTTCCGTTTCCGGGCCTCGCTGCTCGCCATAGCGCGCTGGGTTCACATCCGTGCCCCCCATCAGCACTAAGCCGTTTACGCCATCGAGCGATTTCCCAAATACCGTCGTGATCCCGGCTTGCCGCAGCGCATCTACGTAGGGCGCCGTATCTCCCGTGTCGCCTTCAACCGTAACAATCCGTTTCATCCTCACTTCATTGTCTCGCCCGCCGGACAACCAAACGCAAGGTCCGTCAATGGGACGTTATGCTACTATGAGTCCCAAGCTCGCCCCGTTCTGCCAGCCGTTTTTCTGATGGAATCACAGGCCTTGAAACTCAGCGTCGGTTACGAGATCGTCTATAATCTCCCGCAAGATGTGCCCATGATTCTGCTCGTGAATGTCCATTACTCCCGAGCTTCCGAATTACTTGTCCCCGATCTTCTGATTACAGAGCCATCCATTCCCGTCACGGCTTACCGTGATGGCTTCGGCAACTGGTGCAATCGCCTCCTCGCGCCGGCCGGCCGCCTCCGCCTCAAGACCGATGCCGTAATCCGCGACGCCGGACAGCCCGACGAATCCGCGCCGGACGCCCAACAGCACGCCATCCAGCAACTCCCCGAAGATACTCTCGTGTTCCTCCTCGGCAGCCGCTATTGCGAGACCGATCTCATGTCCGACACGGCGTGGCGTCTCTTCGAGTCGGCTGCACCCGGATGGTCTCGCGTTCAGGCAATTTGCGATTTTGTCCACCAACACATCGCCTTTGATTACCAGAACGCGCGCGCCACCCGCAGCGCCGCGCAGGCTTATGAAGAGCGTACCGGCGTATGCCGCGATTATGCTCATCTGGCGATTACGTTTTGCCGCTGCATGAACATTCCAGCCCGCTACTGCACAGGCTACCTGAGCGATGTCGGCACGCCTCCGCCATGGGGCATAGGCGATTTCGCGGCCTGGATTGAGGTCTACCTCGGTGGCCGCTGGCATACCTTTGATCCGCGCAACAACACCCCGCGCATCGGACGCATCTTGATGGCGCGCGGCCGCGATGCCTCCGATGTCGCCATCGCCACCACCTTCGGTCCCGCTGTCCTCGAGAGTTTCAAGGTCTGGACCCATGAAATGCCGGAAAGTAATTCGTAATGGCGTTTCTCACCGTACGTCACACCACCGTTTACCGCTACTCCGAGCCCGTCGGACTCGGCGAACATCGCATGATGTTCCGGCCCCGCGAGAGCCATGATCTTCGGCTTATTGAAACCCGTCTCGCCATTACCCCTCAGCCGGCCCAGCTCCGCTGGCTTCATGATCCCTTCGATAATTCCGTCGCCGTCGCCGTCTTCGAAGGCGCCACCCGTGAGCTGCGCTTTGAAAGCACCGTCACTCTCGAACACTTCGAAAGCACCGTCCCCGAATACCCCATCGAGGACCACGCCAAAACCTATCCCTTTCGATACTCCGACGAGGATTACGCCAATCTCGTGCGCGGCTTGGCCAATCACTACCCGTGCGCGCAAACCAGCGCCTGGGCTCTCCAGTTTTTAGACCCCGGCGCCGCCACTCCAACCATGCAGATCCTGCGCTCCATGACGCGCGGCATTCGCGAGCAATTCGTCTACACTCGCCGCAGCGAGAAAGGCGTGCAGTCGCCCGAAGAGACGCTTTGTAACAAACGCGGCAGTTGCCGCGATTTCGCCATATTGATGATGGAAGCCGCGCGCACCCTCGGCATAGCCTCCCGTTTCGTCAGCGGCTATATCTTCGTTCCAAACGGCGCTACCGGCCTCGGTGGCGGAAGTACCCACGCCTGGATGCAAGCCTACCTCCCCGGCGCCGGCTGGATCGATTTCGACCCCACCAACAGTATTGTCGGCAATCGCAACCTGATTCGCGTCGGCGTCGCTTGGACGCCCGGCCAGGTCATGCCCCTATACGGCACATACGAAGGATCCGCCGAGGCTTTCACAGGCATGGACGTCACCGTCGCCGTCACCGAAGCAACGCGTTGACCCCAACGGCGCCCGCTGGCCGCGCGACCGCGGAAGGTGATACACGGGTCGCGGCCGGCGTGATAAAAATCGGAAGGTAGCGATGACCGAACATGCGGTGGTGATTGCCGGGGCCGGTCCCACGGGCCTGATGTTGGCGGGCGAACTCGCGTTAGCGGGCGTCGACGTCGCCATTGTCGAGCGCCGCGCCAGCCCCGAACTCATCGGCTCGCGCGCCGGCGGCCTGCACTCACGCACCATCGAGGTCTTCGATCAGCGCGGAATCGCCGATCGCTTCCTCTCCCAGGGACGAGTAGCGCAGGTCGTGCGCTTCCACATGCTCCCGTTAGACATCGGCGACTTTCCCACCCGCCACAACTACGGTCTCGCGCTATCGCAGAACCACATCGAGCGCATCCTCGCCGAATGGGTCGGTGAACTGGCGGTGGAGATCTATCGCGGACGGGAAGTGACGGGCTTCGCACAGCACGACTCTGGCGTCGACGTCGCGCTCTCCGATAATCACTCGCTCCGCGCGCAGTATCTCATCGGGTGCGATGGCGGCCGCAGCCTGATTCGCAAGTCCGCCGCCATCGAGTTCCCCGGTTGGGATCCGACGACAAGCTGGCTGATCGCCGAAGTCGAGATGACCCAAGAGCCGAAGTTCGGTTTTCACCTCGATGCCATCGGCGCTCATGCTCTCAGTCGAACGGAGAATGGCGGCCCTGTCCGGCTCGTACTGACCGAACGGCAAATCGGAGCCGCCGGCGAACCTACGCTGCGTGATCTCAGCGAGGCGCTCATCTCCGTGTACGGGACCGACTACGGCGTCCACACTCCCACCTGGATCTCCCGCTTCACCGACATGACGCGTCAGGCTGCCGCTTACCGCGACAGACGCATCCTCCTGGCCGGCGACGCCGCGCACGTGCATCCCCCGATCGGTGGACAGGGCCTCAACATCGGTGTGCAGGATGCCGTGAACCTGGGATGGAAACTGGCTCAGGTGGTCAAGCAGATATCACCGGAAAGCCTCCTCGATACCTATCACGCCGAGCGCCACCCGGTCGCTGCCCGTGTCTTGCGCAACACCATGGCGCAGGTCGCGCTTCGTCGTACCGACGACCGCAGCAAGGCGCTGGGCGACACCGTTTCCGAGTTCCTCGGCATGGATGAGCCCCGCAAACGGATCGCCGCGGAGATGTCCGGTCTGGGCATTCATTACGACCTCGGCGAAGGCCACCCGCTCCTCGGACGTCGCATGCCCGATCTCGATCTCGACCTCGTCACCGCCAACGGCCCGCTTCGGCTCTTCACTCTGCTGCACAACGCCCGGCCGGTGCTCCTCAACCTCGGCGGCCCCGGCGGCTTCAACATCACTCCCTGGGCGGATCGCGTTCAGTTGATCGACGCCAAATACGCGGGTAAGTGGGAGCTTCCCGCCATCGGATCCGTCACTGCGCCCAACGCCGTATTGATTCGGCCCGATGGGTATGTAGCCTGGGTCGGAGACCTGACCCAGGTGGGCCTCACCGGCGCACTTACCACTTGGTTTGGAGCGCCTGCTGCGGCATAGCCCGCCGGCCTGTTCCAATGGCGATTGAATAGCAAACAGAGCCTGAATGCACATTCCATCGCGCCACGGTCGGGCCGCTTTAAAGCCGCCCTTGCCGATTCTTAAGAATCGGCGCCTCCTTCGACCGTCGCCTTGTTATGCCCCACCGAACGCGGAAAATGAAAAGAGAGGAGAGGGTCATGCACGTAACGCTGCCGGCGGATTTGACAAGACAGGTAGACTAGGAAACTCCTTAACGGCCACTATCGAAGCCGCGACGAACTGATCGAACAGGCGGTTCGCCATTTCTTCGACGAGGGTCTCATCCGCCAATATGGATCGCCGATCCGCTCGTCCAGCGCGAGAGTAGTCGCCCGCCTTTCCACGAGCCGGCGGCGCAAGCCGCCGTAATGATCAACCTCGCCGGGGGCGGATCTCAAAGTTCACCCCCTCCTGCATCTGAAGGTGAGCAAGCACGCCAAACAGGTTCTTGGCCGAAGGATTGCCATTCGGCCCAAACATCCGCATGAGGCTGTTGGCGGGGATCGATGTAGCTTCCTCCAACTGCCGAAAGCCCACTGTGGCGTTTATGTAATTGCGCAGAATCGCGCGCCCTGTTTTCTCGTCGCCGGAGAGCATAAGTTCGATTGCCTCACGAAGCAACGCCCTCCGGAACCGCGGATCCCGCTGGGCGCGTTCACGGATTGTTTCGCGAAAATCTTTGGTCAGTGGCATCGTAATTTTTCCTGATTCTTCCTGCTTCTGTAGTCTTGCCAATTCGCGGTTGCGTGGCGAATGTCTGTTTGCTGGCGCTTCTTCGTGCCGCCAGCGAGCAAAATAACAAGCCGGTCGCCATCCCGCCCGAAATAAATTCTGTAACCGGGGCCAAAATCAATCTTGTATTCGAGAACGCCCGCGCCAATCGTCTTAACGTTGGATAGATTTCCGTCTGAAATACGTTCGAGCGCCGTTGCTACTTTGACCGCGGCTTGAACGTTGAGTGCACGCAGCCACTTCGTAAAGGGACTTCGTCCGGCGACGTCAATGTATTCTCGAATGTCGAGCACAATTCTATAATAACATATACGTTATCATTAGCCAACGATGAGATCTGGGAAGCCATGGATTCTCCCCGCTTAAGACACAGATCGCGGCGCGTCACCCATGCAACCCACCCGGCGAACCGATAAGCCGGAAGACCTACGCCGCAACCTGCAGGAACTCGCACACACGTAATAGGTATCGCGGAGAGAAGCTCGGTCGATCAGACCGCAATTTCTCCGCCAAGACGCGCCGCTCCAATTTTCTGCTAACTCCCCTTCCCGCCACGAATCGCCCAACTTTCTCAGTGACCGATCTTCCAAAAAAACTTCCGCCCATTCCCCTCTATCACTTACAGCCAATTCCCCACTTCCGCCCGCTAGATTCGAGCCCCCCGTCTGCTACTCTCCAATCGAAAAGGGCCGCCCGCGCTTACCGCGCAGCGGCCCTTTTTTATTTCAATCGCACCCAGGAGAAAAATCCCATGATGGCGCCTCGTAATTTCGAATCGAACCGGGCCAATGCCCAAATGTCCACCGGCCCCACCACCGACGCCGGTAAACAAACCGCCAGCCAAAATTCTCTAAAACACGGCCTCACCGGAAAAGTCCACGCCGCCCTGCCCGGCGAAGAAGAGCGCTTTGCGGAGCACTGCCGCGTTCTCGTCGCAGCCCTCGCCCCTATCGGCGTCGTGGAGGAAACCCTCGCCCACGATATTGCCGCCGATCGCTGGCGCCTCAATCGCGCCCGCGCCATGGAAAACGCCCTGTTCGCCCAAATCGCGCACGCGCACACCACCAATCTCGACGCCGCCCAAGCCGAAGCCTGGGTCGACGCATCCAAAGGACTCCAGCGCCTCGCTCTCTACGCCCACCGCCTTCAACGCGTCATCGACAAGAACACCGCGCGTCTCGAGGCCCTGCAGGCGGAGCGTAAAGCCGCTTTCGATCAGGCGCGCCAGGAAGCCATCCTGCTCACGAATCTCGCCCAATCGAAAGACCACGTCTACGATCCGGCGCCCGATTTCCCGGCCACCGAATTCCGTGGCGGCTTTGTTTATTCAGCGTCCGAAATCGCGCAACTCATCGACCGTGGCCGCCGCCTCGAAGAGGCCGCCGCACACGCCGCAGGCCAATCCAGCTAACTGCAAACTATCCAGCCGTCGTATGCGAAAATCGCTGACCAGATTTACGCCAACTTCCGCACCCATGCCATGCCCTCGCGAAATACCGCTTCCTCCGTCAGCAGGCTCACAATCAGAAAGGCCTCGCTTTCGAAATCGTAGAAGTACCCGGGCTGAACCAGCACGTTCCCTTCGTGCAATAACTCCAACGCGTATTCCTCTTCGCTCCGCACGCGCGGCAGTCGCAGCGTCGCATACCATCCGCCTTCTACATCCAATACGTCTGCGGCTGAGCCTGCCAGCAACTCTCGCGCAAACTTCAAATTCGCGGCCGTGCGTCTGCGAATACGGCCCTGAATCTCTTCTCCCAACTCCAACAGCTTCGGCGCCGCGCACTGCACCGGCGCGCCTACCGAAAGGTACGTGTCGGCGATCCACTCCAGTTTCTCCATCGCCTCGCGCCGCACGCGCTCCGGACCACTCACCACAATCCACCCGAGCTTCATTTGCGGCAGGCCTGCCACTTTGGAAAGTCCGCTCATTGAGAAGGCAAGACACTCCTTCACATCCACCAGCGTCGAGACTCGCTCCGGGTCTGTCGCAAAAGCGTAATCCGAGAACACCTCGTCCGAGACCATCGGAATTCCCAGACTGATGAGATACTCCAACTCTGCGCGTTTCACGAATGAGCCGGTCGGATTGTTCGGATTGACCAGCGCCAGTACGCGCGCGCCGGGCGCAAACTCCTCCATGGCCATCGACCAGCCGCCGTCATAGCGCAGCGGATACTGCGCAACTCGCAGCGACTCCATTCCCGCCAGATACTCGAACAGCGGGTAAGACGGCCGCGGCACTAACACGGTGTCGCCGGGATTAGTGAGCAGTTTGAACAAGTAACTGTACGCTTCGCTCGTACTGGCAGTTAATAGAATGCGATCCGGCGACACGTCGCGCCCGCGAGCGGCATAGTAATTCGATACAGCCTGCCGCGCCGTCAGCGAACCTCGCGGTGAGGGTTCGTACGAAAGCATTGCTGAATCTTCGAAGGCGCGCACCACATCCAAGGGATACTGGAGGCCTGCCCGCGTGGGATTCGATTGCGTAAGATCCAACAGCCTTGCGCCTTCGCCATGTTTTTGCGAAAGAAGCTCCGTTAACCGGTTAGGCCTCGAATCCCAGTGGAAGCGTTCGGAAAAAAGCACAGGAGATCATCATAATGGAAACGCGCCGTATCGCTTCGCTTGAAGTTTCGCTCGTTGGAATCGGCTGCAACAATTTCGGCTGGAGAATCGATGCCGCTGCCGCTGAGCGCGTCGTGGCCGCCGCCCTGGACTCGGGCATTAACTTTTTCGACACCGCGGATATCTACGATCAGGGACGCAGCGAAGAATTTCTTGGCCGCGCCTTGAAAGCCCATCCCGGCCGCGCCATTGTCGCCACCAAGTTCGGCATGAAGATGGAAGGCGTAGGCGAAGGCGCAAAACCAGCCCATGTTCGCCGCTCTGCGGAAGACAGTCTGAAGCGGTTGGGATTAGAACGTATCGACCTTTACCAACTGCACAAGCCGGATCCTGGCACTCCCATCGCGGATACCCTCGGCGCGCTCAACGATCTCGTTCGCGAGGGCAAAGTGCGCGAGATTGGATGCTCCAACTTCACCGTCGATCAACTGCGGGAAGCCGCGAAGGCGTCCGCGTCCGGCGCCAGATTTGTCAGCGTACAGAACGAATACAGCCTGTTTCACCGGGAACCCGAAAATGGAGTGCTGGCCGAATGCGAGCGCCAGAAAATGGCCTTCTTGCCGTATTTCCCGTTGGCCAATGGCCTCTTGACCGGGAAATACCGCGCAGGAAAAGAGCCGCCCAAAGGCAGCCGCGGCGATGCCGGATGGGGTCCTAAGGTATTCACCCCCGAGAATCTCGCCAAGGTCGAAAAGCTCGCTGCATTCGCCGAATCGCGCGGACATTCCCTTCTGGAACTCGCCTTTTCGTGGCTCAGTGCGCAACCGGCCGTCGCCTCCGTGATCGCCGGCGCCACTACGGCCGATCAGGCGTATGCGAACGCACGCGCCGCCAACTGGAAGCTCACCGCTGCGGAACTGGCCGAATTGAAACAGTAAAGGCCGCGCGGCAAGCTCGCGGGCAACCGCCAGGGGTTGCGTTTGCCGGTTGAAATTCGCTAAATTGGATAAATGACTGACCAGTCAGTCACGCAAACAAAACGTGATTCCCTGCTCAATGCCGCGCGCACGGTGTTCTCGCGCGAAGGCTACGCCGCCACCTCGGTGGAAGACGTCGCCGGCGAAGCGGGCATCGCGAAGGGCACGGTTTACCTTTACTTCAAGTCGAAGGAAGAGCTGTATGCGGCTGCCCTGCTGCGCGATATTCGCGCTCTCGCCGGCGAGGCCCGCGCCCAAATGGAGAGCGCGCCGTCGCTGCGCGAAAAGATCGAGGCGTTCCTTCGCGTTCGCCTGGAATATTGCCGCACGCATGAAGAGTTCTTGAAGATCTACCTCGCCGAATATGGCGGCATGTGCGCCACAACTTCCATCAGCAAGCAGATGCGCCGGCTGCAGCGCGACAATCTGCGCCACATATCGTCCCTGATTGAATCGGCGGTGCGGCGGCGGGAAATCCGGTCCGTGCCGGCGGGACCGTTGGCCGCCAAACTGTTCGATATTGCGCGCGGCTTGGTGGAACGTCAGCTTCTCGGGTGGAAAGAGTTTCAAGTGCGAGACGAAATCGAGTTCGCCGCGGACCTGCTTTGGCGGGGGATCGCGAACGCTGATCGGCCACGGAGGAAAAAATGACAATTGGCATTCGGAAGCCCTTCGCGCTGGGAATACTGGCGCTCCCCGCGCTTGCGCTCGTTGTCTCTGCGCAAAGCCCGCCCGAAGCCCTTCCTCCAGGTACGCGCGTCAACCCGTTGCCGCTTTCTGGCAGAACCGCCTCGCCGGGCAGCGTCATCGTTACCCAGACCACCGTTCCCGGCGGAGAATCGGTGAACACGCTGAACTCCACCGTCCAGGCGCAGGGCGCCTACCAGGGCAGCGTGCCAACCTCGCAGACGCCCGGCGCGCCGCTCGCGCTTTCGCTCGACGATGCGGTCCAGCGTGGCATCAAGTCGAACCTGGGCTCGGTCGGTTTTCAACAAAGCCTGCGCGCCGCTGAGGGCCAGACCACCGTCGAGCGCAGCTTTCTCTTACCGCAGGTCAACGCCTCCTTCACCGGCGTAGATCAACAGACGGATCTCGCCGCGCTCGGCTTTGGCAGCATTCACCTGAACGCGCCGGGCTTCTCTTTTCCCACCGTGATCGGCCCTTTTCACTACTTCGATCTTCGCGCCGGCGTCTCGCAGTCCATTCTCGATCTCACCCGGCTCAACAACTATCGCGCAACGCGCGAGAACGCCAAGTCGGCGCAGTTTTCCGCGCAGGATGCGCACGATCTGGTCGCCCTTGCCGTCACCGGCGCCTATCTGCAGGTGATTGCAAGTTCATCGCGGGTCGATTCGACGCGCGCGCAGCTCGCGACGGCGCAGCAAACCTTCAAACAGGCCTCGGATCGGCATGACGCTGGCGTCGCCGCGCGCATCGACGTCACCCGCAGCCAGGTGGAACTGCAGACCGAACAGCAGCGCCTCAGCTCCGTGGAGAACGATCTGGCAAAACAGAAGATCGCCTTTGCCCGCCTCATCGGTCTCCCGCCCGGACAGGAATACACGTTGAGCGATACCCTGCCCTTCGCCCCGCTCGAAACCATCACGCTTAACGATGCCCTCGCCCGCGCCTACGCCAATCGCGCCGATCTCAAAGCCGCCGGCGCGCAGATTCACGCCGCGGAAATCTCCAAGCGCGCCGCCGAAGCGGAGCGCATGCCCACCGTTTCCGTCGGCGCCGATTACGGCGTCATCGGCGTCGATCCCACCAGTTCGCATGGCACCTTCGGCATCACCGCCGCCGTCCACGTGCCCATCTTTAACGGCCACCGCGCCCAGGGCGATATCGAGCAGGCCGATGCGGCGCTCGAACAGCGGCGCGCCGAATATCAGGAACTCCGCGGCCGCATCGACGCCGAGATTCGCACTGCCTTTCTCGATCTGAATTCGGCCGCGCAACAGGTGGCGGTCGCCGACAGCAATCGCAAGCTGGCTGCCGACACGTTGCAGCAGGCGCGCGATCGCTTCGCCGCCGGTGTAGCCGATACCCTCGAGGTGGTGCAAGCGCAGGAATCCACCGCCGCCGCGGAACGCGATTACATCGCCAGTCTCTTTGCGCATAACCTTGCCAAAGCCAGTCTGGCGCGGGCCATGGGCCAGGCAGAACAGAATATCAAACAGTTTTTGAGGAGACCTTAATGGCAGAAACCGCTCAGAATTCAACTCCCGCTCCTGCCGAGCCGGCGCAAGCTCCTCCAGCGCAAGCCGAGCCACAGCCCATGCCGCCGCGCAAGCGCCGCCGCGCGCTGCTGATTGTCGGAATTATCGGCCTGCTGCTGGCAGTCGGTGGCTTTTTCTTCTATCAGTACGCGCAGACCTACGAATCTACCGATGACGCCATGGTCGAGGCTCACTTGAACAGCGTCAGTTCGCGCATCCAGGGCACCGTCACGGCCGTTAATGCCGATGAAAATCAATTCGTGACCGCGGGCCAGGTGTTGGCGACAATCGATCCGCGCGATTACCAGGTCGCGGCGGAGCAAGCCAGAGCGCAACTCTCGCAATCCCAGGCGGACATCGCCGCGCAGCATCCGAACGTGCCCATCACTGAGACCACCAATGAGACCAACATCTCGACCGCTCAGGCGCAGGTGGATACGCAACTCGCCGCCTTGGCTGCGGCTGAGCAGGACACAGCGGCGGCGCAGCAGCGCCTGAATCAGGCACAGGCGCAGCTTCGCGAAACCGAAGCCAATAACGCCAAGGCCCAGGCCGATCTCGAGCGCTATCGCGCCCTCGTGGAAAAGGACGAAATCCCGCGCACTCAGTTTGACCAGATTGTGGCCAACGCCAAGGCGCAGGCCGCCTCCGTGGATTCGGCCGCTGCCACTATAGCCACCATGCGCGCAGCCATGGAATCCTCGGCGCGCGTGGCAGATCAGCGCCGCGCCCAGGTCGCGGAAGCCCGCACGCGCCTGAATCAAAGTAATCGCCTTGCGCCCCAACAGGCCGCCATCAGTCGCGCCAATCTGCAATCGAAACAAGCGCAGGCCAATGCCGCGAAAGCGGGCGTCGATAGGGCGCTCCTCGATCTTTCCTACACCAACGTGCTCGCTCCGGTTTCGGGCGTCATGGGCAAACGCAGTGTAGAGGTAGGCGCTACCGTGCAAGCCGGACAGCAGCTCTTCACCATCGCGCAGATCGGCGACATTTGGGTGACCGCCAATTTCAAGGAGACGCAGCTCCAACGCTTGCGTCCCGGCCTCAAGGCGAAGATCCACGTAGACGCCTTCGACCTCGATTTCAATGGCTACATCGAAAGCATGCCGGCCGCTTCGGGATCCATCACCAGCCTCCTGCCGCCCGAAAACGCCACCGGTAATTTCGTCAAAGTAGTACAGCGTCTGCCCGTGCGGCTTCGTTTCGACAAGAACCAAAACGGCCTCGACCGCCTCCGGCCGGGCATGTCCGTAGTACCCAAGGTCTGGCTGCAATAGATGGGTAGCAGTTAAATGGACGAGGCGATCTGGAAGCCGAAATATAACCCGTGGGCCGTTGCCCTCACGGTTACTTTGGCGACGTTCATGGAGGTGCTCGATACCTCCATCGCCAACGTATCCCTTCCGCACATCGCGGGTAATCTCTCAGTCAGCGAAGAAGAGGCCACCTGGGTTCTCACCAGCTATCTGGTCTCTAACGCCATCATTCTGCCCATCAGCGCCTGGTTCTCGCGTCTGATCGGGCGCAAGCGCTTTTACATGCTGTGCGTGGCGCTGTTCACGGTCAGCAGTTTCCTATGCGGCCTCGCGCCCAGTCTCGGCGTGCTCGTGATTTGCCGCGTTCTCCAGGGCGTTGGCGGCGGAGGGTTGCAACCCAGCGAACAATCTATCCTTGCCGATACCTTCCCTCCATCCATGCGGGGTATGGCTTTCGCTGTATACGGCATGGCGGTCGTCGTGGCGCCCGCCATCGGTCCCACGCTGGGCGGTTGGATTACCGACAACTACAGTTGGCGCTGGATTTTCTATATCAACGTCCCCATCGGCATCATCTCGCTCCTGCTCACCAACCGTTTGGTTGAGGACCCGCCATACCTCGTCAAAGAACGCGCCAAAGGGCGTCCCAAGATCGATTACCCGGGCCTGGCGATGTTGGTCCTCGGAATCGGCTGCTTGCAGGTGGTGTTGGACAAGGGGCAGGAAAAAGACTGGTTCTCCACCACCTGGATCACCGTGCTCTTCGTCATCGCCATCTATACCCTGATTGCGTGGGTGGTTTGGGAGTACTATCATCCGTCGCCTATTGTCGAGATTCGGCTCTTTCGGAATCGCAACTTCTCCGTCGCAATGTTCTTTACCTTCGTGCTCGGCATCGTCCTGTTTGGCACCACGGTGGTCATCCCTCAATTTCTGCAACTGCTCTTGGGATATCCGGCCGTAAAGGCGGGCGAGGCCCTGGCCGGAGGCGGCTTCATGATGCTTTTGATGATGCCCATAGCCGGTCAGCTCGTGAGCCGCGTGGATCAGCGGTTCATGATGGCGTTCGGCTTTGTCGCCACCGGCCTGTCGCTCTTCTACATGGCAACCCATCTCAATCTGCAGATCGATTTCAAGACGGCCGCTATGCTGCGCACTTACCAGACTATCGGGCTCGCCTTCATTTTTTTGCCGTCGAGTATTCTCGCCTATGTCGGCACGCCGCGCGAAAAGAACAATCAGATATCGGCAATGAATAGTTTTGTGCGCAATATCGGCGGCAGCATAGGCATCGCGGTAATCAGCACCATGCTTACGCGTCAGGCGCAGAAGCACCAGGTTTATATGGCCGCGCACACGGGGATCGATTCGACTCCGTTCCAGCAGATGGCTGGCGGCATTACCCAGACTTTGACGCAGAAAGGCGTGGCGCACCCGCAACAGCAGGCCTATGCGCGCATCGCCGGCCTCGTCGGAGGGCAAGCGGCCACGCTGGCATACATCGATATCATCTCGGTACTTGGCGTCGTGGTCATCCTGCTCGCGCCGCTTGTTATGATTATGCGGCGGCCTCCCAAAACCGGCGGCCCCCCGCCACCCGTCCATTAGGACGTGGCGTGCGCCTTTTATGCTTCCACTGATCGATTTTCATAACATAACCGTGCAGCGCGGCGAGCGGTTGGTGCTCGATGGCCTTACGCTCTCCATCGCGCAAGGCGAGCATGCGGCCATTCTCGGCCCCAACGGATCGGGCAAGTCGACCCTCATCAAACTGATCTCGCGCGAGCTTTACCCACGCCAGAAATCCGAGCCCTGGCATCTCCGCATTCTCGGCCGCGACCGTTGGAACCTCTTCGATCTCCGCAACCATCTCGGCTTGATTTCGAACGATTGGATGCAGATGTGTACGCGCGATTACTCCGGCTACGAAATCGTACTCTCCGGCTTCTTCGGCAGCGTGGGCATCTGGCCCAACCATCACGTCACCCCGGAGATGGAGCGCAAAGCGCACGACGTCATGGAACTGCTCGAAATCGCCCATCTGGCCGAGCGCAACACCATCGAGATGTCCTCCGGCGAAGCCCGCCGCATCCTGATCGGACGTGCATTAGTGCACGATCCGCAGGCCCTGATTCTTGACGAGCCCACCAACAGTCTCGACCTCCACGCCGAGCGTGGCTTGCGTGACATCCTGCGTAAGCTGGCGCGCACCGGCATCAGCCTCCTCATGGTGACGCACCACTTGCCTGATATCATCCCCGAGATCGGCCGCGTCATCACCATCAGCGATGGGCGCGTCGAGGGCGATGCCCCCAAGCAGGATGCACTGACCGCAGAACGTCTGGGCCGCCTCTTTAATGTTCCCGTCGAAGTAGTAGAACGCCGCGGATATTACCAGGTCGTATAACTCCGAAGAAGGGGTTAAACCGTACGCTTACAAACCCTTAAGAACTTCCACATATGCAGGGGCATCTTATCTAGTGAGGAAGGAACGTATAAATATGGTTAACCAGTTGAAAACAGCGGGCCGGTTAGCCCGAGTAGTGTTAGCCGGCAGTTTGGCCGTTTTGGCGCAAACACAGGGAGGCACAGCCCGCCCTGGCGCCGTCAATTATACGGAAGGACAAGTTTTCGTTAATGGTCAGGCGTTGCGCGCATCGCAATCCGCGCAGGTTGAGCCTGGTCAAATGTTAGAGACCCGGGATGGCAAAGCGGAAATGCTTCTCACTCCCGGAGTATTCCTCCGTTTGAATAATAATTCGGAAGCCAGATTGGCTACGAATTCCATTACCGATACGCGCGTCGAGTTAGTAAAAGGCGAAGCGTTGATCGAGGCGGCGCAGGTAGAAAAGGACAACGGTATCCGTATCGCGGATGCCGGATCAAATTCGCTGATCGATAAGCGCGGCATCTACGAATTCAACGCCGATCAGCCGAAGGTTGCGGTGTTCGATGGTGAGGTCACCGTACGCGACGCCGACAAGGACGTGAAGGTAAAGAAGGGCCATGAGTTGGTTCTGAGCGCCGCGAATACCAAGCTCAAGACGGAAAGTTTCGACAGGAATAGCACGGACCCCTTATATTCATGGAGCAAGGTGCGTTCAGAATATATGGCGGAAGCCAATATGGCCACCGCGCAGACCATCGTCGTGGATAACCCCGGATGGTATTACGGCACAGGCTGGTATTGGAATCCCTACTATTCTTCCTGGGCCTTCGTACCAGGATTCGGCTACCTCGGCAGCCCGTTCGGATTCGGGTATGGATTCTACTCTCCGGCCTACTGGTCGGCATATCGCCCCTACATTGGCGGCGGCTACCGCTATCCCGGGTTAGTCAGGCCCGGTGGAGTGAGATCGATCGCCCCCGTGCGGCCATCGGTACCAGCAATACGCGGGTCCGCCCCAGCATTCCGAGGCGGCTTCGGTGGCGGAGCGCGAATGGGCGGTGGAGCGCATTTCGGTGGCGGAGCGCATTTCGGCGGCCGGCGCTAAGCGGAAGTTAGATTTACTGCTCCTCTAAGCAGCCTGCGGAGGGCGAGAGCGTAAGCTCTTCGCCCTCCGCATTTTTTATTGGAGAACGATCTTGACCACGCCCGGGGCAACCTGCGGGAACTTCGTCATCACCAGTGGGTCATGCCCAGGCACGATCAAACGCGGGTCGGCAGCAAGCTGCTTCATGCGGTCCTGCGCGCGAAGGTTCGATTCCCGGTCGAGCGTCTGGGCAATTGGCAGATGCTTCTCCAGATTCTCGTAGAGATACATGTTGTCGCTGGCCAGAACCACCATGCCCGCGGCCGTATTCACCGAAAGGAACTGCGACGCATATGTATGTTTGCCCCCGATGTAGGCGGTGATGCCGGGAAGAATCTCTTGCGCATCGCCGTTCACCAGTCCGACACGCCCTTCGGTATTCAGCTTCACCGCCAGTTGTATGTCGCCCGCATCGATGCCGCCATGCGTGCGGCGTGATTGCCAGGCCGTGCCGGCGTAGTACTCCAGCTCATCCTTCTGCAGCCAGACCTTCGCCTTGGGAAATAGATCCATACCGCCGGCATGGTCCCAGTGCATGTGGCTGATGATGACGTCGGTAATCTCTTCCGGCTTCACTCCTGCGCGCGCTACGGCGTCGGATGGAGTTGCGAAGTCCACCGGATGCCACTGCTGAACGTACTGCGCCGCGTGGAATCCCGAATCGAAGAGGACGTTCTTTCCATTGCCGCGGATCAGCCACACCATCATGGCGATATCCAGCTTGCGCGCCGGGTCGGCGCCTTCAATTAATCCGTTGACGGCGAAGCCCGGAATGGTCGCATAACGGACGGCGAAGATCTCATACTGCGGTTTGGGTTGCGCGTAAACGGCCCCCACAAAGAGAAACGCCAGCGGCAGAACCGCTGGCGTCGTCAACCGATTCATTCCTAGAAGTCTATCCCTTTGCGCCGCGCTCGGCGAGAACGCGCTGTACTTGCTGCAGAAGGCCCTGCGCCTTGGGCAGGCTCTGTATGCCCTTTTGGACTTCGACATCGTCCTTCCAATTGGCGTGCTCGGCGGTTTCCTTATCGAAGGCGCGTGAATAGAACTCCCAGCGGATCCAGCGCTTCAGGAAGTCCTTAGAAGCGTCGAATTCGGCATCGGTGAAGTTCACCTTCTGAGCTTTCAGATAAGTGCGGAACTGTTCCAGCGTATCGTTGCCCGGCTGCCATCCGTCCGGCAGGGTGGGCTTTTTACCCGCGAAGTAGGAGTTCGTAAAGTGATAAATCGGGCCGGGTACAACGCCGTTCGGTAGCACTACGCCCATGCGGCGTTCGAATGGCGTAAACACAACCGTGGCATACTTTTCGTCGGGCGTGATGCCGCCGCCCCCGAAGACTTTCCGGCCGCTATCGGTGGACTTAATGTCGTCGGTATTTTTGGCTTCTTTACCGCTCGTGTAGAGGTAATCGTAGAAGGATTCGTGTGAATAGTCGCGCTGAATCAGGCGTCCGCTAGGCGTGTAATAGTGCGCAATGGTCAGCAGCAGCGCGGCGCCCTCGGAAAGCGGGAACTGCGCCTGCACCAAGCCCTTGCCGAAGGTAGTTTCGCCAATCAACCACGCGCGGTCATGATCCTGCAACGCGCCCGACACGATCTCGGACGCCGATGCAGACTGACTGTTCACCAGAACGACCATCGGATACTTCTGCGCCGTAGCAACCGATTTGGCGCGGAACACCTGCTCCTCTTCGGCCCGGCCATGGTGGGAAACCACCACTTGTCCGTCGCGCAGCCAGCGTCCAGCCAGCGCTACCGCCTCGTTCACCAGTCCGCCGGGGTTCGAGCGCAGATCGAGAATCAGGCCCTTGGCCTTCTGCTCGCCCAATTTGCGCAAATCGGCCTCGACGTCGTGGGAAAGATTGGATGCTTCGAAGTTCTCCACGCGCAGGTAAATCACGTCGGGCGTGACCCAGAATGCATCCACCACGCTGGTCTCGATTTCACCCCGGGTGACCTGCGCGCTAATGTAATCGGGCGCCCCTTCGCGCTTCACGGCGACGCGAACCTGCGTGCCGCGCGGGCCGCGCAGCAGGTTGGCAACTGCGCCGGAATCGAGTTTGGTGACATCTTTGCCGTCTACCAATTCAATGATGTCGCCGCGTCGGAAGCCGGCGTTATAGGCGGGCGATCCGTAGAATGGGCGCATCACGTTGACGTGGCCGTCAGCGTCGCCTAGAATTTCCATGCCCACGCCGTAGTATTGCGCGCGCTGCCGGCGCTGCATCTCACGGTAATCGTCGGGATCTACAAAATTCGAATGCGGATCAAGCGAATGCAACATCCCCGGAATCGCGCCCTGGTAGAACGCCTTCTCAGAAGTCACTGGATCGGCGAAATTCTTCTCGACAAGAGCAAAGGCCGCGGCGACCGATTTCATGTCTTTGTCGATATCGTCGGCCGAAGCCGGCGTGGTTGGGGAAGCCGCATAGGCGCGGAGTCCTGGACCGTAAATCGGCGCCAGGACGGCCGAAAGGCCGACCACTAGCGCGACGTAGAGGAGATGTCGAATTTTCATGACTCACCGTGGGAGATCAATATATTGGACGACGGCCCGAGGACAAAAAGGTACCGGTCGGGCCAATGGCGCTCCCTGAAAATATGATAGCAGGGCGGGTTTGGGGCGGACGGCGATGGGGCGCTCAGTTCGGCGCCGCACCCGCGTAAGATAGATCTTGGCATCCATCCTCGATCTTCGCGGCATCTCCTGCACCCTCGGCGGCCGCGCCGTCCTGCGCGACGTTTCACTCTCGGTGGAACCCGGCGAAACCGTGATGTTGCTAGGGCGTAGCGGATCCGGCAAGACTACCCTGCTGAAGACCGTGAACGGTCTCATCCGCCCCGATTCCGGCGAGGTTCTGTTCGAAGGTTCGCCCACGTCCCGGCAGGACCCCATTCGGCTGCGACGCCGCATGGGGTATGTGATCCAGGACGCCGGCCTGTTTCCGCATTGGACGGTCGAGGCCAATATCGGCCTGGTTCCCCGCCTGGAAGCCTGGCCGCCGGCGCGCATTGCCGAACGCACGCGCGAACTGCTGGTTGCCGTCGGTCTCGAGGACAGCTTGCGCTCGCGCCATCCGCGCCAACTCTCCGGTGGCCAGAAGCAACGCGTCGGTATCGCGCGGGCGCTGGCGGCGAATCCGCCGCTTCTTTTGCTGGATGAGCCGTTCGGGGCGCTCGACCCCATCACGCGGTTCGACCTGCAGCGGCAGTTTCTCGAGCTGCGGCGCGCCACCAATCAATCCGCACTATTCGTAACGCACGATATCCACGAAGCCCTGATGCTGGGGACGAGAATCGCGCTGCTGAAAGACGGCGTAATCGATACGCTGCTCACGCCCTCCGAATTCGTGCGCGCGCAGAGCACGGAGGCGCGCGCATTTCTCGCCAGCCTGGAAGACTCGTGGAGGCCCAATGCTTCCTGAGATTCTGTCGCTCTCGCTCGAACATCTGGAGTTGGTCGGGATCACCATAGCCATTGCGGCGGCGCTCGGAATTCCGGGCGCGGTCCTGCTCGCGCGCCATCCGGCGGGACGTCGCTGGGCGGTGTGGTTCGCCAACATCGGGCAAACCATCCCGAGCCTGGCGCTGTTCGGATTTCTGATTCCCGTTCCGCTGATCGGCGGGATCGGCAAGCGGACCGCTATCGTCGCTCTCTGCGTCTACGCCCTCCTGCCCATCCTGCGAAGCTCGCTCACGGGAATCATCGGGGTAGACGCGGCGGTTCGCGAATCGGCCGTTGCCATGGGTATGACCGCGCGGCAAGTCTTATGGCAGGTGGAATTACCGCTCGCTGCGCCGTCGATCATGGCGGGGCTGCGCATTGCCACGGTGGCAACCATCGGGACGGCGACCATCGCTGCGGCCATCGGGGGCGGCGGGTTGGGCGTTTTCATCTTCCGCGGCATATCGATGGTGGACAGCCGTACTATCCTGGCGGGAGCTGTTCCCGCGGCAATCATGGCGATCGCAGCCGACGAGGTATTGGAATGGATCGAACGAAGACTTTCACCGGCTTGATGACTCTCTGCCTAGCCGCGCTATCGGCCGTCGGCTGCGGATTAACCCCGGCCGTAGTCGTGGGATCGAAGAATCTGACCGAACAAAGGGTGCTGGGCGAACTGGTGGCGCAACAGATCGAGCGCAAACTGCACATCAAGGTGGAGCGCAAACTGAACCTGGGCGGCACGCTCCTGGCGCATCAGGCGCTAGTCAAGGGAGAGATCGACTTATATCCGGAGTATACGGGAACCGCATTGACCGCCGTCTTGAAGCAGAAACCCATGCAAGATCCAGCGGCGGTTTTCAATACGGTGCGCACAAAGTATCGCAACGATTGGAAACTGGATTGGCTGTCCCCGCTTGGCTTCAACAACACGTTCGCCATGATCGTGAAAGGCCCCGAAGCGCGCGCCAGCCATTTGAAGACTCTCTCCGACGCCGCGGCGGCGCACGCATGGCATATGGGAGTCGGCTATGAATTCGTACAGCGGCCGGACGGATTGGATGGCCTGCTCTCCACCTACGGATTCCACATGGCGGCGCCGCCGGTGACGATGGATTTGGGCTTACTCTACACGGCACTCGGCAGCGGGCAGGTGGACATGATCGCCGCCAGCGCGACCGATGGACAGATTGCCAAACAGGACGTCACGGTCTTAGAGGACGACAAGCGATATTTTCCGCCTTACCAGTGCGCGATTGTGGTGCGCCAGGCGACCGAGCAAAGGCTACCTGGGCTGCGGCCGGCTTTGGAAGAGCTTTCCGGCAAGATCACCGACGAGAAGATGCGGAAGCTGAACTATGCGGTGGATGTGGAGCATCGCCCGGAGCGGAACGTGGTCACTGATTTCCTGGATGGCAAGTAGACGGCGCGCAGATTTCACCCATCCCGAGGCGGTATATACTCGGCTGAGGAGCGAAACCAACATGAAGCAACTTGTTACATATACGCTGATGGCAGGCATGGTTCTAGCCGCCGCAATAGCCCAAGGACAGGGCTTGGATAAGAAGAAGTTGATGACCGAAAATTCGAAGAGTCCCGGTACGGAAACTACGGCGACGATCGGCGGTAAGCAGGTATGGATTTACTACCACGCGCCATCCATGCGGGGTCGAAAGGTCTTCGGCGGCGACGGCGCGCTGCAACCGGACGACAGCGTTTGGCGTCTGGGCGCCGATTCTGCAACCGTGCTCCACACGGACGCCAGTCTCGACCTTCACGGCTTAGCGGTTCCGGCCGGCGACTATAGTCTTTACGTATTTCTCGACAAAGGCAAATGGGAGCTAATCGTAAACAAGAAGACCGGTCAGTGGGGCATCAACATGGATGGCAGCACCACCGATGCACCCGGCGATGAACTGGGACGCACAGCCATGACAGTAGCCAAGACGCCGAGGCCGGTAGAGAAACTGAAGATCGACCTTGCAAGCACGGGCGGAAATCGCGGAAAACTGACCGTGGAATGGGAGAACGTTTCGGCATCCGTTCCGTTTACCGTCAAGTAGCGTCCGGCGGGCTAAAGCCCGCCCGATTCGCTTCCCCATTAAGTTTGTTCGAAGAACGGCCGATCTGTAAGTTGAGGCTTGCCGCCGCCGGCGAGCCCAACTGAACATGAACCGGATTCGCTTCTTCTTACCCATCGTTCTCCTAGGTCTCGTTACCGCCCACGTGGGGTCTGCCGCCGCATCGGACATGGCGTTGACCCCGGGCTCGCTCGCCTTCACGTATCAGATTGGGGGCTCCTCGCCCGCGGCGCAGACACTCGGCCTCAAGAGTACCGGTTCCACGGCCCTATTTTTCACCATTACCGTCACACAACCGGCCGCCTGCAGCGCTCCCTGCCTGACTGTCTCTGCCAGTTCGGGCACTACGCCCGCCACCCTGCAGGTTTATGCGAATCCCTCAGGTCTCGCAGCCGGATCGTACGCCGCAACCATCACGGTCAATGCGCCCTCGGCGGTCACCACTACGCAAAACCTCGCCGTCGCGCTGACGGTAGGTAACCAGCCCTCGTCTTTGTCGGCCAGTTCCACCTCGGTGGCGTTCAATTACACCACCGGTTCAGGACCCACGCTGCAAGCCACACCCATTGTCCTGGCCAGTAACGGCGACGCGCTTACTGCCACGGTCGCAGTAGCCGGGGGAACATGGCTCAAGGCGTCGCCTACGGGAAGCATCGCCCTGATCGGCCTGCCGGAGACTTTAACCATCACGGCGGATGCGAGCGGCCTTGCGCCGTCGCTCGTTCCATACAAAGGCACCATCACGGCATCCTCTACCAACGCCTCAAATAAGAGTCTGGTCATCAACGTGACTTTGACGGTGAGCGCCGGAATACCGACCATCGCAGCATCCAATGGAATCTGGCCGCCAGGCGCTCCGGCGGGTAGCACAACGGGCGTCACGGTCACCATCACCGGTACAAACTTCACGTCCGCTTCCACCGCCGTGAGCGGCATGACGGCTCTGACCCCGGTGACGGTCATCAACCCCACCACGATGTTGGCCACGATTCCTTCGAGTCTTCTTACCACCGCCGGAAATCTACCCATCGTGATTCAGACGGTAACCGCAGCCGCGGCCTCCACACCGGTGAGCTTTGTCGTTTACAATCCCGCGGTGCCGCAAGTTTGGTCCGTCGTGAATAGCGCGAGTTACAGCACGGGAACCGTCTCGCCGGGAGAAATCATTACCATTTACGGCGCGGGATTGGGTCCGGCGGGCATTACGCCCTATTCGGGTTCATCGCTGCCAGTAAGTTTGGGAGTAGCAGGAGCCAACACATCCGTGACGATAGACGGCGTGCCTGCTCCGTTGCTTTACACCAGCCCTACCCAGCTCAGTTGCGTCGTGCCTTTGGCCGTCGCTCCAGGGACAGCCAGCGGTCCAACCGTAAATCTTGTGGTGACGTACAACAGCGTCCCTGCCGCGGCCCCCTTTCACGTGAACGTAGCGGCGGTTAATCCTGGAATCTTCACGCTCGGGCCTTCCGGCCAAGGCGCGATCTTGAATATCAATACCAGCGTCGTACCTAACGATTACTCCGTGAATGGCGCAAAGAACGCCGCCACCGTAGGCTCTTGGGTTGCAATCTATGCCACAGGTTTCGGCGTCACCTCCTGCACGCCCGCCCCAGGCAGCGCGTGCGATTCACCCGCCCCGACGGAAGCTCAGTTCGTTGGCGGCGGAACGGTAACACCGGTTGGCGCCGTTAGTCTTACAATCGGCAGCCATGCCGTAGTATCGCCGGTCGCGGTGGTACCTGTAGGCTCTACCATCGGGCTGCTGCAAATCAACGCCCAAGTGCCTTCAGGCGTCACTGCCGGCAGCGCCGTTCCAGTTGTGTTGTCGGTTGGGGGCATAACCGGCGCCGGCGTCGTCACGATGGCCGTGAAATAAATCGCTGCTTCGCCGCCGTCCGGCTGCCCCACTCCGATTTCCCGCCCCGATTTCCCCCAATCCCCGTCCCCTGCTACGCTATAAATTCACTTATGATCAAACCTAAGAAAGTGGCTCTCGCCTATTCTGGCGGGCTGGATACTTCTGTCATCATTCCATGGCTGAAGGAAAATTACGCCTGCGAAGTGGTAGCCGTGTGCGGCGATATCGGCCAGGGCGGCGACGAACTTACCGGTCTCGAAGAAAAGGCGCGCAAGACCGGCGCTTCCGAAGTCTATGTCGAGGATATGCGCGAGGAGTTTGTCTCGGAATATCTTTGGAAACTGGTCCGGTCAGGCGGCGTCTACGAGCACAAGTATCTGCTTGGCACGTCGATCGCGCGTCCCTTGCTCGCCAAGAAGCAGGTGGAAGTGGCGCTGGCCACAGGCTGCGACGCGCTGGCCCATGGATGCACCGGGAAAGGCAACGACCAGGTTCGTTTTGAGCTGACCTATAAGGCGATGGCGCCCCAGCTCGCCGTGATCGCGCCGTGGCGCGAGTGGGATATCATTTCGCGCGAGGATGCCATCGAATACGCGCGAAAACACAACGTGCCGATCGCGCAATCCACCACCAAGATCTACAGCCGCGACCGGAACATCTGGCACATCTCGCACGAAGGCGGCGCCCTCGAAGACCCCGCCAACGCCGCCCCGGACGAAATCTGGATGCTCACCAAGAGCCCGAACGACGCGCCCGACAAGGCAGGCGAGGTAACCATCGCCTTCGAGAAGGGGACGCCGGTTTCGGTGGACGGCAAGGCCATGAAGGCCTTCGAGCTGCTTGAGACCCTCAACCATCTCGGCAGCCAGCATGCCATCGGACGCATCGATCTGGTGGAGAACCGGTTCGTAGGCATGAAGTCGCGCGGCTGCTATGAAACTCCCGGCGGCGCGCTGCTCATGTTCGCAGTGCGCGAACTGGAAGCTCTGACTCTCGATAAGAGCACGCTGCACTACAAACAGAAGCTGGCGCTCGATTGGGCGGAGATGGTGTACAACGGGCTATGGTTCACGCCGCTGCGCGAGGCGCTCGACGCGTTCTTCGATAAGGTGGCTGAGCCCGTAACGGGCGAAGTGAAGCTGCGGCTCTACAAAGGCAATATCGAGCCGTTAAGCCGGAAATCGCCCTTCTCGCTCTATTCGCTCGATATCGCGAGCTTCACCATGGGCGCGAGCTACGACCAAAAAGACGCGCTCGGTTTCATCAACCTGATTGGGCTGCCCATCAAAGTGCGCGCCGGGCTCGCCGCCAAGCTGGCCGGACAAGCCAAATGAAGCTCTGGGGCGGACGCTTCGCCGACGCGGCGTCGGACGTCTTCGAGCGATTTTCGGGATCGCTTCATTTCGACCGGCGCCTGTTGGACGCCGACATTCGCGGCTCGCAGGCATTCGCGCGAGCCCTCGAATCCGTCGGCATTCTGAACCCGGAAGAACGCGCCAAGATCGTTCAGGCGTTTGACGAGATTCGCGCGGAGGCGGCTGGTCCGGCGTTCTTCGAAGGCGCGACGGATGAAGACATCCACACGCTGGTCATCCGCAAGTTGAAGGAGCGCGCCGGCGCCGTGGCTGACAAGATCCACACCGGCCGCAGCCGTAACGAACAGGTGTCGCTCGACACGCGCTTGTGGCTGCGCGAAGAGTGCGACCGCGCGCGCGGACTGTTGCATAGCGTGATGTCGGCGCTGGTCGATTTGGCTGCGCGGTATCCCGACGCGGTAATCCCCGGCTACACCCACATGCGCCGCGCCCAGGCGGTGCTGTGGCCGCATTACCTGTTGGCCTATTTCGAAATGTTCACGCGCGACTGGGAGCGTTTCGGCGAGGCGCGCGCACGCGCCAACGTTCTTCCGCTCGGGTCGGGCGCGCTGGCGGGAAGCGGGTTCCCGTTTGACCGCGAGGCCATCGCGCGCGACCTGGGGTTCGATTCCATTACGCGCAACAGCATGGACGTCTCGGCCGACCGCGATTTCGCGCTCGATTTCCTCTACGCCGCGAGCGTGACCATGATTCACCTCAGCCGTCTGGCGGAGGATTGGATTCTCTATTCAGGTGAAGAATTCGGCTGGCTGGAGTTGGGCGATGGCGTGACCAGCGGTTCGAGCCTGATGCCGCAAAAGAAGAACCCGGATTCGCTCGAACTGATTCGCGGCAAGTGCGGGCGCGTGGCGGGCTGTCTCACGTCGCTGATGATCACGATGAAGGGGTTGCCCATGACCTACAATCGCGACATGCAGGAGGACAAAGTTCCGCTATTCGAAGCGGCCGATGAGATGGCGGGCTCGCTCGAAATGGCGCGCGTGACCATTGAATCCGCCAAATTGCATCCGGCGAAACCGCTCGCCGCGGCGGAAGAAAGCTGGGTGGTGGCAACCGACTTGGCCGAGGCGCTCGCGCGCGCGGGCACGCCCTTCCATCAGGCGCATCAAATCGTGGGGCGATTCGTATTGGAAAGCGTCAAAGCGGGGAAGCGGCCGTCTGATTGGACGGCGGCGCAAATGAGCGCCTTCGCTCCCGAATTCACCAGCGATTTCGCGCGGTTGCTGGACCCGCGTCCGGGAATGGAATCGCGTGAAGTCACCGGCGGCACAGGGCCGAAAGCCGTAGCGACTGCGCTGGCCGAAGCGCGCGCACGTCTGGCGCGCATGGCGTAACCAATCATGAGCAAGAGCTACCGCCAGGGACAGATTCTCAAGCTGATTCGCGCCAAGCGCATCTCCACCCAGGAAGAACTGGCGAACGAGCTGAAAGCGCAGGGAATCGCCGCCACGCAGGTGACTCTTTCGCGCGACCTCCGCGATCTGCGCCTGGCGAAAACACACGAAGGCTACCGCGAGGTGGGAAGCGATGAGAGCGGACCGCAGTTTGCGATGCTCGCTTCGGAGTTTCTTCTCGACGTGCGCTGCGCGCAAAACCTGGTAGTGTTACGAACCGCCCCCGGTCACGCCAATTCCGTGGCCGTCGCCCTAGACAACGAAGAGTGGTCCGAGGTCGTGGGAACCATCGCAGGCGACGATACCATTCTCGTGATCGCGCCCGATACGGCGACGGCAAACGCCGTGGGAGAGAAGTTGTTGGCGATCTTGCGGGTCGGATAAGGATAACGCGCGGTTACCACACACTGACTCAGGGACAGTGTGGAGGCCTTGTACGAGTCGCCGACTAGAACGGACGAACCTGGACAACTTCCGAGAACCAGATTCCACTTCCGCTCACGGATGCACGATCCTAGCGCGTTCCCATAATGGATCGAGTCATGCGATGCACCCGGCGGCGCGCATCAGAAGGGCATCACTAAGCGGGATAGGACAAGATTGTTTGGCCTCCCCAGCAGTCCCGATGCCGTGAAAAACCCGAAAGGCGCTCGTAGCGGTCAGGACGCGTGGACTACTTAGACTCGGTAAACTGGTCTTCCGAGGACACCGGCGGCTAGCATCTGGTCGCTCCGACATTTCGGAGGTTGGGTTTGAAATCTTTCTTCCTGCTGTTGCTGCTGTGCGGGATCTCGTCCGCGGCGGATGAAACCGCGCTCAATTCCGCTCTTGAGAAGCATCGCTGGTTTGAACTGCGCGATCTGGTTCTCGATTCACATTCCCCGCCTCTGTATCGCTTCTACGTAGCTGCGGCGTTCAACGATGAGACGTCCGCCGAAAAGGAACTCCGCGCAACTCTGCGAGCGGGCGAGCAGAAGGACCGGCTCGCCAACATGTATTTCACGCTGAACCGCCTCTATTACCGCACCGGGAACTATCGCAAAGCGGCCCATGTCTTGGAACGCTGCCTAGCGCTGGCAGGCCAAGATCCCGACTCGTCGAACAGGGAGACTCTCTCCGCTCTCAGACAGCTTCCCGTTCTCAAGGTCGTATCGCGCCGGCCGTCGGTGCTCAAGTATTCTCACCCACTCGACTGGCCGCATATCGCCATTCCCATTGCCGTGAATGGCAAATCCGCGCAATACATCGTCGATTCCGACGCGGTCCTGTGCGGCGTCAGCCGGAGAGAAGCGAACCGGCTCGGTCTGCGTATGATTGAGGGAGGCGCGCCCTTTGAGGGGATCACTGGTAAGTCCGAAACGAGAGCGTACGCAGTTGCCGACCGCTTGAAAATCGGCAACAGCGAACTTCGCAATGTCGCCTTCATCGTGTTTCCGGATGATATGGAGGTGTTTGCGAAATTCCCCGAAGAGCAACGCGGCATGATCGGCCTTTCGGTGCTCATCGCGCTGGAAACAGTGGGTTGGAACCGCGCCCGCGAGTTTCGCATCGGTTTCCCGGGGGCGCCAGCCAACCTTGGCAACGCAAATCTTTCGTTTGACGACACCAGTCCGCTCACTCTGGTCGAGATTCAAGGACATAAACTGGCTGTCGATCTCGATACGGGGACCGGTGTCTCGTCAATCTGGCCGCGGTTCGGCGTCGAGTTCCCCGAGTTGGTCGAAGGGGTGCGCGAATCGAGGCTTTCGCTCAGCGGCGCCACTGGTTCGGTGGACGTGAGTTCGGTAACTTTGCCGGAGTTGCGGATCAGGGCGGGCGGATTCCCGATCATCTTTCGCAACGCGCCCGTCCTGCTCAGCCCGACGATCGCGCTCAGCAAATGGCACTTCGGGCAATTAGGAATCGACCTGTTCTCGCAGGCGTCAGAGCTAATGATCGATTTTCGAACGTTACGCTTCGAGCTCAAGTAGCTACACCCGCGAACGTCTGCGGGATACGACATGCCAGGAGTCTTAATCTCTCTCCTCACGCATGGGGACATGCTCGATCCTCGCTGCACTGGATCTCCACGACGGCCATGTGACTGCGCGGGTGGAACGGCGGCGCCGCAGCCGCGAGTTCATCGAACTGCTGAAGGATCTTCACGCCCGATACCCCGCCGACTGCACGATCCGAGTTGTTCTCGACAATCACTCCTCACACATTTCCAAAGAGACGCGGGCATTTCTAACCACCCGTCCGAATCGTTTTGAATATGTGCTGACACCAAAACATGGCTCATGGCTCAATATCGTCGAGACCCTCTTCGGCAAAATGTCCAGAACTTTCCTGCGCTAAATTCGCGTTCAGTCGTGGGCAGAACTTCGCCAGAGAATTCTGCAGGGGATTGCAGAGATCAATGCTGCGCCGGTCGTCCACCGCTGGAACCAATTCGCCGCCCTCAATTCAGTCAATCAGGAAATACCTTAGTGAAACGATCTACTAGTGCCACTGACATCCAGAGCGCTAACCCCACCCACCGGCCTTCCAACAGCCATAACGCACGCTAAGCGTGCGATGTCATCGGATATTCCAGCTTTGCGGACCAATCGCCTCGCCCTTGAGGCGTGAGATCCAGAACATGCCAGATCGGGCTCATCAGATCCACGCCGCGCTCCTTGATCTCCGCGGACATCCGTGGATGCGCCGTGTAGAAATGGTGAACAACGCCGTGACTATCCCGATTGAAGACCGACATCGCAGAATCCTGGCGGCCCTCCCGGTCTTCGCTTCCCAGATCGTATTTGAACGTGCTATCTCCAGCGCTCAACAAACGCACCCGGTTCCAGCCGCGGGCGCGGGCGTGCGCTCGCAAGGCCGCGGGATCCGCTGCGGCCACAACCGCGAAGTCCACATTTTGCGCGATGTGGTGGGCCACTCCGTTTATGCCGTCGATCCAAGCGGTGCACATCGGACACGGCTTCGTTTGACGTTTCCCGTACATCAGGTGATGAACCACCAGCGGCCTGTCCGCCGCGGTGAACAGTTCGCTCAGCCGGACGGTGCGCGTTGGCGTATCGCCTGAATTCAGGTCGACCGGACCTTCGATAAATTTGTAGTCCGGCAACGCCGGACCGGGCGGAAGATGGCGACGCAACTCAGCTACACGCTCCCGCTGCCGCATAAGTTCGATTTCAGCCAGGCGGAGTTCTTCTCGTTTGCCCAGGTACTCGGCCGATTCGTTGGTCAGGTTTGTTTGGCGGAATGTGCCTTGGATTGTCTCGTGTACCATCACGCTCTCCTCATCGTTATTTTCCCGCAAAAATGTTTGCATCCTTAAGATTACTGGAGTAATCTTAAGAGCGTGAGATACCCGGCAAAGCAAAAAGCCGAGACCCATGAAAAGATCGTCAGCACCGCAGCCCGGTTGTTCCGGGAGCACGGGTCTGAAATGAACGGCATCGGCCCAGTCATGAAAGAGCTGGGCTTGACGAAAGGCGGCTTTTACCGTCATTTCGAGAGCAAGGGCGATCTTTTCGCAGCGGCGGTCGCTCGGGCTTTCGAGGAGCAGGGCGACCGATTGGCGGCCGTCGCGCAAGGCGCCCCGAAGGGCGCAGAGTTACGCGCAGTCATCGAGCTATACCTTAGCGCCAAACACCTGAGTACTCCGGGAGCCGGTTGCCCGCTGGCCGCCTTGGCGCCGGAGATCGCCCGGCAGCCTGTGGAGATCCGCAGACGAATCAATCAATCGATGCTGGCTTACGTCCAGCGCATGTTGCCCTACATTCCAGGCGCCACGATTGAAGAAAAGCGCGGGCGCGCGTTCGTTTTATTCTCGGGAATGGCTGGCATACTTGTCGCCGCACGGGTGATTGCGGACCCCAAAGCCCGTGAGCGCGCGCTGGGCGCCGCGCGGTCATTCTATCTGGAGGCATTTGCCGGCGGCCACGCGGCATAAAAAAATTTGACGTTTTAGATTACGATAGTAATCTAATAAGAATCCGGACTCGTGACAATCTTTCGCTAGCAATTTGTGACGAGGCCAAACACAACAACCTAGTCAACCCAAATTGAATCGAGGTAAAGCATGAAACTACTTTTCCCTTTGCTTATGTCGGTGCTCCCCATGGCATCTATGGCGCAATCTCAACCGTCGCCCCAGGCGCCCAGCGGCGCCCTTTCGCCTAGAACGACGGAAGTGATGGTCATACTGACTGTCAAACAAGGAGTGACTCGTCAGCAGATCATGAACGTCATGCCCGCCGAGATCCGGGCGACGGTGCGGCTGTATCTCGACGGTAGGATTCGTCAGTGGTACTCGAGGGGCGACGGGAAAGGCGTGATATTTCTCATCGACGCAAAAACCGTCGACGAGGCTCACGCCCTGATCGACGCCATGCCGTTATCGAAAGAGAACCTGATGGACCACGAGTACATTCCGGTCGGCCCCCTGGCGCCGCTGACTGCGTTGCTTGGCGGTGAGCCGCCTCGGGAATAAGGAGGACATTTACTTATGCCAGATAACTTCGCTCTTCCCTTCGTCCTGAGCGTTCTCGGCGCCTTCATTACCAGCTTCGTAGTCGCCAGGATCTACGTGTGGCCGCAGCTTCGTTCGTTACCTCGATACAACGCGCTGCGAATCCTCGCCTCTCTGCATGCGTTTCGGTTTTTGGGGATGAACCTCATGGTGATCGGATTCGTATCTCCCGGACTCAGCTCCGCGGTCGTTCGTCAAATAGCCTGGGGCGATTTCGTCGCCGCGATCCTGGCGCTTTTTTCCATTGCGGCGCTCACCCGGCGTTGGGCATCTGCCATTCCGATCGTCTGGATCTTCAATCTCTGGGGCACGGCCGACCTCTTGAACGCCTACTATAAAGGCGTCACTCAAGTCCCCGACGTGGGACTCTTCGGCGCCGGAATCTATATTCCCGCGCTTTTTGTTCCGATTCTGCTCACCACCCACATGCTCGCCTTCATGCTTCTTGCGAAGCGCGGCGGCGTTGCGGAGCAGAGGGGCGAGTTGGCGCATGCCGCCATTCCGGGAGCACGCTGATCGATAGATTTGCCGGCTTCTTCGCGGGCGCGTGGGCGGCGATTCCCTGGAATCGCCGCCGCCAGCCAATGCAGTATCCTATTAGCTTGCATGAAAATCCTAGCCCTCGCAGCCGCCATTACCCTCACGTTTGCCAGTTTCACCCAAGCTGACGAATTTGCCGTCAATCCCCAGGTCAAGAAAATCGTCGACGAAGTTTCAGAGGCTCACATTAAGAGCGTGATCGAGCATCTTGCGAGCTTCAAAACCCGCCATCTGCTGTCCGCCACGGACATGCCGAATTACGGCATCGGCGCCGCGCGGCAGTGGATCTTCGATCAGATGAAAGGCTACAGTCCGCGGCTTCAGGTGCGATTCGACAAGTGGCGTGTGAAGAAGAACGGGCAGCGTATTTTCAAGGATGTCGATCTCTACAACGTTGTGGCCGTGCTGCCCGGTAAAACCATGCCGCAGACGCAGGTGATTGTGAGCGGCCATTACGATTCGCTCAACCTCGGCCGGCCTCAGGCAGGCGCCGCGGCCGCCGGACCGGCGGGCGGCGCGCCGGCTGCCATCGGCGAGCGCCCCACGCAATCCAATTGGGAAGCGAACGCCGAACTGCCCGCGCCCGGCGCGTGCGATGACGCGAGCGGCGTGGCGGCCACTATGGAACTGGCGCGCATCATGAGTCAGTATGAGTTCGATAAGACGCTGGTCTTTATTGCTTTCGCCGGCGAAGAGCAAGGCCTGGTGGGAAGTACTCTCGAAGCCGAAAAGATGAAGGCCGAAAAGGTGGATATCGAGGCCGTTCTTAACAACGACATCATCGGCACCGATATCAGCGGCAACGGGCGCAGCGATTCGAGCAGCGTGGCCGTCTATGGGGACGATACGATGGATTCGCCCGCGCAAAGCCTGGCGCGCTACGTCAAACTGATGGGCGAGCGCTACATGCCGTCCATGAAGGTCAACATCAATTTCATGCAGGATCGATTGGGGCGCGGCGGCGACCATACGCCTTTTCAGCAGCAGGGCTACGCGGCCGTGCGCATGTCCACGCCCAACGAAATCTACGCCAATCAGCATCATGAGACCGACACCCTGGAGAATATGTCCGTGCCTTACACCGCGCGCGTGGCGAAGATCAACGCGGCGGCCATGGCTTCCCTGGGGCTTTCTCCCAAAGCGCCGGCAGTGACGCGCCTGCCCGGCGCGGGACGTGGAAATGGCAACGGTGATGGCGCGAACGGCGGAGGCACAGCGGGACAGGCCAATGCCGGCGCTGGCAGAGCCGGCCGCGGCGCCGATGCGCAGAATTCGCCGCAGCAGGCCGCCGCCGCGCCGCGCATACCGTTGCCCATGATTACCCGAGGCGCCGGATATGACGCGGTGCTGCAATGGCGCGCCGTAGGCGACGACGCCGCTATCAAGGGATATTCGGTCCTGATGCGCGCCACCACGGCGCCTTATTGGGAGCAGGAAATCTTCGTGGGCAAGGTGACCACCTATACGCTGAAGGATGTCTCGGTAGACGACGTGCGATTCGGCGTCAAGGCTATTGGTAACGACGGCGCCGAGAGCGTTGTGTCGGCGTACGTGTATCCCCCTCGCGCCAAGGCCACGTACGAAGCGACCCCGATCCAATAATCAAGCCGCGGCGCAATTCCTGTAGAATGTTGGCCGATGAAGAATCATTTGGCGCGGGCCTTGGCAGTTCCGGTGGGCAGCCACTTCAAACTCACCGCCGTTGACCCTTCCGACACCCACGGCGTTGAGAAGGGTCACGCGGAAGAGAAGCTCGAAAAGAACCGGAAACATCTGGCGGCGCTGCAATACATGCTCTACGCCGAAAACCAGCGCGCGCTGCTGGTGGTCCTGCAAGGGATCGACGCGGGAGGCAAGGACGGCACAGTCAGCCATGTGATGACGGGGATGAATCCGCAAGGCGTCATCGTCACCCCTTTTAAAGCGCCCGATGGCGCGGAAAAACGCCACGACTATTTATGGCGGGTCCATAATGCGGTTCCGGAATATGGAAAAATCGGGATCTTTAACCGCTCGCATTACGAAGACGTTCTAGTAGTACGGGTCCATAACTTAGTTCCAAAGGCGGTATGGTCCAAGCGCTACCGGCAAATCAATGATTTCGAGCGCATGCTGGGCGAAAATCGGGTGCAAGTAGTCAAGTTTCTGCTTTACATCTCCAAAGAAGAACAAGAGCGCCGCTTTCGTGCCAGGTTAGACGATAAGGCCAAGAACTGGAAGTTTTCCGAAGCCGACCTGCACGAGCGTCAATACTGGGATCAATACATCGAAGCGTATACGGAGGCGCTACGCAAATGCACCACAACGGCCGCGCCGTGGTACGCCATTCCTGCAAACAAGAAGTGGTTTCGTAACTTCGCCGTTTCAGAGATTCTCATTCACACGTTGGAATCGATGAAATTGAAGCTACCCAAGTCTCCTATGGACCTTTCCCACATCCAATTCGAGTGATAGCTAGTACAATCGCGCCTCGAACGCCGCTTACAAGAATTAAATCAGGTGTTTCCTGGGATAGAATACAAGAAACGCGCCGCATCGCCTCTCCGCGATCGACGGCGAATGGTGTGTTAGAAGCGTATGAAAACGTGCATCTTACCCGCGCTGCCAATTCTGTTAGCTCTATGTTGTGGATGGGCAGCCGCGCAGGAGCAAGCCAAACCTCCTGTCGCATCGGGGGGTGAAGCCGGTCCCACGGGTGAGAAAGCGGATTCAGGCAAGCTGAACGTGGGCGGGGCCCCGGTAGACAGCGGTTATCAGATCGGTCCCGAAGACGTGATCAGCGTGTGGGTCTATCAGCAGCCTAGCATGATCGGGCAATATACCGTGCGCACCGATGGCATGGTTTCGATCCCATTAATCGGTGAGATCAAAGCGGGCGGTCTGACCACCAGCCAGGTGGAAGGGGTCGTAATCGACAAGCTGAAAACGGGTGAGATCGTTATCGACCCGAACGTTACCGTGAATGTCTACGCGGTACACAGCAAAAAGGTCTATATTTCCGGCGACGGCATCACCCGCACCGGCTATATCGACCTGGTGGTTGCCACTCACGTTTCCGAGGTGATCGCTGCGATGGGCGGTTTCCGCGACTTCGCCAAGAAAACCAAGATCCGCATCGTGCGCCTGGGCCCTGAAGGAAAAGCGGAGATCTTCCACTACAACGACAATGAGGTAAGCCACGGCAAGAAGTTAGAGCAGAACATCCTTCTCAAGCCGGGCGACCACATTTACGTCGACTAATGGTCACTGAGGCGCGTTGACGGATAGAGGCACATGGCACTTGCGCAAAATTACATAACGGTTTCGCGGCGGCCCCCGGATGTCGAAGACTACATCGACATGCTGCGGCGCTACCGGTCGTGGATCATCGGACCGATGTTTCTCGGCTTGGTATGCTCCACGGTAATTGCGTTTCTCTGGCCGGATACGTTCGTCTCAAAGGCGTTGATGAGAATCGCGCCGCAGCAGGTTTCCGAGCGGCTGGTACCGGCGGAATTCTCTACTCAGATCACACAGCAGTTGAACGAGATGGAGCAGGATATTCTCAGCCGTACCTCGCTCGAAGGAATTATTCGGGATCCGGCGCTCGAACTCTACAAGCGCCAGCAAACCCAACGCCCCATGGACGACATCGTTAACGACATGCGGCGCGATATCCAAATCCTGCCGATCCAAACGCCCACTTCGGTCGGCTCGGATAACCGGCAGATGGCGACGGCGTTCTCGATTTCCTTCACCTACACGGATCGGTACAAGGCGCAAGCCGTGGTCCGGCTCCTGGTCGCCAAGTTTACCAATCAGAACGTACAAGTGCTGCGCCAAAAGGCGCACCTGACTGCCGATTTCCTTCAGGACGAAGTGAATCAGGCGCACCAGAAGCTGAACAATCTCGACGACGAGATCACAAAATTTAAGGTAGCGAACAACGGCAAGCTGCCCGAAGAGTTCACGTCCAATACCACGATGCTGAACAATCTGTTGCTGCAGCAGAGCCAGTTGGGGCAGTCGCTGCAAAACGCAATCGACCGGAAATCGCTGCTCGAATCGACGCTGCAAGGCCAGATCAGCCAGTTGGATTACTACAAAGCCAACGCCGAAGATAGCGTCACTCCGGAACAAACCGCGCAGGCGCAAGTTCAGAACCAGGCGCTGGCGGCCGCCACTACCCAGTTGCAGACCCTGAATGAGCAATTGGCGGGGATGCAGCAGATCCTCGGCGCGAAGGCTCCCGAGATCAAACAGCTCAAAGCGAGAATCGCCAGCGCGCAGCAGACCAAAGACACACTGGAAAAGGAACAGCAGCGAAAGGAGGCGGCCAGCGCCTCGGCGACGCCGGCCGCGACGAAAGCTCCTAACCGAAATGTGCAGGCGGCGCTGGTTGGAGAGCAGGCCCAGATCGATCAGACCAAGTCGTTGATCGGCGGCGCTACCGCCAATATCAAGATGCTGCAAACCGATCAGCAAAATATCGCCAAGCGCATTGCGATGTATGAACAGCGCATCCAGGCAGGGCCCCTCAACGAGCGCCAATCGGCAGCCTTGGAGCGCGATCACGCGCTTGCGAAGCAGGAGTACGACGAAAAGGTCAAGAAGAGGGAGGCCGCCGCCACCGAGCAGAACCTGGAGGAGCACCAGGAAGGCCAAAAGCTGGAACTGCTCGATCCGGCGAGCGATCCGCAGCAACCCACCGAACCAAAGCGCCTGCAATGGGCTGCAATCGGCACAGGCCTCGGCCTCTTGGTGGGAGTGATGCTGGCGGGCGCGAAAGAGATGAAGAACACTTCGCTGAAGAACCTGAAGGACGTTCGAGCCTATACCAACCTGCCGGTTTTGAGCAGTATCCCGCTATTGGAAAATGCACTCTTAGTCCGCCGCAAGCGCCGTTTATTCTGGCTGGCATGGTCGGCCGCATTTATCGTCGGTACGCTCGTGGTGCTGGCCTCCGTTTACTACTATTTGTCTGGCCAAAGATGACTAAGCTGAGAGAAATGAATGAGCCGAGAGGAATGAAATGAGCCGCGTACACGATGCATTGCGACGCGCCGAGCAGTCCGGGTATCAGCCGGACGCGGAGCCGCTGCGACCCCAGGCGCTCGAACCGGAGGAAGTGCTTCCCCCGGGCGGGACCTTGAACGGTGGCGGCCAGAATAATCACGGCGGAGCAAGTTTACCCAGCCTCAGCGGCGCAAGCGGCGCGCGCCTCAATGGACAGGCCGGGCCGATGCGGTTGAACCTTCAGCCTGAGATGCTGGACCAGGTGGTAGTGACGCCCTTCCGGCCGGCGCCCGAATCGCACCTGCTAGATCTCAACAACTCGCACGAAACGCCGGCCGAAGAGTTCCGTACCCTGCGTACACGAATGAATCACCTGCAGACCGTTCAGCCTCTGCATACCGTCATAGTTACCAGCCCCTCGCCCGCTGAAGGCAAGACGTTCTCCGCGATCAATCTGGCCTTAGCGCAGTCGCACCTGGCGGAAAGCTCGGTTCTGCTGGGCGATTTCGATCTGCGCCGGCCCATTGTGCACAATCTGTTCCAGGTGGACCGGGCGCCCGGCTTCTCCGATTTCATCACCGGCCAATGCACCTTTGCGCAGGCGCTGCGCAAGGTGGAGGGCATGAATCTTTACCTTTTGCCGGCCGGCACTCCAGTCAAAAATCCGCTGGAACTGCTGAACACCCGGCAAACCCGGGCACTCTTCGAGGAGTTGCCACGGTGCTTCAATTGGGCAATCTTCGATACGCCGCCGCTGCTGTTTTCGGCGGACGCGAATCTTTTGGCGACGCTCGCCGATGGCGCCATCCTGGTAATCAAGATCGGCTCGACCACCTTCGACAACGTGACCCGCGCCATACAGTCGCTGTGCGAGAACAACGTATTGGGAATCGTCGCCAACGGAGCCCGCGCTTCGGAGCTTTACAGCAAGTATACGTATTACTATTCAAAGGCGGAGTAGTAAGCTGCCGTGCGGCATAAAGTTGCCGCGCCTCCCCGCCGATACAAGGGGCATGAAGTCATTCACACTTACTTTAATCGCCCTTTGCGGAACGGCCTTCGGACAATCCACATCCACCACGCAACCGCCCGTTGAGCGTATCGGCGTAAACGACGTCCTGGCCGTCAGTGTGCATGGCGCAGCGGCGATGCCCCAATCTCTGCGTGTCGGTAGCGCGGGCTGCATCCAACTGCCGATGCTGGCGCAACCGGTGAAGGCGGCAGGGCTGCTGCCTCAGGAATTGGAAGGCGAAATCGCCCGGGCGTTGCAAATCGCCGCAGTGGTGGCCGACGCACGGGTAACCGTCGCGGTAAGTGAATTTCACAGCCGGCCGGTGAGTGTGATCGGCGCCGTTAACCATCCGGCGCTATTCCAGGCGTCCGGCGATGTAACGCTGCGGGAAGCGCTGGAACGGGCCGAGGGGCTCTCTCCCGAAGCGGGCGGCGAGATCCTGTTGAGCCATCCTCGCTTCGATGGACAGCGCGTACCCGTCCAGCGAATTCCCGTCAAAGCTCTTCTCGATAACTCCGACCCCGCGCTCAACGTCGTCCTTAGCGGCGGCGAAGATATCCGCGTCCCTGAGGCCCAGCGGATCTTCGTGAGCGGCAATGTGACCAAACCGGGAATTCAGGCGCCGGCGGAATCGGCGCGCGATTTCCGCAACTCTAACAGCGTTGGTACAAGCGACAGGACGATGATGCCGAGAAGCACTTTGTCGAAGTTGTGACGAACAAACGCCAGGCTGCCGAGACCGTAGCCGAGCATGGTGCAAAGAAATACCCAACCCACCGCGCCACAGACACTGAAAGGTACAAATTTTCGGTAGGGCATATCGGCTACGCCGGCGATAAAACAGGTAAACGTCCGGACGATAGGCACGAAACGCGCGTACAGGATGGTCTTACCGCCGTAACGCTCATAGAAAGCCTTCGTGCGAAGCAGGTGTTCCCGTTTGAAGAGGCGCGAATCGGGACGGCTGAAGATTGCCATCCCAGCCCGGCGGCCTAGAAAGTAGCCGGTGGAATCGCCGATCATCGCGGATAGGGAAAGCAGTACGATCACCAGACCGATGTTCAGGACGCCGTCCCCGGCCACTACTCCAATCGTGAAAAGCAGCGAATCGCCCGGCAGAAAGAACCCCACCAAAAGGCCGGTCTCGGAAAAAACGATCCCGCATAACGCGACGTAGCCGAACCATCCGGAAAAGGCTTGGCTCAGTAGCTGACGCAAACCGTCGGGCGAGGTCAAGGAACGAAGAAAATCGATAAAGGCGTGGATCATCCGATGGAGATCCGCCTACGTGCGATAGCCCGCGATCAGCTTATTGATCGCGTCCTGGTGGATCTTGATCTTACCTTCTTGAATCAATCGCTCTTTCAGGCCGGCGCGGAAAAGCGTATCGCGATCGCTAGCCTTCTGGGTCTTAATCTGGTCTCGAATGGTGGCGCGGTCGGCCGCCAACTTCGACATATCGGCGGGAATGTGCGCGACGACCTTCGCCACGACCGTGGAATCGGGCAGGAGAATGGGACCAAGGATCGTGCCATCGGGGCTGGCAAATCCCTGCGCCACGTAGTTCGCCGAACCAAGGCCAGCCACGGTGTCCGTACGAATGAAGCCATCGGTCGATTCGACCTTGTAACCAAGCTCCTTGGCTATCTTGTCGAAGTCGCCGGCCTTGGCCTTTTGAACCAACTCGGTTGCCTTCTCGCGCACCTTGGCGGGCAGGCGGAATTGCATCATGGCGGCCTTCACCTTGTCTTTGACTTCGTCATAAGAAGCAGGCTTCGGCGGAACGATAGAGGTGAGCTCGGCCACCACAACTTTGGTGGCGGAGAGCGCAACCGCCGGCGTTACCTGGCCGACCTTGAGCGCGGCAACGGCCTGATCGAAATCGGGGTTCGCGCCCACATCGGGAATCGGCTTGCCGGGCTCCACATCGTTAGCATGAATGACCTGCATGTCGAGATCGGCGGCGACCTTTTCGGGATGCATGGGGTCTTTGGTCAACATCGCCTGCGCCTGATCCGATGCGCGCTGCAAAATGTTGGCAACCTGGGCTTTTTTGGCCTGTGAGGCGAGATCGGCCTTTACTTCCTCGAACGTCTGCTGGTGCGCGGGCTCCCGGCTAATTACCTGGATAATGTGGTAACCGTAACTCGTCTTTACCATGGCGATGTCGCCCGGCTTCTGCGTGAAGGCGGCGTCTTCGAACTCCTTCACCATTTGTCCGTTGCGCTGAATGGTGTACTTTCCACCCTTGTCCTTCGAGCCGGGGTCCTCACTGTATTTCGTCACCATGTCTTCGAATTTGGCCTTGCCGCTCTTGATCTGGTTCATCACGTCTTCGGCCTGAGCTTTAACCTTGGCTTCGTCCGCCGGAGGCTTGCCTTGAGTCATGAAGACTATATGCCGGACCGTGGATTGTTCAGGCACGTGATATTGCCCGGGATTTTGGTTATAGACTTTGCGCAGATCATCATCCGGGATGTTGATACTCTGTTCGATCTTGGCCTGGTCAGCCACCAACACTACGAGGTTCCTTTTTTCAGGCGACTGATAATTTGCGATGTTGGCCTGATAATAGCTGCGCATCTCGGCATCGCTGGGGGTTACCTCGGCTTTGAACTTGTCGGACGGGATCTTCACGTACTCGATCTTGATCTTTTCGTTCTTCTCCTTGTAGGCCTGTTCGATCTCGAGCGGCGTGACGACCGTGCCCTCCACGGCGATATCACGCAGACGGGCGATAAGAACCTGCTGGCGCAAATCGGCCTCGAACTGGTCGATGCTCAAACCTTGCTGGGCCAACATGGCGGCATACTGATCTTTGCCGATAAAGTGCCCGTCGGGGAAAAGAGCCGGCGCCATCTGCTGAATGGTGAACCGAACCTGCGCGTCGGTCGCCTGAAAGCCGAGACGCTGGGCTTCGTAAGCCATGGCGCGATTCACGATCATGTCGTCGATGATCTGCGGCACGTAGATAGGCAGCATATCGGGAGGAAGTTGCTTGCCGCGCATGGCGTTTTGCACCAAACGCTGCACTTCATCGGCGCGGATATCCTGGCCTCCTACGGAGGCGATCACCAGCTGGCTGACAGGCCCGTTGGTGTCGTAATTCGGCACCAGGTACGTCAACATCGAGACAGCCACAACCAGGAGGAGACCTCCCAGCATCAGACGCACTGCCTTATCGCGGCTGCGAAACAGATCAAACATTTTTGAGTGAACTCCTGTGTAAACGAAAGGGGAAACCCTATTATAGCGCGAGGCATGGCTCGCGCACGCGCGGCTACGTTTAGTAGACCGGCGCGCCCTCCATCAGCGCGGGTTGGCGGATTTCGAGACACCCCTTGCCGGTGGGAAGCATCTTTCCCGGATTCAAACGGCCCGCCGGGTCGAACAGAGTTTTCAGCGCCGCCATGGCTTCGAGGGATTCGGGGGAAAAGAGGGACGGCATGAGATCGATCTTCTCCATGCCCACGCCGTGCTCCCCGGTGATCGAACCGCCGGCTTTGATGCAAAACTGCAGGATCTCGTCCCCACAGGCGCGGGCCTTTTCGAGATCTCCGGGCTTGCGCGCGTCGAACAGGATAATCGGATGCAGGTTGCCGTCCCCCGCATGGAAGATATTGCTGATGGCAAGGCCATGGCGGCGCGAGGCTCGTCCGATAAATTCCAGGGTGGGGGCGATTTTCGTGCGCGGAACCACGCCATCCTGCACATAATACGTGGGGCTCACGCGGCCCACGGCCCCGAACGCGTTCTTGCGTCCCTTCCACAACAGGTCGCGCTCCTCCGGCGTTTGCGCCACGCGGACCTCGCGCGCGCCGCAAAGCTTACAGGCTTTACGGATCTGCTCCACCTGCTCCTCAACGGCCTCTTTGATCCCTTCCAGCTCGATAAGCAGTACGGCGGCGGCGTCCATCGGGTACCCGGCATGGGTGGCCTCTTCCACCATGCGGAGCATTACCCCGTCCAGCATCTCGATCGCGACCGGTGTGATCGCGCAAGCGGTGACTTCGGCCACCGTGCGGCCGGCGCCGTCGCTCGAATCGTATATCGCAAGGATGGTCTTCACCAGCTCCGGTTTGCGCATCAGGCGAACGGTCACCTTGGTGACCAGCGCCATGGTTCCCTCCGAGCCGGTCAGGAGACCAGTCAGATCGAACCCTGGCAGATCGGTCTCCTTCCCGCCGGTTTCGACAATCGTCCCATCGGCCAGCACCAACTCCAGGCCAAGCACGTGATTGGTCGTCACCCCGTAGGCCAGAGTGTGCGGGCCGCCCGCGTTCTCGGAGACGTTGCCGCCAATCGTGCACGCGCGCTGGCTGGAGGGGTCGGGCGCATAGAAATAGCCGCTCGCTTCGACAGCGGCCGTGATATCGAGGTTCACGACGCCGGGCTGCAGCACCGCGCGCTCGTTTTCGAGATCGATTTCGAGGATGCGGTTCATGCGTGCGAAGGACACGATAATGCCGCCTTCGCGCGGAATGGCCCCCCCCGAAAGTCCCGTGCCGGCGCCGCGGCCGACAATCGGAATCTCGAATTCACCGGCGAGCCGGACAATGCCGGCGACTTCTTCGGTTGAGCGCGGGAAAACGACCAGGTCGGGCTTATGCTTGTCGACGCCCCCATCGTATTCGTAGAGCGCCAGATCTTCGGGCCGGTCCAGAACGTTGCGCTCCCCTAGCAGGGCGATCAGACGCTTTAGAATGCGCGACCCGGACATTGCACCTAGTTTAGCGCCGGAGTATGCCGCCAGGAAGATCAGGCGCCAATTAGCGATCTTGAGGGCGCGTAAAGACTTCCACCTTGCGGTAAATCTCGGCAACGGGGATCTCGCAATCCAGACTCGGGAACCGAATTATCGCAGCGGGATCAGTTACGGTTTCCAGTTCCCAATGTCCATTGGGCAGTTTCCAGTAATGCTCGATGAAGACAGGCGAAGGCTCCACCAGAAGAATTTCTCGCATCGAGGCCACCTGCCGATAGAGGAATGCCTTGGCGCCCCGATCCTTAACTGCCGTGGATGGCGAAAGCACTTCGACGACTAGCGTCGGATTGGTTACCGTGTCCGGATCGCTATCGACGTATTGAGGCGCCCCGCAGATTACGCTTGCGTCGGGATAGGTGATCAGGCTCTCCCAGAGAACACAGACGCGCAGACTGGCGTTGAAAACTGCACAGTCTTTATTTTCAAGAACCTCTCCGAGGGCGGTCTGGATGTTGCTTACGAGGAAACAATGGACCGGCGAAACGTCAGCCATGGCATACGCCTCGCCATACCAATACTCGTGTTTCCTCTCGGAGGCGCGATCCAGTTCGAGATATTGCTCGGGCGTGAGAGTTGTTGACACAGTACCGGCTTAAAGCTTCAGGCCCTTCAGATATTCGCGGAATGGCCCGCCCAAATCGTGGCGCCTCAGCGCGAACTCCACCGTCGCCTTCAGGAAACCGAGTTTATCGCCGGCATCGTAGCGCGTACCTTCGAATCGATAGGCGTAAATCGGGCGGCTATGGAGCAAGTGGCGCAGAGCATCGGTGAGCTGGATTTCACCTCCGGAACCGGGGTCAATCGATTGCAATGAGCCAAAGATCTCGGGCGTAAGAACATAGCGCCCGATAATGGCAAGATTCGAAGGGGCCTCGGAAACCTTCGGCTTTTCGACCAGGTCGCGGATACGGTACACGCGGTCGGTGCGTCCGTTGTGTACCACCGGCTCTGCGTCGATGCAGCCGTAAGCGGAAATGCTTTCCTTCGGAACCTCCATCACCGCCAGAACGGGTGCGCTGAAAAACTCGTAGATGTCCAGCAACTGGCGCAAGCAGGGGGTTTCGGCGTCAATGACGTCATCCGCCAGAACGACGGCGAATGGCTCGCCCCCCACCAGCTCAACCGCGCGCAGAACGGCATGGCCCAGGCCCAGCGCCTCCTTCTGGCGCACATAGGAGACGTCGATCATGTCCGAAATGCCGCGCACAATTGCCAGCAGTTCTTTTTTCTTGCGGCTTTCAAGAAGCTGTTCGAGTTCGAAGCTGACGTCGAAATGGTCTTCGATGGCGGCTTTTCCCCGCCCGGTCACGATCACGATATTCTGAATGCCCGAATGCAGCGCTTCCTCGACGCCGTATTGAATGATCGGCTTATCGACAATGGGAAGCATTTCTTTCGGCATGGCCTTGGTAGCGGGGAGGAAACGCGTCCCCAGGCCGGCAGCGGGAAAAACGGCTTTACGAACTCTAGCGGGCATCCTTCCCAGTTTCAGGCTACGCACGCCTTTTGGCAACCTGCATTTTGTCTTAGCCAATTGAGTTCACGCCAATGGCTGTGCTATGAATAGAGCTCAGGAAAAAACATGGCATACGTGATTGCGGAACCCTGTATCGGCACCAAAGACGCGGCCTGCGTGGACGCATGTCCGGTCGATTGCATCCATCCAAAAAAGGACGAGGCGACGCACGGCGAAGTAGAGATGCTTTACATCGACCCTGTGGAATGTATCGATTGCGGCGCCTGCGTGCCGGTGTGTCCGGTTTCGGCGATCTTCGCACAGGACGATCTGCCTGAGAAGTGGGCTCATTTCTCAGAGAAGAACGCCGCGTTTTACGGCCGGTAGACGGCGAACGCCGTATCCGTCTCCCAGAGACGTACCTGGCTGAGGCGCGCGCTTTCCCGCACTCCGAGGCCCCCGCCCACTTCGTCGAAGATATACTTGGCGATATTTTCCGCCGAGGGATTGATCTTATCGAAAGGTGGAAACTCGTTCAACCACTGATGATCCAGGCGGTCAAGCACGGAATGAACCACCTTTTTGAGCTCGACGAAATCCACTAACAGGCCGTTATCGTCCACCGCGGCGCCTTCAACGGTTACCTGACAGCGGTAGTTATGGCCGTGCACGTTTTCGCACTTGCCTTTGTAGTTACGCAGCGCGTGTCCGGCCGCGAATGTCTCTTCGATTGTTACTTCAAACATTGAAAAACTTCTCCACGTGGTCGATGCTGGTGGTAAAGCTGTAATCCGGCAGGCTGTCGAAAAATACCTGTCCGTAACGCTGCCTGGTAATCCGGTTATCCAGCAAGGCCAGCACGCCGCGGTCCGACTTACTCCGGATCAGCCGCCCGAAACCCTGTTTCAGCGCGATGGCAGCCTGCGGAATCTGGTAATCGTAAAAGGGATTACCCCCCGCTTTGCGAATGCTCTCGATGCGCGCATTCACCACCGGGTCGCCCGGCGACGCGAATGGCAGCTTGTCTATGATAACGCAGCTCAATTGCTCGCCAGGAACATCCACGCCCTGCCAAAATGACGCCGTGGCGAACAGCACGCAGTGCGGCGTAGAACGAAACTCATCCAGCAGCGCGCTGCGCGGACCCGTGCCCTGCAACAAAGTGGGATATTCCAGATCGAACGATACCGCCTCATAAACCAGACGCATTTGCTGGTAACTGGTGAAGAGCACGAACGCGCGGCCGCGGCTATGTCCCAGGATGCGTCCCACCTCTTCGGCGGCGAGTTTGGTGAATGCCGGGTCGCGCGGATCGGGCAGACGTTGGGGAACATAAAGCAGCGCCTGCTTTTGATAATCGAAGTGCCCCGGAACGATCAGCGTGCGCGCGCCCGAAACGCCCAGACGTTTTTCGGCGTAATCGAACGTTCCGGCGACGGCCAGGGTGGCCGATGCCATCACGATCGTTTCCATCTTGTCGAACAACTTCTCGGAAAGGATGTTCGATACGTCGATAGGGGTGGCCTGCAGGTAGGTGCCGCGCCCGCGCTTCTCTAGCCAGAAGACGTAGCGCTCGTCGTCCTCCTCTTCCATCAGGAAGCGTAGGCCCATCGAAAGCTCGCTGGCGCGGCGATACAGCGGCAGGATTTCCTCGGGTGGATTTGCCAATAGCTTGAGATGCGAGCCGATGAGATCGAGCGAAGCGATCAGGTCGCCGTAAATCTCCTCGTTGTCCTCGCGAAAGGCGTCGCGGCCCGTGAACGCCACCCGCCGCTCGGCCTCTCCAAAGAGACCAAAAAATTGCGCCGAGATCTCGTCGAGCCGTTGCAGGACGCGGTCAAGCTCCGGCGTGCCGAATTTCTTTAAGCGCCCCACAATCGAAATGTCGCGGCGAAGATCCTGAATCCGGTAGTTACTTACCGAGACGCCGAAGTATTCTCCCGCGACGTTTTCGATCTCGTGCGCCTCATCGAAAACCACCGCGTGATAATCGGGCAGAATACCGCCTTCGTAGTTCTCGTCTTTGAGCGCCAGGTCGGCGAAAAACAGGTGGTGGTTGACGATGATGATGTCGCTTTCGGCGGCGCGCTGGTGCATCAAGGTGATGAAGCAGCGTTCGTAATTCGGGCACTTCTGTCCGGTGCAGAGATCGCTGCGGGCATCCACTTTGGCCCACGCCGCGCTGCCTTCGGGCAGCGTCTTGATCTCGGCGCGGTCGCCGAACTCGGTTGTCTTTTCCCACTCCTGTATGATCTGGAAATCCGCGACCTCCTCCAGCCCAGTCAGCACCGCCTCCTTGTCCGCATCGTAGATCTTCTGGCGGCATGCGTAGTTGTTGCGGCCTTTCATGTAGCAGACTTTGAGCGGGCGCGAAAAATGCTGCTGCAGGAAGGGAACGTCCTTGAAGAAGAGCTGCTCTTGCAGGTTCTTGGTGCCCGTCGAAACCACGATGCGCTTGCCCGAAAGCAGGGCAGGCACAAGATACGCGAGGGTCTTCCCCGTGCCGGTGCCCGCCTCCACAATCAGGTGGCGTTTTTCGGCGAGCGCGGCTTCCACGGCCTCCGCCATCTCCACCTGGCCGCCGCGAAACTCATAGTTGGGATGCCACTTGGAGAGCGTCCCGCCAAGCCCGAAAAATTGACGTGCGGAGGCAGAACGGACCTGGGCGGGCATCGGATGCTCCGATTGTAACAACCGGTGGCGCCGCCCGCGATTTCGCTGGTGTAGTGTCCATGAAATAGCTGGACAAATCGAAAACCGAGCCCCAGATCGGCGTTCATCGGTGTGAATCAGCGGCCATACAGTTCTGGGGATTTCTGCCGATCCATTCTGTGGGCCGCCGATTCACGCCGATGAACGCCGATCACACATGCCTGGACTCCTTAACCGAGAAGGTACTGGCTGCAGTGTTCGCAGTTTCCAATACGCTGGGTGTGGGATTTCTCGAGAAGGTCTACCAACGTGCCTGGCTTAGAGAATTGGGTCTTCGAGGCATCCGCGCAACCGCAGAGGCCTCGTTTGCCGTGGTCTACAAGGGGTATTCCGTGGGAGAATACTTTGCGGACTTGTTGGTCGAGGACGTGCTGGTGCTCGAGTTGAAATGTGCCGAACGCCTTGCCAACGAACACACTGCTCAATGTCTTAACTATCTCCGGGCCTCGGGCCGGACCGTGTGCCTACTCGTCAATTTCCAGAAACCCAGAGTCGAGTGGAAGCGAATCGTTCTTGGTTTTCCCGACCAGATTCAGGCGCCAGAGACCCAGGAATAACTCGAATTGTTTGTCCATTTATTTATTGGACACGACACTAGACGAGCCCGCGCGTCGCTACGGCGCGCGATATATTTCGCGCCAGCCGCCCGTAGGTATGACCACGCCGATAATAATTCCTACTAAGGCGCCAAAAGGCGTTCCGGCCTCTTTCCCCAAGGGCTCATTGCCTTCGATGCATTTCCCCGTGCATCTGGCATCCGCAATGGTCCCGAGGATCAGACCGCCGGCCGCTCCAATGCCAAAGCCGAGCAGCGTGTTCCGCAAACGGTGTCCTTGGGTCTTCACCAACACGCGCGAAACTGTGGCGCGCGCCAGTCGCTGCTCGCCGCTCGTTGTGGCGATCACGAGAGCCTCGTTATCGGAGCGCCTGAACTGCCCGCGATACCGCTTGTTGTCCGTGGTCCTCGCTTCTATTTCCGCGCCTGCGGAAAGCCCCGGGGCATTTCCCAATTTGGACCAATCGCGAACTGTAGCGCCACACAACGGCGCGTAGAAGAGAGCCGCAAGAAAACAGATCCTCAGAAGTCTGGCCGTCATCCCATGGATTATAGTGCGTCCCGCCACGCGCCTCAGAAGCACGAATCACCTCAAAGCTTACTGACGTCGAGACCGCAATCGTTACATCATTTCAGCGATGGCTTGAAACCACGGCTGGGCTACGATGGGTCGAATGGAAAAAGAGACCGGCCGTCTGGAAGCCTTCAGCGACGGCGTATTCGCTATCGCGATGACATTGCTGGTGCTGGAGTTAAAAGTTCCGCATGTCGCGGAGGGCGAGCAGGCTTCGATACGCGCCCTCAGCACAAGCTTGTTGCGCCAGTGGCCCAGCTACGTGGCGCTGCTCACCAGCTTCTTCACGGTGCTCATCATGTGGGTGCACCACCACACCATCTTTAAGCTGGCGCGCCGCGCCGACGCCAGGCTGCTCTTCGCCAACGGATTTCTCCTGATGCTGGTAAGCTTGGTGCCCTTTCCAACCGCCGTGGTGGCGGAATATCTCACCACGGCCGCCGCGCCGGCCGCTTGCGAATTCTACGCCTGCTTTTTTGTCATGATCGCCATCGCGTTCTACATCGTAATGACGGCCGCGTTTCGCGCATCCACACTCGATCCGAATGCGCCCGCGGCGCGCGTGCGGCGGCTGCGTAGAGATTACAAGCTTGGGCCGCCGCTCTATCTGATCGCGGCTGCGGCTGCGCCGTTCAGCCCCATGTTGTCCATGGGAATCTGCACGGCGCTTTGGGTCTTTTGGGCGATTACTACCGGAGACTGCAACTGAACGCGAGGCGGCTTTCCTATAGCCCCTTGGCCGTCAGGAACAGCGCCAGATCGACCACGCGGCAGGAATAGCCCCACTCGTTGTCGTACCAGGCGACCACTTTGGCCAGAGTTCCACCCATCACCTTGGTGAGATCCGCATCCACAATCGAGCTGTTCGGATTGTGCAGCATATCGCTTGAAACCACCGGGTCTTCGGTGTAAGCGAGAATGCCCTTCATCTTCCCCTCGGCCGCCGCCTTTAGCGCGGCGTTGATCTCTTCGGCAGTGGCCGGCTTTTCCAACACCGCCACCAGATCAACCACAGAGACATCGGGCGTCGGCACGCGCATGGCGTAGCCGTCCAGTTTGCCTTTGAGGTCGGGTATCACGAGGCCGATCGCCTTCGCGGCGCCGGTGGTGGTGGGGATCATATTGATGGCCGCGGCGCGCGCCCGGCGCAGATCCTTATGCGGAAAATCGAGCACGTTCTGGTCGTTGGTGTAGCTGTGGATAGTGGTCATCGAGCCGTGCTTGATGCCCCACTTATCGTGCAGGATCTTCGCCACCGGTCCCAGACAATTGGTGGTACAGGAAGCATTCGAGATGATGTTGTGCTTAGCCGGATCGTAGGCCCCATCGTTAACGCCAAGCACGATAGTGACGTCTTCGTTCTTGGCCGGCGCCGAGATGATGACCTTCTTCACCGAGCCTTGCAGATGCTTCGCGGCATCCTTCGCTTCGGTGAACTTGCCTGTGGATTCGACTACGATTTGCGCGCCGACCGAACTCCAATCGAGCTGCGCCGGGTCTTTAGTCGCAAAAACCTTGATCTTTTTTCCAGCGACGGTAATGGAATCGGCGTCGGCCTTGACGTCTTCATGGAGGTTCCCAAGAACGGAATCGTATTTTAATAGATGAGCCAGGGTCTTGGTATCCGTCAGATCGTTGACGGCAACGAATTCAATATCGTCGCGATGCAATCCGGCGCGAACGACATTTCTCCCGATTCGACCGAAGCCATTAATTCCTACTTTGACTGCCATTGTTTCTCCTGAGTGGATTTAGAGGGTGAACGAACAGCATAACAAGATTGCCGCATTTTCCAAGCGGCGCCGCCACCGCGATTCAAACAGCGTGGGCAGAGACCATTCACCACCCAAGCAGCGCGCGTGTTGGGGCGCGCATCGTTTTCAATCTGCGTTGATCAGCGTTGATCTGCGGCTAACTGATTTCAGGTGTTTTTCAGTAAGCTGCCTGGGCTAATTGTCCGACGGAGTCTTTTCCGCGCGTTCGATCACCAGCATCTCCACCGGCGCCTTCCTCGCTTCGAGTCGCAGCCCAAGTTGCTCGGGCAGAGCCGCAAACAGATCGGGACCCTCTGGATTTCCAGCCACATCCGGTCCGCTGCCAGGCCGCGTCGGAATCCACGAGAGACTAAAATCGTATTCCCCGGTAAGCCCGGTAGCGTCCACCACCGTCGTACCGGTCTGCCCGATGAGCATTTTCACCAGCCAATCCATCTTCTGCTTGTGGCCCAGTAAACGCGCCCGATTTCCGCTGATCGCCATCGACGCGCTCCCCGTTAAAATCGGATACCCCTCCTTATCCTTCGCCAGCGGCCCTGGCTCTCGCTTCGCGTTGGAGGCGTCATCCTCTTTGCCCTTGTCCGGCGCCGGCGTTTTCAATTTCGAACCGCCTTTCGAAACCGCCAGCGCGTAGACCGATCGCTCCTTTACCTCGCGCCGCAGAACCAGTTTGAAACGTTCCGCAAGCAGCGTTTGCAGCATCGCTAGCGCCTGTTCCTTGGTCGCGCCTTCCGGGACCTTCGCGAGAATATCGTAGTGTTCCGACTCCGTCCAGTCCGGCCCCGACACCTGGAAATAGTCCACCGCATACGCATGCGAGACCAGCGCTCGCAGAGACATATTTTCCGCCGTGAACCGTCCCGGATCGGCAGTCCCCGGACCACCTGTCACACGCACCCAGCGCGCGCCGGGTGAGGTCAGTTTAACCGACGCCACCTCGAAGCTCGGCTTTGTTCCCGCTGGCTGCGCGCACGCAATCCCACAGGCAAGCGCAAACACCGCGCACATCTGAAACAGTCCGTCTCGATTTTCCATAAATCCGCCGTTGCCCCGCGGCTAACCCGAGTGCCTCCGCGCGGGACGCTATCGATAATAACGAAATTCCGGCCTGAAAACCGAGCGGAAACGCCGCGCCCGTTGCTTTTGCGATTGCACGCCGTGACCGCACAGAACCGCCCCGGCGTCATGCCTCCTGTGGCTGCAGGCGCGGTGGCAAGTATCGTTCGTACTTGACGTTTTTTAACCGATTAAACACATACCCTCGCAAGGCTTTTTAAAAGCAAATAAGTCGTTTATAATCTGTTAATACTTAGAGAACTTGACATTGTTCCGTAACGGGAAATATACTCCCCCTAACTACTAAGCGTTAACAACAGTCTCGCAACGGGGCCGGAGAACTCATCCGGATAGAGTTTTAAATTGACTTTTGGAGGTATGGTAATGCTTTATCTGGGCGTTCGCCGTCTTTTTGCGGTGACTTCGCTGGTTTTCGTCGGCGCACTACTCAATTTCGTAGCCGGCGCACAGACAGTAACGGGTCTTCACGGACTGGTAAAGGACTCTTCCGGCGCAGTCGTGCCAAAAGCGGCTTTGCAGTTGGTCGACATGGCGACGAACGTAGGCCGCCAAACGACGTCCGGCGATGACGGCTCGTTCGCATTCACGAACCTGCCCGCGGGCTCGTTCAAGCTGACGGCCACCGCCCCTGGCTTTCAAGCCACCGTTCTCGATTCGATCGTGGTCGATACCGGCCGCACTACCGACGTCACAATGCAATTGGCGCTCGGCTCCACCACCGAGTCCGTACAGGTGACGGCGTCGGGCACGCAGCTCGAAACCACCTCGAACGAAGTGGGCAATACCATCAATGTCAAACAGATTGCCGACCTGCCCTACACCAGCCGCGATGCTCTCAACTTTTCCTTGTTGACGGCGGGCGGGGTAACCACCACGACAAGCGCGGGCACCAGTCAGACTTTCAACGGATTGCCCAACGCGTCGATGAACATCACGCTCGATGGCATGAACAATAACTCGCAGCGCTTCAAGAGCGGCGGTACCAGCTTCTACACATTCGCCCCTGAGCGTCTCGATGCGATAGAAGAAGTCACGGTTTCCACGTCCGGCATGAACGCGGACCAGTCGGGTGATGGCGCGATGAATATTCGATTTACCACGAAGCGTGGAACAGACAAGTATCACTTCCACGTCCTCGAGCAGTTCTCCAACGAAGATCTCAACGCGAATTCCTTTTTCAATAACGCGCGCGGCATCGCGCGCAACAGAAGCCGCTCCGCCAATTACGCCGGCAACATGGGTGGCCCGCTGCTCCCCTGGATACACCCGCTCAAAGGCAAAGTCTTCTTCTTCGTCAATTTCGAAGATGTGCCGTCACCCGGCTCTTCCATCGTCAGCCGCACGGTGCCGACCGACGCCGCGCTTGCCGGCAACTACACGTATCTGGGCACGGACGGACAAAACCACTCCGTGAACCTGCTGAGCCTCGCGGCCGCCAATGGATTCCAAAGCACTCTTAACGCCACCACGCAAAAATTGGCGCAGCAGATGGTAGCTACCCGCTCGAACTCACAGGTGATCGGTTTTATTCCGGTGAACGGCCTTCCCTATGAGACCAACATGCAGTGGAACCTGCCGGGTACCACCAGCAACCTGTACCCCACGGCTCGCCTGGATGTCCATCTCACTTCGAAGTTGAACTACAGCACCACTTGGAACCTGTATCGCTGGGACATCGTCGGCGAGCCCTATTACCCCGGCGCGCCGGTGCCTTCGTGGAATACCAACAATAACGCTGCCTATATGTCCACCCGCTACATTTGGACTCACTCGCTCGATTACACGTTTACCCCGCATTTACTGAATAACTTCACTTTCGGCATTCAGTCGAACAACGAATACTACCAAAAACCCGCCGACCCGCACATGTGGGATAACTACGGTTACAACGGCCAGATAGTCACCTTGCCGATCTTTTCCGCTGGAACGCTGATGTACAACGCCCTCCCGGATGGGCGTAACAATCCCGTCTGGCAGGCCACCGATACGATGACATGGGTTCACGGCAAGCACACGATGTCCTTTGGCGGCAACTTCCTGAACTCTTCGTTTTTCGAAATTTCATACGGCGGCGCCGGCATCCCCAGTATCGGGCTTGGGGTCGGCACCGCCGATCCGGCAAGCGCGATGTTCACGACTACGAATCTGCCGTTCATTAATTCGAGCAACAGCGATATCGCAAACGCCAAGAGTCTGTACGCCTTGCTGACCGGCCGTATTTCGAGCTACTCGGCCAATGAATCGGTGGACGAAAAGACCCACCAATATCAGCCGTTCGCACCAGGAACGCAGCGCTTCCTGCACCGCAATCTCGGGGTGTTTTTCGCCGATACATGGCGCCTTACTCCCAGCTTGACGTTGAACTATGGCTTGCGCTGGGAATTTGATTCTCCCACCCACAGCACCAACGGCGTGGATGCGGCGCAGAGTTCGCTGCTTGGGCCGTCAACGGTCCAGTTCGCCCCCGGCGTTTTGGGCGGCGATATGAATCCGCAGCTCAATATCAAGAACGTTCTCTATAAGAACGACTACGTCAACCCGGCTCCCAATATCGGCTTGACGTGGAATCCGAGAGTAGAAGATGGTTTGCTGGCTAAACTGTTGGGCCATAACAAGAGCGTGTTCAGCATCGCCTACCGCATAACCTACTACGACGAAGGCATGAACGCGATCGCCAACCTGCAAGGTGGCAGCCCCGGGGCGACGCAGAGCGTCAACGCCTCTTCGGCCATCGCCGCAAACCCGGGCGCGTACACCGTGGGCGGCCCTGCGCCTCCGCTGACCACCACCCCTTCCTCCTTCTCCTTCCCCGTCCCTGTGACCAACTATGTGCTCAATGGCGGGTTGACCTGGCAGTATGTGAACCCCAACCTGAGGATGCCGTACGTTCAAGATTGGAACCTGCGCTTCCAACGGGAAATCGTTCGCGGCACCGTCATCAGCGTTTCCTACGTGGGGAACAAGGGGACGCACCTCTATCACTATCAAAACGTGAACGAGACGAACACGTTGGAGAACGGCTTCAGCAACGAGTTCGTCGCGGCGCAAAACAACCTGGCCATCGCCAACGGTCTGAGCGTCGCTCAGATGACGGCGCAGCCCTATGTATCGCTGCGGACGCAGAATTTCGCTAACCAAGGTCTGCCGGGACAGGTAGCGCTGCCGATCATGCAGACGGCGTTTGGCGCCAACGGATCCAACCCTGCGCTGGCTACGTCCTCCGGCTTCGGCAACACGAGCTTCGTGACGGACCTGCAGCAGGGTTTGGTAGGTACGCTGGCCAGCTCGCTTGCCAGCACCAGTAACGCGGCAAACAGCTACTATTGCCGTTTGGTGGGCTCGAACTTCGCCCCCTGTGCGGCCCAAGGCTACACGGCAAAAACCGCCTACCCGATGAACGTCTTCCGCGCCAATCCGTATACCAACACGCTCAACTATCAGGATGACAACGCGAACAGCAATTACAACGCGCTGCAAGTCGATGTTCGTCACGCCTTCTCGCATGGGTTGGTTATGGCCGGCAACTACGCGTGGAGCCATACTCTTGGCACGGTCAATAACTTCAACGACCAGACCGCCACTACCACCTGGGCAACGCTGCGCAACGGCCATCTGAGCTATGGCCCGACGCCCTTCGACCACCGCCAGGTCGTGAACATCTACGGATCGTACGATCTGCCGATTGGCAAGGGCCGTTTGCTCAACCTCAATAGCCGGGCGCTGAACGCGGCGATCGGCGGATGGACGGTGGGTACCGTCAACACCATCTCCTCCGGCGCCCCGATTGCCCTTACCGGCGGCCGAGCTACGTTCAATACGACGGCCGATGGCGGCGTAATCTTCGGCAACGGCGCGAATATCAACTCGCTCGTGAACGCCACCTCGACTCAAGTGGGATCGTTCGATAAGTCGTGCACCTGCATTCGCACCAATGTCTCGAACCTGACCCTCTCGAACGGCGTGGTCAACCCGGCGGTGCTCGAAGCTGCTCAAACGCCGGGCGTAATCGGCTCGCCGGTTTGGTACACGGGTAAGACTGCGTTCACGTTCAACCTCTCGCTGACGAAGAATATTCGTTTCTCCGAGCGCGTGAACATGCGCCTGTACGCAGAGGCGTCCAACTGGCTCAACCATCCCTTCTTCGGACAGGGAAGCTTGAGCTTGACCAGCAGCAGCTTCGGCCAGATTACGTCCGCCAGCGGAACTCGTTCCATGATTCTCCGCTGGTCGCTCGATTTCTAGGTTGCAGTTCAGTTAGTGATTCTTGTGGCGCAGGGGCGGCAGACTGTAACGCTTGCCCCTGCGCCCAAAACAGACGGCCCCCACCCTCTTAAATCATCCGCCCCCACCGCTACGACCGCGCGCGCCAATCGGATTCCACAGCACTAAACCGACCCGCAAAGGCACTCTCCTCTCTGGCTGACATCTTGTAGATCAAATTTAAATGCAACGGTCAGTCAGTGGCCGCATCATGCTCACAACGCGACTGATTTGGTCTGGTCTGCTACTTGACCAACTTAGCGCTCTTATGAGCATTGTTATCTCCACGCTGCCGTACACGGACCCAGTACAAATTTGACGCTCGGATGCTGACCAGGGTGTATCCATCTCGCTATCGTGACGGCGAATGCCGGGTTCGCACTGACGAAATGGAGACGGCAATTGGGTGATCAAACCCATGCTTGAGTTCGAACTATAACCGCTTGGCCTATTCCTCTTTCAGGCCAACTTTATTTTCACGGGAGAGTTTATGCAACGGATTTTGACTGCCGCGGTCGTTTTGTTGTTTGGGAGCGTATTGAACGCTCAAACCACCCCCATCTACAACAGTATCCCCAGCCCCCTGCCGCCGAGTTTGACAAGCCAGAATTTTCAAGCCGCCCGCATCTCCGAGTTCGGCAACTTGGTTGCGTTCGGCGGGACCAATCGCCACTTGACCTCGGTGACGGTCGCGATGGTCACTTGGGGATACTTTTCGAAATATAATACCGCCGGCACTCCGAACAATGGCTCATGGAGCCACAACATCACACTTAACCTTTACTCCGTGGACAACAGCGGCCCCCACCCAGAGCCGGGGATGACCCCAATCGCATCTATCACACAGCCGTTCCTCATTCCCTGGCGGCCGGAACCCTCGCCACCACCCTGCGTCTTGAACCAGTGGATGGCCTCCGACGGCTGTCACAACGGCTTCGCGTTCACGATCACCTTCGACCTAAGTAGTCTCCAACAGCCGCTGCCCGATCAGGTAATCTTCGGTATCGCATACAACACCGAAGACGCTGGTAAAGCACCTACGGAAATAAATGGCCCATACAACGATCTCAATGTTGGCCTGAATGCCACCAACACCAACGCGGTTCCTGGGGCCAGCAACCCGCTCCAGCCGCAGCCTTACATGAACAGCTCGATTCCTGGAAACTACGCCGACAATGGCGCCCTTGGATTCAACGTGTTTCGTCTCGATGTAGGAAACAATGTCCCCAACATCGCCATCGAATTCAACGTTCCCGCTGCGTCTCCAACGTCCATTACCGTAGCGGGCATGGCAGCGCAGGCGGCGATGGTGGGCGCCCAGTTCGAGGCCCCGTTACAGGCCAAAGTAACAGACATGGGCGGCAACCCATTTCCAGGAGTAACAGTGACATTCGCGGCTCCAACCTCGGGAGCCTCGGCGATGCTGTCGTCAACCCAGGTAATGACGGATTCAAACGGGGTAGCCAGCGTCACGGCAACGGCCAACACTAAGCCTGGTACGTATCCGGTTACAGCGAGCGTTGCGGGTGTGACCGCCCCTGCCACATTCAATCTGACCAATGTTGCTGGACCGGCCACTGCGCCCGCTTTTGTCCAGCAGCCCCACGACACGCAGGCGGGCAGCCCGATCACGCCTGCAGTCACCGTGAGTCTCAAAGATGCCAACCAAAATCCAATCGTCAACGCGCCAATCACCTTAAGCATTCCCGGAGGACCAGCAATCGCAGGGGCGGCGGCGAATACCGACACGACCGGACTTGCAACATTTTCGGCTCTCACCATCCAGCAGGCGGGTACGTATCAGTTGCAAGCCAGCAACGGGGGCCTGACTTCTCTTCCCAGCGCATCCTTCACGATAACCGCGGCGGCGGCGTTTTCCATCACGCCGTTAAGCGGCTTCAACCAGACAACTGCCGTTGGAACGGCTTATACGTCGCCCCTGAAGGCGCTGGTACATGACGGTTTCATGAACCCGATTCCAGCAGCGCCGGTGACCTTCGCCGCACCTTCCAGCGGAGCCAGTGTGAGCTTCGGGAGTTCGGCTACCGTGATGACAGACGTCAATGGCATTGCCACTTCGCCGGCTATGACGGCCAACGGACAGCCCGGAACCTTCCAGGTCACGGCATCCACCACGGGCGCAGCGACTGCAGCAACCTTCAGTCTGACCAATGTGGTAGGTCCAGCCAACGAGCTCACCTTCATGCAGCAGCCGACCGATACGGCCACGGCTGCGAAAATCACCCCACCCGTCACCGTTCAGTTGGCGGATAGTTTCGGCAATGCCGTGCAAACGGCAAATATCCCCGTCACTTTAGAGGTGAGTCCGGTAGCAGCGCGCATGCTGGCGCCCCTCTCGTTTGCGGCGCAACTCACCGATGCCAATGGTCTCGCGACGTTCCCGAATCTCAGTATCGGCCAAGTGGGTCAGTATCAATTGGTCGCCGAGTCCAGCGGTGTCGCCTCGGCAACCAGCGATCCCTTCAACATCCACGCCGGTACGGCATCGACGATTATGGCAACAGCAGGCACGCCACAGAGCGCCATCGTCCAGTCCGTCTATGGGGAACCGTTACAGGCGACAGTCACAGACGCGGCCGGCGCCCCGGTGAGTGGAGTACCCGTGGCGTTCGCCGCCCCGGCCTCCGGGCCCGGCGGCGCCTTCGGCGGTCAGTCGACAATTACCGTCAACACCGACGCCCAAGGACATGCCGCGGCAGTGATCTCCGCCAACAACATCGCCGGCGCGTTTAGCGTGACCGCTTCCTCGACGGCCATCACCGGAACTGCGTTGTTTAATCTGACTAACCTGCCGGCTGCGTCAAGTTCGCTGGCGTTTGTGCAGCAGCCGAGCAATGCTGCGGCGGGCCAAATCATTGCGCCGCCGGTGACCGTGCAGGTGCTCGGTGGTTCCGGCAACGCCATGCAGGTCCCCGGCATTCCCGTGCTCCTATCGCTTTCTTCCGGCCCGGGCGCCCTTTTCGGAACCGTGGTGCAACTCACGGATGCCACTGGATTGGCGACGTTCAACGATCTGAAGATTGGGGCGGTGGGAACCATGACCCTGCGCGCCACCACCACACAACAACCGCCGGTCAACAGCAACCCCTTCCAGATCACCGCGGGCGCAGCGGCCACCATCGCAGTCATCGGCGGCTCGCCGCAGGCGACTACGGTATCGAAGCAGTTTCCAACCTTACTGCAGGCACGCGTGACCGACCTCGCCGCCAATCCCGTGAGTGGAGTTTTGGTGACCTTCGCAGTTACCACCTCCACCGGGCCGGGTGGGACGTTTAACGGCCCGACGACAGCGGCGACCGACGCCAATGGCGTCGCCACGTCTTCGGTCCTGACGGCCAACAACTCGGCCGGCAACTTCACGGTAACAGCAACGGCCACGGGAGTGAGTTCTCCGGCGGTGTTCGCTCTGACCAACCTGCCGCAGCAATCGAGCGCTGCAGTCGTAACACCCGATAGCCTCACCTTTCTAAGCGAAATCAATCAAGCTGCGCCGGCCGGACAAGGAGTGCAAATCGTGGCCGGCGGCACAGTGACGTGGAACGCTTCCGCCTCCGAGTCGTGGCTCACCGTTCTGCCCGCCAGTGGAACTGGCAGCGGGAGGATCACCGTAAGCGTCAATCCCACTGGACTTTCGGTGGGCAATTACTCGGGTTTCATCCGCGTCACGGATTCGTCGGGCGGAGTGAATCTGGTGCTGGTGACCTACGCCATCGCCGCCAAACCGGCGCTCGTGATCTCACCCGCCGCATTGGTCTTCAGTACCACCAGCAACACCGTCGCGCCCGCGGCGCAAACATTGAAGACGACCTCCTCTTCGCGCGCAATCGCCTATTCCGTTTCAGTTACGGTCAGCACCCCTTCGGGAGGCAACTGGCTCCAGGTCTCTGCCAGCCAGGGTCAAACACCGGGCACGGTGACCGTAACCGCTAATCCGGCAAACCTGGGCAGCGGAGTCTATGACGGCACTGTGCTGTTTACCCCGACCGACAATACACTGAACTCGGTCGCGCTCCCGGTAACGCTCATTGTGGGATGCGGGCAGGGCGGGTGCCAGTTGCAGCCGACGATCATCGCCATCGTCAATGGCGCCAGCTTCCAACCCGGTGGCGCTCCGCGCGCCATCATGACCATCTTTGGGACAAACCTGTCGGATGGAATTTACGTGGCGTCGTCTTATCCGCTGCCCACCCAGTTGGGGCCGACCTCGTTGACAGTGAATGGAATTGCCGCGCCGCTGTTCTTCGTCAGCCCGAACCAGATCAACTTCCAGATGCCTGGTGATGCTCCGGCGTCCGCGATACAGGTAGTGGTTAACAACCAGGCGACCGAGAGCAGTCGTGCGCTGCGAGCTTCGCAGCCGCATGCCTCAGCATTGACAGTCGTAGATCCGGGGCTATTCGTGACCCCCGACAACCGCGCCGCCGCACTCAACGGCGATTCATCACCGCATACATCGGCTACGCCCATTCCGGCCGGAGGCTCGGTGATTCTGTTCGCTACTGGAGAAGGTCCGGTCACGCCTGCTGTGCCCGACGGGACGCCGGCGCCGGTCAATCCGCTATCGATTATCAATGCGCCCGTTCAGGTGACCATTGGCGGCAAGATCGCACTGGTTTCGTATCAGGGCTTAGCTCCGGGCTACGCTGGACTCGCGCAGATCAATGCCGTTGTGCCATCGGGCCTCATGCCAGGCGATCAACCGGTGTTTGTCACCATCAACGGTATTCCCAGCAACTCCGGAGTGATTACCGTGAAGTAAGCACAGTGCGAGAGCGTCTGACAAAACAAGGCTCACTCCAGACGCGAAACGCTGACGATCGGAAGCGGCCGTTGCTGCGGAACGGCCGGAACCGCGTTCCGTTCGGTTTGATTCTTCTGGCGCTTCGGGAAATCCGGAGCGCCTTTTTCGCCTCGTCAGAGGAATCAGTGGATAGCGAATCGTTCGAATGGCAGCCTCTGCGCGGCAAGCGCAGCCGGCGAACCCTGTGCCGGATAACGCCGCTTCTGCTCTTTATCATTATTAGCCAGTTGCTGTTAGAACCAGTTTCCCCACTCCGGTAAGCCTGAAAGCGCAGGAGCAAGATCCAGCGACGCGCGAACTGAGCGTTCTGGAAAGGCTCGGCATACTTGTGCATCAACAATAGATGTCGCAAGAATCAGGGAAAGTCGAAGGTCTAAAGCCGATTACATTCTGGGATTAAAGGCGAGCTGGCTGTTCGTTACTTGATCAGCGAGGAGTGGTTTGAAGTGCTCGAAAACCCATTGCGACTGGCCACGTAACCTGATATCTTCTTTTCTGTGACTGCGCTGGAGAAGGCCATGCTCGACTATTTGGACAAGCGCAACGAGAATCCCAAGCCCTTCGTTTGGACTGCCGACGCGGATCTGATTCTCGGGAAGGTCGCGCGACTTTCTAAACGCATCTCTCGCTCAGGACACTAGCTCCAGTCCAGACTTGTCCAGACTAGATTCATCGATCCGGAGTCGCGTCTCTATCAATCCTGCAGGCCTGATGTTTGTGACGCGCCTAACGCAGACCTAGTCGCCGGCCGCGCTGTCTCTAATTCTCTGTTACGTACTCTGACACGAATGTCAACAATTTCGAAATCTCACAATCCCATTAAGCTAATGGAGTGAACAGTTATGTCTGTTGAGTCATTAAACGCTGACGATTCCGTGAGAATTCGAATCGAAGACGGCGATAGCGTCGAAGACCGTTCGGCGATCCGCACCATTAACGAAGCAGCGTTTGGCGGCCCGGACGAAGCCGATTTAGTGGACAAGTTGCGCGCCGATGGCCACGTACTTAGCTCGCTGGTAGCGGAGCTCGATGCTGGTCTCGTCGGGCACATCTTGTTTAGCCGGATGTGGATTAGGAGCCAGGCTGGCGCGTTGGTCTCTGCGGTTGCGTTGGCTCCTATGGCTGTCCTCCCAGAGCATCAGCGTAGGGGCATTGGCGGACAACTGCTTCGGTATGGACTGGAGGTCCTGCGACGTCGAGGTCAGAAGATCGTCATCGTCGTTGGACATCCCACCTACTATCCAAGATTCGGTTTTTCCACGGAGAAAACCCAATCGCTCAAAAGCCCGTTCCCAGCGGAAGCTCTCATGGCCATCGAACTCAGTACGGGGGCTCTCGGTGGCATTCAGGGCTCGGTAGTGTATCCGACTGCGTTTGGAATCTGAAACGGAAAACATCTGGAGATGCCGGCCGTATGGGCTCCCGACAGAATATAGAACGCGGCCGCTATAACGTGTCCTCCGGCGCGGTATCGCACGCCGGCGAGTGCGCGCTGTAGTTTCGCGGGCGTGCAAAGATTCACCGCCAGAGCCACCGCCGCCACAAGGATAAGATCGAACAGCGCATAGAAGATCAGGTAGTGACGCACGATATCCATCGAATCGGCTAACGATGCAATGGCCAACTCCGTGAACGTCATTCCGATCAGAAAGTATCCGGCCGATAGAAATCCCGAGGGCAACATCCCACGGCGCAAATAGAGCAGGAGGCCCAGCACGGCCGAAATGGTGACGAGCGTCCAAAAGTACACGCGGCCCCTGTGGAAGAAGATGCCGTTTTTTAAATCGCTCCACCAGCGGAAGGCGCGGCTTTCCGTCCCTGGCGCGTAACCTGCCGAAATATCGAAGGTGCCGAAGCTATGCTGGCAACCCGCCTCATTGAGAGATCGCATCATGAGCAGCCAGACATCGCGCGGATGCCACATATAAAAGACGAGCAGCTTCGGCATGTTCAAGCGGCGGGAGAATTCCTTTTCAAATGCAGGCTCGTCCATGCGGGAATCGGACCAATAAGCGTTCTGGCCGATAAACCGCCGGTACGAGTCATCCAGGCCGAGATCGCCTAAAGTGCGGGCAGGATCTTTGGCGTGCGGAAGGATCTGCTCGAACGTCACGTTGTAAACGGAGAATTGCGAATAACCGCGCGGGATGCCTTCGATCAGCATGAAAAGCGCTACGGCTGCGGGCAACAAGCAGGCGGCGATTTGCCAGCGGGCGGCGTAGCGCCACAAGACCCTGCGATTCAGGAACAGGAGAGACGAGATCCAGAACGCGAGTAACACGTGTTGCGTCTTGCTCCCAGCCATCAGGGCGGCGCATGCGATCAGAGCGGCGGCATCCTCCGGACGGCCCCAGCGGACGGCTCGGAGATAGAACACAATCGAGAGCAGCAAGAACAGATACGCGGGTTCGTCCATATAAAAGGAGTTCAGCCCGGCAACGTACATCAGGTCGCAATAGAACAGTAGAACCAGCGCCGATACGATAAACCGGGCGCGGCGCGACGCCCCCATCAGCACCGGCGCAAAGAGCCACAATGCCAGTAGGAAAAGGGTCGAGTGAACGCAGCCGATGACGCGAATATCGAAGTTGCCGTCTTTCGACACGAGTGAATTGAGTCCGATCGCGGCGGCGGCCAGCGGGATCTCGGTTGAGTAGAACTCGCCCGCCCAGTGGCGGCTGCCGTCAAAAACATAAACCGTGTCGCTATAGATATAGGTTTTGTGCACCTTGGCCCAGAGATCAAACCGGCCAATGACACGCGCAAAATCCCCGTTATCCGCAAGTGCGACCACAGGCGGGAGGATGAGTTGGTAACTGAGAATGGCCGCGGCCGTCCCAACCAGAAGTTGCTGTAGTCGCGCCATCCGAAACTAAGACCGAGTTTACGCGATTCCCACTACAGCGTTGAGAACGATTTGCGGGCGGCGACGCCGCACACACCGAATTCCTCGACTCCCTCGACTTCCTCGACTTCTTCGATCACACAAGTTCCACCTCAATCCCTTCAACAACTTACCCCCGTTTTCGCCGTTCCCGTTTTTTCCCATCTGCTAATGTATGACCGGGGCCGGCCAACGCCGGCCCTTTTGCATTTTCCAAAGACTTCGACACAGGACAACTTATGGATCCCAAAACATACGCACAAAACCGGCTCAACTCTCTCCATTCCACCGGCCCGCGCACCGAAGAAGGCAAGCGCCGCTCCAGCCTAAATTCTTCCCGCCACTCGCTCACAGGCCAGATCGTCATCTTCACTCCCGAAGACGCCGTCGCCTTCGAAACCCACTGCACCGCCCTCCGCGAATCCATGGCCCCAGTCGGCGTCCAGGAACTCGAACTCGCCCAAGCCATCGCCGAGGACCGTTGGCGCCTCAAGCGCGCCCGCGCTCTCGAAAACTCGATCTTCGCCCAGGGCTATCGCGACCACATGGATAAAGTCGATTTCGGCCACGAAGAAACCAACGTCGCGCTCGCCCAAGGCAACACCTGGAAAGAGCAAGCCAAGAGCCTGCACTTGCTGACCATCTACGAACAGCGCATCAACCGCACCATCGAAAAGAACACCGCCCAGCTCAACGCGCTCCAATCCGCCCGCCAAGCGGCCTTTGAGCAAGCCCAAGCCGAAGCCCTCCTGCTCGCCGATCTCGCACAATCCAAAGGCGAAACCTATGATCCCGCGCAAGACTTCCCACCCTCTCAATACGCAGGTGGCTTCGTTTATGCGAGCGCAGAAATCGCCCGTCTCCTCTCGCGCCAGGCGCGCCTCGAAGAGGCCCTAACTCGAAAAAAACCGGCTCTCCAAGTCGTCCGCCGCCCCCGGTCGGTCGCATGAAGCTCCACAAACTCGCCGGTTATCTCTGCGCTGCGGCGTCTCTGCGTCTAAATTACGGCCGTAACCTTGGCGCCGGCCGGCCCTCGTCGCCCCTGATAAACTGGAAGATCATTTATGGCGATAAGTAAAGACCTGCTGGAGATACTGGTGTGTCCGTTGTGTAAGGCCACTGTTGAATTGAAGGCCGATGGCAGCGGGTTAAAGTGCGTGCAATGTCATCGCGTGTACCCGGTGCGGGACGATATCCCCGTCATGCTGGTGGACGAGGCGAAAATCGAAGAGTAAGGTGGCGAGCGTTCTCGACCAATTGCCGCGTGGCGCACGTGTCGCTGTCTTGCGCCTGCGATCCCTCGGGGATTGCGTGCTCACCACGCCGGCGCTCGAAGTCCTGCATCGCGCCCGGCCCGATCTGCGCCTCGCCGTCATGGTAGAAGCTCGCTTTCGCGCGATTTTCGAAGGCAATCCCGATCTCGAGAACATCCTCAGTCCCTCGCTCGCCGTATTGCGGGCATGGAAGCCGGCGCTCTGTCTCAATTTTCACGGCGGCACGCGCAGCGCCTGGATGACGTCCGCATCGGGCGCCCGTTTCCGCGCCGGCTTCGGCCACTTTCGCAACCGGTTTGTCTATAACTTGAGAATCCCGCGCGCGCAGGATATTTTGGGCGTCACAAGAAAGGTACATACGGCGGAACATTTGGCAAGCGCGATGTTTTGGCTAGGCGTCCCGCATACGGAGATCCCGCGCGCCAAACTCGTATCGCCGCAGCCTCGAACGTCTGGGCCTTTAGCCGTAATCCACGCCGTCGCCGCCACACCCGAAAAGACCTGGAACGTCGCGGGCTTCGTCGCGGTTGCGGACCATCTGCGCGGCTCTGGTATCGAGCCTGTCTTTGTCGGCTCGCCCGCGGACGATCTCTCGCCCTTCCGCGCCTTCCGCACGCAAGCCGCTTCGCTCTCCCAATTGAAGGCTCTGCTGGCCTCCGCATCGGTTTTCGTAGGCAACGATTCGGGTCCCGCGCACATGGCGGCCGCATTCGGATTGCCTGTGGTCGTCCTCTTCGGCGCGTCCGACCCCGAAGTTTGGGGACCCTGGCGAACGGAATCCCAGGTAGTGGTTTTCGACAACACAGCATCGCCCGATGTGGAACCGGTCTTGCGCGCGCTCCTCAGATTGCGGGTAGCGGCATGAAAGAGCTGGGCCGCCTGCTCTCCTACGCGCGCCGCTTTTGGCCGCACCTGCTGGGCTCCATGATCCTCATGGCCATCGCCGGCGCCGCCACCTCTTTTGTGGCATTATTGGTCGGCCCGCTGTTGTTCATCGTGCTTGATACCAAGGCCCCCAACGGCCCCGTCAAACTCTATACGGATCCCATTTTTCACCACGATTTCTATCTCAACAGCTTCTTTCCCGGCTTCAGCAACGCCTGGTCCATGATGGCGTTCTCCATTGTGGGCGTCTTTCTGATAAGTGGCGTGTGCGACTATTTCGGTAATTACTTAGTGAACTTCGCGGGCTTCTCCGCGGTCAATAACCTCAAGAATGCCATCTTCGATAAAGTCCAGCGCCAAGGCGCGGAGTTCTTCGAAACCCAATCTATGGGTAAGTTGATGTCGTCCATCATGAACGACACGGATAAAGTCCAGGTTGCGCTCTCCCACATACTCGCCGACTTATTCCGCCAGTCGTTCGCCGCGTTAGGCCTCTTACTGGTCGTGGTGGGCAAGGATTGGCAGCTTGCCCTGATTAGTCTGACCGTGGTGCCGCTCGTGATCCTGCCCGTCACCAAGATTGGACACCGCATCCGCCGCACCAGCCGCAGCACGCAAGACCGGCAGGCCGAGATGACGCAGATCCTGCAGGAAACACTCGGAGGCCACATGGTGGTTAAGGCGTTCGGTGCGGAGGCCTACGAATCGAAGCGCTTCCGCGATGCCTCGCGGAAGCTGCTGAAGGCCAATTTGCAATATGTTTTGCAGCAGGCGCTCTCCTCGCCGCTGATCGAAATGGTGTCGGCGCTGGTGATCGTCGGCTTGCTCCTCTATGCGCGCACTCAGATCAAAAATAACCTTCTCACGCCTGCGGATTTTGCTTCGTTCATCGTCGCGTTGATGCTGCTCCTGCAGCCCATCAAACGCCTGGTCGGCATTCACAATATCTTTGAGCAGGCTCTCGGCGCCTCGCAGCGCGTCTTCGAGTATCTCGACCATGCCGAAGAGATCGTCGAGAGGCCGCACGCCGAAAAGTTGACCGGGTTCCGCCAGGCGGTCGTCTTCGAAAACGTCTCGTTCCACTATCCCGCCGCCTCGCACGGATTCCAGGTCACGGGCCTCGATCTCGAAGTCAAAGCCGGAGAAGTCGTGGCGCTCGCGGGCCCCAGCGGCGCGGGCAAGACCACGCTGGCCAACCTCGCGCCGCGCTTCTACGATGTAACCTCCGGCTCCGTCAAGATCGACGGCCGCGACGTCCGCGATCTCGATCTCGCCTCCGTTCGCCAACAGATCGGCATCGTCGCGCAGGACACCTTCCTTTTCAACGACACCGTAACCAACAACATCGCCTACGGCCGTCCCGGCACGCCCATGGAAGAGGTCCGCCGCGCCGCTCAAAACGCCCTGGCGGACGAATTCATCGAACGCATGCCGCAGGGTTACGACACCATCATCGGAGACCGCGGCCTGCGCCTGAGCGGCGGTCAGCGCCAGCGCATCGCCATTGCGCGCGCGCTGCTTAAGAACGCTCCTATCCTGATTCTCGACGAAGCAACATCGCATCTGGACTCTGAATCCGAAATGCTGGTACAAAAGGCGTTGGCAAATTTGATGCAAGGCCGCACCGTGATCGTGATTGCCCACCGGCTTTCTACCATCCGTCAGGCGAATAAAATCGTGGTCCTCGAACGCGGCCGCATCCGCGAAACCGGCACGCACGATGAATTAATGAATCGAGATGGCATTTACCGGCGATTGCATGAATTGCAATTCGTTACGGCCGGTATGGGGGTAGAGTGAAAGTTCGCAGCATGACCGGGTTCGCCCGCGTGAGGAGAAGCCTCGAACAAGGTGAGCTCGCGGTCAGCCTCAAGAGCGTCAATCATCGCGGGCTCGACCTGCATTTTCACCTGCCGTCCGAATTTGACGCGCTCGAAAACGAGATCCGGTCGGTATTGAAGAACGGCCTCGCCCGCGGCCACGTGCAGATTCACCTTTCCTACGTACGCGCCGGCGCCCAGACCGAAACGCCTCTCAATCGTGACTTGCTCGATTCCTACATACGCGCATTTCGCGCTGCCGCCGAAGCGTATCATTTGCCCGGCGAGCCCGATCTGAACGCGATCTTGCGCATCCCCGGCGTCCTGAGCGCCGCCACCATGGCGGAAGATATCCCCACCGAGGTTTCGAAGGCCGTGCTTGAGCTAACCGCCGAAGCTCTCGTCATGCTCAACGCCTTCCGCGATCGCGAAGGCGAAGCCACCGCACGCGAATTGCGCCAGCGATGCGAAAATATCTGCGGCCTCGTCGAGCGCATGGAGCAAATTCGTGAAGGCGCCATTCCGGCCTTCCTCAAGCGCCTCCGGGACAAACTGGCCGACCTTTTGCACAGCGCCGGAATCGACCCGCAACGCCTCGCCCAGGAAGCCGCCCTCCTGGCCGACCGTAGCGATATCGCCGAAGAGCTAGTCCGCCTTCGCACTCACGCCGAGCAACTGCAATCCATGCTCAAATCCGGCGGCGAAGTAGGCAAACGCCTCGACTTCCTCCTGCAGGAAATGAACCGCGAATCGAACACCATTCTCTCGAAAACGGGCGGCCTCGGAGATCTGGGCTTGACCATTACCGAACTGGCGCTGTCCGCGAAGTCGGAAATCGATAAGATCCGCGAACAGAGTTTAAACCTGGAGTGAAGAGTGAAGCGTCGAATCCAAGCCAGCTTATGACCACGGTCTTCATCGTCTCCGCGCCGTCCGGCTCCGGCAAGTCCACGCTGGTCAACCGCGTCATGTCGGATGTGCGCAATCTAATGTTTTCCGTCTCTTACACTACGCGCACGCCGCGGGGCACGGAACTGGAAGGGCACAGTTACCGTTTTGTCTCGCGCGAGGATTTTGAGGCCATGGTAGCGCGGGGCGAGTTTCTGGAATGGGCGCAGGTCTTCGGCAATTATTACGGCACCCACCAGGGAATCCTGGAAGAGGCCAAGGCGAAGGGAAAAGACCTGGTGCTCGACATTGACGTGCAAGGTGCGCGACAATTAAAGAGTAAGATTCCGGAGGCTGTCACGATTTTCATCCTTGCCCCCTCGAAGCAAATCCTGGAACACAGGCTGCGCGCCCGTGGAGAAGATAGGGATGAGGTTATCGAGCGGCGGCTGAAGGAAGCGGCGGAAGAGATTGGCAATTACGACGCATACGATTATGTGTTGATTAATAGCGATCTTGAGGAATCCGTCGCCGTGCTGGACGGCATCGTCCGGGCCGAGCGCGCCAGAAGGACGCGGATCGAGGAAAAGATCCGGCCTATTCTGGAGACATTTCAAGTTTGACGTTAGAGAAGAGGTTTCAAAATGGCCGATAAAGCCCCGCGCAACAATGCGCATTGCACCATACCGGACGATCCCGATCAGAGCACCTATCGTTTCATCATCGTGGCCGCCAAGCGCGCACGCCAATTGCAGGGCGGCGCCCGCCCCGTGCTGCCGACGGCTTCGAAGAAGCCTACCGTCATTTCGATGGAAGAGGTACGCCGCGGCCTGGTGAAATACAGCTTGACCGGCGAGGCGCCGGCGGATTTGGCGCCTGAAGAGACCGTGCTCTAACCCTTGCAATGAAGATCCTGTTGGGGGTAGGCGGCGGCATCGCGGCATACAAGGCCGCGGAACTGGTCCGCCTGCTCATGCAGCAAGATCACGAGGTACAGGTAATTCTCACCCGCGGCGCGGAGGAGTTCATCCGCCCGCTCACCTTCGCGGCGCTCACCGGCCGCAAGACCCTCACCAATCTTTTCGAAATCGAAGAGGCCATCGAACACATCGCGGTGGCGCAGGCGCACGAAATGCTTGTGGTCGCGCCGGCTACGGCCGATCTGATGGCCAAACTCGCGCTCGGCTTGGCCGACGATTTTCTCACCACGCTATACCTTGCCTTCACCGGTCCGGTGCTGATCGCTCCCTCCATGAACGTGAATATGTGGGAACATCCCGCAACGCGGGCCAACCTTGAAACCTTGCGCCAGCGCGGGCACCGCATCGTGGAACCAGACAGTGGTTATCTTGCGTGCGGCATGACCGGCGCCGGCCGCCTGGCCGACCCCGCCATGATCGTAGAATCCGTCGCAGCCGAGACCCGCAAGCGCCGCGATCTGGATAGCGAGACCGTGCTGATCACCGCCGGGCCCACGCAAGAGCCCATCGATCCGGTCCGCTATATTTCGAATCGTTCCAGCGGCAAGATGGGTTACGCGCTGGCCGAGGCCGCGGCTGCCCGCGGCGCCAGAGTCATTCTGATTTCCGGCCCCACGCATCTTCCCCTGCCGCGTGGCGTGGAAGTGGTCTCCATCCGTACCGCCGCCGAAATGCGAGACCGCGTATTTGAGAATTTGCCTCACGCCACCATCGTGGTGAAGGCCGCCGCTGTGGCGGATTTTCGTGTGGCCAGCCCCCAGCAACAGAAGATCAAGAAGACAGCCGCGCGCGTTTCGTTGGAACTCGACCCCACCCCGGATATTCTGGCCGAACTGGGCCGCAAGAAAGGCGACCGCTTGCTGATTGGCTTCGCCGCCGAGACGCAGAACCTGCAAGCCGAAGCGCGGCGGAAATTGGAATCGAAGGGTTGCGACATGATCGTGGCCAACCTCGTGGGCGGCGCAAACTCGCCATTCGAGAGCGATCACAACGAAGTGACTCTGGTGCTGGCGAACGGCGACAGCATCGCTTTGCCCAGCGCCACCAAACGCGAAGTGGCCGACCAGATCTTCGATGAGGCGCTGAAGCTGCGCCTGGCCCTGCACTCCTATGAACGGTGACGAACTGCGGCGCAGGCTGGAATATTATCAGGACCTGGGCGTAAAGGACATCTACCGGAGAAGCGCGCCATCCGTTCCCGCGCCAGCGCAAGTGATCCCGGCCGCCGTGGCAACCCCGGTCCCCGCTGCCCAACCTGAACCGCAGACGAGCGCCCCTCTGCCTCCACTTGCCCCAGCGGGCGAAAACCTTCTCCAAATTCTTCAAGACATCGGCGATTGTCACCGCTGCCGCTTGCACGAGGGCCGCAACAAGATCGTATTCGGCGTAGGCGACGAGAAGGCCCCGCTGGTATTCGTCGGCGAAGGTCCCGGCGCCGATGAGGACGCGCAAGGTATTCCTTTCGTGGGGCGCGCCGGGCAGTTGCTGACACAGATGATCGAGGGCACCGCCAAGAAAGAGGGCATCGCGCTCACGCGGTCCGGCGTATACATCTGCAATGTGGTGAAGTGCCGTCCTCCCGGGAACCGCACGCCCGAGCCGGACGAAATGGAGATTTGCGGCCAGTTCCTCTACCGCCAACTTCTCGCATTGCGTCCTAAGGCAATCTGCGCGCTGGGAGGCACTGCCGCGCGCGCGCTTACCGGCCGCAAGGAAGGCGTCACCAAGATGCGCGGCCGCTGGTTTAAGTGGCAGGAAATCCCCGTGATGGTGACTTACCACCCATCGTTCCTCTTACGTCCTTACAACCAGGACGCCAAACGCGAAGCATGGGAAGACCTCAAAAAGGCCCTCCATTTCGTTTATGACTAAGGTCCGCATCCGCAATCGCACGCGCAACACGGAATTGGGCAACGCCATCGAAATCGCCGATTCCAGCGCGCAACGGCGGACCGGCCTGCTGAAACGCAGCGGCCTCGAGCGCGGCGAGGGTCTCTGGATTGTGCCCTGCGAATCGGTGCATACCTTCTTTATGAAGTTCGCCATCGACCTGGTGTATCTGGACAAGAAACACAAAGTCCGGAAGGTCCGGCACGCAGTGAAGCCGTGGCGCATGTCATTGTGCCTCACGGCGCACTCCATCGTCGAGCTTCCACCGGGCGCGGCTCAGGCGAGCGGCACCCTGGCTGGCGACGAATTAGAGATTGAGAAGTTAGCGTAAGCGGCGCTCACAGAGAATCACACAGCAATTACACAGTCTTACGCGTTTCGCTCCCCGCTCGACGCCTATACAGTCAGAGGAAACGGAAATGAAAAAGACAATCGGTATCGCGGTTTTGTTGCTGACGGGAATTACGGCTTTTGCCCAACCAGCGGCGGCTTATGAGCGGTTCAACGGCAATAACGGGCGCAAAGAAGTGGTGGTAGTTAAGCACCATAATCGGATGCGTTCTCATCGCCAGGTCCGCCACGTCCGCTATGAACGGAAGGGCCGTTGACCATTCCTAACCCTGTAGGCTGCACCTTGCGCGGCCGTGACGGCCAGACCCCGTCACGGTCGCTTTTTTATGTTTACGCGCCGATGGCGGCGACCACCGCGGTCAGCATGACATCCAGTTTCGTCGCGTCCGGGACGCTGCCTTGCGCGACTCGTGGCGTTCCTCCGCCGCGACCTCCTGCTTCGGTCAGCGCCGCTTTCAAGATCTTTCCCGCGTCGATACCGGCATCTTCCGAAACCGCGAGCAGCGCGGACGGCGGATTGTTCAGCGCCGCCAGGAAGACGGATTTTGGCTGCGCCGTGAAGTTCTGCGCCACTGCCCGCAGATCCTCCAGATTGCCGCCTTCGGAACGCTGCGATACGCGGCGGAAACCATCCGCGGCGGGCGCGGTGCTTTGATAAAGCTCTCGGCCTCGGTAAGCGGCGAGATCGAGTTCCATCTTCCGTTTCGCTTTCTCCGCCGAGCGCGCGTTTTCCAAATGCTCCTCGAGCATACCGGGCACGGCGTCGAGCGGCGCGGAGAAGAGTTGCGCCGCACGCGAGAGAGCTTCGTAATCGGCGCGCGCGCGGCGCACCGCGCGACCGCCGGAGACAAACTCAACCCGCGTCTGATTGCGGATCTTCTCGAGCTTTCGGAGCAGGATGTTCCCGATCTCGCCGGTGGCTCGCACGTGAGTGCCGCCGCATGCGCTCCGGTCGAGACCGTCGATGGAGATGATGCGCAATGTGCCCGCGCGTTCGGACGGCTTGCGAAGACCTTGAGCCAGCGCGGAGTCCTCAAAACTGACGGCGACGGGACGGTTCTCAAAGACGATCTCGTTGGCACGCTGCTCGGCCTTGTGGATCTTGGCGGCGTCCAAAGCACCCCCTTCGAGATCGATCGTCGCGCTCTCCGCGCCCAAATGGAAGCTGACCGTCTTGAGCCGGAACAGGTCCTCGAAGACCGCGGAAAGCAGGTGTTGGCCGGTGTGCTGCTGCATGTGGTCGAAGCGGCGGGGCCAAGCGATGGAGCACTCGACTTCGGCGGCATCCAAGGGCGATGCCAGCTTGTGGGCAATTCGCTCGTCGTCGTCGGCGACTTCGGTCACCGGCACCCCCGCGATAGAGCCGAGGTCGAAGGGCTGTCCACCGGAGATGGGATAGAAGGCGGTGCGATCGAGATAGATGGTCCGTCCTTCGTCGGCGCGATCGGTGATTCGGGCGTGGAAGGTGCGGAGGTAAGAGTCAGTGTAATAGAGGCGTTCCGTCATAGAAAGACTCATTGTGACAGATGGCAGGTCTATGAGTACTTGCCTTGACCCCGATTGACGTTTGTGACAAGATGGCCTGCGGGCCGAGTCGGCCCGTCGAAAACGTAGGGGGTGCTTTTAATTGTGTCCAGGTTACAGGATCTCTCTTTGCGGTTCAGATGGTTCTGCTTATTCCCCGTTGTTCTGCTAACTCCGGCGGCATGCCTTGACGCGCAGGGATTTGGCGGACTGGTTGGCATCAAGTCCGTGAAATATGCCGCAATTAAGCGGCTCTTGCCAGCGACAGTCAACCTCAACCAAAAGCGGATCAATATTCAAGCAATTAATGGGTCTACTAAGTTTGATGCGGAGATGCCAAAGATCCTCGAGACAAAACTGATTACTCTCGTTCAGAAAGATAAGCGGTTCGTCTACGATCAGCGCAACCCGGAAACACTGCTCAAGTTTACAATCACCAATTACTATACGGAACAGCGCACTCTTCAGGTGCCGGGCAGCAATCCGCCGCAGTCTTGTGTAGTTTGGACGGGAAAAATCGAGGCTAGCTACCAGGCGATCGAAGCTGGGACGGGGATCGTGATGGATTCTGAGAACCTGGTGCATGCGGTCACCGCGGATCCGCCCAAGACCGTTTCAGTGTTCCGGCGCGTGGCGCCCGGAGCCAAATCCGGCAGTTGCGGCACAAATGCAAAAGCCACTCAGAACGAAGCGCGCGACGATTTAGCGGATGGAATTGTAGCGCTGATGGCGCAACGCGCCGCGCCGAGTGAGGAAACCATCAACGTGCCCGTACCGGGAGGCAAACTGGAACCGCTATCGGCTTTAGCGGTCAGCGGCCGCTGGAGTACTTTGCTGGAAGAGGCGGAGAAAGCGGAGCACCTTCCCAAACCGGCGGATGACGCTTACCGCGTTTATTTAATCGCGCTGGCAAACGAAGCTCTTGCCTATCAGGACGCAAAGGATGCGGAGGCGCTCGAGATCGCGCGCCGGTCCGACATCAGCTCCGATAAGGCCAAACAATCGATGGCGCAAGAAGACAAGGATTTCGCAGAAGCCCAAAGTTATCTTGATAAGGCCGCCAAGCTATACAAGGATGCGATACAGGCGAAATCAGGTGAAAAGGAATTTCGCGAACCCGACGGCCGGATGGAAGAGGCGGTGACCGTCTATTCCACCATCGCTCACCACAAGGCCGAGTATGCCGAGGCCGTCGCAAAGCTGCAGGCGGGTGGCGGCGCATCCGGCGCGGCGGCGGCCAACAATTCCACGCGTTCGACCGGCGGGGGCCCGGCTGCGGCCGCGTCGACACCGATCAACGACGTGTTGGATATGTGCCGGGATCACACGACTGGCATCGCCGAACTGATCAAGGGTCACCCCGACGAGTTGCACTTCGAGAAGGGCATTACCGTCAAAGAGGAGATCTCGATCAACAACAGTTGTGGCGCGGACAGCAAGGAAATTGTGAATGCAATTCACCAGCAGGCGGCGGCAAAGAAGACCGGCAAATAGACTAACCCAGGGGCACAAGTGAAGATCTCTTGGATACTGCTGCCCGCGCTTCTCTTTGCCGGAACGCAGGCGGGGTTGGCGCAGGTTTCGGATCGCTGTAGCCCAGGCTGGGCGATGCTCAACCAACTGCGCGAGCAACTTTCGGCGGACACGCCGCCGGCAACCTTGCAACTGCTGCGCTCCAGCGTCGAAACCCGCCTGCGAGCGTGCCGCGAAATTCCCGATTTATGGTATTACCGCTACCGGATCTCGGAGAAGCTGAAGAACATCATCGATGCCAACTACTCTCGTACGCAGGCTTCCGAGGGCGGATCCCCGTTGCTTGCAACCGGTTTTGACCCTTTCGCGGCCGTGACCGAGAGCAAGAAGATCGCGGAGGCGCCGCTTTCGAAAACCATCCGCGAAAAGTGGGCGCTGGTAATTGGAGTGGATGAATTTGCAGACCCCAGCATCCGCAAGTTGAATTTCACCGGCGATGACGCACGAGGTTTTGCTTCGCTACTCTCTGATCCCGAGGTGGGAGATTTCAAGAAGGAAAATGTTTTTTGCCTGGTCAATAAACAGGCGACGCTGCTCGGCATCCGGCAGGCCATCGGCCATATTCGCGAAGTCGCCAAGCCCGACGATCTGGTATTGGTCTACATGGCGAGCCATGGATCGCCGCGCGAATCGGACCCTAACGGCGTCAGCTACGTAATCACATATGACACCCGCATAGATAGCGCCGCCAATCTCTATGCGACCTCGCTGCAAATGATCGATCTCTCACAACTCTTACGGCGCGACATCCAGGCGCGGCGAGTGGTCTTGATCCTCGACACCTGCTACAGCGGCGACGCCACGGGTTCGCGAGGCGTGCAGGTGCACGCCCCCGAAAAGATCGTCGGACCGCCAGCCGCTTTCAGCGCCGCACTCGATGGTTTTTCGACCAATGCCGCGCGGGTGGTGATGTCTGCGAGCCGGGCGGAGCAGGTGTCGTGGGAGTCCCCCACGCTACATCATGGTTACTTCACTTATTTCCTGATGCAGGCGCTGCAACAGAGCCACGGTAAGATGCCTCTGGAAAAGGTTTTCGACTACGTCCGCGACCACACCGGCGAAGCTGTGCAGCGGGATCATCCCGGCGTGTCGCAAACGCCAACCGTACAGGAAAACGCCGAAGGCGCGGCGATCGTGCTGGGCGCGGATGCTTCCGGGAAATTGTAGATAAAAAGAGCGACAATCAGGTCATGCGACGGCGTTCGTTCCTGCTGGGGGCCGGTGCCGTGGCCTTGTCGCCGGTTTGGCGGGGCGCGGCGCAGATCTCGCTTGGGACCTTGGCGTGGATCGATGGCGGAGGGCTCTGGATTCGCGAACTGCCGGATGGGCTGGCCGTGAACATCGTTTCGGGGATGGGGTTCCACGCGCCGCGATTCTCGGCGTCCGGCCGCTGGCTCACCTATAAGAATCGTGACGAAAAACTGTCGGTGGTGCGGAGCGATGGGCAAGCCGGCGCTTCATTTGAAGAGGAAGATGCCATTTGGCTTCCCTCTGAAGACCGGCTGGCGGTTCTGCGAGACGATCACGTGATTGTCCTGGGGCCAAATGACAGCTGGAAGATGGCGACGCAGTTCCCTGCTGCTGCGCTACCGTGCTTTTCGCCCGGGGGGGACCGGTACGTTTTTGCGCGCGAAGTTCCGGGCGCGGCGGATGCAGACCCGGATGCGGGGCCTGCTGCGGGACAGATCTGCGTAGCGTCGCTCGCTGATCGGCATCGTGAACCGGAAGTGCTTATCTCGAATCCCGCAGGCGCCTTGCAGCCTTACCGGTGGACCCGCGACGAGAAGTCGGTTGTGTTTTGGCGAGCGGACGAATGGTCGGCATCGCTATGGTGCGATGGGGTGGCGTTGCAATCGGTTTCGGCGGCGGGCGGAGCAATCCGTTCGCTGGGAGTGAGCGTGTTGGCGCACGAGGATGTGCTGGAGCTGGCGCCGACACCGGCAGGAAATCGGATTGCGGTTACCGCGGGCGAGGGCCGGGAGACTTGGGCGGGAAAACAGATCGCGCTGATTGATTTGGAAAATGGTTCGCGACAGAATTTAACGGATGAGGACGTCGCGGCGAATGGCCCGGCATGGTCGCCGGACGGGAGGCGGATCGCATTTGTAGCTGGACCGGATGCGGCGGTGGAGGCCCGGAAATCCAATCGATTGCCGCCCGCCGGGGGCGAGGAAGCGCACGCATCTTTGCAGAAGCGCAAGATCTGGGAGCTGGATTCGAATGGCGCGAACGAGCCGCGGCAACTGACGGGTGATTCGCGATATCGCGACGAAGAGCCGATGTGGTCGGCAGATGGATCGCATCTTCTGTTCGGCAGAATGGATTTCGACGGACATGCCTCGCTTTGGATGATGGACGGCAGCGGGGGCGCGACGAAGCGAGTTTGCGGGCTGAAGATATTCAATCCATTCGATAACGAGGATAGTTGGTTTGGGTTCTACGGCTACACCGATTGGCATGATGCTTTCGACTGGCGGCGGCCGGCCGAATAGCTTCGGTGAATAGCGTCGGTTGCGCGGCGGCGCAAATCCTTGTATTCTAGAGTTTCCCCGCAAATGTTAGCTTCGTAGTGCGGAGCTTTGCGGTCGGCGGGTTTGGACGGGTGGCCGAGCGGCTAATGGCAACAGGCTGTAAACCTGTCGCTCCTTGCGAGCTACGGAGGTTCGAATCCTCCCCCGTCCACCAGTGAGTTTGGTGTTGATCAGCCGTTGTAGCTCAGTTGGTAGAGCGCGTCCTTGGTAAGGACGAGGTCACCGGTTCAAGCCCGGTCAACGGCTCCAGATTTTACCCTCCTGTTAGGGCATCCATACAGAGAGAAACAAAAGCCATGGCAAAGGAAAAATTCGACCGCAGCAAGCCGCACGTAAATATCGGGACGATCGGTCACATCGATCACGGCAAGACCACCCTGACGGCGGCGATCACGAAGGTGCTGGCGAAGCACAATCCGAAGAACAAATTCCGCAGCTTCGATTCGATCGATAACGCGCCGGAAGAAAAGGCCCGCGGAATCACGATCGCAGTGGCCCACGTGGAGTATGAGACCGCCAACCGGCACTATGCCCACGTCGATTGCCCCGGCCACGCCGATTACATCAAGAACATGATCACCGGCGCCGCGCAGATGGATGGCGCCATCCTGGTGGTCGCCGCCACCGACGGTCCCATGCCGCAGACGCGGGAGCACATCCTGCTTGCCCGCCAGGTGGGCGTGCCGTACGTAGTAGTGGCCATGAACAAAGTGGACATGGTGGACGACCCGGAATTGCTTGACCTGGTGGAGCTCGAAGTGCGTGAGCTGCTGAAGAGCTATCAGTTCCCGGGCGACGATCTGCCGGTGGTGCGCGTTTCGGCGCTGGGCGCGTTGAACGGCGAGCCGCAGTGGGAAAAGACGGTGGACGAGTTGATGGCCGCCGTGGATAGCTACATTCCGATGCCGGAGCGCGTGGTGGACAAGCCGTTCATCATGCCGATCGAAGATATCTTCTCGATCCAGGGCCGCGGGACGGTAGTTACGGGCCGCATCGAGCGCGGGGTGTGCAAGGTCGGCGAGGAAATGGAAATCGTCGGATTCCGCGACACGCGCAAGACGGTAGTGACGGGCGTGGAAATGTTCAAGAAGCTGCTCGACTCGGGCATGGCTGGGGACAACGTCGGCCTGCTGCTGCGCGGTGTAGAAAAAGACGAAGTGGAGCGCGGGCAGGTGATTGCGAAGCCGGGGTCGATCACGCCGCACACCATCTTCAAGGGCGAAGTATACGTATTGAGCAAGGAAGAGGGCGGACGGCACACGCCCTTCTTCAAGGGATACCGGCCGCAGTTCTATTTCCGTACGACGGACGTGACGGGCGTGGCGCAATTACCGGAAGGCACGGAGATGGTGATGCCGGGCGACAATGTGCAGTTGACGGTGGAGTTGATCACGCCGGTTGCAATGGACAAAGGGCTGCGTTTCGCGATTCGCGAAGGCGGCCGCACAGTGGGCGCGGGTACCGTGTCCGAGATCGTGAAGTAGTTGGGCGTTTGGGAGAATTAAGAAATGCGAGAAATTATCACGTTCCAATGCGGGGAGTGCAAGAACCGGAATTACTCCTCGACCAAAAACAAGAAGACTACGACCGAGCGCATCGAGCTGAAGAAGTTCTGCAACACGTGCCGCAAGCATCAGCCGCATAAGGAAATCAAGTAGAATAAGGTAGATTCCCGGATTAGCGGGAGCGCGCGACCCAGGGGCGTAGGTTTAACGGCAGACCAGCGGTCTCCAAAACCGCGAGTGGGGGTTCGAATCCCTCCGCCCCTGCCAAAACACACGCAAATTTGGGCCGGTAGGAAGAATGATGGCAGAAGAAAAACAGAATTGGCTACAGTCCACCAGGGACTACACCGACAGCTTGAAAGCGGAAATGCGCAAGGTAACTTGGCCCAACCGCACTCAGGTAGAGAACACTACTGCTGTTGTCATCGTATCCGTGTTCGCTTTCGCGGGTTACTTTGAAGTCGTAGATACCGTGCTCTCAGCGGGCGTCAAGGGAATTCTGAACTATTTCTCGAAATAGGCGTTATGGAAGCCGACTCCGAAGGGCCGAACGATATGGACGAAGTCACGGATCAAGTGGATTCTTCCACGCATGAAGAACTACCCTCGGGGGAAGGTGCGGAGCACGCGCATTCCGATGAGCCGGCGGATCCCGTAGAGGACGCGCCCGTCGAAAACGCGGCCGCCGAATCCGCGGAGGAAGAAGCAGCGCCTGCCGATCTAGGGGCGCCAAAGAACTGGTTCATCATTCACACCTATTCGGGCTTTGAAAACAAGGTAGCCGAATCGTTGCGCACACGCGCCGATGCATTTGGATTCTCCGACAAGATCGGCCAGATCCTAATTCCCACCGAAGAAGTGGTCGAGTTGCGCAACGGCAAAAAGGTCACCAGCAAGCGTTTGGTTTATCCCGGCTATGTTCTGGTCGAAATGGAAATGAACGACCAGTTGTGGCATGAGGTGAAGAACACGCCTCGCGTCACCGGCTTCGTTGGCGGCGGTACGTCGCCCGTGCCGCTGAGCGCCGATGAAGTCAATCAGATTTTGTACCGCCAGCAATCCTCGGCGGAGCGGCCGCGGCCGAAGATGACGTTCGAAAAGAACGACTCGGTACGCATTGTAGACGGTCCGTTCGCCAATTTCTCGGGTAAAGTGGACGAGGTCAACCCCGAGCGAGGCACGTTGCGCGTGATGGTCACGATTTTCGGCCGCGCCACGCCCGTGGAGCTGGAATTCCTGCAAGTGGAAAAGGGTTAAGGAATCACGTATGGCAAAGAAAGTTACTGGAAGCGTAAAACTGCAGATCCCGGCCGGAAAGGCCACCCCTGCACCGCCGGTCGGTACCGCGCTTGGGCCGCAGGGCGTCAACATCATGGATTTCTGCAAGGCGTTCAACGCCAAGACATCCGCAAAGGACCAGGAAGGTCTTATCATCCCGGTCGTCATCACTATTTTCTCCGACCGCTCGTTCACCTTCATCACCAAGACGCCTCCGGTGCCGGTTTTGATTAAGCGCGCCGTAAGTATCGCCAAGGGATCGGCCGAGCCGCACAAGACCAAGGTAGGTAAGATCACGGAGAAGCAGGTGGAGGAGATCGCCAAGATCAAGATGCCCGACCTCAACTGCTTTACCGTGGAAGCCGCCATGAATTCCGTGCGCGGCACCGCCCGCAGCATGGGCGTGGATGTAATAGCCTAAGCGCCAAATTTACCAGCCACGAATCAGCTCATCCAGATCGATTCCCTGATGGCTGAGGCCGTGCGACGCGGCGCAGCTTGGATTGCGTGCCGTCCCGGCTGCTTCGAGTGCTGCCTCGGCCCATTTCCCATTTCCCACTCTGACGCCCAGCGCTTGTGCGATGGTTTGGCGAAGCTCGAGGCCTCAACCGCGCAACGCGTACGGGACCGCGCCGCGGGTTACGTCGCCGAGATTCAATCGCACGATGAAGACGGACTACCGGAAGGGATGGACGAAGTTCCCTGCCCTGCCCTCGATCCGGTGACAGGCTGCTGCGACCTCTACGACTCCCGCCCGATTACGTGCCGGACCTTCGGGCCGGCGGTTAAAACTCCCGATGGCGGCGTGGCTTCGTGCGAGCTATGCTTTGCTGGTGCGAGCGACGAACAGATTGCGGCTTGCGCCGTTGAATTCGACCGCGGCGCACTAGATCTCGAAGCCGGAGAAACCATCCTCGTGGCATTGGCTTTAGCGCAATAAGCCCTCCCCGTTCTAATTCTGCGATATGCTGAGTGGCTGTAATGTCGACAAGACCAATCCCTTCTTTTGGCGCCCCGCGGGACACCCAACATACGCGCAAGTTAGAGAAGCTCGGATTTCCGCTTGTAGACCCGGTGCCCGCGGCAAAACCAAGCGGACAACAGGTCGCGAACCTCTTGGCCCCGACACAGTTCCATGTCTGCATGTTGGGCAAAGACGACTATATTGCGGTCACCAAACTGAGAAGTTGCACGGGCCTGGCGCTCTATGATTCGGCTTCGAAACTCGGCGGGATGTACCATTTCGGCGGGCAGTTTGGCGCTGAGCCAACAGAACTCGACAAATTTGCCGGGGAACTGAGCGCCCATCAAGTTGAGTTGGGCAAGCTTCAGATGTGGCTTTTCGGGAGCACCAAATGCGGACATGCGGATAAGTTGCTCGGCGCATTAAAGGGGCTCGGGTTTACCCAAATGCCGGTGATCATGGAGATCAACGGTATGGCCAACCCGGAGGCGGAGTTCTATCTGCTGGGGACGGGCATGGTCACGAACCAACTGGTATGACGCTCGGCCGCACCACAACGCTTCTGCTCTTGAGCGTTTGAATTGAAGTCTTATGGCGCAGGACGACGTCCGCTTTAGCGCCGAAACGCGCCTCTCTACAATTCATTTCCACGTAGTGCAGGGAAAGAGTTTTCCGACCAGTCTGAAGCCTGAAGATTTTGTCCTGCTGGAAGGCGTCCTCCACAGCCGAAGGGGACCTCGGTCATAGAGTCTCCGCAGGCCGCCGACGCCGACCCGGTCCGTGCGCACCGCACCCTCTTGGCCCAATCGTCGGAGCCCGCGTCGGCGGCAACCCTGCCGCACGCCTCTCTCTTCCCTGCCCTCGACCGGTTACGGGCTGCTGCGATCTTTACGACGCGCGTCCGATAACGTGTCGGACCTTTGGGCCGGCGGTAAAGACTCCCGATGGCGGCGTGGCTTCATGCGAGCTATGCTTTCCAGACGCCACCGAAGAGGAGATTGCCGCCTGCGCCGTGGAGATCGAACCGGGAATGCTGGAACTGGATGTGACCCAGTTGCCGGCGATAGCTTTCGCTCTCTATGAGCCTGACGCCGGTCGGCGCGCTACTGAGCGATAGGCTTGCCAGCTTCGAGCCCGGCGACTATCGCTTCCAGAGACTGGCGGTTGAGGGCGTCGGGCGCCTGGGTCAACGCTTTGCGCGCGTGTTCCAGAGCCTGCTTGAGATCGCCATTGGCAGAGTAGCCGCGGGCCAACCCGACGTGCACGGGCCACTGATCGCCGTTGCGTTCGAAGCTCAGCTGGAAGATCTGCAACGCCTCCTTGTTCTGTTTCTGAGAGATCAGGAGGCGGCCGTACTGGTGCAAATCTGTGGGGCTGGCGGAACGGTCATGGATGGCCAGATCCATCGTCTTCGCCGCTTCTTCTTTGCGGCCCATCTTGTCGAGCACCTGAGCTTTATTGCTTAGCGTGGTGAAATTGGCTTCGCCGATGGACGGTTTACTGACGGCAATCTCGGCCCATTGGAGCGCCAGGTCCAGGTGCGTGTTCTCAGCGACGCAGAACTGTGAGGCGGCAACCCAGCCATGCCATCCGAACCCCTGGACGTTGGTGAGATTTTCCTTGAGCTGTGAGACATAGACATCGTTGATGTTCTCGACTTTAATCGTCCAGGGCACGGCGATGTCTTCCCATTGCAGCTCGGCGACGGACTCGGCCGGACGGCGGACAGGGAAGTCGTATGCCAGCCACTCGCGATATTCGTGCTTATGGGGCTTTACCGTCACGCGGAGGGCATCGGCGGAGGGGTCGTAATAGAAACTGCCCCAGGCGTTGGAATCTTTGGAGAAGATCAACACCCACTCCTCAGGGCCCGCGATCATATGGAGGCCATAGCGGCCCGCAGGCAGAGGTTTTCCTTCAATCGAGACGTTGTTCGAAACCGTGAACACGGTGTTTTCGTTGGCGCCAGCGCGCCAAGGGGCCGGGTTGCCATTGCCGAAACCCAAGTCGGTCAGTCCATAGGGGACTAGCTTGCCCCAGATTTGACCGTGACGATCTTTACCGTCGGGTCCATGGACGGAGGGGCTGGAGTAATCGATGGTGACGCTTACCGGGCCGATGTGCTGGGTAACGGTTGCTCGTTGGTTGTTGCCGCTGGGCGGGATTGCGAGTCCGGGGACAATCTGAGCCGCGGCGGGAGTGGCAAGTGCGACTGTCAGTAGGAGACGAACCATGGAACAACTGACGGCGGGGGCAGGAAAAGGCGCCGGATGCGGGCTGGGCGATCAGACCAGCGCAGGGAGTCTTATTGGATACGAATAGACCTGAGGCGGGCGGAACAAAAAAACACGGGCGCGGAATGTTAGGCAAGTAAGATGCTTAACACCCGCGCCCGTGGCTTTACTACTGGTGGTCTTAGCTATTCGTACCTATTCATGTCCGCCGAAGCGGAAAACAGGTCCGATACTCAAACGGAAGTTACCCTGTCCCGATTGATTGAAGTTAGTCAGGTAGATTCCCGGCTCCACACGGATAGCTATCAACCGGTTGACGCTGACGTCTACCGGAAGCGCGAAGAGGGCGGCGAACTTCGTTTCATTGAAGCCACCGTACCCCGCGGCGCCCAGTTGGTTGATTTGACTCGAGGTGGTTGTAGAGGCAAGATTTACCTGTCCGAAGACTCCGCCTACCAGAATGCGTACGGCGCTTTGTATGCGTTTCTGGTTGACGAAGCGAAACTGCGGCCCAGCCATGTAGCTGTATTCCTTCGAGCTAAGGTTGGGCGCGCCGGAGACGCTGGGCGGCGGCGGAATGGAACCGAACTGTCCGGCGATTTCGAAGCCAGCCCCAAACCAGTGAGTGGCGTAACCTTCCGCTGAGCCCACCCACCCGTTCATATTCGTTTTGGGCAGGGTGGACGAGGGATTGGCCTTGGCGTAAGACCAACCGCCGAACACGTCGGCGGTATTGTTCTGGGCGTAGAGGCCCGAAGCGGCTATGCCGGCAAAGCATAGCGCGGCGAATGTGCGATAGGGTTTGATCATCCGTATTCCTCGTTTAGAAGAACAACTTCATCGACAACTGCACAATGCGCGGGAAATTGTTTTGGCTGTTCGGAATCACTCCGAACACCGCGCTGGTGAAGGTGGTGCTCTGCGGTCCACCCAGAATCGGCGAATTGGCGATGTTAAACGCCTCGGCGCGGAACTGGGCCGAATAACGCTCGTGGAAATTGGTAATCTTTTCGACCGCAATGTTGAACTGCGGCGATGCCGGATTTTCCACGTTGCCCGAAAAGCGCTGCGGAAGACCGGTAAAGCTGGTCGAGTTCGCAGGATAGTTCGCGTAGCATTGGGCGTTGTTGTTGAACCAGTGAGCATTGCTCTGTGGAAGCAGCGCGCCCGTGTTCAGGTTCTGATACTGTGTGAACTGTCCGCAGAAGTTGATCGACTGAGGCAGGCCCACCGGGCTTCCCGAGATATAGCTCACCGTGTACGAAGTTCGCCACCCGGTGGCGATCTTATCCGCGATGCCCGTAGCGCCGGAGAACAGATGCTGGCCCTTGCCGAAAGGCAGGTCCCACACGCCGCTCAACGCGATCTCCTGCGGTTTGTTAGCGGAATCGAAGTCGTAGCGCGAGTTCGAAATCGGAGCCTGTTGATGCGGAACCAGAGTCCCGGATGTGCCATTTGGACTCAACTGCAGATACGCGCCAGTATTGAATGTCCAGTTGGTTCCAAGACAGCAGGTTTGAGCATACTCCTTGCTGAAGGTGTAAGAGAGCACCGTGGTGATCTTCCCGATCGGGCTGTTGGAGAGGCTCTTCTGCACCCGGACCTGTAGAGCGTCGGAACGGAAGTAACGGTCCGTGTAATCGCCGTCCGTATAGCCGCCCCACAGCGGATAGTTATTGATCAGCGTGGAGGCTGCAACGGTGGCGTTACCGCCCAGGCTTGTAGTGGAAGGCAGGATCCCGAAGAACGGATTGGCCACTGTACGGCTAAAGAACGTGGGATCGGCAATCGCCTGATTTTGCAGCGCGATGCCGGCTGCGTCGTTGGGGAATCCCTCGTTGTGTGAGTCACGGTCATAGAGCGCGTAGTTACCTGCGAAGGCAGCCGAGAAGACGACGTTCGACGGCAATAAGCGCTGTACTTCCAATGAATACTGGTAAGTGCGCGGCGTCTTGAAGTGCAGGTCAGTCGATGGCGCACCCTGCCCAAGATTAGCCAACGCTCCAGCGGCGGGGCCCGCTGGCTGGGTCAGACCCTGCGGGAAGGGCTGAACGATCGAGAACGGACCGGTGGGGGCTCCGCTCGCGCACTGATTCGCAGATGTCAGATTGTTTACGCAAGCCGAAGGAAACTGGTTGTTGGTGAAGCTCGACTGGTAACTAGTGGTTACGCTAAAGCCGGTTTGCGTATTCTGATTGGCGGTATCGGACTGATAGAAAACGCCTGCACCACCGCGTATTACGGTTTTGCTGCCTAGCCGGTAGGCAAAGCCGATGCGGGGCGCCACCGTCGTGAAATCGGTGTAATGGTTGCGCCGAGGCAGTCCGTCTTGTCCGGCAAACTCCCACACGCCATACATGGCGGGCGGCGCCTGCGGGTACGGATACTTCGGGTTGGTGGCGTTGTAAGCCGCCGCATCCGCATTCCACGTGGCGAGAACCTGGGCGCTGACCGGATTTACCTTACTGGTGTTGAACTGTTCACCCTGGCGGTTGTAGCGTTCCAGATAACCGAGTTGCATTTCGTAACGCAAGCCGACATTCACGGTTAGATGATCATTTACCTTCCAATCATCCTGACCGTACCAGCCATAGTATGGCCGCGTGATGTAGTAGCTGGCATTGTTATCGATGCTGCCGCTGGTCGGGATGCCAAGCAGCAGGGAAGCGACGCCGAGATACGCGTCCGTACCGCCGTTGGTGGTGGAGGCGCGATCAGAGGCTTGCTGCGTGAGGCCGCTGCCGAAGGTCAAGGAGCCGTACGCATTGCCGGGAGCTACGTTGCCGCGAGCTTCATAATGAACCTCGAAGCCGAAGCGGAACGCGTGGCGGCCCTTCTGCCAAGTCAAGTTCGGGGCGAACTGCCACGAATTGTAGGGCGACCAGCTAAAGCTGCCGGATCCGAATAGCGGGCTGGCGAATCCGCCGATGTTGATGTTCGGAATCACGGCCTGGCTGACGGTAGGCGCTTGAATCATCCCTGTCATACCTACCGACGCGGGCGTGATGGATTGCGCCTGCTCGGTATAACCGGGCGTCAACTGCACGAAGCGGAAGTAATTGGCGCGGACATCGAGCACCATCGAAGGCGTCAGCACGTGGGTTTCATCGAGCGTGAGACCGGTGAACGTACGGTTGTTATCGATGTTGCCGCTACCGACGACGGGCGGTCCGAATCCATTGGTGGAGCGGTATTCGAATCCGTGCTGCTCGGAGAAGAGGGCGTAGAACTTATCCTTATCGCCAAAGACGTGGTCCCAGCGGGCCATGGGCTGGTTATACCAGTAACGGCCTTCGTTATTGGTGTTGAAAAAGTTATTTGAAATTCCGCCGGTTCCTTGTCCGGGAGTATTGGGCCCGGGAACATAAGATAGGATCTTGGTCGCGACCGGGCTGATGCGATTCGCCGGAATTACATTGTTCGGGAAGGGATCGCGCCAGTAAGTGGATCCGCTCGAGCCGCTGCAGGGTTCGGACGCGACGCTGCCGCATGGGCGGGTGGTCAGCGGGTCGTAAACCGTGATTCCGTATTTGCCGAAGTTCTGACCATTGCGCAAATCGAGCGGAATCGTCGTGGTGCCCGCGCCAGGAAACGGAATCGCTTCCTGCCAGCCTTCGAAACTGAGGAATAGAAAGTCCTTGTCCTTGCGGATTGGGCCGCCGAAAACGCCGCCGAACTGGCTCACTTCGTGCCGTCCCCTGGCTTGGCCCGCGAAGTTCGACTGGTAGTAATTGGCATCGAACTCGCTGTTACGGAGATATTCGAAGACATCGCCGTGCCAGTTATTGGTTCCGGCTTTGATGGTGAAGTTCACGGCGCCGCCGGCTTCGTGGCCGTAAGAAGCGTCGTAAGCGGTGGTCACCGCTTTGAACTCCTGAATAGCTTCGGCGTTGGGCGAGAGGTCCCATTGGCTGCCGTTGTCGCTGATCACCGCGCCGTTGATGGTGAAAACATTGTTGCCGTTGCCACCACGCGCGCCGTTAAATTTGTAGGACGAGTTCACGTCCCAACCACGGGTGCCAGAGAAGCCGCTGGCGCCGAACTGCTCCTGCGTGAAGATTACGCCGGGAGTGAGCGAAAGCAGCATGTAGGCCTGGCGTCCGTTAAGCGGATATTCCGAGGCCTTCAGCGGATCAAAGACCAGACCTTTGTCGGCGTCCGTGGCTTCGATCAGTTCCTGTTGACCGGTTACGGTGACTTCGGTATTGGTAGAGCCGACCTGTAATTGGACCGGCAGGTTCAATTCCTGCGAGACGCTCAGAGTGATGTTTTGCCGCTTAACGGTGGCGAAGCCAGAGGCGGAAATCTCCACCGAATATTGTCCCGGGTCGAGATAGGGAACCGCGTAGAGTCCCCGGCCATTGGTCTTTACTTCACGCGATTGGTTGTTGGCGACATTGGTCGCCCTCACAGTAGCGTTGGGAACGGCAGCGCCGCTCGGATCCGTGACGACGCCGGTCAGCGTTGCTCGGAACTCTTGTGCGAACATTGCGCCGCACGTTAAAAACAGAAGCGCGAGTGAACTTCGTATAGTCATTCGTTGTCTAACCTCCTTCATTTCGTAATCTTTGAAACCCCTAGTGATGATGCTGACGAACTCCCCAGAACGTCGTACAAAGGCTGCGCCGGCTTTACCTCCGGATTTTCCTCCGCCACGGATACCGCCAGCACGCGAATGTTGGCATTATCCGGCAGCGTCAGGGTACGTGTATTAGCCGGTAAATCGATTGGATAAGCGAACAGGTACGAATATTGATAAGGCTCGTTGAGCCCGTCCGCGGTGTGGTGGTGCGAAGCAAACCAGGCGACATCGGCGCGCTTGATAAAGGCCGGAGACATGCCGACGAAGTCTTCGGGGTAACGCGGCGACCAATCCTGCGAACCGCGATTGTTGATATCCCACGTGGCGTGATTGGCCGAAACTGCGAAATCTTGGCGTAACGGTATGGGCGGCCGAGGCGTGGCGTTCGCGCCCTGCCGGCCGGCGCCCGGTTGGATTTCTTGCGGCCTCGGCTTCCAGAGGCGCGTATCCCACTGACCGATGAAGCCGCCCCAATCCTCTACCGTGACATCGGCTCTCTTTTCGCCGACGCGGAACTCCGCGTTCTGGTCGCCGCCGGTGGCAGCGGCCAGCACGTATACGCGATTGTACCGTCCGGACGGCAACTCCAGCTTCTGTCCTTTAGCGACGACGGCGTTCAGCTTGCCGGTGCCGGCGGGCGCGAGGTCGAATTTCACGCCGTTGAATTCGAGCGTGGAAGGCAACATTTCGGCAGGCAGGGCGTCGCCTTTGGCATCGAAGCCGCCGACGGTCTTTGTATCGTCGTTACTGGCGGTTGCGAGATCGTAGTGCAGGGACACCGGCTTCGAAGCAATAGCTGTCACCTTACCAGGCGCCGCGCCCAGCTTAAGTGCGAAGGTCCGCGGCTGGTAAGCGGTGAAGCTGGTTACGAGAGCTCCGCCTTCAACTGTCGCCGAACCGACCGGCAACTCCTGGCCGTTGACTTCGCGAGCGGAAGCGATGGGTCCGGCGAAATGGACGTGAACATTGGAGGCGGGCTTGCCATCGAGTTCCACCATACGCAGAACGATTTCATCGCTCTTCTCGGCCTTCTTCAGAGCCATGACGCGAATGCGCGGATTGTCGATTTTGAGAATGGAAAATTCCTTGCCAAGAGCACCGGCGTGCTTGGGCGCTTCGAAGGCGACCAGCGGATCGTTCAGGCGTTGCCCCTGCCAATCGGTCTGCGCTGTGCGCCAATCGCCCGCATGGCCGGCGATGCCGAAGAGGATTTCGTGATGGCCCCAATCCTGGTTGAATTGATCGCTGTAACTGGTTCCACCAGGCGTGCGGATGAGCGTGAGGCGTATGGTGTGGTCGTCGAATTTATCCGAACCGTTTTTGACGTCGGTGAGGACGGTTGCGCCGTACGAGCCGCTTTGATCGGTGAGATCGATCCATTGATGCGAGGCAACTTCGAATTGGCGCTCGTCTTCGGTGGGGCGCTGAATGGTTCCGATGTCCCAGTTATAGGTTGCGTTCGGATTGGATGCGGTAAGCGCGAACGTGGCCTTGACGTTCGATGCGAGACCCTTCCAATCGATGGCGTTAGCAAACTCCACGCGATTTCCGGCGTCGCCGGCGGAGAGCCGCACGGTAGAGACGAACTTGGAACCTTCAAACTCGCGCGTTACTTCTAAGGCAACGCGGGCCGGGCCGTTCTCCACGATGCGGGCTGCCGCCGCGCCGCTGACGTAGCCGCGCGGGGCGGTGTGCACCTGGTCCCAATCCATATTCCAGGCGGGCCATTGCTTGGGTGCGTCGTGGCTGATGGCGAGACGAACGGGCGCGGAAAGCAACTCTTTGTTGAGCGATTTATCGAAGATGCTGGAGACGTCGCCAGTGTTGTTGAGGGTGACGCGATAGCGGGCGTTTTCGAGCGAAGTGTTGGTTACCTTCAAGGCGGAGGCAGGCGCCGTGGTTGCCGGTTCAACATCGTAGACCGCATAACCCACCGAAGGGGTCTTGGCTACGAAGATCGCCTTGCCGTTTTCATATTGGCCGGGCGTCTCTTTGCCGTCGGGGCCGATTACACGCACAGCCTTCGTTCCCGCAGGCAGCGCAACCTCCGCTTCTACGACATCTTCCCGCGCGATGTTTAGCGGGTTATAGACTACAACTGCCGTTCCGCGCGCCTGCGTGTTCAATCCCGATGCAACCGCTTCTGTGGCGCTGGTGAGTACGGTGGAGAACTGGTTGAGCGCGATGGTGTCGTCATTCCAGATGAATTCATACGCGCGCGGCGTAGCGGTTCCGGCGGCCGAGTCATGGAAATGGCCAGCCATGACGAGGGTCCAGGCGTCATTCAGACGCTGTTGCGGGTACGGACGTCCACCCATCCACTGCGCGGCTACCGAGGCCTTCTCGGCGGCGTCCGCGAGGACTTCATTCTTGCGGTTCCAGCGTTTGTGATATGCCTCCGAAGTGAGGGAGCCGGCGGAGTGATTGATCAATTCGAGGTCGCCCTTATATCGCGGCATGCGCGATTGCATGTCGGGCTTAATGTCTTTGAACATCTGGTCGGCGGCCGAAATTACTACGTGCACCGGACCTTCACCCATGGCAACGGGTGGGTTCGGCGGCGGCGGCGGCGTAGCAGGCTGGCCGTTTTGGCCGCGTCCTCTGCCTCCACGTCCGCCTAAGGTGGGAAGCGAAGCCATGCTTTTCGTAACGGTGGCTTCGAGCAACTTCACGGTCTCTTCGGTGGTGGCTCCGCCGATGTCGCCGGTGCCAACGTACTTATAATCGGCGTAAACGCCGGTCAATTTGCCATCGATGTCGATGCGCTTTACCCAATCGACCTCGCGCGGGCCGCGTCCGCCGCGTCCGGGAGGCGCGTTGGGATCGGCCGGCGGCGGGGGCGGCGGCTCTTTGCTGAGATCGGTGGAGACGTTGCTACCGTAGCCGCCGGGGTTGAGGGCGGCGATGATGGTTTTACCGTCGGTCCCCTGCCAGATGCCGACGTTGAAGGGGATGCCTTCGGGCGTCTGCTCAGGCGAATCCGGACCGCCGACGCGCGGCGCCGGCTGCCAACTGGCCGAGAGCTTCTGGGTGGAGAAGCCCTTCACGCCGGCGTGGGCCAGAATGCTGGGCAGCGAGGCCGGGAAGCCGAAGCAATCGGGCAGCATGTATTCTTCACTGGCCTTGCCGAACTCGTTGCGGAAATAGGTGTTGCCGTAAAGCACCTGACGGATGATGCCTTCGGCGTTGGGCATGTTCACGTCGCCCTCTTCCATCGACGAGCCCGCGGGAAACCAGCGGCCGGCGGCGATGTACTGCTTCATGCGGGCATAATCGCTGGGGAAGTATTCTTTCATCAGGCGGTAGCGATTGGCGCCGGTCCAGTTGAAGACGTAATGGGGATATTTGTCGATGAGATCGAAGTTGACGCGCATCGTTTTCAGCAGATATTCGCTGATGGTTTGCGGAAACTCCCAGCGCCATTGCGTGTCGAGGTGGGCGTAAGGGACGACGTAAAGCGTTGGGGTCTTGGTAATGTCAGGGGCCTGCATGGTCTGCGCATTGGCGTGGATCGCGAAGGCCGCCAGCGCGGCTCCCGCTAACGCCAGGCTGGCCCCGGCGATTTTTCGTTGCATTTTCATCAAGCTTTTCATAAACTGCCTTCCAGTTCCCGTCCCACGTGCGAGATCATCTCGCCGGGGTCGTCGATTTCCAACAAACGGCCGCGGAACTCTTCATCCATCAACTTGCGCGCGAGCCGCGAAAATACCTTCATGTGCGTGCCGTTGCGGTTGGATTCCCGCAGCGCCAAGAGAATCACCATACGTACCGGATTGCCATCGAGCGAACCCCACTCGATGGGTTGATCCAACTTGAGAATGCCGATTGAATCGGCGCTCACCGCGTCGGTCTTGCAATGCGGGATGGCGAATCCATGGCCAAGCCCGGTGGCGTAGACCGACTCACGCGCCCATACCGCGTCTTCCATGCGCCGCGGATCTTCGATGCGGCCGGCGACATAGAGAGCGTCCACCATTTCGCGGATGGCTTCATTCTTGTCGCGGCTGTCGGACCGTAACGTTACCAGACTGGGCGAGAGCAGCGGTTCGCCGGCCTGCGAGGGTGCCACCGAATCGAGCAGGGCATCTACTTCGGCCGCCGAGTCGCACCCGACGGCGCGTTCGATCAGTTGGCGGCACGCCGCGGCCGAGAGGCGAGCAGCCGCGCGTTTGAGCGCAGGAATGGCATTGCCCGAGACGCTGATTTCGTTGAGACCAAGGCCGACCAGCAGCGGCAAATGACGCGCATCGCCGCCCATTTCCCCACAGAGACCGACCCACTTGCCCTGGGCGCGCGCTTCGTTGGTTATACGCGCGAGCAGCGCTAGAAAGGCCGGGTTACGAACATTCGCAAGGCCTGCCAGCTTGGGGTTTTCGCGGTCGGCGGCAAAAAAATACTGGCTCAGATCGTTAGTCCCGATGCTGAAGAAATCAAGCGCCGCGCACAGAGGACGGAGTTGAAACGCCGCGGAAGGGACTTCGATCATGGCGCCAACGGGCATGGCGGGGTTAAACGCGACTCCCCGCGCGCGCAGTTCATCGCCGGCGCTGGCGACTTCCCTCTTGAACCAAAGCGCTTCGTCAACCGTGGCGACCATTGGGGCCATGAGCCATACGAGCCCGACGACCGAAGCCCGCAGCGCGGCGCGCAATTGCGCGGCGATCCATTCACGAAATTCGGGATAGATCCGAATGCCGCGATAGCCGAGAAACGGATTGTTTTCGGCGGGCAGATTCAAGTACGGCAGCGGCTTATCGCCGCCGATATCGGCCGTACGCAAAATGACCGCGCGACCGCCCGCGGCGCGGACCGTTTCTGCATATACCTCAAACTGTTCGTCTTCGGAAGGCGGGGTGGTGCGGCGCGCGAAGAGCAGTTCAGTACGGAACAGGCCGACGCCATCGGCGCCATTGGCAAAGGCCGCTATCGCTTCTGCCGCGGATGAGACATTCGCGCCGATCTCTATACGTTCGCCATCGGCGAGGACCGCCGGCGCGGCGGCAAATTGCGCCAGCGCGGCTTTGCGGCGTCCTTGCGACGCGCGTTCGCGATCGTAGAAACGGCCAACCGGAGCGTTGTAACCGGGGAATACCAGGCCGCGATCGCCGTCTACGATCATCTCCGCGCCGGGGGCAATCTGCCGTGTGGCATCGACCACTCCCACCACGGCGGGAATTCCCATGGAGCGGGCGAGGATGACCGCATGGGATGTGGCGCCCGCGCTTTCGAGCACGATGCCTTCCAGCCAGCGGCGATCGAGAGCCAGCAGCTGATGAGGCGCCAAAGTCTCGGCGATGATTACCGAAGGCGCATCGAGCTTCACCGCCGGAGGTTGGAATTCGGCGCCGTAAATCTCTTCGAGCAGCTCCGTACACAGCTCCTGTACATCTACCGCGCGTTCGCGAATATAGGCGTTGTCCGCGCGTTGCAGTAGCGAGCTGAAATGGCCGGCCGCTCTGGCCACGGCTTGTCCCGCGGAATGGCCGAGATCGATGTGCTGCGCGACTGCCCGCCGCAAGGTGACGTCGCCGAGGATAGCCAGGTGCGCCTTGAGGATTGCCGCTTCGGGGCCGGACGGATTGCGTGCCAGCAGAGCCTCTACGCGCGCGCGGACTCCGGTAAAACCGCGCTCGAGTCTCTCGAGCTCAGTGGCGGAATCGGCAGCCGGCGGCCCGGCGAAGCCCGCGTCGAGAGCGATTCGACCCAACACGACGGCGGCGCCTTGACCGATGCCTCCACTTACCGGCAATCCAAAGAGATGGCGGCCACCGCTCGATTCCAGACCGCGCGGCAGTTTGGGGGCGGAGCCTTCAGGCACGGCTTCGGCCAGCGGCTCATCGCACGCGGGAAGGTCTTTGACGATGAAGTTGCGGAGCGCATCGGCCGCCGCGGCCTGGTCGCCGCCCTGCATGCGTAGCGCGCAACGATCGCCGCGACGCACATCGGTCGCGATGGTGGCGAGCACGCTTTTGAGATCGGCCACAGCGCCAGTGCGCAGATTGGTGAGGGAGGAATTCGAAGAAAACTGGTTAGCGACTTCCGCCAGATGGCTCGCGGGCCGCGCATGCAGCCCGTTGGGCAGCTTGCACTCGAACTCGAATTCCAACGCCGATGCCAGTTGCGCGTTCACGACAATTTACCCCTGGACCTTTGCAATGACGCCTTTCGGATCTTTGATGGCTTCCTGCACCGGGACCCGAACGAGCTTTACACCCTCGAAGCGTTCGCTTCCTTCCACCTCGATATCGGCGGCGAAAATAGCCGCCTGCGCCTGCCGAATGTCGGCGGCCGAAAGTTCATTTTCGATGCCCATGGCGCCCTGCGTCTCGACCTTGATCTGGTGACCGAGGGCCTTGGCGGTCTTTTCCAACTGCTCGGCCGCCATATAGGTGTGTGCGATTCCGGTGGCGCACGCTGTAACGGCAACAAGCTTCATGCAGTCTCCTTCGCCATCGCCGGCTCCACGTGACGCGCGGCGATAGTCTTCCAAACGATGATGGCCAAACTGGTTACGGCGACACCCGCCAAGATGGCCGCTGCAAAGGCCAGGCGGTGATCCACCACGGGGAAAACAATGGGTCCCCCGTGAGGCGCGTGATCCCCCACGCCGCCCAGCATTGCGATGGCAGCCGCAGTCATCGAGCCCGCCATGATGCACGGGATCACGCGCGCGGGGTCGGCCGCAGCAAAGGGAATCGCGCCTTCCGTGATACCGATCAATCCCATGGCGATGCCGGCGATGCCGGCGTCGCGTTCTTCCTCGGTCCAAAGGCCTTTTCGAAGAAGCGTGGCTAAACCCATTCCAAGGGGCGGCACGCATATTGCGGCGGCGCACGCACCCATGATGCGGTAGTCGCCTTCCTGGATCATGGCAGCGCCGAAGAAAAACGCCGTCTTATTAACCGGGCCTCCCATATCGAATGAGATCATCGCGCCGAGCATCAATCCCAGAAGCAGGCTGCTGCCTCCGCTCATCGCACGCAGCATATTGGTGGCGGCCGTCATCAAATTGGCAATGGGAACCCCTAGTACTTCGAGCATGAGGATTCCAATCACGAGCGACGAGAGAATGGGAATAACCAAAATCGGCATCACAGGGCGTATGTGCTTGGAAACAGGCAGCTTCTTCAGCAGGTTGACTAAATAACCGGCGATCAGACCCGCCAGCATCGCGCCCAAAAAGCCCGCTTTGATTTGTCCGGAAAGATACCCTCCGATAAAACCGGGCGCAAGAGCCGGCTTTCCGGCGGCGGAATATGCGATATATCCGGCGAGCACCGGAAGCATTAGCGAAAAAGCCGCGGCGCCGATGTTGGAGATGAGTTGCAGTGTGGGGGAGTGAGAGAAATCCGGACCCTTGGGCGTCATCGGAGCAAAAGCAATGGCCGCCGCGATCAGAATACCGCCGCAGGCAATAAAGGGGATAGCATATGACACCCCTGTTAACAAATGCTGACGTAGCTTTTGAGCTATCTCTAACACGGAGACCCTGTAGGTTGAGTATCCTCCATTGAACTGTACGCCGCAACGCTTCTTGAACAGTAGACATGAGACATTTATTGCACTAATGTGACATTTATGAGAACCAAGCCAGCCAGGCGCACGCCCGACGCCGCGAGCCCAAAAAAAATTATCGCGCTTGAGCTGGAAACCTTCCTGCGTAAAGTGCGCTTGCGCCGCTTGCATTTTGCGGATAGCAGCGTGGCGCCGCCGCCACTCGCCTACATTACAAATTTTCCGCGGCTATCTCTTCCGCTTGACGGAGCGCACGCGATGGAGCTTCCAGTAGGAGGAAGCCCGCAGCGCATCAAACCTACGCGCGGCCAAGCTGTATTTGTACCAGGACATGCCTGGAACCGCCCGGATTGGGTGGACCGGGTCAAGGTGCTGACATTTCTGTTCGGGGCAAAACAGATTGGCATCAGTTTGGTAACCCACGAAGGGGGCGACGAAGCCAAGGCGCATGCTTTAAAAACAAGCGTCGAAAGCGCGCACGACGCGCTGTCGCGAAACATCTTGAATGCCTTAGCAGCGCTGGCGGGTGAGAGCGCGGTTGGGGTATTACCCAAACTGCTGGCGGAATCGTTATTGCACTCGTGTCTCCGTCTTTTGCGCGCGCCGGAGGTCCGGAAGCCGCGCAAGGCCATGCGGACGTACGAAATGCTGTGCCTTTATGTGCAGGAAAACTTTCAACACCCGCTGACGCGCGAATCGGTGGCGCAGCATCTGGGCATCGACCCGGCGCATGTGTCGCGCCTGTTTCGCCGCGAGGGCTTGATGCGGTTCAGCGATTACGTGAACCTGGTGCGCATGAACCGGGCCAGGTTCATCCTGGCGAACTACACGATTCCGCTGAAGGAGGTAGCGGCGAGCTGCGGCTATGCCGATGTTGCCTATTTTTGCCGGGTCTTCAAGCGATTCGCCAAGGCTACGCCTACGCAGTACCGAGATCGGGGAATGGCGGCGAGAGTTTCGACGCGTTATTAGGAATAGTGGATACAGAAACTTCCGCTTAGTGTCGCCGCTGCGCCATCACATGCTTGGCGTTATCGACCAAAGCTTCGGCTTTGGGCATCGCGTCCAACGCCCTTTTTACTTCCGGATCGTTCTTAGCAAATACCTTGTCGCTCTCGTTCACATTGAACGCAAAAACGTACATTTCCCTGGCAAGATCGCGCTTAATCCAATCCTGATCGCGTGCGAACCGGGCTTCGTCGAATTGGAAATGCTGGTTGCGCAGATAAGCCTGAACGTCGCTCATCACCTGGGCGTCGGGCATCCATCCAGCCGGCAAATTCTTCGAATGCGTGGTGAAATACCAGCGCGCAAACTGAAAAAGATACGTTCGGTAAAGCTCGTTCTCAAGTGGATCGAGCGCCGGCACGCGATATTCTTCGTCGGGCGTAATTCCGCCGCCCCCATAAACCGTCCGGCCGCTGTCCGTCATCTTCACGTCGTTGGGATTACGCGTGATGCCGTCTTTGTGATAGCGGTAATCAAAGAAGGATTCGTGGGAGTAATCGCGCTGAATTAACCGACCGCTGGGCGTGTAGAAATGAGCCGTGGTCAATGCCAGCCCCGCGCCTTCGGAAAGGGACAGCACGGATTGCACCAAACCTTTGCCGAATGTCGTCTGTCCAAGAATCCAGGCGCGGTCGTGATCTTGCAACGCGCCTGCTACGATTTCCGCGGCTGACGCACTGTATTGATTGACTAGCACGACGATGGGGTATTGGCGGCCGCGCGCGCCATTTCGTACCGTGTAGGATCGAGCGGGATATTCCCGTCCGCGCGCGGAAACCACGGTTACGCCTCGCGGCAGAAACGCGCCCGCAACTTCTACCGCTTCATTAAGAATGCCGCCCGGATTGCTGCGCAGGTCAAGCACCAGCCCTTGGAAATGATCCTGGCCGAGGCGCCGCAGGTTTTCATTCAGCTCGTGGCTGGTATTTTCATCGAAGCCCGCGATCTTAATATACGCAATTTGCGGCGCCACGAAAAATCCATCGGGAACGCTCTTTCGTTCGATCTCCTGTCGAACCACGGTGAAAGTTATGTAATCGGGAGCGCCTTCTCTCAATACCACGATCTTCACTGGCGTGCCGCGCGGTCCTTTCAAAAGATCCGCAATTTCGTTGGTGTTTAGGCCATCGGTGGATTTATTGTCGACCGAAACCAGCACGTCGCCCGGACGCAGCCCCACACGATACGCCGGCGAGCCGGGAAACGGCGCCAATATAACGGTCTTATTGTTGCGCGGACCTACCTCCATGCCGACGCCAAAGTAACGTCCCTTTTGCTCGTCGAGAAGCTGGCGATAGGAACGTGGATCGAAAAAAGTGGTATGCGGATCGAGCGTGGCCAACATGCCCGGGATCGCCCCATCATAGATGGCCTTGTCCGGATTTAGCGGGTTCGCGAAATTGCGATCCACCAGCGAATACACTTGCCGAAATGCAGCGGTTGGATCACTTGCGCCGGGTAGATCGACGGCAGGTTCATACATCGCCGCTTGCACGCCGCCGCCGAAGCGTCCTCCCAAATAGGAAAACGTCACGACTATAACCGCGAAAAGGAGAAACGAGCGCAGCCGGCGCGCCATAACTTAAGTATAGCGTGCGGCTTGGCCTACGAACCTAGTCCGGGGGCTCCGCGCTGCCCGCCCGCCGTCATTTCCCGATGTATCGAATCGAGCACTCCATTGACAAATTGCGCCGACTCCTCGCTCGAGAATTTTCGTGCAAGTTCGATGGCCTCATCGATCACCACCGCGGCCGGCGTTTTACCGCTGGTCATTTCGAAAACCGCCAATCGCAACAGGTTACGATCCACGGCGGGCATGCGTTCCACGCGCCAATGCTCCGCATGCTTAGCGATGCGGGCGTCGATTTCGGGTGCATTGCGGACCGCGCCTCGTACCAACTCACCGGCGAAGGCGTCGGGCTCCTCGCGTTCCCCGGAATATAGCGTATCGAAGTAGGCGTCGATCGCCTCATCGATGGGCGGGCGGCGCGCATCCCAAGAAAACAGGATCTGCAAAGCGCGCTGTCTGGAGCGGCGGCGGCCCGGCATCAAGCCTCCTGCCGTAGCGTGCGCATGAGATTCGCCATCTCAATGGCGGTCATGGCAGCATCGAAACCTTTGTTGCCACTCTTGCCGCCCGCCCGGTCGATAGCCTGTTCGAAGGTGTTCGTCGTGAGCACGCCGAAGGCTACAGGAATACCGCTTTCAGCCGCCACCTTGGCGATGCCTGCCGCCGCTTGGCCGGCGACGTAATCGAAATGCGGAGTGTCGCCCCGAATCACGGCGCTCAGACAAATAATGGCGTCGTGGCGCTTTCGCCGCGCGAGTTCGGCGGCTACCAATGGAATCTCCCACGAGCCGGGCACTCTCACCGTCTCCACCTGTTCCATATCGGCGCCGGAGCGTTCTAACGCGTCGAGGGCGCCGGCCATCAATCGGTCGGTAACGAACGAATTAAAACGGCCCACAACGATGGCGAAGCGTAAACCGACGGCGGAAAGTTGCCCTTCAATTATTTTCGGCATGCTCATTTTCCCGCGAAGACCGCACGTCGCTTTTCGAGGAATGCTCGCGTTCCCTCGCGCCGGTCTTCCGTGGAAGCACTTACGCCAAACGCGGCCGCTTCAAAGCGCAATCCCTCTTCCAGCCCGAAATTCAAACCCACATCCACTGTCTCCATGGTCAAGCCAACCGCCAGGGGCGCATTTTCGAAAACCTTGGCCAGCCACGCGCGGCTGTGGCCGAGCAAGCCCGATTGCGGCGTCACCGCGTTCACCAACCCAATACGATGCGCCTCGACCGCCGCGATGGTCTCGCCCGAAAGCAACAATTCCAGCGCGCGTCCGCGCCCTACCAGCCGTGGCAATCGCTGCGTTCCGCCGTAGCCGGGAATGATGCCTAATTTCACCTCCGGCTGCCCTAGTTTGGCCGTCTCCGCAGCGAACCGAACCGTGCAAGCCATTGCCAATTCCAAGCCGCCGCCCAACGCATATCCATTGATCGCCGCGACCGAAGGTTTCGGCATAGTCTCTAACATGCGGAATGTTTGCTGTCCGCGCAAAGCGAATTCACGAGCTTCGAACGCAGAAAGCTGAGCCAATTCATTGATATCCGCGCCTGCTACAAACGCCTTTTCGCCAGAGCCGGTGAGAATCGCTCCCCGGATATACGCATCGCGCGCAATCTGTTCAAAGGCTGAGCGCAATTCCGTTATCACCGCGCCGGAAAGCGCGTTGAGCTTGTCTGGGCGGTTGATCGTAACTAAGGCGATGCCCTGATCGTCCGTGTCGAACAGTATATGGCTGTAAGGCATCACCGAAACATTTTAGCGCATGCTGCTTTCACGATAGCTTCTGTTGGACAACTTCACCTCCCGTGTTTGCAACTAAGTGACGGCTTAATTCTGGCTACACTATCTTTGCGTGAAGAGAATTCTCTTTATATTCGGTACCCGGCCGGAAGCGATCAAGCTTTGTCCCGTCATACGCGCCGTTCGGGAAGCGAATTGTGGATTGGAGCCAGTTACGTGCGTGACGGCGCAGCACCGCGCCATGCTCGATCAGGTTCTCGATTGCTTTCAGCTTCATCCCAATTACGACCTTGATCTCATGACTCCCGGCCAGACCCTCGCGCAGACCACCAGCCGCGTGCTAGCTTCCCTCGACCCGCTACTGGCGTCTGGAGGATTCGATTTAGCAGTAGTTCAGGGTGATACTACAACAACCATGGCCGGCGCCATGGCCGCGTTCTATCGCGGTGTTCCGGTAGCCCACATCGAAGCCGGTTTACGCACCGGTGATATCTCGCAGCCCTTTCCCGAAGAGATGAACCGCGTCGTAACCGGACGTTTGGCGGCGCTCCACTTTGCGCCAACCGAGAGTTCGCGCCAGAATCTACTCCGCGAAGGAGTTGCTTGTGAAACTATCTTTGTCACAGGCAATACTGGCATTGATGCGGTTCTCTACGTTGCCGACGGGCTGGAGCGAGGATCGATTTCGGCCGCGCCGTGGGCGTGGCGAGATCCGAACAAGAAGTTGGTGATCGTCACCGCGCATCGCCGGGAGAGCTTCGGCGATGGCATGGATCGTATCTGCCAGGCGTTAGCTACGCTCGCCGCGCGGGCAGATGTACAGATTGTTTATCCTGTCCACCGGAACCCCAACGTCCTGGAGCCGGTTACCCGCCAGCTGGGCGGATTACCGAATGTCACTCTCATCCAGCCGCTTGACTACCCTTCATTTGTAAATTTAATGCGCCGCGCTCACCTCATCCTCACCGATTCCGGGGGCATTCAAGAAGAGGCGCCTTCGCTCGGCAAGCCCGTATTAGTGCTGCGCGAGTGCACCGAGCGGCCCGAGGCAGTGGTGGCAGGCACCGTCAAATTGGTGGGGGCCGATCCGGCAAGGATCGTCGCCGAAGCTACCCGCCTGCTAGAAGACCGCGAAGAATATACGCGCATGTCGCGGGTTCACAATCCCTATGGCGATGGGCACTCGAGCCGGCGCATCGTCCAGACCATGGCTTCGTTTTTGCAATAATCGATTTAGCGCCATTTTCGCATGAAGCTTTCCATTTTGATCCCGGTTTACAACGAACGCGCCGTCGTGGAGCGGTGCATTGGATTGGTGCTTGCCGCGGGCGTGCCGGAGGAGATGGATCGGGAAATTATCATCGTGGACGATCGTTCCACCGACGGAAGTTATTCCATCCTTGAGCGGATGGCGGCCGCGCATCCAGAGATCCGGCTCTACCAGCACGCCAAGAATAGCGGCAAAGGCGCGGCCGTGCGCACCGCGATTGGGCATGCCACGGGCGACTTCGCGCTGATTCAGGACGCCGACCTGGAGTACGACCCGAACGAGTATCCCCAGCTTCTGCGCCCTCTTCTGGATGGTCACGCCGATGCCGTGTTTGGCTCGCGCTACATGGCGGGCGATCAGCGCCGGGTGCTGCCCTTTTGGCACACCATGATTAACAAGACTCTCACCTTGACGGCCAACATGTTCTCTAATCTCGATCTAACCGATATGGAAACATGCTACAAGGTCTTTCGTACCGATCTGCTGAAGAGCATTCCTATCCGGTCCGATCGCTTCGGTTTCGAGCCCGAAATCGTGCTCAAGGCTTCGAAACGTAAGCTACGCATCTACGAAGTCCCCATCAGTTATCACGGCAGGACGTACGAAGAAGGAAAGAAGATCGGCTGGAAAGACGGCGTGAAAGCGTTGGGGGTGGTCCTTAAGTATTGGCTGATCGACGATCTTTACGTCACGACTTACGGCCGCGGGGTTCTCAATAATCTCACCGGAACACCCCAATATCTCAGCTGGCTGGCGCGCACCTTGCGCCCCTATTTGGGGGACACCGTGCTCGAGGTTAACGCCGGCATCGGCAATCTGGCTGGCCGTCTCATTTCGCGCCGCATCTTGTATGTGGCGGCCGAGAAAGATCCGCTTCACCTGCATGCGCTGCACAATCGATTTCTGCGCACTCCCAATGTGGTGGTGCAAAGAATCGATCCGGACGTGTCGAGCAGTTTCGCGACCATGGATGGCTGCTTCGATACCGTATTATGCCTGAATGTCCTCGAATACCTTGCCGAGCCCGCCGCGGCGCTCGCGCGACTGAGAGCAACGTTGAAGCCGGGTGGGCGAATCGTGGTGCTAGTCCCGCAGGGGCCCGGACTTTTCGGTAGCCTGGACCGTAGCATGGGCCACAGACGGCGCTATAGCGCCGAGGCGGCGCGTGAGGCTCTGGAGTCGCAAGGTTTCGAGACGGAACGCATCTGGGGGTTCAACAAAGCAGGCGCACCTCCCTGGTGGGTCTACAGTAAGTTGGCCGGCTCCCGGCGAATCAACAAACTAACGCTCAAGATTTTCGATAAGACAGTCTGGATCTGGCGGCGTATCGACGGCATCATGCCATGGCGCGGCCTTTCGCTGATTCTCGTGGGACGCAAGACTTCGGCCCTGGACGCCGCGGGGAGCGGCGCTTCCGAAACCAGCGCTTTCTTAACCCGACAGACCGTCTGATATTCGCGGCAGAGACCAACAAGCTACATGCGCCAAGCTATATTTTGGGACCGCGACGGGACGCTGATGGAGGAGGTGGGCTATTGTAGCGACCCAGCGCAAGTGCGCGTGTTTCCAGGTGTTCGCGAGGCGCTCCATAAAGTGAGAGAGGCGGGGTTCCTGAACATAATCGTCAGTAATCAGAGCGGCATCGCGCGCGGGTTCTTTACCGAGACGCAATACCTTGCGATACAGCGGGAAGTACTGAGGCAGCTTGACGACGATGCCAGCTCGAGCGTCGGCGCCAGCTTGATTGCCGCCTCGTACTTTTGTGCAGATGCGCCCGATGCGTCCTCCACCCGCCGGAAGCCCGCCCCCGGTATGCTGCTGGAAGCGTCCGCCGAATTCGGAATCGATCTATCGCATTCCGTAATGGTGGGGGATAAAGCGACCGATATAGAATGTGCGCGGCGCGCGGGAACGCGTTCCGTTCTGGTAGCTACCGGGTACGGTTTAAGCCAGACGTGCGAACCCGATGCTCGGGTGGCTGACGCACCCGCCGCGGCCGAATGGGTGTTGCGGCATCTGGCGAACGCGAACTGATATTAGATGCCAACCGATCTGGCGGAACAATCCTCGAAACGCGGCGAACGCTTCTTCCACAGCGTGATGTGGAGCTGGCTGGGCGTTGCGGTAAGCATTTTCTCGGGTGTCTTCCTCTCGCCGTACGTCGTTCTCAAAGTAGGACATGTGGCGGCCGGGGTATGGGCGCTGATCTTTTCCGTACTGGACAACGTGTGGATGATGGATCTCGGGTTTCGCTCGGCCACCCTCAAATACACCGCGCATTACCGGGCCCTCGGTCAGCCGGATAAAGTAAACCAGACCATCAATACCGGCCTCGCCTTTTCGGGTTCCGGCTGCATCATCGCGGTCTCCGCGGCGCTGCTGTTTGCCCGCGCGGTGACCAGGTTCGAGAACATCTCGCCGGAGTACGCGGAAGTGTTTACCAAGATGTTGGTAATGGTGGGAATAGGATGGGCGGTGGGCGCCGTATTCAATCTGCTTAGCGCCACGCTCGAAGGCTATCAACGATTCGATTTGACGAGCCGCATCTGGATTACCTCCACCGCCGTGCGCGCATTCGGCATCTTCGCGGTGCTTGCTACCGGGCACGGATTGATTGACATGGGAAAAGTAGTGCTGGCCGCTCTGGCGTTGACTTACTTTCTTACATTCCTCGCCGTGCGCAAGGTATTTCCGGAATTCCGCCTATCGCCGCGCCTGGTGAGCTATTCCATGTTCCGGCAGATGCTGAGCTACGGTATGCATACGTTCGGCGCCACCTTCTCGCTGCAGACACTGAACCAGGGCGCGCCGATTTTGATCGGACACTTTTCGCCATCCTCCGCCTTTGTGGCCTACTTTACCTACCCTCTCCGCCTGTTCCAATACTCCGCCGACATGGTCGGAAGGGTGGGCCTGATCACTGGTTCTCACACAGCCGAACTTGCGGCAAAGGAAGACTTCAGCAGCATTGCGCGCCTGGGCATCTTTATCAACCGTTACTGTTTTATGCTTTTCATGCCGCTCACGCTCGGCGTGCTCATATACGGTCCGCAGTTGTTCCGTCTGTGGATCGACCCTCGCTTCGCCGCCATGTGCGCTCCCATCCTTCCTGTAATCGCGCTTGGGATTACGCTCGGCACCGTGGCGCAATTTAATTCCAGCTCGATTCTTTACGGGCTCGGCAAGCACCACGGTTACGCTTACTCATTGATGGTGGAGGCGGCGCTCTGCTTTGGTGGACTCTGGTGGGCAATTCCGCGCTATGGCATTTTGGGAGCCGCCTGGGTAACTTCCACACTGCTGGTGTTGAACCGCGGCGTGGTGCTTTCTGTATTGATCTGCCGGGCGATCCACTTCAATGTTGGGAGCTATCTGAAAGGCGTCTATGCCTCACCGCTGCTTGCTGCGATTCCGGCGCTGCTCCTTGGGCCTTCAATACGGCGTTGGATTCCCGGCGCCAACTGGCCCCAGCTAATTGGCGGCGGCGCCCTGTTGGCAGCAATCTACTACGCGGTCGCGTACTTCGCCTGTCTCGAACCGCAGCATCGCGATATGCCGGTGACTTGGATCAAGGCCCGACTGAACCGAGCGACTTAGCTCTCGTCACTTCCCGCTTATCTCTAAGACTACCGGTCGCGCCGTGGCGTTTACCTCCGGGTCGTAATACTCGTATGCCCTCGACACAAAGGAACGTGCGCGAACTGGATACTTCGCGCGCAGCCGGTATTTCAGCGTGATCGTCTCCCCTGCCGCGAGCGAATCCATGTAGAGAATTGCTTGCGTCGGCGTGAGGCTCACCTTTTGTAAATGCCCGCCTACCCGCAGGTCTTCGCTCAGCAAGTCGAACCCCGGAGGGATGCCGAGATCCACCATGACCATGTTTGCTGCTTTGGTCAGGTTGTTCCGTACGGTCGCCGTCGCCGTAGCCAGATCGTCTTGCGCCAAACGGGTGCGGTCGTAGTCGACGCTAATAGAAAGGGGTTCCTTTGCCGGCCGGGCATCCCATGGCAGGAAATATTTCCCCGCTACCTGATAAGCCAAGCTGCCTTTTCCGCTGAAGCGCAATGCCACCGCGTTCGCTCCCTTTGCGGCGGCCGGGAGCGTGAACTGATGCAGTAAATCGTTATTATCGGCGGTGAGCGTCAGGCGCTGGACCGGCGTGCCATTGAGCGTGATCTCCACCGTACCTTGGGTATCGGCCGCGCCTTTTTCAGTCGAGAGCAAAATTGCGCGGAGCGCCATTATCGTAGCCTGCGTCGATCCCCACGCGCCCGACGAATCCTTCTTCGAGGCGAGGTATGCTAGCGCCTTGCGGGATATGGCCGCGCCTTCTCCGGCTTTCAGCAGCGCCTGGACTGCTAGTCCGGTCGTCTCGACGGCGGCACTGGCTCCGGTGGCGTACATCGATGTTTCCTGCGAACTCCACCAGGCTTGATCGTCTTTTTCGGAGACCGCGTCTAGCAGCAACTGCGCTGTGCGGCGCGTGAATTCGCGATCCTTAGCGTAATCGGCCGCGAAGTTCGCCAGCACCGCCGATGTGTACGCATCGGGTTTCGCGGCGGCCCGGCCCAGTTGCGATTCGATGAAGTTCTTGGCGCGCTCGACCACCGGGCCCTGATAGCCGCTGTTTTCGAGCGACCAGGCGATGTACCCCGCAATGCGAAGAGCGTCCGAATTGTAACGATTGGTTGCGCCTTCGTTGATGAAGTTGGCGTCCGGTTTCCAGCTTCCGTCGGCCTGCTGTTGCGCGGCGAGCCAGCGTTGCGTTCTCTGGATCACTCGGGGGTCGACATCGTAGACCTTTACCATGTCCGAAAATTCCATGAGACCGTAGGCGGTCAGAATCTTGTTGGCTGGCGCGTTTCCAAACCAGGAAAAGCCGCCTCCGGGTACTTCGAACGTCAGAAGACGCTGATAGCCGCTGGCGATAAACCCTTCCGCCTTTGCATGAATTTCCGGCGTGACCTTCTTGGTCCGCTTCATATAATCAAGCGCGAGCGTATTCGGATACGTACTCGATGAAGTTTGCTCGAAACACCCGCCCGGCATACGCAAAATACTGTCCATTCCCTCAATCACCTGGCTAAGCGGGCCGGGATAGAGACGCACATAGATCTTGCTTGCTTCGGGGATCGCCTCTGCCGGAAACGCGATGGAATGCGCCACCGAAGTCTCCAGCCGGCCGTTGAAAACTTCAGTCTGTTCGCGGCCGTTAGGGATGATTTCGATTTCTCTTACTACCGTGTCCGCGCGGTTTCCGGCGCCCCCAATCTTCGCAAACAGCGTCAGCTTGAACTTGCCGATGCGTTTCGCGTCAATCGTGAATTGCGAGCCACCCACTCGATTGGAATCGACCGAGATTGTCTTCTCGGGTGAGTCTCCGGCAAGCGCGAACCAATCGTCGGTCTGCAGGCGCAAGCTGACGTCTCCGCGGGCAGGCGAGTAATTATAGACCGCCACTGGTATGGAAACGCGGTCGCCCTGCGTGAGCGTGACGGGCAGGTCGAGATCGGTGAAGAAGTCCTGGAACACCTTAATGGCACCCGTTCCGCTGCCGAGCGCGCCGCGAGCAGTGGACGCAAGCATCGCCATGCGCCAGGTAGTGATGGAGTCGGCGAGCGGAATTGAGATGGTCGCCGATCCCGAAGCGTCGGTAATGATTTCGGGATTTACGTATAGCGCTTCGGGAAAGTAAGAACGGACGCGCGCAGCCGCAGGTGTACCGCCGCCTCCCCCGCCCCCGCCGTTGCCACCCAAAGCCCCATTTTTCGCGCGCGCCAATCCGGCCGAAGCCAGCATGAATTGCGGTCCCGCACCTGGGATACCGCCAATCACGCCGCCCGCTACTCCGCCGGCGAATCCAACTCCGACACCGCCGCCCATGCCTCTGCCCAACCTCCCCAGCGGCGCGGGAAAGACTTGAAGTTTGGCGGGCGTCGCCGGCTCTCCTGGCTTCACCTCTATATATCCGGTCAAGTCATCCCAGGTATTGAATTGCTTATCTGGCCCGGCGCTGCGTAAGAGGTATGTGTGTCCCGAACCCCACGACATCCGCTCCGCCCGCATATCGGCTCCCCAGGAATCACGCACGCCCGGTTCTCTGTTCTTCGCAAGCTGCGCGAGCACTTTCGTCAAATCGTTCGTTGACTGCATGACATCCGGCCGGCTCAACGCGTCACAAACAGCCTTCACTTCACTGTCAAAGCGCGCCTGATACCGCACCCGATAGGTCGCGAACTGCGTGTCTGGGATACTGCGTCCCACTTCGCGATCGATCGAATTTTTGTTTACCAATTCCGTCGCCGCAAACAATGCCTGCGCCGCGCGGTCGCGCTGATCGGCCTGTGCACGCGCCGTCGGCTCAACGGCCTCGGATAAACCAATCGAGTGGATCTCATACCTGGGCTTCATCGCCTCCTGTTCTAAATAGAAGAACACCTTGGCAAAACCGGGCTGTTTTTCAGCCAGAGCAAACACAGCCTCGTCCACGACTTGCACTCCCAACGCCGCCTGCACGCCTTCGCCGCGCGAGTTCGTGACGCGGAAATGCACGCGCGCATCGTCGCCCGGCTTGTAAGACGCGCTGTCGGGGGTAGCCGAAATCTTCAGCTCATCGGCCGGCTGCACGAATACCAGCCGATGATCCGCCACCGGACGCGCATCGCGTCCAATCACATAAGCGTTGAGATCGAGCGTGCCCGCCATGGCCGGAGTCGCGGTCAACGCCAACTCCGCTTGGCCGTTCACCAGTTCCACGTCGCGCGTGACTAATGTCTGGCCTTCGCGAATAATATCGAGATACGCGGCGCCAGTCTGTTTCGTAGAAAGCACTTTCAGCGCGATGCTGTCGCCCGGCCTGTACACGGCGCGGTCGGCGCGCACCAGAATCTGTTCCGCGCCGCTCCGGGTATCGAGCAGCGCGGTCGTAGAGACCTGGTTGCCATCGTGGTCGCGTGCCTCGATTCGCAAGGACTGAGCGCCCACGCCGGCATTTACACGAACAATTGCGATCCCACCGGCATCCGTTGTCACATGCTGATCCGCCAATTCGGGAGCGCTGACGGTTAAATCGGCCTGCGCCGGCTTGCCATCGGCGTAAGAAGTCACAACGAAGACCTGATTCCCCATGTTCGGAACCAGCAGGCCTCCCTCGGGGATCGCGGTGAGCAATAGTGGAGATTGGCTCACCACAATCGGCTCGGCGCGTACTTCCGCATGACTGGCTCCATCCTTCACCGTTGCTTCAATCAGCACCCGCGCCGCGCCTTGGCTCAGCGGACGTCCCGCAAAGTAAGCAGGCAGCATCACATCGAACCGATACGCGCCTTCCGCATCGGTCACCCCCGCGGCCGAGCCGGCTTTGAACTGCGTAACATCCATGCCCATCGCCTGAATCAAGACCCCCGCGTGATCCACAGGTTTACCAAAAAAGTAATTCGCACGCACTGTCCCCGTCACGTGATCGCCGGGACGATAACCGTGCCGCGCTACGCCGCCCTCACTCGCAAAATCGACCGCAACCTTGAACTTAGGCAACACATACCGGTCGACAGTAACCGTGATTTCCGCCCCGTTTGCGCGCAGATGATAGGCGCCCAGGTTGACCTCATCCGCCAAAGTAAACTCCGCCGAGGCGACGCCAAATCCATCCGTCTGCGTAGCCTTGCGAAAAACCTTGTTGCCGCGTGAGTCCTCAAGTTCGAAAGTCAACGGCCGATTTGCGCTCGCTTGGTGATTCGCCCGGTCAAGCGCCAACGCGCGAGCGTGGATCGTCTGGCCCGGCTGGTAAATCGGTTTCTCGGAAGTGAGTAGAATCGACGCTGTCTCTTCCAGCCGAACCGTTTCCGTAAACTCGGCCGAGCCAATCGGCGTATCCGCCATGAAGTGCAGCGGGTAACTGCCAACTAGGCCTGCCGGCATCCGGAACTGCGCCTCGATTGTGCCATGCCGGTTCAGCGGACCCGCGAACAACGCGCGCGCCCTGGCGCCTGAAGCGACAAGTTCGACTCGTACCCGGCCAGGCCCTTCTATCGGCTGATTCTTTGCGTCCGTAACGATCACGCGCACAGAGGCATCGCCGCCCGTAAAGTAGGATTGCTGACCAATCAGGCGTAACACTGGCATGCGCAGAATCTCCGAGAGGGATTCGGTACCTTCCGCAATTGCATCCTGCGAACCCGTATACGAGAACCGATAGCGTAGACGGTGCCACACCAGTTCATCGACGGAGATCGGCTTCGCCAAGGCGATTTCCTCGCGCCAGACGCCTTTTGCGCCCGGGTCGGCGGCGCGTTCGGCATGGCCTATGGCGTGGTCCTCCGGATCGAGGATCTCAACGGTCAATTTCCCGCGTCCCGCGTGGGGAGCTTGATAAGGAATAACCACGTGGACGACGCCATGCGAATAGGTGGCGCTAAGTCGCTCTTCGGTGGGAGCCTGACTAACTAGACAGGTTGCAGCTAAGACGGCAATCAGAAACAAGAAACATGCTTGGCGGGTGAATGTGCGGCGCGGGTGCATTGACAACCTCCATGCGGCCTAATAAATAGACTGCGGAAAAGGCTGAAATGTTTCCGGGCGGCGGCGCGCCTTATTGGCTATACTGTCGTCTACAACTCACTCACGGGCACGCTACAAGCCGCTGCGCTTCATCACGTAATCCACGGCCTCTTGCGGCACGCTGAATGTCGCCATGCCAGTATTGCCGATGTAGCCCACTTCCTTGATGCCCTGGGCGCTGGTGTAATAAGCGTCCACCACAAGGCGACGCGCCCAGTCGAAGAAGCGGATCCCCGGGCCGAGTTCCGGCGATCGATTTTCACGAAACGCAATCAAATCCAACAGGGCTTTTTGCTGCTCCTTCGAGGCGCTCACGAAATCCTTACCGTCCGCGCGCCGGCGCATCGCGTCGTCGAGCCATGCCAAGCCGCCGGTAAAGATCACCTTCATGTCGTCCGTCGCGTGGCACAAGAAGTCGATAAACTGCGCGGATCCGTTGGCACGCGCGCCAGGTACAATCCACTCCGCCAGATTGTCGAGCGTCGCGTACTCGTGCGCGGTCAATGCCTTCGGCGCAAACGCCGCCGCGTGCGCAAGAGGCGGCGCAATAGCTTGCTGTGCCTCCAGCAAGCCCTCGCTCGCGGCTGTTAAGCCCATGCCCGCGCCAATCTGAATCAGCGCCGCGCGCCGGGAGAATCCGTTAGACATTTCCTTTCCTCATTTCTTCCGCCAGGTATTCCGAGGCACGCCACGCGAATGCCACGATGCTCAATGTCACATTCTTATCCGGCTGGCTAACAAAGGGCGCGGCGTCGCACACGAACAGATTCTTGACTTCATGAGCCTGGCAATATTTATTGAGTACGGAAGTCTTTGGGTCCGCGCCCATGCGCACCGATCCGGCTTCGTGAATAATGAAGCCGCCGGCCGAAATCTCCGCCTTCGAATCGAAGGGCCGCTGCGAGACGCGGCCGCCCATCGTCTCGATAATTGACGAGAACGTCTGGTGCATGTGCTTCACCTGATTGTATTCGGCGTCGCTCCATTGAAAATGGAATCGCAACACCGGAATGCCAAACTGATCGACCCGTTCCGGATCGATTTCGCAGTAGCTATTCTTATTGGGGATCATTTCACCGCGGCCCGCGAAGCCAACAGATGTGCCGAACTCCTCATGGATGTGATCCTTCAACTGCTGCCCGTACCCCTGGTAACGTGCGCACGTGCCCGCGAATGTTCCCAGTTGCGGCATGCCAGGGCCCCCACCGATTTCCACGTGATAGCCACGCGGAAAGTCCTTATTCTTGTCGCCGTAGAGCCACCAGGGTATATACACGTGCATGCCGCCGATGCCATCCGAGTTATGTCGCGGCATCCCGGCCAGAGCTGGAATATCGCCGCCCAGCGCGTAGCCTACACTGTCCGTAAGATACTTTCCTACAACGCCGCTCGAATTGGCGATGCCGTTCGAGAAGCGCGGTGATTTCGAGTTCAGCAGCAGCCGCGCCGATTCGCACGCGCTCGCCGCCACCACTACCGCGCGGCAGCGGATTTGCTTCTCGGTGCGTGTCGCCTTATCTACGTAGGAAACGGCCGTGACTTTGCCCGATCCATCGGTAACCAGCTCGCGCGCCATGGCTCCCGTAAACACAGTCAGCTTGCCGGTCTTCATTGCCGGGAAGATCATGGCCTGACTGGAAGAAAATGCCGACGCTGTGACGCATCCGCGTCCGCATTGGCCGCAGAAATGGCATGCCGCGCGGCCGTGGACCGATTTAGTGAGCATCGCCATGCGCGAAGGAATTACCGGGATATTCAGCTTCCCGCACGCCTTCTGCACCAGCTGCTCGTGCACGCGAGGCGCGACCGCCGGCAGGAAATTTCCATCGGGCGCGGTACGCAACCCTTCCTTGGTGCCGGTCACGCCGACGAAGCCTTCGGCCTTGTCATAATACGGTGAGATTTCGTCGTAGGTAACGGGCCACGGGTCGCTTAAGCCGTCTTCAGGCTTAAAGTCGTAATCGGAGAAGCGAAGTGAAATGCGTCCGTAATGATTGGTGCGTCCGCCCAGAATCCGTGAGCGAAACCATTTCCACTCTTCTCCCGGCGCTACCGTATACGGCTCGCCTGGAAGATCCCAATATCCGTTAGGCGCATTGAAATATCCCCACTGCTGCCGTCCGAAGTAAGCCTCGGCATGGGAACCGGCTCCACGGTGATCCACTTGATAAGGCCACACGTGCTCCTTAAAATCCTTCTCGGGGTTGAGCATGGGGCCGGCTTCGAGCAAAGCAACGCGGATGCCCGCATCGGTTAAGACTTTAACCGCCGTTCCTCCGCCAGCGCCGGAACCGATCACCACGACGTCGAAAACCTGGGGAGTACGTGCAACTTGGAACATTCGTTCATTTTACAGCGGAGTACAATCATCAAGGATGGAATTGATCGACCGCCGCGGAATTCTTCGATGCGCCGTCGCGGCCTGCGCCGCGTCAGCTGTGAGCGCCGCACCAGGCAAGATGCGGTTAGGGGTTATCACAGGCATTTCGCCGGATCCCGATGCCGCCATTCGACGCGTGCAGGACTTGGGGTTCCCAACATGCCAGGTTTCGGTAGGCGCGACTGACGATGCAACACTCGCCAAATTGCGCACCGCGCTCGATCGCTACAAAGTGGAAGCGACCTCGGCCGTCGGCAGCGGCCCCGGAAGGGATGTCTACGATTTTTATCACGGTCCTGAAACCATCGGCCTTGTTCCGCGCGAAACCCGCGCCGCGCGTATCGCGCACCTGAAGGACGTCGCCGATTTTGCGCAACAGGCGAGAATTCCCGCGGTGCAGGGGCACTGCGGCTTCATACCTGAGAATCCCAACGACCCTTTGTACAAAGAGGTAGTCGAAGCCATTCGTGAGGTCGCCCTCTACTGCAAATCAAAGGGCTTGAACTTTCGCTGCGAGACCGGGCAGGAGACGCCCATCACGCTAGTGCGTGCTATCGGCGACATAGGAACCGGCAACGTAGGCGTGAACTTCGACGCGGCCAACTTGGTGATGTATGGCAAAGCGAATCCGGTGGATGCCGTTGACTTGCTGGGCCCCTACATTCAAGGCGTACATGCGAAAGATGGGAAATACCCCACCGATCCCCGGAACTTAGGCGTGGAAACTCCCATTGGTCAAGGCGTAGTCAATTGGCCCGTGCTCGTCGAAAAGCTAAAGGCCCTTGGCTATACGAATCCTCTTACTATCGAACGCGAGATTCGCGGTGAAAAGCAGACTGCGGACCTTCTCGCGGCCAAAGCGTTTCTGGAAAAACTAATTGGATGAGCTTATGAGCAATCGACGTACATTTTTGCAATCGCTGGGAGCGGCGGCAATGGTCGCGCCTCAGATAGTCACCCCTCAGGCGCTACGCGGATCGGCGGCGAATTCCGCCGTACGTGTGGGGCTGCTCGGCTGCGGCAACCGCGGCATGACGCATGCAAACAACATTACCAAGTTCACAGATGCGCACATCGTAGCGTTTGCCGATCTCTATCAAGATAAGCTCGACCGCGCCCGGCAGCGCTTTCCAGACGTCACTCTGGAATTCGTCGGCCAGAAAGCCTACGAACAGATGGCGGCATCGAAAGATATTGACGCCATTGTGATAGCCACACCGGCTTATATGCATCCGGAACATCTCGCGGCAGTGGTCGCCGCGGGAAAACACGTCTATTGCGAAAAGCCGGTCGCGGTCGATGTGGCGGGAGCCAAACGGGTGCTTGAGATCGGACGAAAAGCCGAAGGGCGTTTGAGTCTCGACGTCGGGTTTCAGATTCGCTCAGCGCCGCCCTTCATTGAGTTGGTGCGCCGCATTCACGAGGGCGCGCTAGGCGAGGTTGTCTGTGGGGCGGCTTACTATTATTGCCCCCTGCCCGAATATGCGCCGTATCCAAACGCTTCGCCTGAGGAACTCCGCATTCGTCACTGGCTGCGCGATCGCGCTTATTCGGGCGATATTATCGTCGAACAGAATATCCACGCTATCGATATTTGTAATTGGGTATTGGGCGCGCATCCCGTCAAAGCCGTGGCCACGGGCAGCCGCGCCGGACGCGATGCGAAAGGGGAAGATATCTACTCCCATTTCGATGTGATTTACTACTATCCCAATGGGGCGCATGTCAGTTTCAGTTCGACCCAATTCGGCAAGGGTAAGTTCGATGTAAATGAACGCTTCTTTGGGACGAAGGGGCAATCGCAATCGCCGTATTCAGGGACGCTCGGAATTGTCGGCGACGATCCGTGGACATGGTCCGGCAGCGATGCCGGCCAGGGCGCGGCCTTTTCCGCTTCGGGCACATTCAGCGACAATCTGGCGCAGGCGGATTCCGAGAAGCAGAGAGGCTTCATCGCCAGCATTGCCTCTGGAAAGTTCCACAATCAGGCCGCCCTCGGCGTCGAAACTGCGCTTACAGCGATGTTGGGCCGGGAGGCCGCATATCGCGGCCACGAACTGACTTGGGACCAATTGCTGAAATCGTGATCGCGTTACCTTCTGTCTGAGTCATACGCCGCTCTTAGCCACTTCTCTAGCTCAGCATCGAGTCCTATCTGCGATTCGATGGGGATACGGTGAGTTATGCGGTCCTTTTTCGCATACCCGCCGGTGTCGATAAGGCGGCCCTCGGCTTTTCGTGCACCAAGCGCGAAGCCCAAATCGATGCGGGTCTGCGTGGTTGGCTTGATCTGCGCGAAAACGTGATGGCGGTAGAGAGGCACCATCGTGGCACATGGGCACGCCTTCACGTCTTTGCCGATGCTGAGGCCGAGCTTCAACAGTTGATCGTAAAGAGGGCGTAGGGCGGCCTTCTTGCCGCTATACATCTCGTCCACGTACTTTTCGGCTGCGGCGAGATATGCTTCGGGGCTATCGGTTTCCGAGCTTTTTCCTTTGCCTTCGGCGCGTTCGGCGATCCATGCAGCCGAGTTCGTTCCAAGCCCGTGCTCACTCTTGAGCCACTCGCGGCGCTCCTTTTCGGTCTTAACACCGGATTTCTTGACGAGTGCTACCCATTCATCGAGCGACCGGCCGGTCTTGTTTTTCAGGGCCGCCACCCACTTCTGCACGATTTCGACCCCGGGATGGACTCCATATAGAGACATGCGTAACAATCCCCGTCACCTTCGGCTCTTAATTCCGGTTCTTCATCAGCGCTTCTACGGCGCCCCAGTAAATCGGGCCGGCCTGGGGCTTTAACCATGATTCGTAGATGGGCTCGTATTGACTTGCGTTGGACACGGTTTGGCCCCGCATGCCTTTGAATCCGCCGCCCAGGCTCTTATGAAAAAGCAACTGCGCGTCGCGCGTGCGGAAAACTTGAAGATCGATCTCGAAGGTCAAGTTGTCGCCGGCGCCCCCAGCGCAGGCGGACCCTGGTTCGATTTCAAGCAGCACTATAGCGTCGGCATCAGTAACTGGTTCCGGCCGCAGAGGCTGAATGTTCTTCACATCGACGCTCACAAGCTCCGCCAGGCCCCTGCCGGAAGACTTGGCGAAGGCCTGCAGAGCGCGCAGCAGGTTCTCATCGGGATGTAGCAAACCGATGCGCTGCACGATCTGCTCCCTCGGTTGGAAGCAGGAGCTGACCAGACGAGCGGGCGACCAACCAGCGACCACCGAGAGGCGCAAGCGCGCCGGCTTAGGCAGGGCCTCAAGAGCGGCATCATGGTCCCCATGGCCGGCCGGATCAAACAACGCAACGCCATAGGCATCGAGACCAGAGTGATCGCGCGCGCCCGGTTTAGCGCCGGCGGCCAGGAGGGTGGCCACCGCGCCGGCATTGCCGTGCTGCGCCGCTATCATCAACGGCGTGCGGCCGTTCTTATCGGCGGATTCGACATTCGCGCCGTGTTGGAGCAGATACTGAATTCGTGCGGCATCGCCCTTGGCCGCGACTGCGAGAAGCTCCATGGAGGGATCGGCTCCCCATATGATGGCTGCCCCCGCAACAAACGCGAAGACGCGCAGCGCATAGTTGAACATCAATGCATCACCGCGGGGCCGCCGCGCCGCGCTGGCCGCTTCATGACGAACAGCAAGGGAAGAACCAGCAGGAACACGACAGCCAATCCGCGGAAGGTATCCACAAAAGATTGCATCGCCGATTGCTGCTGCACCATGCCCCAAACAGCGCCGTACGCCTGGTGCTTTGCCGTTACGGCATCCACGCCGTGCGCCATCATTCTTGCCTGCACACCATTCAGCACGGCTTGCGCACGCGGATTGCCAGCAGATACGTTGGCCCCTAATAGAGCGGTGTGTATCTGCTCGTGACGCGCCAGGTACGTGGTTCCGCTAGCGATGCCTACGCTTCCGCCAATGTTGCGCATCAGATTGAACATGCTGGTGGCGTTGCCCATTTCCTCCTTCGGAATCGGGTCCATGGTAGCCGTCGTGAGCGGAACGAATAGCATAGCGAGCGCGGCGCCTTGGATAAATTGCGGCCAGAAGATATCCCAATATCCCGCGTCGAGGCTGAGTTGCGACAGAGCGTAGAGAGACCACGCCCCGGCCACCAGACCGGCGGCGAGAACCTTGCGCGGATCGAAGCGGCCGAGCACGGTCCCCACCAGGGGCATCATGAGAAACGAACCCAGACCGCGCGGGGCCATGGCTATGCCTGCTTCGAGCGCCGGATAACCGAGCAACGTCTGAAGGAAGATGGGAACCAGCAGCATGCTTCCATAGAGGACGAAGCCTAGCACCGTCATGAGAAAAACGCCAGCCCCGTAAGTGCGATTTCGAAAGACGCCCAAGTGAACCACTGGATGGAGCGCCATTAATTCCCGCAGAATGAAGAGTACAATTCCCACCGCCGCGGCGATTGTCAGGGCCACGATCATATGCGAGGCGAGCCAGTCCTCTTCCTGGCCCTTATCGAGCACCACTTGCAGGGCGCCAATGCCCAGGGCCAGAAAGCCAATGCCCCAATAATCGATACCGCCCGATGATCGCTTGATATAAGGCGGATCGAAAATGAAGAGACGCGTCATAATAATCGACGCCAGACCCACAGGCAAGTTAATGTAGAAAACCCAGCGCCAACTGTAGCTATCGGTTAGCCAACCGCCCAAGACGGGCCCAAGCATGGGCGCAACGACGATGCCGAGGCCCCAGAACGCCATCGCCTTGCCGCGGTCCTGGGGCGGAAAAGCCTCCAGCATGACCGCTTGGGAAAGAGGCTGCAAAGCGCCGCCCGTGGCTCCCTGAATCACGCGGAATAGAATAAGGATTGGCAGGCTCGGCGCGAGACCGCAGAGGACCGAAGCGATCGTAAAGCCCGTCACCGCGGCCATCAGGGTCCGCTTTCGGCCGAAGAAATTCGCGAGCCAGCCGGTGATGGGCAGAATGATGGCATTTGCGACCAAATAGGCCGTGAGGGCCCACGCCGCTTCATCGACGCTAACGGAGAGGTTGCCGGCGATATGTGGAAGCGACACGTTGACAACCGTGGTATCCAGAACCTCCATGAAAGTTCCGAACATCACGGCGATAGCGACGATCCAGGGGTTGACTTGCGGCTGCGCCGACGCGGTGGACGCCATGCTACTTATCATAGACAGATGCGGCCGCGTGACCGAAAGAGGCTCGTGCGGCCGGGTACACTGCAGTCTTGGTAACACGGCCTTGGGTCTGCCAAAGAGTGTAGCGAAAAACCACTAGCGCGACAGTGGATCCCAGATCTTACAAGTGATACAACATTACGTAAACGATCACGCCGGTCACGCTCACGTATAACCAGATCGGCAGCGTCCAGCGCGCGATGGCGCGATGGCGGTCGAACTTTCCCATACGGGCACGTCTTAGCGTGATTACCGCCAGCACAGGGACGGTCACCGCAAGCGTGGTGTGTGTGATCAGGATGGCGAAATAAATTGTGCGGATCGCGCCAGTATGGGTGAAATGCACCGAGCCCACTTGCGCGTGATACACGAGATAACAGACCAGAAAGAGGCACGAGGTGGCGAAGGCCGTGGTCATTACCTTTCGGTGGGTCTGGACACGCTTGCGGCGAATCAAGATATATCCCCAAATTAAAAGAATGGCCGCGATGCCGTTCAACGTAGCGTTGATGGTGGGCAGCAGCGAAGTCATGTTCTTTCGGCCGCCAGGTTTCGGATGTCCCGGATGAGCTTTGGCATAAAGCCCTCCTCATCGCTGCTGTAGTAGCCACGAATCCGCATGTGCTGGTCCACCAACACGAAGCGCGTGCTGTGTACATCGCTGCCATCGATCGGATTGAGCTTAAAACCGTTACGGCCGACATCGTTAAGCACTGCCTGATCGCCTGTTAGGAAGAACCAGCGCGCCGGATCCGCCTTGAAATGTTTCGCATAGCCGGAAAGCACCAGCGGCGTATCGTTGGCAGGATCCACGGTAAAGCTGACGATCTTTACCTCCGGAAGATTAGCCGTCTGGCGTTGGATGTCACCCAGTTTCTTGCTCATCAGAGGGCACGGGCCAGGGCACGTAGTGAAAAAGAAATCGGCCACCCACACGTGGCCTTGGAGTGCTTTGCTGTCGAAGGGCCGCCCCGCCTGATCGATGAGCTGAAAGGGTTGCAACTGGCTCATCACTTCGAGATGGCTGGGCGCGGAACAGGCTGCGAGAAACAATGCGCCCATGACGGGCAGTATTCTCACGCCTCGCTCCGTCGGCTTCTCCGCGCAGCCAAAACTCCCGAGGTAATCAGCAAAAGCAGTCCGAATGCCGCTGTGATAGACAGACTGGTCAATTCATCCGGCGTTGCGTTGGGGGCATGCAGTGTTCCGTTGAGGAGCGATACGCAATAGGTCATGGGATTCACCAACATCAACGCCTTGATCCATCCGTGCGCCGTCGCCAGAGGAAAGAGCGCGCCTGAGACAATCCACATGGGGAACAAGACGAGATTCATTATGGCGTGAAAGCCCGCCGTCGACTCCATCTTCCAAGCCATCGTAAAACCGAAGGCCGTCAACGTGAAGGAAATCAGGAAAATATCCACCGCCAAAGCCAGCAATTCGCTAATTCCAGGATGAAAGCCCGCCAGCGGCGCAAACAGCAAAAACAGCATACCTTGGATCCATGCAAGCGTCGCCGAGCCAAGAATCTTTCCCAGCACGAGGCTGATGCGCGGCGCTGGAGATACAAGCATGGAAAGCAGGAAGCCTTCGCGCCGATCCTCGATGATGGAAATATTGGAGAAAATGGAGGAAAACATCACCGTGAGAACCAGCGCGCCGGAGTAAAATTTCGTCAGGTCGTTGGAGCCGTAGCCGAGGAACAACCAAAAAACAAGCGGCGAAGCCACTACCCCCATGACTCGGCTCTTCTGCCGCCAGAAGCGCACCAGTTCGCGCTGCCACAGCGTGGCCGCGGGTAGAACAAAACTACTCAATGGTCGCCCCCGTCTCCTTCACAAAGACATCTTCCAGGGTAGGCTTGCGCAACTCCACCGACTCGATCGCGCCTGGGAAGGTCTCCACCACTTCCGCTATAAAACGATGTCCATTGGTGATTTCCACGCGCACGTTTCCGTCAAGCGCGACGGCCGGCACGGAGAAACGCTCCGCAATTCGACCAGCGAGTGATTGTGCTTCCTTCGATTCTAAAATCACCACATCGCCGCCGATACGAGCGCGCAACTCGCCAGGGCTTCCACTCGTAACTGCGCTCCCCTGGTGCAAAAGCATGAGACGGTCGCAGCGGTCTGCTTCTTCCAGAATATGGGTCGTCAAAAGTACGGTCACGCCCTCGCGATCTCGCAGCTCTTCAATGTTCCGCGATAGATCCCGGCGCGCCGCGGGGTCGAGGCCAGTGGAGGCTTCGTCCATTAAAAGTACGTGCGGCCGGTGCAGAAGCGCTTTGGCGATTTCAGCGCGACGCTTCAAGCCGCCGGAAAGGGCGCTAACCAATTCCTTTCGGCGATCGGCAAGAGCAAGCCGTTCCATCGCCCACGCCATACGATCGGTTAAATCCGCGCCGCTCAACCCATGCAGGTGGCCTTGCGCGCGCAGGTTCTCTTCAACAGTCAACGCCTTATCGAGACTTTGGGTTTGGAACACCACGCCGATCGAACGGCGCACAGCGGACCCTTCACGCACCACATCCCTACCCGCAATCGATGCGCTGCCCGACGTAGGCTCCATCATCGTAGTGAGAATGCGAAAAAGGGTGGATTTTCCGCCGCCGTTGGGACCCAGGAGTCCGAAGATCTCGCCCTTGCGCACATCGAAGCTCACCTTCGAAAGCGCCGTGCGATCTCCGTAACGGTGGGTCAGGTCGCGAACTTCGATCACAGCCCCGGCCTATCCAGCAGCATCAGACCGTAAATCAGCGGAAGGTACAGCACCGAAGCCATCAACACTCCGCGCGCGCGAACCAGCGTGCGGTCAAGCGCCACCCGCACGCCCGAATAGAGAAACCAAAGCCCCAGCCCCAAGGCGCCCGCGAAATAGATTGCCCCGGACATTCCGAACGCCGCGGGAATCAGACTTACTGGAATGAGCGCGATTCCGAACAGCACAATTTGGCGCGCTGTCGAGCGGCAATCCGGCTCCACCACCGGCAGCATGCGGATGCCCGCTCTTGCATAGTCTTCTTTATACATCCAGGCGATGGCGTAGAAGTGCGGAAACTGCCACAGGAAGAGAATGGCCCCTAGCACAAGCGCTTCCCGGTTCAACGTTCCAGACGAAGCCGCGTATCCAATGACGGGGGGCATCGCGCCTGGAATGGCGCCAATCGTGGTAGACCACCACGTCCGCCGCTTTAATGGCGTGTATAGGAAAAGGTAGCTTGCGAGAGTAAAAGCGCCAAGTAATCCCGCGAGCAAATTTACACACAACCAGAGCTCAAAAAATCCAATCACAGAAAGGCCAATGCCAAAGCCGAAGGCGGGTCCTTCTTCCAGACGGCCCGCAGGTAGCGGGCGATTGGAAGTGCGCCGCATTCTGCGATCCCCATCGCGTTCGAAGAATTGATTCAGCGCGGCCGTGCCTGAGGCGATCAGGGCCGTTCCTACAATGGTATTCAGGAGCGAAAACCACGAAATGCTCGAGAGAAAGCTGCGCCAGCCCGAAGTCACATGCAAGCCAAAGAAATAGCCGATGCCTGTACTCATAAGGATGAGCCAGGTGATGCGCGGTTTGGTTAACGCAATATAGTCGCGCATTACGCGATGGCCACTCCTCCGTGAACCAGTTCCCGATCTTCCGGATGCATGCGGCGATAAACCAAAACCGCGAACGCCACAGCCGTACCGAGCACAACGATTCCCATAATGGCGTGAGCTACAGGGAACCAAACCAGGGTGTCTGCCACCAGGAAATTCATGTACGAACCCACGCCAAGCAGCAATTGCGAGAATGTCAGCGAAAGCAGCAGAAGCGCCGCGCGGCGCACCGGCGGCACGTCCATATTGCGCCGGATGCCTTGAATACTGGTCCAGGCTACGATGGCGGCAGTGAGTACCGAAAGCGCAAGATGCGTCCGGAAAGGAAGCATCCCGTAATGTAAGGCGGCGCCGGCTGCGCTATTGGTCAGAATAGCCGCCACTGCCAGCAACGGTCCTGCACCGTGTTCCGCCAAGCCATACCGAGCGCGGGCCGCCACGGAAAGCCGCGGACCCGAGGGGTTTTCCATAGTTGAACATCTATTGTAGCGTGTCGCCTCCTCTACTCCAGAGGCAATGCCTCGCCGGCCCCGCGCTGGTAGATCCGCACGCGGTCGGAGAGCGCATAACCAAGCTCTTTACGCGCGGCCTCTTCCCTCAATGGCTGTCCCACGGCGTCCACCGGATTCACTACCGCCACGCTTCTCGGCGTCACGGTCAGCATCAAACCCGGCAGATCGTATTTCCGCAATACGCCGTCAAGCGCGATTTCGGGCAAGTTGCGCGTCAGAGGCGCATTCAGTGCGAGGGCGTAATCGGCGAGCGTATTCTCAATCACCACCCGTTCCAGGCGCGAATCGAGTGCGGCCGCGTGCAAGGCTACAACACCCAGCGGGCCGTTGCCGTAAACGGCAATCTTCGCTCGATCGACGTCCTGCCGCGACGCCAGCCAATTGACGGCGCGAATAGCATCGTCCACTCGTAGGCCCACGATAGTCTTGCCGACCATCATGGCGCGGAGAGCGATGAGATTGAAGGGCCCCAACAACGGCGACTGCACGCCCGTCGCAGGTCCGGGGGTACCGCGCGGCTGCAAGAGTAGAACGACGCGCCCGCCTTTCACCATCTCCACGAACTCGCCCCGCGCGGCGAGTTGTTCCTTAGGAGTGGAATCCATATATAGAAGAGCTGGTTTCGCGGCGCTCCCATCCGGGATGCCCACCAAACCCGCTACCATCACGCCAGGCTCCGATTCCATCGAGATGGTATCTAGACGATAGCCATCGCGGCTTTCGCTCTTCACCACCGTTACGGCGGGCGCGGCGCCAGGCTGCGCAACGCTCTCCGTAACCGCGCGAATATCTACCAACGAAGCAGCACGCTTAGGCGCGAGCAGATCCTGCGCCCGCTTGCGATTGATCGATTCAACCGTTTCGCCCCCAAGAGAGGTTGAAACCTGGCCCGTGGGCGTGACTAGCAGATCGTCGCGATGTGCGGGGCGAAATTGTCCGAACGCGGGCTCGGGCGCGCCAGGCTTCAGATTGCGAACGAGGAATGCTACGATCTGCCCGCCGATGGGTCCAAGATTGCCGTGGCGGCCCGGTCCATGAATCCACTCGATCCGATCCGCGACATTGTATAGGCCGTAGATGCGCTTCGCTTCTTCGAAGGTCTGGCGGGCGCCCGCGAATGGAAACATGTCGTCTTCGGTTGAGACAATCGCGTAGGGAATGGGCGCGGCCATCTCCACCCAATCGCCGAAATCGAAGCCATCGGCCAGAAAGTTGGGGATTGACTGTTCCGCCTCTTGATTGCCAGTTCCGGGAAGAAGTTCCTTCATGGAGGTGATGTAGCACGCGGTCGCCGCCACCTTGATGCGCTTGTCCATGGCCGCCAAATACGCCGTGGCCGTCCCGCCGCCGGAGCAGCCGAAGGCGCCGATGTGCGCTGCGTCCACGTCCTTACGGGCGGAGAGATAGTCTACGCCGCGGATACCATCGTTGATGAAGTAGCGCGCTACGTGATCGCCAATCAGCAGCGTGGAAAACGCCGCCATTCCGTGTTCCCCAGTGCCTTGGCCCACCTTGGATTCGCCGATTTCCTGGTCGAAGTGCTGTAAGCGTTCTCCCTGTCCCATGGGGTCGATGGCCAAAGACAGGATGCCCGCGCGGGCCAGATTGGCGCCCCAGTTGTATTGGCCAAGCTTTCCGGTGGGCTCATGGCCGGGCGTGAGAACCACTGCAGGAAAGGGACCGGCGCCCGATGCCGGCACGTATACATCGGCAGTAACGTACAATCCCGGCAGACTCTGATAGGCGATCTTCTCAACGTGGAATCCATCGCCGGCGAGAGTGCCGAACTGCCTCACGGGCGGCGCACCATGCTTTTCGGGAAGGCCGCCGATCAGTTCGAGAATCTTAGCGCGGACCGCGTTCGCGCGACGCTCTGCTTGCGCCCGGTTTTGGATAGCGGCGATCGCCTGTGAACGGAGCTCCAGTTGCGTGAAGGCGATGCGGTTGAGATAGGCTACCAGTTGTTGGCGCGCATCCGGCGCCTGGGCGGTAAGAGAAGTGGCGCACAGGGCCACGGCAAGTCCAAAGGTTCGAATTCGCATGAGGCTCCTTTGGACAGTTTAATTCAATGCGTTTCGCCGGCTTGTGCGGAGTGAATTTCGGTTAAGAGACTTAAGGCCAGATGGTAATGCGGGAAGGAGCCGAGGGCTTCGTTCGCAACCCTTTCCGCGTTCCTGGCGTCACGCGATTCCAGATCGACACGCGCCATCTGCACCAGCACCCAAGCGCGTTCTTCACTCTCGGCAAAGGGCGTAGCGTCGTACGCCATCTGCAATACCTGCAGCGCGCCTGGCCAATCCTTGTATAACTCGCGCAGGCGGCCCGCGCGAATCAATCCCGGCGCATTGCCGGGGCGAAGATTGAGCATCCATTGCGTCGCTTCCACCGCGGCATTGAAATCCCCGAGCGCGATATCGGCATCCGCTATGTAACCGTAAACCGCGACATCGTCAGGCATCTGTTTATTCAACTTCTTAGCGACGTCGCGCGCGGAGGACCAGTCGTGCCGGCCGAGCCCGATTACCACGCCCGCTTTTCGCGCATCGTAGTTCGCGGGAGAAAGCTCCAGCGATTTTGCCATTGCCTCTTCCGCTTTCGCGTAAAACGAAGCGTCGTCCGTTTCTCTCGCGCGAGCCGCATAGGCCATAGCGAGATGGTTATAGGAGCCGGCATAATCGGGATGCTGCGCGGTTTCCGCCTGCGCATTCTGAATTGCGAACTCGGCGGGAGTCGGACTAGAGGCGCACCAGCCTACAAATACAAGAAATGGAACCGGCAAGATCTTCATAAGACCTCCAAGAAACGGGGCGCATGCGAACGGACATACGCCCCAACGTGGTTTTTACAAGGAGACTACTGCACCGGACAGATACTACCCGGGAAAATAGGGCAGCCGGGAAGTCCCGGCCCGAGAAGGTGAGAACTATCCCGGCCGTCATAGGCAGCTGCGACGAATGGGAATACATTCGACGGAGCCACATCCGGCATATTTACGCCATCGCCGATTGCGGTCCCGTATTTCTTGCTGTCGACCAGAATTCCACCCACGACGCGCGCGGCGATATCGATCACATCGTCATTGAGACGGCGGCCGTTGGGGAATCCGGTGAGGTCGCCTGCTAGAAATCCAAGGCGATGAGTGGTCGCCGACGCGACTGGCTTGATGCCAGTGTTCAAGCGAAGCAGATCGGCGACGGGTCCGGCATTGGCCGTGCCGCAACCGGGACAGATCGGCGCCATATACTGCGCCAGGATCAGTAAATCGTTTCGCGGAGCGGGGGGCACAGGGATGCCTATCGAGGCAAAGATCTGCGCCAGCACCGGATTGAGAAAGAAGCTTGCAAACTGCGAGTCGTGGGTCGGCACGTCGGTGCTAAATTTGTCCTTCGACCCCGTGCCGATGATAAGTTCATTGATGAGCGGGTTGCCCAAGCGTTGTACCTGCACCCATGCGCCGCTCTGCCCGGTTGTTCCCGAGCCGAGTACGCTCATCTGTTGGCGCGAGGTAGTCGCCCAAGTGCCGATTACCGACTGCCGATCGTTAGCGCCGTGAGCCCTGTTATCGGAGGTCAGCAAGGTGATGGGAACCTCGATGGCGATAGTGTTGCAGTCGAAGCCGCCAACCGCGTTAGGGGCATAGTTATGCTTATCGTCAGCGTCCTGCGCGGGGCTAAGTACGCCGCCGCCGGCCGCCTTGCGGAAGTTAAGCGAATCAAAAGCGGCGCCGAGATCGACGAAGAACGGATCAGCCGACGTACCCGCAAACACGCGAACGTTATCCAACAGACTGTAGATTCCCTGCTGGCGTAGCGCACTGTAATTGGGCATCGTGCGGGGTCCCACGTTGGCAGGCACGGCGACGAGGTTTTGTCCCCCGCCCAGATCTTGCGTCGACGTAGGCGTAACCATGGTGACGGAGAACGTCTGCTTCAGGTTTATGCCGGCCGAACCGGGTCCGTTCAGCGAGGTGATCGGTGGAATTCCGGCGATGTTGCCGGCGAATCCGGTAAAGAGCCCGGGCTGTTGAATCTGGGTGTTGAAGCGGAATTGGAATGTTACGTCAGGAACGCCGTCCTGGTTATTGTCAATCTTCATTTCATAGAGAATTCCGGGGTCGAACGGAAAATAGTTCGGTCCATTGGAAGGCTCGAGAAAAGGATCGACGTTCATGATGAACACGACGTGATCTGGCTTCTCCGGACTCACAAAGGCATACCAATCGGTAATGTCGGCCTTCTGATCCAGAGCGGTGATGGGCGCTTCCCTGTGGCTCGAAGCCAGGATAGGCGCCGGTTGTATCAGGAAGGTTGCCGCAACTATGGCAATTCCCTGACGCGTTAGCGTTTGTCTCAAATTCATGTGCTGTCCTCCCGTTTCTTGGGACTAGATTTCAACTGGTGTACGAGACGGGGAAGAATTCGGATTGGGAGTGGAGATGCTAAGTCATAGTGAAACAAGTATGAAAACTCACCGCGCGTGAGCGTTTAGATTTCGCTTGGCCTACGTGCGGTACTCTTCCATCGTCCGCGGATTGTACGCCCAGTGAAATTCCAGCTCATAAGCCAGCGATTTCGCTAATCCGTCTAAATCCGGGAAAAGGGTAGCGTACGTAATGTTCATGCGGTACAACTCGCGCATGCCTGTTTCTCTGACTGCATTGGTGAGGACGAACTTGGCGAGAATGTTCTCCTGGCCGGAATCGGCAATGATCTCTTCGAGCGGCGCGTCGAGCACTCCAGGCACGGCAAATGTGCCCGATTGCGCTATGAGACGCCGGTTCATAGTGTGCGGCTCGCCCATCCAAATAAATCGGTTATTGCCTTTGAGGAAGTAGTGATTATAGTTGCCCCGAATGCGCGGATCCATTCGCGTGTGGCGCAGCGCCCGGCTGCTATCGATGCGTCCAGGGTTCAGCGCCCAGATGACGCCGTCGCCCGTTGTGCGCTCTAGCGCGAAAAAGGCGGCGACGTAGGGTGACCATGTGAAATCAATCAATCGCGTGGGGGCGCCGTGGTGCTGCATTAGAGCCAGCCATTGGAAATCGTCAGCCGGATCGGGTGGTTGCTCTACAAACTGATGGGCCTTGCGTTTGAACACGCGCACGATGCGCGCTTCCTGGCGTGTCCACGCGGCGGGCGCGACGCCGAAACTCTGTAAGTATCGGGAGAGCGAACTGTAAAGCGGCCAGCGCTCATCGCGCTCACCCCGGTATGCCCAATTAGAATATGGCGCATCCGCGATCTGTTTTAGGAACGCATCCCATGTCTTCAGGCGGTAGACGGGATAGGGCTGCGCGGGCCGTTTGCGAGCCATGAGCCTATGCTTGGAAGCGGAACATAGCCTGCTCGATGGGGACGCCGCGCACCTCGATACGTCGCAGATCGGTGGACCCGATGCCGCGACCTTCAGCCAGCGTCAAGGTGTTGTCGCAACCTTGGAACGGCCCTGTTCCGCGAATCGCGCGCGGGTTGTAGCCCATAGCAGCGACGGCTACGGCATCGGTGCAAACGGGGTTCAACCCTGCAATGAGCACCCCCGGCTTTACGATGCGTAAATTGCCAATCCAGGGACCTTCTCCGCCAGCGACGGTCTCGATGCCGTCAACGATCGCAAGATGAATCGGGCGAGCCGCCGCGAGATCGGCCACGATATGCGGTACACGATATCCAGCATCGTGATTCGCGCCGAAATGCAGCTCCTGCGGCGCCGATTTGGAAGGTTGCCTCCTACCTTCGTGTCCCACGCTTTGACGTCCTGTCTTGGGATTTTCGTTCGGCTCGTCTCGTCCGGAGTCGCCTCCATAAATCGAAGCGGGAAGAGTGCCGAAGCAGTTCTTGAGCGAAAGGGTTACGCCGCAGGTGGCGTGATTTTTTAGCTTAGCCATGCTGACGTAAACGTCGGTTTCCTCGTACACGTGATTCAAATCGAAGCCTGGATACATGTAGGCCTCACCGGGAACCATGAAGCGCGCATAGCGTCTGCCCTTGCCGATGGCATTGGTATTTTCAAACTCGACATGGCTTGCCGCGGTTTGCAAAGCACGCACATCCCAGCCGGAAGCCGCCATCACATTTTCAAGCGGCTCAGCCGTAGCCCACGCGCTTTCCACGAAGCGAACGCGAGTGGCTCCAGCGCGTCCCATCAGGTACGCCGCGGCGCCCAGCAACTTCGGGTGCGTATAATGCGTGAGCGCAGGCGCGAGCCCACGCAGACGAGTGCTGGGCGGCCCAGTCATATTGACCTTGATGGTCACGGTTTTGTTTCGCACCAAGCGGGCGATGCCGCCCAGTTGATCGAACATGCCGTTCAACGTCGAGGTAATATCCGCCTCGTACGTTGGACATCTTGCGATTGAAACCGGCGCGGTTGGCCCCTCGGAGGCTGCGCCTTTCAACAGGGGCGTGGCGGCAGCCGCGCTGATGGCAGCCAGCAGTTCTCTTCGAGTCATGCTTTGTCGCTCCAGCTTGATAGTACACCAGACCGCCAAAGCACCGATCAGCCTCTTCTAAGCCACTCAAATAGCGTACTTTACGACGCCTGGGCCGATGTAGTATTGTAGTTGCGCGGGCATCGAGAGGAGCTTGGCATGGCATCGAGCGTCTGGAAGGGGCATCTCACCTTTGGTTTGGTCTCATTTCCCATTCGTCTGTTTAGCGCAGCGCGGAGCGAAAGCGTAAGCTTCAATCTGCTTCACAAGGAAGACCATTCACGCATCCGGCAGGTAGTCTTTTGCCAGGCGGAAGACAAACCCGTGCCCCGAAGCGAATTGGTGAAAGGCTACGAGTACGAAAAGGATCAATACGTCGAGATTGACGACGAGGACATTAAGAAGGTGGCGCCTAAGACCGCCCGCATAATGGAAATCCTGGAATTCGTCAAGGGTGACGACGTCGACCCTATCTATCTCGAAAGCTCATACTATGTCGCGCCGGATGAAGGCGGCGAAAAACCTTACGCGTTACTGTTTCAGGCCTTGCGCGAATCGAAGTACTACGCGCTCGCCAAAGTCGCGATGCATAACCGCGAACACATTATTATTCTGCGTCCTGGCGAGAAGGGCATTCTCTCGCACACCATGTACTACGCGGACGAAATCCGCCATGTGGAAGAGTTCCGTACCGATACCAGCCTGGTCAAAGAGAAGGAACTCGCGATGGCCAAGATGCTGATCTCATCGCTAGAAGCCGAGTTCGAACCGCAAAAGTACCACGATACGTATCGCGACAATCTGCAAAAAATGATCGAGGCTAAGATCGAGGGCCGGAAGGTTGTAGCGACGCCCTCCGCTCACATTGCGCCGGTGATCGACATCATGGAAGCGTTAAAGAAAAGCCTCGCAGAGAAGAAGAAGCCTGCGATGGCCGAAACCGCAATGGCAGCGCATTCGAGCGCCGAAGCCGACGCCGATGCGGAAGCCGAAGCGGCGCCGAAAAAGCGAGCGCGAAAATCCAAGGCGGGGTAGCTCATCCGGCGGCGCCCGCTTTTTGAAGCAGCGTCTCCGCATGGAGGGCGCCCTCCGGCGTTTCTTCGTGTTTAAACATGAGATACAGGTCGCGTCCGCCCTCCAATAATTCCCCGGCGCGCGAGGCGAAGGCTTCGACGTCGGCGTCTGTGTAATCGGGCTTCCGCAGGCGATAGTAGACGAAATCGGCTGTAATCACTTCCGGCACTTCCAGCTTTTCCGATTCAGCGACGCAGAGCGAAATATTGCGCGCGCGAAGCTCATCATAGACCGGCTCAGCCAGCCACGATTCGTTGCGGAACTCGAAGGCGTAGCGCAATCCTTCTGGCAGCAGCGTCAAATAATCGCGTAGCAACGGTACGTCGCACTTCAGGTTTGGCGGCAATTGGAACAGCACGGGTCCCAGGCGTCGTGCGGTGCGCAACGGGTCGATCATGCGGAAGAAAAGTTCCGTCGCTTCTCCCGCATTTTTCAGGCGCAATATGTGGGTGATGCGCTGGTTGGCCTTTACGGCGAATACGAATCCGGGATTGGTCGCCGCTACCCAGCCTTCCAACGTAGACGCGGACGGCAGCCTCCGAAATGTATAGTTGATCTCCACGCAATTGAGCCGCGAAGAGTAGTGATTCAAAAACTGTTTCGACGGCAATTTAGCCGGATAAAATCCCGGCTTCCAGGCCGTATATGCGAAGCCGGAAGTTCCAGCGTAGAGATTCGCCATGGCTTTTCAATTATGCCAATCGCCGAATCATGTTTGCCATATGAAACGGTGTACAATGGACCATTCGGGCTGTGGCGCAGCCTGGCTAGCGCGCTTGCTTGGGGTGCAAGAGGTCCCGAGTTCAAATCTCGGCAGCCCGACCATTTTTTCAATAGCTTACAAGAAATTTCAGCCTACCCCAAAATGGGCTGTAGATGATACCGAGGATGAGTTCGATCTTAGGCACCTAGAGTCCATTTTTCTTTTGATCGACCGGTCGCGATTCGTTGCTTTCGATTGCCCCGGACGTGGTCCCCGACGAAACCGCTGCTTTACGATCCATTCCGCCAGAACCCCCACCTGATTCTGGGTCAGTTCAAATTCGAGCGATTCAATCCTGACAGACGCAGGCGCAACCTTTTGGCACGAAACTAAACCGAATCGACCCGGACGGTTGGCCCAATTCGGATCGATCTTTCGTGTAGATGCCTTCATGTGCTTCCCTTTCGTCTCGATTGGTATCGCTACTGATTACCCAAGCTTCGACAGGGGAAAGGTGAATAGTAATGGAACGCCACGCTGTCGCAGGTATTGCCTTGAAGGACCGTCCGCATACCGCCTGTCGCGCTTTGGAAGACGCTCTGATTTTGGCTGACATCAACGCCGCCTGTGAAGACCTGCATTTGGCACATTATTGGTCGAGACCCCGGACACCAAAAGATAACGCCGTCAACAAGCGTTTTAACCGTACGATCCAGGATGAATTCTTGGCCCTCGGCACCATGACCGCGGACACCGTAGCCTTCAACCGCCGCCTCACCGAATGGCTGGTGGGATACAACTTTGGAAGGCCCCATCAGGCTCTCAACTACATGCCCCCGATTTCCTTCACCTTCAAATATCACAAAGTGTTACCGATGTACCCTTCCAGTACACGCGCTTGACGAATTCAATAGGCTTGCTACGATGCCTTTACCATTAACTCTCGACCAAGATGTCTCAACTTACAGAGGAGCGCTTCGAGCAAATCCTCAATCAAAAACGGGGCTGCGGAAGGAATCAAGCATGAGGTCCCGAGGAGTGACCATTCTGCTGCCCGATCTGCGGTCGCAACGCATAGCAGTCTCAAATGCCATCTTGAACGAACAGCGATCACTTCGCCGTTGCCGGAATTGTGGGAGCAATTGCTAGATGAAGAGTATCACCGATGTTGACCCCAAAGACGTCGTAGCACGACCACCAGAATTGATACTGAAAGAAGCATGCCGCTTCTGGGTTCGGGGACGACTTCGTCGTAGATAGGGACACTCACGTTGCCGCCAACCACCGGCCCAGGACCATTTAGAGTATGGTCCCAAGAGCTCACTGTATACACGCCGGTTCCGGAAATGGCATTCTGACTAACTAAGCTAAAGCCTCCGAGAAAACTTCCCGGTGGTATATCGTCAGGAAATGGAAACTCAAGGTCCGTATTAAACCATGTGATAAAGGCAGCCCCATCCGTCGCAAAATCCCAGTTGGCAGGAGACCCAGTTACGGTTACAGGAGCGTCAATATACAGTGTGAACGTCGAAAGCCAATCATCACTGACTGGAGGACTATCATTAAATAACGTATAGCTCCACTGATCACCAGTTGCCAGCGAAATAACAGTTGTTACCACGTCGGCGTTAGCTGTATAAACGGTAAATACGATTATTAGCAGTAATAATTTCATAACGTTCTCGAATTCGCGATCAGACAAAAGTACCTATCACGCGCAATAAGGTCGATATGTGCGCGATTTATAAAAATGTAGACTCAAGTGTCTATAACCCAAATGCTTTCATGGCTCAAAACATTCGTTAGTTGGTTTATCAGCTGGAATATCGACACACCACCTTGGTCTTGGCTATCGTTAAGCACGCCCGGCCGTTCACGCCTGTCTAGGCTAGCAATGATAGGCCTGATTGTCACGGCCCTATGCGCGGCTGGTCTGCTGGTTAGTATCATCTTCGCAAGCAGATATAAACCTACCGTGTAGTGTAAGTTCATTTCGCTGTGAGCTTTATGACTTCGACGTACGGGTGACCGAGCGTCCGAGTTTGGATTCCTAATGCAACCAGATCCCCGAGAACCTGGATGGCACTTACTGGTGTTTCGAGTAGTTTTCCAACCAGAGATGAGGCTCCAATGGTAATAGCGGCAGTGCCGAGTATGGCAATAATCTTGTTGCGCTGCTGAGAATCGCGCGCGAGGGTAAGAAAGGCCGATTCGATGCAGGCTGAGTTCTGTGCCGACAAACCGTTTGCAGCGCAGTCGGCCGCTGCCTTAAATGACGGCACATTAGCGTAAAGCTGATTTGTAACCCCCACGACCGTACCTACGGGCTGAGGAACCCCAACTATTGCCTGCAATAAAAGATCCGTTAGGGAAACGGATGCACTCAGTGTGTTCGTCACGAGATCGAATTCGATAGTTCCCGGTGATGGCAGAGCTGCAGTCCACTGCGCCGCGCCTGGAGTTACACATGAGACGAACGGCGGCTGTAGCGAAAGACCACTCCGGCAAGGTGCTATGAGCCCAAACGTCGCGGCAAGGCCTTCTGGGCCCGCATTTAGATTCGGCTGTGGTAAAGGACTTGACCCTGCTTGGTTGAAGATATTTACTGCGAGCCACATCCGTACGAAGTTTTGGATTCGGACGTTGGCTTGCAGCCCCTTCGGATCGATAACCACTCCGCTAACGGTGGTGATTGCAAAACCACCCGTACCGGTGTCGTCCGCAAAGAGCGTTGTCGGCGTCGGCCCGCTAAAAGGGGTCAACAGATATGCTCGCCCATCGCTTCCATTTGCGACAATCTGGCCAAGATCGTTAATTCCGGTGGATTCCAATAGAGACACTCCTTGGCTAAGGCTTACTAGGCTGTTGAGATCAATAACGGTGCCGCCCCTCCACAGGACAGCGTGTTGTGTACCATCCGCTGTGTTCGCCCACCCGACAATGTCGGCATTTTTGTTGATGGCGTCTGCTTGACTGGCTGCTCCGCCGAGCGTGCCTAAATCAGCAAGCACCGCCGCATTATAAAGAAACGCGTGTTGAGGTCCACTGGCCGTGTTGGCCCACCCTACAACTTGGCCGCTGTTGTTTATGCCGGAGGCTTGGCTTGAAGCGCCGCCCAGAGTGCCGAGGTCACGCATCACACCGGCCCTGTACAGAAACGCATGGATGACCAGATTGCCCGGGAGTGAGGCCCAGCCAACTATTTGCCCACCATCGTTGATACCCAATGCCGTGCTATTAGGACCGCCAAGCGTACCCAAGTCGGTCGTCACCCCTCCGGTGTGTGAGAATGCGTGGAATGGCCCGAATGCACCGGCAGTCGAGAAGTCACCGACAATTTGTCCGGTACTATTGATTCCGTAGGCAGAGCCGAAGTTTTCTGAGAGGCCAGCCATTCTCCCCCCACTGTAGAGGAAAGAAGCAGAATAATAGCCGGGGTAATTGTAATTTCCGACGACTTGGCTGTTGTTGTTAATGCCATACCCTACACTATCCACGGCGTTCGCCCCCTTGGGTAGTCCCAGGCTAGTTATGGTACCGCTAGTCCACAAAAAGGCGTAGTTGAGCGAGCACTGGCCGATGTTGCAGACTGCTCCACCTCCCCCGAATTGCCCTGTGGCAGAGGTGCCGACGACTTGGCCGTTGTTGTTAATGCCGTACGCTTGGCTGTAGGAGCCACCGAGCGTGCCTAAATCCGTGACATTGTACGCTGATTGACACCGGAGGGGAAAAGGTACGCCCAGGGCTAAGAGGAGAAGGCATTTCGTTCGCATGAGTTTGTTTGTGTTCAGATTGTGCCAGCAATCGAAGATAGGCCTCAAGCGCAGAAATGCGCAGAAATGCGCAGAGCCGAAGTCGAATACGCCGTGTTACGGCTTCTGGTAGGCTGGAAAAGGCTGGAAGAGTTGGAATACAAGTCAGAGGGTGATCGAGTATGGCCGAATTGCCCAAAGTTGGGATTGAGCTCAACGGGTGGAAGGAAATTTCCGCCTATCTGGGAGTCGGAGTCCGCACTGCGCAGAAGTTCAGGCTTGAACATGATTTGCCGGTTCGCCGATGGCCAGGCTCTAAGGCGCGCGTTTATGCATTCACCCCTGAGTTGGACGCTTGGAAGAACAAGGTTAACGCCGCCGCCTTTCCGCCTGACGTTGACGAGGCGTCGGAAAGTGAAGACGGTGCCAATATAGCGTTCCCAGCCAAGGCCGCCTGCTCGTCGGAAATAACATCATCTTTAGTCAGATCTCGTAATCTATTCCCGTCCGGTGCGCCGCAGGCATCGGTTGATCGAGCGGAACTAAATGCATCGCTGCCTCTGAACGAACGGATAGGTCGCAGGCAGATGCTCCGGTATGCTGTAACGGCCGTAGGTCTTGGTATGGGCGTAGCAGCTTTGATACAGATCCCCAAATTCCGTCACAGGAAACCTCATCCGAACTCCTACCGGGTGGAGGGGGCCACCCTGACTGTCTTCGGCTCGGACAGCGCCGAACTTTGGCGGCACACCTTTCCGAAGCAATTGAGCGCGGCGGCCTATGACAGCTTGGCGTACAGGGAGCAAGCTTTTGCGGACTTGGACGGTGACGGCCAAATTGAAATGCTGTTTCCGGTTGTTCCTCTGGAAGACTCGCCCTGGCACAGCCTGGTGTGTTTCAGCTCTGAAGGCAAGATCCGATGGACATTTCATCCGGGAAAGAAGGTTATCGATAATCTCGGGCACTCATTTTCCCCACCTTTTTTCGTCGCGCGGTATATTGTGTTCGTAGTTCCAGGCAGTGCCCGATCGCAAGTGGTCGTCAGCAGTGTTCACAATTGGAGCTTCGCATGCCAAATTGCGGTTTTGGACGGCGAGAGTGGCCAGCTAATCAGCGACTACTGGCATCGTGGACACATAACGGACGTCTTGGCCCAGCCCGATGGCGATGAACACCCTAGAATCTTGGTCGCGGGCGTCAATGATGCCCCGGAATACAAGTGTGCAACCTTGGTGGCCTTTGGTCATCGGCGGATTTCTGGGTCTGCTTGCGACCCGCAGGGGCAGCCGTATTTCCGCGGCATGGATCGAGGTACGGAAATATCGACGGTGTACTTTCCCAAAACGCCCGTCGGCATGCAGCAGGAATTTAATCTGGCAGGGCATTTAATCGCTGCCGGAGGACGGGTTAGGCTGACGGTACACGAAGGGCTTTTCTTATCGGATCCCTACGTTCTTTATGAACTGGACTACAATCTACAACCCATCACCGCGGTGCTTTCTGGCGCGCTCATAGCCGAGTATAAGAAGCTGCAGATAGTTGGAAAGGTGCCAGTTGAATCACCGTACGTTACAGCGGAGCGGCTGATGCGCCAAGTCAAAGTGGTCAAGGGTTCATAGTCGTTGCGAGTACTCTTGGACGGACCCCAGCCCTGTGGACAAATGCATTGACGACCTGGCCGTTCCGGCGTACATTTAATAGCAGATAAAGGATGTTGTTTATCATTAGCTTACCCATTGAATGAGCGCAGCGCCCCGCATCGGCGTCCGAAAATCAGCATATCCCGACCAGCAAGAAACTTCCATCTTCCTTCTCTAGCCAGTTGCCCGAGACCCTGTCGCGTGTCGGTAAAGCCGCCGTGTTCGCCACGGCGGAGTGTTTCTTTGGCCGGATTCGCAACGAGCATATGGAGTGGTCCGTCATCCGTTCGGCCAAGTCCAGCTTTAGTACGCTCGAATGCCGAGCAATCCTATTCGTGCTGGTTCCTCTTGCCCCGCCTCCGCCACCACCGCTTGCAGAAGCCGTTCCGCTTGGCCATCGAATGAATACGGGCGTACACGGCACTCCGTGCGACTCGGTCTTCTTCGCTGATATCGAGGACCGTTCTTCCATGCAAGATTCTATGCCATGTCCGTCGTTGCACCTTCGTAAGATTCGCGTACAAGGCGCGGAGAAACCCGACGAATTCCCTAGGCTGCATTTCGCTCTGAGGTCTTGTCGCATTTAGATGGAAGGCTTTTTCGTCCGGATGCTCGGTAACCCCGCTGAGGTCTTCGTAGGCGATCACAACTGGAACCGTCGGTTCGCGCTCGTAAGAGTTGGGAGAAATGCTTCGCCTAGACTGAAAAAGACTCAAGCCCACGAGGATGTCATCAATCGGCCAAATCAAAGCAAGCGTGCCCGGACCGTCGAGCTTCTTTATGTCGCAAGCGCGCTCGATCGGATCCAGCAACAGGTTCACCATTTTGAGGATGCCATCAGCGTCGTCAGGAGTGATGGACATGGCATTCTCAGCAACCGCCGCCGCCAGTTTTTCGATCCATGGGCGACACACATTAGCAATTTCCTCCGGCGTGTCGCACTCAGAAAGCCCTATAGTCGAGGGTAACTGCGTGTACAGCTCCCAAATCCAATCGTTTAAGGCTCGTTTAGTCATAATTTTGGCTAAAAGCGGCTTCGAACCAGATAGTTTGACAATTGTAGTACTAGCTGGTATAGTTACCCGCAAGGCTGCCGACAGCCGTGCGAACCAAGAAAGCTGAAATCTGAAGATTCCTACCGGAATCGGCCTCTTCCCGGACCGCGAAACATAAGTTTCGACCGCTGGGCGGGGGCCGATCTGGGGCGCTTGGATTTCCCTTTCGATCCACGTTCCGCCGTCAGGTTGGCAGACCTGTTGGCTTATGGGATTGTCCCCCGGACATTCAAAAGGAGGCGGTTTCAATGCCGCATGCCTGACAACGCTTACGCGTCTGTCAGGCTCTTTTTAATGTTCGGGCGGTTCCTCGGTGGATAAGCCGCTTACCCCTTTCTGCCCTGCGGGCGGTCGTATAATTTGCAAAAGGCGCCGGGTATTTCCGCTTTGAAGACCCTCAATCTCTTGCTGCAATCCTGCGTAGACGCAGAGTTGTAGTACCATTTGACGCTAGGTTAGTCTCAAATGACAGAGATGGGATTTACCACGCAATTTCGCACGCATTTTGATCGCGTGTCACCGAACCGTCGCACCTGACTGGGGTTAGAGCATGCCGAAACAAGTCATCGCAAATATAGAAAAGTTGTTGGCGCTGAGAAAGGATCGGCGCTGGTCTCGGGACGAGTACGCAAGTAGGGCTGCCGAGCTTGGGCTCGACAACGGAAGCCCCAGCGTTATTGCCAAGGCGGAATCCGGCAAACCAGTTAGTCCGGAGACGATCGATACCGCTGCCGAGGTTTATAACGTCATATTCGATGAACTCGTTCTTCCGGAATTCCGGCGTGGCGGCGCTGTGGTTCGTTCCGCTGTGCCGCGCGACCAGGAGCTTCAGCGTTTTCTCGCTAGAAACGGCGTACATACCGCAGCCCGTGATTCGTACATTGAGTTATACCATTCACCTGCATGGCGAGGATGGAAACGCAATGAAGTTGTATTTCGGTACGTGGGTGCGTATCCGACACCGATTGAGCTGCAAACGCTAATGGATCGCTATGTCCCGGGCCCTCCTATTCGCGAGTACTTCGGTTTGCACCGGTGTTCACCACATCCTCTCGGTGATGAAGCACCTCACTTGGAGCTTGAGGCGTATGGCGGTACATACCATCACGTCTACGCGTTGACTCAGATATACACCAACCGCCATGACGATCCCGATTGTGCGCGGTTTCGAAAATCATTTGAAGACAGCTGGATAAGCCCAAATGACACTTGGCCGCTGGCAAGTTCCCCCCTCTACCATAACGTCAACGCCGAGGTCATCGTAATCTCGGCCGATAACAAAATAATTCTCGGGCGGCGGCAAAAAGGGGTGGGATTTTGGCCCGGAACTTATAGTGCCAGCCTGGAAGAACAAATGCTCCGTTGCGATCCAGACATCCCCAATAGAGGAGATCGGCATCCCTTCGATGCAGCAGAGCGTGGTGTTCGCGAAGAACTCGACGCGACCATAGTCCCAGAGAGCACGAGATTACTCAGCATTGGAATTGAGTGGGGTAACTTCACGGCGGCACTTATCTTTCTGATCCGCTGCGCCGAAGATTTCGACGGGGTCGTTCAACGTTGGCAAGAAGCCAAACACGATCCATACGAGGCAATTGCGCTTGACTGCATCGCAGCTACCCCGGACGGTATAGCTGAAGCCCTTCTCGCGCCGGGATGGAGCCCTTCGGCACATCTTTCTTCGCGGATTGGACAATTGAAGACGGATATCGGCGCTTGGCACCCCACGGCAAGGACCAGATTACACGCCATTCGCAGTCATTTGGAATCTTTGAAGAACAACTGATTGCTTCAGTTGTTCGAATTTAGTGACTTGTCGTAAGCTTCCGGTGGATTGAGCGACCTCGCGACCAACGGAACTCCGAAGCAATCCGGTTGGCGCGACCGGAGCAGCACTGCGCTGGGTTATCGCAGATTGCCGTTTCAAGGCGGCATAAATCATTGGCGATACTGTCAGATATCAGGTTGGGGTTTTCTGCCGCGAGGATTTGTACAGAGCGTCGTAACGCTGGGCGTCGGTCAACTTCGCCTCAATTAAAATCCGTTTGATAACTTCCAAATGAGCGGTGATATCGGTGAGGAAGGCTGACTCGGCGTTGGACTTCCGCTGACGCGGCGCCACAGCCACTGGAATTCCCGAAAACAACTCTGCGACGGCAATACCAAGCCCTCGGGCCACCGCCTCTACCGCGTCAAGGGAGAGGCTCCGTTCTCCCCGTTCAATTAGACCAATATAGGTGCGGTGCAAACCGCAAATGTCTGCCAGCGCCTCTTGTGATAGCCCCTGCTGTTCTCGTAATTCCCTGACCCGAATCCCGACTTGCTTATGAAGAGCTTGCATCTCCAATCATTTGCGCGCGGCCTTGACTTCCGCGTCCACAGACTGGTAGACTGGCGTCCCTTAGTATGGATACCTACAGTATACGGCAACATCCCATGCCGATCTTTCGCCAAGCGCCTCGAGTCCATTGGCTCCGGCCTGCTAGCCACACGAGGGCACTTCTATGAAATCGCCGCCTCAAGAACTGCGCAACGGCCAAACGGTTTCCACCCTGAAACTCAAACGCGCCCGCGTTCGGGTTGCGCTTCAACCGCAGCTCATGTTCGGTAAGGTTTCAGCGGCCTTTGTTGGCCAAAGATCCGGCTCCATCCGCTTCACTTTCGTGCCCAGCGGGCGGAAGTCGGCCAATGGCATCGAATCACTGGAATTTGAATTGACCGCAACCAAGCCTGGTTTCTGGCCGAGTGGATGACAAACCAGTCGATTCGCAAAGGCCCGGTAGCCACAAAGAAATGACCGGCAACACACCAATCCGCCCGAAAGGAAAAACAAACGAAAATGAAATCCTCAACGAATCGTGTTTTTTGGACCATGCGTGCTTCGATGGCGCTCTTTGCAACGCTGTCAATCGGATGGACTCAGATAAATAGCGTGACCGGCGTATCCATTATGTCGGACAGTGGAGAAATCCCTCTGGAATCCTCTATCGGCACTATGCAACTCAAAAAGTCGAGCTTCCTGGAAGCGCAAGTAAAGAACCACATCAAGCAGTTTCTCGCGATTCCCGGCGACAGATCACCTGTCAGGCTCAGGCAATCGTCAAACGCCCAGGTCTTCCTTGTGCGGATAACTCTCGCCATACCCCAGGACTCCACGGTAGTAGGCAGCATTGCCATATTCGCACCGGAGTTGCGGCTTTTGGTGCGGCAAAAAACTGAACGCAACCTTGTAATAAGTGACATTACAGGTTCGATAATAGGGGCCAAAACACACGATAGTTCGCCACGAATCGTTGTCAATGTGTCACGCCAGGACGACCACACGCTTCGGGTCTCGCCCCAACTGCCGCTGCTGCCCGGTGAGTACGTATTCAACACGGGGGAAGCCGCGGCCGACGCCTCTCCACGGCGTTATGCAGGTTCGAGTGGCGATGCCCGCCTTAAGGTGTATTGTTTCGGAGTTGAATAGGAGTCGGTAAGGCCGCAAACAGCTTGGGCAGAAGAATATCCCAGGCCTTACCAACATCTCGACCTCTGTGTTGAGATGGGCTACCAGGTTGAACAGAGAAGCGATTTGCGATCCGATCGAATGGAGAATTCAAGGTAATTATGAGGGAGTTGTCCTTAAATTGCCGGTTCGAACTTAGCAGTTTCAGCAAATCACGCTTTTCTTCGTCAACCGCGAAAATGTAGCATAAATATGCGCTTCCGGCGAGTTCGACTGCTTCTGACAGTTGATCCGGAAGGCGCTCGCCATCTGCGCCAAAGCTTTGTAGTCGATCTTGGATATGACGGCGCTCCTCAAGGAGCGCCGTTTTGCGTTGCTCGAATAGTTGCTTGTCGATTATTTGATCCAGGTATGCGTCCGTGAGCCGATTTAAGCGCTCATCGGCCTGGGAAAACTGTAGACGAAGAGCGGCAAGGGCGGCTTGCTTTTCGTCGGCCCATTTGACTCTCAGCTTGAGGAGCTTGGCGCGCGCGTAATCCTTTTCCCCTTGAGAGAGTTCCAATCGGAGGAACTGGCGGATGACCGCCCGGTGAATCGCCTCCTCGCGGACGGTGCGAGAAGGGCAGCAGCGGGCGTGGCAGCGGTAGTAAACATGCCCCTTCTGGCGCTCGCCGATAAGGCACCTGCCGCAATGGGCGCACCGGATCAGCTGTCGAAAGACGAACTGGTTCTTGAAGACGCGCCGGGAGATCTTGCCGTGCAGAATGTCTCGGACTCTCAAAGACAGCGCCATAGGTACGATGGGCTTATGCGCCCCTTGGTAGGTTTCCCCTGTCTTGGCGATTTTGATAAGACCGGTGTAGAACGGATTGTGCAAAACGTGGGCTAGGCCATGCACGCTTAGGCGCCCGCCAGAGCGGGTACGCAAACCCAAGGTATGCAGTTCGTCCGATAGCGCTGCCAAGCTGTAGGAGCCACTGCTGTACAACTCAAAGGCTTTGCGGATCAAGGGGGCCCGGATGGGATCGGGTTTCTTGGGATTGCCGCCTCCCTGGTCCAAATAGCCGATCGGGGCTGGCCTTGGGTAGAGGCCTTGCTTGAAGCGGCCATAGATCCCTTTCATGGTTTCCTCTCGCAGATTTCTGATGTAGTCGGAAGCGACTACGGCTTGAATGTCGGCAGAAAGGCGGCCGCCCCGCGAATTGAGATCCAGCGCTTCATTAGCGAAATTTACCCTTACGCCCGCATCTATAAGCTCACCCAGATCGGCCCAGTCCTTTAGGTTGCGGGCAGATCGGTCGATCTTGTGCATAACCACTCCGACGGCTGCACCGCGCCGCAGGAGCCGAATCATCTCGCCGAATATTGGCCTGCCGCGCTTGGCAGCAGTTTCCTGTTCTTCAAACCAGTGGGAAATGACGACTTGATTTGCCTGGGCATAACGCTCAATGGCGGCGCGCTGTTCCACCAGCGAGACGCCATGTTCCCCCTGTTTGACCGTCGAAACCCGAATATATCCAAATAGATTGTTCATTTCTTTTCATGGATTTAATGGTGAATGTTCGGTAGGGTTCGACCTTTGCGAGAGGGTAAGAGATCCTTCGGGATCTGTCAAACTCGGTTGTCCACAGCGCATGGCTTGAAGCTCTCGCCGCAGCTTTGCCAACGCTTCCGAATCCTCGCTGATGCGTTCGTAGATTCTGATCATCAATGCCAAATATGCCGCCATGTTGTCCTCGGCTTGATTGGCTTCGGAATCATTCATGGAGGGGAACAGGCTTTTTATGGTGATGTCCGGCTGATGGCTCGTCATAAGTCCCGGAACAGTAGCAGATAGGCTGAGTGCTGCAAGTGGGGAAAAAGTCCTTAAGTAGGGACCTCGGTCCGGACGCTCCTACTTAGGAGCTTTTTCCCTTCTTTTCTTTTTGCGACACCAGCGCCACCATGCTGGGATGCTTTTTGATTTGCTCATCCAATTCTTGGTGGAACTTCTGCGGGCGCTGCTGATTGACGCCCTTTCTGAGCGAGTTTGCAGACGCATCGCAGCCGCTGTTGAGGGTAGACGCGCTCGTCACAAGGTTGCCTTCTACCACGGACTGATAAATCGACACCAAAAACAGCGCCTCCACAAGTTATTAACAGATGCGGACGGAAATGCCTCAAAGTAATGACCTTTTCCCTCCTTGCAGATTTCTACCGGCTTGATACATTACCGGCAGAAGTAACTACCAAAAGGAGGAACAATGAAAAGGAGACGATACAAGAACCGCCTTGCGATGTATCGCAGGCGAATGTGCTTTTCCCAGGGCCAAGTAGCCCACTTGCTCGGCCATAGACGCCGGGGCCTGATCTCAGCATACGAACAGGGCACGACCTTGCCCACACTAACGCTAGCGCTGCGATTGGAAATCATCCTGCGCACTCCGGTGGCCTTCCTCTTCCCGGATCTACACGACGATCTCAAAGTTAAGATCCGCGATGAGGAAGAACGGATGGCGGGTCGGGGCAGGCGACCATCGCTGCTTGCCAGCGAGACTGGAGGCCGCCCATGATCAACATTCTGGAAACGGTCGAACAGGAGCAGAAGGTTGGCTTTCAGCCAACAACGCCGGATGAGTTCTTTGCACTCCGTTTGGCCGAGCGCCTCGGAGACGCGGCGACCGCCAAGCACTACGCGGAACTCGCCGGAGAGCACTCTCCCGAAAGGCTGCTGTCGCTTTACCACCGGATTGTGTCGGAAGAGACGGCGCAAACCCAAGCGGGCAAACGTTTGCATGTATTGCTTACCGGCCATGCGCATGGTTCCGTTCATTGTGCGAGGCCGCGCCTGCTGGCGGTGGCCGTCATGCGCCGCGCAATCGCGACCGCCCTGTTTGTCGGCACCCATTTGGAGGGCGTCCGTCTTCGCCATCTGCCCTCCGTTCCGAGTAAGGCCGAATTCAGCGCCGCCGGATTCCTGGGGACCGCCTTACTCGAATTTCGCTGCGATTCCGTTGCTATTGAAAGAATGGACGCGCCAGAGGGTGCCATCCGCGGGCTCCTACACAGGTCGATAGTGGCGCAATGGCGTAATGCTGGAGTCCCGATCTACGAGACCGGGATAACTGCGATTACCCAGGCGTATGCGTACCCTACGCCGCGTACCCGCAAACAGACCCGCGCAATTGTCGCTGGCATTTGGCCCCTTCCGGGAGGCGGCAATCCCGAATCCGTCATGCTCGATGCCCTCGCACTTGGTCTTTACGTCCAGACCGAACGCCTATTTGCCAGTCAAGCCTGACTCCCGCCTTACAGCACCTCGGTTTAATTAACTACAGAAGGAATTACTTTATGATTGGTCCGCTTCCATATATCGGCGGCAAGAGCCGCATGGCCACTAAGATCATCGATCTGCTTCCCCCGCATACCACCTATGTGGAAGCTTTTGCCGGGGGAGCCCAGATACTATTTCGTAAGCCCCCATCCGAAGTAGAGATCATTAACGACTTAGATTACGAGGTGGTTAATTTCTTCCGCGTCTGCCAGTTGCATTATGAAGAATTGCTCCGATACATGCGGTTTTCTGTTGCCAGCCGCAAGTGGTATCAACTTCTACAAGCCAGTGAACCGGCCACTCTGACTGATATACAAAAGGCTGCGCGTTTTCTGTATCTGCAGAAGAACTCCTTCGGTGGGCTGGTCATTAAGCAGCATTTCCACTACGGCGTGACGCAGTGCTCGAATTACAACCCGGAGCGGCTGCCGGAAGTTATCGAAGCAGCGCACAAACGGCTCGCCAGAGTACAGATCGAATCGCTGCCGTATGAAGAAGTACTGGCGAAGTACGACCGGCCCACTACCTTGTTCTTCCTCGATCCGCCCTATTGGGAACGCAAGCTGTACAAATTCAACTTCAAGGAAGAGGATTTCCTCGCTCTCGCCGAACGGCTTCGCACGCTGAAGGGTAGCTTTATTCTGACGCTGGACGATCATCCCAAGGTTCGGGAGATCTTTGCCGCGTTTCATATTAGCCGCACCGAAATTACTTATACCGCGCAACAGCAGGTCGGCAAGCGGTTCGGCGAGTTAATCATCACCAATTTCGTCCATCCCTAACCGGAACGACGAACGGCCAAACAATTTCAAAATCCTTTATGCATTTATCTTTCGAGGGCATTCTTGCGTCGATCTGGAATCGGTGCGTCATGCCGAAGCAGCGAACCAACCACGCGGCCGGCATCGATCTCGGCACGGCGGTCGTTGACGAACACCGCACCCGGCGGCGCGTCGCGCTTGCACAAACGATTCGCTGCCAGCACATTTTCACCCTGGGCCGTTCGGGTTCTGGAAAGTCGTCATTTCTGAAGCACCTCGAGCAACAGGACGTGCGCGCCGACCACGGTCTTCTCGCCTTCGATTTTCACGCCGAGATCAAACCGTTTCTCTTGCGATTGATCGCCCAGGAGGAACGGCGGCGGGGACGCGATTTGAGCCGAAAGTTGATCATCATCGACCCCACCGACGATTGGTCGGTCGGAATCAACATTCTTGAGCGCCAGGACCAACAGCAGGTATTCACACAACTAGCCGAGGTGGCCGAGATCCTCCGGCGGCGCTGGGCGCTCGATCATCTCGGCGCGCGCACTTCCGAACTTCTGCGCAATTCTCTTCATCTTTTGGCCGACAACGAGTTCACTCTTTGCGAACTGGGATTGTTGTTGACCAATGCCGAGTTCCGCACCACCTGTTTGCAGCGCGCCACAAATCCCGAAGTCGCGGCCTACTTCCAGACCCGCTTCGATCAGGCCAGCGACGCTATGCAGAGCGTGTTGCGCGACGCGATCCTGAATAAGATCTCCGCCTTCACCGCCGATCCGCGCTTCCGTCACATCCTGGGGCAGCGCCGCTCGACATTCTCGCTGCTGGATGCGATAGATAACGGCTATTGGGTCATCGTCGATCTCAACAAAGGCCACCTCGGAGGGGACGCCGCCACCTTAGGCAGTCTACTCTTCACCCGCATTAAGAACGCGTTGTTCGCGAGGCGCTCCCGCAGATTGTTTACGGTTTACGCCGATGAAATTCAGAACCTGACCCACGAGACCGGTATTGAGACAGTTTACAGCGAGGCCAGAAAATTTGGCGCCTCTATTGTCTGCGCGTCACAATACCTTGACCAATATTCGCCGTCGATGCGCGCGGCGATACTCGCGGTCGGCACTCACGCGTTTTTCCAACTTTCCGCGCCAGACGCCGCGGCGATCTCCAACGCACTGGATGGCGGAAAGCGTCTTGCGGAACTACTGAAGAATTTGCCGCAAAGGCACTTTGTGATCAAAACCGGCCATTCACGCTGGCAGGAAGCCGTTGTGCCGACGGTCGTTGAACCCACGGCGGATTATACCGACTTGCTTAATCGCTGCCGCGTTCGCTGGGCGCGCAGGCGCGCCGACATCGAAGCCGAAATCCGAGCCCGCCACCAACAAGCTGCACGCCGCACAAATGAGGTGCTCCATGAGTGGGAATAACAAGAAAACTGGCATGGTAATTCAGCAGCGGGATCGGCTGCTGCTGACGGAGTTGGCGACCATGCGCATTATCGACCGCGAAACCGCCAAGTTAATCGCTGGTTTCGGCTCGACGACGCGCGCCAATACTCGCCTGCTCAAGCTCACTCGCGCAGGTCTGCTCAATCGCTTCTTTGTCGGAACCATCAATGCCGGCCGAAAGGCCGTATACACGCTATCCCGTAAGGGCGGCCTGCTGACCGATGCCGAGGCCAAGCCCATCAGCCGCGCTCACGGCCAGACCTTAGTGGGTGATCTGTTCGTCAACCACCAGGAGCACATCAACCTTATTTATACCGCCCTCAAGTTCCGCACCCTGCCGGGCCATGCCCGCTTTCTTCGCTGGCGCACTTTCCAGAGGCCGCTTAGCCAGACTTCCCGGTTGATTCCTGATGGTTACCTAGAATTGCAAACGACAGCAGGCGTTCGCCCCATGTTCCTTGAAGTTGATCTCGGCCATCAGGCAATGAAGATCTGGGCGCAAAAGACTCGTAGCTATTTGCAGTTGGCGGTCTCGGGGGATTTCGCGCGGCTGTTTGGCAAGCCTCAGTTTCGGGTTTTGGTTGTGACGAATTCTCGACGGCGGCTGGGGCATATCCGAACCCTCATCGCCAAGCACACCGACAAGATCTTCTGGCTGTCGGACTTTGAATCCATTAACCACAGCGGCCTGTGGACGCCCGTCTGGTTTCGCCCGACGGGTGATCAACCGCTTCCGCTGTTCTGAGAACTAACTATGCGTATCTGTAATCATTGCCGCCGGATCACCATCGGCGAACCACTGTTCTGCAATTTCTGCGGCCGGTCTTACGACTACAAACTCTGCCCGCACCGCCACCCCAATCCGCGCCACGCCGAAGTCTGTTCGCAATGCGGCAGTCGCGAGTTGTCCCTGCCACATCCGCACACGCCGCTCTGGATGAATTGTCTGTTGGGCCTCTTGAAGATTTTCCCTGGGATCATCCTGCTGCTGCTCTCCCTGATGTTTCTGTTCTCCCTGGTACAGGTGTTGACCACCAATCAGCAACTGCTGTTTCAGTTCATGCTGATCGGGCTTTTTCTTGGCTTCGTCTGGTGGCTGTATATGCAGCTGCCGCATTTCTTGCGGAGGTTGCTTTCCAAGCTACTTGGACGAGGCGGAGGAGATGGACATGGACATTAGAAGCTTGCAGGGCATAGAGTCGGGGATCACGCGCCGCCGAATCGCCGCGCGTTTAAAGGAGATTGCGGCGGGCGGCCTAGGGCAGCATTACCCTAAGCCTTGCCCGCAGCAACCGGCGGCCACGGATAGCATGGCGCGCCTCGGGCCGCCACTCGATATTCGGCAGGTTGCCATTTTAGTTGGCTCTTCGCCCTGGAGCATTCGGAATAAGTGGATTCCAAGAGGACTCCCCCATTTCCGCCTCGGGGCCAGCAGCAAACTGATTTTCTATACCAATCAGGTTGTTGCCTGGATTGAACGCCAACAACAAGGAGGAAACAAACGGTGAGCCTCTTAAAGCGAGGCAGTATCTGGTGGTCTTACATCTGGGTCGATGGCGTCCGCCACCAAACAAGTACCAAAACCAGCAACAAGCGGCAGGCCGAGGCCATCGAGCAGAAGTTCAAGGAGGAAATCAACGCTCGGCGGCATCAGTTGGTGCAGTACGACCCTAAGCTAACCGTCGGCGAACTCGCCACGCGGTTTTTAGCCGACGGTGAACCTCGGCCGCATCACGTCTGGCACCTCAAGGCTCTGCTGCCGTTCTTCGGCGACACCCTAGTCGTGCAACTCAACCGCAATATGGCCCGCGAGTTCCGCACTTGGCGCAAGAAGCAAAAGACTTTGACGGACGCGACTGTCAATCGCGCCCTAAGTGTTCTGCGCCACATTCTCTACTGGGCGGTTGATGAATCCATCGTCCAAACCAATCCGATGGCTCGTCTGCCGTTGGTGCGGGAGCGTAGGCTCAAACGACCGGTGATGAGTTTGGCTGAAGAGCAACTCGTCCTCGCAACCCTTCCCAACTATCTGCGCAGGATAGTCGTCACTGCTCTCGATACCGGGATGCGCCGCGGCGAAATCCTCAAACAACGGTGGGAGGACGTTGATTTAGGTCGCAGACTACTCATGGTGAGTAGATCCAAAACGGCTATGGGAGAGTCGCGAGAGATCGCACTGACCAGTCGCGTCTATGGGCTACTCTCCGCGGACCCGCAAACTTCAGGCATAGTCTTTACCATGAACGGTCAACCTCTATCGTGGATTCGCAAGGGCTGGCTCGGCGGGCTTAAACGCGCCGGGCTGCGCCACTTCCGTTTCCACGACCTACGCCACACCTTCAACACCCGCCTAATGGAAGCCGGCGTAATCCAAGACGTCCGCATGGCCTTGATGGGGCACTCAGCGGGCGACACGCACTCCCTTTACACCCACGTAGAACTGCCAATCAAACGCCAAGCGATTGAAAAGCTCGAAGCGTGGGTCAAACAACAACAACAAACGACCAACCAGGAGGAATCAAATGCCGATATCGAAGACGAACGAGCCGAAAGCACAGCAACAGAAAAGCGACAGCCGCAAGAAGTGGGTCAAGAAGACGCCAGTGGAGGTGGTGTTGGAGCAGGCTGAGAAGCTGAAAGCCGAAATCGCCGAGGCGGAGGAGGAACTGAAAGCCAAACGCAAACAACTCGAGAAATTCGAGCAGGCCAAGAAGCTGTTCGAAGGAGCGTAAGATCCACGCGAACTGTTTTGCTTTTGCCTTATCAGAGAATGCGTCCGCATTCTCCGCAGGCAGGGTCACCGATGTAGTATATGCGCCGATCTTTCATCGACGCATAGATTTGAGACCAAGTTCATCTTGGTCTCTTTCTTTTGGACGCTCACCTTACACCACCCAGGTTCAATAGAGATGGAGGCTCAATCATGAGCACTTACCGAAAAAAGCAGAAGTCGTTTCCCAAGGCCGTTGGCAAGGGTGTCGCCAAAGGGCTTGGGAAGTTGGCAACCGGGGCGGTGTCGGGTGTGGCACGGGAACTTGCATCCATTGTCACGCTCGGCCTTTTCCGCTCGCCGAAGAGGCGGCGACACTAAGTCACCTTACAGCACTTCGTTCTAATTGAAGTGGGAACAGTAAGTGGCAGTTCTCAAATCTAAACCAAGAGTAACAACAGGAGAAACAAACCAATGAAACCATTATCCGTTGTCGTGGCCGGCACTGGCCAGATTCGCGACGTCAACATCCAGCCTGGCACGACGGCAGGCGATATCCTCAACCAACTCGGTCTTCAGGACTATCTATTGTCCAAGGGACCGAACGATCCGTTCTTCGCCAACGCCGAACCCGTGTTCGACAAGGTCGATTCCGGTAGCAAGTTGTTCGCCTCGACCAAGGCCGAAGTGGGACTCAGCCTATGCGCGTAACTGACCGTGGCAGCCGCCCGGTCTCCGCATCCATCCGGGAGCTCCTCTCCCGGGTGGTGCGGCCCCGTAGCGCCGCCGTGAACGTCCAGCGCCGTCAGATCTCCTACGCCGAGGAGCGTGGATGGATCAGAAATGGCAACAGCTACACCGGCGCTTACCGAACTCGCCATGGCTCATTCTTTGGGCAGATCGACCAGCATTCTTCCAACGATTTCGAGTTTTTTCTCTATCAGCCCTCAACCGAGATTCGCAACTGCGACCATTGGGCCTGTTTTCAGGATCGCGGCAGCGGCTGGTATTTAGTGCATATGGCGCAAAGGCCACGGGATATGAGTTCCGGCATCCTCACCATCGAGCGACTCATCACCGAGGCTTACGAAGGATAAACAGCAAAGGAGAATTTCGACGATGCAACAGGAATTGATCGAACAAGTCCAAACTGAACGGCAACGCCTGATGAAGAAACGCGAAGCGCTGCTGGAGACGTTCACCAAGACGGCAGTCACCGGAAAGCCCAAGCGTCTTTCCGAACTCTACATCAAGATTTGCCAGACTAACGACTTCCTTAAGTCTTTGGCGCAGATTGGCAGCAAGGCGAACCCTGCGTCTAGCGGCCGACGGCGATTTGCCGTTAGCTCGATGTTCCTCCATGAGAGCTTTAAGAAACTCACCCCGGGACCGGACGAAGAATTCTTCTTCGTCACGGGCAATGAAGTGGACGGCGTGCTCGTGCTCGATCAGTACGCCGAATTCGCGCACGAGAAGAAGACCGTAGTGGGCGTGACGGCCGACACGCGCTCCACGCACAAGTTGCTTATTAAGCTGGAGGAGTTCGGGCATCGTCTACTGGCAAGTTTCCATTCGCACCCCGGAAACGGTGCCGAGTCCACCAATCCATCGGGGATCGATACGGGATTCCAGAAGCGACTGGAGAGTGCCGGCCATGTCGCTGTCATGGTGATTTTCTCGCGTGACGGCTTCGTGCGGTTCATCCGGCTGGATCAGAACGCGGACATCGAAATCTATGGACAAGGAGTGGAGAACTATGCACCGGGCATCTATCGCCTCACCAACATCGATCAAGCTTAGAGGGACGCCGATTCCGGGGGCCGAGGACCGTCAGCGGTTGATTCCGGGTTTCGATCAGGAGGCTTATTCGAGGGCTTCCGTGGTTTGCGTCGGCGCGGGTGGGATCATCTCCCACATCGCGCCGACGCTCTGCCGTAAGGGCATCGGCAAGATTACCCTGCTCGACCGCGACATTGTTGAAGTCAGCAATCTCAATCGTCAGCGGTTCTACCCCAAGGACATCGGGCGTAACAAGGCGTTGGCGCTGGCCGAGAACTTGCAACCGGAGTGCATAGCTGCGACGGAGATCCAAGGCTATGCCACGATGTTGGAGGAGGCCATTGAACGGAAGCTTGACCTCTTGTGCGACGTCGCGATCTGTGGTGTAGACAACAATCCGGCGCGGATAGCAGCCAGCCGCTTTTTCCGCTCTAAGGGTATTCGGGTCATATTTGCCGCCGTCAGTCGGGACGGCGATCACGGGTACGTGTTCGTGCAAGAGAGGCAGGGAGCGTGTATTGGGTGCCTTTTTCCGGACATGGCAGACGATCAGCGCTATCCTTGTCCAGGGACGCCGGCGATTGCCGATATTCTGCAGACAATCTGCGGCATGGTTGTTTATGCAGTCGATACGCTGGTTGCCGGCAGACGCAAGACTTGGACGTATCGGTCGGTGGCCCTGTCCGACGCAAGGCTTGAAGGAAGCGCCCGTGTTGCCGAACGGCTAAGATGCGACATTTGTAAAGACTCGAGTGCGCAGCCCCCAATTCTCACCCTATAGAGACGCCCTTTAAGGATTTATAGAATTTCAGTATCGTGACCATCATGTCCCAAAGAACTGCACCCATGGTGGCATGCGCGTCCGTCTCATTGACGCACACGTTTTACTAGTCTAGTATTAAGGTACTAATCCGTACATGTCGTCGGCGCGGACACCCCACCGAGGATCGCTATTTAAGTCGACGATCAGACATCGCCACCGTCATGCCGGCCCACAACACGTGTTTTTTAATTGGTAGGTTAAGACGCTTATGTCCGAGGAAATCAACCTCAACGAATTTAAAGACAAGACCAAGCTGAAAAAACGCTATGAGAAGCAGCTTTCCAGACTGCAAGCGAACGGGATCGCCACAGCTTGCATTGAAGAAGCCGTGCAAGGCGCAATGCCCAGTCTCGGAACGTCCAACGCCACATCGCTGGTCGTCTATGGCGAACCGCAAAGCGGCAAGACCGAGATGATGATTTGTCTTACGGCCAAGCTTTTAGATGCAGGCCATCGGATAGTTGTGCATCTCATGAATGACAGCGTTGATCTTCTCGGCCAGAATCTTAAGCGCTTTAAGGCCTCCGGCCTGGCACCTGCTCCAAAGAATTCCTCCGAGTTGATTCAATCATCAGAGAATCACAGCGGGCAAGAATTAGTGGTCTTTTGCAAGAAGAATGCTCGGGATCTAGAAAAACTGATCGCCGCCCTAAAAGATGTCGACGATTTAGTCGTGATCGACGATGAAGCCGATTATGCAACGCCAAACTCTAAGATAAACCATGGTACGAAAACAAAGATCAATGAATTGGTAGGTAGTCTTATCGGCTCAACGGGTTGCTACATCGGCGTTACCGCAACGCCGGCCCGTCTCGATCTTAACAGTACATTTGATAATGATTCCGAGAAGTGGGTGAATTTTCCACCCCACCCGACCTATACCGGCCAAGATGTCTTTTTCCCCCTTGATAAGAAGGTTTCTTATCGGCTAACACTCCTTGCCCAGAACGGCGGCCCGGAGGAGGCAACCGACGCCCTGGTCCGTTTTTTAGTCACCGTCGCCTATCTTAACTCCTACAAGAATGGCGAAGAAAAGAAGTATACAATGCTGGTTCATACCAGCGGCAAGAAGCAGGATCACGAAGTAGATCGGACGACAATTGAGGCAGCAATTCAAGCGTTGATCAATAGTAACAGCGACGCGTTCGGCACGCTAGTTACACGCGTATATGAAGCAGCGAAGACTCTGTATCCGTCCGCAGATCCAAACCTGTTGACGACATACGTGGTGGAAGAAGCATCTCGCACCACGATGATCGTGCTCAATAGTGAGAGAGACCGAAAGGCCGTTGGCGATAACGCCACTGATCCCCAAACTCCATTTACAATAATCATTGGCGGCAATATTGTTTCTCGCGGAGTTACCTTTCCAAACCTACTTTCGATGTTCTTCACGCGCGATGTACGGAATAAATTACAGCAAGATACTTACATTCAGCGCGCCCGCATGTTTGGTGCACGAGGAGAATACCTAGAACATTTTGAGCTAACTATACCGGCTCAGTTATATGCGGATTGGCACAAATGTTTTATCTTTCATCGGCTTGCACTTGCGACGATTAAGAATAAACTGGGATCGCCCGTGTGGATTGGCGACAGCAGAGTTTCAGTGGCAGCTGAAGCCAGCATCAACAAAGCGATAGTTTCACTCGATAGGGGCGAAATGTCGTTTGGCATGTTTGACTACGATGTCAGCCTGGACAAAATTGTCGAAGAAGATCCGGCTGGCATCGATACCTTGAAGAAGCTAAACGCAAAGATCGGGAATGACGCCCTTCCGCAGTTCCTTATTGACTACATCGCTACTGTATCAGCGAATGGATCGGGCTCATTGGCAATACACAGCGCGTCCTCAATTGCGGGTTACGGAGCAAGCGCGGACCAAACGGCTATTTCACGCGATAAGGGACTGCTCGGCAGGAATCAATTAGAGGCCAAGAAATTTCCGGGCGCTGCCCACCACGTCAAAATATTCTATAATGCCACTGGCAAGGCACGAGTGTTCTACAAGTACCAGAACAGCCTCCAATTTATTCAGAAGCTAAAGAGCTCTTAAGGAACGAGACTGGGTATAACTGTTTTGTAATTTACATAACTAATGCACATACGACACAATCCTAGTCGCCCGCTAGTAAGACAGCGGATTGGCTTGCATGAAATTCGACCAATTCATCCGTTTCCAGCGCGGATGGCGCCATCGATCGCATTTGACGAATTGCCAACCGCGACGAAATCGCTTCGGGTATTAGACCCGATGGTAGGTTCAGGAACTACGGCAGTCGTGGCGCGCGCTAAGGGCCATCAAGCGATTGGGTTCGATTCCGATCCGTTAGCAGTCTTGTTAAGTCGCTCGTGGTGTGCCGACGGGGTGACAGAAAAGGTGTCGTCCGTTGCGGAGGAGGTTTTAAAAGAGGCAACGCGCCGCCACCGTTGTTTGAAAAGACGCGAATACTATCCATATAGTTCGAGTGAGGTAACACGCGACTTTGTTGAGTACTGGTTTGATAACACCAACCGCCGACAACTACGAGCACTGGCTGACTCAATCGGAGAGGTTCCGAATAAAACAACTCGGGATCTTCTTTGGTGTGGATTCTCCAGGCTGATTATCACCAAGAGTCAAGGTGTTTCCTTGGCAATGGACCTCTCTCACAGTCGGCCTCACAAGGTATACGAGTCGGCCCCGATCGCGCCATTTGATCACTTCTTGCGTGCCGTAAAGCGCGTCACAGACAACCTGCCGTTTAAAACGGCGCAGGAAGAGATGCCGGCGGCCAAGGTTCAGCGTCACGATGCGCGAAAGCTACCGTTGGAAGATTCGGTGATCGATTTAGTGATCACGTCGCCACCGTACCTAAATGCAATAGACTATATCCGCTGTAGTAAGTTTTCGCTTGTATGGATGGGTCACCAGATCGAACAGCTGAAAACGCTGCGTTCGAAGAACATTGGCACTGAGCGTCTAGGCACCGCCGAGGAAGTCAAGACAGCTCAGGATGTACTTGATTGCCTGGATGTGCAACTTTTGCCTGAACAGCTAAAAAGGTTGTTATCGAAATATGTCGTCGACCTTGACCTGGTCTTGAGCGAAATTGCGAGGGTCTTGGTGCCACGAGGGCGGGCGATATTCGTGGTTGGTGATTCGACGGTCCGCGGAGTGTTCGTCAAGAATTCTGAAATTGTAAAACTCTTGGGAGAAAAGCGTGGCTTGACGTTGAAAAAGAGCGTGACCCGCGACTTGTTGACCTCCAGGCGCTACCTGCCTCCGCCTGATCGCAGCGGCGGAAGCAAGACCCTGGCCGACCGTATGCGCAAGGAAGTCATTATGCACTTCACGTCGACTAAGAGATAGGCGCGCGCCATCGTAGTTTGTTTTGGATTTTTCGCAGATTATACGCGGTGGCTTCAATACCTCAGGGCGGTTGATCTTTATCGAAGTTCCCGTATGTTCAGTTCATACGCGGCGGCGCTTGTCTCTGAAAGGCGTTCGCCGTTGTAAGTTACGTATTCATACCGCCTCACCAAGTGCATAAGGCTGTTCCTTGCCCAAAGTTCGCGGGCAATACTGGCTGCGATGTCCGCCGCCTGAATTGGAACTGACTCTGCAGAGATAAGTTCCTGCAGCGGCTCAGGCAGAACAGACGACGGGTAGAAGTCCCCCGCCGGTCAAGTTCACTTAACACACCAACGCGTTGCTCCTCTATCCATTTCACCGCGTGTGTGTGGCCCTCATCGAACGCGTGTGATCGCCCCAGGGTTGAACTGATGAGCCAGGGTCCGGCTTGAGGTGACCCGAAAAATGCATCCTCTCTGGCACTCTTGAACTCGTCTAGAACCGGTGAGAACACTGAGGCAGATGCTGAGAGAAAAGTGGCGACGTCGTTTAGGATGTTTGAGTTAGAATGTTCAAACGGTGACAGGTCAACTCCAGGACACGTCGCATTTGACGATTCTTTATCAAGCATCCATTGTTGCAGTGAACTCACGCTTCCGGTCGCGTACTCCCACGCTCGGTACTCAAGCTTCAATCGCTCGGCTGATCCATCTCGAATCATGCTCGCAGCGATTTGTTGCAGGGCTAACTGTCTAACCGACTCAAGGTGTTTCGTTTCCGCATCGAGCCGTCTCAGGAAGTTAGTTACGCTCGTTCCTTTTGGTAGGTGTTTTCGAAGAATATCATGAAAGCTCAGTGTGTATGGGCGCGGATCAACTATGTGGATGCGGACATTACGCAGCGTCCTGAACACATTCTCGCGGTCCGACTCCGAAAGGCCGAAGAATGTAGTGACGGCATGGTCCTTGAACTCGCTATTTACGTGCGGGGTGTGGTTCTTGAGAAAGAAAAACCAATTGATTTGAAGTTCTCGGATGATCTGGGCGTGAATCGACACACGGCACCCCGCAAAGGGCAACGATGTGTCGTCGGTATATGAGGCCGCTGAGACAAGCCCCCTGCTTGGGGACATATGTATTGGTTTGATTCTACCGCTTGCCGACGCCCTAATCCAATCCTTAAGCGGCTTCAGTGTCTCCTCGATGAGGCGGCGTTAGCCACACACCGAGCGGCTCGTTTGTCTGAAGGCTGCCATCAGCTGGGGCGTGAAATCGAGGCCTCCCATGCCTCCGCTCCCGAGCGAAAAGCCTCCACGGGGTGAGCGCTATTTGGTCAAGCGACCTTGGTATTTCCCGGACCGCCGCCGAAAGCTTGCACGGGTTTTATCTATCCTTGGTTACCAGTTCGAGGAAGAGCCGATTCCAGAGGTCTGGAAAATCAGGCGCGCGAAGTCGCAAGTGGGAAAGACACGCATTGAGCGTGAAATAGAATAGGGGCAGGGTGTCCTCGCCTGTAGGTGTCCAAAGAAACTGACTGTAGTCTTGGCCGCCGCCTAACAAGGGGCAGCTTTTTTCGTCCCGGACAGCGTATTTCGCTATAAAATAACCAGGATGAGCAACAAAGACGAAATCGGGCAGCAGTTGTTTGGCCTCAGGTTGCTCTACTAGGCGGCGGGAGAGATCCTCAACAATCTTGGTGGCCTGGATGCCATTGTAGGCGAACACGATCCCTAAGTACGGATTCCGGAAGTCGCCGCCGCCCGTCAGCCCTGGCCCGAGTTCAAGCCTATGGAAGGGTAGGATATCAAGCGCATCTGCTCGTCGCCTCGGCAGCCCCTTAACAGATGCTACGTTCACGCAAGCCCGGTCAAGCTCCACTGACGTTAGGTTCGATTTCACCTCGATGGAACCGTAGACGGATTCGGCAGGAAAAAGCTGTTGTGGCCCGTTTCGAAACAAAACCGTTGAGAATATAGCGTCGTACAGGACGATGTCCACCTGCGCGCTCTGTGCCCCGCTCATTGAGAATATCTCGCCGGAAGACAAGCCATAACAGTCAGGCAGAAAGGGTCGCAGAAAGTCCTTGATGATCGCCTCGCGAAAAGTTCCTCGATCTCCCATATGGGTGAACAGCTTCGAGTTGTCGAGGTCGGCTGCGATTTTTGTGCTCTGAATACGTAAGGCTTCGAGGAGACGCATGGCTAGAGAGGAATTGAACCACAGTACTTCGTCGAGAGCAAGAACCTGCAAGTCGTATTCTTCGGCGCCCGGGCGGCTTTGAGGACGTAACAGCGCCTCCGGTAGATTCCCCCAAGTCCCGCAGCCTCGGGCATGAGCGCGAGCCAGCCAAGTTCGTCACCCTCGTCCGGCATGTCCGCCGTGTAGTGATGGACACGGCTCATGAACTCTCTAATCAAGGGTCGTTCGACGGTCCCGAGCCGTTTCATGACCGCTGGGTCGGCAATTCTCTCGATCGTTGGTCTTAGAGGCCACGGGTGGCTCTGGCCCCGGAATACCCAATCAGCGTTATTGAGCGGCGCGCCGTGGAGGCGATCAAGCAATTCAAGCGCGTCGAGAGGCTTAGACGGCCTTTCGGCGTAATCGTCGAGGCCGCCAATCTGTTGGAGTTCGTCCCTAAATGTGTTCTGGCTTTCACGCATGGCATCTCATTGTCGGACACGGGACTCGGGAACGCCGCATGGTGGGTATTTTCGCCGAGTTGTTGGTGCTGCCACCGCATCAGTGCGCCGCGATGCTCTAAGTCTTCTGTCCACATTGCACACAACAGCATCTCGTTGCAGCTCCCTCCATGACAACCCCAGCAGGAACTTTTTTTCGTTTCTTCCCAGATGGGCGTGTGTTCAGGGACGGTGCCGGATGCCAAACCACCAGTGTTGCCTGTTAACGATGCTTCAGACTCAAGCTACTGTGGCGTCTATTGACGGGGTTAGAAGACGCGCCGCAAATTGGGACTTGTCCCGGCGACAAACGGTCCGCTCTCAAATCGTAGATGATCCTGTAGCTGCCATCGCGCCAAAGCTCAATAGGTATCTCCAGGCCTCAATATGGCGTGCGTAACGTATTTCGATTCAAGTATTTGAAAACAGACCACTTGCTCCGATTTCCGCAGGGCGGTTTGGGGTAGAACTCATCAAGCGATGTATCTACCTGAAACATCAATAGTTAAGTTGGACCGCTTGCCTTGACGGTGCTCCGCGCAAGAGGTCCGCGAAAAGAGCAACTGGCAACGCCATCTGGTCTCCAACTAGTGTTTCCTCAAGTATTCCCGCCTGGAATCTACGCTGGGAATGCTCGCGCCAAATCCCGAAATTGCGACCGATTTTTCGTTGGCGGCCTATTCCCAGAACTCCTGAGGAGCGATTTTGATCGGACCTCAGGTGGGATCAACGCAGTCAGAATGACGACGGGCTCATGCAAGCCACCTGGCGGCATCGCTGTCCAGCGCGATACGGCCGTTCTGGGCGATTCTAGCCTCGATTCGCATCGGCATATTCCCGAATTGCCTTGGCCTTCTGCAATGAGGCGATATTTTCCTGCAGAGCTCCGCCCGAATCTCGGAAGCGAGGGTCAGCGCTCGTTTTAGAAGCGCCAGCAGCTTCGATTCCACTTGCCGACCGTGCTTGTCAGAAATTGAGACCTTCCGGTAGCTTCCTTCCGAAACCGCGACGGCGAGTACTCGGTTGGCCGTCTCGGCCGACGCAGATTTGACGACGTTGGCCCTTTGGGTATCGGCTCTGTCTTTTCAGTGACCGCCAATTCCAATGGCTCCTCTCCAACTACAATCTGCAAACGCGATCCTGGTGCTTCACCGCCCATCCGTGTTGGGCCACAGCCTTCAGCACTGCGTCGTAACCTCAATCCCGCGGATAAACAGTCCGGGCTCACCGCAATGTCGAGGCCCGCTTAGCGGAAGTTGAGCAAGCCGTCGGCGTCGGTCTCGACCCCAGCTTCCTGATCACGGAGAGAGCCGGGCTGAGTTTTTCGAAATCGGACGCTGAGAAGAAATCTCGTATGTAACCTTGACCGTGGACTTGGCCGGGGCCAGCAAACACCATAGCCAGGGCAGGTCGCAGGGGCGGGCCGGACGACGCGCTCCTTGCGAGCTAGGTTCCGGGCTTTCATCTCCGCGGCACGTCTATCAAATTCTGATTTCTTCATGCAACATCCCCATGATCGCCAAACGGTAGCACGAGGTCTGTATACGAAACGGCAAGTGGGCCAACGTTAGGGATTGCCGACCAGATCGGGATGCCCGATCACCATGAAAGTGCTTGCGGTACGTACTACGATATGCCGATCAAGCGTGTCCGGTGGTAAATCCCTCTGGAACCGCACTGTAGGCAAACGGCATCGCAGGCTGTGATAACAGCTGGTTATCTCTTTACCTGTAAGCGTCCGGTGCCGGCTCGCCAGACGCTTGCCTCTACCTCATCAAGTGTGATTCTACAACGGAAGTCCAATACTGACATCACGCAGCCGATGCTGCCAAGAACGTCAGGGAATCCTGCCGGAGATCACCGGCCGGCGGTAGACGACGATCCTTTTCCGAATCGTCCGTTGTCGCCATCGCGGTGAAAGCGAAAGACGAGGAATTCTGCGGGGCTCGAACCTCTGTTTTCAATTCGATGCGTCCGGGCACTGTTGAAATGGCACAGTTGGCCTGCTGATCTAGACATAGTTTCAGCAGGCGAATGCTCTTCGTCAAAGACTAGTGCTACCTCACCGCTCAGGATCAAATTTGCCTCGAAGCCGGGATGGAAATTAGGACCTGTTGTGCCACCGGGTTGCAGGGTTACTTTTGCTAACGACATGTCGGCACATGAGAGATTTCTCCAAGGAAGGGAATATTCGACCCCCTGTTTCGCATTTTGAAACAATCGCGCAGCCTGATCGCTCGACAGTTTCTTGAAATCTTGCTGGCGGAGCACGATCAGTCCCGGCACGGCTCGTGCGCGATAGCTATGAAGGAGAAACTCCTTTACTCCATATGACTGCGCAACATCCCTCAAGCAGGCTTGGTCTCCGGCTCCCAACAAAGCGTTTTCGAGCTTGGTTACAGCCGTTTCATCAATTGGCCCACGATCGTCGTCAGATTGACGATGGAAATCGCGCCACCGAAGTAGGAATCGCGCCAGACCAAGCAGGTCGTTAACCTCGCCGTTCTCCTTTCGATAGGTTGGCAGGATTTCATGGATCCAGGCTCGCGCCTCGTTTTTTAAGGTCGTAAATCGTCCGCCATCTGATCCGGATAGCATTGCTTCCAGCGCTTGCCATAAGAACTGACGTGTATTCTCGCTTCCAATTTGATAGAACCTTATGATGAAACACCGGGCGGGTTTCTTCGCTACGACCTTGTGCCTGTGTTCCGCGTAAAAGTGTACGAGGTCACTCTCCCGGAGGGTAACATTTATGCCGCTGAGTTCAAATTGAAGCTCGATTTCACCGGACTCAACCCAAATTATTTCATCGCCGGGGTGCTCGTGTTTATCTGACTCGCCCTTGGAAGGGAGCATTAGTCGCACGAATGCCGCATCGGTTCCTTCAAGTCTCCGATGGGGGGTCAAATAAGTGGCCTCCTTTCCGCGACGTTTACTTCTATGTATCATGCTAAAGTCCCTGTTGAAGTCCAGAGTAAGAGAGTCCCCGCTCACGGATTCTGATAGCAGGGGATCCAGGAGCAACGACGAGATGTCAAAAAGCTCGCCGATCGCGTCAAGATCCTGGACACCAAGAGGAATGCTGTTCTCGTGAAGGTGGTCCAGGAACTTGTCGAAATTGTCGTTCTTGAATGCGTTGGCGGCCACCCAGAGCGGCAATGCTCGTTGTTGTGAAATCCACTCTCCAAATTTTTTCGACCGTGCGGTAGCGTCGATACTTTCGAGTTCGCAAAAGGCCCGAACGATCCGCCGGAGGTCGCTCGCGCGTGCCGTGCGCTGCGGCTCTTTGTTTGGCGTAAGATCACGCAACTTGTAATGCTGCTCTTCAATTCCGACCCAAACGGTGTCGTTGGCACCCACGGATTTATAAAATGCTTCGAGGGCCTTTCTGAGCTTGCGAACTACGTTACGCGCAGCCTGTTCGGGGTCACTCTTGCCGGACTTCGATCCGTAAAGAAATTCGGAGATGTCCTTCGCGAAGATTCGGTCTCTCGATGCATCCAGGGTCCACAACATTAGCTGCCGCAGAAGTCGCTGATGCTCGTCTTTTTCGAGGTGTTTACATATGCCGTCCACCAGAGTAGGAAGCACCGATTTGAAATCAGTTCTGCTCATTGGTATGTGTCCGATGATTATAGACCACATTTCGCACCCTCCAAAAGCATTTCGGCGACCTCGGAGAGCATTTCAAAGGTTCTGGAATTTAGCGTTTGGCCCAGTCTAAAGCGTTACTTTTCTGGTACTAAAGCAATCACTTGACGGGTCGCAACGTTGCTAAATGGCACCGAATATTTGTTTGTAAGAATGAATGCTACCGCCTGTAAACGCCAAAAAATCATTAACTTAGAGAAACCTGCGAACAGTCGCAAACGCCTAGACACCATTCGAGTTGGTTTAAGGCCGGTAGCATGCTTTGTTTAGCAAAATTGCTAGTTTACCGAATTGTCCATAGAGGAGATAGGTGGAGCGGCAAGACTTTTTTCCTCCGCACCCGAGGCTGATATGAACGAACTGGCACAATCCGAGCGAGTTGGTTCAGGCAAGAATGCCGAACCTCGTGACGAAATGCGGCCGGAGCGGGATCGGGAACGGATCGTTTTATGGGCGGCCTGGGCAACGATATTGGCTCTACCGCTCACTTTCATCACCATGACAGTCGCAGCAATCGCCCTCTTCTATCAGGTACGAGATCTTAGGGCTGTCGCCGCCCGGACGGAGGCTCAGTTGGTTCGGAGCCAGTTGAGAATCGCATATCCGAAGGACGGAGATGCGGTTCAGGCGCTATCGGAGGTCCGTGGTCTTACACCGTACCCCAATAAGGTCCTTTACCTGGTGGTCGCTACGCGCGGTGGGGAGTTTCTGCAGGATAGCAAGGTGAGGGTCACGCCGGCGGGTACGTGGTCCGGTCAAGCCGCCTTCGGGAACGCGAGCCTTGTGGATGGCACGACATTCATCGTTCGCGTGGCCGCTCTCGAAAGGCCACTGCCCTCGGGTGTGAAACATCTGCCCGGAGACGCTATTTTTTCGGATCCGGTGACTGTGAAGCGTGTTCGTCAGGAGTGACTAAGTGAAACATATTCGCATGCTGTCGAGTTTGTCGTACCTGTGGGCGAGCATCACCTACGGTCAGCCAACGGCGACGATCGTTGGTCCCGTGGAAATGGCCACTGTGCCGTGGAAACCCTGCATTTCGGTGACGGTTTCGGACGATCATGTGCAGCTTCGGCCGATTGTCCACCCCCTTGAAACGGAAGATTACTACCCAGAACCGCGATTGACGCCCTCCGGCGGCAACGCGACGGGGAAGACCTATGTCGGTGAAGCCGACTCGGGCCAGTTTGAGAATCAGATCTTCGAGATCAGAGTCGCAGTGAACCCGAAACGGCTCTTGCCGAGTGGGACCATCCTAGACGATTGGCCGGAGGCCGAAAGCTACTCTCAACTGGTTCGCGTGGTTCGGCAGAGTTCGGCGCGCGATGGATGTCCGGGGTCGCGTCCGCCTAAGGGTGATCTACCGCCCGATGACGCGAAGGCAATGCCTGGTCACGATGCTGGACAGCGCCCCAGGGAACCTCTGGCGAAAACTTCCAAAAACGAAATCTGGCGGTCGATTCTAGATGGAACCATCGCGCTGATAACCGATCGTCGGGTTGTGGTAGGACTGGCGGTCCTCTTCATTCTATTCGTGATCGTTCCCCCTAGGGCGCTACGGTTTGCGGAAGCAGTTTGGGGATGGTTGGGGGAAGTTTGGGAATTCTTGAAGTCCACACTTGGCAATTGCACGAATTTGTTGATCCGAGTCGTCCATTCCATATTCTCCAACTGCCTTGGGGCCGTAACTAAGGTGTGGGCACAGAAAGGATTTAATGGAGACCTCAAAAGGTTCACGGCTCAACTAATCAAGAGCCCAATCTTCTGGATGCTGTTTGTGGTCTGCCTCTATGCAGACGCGCGAGCAGTATACTCGGGGCTGCCGATGGTCTTCGAGACGCAGAACTCTGCGGTGCCCGCTCCAACCGGGCTGACTGCAGCGTTCGAACCAACGGTCGACGACGAGCAAGGCGCTTCGCGCACACAAACGCCGCATGCATCCGCTGGAGTTGGCGGATATCTCCGGTCGCTATGGCTCGATGGAATGCTCTGGATCATTGCGTTGGGCATATCGGCCATGCAGGCCGGAATCGGATTGGTATTGTTCTCGGGTATAGAGGAACTCAGGCTGCTGGAGACCGGCTTTTGGGCGCTTGCCCGCCTGCGCCCGATTCCTTTTTTTTCATTCGCGAGTCTGACCATGGCGCTGGCGTTGCTGGCGTTACTGCGCGGCAGGGAACACGGGCCGCTAGGCTCTGACCTCAGGCTTCCGGCGACCATAGCAGGGCTAATCGCCTTTTCAGTTCCGTGGATTATGGCTTACGTTCTGCATTTCGCCGTGGAGAGCACCGCCGATTGTTTGGGTCCGATCAAAGCGTTTCTCGCCAGTCTGCTAGTCGGGTTGTGCGGCGCCGGCATGTCAGTTCTGGTTGCAGGCGCGGTCGCAGCTGCAATTGCGACCGCCACGATCCTCTTTTGTGGCGCAACAATTACCGGCGGCTTCGCCGTATTGTTTCTCTACTCGGCGGACATGACATCGGAGGCGATGGTCAAAACGGCACAAGGCCTCGCCGCGGGTTACAGCGCCTTGCGTGAATACCGGTCCAAACACATCGGAACGGCAGGCGCCGCGGGCGCCGCGGCGCTAGTCGGAGCCATCCTCGCCATACTGTACATCTTTTCCAAAATCAAAGGGAGCGACTTATGATCCGTTATCGCCTTAGCGCCGCAATACCGATCTTTCTCGGTATTGTTGGAACTACTTATGGAGCCCCATCGCATGGATCAGCTCCTCAACAGAATCCAAACTTCGACTATTCGGTTTGGACCGTCGCTCTCGACGGCAGCCTTTCCATACTGCCAAGCGAGTTTTCCAAGGCGAAAAAAGTCGCCGTGGAACTGGCGGGCCGAGAAATCGTCTATAACGACATTGTTTGGCTTCTCACGATCGGCGGCCATGCCGAGCCCGCTTTGAGCTTCGCATTTCCCTACACCGGGTCGACGAACTCCCAGATTCTCCGCGTGCTCCCGCAGTTTGAAAAGGTCAAGCAAGAGTACTCGGATGGCGTCGGCGCGCTCGAACAGTCGGCCACCACCACCGATTTAAAGAGCACAATCGGGCAATCGCTCGCGATCTTAAAGACGCAGCCAAAGCCGCGGCGCCGTTATGCAGTGATCATTTCCGACTTCATCCAGGATGTTGCAGGCTCCAAGATGACGCCGCACCCGCCGGCCAGTTCACCGAACAAGCCGGCCGCGGGCATGTTCGTAATCCTCCTGGTAGCCCAGCCGAAGCAACTGTATTTGCAAAAGCTAGGAATTTCGGTAAGCGATCTCTACGAACTCGTCTCGACAGAATGGGCTGCATATTTCCGGCAGATGCAAGCCTCTGGCGTCACCGTCAAACCGTTGGATGCCGTGCCAGATCGGCATCGATGATCGTTCGGTCCGCGTAGTTTCGAAGGTTTAACATAACAGGAGCGAAAGCATGAAATGCACATATGTACTCTCTCTCATCTCGACCGTCGTCGCGCTGTGCAGCGCACAAACCGATGTTTCCGTCGAGTTTCGCAGCATCCCGCGTTGGGACACAGGAGGTCCGGACAGACTTGGACAGATCACTGGAGTAGTCCATGGTAGCTGCTCGGAGTGCCGGATCGTCTTGTTCACGAAAGCTGGAGGAGAATGGTGGGTTCAGCCTTTGGCCAATGCGCCATTTACTAAAGTCGATGACAAACATTACTTCGTATCTAACATACACCTAGGAAACGAATATGCAGCCATCTTAGTGTCTGGTAGGTCATACGTTCCACCCGCGCGAACAGCTACACTACCGGAGATTACAGGAGATGTGCTATTTGTCGCCCGCACCACAGGCACGGCCACTGAAATGAACCTGCCTGATTCTTCTAGTGAAGTAAACTCCTGGAAACTAGTCTGGAGCGATGAGTTCGACGGGCCCGCGAATTCTCTGCCGGACGGAACTAAGTGGAGTTACGATGTTGGGAATAATCAAGGTTGGGGAAATGACGAGCTCCAGACATACACCAACTCCACCACTAACGTCCATCTGGATGGAGTCGGTCACCTTATTATTCGCGCCGCGCTCGAAAATGGTGAATATACATCGGCGCGAATCAAGACGGAACAAACGTTTACAACTCAATATGGAAAGCTTGAGGCAAGACTAAAGCTGCCTCACGGTAGGGGCATATGGCCGGCATTCTGGATGCTAGGGGCTAATATAAAGTCGGCCAGCTGGCCGCGATGCGGCGAAATCGATGTGATGGAGCACTCCGGAAAAGAGCCTTTCGTGAATCATGGAAGCCTCCACGGGCCAGGCTATTCTGGCGAACACTCGGTTACCGGAACATACACGCTACCTGCTGACAAAACGTTAGCCGACGACTTTCACACATTCGCGGTTACGTGGTCGCCGGAGCGGATCTCGTTTTTCGTTGATGATTCTATTTACTTCGTTGCAGGCCCCGCTTCTATCCCTTCGGGAAGCGAATGGGTATTCGACAAACCGTTTTTCCTCATCCTCAATATGGCAGTTGGGGGGAGGTTTCCGGGGAGTCCCAATTCGACAACAGTGTTCCCGCAGGAATTAATAGTCGACTACGTGAGGGTCTATCGACAAACCAGCGGCTCCGATAAATAGGCGTGGCGGAGTGCGATTTGCTCCAGGTACGTTTGCGATGACCGCACGTCGACATTTCCGAAGCTCTGTAGTGATGGCGTTCGAGAAGCCTTACCTTTTCCGCCAATGTGATGAATGCAGTAGGGTCTAAAATGATGGCGACCACGCCACGCGAAAGACGCGCGGGGGTGCCCAATCCGCCTAGCAGAAAGTTCATTCAGCTATCTGCTCGCTCGCGAGGCTAGGTTACTAGGCATCTCGTAGTTGATTTGATCTGGTATTGGTGGGTAAGGATGCCGAATCGAAGCTTCTACACAGAGATCGATGGAAGGCTTGTCTGGCCGGAGAATATTATTTATCTCAACATCGCTCGCTCGCCAGGAAGCATTCTTAACGGCGTTACATATGTTCTCTCACCTGAACAGATAGCTCTCTTTGACAAGCGGGAATGGATTTATGATCGAGTTATTGTCACTTCGGACTTGGTTGATTGCGTTATCGAGGGTGGAGAGTTGGTTGTCTATGTTGGAAAGAGGAAGCACGCGACGCCGACGATCCACTCATACTTCGAGGCAGCAATTCGACAATCCTATCTTGACGTTATTGCGAATGGGCTTCGTGAGCTCGGTGAAGAGTTTAAGAGGGCGTATGAGCTATCAACGGACGCGTATCCGTCCCGCTTGGTGATCGCCGACAAAAAGAGAGAGGGAAATCCCGTTCTCGCGGATTCATCGTCGTAGTGGATTAACTGCTGGTCATCTGTGGCAGTCTTAATCGCAGCCGCTTTTGTGTGCCCGACTCCCCATCGCAGGACGCCGTCTGGAAAGCCGGGTGACGCGCCGTGAGGGTCGGAGTAGGGGGTGCCTAAGCTAGGCGGAAAGGGGTGTAGATGACTTTGTGTATATGGGAGCCACCGCGTTCAACAGGCATCTCCAATCTTCAACAAGTCGACTGCATCTGAGTGATTCTAAGCTATTGAAAACAGACCCCTTGCTCGATTTCCGCAGGGTGGGTTGGGTAGGCTGATTTTTTCGCTGTATCTATCTGAAACCACTGATGTTACCTTGGACCGCTTGCCTTTCGATCCGTCTTCGAGTCCGTATCCTGAAGAAAGTCACTGAGGCTTCTGTCGAATTCTCCACGATGCATTTCAGCGCGAATGTTCCGCAAGAGGCTGCAGATTATTTCCAGAGGAGCGCTGCCGAGAATTGCACGCGGACTTTTCCGACCGGTTCAGTCCCAAAATTCCTGCGGAGACATTTTGATTGGCCGACAGGTAGGATCGATACTGTCCGCATAGCGGCGAACCCACTCAATCCATTTCGCGACATCGCTCTCAGGCAGTACAGGACCGTCCTGCGCCAAGCGTTCAGAGACGGCATTGGCATACTCCCGAATCCCATTGGCCCCTTGCCATGAAGCAACGTTTTGATTAAGCCGTTCGATTCGGCCCTGGAGTTCGTATCGGCGTCGCGAGGCGATTTCCTGTTCGCGTCGCAGTGCAGACTGTCTGTCATGGGTGGCGCGGATCTCGGAAGCGAGCACTGCCGCCTTCTCGAACAGCCATGGGAGCTTCGATTCCAGACGCCTGCCGCGTTTATCAGAGACGTAGACCTTGCGATCATTCGCCGAAAATGCGGCAGACAGAGTTCCGGTAGCACGCCGTGGGAGCCTACCCACAGGCGTCATTGGAGAAGAAGGAATTGTCTCGGTCTTTTCGGCAACTGCAAGTAACAATGGCTCGCCATTGACCACGATCTGCAGGGCCGATCCTTCAGGTTGCTTCACAATCAAGCCCTGGGCGGCGGCCGCCTTCAGGACCGCATCGTAGATTTCAACACCGCGAACAAGGTGATCGGGGCTCACCGAGATGTTCAGCCCAGTGCGCCCGAGATCGAAAAGCCCATCGGAGTCGGTATCAAGCTGGCCCAACCTCTTGATGGCGGAGAGAGGCGGACTGAAATGCTGGAAATCGGCGTCGCTCAGGAGGTCACGTACATAAAGCTTGACGGGAGGTGCGGTGGGAGGAGTGGCGATCTGGAGCAACCACGGTCGAGGAATCCGGACCGGTCGTCTCTTGCTCGCCAAATTCCTGGCCTTCATCTCCGCCGCCCGTCGCTCAAATTCCGATTTCTTCATGGCATCAGACCACGCTTGGGAAAACAGTAGCATGGCATCTGTGCACGAAATAGCAAGAGGCCCAGAGCCTAGTCAGGATTTTGCTTGGGCCTGTCGGGCCTGGTCAGTGGATCGAGATGCTCCGCGTACCAGTTCAGCCACCGTAACCAACCGTCGATCCTGCTGCCCACACCGATTCGGACCGCTCTTGCGAAAGTGTGCCTCGGCTGCCGCTGCGTACGCTCGAACGCGTTCTGCCTTACCCCATTGCTCAATATCATTCGTGAGATGGTCGAAGCGCCCTTGCTGTTCTTTCCATTGCCGTCGCTGCTCTTCTTCAAGCCGATACCTCTCGCGAATTCGCACCCACTCTTCCTCCTGGCGTGTCTTGCGTTCTTCTCGATCCGCTCGCAGTCGCGGCAAGCGGTCTACGAGCCGACTGACCTTATCGAGAAAGCGCTCAACGTCATATGTATCGGCAACCGGAGTCTTGCAGTCTCCTCCTGCTTCCTACACGACAGAGAACGACAAGCGCCCCGTTGGAACATATACGATGGAACGAAAGCTGTCCTTTCCAGTCCTCGCGACGGTCTACCGATTCCCGTAGGCGTATTGTGATCGACTCACCTCGCAGGCGTATGCTGCTTCCGTTCTTTGCGGTCACCTCACCGCCGCGCTCGCGCGCCTTGACTAGCAGGAGGTTGTACAACTGGAGTGCGTGCGGCATCGCTTGTGGAGTGGCTCTCACTTCAAGCACATCCGCACCGCCCATCGAGATCAACCCATCGAAGCCAACCTGCTGCTTGCCAATGCTCCGCGCCGTGCGCGCTACCAGAGGATCAACATCGCCCAATGCCTCCAGGAGCGCACCGGTGTGCGCCGGTTTCCACACGCCGCGTAACAGAGTATACGGTCCAGCTTCGGGCAAGCTCGGCACCTTAATGGTCTCCATGCGAGTAACAGCCGAAGTCTTCGAGGTGCTCTTCCCATCACGTCGCCCTCGAGTGGCCGTAGAATCCGGTGTGGTATTCGCGGTAGCACGGTGTCGCTCGCGCATCAGTGCGGCGCGACGCTCTAAGTCTTCTGTCCAGATTGCACACAACAGCATCTCGTTGCAGCTAGCTCCATGACAACTCTCAGCAGGAACTTTTTTTCGCTTCTTCCCAGATGGGCGTGTGTTCAGGGACGGTGCCGGATGCCAAACTACCAGTGTTGCCTGTTAACGATGCTTCAGACTCAACCTACTGTGGCGTCTATTGACGGGTTTGGAAGACGCGCCGCAAACTAAGACTTGTCTAGACGACAAGCGGTCCGCTTTCAAATCGTAGATGATCCTGTAGCTGCCAGCGCGCCAAGGCTCAATGGGTATCTACAGGCCTCAATATGGCGCGTGCAACGTTTTTCAATTCAAGTATTTGAAAACAGACCACTTGCTACGATTTCCGCAGGGCGGTTTGGGGTGCAAGAGGTCCCGAGTTCAAATCTCGGCAGCCCGACCATTTTTTCAATAGCTTACAGCCACTTGGGATGTAGCCGGAAAAGTGCTGTAGATAATTTTGTAGACAAGTTTTCCTCACCCTTAAATGAACCAGAATTTCGTGGTTTGACCCGCTGCCTTGGGGATGGGCTTATTTCCCGCATCGAGTGATTTGTAAGATCCTCTGATAACGCATCAGACCGTCGGTTTTTCGATCGCAGCGTAACTGCAGGCTTATGGTCAGGTTCTTGTCTTGATCTGCGGGCGCCGCTGTCCAGTCTTACCATCACGCCCGGTACGGGACTCAATACAATTGATAACGGCTCTCAACTGGTGATAGGTATAGACACCTTCTCGCTCTTACAGACTGTGGAGACTCAGGCGAAGACGCGCGTGGCCACAATAGGGAACGGGTCCTGCGTGTCCGGCGGTCAGATGGCACTCCCGGGTGCAATACCTGGGAAGCCCGTTCTCGCGGGCTGGGAGACGGCATAATCGGCAACCTACGCGTCGGGCAACCCGACCAAATCAACATTACTTTTTGTAACCTGTCCGGTATTGAGCTGAAGCTCGATGAGATGACGATATCGGCAACCATGTCAATTGAGGCGTCCGCTGCGTCAGACGATCAAACATCACTCGCGATAATTGATATAGCCGAAGCAGAGAACTCAGGTGCAGCCACTCTAAGTTATTGCTATGGGTTCGGAGACTGTAGACAAGCAGCTCGACGGGGCATATCTGTTTGAGTACCTGCCCACCACGGTTGTAAGATAACCCTTAATCGAGTGGTTGGTTCTTTGAAATATCAGATACGGCGATCAAGTGCTGAAAACTCGGGGGGACCTGATTGGCGCGAAGCCCAGACTACAGCAGTAAACCGTTAACCATAACACGAGCTACCGTGGATCGGCCGGAAAAGCGACCTCGGACCGGCGGTGCCCCGACATACGCTTGTTTGGTGCGACGGTGTGGGACTGTCACGCCCAGAGGACACCTGGCTTAATGGTTGACTGCCAACAGTGGACAATCCCTGCCGCAAGTCGCATTAGCTGGCGCGGTATCCTCGTAATTTGCGGTAAAGTGTCGTTCTGCCTATACCGAGCGACTTTGCGGCCAAGGTAGGACGGCCCCCTGCGGCAGTCATAGCCCGCTCGATCGCGGCTCGCTCTGCTTCTGCCATCAAAATTGGCGCGTGCCCTATTGGGCGGGGCGGTGGGATGGCACTGCCGAGGTAACTGTGGTCGTCCTTGGGATACCACAATGGACGTTTCCCGTTTCCAAATGGGAGATCATGCGGGTGAAGCCAGTCGTCGGAACTGAGTGCAACTAGGCGTGCAATACAATTCTCAAGTTCTCTAATGTTCCCTGGCCATGAATGGTTGAGGATCGTCTCGATCAATCCGGGCAGGGGCTTTTTTGTAGTTTCATTGAGAGCAAGGAAGTGGTCGATCAACGGCGGAATATCGTCTTTGCGTTCCCGTAACGGAGGCAATTCGAGGGTTACCACATCGAGCCGATAGTAAAGGTCCAATCTGAATCGGCCACACCGAACCTCTTCTTTGAGATCCTTGTTTGTAGCGGCAATGACCCGGAACGTACATGGCGCCGAGACGTTACTGCCTATTGGGCGCACCTCCCTTTGCTGGAGAACCCTCAATAGCTTCACCTGCGCCTCGAGCGGCAGTTCCCCTATTTCATCGAAGAATGCCGTTCCCCCGTCGGCTTTTTGAAGCAAGCCCATTCTTGCGTTAAGCGCGCCCGTAAACGCGCCACGCACATAACCAAAGAGCTCGCTCTCGATTAGTGTTGTCGGCAAGGCGCCGCAATCAATCGTGACAAAAGACCCTTGCTTGCGAACATTATGAATCGCCCGTGCTGCAACTTCCTTTCCAACGCCAGTTTCGCCGTAGAGAAGTACTGGTACTTGTGACGCGCCGAGCTGTTGCACTAGGCGTGCAACCCGGCGCGAGGGCTCTGAGTTCCCAATGGTTTTGAGTAGGCGACTGTTCGTGGCGGGGATCATCCGCAAAATACTCCGCTCGATATCCGCAACGCGCAGAGGCAACTGGTAAATATGAGATTAGTGGGGATTCGGAACATGCCAGCGATTTTTCCTTGTATAAGGCCGGAGTGCTTTACGAGCGTGAGTCAAGGCTATACGTTTGCGCCACGTACTATGTAAAAGTACAGTATCTATCAAGGCGCTTTAAATTGCAATCTAGGTTTGGTCTTATCACCAGAGGGGTATGCCCATTAAGTACGTAAGTTATAAGTAGGGGAGTAGGGGTAACCGTTGCATCTTTCGTTCTGGCGAGTTATTTGGAGGTGGCCATTCGTCTGGCAATCCCTGGTTTGGCGTCGAGAGTTCTAGCTAAGCTAGGAAATACCCTATAGCTGCGATGGAATCTGACCGATAGATGAGCCAGATGAGCAGATGCGAAGGATAACATTAGTTCTCAAAAGTAGAATGGTTGCCCGAACATCGCAGTACGATTCGTCAATTCGATACTAATACTACGCACTCTGAAACCACTCTAGCTCGTCATAATGCTTAGACCGCGAGGCATGCAAAGCTCCGCGCGGCCTGAGCATTAATGAACAGTTATAATCGGTGATCCTAAATGTATGAAGAATATGAAGCCGACGGTCCATTTCCTGACGACGTGGCAGGACTTCGCGGACATGGCGTTTGTCACTGGAAGATTCTTGCGACAGAGAAAGCCAACCGAGCGGTCGTTATCAAGAGCCGGGACGGGTGGGTATATGACACGCGTTTTCTTCCAATGTCCAGTGAAGAGGTTGAGTCGCTAATCTATCAGCTTCGGAATACTTAGCTTCCGTTGAGCAGGCACATCAACTGATTCCATTTTGTCCTTACGTTTCAGAGGCTTGCAGAGTTACCGTTGAGATATGTTGAATCGCGCAGATGTGGCAGTTCGAGTTTTGTTATAGTTGACCGCCTGGACTGCTGGGAGGTCTGCCACTCGCGGGTTTCGGTGCATACGTCCCTCTATTGTTCCGGCAGGAGGACGCTGGAGCCAGTGGTTTTTGGGTAGAGAATCCCGATCTAACGCCGAGTCTCGCCTGGGCCGTAAGAATCTCGCGCCACCCAAGTAGGATTACCGACAATCCACTCGGAATCCCTGTGGAGCCGCGCAACGGCCGTTAACAATCCGACACAAGCGCTCATTGGCCGACATCGGGAACCGGAATGGCTGCCTGAGTGGAATGGTTCGATTTCTTCGTGGCGACGGACCAACGTTCGCACGCGGTGATGTGTTTAGCAGGGCGAAATCCAAGTCGGTTGGTTCAAAGCGTTCCTGAGCGGTGTAGATGTTTCATGGCTTCCCTAAGGCTTCCAGTATCTCTGGTTTAATACGCTACGAACTTGCCGGCTATTACAACTTGGAGAACTGTCGGTTGAGACCTATTGAATTGTGAGGGTCCCACGCTACAGTTTTACTACAGCGGTCCGACGGGAGTGCTGGAAGGCCTCTCCAATAGCTGGTTTCAGCGCCTGCGATTCGGCGGAGCCGCGATAGCGAAAGGTTTTACTACAGCGTTACCGCCGGCCCCGGCGGCACTACAACGGCTGCTCCGGGCGGAACGCGGTGGGCCCACCGAGTCTGCTGAGATGCCGGGACTTCGCCGAAACGAAGCAAAATGAGCGCCGCTGCCAGCAAGCGAATCGGCGAAGCGCAATGTAAAGGTGGGCATTGGCTGAGCAGGACTCAGGCACTCAACGCAATGCAGTCAAGCCGGTGGCTAAAAAGCTGAAATGGATACTGAGTGTGGCCGGCAAAGGATTATCGAAGCCCCGAGGAAGCGGTGGGAGGCAATCCAAGCGGCGGCCACTAAAGCAGCGAAATAGGTCGGATGGTGTCACCGCCTAACTGCCGATGCGATACCCCGCCCCACGGTAGCGGACCGTTCACCAAAACACCGTCGTCGGAGACACTCCGCCGGCGCAAATTGTCCTCCATGGCAGAGGCTCGCCCAGCGCCGAGAGTACGCTGAGGTCTTACTGTGGCGAGCTTCCTCTCAAATAACCTGACGGGCTGGCCTCCTTTCCCCAGTGGAGCCCGACATTTGCGGCCAAAATCAGTGTGTTGGGTTCCGAAAAGTCATCCGACAAACGCCTCGACATTCCGCGCTAGCTTAGCTTAGCTAAGCTAGGCTACGGAACACGACAGATAAGCTGCGCGTCGCGGCACGAGGCCCCATGGTTGCTGAGTAGCGGTTTGAAAGCTTCTCACGTTAGTACCGATATGTAATGGCGACGCCGACCGATAAGAAATAGTTATCTGACAAGATCCTGTCGGTCCGAGGCAACCCCCGCTTGCATCGTTGAACGCAACCATGTGTGATGCTAGCGCCCGCAGATAAGTGTGAAAATGAAGATTAACGATTGCTATGCTATTGGCGAACGCCAATATAAACTAGACCATTACGGAGGGCGTATGTCCGATTCGTCCGGCGACGCTGAAGAAAAGCTAGATTACCATGATGCGGCAGTGAATTTTCGAGATCTCAATGCGATGCAGACGGTGCTTTTGGTCGAAAAGGATCCTCAGATTCGCCAGCTGTGCCATCTCGAACTGGAGGAAAACGGCTACAACCTATTGGAAGCCTGCGATGAAGCTGAAGCTCTTCTGGTCGCGGAATTGTACCGACGAACGATCGATCTGCTCGTCGTCGATGTGGCCATCCAGCCTATCGATGGGACGGAGTTCGTCTCTCAGATGTTGAAGCTACGTCCGTTCCTCAAGGTTCTGATTATTTCGGATTTTTCAGAATCGGAATTTCGTCGCATCGCGGAGATTGCCGGAACGTTCAGCTACTTTTCAAAGCGATTGTTCGCCGGCTCGCTTCTCGATCACGTGCGGGCTTTGTTAAAGACCTAAACCTCAATTTCTGTTTTGCACTCAAACGAGTGCCCCTTCGCTACTGCCCAAGATGTTCGGAGTCTCACGGAAGTGGGCCGCTATCTATTAGCCCGAAATCCAACTGCAATATGTATTCTGGCAGATTGCGGTGCGGAAGTTTGCATCTACCCCGCAACTGCATCTCGTAGTAAGTACAAGTTCTTTACGAAATTATGGGTGCATAGGCGATACTATTTGATAAAGGGTTAGGACTAATTAGTACTAGGACTTTATAGAACCTAGGGGTGACGGCTTTGCTTTTCATATGAATGCGTGCCGCTCCTTAGCCATCGCCGTGCAAACCATAAAAGGAAGGCTTTAAAACGTGCCACTCGTCTCGATCAATCCCGGGATGCCAGCAGCCGAGGAGGACCCGAAACCACCCATAGACATTATCCAAGCGATCCAGCGGTTGGGTTCGTCGAAGGCAATTCCCGTACTTCTTCTTGGAGGATGCGAACTGGCGAATGAAACTGCCGCTCGCCGGATCTATGCAGTGCGCAGGCACGGACCTTTCGTGCCAATCGATTGCGCCTCTACTCCTGCGGCGTTAATGAAGCTCTTGAAATCGGCGCACGGAGGAACCGCGTTTTTCAATGAGGTCGGGACGCTGCCTCTGTCCGACCAGGACAAGTTGCTGCAAGTGCTGCAGTATCGTGAAATTCGAGCCGAAGGGCACAATCACGCAACTCCTTGCGTCTTTCGGGTGATTGCCACGAACAATTGTGACCTAAAGGAACAGACTCGAAATGGTAAATTTCGCGTTGCATTGTATTACAGACTAGACGTGGTTACCCTAGACTTATCGCGCAGCCGGATGACGATTCCACTGGGTCTGGGTCGTCCATGAATCCAGCACCGTCCGCGGAGTAGGCTTGATCGGGAAAGCGGATCTCGGCCGCTTTTGGTAGAACCAATGTTTGGTTGATTAAGCAAGGTGTCTTAGTCTGGCTTTTCTTGAGACCTTGCCCCTATCGTCCTACTATCTAGGACACACGTCCTTCTTACGAAAGCAGATCCGTCATTCCTCCACATGGTTCCGCAGTCTGCTTTCGCTCTACTTCTCGATGGAAACCTTCCGACGCTTGCGATTTGCACGGGAGAGCGCGAACAACGTTCACAGGGTAACCTACCCAAAAGTGTTTATCGGCCGGAACATGACATCTCGAATGCGTCATCGTTCCAGCGTCGCCGTTACGTGGGCTTCCGAACCGGCGGCTCCGCCCGGATTTTCGGCGAGTCGTACAAGGCAGATCTGCGGTTCGTGGGTCCGATCAAACTTAAGGTATCCTAGCGTTAGTGAATGCTTCCGCGTAACCTCCGCAGACCTCAACATTGTAGATGCCCGAATGTAGATGATTCTGAGTCCGCGCTTGCTCCCGAGACTCGATCCGATTCCAAACTCACTCGCCACCGTAGGGGTAGTATCCATGGGACTCGTGTCGCTTCGTACTCCGTATCGCGAGACTCAGACCATTGCCCGGAATATGGCTAGAAACCGGTGACGCTTGTGATGGATGTGAGCGATTCGAATGGTACAACATCATCAATTCGGTGAACGTCTGCGCCGCAAACATCGATCACATCAAGCGCACTCGGCGCATCGTGCTGACGCAGGTGAACGATGGGCGCGCCATTCAATTTGGCCTGGGGATAGTTTTCGCATCCATCTGATACCATTTCCCTGTGGGGGTAGCACGTGTGATTCACCACGCGTGGCCGGCTCTGCTTCTGTTGGCCATAGGTTGCGTGCCAGCTGTGGCTCAACGGCCGGTTGCACCTTCCAGTAGTGATCTCGCTGCCGCGCTCCTGGCGCCCGGTACGCTCCAATCGCGCATGCGCTTCAACCACCTCACAACGGCCGACGGGCTTTCCAATGATTCAGTGTTTTCCATACTGCAGGATCGGGACGGATTCTTATGGTTCGGTACGCAGGCGGGGTTGAACCGCTATGACGGGCACCGGGTGACCCAATACCGGCATGATCCGCGCGCCGCGAACTCGTTGCCAGGAGACTTTGTCCACAATCTGTTGGAGGACCGGCGCGGCGCCATCTGGACCGGAGACGGCATCCTCAGCCGGTTCGATCCCCAAACCGGGAAGTTTACTCAATTCCCGCTCCCCCGCCAGGATGCGAGTGGCGGCAGGCCGTTGAGTATCCAACGTATGTGTGAAGACAGGTCGGGATTCCTCTGGCTCGGAATGAGCGGCGGGCCGAACTTGTACCGATTCGACCCCGGCACGGGAACGTTCACCGGGTTCGACATCCGTGCGAGCTTGTCGACGGAGCTGGACCATCCAATAGGCATGTATGCGGACCCGTCGGGGATCCTCTGGCTGGGCTCCGGGTCGGGCTTGATCCGGTTCGATCCTGCCACCGGGGCTTCCAAGCGATACGCATATGACGATCCGAATTCATCAGCCCTCAGCATCCGGTCGATCGCGCAGGACCGAGCGGGGAATCTCTGGCTGGCAACCACCGAAGGCGGCCGAAATTTTTTCGATCCCGTTGCAGGTGTCTTCCTAAGGCGCTGGGGCCCGCCAAATCGAGAACACTTCGCCACGGAGACAAATACGATTCTCGCTGGCGCAGACGGCGTAATCTGGTTGGGCAAGAGTGATGGGCTGGAGGTATTTGACCCTGCGACCGGAGCGCATACAATTCTCCGCCACAACGCGGCGGATCGTTTCAGCCTGGGCGCCAACGAGATCCAGTCCTTGGCCGTGGATCGCGAGGGCAGCCTTTGGGTTGGCACGAAACCCGGCGGGGTAGACCGTTTCTCAGCCGCCAGCCTGCAATTCGGCGCGTGGCGGCGGAATTCGGACGACCCTCGCAGCCTCAGTGACGACAATGTCCGTGCGATCTACCGTGACCGCGCGGGCGCCGTATGGATCGGAACCTACGATAGTGGCTTGAACCGCTTCGACCCCGCGACCGGGACATTTACTCACTTCCAGCACGATCCTAGTAACTCACGGAGTCTGAATGGGAACCGCGTCTACTCGATCTACGAGGACCGCTCCGGCAATATCTGGGTGGGTACGGAGTTGGGAATCAACCGACTGGACCGTCAGACCGGCTCCTTCACGCATTTCGAACGCGGCCCGCTTGCCCGCCCCGGAGTGGCAATTCCGACATACACGTTTCTCGAGGATAGCCGTGGAATATTCTGGTTCGGGGCCGGTGCGGAGAGAGCGACGCTCGACCGGCGCACCGGGGCGATCGATTCCGTTGCCCAAGTGGGCGGACTCTCGATGCTGGAGGATCGCGAGGGCAACCTCTGGTTCGCGTCGGCCGATAACCTAGTCCGCATGGACCCCTCGGGAAAGGTCAACAGAATCGCCTTGCCCAAAGCTTCTGGTGCGGAAATGTCTTCAACTCCGCAAATCAACTTCATGCACGAAGACGCACAGGGATTGCTCTGGTTCGCGAGCGAGAACGGTCTACTGCGGTTCGATCCGAGATCCGAAGCTTACACCGTTTATACCACCCGGGAGGGCTTGCCCGACAACGTGGTGCAATGCGTGCTCCCGGATCAGGCCGGCAATCTGTGGCTGAGCACAAACAACGGCATATCCCGATTCAATCCGCGGGACAACACCTTCTCGAACTACCATGAGAGCGATGGACTCCAGGGTGAGCAGTTCAACCGGAAGGCCTGTTTTGTCGATAATTCCGGAATCATGTACTTCGGGGGAGTGCATGGGTTCAATATGTTTGACCCGCGGCGGATTCCAGCCGTCCACGGAGATGCGTCCCAGGTTATCCTCACCGAATTTCGGATTCACGGAAGCAGCGTGCCGGTGCGGCCTGGATCCGTATTGCCAAAACCTGTGTGGGAGATGAACAAGCTGAATCTTCCGCCCGAAGATAACGGAATCACGTTTGAGTTTGCTGCCTTGAAATTCAGCGATCAGGCGCGGACCAGGTATCGCTTCATATTGGAAGGCCTCGAGGACAAATGGACCGAAGTGGACAGCCGGAACCGCTCGGCGCGATACACCGGTCTTCGGCCGGCAGAATACCGGTTTCGCGTTCAGGCGTCTACAGACGGCAAGATCTGGAGCAGCCACGAAGCTTCGATCGGAATCTCAATCGCTACGCCTTGGTGGATGACGCCGTGGAGTCTGGGCGGAATGGCCCTCTCTATGTCGGGCCTGCTCTTCTGCGGCTATAAACTGCGGATCCGGTCGCTGCAAGAGGCAAGAGTGCGCCTCCAGCGAGTGGTTGATCAGCGGACCGCCGACCTTTTGGAGGCGAACAGACAGGCCGAACAGGCGAGAATTCAGGCGGAGCAGGCCAACAGGGCGAAGAGCGCCTTCCTCGCCAATATGAGCCACGAACTTCGTACGCCGCTGAGCGTCATCCTCGCATCCTCCAGCCTCCTGAGCGAGAGTGACCCAACCGCCGATCAGCTGGAAGACATCAACGCGATCGGCCGCAGCGGCGAGCACCTCCTGGGATTGATAGACGACGTGCTGGATGTCGCCAAAATCGAGGCTGGCAAACAGGAACTCGCGATCGCAGCCAGCGATTTGATCTCCGCGGTGCGAACGGTCGTCGAAATGATGCGGGTTCGCGCGGAGGAGAAGCATCTGGCGCTCGTTTACTATCAAGCTCCTGAAGTGCCGCGCTACGTCCGCGTAGATGCGGCGAAATTGCGGCAAATCCTCATCAACCTGCTCGGCAACGCTATTAAATTCACCAGAGAAGGAACCGTAAAGCTACAGTTGAGCGCGAAGGCGGCGAACGAACCCGGACACGCCCGGCTTTGTTTCGATGTTGAGGACAGTGGCGTGGGGGTGCCACAACACGACTTGGGCCGCATATTCGAGCCGTTCGAACAGGTGCGCAACACTGCTCCACAAACGGGCACAGGTCTCGGTCTGACAATTACTCGCCGATTTGTAGAACTGATGGGTGGGACGCTGCTGGTTGAGAGCGAGGTGGGCCGAGGTTCACGTTTCGTGGTCGAACTTCCGCTGGAACTGTCAAGGGAGTCGGAGACTTATGGCGTAGAACTGGCCTCAGGGGATCCGTTCATCCTTGAATCAGGCCGACCGGAATGGCGCGTTCTGATTGTCGAAGACGACCCGGAAAGCGCCACGGTCTTGCAGAAGATGCTAACTCGCGCCGGCTTTCAGGTGAGGGTCGCGGAGAATGGAGCACTCGGGATCGAGGCGTTCCAGCAGTGGCGGCCGCATTTTATCTGGATGGATCTGTGGATGTCTCAATTGAGTGGCGCGGAAGCGACATGGCGGATTCGCCAGTTGGAGGGCGGGGCGGAGACCAAGATCGCCGGTATAAGCGCGTCGGCATATGCTTCGGAGCTTGACGGGGTGATACGGGCAGGCTTTGACGACATCACCTTCAAGCCATTTCGCCCGAAAGAAATCTTCTTCTGCATGGCGCGCCACCTGGGTGTGCGCTATGTGTCTTCGGAAGCGGCGGGAAATAAGTTGCACTAGCAAGCCGGGGGGCGTCCGGCGTGAGCTTTGGGCAGCGCTTCGCGTTGCTCCGACTAACTTCGCTGGGTTCTCGCCGCGAGCCGGTCAAGTATCGCAACAGTGGATGTCGAAGGACGACGCGAATACTGCATTCTCCACGGCGCCAACAGTTCCTTTCTCGCGGCCGAGACCGGCCAAGCCAGCGCCCCATGCCATGCGGCGTGCGCAATCGCCCTAAGGGGCGGCGGCTTTCCTGCGATTTTCGACGGCCAGATGGAGATTGCCGCGGATCCTATCCGCGTCTCCAGGCCTGCGCGCTACATGCGCTCTCGCCTTTACGGCTCCAGCGAGCGCCGCCACGGATGAGCGCCGGGTTACGGATCGAAATTGACCCATGCCAACCTTCTTCGAAGAGATGCACCAAAGCGTTTCCGACAAGTCAAAAATTTAGATTCCCAGGCCGCAGTTACGCATCACTGCAAACAGGCTTAAAGCTAGTTTGAAAGAGCGAAACCATGAAGATCTTGGCTGATAGCTGCGCGCGCCCAGTGCTGAAAACTGGCCTCGCGATCGCCGGGCTCCTGCTCGGTTGTGCGCCGGTTTACTCGCAGGGATTTGAAATCACGCCTCTGATCGGTGGAATGTTCGGAGGAACTGTAAGTCTGGAAGAGCAAGGCGCGCCGAATTTTCAGGCGCATCTGCAGGATCGGCTCAGCTACGGAATTTCCGGTGGAATCCGATACGATGCCGATGATTGCAGAAAATGCAACCTCATCGAGTTCCGCTGGCTCCGGCAGGATACACATTTGGTAGTCGAGCAGGATCCTCTCGTCGTCACGCCGCTCATCTCGCCTGTATTTCGTCCGGCGGTAACAATGGATGAATTCCTGGCGGATTTTACCCGCGAGTGGCCTCTGAAAGAGCTTCGCGAAGGCATGGTCCGGCCGTTTATCACTGCCACGTTGGGCGCATCGCGCATGTCCACGCCTGCTGCCAGCGCCACTAGATTTGTTTTTGGGCTCTCCACCGGCGTCAACGTCTTTCCCAAACCACACTTCGGAATCCATTTCCGGGTGGAGTACTTGCCGATCGTGATGCACGCGGAACTGCAGCGCGTAATTTGCGCAGGCGGCTGCATCGTGGCGCTCGACGGGGGACTCCTGAATCAGTTCAGCATCACCATTGGACCGTCATTCCGTTTCTAGGCCTCGAGAATCGGCTCGGAATCGACAGAAACCTGAATCTGAAACCAGCGGCGAGCGATTCAACCCTCAGTAGCTTAGTTGGGATGGAGCGTCTGGCGACGCCCCACCGAGGGCTCCTACTTTTTCAACGTCCGGATGTAGGCCACCACGTCGTCAACCGATTTGCCGGTTACGCTCGCCACCGGTTTCATCTTCCCCTTGCCGCCGGTGACGATCTTTGCCAGTTCCTCGTCGCTCAGCGCCTGAACCTGTGCGGACCCTAGCGGCAGCATCTCGACTTTCATCATTTTCGCCATATTGGGATTGGCGGACCCATCTGCGCCGTGGCAGGATTTGCACGATTTATCGTAAACCGCCCGTCCCGCGTTGGCGTCGGCTGCCAGAGACACAGAAGCCGCGGCGTAAGTCGCGAATAAAAGACCGATTACTCTTCTCATGTTTTCTCCTCTCTCGATGCGCCGCCGTGGCGGCGTTACTTACTCACCAGGCCCAAGGTTTGTAACACCTCGGGCGAGGTCTCTTCCACTGCGATTGCGTTGTGACATGCGGCGCAATCCTGAGTGATGGCGTCGTTCGCGCTGGTGACATGGCTGCCATCGTGGCAGCGGAAACAGCCGGGATAATCCATATGACCGAGGTTGTTAGGATAAGTGCCCCATGTAACTTTTAAATCGGGAAATACGTTCCGCTGATAAATCGCGCTGAGCGCAACTGAGGCGGCATTCACGTCTTTCGAACGGTTTGCGACAACATCGGGATATTGCTGGCGATAGAAATCACCCAGCCCCGCGGCGATTTTAGACGCAGCCTCTTCCGCGCTCGCGTATTGCGCCTGTATCAACGCGAGGCCAGTCTTCTTTACGAACGGCAGGTCAGCCGCGATTTGACCGGAGGCGATTGCGCTATCGACGGCGCGATCGGACGTCTCAAACGAATGCGCCGCGCGATTGTGGCAATCCACGCATTGCATCGAGAACTGAGGCATCGCAGCGGCCTGATCGGGCTTGACGTCGCTTGCGAGATAACTTCGCGTGGCGCCCGAGGCATCCCGATATTCCACCCACGGAACGGTTTGCCGCTTGGCATCCGCGGCCGCGTAACGCATGGCGACGCCGGGCGCAAGGTGAGCGGCGTGAATCTTGTCTACCATCACCATCAGCACGGTCTGGTTCGGCGTATTGGCTTCGTCGTCCTTGTATTTGGTAATTACTCGCAGCTTCGGGGTCATCCTTTTGGTGCGTTCATGACAGTGCTCGCAGGTTTCGGCGGAAGATACCAGCCTGTTACTCTCCATGGCCGATTCGATAGGGCGCGGGTAGTTATTGCGAATGACGCTCCAAAGTTGCCTTGTACCCGCCATCTTCGCTTGTACGAAGCCGGTGGCGCCGGGCTTGACGTGACATTCGACGCAATCCACGGCGGCGTGGGACGGGCGCATATGGGCGGTGAATTCGGGCTTCATCACGTGGCAGGTCTGCCCGCAGAACTGAACGCTTTCCATATGAGTGACGGCGCGGTAACTCAATTGACTGGCAATCACCAGGTTGGCCGCGGTCATAACAACAAAAAAGATGAGTGCACGGCGCCGCACGGCGCTGCGGTCTACGGCGACAGCCAGGCGTTGCTCCACGCGGCGGCGTCCCAGAACGGCTCCGATGGGAATCAGGATGAGGCCGGTGAAGAACAGCAGCGGCAGCGCCACAAACGCCAGCAGACCGATGTACGGATCGTTGGCGTGTCCGCTGACATGCATCGGCAGCAGGAATAGCCAGGAGAAGCCGGCCAGGGTCGCGAGAGCCGTTCCCGTCATGCTGAGCCAGTGACCCGTGAGTATGTCGAGCACGGGGCGATGCAGGCGCCAAATCATGGCTTCTCCTTCTTGCCGCTATTGAGAAATGCGATCAAGCCGGACATATCGGCCGCGTCCAGGCGCGGCCAAGCGATGCCACGCGCCTTCATCTTGTCGAGCATGGCGGGTCCATGATGCCACAAGACCGCGACCATAGCCGGGGCGGTATAAGCGCGGCCCGCCACCGGAAGCTTCGGCGCGGCGCCTGTTGCATGACATTCGACGCAACGCTTCGTGGCGAAAACGCGCCGGCCGCGCGCCGGATCGCCCGCATCTTCGAAGAACTGGCGCGCCCAAAGATAACTCAGCAGCGCTTGCATTTCGCCGGGAGCAAACACGGCGGCCGAGGCGGCTGCGGCCACCATTCGCGGAGCGTGGTCCCACATCTGGGCGGCGATCTCGGTTAAAGTGCGTCCTCGGATCACGCCGGCGAGAGATGCCGCCGAACTGTGGCACTTCTCGCAACCTTTCGAGCGGAAAAGCGCTGCTCCGCTGGCATCGGCGGCGATCTCCATCCCCGGCGCGAATTCCCGCGTGTCGGGCAGGTTGCGCAGATAGACGAGAAGATCCGAGAGGTCCTGTCCACTGAGCGAGGGCCATGACATACGCTTGGAACTCATCGCCGCCATCATGCGCGGCATGTGGTTCCACATATTTTCGGTGAGGGCGAAAGGCCGGTTCAGATCTTCCCATCGGCTCACCGGCGGCGCTCCGGGCAGGACTTCCGCCTTGATGCCATGGCATCCCGCGCATCCGCGAGCGGAGAACAGAGCCTTGCCGCGCGCGGCGTCGGCGGGCTTTTCGAAGAAACGCGTGGAATAGAAGTATGCGAAGAGATCGGCCGCCGCCTGCTCGTCTACATCGGGGATGGCTACGTTCGCCGCGCCCATGGCGCCCCACATGGCGGGCGCGTGGTTCCACATGGTAGCCGCAAGCGTAGCCGGCGTGAACCCGCGGTCGGCCAGACGGTCGAGATCTGGCGCGGTTCGCCCGCCGCGCCCGGCCACCGCGTGGCACCCCACGCAGGAAAGGGAGACGAAAAGCTCTGCGCCACGCCCTGAATCGGCAGAGAAGGTGGGCGCGGCCGGCGCCTGGGCCATGACCGCCGAGGCTAGTGCGAGCGCACCGAGAACCGGGAGTGCTGCGCGTTTCATCGTGTGTATCTCAACCCGACGATGGCTAAGTTGGCGCGAAAGCCTTCGTAAACGTAGAAGGCCTCGCCATATCCGTAGTAGCGCCATTCGCCGAACCAACTGACATGATTGCGGATGGGCAGAGCTAACTTGACCATCGGCTGGAAATAACTGGTGGGGCGGCTCCCCGAGGAGAGTATGAAGGAGCCTCCGGCCGTGAGTTCCGGCGCCACTCTATCCACGTGGGGTAAATGTATATGGAACAGCGCCGTCCCCGTGTGGGAATTGTCGCGGTATGCCGAAACCTGCGGCTGTAGAGTGCCCGGATCCAGATAGTCGATATTCGACCGCAGGTCCGCGCGTGAATAGCTTCCCTGAAAATCGAATGACTTTCCACTCGTTGGCGACCAGAAGATCGACAGCGCCTCCTGATGTACGACGTAATCCAGATTGATTCCCGCTTGCGGGTTTTGATTGGCGAGAAAGGCGAAGTCGGCGGACACGCTGAGCGTATTCGTGGCCTGATAGCGCGCCTGCGCGCGCACTTTCTGATAGTCCCACAAGCTCGTCCGAAAGTATTCGCCACCGCTCGATCCGCTCTCTCCCTCCGCCGAAAGCGAGACCTTCTTCAGCGGCCGGTACGACAACCCGCCGATTCCCACGTTGCGCCGCATCCGCACGTGGTCTGAGCTGGCGAGGCCGGCCGGCGGGAGCATCACATCTTCGCCATCGCCCCACACATAGCGGTAACCTCCGCGCAGCGTCAGTTGAGGCGTCGCCTCGAAGTAAAGCATCGTCTCGGTTTGGTTGTAGTTATTGGCAAGCGATGTTTGGAGCAGCGTGATAAGTGTTTGGGACGCGCTTGGCGGCGCAAGTATGTTCTGAGCCTGTGCCGAAGATCCGGCATTGTGCAAGCGGTCCGTGATCCACGCTTCGGTGATGCGGACTCTCCGCCAGGGCCGGATCTCGGCGCTCACGTTCCCCGTCGTATGCGGCATCTGAGCGCCGGAAGAGATGAGATACTGCTGCGCATTATAAAACAGGATCTGGCTCTGCAAATAGAGATTTCCGCCGGTGTACTCCTGGTAATTCACGGTGCTGTTCGGTTCGCTGTAGAGGAACTGGCCATAGAGATCGAGCCATGATACCGGTCTACCTGTCACCAGGACCTTGCTATAAATACTTGTCCCATGTGCGCCGTAGGCGCCTAGCAGATCGGTGAGATAGAGCGTTTGTCCAAAGACGGGAGTCGTTGAATTGCCGTAATTCACGCCGCTCTGCTGATACACCGTCTGATCGTCGTGATACCACGTGCCTCCCTGTTCCAAAGTGGCATGGAACCGGCGCAACTCGAAATGAACTCCTCCTCGAAAGTTATCCGTGCGGTCGCGCAGCGTGGTGGGTATGGGGTATCGATTGTTGTTCGCGACGTAAGTTGTTACGCCGGTTCCCGAGCCTGTATCCGTATCGTACGCGGCATAGGGCGAGATCCAGTTTCCGGGCAGCATATTCAATTCGAAATGCGCGAAGCGGCGGCGCGTATCGAACGATTGCTGGTTTAGGATAATGCCGTTCGCCAACGATGGGTCGGCGTACGAAGGCAAGAAATCGAAGTATGCGATGTCGCGGTAGTCGGCGGCGAAATCGTACAGCTTGGCTTTGCGCGCATCCAGATGCAGCGTCGCATAGGGATCGTCGCCCCAATCGTAGGCGCGCACGTGGACATCGTCGAACAACCGATGCGCGGGATCGGTGATGCTGAATTCCGTACCCAGGAGCTTTGGCCCCGAGCCTAGATTGACTAAGGAACGGTAGGCATCGAAGTTGCCGCCGACATCCGAGCGCCACCGGTATCCGAGCTCGATCCAGCCGGCGGTGGTGATCTCTCCGGCAGGCACAGGCGAGGTCTCAGGCGCGGCGGCGGGAGTGGCTTGTTGTGCGGACGCCGCTTGCGCCGGTGAAGACGGCTTCGTTTCCTGTCCCACTGTGGGCGGGCCCTCCTGCGCGGCGGCGGGCGCGGCGCTTGCCGCCGGCGACGTTTGTGCCGGTGAAGCCGCCTTGGTTTCTTTTCCCACTGTGGGCGGGGTTTGCTGCGGAGGCGCCTGTTGCACGGCTGCCGGCGGGTCCTGCGTCATTCCACCCGCGGACACGCCCTGCGCCAGCGCGAGCGGTGTGGCGGCAAGAAGAATCAGCAGGCGTCTCATTTGAGTAAGTTCCTGTCGATATGGCTGCCATGAATCTTCTGATGGCAAACGGTGCAGTTCCGGTAAGTGGGCGAGTTCAAATTGTGAAATGAGGGCGGGACGACTCCGGCTGTGCGCACCGAGTTCATCGCCGGCAGATTGGCATGACACTCAAGACAGACGAATCGCACCTCTTGCCGCGTCAGCATGCGCGGGTTCGCCGAGCCATGTGGCTCATGGCACGTCGCGCAGCCCTCGAAACGCACCGGCGCGTGCTCGAAGGCGAACGGTCCGCGCTTGTCACCATGGCAGTTCAGGCATCCCGGATCGTTTGCGGCAAATGACTGTTGCGACGCTGGACGAATGCTTCCGTGCGGGCTATGGCAATCCACGCAACTCATCGCGTTCTCGGGCACACGGTGATGGTTCGGTTTTTGAAATTGCGCCCACACGTTCAAGTGGCAACCGGCGCACTGTGTGTTGATTGCGGCGTAGCCCTTCGGCACGAGTCCCATGGGTCCATTGGAGTGAATCTTGTGACAGGTGACACATGAGACCTGGTTCTTCGCGTGACTGCTTTCCACTCGCGCCACGTTGTTTGACCCCATCAGGTGACAACTCATGCAGATCTTGTCCGCTGTGGCAGCCGCTAGCTTCGCCGGCTGCCTGATGTCTTCCGCCGAGCCACTCTCGATATGTTTCTGCGCCGGGCCGTGGCATGATTCGCAGGCGCGTCCAGTAAAGCCGTGCCACTTATCCTTGTCCACCCGCGCATGGGGACTCTTCTGGAATGCGTTGTAGATATCCTCGTGGCAGGTCGAACACGCTTCCGACCCCGCGTAAGGCGGCGCGGGAGCGGGAGGAGCGTCCTGGCCGAAGAACCGCATTCCGGCCAGGACGCCTAGGATCAGCCCGTAGCGCAGGTTAGAATTGCGCATGAACCGAGCTGACCGAGAACGCGCCGCCAGTGCCATGACAGATCACGCACGATTCGCCAAGCGCGTTGCTGTTAGACAAGAAGTGCGATGCCGACTGCACGTTCACATGACAGCCCGAACAGGCCGAAGACGTCGGCATGACCGGATTGATGAAACCTTGCGGGTCGGTTACCTGGTGTAAGCCTGTCAGCGAGAGATTCGCCTCCTCCGTGCCGTTCACGTGACAGAAGGCGCAATTTGCGAGATTGTTCGGTTGGCCGGAGGGCGTCAGTCCGGGGAAGCGCACGCCCGAAAAATCGTTATGGCTGCCTCCGAAGCCAACCACGATGTATGGCTTTCCCCCGTCCGCGGTGACATTCACGCCGTCGTGAATACGGTGCACCAGCAGATTAAAGTTGATGCCTTGCGGCGGCTGGGCTTTATCCGATGGGTCTACCGCGCCGGCGCGCCTGGCGGCATCCGTATTCGATGGGTTGTGGCACATCACGCAGTATTCGGTGTTGCTGCGCAGCGCGCCATGCAGGGAGAGCGCGACGTGGCACACATTGCAGTTCATCAGCGCGACCACCTGCCGCCGCGTCTGCAAGGGCGAGCCATCCACCGAAAAGTAACTCACAGGATTGAGTGCGCCGTACTGCACGCTTTGCTGCGAGGTGGTCCCGGCAAGAACCGTTTCCGTGCGCCGGGCCTCGCCGCCGATCGCGTAAGTACCGGTAGCACCGGCTGGAACGATATTGGTGAATTGGTAAGTGCAGTTCGCGTTTGTATCACACTTAGATGCGGCCATCGCGCTCTCGGTCACATACCCGGGCGTGGTGTTGGCGCCGAAGACGGTGTACCCGTAGTCTGTCGTCGGACCGGCCAGGGTGAACGATAGCGAGCCCAGCGCCGGGAGCGCAATCGGTTTGTTGTTGTTATCGAGGAGCGTGAAGGCGACTAGCGGCGCATGGCCGGCCGTGGTATTCGTAACGCCGGTGATCGACAGGTTGATACCGTTGAGCAGCGCATTCGGATTCTGCGGATACTGCGCCGCGGTATCGGTTGGGACCACATGCGCCCCCTGGATCGAGGCGTCGAATGGTAGCTCGCCTAGCGGGACGTGGCAGGTGGCGCATTGCTTATCGTCGGTCTGCGCGCCCCCCGGGTGGTTCTGCCCGGTGATAAAGTTCACGTTGTCGTGGCACGATCCGCAAGCCACTCGAGAAGGATTCGTCAGGAAAACCTTTGCCTGCGTCGCGCCGGTGTTCTGCTGGTGGCAAACCGCGCACCGGCGCGGATCGGCCGGATCGACCACCGTGGACCAGTCGCTCGTGCCAAAGCTCGTCGTGATCGAGTAACTTCCGCCTGCAATCACGCTCGGCAATTGTGAGCCCATGTGAATCTTGTGGATGAAGAATTTCATGTCGACGGTAAGCCCCGTGTTCGGGTCTATGTTCTGCGGTGTATGGCACATGACGCAGAGGTCGACACCGCGCCGGGAACCGCCGTGCGCCGACAACTGCTCGTGGCATTGGTTGCAGCTCGCGGTCTTGATCACGTCGCGGATATGAGTCACTGCCGAACCGTTGGGAACGAAGTTGAAGGTGGTGCTGGCATAGTTCGTTGCCAGACCATACGCCGTCAAATTCCGCGATCCATAAATACCGATCGTCTGCGTCGCAGTGGCGTCGAAGCGCGTTGCCTTGGTTGCGAATACATATTGATAGGCGCCATTGCCCAGCGCGGTGAGTGTACCGCCGGAATCCGCGCCCGGCTGTTGCGTCGAAGAGATCACCGTTCCACTCGCCGCCCGAGTTGTATATGCAGTGTACTGTTCTTGCCCACTAGGCAGATAGGCGGCGACGAAGCTGGTCGAAATGGTCCCCGGCGTACTCACGCCCGCGGAATCGAGCGGCAGACCCTTGGGATCGGCCAGGGTGTATTGCGCGGTGATGGTTCCGTCCGAGGCTATGGTCGCGCCCGTTACAGTTATGACTAAGCCGGGATTCACGAACTGCACGGTTTGAGCGTCCGCGTAAAAGGCCTTCTCGCGCGGCGAAAAATGGCCGTGTTGCTGCGCGGTCAAACTTAGGGCAATCATCGCAACGACTCCCAGCGCCCTTGATCGAACAGCAAGTCTCATAAGGTCCTCTATGCGCCCAGATCCTCGCGTTATAGTACCGTGAGATGCCGCTTACAATGGGACGATTTAGAATTTGAATCCAGGAAATGCGTCGTGCGGCAGCTCGGCTGTGTGTGCACCCATACGTCTATGCACCCGAAACGGCAGCGGACAATACAAATCTAAACGCGAATGGCATTCAAAGGGTTGCCAAGATCGCAACCCTATGCAATGCGGTCATCATTGCGCTACAGCCGATCCGTTCCGGTACGACCCGGAGATGGCGGGGTTCCACGACGGCTGAGCCCAGCGGACGCGCCGTTAATGTCGAGGAGTTGGGGATGGAACAGGTAGCGGCGGGCGCCTTGGATCATTCTCCGGGCGTCTCTGCGAGACGGCGTTTTGGACGGGTACTGGGTATGGTGGCTGTGCTCGCCATCAATAACCCTCGCCCCTTGGCCCGAACTGCCCAGGTCTACGCATCTGATTGATTCAACTTCATCACCAGTGCACGTTGTCGCGCCGAGAATCGACCCAGCAGCCTAACCCTTGCCATGCGTTAACCGACTCCGTTCGCGACTTATATTCGCGATAAGCCGACGGCTTTGGAGTGAATTCCAGCTCTAGGTTATGAAGCGGACTCCAGACCCCATCATCATTTGGTTGCGGAGGCGAGATGACCTATGGAAACGAAAGAGATGGGAAGCTTTAAGGGCGTGTTGGAGACGATGTTGAAAAACACGCGGCTATCTCTAATGGAACGCGATGAAATAGCGGTGGAGAACGTTCCAGATGTCGTCGACCGCAGCCAGCGTCTGGCGGAGAGCGACTTAGCCATCCAGCAGATCGAATCCCATTTTAATCGCACGCAGGACATCAAGCTCGCTCTGCAACGTATTGCCGACGGCAGTTACGGATTGTGCTTGAGATGCGACTGCGACATCAGCCCGAAGCGGCTGCAGGCCGTTCCGTGGACCCCTTACTGCATCCACTGCCAGGAAATTGTAGACGAGGAGAGGCTGCACCCAGAGCAGGATAATTTGCATCATATGTTGCGGCTCCGGGATGTCGCTTAGATTGCGCCCCCGACGGCAACGCGTCGGCCGGAATTAATGAATCGCGCGACTGCGCAACGCATCGATGGTGACGATATGCCAGAACTAACCACCAAGTCGATCGGCGGCGAAACACTTGCAGCCGATGTTAGGGAGACAGGGCCGGCGTCCGCGCAAAGCGCCGCCACTGCCATTCCAGAAAACGCGATCGCCAGACGGGCGTATGAGTTGTGGCTGCACAGGGGATGTCCAGAAGGCTCGCCGGAGGAGGATTGGTACCAGGCGGAGTCGGAATTAACCCCCGCGGCGCAGACTACCGCCGCCGCCCCCGAAAGGTCAGTCGCCGAAACAGCAGGGGCCTCTGAGGCGTACGGCTCGAGCCGCCCGTTAGAGGGCGGCGGCCGTTCGACCGCAGGTCTGCGGCGATCTGCCTCTGGCGACCGCTTGCGCCACGCGTAGCCTTCGGAATTGCGCCGGTCGAGGTCGAACCCAAATCTGCTCCATTAGGGAGCGACGATGCCGGTTTCGGAAGGGACTTCGCTTGGAACGCTGCTCCGCGAAGAGCGGCTACGGCAAAACCTCGATTTCGCGGAGATCAGCGCACGAACAAGGATTTGTGCGGCGATTCTCGACGCGATCGAAAAAGACCAGCTTGACCATATTCCCGGGGGTTGGTACCGGAACAGTTTTCTGCGGCAATATGCGCTCGCTCTAGGCATGGATGGCGAAGCCATCGTGGCAGAGTTTAAGACGCAACAACGAGACGTGCCGCCCCTGCCCTTGCCGACTCCGCCGGCAAGAAAGCCGCGGCGAATAACGGCGGACTTGGCGTGGGTGGCTGCGTTGGGGATTGCCCTGGCCGGCATCTATTATGTAAGCGAGGCTACCCACGTGGTCTTGAAACGCCTGGAATACACCCGGTCACACGAACAACACTCACCGGCCGCAACCGTGCCGACTCCCACCGTGCTCGCTCCAGCCCTAACGGCTGCGACCTTGCCCGCGTCCATCTTGACACCTTCTCAGCCACCTTCTCAGCCGGCCGACCCTGCTAAAGCGCTGCCCCCTTCACCTTCGGGTGCGGTACATGTCACGTTGACTGCAACGGAGCCCGTCTGGGTCTCTATAAAGTACGATGGGGACGTCAAATGGGCGGGTGTTTTGGAGGTACCCCAGAGCAAAACATTCGACGCCAACAATGCAATCACGGCGGTCATCGGAAACGCGGAAGGTCTGGGAATATCTCTGAATGGTAAACCGGTTGGCCCTCTCGGCGGGCACGGCGAGGTTCAGACGCTGGAACTCACGCCGACGGGAGCCCGCCGCATCTCGCGCCCCTCGGATTAGGCGGCCCGCCTCGATCATGATTCTGCTGATAGTAGGCAATGCGAGGATCACCCATTTTGCACTTCCACCGAAAGATCACGGGGTCCGCATTGATCGCCATAAAATAGAGGTGGATACGATCGCTCAAATCCTGCTTACTCGTAACCCGTATGCCACGTAGCACCCGGATGCTGGGCCTCTCATCGTTAAGAGATCGTCACAGTGGACGGTGCTTTACCGTGCCTTCGAGCAACCCGGCATTTACGATTTCAACGTCCTTGTAGACGCGCAAAAGCCTTGATGATTTTCCTTTCAAGCTCCGGGGCCCCCCTCTCAAGCTAATAGCGGATCTTGTGCGGCGGACCTTGCTCTGCCTCAGGATGGGATGGCCATCACGGCGCAGTGCTTAGGCACGTGGCTCTGCAGTAGAGCGGACGTCTCGAGTTCATAGGAGGAGGAGTAGCTGAGATCCTTGGGCTTCTGACGGGCACAATGCAATACCCAGGCGATCACGTCATCCGGAATGCGGTGACTCTTGCCAAGCTGCGGCAATTCTCCCGGCGCAGCCACGAATCCGAACTGAAGAAACTTACGAACACATAGCGCTACGGGAGGACGATTTACGCCAGTGACAATAGCGACCGCGTTGTCGCTGTCGCCACTGGCGGATTCCAAGAGAATCGCGGCGTAAAGGACGCGCCGTTCTCACGCTACCAGACCTTCGGGAGGTCGTCCAATTTTCGCTCCGTTAATTGGATAACCGTCAACAGAAAATCACCCTCGTCCATCTTTACAGCTTCGTCAGCTCGGCAATGCGCCGTTCCAGCGTTTGGCTGAGCTGTTCGGTCTCATCCGTGGAATATCCCGCGGCACGGAATGAGGCCCGGATCTGCGCCGGTGAAAGCCGAGCTAATAAGTCTCCCACCCACCGTGCGTCCGTACGCGGGATATGCTTGCCGATCCAGAGCAGACCCATGCGCTTCCCGAGTTCAGGAAAATCGATGTAGTAGTTCAGTGCGGGTCCGGAGGGTACAGTGAAATCGACAAAGTCTGAGGATACCTTCTTGATGAACTTGGACTTACAATATGCCGCCGACTGCCCCTTCGTCATCCAGTCGAGCCCGGTCGGACCGAAACTCGCGCCGATATCGCTCACAGCGTAATGCTCTTCCGGAGAATCCCCGTGGGTGAGATAGACCGAATTATTGAGATCTTTCAGGTCCCAGTTGTTCATCACGGCCATCAGGACTCGCAAACCGTACCATTCGCGCGTACCGGTGAACGGGTTCTTGGCCCATGACCACTCTCCAATCTTTTTCTCGTCCTTAACGTGTCTCTTGAGGCGCACATCATGCACGTTATTGCCAGGCAATACGAACTGTTTCCCGCGCCGCAGGGGCTGCATCTTTTCAACGTGCAGTGCCGGCATGTAATAATCTTCATTGGCGAAATATCCGATCGCCCAAGCGAACCGGCTGGCTGCGGTTTCGGGGCGAGCCTCCGGCCCTAATTTAACCCTCCAGCGGACGCCATCCTGGTCGATCACGTCGAATTTAGGGTTAGTACCCGCCATGTCCTCGCTTTCAAATGTGAAAGTCCCGCTCGGAGCGTGTTCCTTACCCCCGGGACCATAGAACAAATCCCGGGACGATATGTCGGACGGCTCGCGCCACAATACTGCCGGATACTTCTTGTCAGGTTCTTTGTTAACGTGGCCCTTTGGCGCAGCACTGATTCCCACCGCGATGAGAACCAGCATCAGGGCCGCCGTCGCCTGCGCCCGTCTGGATTGGATATACATTGCTCGCCTTTCTTCGGCGTCCGAAATGGCCGCCTGTTTTAGACGATTCAGCGATTCGCACGCGAGGCTGAATTAAACCGGCTCTCCCTCGGTCCGAATTTGAAGGTAAATCCATTCGAGGTGGAGCTAAAGCGCGGGGGTTAAACGAGGGATGCGGCGGAAACCTCGTGAAATTCACAGCCGTCGAATACGTATACGCTTTTACAAAATACAGCCAGACAAAGGACACTAATGAACGTTTCACCTCTTAGCGCCCGGCTCGCCGGACTCGTATTCTCCTGCTGCGTTGCGGTTAGTTCCGCATTCGCCGGCAGCCTTCCCATACCCAACTTCCATCAGGTAAATGAACATGTTTACCGCGGAGGCCAACCCGAGCCCGCTGCCTGGCAGAGCCTGGCGAAGATGGGCGTAAGGACCGTCATCGATCTGCGCCGCGAAGACGAGCATTCGTCTGCGGCCGAAGGCGCGGCGGTCGGCGCCGCCGGCATGATGTACATCAATATCCCTATGAAGGGCGTCGTCGCCCCTACGAACGAACAGATCTCGAAGGCCCTCGCCGCCTTGAACTCCACCGATCCTGTGTTTATTCACTGCAAGAAGGGCGCAGACCGGACCGGCGCCGTGATCGCCTGCTACCGAATCGCTCACGATGGCTGGCAGCCGCCGCAAGCGTTACAGGAAGCAAAGTCTCTCGGGATGGGATCGTTTCAGCTAGGCCTGAAGCATTACGTCGTGGCATTCCGGGCGGGAGTCTTGCCGGCTATTCCATAGCCGGCTCAATATAGGTACGCGCCATCCTCCATTTGACGTAACGCAAAAAAGTTACGTGAAATCTTCCGGTAACCGCAGAAAACGGATCGTCCTTTTCCTACATGGCATCGAGAGTAATGGTGTAGCTGAAGTGGTAGACATCCGGAGGTACAGATGGCGCAATCGATCTATTCCAACAGGACGTCAAAGCACCAGTTTTCGTTACTCGACCAAGCTCTTCATCAGCTATCGAGAATCGATCCGCCCTGTTGGGACGACATGCCGACAGACCTGCAGACGTCGTTCGCCCGATATATGGGCGTGGACGCCTGGACCGGCCGTCCCGATTTGCTGACGTTGCGCGAGGCGGCTCTTATGATTATTCGCGATGCGATCTCACGCACTGGAGAATTTAGCGATGAGATACCGGCTTCGGCGGGAGCCGCCGGCCCTAAGTAGCGTTCCGCGGTCAGCTCTCAATCAGCATCGGTGAAGCCGGATGACAGGGACTCCACGCGCCAGAACGTCCGAGTTTGGAATGTGGCGGCTGTTAACGCCCCACACGAAGGTCTTAACCCTAGGCCTTGCCGCTGTTCTCATTGAAGGCCTGACTAACCTGGCAGAGCCGTGGCCGTTAAAGATCGTCCTCGACAATCTGTTGAAGTCGAAGCCTCGCCACGGCTGGATCGATCAGATGCTTTTACTCGCCGCCGGCGGGGACAAGGCTGTGGTCTTGAACTTCGCCGCGATCGCCGTGCTGGCGATCGCGGCTATTGGAGCAGCTAGCGCATATGCCGAGAAGTACATCACAGCCAGCCTCGGCCAGTGGATCATGCACGACCTGCGCCACACCCTGTATTCCCACGTTCAGCGTCTCTCACTCGGCTATCACGACCAGAAGCAAACTGGCGACCTGATTAGCCGGTTGACCAGCGACATCGATGCCATCCAGAGTTTCATAACCTCCGGAGTACTCGGGGCATTAATGAATGGCCTGACATTGCTCGGTATGACGAGCGTGATGTTCTGCCTCAGCCCTCAGTTCACCCTGATCGCGCTTTCCGTAGCACCCCCCTTGTTCTTAGTCGTCTTTCACTACACCCGCCGCATCAAGACGGCGACGCGTGAGGTGCGGAAAAAAGAAGGCGAGATGGTCTCGGTCATCCAGGAGGCGCTTTCGGCCATGCACCTTGTAAAGGCGTTCGCGCGCGAGGAGTTCGAAGAGCGCCGGTTCGCCGCGGAAAGCCGTGAATCCATCGCGATCGCGTTGCGCGTGCGCGGTCTCAAGGTGCGCCTTTCGCCTGCCGTCGAAATGATCGTTGCCATCGGGACGGCTCTCGTGCTTTGGTTTGGCGGCCGGATGGCGCTCGCTGGTTCGCTGAGCGCCGGCTCGCTGGTGCTCTTTATCTGGTATCTCGGAAGAATGTACAGGCCGATGAAGGAACTCGCCAAGGCCACCGACGTCTACGCCAAGGCTGCGATTGGTTATGAGCGGATACGCGAAATACTGGAGACGGACCATACGGTCAAAGACGCGCCGAATGCCCGGCGCGCGCCAAGATTCCGCGGCCGGATTGAATTCGAGGATGTCACCTTCGGATACGGACGTGGCGGCCCGGTACTGAAACACGTCAGCTTGAGCATAGAACCGGGACAGGTAGCGGCGCTCGTAGGCCCGACGGGAGCCGGAAAAACGACGATCATCAATCTCATTCCACGGTTCTACGATCCGTTTTCCGGCTCAGTGAAAATCGATGGCGCAGATGTGCGATTGTTCCAGCAGGAATCTTTACGCCAACAGATCAGTTTCGTACTGCAAGAAACCGTGCTGTTTCACGCGCCAGTCTGGTATAACATTGCGTACGGAAAACCCGCGGCGACACGCGCCGAGATTCTTCGAGCCGCGCGCCTGGCCAATGCCGACGACTTTATCCAGCAAATGCCGCAAGGATATGACACGGTAATTGGAGACCGTGGAGTCACTCTTTCCGGTGGCCAGCGGCAGCAGATCGCCATCGCAAGGGCCGTAATTCGCAATACACCCATTCTCGTTCTGGATGAGCCCACCAGCGGCTTGGACGCGGCATCCGAGAAGCTGGTACTGGACGCGCTAGCACGCCTGATGAAGGGTAGAACCTCGATCATTGTCGCTCACAGGCTACAAACAATCCGGTCCGCCGATATCGTCCTGGTGATTAACAATGGAGAAATCGTCGAGCGCGGCAGGCACGAACAGCTGCTTCAGGGTGGGGGGCTCTATTCCGAATTGCACCGCTTGCAGTTCGGTCCGACGAAGATACCGGCTTGACAGACGCGCTCTCAGCGGTATGGCGCCCACGGCGACATCGCATCACAGGCATAGAGCCGGCGAGCAAGGCATACCACCCGATCAGGCAAGCCATTTGGCAGAACTCCGGCAGCCGCATCGAAAGCATGCCAGGAAGGCGAGAATCAGATGGCTGCCAGCGAAGAGCCGCCAGACGCAAATTCCCGCGTGTATGCATCCCCCCTCTGCCGCGACGCAGTTTCAACAGCACTATCCGCCATTCCGCGCAAACCAGCGCGATTCAGGCATGGAGAACCTGCGTTGAACATGACGATCCCCGAGGAAAAGCTCAATAGATTCCACTGGAATCGATGCGGCCCCGAAACTGCACGCTTGAAGACTCGCCGTCAAACATAAGTCCACGCACTCCTTTCCGTCACCCCAAAAAAAACGACATAACCTCCAGCGCACAGTCTTGAGTGGTGTGAAGCCGGGCAGGGCGCCGGTTTGGGTGAAGCCTTCCGCCGCTCTTTCGTGGCTTGGTTTGTGACAGTTAGACTCGAGTCGCCGGACTTGAGAGAGCGCGAGCTTTGGCCAATTGCACGCAGCCGGGCGACCACGCGCTACTTAAGGCGATGGCCGTGATTCCGGCTAAATCTGACGTTAATTCGGAGCTGAATAGTGGCTAACAAAGGATCGCCCGTGCGCCCCCCGATGCATTCCAATCGGTATACGACATCGTCTGAACAGAATTGGAATACCGCTGCGCCACTCCAACGGCGTACCGCACTCCAGGAAATCCGAAGCGCATTGCGCAGTAAGCGTCTATTGCTGGCTGCCGCGGCCCTCGGCGGAGTGGCGGCTCTGATCGTCAGCGCGATCGAGCCGCGCATCTATCAATCGCATGCTTCCGTTCAAATTCAGGGGTTCAATGAAAATTTTCTAAACCTGAGAGAGATCTACCCCACCGCCGCGCCGAGCGCAGACAATGCCGTATACATCCAGACCCAGGCCGAAATTCTTAAACAGGACGCTCTGATCGAGCAAGTCATTCGCAAACTCCATTTGGATCAACGGGAAGAGTTCCGCGGGGCCTTCAAAGCGGATGCATGGCGCATCGCTGAGCAAATAAAACGCAACATCCAGATTGCACCCGTAAGGGGCAGCAGCATTATCAGGATCATATGCGATGCCCGCACCCCCCAGCTTGCGGCGGACCTCGCCAATACCTTGGCCCAAACCTTTATCGATCAGGCTGTCGAGTTCCGTCAACGCGGGGCTAAACAGACCGAGGCGGCGCTGGCCGGGGAACTGGTTGAAGTCAAGAGGAATCATTCCGAATTGCAGGCGGAACTGGACGCCTACTCGGGTCGGATGGCCCCGTGGCGGCAAGCGGACGTCGCAAGTTACCAGACGGTGAAACGGCAACTGGACGCCAATCGCCAGCTCTATGACGTCCTTTCACGGCGCGTCAACGAGGCCCGCCTTGCGTCCACCCTCGATCAAGCGAATGTGCGGCTGGTCGGCCCCGCGCAACCCGCAGTTCAGCCGTACAAACCTGATCTACTTCTCAATCTCCTCGCCGGCGGGTTCGGCGGTTTGGTTCTCGGCATCGGCTTTCTCATGTGGCGCGAGCAGACTCAAACCATGATCCGGGCTCCGGGAGACGCCGCGGCGTTTCTGGGAGTACCCGAACTCGGGGCCATACCGAAACTCAATCGGGCGCGCTTCGCGCATTTCGGAATCAGGAGGGTGACCTCCGGCCTGGCGTCCATCGAGCGAGCCGCGTTCGAGCATGCTTCGTCAGGGGTATCGGAATCCTTCCGAGCAATCGTCGCCTCCATTCTCGCTTCGAGCCGCAATGGCGATCATCCGCGTGTGCTGCTAATTACCAGCGCCCGTCCGATGGAGGGGAAAACCACGGTTGTGAGTAACCTCGGAAGGGCCCTTGCGGAGATTGGCAACAAGGTGCTATTGATCGACGGAGATTTGCGCAGACCCAGCCTCCATAAAAGCTTCGATCAGGGGAACAGCTGGGGCCTTAGCGACCTGTTGCAAGAAAAGAACGCTATCGAGGAACTGCCACTAGACTCGCTGGTGAGGAGAACCGCCGTTTCGCGGCTATTTGTGCTCCCCGGCGGCAGCGCCGCGGAAAACATCTTTGGTCTTCTGTGGTCCGCGCAGATGACGCGACTGTTCCGCAGATTTCGCCAGGAGTTCGATTACGTGCTCGTCGACGCGCCGCCGTGTTTAGAGTTCGCGGACGCGAGAATCATAGGCCGCTATACCGACGAAGCTCTCCTCGTGGTGCGAGCCGATTCCACGGCAAGAGCCACCGCCCAATCGGCGCTGCAACGGCTCTTTCTGGACGGGATCTCCGTCACGGGAGTCGTTTTGAACCGTTGGGATGCTAGCAACAGCGATGGCTACGCCTACTCTTATCGCCGCCAGGATGCAGCTTGAGTACAAGCAAACTCTCTTCGGTTCTTCAGTCGCGTAACGTGCTGGAAGCGCCAGTAGAGACGATTACGTCCGAATCCGCCGTCCCGGGTTCTTCGGGCGCCGCTCCGCACATTGAGCCCGGCGGACTCTCGTTGCGATCGAACTTCGCCTGGATACTCGGCGGCAATGTGGCATACGCTCTCTGTCAGTGGGGAGTTATCGTGAGCCTGGCGAAGCTAGGCAACTCACTAATGGTCGGCCAATTCTCGCTGGGGCTGGCTATTGCTACGCCCATTCTGGTATTTACGAATCTGCATCTTCGCGCGGTCCAAGCGACTGATGGCCGCCACGTCTACCGGTTTTCGCAGTATCTCCGACTACGCATCCTACTGACTCTGGTCGGACTGACTGTGATCGCCGGTATTACCTTCCTCGGAAGATATCAGCCGCAGACAACGAGGGTAATCCTTGCCGTCGCGCTGGCAAAAGGGATAGAGACTATCAGTGACATCCACTATGGTCTGTTTCAATTGAATGAACGCCTCGATCAGAGCGGCAAGTCGATGGCATTCCGAGGCATTCTTTCGGTGACGGCTTTTAGTGTCGCGCTGTACTTGGGGCTAAGTGTGCTTTGCGGCTGCGTAGGCATTGCGTTGGTTTGGCTGGCCGTTCTGTTGTTCTTCGATTCGAGGCACGCCACGTATCTGACCAGACGGTTCGAAACGTTCCGCCCTTGCGCCACGACCAGCGGCTATCGAAACCTTATTTTCACGGCGTTGCCCTTAGGCTTGGCGATGACCCTGGCAGCCCTGAACCTGAACATGCCGAGGTACTATATCCACGCTCATCTTGGTGAGCGGCAGCTCGGGATCTATTCGGCGCTGGCTTACACAACCGTGTCGATGATTCTCGTCACGGATTCATTGGGCCATTGCGCCATCCCGCGACTATCGCGCCTATACCGGGCGGACAGGTTGGCGGATTATCGAGCTCTATTGCTTAAAATGCTCGCTTCGGCGGGCGGATTAGGGCTGGCCGGTCTCGCAGCTGTTCAAATAGCAGGTTCCCGTCTGCTCACTCTGGTATACGGAAAGGAGTACGCCGCCCAGGTGCAAGTTTTTCGTATCCTGATTTTGGCAACAGCAGTCTACTGCGTAGCGTGTATGTTCACGAGCGCCATCACCGCGGCGCGACGTTTCAGAATTCAACCGGTCCTCTACGTCTGTGTCGTTGCGGTCAACGCCGCAGTGTGCGCGCATTGGATTCCGACGGCCGGCTTGGCGGGAGGCGCGGCCGGGATGCTGGCGGCGGCGATGGTCCATCTGATACTGAGCGCCGCGGTTGTGACTCACTTGCTGCTTGCGCCACGAGTTTCGTCTTTCGCGGTGTCTGCACCCCGCGATAACGGGCAAGGCGCTTTATGAGATTCACAAGCCGCCCCAGCGCAGAGAACCGTAACATCTGTCGGTGCCATCAAGACAATACAGGCGTGGCGTGAAAATTCTGCACATTGTCGGCGATTCGCGATTCGGCGGCGCGGCCAGCATCATCCTGGGATTGGCTCGGGTCGCGCAGGCGGAACGTTGGGACGCCGATGTTCTCACGACGGATTCAGTGTTTCAAGCAGCCGCCAGGCAGCAAGGCATGGGCGTGGTCGACCTCGATGTGATCCGGCGTGAAATACGGCCGCTCTGGGACCTTGGAGGCGTGTTCCGCCTGCGCGCCTTTCTTCGCGCCCAGTCGTATGACGTTGTTCATACTCACACCTCGAAAGCCGGATTTGCGGGGCGGCTCGCCGCCAGGCTCGCGAGAGTTCCGATTGTCGTACACACGGTCCACGGCTTCGCATTTCATGAGAGCAGCCCGCTTTCGACTCGTCTGTTCTATGCCGCTTTGGAGCGGTGCGCCTCGCACTGGTGCGATCGGATGGTGTCTGTGAGTGAGTTTCACCGCGACTGGGCCGTCCAGCTGGGTATGTGCCGCGCGAATCGTATTGTCGCGATTCCCAATGGCATCGCCGAGCCCGTGTGCGGCACATACGACCGTGCGAAGATTCGGGAGGAGATAGGCTTCGGATCCGGCGACCTGTTGGCGGTCTCCATCGGAAGATTGGCGCCGGACAAAGGTCTCGAATATCTCATCGAAGCAGCCGCAATGCTTCCGCTTGACTGCCGGATTCGCATCGCCCTGGCCGGAGACGGTCCAGCACGCGACCGGCTGATCCGGCTTACCAAACAGTTCAAAGTGACCGATCGGGTCCACTTCATTGGCTTTCGAAAGGATGTCGCCGAATTGCTGGCGGCCTGCGATCTAGTGATCCTCCCCAGTCTGAGAGAAGGGTTGTCGATATCTCTAATCGAGGCGATGGCGGCCGCTAAGCCTATCATCGCGACTAGCATCGGCAGTCAGCGGGAAGTCGCCCGGCATGGCGATATGGCCTGGTTGGTTCCACCCGCCGACGCGAAATCACTTAGAGATGCCATTTTGCGGTTTACGGCAGATCCGCCAGCTATGACGCGTCTCGCGGCCAGCGCAAGAGCCGTCTATGAGAGCTGGTACACGGAGCAAAGGATGCTTCAGTCCTACAGGCAGTTGTACATCGAGCTCGCAAGTGCGAAGCTCGCCGGCACAGAACAGTCTTTCGAGTTATCGAACGTCTCAACGCCTGCTCAACCGAGACAGCGTGCGCCGCTGGACCCGCGTCTTCACCGGCGGGAGGGCCCCTTATGAACATCATCTGTTCGGCGGATGCGGCCAAGTTGATGAGCCGCAGCAAAGCTGAAGTAATCCGTAAGGCTACACCGAACGACTTACCGGGTATCGTCGCCATTCACCAAAAAGCGTTCGGCGCCTTTTTCCTAACTCGTCTCGGCGACAGCTTCCTGCGGAAGTATTATGGCCTCGTGCTCAGCTACCGCTCGGGAATTGTATTGGTGGCCGAGCATGGCGGCGATTTGCAGGGATTCGCATGCGGATTTATAGAGCCTTCCGAGTTTTACCAATTGATGTGGAACAGGAAATTGACCTTCGCCACGCCGATTGTCCGCGCAGTGTTCCGCCAGCCCTGCCTAATTACCAAGGTGTTACACGGGGTCCGGCGAATTCACGCGCCCGCTGAGGAGTGGCCGCCGCGCTCATGCGAACTTTCGTCGATCGCAGTAGCTCCCGAAAAAACTGGAAATGGCCTCGGCAAGTCACTCATATTGGCTTTTCTGGCGCAAGCGCAGTCAATGAAGGCCAAGCGCGTGTACCTGACTACCGATGCGGACCAAAATGACGCGGGGAACACCTTCTACCGCAGCGTGGGATTTCAGCACACCAGGCGTTTCTTGCAGCACGATAAACGTTGGATGAATGAGTACGTGATCGACGGATACGCCGGGAGCGACGCTTGCGACAACCTCTAATGCCGACCGGGCTGCCAAGCCGCGCTATCTCCCGGTCACTGGATGTGGTCTCCGCCTTCGCAGGACTGGTTGTGCTGTCGCCGGTCTTATTCGGAATTGCGATGTCGATTCTTTACCGCGACGGCTGGCCTGTCTTTTTCACGCAGACCAGAGTAGGCAGGCGCGGGCGGCTCTTCCGCATCTGGAAGTTCCGCACCATGCGCGGCGGCTCCACGGGCCCTGAAATTACGGCTGCTGGAGACGTCAGGGTCAGCCGCTTGGGAGCGCTGTTACGAAGATTTAAACTCGACGAACTACCTCAGCTGTTCAACGTTCTAAGAGGAGATATGAGCCTGGTAGGTCCCCGACCGGAAACGCCCGAATACGTGCAGTTTGACGCTCCCGTCTGGCAGGCTGTTCTGCAAGTCCGGCCGGGAGTCACGGGACCGGCCTCGCTGCTCTATCGCAATGAGGAGAAACTGCTGGGCGCCTCGGCCGATCCGGAGAGTCTGTATCGCGCTTCGATTCTTCCGGCCAAGCTGCTGTTAAACCTCCGCTATCTCCTCGCCAGGTCTATATGGCGTGATGTCAGGCTGATCTATCTCACGATCCGATATAGCTGCTTGCCGCGCCAGTTCAGTGCGGAGTGTATCAAGAGAACGGCGGGGATATGAGTCTTAAAATGACGGAATCGCCTATTCCCTTTCATCGCCCTTCCATCGGCGAAGAGGAGATCACCGAGGTTGTAAATACGTTGCGATCGGGGTGGCTCACTACCGGTCCACGGGCTGCGCAGTTCGAACGGGAGTTTGCCGCGTACACCACGGCTCCCCACGCAGTTGCCGTGAATTCCGCCACGGCCGGCTTGCACATCGCCCTGGCGGGTTTGGGAATCGGCCCGGGTCACGAAGTAATCACTACGCCGATGACCTTCTGCGCCACCGTGCAAGCCATTTTGCACGTTGGCGCCACACCCGTTCTCGCGGACATCGAACCGAATGGGAATATCGACCCCGAACAGATCGAGCGGCGGATCACGCCCCGAACGCGGGTCATTATTCCGGTGCATCTCGCGGGCTTGCCGTGCGACATGAAAAGCATTTGGGCGCTGGCCGCGAAACGGGGCATTCACGTGGTCGAAGACGCCGCGCACGCGGCCGGAGCGTTTTACGACGGGCGGCCGATCGGCGCGGGATCGGATGCGGATGGCGCGGGCAGCGACGCGTGCGTATTTAGCTTTTATGCGACCAAGAATCTGACCACCGGCGAAGGCGGCATGATTACGACGCAGCACACGCACTTTTCCGAAACCTTGCGCATGTTTAGTCTTCACGGAGTCAGCCGAGACGCCTGGGACCGATACGCGGACCTTGGGCACTGGTCGTATGATGTCCTCGCGCATGGGTTCAAATATAATCTGCCTGATATCCAAGCGGCTATCGGGATTCACCAACTTCGTAAACTGGACCAGTTCATCGATCGCCGCACTCGGCTCGCCGCCATATACAATGCCGCATTCGCCGGGGTCGATGAACTAGAGCGTCCACCCGACGACCCCTCCTGCCGCCACGCCTGGCACTTATACATTCTCCGGTTGAACCTGGGCAAGCTCAGCATCGGCCGCGACGAGTTCATTCGCCAGCTGCGCGCGAAGGGCATCGGGGCGAGCGTACACTTCATTCCTATTCCCATGCTCCGCTTCTTCTCGCGTCTGCCGCTTGCGCAATATCCATGTCCACAGGCTATGGAACTGTTTCCCCGCATCGTTTCGCTGCCTTTATATCCTGCAATGAGCGACGAACAGGTTGAGTATGTGGCCGGCGTGGTACGCGAAATCGTCGGACGTGCCGCGCGCATAAGGCTCGGGGCCTGACGCAGAGTCCGTTTCGAGATTGATTAGACCTCGCGGGAGCTATTCATGAAAAATCATCAAAGACTCGACAGGTGGTTGGAACGGACCTGCCACATGACTATGGTCTGTCTCTCCGTAGGGGCGGCGTTCCTTCTGCGCTTCGATTTTGCGATACCCACCGTTGTCATCCCGCTCATAAAACAGGCGCTGTTGATTGCGATTGTTTTGAAACTGCCTGTTTTCGATCTCATGGGATTCTATCGCGGGCTGCGTCGTTTCGTGAGTATTCCCGATCTTCACCTGGTATTTCTCGGCAATGCAGCCGGATCGGTGCTCTTCATGGCGGTATCCATGCTCTGGATCGGCCCCTCCATGCCCCGGTCCGTGCTGATTATGGACGGCGTACTGTGCTTCGTCGGCACAGCCCTGGTGCGTTTCTCGGTGCGGATATGGGATGAGACTTTCGGCAAGCGGTCCGTCCGGGAGAGGACCGGAATTCTCATTTACGGCGCTGGGGATTGGGGCGCGGAGTTGGTTCGCGAAGTGCGCTCCAATACCTGCACAAGGTATGAGGTCAGAGGGTTCCTGGATGACGACCCCCTGAAACTGCATGCGCAAATTTTGAGCGTACCGGTTCTTGGCGCGGGAAGGCAGGCGGCGTCTGTGGTGCGGCGGTTGAACCGATGCAAGCCGGTCGTCGGCGAGATTATCATCGCCATGCCCTCGGCTACGGGCCCGCAAATGCGCGAAGCGCTGGCCAACTGCCGCTCCGCTGGAATCCCGTGTAAGACCGTTCCCGCGATCGACGAGCTGCTAAGTGGACGAATCTTATCGGCCCAAGTCCGCAACCTGTCAGTGGAGGACCTGCTGGGTAGGCAGCAGGTGAGACTCGATGAGGCTCATCTGCAAAGAAGCATCGCGGGCCGCTCGGTGCTGGTCACAGGCGCCGCGGGATCCATTGGTTCTGAGTTATGCCGCCAGTTGGCGCGCCTAAAACCGGCGCGGTTGGTAGCGTTCGACCAGGCGGAGAGCGATCTCTTCCGAATCGAAATCGCGATTCGCGACAAATACCCGGATCTCGATCTGGTTATTGCGCTGGGCAGTATTCGCGACGCGGACCGACTGGCGGAAGTGATGAAACTATATCGCATCGACTCGATCTTCCACGCAGCCGCTTACAAGCACGTACCCATGATGGAATCGCATGTTCTTGAGGCTGTGCGGAACAATGTCCTGGGCACCTGGAACCTGGTACGCACTGCCCGAAGCCTAAACGTCCCCAATCTGCTCATGATCTCATCCGACAAGGCGGTCAACCCAATTTGCGTAATGGGGGCGACGAAACGCGTCTGTGAACAGATCGTCTCCGCGCGTGAGCCCGGCATCTCACAAACAAAATGCGTCTCCGTGCGGTTTGGCAACGTCCTAGGAAGCGCGGGAAGCGTGGTCCCGATATTTCAGGCCCAGATCCAGGCCGGGGGACCTGTCAAGGTGACCCACCCAGAGGCGCGCCGTTTTTTCATGACTATCTCGGAGGCCGTTTCTCTCGTTCTCCAAGCTTTCACCAAAAGCGAAGGACAAGAGATTTTTGTGCTCGAAATGGGCGAGCCCGTCCGTATTATCGATTTGGCAGAGAATTTGATTCGCCTTTCAGGCAAGATTCCATACGAAGAAATTGGCATTGAGTTCACGGGCCTTCGGCCGGGTGAGAAATTGACCGAGGAACTCAGGCGAGAGACCGACGAGTGGACGCCTGTTTCGAATGATAAGATGCACGTGATCCGCGAGCGTCCCATAGCCTGGGAAAGGATCGATCGGTGGATTGAGGAACTGAACGACCTGCTCGCAACCAGGTGCGAACAGGACATCATTGCGCACCTCCGAATTCTGGCGCCGGAGTATGAACCCGCTCGGGCGCACGGCCGGCAACACAAGCCGACTTCCGGGGCATCGACCCGATTGTTGAAGGCGTCGTGAGTCTTCTCGCCGCTGGCGCAGTCGACCAGGCGCTCTTTTTACGTTCCCGCAAAGATTCCCCAAGGGAGTCTTTCCAGCGAGCAATATGTCAATTCCGATGCTGCATGACTTGTTAGTCGAAGAACACCGCTGTAACGCAGGGGTTAAGGCCTTCTCCTGCTCAGGGGCCGCTCTGGCGCGTTTTCTTGAGCTGCGTGGGCGTCGCGTCATTCGCGTAGGCAGCGCCACCTGGTATACCGTGCCGGGACGGTTTCTCATGAGCCTGCCTTACGAGCAAATGCTCGACCCCGACCCCAAGGAGTTGATGGCCGCGATCCGCGAAACCGGCTGTGTCGGTGCGCGGTTCCCCTCTGTGACCTGGACCGGCTTGCCGAGCGGCCATTACGTGCTTCGCAGTGGCAACTACGATCTTCACTCACTGCACGTCAAACACAGACCGCGAGTCCGCCACGGCGCCGAGAGATTTCAGGTAAGACCTGCGAACAAATCTCAACTCATCAGCCAAGGCCGGGAACTGAATCTCAGCACTATGGCGCGGCAGGGACGTTACGATCCGGAGTTCGGCGACCCCCGGCGTTGGCAAACATTCGTTGAAGCAGCTTTCGCCTGCCATGAGATCTCATTCCCGGCCGTCTTTTCCGGATCGCGCATGGCAGCCTATATGGTCACTTGCCGGGAACAGAAATGGCTTCAGATTCTGCATCAAATGTCACGGCACGAGGACCTTCCGGATTATCCCAATCACTTGCTTACATATACCGTTAGCGCGCAAGCAGCCGCCGATCCCTCGATAGACGCTGTGTGTTACGGATATGTTCCGCTCTTTGCCGCGGACGGATTGCATGAGTATAAGGTGAGGTTTGGGTATGAGTTGATCCCGCACCGCTCGGCAATTCTACTCCATCCGGCATTGAAACCTGTCCTGGAGCATCCGATCATGTGCGGCGCCGTGCGTCTCGCGCGACGCTTTCTGCGGAGCGATCAGTCGCTTGAAGTAATTCAATCCATTTTAGAAGGGGCGCGTTGTTCCAGGCGCGAGTGACCCATGCGAATTTCCCGCCTCCGCTCTATTCCGCGGTTCGCATTACCCTACACAGCTCCGGATTTTGCCGCCGGATTTAGAGCTATCTTTCACGAGCGCTGCCCGCCGGACGCATTCGATTTCCTGGGGACTGGGACGAAGTATTGGACTCGGAGCGGCAGGCAGGCGCTCTATCTTCTTCTAACCGCGCTCAATCTCAAGCCCGGGTCAGGCGTAGCGCTGCCTTTATTTACGGATCCTTCTCTCTTCAAGGCGATCGTCGCGGCTGGGCATAAACCTGTCTTTATAGACATCGAGGGGCGGCACCTTACCATCGACCCACAGCGATTGCAGGATGCGCGCGGGAAGTTCTCCGCCGTCGTGGCGGTGCATCTTTTCGGCCAGCTCGCCGACATGCCGGAAGTGCTGGTGGCGGCCGGAGACGCCCCGGTAATCGAAGATACAGCTCACGCGCCGCTGAGCCGCCTCAACGGCCGAATTGCCGGCAATTTTGGGATCGCGAGCTTCTACAGCTTTGCCTCGACTAAGTACTGGCCGGCGGGCGGCGGCGGACTTGCCGTGCTGAACGATGCGGCTTTAGCTCCGAAACTGGGGCGGGCTGTTCATTCGCTCCATCGTGCAACAGCGACTCAGGAAGTGTGGAATGTACTTCTGCAGGCAGCCAAGGCAACTGTGTTCCGCCGGCCTCTATATGGCATCGTTGGCAGAACGCTACGGCCGCTGGTGGAGCAATGGGCCATTCTCGAACCATCGCTCAATTCGAGCGCGGTCCAGCGATCGTGGGCGGCCGTAGCCCGCCGCCAGGCGGAGCGGCTGCCGGAACGGGTCCAGCAGCAGAGAACCAATAGCCTCCGCTTGCTGTGGCGTCTCGGTGACTTGAACGATGTGCTGCTTCCTTACGAAAGAGAGGGAGCTGCTTATAACTACCATCTGTTTCCGGTCCTCCTGCGAAGCGGCGAAGAACGCAGCGCAATGATGACGGCGATGTGGAAGTACTTCGTCGATTCGTCCATGATATACAGCCGGGCCGTCGACGAAGCCCGAAAGCTTGGGTATCGGGAGGGCTGTCCCGTAGCCGAATCCGCCGTCAGCCGCCTTATCACATTGCCGAATTATGCAGCCCTATCAGAGCAGGACATCGATTACGTAGCGCGGGTATTCTTATTGAGCCTGCTTGGCTGCCGTCATGGCAGCGTTGCGGGTATCACTTGCACCGCACCGCACCCTCGCTTGACCCTTTGAGGAGAGCTATGGTTCGCGAACCCTCCTATCCACACCCAGAGTTCGAACGCGGCATTGTCATTCTTTCTATTGACACAGAACAGATGTGGGGTTATTCGGACTTATTTAGCGAAATTCAGTTCAGGCGAAGATACCCTGATGCGTTGGGGGCACATACAAAATTACTGGCGTGCCTTGAGAGAGCAGGAATCGGCGCAACGTGGTTGCTGGTCGGCGGAATGGCGCTGAAGGGGACGGCGGGACCTCGGGACTGCAGGATGGCTGGACTGCCTTCAGATTGGACGGCGAGGGTGCCGGCTGGAGACGAAGAAACGGCGCCCCTATGGTACCGCCCCTGTTTCATGCATCTGCTGCGCACGGCGAGCCCGGTCCAGGAAATCGGACTCCATGGCGGCCTCACTCACTTCATCTGGACGGATCCGCGGGCTAGCCGCGAAGTTTTGAAGCGGGAACTGGCCGCGGGTGCGACGGCCCTCGAAGAGGCGTCGGTTCGGCCCGTCTCGTTTTCGTTCGGGCGCGAAGCCGAAGCCCACCTGGATTTGCTACCCGCGCACGGCATCCATTGTTACCGCGGGCGAACCGTCTCCCCCGCTTTTCAGCGCGGCCCGACGTTACGCGGTAAGCTGGCGCGGCTGCATGACGAATTTCGCTGCTCGACGCCCACGCCAGTCTGGCCCGACGAAGTCCTGCCGGGGCTCTGGCGCATTCCATCTTCGCTATTCCTGTATCCGATCAGGCGGTCCAGGACGGTAATCGCGGGACTGCGCTCGCGAATCAAGCGCTTCAGCCGGGGGATCGAGTCAGCCGTCCGGCATCGTGGAATCTTCCATTTCTGCCTACATCCTGAAAACCTGACTGAATCTCCGGATGGGTTCTCCATGTTTGAAGAAATGCTGGACCGGTTGATTGTCAGCCGCGCGCGAGGTGACATCGAGGTGTTGACCATGGAAGAGGTAGCGCGACGGATGGAGAGCCATTCGGAACGGCCGGTAAGCTGTTGGCCAGCAATTAGCGCCGGAGCGATCGACAAGATGACGCCAGCCCAGCCTGCTGAGTAATTGACATCAAATCAATTCGAAAGGACAGTTTGTGATAACCAGAGAGACTTTTCATACGGATGATTATTTGCGGCTTATCGGCGTTCCCGAAATGCCGCCGTTCGCCAGCCCCTTTGATCCGGGGTATGATCCCGTCACGCTCGAAAGCCATGTCGAGCAGAGCTCGCATCTTATGGCCATTCTGAAGATTTCTATGGCCTGCTGGATGGTTGCTAAAGAACAAGCCACCCGACGCAAAGTGGCTGCCGCGGCGAAGCATCGCGTGCCGACCGTTACGGGCGGCGGTCCGTTCGAAGTCGCCGTTGCGCAAGGCCGCCTGACAGAATACCTCGACCTGTGCGCCAATATTGGATTCAACCGAATCGAGTGCGGTGAGGGCTTCACCGACATGCCGCTCCCGCCGCGCCAAGTCATCTCTATGGCGGCGGAGAGAGGGCTGGAGGTTCAGTTCGAGCTCGGCAAGAAGCACGGCGGGGCCTTTAATTCCGATACTACGACGATGCTACTCGATCAGGGGCATCGTTGGCTGGATGCCGGCGCTCGCGAATTAGTAGTTGAGGCGCGTGAGAGCGCAAAAGGAGTCGGGCTCTTCGATAACGATGGCGCATTCAGTTCGGCTTTGGCAGACCGGTTCGCGAATGAGTTTGGACTGGACATTGTGACCTTCGAGGCGCCCAACAAGCCTAGTCAGTTCGCGCTTCTGGATCACTTCGGTCCGAGAGTGCGCCTGTGCAATATTCGCTTGGAAGAGTTACTCAGGGTAGAGATTTACCGGCGCGGCTTGCACTCGGACGCCTTTCAGAAAGACAATCTTCGGCCTTCAGTGGCCCTACAGCCTGCTGCCTAATCGCATGCCAGATCGATTGAAAGGATGGTAAAGCGTGTCCAACACCGTAGTTATTGATTACTTACCAGAGAGTGCGAGCCGCTATCGCGAGGGCTGGGCGGTGGTGGCAATCGATGTCATCCGCGCTACAACCACGGCGGTGACCGCGGCTGCCGCCGGATGGAAATGCTTGCCGGCGCCTTCCATCGAGGCGGCTCGGAACCTTGCCGGCGGACACGAGAACCCGTTGCTCGCGGGTGAGTCCGGTGGAGAGATCCCGGAGGGTTTCGATATAGACAATAGTCCGTCGCAAGTAGCCGGGCGCAGCGACACTCATCGGCCCCTCGTGTTGACATCCTCCTCAGGCACTAAACTCATCCACGAGGCCGAGGGGGCCGATGCAATTTATCTGAGCTGCTTTCGAGCTTACTCAGGCCTCGCAGAATATCTGCCGGGACGCCACTCCCGTATCGCAGTTATCGGCGCGGGGAGTAAGGGTGAGTTCAGAGAGGAGGACCAGGCCTGCTGCGCCTGGGTGGCAGGCGCACTAACATCCAGGGGATATCGTCCCCTCAATCCGGAAACCGAAGCCATCGTCGAACGTTGGCGCGACAAGCCGCCTGAGGCGTGCCTTTGTAGCCATAGCGTCGCGTTCCTCAGGCGCACGGGCCGGCTAAGCGACCTCGACTTCATCTTCAGCCATATCGATGATCTGCCACACGTGTTTAGGGTCCGCGACGGCGAGGTGCGCATGATTCGCCGGCCGTCGCCGATACTTCCAATCGTCCCGGTAAGCCGCAATGTAGAGCGGGTTCCCTCCTTCGCAGAGTTAAACAGGCAATGAAACAGATGAATACAGACGTCAGTGTCGTCGTGCTTCGGTCGGGTCATCATGGGGGATTGGGAATCGTACGTAGCTTGGGACGTCTCGGCGTGCCGGTTTATTGCGTGGACGCCGATCGCTGGGAATCCGGCTTCAGCTCGCGTTATTGCCGCGGCAGATCGATCTTGAATGTCGCAAGTTGCCCTCCTTCGGAGGCTATCGCGGGCTTACTCAAAATTGCGAAGACCATCCGCGGCCGTCCGATTCTGATGCCCACCACCGACGAGGGGATCATCTGGATCTCGGAAAATGCGGCGGCTCTCAGAGAGCGCTACGTCTTTCCTTCTCAACCTCCCTCGCTTATCCGAACCTTAGCCGACAAAGGCCGAATGAAGCTCATGGCTCAGCGGTTCGGCATACCTACTGCACAGTCGATGATTCCCACTTCCATGCAGGATGTCGAGCAATTCGTCGAGACTGCCGAGTTTCCGATTATGGTGAAGGCCACCGACGACCGCTTGCGCCATGTTGCAGGAGGCACAAAATTCCTGATCCATTCGCCCCGTGAACTGCTTGCGCTCTACGCCAGAGCCGGGGATGCACAACAGCCTAATTTACTGCTTCAGGAATTCATCCCGGGCGAAGACTGGATGTTCGATGGCTACTTCGATGCCAATTCGGAGTGTCTCTTTGGCGCAACTGGCAAGAAGATCAGACGATTCCCAGCCGATACCGGGATTACCAGCCTCGGCGTGTGCATTCACAACGATGCCGTTTACCGCATGACCCTTCGATTTATGAAGGCGATTGGATACCGGGGAATTCTCGACATCGGTTACAGATACGATCAACGAGAGAAAACCTATAAAGTACTGGATGTCAATCCACGCATTGGCTGCACCTTCCGTCTCTTCGCAGCCACGGAGGGATTGGACGTCGCGCGCGCTCTCTATCTTCACATGACCGGGCAAGCCGTGCCGCCGTCGCGAGTGGACGAGGGGCGGAAATGGATGGTCGAAGACCTCGATCTGCTTTCGGCGTTCCGGTCGATGAGGGATCGTCGTCTGCGCGTGGGAGACTGGTTGAAATCGCTGCGGGGCATTCACGAAGCAGCCTGTTTTGCATGGGACGATCCTCTACCCTTTCTCATGATGGGCGTGACGGATTGCTGCGAGTTTTATCAGTGGATGCGCCGGAAACAATCGCTGCGCCGGAGTTCCGCGAAACAAGGCGCAACCCTCCTCCAAGCAATTGGCCGCTCCGGATCGCGTTAGACGCCGGCGGCTCCCGCTTACGCATGTTTGACCTTCAACTCCGCCGCGTGATAACGCCGGCGGATGTCGGCGAGGTCCACAGTTGGTTTCGGCCAGTGCATTTGGAACTCCGTTAACGTGCGCACTACTATCTGCGCCACTGCCAGATCACGGAACCAGGTGCAGTTGGAAGGTATGACGAACCATGGAGCATCCGGCGTGCTGGTTCTCCGAACCATTTCTTCGAAAGCCTCGATGTAACCGTCCCAATACTCCCGCTCTTCATAATCGGCCTCGCTGATCTTCCATTGCTTCCTGGGGTCATCCAAGCGCCGCCGGAATCGCGTCAGCTGCTCCTGCTTTGAAATGTAGAGCAAGAATTTGAGAGTGGTCGTATTGTTATCCAATGCCAGCTGCCTCTCAAAGTCGTTAATGAGGTCATACCGCCCTTCCAATGTGCTGCTGGGCGCCAGTTCATGCACGCGGCCGATCAGAACGTCTTCGTAATGAGACCGGTTAAAGATCGCCACCTGCCCCTTGGCGGGAGCATGCGGGTGCACCCGCCAGAGAAAGTCGTGATCCAGTTCCTGCGGCGTTGGCTTCTTGAAGCATGAAACCTGGCATCCTGAGGGATCCATACCGGCAAGAAGGTGCCGGGTCATCGCATCCTTGCCGGAGGCATCAAGGCCTTGAAACACAATGAGAAGCGAATGCTTCTTATCGGCGTACATGCAATACTGCAGCTCATTCAGCTTATGTAAGAGGAACCGGATTTGCGGCGTTGTAGATTGGCGCAACGCATAAGGCCCGTGGTAACTCGCGTCGAAAGTTCCTAACTGTGCTTTGGAACCTGGCGCAATGACGAACTGACGGTAAAACTCCTCCGAATTCAAGGCAGGCATTTCCAGAGGTATAGACCGGCTCGTGGGCGCATCGATGTAGACATTGTCCGGGCCAAGGTTGCCCTCATCCAATCGCACAAAGGGTCCATTATCGAGGGGCCATGGCGGAATCAAGTTAGAAGGCATCATGTTATCCATTCGAATCGTCGGAGCCTCAGTACTTCGATGCCCCTTGGACGCCAATGCTTTCATTTTGGGAGTCAATTTGAACGTTTGGCCAGTCCGCGGAGCGGTTTTTTACGACCTGCCGGATCCTGTTGCATCCGTCGATATCAGGCGAACGACAACCTGCCGGCTGCGAATGGGATTGCGCGGATTCGATGGCGAGAACATATGGCAAAAGGATTACCAACTTTTGAGAGTCAATTGAATGCCCGCTTCCGGCGCTTAGCGATCGGATGCGCCCTGCTGGCCTCAAGCGCAACCGTCCTGCTTGCGCAGAGAACCCTCACCTGGGAAGACGCGAAGCGTGAATTGAGGGCGTCGAATCCGAACCTAAGCGCCGCCCGGATCGGCATTGAGCAATCGCGGGCAGATGAGACCACAGCCTTCCTCCGGCCGAATCCGGAGGTGACCGTTTCCGCCGACCAGGTCGCTCCATTCAACGGCAATCCCTATCGGCCATTTACCCTAGTTCAGCCGTATGTGGCCGGCAGTTACCTGTTGGAGCGCGAACACAAGCGCGATTTACGGCTCGAAAGTGCGCGCAAAGCCACCGCCGTGGGCGTATTGCAATTGGCCGATCAGGAACGAAGTCTGCTGTTCGATCTGCGCAACGCATTCGTTCAGGTCTTGCAACAAAGCGCGGTGCTGGCCGTAACGCGCGAAAGTCTGCAATATTACGACCACGTGCTTGCCGTGAGCCGCGACCAACTCAGCGTAGGCGATATCGCGGCGGTGGATCTCGACCGCCTGGAACTGCAGCGCGTGCAGTTCGAGTCGGACGTACAGACCGCGACCGTGAACCTGCGGACGGCAAAGATTCAACTCCAGGCGCTGCTCAACGATCGAACGCCCGTAGAGCAACTCGAGGTGAGAGGGTCATTCGATTTCGCCGAGATTGCCGTGCCGCTCGGGGAAGTGCGACAGAAGGCGCTGGACCGCCGCCCCGATCTGCGCGCAGCCTTGGCGGCCGTGGATAAAGCGAAGACGGATTACCGGCTTGCCGTCGCCAACGGATCTACGGATCCGACTTTCGGCGTGGACGTGAGCCGCGACCCCCCGATTCCGGCCTACTTTGGCGTCAGCGTTACCATTCCAATCCGCATTTTCGATCGCAACCAGGGAGAAAAGGCGCGCACGCAGTTGGATATAGGCAGAAATGAACGCCTGGTCGAAGCAGCGCGATTGCAGGTGTTCAGCGATGTCGATTCGGCTTACGCGATACTTCAGAGCAACCTAATTCTTTTGCGGCCCTATAAGACTCGACACCTGCCGCAGGCCGCCCGCGTGCGAGATACCATCGGCTTTTCTTATCAGCACGGCGGAGCGTCGCTGGTCGATTTCCTTCAAGTGCAGCAGGACTACCGTGGCATACAACTCAGTTACCTGAACCTCGTCGGCGCCTTTCTGAGCGCCGCCAATCAGCTCAATTTCGCAGCCGGTAGCGAGGTGATTCCATGACGTACAAGACGAACAAGAGTATAGCGGCATTCGCACTCGCCGCCGCCCATCTCGCGCTGTCAGGCTGCGCCCGCAACATGACAGCAAAGAATTCTCAACCGGCTGATACGCCCGCCGCCCAAGTGGAGCAGGAAGACGATGCCAGCGTGATCAGAGTAGATCATCCCGAGCGGTTCCCTATAGCAACCGCCGTAGCGCGGACTGGCGCTTCCGATTTAAAAGTTACTGGCGTTGTGGCGGCCGATGTCTCTCGAAGCGTGCCCGTAATTTCAATGGCTTCGGGCAGGATCGTGGAAATCCACGCGCGCTTGGGAGACGCCGTCCAAAAAGGTCAGGTCTTGATGCGGGTCCAAAGCGCCGACCTGGCTGACGCGTTCTCCGATTATCGCCAGGCCGTCGCAGACGATAGACTGGCTGAGGCGCAATTGGCGCGATCCAAAGTGCTATTCGAAAAGGGCGCCATTGCCCAGAAGGATTTGGAAGTAGTTGAGGACGCCGAGGAGAAAGCCGACGTCGCGGTTGAGACCGCCGAAGAACGGTTGCACGTTTTGGGTGCGGATAAAGACCATCCCTCTTCATTTTCGGATGTCCTCGCGCCTGTTTCCGGAATCGTGACCGATCAACAGGTAACCGAGGCCGCCGGCACTCAAGGTCTTCAATCGCCGAATGCCTTCACGATTTCCGACCTGTCCCGGGTCTGGATCCTTTGTGACGTGTATGAAAACAATTTGACCTCAATCACGGTTGGAGAAGACGCCGATATTCGCCTGAATGCGTATCCTGGCCTGGCGCTCAAGGGACGCATCGGCAACATCGGAGCGGTCCTCGATCCGGCGATCCGCACGGCAAAAGTTCGCATCGAAGTGTCGAATCCCGGGATGATGCGCCTCGGAATGTTCGTCGAAGCCACCTTTCACGGGCCAAGAACACACGCGGGCGTGGTGATTCCGGCATCCGCCATCCTTCATCTTCAGGATCGCGACTGGGTATTTCTGCCGCGCGAACCAGGCGTATTCCGCCGCGTCGAGGTCCGCGCAGGCCAAATGATTTCTCCCGATCGGCAAGAGGTGGTCTCGGGGCTTCGCGCGGGAGACCGCGTTGCGGCCGATGTCCTGCTTTTTGAAAACGCGCCCGCGCAGTGAGGTCCCAATGGTTCGCACTTTCGTCGATTTTGCTCTGAACAACAGGTTTCTGGTCCTCACCACGACCATTCTACTGGTGCTGTGGGGCGCGATTTCGTTTCACAATCTGCCCGTGGAAGCCTATCCGGATATCGCAAACAATTACGTTCAGGTGATTACGCAATGGCCTGGCCGGGCGGCTGAAGAAGTCGAGCAGCAAGTCACTATTCCTCTCGAAAAAGTAATCAACGGAATCCCACACCTCGAACATCTGCGATCGACATCGATGTTTGGAATCTCCAGCATCATGGTCATCTTCGACGACGAATCCGATAACAATTGGAATCGGCAAAAGGTGCAGGAACGGCTCGGCGAGGCGGAACTACCCGACGGTCTGACGCCGGGCATTGGCGCCGATTTCAGTCCCAACGGAGAAATTTACTGGTACACCCTCAAGAGCGTCAATCCGCGATACGACTTGATGGAGTTGAAGGCGCTTCAGGATTGGTTGATCGAACGACATTTGCTTTCCACGCCCGACATTGTCGACGTCTCCGCGCTGGGAGGAGTGACGAAGGAATATCAGGTTCGCGTCGATCCCGACAAGCTGGTCTCCTACGGCCTCGGCCTCAGCGACATCGCGGACCAATTGAGTCAGAACAACCTCAATGGCGGGGGCAGCTTTGTCGAAGTCGGTTTGCAGCAAGTTCATGTCCGCTCGGTTGGCCTGTTGCAAACGGTGAACGACATCCGAAAAATCGGGCTCAAAGCGCAGAACGGCGCGCCGCTGCGCATCGAAGACATCGCGGAAGTCGCGCAGGGCCCGAAGATCAGGTTGGGACAGGTGGGCCGGTCGATCCATCGCGCGGATGGGAAAATAATCGACAACGGCGATGTAGTCGAAGGAACATTGCTTTTGCGGAAAGGAGCCTTGGCGGATCCGACCCTGAGGCAGATCCATCTCAAAGTACGCGAACTCAATGAGCACATCCTTCCCAAGGGCGTGACGCTGGTTCCGTTTCTCGATCGCAGCTATCTCATTAAACTCACCACCACCACGGTTTTGCGAAACCTCGCCGAAGGCTTCATTCTTGTCGCCATCGTTCTGTTCCTGTTTCTTGGAAGTATTCGCAGCGCGCTCATCGTGGCGATGACGATTCCGTTTTCCCTCCTCTTTGCGTCCATCTGCCTCGACTTACGAAACATTCCCGCGAATCTTCTTTCTCTGGGAGCGCTGGATTTCGGCATGATCGTCGATGGAGCCATCGTGATGATCGAGAATGTAGTCCGTCATCTGACGCGGCAGGAAGGCGCGACGGCTACGGCCGGGGAGCGAATTCGCGCGGCCGCGCACGAGGTCCAGCGGCCGGTCTTCTACGCCGTCACTATCATCATCACCGCCTACCTGCCGATCTTTACTTTGCAAAAAGTGGAAGGCCGAATCTTCCGTCCCATGGCCTGGACAGTGGCGTTCGCTCTACTGGGCTCCCTGATCTTCTCCATACTGGTAGCGCCGGTGTTGGCCAGCCTGTTGTTGCGCTGGCGCGTTCGGGAATGGAGGAATCCCCCCTTAATCCTGGTGACCGCGGCCTACCGGCGCGGCGTGACTTGGACCATTCATCATCGGTGGGTAATGGGCAGCGTAGCGGCCGTGTCCCTGATCGCCAGCGTTTACCTTGCGACCAGCGGCGCAATCGGCTCGGAATTTCTGCCCCATCTTGACGAGGGCTCGATCTGGATTCGCGGGACCGCTCCGCCCAGTACCGGGCCTTCCGAAGCCGCCATCATCATGAATCGCGCGCGCCTCGCGCTTGCCGCCTTTCCCGAGGTGACGGAAGTTGTTTCGCAGATCGGCCGTCCCGACGACGGTACGGACGCGGTGGATTTCTGCAACAGCGAGTTCTTTGTCGGCCTCAAGGACAAACAGCAGTGGAGGCGGCGATTCCAGCAGGTTAAAGACGAGCTGATCGCTGCCATGGATGGCGAATTGCAAAAAATACCGGGAGTGCTCTGGGGTTTTACGCAACCCATCGCGGACGACATGGAGGAAGCGGTAAGCGGCGTCAAAGGTCAGCTTTCCGTTAAGATTTATGGCGACGATTTACCGGTTCTCGAAGAGCGGGCAAGGAAGGTCGTCAAGGCGCTTCGACCGATTCCGGGCATCGAAGATGTAGGCTTCTTTCCGCTTATCGGGCAGCCCAATCTAAATTTTATAGTGGACCGCGACGCCGCCTCGAGATTTCAAATTAGCGTGAATGACGTGCAGGATGCAATTCAAACCGCTGTTGGGGGCAACACTGTCGGGCAGGTTCTCCACGGAGAGGAACGCTATGACCTCGTATTGCGGTATTTGCCCAAATACCGCGATTCGAGGGAAGCGATGGAAAACATCCGAATCCTGGCGCCATCGGGCGAACGCGTCTCGCTAGCGCAGCTCTGCCGGATTCGCATGCAGGACGGTGTCTCTACCTTGTATCGGGAGGCCAATTCCCGCTACATCGGAGTCAAGTACGCGGTGCGCGGGCGCGATCTCGGCAGCGCCGTAGAGGAAGCCATCCGGAACGTGCAGACGCAGGTGAAGCTGCCACCGCGCTTCCACTTCGAATGGGCCGGTGAGTACGAAAGCCAGAAGCGCTCGGAGGCGCGGCTTCTGATTATCGTGCCTTTCACTTTATTTCTCATCTTCGTGATCATCTACGCAGCTTTCGGCTCCGCGAAGTGGGCCTGCCTGCATCTGGTCAATGTCGCGGCGGCGCGCGTCGGCGGGTTATTGGCCTTGCTGATCACCGGGACGCATTTCAGCATATCTTCGGGCGTCGGTTTTCTCGCTCTGTTCGGCGCCTCGGTACAGACCGGCGTTATCATGGTGGACTATATCAATCGGCTGCGCTCGAGCGGTCTCTCCATCGAGCAGGCGGCTATTGAAGGCGCGGTCAGGCGGCTCCGGCCCATTATGATGACGATGTTCGTCGCAATTTTGGGCTTACTCCCCGCCGCCAACTCCTATGCGATTGGATCCGATTCGCAACGCCCATTCGCAATCGTGATTGTGGGCGGGCTACTTGTGGATCTCGTGATGAGCACATTTCTGTTGCCGACCTTTTACGTCTGGTGGGCACGGCCTACGGATCGCCTTCCCGCCGTAAATCGCGTCTAAGCACAGCAGCAAATATGGCTCTTTGTTTAGGAGGTAATTTCCCTATGATAAAAAAGTTGTACAGGTAGTACCATAAGATACATTACCATGTTGAAAACCTTAAGGAATCGGGTTATATACATAACACTGCCTGTTTTCTTAGGGGACTCCTTAGGGATTCTCGGAGAAATCCGTAAAATTTTCCCGAGCTTTGCTCCATTTTCGGGGACTAGTAGATTCAGGACACTTTAAACGGTTGGCCACAGCGCCCCAGAGAGGGAGTACTGATCGACGTCGAAAAGATTTCTACGGAACGAACTGAGCCTAGGAAGGTACTCGCATGTTTCCAAACTATGGGTCTCTTACGGCTGTTAACCCGGAAAAGAAGCATCTCGACGTCGCTGCCCACGCTCTAGAATCCCAGAACGGCTTCAATATGGAATCGAGCCGGTGGGGATTCGTTAAGGTTTGTATTCCTGACGCGAAGATCTGCGAGGTGAACGACGATTACCTTGGGATTCGGTCAGGCTTGCGCCCCGTCGCTTATTTCACGGGTCGTGTCTCGCCCCTTTGCTCGCAAAAGGCTGTGCGCCTCCCTGATGATCGCGCGGCCCTTTCTGGATTATGGGGAGCTGCCGAGCCTAGCTGCTCGGGCGAGATGCGCCGCTACTCTACGGCTTTGCCATTGCATCCAACAACTGATCATACTTATCTTCCCGCCTCGATTGCGGCGAGTTATAGACAGGAGGAGGCTCATGCTTGCGCCCGGATTGAATCGTTTCGATCATAATCCCGGTAGTTCTACAATGTCATCCAAATCTCCGGCTCAGCCGGCGGCAAATCATTCCCTGAGTCCCTTATCGAGCTTACAATCAGGGCTCGCTCCAATCGATGCGACCCAAATTGGGCCTCGTTGGCTTCTCGAACTTTCAGCTCATGAATTGCGGAACCCGATCAGCGGGATCTTGGTGGGGGCCGAGTATCTGCTGGAGGATGCTTCGCCACTGCTGGAGCCGCATCAACGGGTCGTTCTGACGGCTGTCCAATCGTCTGCGCGCCTGGTGTTGGAACTGTTGCACAATCTTACTGAGATCGCGACAATTTCGATGGCTGAGCCAAAACTCGGATTGCAAGCAGCCGACCTCGTTGCCCTGGTGCAGCGCACCGCTTCCTCGGTGCTGTCTCAGGCCAAAAGTATGAACGTCAGCGTCTCCGTCAAGATCAAAGACCAACCGGAAGTTTTAAGAGCCGATCCAGGCCGGCTCGGTGAGGCGTTACAGGCATTGGCTTCGCACGTAGTCGCCTCATCTCCCGCTGGCAGCGCAGTTGAGATCGTGGTTGCTAACCGCGATGGCGAGGCTACTGTGGTTTTCCGCCGGAACGGCGCTGCCCCTTCGTCGAACCCGCCCGGCACAACCACGGCCGTCGCTCGCCCGAAGGCCGCTAGGCGCAAGCTTGCCGATATTCGCACCGCGCTCGTCCTCGAGCACGCCGACCGCATTGTAAGAGCGCATGGCGGAGCCATTCGGGCTCGGACTCACCGGACTCGCGGGTACGTTTTGACCGTGACCCTTCCGATTCCTGCGACGGGGGGACTCCATTCCGTCGCAGGCCGAGCGGGATAACTTCCGGCGATTTCGCCTGGTTTGTGTTTTGGACGGTCAATTGCGAGGATCCCGCGCCGTAGCGGGATCCGTCTTGGCGGGAGGAGCGGTCGCGCGGGGCAATTGCTCATTTTGCGCTATCTTCCAGTTGCCAATGGGCCTCAATTGCGGAACGTCCTTCTTGTTGGCTGGTTCTTTGGATTTGTCGTCCTTCGCGCCGGATCCGTCGGGCGCCACGTCCGGCTGTGCCTCAGGAGCCGCAATTTCCACATTACGCCACCAGACAGTCGCTCGCATTGTATTCGCGCCGATCAGGTCCAGAATACTGCTAAGATCTTGACCCGCATCTTGCAAGTTATGGACTTTGCCGTTCACTTCCATAACATTCGAATCGAGATGAATGACATAGCGCTCCACATCTTTCGGCTGCTCAGGATTGGCCAGATCCCAAACGGAAACCAACCAATGCACCTCGAGCTGCAACGGGCTCCATGTGACCGACTCGAGACGCCGGAGCACGCCGGTGGCGGCCTTGGGCTTTTCGCCGCTGTCCGCGGGCGGAGTTGCGGGAGTGTTTTTCTGCGGTTCCTGCGCGAAACTGATGCCTGCCAACATGGCGAGGCAAATCAGGGAATTTTTCATGGGGGCAGCCCCTCCTTACAAATACGTCGATGGAGTTGTTCGAAGAAAGGGCGCAACGCTTGGGGACTGCGCTTTGCGGGGTTGTCCCGCCGGCGCCAAGCCATATCGCGCAATTGCAGGTCAAAATCGAGGCAGAGATTTTTGAGAATGTTGGAATCGGAAAGGCGTGGATTCTACCCTATAATGCCATCCTTTGTCCGATGTCCCCGGAGCCCCCGGAGACTCAGGATTGCCGGAGCATTTCACCCCTTCACTGTGGAAAAGCCGGGACGCTGCACCTATACTGAGATGAGTTAACCTGTCTGAGCGCTCGACGTTAAATCAGAGCCGCTCTGGCAAGGGATTCACGCGTGCACGCGGTGAAGGTTTCCATGCATAATACAGCTTTTGCCGTTGTCTTATCCGCTTATCTCTCCTTGGCGAACGGTCCGGCTGGCGCGCAGGAACCAAAGGTTTCACTGATCCCGCTCCAGACTCGACGGGCTCCCAATTCACCCCTGAGGCCCGACCTGACGGTGAACACGGAGATGGTGCTGGTGCCCCTGACGGTGACCGATGTCACAGACCACCCAGTTACCGATCTGGGTGTAGGAGCCTTTCGGGTATTTGAAGATAATGTCGAGCAGAAGGTGGTGAGTTTTCACCGCGAGGACGGCCCCGTCTCCGTCGGCTTTATTTTCGATGCCTCCAGCAGTATGAAGGGGCGTATGGGACCTTCGTTCGCTGCGATTAAAGAATTCCTCAAAGGCTCCCGTGATGGAGACGAGTTTTTCCTCATCCGCTTCAGCGATCGCCCCGACATCGTGACGCCGTTTACGAAGAGCGCGGATGACATCCTGAGCGCGCTCTCCTCCATCCAACCCCAAGGGTGGACGGCCTTGAACGATGCGATCTACCTGGGCGTGCAGCGGCTCAGGAAGGCGCAGAACCCGCGGCGCGCGTTGTTTATTCTCACCGATGGAGGGGACAATAATAGCCGTTACACGGATTCGGAAGTTCGCAATCTGGTCCGCGAATCCGACGCGCGGATCTACGCCGTAGGACTAGTCGAACGCCCTCAGTTTCTCGAGAAACTATCGATGGATACCGGCGGTTCAGCGGTCTGGGCGCACCGGGTGAAGGATCTGCCAGCTGCCATAGAGAAGCTGAGCCGCGACTTTCGGAACCAATACGTATTGGGTTATTCCCCTGCCGAACGCCAGCAGGACGGCAAGTACCACATTGTTCGCGTTGAGATTGCCAACGCTATCAAGCTCATGCCGTTGCATCTCTTTTGGCGGCACGGCTATTTCGCTCCCGGCCAATAGCCCGTCACGCCTCCGAGAATAAGAAAATCCAGCCACTCATCAGAATCCTCTCTGCTGTGAGTAAACCAGGCTGCGGCACAAGCGCCGCCACTGGAAGTGAAAGCAAGGGGTCGGCGTGGAGCCCATTTCGGAGAAGAGGTGGGGAACGATGCGACTGGTCTCTGTCGATTTTCTTGACAGCGTTTTCAACGGCCTATTTAGCTTAGCTCAGCAATGGATGGTCAGCGCACTACGCGGCTACCGCTGGCATCACAAGCAAGCATCAATATATAGTCTGAACCCGGTCCGCGTAGGATATGCGCCCCGTCGAGATAGGAGTCATGTTCGCCGACGACACTTATAAATTCCTTGCGGCGAACAGCAGTACTCTGCGCTTTGGCGGGCTTAGGTCTCGATGCAACTCCACCACCAGTTGCTGACTTGAACGGTCGCCTTCGCGGGCGATACAACCGTTCGTCCGTGTTGCGCCGTGACATATTGCCTTGCGGCCGCCAGCAACGGATCAGAAGTCATACGACATTCGCGCCTGTGCCTTCGAATGGCGTTTGCTAATGACGCTCATCTCACCCGCATCCGGCCCGCTCAGTTGAGCGATGGCGGCCAGGATGATTTGAATAGGATCGGCAATTATATAGACCGGGTACAGTCGGGAATGCTCCGCGACTAACAACCATACAAGCTTTGTTGCGCCCGCCGGAACACCCACGCTCCGCCAAACGGTGAGTGGGCTAACGGGCGCAATGCACTCTGTGCGGTCGATGCGCGGAAGACCAAAAGGATTCAAGAAAATTTGGTCGGACTCCTACGGTTCGTCTGGCGCGGCTGATTCACACTAGGTCTCAATATGTTGCGTGACGGGCTCCACCTCCGAAGGTTCGCGCAACCGGAAGGCAGGGACGTAATGGCCGATTGGTAGGTCGATAATGACGGATTCCCCGGCTCCCTCCGAAGCGTAGTATTTCCTGAGCTTGGAGCGCAGTCTCCATGCCTGGCTGCGAACGATTGTGTCCGCTTTGGGATCATAGTCGGGGCTGCGCCCGAACACGCTGACCCCGATGGTGGTCTCCTTGAGGTGCATGGCTTCGCCCTTGAGCGTTGAATCCACGACGAACTTCAACAATTGAATGAGACGCGCACAATTGTTCATGACCTGGCTCTTGTGGATTCGCTCCACAGCTGCCCAGATCTGTTTCGGGTCGGCCAACTCACCCGTTTCATACGCCGTCATAGCCTTGGGTAATGCTGAAGGCGCTTGTATGCAATATTGCCTTTCCACATTCATCCCGATGCTTTTCCGGGCGAGTTGTCCTTTTTTGATGAACTTGACTGGGTTACGCCGCTCATTTGCCGCCGCCGCTTCTCAGATCGGCTGAAATGGAGTGATCCCCGCATACGAAACGGCGGTTCTCTGGCGAATGAGACAGCGCCTTCACCCGGTTGCGGGTGGTCTCCAGGGTGGCTGCCAGCGAATTAAAGGCCATTCGTTTGACCATGGGCTCGATAAGCCAGGCCAAGCCTGCCGGAATGTCACGCGTTAGCGCCATCGCTTCCACCTCCAAATAAATACCTCTGTCGCGTTCTTCATACCTGGTGATGCTGTTCAGGCGCCACACATAGCCCGACCCCGTACCGGGAGGCAGTCGCCGTTCGCCGGCGCGCCCGTAACCTTCGATTTCCTGCACTCGGGTTGCACTTGCAAGGCTGTAACCACGGCCCGGGGCAACCCTGAACTCTCGCGATTGATACCGAGCTTCAATTGCAATGTTCGTGAGGAGCGCTCGATGTTGAAAAACCACCAGGTACTCGTGGGTTGCGGCATCGCCGTTCAACAACCTCGATTCAGCGACAATGGGTCTATAGAATTCCTTGTAGCACGCATATGCATCCAACACGGGTAGTAAGTCCGTCACCGTAGCATTCGGAACGAATATGGCGCCGATCCAGTGATGAATGAGGGCGTTCGGCACAACCTGAAAGCCATTCTTGTTTGCGGGCGCAATTACCACTTGACCGGCGGCCAGGCTTCGCTGGCGGTCCCTCGATTCATCCCCCCATAAGAAGGGACGCGCGCCCTGCAGACGCGCTTGCATTTGCGATTCCGCATTCGCGGTGTAACTATCCCACGCCTGCACGGCTTGGGGCAGTAGCGCCGCCGCATTGAGAAAAGAGGCCCACGCCGCTATCAGCGCGAATCCGATGAGGGTGTTTATCATGCTATTGTCGATGCGGGCCGGCGCTACTTGTTCTACGCCCGCGCACCTGAAGAGGCGTCACGTATCCACCCGATGGGATCCTGCTTGAAAACACCCCTGCGGGACCGCACGTTTTGGTGCATCGGCCTACGTGTCACTGCACCGCGTTGTTCGATTCGGCCGCGAGTCTTTTTTTTGGGTTCACTTAACAGCTTTGATTTCACGTCTCTACGCCAAACGCCCACGTTGGTCTCACGCCTGCCTCACAAGCGCACATGGGATTAGAGGAAACTCGCAATCACAACGCCGCCGGATCCACCGGGACCGCGGCGCAACCGTCCTTTGAGTCGCCAGACTCAGTGGATCAGGCATTAATCAGAGCCGCGCGCGCCGGGGACGTGCGGGCATTCGGCGAACTGACAAGCCGTCATTGGACGCGATGTCTGAAACGGGCCACACAGATGCTCCGCAATCGCTGCGACGCAGAGGACGAAGTTCAGAATGCATTCTGGAAGGCGCTTCAGCGGCTTGATCAATTCCGCAGCGAAGGCCCGTTCTCGGCATGGTTAAACCGCATCGTAGAGAATCAATGCCTCATGCGTATTCGTGAGGGACAGAATGCGCGCTTCGTCTATCTGGACGAATCGACGGAGTCGAATGTCCGCCTGGAACTCGTAAGTCAAAGGGCGGATCCCGAAGACGAACTTGGAATGGATGAAGTTCTTGTATTGATGCGAAGAGAGATTTCCCGTATGCCGCCTCTATTGCGCCATGTCATGCTCCTGCGGGATATCGATCAACTGCCTATGCCCGATGTCGCTGACCGCTTGGGACTCTCCGTTCCGGCTGCCAAATCCAGATTGATGAGGGCGCGCACCGAACTGCGTTCTCGAGTTACCAAGCATTGCGGGCGGAAGGGCGCCGGCACACTGATTCAAATGGCAAGGCGCGAACAATCGGCCTATACCAGGGGTCAGTAGTACATCTTATCAGTGACTCCCCGGTTGTGAGCGGGATGCATCGGCGCGCTTCCACGATGGCAGCGGTTCACGCCTTCGGCCGAAAGGTTTTCAGCCGCTCACAGCCGGATCGCATCAACTGAGTACAAAGCGGTACGGATCGGAAACTACGATCCGTCGGCGTGTGACACACGCTTCCAGCTCTGGGTACCCACCCCCACACTGGCCGCAAGTATCAGAGAGGTGAGGATGTGCGTCTATTCCGAAAACGGCTCGCGGAGCCGTCTGGCACGCGAAGGGGAACTTTTGCTCACGCATCGTTTCCCGAGCAGGCTGATTGGCTTGGCCTCGGCAGTCGATATCGAACGCCAGCAGCGATCTGCCGACAAACCCTATCGTCGTCCAAGCCGATGGTCGGATCTCACCTACGTTTTAAGAGCAGGCGCGCAGGGGAGCGAGATCGTGGCCGTATGTATTCCGGATGGCGCCTTGCTTCGCATGAGGGATATCCCGATCGAGTTACGGCGCCGTTGGCTGTTGCGAACGGTGGAGGACGTCCAGTTCACCCGAAGCAGCGGCGACCCGGAGCGCTGCCTCGATGCCATTCACTTCGGGAATGGGCACCGCATCCTTCTTCAGGCGCTTCCCGAAGGCATCCAATTTCTCATGTTGTCGACGGGACGAGAAGAGAGTTTCCAGGAATTCCGGCTATTTGCGTGGCCCTCCGCCGTGGCGGCATTCAGCGCACTTTAGCCATCGCGCGCGCGCCGGGTATCGACCGGCCCATCCGCGCATTTCACCCCAAAAACTAGGCTTCGCCCCGCCGGGAACGATCCTGCCTAGTGAAGGGGTCAACCGGACCTTCGACGAGCAAGAGAAGGTCCAACATGGCTTGGGTTCCCAGGCCGTTCCTTCTAGAGGAGATAAATAACAAATGAAGAGAAGCTTTACGATCGTCGCAGTGTGTCTCGCGTCCGCTACTCTCGGGCTAGCGCAGGATGTACCCAAAGCAGAGACATTCCTCGGCTATACGTACACCAGGTTCAATTCCGCCACCAATGTTCCCGCGTTCAGCGCCAACGGCGGCAGTGGACAGTTCGATTACAACTTCAACAAGTGGCTGGGTTTTGTGGCGGACTTGGGCGCCGTGCACAACGACAGTATCGGTTCAGCGCATCTGGATGACACATTCGCGAATTTTCTCTTTGGTCCGCGCTTGTCGTTGCATTACTCCCGCATCAGACCGTATTTCCAGGTCCTGTGGGGAGGCGTGTACGGAACGGCCAGCACGCAAATTAGCGCCGTTCTGCCCGCAGGGCCCACGCAACCGATTTACATTCCCGGCATGCCGACACTCGCGCCCGGCCAACCAGTGACAGCGCGTCTCGTCGCGGCGCAAACCGCATTTGCCATGACCGTAGGCGGCGGCCTCGATATTAAGCTCAGCAAGCATATGAGCTTCCGACCCATCGGACTGGACTATTACATGACTCGTTTGCAGAATCTGCGAACCGCAGGCGACAATAACCAGAACAATCTTCGCTACACCACTGGCTTTAACTTTACGTTTGGAGCTCAGTGAGGACCGCGTAATGAGGCGGCGTTCGCTCCTGGCCGCGCATGCCCACTGCGGCGCCGCTCACCATCCCTTCTTATCGAATCAAGTTTATTCGCCCGCGCGACTGGCCGCCTTTGCGCTAAGCGGGCGTCGCATTCTGCCGGACAGCGAGTCAACGGCGCGATGACGGCTCCTTTTCACGAACCGACGCGTACCATAGGTAGTTGCGGGTTGATGCAGATCGGCCACTGACTCATTCAACTGAAAAAATGATCGATCTGGTGAAACGTCCAGATCGATCACAACGGTCTTCTCCCACGCCGGGGGAGTCACACGTCGATCTGCTCGCGCATTTCAGACGGCTGTTCATCAGTAGGGGCCTATGCGGCCTTTCTACGACGGCGCGACTGGCCCCGGCGGCATCAACCACCGCGTGTCCATTAGCTAAACCGGGTCTATATCTCCGCCGCCAGACGGCGACGGCCAAGGAGACTTTTCTGTGCAGAAACGAATCGCGTTCTCGGTTATTCTACTGGCAGCGGCCTGTACGATTCCCGCCAGATCGCAAGACTTCTCGAAGTTTGCCCTCGAAATTGGCGGCGGCGTTTCGACGCCGCTGAACCCGACTGCTCACTACGTCGGACTGGACGGTAACTTCCTTATTGGATCCGGGTATCGCCTGGACAAACACAGCGAGATACTCGGGGAGTTCATGTGGAATGGCATGCCGCCCGATTTGTCGGTGATACAGCCGCCCAACGCGCCCTTTGGCAGAATCAATCTGTATAGCTTTACTGCGGAATATCGCTACAAGCACGATAGGTTCGGCCACTCTCCGTTTGGCGCGTATCTGATAGGCGGAGGCGGCTGGTATTACCGCCATGCGGCCATCGACAAGAACTACGTGGTGTCGGATGCCACGCCGTGCCAGCCGATTTACACTTGGTGGGGCTACTCATGCGCACCCAACGGGTTCGTGTATACGGCCACTCTTGCCAGTAAGGGGGTTAGCACTGCAGGTGTGAACGGGGGCGTAGGATTCACAGTTAGGCTGAGCGATTCGCGCTGGTATTTCTATATTGAATCACGGTATCACTATGCCTTCAGCAATCTGCCCTCCACGCTCGTTCCCGTAACGTTCGGTTTCCGCTTCAATTAGAAGGTTTCCCTTAGAGCTGTGTGCGGGATTGCAATTTTGCAATCCCTTTTTTTGTGCCCGTGATGGGTGCGACTGTTGGAGCGGGGAATCTCTTCGATTCGCGATACGCGGACGACGGCCGAGGAATCTGGCTCGTGCCAGCGGCGGAAAGCCACGGGGGGGGAAACTAAGGCCCCGTGGAGACTAAGATCTTTGACTACTTGAAACATTGGCAAAGACCATTTTACGTAGAATGTGTCGGCGCAGCGTATGATGCCAAAGCCGGTCGTCTGTTTGGATGAAAAGCCGCTTACACTGCACGCCGACGTCGTCCAGCTTCACCGGCCAGACCAGGCCGGCAGGCTAGGCGGGACAACGAATACGAACGCTGTTGGCACGGCCAATGTCTTCCGCGCAATAGAATCTAAAGCGCGTCATCTGGCTTTGAACTATCCGTCGCAAACCATCCGCTTGATTACGGATAGCCTCAGGAGCCCCCATCGAAATCGCCGGTCGATCTCTACGGGACGGAAACGGCCGACGAGGTCTGGAACTGCTTCACCATCCACTACACGCCCAAGCATGGATGCTGGCTCAAGCAATCGGAGATTGAATCGGGATGTTCGCTAGGCAATTTCTGGGCAAGTGGAGAATCTCCGATCTAAAGACACTTCGTCGGGAATCCGGCGCCGGGAATCGGCCGATGAATCGGAATCGAGTCAGGATTAACGGGAAGTTCGACCGCAAAGCCACCCGTCCTGGTCCGACTACAAAAGGAACTTTGTCAAGCGGCGAAAGACCTAGCAGATAGACAAACTAACCTGGCGCTCCGCAATGCTCACTTGATTGAGAGCTGCGTATCTGATGCTACATCGACACACTCGGCATTCAGAGATTGACTGGCGGCCAATCGCTCAGCCCCTGAGCGGTCGGTACGGAACTTATGCCGGGCCAGGTGGCGACCGGCCCGGGTTATCGACATGGGCTTAGCTCGCCCAATTCGCGGCCCGGCCGGCAGGATCATGCGGAGACTCTCGGGCTGAGCGCCTCATTCGTAGGCCATCGCGACGTCGGAGACCTGCTCTATTGCTTCGCGTTTGGAGCCTTCAGCCACTCTACCGATTTCGCGACCGCGCTAGCGTTCGCTGCCGAATCGTTGGCCGAAGCCGGCCTGGTGGACATCAGCGGCGATTGCCGCCATGTATTCGCTTTCCAGAATTGCAGGCCTTCCCGCGCTTCATCGAAATCGACCCAGACCACGTCCCCGCTCTTCAGCTGTTGAGAGGCCATCAGATTCGACAGAGGGTGGACCAGGTGGCGCTCGATCGTTCGTTTCAGGGGCCGCGCGCCATATTTTGCGTCTGAGCCCTCGCGCAGCAAATACAAGCGCGCCGCCTCGGTGATCTGGAAGAGGAACGGCTGCGCATTGGCCCTGCTGAAGATTCGTTCCTGAACGGCTTCCAGCTCAAGCGATAGCACGCTGCGCAACTCGCCGGGACCCAAGGGCCGGAAGACGATTGTACGATCTATGCGATTCATGAACTCCGGCGTGAACTTGCGGCGCGCGGCTTCCAAACCGGCCTGGGTGATCTTGCCGGCAATTTTTCCCCCCAGCTGATCGGCCTGCTGCCGCTCCGCCTCCGCGGCGGCGAATCCTACACCGGGACGCAGGATTGAGTTGATCGAATCCGCACCCACGTTTCCGGTTAAGAAGATCATAGCCTGCGAAAAATCGACCCGGCGATTATCGCCCAGTGTGAGCGTCGCCTTATCCAGAATGCCGAGCAGGAGGTTCCATAACGCGTCGCTTGCCTTCTCGATTTCGTCGAAGAGCACGAAACTAACCTTCAGGTCGTCTCTGTGGTAATGATTCAGCGCTTCTTGACTCAAAACGACATGTGTCTCGCGGTGTCCCAGGTACCCGGGAGGCGAGCCAATCAGTTTGGAGATTTCATGGCTGTGTTGAAACTCGCCGCAATCCACCTTAATGCACGCACGTGCATCGCCCAACAAGGTTTCGGCCGTAGCTTCCACCAGACGAGTTTTGCCGGATCCCGTAGGCCCAAGAAACAGCAGATTTGCAATAGGCCTGAACGGCGTTGACATGCCGGCCAAGTACATCTGATACGCCTGGACGACCGTATAGATAGCTTCATCCTGGCCGACGATTCGTTGCCGCAGTCCCGTTAACAGCGTCTGAGCAACCGAGCCTATCTGCGCAGGATCCAACAGGTTAATCTTAGATCCCATCTCCCTTTACCCCGTTACTAAGATGCTTCGATCACCCTCTGGCTTTGGAAATTGCGGGTTTATTCTTTCTATGGCTGGCCGGCGCCGCAGATCGTTCACGAGTCGAATGTTTCATACGAGATCAAAGCGCTTCCTGGCAACCTCGGGAATTTACCGGTGTAAGGTTTGATAGCGCGCGGGGCATAATGAGAAGCACCATGCGATGGCGCTCCAGACGCTGGGTAATTGCCGTACTCGCGTTCCTTGCCGGAGGTTCGGTCTACGCATACGTCACGGAAGCCAGGGCCTCCCGGGAGTTGCACCAGCGCGTCTACCGGATCGGCTGGCAGATTGATCCGCCTTTTCAAGATCGGAACGCCGACGGCTCTCCAGGTGGCTTGGTGGTCGACCTGGTTCGCGATGCTGCCAGGAGCCGCGCGATTCAATTGCAGTGGGTATTTCACCCGGCCAACTCGGAGGCTGGTCTGCGAAACGGCGATCTGGACCTCTGGCCTTTGATCACGATTCTGCCGGAGCGAAAAGGCGTCATCTATATCAGCAAGCCTTATTTCAGCCACGATAGCATTCTCCTGGTTCGTGCCGAATCCCCTTTCTTTCACCTGCAGGATCTGGCATTGGCGCGGATCTCATTCTACGATTTGCCCGTTAATAGGCGGCTCGTGCTAGGGCGACTACCTAAAGCGCGGGTGATGCCTTCTCCGTCGCATCCACAGAGCGTCCAGGATTTGTGCGCGAATCGCGCCGATGCTGTGTATCTCGACGAGTTCACCGCCAATGCGATTTTATTAAGCGGCTTGGCCTGTTCCGCGCAACCTCTCCGCACCATTCCCCTGCCGTCGCTCCACACAGAGTTGGGGGTCGGTTCAACTTTTCAAGCCAGCCGGGCCGCCGATGAAATCCGGCGCGGCATCGATGTTGTTACCGCCGAAGGCGACCTGGATAGAATCCTGAGGCGCAATGGGCAACTCTCAGCACGCAACCTGACATACTTCAACAACTTGCTCCGCGTCGAACGCCGCGAGCCTTGGTTGCTGACCGTGCTCGCTCTTCTTGCCGTGCTCCTGGGCGTGACTTTGGTGGCGGCGCGCCGGATCCGCGGTCAACTGGACCGCATCGCAGTGGCGGACCGCGCACTCCAAGAGAGCGAACAGAAGTTTCGCCTGCTGGCGAATAACTTGAGCGAGATGGTCCTGGTCTATGACGTGCGCCGGCAACTCGTATATGCCAATCCAGCGGTGGAACGGCTCACCGGCTACTCGATCGGCGATATGAACAAGGAGAAGCCCATTTGCTGGGCGGCGCCCGAAGATCGCGAGCGCATGCTCGAACATTGGAATAAGCTCTTCAACGGTGGCGCCTACCGGGATATCGAATATCGTGTGCTTTCCAAGAACGGGGAGACAAAATGGGCCACCGCGACTTGGGGACCCATGTTTGGCGATAACGGCGTGCAGATCGGAGTGCATGGCAGTGAACGCGATATTACCGTCGCTAAGCTGGCCGAACAGGCCCTGCGGGAATCGGAGCGCCAGTTCCGCGGCTTGCTCGAAGCCGTACAGCTCGTCGCCATCGTCATCGATCTCGATGGCGCGATCCGCTTCTGCAATGACTTCGCTTGCGCACTCACAACATGGAGCCATGAGGATATAATCGGCCGTCCGGCAGCAAGTTTCATTAGTGAAGACTGCCTGCGTCAACTGCAGGATACGGCGAATGGCCGCGGCGCTCTACTACTCGTAGAGTGCGATATACAAACACGCGCCGGGCACAAGCGCCGCATTCAGTGGAGCACCGCGCCGTTGTACGATTCGCTTGGCCGCCGGACGGGGATTGCTTGTCTCGGAGCCGACATTACGGAGTTGGAGCTCCTGCGCGAGGAGGCCGGCCGGCGGAAGAGCGAGGAACAGTTCCGAACGATTGCGGATACTGCGCCCCTCATGATTTGGGTAACGGGCGTCGACAAGGGCTGCACGTTCGTTAACAAAGGCTGGCGCACCTTTTCCGGACGGACCCTCGAACAGACGCTCGGCGCCGGGTGGACCGCAGCCGTCCATCCCACCGATCTCGATAGCAGTCTTGAAACCTACACGGCGGCCTTTGAAGCGCGGCGCACGTTCCAGGCCCAATTCCGCAAACGCCGCGCCGATGGGGAGTACCGCTGGGTACTTGCTAACGGCGTTCCTAATTTCGCCCCGGATGGCGAATTTACCGGCTATGTCGGAACCTGCGTGGATATCACCGAGCTGAAGCGCGCAGAGACCGAAAATATTGCGCGTCAAAAGCTCGAGAGCGTGGTCTCCCTTGCCCAAGGCATTGCGCACGATTTCAATAATCTTCTCGGCGCCATAGTCGCGCAGACCGATCTGGCCGCCGCTGAGGTCGCTGAGGGAGTGTTCCCATCAGAGGTATTGAAGAACATCCGCACGGTGGCCATTCGAGGCGCCGGGATCGTCCGTCAACTGATGATCTATGCAGGCCAGGATAATGCCGCCACTGAGGCAGTCGATATTTCGCACGAAGTCGAAGAGATGCTGGATCTGCTGCGAGTCGTTGTCTCGAAGAATATTGCACTGAACACCGAACTCGCCCCGCGCCTTTCCGCCATACGGGCAAATCCGGCGCAGATCAGGCTGGTGCTGATGAACCTGGTGTTGAATGCTTCCGAAGCGATCGGCGCAGGCTACGGAGTGATCACGATCCGGACCGGCATGGCCGCCGCTTCTACGTCGCGCTCAGGAACTCGCGACGCCGTTCAATTCGAAGTCGCGGACTCAGGCTGCGGCATGACAATGGATACTCAGGCGAGAATTTTCGATCCATTTTTCACTACGAAATCACCGGGCCATGGCCTGGGTCTCTCGATCGTCCAAGGCATCGTGCGTAGGCTCTCCGGGTCTATCCGGGTCGATAGTGACCAGGCAAGCGGAACCACCTTCCGCATCTCTTTCGGGACTGGCGAGCATCCGCCTGCTTTGGAGAGCGCCGCTCCGCCCTCCCAGCCCACCATCGAGCGCGGCTACGTCTTAGTCGTCGAAGATGAGCCCACGCTACGACTGGCGTGCACAACTATGTTGCGCCGACGGGGCTATTCCGTTCTAGAGGCGGCCGATGGCACAGAGGCGATTGCCATTATCCAAAAGCACAAGGATGCCATTGGTGTACTTTTGCTAGATGTGATATTACCTGGCACTTCCAGTCGCGAGGTTTGTTCTGAGGCCCGGCGTGTCTTGCCCTTGGCCAAGGTGCTCGTAACCAGCGCGTACAGCCATAATTACATCAATTCGACTTTTGGAGAAGCACGGTTCGACGCCTTCCTGCGCAAGCCGTACCAAATCGCCGAACTGTGCGACGTGATCCGGCGCTTCATGCGGGCCTGATACGCACTCCGGCCGAATCCGTCGTGTCTCCTCTCACAATTGTCCATCTGCCTGCCCGCCAACCCTCGTTTCTGCGTCTGTCACTCCGGGTCTGAATCTGAATTGCGTACGGAGGTATTGCCGTGCGATTGGATCACTCAGGGCTTACAGCTGGATTGCTGGCCCTTTTCATTGCCGCGCCTGCCCCAGGTCAAGTTACCGAGGCATTGTTCCAGCGCATCAAGGCTCATATGGCGGAACATCGCGATGCGTTGCCAAACTATACGTGCCACGAAACGGTCGATAGAATGGTGCGGACCGGCAGCCAATGGCGCTACCTAGACAAATTGGATCTCGAGGTCGCCTTCGCGGGCCACCAGGAGATTTTTTCACGCGCTGGATCGGACCATTTCGGGACGCAGAGCGTGGAGGAGATCGCCGGCGGGGGAACCATCGGCAATACCGCGCTAGGCTCGCACACTGACTCGATACTATTTCAAGACGGGATCGCATTCAAGTACGCGGGGACAGGAAAAAAGGATGGCCGCAAGACCATTCGCTATGACTTCAGCGTACCAACCGAAGAAAGCCGCTTTCTGGTCCGGCACGAAGGCGTCGAAGGCGTCGCAGGATATGACGGCTCTATTTGGTTCGACGCCGAATCTCTCGATCCGGTTCGCATTGATCTTAAGGTGAACCGTATTCCTTCGAATATCAAGGTGCGCCGCATCGATGAGTCGCTGCATTACAGGAAAGTACCAATCGGGAATTCGGAATTTGCGCTGCCGGAACACTCCGTATTGTCCGCCCAAGACTATGCGGATAACAATACGATCAACATGAGCAAGCTGAGCCAGTGCCGGGAATTTACATCGGATTCTACCGTAAAATATGCACCGCCAACTCAAAGCGGGGGCCCACGAGGTGGTCATTAAATCACGGGTCATCAACCCTGGCCAGAACGAGCATTTCCTACCCTCGCGGCCGAATAAAATAGATCGACTCGGCAGAGATGGCCATCGCCCAACCTAGTGAAGTTTGTTAAGAACTCAATTTTACGAGTTCACTCCGCGACGACAGACCGAACAATTTCTCTGAATTCTAAAGGGGAGGAAATATGAATACTCTGCATTTACGAGCCTCTCTTTGCTATCGCTGCGCTAGCGGCGGCAGCGCCGCGGTCTAAATGAGGGCGTCCTTCTTGCCTTGCTGCAACTCACCGGTTCAGAACTGACGCTCTATATGAGTCGCGCAATCGCAAATGCGTGTTCGGGTAATGCTTGTATTTCACTTCAAGTAAATAGGTCGACAGAGGTTTTGCCCGCCGGCCACAAGCGGCGACGCTAAGCTCGCGCTTGAATCTTCCAGGGAGGCGATGGAATGCCAACAGACGTTCAGGAGCCGGAACAGAACCATCAACAGAACGGCGCCGGCGGACTGTCCCAACTGGAACTGCTCGCCGCGGGCGTCGCCCATGACTTCAACAACCTCATGGGCAATATCCTCGACTATGCCGATCTGGCCCTGGAGGACGCGCCGCCGCATTCAGAACCTGCCGAGGTGTTGATGAAAATCCGCACCATCGCCCTTCGTGCGTCGGATATCGCCCGCCAAATGATGATTTATGTCGCGCAGGAGGACTCCGGCACCGAACCGCTTGATATCTCCGAATTGACGGAGGAAATGCTGGACCTGTTGAAAATCTCCATCAGCAGACGCGCGAAGCTGACTGTTACGCTCGGACGGGATCTTCCGCCTGTTCTCGCCGCGCCCGCGGAGATCCGCGAACTCCTGATGAACCTGATCTTGAACGCCTCAGAGGCGCTCGATGGAGAACAAGGAGAAATCCGGATCTCGACGTCCTGCGTGAACGCCGCGGTCTCCGCAAGCGCTAGCGAAGGTAAGCCTGGCGTACGCAGCCCGCGCGTGCAACTGGTAGTCTCCGACACAGGCCGGGGAATTTCGCGGGAGCAACGCGCACAGGTCTTCCATCCATTCTTTACGATGAAACCCAATGGCAGGGGATTGGGACTGGCGATCGTGAACCGCATCGTTCGCAAGTACGGCGGGAGCATCAAACTGATGAGCGCGCCGGGCCGTGGAACGGCTTTCAAGGTCCTACTACCCTGCGCGAATCAGGCCCCGGCGAAAAACCCTGGGCGAAAACCAGAGCCCTTCCCGGTCTCAGCCGCCCTCCACTCAAGCGGCAAGACCATCCTGGTCGCCGATGACGACCAGGGACTGCGGTTGGCCGCTTCGCAACTACTCCGCCGGTGCGGTTTCCAAGTGATCGAAGCCGCAGACAGCGCGACCGCGTTGGAGGCGTTGCGTAGTCCCGGAGCCGTTGACGCCATACTTCTCGATCTTACGCTGGCGGGCGGGCCCATCCGCAAAATCATTGAAGACGCCGCGAGGTTGCATCCACAAGCAGACGTGTTTATCACCAGTGGATATGACAAGAGCGCCGCTGAAGCCGCGTTCCAACCGTTCCACGTAAAAGGCTTTTTACAGAAGCCGTTTCATAGTCGTGAGCTGGTCCGTCTGTTTTCTCAACCAACGGAAGACCGTGAGAAGCCCACGACAATCGCAGAGAAGGCCCGCTCTCATGGTCGATCGAGGACCTCGCGTACCTTGCACGCCAGCGTCGATAGCGAGAAGGGCTCCGGCAAGTAATCGACTCCCGGCGCCTCCCCGTTTTCAACAACGGACGGGCTCTGGTTCTCAGCCAGGAACAGGATCTTGATCTCCGGACGGGATGTTCGGATCATATCCAGCAGTACGTGCCCGGGCATGCCTTGTGGCGCCACCCCGCTCAACAACAAGTCAATCCCCTGCGCCTGATCGCCGCCCGTTTCCATTGCGCGCAACGGGCCATCCGCTTCTAAAACGGTATACCCGAGATCGCGCAGCGTTTCGGCCGCTGCGACTCGCAAATCGCTCCGCTCTTTCACCAGCAAGATCGTCTCGTGTCCACGCGGGAGCGCCTTCGACGCCGCCGATTTCTGCGCGATGGTTTTCGCCTCCGTCTTCCGTATAAAGATTCGAAACGCGGTCCCCCGTCCCAGTTCGGAATCGGCCCGGATGTGCGCCGCCGTCTGCTGTACGATCCCATAAACGGTTGCAAGGCCGAGCCCGGTCCCTTTGTTCGCTTCCTTCGTACTGAAAAACGGCTCGAAGAGATGGGTCTTGACCTCTTCCGTCATTCCCGTTCCGGTATCCGCAACCGTCAGCAAAACGTATTCGCCTTCCGGAATGCCCGCTGGATGCGGATGAAGTTCATCGACATCGAAGTTGCATGTCGCAATGGTCAGAACCCCGCCCCGAGGCATGGCATCTCGCGCGTTTGAGGCCAGGTTCATCAGGACCTGCTGCAAGTGCGTCGGGTCCGCGCGAACCGTTCTCAATTCTCTGTCCAGCTTTATTACCAGCCGCACGTTCTCGCCGATCAGCGCGCGTATCAGGCTCTCCGAGTCTTCGATCACGCTGTTTAAATCGACGATCTTCGGCTGGAACGGCTCACGCCTGCTAAATGTCAAAAGGCGGTGCGCGAGTTCGGCTCCTCGCTCGGTCGCCTTTTGGATGGCCGCCAAGCTCGAAAACGTAGGGTCCGACGGTTTCAAATCATCGAACAATCTTGTCGTATAGCCCAGAATTACCGTGAGCAGGTTGTTGAAATCGTGCGCCAGGCCGCCGGCCAATCTCCCGATGCCGCTCAGCTTCTGCGCCTGCCGAAGTTGGGCTTCGAGCCCTTTCTGTTCCGTCACATTTCGGCCCATGATCGCCCGGGATACCGAACTGCCGTCCGGGCTTCGCAACCCAATGCTGTCCCATGCGATTTGAAGTGCGGCGCGGTCCTTTGCGACCAGGGTCGTTTCAAAGTGGATCCGCTGATCCGGCGCAAGTGCGGCGCGCTCGAACGCCATGCTGACCCTGTCGCGTTCGTCGGCGGGAACCATGGTTTCGACCCACCTCTTTCCCATCAGGTCGTCCGGCGTCCATCCGGTTAGCTGATATAAGTACGCGTTGCAGAAGTCGATATTCTCCTGCGCGTCCAGAAAGACAACCAGCAGGCGCATGCTCTCCAGAAGATCGACCGTTCGCTGTTCCGCCGCGTGCAGGGCCATCTCTGCCTGACGCAGGTCGGTGATGTCGCGGTTTGATCCCCAGATCCGCTGGAGTTCTCCATTCTCGACGATTCCCCACTGGCTTCGGATCATGCGCCTGCGGTTACCAGCTCCGTCCAGGGGATTCGTCTCCACACTGGTAAGGCGATATCCGGCGCGGATCGCCACCAGCGTACCCTCGCGAACCGTAGGGTCTTCGACTGGGGCGATCTCTTCTACGCGCGCGCCGATTAACTGGTCCGCTCTCTCTAATCCAAGCAGGCGCGCGGCCGCGTCGTTGCACTCGGCCAGATACCCATATTTGTAGATGCGATCCAACTGCTCTTTTTCGGGCAGCGCAGTGGGAATCGGATGCTCGAACTCCAGGCGCCACATTGCATCGGCATTTTTGGCGATGAATGCACGATAACGTTGCTCGCTTTGCCGAAGCGATTCCTCTTCCATCCTGCGCATCATCTCCGCGGCAGTGCGCTCCGCGAAAACGTCTAAAATCGTTTTTGCTAATTGCAGGCTCGCGACCGGACGCCGGTAAAGAGCAATTAGAGCTCCTGTTGGGCGGTCCGTCGGCAGCGGCACGCCGACGAACGCCTCGGCGCCGACGCTCGACAACAGCGTGTCCGACGGGAACTTCTTTTGCACTTGAGCGCGCCACAGGCATGCCTTCCCCATGGCGATATCCGCGGTTGCGCTTCCGGCCAATTCATATTCGAACTTTGCCGGCGCGCCGTCGAGCCATGCCCCCACAGCGCGGCAACGCTCCATTGGTCCGCCCACAAATTCCACTACGATCACGCTATCGGCCGCCAGCGCCCCCGCCAGGTGCTTTGCAACGGCGTTGAAGAAATCCGTTCCTATAGTGGCGGAGACCCGCCTGCAGATCTCCAGCACGTTTTTGTGACCGTTGCTGGTGGTTGCTGCTGTGCGATGTCGCTTCCTCTGAGTTTTCGGCATTGTATTCGCCTCGCGCGTGACTGTACCGAGGCGAATTTGATCCACCCGGACAGCTGATTGGCATACGCAGCCATTAGTTTGGCGCGCTGTCTATCACTTCGGATGCCCAGCGGATTTATGGGACTTAAGAAGAAGGGCGGCTTCGTGCGCAAAGCGGGGTTAAGCCGTCATGCGCCGGATTGAGTTGAAGTCTTGTCCTCTGACTGAGTTGAGTTCTTGTCCTGAAGATGGTAGCGCTTCAGGCGGTAACCGAGCGCCCGGCGGGTCATTTTTAATATCTGCGCCGCGTGGGTCTGATTTCCGCCGCACTCTTTCAGGGTTCGCAAAATCAACGCTTTTTCCATGCCCGCAATGCCCAATTCGTCGCTCGCAACACCTAATTCGTCGCCCAGATCAGACGGCATTTTCAGCGGATCGAAATCGCCGGTCAAAAACGCTGGCAAGTCTGAGATCGTGATTTCCGGTCCTTCCGAAAGCAGAACAACCCGCTCCATCGCGTTTTGAAGCTGCCGAATGTTACCGGGCCAATTGTATTGTTCGAAGAGGTCGATGATCTTTGACGGCAACACCAGGTCGGCGCGGCCGTACTTGAGACGAAACTTGACAAAGAAATGCTGCGTCAGCGCAGGAATATCTCCCGGCCGCTCCCGCAGCGGCGGCAGATTGATGGGCACTACCAGCAGCCGGTAATACAAGTCCTCGCGGAACTCGCCTGCTTTCGTCATTGCCAGGAGATCCCGATGAGTGGCGGCAATGATTCGGACATTTACCTTGATGGGCGCCGCGCCCCCCACCTTTTCGATCTCCCGTTCCTGGATCAGCCGCAGAATCCTTACCTGCAATTCCCATGGCATTTCACCAATTTCATCTAGAAACACGGTGCCACCCTCCGCCATTTCTACCTTGCCTTTTTTATGACCGAACGCGCCGGTGAACGAGCCTTTTACATGGCCGAACAACTCCGATTCCAGCAGTTCGCTGGGGATCGATCCGCAGTTAATTGTGACAAACGGATGTTCGCTGCGAGGACTCAGAAAGTGAAGCGCCTTCGCCACGAGTTCCTTCCCGGTTCCCGTCTCGCCGTAAATGAGCATGGTAGCGTCGGTACTCGCGGTCCGCGCGGCGACGTCCAGCGCTTGCAGCAGACTCGGAGAACTTCCGATGATTTCCTCGAACCCGCCTTTACGATCCAGAGAAGTTCTGAGTACTTGCACGTGGTCCACTAACCGCCAATGCTCGGTGGCTCTCTTGACCAACGCCTTCATTGCATATGGCTGAACCGGTTTGGTGACGTAGTCGTAGGCGCCGGTTTTCATCGCCTCCACCGCGGTCTTCACGGTAGCAAACGCGGTCGACACAATGACCGCCGTTTCCGGGTGTTCGGCGCGAATCCACTTCAATAGATCGATGCCCGAGGCGCCCGGCAGGTTCAAATCCGTGATGACGAGTTGGTGGGCATAGGTCTGGAGAATTGGAAAAGCGTCCTCCGCGGAGCGGACCGACCGCGTTTCGTACCCCTCCTGACGCATCTGGACTTCTAGGATCTCGCGAAGGCCATCGTCGTCCTCCACGATTAAAATCCGCATTGTGCTCATATAACGCTGATTAAAAAAATAGTATCAGGCTTTGCATCACCCACTCAAGATGCTTCTATCCTATGAATTGGCGGATAAAAGTTAGTCGCTGCCGACCGCCTGAATGTTACAGCGCCGTGCCAGGAAAGCACCCTACGTACCGCTATCGCGAAGGCCGCATTGCGAAGGCAACACCTCAGTTTACCATCGGGCGTAGTAGCCGGAACGAAAGGTGGCGTGCAGTGACGGTAATCCCTTAATCTTCGGCACCTTGACCTGCACACGATGATATTTCCCATCGCTTTCCCCTGACGGCGCGAATCCTAATACATACTGGTTCCGCAGAGCCCGCCCAATCTCCGCGGCGGCTCCTGCCAACTCATTAATATCGTTCACTTCGAACAGCCGCCCCCCGGTTTCGGTGGCCATCGCGTCGAGCAAGGCAGGACCCATCATCTCCTCTGGGGTTCTTCCCCTGAACCCGAGCGGCTCAAAAATTCCGATCGAGTAGATCTGCACTTCGCTTTCGCGCAGACGCTTCTTCACTTCACGCGATGTGTACCGGCTCGCGTTGTCGCCGCCATCGGAGATGATAAGAATCGCCCGGCGTGAATTCTTCGCGTGCTCCAACCGTTCGACCATCAGGTAAACGGCATCCAACAGCGCGGTCTCACCGCCGGAACGCATGAACAACAGCCGGTTTTCGATTTCCTCGGGACGGCTTGTAAAATCCGCCATGAGCCGTACCCGGTCGTTAAACGCAACCAGCGAAAACTCGTCCTCGGGATTGGCCGTCCGCACGAATTCCGCCACCGCCGCCCGCGCTTTCTCCATCTTCGGCCCCATGCTTCCACTGCAATCGAAGACAATACCGATGGATACCGGAGTGTCCTCCTGAGCGAATTGAGTGATCGGAATTTCTACCTTGTTATCGTAGAGCTTGAAATTTTCCTTTCCCAAGCCGGTAATCAAGCGGTCATTGCCATCCGTGACAGTCACCGGAATTAAGACTAACTCTGCTTTTGCCCTGAAATCCGGTGCCAACCGGTCGCGGTCACCCACGGCGCTGCTCCCGGGCTGCGGCCGGGGCTGAATCGAGGGGCCCACTTCCTGAGCGATTCCCGTCCAGCAAAGGATAGACGTAATAGCGGCGAAGATTCCGCCGACGAAGAATGGAATGTACTTTCGCGGTTTGGCCACTCTTCCCTCCACATTTCACCCGATGCCGCTTCTCTTCTTCCAGCGCCGTTTTTTGGGGTTTGCGAGCCGCCGCGGGCTTGGCTGTCCGCCGGCAATTACTTCAATTTGTGCGACTTTTAGGGCGGCGCCGCATCATTGGGAATAGTGGAATAGCGTCAGGCCATGTCGCGCCCTAGCCGCCGGATCTATTTCCGCGGGTGAAATCGGCGAGTAGTGTTGTGTCTTCACATTGCGAGGGATGATACTATCGCTAGTAATGTGTAAGAAGTTGCTTGATGCCGCAGCCATTATGTTTGCGGCATTTTTTTTGTCTACCGTTTTCCAGGCTCGGAGTTTCGCATCCACCATCCCGGCATCGCCGGAACGTGAAACTACCGCTGCCAGGTTCCTCGAAGAAAAGCTGCGCGTCTGGCAAGACCGGATGAACCTCAAACAGTGGGACCTCCGCGTCCACTTGGTAAGAGCGGACAAGCTTGAGCCGAAGACGCTCGGCAATATTCACTGGGATACTGATGCGAAGGTTGCAACCATTTGCGTTCTGGACCCTGCGGACTACAACCTTCCAGACAAAGAAATGCTCGCGGACATGGAAGTTACAGTGGTGCACGAGTTAGTCCATCTCGAACTGGCGTCGCTTCCTCGCAGTGACGCGAGCCGCCGCACCGAAGAGCATGCAGTCAACGAGATTGCCAACGCACTCCTGAGAATGGCGCGCCAGTAAGTCTTCGAGCTTCTCGCTCCACGCAAGTTGTTGATCCCTGCCATCGACTGGTTAACAGTACAGGCCAAAACGCCGAACCGCCGCATGAACCGGGATCGGGTAAGATCGACCGCAAGGCTGCGCGCCGGAAGTGTGGCGACAAGTGTCAACCTTTCAAGCGGTTGAAGACCTAGTGTCCTGAGCGAGAAATACGTTGAGTAAATAACGTTTCGGCCTCATACTTGGGCATGCGATCAGGCCGTCCCAAGAAACCACTGGAAATTGCCGATGCTGATCGGGCGAAATTGAGCCTGATGGCGCGACGGCCGAAGTCAGCGCAGGCCATGGCGATGCGCGCCCGGATCGTGCTCAATTGTGGGGAGGGCTTGAACAACTCGGAGGTCGCTCGGAAACTGCAGATTACCGGCGCGACAGTGGGAAAGTGGCGGCAACGGTTTATTGAGTTCGGGTTGGATGGCTTACTGGATGAGCCGCGTGTCGGCGCGCCCCGCAAGATCACCGATCAGCAGATTGAGGATGTCGTCACCAAGACGCTGGAATCAATGCCAGCCAACAGCACGCATTGGAGCACCCGTCTCATGGCGCAAGAGGTGGGCCTGACGCAGAATGCAATCGTGCGAATCTGGCGTGCTTTCGGATTGCAGCCGCACCGCGTAGAGAATTTCAAGTTCTCCAAAGATCCTCAATTTGTTGAGAAGGTGCGGGATATCGTAGGGTTGTACCTGAATCCGCCGGATCGTGCGATCGTACTGTGTGTGGACGAAAAGAGTCAGGTTCAGGCGTTGAATCGGACGCAGCCGATTCTGCCGCTGGCGCCAGGGGTGCCAGCCCGGCAGTCCCACGACTACGAGCGGCACGGAGTCACATCGTTGTTCGCTGCCATGGATGTGGCTTCGGGAGTAACCATCAGCACGTGCTACCGCCGTCACCGGCATCAGGAGTTCATACGCTTCCTCGATGAGATCGAAGCTAATCTTCCCAGCGGCCACGATGTGCACCTGGTAATGGATAACTATGGCACTCACAAGGTAGCCAAGGTGCGCGGCTGGCTAAAGCGTCATCCGCGGTACATGATTCATTTCACGCCGACCAGCGGTAGTTGGCTGAACCTGGTGGAGCGGCTGTTCGGGGAGGTGACGGAACGATGCGTCCGTCGCGGCAGTCACACTGCTGTGCGCGCGCTGGAGAAGGCCATGCTCGACTATTTGGACAAGCGCAACGAGAATCCCAAGCCCTTCGTTTGGACTGCCGACGCGGATCTAATTCTCGGGAAGGTCGCGCGACTTTCTAAACGCATCTCTCGCTCAGGACACTAGTAGGGTCTGCTTTTTTTTCCAACCCTTAGCGCAGCGTTCACGGGCGTTCAGAACTCCCATCTCAAACACCCGCCAAGAACACTATGGGAGTTCGCGCGTAATCAGTGCGTAAATTGCGCCCGCGGCGTTCGGCCCTCTCATATCTTCAACGCGCGTCAATGTACAGGACCGCCAATATAAAGAGCCTTCCGTTTCACCCCCGCATCCACCGCTAACGTAACGGAGCCGCGCCCCTGATCAGCGTGAACGACGATACAGGGTGGATGCGCCGAATCGCGCATCGTGGCTTTGCGCTCACCGGTCCACGCCAATACCGCGGCGCCGGTATCTCGGGAGTGTTTCAGGAGAAGATCTGATGTCCACAATAAGCACGCGGAGCTATAGTCTTCCTATTCTGTGTCTGGCCGTGTTCGCTGCGATCTTGCCAGCGCAAACCCTAACTTCCGGCGATATCTCGGGAGTAGTCACCGACCCATCCGGCGGCGTGGTGCCTCAGGCGAAAGTCGAGCTCAAAAATGGGGCGACCGGAGCAACGCAACTGACGCAAACCAATTCACAAGGCGTTTACCGGTTTTCTTTTCTGCCTCCAGGTAGTTACACCGTTTCTGCGCAGGTGTCGAACTTCGCCACCACCGAAAAGATTGTCACCGCGCAAATTGGACAAATCACCACGGTGAACATACAACTTGCGCTCCAATCGGCGGGCACAACCATCCAGGTTACGGAACAAGCCGTCGGAATTCAGACGGACAACGCGAACATCTCCACCGGAGTGACACAAGAGCAATTCGCCGCGCTTCCGAACTCCGGAAACGATTTAACGTTTTTCGCACTCCTTACGCCGGGCGTCGCAATGAGCACGAATGGGGGGTACGGGAACTTTTCGAGTTTTGGCCTTCCCGCCACGTCGAACACTTTTACTATCAACGGCGCGGTAGATAACGATGTCTATCTGAACCTGAATAACAGCGGGGCTTCCAATTTGATGCTGGGTTCCAACGCAATCGGCGAAGCTACTGTTGTCAACAATGGTTACACCGGGCAGTACGGGGGTCTCGCCGGATCGCAAGTGAACTATGTCTCCAAATCGGGCTCGAATGGCTTCCATGGCAACGCGATCTACTACTGGAACGGCCGCACCATGAACGCCAATAACTGGTTCAATAATCAGTCCGGCGACCCGCGGCCATTCTCAAACGTCAACGAGTGGGCAACCAGCATCGGCGGGCCGTTCCCCAAGCAGAAAAACAAGACCTTCTTCTTTGTCGATTACGAAGGCACGCGGATCGTGCTTCCCACTAATACGCTCACCAAGATTCCAAGTCCCCAATTTGAAGCTGCGACATTGGCGAATCTGGTAGGAACCGGCCAGACACTGGCCGTACCCTTCTACCAGAATACGTTCAAACTCTATAACGGCGCTTCCGGAGCGTCAAGTGCGACGCCCGTGCCCGGCGGTGGATGCGGTGGGTTCACGCTAATCGGCGCTGCGCCATGCGCCCTGCAGTTCCGGTCAGATGCAAGCAACTCCACTAAAGAATATGTCTGGAGCGCTCGGGTAGACCATAACTTCGGCGACAATGACCGTGCTTTTGTACAGGTGCAGCGCGACAACGGAACACAGCCGACTTACACCGATCCGATCAACTCCATCTTCAACGCCTACAGTCCGCAACCCGAAATGAACGGGCAACTGAGTGAAACTCATACCTTTGGACCGAGCCTCGTGAACCAATTCATCCTGACGGGTCAATACTACAGCGCCCGTTTCGGACCGCCCGACTATAACGCCGTATTGGCCGTCTTTCCCACGGTCCTTCGATTCAGCCCGGCGCTTTTCGCCAACATGGGCGGAGAAGGCTATAACTGGCCGCAAGGCAGGAATGTGACTCAGTACCAGATAATAGACGACCTTAACAAAACAGCGGGGGCTCGCACGGTAAAGGCCGGCATTAACTTCCACCGCGTGGACTTAAGTTATCTCAGTTACGGTACGTTTCAGTACGGGCGCATCACCGAACGGAACCTGCTCGACTTCTATAACGGAGGAGGAACCGCCAACTTCCTCGACCAGCGCTTCCCTCAAAAGTCGGAGGCGCCGTTCGCCTTTTACTCTCTCGGCATGTACGTGCAAGACGAATGGAAAGCAAGTGCACGCCTTACGATGACCCTCACAGTACGCGGAGACCACAACTCTAACCCGGTGTGCCAGGTAAATTGCTTCTCCAACCTGGCTGCGCCGTTCAACTCTCTGGCTCACGATCCCAACATACCCTACAATCAGGCGATCAAGACCAATCTTCATCAGGCCCTATCCGCGACGACCAATATTGTCTGGCAGCCACGATTCGGGTTCGCCTGGACACCCACGAAAGACAACAACACCGTCATTCGCGGCGGTTTCGGCTTCTTCGGCGACGTGTTTCCGGGGCTGCTCGCCGGCGCGATGGCCACGAATACACCTGGCAAGAACAATTTCATCGTGAACAACGGGCCGATTACCCCAGGCGCCCCAGGGAACCTGTTCACGATCGCCGCGGTGGCGAATCAAAGTCTGCTCACCGGATTCGCGAATGGCGGAACCGTGGGCTCTATCAGCGCTTCGAACCCCTTCTTCCAGCTACCTAATTTCACGACCATGGATTCGACCTACAAGCAGGCGCGTTACGAAGAATGGAACCTTGAAATTCAGCGGTCATTACCCGGGAGCATGGTGGCAAGCGTAAATTACGTCGGTAATCACGGCTACAACGAGATCATTCAAAACAATGGCCTGAACGGGTTCCTTGCGGGCTTCGCTGGTTTGCCCTCATCGAAGCCTGATGCCCGTTTTCAGACGATTACTCAGTATCAGACCGGCGCTAATTCCATGTATGCGGGCCTGGTCATGAGCCTTCGAAAATCCATGGCTCACCACCTGCAATTCGGCGTCAATTACACCTTCAGCCACGGTCTGGATGAAGTCTCGAACGCCGGCTTCAACTCCTTCGATCTGAATACCGACCCCAGCCTCTTGTTCCCCCAGAACCCGTACAACATTCGCCAGTACAATTATGGAAATTCCGATTACGACGTACGGCATTACGTGTCCTTGAACTACGTTTGGGATGATGCGTTGCGTAGCATCTTTAAGAAACGCGGCCGGGAATTCCTCGTCGGAGGCTGGAGTTTTGCTGGTACGATCTTTTTCCGGACTGGCCAACCCTATACGGTTACCGACTCCGCCGCTACGAGTGCGCTGACGGGCAATGGTTACGGTGGCACAATCTTTGCGACTCCGACTGCGCCCGGGTACAACGGCTGCGGCGAGGCGGCGACGAATCCCGCTTCTCCGTGTCTCGCCGTAGCGCAATTCGCTCCGAGCACGAGCACTCCCGACGGTTTCGGAAATCAGACTCGCAACCAGTATCGCGGACCCGGCTTCTTCGATAACGACCTTTCCATTATGAAGCACTTCAAAATGCGGGGTTGGGAAAAGGCGAAGCTGGGCCTGGGCTTCCAATTCTTCAATTTATTCAACCATCCCAATTTCGACAAGCCGATTAGCGACATCGCGCAGGGGCCGGGAGTCTTTGGAACAATCACAAACCTGGTTTCGGTACCGACCAGCATCCTGGGCTCATTCGTCGGAAGCGACGCCTCCGGACGAATCATTCAAGTAAGGGGTCAGTTTGTGTTTTGATGACCGGCGCTGAGGCTCTGCCCGGAGATTACTCTGGGCAGAGCTTTAGCAAGTTGTCGCTCGTAACACTGCGGCCCTGCATCTCGATAGCGCCCGCGATAGGTTCGTCGCCGCTTGGGGCGGGGTTCGGCGCCATCCAAATCGACGATTTCAAGTTCCAGTTCCTCCAACAACCGTACGGCTGGCCGGCAGAGAAGGTCACGATAGATATGCCATCGATTACGAATATCCCCCCAAGAACCTTTCGAGCGCTCCCCAACTTGGGGGAGGGACCTCCAACACGGGCGCGTTCGGGTATGAAAATGACTTCTTCGCGCGTGAGCTTTTGCGTTTCGTCGTTGTGCAAAAGATAGTCGCAAAGGTGGCGGAATCAGCCGTCGCCTATCCGCCTAAGCAAGATCCAGCGAGTTTCAACATGCGTTCTATCAAGCGGAAATACAAGAGGCAATCAAGGCCACGAGGGGTAATAGAGCGCCTCACCACTGTGTCCTGCGGATCACGGCCGGATAAGCTGTTAGAGCATCGCCCGGAGCAGAAAGCCGGCCCCGAGAAGAAATGCGTTCCTCTGGCTTTGAACAGCATCGCAGTTCCTGATCATGGGCTGGTGAACCGGGAGATAGAAACCGGACCGAGATGGGGCATCGACGCACTGCGCATCCGAATAGAACCTATGCGCGATTCGCCGTACCTCTATGCCTCCTTGCGGCAGTAGCAGCCGGCTGGTTACTCAAACACAATCTTCCATCGAACACGCCACACAGCCGGGACTGCGTCCGGTCAGATCGCGACGGTTACGAACAAGACGCCGCCGCTACGCCCCCTGCTGAAGGAATGGTATGGATTGCGGACGGTGAGGTTCTCTATGGGCGCAGCCGATCCGCCGCAAGTCGATCCAGCCAGCATGCAGGCGACGTCCCTCAGGCGCCATTCGATGTCATCGAGCTAGAACCGCGCGTCGCCTGAGTTAGCCCCAATCGGCATTCCCCAGGCATCTCTTGGCCGTTGATTAATTATCTGCCGGGGCGAGAATAGGGGTGAAGTCAATCCGGGTGAGGCGCGCTGCGTCTGTGCCGAAGTTGATGAATACAAGTTGTCATACGCATGCTTCTGCGCGACATTGGTGGGCTGGTGCTTCCATCGGCTATTTATCGAGGGTTTGCGGGAGGATATGCGCGCGGGCGCGCGCCGAAGAGGCTTCACTCCAGACGAGGCATTCACAATGTGCTGAGTTGGGGAATATTGAAGAGGGCCAAGCGCATCCACCTGTTGCCTCAGCGCCTGGAGGCCATCGGAAATCTGCGTTAGCGTTGTCTGGAACTCCTCGCGCGAAGTCTCAACGTTGCGCATCTTTTTCTGAACCCGCACCAAAGAGAACGCGCTTGTACATAGGAGTACAACCGCCAAAGCCTCGAGGAAAGGCCTACAGTTTGCGAGCGACCACCAGGAAGGCTTGCTGCAATCCCCGCCGTTCAACGGCGCGTCACCCGGTCCGCCGTCCGCCTGTTTGATTTCATCGATGTGGGTTTCCAGAAAAGCCATCCGTGCTTCCAGATACCGTTCAAAAGCAACTCGATGCCTGCCCTCCGCGATCATTATTCGCAAGCGTTCAGCGGCGGTCAAGCCCTCCGGGGATTCATGGGTACAGTCTAACGCTTCGGACGCTTGCATGTATTCTGCGTATGCCGATTGCATCGCAAGCCAGCGACTATGCCCCTCGTCGCGCTTCGCCGGCGTGAACGTACCTTCTTCTTCCAGCATGAAACAACTTCCTTTCGTGCTTTTCTAGTCGAAGTTCCGATGATGGCCGTAGACAGGTAGATTTATTAAGTTTCTGGCTCTCCACAAAATTCGAGAACGCCCGTGTTTCGCAGCATCCAGGCCGAGTGTTCGCCGGGGGCAAAAACAAGGCGAAGGATTGCCAGATCTTCAGCCGAGGATTGGAGCCGCTGGCCCAACACAGGTGAATCTCCATCGAGGATCGCCGGCCGGCGCGCCGACGGAAGTCACGCCGGAAAGGTGGTCCGATACTTACCCAGGCTATCGCTGCTTCGCCACTACCTGTGAACCCATGGGATCAGCTGTTCCCGTTGCATCGAACGCCTGTCCGAGGCGATAAGGTCGAAACAATAATTTAAGGTCGAGGGCCATCTACGCGGGGTCGTTTACTTGCCTCTCCTTCCTCGCGACGGGCATGACGGGTGGACATACCGGCGACTATCATCCCGGCGGCCGCTCCTTTACCAGCATCGCCCGAGACGGCTCCGATTGCCGCTCCAGCTGCGGCGCCCTCGGCCGGCTATCGTTGTTCCCTGGCTGTTAAGTATGCGGCGCCGGTGGAGGCGCGGCCGTCGCTGAATAGCTCGTAGAGCCTCTTTTAAGCAAGCGAGCGTTACCTGACTTCTTGCTTTATGAGGCACTGCCGATGGTCTCGATGGTTTCTTAATCCGATCACATGCTGATCGGAGGGGATACATATAACCCGCGAAAGAAGCTTTTCGTTCTTCCATCGCATCGCAATTAACGAGTAACGGCTTATCGATCACCGCGCCGCAGGCCGGCGCCCCAAAGCGAGGTAGTCAGTGAGATTCGACAGAAAGGCTTCTTTGCTCAGATCTTGGGTGGCAATTCTGTGTACGATCTTTCTGATGCCAGGGGATACCCTGACCTATGCATCGGAATCATCGGCAGGACAGGAGCGTGCTCCAAATCCTCAGACCGTCAAAGTTTCACCCGATCAATTGGACTCGCTCGTCGCGCCAATCGCGCTTTATCCAGATCCGTTGTTGGCTCAGACGCTGGCCGCATCCACGTACCCCCTCGAAATCATACTTCTGCAGCGATGGCTGGAGACGAATAAGAACCTGAAGGATAAGTCACTCGCCGATGCCGTGGCCAAACAACCTTGGGATACAAGTGTCCAAGCTCTCGCTCCCTTACCGGATGTCGTGAAGCTACTGGGAGATAACATTCAGTGGACCACGGATCTCGGCAATGCATTTCTGGCGCAGCAGAGCGAAGTGATGGATGCTGTGCAGCGCATGCGTAGGAAGGCGCAGGACAAGGGCGCTTTGCACACCACAGAACAGCAGACAGTGGAAACAAGAGTAATTGAAAACAAGACTGTGGTTGTTGTAGAGCCGACCAATCCGGAAGTTGTGTACGTGCCTGCGTATGAGTCGGCCGCTGTCTATGGCGCCCCGGCTTATCCCTATCCGTCGCTCTACTATCCACCCGGCTATTACGCAGCTGGCGCTGCGATCGCCTTTGGCGCGGGTGTGCTAATGGGCGCATGGTGGGGCGGCGGTTGGGGTTGGGGTTGCGGCTGGGGCGGCGGCAACGTTTATGTCAACAACTTCAATAGTTTCAATCGCACTTCCATCTCCGGCGGCATCGGTGGAGCAGGTAGGCCGGGCGGCGTCGGTGGTTTAGGCAGACCGGGTGGCGTAGGCGGTGTGGGTGGCGTAGGCAGACCCGGTGGTGTGGGCGGACCTGGAGGTGTCGGCGGCATCGGTGGAGCCGGCGGACCCGGTCGAGCAGGCGGCGCGGGTGGCGTCGGTGGAATCGGCGGCGTTGGCCGAGCAGGCGGTGTCGGTGGTGTCGGTGGGCCCGGCCGAGCAGGCGGCGTTGGTGGCGTCGGTGGGCCCGGTGGAGTAGGCGGTGTCGGTGGCAACCGGCCCTCCACGCTACCAGCTCAGGGCGGTCTTGGGCAGAATGGGCTCGGCAACTGGACTCACAATCCCGCACATCGCGGCGGCGCCCCTTATCCGAACCGAGCCACGGCAGATCGGTTTGGCGGCAGCGCTCGCGGCGATTCACTTGCCAACCGCCAAGCCGGCGCCCGACAACAAATCTCTCGACAGGGCGGACAACTCAGCAGCAAGCCTGCCCCAAGCGGTGGTTTCGGCAGCTCCCGGGGAAACGTAGGCCAAGGCACCCGTCTCGGAGGCGCTGGTAGCGCGAATCGCGCCGGTGGGGGCGCCGGCCTTGGCGCAGGCGGAGCCGATCGCATAGGTGGTCGCGATCTTTCGCGGCGCAGTGCGGGTGACCGGAATGCGTTCGGAGGCGGCGCGAGGGGATTCAATGGATCCACTGCGCGCAGCAACAGCAATCGTGGCGCCTCGAGCATGGGATCTCGCGGCGGAGGTTTCAGTGGCGGAGGCCTCAATCGCGGCGGCGCATCGCGAGGTGGTGGCTTCAGTCGCGGTGGTGGAGGCGCCCGCGGCGGCGGCGGGCGTTCCCGAGGTGGCGGCGGCCGTCGCAGGTAAGCGCTGCGAATCCCGGAATGAAGATCACAGGAGCATGGATATGAAATTGATACTCGCGAACAGAAAGTCCTGGAAGCAAATCTCCCTTCTGTGTGTGGCGGCGTGCGCATGTGTGTCGGCGTCGTTCCTCTATTCCGCGCAGCGATCAACGGCGAAACAGACTTCCGCAATCCGGCTCTTCGACACTCCGCAACAAGCTGCCGACGCGCTGGTCACTGCGGCCGAGAAATTCGACGTCGCCGCGCTGACGGAAATCTTCGGTCCGAACGGGGACGATGTTGTCTTCACCGGTGAATTCGCGCGAGACCGCAGACGCGCTGCCGATTTCGCCGCCCAAGCTCGCGAAAAGACAAAGCTGTCGGTGGACCCAAAAAGCGGGGCGCGCGCATTCGTGCTCGTCGGAAGTGAAGACTGGCCTTTCCCCGTGCCGCTGGTGAAGAGAGGTGAAAAATGGTTCTTCGATAGTAAGTCCGGCCGGCAGGAACTGCTGTATCGCCGCATCGGCGCGAACGAGCTGGATGCAATTGCAATTTGCCGCGGATATGTGGATGCGCAAGAGGAATATGCTCTTCAGCCGCGCGCTGGATACGAAATAAACCAATACGCCCAGCGCATCGTCAGTACTCCCGGGAAGCAGGACGGTTTAGCGTGGCAAGAAGCCGATGGCGCGTGGCGTGGCCCCATCGGTGAAAATATCGCCCGTGCAATAGAACAGGGGTATACCACTAGCGCGGAGCCCTACCATGGCTACTTTTTCAAGATCCTGAAAGGGCAAGGCCCGGCGGCGCCGCTCGGCAAGATGGATTTTGTAGTGCAAGGGGCCATGATCGGCGGGTTTGCGCTTGTCGCAGCACCCGCTGAGTATAAGGTTACCGGCGTGCGCACCTTCATGGTCAGCCAGGACGGCGTGGTTTACGAGAGAGACCTTGGAGCCCAAACCCTGGACGAATTTAAGAAAATGGAACGCTTCAATCCCGATTCGTCCTGGACGCCGGTATCGAACACAGACGATTAGGTCTACCTTTCGCCTCAACGAAGAAAAGGGAGTTCCAAATTCTATTTAGACATTCCCGCACTATAGGTTCGAGTTCTTAAGCCTAATGAAACTCAGTTTGCTTACACTTGCATGCGCCGTAATTGGGATCGGCCAACCGATCAATCAATCTTCGACAGCGCCCCTGGACGAATATGAACGCACGTTGCATGCGCTGAATCAATATAGGGTTCTGGCAGCCGAAGACGACGGAGCAATCCTGCAGTCCACCGAGGAGCCTTTGGAGGCGGGGGATCAATACGCCGATGCTCCTCGTCTGATTCGTCTGCTAACGCGGCTCGGCGATCTCTCCGCGGAGAGTGTTCCCGCCGATTCCGAGTTGTATGAGGGCGAGCTGGTCGAAGCCGTCAAAAGGTTTCAATCTCGTCATGGGCTCGCACCGAACGGCCGCATCGATAGAACGACGCTCGAGCAGTTGAATACCCCGCTCAGCGTCCGGGTGCGTCAACTGGAACTGGCATTGGAGCGCTGGCGGCGGCGTCCGTACGATCCTGTGCGGCCGGCGATTGTTCTGAACCTACCAGAATTTCGGCTGCGCGCCTTCGGCGCCGCCAACGCGGCAGGGCACGATCCCGAACTCGATATGAAGGTGGTGGTAGGCGAGGCCCCCGATCACAAGAGTCCCATTTTGCATTCGCAGCTCGAGAGCGTGATCTTCCTGCCGTATTGGAATGTGCCGCCCAGCATCCAACGGGTTGAACTGCTGCCGGAAATCGAGCAGGACCGTTCATGGGTCTCGGCGAATCGCTTCGAGATGATCTCGCCGAATGGTGACGTGGCCCGTGACGGAAGGGTTTCGGACGGCATGTTATCGGAATTGGGTAAAGGAAAACTTCAATTGCGCCAAAAACCGGGTCCGAAGAACACCCTGGGCCTGGTGAAGTTCGTATTCCCAAACGACTACGGCGTATATCTGCACGACACATCGGCACGGTGGCTCTTCGATCGGGAGCGCCGCGACCTCAGCCACGGCTGCATTCGCGTGGAAAAACCCGAAGATCTGGCCGCGTGGGTGCTGCGCGCATCGGGCTGGTCACGGGATCGCGTGTTGGACGCGATGCAAGGGACAGAACCAATTACCGTCAGGGTCAAGCGCCCGATTCAAGTTGTGTTCATGTACGTGACGGCTGTGGTCATGACCAATGGCGAGGTCCACTTTTTTCAGGATATCTATGGCGAGGACGCGTCCCTCGAAAAGGAACTGGCGGCGCGGCGCAGATAAGTCATGGCGAGCTTCGCAACTCCTAACCCTAACCGGCGCGCATTCCTAAAATTTCTCGGCTCGAGTCCCTATGTCGCCGCACTTGGCGGAATCCACGCATTCGCGCAACAGGCGCCGGAGATTGCGGAGGTAATCGCCGATCCGAAAGGGGCCTTCAATGTCATGGATTTTGAGGAAACCGCCCGCCGCAACGTCCTGCCGGCCCACTGGGCGCACGTGGCAAGCGGAGTCGACGACAACGCGACGCTCCGCGCTAATCGCGAAGGGTTCAAACACGTCCAACTGCGGCCGCGTCGGCTTCGCGATGCGACCAAGGTGGATATGCGGACGGACCTGTTCGGCGTTGTGTACAACAGCCCTATCTTCACGTGCCCCACCTCGGGCGAGAAATGTCTCAACCCGGACGGCGAACTCGCAGTGGCGCGCGCCACCAAAGCGCGAGGAACGATGCAGATGCTTTCCACTTCCACCGGGACCGCAGTGGAGGATGTGAACGCCGCGCACGGCAGGCCTGTGTGGTTCCAACTCTACGCTCCTAGCCTGTGGCAGGCTTGCGAAAAACTCGTGCGACGGGTCGAAGCGGCCCGCTGTCCAGTCATTGCGCTCACGGTCGATAGCATCACGGGCCGAAATAGCGAAAGCTACCTGCGCGCGCTCCCGAAAGACCTCAGGCCATGCCTGGCGTGCCACGAAGGCGGGCTGGGTCCGACAGTCAAGGGACGGAAAATGTACGACGGGATCGACATGACGGGCGTCGCGATGCAGAATCCGGGCATGACCTGGGACTTGGTGGACCGCTTGCGAAAAGCGACATCATTGAAGCTTCTTATCAAAGGCATCGACACGCGCGAAGACGCGCACCTCGCGGTCGAGCATGGCTTCGACGGCATACTGGTTTCCAACCACGGAGGGCGGGCCACGGAAACAGGACGATCGACCATCGAGTCTCTTCCCGAAGTCGTGAACGAGGTCAGAGGTCGAATTCCGGTATTCCTGGACGGCGGCGTTCGTCGCGGAACAGACGTGTTCAAGGCGCTCGCTCTTGGCGCCAAAGCCGTTGGTATCGGCCGCCCGTTTCTCTGGGGATTGGGTGCGTTCGGGCAAACGGGCGTCGACCGGGTGCTCGAAATTCTTCAAGCTGAACTTAAGCTTGCGATGGGAAACTGTGGCACGCAATCGGTCGCAGCCATCGACCCCTCGTACATTGCCACGCCAAACTGGAGCCGCTGAGCAATTCGGGGGCGCCACTGTTCAAGACCGATGCGTCCAAATCAATGGCCAACTGCCGCCCCTTGCCACAGATTTCGCTCGCCTGAGCTTGAGGGCACGAAAAGGAACCGACGTCAGCACAGTGATAGCGCTGGTCACCGCGACGCCTTATCAATGCGCTCGCAAAACACGTCAAAGGACATCCTTCAGGAGTATCGATTCATCCTCCTCTTGAGTGGTCCTAACGGGACGGAGGCTGTTTTCACTCCTCCGCCGATGGCCATTTGAGAGGCGTGATATGAGACCGTTCCCATCTGTTCTTTTCGTCTGTGGCTTGGCGCCTTCCGTTCTGGCTCAGTGGTCTCCAGGTCAAGTGGGATATAACTACGCATCCGCCCCTTCCGCCAGCGGCGCTCTGGTCGACGCGCAGCCGCAAACCGCAGCCGTGATCGTGAATTCGCCTCAGCCGACGACGCTACTAATCAAGCAGCGCACAGAGCCGCTAACGTCTAAAACCTACATGATCGCGTTTAAAGGGGGAAGGATCAGTTTGGCTGATCAATATTGGGTATATGGCAGCACATTATCCTATGTGACGCCCGCACATGAAAGAAGGGATGCGGCCGTCGAAACGGTCGATCGGAAACTCAGTGAACGGCTAAACAGGGAACAAAACACGCCTTTTACGCTTCCGCCTGTGGCAGCGACCGGAGACGCAGCGCGCCAGCAACCCGCCCACCGCGCTTCGAATGCGCCCAGTAGGCGAAAACGCTGCGCGTGTAAGTAACACGCGCGCTTACTCCGACGAACTCCGACACGGCTTTCTCGATTGTCAGCGCACGATCCGCGCGGATTGTGCAGGATATATACGCTCCACTTCTGAGACAGGCGTGCATAGATTCTCACCCAGAGTGGTCGTGAAGCAGAGCTTTTTGTTTTTAACCCAATACTCGGTTGCCGAATACATACCACCCGCTTTGAAAGCGATCAGCGCCGGGTACGACTCGACTACACCACGGCTGAGGCTCGGCGACTCATTCAGATTCGATGGCTGTACTGTTGCGCCTCCGTTCGCCGGGCTAGGCGGGAGCGGAGTGGGATTCGCGGATGGCTGGGTTTCCATGCCGATCATCGGCTCCGGCGGTGGGAGAGGCTGCGGCGGAGCCTCATTCATGCCTTGGAAAGCCGCCGGGTCCGGGTATGCGCCTTGATTGAAGTACATGCCACATGCGTTGTTCCAGTAACTTGGAAATGGAGACGCTTCACATCCGTAGGGATCTAGCCAGGGGGCATAAGGCCAATTGAAGAACGTCACTCTTGGGGTACGTGGCCCCCTCCAGAAATTACCACGGTTACCGCGGCCGAAGCCCCAGCCTCCGCGGCCGGACATTTGGGGCGGATTCGGCATGGACGACGGAAATCCGGGCCGTAATCCACCTCCGGGGATACCGCCTCCGTGCATGCCACCTCCACGCTGCCCGGCCGCCGGAGTAAGCATAACCGCCACTAATACCGCGCATCCAAGTCGCATGTCACTCTCCTGGTTAAAAAGATTCCTCCGGGACCGGTATTGCACCGGAACTAGAGGCTTCGTTAGTAAATGGACAGCGCCCGATATGTTGAGTCACTGCACAGGGAGATGAATCATGAACCCTGGAGGTTCGCGCCTGGCCGGTACAAATCAGCAGAGTTATACACCGCGATCGAAGATGGCGCCCCCGCGATCCGCCGCGGTCGCCGGAGTAGTCTTTGCGCTCCTGATGGGAAGTTGCCTGACCATCGTGCGCCTCGCAATTCCGCCCTATCACGCCGACCCCGGCGTCTGGCTGATCGACCCGAACCGCCGCAATGCCGTTCGCATCGCCATCAATCTGGCTCCCTTTGCGGGGATTGCGTTCTTGTGGTTCATCGGCGTCATTCGTCACCGCCTCGGCGCCCTGGAGGATCGCTTTTTTTCATCTGTCTTTTTCGGCAGCGGCGTTCTTTTTGTAGCCAGCCTTTACGCTTCGACGGCGGTCTCTGGGGCTCTGTTAGACACGATCCTGAGCGGCGACACGAATTTGCTGAAGACCGACAGCTACTTGCTGTTCCGGCAATTAATCGGCGAGTTCATGAACGTATTCGCGATCAAAATGGCGGGAGTATTTACCTTTTCCACGAGCTCAATCCTTCTGCGCACGGAGATACTTCCGCGCTGGGTGGCCTTCTCAGGATTTGCATCGGCGGCTGTGCTATTGCTGGTGATCACAAGCTGGCCCTGGATAGCGCTGCTGTTTCCCTGTTGGATTATGACAGTGAGCCTTTGTATCTTGTGGACAGAGTTCCACCGAAGACCGGTTCGACTGTGATTCCTTACGCTGGAATTAAATGCATCCGCTATTGAATTGACGAATCTTTTCCATAGCGCGATGTCCCCGGGCATGTCGAAAAGCAGCTTAGATGGCAAGCCTCCTCCTCCCCCGGGGGCATCGAGGCCGTGAAGGGTAGCTGGCGTGCGCTGATCTCAACTTAAGCGCTTCGTTATGAAGAGAGACACGAGCTCCGCCTGGTTTGCCTGGTTTCTCACGGCGCTCTATTACGCGTATCAATATGCTCTGAGATCTGCGCCAGCGGTGATGATGCCTCAGCTATCGGCGTCGCTGGGGTTGAGCACGATTGGCCTGGCAACCCTGGTTGGCCTGTTCTACTACGGCTACTCGCCTTTTGCGCTGGTGTCGGGGGCCGCAATCGACCGACTGGGCCCGCGCGCGGTCATTCCCGCGGGAGCGCTAATGACCGCGGCCGGAGCTCTGCTATTTGCGACAGGCAACGTGATCGCAGCCAACACAGGTAGGTTCCTGCAAGGCGCGGGAGGCGTTTTTTCGTTCGTCGGGGCGGTATACCTCATCGGGCGACGCTTTCCGGCGTCGCAAGCGGCCACGCTGATAGGCGCCACCCAAATGTTGGGTATGGCCGGAGGATCCGCCGGCCAGTTCCTGGTCGGACCCTTGATCTCGCGCGGCGACGAATGGAACCGAATCTGGATTGGAATGGGTATCGGTGGGCTGCTGCTCGCCGGCTTATTGTTTATCGTTCTGTCGAACGAGAAAATCGAGCGCCCGGAAGGCAGTTGGTTACGAAGCGCCGGTGTTTCCTATGCGGCGGTCGCCCGAAAACCGCAGTCGATACTCTGTGGCGTCATAGCCGGATTACTCTTCATTCCGACGAACATCCTCGCCATGATTTGGGGCGTGCAGTTTCTGCAGGAAGCGCACGGTTTCGGCTATGAAGAAGCCGTGATCCGCTCGGCGATGGTACCGGTGGGCTGGATCATTGGCTGTCCTTTGCTAGGTTTCATCTCGGATCGGCTGGGCCGCAGGAAGCCGGTGATTCTTGCAGGGTCTCTAGTGCTTCTGGCGTGTCTCGCGTGGATCCTATACGGAGACGCGCGGCTGCTTCCTCCCTATGGCGTCGGCCTTCTTGCGGGAGTGGCTTCCGGATCGGCGATGATTCCTTACACCGTCATCAAGGAGGCAAATCCGCCCAACTTAAACGGCACGGCCACCGGACTGATGAACTTTGTCTGCTTTACCTTCAGCGCACTGGTGGGGCCGGTCTTCGGATGGATCATCGAGACCGCTTCGGGTGGAAGCCGCACACGCGAAGACTATCAACTGACGTTCCATCCCTTGCTATACGGTGTTGCGCTGGCCATTGCATTGACCTTTCTGCTGAACGAAACCGGCTCAGCCGTTCGCGCACCACAGGAAGTTTAGGAGGTTATCCGAATGCGCGGAAGTGGAAAATATGAAGGGCTTCTGAAGCGGTGCTCCGGCCTCGCGCCGGCGCCTGCCGCTGTAGCGTACCCGTGCGAAGAGACTGCTTTAGCCGGAGCCCTGCAAGCGGCCGCCGAAGGGCTGATCACGGCGATCCTGGTCGGACCGGCGCGAAACATTGAGGCGGTGGCGAAGGCTGCCGGACTCGATCTGGGAGGAGCCGAAATCGTCGACGTGCCCGACAGTCATGGCTCGGCGTTGAAGGCAGTAGAGTTGGTTCGGGATGGCCACGCCGAAGTGCTGATAAAAGGGAGTCTGCACTCCGACGAGTTATTGGCGGCCGTCGTAGCACGCGATTCGGGACTGCGTACCTCGCGCCGCATCAGTCATGCCTTTTTGATGGATGTACCGGCCTATCATAAGGTCCTGATCGTAACGGACGCGGCGATCAATATCACGCCCAACCTCGAGGACAAGGCGGACATCTGCCGGAATGCGATCGATCTGGCGGTATCGCTCGGCCTCGAAGCTCCTCGAGTGGCGATTTTGGCTGCGGTAGAGACCGTCACATCGAAGATGCCTGCGACGATCGATGCGGCCGCGCTATGTAAGATGGCGGACCGCGGGCAGATCACAGGCGGCATTCTGGATGGTCCACTCGCTTTCGATAACGCCATCAGCGGCCGGGCGGCCGAGATAAAGGGCATTCATTCGTTGGTTTCCGGGAATCCGGATATCCTGCTCGTGCCGGATCTCGAAGCGGGAAACATGCTCGCAAAGCAGCTCATCTTCCTCGCGCACGCGGAATCGGCGGGTTTGGCGCTTGGCGCGCGCGTCCCAATCGTCCTTACCAGCCGCTCGGATTCCGTTCGATCGAGAATCGCCAGTTGCGCGGTGGCGATGCTAGCATCCCATGCGCGCCGGGAGCAGCCTGTGGGGGTTTAATGAATAACTACGCTCTTGTATTGAACGCGGGTTCCTCAAGCCTGAAGTTCTGCGTCTTTCAACAGCCGGAACACGACGGCTGGAGCATGGCATGTAAGGGTCAGGTTGAAAGCTATGGCGCCGCGGCCAGAATTTGGGCGAAGAGCGGAGAGGGAGACGTCTTGATCGATCGCCATCCTCGCCGCGAAGTGCGGGATGGACGAGAGGCGTTGAGTGTGCTCGCCTCGTGGCTCACATCGAGGTATGCAGGCGCGCGCGTCGTTGCAGTAGGACATCGCGTCGTCCATGGCGGCGCCCGGTTTACCGGCCCAACGGTGATCACGCCCCGGCTCGTGACCGAGTTGCACAAACTGATCCCGCTCGCGCCCTTGCACCAACCGTATAACCTGGCGGCGATTGAAGCAGTTACGGAACGCTTACCGGATGTGCCGCAGGTCGCGTGCTTTGACACCAGCTTTCATCGCACCCAATCGCCGCTGGCCCAATTGATACCACTGCCGCGCTTTTGCCGCGATGCGGGCATCCAGAGATACGGGTTTCACGGCCTTTCGTACGAGTACATCGCGTCGGTGCTGCCGGAAGTCGCCCCCGAGCTTGTATCCCGGCGAGTGCTAATCGCCCATTTAGGTAGCGGCGCAAGCGTCTGCGCAATCCGGGATGGAAAGAGCGTCGACAGCAGTCTCGGCTTTACAGCTCTCGATGGCCTATGCATGGGGACGCGGACGGGCGCCATCGATCCCGGCGCGGTTCTCTACCTCTTTCAAGGGATGGGTCTTTCCGCGGCGAAGGTTGAAGAAATCCTATATAAGAAATCGGGCTTACTCGGCATTTCCGGCGTGAGCGCCGACATGCGCGATCTTCTCAACAGCAGTGAACCCGGCCCGCGCCTCGCAGTAGACTATTTCATTTATCGGGCCGCCAAAGAGATCGGAGCCCTGGCCGCTGTACTCGGTGGAATCGATGGATTAGTCTTTACCGGGGGCATCGGCGAGAACTGTCCTGAGATTCGCCGGCGAATTTGCGAAGCCTGCTCATGGCTGGGCGTCGAAGTCAACGGGAAGGCGAATGAGCGCAATGTGCAGAGGATCTCCACAACCCGAAGCAAGGTATCGGCGTGGGTGATCGCTACCAATGAAGAGCTCATGATCGCCCGCCAGACCGGGCGGTTGCTCGGACTGTTAGCGGCGCACGCCTGAGTGCGGATAAGGAGGACTTATGCCCGTGTTTTCAACTGTTGAAAATCAGGAGAAATCCGTGCAACCCTGGCAGGGATTTCGCTTGTCTCTCTGGCAAAGAGAAATCAACGTCCGGGACTTCATCCAACAGAATTATGAGCCTTACGATGGCGATGAATCCTTCCTCGCGCCGTCCACGGAGCGCACGCGGAGACTTTGGGCCCGCCTGAAGTCTCTTTTTATCGAGGAGACGCGCTTGGGCGTGCTCGACATTTCTCAAATTCCGAGCTCGATCACCGCGCATGAGGCGGGCTATATCGACCGCGAGAACGAAATCATCGTCGGCCTGCAGACGGACGCGCCGCTAAGGCGCGCCATTATGCCCAACGGCGGGCTTCGCATGGTAGTTGCCGCGCTCAAAGCATATGGCTACGAACCCGACCCCCGGGTCATCGAAACCTTTTCCAAATATCGAAAAACCCACAACGAAGCGGTGTTCGACGCTTACACCGCGGATATCAGGAAGTGCCGCAATTCGCATATCCTCACCGGGCTCCCTGACGCTTACGGGCGCGGGCGCATCATTGGGGATTACCGGCGGGTGGCGCTCTATGGCGTCTCGCGGCTGATCGACCATAAGCAGAGAGAAAAGAGCAAGCTCGATTCCGCAATGTCCACGGACGAAATCATCCGCGATCGCGAAGAACTCAGCGAGCAAATCCGCGCCCTGAAGGAACTGCAGCTAATGGCCGGCAAATACGGCCACGATATTTCGCGGCCGGCGGAAAACGCCCGCGAAGCCGTGCAATGGCTCTATTTCGCATACCTGGCAGCGGTCAAAGAGCAGAACGGCGCAGCCATGTCGCTGGGCCGGGCTTCGACGTTCCTGGATATCTATTTTGCACGCGATCTCGCTTCAGGCGGGTTCAGCGAGACCCAGGCGCAAGAGATCATCGACGATTTTGTGATCAAGTTGCGCATCGTTCGCTTTCTGCGCACGCCGGAGTATGACGAACTGTTCGCTGGCGATCCGACCTGGGTCACGGAGTCGATCGCGGGCATGGGAGACGATGGACGTCCACTGGTGACTAAGACCAGCTTCCGGTTCTTACAGACTCTCTACAATCTGGGTCCGGCCCCGGAGCCGAATCTCACCATCTGGTATTCGCCTCGCCTTCCGGATGGGTTCCGCCGCTTTGCGGCTAAGGTCGCAATCGATACGAGCGCGATCCAGTTCGAGAGCGACGAGATCATGCGGCGGAGCATTGGAGACGACGGGGCCATCGCCTGCTGCGTCTCGCCCATGCTCATGGGCAAGCACATGCAATTTTTCGGGGCGCGCGCGAATATCGCTAAGTGTCTCCTCTATGCGATCAACGGGGGCCGTGACGAGATAGCCGGCGTTCAAGTGGCGCCCGAATTCGGGGCCATTGACGGCGATTATCTAGTGTTTGACGATGTGCTGGAGAAGTTCGAGCGGATGATGGGCTGGCTGGCGGGAGTGTACGTCAATGCCATGAACGTCATCCACTACATGCACGACAAGTACGCGTACGAGCGCCTCGAAATGGCGCTGCACGACTACGCGCCGGTTCGCACCATGGCATTCGGCATGGCGGGCATGTCAGTGGTCGCAGATAGCCTGTCGGCGATTCGATACGCCAAGGTGCATCCGATTCGCGACGAAACCGGACTTGCATTTGACTACGAGACGCAAGGCGATTTTCCAAAATTCGGCAACAACGATAACCGGGTAGATCAACTCGCCACCTGGCTTGTCAGCACGTTTATGGGGAAATTGCGAAAGTACCCGACGTACCGGGGAGCCATTCATACACAGTCGATTCTTACGATCACCTCGAACGTTGTATATGGCAAATCGACCGGCAATACTCCGGACGGCCGACGGAAAGGGGAGCCGTTCGCGCCCGGCGCCAACCCGATGCATGGGCGCGATACGCACGGTATTCACGCCTCTGCGGCGTCGGTCGCCAAGATTCCATATCGCGACGCGGAAGATGGCATCTCACTCACGGCGAGTCTGGCGCCGAGCGGTCTCGGCCGCGTTCCACAAGAGCAAACCGGAAACCTTACCGGCATTCTCGATGCGTTCTTCAGCGCGACGGGCTATCACATGAACGTCAACGTACTGAATCGCGAAACGCTATTGGACGCGATGGACCATCCGGAAAAGTATCCGAACCTTACGATCCGCGTGTCGGGCTATGCCGTCAATTTCGTGAAGCTCACTCGGGAGCAGCAAATGGACGTGATCAGCCGCACCTTCCACGGGGATGGCCGTAATGATTGAACACCCGATACTGCACCAGATCCCGCTCGGCGCGAAGAGCCCGTTTGAGCTGCGCGTGAATCTCAGCCGGGACGTCCCGGAGCGTGAGATCCAGGCGGACATCGCTGCCGGCAATGTCGGATTTCTGCATTCCTTCACTACGGGCTCAACCGTTGACGGACCGGGAGTTCGCTTGGTCGCCTGGACCGCCGGGTGTATGTTCCAGTGCACGTACTGCCATAACCCGGACACTTGGACGATGCGAAACGGGATGCCAGTCCCCATCGAACGAGCCGTTCACGAACTGGACAAGTATCGATTCGGCTTGAAAATAATGTCTGGAGGGTTTACCTTAAGCGGCGGAGAGCCGTTGCTGCAGCATCGCTTTGCCGTAAAGCTCTTTACCGCCGCGAGGCGTATGGGGATCCACACCGCACTGGATACAAATGGATATCTCGGCAGCCGGCTTTCGGATGATGAGTTGGAAACAATCGACCTTGTGTTGCTGGACATCAAGGGATGGGATGCGGAACGGCATACCCGGCTCACTGGTATGAATAACGCTCCGATCCTGGAGTTTGCCCAACGGCTGGCGGCGCGGAAGCGTCCAGTGTGGCTGCGGTTCGTATTAGTTCCCGGATTGACGGACGATCAGAAGGATATCCGGAACATCGCGGAGTTCGCATCAACACTGGGGAATGTCTTACGTGTAGATGTGCTTCCGTTTCATCAAATGGGCCGGTACAAATGGAAGGAAGTCGGCTTGAATTACAAGCTGTGGAATGTCGAACCGCCAGCACAAGAAGCCGTGGAACAGGCGTGCAGCCAGTTCCGCGCAGTGGGGCTGAGCGCCTTCTGAGTTACCGCGCCGGAGCTATCAAGTTGAAGAGAAAGAACAAGGCCAAAGTCGACCCCTTAACGAAGATGGACGACAAACAGTATCAGAAGGAACTTCGAAAACTGCAGGTGGAACTTTGCCGGCTGCAGGAATGGGTGAAACAAGAGGGCCTGCGGGTCATTGTAGTTTTCGAAGGGCGGGACGGCGCGGGCAAAGGCGGAACGATTAAGGCCATCACCGAGCGAGTCAGCCCGCGCGTTTTCCGCGTTGTGGCCCTGCCCGCGCCGTCCGACCGTGAAAAGAGCCAGATGTACATGCAGCGCTACATGCGCCATTTCCCATCCGCGGGTGAAATCGTGCTCTTTGATCGCAGCTGGTACAATCGCGCGGGCGTCGAGTACGTCATGGGCTTCTGCAACGACGACGAGCGGAGTCGTTTTCTGAAGATGTGCCCGATGGTGGAAGCGTTTGTCGTCTCGAGCGGTGTCAAGTTGGTCAAGTTCTGGCTGGAAGTCACTAATAAGGAACAGGAGAAGCGGTTCCTCGCCCGGATTCATGATCCTCTGCGGCAGTGGAAACTGAGCGCGATGGATTTACCTTCGCGGGAGCGCTGGTATGACTATTCCCGGGCGCGAGACGAGATGCTGGAAGCGACGGATACAACTATCTCTCCCTGGTACATCATTCGGTCGGACGATAAAAAGCGGGCGCGGCTCAACTGTATCTCACATCTACTGACTCTCATTCCGTATAAAAAAACGCTCCGGACCAGGGTCAAACTGCCAAAACCATCGATAAAGCGCGCTTATGACGATGAGGCCAGCGTGAAATCAAGGAGGTTCGTTCCGGACCGGTTTTGAACGAGTCTGCCGGACGCGGGCGGCGCCCGATCCAAGAAGTTGACGCCACGACGCGGAGCCGGCCTTGAGAATGGTGCGCAGATTATTCAGTCGAGGGAAGACCCTGTGCCGCTCAAGGAAACTCATCGAGAAAAACGCCCCTATAATCGATAACCTGGGACTCTCCCTTCGGTTTCAGCGCGCCTGGCGGCAAGGTTCGTTCGCGCTTTACTCCTGGGTTGGCGATGCCGGACATGGAAGGGTCGCCTTTCGACCCCTGACCAGCGTCGGTTCCTTCCGGTAACTGGCGAAGGCGGCGGCGAATCGGCTGCCGATGTCAACGTTCGGAAACCTCGTGATCATGCCCGTGGAGCAGCCTCAATCTCATTCGATGGCAACCGGAGATAACGTCACGATAGTACCTGCAAGCCCCAACCTTTAAGGCTTACCCGTCGCATATCCATCACAACAGGCAGAGGAGTTCTTATGGGCGTACTTGCCTGGATTCTTCTGGGCCTTATTGCAGGCTTCGTTGCCGGCAACCTCGTAAACCACGACGGATCGGGAATAGTGCTCGACATCGTGCTAGGCGTTTTCGGCGCTTTCCTGGGAGGCTGGCTCTTCGCTGTCTTTGGCTCGCACGGGGTCATTGGATTGAAATTTCATCGCCTCATGGTTTCGGTTGCTGGCAGTGTTAATTCTCCTCGCGTTTCACACCCTGAGACGCACTGCGTGAGAATGCTGCGCCGGCGATGAGAAGAATAATGCCGATAAACATAAGGCGTGGGCTCACGATGGAGTAGCGAACTCCCGGCTGCTCAGTGGCCGGTTTCGACGAGGTACTCAAGGTGTTGTCTATGAATCGCTCTATAGTGGTACTACTTGCAAGCGCTGTCTCGATTGCGTACGGCTACAAGGCTCGCGTGGACTTCGATCATGGCGCATCGTTCGGCAACTACAAGACATACACTTGGGCTCAGATGCCCGACGCTGCGGATGAGCAAGGAAGTTTTCCGAACCAGCTCATGCGCGATCGCATCACCGGTTTCATTGAGGAGGCGCTCGCCGCAAGAAAGTTAAAACGCGTTCCCTCAGGCGGCGATCTTCAAATCAGCTATCAACTTAGAGTCGAGGAGCAACCGGAATATACTACCTTCGGCAACGGGTTCGGACCTGTCGGACCCGGGTGGGGATGGGATCCAGGATGGAATTGGGGAACGGGCTTTTCCACCACGACTATGCAGACCTTCTATTCCGGAACGCTGACGATCAACCTGCAGGACGCAACTCGAAAGAAGCTGGTATTCCAAGGTTCGTCGACTCAAGACATCAGTTCCAAACCCGAAAAGAACACGAAACGCTTCTGTAAAGCCGTCAACGATATCTTCGACAACTATCCGCCGCGTCCTTAGCCATGGTCCGGGCCCCCGTCACCCCAAATAAAGCGGCTCACGCATACGGGACAAGTCCTTTGTACCTAGAGGTGGGGTACAAGGCTGATGGAGAATACGAGCAGCTTCACGACAATTGATTCACCACGCGCCGATTGCTTGGCGCCGGGTGACGCGTTGCAATGGTTCGCGCTGGTGGTCAAACCGCGGTTCGACAAAGCCGTTGCACGAACCCTGGAACTGAAAGGGTATGAGACGTTACTTCCTCTATACAAGAGGCATCACAGATATGGTAACCGGTCGAGAGAATCCGAGTTGCCGCTATTCCCCGGGTATGTCTGCTGCCGCTTTAATGTCCACAAACGGCTGTCGATTGTGACCACGCCGGGGGTTGTTCGCGTCCTGGGCGACGGTAGCGCGCCCACGGCTTTATCCGAGACGGAGATACACGGCCTACAGATGGCCATCAGAGCGCGCGTGCCTATCCAGCCATTTCCATTTCTGAATGCCGGCCAAAGAGTTCGTATTAACAGCGGCGCTTTGGCTGGTCTGGAAGGCATTGTGCTCGGGCCCAAACCGAAGTTACGGCTGGTAATCTCGATCACTCTTCTTCAAAGGTCGATACTGCTCGAGGTAGAGCGCGAGAACGTCAGTTTGGATGGCGCTTTGGATTTGGCCGAGGTGGCCTGAGGGGCTTGGAGATCTGACATGGCGCCTATAATGCGGCCGCCGCCTTGCCGCGGAGATGAGACCAATCCCGAAGATTGGAGCGCGGCGGATTGCTTCCGGGTACTGGCGCGGCACAGGACAGCCGTTCTGTGGATCACTTGCCTGGCGGGGCTCAGCGCGGCGGCTATCTCGTCTATCCCGTCCAAGGTTTACCGAGGGCGAACGGCCGTTGAAGTCGAGTATCCGAACGAGAGCTTTCTCAATCTCCAAAGCGTCTACCCAACGACAACAAGGGGGGAGGGCGAGTTGCCCGTTCAAACTCAAGCCGAGCTTCTGCGGCAGGATTCCCTCCTCCTCGAACTGGCGTCAAGAGTTCATTTGCCCATGTCCGCAGCTGACCCCGAGCGGGTATTGGCGAACCTGCGCCAGAATATCACGATTGCTCCTGTCCGGAACACACGAATCATTCAAATCATTTGCGATGCGCCTGAACCTCGTATGGCGGTAGACTTGGCCAACCAGTTCGCCAGCTTGTTTGTCGAACGCAGCATCCGAACCGGGCGAGCAGACGCGCGCCAGATATACGACGCCCTACAGAAACAGATCGCGCAAGCAAGCCAGCCGGTGGACCAGGCTATGTTCGGCGAGAGCAATACTGCTCGAATTGCGGCGGCGGCCTATCAGTCGAATATCCGGGTCGTCTTTCCGGCCGCGCTTCCCGACCGCCCCTATGAGCCCAACATACCGTTCAATATCGCAATCGGAACCTTCGGTGGATTGGTGATTGCGGTCGGATTCGTAATGCTCCGCGAGCAACAGATGGACGTCTTACGCGTGCCCGGCGATGCGGTCGGGCGGCTCTCCTTAGCGGAGCTTGGCGCCGTACCGGACCACGGGGACTCATCGTTCCCCGAAGCTCTTCACAACATAGTCACATCGATTCTGGCGTCTGAAGCCCCAGGAAAAACCATCCTGGTGACGAGTTCTCTTCGCGGCGAAGGCAAGACTACGATAAGTTGCCATCTGGGAACTGCGCTCGCCTCCATAGGGCGCAAGACGCTCCTGATCGATGCCAACCTGCGGAATCCGCGGCTTCACGAGATGCTTGGCGCATCGAATGCTTGCGGCTTGAGCGATCTCTTCGATCCCGGAGACGAATTGCGGGATTCTTCGATTGACCGGATGATCGAAGCTACCGGAATTCCTGATTTGTTTCTGTTGCCGGCGGGGGCTCAAACGGACGATGCGTTCCGGCTTCTGTGTTCCGGCCGGATGGGGCAGCTGCTCGATTACGTGTGCGACGAGTTCGAGTTTGTACTGGTGGATGCGCCGGCATGCCTCGAGTTCGCCGAGGCGAGAAGTCTGGCCCGATACGCCGGCGGCGTTGTGCTGATCACGCGCGCGGAGCATACCGTTGCGAAAGTGGCTCGTATCGCGGAGGAGTTACTTCAGTGCGACGGCTCCCGACTAATCGGCATCGTTTTGAACCGCTGGCGAGCTGTATCATGACTCCGCAATCGCCACCCATTCTGAACGCGCTTGTCTTAGCTTACGTGGCGCTCCTTCCTTATCAATTCAATATCGGGAGTCATGTTAATTTCGCACCGGCGGATTGCATGCTCGTCATTGCCTTCTTGCTAGCCCTTGGCTTGCTGAGATACCGCACGCCGGCGTGGAGCGCATGGCATTTCGGAATCGTTACCACGCTCGTCATGGGAACATTCGTGGCCGCCCTGCGGTTCGGCGGGCTCAGCCAATACGAACTCCTCAACAAAGACGTCGGACTCTTGCTTGCGTTTCTAGGGTACGTCGTGATTACGTCCTCGGTCGCGGGCTGGAACGATCTTCGCCGCATTATGCGCGTGTTCGTATTCAGCGTCGCCTTACAGAATCTCGTCGCGGTGGGGGGCTTTCTGGCGGCCTATTTCTTCGGCTTTGACAATCCGTTCGCACGTTATGGCGGGCTGCGGCTTTCGGGCATGCTTTTGGACCCCAACGCGTACGGCGGCCTCCTGGTTGCCGCACTCATGATGTGTGAAGGCGCATGCGCAGGTCCGGAGCCCCTATTCAAAGGGCCTATTCTATGGATGTTCAAGGCGACATTGGCCATGGGAATTCTGTTTACGTTTTCGCGCTCGGCGTGGAGCGCTCTCGGCCTGGCTCTCCTGCCGCTCTCGGCGATTGCCATTCGGTGTACCATTCGGCTCTTGTGGGAAGGCGCAATCTGCGCGGCCGGTCTTCTTATGTTGCTGGGGAATCGATTTGTGCCGATGTTCGAAGAGATGGCCAGCCGCCCGAAACAGGTTCAGGGAAGATTCGACTTAATCCATGCGGCGCTTCATTCTTTCACGGAGCATCCGATCCTCGGCGGCGGGATCGGGAGTTTTAGAATGGAGGAGGGCGAAATCGCGCACAACAGCGCCATGTGGTTCCTTGCCGACTTCGGAATCGTCGGATTGGCCGTCCTATTGGGATTTGTGGGGTGGTTTTTTGCGAAATGCTGGACCACTTACCGGCTCGCGCCAGCGACCAAGCAGCCGCTCATTTTAGGTCTACTGCTAGGCCACACAGCGATGTTCGGGCTGGCTATGGGCATCGAAGCATTCTATCAACGGCATTGGTGGCTCGTGCTGGCGTTGATCGCATCGAGTTATTGCGTGGCGCGCCGCGAACAACGCGGCAGCGCGGCAGCGCACGCCTCCCCACCCGAGCAGTGACTTTCCTGATCGAGTGCGGAGGCATGCAATGGAGTTAGTTCCCGGAGGACTTAGTCTCGGACTTTGTCGAGATCGGAGCGCTGCTATTGAGTTGATCGATAAGCTCGCCCAGCTTTGTACGTGTGGCTTCAAGGGCGTTCGGATCTCGCGTCCAGTTGGTCCAATCCGGTCCGACTGAGCGAGCGATTTGCATAGCCATGTCGCCTTTCCCAAGGTCCTTTAAGATCTGCACATAATCGTAGTCTTCGACGCCGTCGCGAAGCCACTTCAGGCGCATTGACGCCACGACGCCCTTCACTCCAACGGGCTCTCCCGGATAGACCAGCATGCCTTCGCCAGGATAATTTGAGGAGCTGTAAGTACCCGCATTATTCACGTTGTTCCAGGGATCGGATCCCCATTTGTCGACGCGCCAATACAGCAACCCACTCAGATTCAAGCTTTGACTGATGAAGCCCGGTTGGATTCGGAAGTTGACGGGATCGAAATCGATGAGCCATTTAGGCGAATAGGCGTCCTGCACCAGCGTGTTATAGGACCAGACGGCGTCACCTTTCTTCATCACCTCGCCGACGTTCTTGTGGGAATTGTTGTACATGACCGGTAACAACACCCAGATGTCGACGGCCGAACGGCCGCTCCCGGAGCCATCGCTATAGAGCGCGGGGGTGGGAGACATCGAGATCAGGTTTTTGATTCCCGCTTCATGCATGTTCTTCGCCCATTCACGGATCGTGGGATAGAGATTGCTGCAGTGGCCGATCTCATCGGCGCTGTAGTCATACAGCATCAACCCGGGTTGTTGCGCCGCGGCGATTGACTTGAACTTGCTGGCCGAAGGAGCCGGCGACATGTTGCAACGCCCGACATCCGCGCCGCTGAACGGACCCGCCTGAGTTGCGCTCAGGCCGTTCTCCTTCATGAGCGAAGCCTGTTCCGCAGGGTTGGTATTTAGCGGTGAAATCTTATTTCGTAACAACTCCCGCTGGGCAGCCAGAGTGCCGGCTTGGAAAAAGAGGAACGAAGATTTCAGCGTGGGGGCAGCCGGGAGGGTGAAATTCCAGACCTTCAAAGCAATCGAACCGGTGAATGAGCCGCGGTCGGTGGTTACGGTATAGCTTCCAGTATATTTCCCGGGCTCCGCGGTGCGCGGCACGAACAGGTCCACCCAAATCGGCTGGTTAATTCCCGCTTTGACTTCGAACGGCGCGGCGGTATAGCGGGCGCCTGACAAAGGTTTGCCGGTGTCGGGATCGGTAAAAGGAATGAGCGCGTCGGCATACCAGCCTGGGCCAAGCGGTTGATTTGAACCCTTCCAGTTAGGGCTGGATGAGGTTACATGCATGTACTTCTCCCGATATAGGGTGAAATTGGAATGCGGGATGATCTCGCCCGAGGGATTGCGAAGATCGGAAACGGTCACGTTGACGTTCGAAACGCCGTGCGACGCGCCATAGACCACGATTTGAAATGACTCGTATTCGCCGCGTGCAGCGGCAAGGTTTGCGTCTGCGCCCGCGACAGGCGCATCGGACATAGTAACGCGATGCAAGCTCGAAGCAACCCAAACATCCGGATCCGCGGGTGCCGCTTGCAAAGCGGAAAGGATCGCCGAACCGGCCAGAAAAACAGACACACTTCTACTAAGTTTCACAGTGACATACCTCTTCTAGAGCTGCCCGGCTAGGATGAACTGCGCCGGGGCACACGTCTCCCGCGTTAGTTCCACATGAAGATTCGGGCTGCGTTTGTCAGAGCGGCGCGTCAGCTACATCGCATGCCGCAGGCAACTGGAACAAGCTGAACTAGGCTGATACGGCACTGGGTGATTGAAGGTGAGAGGAGCCGGAAACAGCATGCGGTCTTCACGGTGGTACGAAACGTAACGGAGGAAATTATGTACTGTTTCAGTCTAGCAAGGACGCGTGCGATTCCAAACCAGAGGGGGGTTACATGGGGATAAATCTGCAGGTGTTCTTAGCGCTTAAATAAATCCCGGGAAAGAATATCTATCCTGACTTGGTGCGTCGCATCGTCACTTGGGAAGGGAGAAACCAAGACGATGACGCCGGCCCGGCCCTGCCGCTCGCGACGGAAGATGCCACAACCGTCCGTGGTTCTTCTAGAGTTGGCAATCGCGCTGCTGACAGCATGCGGAGGCGAAACAACGCGGGCGAAGAACGAACCCGCGCCCGCTGGCCCTGTAGTTTCAGTGGTAGTCGCGCCGGTAATTCAAAAGACAGTCCCGATCTACACCGAGCTCACCGCGCGCACCGATGCTACCGCGTCCGTGGATATCCGCGCGAGAGTGAAAGCGTTTCTCGTGAGTCAGGATTACGCGGAAGGCTCGATGGTCAAAAAAGGCCAGACGCTCTTCACGTTGGACAAGCGCGAGTACGAAGCGCAACTCATGCACGCCAAGGCGCAGTTGGACAAGGCCCAGGCCGATTTGGCGCAGGCGCAGGAAAAGACTGTCGTTGAAACCGCGCAGGCCAACTTGGGAATAGCGCTGGCGGCTCTGAACAAAGCGGATCAGGACGTGAAGAGGCTCAAGCCGCTCGCGGAAAAGAGAGCCGTCCCCCAGCAGGATTACGACAATGCGCTTGCCGAACAGCAGGCTGCCAGAGCGGACGTCGAGGGAAAGCAGGCCTCCATCAACACCGCGAAGGTGAACCAGACGGCTTCGATCGAACAGGCGCAGGCCGCCGTCGAATCGGCGAAGGCCAGCATCCAGCAGGCGCAACTGAACATCGAGTATTGCACCATCACGTCGCCGGTTGATGGTCTTGCCGGCATCCGGCAAGTAGCGCCAGGCAATCTCGTCGGGCAGGGCGAACCCACGCTGCTGACGACCGTGTCCGACATCAACCCCATGCGCGTTTACATGAGCATCAGCGAGAGCGACTACCTGAAATATCAGGGATTGAGGACGCAAGGCAAATTGAAGCCCGGCGAAACAGCGCTGGAACTGATCCTGGCCGATGGCTCTGTCTTCTCCGAGAAAGGGCGTGTCATCATCGCCGACCGCACCGTGGACTTGAAGACTGGCACGCTAAATCTTGTGGCGGAGTTTAAGAATCCGAAAGGCCTGCTGCGTCCCGGGCAGTTCGGGCGAGTCCGCTTCGCGGCGAGCATTGCCGAAAACGCTTTGCTTGTGCCGCAAAAAGCTGTCACCGACATTCAGGGCACGACTGTCGTCTATGCCGTCACCGGGGAGAACACAATCGCGCTGCACACGGTAGCGCTGGGCGATCGAGTAGGGCAGGATTACATCGTCACGGACGGAGTCAAAGCAGGAGAGCGCGTGGTGGCGGAAGGCATTCAAAAGGTCCGGCCAGGCATGACTGTGAACCCCAAGGACCAGCCCGCGAGTTCGGAAGCGGTCTCGGCGCGCGCACAACACTAGCCATGGCGAAATTCTTTATTCATCGGCCGGTCTTCGCCATCGTCGTCTCATTGATTATCCTACTCGCGGGCGGCATCAGCATTTTAAGCCTGCCGATTGCGCAATACCCGCAGATCTCCCCGCCAACCGTCGAAGTCGAGATCAATTATCCCGGCGCGAATGCCGAAACGGTGGAGCAATCCATTGCCACCAACGTCGAGGCCGAGGTGAACGGCGCCGAAAACATGATCTACATGTCGTCGAAGTCGTCGAGCGACGGGCGCTACGTTCTCACTTGCACTTTCAAAGTAGGTACAAACCTCGACCTTGCGAATGTCGACGTGAACAACCGCGTGAACAAGGCCAACGCAAAGCTCCCGCCCGAAGCGATCGCCTATGGCATTTCGGTGAAGAAAAAGTCACCCGATATGTTGCTCGCCATCGCAGTCTACTCTCCGGACAAGACCTACGACGAGACCTTCCTCTCCAATTACACCTCGATCAACCTGGTAGATCCGATCGCCCGCACGCCGGGGGTCGGATCGACAATGATCGTGGGCCAGCGCGATTATGCGATGCGCTTTTGGGTGCGGCCGGACAAACTGGCCAAGCTCGGATTGACGGGATCGGATCTCGCCAACGTGATCGGCGAACAGAACGTCGTAGCGCCGGCCGGGCAGGTGGGACAACCTCCGGCCAAGTCGGGCACGCAGTTCCAATATACGGTGAACGTAAAGGGGCGGTTGACCACTCCTGCCGAATTCGAGAATATGATCGTCCGAACGCAGCCGGACGGCTCCATTTTGAGAATGAAAGACGTGTCGCGTGCGGAGTTATCAGGCAAGAGTTACACCAGCTTCGGCCGTAAGGACGGAATTCCGGCCACGCTCCTGATCATTTATCAGTTACCCGGCGCCAACGCCATCCAGACGGTAGATAAAGTGCGCAAGCTGCTGGATGAATCCAGCAAGAATTTCCCGCCCGGACTGAAATACCGCATCTCACTGGATACGACGGAGTTTGTCAAAGTAGCCATTCACGAAGTGTTCGCCGCTCTGAGAGACGCGATTGTCCTGGTGTTGGTGGTCGTCTTCATTTTCCTGGGAAACTTTCGCGCGACTTTCATTCCGATGCTGGCCGTTCCTGTCTCTCTGGTAGGCACGTTCGGCGCGTTCGCGGTGCTCGGGTTTTCGATCAATACGCTGACCATGCTAGCTGTCGTACTCGCCGTCGGCATTGTGGTGGATGACGCGATCGTGGTGGTGGAAGCCGTCGAACATCACATCGAACACGGACTCGCGCCTTTGCAGGCGACCGAGAAAGCAATGGAAGAAGTCAGTGGGCCGGTGATAGCCATCGGCCTCGTGCTGTGCGCGGTATTCGTGCCTGTGTCCTTCATGGGCGGCATCGTCGGGCAATTGTACAAGCAGTTCGCTATCACGATCTCGGTTTCGGTGATTCTATCTGTCATTGTGGCGCTGACTCTCACGCCGGCGCTGTGCCAGATGATGCTTAGGCCGCGAAAACAAATGCGCGGTCCACTGGGCTGGTTCTTACGATTCTTCAATAAGGTATTTAACAAGACTACGGATGGTTACCTTGGTGGCGTGGGCTTTTTCCTGCGCTTGCTGGCGATCGGCGCCGTGTGTCTTGCCGGGTTATGGTTTGGGGCGGGAACGCTACTGATGAAGCTGCCAACCGGCTTCGTTCCCAACGAAGATCAGGGGTATTTCTTCACGGTTTTCAACCTCCCCGACGGCGCCTCGATGGAGCGAACCGATCAGCTAATGCGCCGCGCGGAGCAGGATGTGAAGAGCGTACCGGGCGTGGCTGAAGTGTTGACAATGGGCGGCCTTAACCTGCTGACGAACACATACACTTCGAACAACGCTTCCCTGATCGTGATGCTGAAACCCTGGGAAGAGAGGCACACCGCCGAAGAGCAACTGCCGGCGATTCTGGCGAATGCGCGCCGCAAGGTTGCAGCCTATCCGGAGGCGGTGTCGCTGGTCTTCCCGCCGCCCCCGATTACCGGCCTTGGCAATGCGTCGGGTTTTGTCTTTGAGCTTCAGGACAAAGCCGGCCGCACGCCGCAGGAACTCGCCGCGGTGAAAGAAAAGTTCATGCAGGCGATGGGTGCAAATAAAGAGATCACCGGCGCTTACTCCGCGTACAGCACCTCGATTCCACAGATTAAGCTGAATATAGACCGCGACAAAGTCCGCACTTTGAACATTCCGGTCAACGATGTGTTCCGCGCGCTGCAAATCTACTTAGGGGGCTTGCAGGTCAACGATTTCAATCTCTTCGGTCGGACTTACAAGGTGGTCCTGCAGGCCGAACAGGACTTCCGTAAATCTCCGGAGAGCATCAACGATATATATATCCGATCGGCGGACAATTCGATGGTCCCGATGTCCACCGTCAGCGACATCCAAATGATGACGGGGCCGGACATCCTGCAACGCTATAACATGTTCCGCACAGCCGAAATCAACGGCGCGAACGCGCCCGGCGTCTCGACTGGACAGGCCCTCACGGTGATGGAAGACCTGGCGGCGAAGGACCTGCCGCAAGGATACGGCTATGAGTGGACCAGCATCGCGTTTCAGGAAAAGGAAGCCGGCGGCACGCAAGGGCCGATCTTCGCCATGGCGATGGTGTTCGTGTTCCTGGTGCTGGCGGCGCAGTACGAGAGCTGGGCGGTGCCGTTCTCGGTCCTGCTCGGATTGCCGATCGGAGTATTCGGCGCGCTTATCGGCGTCAGCAAGGCGGGGCTTGAGAACAACGTCTACGTCCAGATCGGCATCGTGGCATTGATGGGCCTGGCAGCCAAGAATGCGATTCTCATCGTTGAGTTCGCGAAGGAATATCACGAAAAACAGGGTATGAGTCTAGTGAGTGCGGCTCGCGAAGGGGCGAAGCTTCGATTCCGCCCGATCATGATGACCGCCTTCGCGTTCATTCTGGGCGTTCTTCCGCTGGTGCTGGCCCACGGCGCGGGTTCAGCCGCTCGCAAGAGCATTGGCGTGGCGGTCTTCGCGGGCATGTTGATGGCGTCCAGCGTCGGCCTCTTCTTCATACCGATGCTCTACGTCGCTCTGCAGGGGGCCGCATATCTGGTGACCCGCAACCGGAAGGCTATCCACGGCGTAAGCAGCGCGCAGCCGGCGCTTGAAGGGAGCGGCGACTGATGGGGCGGAGGGTTCCCGTTATCGTGCTGTCGACTCTTCTGGCCGGCTGCATGGTCGGCCCGAATTATAAGCGGCCGGGCGTCGTAGTCCCCCCGCAATTCCGCGGCGCCCAATCCGACCCCTCGCAGGCTTCGCTTGGCGACGCAAAGTGGTTCGACCTATTTCAGGATCCAATCCTGCGTAACCTCATCGAGCAGGCATTGCACGCAAATTACGACATCGGCATCGCGGCGCAGCGAGTGGTCGAAGGTCAAGGCCAAGTGATGGCGACGCGTTCCTCACTTTTCCCGACATTGGACGCGCAGAGCAGCGCCTCGAGAGTGGGCGTGATCACGCCGGTTCAATCGATCGGAACCATCTACGGGTTAGCCTCCTGGGAACCGGATTTCTGGGGGAAATATCGTCGCGCCACGCAGGCCGCGCGCGCCGAACTTCTCGCCAGCCAGGACAACCAGGTAGCAGTGATGGAGTCGTTGATCGCGCAGCTTGCCTCGGCCTACTTCGATCTCTGCGAATACGATGCGGAGCTATTGATTGTCCGCGACTCGATCAAGACGCGGAAGGCATCCGTGGACTTGGTCGCCGCGCGCGTGGATGGCGGCGTGGCAAGCGAACTCGATCTGGATCAGGCCAAGAGCCTTGTCGAATCGGCGCAATCGTACGCGATTCTATTGGAGAAAGCGCAGGCGCAGACTGAGGACCTGATCAATTTTCTGCTCGCCAGGCCGCCCGGCCCCGTGACTCGCGGCAATACGCTGTGGGCGCAGAATTCGCCGCCGGAGGTTCCTTCCGGATTGCCGTCCGCTCTCCTGGACCGAAGGCCGGACGTAAGGGCGGCCGAACAGCAATTGGTTGCGGCCAACGCGCGCGTGGGAGTCGCCAAAGCAGCCTTTTTCCCTACCATCACTCTCACGGCCGCCGGCGGGGTTGGCAGCACCGACCTACTGGGCTCGGTGCAACGCGGAGGCCCCGCATATTCCCTCTTAGGCTTGCTCGATTTGCCCATATTTCAAGGAGGCCGGCTGTCGGGGAACTATAAGATTGCAAAGGCGGAGAAGGAAGAGCTTCTGCTGAACTACTTGAACAGCGTCAACGGCGCCTTTCGCGACGTCTCTGACGCCCTGATCGGGCATCAGAAGAGTAAGGAGTATCTTGCGAGCCAGACTGTTCTAACCGAAACTCTGCGGCATCAATCCGGGCTGGCAACCGAGCGCTATGCCGGCGGAGTCAGCAGCTATCTCGAGGTATTGGATACGGAGCGCCAGCGACTGACGGCGGAGCAGCAACTAACTCAGGCGCAGCGTGATGTTTTGACCGCGCTGGTGCAGTTGTATAAGTCGTTGGGCGGCGGCTGGCAGTGAGGCGCCCACAGGGGTTCGGTAGCGCTGGCTTGGGCGGTCGAGATCGGGCCGCCGGGGCTGAAACTGAGCGCCGCGCCTTTGCCGGGGTGGTCCAGTCTATTTGCGATCGGCTGGGCTAAGCGCTCCCCCCAAGCCTTGCGAGTCCGCGATCAGCGCATAAGCGCGGTCTCGAGGATCGGGGAACGTCCTCTCGACGGCCACGCGCAGCAACTCGAGTTGTTCGAGGAGGCAGGGACGCCGCGGCGGCGGCGCTACGGCGATGAGGCTCGTCAGCATGCGCCGAAGCCGGCGCACGATCTGAACGCTGCCGCCCCCATAATGCCGAATCTCAGATGCGGCGAGTGAAACAAAATCTTCCCAGTTGGGCGTGCGGTAAACTACTCTCACCCGGCCGTTGACATCGCATACCGTGCCGGTGCTCAAGTCCCGCTCGACTACTTCCTGCAACAGGCATTGAATCTGATCGATGGCGATCACTCCGGTAGTAGGGTCGTTGATCGCTGGTGAAAGCGCCTTTTCGGCGATGTCTACAACGATGCGGAAGGCGAACGCGGGATCCTGTTCCAGCGTACGTTCGCGTCCGAGCAGAATTGCGTCGCGTAAGCTCCCGCTTCGGATCGCATCGCCGCCTTCATAGATTCGGAACAAGGAAGCGCCTGCCGTCACATAGTCCCCCACCTGCGGAATCAACTCAATGATGCAGTCATTGCCGAGAGCGAGCGCAAAGAGCCCCTCCAGGTTGAAGGCGAGCACTGCCCCCGGAGTGCCTCGATGACAAACGGTCCGGCAGCCGGCGCTCCCTTTGGGCAATGTTGGAAGCGGCGGCACTGTTCCAGACCAGGGTAAAGGGTAAACGCTCCGGATCACTTTGAGACCTTCCTGCGCGACGCTCGATAGCACGGTTACGGGACGCAATTCCTTCCCGACAAACTCCACCACGAAAAGAAATGCCCCGACGCTGACGATACTGAGCGTCACCGCGATAAAAACGGGCAACTCGAGCAGGACGTGTTCCCCCAACCGGCCCACGACCGCAAGGCTGTAGATGAACGTGAATACGAACAGACCGAGACACGCCTTCAAGACCTTCGATTGAAACGGTCGGGCGATGATTCGGGGTGAAAGAGTGCCGCTCGCAATTTGGACGGTTACCAATAGAACCGAGAAAAAGAACACCACGAATGAAAGCATGGACGCGCCAATCACGCCCACCGCGGCGCGCGCGCCCTCAAGATCGAAGCCGAGAAGGCGGAAGCGGGTGACGGAGTCCAAATGCCGGGTCAACGGCGCCACGATCAGCGCGGCCAGCATGCCGCCCACGGGAACGACCCACAAGGAGTTTTTGAGAAACGCTCGCAGCCTCTTTCGCTGCCGCCACAGCACTCGATGCCCTCGCGCTCGCAAGCTATACCCCGTACTAACGATGTAGCCCGCGGGTGCCAGGCGTAGAGTATTCAACCGATGCGGCGGCTTCGGCTCGCTTGCCCAAGCGGATGTAGCCCGCAAAACTCCGCCGAGCTCTTCGCATCGTCATCAACCCGATGGACGCAAAGGCCCAATGCGGAAAAGCGAAGAGGTCCACTCTATGAATACCAAGATATTTCAACCCCCAGGGTGTCGCGGCGCGCTGCGTGGCGCAATCGCGATCCTCTGCACGATCTCGCTGGCGTCAGGCAACCCAACCTACATCGCACAGGATCCAAACCAGGCGCCGCCGTCAAGAATTTCGAACGACCAACTGGACGCCATGGTGACGCCGATTGCTCTCTACCCGGATGGACTGGTGGGACAAGTCCTCGTGGCCTCGACCTATCCGCTGGAGATAGTGCAACTTAACCAATGGTTAGAGAAGAACAAGGGCCTCACAGGGAAGGCGCTGACCGATGCGGTTGAGAAGCAACCATGGGATCCGAGCGTCCAGGCGATGGCCACTTTCCCAGACGTGGTTAAGAATATGACCGAGAACGTCAAATGGACCGCCGACTTGGGCAACGCCTTCCTCGCTCAGCAGGGCGACGTGATGGACGCGATCCAACGCATGCGGACCAGGGCGCAGCAGTCCGGAAACTTACAATCGACGCAGCAGCAGACCGTCCAGACGAGGGTCGAAGATAACAAGACCGTAGTCGTGATCGAGCCGTCGAACCCCGAGGTGGTCTATGTGCCCACCTATGATCCGGTGGCAGTCTGGGGCACGCCGGTAGCCTATCCTTATCCGCCGGTTTACTATCCTCCGGGATATGTCGCCACCGGCTTGATCTCTTTCGGTGTGGGCATGGCGATAGGTGCGGCTTGGGGCGGTGGTGGTTGGGGCTGGGGTTGTGGATGGGGCGGTAGCAACATCAACATCAACAACAACAACGCCTTCATCAACCATTACAATTCGAATCGCGTCAATGGCGGGAACCGTTACGCGGGTAACGGCAACAGTTGGCAGCACAACCCTGCACATCGGGGCGGCGCTCCCTATGGCGATAGATCTACCGCGCAGCGGTTCGGCGGAAGCACGGCTGCGGGAAGGCAGGACGCCGTGCGCCAGAATGCCGGACGAATGCAGCAGAACGGAATTGGCAACGCACGTCCGAACACCGGCGGCGGGGTCGGAGCGGCGAACCGAATGGCGCCCGGCGGTGGCGTAGGATCACCGAACCGCGGCGGCAACGGCGGTGGGATCGGCTCGGCAAACCGCGCCGCGCCGGGCGGCGGCATGGGTGGAGACAACATTGGAAACCGTCAAACATCACGTTCGTCGGCCGGCCAGGGAGCTTTTGGCGGAGCTTCTAGCGGAGGTAATAGGGGGAACGCAGGTCAAAGCATGCAGCGCGGCCGCTCCAGCATGGGGGGAGGCGGCGGCTTCGGAGGTGGCGGCGGCATGCGCGGCGGCGGGGCGCGAGGCGGCGGCCGGAGGAGATAACCAGCACGTTTGAGGAAAAAACGATGAATTCAAAATTGAGCAGAGTGCGATTATGGGCGGCGCTCGGCGCGCTCTTCGGCGGCATGACGTGCGTCACGGCACAACTGGTGACGGCGCAAACGGCAAAAACGGCGCAGGAAGGCTTCAAAACGCCAAAGGAGGCGGCCGATGCGCTGATCGCAGCGGCGGAACGCTACGACGTGCCGGCTTTGGAACACATCCTGGGCCCGCACAGCGGGAGCCTCTTCGCATCCAAAGATCCGGTAGAGGACAAAACTCGCGCGACCGCATTCGCTGCGAAAGCGCGTCAAAAGCATACCGTTCAGCTGGACGCGTATAATTCCGCTCGCGCCGTTCTTTCCGTGGGCGACGATGATTGGCCGTTTCCCGTCCCGATGGTAATGCGAACGGACCGATGGTACTTCGACAGTAAGACCGGCCGCGAGGAGGTCCTCTTGCGGCGCATCGGCGAGAACGAACTGGACGCAATCACGATCTGTCGCGGCTTTGGGGAAGCACAGAAGCAGTATGCCGCGGATTCGCCAGATCATCAGTACGCACAGCGCATCATTAGCACGCCGGGCAAGAAGGACGGTCTGTATTGGGAGAATGCGGACGGCGCTCCAGGCGGACCTATCGCTAAAGTTGTGGCGAAAGCGATCGCGGAAGGCTATTCAACCACGAAACCAACGCCGTACCACGGATATTACTTTAAGGTTCTGAAAGGACAGGGTCCGGCGGCGAAACTCGGCCAGTTGGACTTCGTAGTTCATGGAGCCATGATCGGCGGCTTCGCGCTCGTGGCAGCGCCGGCGGAATATCGAATCACAGGCGTCGAGACCTTCATTGTCAGTCACGAAGGCGTCGTTTATCAGAAGGACCTTGGGCCCAACACGCTCAAGGCTTTTCATGAGATGGATCGCTACAATCCCGATAAGGCGTGGCGCCGCACCGATGCGGAGTGGAAACCGAGTTATTGAGTATGAGAGACCTCTGGAAAAGCGTCTGGAATGCCGTGCTTACCGGTATCCTGCTTTTCGTGCCCATCTATCTCACGGTTCTGCTGCTGCTGAAGGCGATGGGCACGGTCACCAAGCTGGTACGGCCGCTGGCTCGCTTACTACCGGAATGGCTGCCGGCCGAACACCTTCTGTCTTTTCTGCTCGTGGTAATGTTCTGTTTCCTCGTTGGGATGGCTGTCCGAACCCCGATCGGGCGTGCAGCCAGGAATAGGATGGAGGATTCCGTCTTCCAGAAAATCCCCGGCTATGAACTGTTTCGAAGTATGACCAGGCAACTGGCGGGAAATAGCGGGGAAACAGCGTGGAAGGCAGCTCTGGTTGAGATTGAGGACGCTCTTGTTCCCGCCTTAATCATCGAAGAACTGGATGACGGATCCTTCACTGTTTTCGTTCCTTCAGTTCCCACGCCGATGGCGGGCGCGGTCTATATTCTCGCCGCCCACCGGGTGCACCGGTTGGACGTACCGTTCACGCACGTGCTAAAGGCCGTCTCGCGTTGGGGTTCGAGTTCGAAGGATCTGGTGGCCGCAATGAACAGAAGCGAGACGCCGTCGCTAATGACGCGGTGAGCGCGCCTGCGCGTCACCGCGTTTCAGTAACTCAGAAGTTGAACATCCACTGAAGCGTCGGCGCCCAACCTTTAAAGCCGGAGGCGTATGGAGTCAGGTTCGACGCAAACGGGAGAATTGAACATTCGTAGACCTTCTGCGACCACATAAATACGATGGTTGTGGATTGGATACCATTTCACCCCAGCAGCGTACTCGTAAGAATTGCGAACTTGACCGAAGACCAAGGAAACGCGGGTGTAGGCCTCCCACTTCTTCGGTACTACACATGCGCTCACCACCAACTCGCCGCCATGATCGAACGCCTACTCGAGGGTAGAGAACCGTCGGCCCGAAAGTGATCGAAAGACTACTGGTATTGACCGGCTAGGGCGGCATCATCTCCTTCAGATCGCGGTAGCTCAGCGAGTACCTCAGATACCACCGGACGCACAGCATGATGATCACGTCCTCGAAGTGTCGTCCACGGAACAGCGCCGGACGGTTTTGGATCACGGTATCAACCTAACAGATCGGTTCGTCTGCGTTTGCAACAGATCCACATTTATGCCTAAAGAGCCACAGCAGCGTCGTTAACTTTGTTTCCCGGAACTCGTCAATGGTTTTCACGACGAGTAACAGCCGCGGGACTCTTGTGGGAGCGCCCTCCCGCTTCAGAAGCCGTCAAAAAAAAGCGGTTCGGACAGCGCAACGAAATGCTCCGGGCGGACCGCTTGAAGAAAAGTATCAATGACACATTGGCTGTCTTCACGGGTATTCTCTTCCAATAGCGCAGCCCAATTTCAAAAAATAGAAACCGCAATTGGGCGAATGTCAGAAACTGACGATGGTTAAAAAGCGAGGTACCACTGCAACATCGGCACCCAGCCAGTCAAACCTGGGGTATACGGAGTAAATGTCCCGTTATAAGGAGATTTGTTAACCCGGAACAGCTCTGTGTTGAGCCACATTCGCTCAGTCGGAAGGAAAAACCACTTTACTCCACCGCCATACTCATAAGAATTGCCGAACTGCCCGATTACCCACGAACCCCGGATATATGGCATCCACCTTTTCGGCTTGACAAAATAGCTTGCCGAGAGTTCGCCGCCGTGGTCGAATGTGGATGCGAGCGGAAGCGGTCCGTCGGCGTCGAAATTGCCGAGCCAACGCGTGAAGTATTGCCCGTTGATCGCAAGCCCGTTCCACTTAATGCCGCCGTCGGCCGCCCACATCTTATACGTGGCCTCATTAACCGTTACCCCCGGCGCAAACGCCCCGGTGGAGAAGGTAAGCACGCCATCGGAATTGTACAGTGAGGTGTTGTCAGGATTTGATTGATTGAGATCTGAAAAACGGTCCTCTCGGGATTTTGTCAACGAGGTACCAATTCGAATGCGAACTTTTTTGGTCGCGAAATAGTCATCGTACATGTTGCGTGATTTGCCGGATCCCCCGTACGGTCCCAGCGGTTCCCACCAGAGGCTGCCGGAAAAGGCCAGATGCGCATCGATCTTGGCTGCCGAGATATTCAAGGTATTGAGACCATTGCCGACCATCGTCAAATAGTTCAACCCCTTCAAGGGCTCTCCGCTCGCCCAGAGTCCCTGAGTGAAGCCGGGACGGAAGAGGTTGTCAGCCATGCTCCTGTCGCTTGCCGTAAAAAATGGGAACGTGTTAACCAGTGATCGGCTTCCTGGAAGGCCAGTGTATCCGCCCGTGATCGTGAGGGCGTTGCCGAACCGCCATCCAATGTTGCCGGTCACAATGATCGAAGCGGACCCGGCAGACGTCCACACCATTAGGCTATATAGCAACCTTTTGTCAAAAATGTAGCCGCCGAAGGTGAACATGGAACGATTTACCGTGAAATCGTTGCGCAAATGAACATCGTGGACGGCGCCCAGGTGGTCGGTAAAAGTGGTTTGGCCGTCAAGGGTATTGAGATATCGGAATTGGGTATTGTCGTTGAATTTCAGCAGGAAGGGCACCTTAGCGTCTTCGCGGGTTTCCCAGATTATGATTCCATCTCTGTAACGATCGTCGTCTCTCTGCGGTGTGGCGCCGGATGCCGGCGGTAAGTTTGTACTTGCTGAATCTGTTATCACCGATGGAGTATCCAACGCGCCATTCGCTGTTGGCGCCGAGACATCTGTCGTTGTCGTTTTCGCCAAAATGACACTGTCATCGTAAGCATGCGCCGCGGCAATGTTTCGCACGGTGGCAGGTTGCGCTGTCGCAGCGGCGGGTTGCGGCGGCGCCACCGCCTGGGCTGGCGGCGCCGACTGGGGCGCAGGAGGCGATTGTGCGATCGCGGCCAGCCCTCCGTTAAGCTTCCGCTGCAACTCGTTCATCAACTGCAGCATCGCCTTTTGCTGTTCTTCGAGCTGACGAAGCTGCTCCCGGATCGCGCCATTCTCCGTCCGCATCTCCATGACTTCCTTTTCCAGGCTGCCCGATCCAGATTGCGGCGTCTGCGCACGTGCGGAATTCGCAAGCCACGCCAGAGATGCAAGGAGCAGTAACGCTGAAGATCTAACGGACAAGGACATGATTGGTTTCTCCGCCCACGTGCTGATTGGAAGCGGGACTTGGACTGCGTGCGGAAGTCAGTCCGTTCAGTCTGGCCGCCATGCCGGCGTAGTTAGGCTGGGACGCCTGAGTAGCGGCATCGACCTCCGCTACGGCAGCCGGCATGGCGTTAAACGAGATTGCGATACGAGGTGTCTGACCTGTATAGGGGTGAACCCAGTGATACAGCCAGCTCGGGAAAATCACGAGCAATCCCGACTGCGGCCACACCCGAAAGGGATCGCCGTAGGGATCGCCGGGAGCCGTGACGGCGTCCGCGCCGGCCCGCGGATCGAGGAACTCAAGTACGCCGCTCAGCGGTTGCTCGGGGCTGGGGTTTCCAGCATCCACGTAATACACGCCGGACCACGCGCTATCCGGATGCGAGTGCGGTGCATGATATGCCCCAGCCCGGCAGAGAGTCACCCACCCAAAGACAGAGAGTGGATCGTGGAACGTATTCGATCCCGAGCTGGCTTCGATCATTTGGCGCAAGCCCCAGTTGAGCCATGTCGTCAGTCCGGACACCGCCGGATCGCGCCGGCCCAGGAAGTCCGGACGCGAATGCCACCCGCCGATGTTGCTGCGGCCGAGGCTTGAGTACTTTGCTTCCTCGGCGAGAATGAGCGCCTGTAAGTCACGATTCATGGCTTCGGCATCGGGTAGCTGCAGGCGGCCGATGAGCGTGGGAAAGGCCTGGGTAACCTCCAGTTTCATGAGACGAACCTCGGTCAGCAGAGCGTCACGGAAAGTGCGAGCCCAGCCTGGCTGGTTTCCTTGTACTTACTGTTCATATCCTTTGCCGTTTGCGCCATCGCGGTGATGGTTGCATCCAGATCGATTCGGTGCCTCGATTCGATTTCGTTGCTCGCGATTGCCCACGCCGTCCACGCCTTCACCGCGCCGAACGCGCATCGTTCGATGCACGGCACCTGCACGTATCCCGCGACGGGGTCGCAAGTCATGCCCAAATGATGCTCAAGAGCCGATTCCGCGGCATTCTCGAGGACTCGTGGAGAGGCGTCATATGCCTCTGCAATCAATGCTGCGGCCATGGCCGACGCAACACCAATTTCCGCCTGACAGCCGCCCTCGGCAGCGGACAGCGTAGCATTGTGCTTGCACAGGTAGCCGATCGCCGCCGCGGCAAGCATTCCCTTGCGGATCTGATCCTGCGAAAGCTTGCGGCCTCCTTCGCCCAGCCCGTAAACAAGAGATGGAAGGACGCCGGCCGACCCTCCTGTCGGCGCGGTCACGACCAGGTGGCCCCGCGCGTTCTCCTCCGATCCCGCCAGCGCATATGCGGCCAGTGTCCCGATTCCGCGGTCAGACTGAAACTGGTCATCCTGAGCGCGTTTGAAGACCGTGCCGGCTTTCGTTTGCAGCTTGATGGGTCCTGGCAAGACACCCTCCGGCGCATCGAGACCAGCCTTCACAATCGCCACCATGGCGTTTGTGATCTTGTCGATGAATGCATAGACCTCATCCTCAGTCCTGCCGGGGATAGACATCTCGTTTGCCAGCATGACCTCGGCAATCGACAGGTTGTTCTGTTCGGCGTGCTGCCGAAGCTCCTTCATCGTGGCAAAAGGATACTTCGGCGCGTTTTTCTGCGGTGGTTTATAGCCTTTCCACTCGATGAATCCACCGCCCACAGAGTAATACTCCTGTTCTAACAGCACTGTGTTTCCGGCCAACAGCTTGACCGTCATGGTGTTAGGGTGGGGGAAATTGCCCTCGGTGGCGTCGAACACAACATCTTTCAGCGTGACATCCACGGTCTTGGGTCCGAGTTTTACAGGAAAGGACTGATCCGGCTGATCGCGCAAGCTATCGAGAAAAGCAGGGTCGACGGTGGCGGGCTCTTTTCCAACTAATCCTGCCAGCGACGCGCGCTCCGTGCCATGGCCTTTGCCCGTGGCGCTCAGGCTGCCGAAGAGATGTACTTTCAGGGCGGTCGCGCGGGATAGCTGGTCCGCAGGCAGTTTCGTACAGCGCTGGTAGAAATCGTACGTGATACGCATCGGCCCGATGGTGTGCGAGCTCGACGGACCGGGTCCCACTTTGTAGAACTCGTCAAGAGTAGTCATCACTGGCCCCTTTGACTCCTTCACCACGTACAGTGATGGGGAAAGCTGGGGCGTCGGCGGCGTTGCCGCCAGTCTGTCCGCTCTCTGCTGGGCGGAGACCGGACGGTTCACAAGAATTGCCGTCGCGCCGATGAGGGCGTTTCGCATTAAAAACGCTCGCCGGTCGACGCCGTCGGGAACCTTCTGCGACGCGTCAACAGATTCCAGCGGATCGTCCTGGTTAGCTTCATGATTTACCGGATTTCGAACATTAGACACTTGTATCCTCCTTTTGTTTTGACTTCCACGCCGCGCGCCTATTTTCACGGCCGTCGCGGTGATCTCAATGTTTCCCGGGCCTACCAGCGCAGCAACCACCACAGTGGTTCTCGTGGGCCTGGGCTCTTTGAAGTAACTCGCATACACGGCGTTCATTCTTTGAAATTTGGCGGCGTCTGTTAAATACACCTGCGTGCTTACGACGTCCGCTGGCGACATTCCCCCCGCCTTCAGAATGGCTCCGATATTGTCGAGGCACTGCATTACCTCGGCATCAAAGTCCTTTGCTATCCTGCCGGTGGCGTCTTCCCCTCCCTGGCCGGAAATGTAAAGCGTGTCGCCGGCCAGGATTCCCTGGCTGTAATTACCCCCTGGCTTGATGCCTGGCGGTGTAACGATCGTTTTGTCCGCGCCGCGAGCGCCTGCAACGCAGAAGCTCGCCAGCAGTGGGATACTGAATATGAATTCGCGCATAACAGCTCCGCACCTACACCCTTTCGCGCTCAGCGAGGGTATTTGTTGATGTAGTAAGTCACGCTCGCTTGTATTCTGGGCGCAATCCACTCGAACCCATCTTTTCTCTGAAGTGAGCCATAGATGTACTCCGCGCCAAAGAGGAAGCGAACAGTTGGCTGGACGATGAGATTTGCCGTGGCGTAGTTGCTAATGTGATAAGTAGTTCCTGGGTCACCCGCCGGACTATTGATTCTCATATACCCATAACTCACGGAACTGCGAAGCGCCTTTGTCCAATTGTGCGTATACCCGAACTGTCCCGACCCTGTCGGCGTGGCTACCAGGTGACCGTTCGCGGCGAAGCCAACATCGGTTCCCAATCCGAAATTGTCGTTGTAATAGTTCGAGATTCCTTTTCCAAAAACCAATTGAAAGACCAGGCTGTCCTTGCCTAAGAAGGGGAGTCCCCATGCTCCGGAAACCGACTCGCCGAACGCGCCCGTGTGCCGTGAAAGGTTCAACGCCTCTTCGTTCGGCACCATGCCGCCGACGTTCCGAAACAGAGTAGCTGCGTGAATGTGGCCGTGCTTGTTCTCGTAGCGATAGAAGCCGATCAGATCCGGGAACTTCGAGGTGCCGACCGGGGCGCCGAACTGTGTGCTGAACGGAATGTCCGTGCCGGACTTCTCAACGGAAATACCGATAGAATGGTGCTTGTTCAACGGCTGGGTATAACGGAACTGCGGAAGGCGCGCCGCGATCATGCCAGGCGGGCCTTCAAACTCCAGGGTGTCGGGGAACGCGTCGGGATCGGAAAAAGCGCTCCATGCCTGACCCACCATAAAATTCTTGTACTGCCCATAAAACTGCCGCAGCCGTATCGAATTCCGGTCGTAGTTACTCAGAAAATCGAACTCGAAATAAACTTTTACTTCTTTCCCGCTATTATCCAGAGTTCCCTGTCTGGTTTCCCAAGTGAATCTGGTCGGCCGCATCGAAACGGTCGCATTCTGAGAATGCGGCGTGGGAGACGACGGGAAGCTTGAAGGAACATAAGCGCCATAGTATGTCCCCGCGTAGTTCACGTCATACAGGAGGTCGGTCTTTACGAAGCCTCCGAATTTCATGTAGGTGCTCGTTCCCGGGAGGTGAAAGAACCCGCGCAGTTCCGGATCGAGGGGTTCGTTATCGATACGCGGGGCGCCGTCCGCGTTTTCGCTGGCCGTCTGTCTGGTGCGGGTTTCGGCTCCATAGAATTCCTGCGGCGTATGAACTACTGGAACCTCGGAGGCTTGGGGCGAAGGCACTGGTGATGACACAGGCCTAGAAGGCGACGCAGGCTTCGGGGGTTGTTGCCCTTGTTGGATGGCCGCAATCTGGGCTTTCAATTCTGCAATGGTCTTCTGGGTCGACTCCTCGAATTGCAGAAGCTTCGCCTGCAAGTCTTGAAGGTCGGGCGTTTGGGCCCGGGCTGTTACGCAGATGATACATGCGAGCGCTAGTTTTCCTCTTGCCGTGGAAACCACTGCTACCTCCCGGTACGAAGGGATTGAGGGTGAAACGCCAGGGCCGGACTCAAAACTTTTTGGTCTAAACGATTTGTAAATCGCATAACATATGGATCACTCTGCCACGCGGTACGAACTTGGCCTTTCTCGCAAGCGGCGAACCGACGATTCACCTCGATGCTGAAAAAAGTAGATCCGCGTCGACTGCGCGGAATCTTGCTGATGAAAGGCCACTAGCGCGCGGAAGCTCGAGACACGACTGACCCGCGCCTATCCGCGTGGAGCGGCAATTGGAAAGGAAATACACACCATATGCCAATTACCACTGCAAAAGATGTATTCGTTGCCTTGCTGAGCGATGTTCGGCACGGCGCCGAACGAAGCCAGAGGATATACGAAGAACTGGGGCAGGCTTCCGAAGATCCGGAGATCAAGAAGGCGCTGGACGCGCGCGATTTCATTTCAAAACAGATCCTCGCCAGGCTGGATGAATGCTTCCGGTTGATCGGCGAGAAGCCCGTGAAAACCACCGGCCGACTTCAGGACGTCTTTCTCGAAGACTTTCGGAGGGAACTGGTTGAAATAAGGTCGCCCTTGGCCCGGCGAATCTTTATCCTGGCTAGAGCGAGTCGCCTGATGCATCTCCGGATCGGAGAATACACCGCCCTCATCGCTGCGTCCGATATCATGGGCAATCCTGCTGTAGGCGTGCTTCTTGAGAGCTGTCTGGCCGACAAGCTGGCATTTGTAGAGCGGACAAAGCGGCTAATCCGCGAGCGATTAGCAGAACGGTTCGCAGCATAAAAGGCGGGCAGTGCGCCATGGCGCTATTTCATCGGGTGGGGCGAGACCATGAAGGGTACGGGACGCGCAATCGCTGATTTATGGGAGTAGCTGCTCCTACTCCACTGTCTCGCCCTATTCTTAGTCCTCTTCACTACTTAGCGGCTGTCATATCACTTGTTCCTTTGTTAACTCGTTGCTACGCCCTTAGGTTCATTCCTGCCTCTACTTGCACGTGGCGCGCTGCGAATCCCAGTTCAGATTCTCGGCCGGCGCGTGTCATCGCCTCAGTTTCCAACGGTAAAGATTCTAGCTCACACCGCTAGATCGGGAATCCATTCCGGCGGGAGATAGATAATGAGTAATCCGGAAGCACACAGGATGAGACAGTGCCGTACCGGCGAACTGGCGTGGAAGAAATGGGGGCCATATCTAAGCGAGCGCCAGTGGGGTACGGTTCGCGAAGACTACAGCGCCGACGGAAACGCATGGGCTTACTTCACTCACGACCAGGCGCGGTCGCGCGCTTACCGATGGGGGGAAGACGGGCTGGCCGGCATCAGCGACGACCAACAACTTCTGTGCTTTGCGCTTAGTTTATGGAATGGCCAGGACCCGATTTTGAAGGAGCGGCTCTTCGGTCTTACGAACTCAGAAGGCAATCACGGCGAGGACGTCAAGGAATACTATTTCTACCTGGACAACACGCCGACGCATTCGTACATGAAATACCTCTACAAATATCCTCAGACGGCATTTCCTTACGACGACCTCGTGCAGACGAACCGGTCGCGAGGCCGGAATGACTACGAATATGAGTTGCTGGATACGGGCATTTTCAATGACGATCGGTACTTCGATGTGTTCGTGGAGTATGCGAAAGAAAGCCCGGAGGATATCCTGATCCGAATCACCGCCTTCAATCGTGGACCGGCGGCCACCAGACTCGATCTACTCCCAACGCTGTGGTTCCGTAATACCTGGAGCGGCCGCCCGGAACAGACCAGACCACGGCTCGCGAGGGCCGCGGTCAGTGATGGACGATCCGTTGTGGGAGCTTACCACCCGATGATCGGCGATCTCTTCCTATACTGCGACAGGAACACAGAACTGCTCTTCACAGAAAACGAAACTAACAACGAGCGGCTTTTTGCTACCCCCAACGACAGCCGCTTCGTCAAGGACGGGATTAACGACTGCGTACTAGGCGGAAATCGCGGGTACGTCAACCCGAATCAAGAGGGCACGAAAGTCGCGGCGTGGTGGAGTGCGATCGTCAATCCAGCGACTTCCGCCACCATCTCGCTCCGTTTGAGCCGAGCGACCCCCGCGGAGATGGCAGAGCCCTTCGGCCGTGAGTTTGAATCGATCATGGACGCAAGAAGGCGCGAATCCGACGAATTCTATCGATCGATTACACCGCCCGGGACGGATGCCGATCGAGTTCGAGTCATGAGGCAGGCATTGAGCGGCATGCTATGGGGTAAGCAGTATTTCGGCCTTGATGTCGAGCAGTGGCTACTCGAGCACGCTGGTCACGCGATGCGGAACCGGGAGTGGTATCACATGCAGAATCGCCACGTAATTTCGATGCCGGACAAGTGGGAATATCCGTGGTACGCAGCGTGGGACCTCGCCTTTCATGCCGTGGCGCTTTCCAGTGTAGACGTGGACTTCGCCAAAGAGCAACTCGACATCCTGCTCCAGAATGCCTTCTTGCATCCATCCGGCCAGATTCCCGCGTACGAATGGAACTTCAGCGACGTGAATCCTCCGGTGCATGCGTGGGCCGCGATTTTCATATACAGAACGGAACAGGCGTTGCACGGCAAGAATGACGTAGTATTCCTCAAGCGCATATTCCGCAAGCTGCTGCTTAATTTCGCGTGGTGGGTGAACCGCAAAGATCGGTTCGGCCACAACGTTTTCGAAGGCGGGTTCCTTGGACTGGACAATATCGGCGTCTTTGACCGGAGTGCGCCGTTGCCCGGCGGAGGGCATCTGGAGCAGGCCGACGGCACGGCCTGGATGGCATTGTTCTGCCAGAACATGCTGGAGATCGCAGGCGAACTGGTGGCTTTCGACCCCAGCTATGAGGACATGGTCGAGAAATTCATAGAGCACTTTCTTTGGATCGCACGCGGTATGAACCGCGTTGGCACAGATGGCATGTGGGATGAAGAAGACGGATTCTACTACGACGTGCTTTGCTTGCCGGACGGAAGTAAGAGCAGGCTTAAGGTTCGTTCCATGGTCGGCCTTCTGCCCTTATGCGCTACAACCATCTTTGAGCCTTGGCAGCGCGAACGCGTCCCCGGCGCAGTTGCGCATTTCAACGAGCAATTGCAGCGCAGGCCCGACCTTCTTCAGAGCATCCATCCAACCGGCGCCGGCCATTTGGGAGTCAACGGCCGGGGTATTGCGGCTCTGGTCAATCCCGACCGGCTTCGCCGGATTTTGACGCGAATGTTAGACGAAGAGGAATTTCTCAGCCCATTCGGCATTCGCGCGCTATCCCGTCACCACGCCGAACATCCTTATGTTTTCACGCTCCAGGGCCAAACTTATAACGTGAAGTATCTGCCGGCTGACTCGGACTCCTCCATGTTCGGGGGCAATTCGAATTGGCGCGGTCCTATTTGGATGCCGGTAAATACACTCCTGATCAGGGCGCTGCTCAGCTTCTATCTCTATTACGGCGATAATTTCCGCATTGAGTGTCCAACAGGGTCGGGGAATCAAATGAACCTTTTCGAAGTGGCGCGCGATATAGCCGATCGGCTGATCCGCATCTTCGTCAAGGACGCTTCAGGGCGCCGGCCGCTTTATGGCGGGACGGAAAAGTTTCAGACCGACCCTCACTGGAAAGACTACCTTTTGTTCTTTGAATATTTCCACGGTGATAACGGTGCGGGTATCGGAGCGAGTCATCAGACTGGGTGGACCGGACTAGTCGCTTCGCTGATTAAACTCTTCAGCGCGCTGGACGCCAAAAGCCTCCTGGAAGACGGCTGGACAACAGAGCGGGCGCGGCTTAATGCCCGATTCCAGGCCGACGCCGCCGATTGACGCCCGCTGGCGAGCCCAATACCAAAGATTAAATTCGTTCCCGCGCTGGGGCTTTGCGATCGTCGTACCCTGGCCGGATCCTGTAGCGTGTGCCTTCGGAGACACGGCATCCACCTGAATTCGCCGGAAGACGTCATTCGAATTTGGCGCAGAGTTATAAGGCTCCCCCCGTTGGACCTTGCGTCTGATCGCAGAAGAAGTCGTCAAACGCAAATTGGTCCCGCTCATAAGAAGGACAGGGTTCGAATCCGGCTGCTCAGCCACGATCTCACGCCGTGCGGGAAAACCTGGGGTGGCGGCTGGTCTGGATAACGACTACATCAACAAGATCGAAGATGTTCTGGGACTTTTCGAGCGCCTTATGACCCGACCGACCGATAGCCTGTCTCGATAGGAAGCACGCCGATGTGCGGCCAGCCTCGTCGGCGGCGCCAGGACGCCAAGCGAGCCGGGATAACGAATACAAACGCAGTAGAGTCGAAGGTCGGGCGACACTTCAACTTCTGCACGCCGGATCGTTCAGGCTTTGAGTTCGCCCAGGTGGCAGTCACGCTGGCACTGGCATGTCACCCGACGCGAAAACCGTCCATCTGGTATTGGACAACCTGAGCATCCATCGTCGCAACCCACTGTTGGATGTCTATAGTGCAAGAATGACAGCAAAGTCTGGGACCGACTCACTGTTTTCTACACGCCGGCCCGAGACAGTTGGTGCCAAGCAGGCGGAGATCGAATCGGGTTATTCTCGCGGCAGCGTCTGGGGAACGAGGACTCTATAGGATCAATCGCAGGGCGGCGCGCCGGAGTTTGGCTATGAATGAAGAAACAACCACGGTCTTCCCTCCGGCGTCTTTGTGGCATCCCGTGCCGTCGCCGGCGGCGGCGACCTTTTGAGCCAAAGCGGCACGAGCGGCCGAAACATTGGAGGTGAAATCCGCCGCTCGCGAGAGATTACGGCGGTCGATTTGAGGCCGTGAACCAGGTGTCCCTTCGCTTCTGTGGCAATGAACGTCACCGCTACGAGATCGACGCCCACTTGAAAGCGGGGCCCTGGTTCCGGCTTCTGCTCTATTGCTTGTGGCGGCCAGCGATACACAATGTCAACGTAAGAATGGCTGGCGTTGCAAGCGATCGTAACATCAGTTTCGTCGTTCGGCACCTCAGGGCGTGCTGCCCAAGAGATGGCAGGCCGCAGATGCAAGCCAGGAAGGCAGACTGTTCATAGCTCCGCGCAGCGGTGGACAGAAGCTTCCCGCAGGCAAGCTCGGCCTGCCGCAACCCGAACCGGTCACTGCCGCTCGCGCGACGCCGTGCCCGTGATGTCTCCAGCGCCAAATAACCGGATCTGGACCCGGCGCGCCATTCTGTCGCGTTCAGCCTTACTGCCGCCAGTTGTGGCATCGGCTTCCAGACCCGGCGCCGGAGCTTCCTCGCCCATTCCTACGACATGAATGGAGGCTGTAGGAACTTTTTGGCTGATGAGATAGCGCTGAACGGCCCAAGCCCGGCTGCGGCTTAAAGCGAGGTTATACTTCGCGGTGCCTGTCGGATCTGTAAACCCGGCCAGTTCCACCACCTCACGCGGCAGTGACTGCGCCTTCACCGCAATCTGGTCCAGAACCTGTTTCGCTTGCGGTGTTAATGTGGCTTTGTTGAAGGCGAATGTGACATCGGCCTTGTCCACCAATTGGAAGTTGAGCGCGCCAGCCACGCCCGCACCTAAAGAGCTGATAGCCGCCGCGTTCTCTTGAATCTTTCCCGATTGTTCTTCCGTTGCGTCCATGGCGCGCGAGGCCGTGCCCTGTGCTTGCTTGGCGGTCTCGGCCACTTCTGTGACTCTCTGATCAACGGTGGTGATGCGCTCGTTGACCTGAGAGATATCGGTCTGTTCCTTATTATTTAGATACGCAATCTTCTCGTTCGTGTGCTTCTCTAGCGCGACAACTTTCGCGTTTACCGGCGCCACTTGTTTTGTGACGTACTTCTTGCTGACGCACCCGGAAGTGACCAGGTTCAACGCAAGTGGCAAAGCGAAGCACCAAATGAGAGTTTTTCCCGACTTCATCATGTATCCTCCCTGCCGGCCACGTATCCTCATTGCAAAGCCCGGCGGGCGCCAAGATGTCTGATTGAGGCATCCGTCCTCCGCGACTCTGATGGATCCGTTTTGCCGCAATACCACAGACGCCGAAAGCGGGTGGCTGTTCCAGGATTTGGGGATACTCAATGGTTACCGATGACCCCGGCGCCACCGCGGACAGCTACACGTGTGGGTAAAGAAGGAGCGCGCCAACCGGCAGATTTGACCACAAATAAGATAGGACTAACTTATCGGTTTGCCCATGTTCAGCCATGGGTTCCCACGCTCCGACTCTACAACGGCAAGTACCGACATCCGCCGCCCAGCAGGGGGATGGGTGCTGCGGCTACCCGAAGGCGAGGTGCTAGTGTCCTGAGCGAGAGATGCGTTTAGAAAGTCGCGCGACCTTCCCGAGAATTAGATCCGCGTCGGCAGTCCAAACGAAGGGCTTGGGATTCTCGTTGCGCTTGTCCAAATAGTCGAGCATGGCCTTCTCCAGCGCGCGCACAGCAGTGTGACTGCCGCGACGGACGCATCGTTCCGTCACCTCCCCGAACAGCCGCTCCACCAGGTTCAGCCAACTACCGCTGGTCGGCGTGAAATGAATCACGTACCGCGGATGACGCTTTAGCCAGCCGCGCACCTTGGCTACCTTGTGAGTGCCATAGTTATCCATTACCAGGTGCACATCGTGGCCGCTGGGAAGATTAGCTTCGATCTCATCGAGGAAGCGTATGAACTCCTGATGCCGGTGACGGCGGTAGCACGTGCTGATGGTTACTCCCGAAGCCACATCCATGGCAGCGAACAACGATGTGACTCCGTGCCGCTCGTAGTCGTGGGACTGCCGGGCTGGCACCCCTGGCGCCAGCGGCAGAATCGGCTGCGTCCGATTCAACGCCTGAACCTGACTCTTTTCGTCCACACACAGTACGATCGCACGATCCGGCGGATTCAGGTACAACCCTACGATATCCCGCACCTTCTCAACAAATTGAGGATCTTTGGAGAACTTGAAATTCTCTACGCGGTGCGGCTGCAATCCGAAAGCACGCCAGATTCGCACGATTGCATTCTGCGTCAGGCCCACCTCTTGCGCCATGAGACGGGTGCTCCAATGCGTGCTGTTGGCTGGCATTGATTCCAGCGTCTTGGTGACGACATCCTCAATCTGCTGATCGGTGATCTTGCGGGGCGCGCCGACACGCGGCTCATCCAGTAAGCCATCCAACCCGAACTCAATAAACCGTTGCCGCCACTTTCCCACTGTCGCGCCGGTAATCTGCAGTTTCCGAGCGACCTCCGAGTTGTTCAAGCCCTCCCCACAATTGAGCACGATCCGGGCGCGCATCGCCATGGCCTGCGCTGACTTCGGCCGTCGCGCCATCAGGCTCAATTTCGCCCGATCAGCATCGGCAATTTCTAGTGGTTTCTTGGGACGGCCTGATCGCATGCCCAAGTATGAGGCCGAAACGTTATTTACTCAACGTATTTCTCGCTCAGGGCGCTAGCAGCCCGTGGCAGTAGTCAGCCTTTTTCAGGCTACGAGACGAAACGCATTATTTGAATTACGCCGGACGATGGCATGCCCGCGAGGCGTGCGAATGCACTTTGCGATGCAAAGTCGGTGGGTTCTGTCTCTGCTGGCGATAACTGCGTCCAGAGCCACAAAAACAGGCGCGCAAATTGCGTAAGGATCTAAAACAAAGCTCCTGGAACCGTCTAGGCTTGCCCACTCCCAAAGTTTTCCGCAGCATCAGCGAAAGATTGAAAGCCGCTCCGTGCACCAGCAGTCGCTTCAGAATGTTGTCCCGCCCTCGCACGTGGACTCGCCGCATGCCGCCTGTCTCGAAAGTCCTCTCGGTCAGTTCGCTCCGCAGTTTCTGTAATCGCTTGTTGCGCTCGCCGCGCACACGCCCCGATTCTCATACATCCGCTTCTGCTCTTCCGCCTTGCCCTCGCCTTGCCACTTTCGCCGCCCTCGATCGGGCTCGGGAATGTAACTCCGGACCTGCTTGTCCGTGCAGTTCCGTCAGCACCCGGCCGCTGTGATATCCCTTATCCGCGACCACCTCTTCCACTCCCCGCTCGTTGACTCCCGCACCGTTTCCTGCGCCGCTTCCGGCGTCTGGTGAATGGTGGTGGTATCTCCCTGATCGGCCGCTTGCAGCGTCATCGCCAGCAACGTCCCCGTCTTCAGATCTACGGCGTGCTCGACTCTGTGCGCCAGGTGCGTGCGGCCATCTTTCATCTTCGTGATCCGCGCATCCGGGTCGCTGGGACTCTTCCATTCCTGGTTCGATCCCTTCTTTTTCCGCTTCCGATCCATCCGCGCTAACTGTTCCCACGTCGGATTGTCGATGCCCGCCGCTTGGGCAAGTTCAGTCAGACACTCGTTGTAACTCTGCCCATTGTCCCGCCGGACAATGCTCTTCATGGCTGCATTGGCTTCCAGCGTCGTGGCGTCGATCGAGATGGTCCGCCCGCTGATCAACCCTGCCTCACTCAGGATCTTCAGTACCTAGCGGAATACGGCCTTGTGCAGCTCCAGCCAGATCAGACGCCGCGTGCGCGAAATCGTGGAGTGGTCCGGCGTCGCCTCATCCAGCGCGTAGCCTAGGAACTGGCGTAAGGACAGCGAATCCGTAGTCCGCCACGCGATTCCACGCTTCGAATCCAGGCCTTCAAAGGAACCGATTAGCACCCACCGGAAGTACACGCCCGGCGCCATGCTCGGCCGGCCATGCGGGCTCTTCTTGAATACTTCTGGCAAAGCCGCTCGACCTTGGCATCGAACTTGTGCGCATCCAGAATCCCGTTCAGTCGGTCGTAGAACGCATTACCAGGGGTCTGAACCACATCGCTCGCCGCCATCCACAGATCCTGCTGCCGTTCTCGTTTCCGCCGCGTTCCCATCGCCATGCCCTATAGACGCTCAAAACATTTCCGAGGTCACTTGTTTGGCGGGGAAATCTGACTAAATCACAGGCTGCTAGATGAGAGGTCCGGTCTTCAATTGGCGCGTTTGAACACGGCCTGCGAATATCGAGAAACTTGAGTTAGCGTTCCAGCGCCTTTGCGGCCACAGTGCTTAGTAATGCGAGATCGCAATTCGCCTCTCGCACGCATGAGTCGCGATTTGGCCGCCGGAACCGAAACACCCAGTTGGGATGCCACATCGCTCATAGGCAAACGATCGAGGTCGTGCAGTACCATCACGTGCCGTAAGAGAGGTGGGATACGGAGAATTTCCCGTCTGAGAAGTGAAATGACCTCTTTTGTCCCTAACTGATCCTCCGGACTCGCGAACTGATTAACGAGCTCAACGCCGATTTTCGATTCCGGGGATTCGTCCAGGCAGACCAAACGCGAGGATCGCGCGTCGCGGAGTCGCATCAGGCATTGGTTCTCGACAATGCGGCCGAGCCAAGCGGCGAATCGTCCTTCACCGCGATATTGATCCAAGCGCTGAAGCGCTTTCCAAAAGGCATTCTGGACCTCATCCTCGGCATCGCCCCGGTTGCGTAGGATCAACATGGCGCGTTTGAGACAAGCCCCGCGGTGGCGCTCAATAAGTGCCCCAAACGAGTGCAAATCTCCGTTTCGAGCCGCCGCCAGCAGCGCCCTTTCCACGTCGATGCCATCGTTCTCCGTTGTGGTCCCGCTGTCGCAGATCGCTAAACCTGAGGTGTTAAGGACAGCATCCGCGCATTTCCCGTCACTGTAACCTGATTCCATCGCGTGCAGCATACGTCAGTAACCGCACACCGAGTGCCACGCGGACGCGCACCGGAAGTCATTTCTTGTCTGTGACTTAACGGGGTATTTCAGTGCTGGCAAGGCGACTGCGCACCGTTTCGTACTATTACATCATGCAGCTTGCACAAACTTGTACAGGTATCCACCCAATTATGGTGTCCGCCGGGCAACCTTCGGCGCCGCGCATCTGCGCGGCACATTCCGTGTTAGCGCGAGCTACAGCGCAAGCTCTTTTCTGATGTGCCCGCCAGCCGCGCCGTGGAAAGCGGGTGAGCGAGTGCTTCTCGAGAGAGAGCGGTGCACGGGTCACTCCGCGAACGCGGCGCCGACGGCCTCGCCGAAATGAATAGCAACCTCGTCGGGCCGGGTCTTATGCAAAACTTCTTTGATTTGTAACAGTTCGTTCGCCGTGCAGTGCGTAATAAGGAGAAGAAGCCGGTCGTTGCCTAGTTCAGATTGATAGTGGCGGACCCCGTGTTTCGCAATGCCGAGGTTGTAAAGAGTCGTCCCCAAAGCCCGCAAACCCTCGATGCTCTCCACCCCATCCAAGCTGGCCACCAAATTGGATGCCAGCGGTCCCGCCATCAAAATCGGGCCAATACCAGGATCGCTGAAGAATGCTGCGCTGGCGAACAAACCTCTAAAGTCTTCCCACGCCCGGCCGTCGTTGCCCCAATCCTGGGCATGATCACGAGGCTTGTAATACTCAACAATCTCGGCTCTCAGATGATTGGTTTTGGCCACGAGAGATAATTTCGTCATGTCAAAGCCGGATGCCTGGAGATCGTTCAGCGCCTGCACAGCGTCCACGCGCTCAGTGTAAACGGCGACCATCGAATTTCTCTCTTTCATTGCCTGTCTCCTTTCTACCGGGAAGCCACTCATCTGCTGTTTCGATTGATCGGGCGAAGGAAGGACCTAACTCTTGGGGCCGCATCGTTGACTGGGTTAGGACGTACTTTTTAAATCGATGTGACAATTCGCGCATCATCCCTACAGTGGAGGCAAGAATGGCGACAATCCTCAGTGTTGACAATGAACCGATGATCTTGAACCTCGTAACCACGGTCCTGAAGGAGCGTGGCCACCTTGTATTTGCCGCCGGAAGCGCCAGCGAAGCCATCGATTTATTCCATACGCGTCCGGAAAAGATCGATCTACTAATTAGCGATATCAACATGCCTGGCATGGATGGAATATGTCTCGCGGGGAAACTCCAGGCGAGCGATGCCGATTTGAAAGTTCTTCTTATATCGGGTGGGTACAACCGCCAGGTTCCCACTCAATATGAATTCCTGCAGAAGCCTTTCCCTTTGGCGGCTATGATCGCAAAAGTAGATCAGTTGTGTGGCAAAAACATTCCGGCGGCGGACCCAAAACACCTCAACGAGGAAATCAGGTCTGCGGCTGCTTAAGCCTCCGGCCCGGCGTGTTACAGTCGCATGACGCTGGGGCGCCACATAGGCCGAAGACGAGAAATTGGTTGCGACAGCCGAAAAATACTATTCCCAACGCGCGGGAACACCCATCCCTCATACCGGCAGGTATACCGGATGGTCCTCAGATTGATCGCGCAAGCGCGCCGTCGCTTGATAAAGAATGCGCTTGGCGTGGAAACCGCACGGTCAGCAGGAGCCTGCCTCGCAGCGCTTATCCTTGTGCTGCTGCTGGGGACGGACACAGTCACCTGGCCGTACGCCACCACGCTGCCCATCGCGACCCTCGCGATGGGCACCTTTTTAACCTGGCGCGGTAGATTCACCGATTATCAGATCGCGCAACTCTTGGACAAGCGGCTTGACCTTTGTGATACCTTGTCGACGGCAGTGTTCTACTACACGCCCCTTGCAAAATGGAGATGCCAAGAAGAGACACGGCTCATGCAGCGCAAATCCGCCGAAATAGCCGCCGCTGAGATTGACGTCAACGGAGCCCTTCCCGTACGCTTTCCCCGCGCACTAATCGTCTCCATAGCTTGGCTGGCGTTAGTCGCGGCTGGCTTGACGTTACTTCGGTTTCAGATGCATGACGCGCCGAGCTTCCGCCATGGCCTCGCGCGCATGGCGGAACCGCTGTTGAAACGCGCCGCCGACGAAATTGCAAAGTTGGAGAGGCAACTGCAAAGCCCCGCCGCAAAGCCTTTCGAGCAGAGTGACGACCTAGGCGATGAGAACGCCGAGCGCGCTAATTCAGGGACGGCTTCCAACGATCCCTCCGTCAATCTTGAGCCGAGCAATAAAGCGTCTCAGGAGAATCAGAGCGGCAAAGAGGACGGAAGTTCCAAGAGTCAGGCTACGCCCGAACCCGGCGATACTGCCGGGAACGCGAATGAAACGCCACATGGAAGTGAGAACCTGGCGCGCGACGACCCGTCGTCTTCGGACCATCGCAGTCGGAGTTCGGCGGGCGCCCAAGCCAACTCGCAACAAAAAGACGCCCAACCCTCGCAGCAGGCTGCTTCACAGACTAACGCTTCATCCAGCCTGTGGGGCAGGTTCAGCGATACTATCGCCAAGCTTGCTGCTCTTACCGCAAAAGCGGGAGGTGCTTCGAATAACCCAAGCGGCCAGAACGCTCCATCCGCAGCCAATCACCCAAACGCGGCCCGGGGCGCGTCGTCGGATCCCGGACAGCAACAGCCGGGAAATGGCGGTCAGCAGGGCACGATGAATGGGCAGAATAGCGGTTCGGACCCTCACCGCCCGGATAAGGAGGGATCTGGAGCCGGCAGTGAAGACGGGAACAAAGCCATTCAGGAAGGCCAGGAACTCGAAGCGATGGGGAAGATCAGCGTGATCTTCGGCAAGAGATCGCAAGACATCTCAGGAACAGCAACCGTCGAAGCAGTTTCGGGCCGATCTGATCTGAGCACGCCCTATGTAACGAAGCGAGCGGAACACCATAGCGTAGAGGATTCCGCCGCGCATGATCAAATTCCTTTGGAGTTTGAGGCCTACATGCAGCGTTACTTCATGGAACTGCGAAAGACCCAAATCCCGAAGCGAAAGTAAAGAATCATATTTTCCAATCCAGCATCACTCAGAAAAGTCCAGCAATAAAGCTTTATTCCACGTTGCACCTGGTTAAGCGCAGTCGGCGTCCAAGGAGCGCAGCGGATTGAAAGGTCTGAATTATGCTGCTGACGAGCCCAATCACAGTATCCGCGAGTCGCGTCGGAGTGGCGTTTTCTCCAAAGAAGATCCTATTGATTAGTCCGGAAACTGGCGACTGCGATTCGCTGGGCGGAGTCCTCGACGACAAAGAATGGGACATCTGGCCGGTAGGAACATGCCAGGATGCGCTCGAACTGCTCGTGCGGCAGCGTTTCACTGCCGTCTTCTGCGAAGCCGCGTTGATCGACCTGAGTTGGAAAGAACTGCTCGCGCTATTGCTTGCCGCCGCAGGCGCTCCGCCACTGGTGGTCATCTCGCGCTCGGCGGATGTATACCTTTGGTGTGAAGCATTCAATTTGGGCGGCTATGATGTCTTGGCGAAGCCTTTTCATCGCAACGAAGTGGCGCATGTTCTACAGACCATCTTGCTGAGACAACAATCGCAAGCCGAGCCCCTTCAACTCAAAGCCGGCTCTGGAGCCGGTTAGTCTCTCCTCCGGCGCGCTTCCGGCAAAGTCATCGCTCTGTTACGCACTTCATACTATACTCCTCAAGCCATTGCCTGAAGCTTTCATTTTCGTGCGGCTGAGCGGCTGGAGCAGAATGATGGAAGCGCCGACGGGAGCGACAAGATCCATTCATTCAAAAGGTCCCTTAACCTGGGAGACGGCAGCGATGGGACTGGCCCGTTCTCAGAAACGTCTCGTCTGTTGGCTACACACTTCGTATGAGTCCTCCATCCGTGACTCCATAGCGGTAGTGATCCAGCCCACCAGAGACAGTTGCCTCCTTCAAGTTTGATGAGCCCAGAGTATTGATGACTCATTCGGGAAGTGAAATCCTGCAGCTAGGCCGGAATCCGCGCATCATTGATTCCAAGAACGATATGAAACTGTATCTTCCGGCCTTAACTGTCTTGTTATGCGCTCTCCCCGCGAGCGGCCAAACCCTGCTCTCGCCCCGCTTTAAAACGGTCTATATCGTATCCATGCCAAATTCGATGGACCAATATCTGGCCAGCCGACTCACCAGCAGCCGCGTGCTTTGGGTAGTGCATCAGCCGTCAAGCGCCGACACCGTTCTCACCGACACACTGAATGAAAACTTCTGGAGTTGGCTCGAGCGGAGTCTCAGTTTTGCGGGCAGCGCGTCAGTGGACGCCGCCGACATGGGGTCTAACCGCAGCTCTTCTGCGTTTAACCCGCATTCGGGTACGATATTCCTGGTCGACCCGCGTCGCAAGGTAGTGCTGTGGTCCAGGTATGCTCTCCCGAAGAATTCATCTCCGGGTGAGCTCGATCGAACCGCAGCGCGTATCGCCAACCAACTGAAGTCGGCCTTCGGAAACAAGTGATGCAACTTTTGCGTCGGCCGAGAGCGGTTCGCATCGAAGTCTTATAAGTCAATTTCGGTTGGGAGAATCGATGCCGTTATCTCGAAACTGCGCAAACTCCGGCAAAAGCGTCCAGGTGGAATCTCAATGATCCGTTTAGAAACGCCAAGCCGCACCGTCTTGCGCCAGCTCGCTGCGAAGGCTATCGAAGCAACCGTCTTGTCCCTCCAAAACGCTGCTACTGTAGTTCCCCCATAATCCCGCCAGTACACCAAACTGTTTGGGGTTTGCAGGCGCCTCAGCGGCCCGGACGCAATGCCCGGGCGTCGACCGTACCGATCAAGGACGGGGAGACTGACGCCAGCCGTCTTAGAATTTCCACCGTGCGGGCGCGAGAGGCGCTCGCCGGACGGATTCGGATTTCGCTTCGTTCATCAATACCGGCCAATCTAGCCGGGCGGGCTCGCAAGGTATCCACTTCTAGTGTGGACTTGCAACGCGTCATGATTCGTATCGGAAACAATAAGTTTTATGCTGTGATATTCTCCATCCTCCTCTCCCGGAAAACCGATCGTATATTGTTCGCGGATATCTCGAGCGATGCGGATGCAGATTGCCTCGATCTCGCTAAGCTGCTTCGGAAAGTACGCTTCACCGCCCGTCTGTTCGGCGATCGTTTTCAAGGCGGCCGGATTCTGGTCACGATCGTTCTGATCGAAGACGCCAATAGGATAAATCAGGATTGCACGTTTGCGAATTCCATTCATAGCATCGTCAAACGAAACCCTGCTGGAGTTGTCGCCTCCATCGGTAATGGTCAGCAGTACCCTGCGTACGTAACCGGCCATCTTAAAGTGGTTCTCGGCCTGAACAAGAGCATCATAAAACGCGGTTGTGCCCCCAAGTTGGAACGCGGCAATCGCCGTTTCCAGCTCGGATACGTCTCCTGTGAAAGGCGCTCCTGCCGGCAAGGTAAAGCGAACCATGTTGTTGAAATGCAGAACGAACATCTGATCTTTCGGATTGCTCGCGCGGGCAAATGCGAGTGCGCCGGCGATCACTTCTTGCCGTTTCGGAGCCATACTGGCGCTGTTATCCAGCACAATCCCGGCGGTCACGGGCGCATCCTCGTTTTGAAAGACGGTGATCTCCTTGACTGCATTGTCCACAAACAAATGAAATGCGCCCTTTGGCAGTCCCGCGACGGCGTGACCCGAAGAATCGGTGACCTTCACCGGGAGTTGAACTAGATTGACGTTAAGACGTATGGGCGTCGGCTGTTGGGTGAATAAGGAAGCAATAGTCGCCGTCGAGATCACGCATAGACCTACTATCGAGACGCGCATGAAACGCACCTACCCATATATGTGATGGTTTCAGGGATTCGATGTAGCAAAAAATATGGCTTCGCGGATTTGGCGTCACTCCAAGACTTGAATCACTGGATGTAAGAAGCCATCCTTCAACACAGCCGCCAGCACACGCTGCCGACAGGCTTGCAGGGAGCATGGGATGAAGTCATTTTTATATGTTTCCACGATGGCTGTAATACTCTTACGGGTTGTATCGGCCCAGGGACAGGACAATCGCACGGCTTTACCGGTACGTGGGGAGGTTGTATTCTCGCACCCCATCACGGGCGGCTTGACCGTGGAACTGTCCGGATACACCGGGGGCGGCATCGAGCGGGCAGACGTTGGGCCCGATAATTCGTTCGAATTACACTACGCTACACCCGGTATGCACCAATTACAGGTCGTAGACAGCATGGGCCACGTACTCTATAGCGATAATGTGAATATTTCTACGGGAACCGCCTTGCTGACCGTCCGCCTGGCTGACGCGCCTAGGAACGATCGCGCCACCGGGGGCGTGATATCGATGCAACAACTTCAACACAAGATTCCCGCGGCCGCGCGCAAGGCATTCCAGAAAGGCCAGGATGCAGCGGTCAAACATGATCTAATCCATGCCCGCAACTTTTTCCAGGAGGCGGTTGCCGCCGACCCCGAATATGCCGACGCGTACAACGACCTGGGCGGCGTTGACTCAGACTTGAAGGACTTCCCGGCGGCGGCGGCGGATTTCCAAAAAGCGATTGATATCGTTCCAGAACATCCCCGGGCGCTGCCCAATCTATGCATCGTCCTGGCCAAGATGCAGAATCTGACCGAGGCTGGCCAGGTGGCGCGCCGCGCTTTACGAGTCGTGCCAGGCGACGGGCGCATGCACTATATCCTCGGGGCCAGCCTGATTTCCGCGCCTGGCCGTCTCGACGAAGCTATGGGAGAGTTTGAACGCGCCGCAGAGGCGGTCCCGTCTGCGCATATCGCGATGGCCGATCTGTTGGCGAAGCACGGCCGTCCGCAGGATGCCATTCGTCACTTGGAGGATTTTTTGGCCGGGGCTCCAGCTAACGACCCACTGCGGCCAACGGCTCAAGCGAGCTTGGACGCTCTGCGGCAATAAGCCGTACTTTTAGGCCTTGCCAGTGACGCCTCCGTGCGCTTGGCTACTCCGGGGCAAGGTAGACTGACCGGGCTGCGCCCCCCTCGCAGCCCGGCCGCCCGGGAGGCTTTTCGGCGACAGTCGCAGTTTCGCAAACATGGATCTTGCCAAAATAATGCAGCGGCGATCAAGCGCGGCTGCTCACGATGATCGACCTTAGCTCATTGCCAGCCGCTTTCAATGTGTCCATTACCTCCAGCCAATGCCCATCCTTTGAGTCGGCCGCATGCAAACTGTCTGAGATATGGCCGAGGTCAGATCGCATTCGGCGTGTCGCGGTGCAAGGCGGTTGCCAAAACAAAGCCTTTTTCGCCAGGGCCTCCATGGTTTCATGGACGGCCGCCATTGCTTCACTTCGATATTTCTTGCCCATCTTCCTTTATCCCTATGAAATCACCTCGCTTCAAAAGCTCCGCGAGTTGTCTCTCAGTTAACGCCAATACCTGTTTTGGAGGCTGGTCATCTTCGGTGATATCGATGCCTTCCACAGTGGCCGTCACGCCAATGACTTACGTCTCGAAGGGCAGATGAAGGTCATTCTCCAGCATCGTGTAGAGGCCGGCCACCTGTTCCGACTCACCATTTGCATTGGTCAGCGCATCGTCGATGAGATCGTAAAGCCGCGCCTTGCTCAACTGAAGCGGTTTGGGTAGGGTGCTTTTCTTCATTCGCTTTGCGTTCATTCCCTTTTCCCCATCTGACACAGCGTCGCAGACTACTATTCCGGCGTGGACCTAAGGATGTGCGAGGCTGGCGGACAAGGCGGATTCGTCTCCTGCTCGATGACATATCCAATCGTGCTGTAGCCCTTGAGCCTGCGCCCGTACATCCTGGCCAGCATTAGAACGTCGTTGTCCACATAATCGTAGACCTGCACAAATCGCTTATTGTCGTGTAGACGATGCAACCGGCCTACGTACTGTTGCAGCGTGCCTTTCCAGGAAATCGGCATGGCCAGGAAAAGCGTATCCAACCGCGCGTCGTCAAACCCTTCTCCGATATAGCTTCCGGTCGCCAGGATCACTCGCGATTCGTTCTCCGGCACCGCCGCCAGGGCAGCCGTTATTTCCCGCCGCTGCTTCTTTCCCATACCTCCCTTCAAGACGAAGACGTGCTGGGCACCGCCTGCCAGCTTGGCTGCAAAATACTGGAGATGCTCCGTCCGACCGGTCAGAAGCAACGGACACCGTCCCGATTCTATGGCTCGCACGATGTCGTTGGCGATCATCTCATTGCGCGGGGCATCATTTACCAGAGCGGCATAAATGTCCTGTATGGTGACATCAGTGAGGTCGGCAGCCATCCGGAATTCGGTGTGCCGGGGAGTGACCTTGTGCTCGAAGGGCGTCGCTTCCGTCATTGTCCGGGCGCTCATGCTGAAGCGCACGGGCCCACACTGCATGTAAATAATCGGATGGTGCCCGTCCTTTCGCGTCGGCGTGGCGGTTAGACCGACGACATACTTGGCCTTCACCTGCCTCATCACCTGTTCGAACGTGAAGGCGGATATGTGGTGACATTCATCGACGATCACCTGACCGTACTCACCCACGAAGTCCTTGACCTCGTCTTTGCTGTATAGGCTTTGGATTACGGCGACGTCTACGCAGCCCGTCCGATCCATCGTGCCACCGCCGATATGCCCGATTGATTTGGCCGGCAGATCCAAGAACATCCCAAGGCGCTCCTGCCACTGATCGAGCAACTGTTGCCGGTGAACCATGACCAGAGTGTTAACCTTGCGCTTCGCGATAAGCCACGTTGCAACGGCGGTCTTCCCGAACGCCGTAGGGGCGCAGAGGATGCCTTCGTCGTGGGCCGTGATCTTCGCCACCGCTTCCTCCTGGAACGGCCGAAGCTGACCCCGGAACCCCGCTTCAATCGCCGTGCCCGCGTATCGTTCGTCCCGAACCTCGGGCCGGATCTTATGCGCTTCGAGCAAAGCTAGGGTCTCTGTCAGACATCCGCGAGGCACAGCGATATGCGCGACAAATTCCTGGCCGCATGCGATCACACGAGGCTTGTCGTACGTCGAGAGCCGCATGGCCTGGGCCTTATAGAATTCAGGGTTCTGAAATGCTGCCAGACGGAGTAGCCGATTGAGCATTGCCGGTGGCAGGCCCATCGTTTCCACGTAAACAAGATTCGCGCGAATGATCTGTACGGTCTTAGGCAGCGGACCATCGATCGGTCGGTCCTTCCGTTTGCGGGAAGGTGGCAAGGTCCACGGGTCTTGTGCCTCATCATCATCGGCGATGCTCATCCGGACTCCGATCAGGTCGCCTTTGCGTTGAGCCTCCGCGACGATCTCGTACGCGCCGTCGGCTGGCATTCGCTGGATCGTCGAAAGGAACTGCCACTGGTCAGGATAGGGTCTGAAATCGGAATCAATAAATACGCTGTTGTCCTGCTTGCGGGGCGTTCGCTGTAAGGGAAGTGCAATCAGGTTCCCAAATCCCCCCTTCGGCATCGTGTCCTGGTTGGGAAAGAAGCGATCGTAGGAATCCAGGCCGACCTGATGCCTATGCTCCATGGTCCGCGTAAGCAGCACGCATCCAAGTTTGCGCGCCGTGATCGCCGGCAGCGCACGATCAAAGAAGATCCAAATGTGGCCGCCTTTCCCGGAACGCGAACGCTCCAAAGCAGCCGGGACCTTCAACTCCTGGCAGGCCTCCAGGAAAGCCAAGGAGTCGTACTCCCACGTGGCCTTGTCGAAATCCGCAGCGAGAAACCAGCATGTTTCGTCGGGAAGGAGTGGGTAAACGCCGACGGTCTCCTTGCCCAGCAGGTGCTTCTCAATGACGGCGTCGGTGAGCGGGAGGAACCGCCGTGTCTTCTGCGCAACTTTCTTCCGATCCTCCGGACTGGTCTTGTTGATCGCCTTCCAGTCCTTCACATCCGCCGGCATATATCCGTGCCGGCCATCGTCGTTCTCCCATCGCCGTGCGTAGACATCCTCTCTACCGCGAAACAGGCTTCGGAACAGCGCGATTCTCTTTCTGGCCCGTTCCTCTCTATCCACCGGCGGAGGTTCGACGGTTTTGATCGGTGACGGATTCTCCGGGGTCAGGTGCGGAATCGGAATACTGTGAACTGCCAGAAGCCGTCGCAGGCGAGCATTCTCCTCCCGCAGGCGAATGTTTTCTTGCTCTGGAGGCTCGAATGGAAGAGGGTCTGAACCGTTTTCACTCATACCGGGCCCGTCTGCCAAGGCGTGATCAGCCAGGGAAACCAACCACATCGCCGATGCTACCTCAAACGGAGATGGTTGGATTTGGACCCAAGGCTACCCTTTCCCCAAGCCCGCCTACACCTGGCGGTCCTCGCCGCCGGCGCCTTTCTTAAGCCCCCCGCTACGGCAGTCCAAGTTGATCGAATAGTTTCTGAAACTGCGGATTGCCACGTAGCGATTCCCAGCGTGGGTCTACTCTCAGGCAAATCAGTTCAAAGCAGCGGTCCTGGAAGGCCTTTGCCAGCCAATTGAAGCCTTCGTCCGTCTGTTCCAAGGCAAAGTGGATGGATGCCAATTCGAAGGGCGAGACGTAACGCCTCGCACTCAACTCATGCAGATCATGCAGGATCCTGAGTGCTTGCTGGCGCTTGCCTGCCAGCGCGAAGGTTCGCGCCACCGCCGCTTGCATCAGGGGGCTTCGGGGCGAGAGTTGAATCGCCCGCTGAAATGCCGCCGCCGATTCGTCGAAATCGCCGCGCTGCTCCTGCACCAGCCCCAGAATCCAATATGCCGGCGAGAAATGAGGATTCAACTCAATGTTGTGATCGCACTGCTCGAGAGCGGCATCGTAATCCTGCTGGTAATAATAGATGCGAGCCAAGTCACGTCCGATGATGGATGCAATTGGGTCGAGCGCCTGGGCCAGCAGCAGCTCTTGGTGCGCCTCGCCTAAGCGTCCGAGCGGCGTGAGGCAGGACATCGCATACCAGTGATGCGTGGTCGGATAGCGTGGATCCAGTGAAAGCGCCCGTTGGAATTCGCGTTCGGCGCCGAGCCAATCCCAATCCTGCGTCGACTTAACATGAGCCAGCGAAGTGTGGGCCTCGGCCGAGTTTTCATCCTGAAGCACGGCCCAAGCGGCATTCGAGGCGGCCTTCGTCCAAACCTCGGCGGGGGCGAGCACGCCGTAGTGGCCCAGCAGGCCGTAGGCGTCCGAAAGGCCCGAATATGCCAGCGAATATTGCGCATCTTCGGTGATCGCCTTCTCAAAAAACTCGACCGCTTTTCGCAACCCTTCTTCGGTGCGCTGATTGACGTGGTAGCGGCCTTGCAGGTAGAGGTTGTATGCCGCCAGGTTTTCCGAGCGCTGGCGTCCGCGGCGCGACTCGCCGCCGATCAATTCGCCTTTCAACTGTTCAAGGACGAGACGCGCGACTTCTTCCTGCACCGCGAAAACGGCGTCCAGTTTCCGGTCGATCTCGCCCGACCAGAGATAGCAGCCTCCCGCGACGTCGATCAGGTTCATCGTGATTCGCGCGTTAGAACCCTCCGTCCGAAGGCTGCCGGTTACCAGCACCGCCGCATTCGAGTGTTCCACAACTGGCGGGATTTCCGCCGTGGCGGCCGCGGGGCCGCTCCCGTTCCACGCGACAACGCGGATCTCTTCGGCGGACGCCAGAGCGTGAACAATCTCCTGTGCGAGCCCATCGCAGAAGTATTTCTGATCGCCCGCGGCGGTGTGATCGGAGAAGGGCAGAACTGCTACCGTGTTCCGGCTGACTAGCGTGGAACGCGCGCCGCGGCGCACGGGGGAGCTCTTCACCTGCTTGAAGATCGGTGCATAACCGCCCTTCGGCAACTCGATGAGCAACCCGCTATCGGAAGCTTCCTCGTGGTAGTAGCGGGCCAGTTGCGCTCTCAACCGGCGGGCCTGGACGCGTACGATCGGGTCATTGCGGGGGTCGAACGATTCAGGTTTGCCGAATACCTCCACCCCGACCACGAATTCTTTCAGCCGCTCGCCGCGTCCGGCGTTTGTCTCTTCGACGATGTAGGAAAGGAAGCGTTTCAGACGGTCCGATTGCCGGAAAGTCTTGCTGGAAAGGATCCGGTTGAGTTGGTCCGCTACCTGCCCTTCGAGCGGAATGGCGAGCTCAGACCCGGAGCCCTGTAAAGCCATAGAGCTATCATAGGGCATCTTGATTTGACGGAAGCGGTTTCGGCTATCGGCCCGCCGCAGCGGCGGTGAAGGGCCGCGGCGTTACGTCGGCATCGGTCAAACCGAGCGCCCATCGAAGCGCTTCGAAATACATGTGGTAGACGTCGGGATTATCCCAGGTCTTGGCGTCGTGCGCAAATGAGCCATAGAACACGCGGCCCTTGCCGTACATTTTGGCCCAGGCGAGGGGAAAGTCGCCGTCTTTGTTGACCAGGTTCTGATTGGGCGGAAGTTTGGACGTATCGAGCCGTAAGAGCACACGGCTCTTCTCGCGCGAAAAGTTCTTCACCTGATAGAACTCGTCGGTCAGGCTGAACATCGCCGGGAGGTGACGCGTGGCGGGGAAGCTGGGGTCTTCGTTTATCACGCTACCGGCTACCGTTCCGTAGGGGTGATCCTGAAACTGGCCGCCGAGCATCTCGCCGAATTCGGGCCAGGACATCAGCGCGGTGAGGCCGACGTGGGCGGCGACGAAGCCTTTGCCGTCATCATGCACGAACTTCAGCAGCTCGGCCTTCTGCTTTTCGTCGATCGGGACTTCGCGATGCCCCATAAAGAAGATGGCGTCGACGTTGTGGAAGTTGGGCCCGCCGTTGGCTGGTTGACCGGTAGTCATTTGCGGTTGGTAGGAAGCGATGTTGGAATCGGTGCGGATGTAGGTATCCCACAAGCCGGATTCGTAACCGAGGCGCTCGATCAATGCGAGCGCGTGTGAGACCGAGTCATGCTGCGCGATTCCGTTGCGCGTATCGGCCCACGCGAGGACTACCTTTCGGCCCGCCGGGCGTCCCCGTCCGCCGCCTTGGCCCCGCCCGCTTTGCGCGCCCTGCGCCGCCGGGAGCTGTCCCTGTTGGGCCAACAGCACGGTCAGGCAGATCGCCCCTAATGCCAATAATTTGAATCGCCTTGACATCCCTTAAGCCCTCCCTTCGGCCGACCGGCACACTACCCCTTTAACCCAAATAGCGAATCAAGGCTATCACGGCAATGCGCGTCCGGTGCAAGACGTAACCGTGCCGACACGGTAACAGACTTGCGCCGCGTAACTGTGCCGTTACCGTTACTTCATTGTTCGCGAGAGACCGCGATGCTAGCATCACAACACATTAGAAGGCTTGCCTGGCCATTGCTCAGGTAAGGGGCTTACTTTTCGAAAAAGTTAGACGAAGGGGGTCGCGATCACCGTGAGATCGATTCGAATTCTTCTATGCCTTCTGGGGCTGGCCTTGGCCATGGGAGCTCAGGCTGTCTCCACTTCTCAGGTCTCGGGGACGATACAGGACTCCTCCGGCGGCGCGATCGCAGGAGCCCAGGTAAAGCTCATCCAAACCGACACCGACGCGGTCCGAACCACACAGACCGGCGCCGACGGATCTTATCTTCTCGCCAATCTACCTATCGGACCTTATCGATTGGAAGTCTCCAAGAACGGCTTCGCTTCCTACATTCAACGGGGCATTGAACTGAACGTGAATACCAATCCGACGATCAACGCCACGTTGAAAATCGGGTCGGTTACCGAGACGGTACAGGTGGAGGCGAACGCCGTCGCGGTGGAAACTCACAGCACCGGCGTCGGCCAGATCATCGATCACCAGGAGGTAGCGGAGTTGCCGTTGAACGCGCGCGAACCTACTCAACTGATCTTGCTCGCGGGGGTCGCGACGACCCAGGGAGTAGTTGCCAACGATCTGAATAGCAACAAGAACTTTCCCACCATTACGATTTCGGTAGCCGGCGGCAATGCGAACACGATTTCGTTCAGCTTGGACGGCGGCACCGCGAACGATCCATTCAACGGTCTTAACCAGCCTCTGCCGTTTCCAGATGCGCTGCAGGAGTTTAAGGTAGAGACCAGCTCCGTGGGCGCGCAAACAGGCCAGCACGCGGCGGCGTCCGTCACCGTGGCCACTCGCAGCGGAACGAATTCGCTCCACGGCAACTTTTTCGAATACACGCGAAACTATCTTTTCAACGGCCGCAGCGCCGCCGCGCTCGTCCGCGACAGCTTGAAGCAGAATCAGTTCGGCGGAACCATCGGCGGCCCCATCCTGAAGAACAAACTCTTCTACTTCGCAGGAGTGCAGGCAACGATTAAACGTTCGAACCCGGGCGGGAGCACCGGCTTTTCGATGACGCCTGCGATGCTGGCGGGAGATTTCAGCGTCATCGCATCAACGCAGTGTCAAACAAAACAAATCACTCTGGCGGCGCCGTTCGTGAATAATGTCATTCCCACGAACCTGATGGATCCGATCGCCATGAAGATCGCAAAGCTCCTGCCGACGAATCAGCTCAACCAGTGCGGCCTTGTGAACTACTCCACCGGCGGCAACCAGCGCCAATACCAGATTCCCGTCAAAGTGGATTACATCATCAGCGCCAAACAGAGCATTTTTGCGCGCTATATGCTGTCGAACAATTACACGCCGCTGTTTTACGATCCGAACAATCCACTGTTCACGGGCAGCACGACCGGGCAATCGAACAATATTCAGTCGACTGTGATCGGTGACAGCTATACGTTCAGCCCCAATCTTCTCAGCAGCGCGCATATCACCGCCAATCGCAGCGCCAATCCCCGATTCATTCCCACTTTCCAGACGCCGGCCGATTTCGGCATTCCGATTACGGCCTTTATTCCGGCGCAAATGAATCTGAGCATCACGGGCGGCCCGAGCCTCGCAGGCGGCGCCAGCAATCCCGGTTACTTCAACACGCTCGCCTATTCGGCTGCCGAAGACATGACTTATATCCACGGCAAACATCAGCTCCAGTTCGGCGCCGAATACATCCGCGCCTACATGCACGCGCAAAACACGCGCGGCGTGAACGGAAACCTGAATTTCACAGGCCAGTATTCGACCGTGGGTGGAACTACGGGGTTAGGTTATGCGGATTTTGTCACCGGACAGCTCAGTGCGTTTGGGCAAGGGCGTCCGTTCTATGACAACGACAAGTCCGATTACTACGGGCTCTACATCCAGGACGCCTGGCGCATAAACGCACACCTTAGCGTCAACCTGGGTTTGCGCTTCGAGCCCTACCTGCCGCAGCGCAACACCGACGATTACGTCGAAAGCTTCAGCATGGGGAACTTCCTGGCGAATAAGGTCGGTACTCCGCCGCAGTCGACGCCGGCGCTCACGCCTCCCCCCGGGCTAATCTTCTCCGGCGATTCGGGCTCTCCTCCGAACCAGCAATACAACAACCGCGCCAATGACGTTCTGCCGCGCATCGGCGTGGTTTGGGATCCGATTGGCGATGCCAAGACTTCTGTCCGCGTCTCCTATGGACTGCTCTACGACACGCCGCACATGTTCTTCTACACGCGCGTTTCGAACAATCCGCCATGGGGCGCGACGCTGACCCGCGCCGGCGGCCCGTTCCCGCTCTCGAATCCATGGCAGGGCTATCCGGGCGGGGACCCCTACGTGCAGAACACCAGCACCGCCAAATCGTTCGGCTTCTTCCCGACCAGCGGTGTTTATGCATTTTCGGATCCGAACCTGAAGAATCCGCGAGTCAATACTTGGAATATTTCCCTGCAGCATCAATTCGGGAAATGGCTGCTCTCCGGTTCTTATCTCGGCAATCACACGGCCCACTTGTGGTCGAGCACCGAACTGAATCCGGAAATCTATATTCCCGGGACATGCTCAGCGGGACAGTACGGTTTGACTGCGGCCGGTCCGTGTTCGAGCTCGAGCGCCACGAATATCGCGGCGCGGCGCAAACTGACGATCTTGAACCCGACGTGGGGTCCGTACTACAGCACCATGGCTTGGGTAGATGGCGGCGCAACTTCCGGTTACAACGGAATGCTGCTCTCCGCACAACACCGGTTGTCGAATAACTTCAGTGTGCTAGCCAATTGGACTTACTCGCACTGCCTGGCGGATCCGTCGACTACCGAGGTTACCGGGCCCTCGTATGTCGACCCGACCAACCGGTCCGCCGACCGTTCGAATTGCAGCGCCGACCACCGCGAACAGGTCAATATTTCGGGCATTCTCACGACGCCCAGACTGAACGGCCACATCACAGGAATGCTCTTCAACGGGTGGGAGGCATCGCCAATCTTCCACTGGAGCACCGGCAATCTGACCACCGCGACTTACGGTACCGACGTTGCTCTGACCGGGGCGGGCAACCAGCGCACGCAACAAATGCAAGCCAACGTTTACGGTGATGGAAGCATTCTCAATTACCTGAACATTAATGCGTTCCTTGCTCCCACTTCGGCGCCACCGGGCGTTTACGCCACCACGCGGCCGTTTACCATTTCCGGTCCTAACGTGCAGAATATCGATCTGGCGGTTTCGCGCAACTTCAAATTCCGCGAGCGCAACACGATTACGTTCCGCGCCGAGGCCTTCAACCTGCCCAACAGCGTCATGTTCGGACCGCCCACCGCCGCCCTCAATAGCACCAGTTTCGGACGAATTGCTCCACAGGTGCAGAGCACGGCGCCTGGGAGCACCTCCACCGCGCGTATCATGCAGTTCGCGATCAAATATGCGTTTTAATCCAGCACAGGAAACCGGGAGTCTTATGGGAATCGTGCGAATTGCCGCGGCGGTGATTAGCCTGTCGGGCATTGTCTACGCGCAGAATGATTGGCCCACCTTTGGGCATGATCTCGCTGGAACCCGTTACTCCACGCTGAAGCAGGTCGACGCGTCCAATGTGAACAAGCTGGTTCGTGCATGGACGTATCACATGAGCGCCACGGCGCCGGCCACGGCAACGCCCGCCGCGCCTGCTGCCGGAAGTAGCGAGGCCAGCGACGCGGCGGAAGGCGCCCGCGGAGGCAGGGGCGGCCGGGGATTCGGCGGGGGACGTAGCGGCAACTCGGAAGTGTCGCCCCTCGTCATCGGCGGCGTGATGTATCTGACTACCGGCGGCGGCCGTGTGGTAGCGCTCGAGCCCGAAACCGCGAAGGAGCGTTGGACCTACGACGTCAAAGACGGATCTCCCGCGACCCGCGGTTTGGACTTCTGGGCGGGCGACAAGATTTCGCCTCCGACGGTGTTCTTCGGAACGTCGTCCGGCAAGCTCTATGCGCTCAATGCCAAAACCGGCAAGCCCGTGCCGGGATTCGGCAATGAGGGTATTGTCGATATGAAACCTGGCGCGTTGAATGGGCTAACGAATTCCTCCTTCGGCCTATCCTCTCCGCCGGTGGTTTATAAGAACGTAGTGATTACCGGCGCGCACGTGCAAGAAGGACCAAGCATAGGCTCCGCCGGCGATACGCGCGGCTGGGATGCGCACACCGGAAAGCTGCTCTGGACGTTCCACTCTGTTCCGCGCCCCGGCGAGACCGGTCACGATACGTGGAGCGGCGATGACGGGAAGAACCGCTCTGGCACGAATGTCTGGGGCATGTTCACCATCGACGCCGAACGCGGCATCGTCTACATGCCCTTCGGCGAACCGACCACCGATTACTGGGGAGGCGACCGCCCCGGCAAGAATCTATTCGGCACGTCGCTTGTGGCGCTCGATGCGCTCACCGGCAAGTTGAAGTGGTACTTCCAGGCGGTTCACCACGACACCTGGGATTACGATCTGTGCGCACCGCCGATCCTGTTCGACGTTGTTCACAATGGAAGGAAGATCCCCGCCGTCGCGCAACTCACCAAGAGCGGTTATGTCTATATCCTAAATCGCGTCACCGGCGAGGCGATTTACGGTGTGGAAGAGAAGAAGGTCCCGGTGGACGATGCCCTGCCTGGCGATCAGGCGTGGCCGACCCAGCCGATCCCCGTGAAGCCGCCGGCGCTCGCCCGCAACAGTTTCAAGCGGGAAGACCTCGCGACAGTCACTCCCGAACTCAACAGGTTTTGCGCCGACTTGTTCGACAGCATACCCGGCGGACTGCACGCCGTTGGCCCCTTCACGCACTATTCGACCACCCCGAGCGTCATCTTTCCCAGCTCGATCGGAGGCGGAAACTGGAATCCTCCCTCCTTCGATCCTAAGTTAGGCTATCTATTCGTCAACACCATGGACTTCGGCAGCCTCAACCAGATGGTGAAGAGTTCGGATGGCAGCCGATATAGTCGTAGCGGGTATAACGGCAACAACCGATTCTGGCAACCCGATACAAACATGCCGTGCAATCAACCGCCATGGGGCCGGCTATTTGCGATCAATGTGAACACGGGCGATATTGCGTGGCAATCCACGCTCGGTATTACGGAGACCCTGCCGCCAGACAAACAGAACACTGGCCGGCCCAACATAGGAGGATCGGTCGCCACCGCGGGCGGGATTGTGTTCATCGGCGCGACAGACGACAGCCGCTTCCGCGCATTCGATTCAAAGACCGGCAAAGAGCTTTGGGTTACGAAGATCGACGCCGGAGCTCACTCGGCGCCCATCACTTTCCTGGGAAAGGATGGCAAACAGTACATAGTGGTCACCGCAACCGGCGGCGGATTCCTGGGCGACCGTAACCATGCCGATACCGTAATCGCGTTCGCCTTGCCATAACGGATGCCCGCGCGCGACGCCGATCGCGCTTCGCCTGCGGATTGAATTGAAAGAAATCGAAGGAGTCGCCATTTATGGGAAACGGGATCAGTGCAACGATACAGGAGATGCCATTCGCCGATACGAAGGCCGGACAGACCCGGATCGCCTCTTACCTCCTCGCTGAGTATTTGGAGCAACTCGGCGTCGAAGTCATCTTCGGCCTGTGCGGCCACACGGTCATCGCATTCCTCGATGCGCTCAGTAAGAGTAAGATCCGTTTCATCTCGACCCGTCATGAACAGGTGGCCGCGCACGCCGCTGACGGCTATGCGCGCGCTTCCGGCAAGACCGGCGTTCTGCTCAGTCATCTCGGACCGGGATTGACCAACGCCGCCACAGGAGTTGCGAACGCCGCACTCGATTCCATCCCGATGGTGGTAATCGCAGGTGATGTTCCGTCGCACTATTTCGGCCGCCATCCTCATCAGGAAATCAACGTTCACATGGATGGCGATCAATACGAGATCTACCGTCCCTTCTGCAAGCGCATCTACCGTGTCGATCGTCCCGCCGATCTGCCACGTATCGTCGAGCGCGCGTTTCACCTTGCGCAAACCGGACGGCCCGGTCCGGTGCTTGTGGATATCCCGATGGATATTTTCTCGGCCGACCTTCCGATCGACGCATTTCAAAAAAAGCCCACGCCGGTGGCCAAGCCCGATATCGAGGCCGGCGCGGTAACCCGCATCGTAAATGCGCTGACGGAGGCGAGAGACCCGGTCATTTATGCGGGCGGCGGCGTTCTCTCCTCCAAAGCTACCGCGGAACTGGCCGCGCTAGCGGAAGCGCTCGAGATTCCGGTGGCTCACACTCTGATGGGCAAAGGCTGCATGCGCGAGGATCACCCGCTGCTCCTCGGCATGACCGGCTTTTGGGGCACTCCCATCGCTAACGAAATGTGCCGGACCGCGGATCTGATACTCGCTGTCGGCACCCGCCTTGCGGAAGCATCGTCGAGTTCCTGGGATCCGCGCTTCACCTTCGCCATCCCTCCGGGCCGGTTGATGCATATCGATATCGACCCTGCCGAGATCGGCCGCAACTTCCCCACCGAATTCGGCGTGGCGGCCGATGCCAAACTGGCTTTGCGTGCGCTGGCCAGCGCCGCGCGCTCCGCGCATCATAGCGCGCGCGCCGGCGTGCGCGATAGAATTGCCGCGGGTCGCGCTGAGTTCGCCGGCAACTGGGCGCATCAGCGCCATTCCGATCAATTCCCCCTGCGGCCTGAGCGCATTCTTGCGGAACTCCGGGCGGCCGTACCGGAAGACGGATTCATCGTTACCGATGTGGGCTGGAACAAGAACGGCGTGGGCCAGCAATTTCCAATCACGGTCCCCGGAACATTCGTCACGCCCAGCGGCCTCGCCACCATGGGATTCGGACCCGCGGCAGTGCTCGGCGTGAAGATGGCGCAGCCAGATCGCGCAGCCGTTGCGCTGATCGGCGATGGCGCCTTCGGCAGTAATCCCTCAGTGGTCGCAACTGCGATGGAGGCCGATCTGCCGGTGGTCTGGCTGGTGATGGATAACTCGGCGTTCGGCACAATCGCAGGCCTCGAAAAGATGCACTACGGGACCAGTTTCGGCTGCCTGTTTGAGCGCAACGGCGAAACCTACACTGTGGATTATGCCGCCATCGCCCGCGGCTTCGGTGCGCGCGGAGTGTCCATCAAATCGGCCGCGGAACTGGGACCCGCGCTGCGTGAGGCGCTGGCCTCGCGCTCGCCTACGGTGATCCAGGCGCCGATGGAAAATGCGCCTACTCCCACGCCGGGCCACTGGAACATCAACGACATTTATAGGCTGGGATCTTAGGCAAACTGGACTATGGTAAGACCAATCACCGAAGCAGAAAAGCAGAACGCGCAGGAATTACTACGGCGCGCGCGGTGCGCCATGCGCTCCATCGAGAGTTATGATCAAGCCGCCATCGATCGTTTGTGCCGCGCCGTCGCCTGGGCTACGGCCAACGAACAGACCGCTACCCGCCTGGCCTACATGGGCGTCGATGAGAGCGGATTAGGCGATCGCGAAGGCCGCCCCAACAAACGCTTCAAAATCTTGGGAATCCTGCGCGATGCGCTCCGGCAAAAGAGCATGGGCGTCATCGAAGAGATTCCGGAAAAGGGTATCGTCAAATACGCGAAGCCTGCCGGCGTCATCGCCTCCATCGTTCCCGTCACCAACGCCGCGCTCACCGAGCCGGGCAACGGAATCTACGCCCTCAAATGCAAGGACGCGATCATCTTTTCTCCGCACCCTGCGAGCAAGCAAACCACCATCGAAACGGTGCGCATCATGCGCGCCTGCCTGAAGAAACACGGCGCGCCTGAGGATACCTTTCAGTGCGTCGAAAAGCCGAGCATTCCCCTCGCTCAGGAGTTGATGGCGATTTGCGACCTGACCATCGCCACCGGCGGCAGCGCAATGGTGAGAGCGGCGTACAGCTCCGGCAAACCCGCATACGGCGTGGGCGCTGGCAACGCGACCATGGTCATCGACGAAACGGCGAACATCGAAGAGGCTGCGCGCAACACGCGCTTGAGCAAGACCTCCGACAATGGATCGGGCTGCTCCGCCGACGGCAACCTGCTGGTGGATTCGACCATCTACGATCGCTTCCTGGAACAACTGCAGAGCGAGCACGGCTACCTGGTCACTGAATCCGAAAAGCAAAAGCTGCAAGGCGCCATGTGGGACGAAGAGGGCCACCGCACCGCCGCTACCATCGCCCGGGCTGCCGCCCAGATTGCCGCGGCCGCGGGCTTCCAGATTCCCGCCGGCAAAAAGTTTCTTATCGTGGAAGAAAACCACATCGGCAAGGAGTATCTCTTCTCGAGTGAGAAGCTCTCGCCCGTTCTCTCCATCTTTCGCTACGACGGGTTCGACAATGCTCTCGAAATGGTCAAAGCGATCTACGAAGTGGGCGGCAAAGGCCACTCCTGCGGCATCTATTCCTTCAACGACGATCACATCCATCGCCTGGCCCTCACCGCGCCCGTGAGCCGCATGATGGTGCGGCAGCCGCAGTCAAAGGCCAACGCCGGGGCCTTCAATAACGGTATGCCAATGACCTCCAGCATGGGCTGCGGCATCTGGGGCGGAAACATCACCAACGAAAACATCGCCCTCAAACACTACATGCAGGTGACATGGGTAAGCCGGCCGATTCCCGAAGACAAGCCCTCCGAAGCCGAGCTCTTCGGCGAATTCTTCAACACCGAAACCTTCTGACCCATGGCCGACCACTCCTCCGTTATCGACGTCATTGTCAGCGAAGTTGGCCCGCGCGACGGCTTGCAGAGTGTGTCGCGTACCATGCCGACCGAGGTCAAGCATCGCTGGATCGCGGCGCTGGCCGCTGCGGGGATAGGCGAGATCGAAGTGGGGTCGTTCGTATCGCCCAAGTTGCTTCCGCAAATGGCCGATTGCGAGCATGTCGTGCGCGAAGCTGTCAAGATCGAAGGCCTCACGGTGCTGGCCCTCGCGCCCAACGTCAAAGGCGCCGAACGCGGCATCTCCTCTGGCGTACACAAGTTAACCTTTCCCGTCTCCGCTTCGCGCGCGCATAGTATGTCGAACATTTGTATGACTCCGGAGCAGGCGATCGAGCAAGTCCGGCTCGCTGTGGAACGGTGCGCGGCGCAGCCCCCAGGTTCGCGTCCCGTGGTGGAAGTGGGCATCTCCACCGCGTTCGGTTGCTCCCTGGAGGGCAATGTTTCCGAAGACTGGGTAATGCGGATGGCTGCGGCCCTGGTCGCCGCGGGCGCGGCTTCCGTAGGTCTCTCGGATACGGCCGGTTCCGCGAATCCCGTTCAGGTGAAGCGCATGTTCAGCCGGTTGCGAAAGGAGGTCGGAACCCATGCCGGCGCCGCCCACTTTCACAACACACGTGGCCAAGGGCTTGCCAACATCGTCGCCGCACTCGACGCGGGCGTGACTACGTTCGATGCTTCTCAGGGCGGACTGGGCGGTTGCCCCTACGCACCCGGCGCCACCGGCAACATCGTCACCGAAGATCTCGTGTTCCTTCTCGAATCGATGGGCCTGCGCACCGGCATCGATCTCGATCGTCTGATCGCGGCCCGCGCCATCATCCTCGAAGGACTCCCGAACGAACCGCTCTTCGGCAACGTGCCCGCCGCCGGACTGCCGAAAGGCTTCGTCTACGCAAGTACGCAAATCCGCGAGGGGAACGCGGGGTGACCCCTCGCCCCGCGGCTTCCGTCACCTGGCGATCATGGGCCGTCTGGGGCATCGCCGCTCTCTTCTATCTCACCGGCTTCTATCAGCGCGTCTCTCCCGCCGTCATGACGTCGGAGCTGATGCGCGATTTCGGGCTCGGCGCGCAGAGCCTCGGCAGCCTCTCCGCGTTCTACTTCTACTTCTACGTCGCCATGCAGATTCCCGCCGGCGTACTGATCGATTCCTGGGGTGCGCGAAAGCTTCTCTTCTGGGGCGCACTCTCGGCCGCGGGCGGCACATTCTTGTTCGGCGCGACGTCCAACCTCGCCCTTGCCTGCGCCGGACGCGCGATCATCGGCGGCTCCACTGCAGCCGGCTGGCTGGTCCTCCTCAAGCTCGCCACCCACTGGTTCCCCGCGCGTCGCTTCGCGATGCTCTCGGGTCTCGGCTTGTTCTTCGGCAATCTCGGCGCCCTGGTCGCACAAGTTCCGCTGCGCCTCTTGATCGAGCGGTTCGGGTGGCGCGACGTGGTCCTGGGTTCCGCGTTCGTCTTGCTCGGAGTGTGCGCGCTCGTCTTTCTCGTGGTCCGCAACGACCCTTCCGAGACGGGCCTCGAAAGCCACGCACCCGCCGCGTTGCACCCCACCGAAAAGCGCAGCATGCGCGCTCTCCTCGCGGGCTTCAAACGAGTCTTCGGCTACCGCAACACCTGGTTCATCTTCTTCGCGCAAGGCGGCATCGTCGGCCCGATTCTCGCCTTCACCGGACTCTGGGGCACGCCATTCCTGCGGGTACGCTATGGACTTCCGCCGGCGCAAGCCGCCGCCGTCTGTTCCGTGATGATCGTCTGCTGGGCCGTGGCGAGTCCCCTTGCCGGCGCGTTGTCGGATAAGATCGGCCGTCGCAAACCCATCTACCTCTCGGGCGCGATTGCATCCGCCTGCGGTTGGCTCGTGATGCTCTACGTGGACGTGTTCCCGCTGCCCGCATTCGTCGCCGTCGCCGCCATCACCAGCTTTGCCAGTGGAGCAGTAGTCCTTGGATTCGCCTACGCAAAGGAATCGGTACCGGTGCAATTCCTCGGGACGATTTCAGGCGCGATCAACATCGGCAACATGATCGGTCCGATGCTCTTGCAGCCCGCGATTGGCGGGCGGTTGGAACAAAACTGGTCGGGTCAACTGGCGAACGGCATTCGTATTTACGATCTCCACGCGTACCATGGAGCCTTCTTGCTCATCGTGGCCTGGTCGATAGCCTCCTGTCTGCTGATCTCCGCGACCAGCGAGACGTTCTGCAAGCAAGTCACTCACGCTGGCGTACCTGTGGCATAGTACACATGTGCGCCTTTGTTCTCGTCTGGCTCTCCTCGTTTGCGCCTGCACTATAGCTCGCCACGGCTGCCTTTGCTGAGTTAAACCAACTGCCTGCCGAATTGGCGTTTTTGGAGTCGCAATGGTCAAGACTTTCAAGAGCGCAAAGATCGCTGCCGGACGTATCTGGAAGTGCATCTAGAGCTGGGGCCGGCTCCAAAGGCGGAGCGAAAGGCCAAGGGTGGTGCGCGAGTAGCCAAGCGCCAGATGAGCGCAGATGATAGGAATTCGATGCTTTTCCGGGAGCCTATTGTGTCTAACGCATTTGGAATGAGTCTCTTGCAGCAGGGCGACGGATTGCTCGCTTGGTCTTGGCACTATCATCTGCAGGTGGGCACTTTTCGCCGAAGGCAACGAATCTGGATCGGAATCGTAAATGCAGTAGTGCTTCGACCCCATTCGTCAGTATGACTCTATTTTGCGGGCTGATAACGACGTCCGGGACTGGATTGATGGGTTTCGACGGAAACGGAATGACTTTGACTATTTGAGTGACACGTTACCTCACGCAACACCTGGACTCAGTCGCTTGCCTAAGGCCTTAGCTAAGAGATAGCCTCGGCGTCCACCACGAGTGTGCTGCCCCCGATGAACATGATCTCATCGAAGCGGACTTCAGGTGCCGTCGCCACGGTTGGTCCGTCCGAGACCAAGGAAGGAAGCACAACCAGGTGTTGTAACAGGTCTTTTGCACAAAACGCCGCACAGTGGGACGGGCCGCGTGGTTACAGCTAAGACCTTCTTTACTACTTCGATTATCGGCGTCAAGCCCAACCCTGTTGTAATCAGGGCAAAGCCAAGTGACGCCATCGTTTTTCTACTAGCACGTTGCTGAATTCTGACTCCAAACATGTGACCTCAGAAATGTTGGGAACGTCTAACCAAGCGCGCGCGGAGCGGACAGGCAGCAGGTTGAATTATTCAGTTAGGATTCGCTGCAGGAGCGGATACCTACAGATCATCCGCTGCGGCCGATCCGGAGAAAGGCGTTTCTGAAGAAGGTGGGCGAGCGGTTCGATCAGATCTATGGAGAAGATGGACGGCATTCGATACCGCCGGAGCGGTTGCTGCGAGCTCTGCAGGTGCAGATGCCGTACACGGTGCACAGCGAGCGCATGCTGATGGAGCAACTGGAGTACAACCTGCTGTTCCGCTGGTTTGTCGGCATATCAGCGAGTGAGCCGGTATGGCATCCGACGGTGTTTTCGAAAAACCGCGACCGTCTATTGGAGGGCGCGGTGGCTGAAGAGTTCTTCTCCCAGATCGTGGCGCAGGCGCGAGCGAAAAAGCTGCTATCGAATGAGCACTTTACGGTGGACGGTACGCTGATTGAGGCGTGGGCGGGACAAAAGCGCTTTCAGTTAACGAACAAGGAGAACGGCAAACCGGACCCGCCGTCGCCCGATGCGGGCCGCAATCAGACGGTGAACTTCCATAAACAAGATCGGCGCAACGATCCGCACCACTCCATGACCGACCGCCAGGCGCTGCTGTACCGGAAGGGTCGCGGGAGGGAATCGAAGCTGGTGTTCGTGGGGCAGTGCAGAACGAGTGCAAGACGCAGAGCTTTCTCTGTGCCGGACCGTTGGGCTTTCTCTTACCATCCTTCTTCGGTTTTTATTAAATCAGGGGCCCCTTGCAGAGCTATCTTCAAGGTCTTTTCGCCCTTAACGCGATCTCCGAATTTCAGGTAAGACATTGCGAGATGAAACTGACGCCGCGGAGTCGGATCTTTAGCGACAGCAGCCTCCAAATATTGGACGGCAGATCCGTAAATTGCCTTGCGGTAAAAAACCCATCCCAAAGTGTCTTCAACGGTAGCATTGTCGGGCGCTAGTTCTGCCGCATGCTGCGCATACTTCAACGCCCCGTCGGGGTCGGGCAAAGCGAGAATGTAGGCCAGATTGTTAAGGGCTAGCAGATTGCTGTCATCGATCACGAGGGCTGCGCGATAACGGGCGATGGCCTCCTGGCGGTTTCTCGCCTCGTCTGCAATCGTCCCGAGCATCACGAGCGCTCGCACGTTCTTTGGATCTACTGTAAGAACGTGGAGCAGCCGCTGCCGGGCCGCTGCCGAGTTTTTCTCTCGATAATCTAGATCCGCCAACGCCAGAGCGCTTCCCAGGAAGTTGGGATTGGCGGACAGCGCGGCCTCAAATGCCCTTCGTGCGCCGGCAGGGTTATTATTGCTGACGTACCATTCCCCCAATAAGTTCGCTATCGGGGCGGAATGGGGGTACGCCATAACAATCGCTTTCAGCCGCTCCTCGGCCTTTGCAGGCTGCTTTTGCAAAATATAGCTTTCGGCGAGAAGCCTGACCGCGCGCACGTCTTGCGGGTTGTTTTGAATCACCTCCTCGGCGTCTAAGCGGGCAGCGCTGAAGTCGCTTTGTTGGCAACGAAGAACAGCATCCTGGATGAGCAGTTCCGGAAGATGTTCGGTGCTTAACTCCCGATCTAGGGCCGCCCTCAAATCTTTGGTTTCGCCCAACGACAACAGCGCCCAATTCCTCTCGACGGCCAGCGTCAAGGTCCTTCTCTGGTTGGCGGGAGCGGCATTGATAATATCAAGCGAGGCCTTTGCCTCATTGGCAAGCGTCAGAGTGCGAGCGAGTGCCACCCGCGCTGGAAGCAGGGCCGGATTGGTTCGGAGGGCTTCGTGCAGTTCCTGACGCATGGTCCTCGACAAACCTTGAGCCTTGTATATGCGGGCAAGGGCAAAATGCGCTTCGGCGGAATCGGACGTGAAGTGCAATACCTCCTTCAAATCCTGTTCTGCGCTCGCAAGATCACCGGCCTCGGCCGATAGCTCCGCTCTTTGAAAAAGGGCGTCGGCATCCTTGGAATTTTGTTTCAGCGCCGCGGACACCAGACTCTGCGCTGACTGGTTCTTTCCCATCGTCCGATAGGCGGCAAACAACCGATCTCGTGCGCCGCGATCTCCCGGAGTCTGCTTGGCGAGGTTCTCGAACTCCGCCAGAGCCGCATCCCGTTTGCCCATTGTGAAGAGGAAGATCGCATGGAGAGGCTTGTAGTCTGGCCGCGGCTGAGAGGAGAGGCGTCGATAGGTTTGCTCAGCCTCCTCCATGCGCTTTCCGGCAATCTGAATCGCAGCCAACGCTAGCATCGCACTCCCGTTCTTCGAATCGAGTTCTATCGTTTTGCGCAACTCCACTTCCGCTTTCGTCGGCTCGCTAGCGATCATATAAAGCTGTCCGAGCGCCAAATGCGCTTCAGAGGACTGGGGTGCAGCGGCTACGGCCTGCTTCAAGACCGCCTCCGCGGCTACGAAGTCCCCCTGGGCTACGTTCAGTCGGGCTAATTCCTCAGATGTTTGCAGCCGGGACGGAAGCTTTCGCAGGGTTTCCTCGAGCCGAGCGATCGCTTCCTTTGTCTTGCCTAACTTCCATTCGGCCAAGGCCAGCACGTCATTCGCCTCAAGATTATTGGGCGAGGCGGAAAGCACGTTCTCCAATCTTCCAGCCGCTTCCCGCACGATTGCTTTGTTAGTGGCCGCAGCCATCAATTCGGCGAGAGCCACCTGCGCCCGTTCATGGTGCGGATTCAGCTCCGTTGCCTTGCGTAAAGCAGCAATCGAATTAGAGGTGTTTCGAGATCCGAGGAATGCGATCGCCATTTGATAATACGGTTCGGCGTCCTTCGGCATAACAGTGGACGCATTCTTAAATTCTAGGAGCGCCCGAGTGTAATCCGCTTTCTGGAGAAGCGCTGCTCCCTTCCGAAGGAAGTTAGCCTCCCGGGCTTGAGGAGAGTTGTTGCACGCCATAGACATTGCGGCAACTGACAGCACACCGAAGGTCATCAAACGGAACCTGTGCGAGGTCGTGCTATATCGAGCAAGGATCATTGGAATGCAATTTCTGGTAGCACGTAACCCACCATGCCTGGCGCCAATCGCGCGAGCACCAGTACTTGTCGCCAACGCTGCTCACTCCCGGCCAGTACACGGCACTTCCGCGCCAGAGTTCCATTAAGTGCTTTAGCGCGCGGCCCGAGAAGCACTGGGCTACGGTTGAATGGCCAATGGGCATGGCTCTAGCACGTCTAGTATAAAACTCTTGCAAATCCCGTTCCGATGGAACATAAACCAAACCGTAGCATCGCAGAAGTCACCCTTGTTAGCGGCAAGCCCTTCATCTCAAAACGTTTAACAGACGGCCCTCTTCCTGCACAGGAAGCTTCAAAGTGGAAGCGCCAAGAATGGAAAAACGCCCAATGACCCTCACGCTTAGATTCCTGCTCACAACTTTGTTCGTGCTGACTGGCAGCGCCTTTGCCGATACTTTCCAGTTTGATAATGCGGGGTCCGTAGTATGGGACAACGTTTTTGTTAACCCATATACCGCGCACCAAACGGTGCTTACAAGTAGTGGGTATCAGGAGATCGGCGGCGCTCTAACGATTTATTGCGACGACTGGAACACCGACTTCTCTGGCACTCCCGCCTGGAATGCAAGTGTCTATGCGCTGAATTCCAGTAACCTCTCTAATCTCAAATATGGAAGCGACACCACACAAACTTATAACTTGACTCTAAGTGCGAACGTGATCAGCGCTACTGCTAGCAACAACAATCCCGATCCCCTCGATAGATATCTCGAAGCCGCCTATCTGGATTCTTTATGGCAGGCCGAACTACTGAAGGCGAGTCCTTCGACCGCCGTTCAGCAGGAATTGGCTGCCGCGGCGTGGACTTTATTCGTCGACCCGAATCATGTGGCCGGGCTGATCAACGCGATCAACGACACGACTAATCCGAGCGGGTTCGCGACGGCGGTATATGATGATGTGCAAGACGCAAATACCGCAGTTACTTCCAATGGGTTTACCGGGCAGGGCTGGGAGGTTATTACGCCGACTAGCAATTCTTTTCCAATGCAGGAGTTTCTAGTCTATACGCCTGAACCGGGCGCCTTAATCTTGTTCGGCACCGTCATAGCAATCTTGGGCGGTACTATTCGCAGGAAGATTCGTCGCCAGCCCGTTTCCTAGGTCTGCGACTGCTTGAAAAATTGAGGACAACCATTTTTATTGTTTCGGCGCATACTCGGGTATGGGTCGTCCACATCTCAGCATCGACATCGCGCCGAAGGATCAAACAGGGTTTGCTAAACTCTTGAGCGGCGGCGTCCAGCAGGTTCGGGTTGTCCTACGTGCCCTGGCTGCGCAACGCCCACGCCGTCACCCGATTGGACGCGGCCAGTTCAGCCACAATGCTCTCTGAACCAGTTGTAGTCCTAGTACTTCGTTTCGCTAAAGCATTTCCTGATTGACTGGATTGAGGACGGCGAATTTGCGCCAGCGGTGGACGACCGGCGCAGCATTGATCTCTGCGATTCCCTGCAGAATTCTCTGGCTTGGTGTCAGCACATATTCAAAACGATTCGGACGGGTGGTTTGGAATGCCCTCGTCTCTTTGGAAATGTGTGAGGAGTGGTTGTCGAGAACAACTCGGATCGTGCAGTCGGCGCGGTATCGCGCATCGAGATCCTTCAGCAGTTCGATGAACTCGCGGCTGCGGTGCCGCCGTTCCACCCGCGCAGTCACATGGCCGTCGTGGAGATCCAGTGCAGCGAGGATCGAGCATGTGCCCATGCGTTTGTATTCGTGGTCGCGGATTCGCGCGAACGATCTGAACGGTCTTCGCCCGCGGGCCTTCGATCGGTCGGTTCTTCCGTTTGCGGGAAGGTGGTATAGTCCACGGGTCCGATGCCTCCTCATCATCGGCGATGCTCATCCGGACTCCGATCACGTTGCCTTTGCGTTGAGCTTCCGCGATGATCTTCCGCGGCTTGGACCGCCATTCGCTGGATCGTCGAAAGGAACTCAGGGTAGGGTCTGAAATCGGAGGCAATAAATACGCTGTTGTCCTGCTTGCGGGGCGTTCGCTGTAAGGGAAGTGCAATCAGGTCCCAAATCCCCCTTCGGCATCGTGTCCTGGTTGGGAAAGAAGCGATCGTAGGAATCCAGGCCGACCTGATGCCTACGCTCCATGGTCCGCGTAAGCGGCACGCATCCAAGTTTGCGCGCCGTGATCGCGGGCAGCGCACGGTCAAAGAAGATCCAAGTGTGGCCGCCTTTCCCGGAACGGGAACGTTCCAAGGCAGCCGGACCTTCAACTCCTGGCAGGCCTCCAGGAAAGCCAAGGAGTCGTATTCCCACGTGGCCTTGTCGAAATCCGCAGCGAGAAACCAGCATGTTTCGCTGGGCAGGAGTGGATAAACCCGCATGGCCTGACGGCCACCCTGGAACATGAAAACGGGGGCATAATCGCGTCTAGGCTGAGCCAGGCGGCTGTTCAGCGTTATGGAAGCGCAAGCTCCGAGGATAAACCTGGCCGGCCGGCGTAGAGCGCACCCTGGAATGAGCTTCCGCTCGCAGAGCAACTTGTACGGGTAGACGCCGGCGCGCCTCAGCCTGGAACAGGAGAATGTAATGATTCCGGCTGCGATTGAACGGTGCGCCGGCATTGATGTCGGCAAGAAGTCTCTCGCGGTGCGTGTGACCACGGGCCCGGCAAATGAATCTGCCAACGAAGAGGTTTGTAAATTCGGAACGGTCCGCGCCGAGTTGGAAACGCTGCGCGAGTGGCTCAAGAGGTCCGGCTGCACGCATGTGGTGATGGAGGGTACCGGCTGTTACTGGAAGCCGGTGCTGAATGTTCTGGAGGACGATGCGGAATTTCCATTGCGCATCGTGCTGGCTAACCCGCAATAGGTGAAAGCAATCACCGGACATAAGACCGATCCACAGGACGCGCGCTGGCGGGCGCACCTGCTGCGGCATGGCATGATCCGGCCCGTTTCATTCCGCGCGTGATTCGGGAACTGCGTGGTTTCACGCGGCGGCGTACGCAAATGATCGGACTGGCCGCCCAGGAACGCAACCACACAGAAAATTCTGGAGGACGGCAACGTCAAGATTGGCGGCGTGCTCAGCGATGTATTCGGGTTATCGGGACAGCTGATGCTGGAAGCCTTGCTGGCGGGCAAAAGAGCGCTGCCGATATTGCGCAACTGGCGCAGCGCGGCGCGCGCAAAAAGATTCGAACTCACGGCGGCGCTGGAAGGACATCAGATGCGCCCCGCGCACCGCACGCTGATCCGGCATGCGATGCGGTACATGGCGTTTCTGGCTGGGGAGATTGAAACCCTAGACCGTGACATCGAAAAGATCATCGAAGCCAATGGTTTGCAAAAACCGCACGAATTACTGCAGAGCCTGCCCGGCCTTCAGGCTACAGCGGCGGCGATGATTCTGGCTGAAACGGGAGCCGAGATGAAGCAGTTTCCGAGCCCTGCGCAGTTTAGTTTCGTGGTCAGGTCTAGCCCTCGGCAATAACCAAAGCGCTGGCATTCGCAAACGGGCGCCGTCGCTGAAGGGTAATCCGCATATGAAAACGGCCGTCGTGGAAGCTGCCTGGTCCGCTTTGCGCACCAAAAACTCCGGTTCGAATCGAGATACCGGAAGTTCCATCCGCGACTCGGTCACAAACGGCCTCTGGTGGCCATTGCCCATGGTCTGGTAATTCGCATCTATGGGGTGCTCTCCAGCGCCCAACCTTATGAGATTCCCGCCGGCCGGCCTCCAGCTAACATCAAACGGCTGGTTCGCCATCACACTCGACGCCTTAACTGTCTTCACAAATGGCTCGCTGAGTCTCAGGACTGAAGGGATGTTTTCAGAGCAACGCCGACGGTCTCCTGCCCAGTAGGTACTTCTCAATGACGGCGTCCGTGAGCGGGAGGAACTTCCGTGTCTTCTGCGCAACCTTCTTCCGATCCTCCGGACTGCTCTTGTTGATCGCCTTCCAGTCCTTTTACATCCGACGGCATGTATCCGTGCCGGCCCTCGTCGTTCTCCCGTCGCCGTGCGTAGACATCTTCTCTACCGCGAAACAGGCTTCGAAACAGCGCGATTTTCTTTCTGGGCCATTCCTCTCTATCCACCGGTGGCGGAGGTTCGACGGTTTTGATCGGTGCCGGATTCTCCGGGGCCAGGTGCGGAATCGGAATACAGTGAACTGCCAGAAGCCGTCGCAGGCGAGCATTCTCCTCCGCAGGCGAATGTTTTCTTGCTCTGGAGGCTCGAATGGAAGCGAGTCTGAACCGTTTCACTCATACCGGACCCGTCCGCCAAGTCTCGATCGGGTAGCGAAACCAACCACATCGTCGATGCTACCTCAAACGGAGATCGTTGGATTTGGGCCCAAAGATCTACCCCTTTCCCGGAGACCGCCTACAGCCTCGTCGGCGCTTGAGACATACAGATCCCATTTGCGCTCAATCTGCGAAAACGCGCGCAAAGTCAATGCGTCGGAGCGAGAGTGCACCCGCCGCGTTATGCGCACGAAGAGTGGGAAGGAGGTCAATGCGGCGGAGGAGGCATAAATCGGTCGCAGTTCGATTGGTTTGCTAGCAAGCCCTTTCTGATCTATTTTGCTTTTTGGGAAATTATTTGCTTAGGAGGAGTTTTGGTTGCGGGGGACTGCAACGCTCCGAACGCGCTTTTGATCCCCTATCGTCTCGAACTGGTACATGTCCAATGCTGACGAGGAGCGGAACCCTGGACTACGAACTTGCCGGCGTGAAGAGGGCACGGGGCACCGGTGGTAGACGGGGTTCGAACCCGCGACGTCCAGCTTGGGAAAATGACGGTCAATTGATAACAAAGAATATAGCGTTTTTGTTGATCTCCTTCTGGCGATAGAGTTCAGCAAAATTTCATTCTGAACATCGCCGCACCGCTTAACGGTGTTCACGAATCGTGTGCGTGTATCTCGGGGCCCAAGGCGATTACCTGGAAGAGTCGGACGCCGCCTTGACCTGCCTCAACGACCCACGATCAAACAAGAAGGAGATGGACCCATGCTTCGGCACCGAAGAGTCGGTTGGGAGTGTTTGCCCGCTCTACTGGATGCCGCACGGCTGCTGTGGTCAAGCGATACGCACAGGAGTTCGACGCGCGATCCGCATTTCATGCCGCTTGCTACTTTTGCGGGCTCGCGATCGGCACGCCAATGCTTGGAATTCCGCGACTTCCCACGGATGTGATCTACGAAGCCCCGTGGTTGGTGAACAAGGAGGTCTATCGCGGAGGTTTAATTAAGCCGCCCATGAATGAGGGCGCGCCCGCTAACGTGCATACTCAAGTGGAAGTGAACTTCCGGATTTTGTAACACCGGCTCCTTGCAGCGCGTATCTCCGAAAGCGGATCTGCTATGATCCGTTGATGTCATGAACCTCGCTTCTCTGCCGGGCGCCATCCTGGATGGAAAGTACCGTATCGAACGGCAGCTTGGTAAAGGTGGAATGGGCGCCGTATTCCAGGCGACCCACCTCGGCACGACGCGAACCGTCGCGGTGAAGGTAATCGTCCCCTAACTCGCCGCACAGGATGAGTTTCTCTTCCGATTTCAATGCGAGGCCGAAGCGGCGGGTCGTCTGCGTCACCCCAACGTGGTCAACGTCACTGACTTTGGATCCGCCATCGCCGGCGCCGGGCAGCTTGCTTATCTGGTAATGGAGTTCCTGGATGGCGAGAACCTCTCCGATTTCCTGCGAAAAAATCCTCGTCCCGCCGAGGATGAGATCCTCGACATCGCCGATCAGATCGCGCTCGCTCTGGATGCCGCCCATGCCGGCGGCATCGTTCATCGCGACCTGAAGCCCGATAACATTTGGCTACAACCCAATCAACGCGGCGGATTCAATGTGAAGGTCCTCGATTTCGGTATCGCCAAGTTGCAGAGCCCCGTAGGGATGGGGTCGATGGACGTTGTGTCCCAAGCATCCCTCGGCTTCGCGGCCGTGTCGCCCGCCCCCAAGTTGGAAACTCTGGTGATGCCGCCGGCAACAGCCCCAACTCCAACCTCGGAGGCCGAGACGATAGTCACCTACGACTCGCTTCGCCCGCCGACTCCCTCCGCGGCGGGAAGTCTGCGGCTTACTAATGTCACTAGTCTCGAAACCACCGTCGGGTCGGTGCTTGGCACCCCCGCCTATATGGCGCCCGAGCAGTGTCAAGGAACAAATGTCGAGCCCAGCGCCGACATTTACAGTCTGTCGGTGATCGTCTATCAGATGTTTTGCGGCTGTCTGCCATTTGAGGCGAAGAGCCTCACCGCGCTCTTGCAAAAGCAAATTGAGGAACTCCCTACGCCACCGGCGGAGCGGGACCCGGGCATTTCGAAGCGCGTCTCCGCGGCCATCATGCGCGGTCTGGCGAAACTTCCCGCGGAGCGTCCTTCGTCCGCCACGGAATTTGCAGCCCAACTGCGGGCCGGCTCCGAAGCCGAACTTACGCTGCTGGCGAATGGAAAGATCGTGGCAAACAACCATGGGAACTGCTTCGTTCCACTGGTGCTTGCATGTTTTGCGCCGCACATTCCCATCATGGCGGCACTCTATCTGGGGTTGAAAGCATTATCCGAAGCGGCGGTGGTTTCGCCGTTCGTCGCGGCCGCGATCTTTCAGGCCCTACTTTTTGCCGTGCTGTTCTTCCTGTCGCAGATGTATAAGGCCGGCTCGACTCTGTTGCTGAAGGACGCCGCGGCTGCCGGCCATTTCCGGCGCGAATGGCGCCCGCAGTTTCTGAAACTGGTGCGCGCGCTTCGACCCTTGCTTGGCGCTCATCTTCGCAACGCATTCGATTTCCGCCCGCGGTCTTTCTATTCCAGTCAGCTCTGGCCAGTTGTTTGGGCATCGGAAGGTTTGTCCGGAGAACCCATCCTGGCTCGCGCCGTTGGTCTTGGCAGAACGGCGCCTGCAGCCACGGCGGCATTGGCCGCGCGGCAATGGAGCATTCTATCGATCGCGTCGTTGTTCGTGCCGGCTCTTTTCGCGCTGTTCGGCGGCAGCCTCGATATCTACGTCCGATTCCTGACGGGCTCCGCCAACGCGATTGCATGGTTCGCAATTATCTATCCGGCGTTCCTCACCCTTATGTTTTTTCGCTTCTTCGGTCCGGCGTTCTTTTTCCTGTATCTCTCCGCGCGCCGCTGCCTGGGCGAGGCCGTGGAGTTCAGTCTGCCCTCGGCGAGGCGGGAAAGCCGCTCGCGCCGTGCCAGGACGTTTAGGTCCGCGACAATTGTATGGATGTTGTTGCCGGCGCTCATGGCAGTTTTTCTCTTGTACAAGGCCGTTGTGCGTGGCGAGTCGAGCCGCGAACTGCTCGACGCCGCTTCCGAGGGCCGCAAGACCGCGGCGCTGCGCATGCTCGATTCCGGCCTGGCCGTCGATGCGTCCAATAAAGGTGGTTGGACGCCTTTAATGTTTGCGATCACGACCGGGCAACTCGAGTTCGCGCGAGAGCTTCTGGCGCGCCATGCAAATGTCAACGCCCAAAATCTGAACGGCAATACTCCGTTGTTGCTCGCGCTCTGGAACCGCCGTTCGGCTGAAGCTGAAATGTTAATCGCCAGTGGGGCGAACGTGCAAACCGCGAATGAAGACGGCCGTACAGCGCTGTTCGCCGCCGCCATGCACGGCGATTTGGCGATCTGCAAGCTCCTGCTCGCCCGCGGTGCCGATCGCGCTCATCGCGACAGCCAAGGAAAGACTGCCCTCGATTATGCGGAGCAAGCGGGCGCGTCCGAGGTAGTTTCGCTTCTCTCGGCGCCCAAGCCGCCCTCACCAGCTTCGGAGACGATGCGGTGAGAGAGACGCGAGCGCCATACCGCCTTCACCGCTGCCATCCGTAGAATGCGCTTACTGAGAGGCTGCTCCAACCATGGCACGGATCATGCCTTCGCTTTTGGTCATGATGTAGAGTTCACCTCCGCGTCCCTAGCCAACCGGAGATCCGACCGGCCTCTTGGGAACTCGCTCCACGCCCGGTAGATGCTCCGCCTTGCCGCCGCGGGTAGGCGATGCGATCAACGCACGCGAGAGGGAGCTTGACGAAATCACGCAACGGCTCTTTGCGTCTGAACCGGACTCCGTCTCGTCGGAAATCGGGCGAATCCGTCAATTTGTTTCGCAGCGGCTCGGCAATATCCGGGAATTGCTGTCAGGTGATATTGCCCGAGCCAAGCTGGAACTCGCCAAGCACGTTACGGATATTCGGATGATGCCCGAGGGTGAAGGCAAGAGCGCCTTTTCAAGAGCGCCCTTTTACGTCGCGGCGGGCGCGTGGAATCTATTGGGCGGTTACTCGCTGGATGAAGGGCGCGCGGAAATGCGCGTTCAAATGGTTGCGGGGGAAGGATTTGAACCTTCGACCTTTGGGTTATGAGCCCAACGAGCTACCAGACTGCTCCACCCCGCATTCATATGGTAGCGTACCGAAGGATCATGGTCAAATTTGGCTTACCCTATTTTGTTTGACACCTGCCGCGTAGTCTGAAAAAATGAAAGCTCTGTGGTTGTGCGGATGTGGCGGAATTGGCAGACGCGCTAGATTCAGGTTCTAGTTCTCGCAAGGGAGTGGAGGTTCAAGTCCTCTCATCCGCACCAGATTTTTCTTGAAGTTAAGTTGAAGTAAAATACATCGGGCTCTTCCGCCGAAAGCTCTTCTTTAGGCAACGCTCGGGACAGCCAGCAACCGACGCGCCTTATTGGTAGGACGTTAGGGCGAGAACCGGGCCGACCTCTTCGAGACCAAATTGCCAAGCTATTTAAGCTCTATGCGCCGTTCTGGACGATAAGAGTCTTGGCAAATATCCGAGGTCTGCGACGTAGTCACCTTCGGTCGAAGAATCCACGTCACACATTAGCGAGCGCCGATCGGTCGCTATAGCAACTCGCGAAGATTAGAAATCCAATAGTCGGGCTGCAGTTCCGCCAGTTCCTCGGGTTTACCGTAGCCATAGCGGACCGCACAGGTTTTCACGCCGGCGCGGCGGCCGGCAATCATATCGCTGGGCGCGTCGCCGACCATCAGGCAATCCTCAGGAATGGTGCCGAGGGCCGCGATACCGCGCAGGATTACATCCGGCGCCGGCTTACAGGGAAAACCGTCCGTGCCTTGTACATGGTCGAAGTAAGGAAGGAGGCCGAACTGCTCGAGAATCGCGCGCGATCCATTGGTCCCTTTGGTAGTTGCGGTGGTCTTGCGCGCATCGAGCGCCGCCAAGGTTTCCGCAACCCCGGGATAAACGCTAGTTAAGGCATGCCCACGCGCCGGATATAGGGTGCGATAGCTTTGCACCAGCGCATCCATTTGTTCCGGCGTGTAATGGGGCAACACATCGGTGAAGCAATCGATCAGATGCAGGCCAATAAATCCACGCAGATACTCAAACGTGAGGGAGCCGCATCCTGTCGGCGCAAGAGTTTGCTGAATAGCCCCACAGATATCGCGCGCGGAGTCCAGCAGCGTGCCGTCAATATCGAATAGGTAGGCTCGGAAACGGGGGATCACGCCGGCTGCGGACGCTCCCCTTCGCTAAACCCTGGCACACGTCTAGGGGCTTCAGGACGGATTACCTGCTGAGTAGTATCAGCAGCCTCCTTAGTCCCTGAAGTGGATTGCGGCGGCAAGTCGCCGCCCTTGATGATCTGCATCACCTCGTTGCCATCGAGAATCTCTCGAATGAGCAGCGTCTCAGCGATCTTGATGAGCGCTTCGGAATGCTGATCGATGACCCCGGACGCGGTGTCATAACCGCCCTGCACCAACTTTTTGACCTGCTCGTCGATGCGGATAGCGGTCTCTTCGCTGTAATCGCGATGTTGAGCGATTTCGCGGCCTAGGAAAATCTGCTCTTCCTTTTTGCCGAAGCTCAACGGTCCCAGTTCGCTCATGCCCCACTCGCAGACCATCTTGCGAGCCATATCCGTGGCGCGCTCAATATCATTGCCGGCCCCCGTCGTCATGTGGTGCATGTACTTTTCTTCGGCGATGCGGCCCGCCATGAGGATGGCCAACTGCGCCAACAGGTAATCCTTGTTATACGAATGCTTGTCGTCGATCGGAAGCTGCATGGTGACACCGAGCGCCATGCCGCGCGGAATAATCGTAACCTTGTGCAGCGGATCGGCATTGGGTAGAACGGCCGCAACCAGCGCGTGTCCGGCTTCGTGATAAGCGGTGTTGCGCTTTTCTGCGTCGCTCATTACCAGCGACTTGCGCTCGGCGCCCATGAGGATCTTATCCTTCGAAACCTCAAAATCGACCATCATCACGACCTTGCGATTTTGGCGGGCAGCGTTGAGGGCGGCTTCGTTAACCAGATTGGCGAGATCGGCGCCGGCAAGACCCGGTGTACCGCGGGCGAGCACGAAAAGATCTACATTATCACCCAATGGGATCTTCTTGGTATGCACGCGCAGAATCGCTTCACGGCCCTGCACGTCGGGACGCCCGACAACCACGCGGCGGTCAAAGCGGCCGGGACGCAGCAGCGCGGGGTCGAGAACGTCGGGCCGGTTAGTAGCAGCCACTAGAATCACGCCTTCGTTCGATTCGAAGCCGTCCATTTCGACCAGAAGTTGGTTCAGCGTTTGCTCGCGCTCATCGTGTCCACCGCCTAATCCGGCGCCGCGATGGCGGCCAACGGCATCTATTTCATCGATAAAGATGATACACGGGGCATTCTTCTTCCCCTGTTCAAACAGATCACGAACGCGGCTCGCGCCAACGCCAACGAACATTTCTACGAAATCCGACCCGGAGATGGAGAAGAACGGGACGCTAGCTTCGCCCGCGATCGCGCGCGCCAGAAGCGTCTTCCCAGTCCCTGGGGAACCGATCAGCAGCACGCCTTTGGGAATGCGGCCACCCAGTTTTTGGAATTTCTGCGGCTCGCGGAGAAACTCGATGATTTCCTGCAACTCTTCCTTGGCCTCTTCCACACCGGCGACGTCCTTGAAAGTCACCTTCTTCTGTTGCGTGGAATGCAGACGGGCGCGGCTCTTCCCAAAGCTAAGCGCCTTATTTCCGCCGCTTTGCATCTGGCGAAGCATGAAGATCCAGAACACGATCACTACTATAAAGGGAGAAGCCTGAACCAGGATTGTGACCCAGTTCGAGGAGCTCTCGCCCTTGTAGTTCACGGTCACCTTGTTGGCATACAGCAGCGTGTAGATTTCCGGATAATTGGGGGGAAGCTGAGTAGTAAATCCAATCGGATTTTGGACGTAGTCGCCGTGAACGTCTGCTCCGGTGATGGTGACATCCTTAACCTCTTTGTCCTGCACCTTAGTGACAAATTCAGTGAGAGAGATCGGCACTTCCTTCTTGCCCGTGCCAGACTTGACCACCACGAACAGCATTCCAGCCAAAACCAAAAGAACTGCCCAAAATAATAATGTTTTTAAGTTAGAACTCACGAAGCCTCCGCTTCCGGCATTACTCTAATAGACGCCGTCCGATCTGTTTCGGATTCCCGTATTTGTAGTATGCGACGGCTGCCGGAATTGGCCGCAAAAGCGGCGGCCACGCCAAATCGCCGCGCCCACACGATAAATTCACCATCCATCAGAATCGGCCAATGCCGGCGTTCCCACAAGGGAATACGGAACTCCTGAAACAGGGTCTTAATCTTTTCTGCGTGGGAACGGCCCTTCGCTTGGTACTGGTCTCCTGGCCGCCAATTCCGTAAAACCAAGGAACCGGACAGACGATCAAGGTCCAGCCAACCCATCTCTTTATTATATACGCAAGCATCCGAATGGAGATCTGTCGGCTTTTCAATCAGTTCCAAGGAGATCTCGACTTCCGGGCCGACCACTCTCCCGACTTCACCCAATCCGCCAGGCACCGGGGCAACCTTCGAGTAATTGCGATCAGCCAGACCTTCGGCCCAAATACCACCAAACCTTAGCCATTCGAAAGAACGGAAGACGTCGACCCCGGGGGCCTGGAAACGGCCATGACCTTCGCGCCCAGCCGCCATTGCGAGTATCGACTCCACATGCAGGAAATCGATGCTACGCAAGTCGCCCTTCACTCGTTCGATTGCACGGCGCACCAGGCGGCGCGCCGCCGCTAAAGGCAGCTTTGCCAGTTGGTTTACATCGATCAGAACGAAGCCGCTCACTTCGGTAAAACAGCGGGCGGCGAGACGATCGATCTCGGCCTCCCAATAGGCTTCTTCCGCGCGCGCTAAGTCGGCCGCCTGCGCGAGGCTGTCACGAATGGCTGGATTCCATTCGCGCTCCAGTTGCGGCAACAGGTCCCTGCGAATACGGTTGCGAGCAAATTGCTGACTGACGTTGCTCGAATCGGTACGCCAGGGATGCCCTTGCGCAAGTAGCAAGACTTCAATTTCCACACGACGAATTTCGATGAGCGGGCGAACCAGCATTAGGCCGTTTGCCCTCAGCGTTGGGCGCACCCCGGCAAGGCCCGCGCTACCCGTGCCGCGCAGGAAGCGGAAGAGCACGGTCTCGGCCTGATCGTCGCGGGTATGGCCGGTGGCAACGCACGCGAGATGCTCTTGGAGCGCCGACTCGCGAAAAAATGTCAGACGGGCCTCGCGGGCGGCCTGTTCCAGATTCTCCGCGGGATCGAGTTGCGCTTGACCAATTAGGCAAGGCCATCCGAGGCCGGCAGCGAGTTCTCTCACGAATGCAGCGTCAGCGCGCGATTCTTCTCCGCGCAGTCCATGATCCAAATGAAGGACAGTAAGCGCGAGATTCCAACCGGATGCCAAGGCATTGAGAAGGTGCAACAGGCAAACGGAATCGGCGCCGCCTGAGACGCCCACGCCAACCCGGGCGCCGGGGGCGAACATGTTATAACGGATGATGACTTCGGCGGCCCGCTGGAGCACAGTTCGATTGTAGCCCCCGGACGCCTCCTTTCCATGAACATTCAAGACCGCGCCTCGCGCATTAAACTACTGCTCATGGACGTCGACGGCGTCCTCACCAACGGCAAACTTTACAACGTCCCCAGTCCAGATGGGCAGATGGCGGAATCGAAGGGATTTGACTCTCAGGACGGCATCGGCCTGACGTGGCTGAACTGGAATGGAATAAAAACTGGCGTGATCAGCGGCCGCCAGTCGCCGGCCACCACGGAACGTGCACGCCAGGTAAAGATGACATATGTCTACCAGGGACATATCGAAAAGATCCCAATCCTTGAAGAAATACTGGCAGACGCGAAAGTCGGAGCCGATGAAGTGGCATACATCGGCGACGATTTTACTGACATCGTAATCATGCATCGCGTCGGCCTCGCCGTCGCCGTAGCCAATGCGCGAGCGGAAGTGAAGGGCGAGGCTCACTTCGTGACCACGGCCGCGGGCGGCGAAGGCGCAGTGCGAGAAGTGGTGGAGTTGATCCTGAAGGCGCAAGGGCTTTGGGGCGCGATCTTGAAACATTACGAGATAGACTCGAAGCAGTGAGCCTGAGCACAGGGACGACTGCATGAATATCAAGACCTCAGACTGATTTAGCGAGTTCCTCAGCCAATAGAACTAAGGAAGGTCCATGGGCAATGCGATCCGCCATTCAAAGGTAGCGACGCAGCGCGATTTTAAAACAGAATCAAGAAGGTGTGATCAATGACTACAAGAGGCGCTTCACGATCTCGTAAATAACTCACGGAGGATCAAGCCAGCTTCGCCCGCTTGCTGCAAGATCTTCGGGACGCCACGCCCTTACTCCCAGTTCAGAACAACCTTCCCCGAATTGCCCGAAGACATCGCCGCGAAGCCCTTTTCATAATCCGTGTATGGAAAACGGTGCGTAATCACCGAACCGATGTCCAGACCCGATTGCAGCATCACGCTCATCTTGTACCAGGTTTCGTACATCTCGCGGCCATAGATACCCTTGATCGTGAGCATATTGAAAACCACCGTTCGCCAATCGATGTTCATCTCTCCAGCGGGGATGCCCAGCATCGCGATCTTCGCGCCATGGCTCATATTAGTTATCATGTCGCGGAAGGCGGCAGGGCTGCCGGACATTTCGAGTCCAACGTCAAAGCCTTCGGTCATGCCGAGCTCGCGCTGCACATCGGCCAGTTTAGTGTCACGAACGTCCACAGCACGGGTCACGCCCATTTTACGCGCCAGTTCGAGGCGGTAGGGATTCACGTCGGTAATTACCGTGAAGCGCGCGCCTGCATGATGTGCCACGCCCGCGGCCATGATGCCGATAGGACCCGCGCCGGTAATAAGGACATCCTCGCCTAGCACAGCGAATGAGAGCGCGGTGTGTACCGCATTGCCGAAAGGATCGAAGATCGCAGCCACGTCTAAATCGACGCCTTCATGATGGCGCCAGATATTCGTCATCGGCAGAGCAATGTATTCCGCAAATGCGCCAGGGCGGTTGACCCCCACGCCGAGAGTATGCGCGCAAAGATGGCGCCGCCCGGCAAGACAATTGCGGCAGCGTCCGCACACCACGTGACCCTCGCCGCTTACTATATCGCCCGGGAAGAAGTCGTTCACATTCGAGCCGGTCTCGACGATGCGCCCCACGAATTCGTGGCCGATAGCCATCGGAACCGGAATGGTACGCTGCGCCCAATCGTCCCATTTGTAGATGTGGACGTCGGTACCGCAAATACCCGTGCGAAGGACTTGGATCAGGACGTCGTTTATGCCGATTTCAGGTTGAGGGATCTCTTCGAGCCAAAGACCCGGCTCGCGTTTGCTTTTCACTAAGGCTTTCACAGAACCAACATAACAGTGCGCCGTCTCCTGCCAAAATAAGGAAGTGCCGAAACGATTGCTGCTCTTTGCCTCGACCACCGGCTATCAGATTCGCATCTTCGCCGAAGCGGCTGCACGCCTGGGCGTAGAGCTCACGCTGGCGACCGATCGGTGCCACGTGATGGAAGATCCGTGGGGCGACCACGCGCTGGCAGTGAAGTTCGACAATGTGGATGAATCCCTGGAATCCCTCCGCGGCCTAAGGTTCGATGGTGTGGCCGCGGTGGGCGACCGCCCCGCGGTGCTGGCGGCGCAGGCGGCGGAAATGCTGGGCCTGACATTCCACCCAGCCGCAGCGGCGCGCACCTGCGCGGACAAGTTTCTCGCGCGGCAAACTCTTCAAGCGGCCGGCATGCGAGTACCCGAATTCTTTCGCGCGGGATTTGATGAAGATGCAGAAACGCTTGCACGGCGCGCGAGCTATCCGTGCGTGTTGAAACCCCTCGGCTTGTCAGCCAGCCGCGGCGTGATTCGCGCCGACGACACGGCGGCATTTGTAGTGGCGTTTGCGCGCATCCGTAAAATGGGCGAGCGCGAATTGCAGGTGGAGACCTTTATTCCCGGGCGCGAGTTCGCGATTGAGGGGCTTGCAACCAATGGCGAGTTCCGTCCCATTGCGATTTTCGATAAACCGGATCCCCTCGAAGGCCCATTCTTCGAAGAAACGATTTATGTGACGCCGTCGCGCGAGTCCGACGAAGTGCAGCACACGCTGATTGAGACAGTCCGGCAAGCGGTGCGCGCGCTAGGTTTGCGGTATGGACCGGTCCACGCCGAATTGCGGTACAACGCCGAAGGAGCGTGGATGCTGGAGGCGCACGCGCGGCCGATTGGCGGTCTGTGCGCTCGGTCGCTGACCCTAACTGGCGGCGTTCCGCTGGAAGAGGCGATTCTCAGGCACGCCCTCGGTCAAGATACTTCTGCGCTGCAACGGGAAGAGGGAGCGTCCGGCGTAATGATGATCCCAATTCCGAAGGGTGGCGTTTTTCATTCCGCCGAGGGCGTGCAAGATGCCACGCGCGTTTGCGGCGTGATGGACGTGATCATCACGGCCAAGGCTGGACAACGGCTCATTCCGCTGCCGGAGGGCTCGAGCTACCTGGGATTTATCTTTGCGCGCGGCGCAACAGCCGCGGCGGTGGAAAAGGCGCTACGCACCGCACATAGCAGGCTGCGATTTCAGATCGCCACGGCGCTCGATACATTTCCCGTCGAACGGACTACGCGGCAAACTTGAGGATCTCGACTTCTGCGCCGTTTCGAACAGCCTTTTCCGCCGTCTCTAAGACGCGCTTCGAGATATCAGCCGACAGATAATATTCGCCGCAGTTGTCGCAAATCTCTGCTGGCACCTGTTTCAGAATTACGGTCGTCTCTCCGCGCTGCAGAGTTACTGTGACGGAACCCGGCTTACTGACGCCGAGTTTGCAGATAGCGCAGGTCATTCGGGCTTCCTCCTTCGGAAATCGGATTCCCATTGCTCCAATTTCGGCTCGTAGACTGTAACTACTATGCAGGTGCTGTTCCCGATATCGCGAGCCACCACTACATGAATCGCTCGCCCACGGACCAATCCTAATAGCAATCTGCTTTCGTAAGGGCGATCCTCTGGGTACTCAGCGATCGTCTCACCGGCGGCAATCACTCCTAAAACATCATCCTGGCCGATCTCTCGCTCAAACATGCGCTTGATCGCGTGACCGCTGAAGATCACCCGCCCGCACGTCATCCAAATCCCTACCCCTTCGCTTTGGGCGGCACGAAATCGGGCGGCAACTGCGCGCCTTCTCCAAAGAAGTAACTGTCCATCTGCGTGATCAGAAACTCCTGGGCCTCGGCGGTACCCAGGTTGAGGCGGTATTCGTTCATGAGCATCTTCATATGCTCAACCCACATTTTCCACCCCTCTTTGGACACATTGTCGTAGATCTTCTGTCCCAGCGGGTGCCCTTCAAAGGGGATCTCGTCCAGCCCTTCCATTTCCTTTTGAAACTTTACGCAAAAAACCTTCCGTGCTTTGGGGTCAATCGCGTTTGAAATCTGGTTGAAGCCGGTTTGTCCGTGTCCGCATCCCATGTACCCATCCTACGGCACAAAGCCTACCGATGTCACTACGACGCCCAAATCGCGGGCGTCACCAGGGGAGTGAAACGTAGGGGTGACCGTAATTTCAACCGTGGCGGTGCTGCCAGCGGGGCGTACCAGGCTCGATTCGAGAACGTGCGCGCCGGGCTCCGTATAGGTCTCGGAAGCGACCTGACCGCCATCGAGCGTCAGCGTGATGTGGCGACTCGCAGACGCGGAGGCATTCGGAAGGTAAAAAGCCAGCCTCAGTTTTCGGGACTCGGACGGAGACTTGATAGCCACAATGGCCGATCCACCCATCCAGTGATCGGCATAGATGCCGCTAACGATCTGTTCGCGCGCTTCCGCCGCATCCATAGGCAGAAGTTCGAGAGTGACATGCCGCTCGCCGATCACCGATGACGTTACGCGATCGATTACCCCGGCCGACACCCCGAAAGGCCAGAGACCAGCGGACCCGTCGGAGAAACCTGAACGGGTTTCCAACCCAACGATGCGCAGCGGAATCGCGCTACGAATGGCGACTTGCAGGATGGTGGTGGCGGGATCGGTAACCGGCACGGCATGTCCCAGCGCACTCGAGACTACAATGTCCGTGGGGCGCAACTTTTGAGCTTTCGTAAGCGGGAGCGCGCCGGCCTGCTCCAGGTAATAGCGCAACCCCCACTCGCCATCGACCCACGTGCGCCGCCCGTTCGCCAAACGGGTGATCGTTGGCGCAAGCGACCGGTAGGCGGACCAATGGTCGTAGTTCTCGGCGGCCAGGCCAAGGCTGAGCGCCAATTGCAGCGCAAACCCGAGCGCCAGCCAGCGCGGCGCTTGACGCGAGGCAAACAGCGCGACTGGCGCGGCCAGCGGCAGTAGGTAGCGCGCGGATCCCGCGAAGAAAACCACCACCGCGCCCGCGAAGAACAACGCGATCCATGCCAGAAGAAACTGCACATCCCGGTTGCGGCGATCGCGCCAAATCGCAATCACCGCGCCGGGAATCAAAATCGGACACACGATGAAACACAGATGGATCGAAAGCGCGAGGGCGCTATTCAATTTATTGGTTAGGGCCTGAAAGTCGTAATGCGTGAAATAGCCGGTAAGTACGCGAGCCGGCAAGGCGCCGGTCGAAAGCCGCTCGAAGAGTTGCACCGCTAAGAGGGTCAACAGAGGCGTAAGCAGCGCCAGGATCAGGAGACGTTTGCGGCCTACGGCCAAAAGCGACCCATGCCGCCGTTGCGCCCACCAGAACGCCGCCAGAACCGGTATCAGGAAAATGGCCTGATAGGCGGCGAGCGACGCGAGCGCGGCCGCCATAATGCACCAACCGAATCGCCCGGCAATGAACAGCGCGATGGACGCCATCCAAAAGGCGAGGAATGGAACGTCGGCCTCGAAAGAATTCCCATTAACCACAAAGGCCGGGACCGCACAAAAGAGAAGTGTCGCCCACACCGGATGCGGTGAAAATCGCGTAGCCAGCCACCACATTGACCACACTGCAATCAGCGAAAACACGATGTATGCGGCGTGGAATGGAGCCTCTTTCACTTGGCCAAAGGCCGCTACCAATAATGCCAGCGGCCACGCATTCAGCGGGGGATGAGAATGTCCGCGCAGATCTACCGTGTCCCCGCGGAAGACGTACTTCACATTGGCGGGGTGCAGCGGCTCAATCTGGGCGTGAGCCGCTTCCGTAATGTAGATGTCGTCATCGCCCTGAACCGGCTGGCTCAGGAAAGGAATGCGCAGTAACAGCGTAATCGCCAGAATCAGCCAGAGGCCATGGCCTCCAAGCCCCGGCGCTTGAACCCCTACCTTCCTTAGGCGGGCTTCCATCGCAGCACCGGTTTGCGGGCGGCGGTCACTTCGTCGACGCGGCTGGTGCGAGTGTTATACGGCGCGTTCTTCACCATTTGCGGGTTCGTTTCCACTTCCTTCGCGATAGAGATCATGGCTGCGATGAATTGATCAATCTCGCTCTTGCTCTCCGTCTCGGTCGGTTCAATCATCAGCGCGCCATGTACGATCAACGGAAAACTGACGGTATACGGATGAAATCCGTAGTCGATCAAACGTTTGGCCAGATCGCCGGTGGAGACGCCATGTTTCTTCTGCCGATCGTCGCTGAAGACCACTTCGTGCATATTGGGCGAAGGGTAAGGCAGATCGAAATATGGCTCGAGCGCCTTGCGGATGTAGACCGCGTTCATGACGGCGTCCACCGTCGCGTTGCGCAGTCCGGGTCCGCCGTGCGCCAGGATGTACGCAAGCGCGCGTACCAACACGCCGAAGTTTCCGTAGAAGGCGCGTACCCGCCCTATGGAGTGCTTGCGCTTGTAATCGTAGGCCAACTTTTTGCCGGAACGCCGCAGGCGGGGAATGGGCAGAAATGGTTCCAGCGCCTTCTTCACGCATACAGGGCCGGCGCCCGGTCCGCCGCCGCCGTGCGGCGTAGAGAACGTCTTGTGCAAATTGAGGTGCAGCACGTCGACGCCGAAATCGCCGGGCCGCGCGACGCCCACCAGGGCGTTCATATTGGCGCCATCCATGTAAAGCATGGCGCCTTTCTTGTGCAGAATCTCGGCCACGTGAACAATATTCTCTTCGAAGACTCCCAACGTATTGGGATTCGTCACCATCAGCGCGGCCACATCCTCATTGACGATGTGTTCCAGAGCGCTGACGTCGAGCACCCCCGCTTCGCTCGACTTGATGTTTTCAATCGCGTAGCCCGCGACCGCGGCCGTAGCGGGGTTCGTGCCGTGCGCCGAATCGGGAATCAGGATCTTCTTGCGCGGGTTGCCGCGCTTTTCCAGCAGCGCGCGAATCAGCAGGATGCCTGTGAGCTCTCCATGCGCGCCGGCGGCGGGCTGCAATGTCACGGCGTCCATGCCGGTAATCTCGGCGAGTGCGGATTCGAGCTTCGCCATCACCTGCATGCAGCCTTGCGCCAAGGCCTCCGGCTGGTACGGATGCGCCCAAGCCAGACCTTCGATACGCGCCACCAACTCATTAATGCGCGGGTTGTATTTCATGGTGCATGACCCAAGCGGATACATGCCATGATCGATCGCGTAGTTCCACGTAGAGAGCCGTGTGAAATGGCGGATGGCTTCGACTTCGCTTACCTCGGGAAATCCGGCAATTTCGGCGCGCACATTTTGCGCACCAAGCGCTTCACCCGGATCGACCGCGGGCACATCCAGCTCGGGAAGCTGGTAAGCTTTCTTGCCGGGCGAACTGCGCTCGAAGAGCAGCGCCTCGTTTTGCGAGAGATGCTGGGTAACTTTGGTGATCATGCCTGCACCTCTACGGGTTCAGCGGCAGGCGTCGCGGCGGATTCGGGTTGCGCCAAGCCTAACCCTATTTCGTCCATAGCAGCCCGCGGCGACATCTCGGTTGCGCACAGAAGCATGCAATCGGCGAGTTCGGGATAAAAAGAGCCAAGCGGCAGGCCGCCGATAATTTTCTTTTTGAGCAAACCCTTGTTGACTTCCTCCGGGTTCGGGATCCGCGCGACGAATTCATTGAAAAACTTTCCCGTGAATCGCGGGTTTGTCTTGCCGGCCAGGTAGTGCGCCTTGGCGACGTTCTGCAGAGCGAGTTCGCGCAAGCCCTCCTTGCCATAGACCGTCATGAAGACATTGGCCATAAGCGCGATCAACGCCTGGTTGGTGCAAATGTTCGAGGTCGCCTTCTCACGGCGAATGTGTTGTTCGCGCGTGGAAAGAGTCAGACAGAAGGCGCGGTTGCCGCGCGAATCGGTGGTCTGACCCACAAGGCGGCCGGGCATTTGGCGGATGAACTTATCCTTGGTCGCGATGATGCCGGCGAATGGACCGCCGTAACTCGGAGAGATGGCGAAGGATTGTAATTCTCCGGCAACGATATCGGCCTCGGCGGGCGGCTCCAGCAGTCCCAGCGAGACGGCTTCCGTGAAAACAACCACCAGCAGCGCGCCGCGCTTGTGAGCGATCTCGGCTGCGGCCTTCACTTGATCTACAATGCCAAAGAAATTGGGCGATTGAACGATCACCGCACCGGTCATCCCGTCCATGCGGCGTTCGAGATCTTCCAGATCAATTGTGCCCGCCTCGGCGTCATAGCCGAACTCTTCGACGGGCATGCCCTGGTGCTTGGCATAAGTCTGCAACACCTGACGGTATTCGGGATGCACGCTCTTTGCGATCAGCACGCGCCCTTTATTTGTGGCGCGTACAGCCATCAACGCCGCCTCCGGAACTGCCGTTGATCCGTCGTACATCGACGCGTTGGCCACATCCATGCCGGTCAACTGGCAGATCATCGTCTGGAACTCGAAGATGGTCGTTAGAGTTCCCTGCGAGATTTCGGCTTGATACGGCGTATATGACGTCAAAAACTCACCGCGGGAGACCACCGTATCGACCAACACGGGGCGGTAATGGTTATAGACGCCGGCCCCAAGAAAAGACACGTAGCTGTTGGCATTCTCGGATGCGCGCTGCCGGAAGTAGTCGACGATTTCGTACTCGGAAATACCCGGAGCAAGATCCAGCGGACGGTTCAGCCGGACCGCCTCCGGCAAATGCGAGAACAACTCCTCGGCGGACCCAACGCCGATGGCGTCCAACATGGCCCTGCGTTCGGTTTCGGATTTCGGAAGATAGCGCAACTACTTTTCTGCCCCCACATAGTTTAGATACTCAGTGGACGTCATCAGATTCTGAACTTCGTCCGCCTTGGCGAGTTTCAGTTTGACCAGCCACGCCGCCCCGTGCGGGTCTTCGTTCAGTTTTTCCGGAGCATCGGCAAGCGTGGTATTGATCTCGGTAACCTCTCCGCTAACCGGCGCGTAGACGTCGGAAACCGCCTTCACCGATTCGACCGAACCCAACGTCTTGCCCTTTTCCAAATGCGACCCGACTTTGGGCAGGTCCACATAAACGATGTCGCCCAGTTCGTGTTGGGCGTGGTCGGTTATGCCGACGGTAGCGGAGTCACCCTCCACCAGAACCCACTCGTGTTCCTTGGTATAGCGGAAATTTTCTGGATACATGGTTTATTTCGCTCGTTTGTAAAACGGAGTTTCCACCGTGATCGCGTCCACCGGTTGATTGCGAACTACGATTTGAATTGTCTTGCCGGCAACAGCATGCTCCGTCGGCAGATAGCAGAGCCCAATGTTCTTTCCCAACGTCGGAGACGGGCCGCCGCTCGTCACCCAGCCGGCCGGAACGCCCTCGATCAGCACCTCGTAACCATCGCGCCCAATACCGCGGCCCCGCATTTCGAACCCTACCAGCTTTCGCTTGACGCCCCCATCCTTTTGTTTCATGAGGGCATCACGACCGACGAATGCGGGCTTCTCAAACTTCACAATCCAGCCAAGGTCGGCTTCAAGCGGCGAAATGGAAGCATCGATTTCGTGGCCGTAAAGCGCCATCTTCGATTCCAGCCGCAGCGTATTGCGCGCGCCCAAGCCGCATGGTTTGATGCCGAACTCGGAGCCGGCTTTCATAATCTCGTTCCAGATGCGTTCGGCTTCAGCCGGCGGGACATAGATTTCGTAACCGTCCTCGCCGGTGTAGCCAGTGTGGGCGATGCGCGCCGGAGTCCCGCAAACCTCGCCATCGGTGAACCAATAATATTTGATCGCGCCGAGATCCACTGGCGTGAGCTTTTGTAGCGTAGCCCGCGCGTTAGGCCCTTGCACGGCGAGTTGGGAATAGCGGTCGCTTGCGAAATCGACTTCGGCTCGCAGCTGATTCTGTGAGCGGATGTGCTCGAAATCCTTCTCCTGGTTCGAGGCGTTAACACACAGGAAGAAATCATCCTCGGCGACCTTATGTACCAGGATGTCATCCACAAACCCGCCATGTTCATAAAGCAGGCCGGAGTAGTGTGCCTGGCCGAGCTTGAGTTTTGCGGCATGATTAGTCGAGACGAAATCGACCAGCGTTGCAGCCTCCGGGCCACGGATTTCAATCTCGCCCATGTGGCTGACGTCGAATAGGCCGACGGAGTTCCGGACGGCGTTATGTTCATCGATAATGCCGGAGTATTGCACCGGCATATCCCAGCCCCCGAAATCGACCATCTTCGCGCCGAGGGCCCGGTGGACGGCGTTTAAGGGCGTCTTACGGAGCGCGGCTTCAGACATGAAGAATCAGGCTAGCAGGGCGGGATGCAGGGAAGCAACTGGTTCTATTCCTATTCGCAGACGGAACAACAACAACTACCGGCCGGGAACGCCCATCCAGGTCCGCGAGCTGAAATCGATAAGCGTCATTCCCATCAGAATGCCGAACCATAGCAGGCCGCCCAGCAGGACCACTTGGGTCAGCCGGGTGCTGTGACGAACGTGCATGAAGAATAACGCCACCAGCAACATCTTGCAGACGGCGATCGCGAGGGCGACCACCACGCTGAATGCCCCAAGATCGACGAAGGCCACGGCGGTGGTCAGCACAGTGGCCACGATCAGGGCCAGAAAGACCATAAAGTAGGTCTTGACGGAATCCATGTGGGGGGTTGTAGTCATGATGGCTACCTCAAATGGCGATCGATCAAATACAACAAGGGAAACAGGAAAATCCAGACAATGTCGACGAAGTGCCAGTAAAGGCCGGAGATATCAACCGGCGTCATGTACTCCGCTGTGTACTTGCCCTTGGTCGTTTGGTAAACGAGATACGAAAGAATTCCGACGCCCACAACCATGTGCAGGGCGTGCAGGCCAGTCATGCAGAAGTAGAGGGCGAAAAAGATCTGCGCGGCGCCTTGTTGCTCAACGCCATTTAGGTGGAAATTCGCCATGCCTGGAACATGATGTAGTTCGAACTTTTCCGTCCACTCAAAAGCCTTGACCCCGAGAAATGCCAGACCGAAGAACAGAGTAAATATCAGCCAGCCAATAATCGCCCTTTGCTTTCCTAACGCAGCCGACCTCACTGCCATGACCATGGTGAAACTGGAACACAGAAGCACCACTGTGTTTGTGGCCCCCATGTAGACATTCATGCTGGTGCTCGCGACCGCGAACACGTCGGGGAACTTCATGCGGTAAATGCTGTAGGCCAGGAACATGCCGCCGAAGAACATTACTTCGGTAATGAGGAAGATCCACATTCCGAGCGTCGACGCATCCCGCTGCTGCGCTTCGGTATCGAACTGCTCGCGCAGGGCCAGCGTTTCAAGATGGACCATAGCGCCATGCGCCGCTGGGTGCGGCGTTATGTTATCCGGCGTTAGGTTATGCAACTTCGGCCTCCACCGTGGTGTAGTCGTAAGCTTCCTGAGTCACAATAGGGATCTCGTCGAAATTGTGGGCCGGCGGAGGCGAATCGATTTTCCATTCGAGACCGGTGGCGCCCCAGGGATTGCGGCCTGCCACGGCGCCGTACTTGAGGGACCAGGCAAGATAGATGGCCGGCATTAGGTACCCGATGGCAAGCACAGAGGCGCCGGCGCTCGAAAGCACGTGCAGCACCTGGAACTCCGGCGGATAGGCATGGTAACGGCGCGGCATGCCCATATAGCCAAGGATGAATTGCGGGAAGAAGGTCAAATTAAAACCCAGGAATATCACGCCCGCGGAAAGCTTTGCCCACCCTTCCGGATACATGCGCCCGGTCATTTTCGGCCACCAGAAATGTAATCCGCCCATGTACGCCATGATCGTTCCTCCCACCATCACGTAATGGAAATGGGCGATAACGAAGTAGGTGTCGGTCACGTGAACGTCCAGCCCGAGCGATGCGAGGAAGAGTCCCGTCAATCCGCCTATGGTAAACAGGCCAATGAAGCCGAAAGCATAGAGCATTGGCGTGTCGAACGAAATGGAGCCCTTATAGAGCGTGGCCGTCCAGTTGAAGACTTTGATGGCGGAAGGAATGGCCACGAAGTAGCTGAGGAACGAGAAGACCATGCCGGCATAAACCGATTGGGTGCTGACGAACAGGTGATGGCCCCAAACCAGAAATCCGATGATTGCAATCGCCAGGCTTGATGCCGCCACAAATCCATAACCGAACACCGGCTTGCGTGCAAAGGTGGAGATCAATTCGCTGATCACACCCATCCCGGGCAGAACCATGATGTAAACGGCGGGGTGCGAATAGAACCAGAAAAGATGCTGGAAGAGCACCGGGTCGCCGCCGAGAGCCGGGTCGAAGATTCCGATGTGCAGCGCGCGCTCGGCGAAGATCAGCACCAGGGTAACGGCGAGAACCGGCGTGCCCAGAACCTGAATCAACGCCGTGGCGTAGTGCGCCCATACGAAGAGCGGCATGCGAAACCAGGTCATGCCAGGCGCCCGCATCCGATGTACGGTGACGATGAAATTCAAGCCAGTAAGAATGGAGGAGAAGCCGGCCACGAAAATACCTATGGCCGTTGCGAGCACCCAGGTGTTGGAATAGGTCGTGCTATAGGGCGTGTAGAATGTCCAGCCCGTATCCACGCCGCCGGCGAACATGGCGAACAAAGCGAAGGCGCCGCCGATGATCAGCAGGTACCAGCTCAACAGGTTGATTCTCGGGAATGCCAGATCGCGCGCACCAACCATGATAGGCAAAAAGAAATTGCCCAACGTGGCTGGGATGGAAGGCACCAGGAAGAAAAACACCATGATGATGCCATGCATCGAGAACAATTTGTTGTAGGTATCTGAAGATACCAGATCGCCTTCCGGCGTAATGAGTTCGATGCGGATTAGCGACGCGAAAACGCCGCCCAGGAAGAAAAACACTGTGATGGTGAAGAAGTACAACAGGGCAATCCGCTTGTGGTCCTTCGTCAGTAGCCAGGACTTTAGGCCATGCCCCGCTGTCAAATAATTTTCTCGTTGCTGTACGGCCGCGGTAATCATAAGATCTAACGTTTCTGGGGTATGGAGGGGGTTCCACCGGCGGGTTGCGCCACGCCCGGCGGAAGCTCCTTGAATTCACCCGCCGGAGTCGGGATATTGACCGGCGCCGCTCCGGTTCCCGGCGCTGGAGAAAGGGATTTAATATACTCAATCAACTGCACCACGCCCTCTTCATTGATCAATCCCTGAAAGGTGGGCATGAGCGGCTGGAAGCCGCCTACGACTTTGGCGTCAGGCTGTAAAATCGATTCGCGCAGATAAGCCTCGTCGGCCGTCACCACGCGTCCATCGGCAAGCTGCACATGCCGCCGGTACAGACCTACCAGCGACGGGCATCGTCCGGAACCATCCGGCTTGTGGCAGTTGGCGCAGGCAAGGTCGTCGAAGAGCTTGCTGCCCTTCTCCGACATCGATCCCATCGGCGCCCCTCCGTTTAGCCATTCCTGATACTTCTCGGGCGTCAGTACGTAAACCCATCCAATCATGCCCGAGTGCTTGGTGCCGCAATATTCGGCGCAGAACAGGTGATACTTTCCCGGCTTCGTGGGGATGAACCAAATGGTCGAGTAACGGCCCGGCACCACGTCCTGCTTGGTGCGGAAGGCAGGGATATAGAAACTGTGGATGACATCTTCCGATGTCATCGTCATCTTAATCGCGCGGCCCATGGGCACGTGCAATTCATTGATTTCGCGTTGCCCCTCGGGATGCTGGATCTTCCACATCCACTGCTTGCCCACCACGTACATCTGCGTAGCGTCGTCCGGCGGGCGGCTCTCTTTGAAGAAGATGCTTGCGCCCCATCCAAACATGATCATGGTCAGGCCAAAGGGAACGACGCTCCACACGATTTCGAGCAACATGCCGGTGTGCGTCGCCACCGGGATCTCGGTATCGGAACGCCGCCGGTATTTGATTGCGAAGTAAAAGATGGCGGCGAAAATGCCTACGGTAAAAAAAACTCCAACTACGATGAAGAAGTAGTAGAGGTTATCCACTTCGCTAGCGAAGTTGGACGCTTGTTCCGGAAATAGAGGTAGTGTAGATCCCATCTCGAACTATCCAACCCGCCTTAAATTGTGTTTGCCGCGCACATCGCGGCGGAAGGCCACGAACAAAAAAGCGCCGCAGACAATCACGAATCCAGCCCCGGCGATGCGCAGCGAAGTCATGGTCAACGCGCCATATTTGCCGCTGGAAGGATCGTAATGAAAACAAAACAGAAGAAGCTGGTCTACCGGCGTGCCAATTTTATTGGCGGACGCATCTACCAGGCCCAGGCGCAGATCTCGCGCCGAATACTCCACGCCGTAGAAGTATTTCGAAAGCTTTCCTTCCGGCGTGGCCACCATAACCGCGCTGGCATGGGCGAACTGATCGCTGGCAGAGTCGTATGTGTAGTGAAAACCGATGGCCTCTGTGAGCGCTTTGATATTTGCCGGGTCGCCCGTCAGAAAATGCCAGCCGTTCGACGTGTTCGGTCGATTATATCGTCGCAGGTAAGATTGCTTCTTGGCCGCTGCGATTTCGGGAGTGTCCTTTGGATCGAAACTCACCGCCACCACCTCGAAATCCCGCCCCGGATTCAATGAGACGATCTTTAGCGCAGCCGACAGACCGTTCAAGATTTCGTTGCAAAGCATGGGGCAGCGGTAATAGACCAGCACAAAGATCACTGGCCTGTTCGGATGGAAGAAAGTGGATAGAGGAGCCGCGCGCCCCGCTTCGTCGTTGAACGTGAGGTTCAGCGGAATTTGAGCGTCGAGCCTCTGATCGATGCCTACGCCCTTCAGGGCCCCGGGTAGCGCGGGCTTGAGATTGCTGTCCTGCATGCTGTAAGTCTGCTGCGCCGGCGCGGGTTGACCAGGTTGAGCGTGAACAGCCAGGGCTGCCAGGATAGCTACCGGAATTGCATACTTCAGCATTACTACTTGCCCGCCTCCGGCGTAATGCCGCCTTTCTGAATCTGGGGCGCGAGGGGCCCTCCACTCTGCTGCATAACAGGCCCAAGGCCTGAGGCCGTCGGGACCGTGACACTCGCCGCCGCGGACTGAACGCCCGCCTGCGCGCGCGCCGGCAGACCGCGCTGCACAACCAGATCCATCGCCCGGTCAATCGGCAAACGCACAATTCCAGCCGATTGGTCGAGCCAGCCATAACTGGTCAGAATCTTCTGTTCCGCGGCGCGCATTTCCTGCAAATCGAGATTCGGCGTTTCCTCTAGACGGGGCTCGGGCGGAAGCTGCCGCGCGTCCTGGGCCGGGGACTCCATGCGCGATGCCGGAATGCCGCCTTCACGATGCAGTAGATACTGAAAAACCCCCGCTACCAGTCCGGCGCAGAAAATCACGACGATGACTAGCCCTATTGCGAACTTGCCCAGAGCGAAAACATTGACGTCGCGGTGTTCGTGGCGATTCTCGGGAATACTGAGATCGGGTTGGTTCGGCTCTTGCGGGCTGCCGTGGGTGAATTGTTCCACCTTCCGATCATGTTCATTTTCTGCCATGCGCTAATGCCTCCTCCAGATGCGGGTTGTACGGCGGAATCAGCGGCCGCTTCATCAAATTCGTGAGAAAAAGAGCCAGCCACACGCCGCCCAGTCCGATCGGCGCGGTGAAATCCAGCCAACTGACATGAATGTGGTCGGGGAAGAACTCGGGAACCGTTTCCCAAAAAACGCCCACCAATCTCATAACAACCAGCAACACCGCTACCGCCCGCAGCATTTTGAAATTCTTCTTCAAATCCTGCGACAGCAACAACGCGAATGGCAGCGCAAAGTGCCCGAGCACGAGCACAAATCCAAGAACTTCCCAGCCGCCTTCCAACCTGTGCTTATACCAAGGTATCTCTTCCGGCAGGTTCCCGGCCCACGTAATCAGGAATTGAGAGTACGAAAAATACGCAAACACCATTACGTTGGCTAGTAGCAGCTTGCCCAGATCGTGCATGTGACGCTTGGTGATGAGTTCCGACATCGGCTGTCGCTTGGATAGCATCACCATCACGGTAATCATGAAACCCAACGACGAGAGCCCTTGTCCCGCGATGAACAGCAGGCCGAACATGGTCGAGAACCAGTGCGCGTTTACTGACATCACCCAATCGGTGGACATGAACGTTACGGCGAAGGCCCAGAAAATCAGGCCCGGGGCCGAAATCTTGGCCATTTCCTGCCGGGGCCTCACCCCGCCCTCACGGTCTTCCCGGTCGGACCAGCGGTTCAGCAGGAAAGCCAGCAGGCACCATCCACCCATGTAGATGTACGCGCGAAGAATCCAAAAATTCGTGTTTAAATAGGCAGCTTTGTGCTGCAGCACCGGATCCTTAGCCACTACTTCCGGATTCGCCCAACTCGTACCGTACAGAGAATGAATGCCGAAAATCAGCGGAATGAACAATACCAGCCAGATCGGAAGGGTTCTGGCGGCCGCTTCCGCCACCCGCCGTATCATCACGCCCCATGCGCCGCCCGAAAGGTACTGCGTCATCAGCCACGCCATGCAGCCGAGCGACAGCCCTATCCAAAACACAAAGGACCACAAATATGAGCGGTAGAATTGCGCCAGATCGGTGAACGCGCCAACCGCCGTAAGAATAAGGAAAATAACGCCGACCGCACCTGCCTTGGTACGTAGCGATTTCAGGTCGCTTTCGAGTTCTGGAGAGACGCGGAAGTCAACGCGCTGGGCGATCATTGACCCGCCTCCCGATTGAGTTCCCCGCGCTTATCCGCGGGAACGTCTTCGATCTTGCCATTTTGCGTCAATTGCAGCGCTCGCACGTAGGCCACGATCGCCCAGCGGTCGGCCGGATGAATCTGCGCCGCATAGTCCGGCATAGCGCCGAATCCGTTCGTGATCACGTCAAAAATGTAGCCGTTGGGAACCTGCTGCAGCCGGTCGATATGATACGACGGCGGATGCCGGTAACCGCGCCGGACGATCTTGCCGTCGCCGTTGCCCAACTGATCGTGGCATGGCGCGCAGTAGATGTTGAACCGCTCACGGCCCCGTTCCATTACCGCCTTGGTGACCGGAAAGGGAAATTCATTGACGAACGCGCCGTCCGGCCCGCGGCCTACATAGAAGGCGTTGTCGTCGTTCAGATGGCCGCGCGCCACCGTGCCTTCCACTTCCGGACGCTCAGAGCGCCGGTCTCCGAAGAAATCGCTCGGACGCAGCGGAATATACTTCGGCTGATCGTGCATATCCTGCCGGCAACCAGCGGCGAAGAGGGCTCCAAGCACGACCGTCCCCAGCATCGCCACGCGCCTAAAGCCAACAAGCGTCCCGCGCCTTCGCCGGGTTGAGGGGCCCGCAGACCCGTCAAACTGCTGGAGGCTAATTCGCAACTTCGGATACCTCCTTCGCATCGAGCCCGCGCAGAAAGCTTCGAGTCTTGTCCAGTTCGAATAATGGATCCTGCGCTTCGATGCATAGGAAGAACCCGTTGCGGCTAGCGCGCTCAAAGCCGGGCGCGTTAAACACCGGATGATACGGCGTCGGGAACCCGCACAGTGCCAGCAGGCCGAACGTGGCCGCGATGGCCGCGAACAAAATCGTCAATTCGAAGGTGATCACGATGTAAGAAGGCCAGCTGAACAACGGCCGTCCGCCAATATTGGTGGGGAAGTCGTAAACGGTGATATACCACTGTAAGCCGAATCCGGTGAGCCCGCCGCAAATGCCGCCCAAAAGTACGATCAACGGCAGCTTGCTCTTGGGTAGATCGAGTGCGTGGTGCAGTTCCTCAATGGGAAACGGCGTATATGCCTCCACCTTGCGGTAGCCAGCATGCGACGCGGCCTCGGCTGCACGCACCAGCTCCGTCGGCGTGTCAAATTCCGCCATTATGCCGTAGACGCCGGATGGAGCATATAAGCTAGTCGACATGCGCCTCCTCGTGTTCCACCTTGGCTTGGGGGAGCAGCATGCGGACTTCGTTCATGGAAATTGAAGGCAGAACGCGCACGAACAGGAAAAATGCGAGGGTGAAGAAGCCGAGCGTGCCGACGTACGTCGCCACATCCCATCGCGTAGCGTGGAAAAGGCCCCAGGAAGAGGGAAGGTAATCCTGCGCCAGACTGCTCACGATGATTACAAAGCGCTCGAGCCACATTCCGATCAGCACGATGATCGACCAGGCGAAGAGCCATGACGGACTCTGCCGGATTTTCTTGAACCATAGCGCTTGCGGCGCCGCGATATTACATGTCAGGAGGAACCAGTAATAACCCGCGTAGGGTCCGGTCATACGATTCCAGAAGGCCTGCTGTTCGTAAACACTGCCGCTATACCAGGCGGTAAACGTCTCCATGATATAGGCATAAGCCACGATCAATCCCGTAGCCAGCATGACCTTGCCGCAGTTATCCAGGTGCTTGTCGGTGATCAGACCTTTCAGATGGAATGCCGAGCGAAGGGGAATCGCCAGCGCCAGCACCATGGCAAATCCGGAGTAGATGGCGCCCGCGACGAAGTACGGCGGAAAGAATGTGCTATGCCAGCCCGGAACGATGGCGATCGTGAAGTCGAAGCTAACCACGGTGTGAACGGAAAGCACCAGCGGCGTAGCCAGCCCCGCAAGCAAAAGGCACGCCGTTTCCCAATGAACCCAATGCATGGCTGAACCCCGCCACCCCATCGAGAGCATTCCGTACACTACTTTTAAGGCGGGGCTTTTCGCGCGATCGCGCAACGTAGCCAGATCGGGCAGCAACCCGACAAACCAGAACAGCAGAGAGACCGTCGCATACGTCGAAACCGCAAACACGTCCCACACCAGCGGGCTCCGGAACTGCGGCTGAACCCCCATCGCGTTGGGATAAGGAAACATCCAGTAGAAAATCCACGGACGGCCCATGTGCAGAAGCGGGAACATGCCCGCGCACGCGACGGCGAACAACGTCATGGCTTCGGCGAACCGGTTGATCGAGTTTCGCCACTCCTGATTCAATAGCAGCAGAATCGCCGAAATTAGCGTGCCCGCGTGACCGATACCGATCCACCACACAAAGTTCGTGATGGCCCAGCCCCAGCCCACCGGAATGCGGATGCCCCAAATGCCGACGCCTTTGGCGAACAACAAAGTTACCACCAGCCCGAGAACGCCCACCAGCGCCAGCCCCGCCGCGATGCATCCGTACCACAGCAGCGGCATCTTGCCCTTGAGCACGACGTTCGAGATCTGGTCGCTGACCGTATCGAACGTATAGCCTTCGCCGATAATGTCTTTCGGCGTTGCCGGCTGCCGGTCTAAAACTTCCTGTTCTTGTGGCATGTTTCGCCTTAAGCCTCGATCTCCGGGTTTGGATTGCGCAGCGGTCCCAAATAGGTTGTGCGCGGCCGCGTATTGATATCCGCCAGCAGCGAATAGTTACGCTGATCAGCCTTGAGCTTCGAAACGCGGCTATTCGGATCGTTGATATCGCCGAAAATGATCGCCTCGGTGGGGCACGTGGCCTGACAGGCAGTCTGGATCTCGCCGTCGCGCACCGTGCGGTTTTCCTTCTCGGCGTCGATCTTGGCGTGATTGATGCGCTGCACGCAATAGGTACACTTTTCCATTACCCCACGGCTGCGAACGGTTACGTCCGGGTTGTTGAGCAGCTTGAGGCTGGGGGTCTCGAAATCGGAATAAAGATAGAAATTGAATCGCCGGACCTTGTAGGGACAGTTGTTAGAACAATACCGCGTGCCTACGCAGCGGTTATAGACCATATCGTTCAGGCCCTCCGCGCTGTGGTTGGTGGCTTGTACCGGGCAGACCAGCTCGCAAGGTGCGTCCTCGCACTGCTGGCACGGCACGGGTTGATTATAGATGTGCGGGTTTTCGAGCGATCCGGTGTAATACGAATCCACGCGGATCCAATGCATTTCGCGTCCGCGATAGACTTGGTCTTTGCCGACCACCGCAATATTGTTCTCCGCCTGGCAGGCGATGATGCAGGCGTCGCAGCCGGTGCAGGCGTTGAGGTCGATCGTCATACCCCATGCGTAACCCGTCTTCCGGTTCCAGTCGGGATAAAGCGTAAGCCCGGCTGGCGGGTTTTCAAAACCTTCGTGGATCGATTCCGGGTTCTTGATGTATTCCGCGAGCGTTCCGCCTTGAATCACGCCGCGCCGCGTATCGAGCAGGTGCTGCATCTGCATCGAGGCGAGTATATAGGAGCCGCCGATCTTCTTCGCCTGAAGGCCGCTATCGTGCCACAGGGCGCGCGACTGCCGCAGTCCGTATGGATTGAACCCGACGCCGGTTCCGGTATGTCCCGCCTTGGTTCGCCCGTAGCCCAGATGAAGCGTGACGCATTCATCAGCGTGCCCCGGCTGAATCCACACCGGCGCGTCGAGCGAGTGGCCGGCATAAGTCAGCTTCAGCATGTTGCCGGTATCGACGTCCAGCTTGTGGGCCGTGGCCGGACTGATGATCGCGGCGTTATCCCAGGTGTACTTGGTGACCGGCCGCGGCAGTTCCTGTAGCCAGCCATTATTGGCGAAACGGCCGTCGTAAATTGCCGGATCGGGCCGGAAGATCACTTCCAGGTTCGCGTGATCGCCCATGGCGCTCGGCTGCACGCCCGTTTTCGCCACAACGCTCTTGGCAGGCAGCGCGGAATCGGCTATTACGCCATCGTGCACCGAACGGCGCCACCAGGCTTCGAAATCCGCCCCTTTGTGCTGCGCAGCCCAGTAACCCTTCACGATATCCATGCTGCCTCGCAGCGGAATATCGGTGAACATGGCCAGGATTTCATTGGCGGCGCGCCCGCCGTAGAGCGGTTCGATCAGCGGCTGCTGCAGCGTGATCGTGCCATCATAAGCGCGTCCATCGCCCCAGGATTCCAGGGCGTGCGCTTCCGGCAGCCGCCATTGACAGATTTCCGAAGTTTCGTCTTCGTGGAGGCCGAGGCGCATGCGCAGCCTCGCCTTCCCCAGACGCTGGCCTACATTCCAATCCACGGGAGCGTTGAAAACGGGGTTCCCGCCGATAATCAGCAGCAATTCGACCGCCCCGCTATCGACATCGGTCAACAGATCGGCCAGCGATGCAAGTTGGTCCGTGGGATTGGCCGCGATGGGATCGGTATAGAAGACCGTCTTTCCCACATTTCCGAGGGCGCCGTTCATGACGTGCGCCAGATGGTGCACCGCAGGCGGCTGGTGCTCTCCCGCGACGATCAGGCAGGCGCCTTTGTTGGTCTGCAGATCGCGAGCGACGGCGGTGACCCAGCGCGTAAATTGCGGGTTTGAGCCGGCCGCGGCCGCGGCCCCGCCTACTCCCAACTCGGCGGCCAAGGCGAAAGCGAAGCTCTCAACATCCGAAGCCCGCATGGGAAAGCGGTGATCGGCCTTCGATCCCGTCGCGGTGGGATTCGGCTCCGCCACATAGAGGCGGTTCATTGTTTTCTGATCGCCTGTCACACGCCGCTTGGCGGAAAATTCGCGCGCGTAGCGTAGCCACCCGGGACCGCTGGCTAGAAAATCGCTATCGAGCGACACCACCACGTTGGCGTTGAGGAAATTGTAATGCGTGCCGACCGGCGAACCGAACGCCATCGTAGCCCCGCCGCGCGCGCCATGCGCCCCGGCAGGCTCCCATTGATGCCACTTCGATTGTGGATAGAGGGTCTTAATGGTATTTAGCAGGTCGGCCGTGCTGGGGGAACCGACGGTCTCGGTGAGGATGCGTATTCCCGCGCCATTTTTCGCTTGTTGATCGGCCAGCAGGCCCCGCAGATCGCTATAAAATCCGCCCCACGTGGCTACTTCGCCTTGGAAAGTGAGGGAGCGGGCGCGGTCCGGATCGTACAACTGCAACACTGAAGCCTGGGAATACGGGTCGCAAGCGCCCATCGAGCCGGGGTGTTCCGGGTTGCCTTCAATTTTGGTGGGCCGGCCTTCGTGGCTTTCGGCCAGAACACCGGTCGAGACACCGCTCAGCGTTGTCTGCGTGGCGTAGAACAGCGGACGCCCGGGCACCATCTCTTCCGGCTGTTGAATGTATGGCGTGATGAACTCGGTCGGCTGTCGCGTGCAGGCAGTCAATCCGCCCAGGGCCAGCGAAGCGCCCATCAGCTTGAGGAAATTGCGGCGGCCTTCGGTGGCATCCTCATCCGGGGCCCACCCGACGGCTTGGCGCGGAAATTCCCTTTCCAGCAGGTCCTGGAATTCGGGAGTCGCGGCGAGCTCGTCGAGGCTGCGCCAATACTCCTTACCTTTTGTTTGTTCGAGCCGGGCGCGCGCCGCGGCGAGATCCAGTTTCTTGCGTAGTTCGCTCATCGGTGGCACGTAGAACAACTCGTCAGCACGCGTACATCGGGGGTATGGTATTGCGCCATGAGCTGTCGGCCGATCTCTTCTTGATCGCCGTTAGGGACGTAGCCCATGGTAGTAATCTGATCGCGGGGGCGCAAAACTCGCTGCGCATTGCGATGGCAATCGATACACCAGCTCATTTCGAGCGTGTTCGCTTTCCACATGAGCGGCATCTTGTCCACGCGCCCATGGCAACTCTCGCAGCCCACCCCTTTGTTGACGTGAATGCTGTGGTTGAAATAGACAAAATCGGGTAGATCGTGAACCCTGGTCCACTCAATCGATTCGCCGGTTCGATAGGCGGCACGGACCGGTTCAAGCGTGGGGCTCGTATTCCAGATCTGCGAATGGCAGTTGATGCAGGTCTTGATCGGTGGAATATTGGCGAAGCTCGACTCCTCCACGGAGGTATGACAATAGCGGCAATCGATTCCCAATCCGCCGACGTGGTGCGCGTGACTGAAAGGAACTGGTTGCTCACGAGCCTCGTTCTGGCGCGTCTCATAAGCACCGCGGTCGATTTCGTAACCGGCCCAGGCCACAAAAGCTACCAGGCAACCGATGCCGATGATCGAAGCGCGCGCCCAATAATTAGCGCTGTAGTGAAATATCTGGGGCATGGATTTATTGGCGCCCCGCGTCCATGGTCAGAGCTTTGTCTTGTCGCATTTCAGGAAGAAAGCAACCTCACACAACTACAACTTATCTGAGAAGAATTATTGTAAACGAATCCACTAGCAAATCTGACTTTTTTTGTGAGATTTCGCGCATCACCCTTTTCGCTCCAGGAGATAAACCGAATTTTCGTGCCTAGCCGAACCATCGGCGCATACGGCGAATTGCGCTCCGGCCTGCGCGCTCACGCTGCTTTTGTTCCACAAGGAGGCTCCGCAGTATGCTCCGTCCTTGCGCAGGACATAGAAGTGTACATCGATCGCCGCCAGGCGTCTTTCATCGTTGTCGAAATTTCGCGCCACACGTTTAAGAGCATCGAGCGCCGCCTCTTTAGGCGTCATGCCGTGGCGCATGTTCTCTACCACCGTGTGAGCGCCCGCCACCCGCAGGTTTTCCTCGCCGCGTCCGGTGGATCCCGCGCCGCCCACATCCTGATCGAGCCATAGCCCGCCCCCAATAATAGGCGAATCGCCCACCCGGCCGGCGAGCTTCCACGCCATCCCACTGGTGGTAGTCACGGTCGACATTTCGCCCTTCTCATTCATTGCGATGCAGTTAATGGTGCCATGCGGCGGCTTGGAGGCATCGTGAATCGCCTCGGCGAGCAACTCTTCGCCCGCCCATGGAAACTCCCTTTTTAAATTTTCGATGGAGCCTTGCAGTCCATTTTTTTTCGCCGGAGGCGCATCGACGCCAGGACCCCAGTTGCTATGGCCGTCCGGGTCGCGCAGCATGCGCTTCCATACTAAATATTTAAGGCGTGAAGATTCTGTAAGCAGGTTGTCTTCCGCGAAGCCCTCGGCTTTGGCAAATTTGAGCGCGCCCGCGCCAACCAGGAACATATGATCGGTATCGAGCATGACGCGTTGCGCCACCTTGGATGGCGTCTTGATATTCTGCAGCGCGCCTACCGCCCCCATGCGCCGCGTTGGTCCGTGGACACAGCTTGCATCGAGTTCTACGATGCCATCCTCGTTAGGAAGACCGCCGTAGCCCACGCTATCGTCGCGCGGATCAAGTTCGACGATATTCACGCCGGCGATCGCAGCGTCCAGGGTGTCACCCCCCGCCTTCATCACCTCAACGGCCTTCGCGCAAGCGTTGAGCCCGCCGCTATTGCGATTGGCGCTGCCGACCGCGATAAACTTGGCGCGCGATTGCCCACGGACAATCTGCATCGCAGGCAGCGCCGTGGCGCCGAGGATCGCAGCTCGTCGGGTGAAGTTCATTGCGTTCCTTTGGGAAGAAATATTATGTCACAGGTAGAGAGCGTGGCGCAGGAAGGCGCCCGGAGTACAGTAAGCCGCCTCTGCTAAGATAATTCGCCAGAATCGCATGCGCCAATTCATCTTTCTTCTGCTGCTCTCCTACACGCTTCACCCCCAACCTGCGACGAATCCCGTGGGAACGCCGGAGCGTCACGAGTTCATCCTTACCAATTTCAAAACGGAAAGCGGCGTTACCCTGCCTGTTGCGCGCGTTGTCTACGGAACTTATGGGCATCTTAATGTAAGCCGGGACAATGCCGTGCTGCTGCCATCGCACTACATGGCGAACTTGCGAGGCTACGAATGGCTGATGGGTTCCGATCGCGCACTGGATCCGTCGAAGCTCTTCCTGGTGACGACCGAGCTTTTCGGCAACGGGCGATCCTCTTCGCCGAGCAATACGCCTGAGCCGTTTCACGGGCCGCGCTTTCCCCTGATGGCCATCCGGGACAATGTCGAAGCCGTTCATCGGCTTCTTACCGAGGAACTCAAGATCGCGCATCTACGCGCTGTGGTGGGATTCTCCATGGGGGCGCAACAAGCATTTCAGTGGGCGGTGAGTTATCCCGATTTCGCCGATCGCATCGTCGCCACGTCCGGCACGGCTAAGATTTATCCTCATGGCGTAGTGCGGCTCGAAGGACAGATCGCCGCGATCATGGCTGACGCCACCTTCGATGGCGGAGACTATAAGGAGCCTCCAGCCAAGGGAATTGAAGCTTTCGGAACGGTTTGGGCAGCATGGCTTTATTCGCAGGAATGGTGGCGCAAGGAGCTTTGGCGCACCACCTCGCCCGCCGGAACGACGTTCGAACAGACGCTCGAACGCTTCCGCAAGCGCTTCATTCCCGGCGCCGACGCGAACGACTTGATTTTGCAGATGCGCACCTGGGAACACCACGACGTGGGCGCCACGCCCGGATTCGGCGGCGATACGGAACGGGCACTGCGATCCATCAAGGCGCCGCTGCTATATATGCCGTCGGAGACCGATCTCTATTTTCCGGTCGGCGATGCGCGCTACGAAGCGCCGCTTATCCCCCGCGCCACACTGATGCCCATTCCGTCACTCTGGGGGCACACGGCCGGCGCGGCCAGCAATCCGGCAGACGGAAAGTTTCTTAACGAGAATATCGGGCGCTTTCTCTCGGGCGGCAAGTAATCACGCCTACGTCGGCAGGCGCAGATTAAACCGCCATTTACCCACCGCGCTGATTGCCATTCTCAAGGAATGCGCGCAGGCGGTGGCTTCGGCTCGGGTGTCGCAGTTTTCGCAGAGCTTTGGCTTCAATCTGACGAATCCGCTCGCGCGTGACGGCGAAGTTCTGGCCCACTTCTTCCAGTGTGTGCTCGCTGCCGTCCTCGAGGCCAAAGCGCATCTTGATGATCTTCTCTTCACGCGGAGTGAGCGTCTTTAGCACCTGCGCCGTCTGTTCGCGCAGATTGAGATTGATGACGGCATCGGACGGTGAGATGCCGTTTTGATCGACGATAAAATCGCCCAGGTGGGATTCGTCCTCTTCCCCAATCGGCGTTTCAAGCGAAATAGGCTCCTGCGCCACGCGCAACACCTTGCGGACCTTGGACACGGGAAGCTGCATCTGCTTGGCGAGCTCTTCGTTGGTCGGTTCCCGCCCAAGTTCCTGCACCATCGCGCGCGACGTGCGGATCAGCTTATTGATGGTCTCGATCATGTGGACCGGAATGCGAATGGTCCGCGCCTGATCGGCAATGGCGCGCGTAATTGCCTGGCGTACCCACCAGGTGGCGTAAGTCGAGAACTTATAACCGCGGCGATATTCGAACTTGTCCACGGCCTTCATCAAACCGATATTGCCTTCCTGGATCAAATCCAGAAATTGCAGGCCACGATTGGTATAACGCTTGGCAATGCTGACTACAAGGCGCAAATTAGCCTCGATCAGCTCTTTCTTCGCGCACTCGGCCTCATGGTGGGCCTTGGTAATGATCTCGAGCGTGCGGCGGAGTTCGGAGCCGGACGCGCCGAAATTTTCTTCCAATTGCTGCAGGCGCTGCGCGCACGATTTTTGTTGCTTGCGGATCTCCTTTGCGCCCTCGGCGCGCTGTGCGGACCAATTTTCGAACTGCCGCTGCAAGCGCGTGATCTCTTTCTCGACCGGCTTGAGGTCTTCTACTGCCGAACGCAGACGGCCGATGAGATGGCGAACCACGGGACTCTGCAGACGTACGGTACGCATGAGCCGCGAGATCTTAACGATTAGGCGGCCGAGTTCCCAAAGCTGGCGGCGGTGCTGTTTCGGCTTCATGCCGCGCGGAATGGCGATTAGTTTCTGGCGTGCCTGTAGAACACGCTTATACGTGCGGGAAATCTCTTCCACCGCGCCACTGAATTCGCGCCGCCGCTCTTCCAACAGTTCGTCAGTAAGGATCGGATCTGAGATTAGCAGCACGTCGCGCGCGGCGATCAGGTCCTTCGACATCTCCTCTTCCATAGCGATGAGTTCCAGAATCGCCAATGGCGCGCGGGAGAGAGACTTCAAAACCAGCGATTGGCCGCGCTCAATGCGCCGCGCAATTTCCACTTCGCCGGTGCGCGTCAGAAGGGGCACGGTGCCCATCTCGCGCAGGTACATCCGGACGGGGTCGTTGACCTTCTCGCCCAATCCCGCGGGCAGTTCGAGATCAAGCGGTTCTTCAGCTTCTTCGAGCTTCTTCTCGAAATCCTTGGCATCTTCCAGGATTTCGATTCCCGCGACGTCCAGCCCCGTCAGTACGTCGTCGAGTTCGGCGCCTCCTTCGAGATCGCCAGGCAGAACTTCGCTTACTTCGTCGTACAGAACAAAGCCTTTTTCCTTGCCCATCTGTACGAGCCGCTGCAGCCCGCCAAACTTTTCTTCACTCGCCACCTGAAGCCCCGTAATTCCCCATTAACTACGGAATCCTGCTCATTGTACACCACGGCGAGGCGCAGAATTTGTCCGCTCCAGCCGGCCAAGCTCCCGTATTAATCCCATCGCTTCGTCCAGTTTTCCAGCGCGCTCCGCTTCGTGGATTCTCGCCTTCAATTGCGTTGCGCGCTGCCGCGCCGCCGTGGCTTGAAGTCGCGCCAGACACTTCCGTCCCCAGTCGATTCCGAATTCATCCGCGGCGGGATCCTCAGCGAACGCCATCTCCGCTAGAATGCGCCTGTCGTTGTCTTCCAGTCGTCCGCTCACCGCGTCGAAACTCATCGGGCCGCCCGCCGCGTGAACGGCCATAGCGGCCTGCAAGATGCGGCGCGTGTCGAGCGTATCGAGCTCGATTTCCGAAAGCTCCTCTAACAGTTGATCGCAGCCCTCGGCTCCGGAGAGTATCACGTTCACCAGGCCGCGCTCGTCCGCGCGCAAGGCGCTTTTCGGCAGCGTGACCAAATTGTCGCTGCGCCCACCCGCTGAACGAAGGAACGTATCCAGCACAATGCTTTTTTCCACGCCTAAATAACCGGCCACATCGTTGGCGACGGTCATCCGTTCCAACCGGTCGGAGATTTTCTGCACCGCCGGCAACAGGTACTGCAGTACCGAAATCTTCCCTTCTGACGTGCGCATGTCGAACCGTTTGCGCGCGCCATCGGCCAGCCAATAGAAATACCCCTTGGCCCTGTCGATTCGTTCCTGGTAAGCCTTGGCGCCCCGCTCCTTACAGTATTCGTCGGGGTCAAGACCGCCGTCGAGCTCCATGATGCGCACTTGCATGCCTTCGGCTAGCAACAGATCGATGGCATCGGTGGCGCCCCTGGCGCCCGCCGAATCGGGATCGAAATTCACCACGATGCGCAGCGCGTGGCGTTTCAACGCCTGAACCTGCTGCGTCGAGAAGGCCGTCCCGCAGCTTGCCACAACTCCGCCGAACCCCGCCGCGCTGACACCAATCGCGTCCATGTATCCTTCCACTAGGACTGCCTGCTCCTCCTTGCGAATCGCGTCTTTGGCGCGGTGCAAGTTGTAAAGCGTGTACCTCTTTTTGTATATCGGCGTTTCCGGCGAGTTCAGATACTTGGTTTTTTCATCGGTTGCCAACGCCCGCCCACCGAAGGCGATGATTTTGCCTGATTCGTTGTGGATGGGAAACATCAGGCGGTTTCGGAAACGGTCGTAGTACCCGCCCCCCTCGCGATGCGCAATCAGTCCCGATTCCTCCATCTGCGCCGCCGGGAATTGCCTCTCCTCGAAAAGGCGCAACAGCGCGCGGCCTGAAGGCAGAGAATATCCCAGGCCGAATTGTTCAATGATCTCCGGATTCACGCCCCGGCGCGCCAGATAGTTGCGCGCCGCTTCGCCCGCCGCGCCGTTGAGATTGGCCCGGAACTGTTCTTGCGCCAGTTCATGCATGGCGAAGAGCGATCCCCGCAGCCGCGTATCTTCGTCGGCGTACTGCGAACGCTTCGGCATCGCGATGCCGTAGCGTTCGGAGAGAGTCTTGAGTGCTTCATAGAAGCTGATCCCTTCGATCTTCTCGACAAACTTCAGCACATCGCCGCCGGCATGGCACCCGAAGCAGTGGAAGAACTGTTTCGACTCGTGCACATTGAAGGAAGGGCTTTTTTCCTGATGGAAAGGACACAGGCCGATGTACGTGTCGCGCCCGCTCTTACGCAAAGGATTAACGTATTGGCCGACCACATGAACAATGTTGATCGCGGACTTTAGCTGGTCGACAAATTCCATGGCGCTTGGCCTATTATCCCGCCGCACGATCAATCGCGGCGCGGCAACTTCGTATTTTCTACGAGACGTTTTTCCGTCCTTTTTGGTTCGTATTGGGCGGGCCCAGGTTCGGCTCTTTTTCACCCGTGTACACGCGCCAGTTGCTACACTTCAGATAACTCCACCCAATGGATTTTCTTGAAGGGCTCAATCCGCAACAGCGCGATGCGGTGAGCCACACCGAAGGTCCGCTGCTCATTCTCGCGGGCGCTGGCAGCGGAAAAACGCGCGTTATCACCCATCGGATCGCACACATCGTGACGGCCAGACGCGTGCCGCCTTCGGCGATACTTGCCGTTACGTTCACGAACAAAGCCGCGGCCGAGATGCGCCAGCGCGTTCGCACGTTGCTCGAAGACGTTAGGCTCGATTCCGAGCCGACGCTTTCCACCTTTCATTCCTTTTGCGTCCGCCTGCTGCGTCGAGATGGCGACGCGCTCGCGCGCATTCGTCCGGGCTTCACCCGTCGCTTCACCATCTATGATGCGGAAGATCAGCTCAGCATTATGAAGGCTGCCTATCGAACGCTGGGCTTCGAAGAGAAGGATTTCATGCAGTATCGCGCGGCGCTCTCGCGCATCAGCCAGGCAAAGGGGCTGAAACAGGGGCCGTCCGATCTTTATAAGCAGGCTGTCAATAAGGAAACCGAAGCCGTCGCGGCGCTCTACGAGGAGTACGAAAAGGCGCTACGCAATGCCAATGCGCTTGATTTCGACGATTTACTACTGGAGGCAGTTCGCCTGTTGCGTCACGATGACTCCACACGCGAAGCCTGGAATCGACGCGTCAACTACATCATGATCGACGAGTATCAGGACACCAACCGTAGCCAGTACGAGTTGATGCGCTTGCTTTCCGAGCAGCACAGCAATGTTTGCGTGGTAGGCGACGAAGATCAATCGATATACAGTTGGCGTGGCGCCGATCTGCGCAATATCCTCGACTTTGAGCGCGATTTTCCCAACGCGAAGACCATCCGCCTGGAACAGAACTACCGGTCGACGAAAAACATTCTCGCCGCCGCCGGCGCGGTGGTGGAGAACAACAAGGCGCGCAAGGGCAAGAAGCTATGGACGGATGCCGGCGAGGGTTCGATGATCGGTCTTTACTCCGGTCACGATGCCGAGAACGAAGCGCTTTTCATCGCCGATACCATCGAGAAGCACCTCCGGTCGAACCCGGAAGATCACGTGGCGGTGCTCTACCGGACTAATTTTCAATCGCGCCAGATCGAAGAAGCGCTGCGCCGCTATGGACGCAAGTACAACATCGTGGGCGGTTTCAGTTTCTATCAGCGCGCCGAAATAAAGGATGTGGTGGCCTACCTCAAGCTCACAGCGTCTACCGCGGATTCGGTGAGCCTGATGCGCGTCATCAACACGCCGGCGCGTGGGATCGGCCGCACAACCATGGAGCAACTCGAGAAGCAGGCGCGTGAGCAGGGCAGCAACCTGTGGAGCGCCATAGATCGCAGTCTGGGAAGCGAAGCTAAAGGCCTCTGGGCACTCGCGGAAGATGCGCCGGAATTGCCCGGAGCCGCAACCGGACTCTCCACTCGTTCACAATCGGCGCTGTCGTCTTTCCGAAAGCTGATTCAAGAGCTTTCACAGGCGGCGCGCTCTTCCTCGCTTCCCGATCTCATCAAGCTGGTTCTCGAGCGAACCGGCTACAAGCGGATGCTGCAGGCCGACCATACGCCGGAAGCCGAAACCCGCCTGGAAAACCTGGATGAATTAATTAACGCCGCGGCCGAGGCTCAGGAGCGGGGCGAAAGCCTTTCCGATTTTCTGGACCACGTCGCCCTGGTCTCCGATGCCGACGATGTGGACGAGCAGGCGCCCGTCACTTTAATGACGATGCACAACGCCAAGGGGCTGGAGTTCCCCATGGTCTTCATTTCCGGGCTGGAAAACGGCCTCTTCCCACATAGCCGATCGGTGAATTCCGAAGAGGCCATGGAAGAGGAGCGGCGTCTTTGCTATGTCGGTATGACGCGGGCGCGCAAACGGTTGATCCTCACCTGGGCACGGTACCGGCGGCGCTTCGGGGGCGGCGAAGCCGAACGCTCCGCGCCTTCGGGCTTCCTCAACGAGGTTCCGGAGCATCTCATTGCCGATCTGAGCCCGCGGGACGAGTCGGGCGAGATCAATCTGTTCGGCGAGCGCGAATCCGTGCGCGAATCGGCGCGTCGCAATACGTATACCGGCAAGACGTACAACTCGCTGGATAATATCTCGCAGTTTTTCGGCGAACGCGGCATGCAGTTCCAACGGCCCGGACAGGCGCCCCCAATGCGCTCGGACGTCCCATCCGGATTGTCGCCTTCCGCCGCCTCGCAGTTGCCGCGCCCGCCAGTTTCCACCAAACCCTTGCCGGCGGCGCCACCCGCGCCCCGCAAAACGGCGCGTACAGGAATGACCGTAAATCATCCCAAGTATGGAACCGGCACCGTGGTACGGCGCGAAGGCGAGGGCGATGATGCTAAGATCACAGTGAACTTTCCCCGCTTCGGGTTGAAAAAGCTGATAGAAAAATACGCAGGATTAAAAAGAGACTGATGAACACGAAGAAAGTCACGGACAAAACGGAACGTAAGACGATCAAGCGCACGGCGCGCAAAAAGGCGGCGCCGAAGGCCAAGCGCGCGTCCGGGGTCGCCCGCGGATCGCAGAAGAAGAGAATTCGCCACCAGACCCAGGGCCAGCGGAAACGCTAGAGGGATAGGGCTCGGGCCCCATCCTTTTCACCCAAGGCCGATGAGCCAACTCTTCCGCACGAAGAGCATCGACGAGCTGATCGCAACGTCCGAAGACCCTCACAAGAGTCTTCGGAAGACGCTCGGGCCTTGGAGTCTCACTGCCCTCGGCATAGGGGCGGTAATTGGCAGCGGAATCTTCACCCTCACCGGCACGGCGGCCGCCGGGAAACCCATCCCAATCAAATCGATGCTGGAGGCTACCGTCATCGATTTGCTGCTCAACGGCACGCACGCCACGTCTCAATTGGGACGGCCGGGCGCGGGTCCGGCGATCACGCTTTCCTTCGTGCTGGTGGCAATCGCCTGCCTCTTCGCGGGTTTGTGTTACGCCGAATTGGCGTCCATGATTCCGGTCGCCGGCAGCGTTTACACATACTCCTACGCCATCATGGGCGAAATCGTCGCCTGGATCATTGGCTGGGATCTGATCCTTGAATACGCAGTATCGAACATGTCCGTGGCGGTGGGCTTTTCCGCCTATCTGCAAGATCTGTTCGATAACCTATTCGGATTTCACCTGCCTCAGGCCCTTGCCTTTCCGCCAGTGCCGGCGCCGGGCGGTCCGGCGGGCATCTTCAATATTCCCGCGCTGCTGATCACGCTGTTGGTGACGTGGGTTCTGGTGCGCGGCGTGCGAGAAAGCGTGGGCGCGAACACGACCATGGTGCTGATCAAGATCGCTGCTATTTTGATCTTCTGTTTCGGCGCGGCCGGCGCCATCCATCCAGGCAACTGGCATCCCTTTGCGCCGCACGGATTCTCAGGAGTTCTCACCGGGGCTTCTATTGTCTTTTTCACCTATATTGGATTTGACTCCATCTCGACCGCCGCCGAAGAGTGCCGCAAGCCCCAACGCGATCTGCCCTTCGGCATTATCGCGACCCTGATTGTTTGTACCCTGCTTTACTGCGCAGTTTCATTGGTATTGACCGGCATCGCGAACTATACAACGCTGGGCACCGATTCGCCGGTCGCGGACGCCCTCAAAGCGCTGGGATACAACCGGCTGCGATTGATCGTCACCGCGGGCGCGCTAATGGGGATGATCTCGTCCCTCCTTGTCTATCAATATGGGCAAGCGCGTATCTGGTTTGCAATGTCGCGCGACCGTCTGCTTCCGAAGATCTTTTCGACAGTGCATGAACGCTTTCGTACGCCCCACATCAGCACCTGGATCGCGGGCTTCGTGGTGGGAATTCCCGCGGGCATTTGGGATATCGACACCTTCGCCGAGCTTTCGAACATCGGGACTCTCTTTGCGTTCGTGCTTGTGTCGCTGGGCGTCATCGTATTACGTAAAAAGCAGCCGGACAGACCGCGCTCGTTCCGCTGCCCGCTGGTTCCCTGGCTGCCCGCGTTTTCGATTATCTGTTGCGTGGTGCTAATGATGGGCCTGCCGATCCGCACCTGGCTGCGCTTTTTCCTCTGGCTGATTATAGGTTTAGTAATCTACTTCATGTTTGGCAAGAAGCGAAGCGCGCTGGCAAAGGCGTAGGCCCCGCTATCGTTGAGCGCGCCGGCGCGTCCACTCACTGGAGCCGCCATGAACGATTTCCAGTTCGCCGCACGAACATTGCGCAAATCGCCAGCAGTTACCGCCATCGCGGTATTGACTCTGGCGCTCGGCATCGGGGCCAATACAGCTGTGTTTAGCTTGGTCGAAACGGCGATCCTGAAGCCCCTGCCCTTCCGGGATCCCGCCCGGCTGATCACGCTGTGGGATTCCTACCAATCTCTGGTGGATCGCGCCGGAATGTCGGCGGTGGAAATGGCCGAATGGCAACGCCAGACGGACCTTTTGATTGATAGCGCGTGGTTCCGCTCGGTCCCTGCGACGCTGGCGCTCACGGGCTCGAGCGGAACGGCCTCCGCCGTCAACGCCGCGGTGTTCTCTCCCAACCTTCTTCCGCTATTCGGCGCGGCCCCAGCGCGGGGACGTGCCTTGTCGCCGGCCGATCCGGCGAATACCGTTCTCTTGAGCGACCGCATTTGGCGCACGTTGCTCGCAAGCGATCCAGCCATCGTAGGCAAATCGATCCGTATGAATGGCGCGGAATATGCCGTCGCTGGCGTGATGGCGCGCGATTTCGCCTTCCCCGATTGGGCGGATGTCTGGCTCCCCCCTGGGCCGCTAATGAACGATGAATTGACCAATCCCGTGCGGCACGCGCTTGGATTCGTAGCGCGTTTGCGTCCTGGCATCGAATTAGAAGCGGTTAGGCAGCGCAGCATCGCGGTTGCAAGCCGTCTTGCCGGCGCCCATCCGAAAACCAGCGCGAGGTGGACAATGCATGCCGCCGGCCTTCAGGAGGATTTGACGACGAAAGTTCGCCCCGTCCTTCTTATGTTGCTTGGCGCGGGGTCGCTGGTGCTGTTGATTGCCTGCGCCAACGTCGCCAATCTTCTGCTCTCGCGGGCGGCTTCTCGAACCCGGGAGATCGCGCTACGCACGGTTTTGGGAGCGAGCGCTGGGCGGCTGATCCGTCAGCTTTTGGCCGAAAGCTTGACGCTCTCGCTCGCAGGCGCGGGACTGGGGCTGCTATTGGCGGAGATTTGCCTGCGCTGGTTTTCGCCGATCCCAGCGCCGCTCGATTCCGCCGTACTGGCGTTTCTGTTGGCCGTCTTATTGATGACTGGTCTGCTCTTCGGCGTGATCCCCGCCTCCCTCATTCTCCATTCCAATCCGGGAGCGGTCATCAAATCGAACTCCGTTGCCGCGGGCGGTTCACGACGGCTGCGGGCAGCGCTGGTAATCGCCGAATTCGCGCTGGCGCTGATTCTAGCGGCAGGCGCCGGCATTCTGGTGAAGAGCTTCCTGCGCATGATGCACACCGACCCTGGATTTAACCCTTCCGGCGTGCTGACTCTTCGACTAATCATTCCCGCTACGGGCGACCCAGGGCGGCTCTTTCATCGCATAGAGGCTTCGCTCAAAACGCTGCCCGGCGTGGAATCCGTGGCTGCCACCAACTCGCTACCGTTGGCCGCGTTGCCATTCCTCTCGCGCTTCCTCGTGCCCGGCAGCCCGCTGAGCCACCCCGACGCGCCCGCGGCCGGACAGGTGGTGTTCGCAACTCCAGACCTCTTTAAGACGCTCGGGATTCCACTGCATTCGGGACGTGCGTTCCTCGACAAAGATGCGGACGGTGACGCGATCATCATTAATGAAACCCTGGCAAAGCGTTTCTGGCCCGGCCGCGATCCTGTCGGCCTTAAATTCATCACGTCTCTATGGGGGCCGTCACCCGGCTACTCGACTATCGTGGGCGTTGCCGGCGATGTGAAGCGCTTAGGCTTGGATGGCGAGCCGACGCTTGACATGTATTTCCCAACTCGCGGCGCCCAAGTGGTAATCATTCGCGGGTCGGGCAACATCTCCGCGCTGGCGTCAGCGGTGCGCGCCGCAATTCGCACGATCGATCCGGAATTGCCCGTCTCCGATGTCCGTACCTTCGACGATGTGATGGCGGAGTCGGCCCGTTCGCGCCGCTGGACCATGGCCCTGTTGGCTACTTTCGCCGGTCTCGCACTCGTTCTGGCGCTTATCGGCATCTATGGCGTGATGGCGTGGATGGTGGGCCAACGCACGCGCGAAATCGGCATCCGCATGGCGTTAGGCGCGGGCGCCGTGGAGGTTCGCGCCATGGTGGTGCGCTATGCGCTCAAGCTGAGCGGCGCTGGAACGGCGATCGGGCTCGCTGGCGCGTTCGCTATGCGGCGCATATTGGCAAGCTTGGTCTTCGACGTGAGCCCCTCCGACCCCGCGATCTACGCGTGCGTCTCGGCGCTCTTGTTGGCGTCCGCGCTGCTGGCGTCCTATCTCCCCTCGCGGCGCGCCAGCCGGTTGGATCCATCGGTGGCGCTACGATGGGAGTAGTGCGTCTTGCTCTTCCGCTTTTTCTGTTGTTGCCTGCTTACGCCGACATCCAATTCCCCGCGCATCCAATGACCCATAGCGATGTGGCGCGCGGCATGGGGCAATGCGATATTGCGCTCCAGGTGGATGATGCGGTCGAAGTCTCGGTTCGCGGAGACGTCGTCAGCGTTCACAACATTTCGGGCCGCGACGCGCGCGACGACGGATCGGAATGCAGCGCGCCGTTACCAGTTCGTGACTTCGAAGGCTTTCGATTCGGCGTGAAGGAAAAACGGAACGAAATCCGGCTCGTCGCGCCGCCCACGAGCGGCAATGGCTACCGCGCCGTGGTTTTCATTCGCGATAGCGCCAGCGGCGAAGGGCGATACCGGTTTCGCATTTCATGGAAGCTGCCACCGCCCGAGCCCCCGCCTGGAATGAGCTTCAACAACCTGACGCACTCCGTCTCGCGCGGGCACGGAGAGGCGCGCATCGGAGACCGCGCTCCCATGGAGCTTGGCAATGCCAGCGTCGATTTCGACCGCGCCGGTAAAGTATTCGTCGTATTCACCCCACCGCAAGGAACGCCAAGCGCCTTTCGCGGTTCCGTAATGAGTTGGGAGGGTGGTGTTATGAAAGCCGACATCACCGCCGACGATCGCTTCGACAGTGTGCGGGGACCGATGTATCTATACTTCGACCCTGCACATCAGGTTTACAAAATTGAACTGAAGGCAACCGACGGACAGCAGCGTCTATCTCTCCACTGGGAACGCGGCAAGTAGTCTCCCACGGCGCATCGCGCGATCCGGCAGCCATTACAATGCTTGGTCCAGCCACGGTGAAGATTTACATCCGCCTGCGGTTGTCGAAGCCAGCGTCAGGGCTCGGCCGGTAGATCTCAGCCGCCAGAGCGCGCACCGCTTCTGGCACTAGATGTTGCCACGGCAGGCCCTGCGCGATGCGCTCACGCACTTCGGTGGACGAAACTAAATCGAGATCAGCCGAAAGATATAGCCGCTCGATAGCGTGCCGGACATGCAACGGCGCCTCAATTTCGCCACGCCGCGCAGCCACCAGCAGGTCGAATTCGGACAGCATTTCCGTCACTGCGGTTTCGTCGCCGTAATCCCAGTTGAGAATTCTTTCGGCGGCGTCGCGCCCACACAGGAATGACAACCGCGTGGCGGGCCCGTACTCGTTCCGACACTCAGCCGCAATATCGCGAAATAAGCTGCCAGTCGTGACGGCAATAGAGAAGGCAGGATGGTCCGCAGTGGCGGCACGCAGCATTTCGACACGTTGGTCGAAACTAGCGCCCTCGTATGGCTTGTGGGGGAAAGTCCGCGGTAGTACGAAAACAATCTCCTCGACGTGTACCAAAGCGGAACTTGCTAACGAGACGTGAGCCACCGTAGGAGGGTTAAACGCCCCTGGCAAAATGCCTAGGCGCGAAGGCCTTCCCGCAGCGCGGCGCACGAATTCCATTACGCCAAACTCTTGATCGCGGCCCGACACACGAAGGGCGCGGGTTGCAGCCCGCGCCCTTGATCAGCCTTAATATTAGGCTGCGTTAAGCAACAGCTCATCAACGTCGCCGGTCTCGGCTTCGAACTCGTGGCGGTCGGCCGCTTCCTGACACTTGATGCAGTATTTCGCCCATGGCACCGCTTCCAAGCGCTTCGGCTTGATATCTTCTTCGCAATGCATGCAAACGCCATAACTGCCGTCGCCGATTCGGCTAAGCGCACTCTTGACGCTACGCAACAAATTCGATTCGCGATCGAGATTGCGGATTGCAAGCTCGCGTTCGCCTGCGAGTTGCACTTCATCCAAAGCATCCGGGGTCTTTTCGATGGCGATGTCTTCCCGGTTGCGAAGTCCCGCGGACAAATCCGCACGCTTCGCTTCGAGCACCGCTCTGTATTTGTTAAGTTCGGTCTGGTTCATTTTGTCCATCTCCTGTCAGCCGGTAATTTTCTTGATTTAGTTTTTTTACCGCTTTCCTCAGCAACCATATAGACGACGATTTCTCGTAAAGGTTGCAGGTAGGGGTACGCCCCTTTCGAGCTATTTACGAATTTTTACCCAACCTTCGGCTTCGCACGGGATTCCTTGTAAGCAATCTACGTTCCAAACTTCTCCAGGGTGCAAACCCCGCGTTTTCCGGCAAGTTGCGGCTTAGCCGACGGCCATTCCGGCAAATGCTACCATCGGATTCTTGCATTGGCAAATCGTTCGGTGCACAGCAGCACCCTCAAATAAGATGTGTAGCGCGGCGGGATTTCTCGCAAGTATATTTTTCTTTCTTGCGGGCCAACCCTTTATTCCGCTCCTGGGCGTTCAAAATGATGAAGCCATTTTCGCGGGACCCCTCTTTGAACCTTTGGAACCTCTTTACGTTTGGCGACTTGGCGCCCATAGCCAAATCCCCCTAATGTTAATGACGTACCTGGGATGCCTGAAAACCCTTATCTATGCCCCGGTTTTCAAGCTCTTCGGCACCGGCGTTTACGCCGTACGCGAACCGGCGCTGCTGTTCGGCGCGATTAGCGTCTGGCTGTTCTTCCTGCTTCTCCGGCGTATCGCAGGCAACCGCGCAGGACTGATTGGATGTTGGTTGCTCGCCGCAGATTCACTTTATTTGCTTACTACCTGTTACGACTGGGGCCCCGTGGCCCTGCAGCATCTGCTCATTGTGGGCGGCGTTCTTTCACTGGTGAGATTCTACCAGACACTGTCAAGTATTTCTCTCTTCCTGGGGTTTCTCTCCTTGGGCCTCGCGCTGTGGGATAAAGCGTTGGCAATATGGATGTTAAGCGGACTCGGAGTCGCTGGAATCCTGACATTTTGGCGTCAGATTTATGGTGTGATCGGCTTTCGCAGGGTCCTTATTTCCGCCTCGGCGCTGGCTCTTGGAGCGATGCCTCTTATCCTCTATAACGCGCACGCGTCGCTGGCCACTATCCGGGAAAACACCGCATGGGATACCAGCGGGCTCCGAACGAAATTTCGATTCGTAACGCAAACCGCGCAAGGGGGAGCGCTGCTGGGATTCTGGAACGCCACCGATGAGACCACTCCGTCGCCGCACCGGCCGCGCGGCTTGCTTGAAGTGGCAAGTGCTCGCATTTCGACACTTGCGGACGCGCCCACGTCAGACTGGCTGCTAGCCGCGTTTATCATAGCGATACTGTTGGCGCCGCTAGCGGGTAGGACCGCGGTGCGTGGCGTGATCTTCTTCTCGACCGCCATGGCAATTGCGTGGTTTCAGATGGCGGCCAATCCCCATACCGGCGGCTCGGTTCACCATGTCATTCTTCTGTGGCCATGGCCGGAAGCGGTGATCGCCATCTCATTCGTGGGGTTCTCACGACGCTTGCCGCGTTTCGGTGTTCCAGCGATTGCGGCAGCCACGGCGCTGGTCATTGTAAGCTCGCTCCTGGTAACCAATGAATACTACACGAAACTGATCCGTAACGGCGGATCAACTACGTGGAGTGCGGCGGTTTTCCCCCTCGCTGAGTCGCTGAAGAACTCGGGGGCGGCGCATGTCTTCTGCACGGACTGGGGATTCTTTGAAACGTTGATCCTGCTTGACCGAAATCGGCCCCCCGTGCGCGATGGCATTGGCGCGGTGACGGACGCGGCGAGCATGCAGTGGGCTCTTGGCGACCCCAGCAATTTGTTTGTGGAGCACACTAAAGAAGCCGAGGTCAATGCAGGAGCGGGAGCGAAGTTCGACGAGGCTGCGGCAAAATTTGGACGCCACCCGGAAAAGATCGGAACCATTGCGGATGGATACGGGCGAAACATCTTCACCATTCTCCGTTTCCGCTAGAACCGGAACGGCTTTAACACTGACGGCGTGCCTGTTCGTCTTCGCCGCCGGGCAGTCGTTTATTCCACTTCTGGGGATCGAAAACGACGAAGCCGTCTTTGCAAATCCCCTATTCCACTCGGATGCGGCATACTACAGCCTCGCCGGAATTCCCCTCATGGTGACGAACTATGCCGGAGCTTTGAAGACCCTCGTCTACGCTCCCATCTTCCGAGTCTTTGGCACAGGCGTTTGGGCTCTGCGGGAACCCATGCTGCTCGCAGCGTCCCTCAGCATATGGCTTTTCTTCCTCACGCTCCGTTCCGTAGCGGGAGTTCGTGCCGGCGTAATCGGCGCCTTGCTGCTAGCGGTGGATTCCGAATATCTCCTGACATCTTGTTACGACTGGGGACCAGTTGCACTCCAACACCTGCTGTTGATCGGCGGCGTGCTGCTGGCGATGCGCTTTCATCAGACGCTACGCCTGCGCGCGCTCGCCGGCGCCACCTTCCTTATGGGGTTGGCAATGTGGGATAAAGCGCTCGCGGTGTGGCTGATCAGCGGTCTTACTGTGGCCGTTTTGGCCGTGTATGGACGTCGCGTGTTTGAGCTGTTCACAATCCGCCGCGCCGCAATTGCAGGCGCTGCGTTTTGTTTGGGAGCGCTACCCCTGATCCTGTTCAATGTCCATAGCCGCCTCGACACGTTCCGCAAGAACACGGCTCGCGATTCCATCCCTCTCACTGCTAAGGCCAGTTTTCTGCTGGATGCCTCAAGAGGGGGCAGTCTGCTTACAACCTTCATCCAAGCAGATGGGCAGACTCCCGTGCCTCATATGCCGTCGGGAGTTCTTCAACAAATCTCCGCGTCGATAAGCAACATCGCCGGACATCCACGACGCTCTGGAATGCCGTACGTTTTTCTGGCCGCGCTGCTTGTGGCCCCTTTCGCGGGGCGGTCCGGAATCCGCGCGATTCTGTTCTGCCTGATTACGTTTTTTGTCGCATGGCTCGAGATGGCGTTCAATGCCAATACAGGCGCGAGCGTCCACCATACGATTCTGCTGTGGCCCTTGCCGCAGGCCATCGCGGGGATTTCTTTTGCCGGAGCGTCGCGAAAACTCGCGAAATGGGGTGCGCCAATGCTTGCAGGCGCGCTGATTGTTCCCATCGCTGCCGGAGTACTGGTGACCAACGAGTATCACGTACAAATGATTCGCAACGGCGGCACAGCGGGATGGACGCCCGCGCTCTTCCCACTTTTCGATTCGCTACGATCTCAGCCTGCCAAACCCCTCTTCTGCATGGACTGGGGGATGCTGAACGGTCTGATGCTTCTGAGCGACGGCCACCTCAAGCTCTACGTGGGCTCCGATCCTGTCTTTAACAAGCGGGAGATCAGCGCGGAAGATCTGCGCGTAATTCGATGGATGCTCGAACAGCCCGATGCGGAATTCATCGCTCACACCGACGGCAACGAATTCTTTCGCGGAGCTAACCAACAGCTGATCCAGGCTGCGGGTGGAATGGGCTACCGGCAAGACTCAGTCACCGAGATCTCAGATGGCTTTGGCAGGAATATATTTGAAGTCTATAGGTTTTTACGAGCGCCTCAATAGGGCAGCTCGTTGCGGCTAAAGGTCAGATCACGGTCTAACACCATCTCGACGATCGTGCCGCGCGGCAGCACCGCTTCGGGTTTCTTGCCGTGGAAAATGGTCGCCAGACCAACCGCAGCCCCCGTCGCGGCGCCGATCCCAACGCCGCCCAAGGGATGCCCCGCGGCCGACCCGGCAATCGCCCCTACCGAAGCGCCAACCCCGCCACCCACCGCAACCGTGCGCAAGTCACCCGAGCTATCGCGCTCACCAGTAACGCTACCTTCTTTGGGATCGACTTTACCGCGGGCGCTGGCGTCGGCAGAGAGCAGGCGCGAGCGAAAATCGCGTGACACCCCGTTAGGAAGCACGATGGAATCGAAGCGGATGTACATTTCCCCTTTCGTCTTAATACCCTTGGCAGGCTTGCTCTCGGTGATTGTGCCATTCACGTAACTGTCGCGCGGAATGACGATCCGCCCACCTACGGCGATTGGCGCTATGGTTTCGAGATAGACGTGGTCGCCCTCGTGCGAGTGCTTGGTGTCGACCGCGTTGCGCAGCGCCAAGCCGATGTGCGTCCCGCGCATTACCACCAGGTCGGTGGATGCCGGCGTCGGCTCTTTCACCAATTCGGGCGGAGGCTCGGCGTCGGCCGCGCGCTCGACCGGCTCGGGGGATAGGGCGGAAGCTTCACGCGTGTAGACCAGCGCACCCTCGGCTTGACCTTCCCTGCGGAGCATCTGCCTCGTAATCGTAAGCGTTGTACCGCCATTCGTGAGCGCCCAACGATCCATCACCGTGTAGTCTGTAGCGCCCGAAAATAACGTGTTGACGAGCAACGCGGCGCCCTCCCATTTCGCAATCGTGCTTTCCGTAGTCCCGGCGGATGTTTTGCGCGTTTCCGTTCCATCGAGAAGATACGTCCGGCGAACGGTTGACCCGTCCGCATATGCGCTGGTGCACTGCACCGCTTGGTCCTGCTGCGTTACAGTCAGGGTCTGAGCGGGCGGCGAAAAAATCGCGCTGGCACTACTGCGACGCGCATCCAGAAACCATTTGCCGGAAAAGTCGCGGCCAAGATCAAATGCGGCGAGGGGAAGGATGAGGATGGAAACTAGAAGCCCGTTTGTAAGCAGGCGTACAACCCGAAGCATGATTGCAGGTTAGCACTTCCAACGCGACGCGTATGGAAACGCTAGCGCACTTCGAAGACACCGAATGAGAGGCTTAGATCCCGAGAATCGCCTGAGGGGCGAAAGGTCTTGCTCGCTTCTATTGCGACGAGCATTTCGTGGCTGCGTACGATGGAATCAGGCAGGGCAAATGCGATTTCGAAGGGCCCCGGGCGAACCACCGCGGGTGGCAGGGCGATGCCGTTTACGGAAACCGCGACATCGGCCGGTCCTAAGCCGGCGGCGCTATAGCCCGTGAGGTAAAGCCTTCGCTCCGGTTCGGAAGGCGCCCCCATTCGCAGCGTGGCTCGTTTAGGCATCCAGCGATGATCCACATCCACGGGATACCACTCGGGCCCGAGCAGATAGGTAGTTAGCGGATCGGAAACCGAGACTCGCATCGGCATCCCCGCCCTGCGGAGAGTGGCCCCGTACTTCGACGTGATATTGCGCAACGTCCCGCCGCGGACATCGTATACTTCTAACATTCCGCGATCAAGCGCCCTGTTGGCAATGGATGGAGCAAGCACGTAGTCTTCGACGCGTCCCCACCCCGCTCCTTCGGTAAGACGCGTTTCGCTGCCTGGCGCGAGATACACCTGATTGGCGCCGATCAAAACGAAAGCCTTGTCGCGGACTGCATTGAGATACTCATCCTCGTCCACGCCATCGAGCAGAATCGCCTCGTCTGGATGAAGTTCATGTGCCCGCGCCACACCCGCAACCAAGTCGTGAGCCTTAGCCGTCAGGCCGTAATTCCATGCTGACGCACGTACGGTTCGCGGCAAAACTAGCGCAATATAGAGCGCCGCGAGCGCGACCCCAACCCAGCGCACTTGGCCGCCGCGCCTCCACGCTTCGATCAATCCCCAGGCGCCGAGCCATGCCAAGCCGATTACTGGAACGTACGGGTAGTATTCGGTCTCGTGATCGCGCAACGGCAGCATAGGCACAAAGGTTACGACGTACCAAACGATGCAAAAAAGCGCAGCCTGGTAACCCGCGCGCAGCTTTCCCGCCAGGAAGACAAGCAGCCCCAGCGAGACCAGAGCGATCGCCGCCAGCATCATCCAGCGCTTCAAGTATGGCGGCGTTTCCAGATAGACGGGGCCAATGGACCATGTCCAATAGGTCCCCAACGTCCTCAACAGCGATGCGCCGAAATGCATCGCGTACTGACCAGTCGCGGATGGTGGCGCAGCCCAGGTATGGATGGCGGTGTAAACGATGGAAACCCCAAACATTGGCAGCGTTCCGCGGAAAAACTTACGCGCGCACAACAGTGTGAATCCGGCGGCAAGCGCGGGATATACCACGTTCAGCTCCAGCGCGCCGAAACCGAGCACGAATACGACCCATTCGCCGATCTTGTAGCGCCGCTCACCGGTATCGACGTACCGCATCAGGAGGTATAACGCCAGCAGCAGGAAGGCCGCGCACATCACCTCGTTGTAGACGCATGCCCAGCCTAACGGCTCTACGGTAGAGCTGTTGATTGTCCAGAGGATCGCGGCGCAAAAGCCCACCGTGCGACTGCCGGTAAGACGCGCCCCTACGGCCTGCGCCAGCGCCAGCGCGGCGAACTGCGTCGCAAAGATGGCGATGCGATAAGGCAGAGCGTTCAAACCAAAGAGCGCATATCCAACGATGAAGAAGGCCCGCTCGCTCCAGGGACGAATGGTCCCTTGAGCTTCGGGTCGAAATAGCGCGGAGAGCAGGTCGGGAAAACCGTGGATATGGCTATAGAGACTGAGCCATGCGAAATCGTCAGCGCGAAACCAGGCTTCGAAACCACGCAAGTGCACCAGGAGACAGATGAGCGCGGGTACAGTCCAATACGCGACGGCCCAGGCCCGTGTCGTTTCACGGCGCGTCATTTACCTTCGAGTGCGACGCTTCGCGCAACAACCCCTAGTTGGCGCATGTCCCCGTTAGAAGGCGGCATAGCTTTATCCAAATGAAAATCGACGCGCACCGAATCGCCTGCAAGCAGATTGGGCGCAAGGTCTCGCTTATACTCCGCCTGGCCCTCTTTTGAATAGGTTTGGGGCGCCAACGCAGTCCCGCCGACGGTGGCCGTAAGCGTTACAGAAGACAGTTTATCGATGGCGCCTTGCGGAAGCGAAAACGCAAAATCGAGCGTTGCGCCATTCGCCGCCGATCCGGCCGGAGGCCGCAGCATAACCGAAAAATCCTTCGCCGTCCAGCGCCACGCGTTGGCTTCAATGCCATAGAACCCGGCCAGGAGTTGCTTCTCGCCTTTTGGTTCGCCCATAGCAATCGCGGTCAGAAGCTTCGGCGCGCTCGGCGCCTCTTCTACCGTCTCTTTGACGGGAACTCTCTTATCGTTGGAGCACCCACCGCTCCATAACACGCCGGTCGCGAGCGCCGCGACTCCAAACCATCGAACGTTGCTCATCAGTCTCCGATCCTCTCCAATTGCACCAGGCAGCTATAAAAGGTGGGACCGCCCCCAGCGTCGGTAAGCCGCTCCGAGGTGAGCGCATTGATGCCGCGTTTGCCGGGCGTCAGCTTTGTCCACCGCACGGCGGGCGCGCAGATCACTCCGGGCCTTACTGCTCTATCGACGGAGGCGGTTAGTACGCACGAGCCGCGGCCATTGTAAACACGCACGGAGTCGTTTTCCTGAATTCCCAGCCGACCTGCGTCGGCCGAGTTCACATGCAGCGTGGCGGTTTCGCGATCTACCTCTTCGCGGTGCCCGAATGTGGAATTCATGCTGTTGTCGTTTTTAGGCGAAATCAGTTCAAACGGATACTTGCGCCGCAGCTCATCGTCACCATGACGCGATTCGATGGGCGGCTTGTAATCGAGAGTGTCGGCGTGAAACTGACACTTGCCCGTGGCCGTTCCGAAGCCGCCCTCTGCGAAAGGCTGAAACGGTTCGGGCATACGAAGACGAACGAAATGATCCCGCTCCAGCTCTTCAAGAGTGATGCCTTTGATAAAAGGATGATCTGAATCGAGCAGCGTGTGGATCATGTCGTCCTCGGAGTCCCGCAGGCAAGGGTCGTCAAGGCCCATCCGCTCGGCAAGAAGGCGGAACACTTCCACGTTGGATTTCGTTTCACCGGGAGCGGGCAGCGCGGGGCGCGCCAGTTGCAGGTAGTAATGGCCGTAAGCCAAGTAGAGATCCGTATGTTCGAGAAACGTTGTGGAAGGCAGTAGAATGTCGGCGAAATCGGCCGTATCGTTTTGGAACTGCTCAAGCACAACCGTAAAGAGATCAGCGCGCCGTAGCCCGGCCAGCACTGCATTTTGATTGGGAGCGATTGCTGCCGGATTCGAATTGTAGACTACCATCGCTTTAACCGGAGGATAGTCAAGCTTAGTGAGCGCCGCTCCGAGTTCTGTCATGTTGACCAGCCTCGCCTCGCGCCCCAGGACCTTGTATTGCAAATCGGCTCGCTCAAGCCCCGCTTTGTTCAAACGAAACGCCTGGGACGTGGAAAGCTGCACGCCGCCGCCAAGTTCGCGCCACGAACCAATCAGCGCCGGCAGCAGACCGATGGTCCGCACCGCCATAGATCCGCGCTCACTGCGCTGCACTCCATAATTCACGCGAATGGCGGCCGGCCGTGTGGTCGCGTATTCTCGCGCAAGAGCTGCGATTTCTTCGGCGGCGATACCCGTGAGGCGCTCCGCGCGCTGCGGCGTCCACTCGCTGATTCGTTCGCGCAGAGTGTCGAAGCCTTCGGTATATCTTGCTACGTATTCCGCATCGTGCAGCTTTTCGCCAATGATTACGTGCATCATTGCCAACGCAAGCGCCGTATCGCTTCCCGGGTTAATAAATAAGTGCTTGTCCGCCGCGGCTCCGGTGCGATTGCGATAGGGATCGATCACATAAAACTTCGCCCCATTGCGTCGCGCTTCCATGATGAAGGGCCAGAGATGAACATTAGTGCCCAGCACATTCGCGCCCCAGGCGATGATCAGCTTGGAATGACGAAATTGCTCTGGCTCTGTGGCGTAACGGTTGCCAAGCGCCGCCGTCATGCCTTCCATCCCGGCCGTTGAGCAGATGGTCCGATCCAACCGCGACGCGCCCAGGCTGTGGAAAAACCGGCGATCCATGCCGCCGCCTTGTAGCAACCCCATGGTTCCCGCGTAGCTATAGGGAAGAATCGATTCCGGCCCAAACCTCTTCGCGGTATCGAGCAACCGATGCGCGATCGTATCCAAGGCTTCATCCCACGAGATGCGTTCGAATCGCCCGTCCCCCTTCGCGCCGACCCGTCGGCGCGGATAGAGAAGCCGCTCCGGATGATACTCGCGCTCGAGATAGCGCGCGACCTTGCCGCAAAGAAACCCACGCGTCACCGGATGCGCCGGATTGCCGCGCAGCTTCGAACCATGTCCATTCTCCACCTGAATGAGCAGGGAGCAGGTGTCGGGACAATCGAGCGCGCACACAGAGTGACGAACTTCGGGCATCGGCAACGACGATTATATCGTGGGGTTGCAACCAAATAAGGATACGCGGCAAGCGAGCCAACCGCTACGATCAGAATGAAGCATGAAATAACGCCCTGGCATCGCCTTTCAGGATTTAGATTCGCTCGATCATTTGCTAAAATCAAATCCAGGTCCGACCGGACGGGCCACCCTAGCTCAGTTGGTAGAGCGGCTGATTCGTAATTTTGCCTTCCAGTCGTATGCTATTCATTTTAAATTTGGCTAGCCACGTACTCCCTCGGTAACTTCGGCCTCTCAGGCGCTAATTAAACCCGATTCTGAACCCAACTCTTGGATCCCAACCACGCAATCCGTCAGGTTTCAATTCGTGCCCACCGAAACTGCGACAGGCAACTTCCCAAGCTGGACGTCTCCGGTTCGACGGTCTCCCGCTCCATTTCCTTTACAACTTGGCGTCCCGCGCCACCTCGGATTTCAACCTCGGAATTCGGCGCTTAACCGAGTGGAGGGGAGGGTGGACCCTACAATCTCTTGATTCCATGAGTTTTCTTCGGGGTGACGTCCAGCCGTTACACTGGACGTCGCGTCTGAATCGACTGACCTCAGACGTCCTCGAATCTCAAGCTGGATCCTTCGTAAACTACAGCTTCGAATTTGGTAGGATTAGCGGGTCATGGCGACGTCTTCACGTGGCAAACGCAAGCCGCGACGCATCTTCATTTCCTACGCTCGGAAAGACGGAACTGCCGCAGCTCAGCAACTTAGCCAGCATTGAAGGGCAATGGCTGCGATGTATGGATTGATGCCAAGCGAATTCGCGGTGGCACTTCGTGGAGCAAAGAGATCGAGGCCGCTTTGACGGGCTGTGATGTGCTTGTTGCAGTACTCACACCTGAATCGTATCGATCCGAAATGTGTCGTTCGGAACAGATATGGGCTCTAGACGAAGGTAAGTTGGTGGTTCCCATTTTGGCCGCTCCTGGCACTCCGGTTCCGATTTACCTCAAGAGCCTGCAGTACAGGAAGTATCCCGAGCAGGAATCCCAACTTTTGCTCGACATTGTCGCTGGCGCTGGTCCAGTCGTTCCGATACCGCGCGTCTTGCGCTACGATACGGTACCTAACCTGCCTCAGGGATATTTGGCTCGTGACAAGGCCGTCGTTGCGCTGCGAGACGTTGTTTTCACGGAGAGCGGAGACACAAGCATACCGTTGTAGGCATCATCGCGTGCATACTTGTACGACTGTAGTGCCCAATCCACCGTCTTCATTCGTGGTTCTCCCGCAGCGGTCGTGATTTGGGGTGCCAGTTCGGTCGCCAATGAAGTCTGGTTCTTATTTATTTTGGCCACGATCTGGTTGTCCCATGCCGCGTGAAGGACTTGCTTGCCCTCACTAACGTTTCCAAAAAACGAGACGTGTTCGGCATTCCCGCCCTTGTCGCCATTTCGATCGGCGGCGTGCAGCGGTTGGTGAATGTCGCCAATGAAATGCACAACGTAGGACAGTGCCTGTTGATCCGCGATCTTCTGATCGCCCGAATCGCCCGGCTTCGATGCTGCCAGGACGGCTAAGAAATGGTCGATCTGGGTCATGGCGCAAGGACTCTTGCATACTGCGCTGACATCCGTGGCGCTTGGTTTGAATTTTCCGTCTTTTATCGGCGTGTCCACGAAATGCCAGTTCGCTGTCCCCTTTGGCGGGTCGGGGAATATGGTTTTGCAGTTTTGGCTCATCGCCTGTCCGCATTCTTCGAGGTCTCTAACCTCGTCGGGGCAGGTTGCGATATCGGCGAGTGCCAGATTGCCGAGAAGCGCAGAGATGCGGTCCGCCGCGTGGGTTCCTTTGAATCGGTTCGCGGCGATAATCGCAATTGTCCTGTGAGCCTCCGCAGACCAGCCGAAGCATCAAAGGGAATCAGCGTAAGCGCGCAAATCATCGCAATAACTGGCTGAACAGTAGTTCTTTTTGCCATGTGTTGGGCAGCTCCCTAAAAGACGATAGCGAATTTTCCACAAACTTAAGGACATTAATTTAAAACTCTCGTACGCGTCCGGTTCGCCGACCCACTCGCCTCTGCAGGACGCCGCAGATTCGATTGAGACGGTGGCTCGCAACCATTTTCAGAAAACGCACAGTCCATAAGGAGATCGTTTCTGCGGTACCCGCAGATCCGGCTGCGGATTATAGTCCGCGATCAGCAACCGTCGACTAATCGCTGAGGCCGTAGCTTCGTAGAGAACAGTAGATCTGGGATCAAGTCGAGAAAAGAGTGGCGGAGGTGTCACTGGGCAAAACGATGATGTAGCCAAGACGCATGGAATGAGGCGGATGGGAGCGACCTTCTGCTGTACAGAGTCGGCTCTTTTGGTTATTCTTATTATGCCGTGAATAATTGGCGGGAAGCGTCCGCACAGGAACTCATTGAGGAGTGCGCAAGGAGTCGAGACGATGCTCCCTGGAAGGAGTTCCTGCGCAGGTACCACCCCTACATCCGGCTTGTCACATGCCGAGCGGCGCGATCATTGCTGACAATCCAACCGAACGAAGCCGAAGATCTGGTACAGGAAGTCCTGGTCGCAATTTCGAAACCTGAATGCGGACTGCTCACGAAGTTCACTTACCGCAACGAACCGTCCTTTCTGGCATATCTGAAGACCATCGCCTGCCACATCACGTTTGACCGGCTGAGGAAGGAAAAGGCTCAGAAAAGCGGCAGTGGCATCCAGCCTGTATCGCTCGACAGCGATGCTTCGGCTACAGCAGTGATCGACCGCTCTCAGGCCGATTGCGCGGACCGGGTTCTGCTCTCGCAAATCGAGGATTTTCTCCAGGCCTATCCAGTGCGGGAACAACAGATATTCTGGTTGCACCACCGCCACAGTTACACCAAGGAGGCTATTTCCCGCATTCCGGGCATGAATCTCGATCGTGAGCAGGTGGCTGGAGTTCTGCGACGCCTACTCCGACACATAAAAAACGAGTTTTCAGAGGGCTGGAACGCTCGAAAGTCTCCGGGATTTCGCTCTATAGGAGGGGAACTATGATTAATCCTCCCGGCCGTCATCTTACCCGTGAACAGATTGAAGAGATCGGCGAAGGTGGATCCCTCAACTTCGGTGCCGCAGTTGAACGGCATTTGAATGAATGTGGGGAGTGTTCGGCAGCAGTAGCGACCTATAAGGCCTTTGCGAAAGAAATGGGGAGAGCCGCGCGTATTCCGCAGGAGGGTGCTCCGGGCCCATGCCCGCCGCTCGAATCGTGGGCCAGATTTCACGCGGGCAATGCGACGCAGGAGCAGGCGGATGACTTAATGGCGCATCTGGTGATGTGCGAAGAGTGCGCGGCAAAGATGAGCCTGACGCTCTCAATCAGCGATGAGGAGCCGGTCCGCGCCGCGGCGCCCGTCACGATGATTTCCCCGGCGCGCCGTTGGATTCCTCCGGCAATCGCCGCCGCCATCGTTATTGGGATCGCGGCGGGCGGCTGGCAGTGGTGGATATCGCGGCAGCCCTCGGCGGCGCTCGTGCTCATCGCCGAGGCGGCTTCGGAACAATCTCCCGGCGATTTCTATTTTCCAGGCGCGCACTATGCCGGTTCGGGGAAAGTGCGAGGACCAGGCGGCTCGCCAGTGCACAGCAAAGCACGTGACGAGGCAAGGCTGAAGCTGGACGGCACGACACCACAGCAGCGATCGCAGTTGGAATGGCAGCGCGTAGAGATGCGGCTCGAACTTCTCGACTGGAACTATCGGACCGTGATCGACCGCGGGGGGGCTGCGGCCAACGGTATCGAGATGGAGACGGGCATCGCCTATCTCGAGAAGGCGGAGGCCGAGCATCAGCCGGCCGACTATCAGAATGCAATTGAGCTTTTCTCGCGTTTGCTGCAGACGAATCCCAGAAACAAAGAAGCGCTCTTCGATCGCGCCTTGGCGTACGAGGGGCTACAAATGTATCACCGGGCAGTCGAGGACTACCAAGGTTACCTGAAGTTGGATCCCGACAGCGGCTGGTCCGGGGTTGCGCGGCAAAAGATCAGTCTTTACGAGAAGAGGATCGGCTCGGCCGAACCTCCGGCATGGCAGGGCGACAGAGCCCGGGAGTATCTATTCAACGGTTCGCCAGGCCGGGCGCTTCTGCCGACTGGCATGAAGCAGTCGGCCGCTGACAACGACCCGTGGGTCGCCGATTTTATACAGGCCGGGTCGCCAGAGGCCACTCTGCATCTTCGCACCGCGATCAAAGCAAATGAGGCGGGCGATCCCCACACCGCCGAAACCGAAGCGCGCCAGGCGATCGGGCTCTTCCGAAACGCCAACAATAAGGCCGGCGAACTCAGGGCCGGGATGGAGCTGAGCTTTGCGCTGCAGCGCCAGAGCGAAGGCTGTCTAGCGGTCATTAACGCGTATCTGCCGCGGCTTCCCCAAGGACGTTATGAGTGGCTGCGCGCGCGCATGCTAATCCAACGATCCACGTGCGCTCTGATGGCCGGCGATTTTGCTTTGGCGATGCACGACGCGACAGAAGCCGAAGCGATTTCGACAAGGTGCGGCTTTAATGATTTGGGTCTTGCGGCCATCGGAACTAAGAGCAAGTACTATACGGAGCTCGGAAAATATCCGGAAGCCGCCACGAACGATCTGCGTGGGCTGGGTCTCTACTGGAGAGGATCGTACGCCGGAGTGCGAGCCCAGTTGCTTTTCTACGATCTGATGCTCGGCGCATCCAGCGCGTCACGTTGGCATACGGCTGAGGCGCTTGCGCTCGAGGCGGCTGACACAGCATCGCAGCTTCTCAACAAGTCCATCGAAGCATTTTCGCGTGGAAAGGCGGCCGAATTTGCCGCACGTCTGGGCGACACGGCGAGCGCGCAGCGGGAATATAGGACTGCCACGCGGCTGTTTGCTCAGTTGCCGGATGTTCGCAATCGCGAGTATTTCCAGGCGCTGGCCGGGCTGGGGATTGCCGAGGCGGGCGGGCCGTCGCCGGTCGTCGGAGTTGCCGACCTCGATCGGTTGATCCCTCATCTTGCGAGTCAGTCGACAGTGGCGCGGTACCTAAACCTGAAGGCCCGGCTTCTCTTTACTGGCGGGAAGGTGTCCGAAGCCGAGCGTTACTGGAACCGGCTTTCCGAAATGGCGAGCGGGAGGAACGAAACCGCGTGGCAGCAGGAACATGTCATCGCGCTCCGGGAATTGGTGCATCTGCGCGCCGTAGCCGGCGATACGGCGCGTGCGCGGGCTCTCTGGCGTGTTGGCACGAATACTTCCCCCGTCCGGCGTTTGGTTTTTGTCGAGCACCCGCGGGAATTGGTCGCCTTTGCCGAGGAACCCGGACAGGAAGTTCGCATGGTCCGGCTGCCGGTAAAGGCGCAGGAACTCAGAAAAGAGATCGCCAATCTCAAGCGGCTCTGCAGCGATCCGGCCAGCGAGATTGCCGGGATCGAGCAGGCGGGTGCCAGGCTGTATCGGGAACTGATTGCACCCCTCGACAACGGTTCGCCAAGCCTCGAGTTCGAGACGGATGGCGATCTCGATGACCTGCCGTGGAACGTGATCCTGACGCCGAATCGGCACTGGTTCGCAGAACGTACAGCTTTTTCTTCTCTGCCGGGCATGGACGAGCCTCGCGTTCGTGAAGGCACAGGGCGCGCCTTGATCGTTTCCGATCCGGCGATCCGGCCGGAATGGGTTCGTCTGCTTCCGCCGTTGCCCGAAACGAGGGTGGAAGCCGAGGCAGTACGGCGGGCATTTCCGGGTGCCGTGTTGCTGGCGGGCGATACGGCTACCTCGGAAAACGTCTTGAACGAGTTGCCGAAGGCAAGTGTGTTTCATTTTGCCGGTCATTCGCTTCAGTTCAGTGGGGGAGTATCGCTGATGCTGGCGTCGCAGAACGGTATGGGAGCGTGGAACGCCCGGCGTCTCGCGCCTTCGGCGATCAGCGCCTGCGCCCTCGTAGTTCTTTCGGCGTGTTCGACGTCTTGGCGGGACACGAGTAGTGCTGCCGGGGAATCTCTCGTGCGGGATCTACTCCAGGCGGGTGTGCCGCAGGTGATCGCATCGCGATGGAGTGTGGATTCGGCGGCGACCGCGAAGTTCATGGCGTCGTTTTATGCGGGGCTTGCAGGCGGACTCGATACCCTAGATGCTCTGCGGCGCGCCCAAAGCGAGATCCGGTCCGGCGTATCCCGCCACCCGTATTATTGGGCGGCGTTTGAGCTATTCGGGCGGGTCCGGGGGGACCTGGGAAAAATGCGGCGCGGCATGCCCGCTTAAGGGCCCGATTGCGCTCTGTCAGGAAGGGGGAACTATGACAAGACGAGGCTTTGCCTTGACAGCGGGTGCCGTAGCTGCCGCGCGAGGAGTATTCGGGCAGCCGGCAGGGACGTTTACGGTATGGCTGCATGGCATGACGATTCTGGATATCACCGGTTCTTCGATGGTGATCTATATGCCGGCGGTGCCGGCAGACGGCATGGCTATGAAGAAGAATCCCAAGGCACCCGCGAAAACGCCGGCGAAGCAAATGCGGCATTCGGCGGCCGACTACGGGCACACGTACTGTCTGAGTAGCGATTCCACGCTTAAGACCAGCGTTCCTCTCCTGAGCGGCGATGGCTCGAAGGCCGATTACCATATGATGATCAAGACTTCTGGCACGAAGCCCACGCCTGACGAAAAGAGCAACTTCTATCTGAAGAGGAAATCGGCGGGTGATTTGCCCATTGACCCGGCGCAAGTTGTAGTTACTATTAGTATCCCATTTCCGAAATCAATGCTGCCACTCCGGTATGCGTACCACAAGGATGGGACCACACCTGTAATGGGCGGGAAAACATGTGACACTCAGGGTGAGCACCCCCTGAAGATTCCCCTGCTCTACGGGTTCGTCTACGACCTTCCTTATGGTGAGAACCCTTCCTTGGTGAGATCGGACGGGACGATTATGTGGCAGAAGCCTGGGGCGGATCATGTACATGTGCATGCGCAACCTGCCGGACCAGACGGAAGCGACCACATACAGTATCTCGCGGGCGCTTTCACACCTAAGGCTATGTTTCACATAGTGCGTCCGCCTCAGATCGTCTCCGAGTGTGCACCGGCTGATGGCGCGCTGGGAACGCCCGCTGCCGAGCTATATGGGCTACCAGGGCCCAGCGCGGCTGCGTGCATCGGACCCTCGGTTGCCGGTAATAAAGTATTTGATCCAGATCCAGGCAACTGTGTCTTGATGTTTCTTGACAGCTAATTCTCCCAGGAGCAAGCATGCTTACACGAAGGCAATTTGCGCTTGGCGCATGCGCAGCGGGGTTCAGCGGATGCTCGCGGCTTCGCCCTCAATTTACGATTTGGGTTCACGGCATGACGATCCTGGATTTCACCGGCACATCACTGATGATTTGGATGCCAATGGTGCCGTCTTACGCTGCCATGGAGCAGGACATGTCCGTGACGCGTCCAAGCTCCGGGCGAGCCGGGTGCATGTTCGAAAAGGCGATCGTGCCTGCCGACGTGCAGGCGGCGTCGCTCGAGCACGTGTACTGGTTGACGAATCACGCCACTGCAGACGGGCACGTCGATCTGGTAATAAAGGGCCGCGAAGCGGGACGCGGCCCGCTGAAATATGAGATGACTGGAATCGATTATGGGCGACATAGGCCGCGCTTGAATGAAGACCATGATCTTTACCTTCGGCCAGAGTGCGGGGTTGGTGGTCGACCAAAGTTGCATTATGGTCCAGGTTAAGGTTCCCTTTCCTGATCGGCTGGAGCGATACCGGACAGTCAGGCATCGGGGCGGCGAGCCAATTGTGGCAGGCTCGGTTTTCAGTGGGCATGGCGGCCCTCTAAGCGTGCCGCTTGTGTATGGACTTGTCTACGATTTGCGACGGGAAGAGACGCCCTCGATTGTGTATGACGCTCGAACGCCGGTATGGCCGAAGTCCGGAGCGGCCAATTATGCCCATATGCATGCACAACCAATGAAATGTAATAGTGGCGATCACTTCCGCTATCTGGCTGGGGCGTTCGTGAAGCCGCCATGTTTTTATCTCGATTTGGGTGGTACCCCGGCATTCATGGATTGTCCTCCGCCCAGTGAGGTGCACGGCACCGCGCCTGACGAGCTTTATGGACTTCTTGGAAAAAAGTGTTTGAGCAGTCCGAACTGCCCAACACCCGTCGCGCCAAAGAAGGATCCAGATCCTGGGAACTGCGTTTCCGCAATTCTTGCCGGTTAGCGGCCAGGATCGGCATCGGGACAACCCGGCAAAGGGCACTTCTTAGCCCCGTCAGCGAGACACCATAGCGCCGAGAAGTGCTGGTCAGCAGATCAAGCTAGGGAGTCCGAATACTTGCATTCACTCCGAGTTCTCTACGCTGTCCGAGTTTCGACGAGCGGTCTTTTCACTTGAGGCAGGAGCGTGGGCAATTCTGAACGACCGTGTCGTCTTCTCTCATCGCCGCACCCACCCCAGGGCGAGAGGCCAAAATCCGGTTTCCGGACCACACGGGCTTGCGTCTGATCCATGGGCACAACCCGTCGGTCCGTCAGTCCGTCGTGCGATGCGAGAGATGCGAGATCTCGTCCGGGCATCTCAGGGATCGAGCCAAGACTTCCAGACATGGCGATGAACCCGGTACTGAAACGTACCAATCGCTTGGAAGGCAGCTTGGACAGAGTCGAACGGGATTGGGAAAGGACTCCCCGGGACTGCATGCGGATCGTGGTTCGCCGAAGACGCCTGGCTTCGAACCCGGGCACAATCGATGTCTGACGGAGAGTGGCCGTCTAATCGAGTTCGTCAGGCTGGATCGCGGGGAACGAAATCTCAGATCAGGAACTGGATTCTTTTATCGAGTTCGTTCCCTGTGGCTCCCGCGAACACCTGTCGTGAGGGAGCGATGAGAGCCCGAAGCGGAGTCGGGCTGCTGAGCCGCATTGGTGTGGTGCCGAGTCGTTGCGGATGGTTTCCTTTGATGAACGCTGCCTGTCACATCCAGCAACCTGCTCGACTCGACTCGAACCGGAAACTGCCCTGGAATCCTGGTGGGCGGCAACCTTCGTATACGAACGTCGCTGCCGCCGAACAGAAGCGTCGGAGAAGCCGCGGTCGTCGTGACGGTTATCACAGACTAAATATGCGAACCCTCAGAGGGGTTGCACAATCGTCGTTCGATCGTAATCGACATTTCCACCACCCCAGTCATATCGTTTTGTGGTTCCATCCGAAAAACTCAGCATAATCGACCAGTTAAAATGAAACTCGTCGTGCCCATTCGGCGCTTCTACTAGCTTGGCACTGCAAGCTCCGGTGATCTGATCTTTTCTTGGGTGCTCGGTGACGGTAAGTGAAAATGGACCATGCGGTGAGTTGTCGTCCCAGTGGCCCCATTGACCTGAAGCGGCAGCGGCGGTATTGCCACCGCAGATGATATAGATGTTCAGCGTTGTGTCTCCGTCTTTATCGTCGTTGGTAACCTGAAAAGACACTGCCGCGCTGGACAGGACCGGAGGGGGCGGAAGCACAGTTATCGATTTGAAGCTCGAAATCTGCTTCCCATCCAGTGATGTCGTTATGAGCCGAAACTGCTTCGATTGATTTGGCGTAAGCGCGATCGAGCCGGTGGTGGCGACTTGCCCATAGCCCTCTAACTCAACTTTCGCGGCGTTTGTGACCGTCCAAGAAAGAGTGACGCCTGCTCCATCTTGGATGGAGTCTACGGAGCTCGTGAACGAGATATTTGGTTGAGGAATGACGTAAGCATCATATTGAATTACGGGAGAGCCGTCGTCGGTATTCACCGCAACGGCCACTGTTTCAGTCGGGAGGCGGCGGCACGATAAGCTGACGCCCTGAGGACCAATATCCACTTTCTTTCCGAGAACGCCGGCAGGTGCGCACGAGGCAGCAACTGAAGCAGGTGTCAAGCTGAGGGCTCCACTAGTTGACGCGTGAGCGGCGCCGGAGGGAACGAAGTCGATGGTAACCGAGAACGTTTGGTTGTCAGCCGCAGGAATTACATAAGCATGTACTCCCTTTTGAGTGAGGCACTTTCCAACAAGGTCGGTGAGTGCATTGCTAATCTTGTCAATACTCTGCGCCTGAAGACCGTAGCTGAGTGCCGTTTGGTAGGAACTGCTGATCACTTGCTGCTTCCATTGGTCAAAGTTTGAAGTTGAAGTCGTTCCGTTAAAGTTCAAACCCAACACATCAACGATGTCGAGACCAAGGCTGGCCGCTTTCGATTCGGCTTCTTGTCGCGTACTGAACTGATAACTGCTGAAGAAGTTCTGAATCTGCTTGTACTCGGTCTCGGTTGCGAACGTTTTGTATTTGTCATAGATGCCAAAGTGCATCAAGGATGCACAGTCTGCGGCGTTCTGCGCTACGCAAAGGGTCGGCGCGACGCAGGCAGCCAGGACTAGCACGCATTTAGATATCGTCATGTGACTTCACTCATTTCTGCCGACGGAGTCGGCGTGGATTGATTACAGCTCACACTGGAATCTCTACTCATCGAAAGACCCTGTAGGCCTCTTGTTTAAAGAAGCGTAGAAATGCAACAAACCGGGATAACGCCTTCTGGATAGATGTACTGCCGTGGATTCCTCCGCCGCCAACTCTCGGGCTTGCGGGCCTACACCTTTTAATGATCGAGGCTCCGATGACGCTTACCCTGGCGTAAGGCCGCAGAGTGTCCAGTCGGATTCCGACATTTACACAAATACCGGACACCAACCAGTCTGTAGTTCGGTGAGTTGTTTGGCGAGATCTTCGACCTCTTTTAGCGAGGGCGAACTGGATCCTGGACGATGAGGCGGCATTCGTCTTGCAATAGTTCGCAGTGCTGACAATATCGGTGAATGCCGAGGGGAACCCTCTGAGGTTGTTATCTTTCACCGAGGCTCTGAGTTGATCAAGAGGGATTAGGGACTGACTACGCTGATCTGTTTTGCGGAACCAAGTATTGATGGAAATTACTCTATTCGGAGAAGGAGTACGACAGGCTCCTCCGCCTCGCCCCAAACATCAAGTATGCATTCGAGTGCTCCGACAAGCCTTTAGGGAGGGGCGTGAGGAGGTAAAACGATGTATCGAGGAAGAGAAGCGCCGACTTGAACGTGAAAAAGACAACGCAGGTAAGTGAGGGCATTTCCAAACCGGGATATGATGGTTAACGCGTGTTGTTGCTCGCAGCAGTGCCGTTTGGTGGAAGCTCGCTGTCGGCGTCGACAGCGCAGTTGTTGGCTTGGTCGGCCTGAAGAAGGCCTGCTCCCAAAATCGTGAGGTTCAACCTCAATCTACTGCTAAAACCGCTCCCACCGCACAACCGGATGCGACTCCTTCCAAGGCCGAGAAGTCTCCTCCAAGACCAAAACCTGATATAGGTCAGTTAGCGAGATTTTTCGAATCGCGCGGATTTGAATTTCTGACATGGCTGAAGGAAGAGGTTGTCGATTGGAGCAGGGTGGTGTGGAAACAGATCACGCTGGTCGCCGTCAAAGCCGCGACCCTCACTTGGTTCCGGACGAAACGCGCTGCTGTAGCAGTTGCTGAAGCTGTCCTCGACTCTTGCAGTGATGTCCTCAAGCCCGTCCGCAGCGAACGCCGAGCGGATGTTGGAGCAGTCCCTTGCATCCAATCTGATGTCCAGAATCTTGAGACAGCCGGAGTGATGACCTAAGACGCCGCATTGAATCGCAAAAAGAATGCGTCGGGTTGAAAGTTTGTCGCGCTAGAACGACCACCCGGCAACAACTCCCCAAGTAGGAGCTCCATTCTTCCAGGCCAACGTTATGCCGCCGAGAACCTTCGTCGGCGTAGTGGGGTCCGCGATAAACAGCCCGACACCGCCCTCAACGTATCGGTCAAAATGGGCGGCGTTGGAACGCGTGAAGAGATCCAAGGTCAGCCATTCAATCGGCTTCGGATGTGGTAGCAGGACGAAATCGGAGTATATTGGTGCTCCAATGTAGGTTCGATATGTACCTGTGTACCCGCTATCAGTTTTAACCGCTTGAAAGGACGGCGTGACGCCATCGGCTGACTGCAGCGATGTCGTGTTTATGGTCACGGGTGTTAAGTCTGCGATGTTGTTGTTTCGGGAAATGCCGGCAGAGAAGCCGAAAAGATAAGTTACATCGCTGTTGGGATTTTTATACGCGTTATAAGTAAGCATCCCCTTTGTGCCGTCGAACGTGCGCTTCTGGGGTTGGATCATGGTGTCGGTGACGAGATTGGTGGCGGAGCGAGTATAGGTGAACTGTGCTGCCCACCAATCGTCCGTGAGAAATGTCTTCTTGTTCGAGCTGGTAAAAACCCCGTGGGTGCCGGCACTGATCGTTCCTCCGAGGCTATCTTGGCTCGTCGTATTGAAGATCTGATTTGAAACGCTGGTGGAGGGCTTTCCAAAAAGACTCACGCCAAACAGCGGTCCGGTATCCCCCGGGGAATGCAGGTAGCCAACGGTGAATTTGGCATCGGTCACATTGAAGATAACGTTGGCAGCGCTTTTGTAAAGCAAGACGCTGGATGTCGAGTCGGTAGATTGGTAGGCTGATGTTTGGGCGAGGCAGGCTGCGGAAAGCAGGCCGGCAAGAATAAGCAAGTCCGGCTTCATCGATTTTTCCTCGGAAATTTGGCGGCGGCTTTCGGCTTCGATACCGCGGTGTTTGCGGTCGGTGCCGGGGGTGTTAGCGTGAGTTGACCAGTCCATTCCGCTATGCCCTCATCCGCCTGCTTGATAGTTCCCGTTATGTCCTTCTTCAGATAGTCACCGCCGCCGTCCGTCGAGACCTCTATCGACACGGTCCATTTGGTGGGCCTGGAGGACCTGATGTGGATGGCGCCTAGAAATGTGTCAGGCAGGTCCATATTCTTTGTGCCAGACCAATTGCCGCTGGCATCAGCATCCAAAGAAACCTTGACGCCATTGAGCGTCACCGCGATACGAGTGACTTCTGGCGTCGCGCACGTTACATCCGCTTCATATTTTCCTGGCATGGCGCCTCTCTCTGGGATCTCCTTCATCAATACGTTGAGTTCCCTATCTCAATTGGGACAAGCGTGAGAAATGGCAAAAAAGGGACATGACCTGAGAAATATTCTCATCGTGAAGTTGTTTTATATTGCAAATGTGCAAAATTCGTCTAAACGGCATCCAGCTTATGGCGCGGCGTCAGCGAACCCTTGACCGCGAGCACCGCTCTGCGACCGCTCATCTGCGACGGGCTGCTGCGGCGGGATGGGGCCGTTAATCCCTTCCTATTGGTGAGCGGTAGACAATGCTACGGAACTAGATTGTCCGGCCTACTCCTAGAATCGTTCGTGCACCGTTACTTGCGGAGCTGGAAATGATCCAGTGAAGGTGAAAGTCGTCGTTGACTGACTCTCCTGAATCACCGATAAAACAGTACCCTCCATTTCCACTCCTTTAAGGGGCTGATGGAAGAGGAGTGGTTGCAAGTTTGCTGAAACTCCATGGATCTGTGTCGCCGCCGTGGACGCCATGTCCTTTATTTGCAATCGACGCGGAGATTCCCAAGCTGGACGTCGGGGGTTCGAACCCCGTCTCCCGCTCCATTCTTCAACAACTTAGGAAGATTCACAGATTCCTCGTTATTCGTTTATTCCGTAAAGCCGATTTCGATTCTGCTGGCCGGGTTTGCGGTTGTGGTTTTCGAAGCACTGCTGCTTCGAGTTTTCTGACTGCTTCTCGCTTCTGCTCCAAATCCGATGTCGTGTAGACATCCATGCTGACCCCGAGTCCATGGCCCCTCTGATCGGAAGCCACCTTCGGATCGACGCCTACCTTCTTTGAAGACTGGCGTTGGTTTTTCTGAGCCATAAAAGGATCAAGAACCGCTGCATCCTCTTTGGTGAACGCCGCGAGCATTTGGGATACGACACGGAGCGGCTTTTGATTCGGATGAACCATGAGCGGCTCTCGCTCCCAGGAGAAGACATCGCTCGGCCCGTCGTTTGGCCGGGGCGGATTCCGATGATGATTTCGAGGATTTTGTTAAGGAATGCGACATGCTCATCATCCCAGCGGAGCCTGGTTTGACGGCTACCGATGGCCTCAATCACACTCTCGAAAGGCTGAAAAAGATCGGCCACACCAAATACAAGATACTGCTCACGAAAATTCCGCCATTCCCCCAGACGGAAGGTCAGCAGCTTTATTCCTACCTCGTTGCTGCTGGCCACCCCGTCCTTAAAACCAAGATTCCTTTTCTCGTTGCCTACGTCATCCGAATGCACGTCAACCAGCCAGAGTTCTTCTGCAATACCTGCGATGCGCGATTTATGGAGGACGAGGTGCAGGTGGTCGTACCTCTTGTGCCCGCAACGGACATCAAGTACCCCTTCTGCTGGAAGCTTTATCACGTTGAAAAGTTCGATAAATTGGGCGTATACCCCTGCCCGCACCGCAATCACACGATTGCTTAGGTGGCCGTCGCCCTCATCCTTCACGCCGACCTCGAGGTGCTCACGTTGCCATGGTGGCCGTTTGACGGCAGAGGACGCCAGAAGACCGGCGCGCCTGTCTGGAAACGAGGAGGAACGGGCCGGAATATCGCGAGGCGCCCAAAACAGAATCGTTAGATAATGTATTGGTGCTCCCGACTCCGTCAGGTGCCGCAGGGCAGCGATGACTATCGACACAGGCTGGCTCGAAACCTTTGGAATAAGCAATCGCCTTGGCACGCCCGATCTCCTGATGCGGACGGAAGGGGTTACGACCGCTCCACACGGGTATGCGGTCGAACGCGCCTTCGCGGAACGCGTCGACGCCTTCTTTACGATTCAGGATGTTCCTACCGTGGCCTTCGCGCTCCGGGATGAATTCGATCCGGTGGAAATCGACCAACTGCATAAGGCCTTATGGAATCAGGGACTTGCAAGCATTCTGCTGGTGCGGTTGCTGGCAGAAGTCCGGGTATATAGCCTATGGCAACGCCCCGTATCCCAAGCGGTCGGTGAATCGCTGGATCACCGATTGATCGAAACGCTGAATCTGAGCGCGGATGCACTTGAGCTGCTCGCGCTAATTCCGGCGGTCGAGTCCGGCACTTTTTTCGAACTGCATCAGCAACATTTCGACGCCGGAACCCGCGTAGATTCAACGCTCCTCGCTAATCTGCGCACAACCCTCGGCCAGCTTTCAGATACGTTGCCGAGCGAAGTCGCCCGTGCCCTCATACTTCAGCTTGTTTTTATTTCCTATCTCGAGGATCGGCGAATCATCGATGCTACGGACTTTCAGGCGGCAGCGGGGCGCAATTATTCGGCAAACTCATTCATCGAGCTGCTTACGCACCGCGATCCCCAACTGATCGAGCGGCTTTTCATCCATTTGAAGCGGATTTTCAACGGCGATGTTTTTTACGCGCCGGGAGTATTCGAGACCGGCGAGGACAGGGTTTCGCTCACGGCCGATCACCTTGACCCTCTGTTGGATTTTCGGAGCGGCTGGAAGGAAATGGGAACGGGACAGCTCCGCTTCTGGGGGTATGACTTCAGCTTCATCCCGGTCGAGCTGATCAGTTCAATCTATGACCGCTTTCTGAACGAAGACGATTCCACGCGAAAAGAAACCGGGGCCTACTATACGCCCCGTTTCCTCGCCGATCTCGTGGTCGATCAAGTATGGAACAGTATCGCCGAAGCCACACGCCTGGAAGGCTTCACGGTGCTGGACCCCTCGTGCGGATCGGCGATTTTTTTGGTTCGCATGTTTCACCGGCTCGCCGAGCAACACAAACTCCGCTCCCTCGGAAGCCCCACATGGCCGCAACTGCTGGAATGGCTAGATCGACTCCATGGCTGGGATGTTTCTGAGAGTGCAGTCCGAATCGGAGCATTTTCGCTCTATATTGCGTTGCTTGAGCAGGTTCATCCGCCAGTGGTTCGCGCTCTCAAAGCCGAAGGTAAAATCCTTCCGCGTCTTCTTGGAAAGACGCTGGTGCGCCGCGACTTCTTCGACGAACAACGGCATCAAGCTTCGTTTGATGTGATTCTTGGAAATCCTCCGTGGGTGAGCAGACAACCCGAGAAAACAAAGACGGCCGCGGAGTGGTGTCAGAGGCACGAACTACCGATGCCGGGAGGTGAGTTGGCTTGGGCCTTTGTGTGGAAAGCGGCGCTGCATATCAAGCCAGAAGGAAGAGTATGTCTGCTGTTGCCGGCGATGGGCATCCTCCTAAATCACTCCAACGAGGTCGCCGAAGCCCGATCACGCTGGCTCAATAGCATTACTTTGTTACGCGTCATCAATTTCGCGGACGTCTGCTTTCAGCTATTCAATGGAGCGGATCGCCCCACTGTGATGGCCCTATTCCGCATTGGAGAACATAGTGGCGCGGATAAGATCGACTATTGGGTACCAAAGGCTCATAGGTTACTTGCCTCGACCAAGATTCTGATAGTTCCTACAAATGACCGCCTTGCCGTCTCCCAACACTCGGCGGAATCCGATGTGGGTATCTGGAAGAAACGCATGTGGGCAACCAACCGCGATCAGAAATTGATCGAGTGGTTGTCCGACCTTCCGCCCCTCGGCTCAATAGCAACACTGTACTCGCGCATGCGGCGCGGTCTGGACAAGCAGAAGAAGTGGGTCATCGGCCAGGGTTTTAAGCCGCATCATCCCGACTCCCCATCAAAACAGCAACGCGAAGACTTCACAATCGTCGAGGAAGTGACAAAGTGGCCTTTTCTTAAAGCGTCGCAGTTCCGGCCATGGGTCATTCCGAAAATCACCACACAACCATGGCCAACCTCTAAGATCCATCGGTCGGGTTATGAGCGCGGGTTCAAGGGGCCCCATATCCTTGTTCCTCAAGGAGTCGTTCGCGAAGAAGGACGAGTACGTGCGGCATACGTCAAGCAGTCGTGTTCGTTTCAAGACTCCCTTCAAGCGATTACCTTTCCAAAGGGCCAGGAATCCAGGGCGAAGTTGCTGACCGCAGTTCTGAACAGTTCCCTGGCTGCGTGGTATTACTTCCATACTTCGGCAAACTTCGGCGCGGACCGAGCGAAGGTGCACGAGGAACAACTGCTGCATCTTCCTTTTCCCGACGTTGAAGATACTCCCGATCCGAAACGCGCGCAGGCGGCTCAACGAGGACTTGTCGGAATTTTGGATCGCCTCCTCGAGCTTAAAGACCAGCCGCTCACCGCGGAAGAAATGAAAAACCAGATCGCTCAGGCGGATGACCTCGTTTTCGATTACTACGGCCTTACTGAAGAGGAACAAATGCTGGTGACAGATTCCCTTTCGGCAATTATTCCCAGCATGCAGCCGCGAAAGGGCACAATTACAGCATTGATGGGCGAGGCATCGGCCAAGGAGCGAAAGCAATACTGCCGCGTCCTCCGTACAGCGCTCCGTGAGTGGCTTCAACCCGGCGCTGCTTTGGGTATTCGCCTTATCGAAGGCGGCGCAGAGGCCATTCTGGTCGAATTGCGCCTCGGAACGACTTGGCCGGATGTTCTTGTGGAGCGAGGCAAAAACGAACTTCGCGCGGCCCTCGATAGGATTCTGCTTTTACTACCGCAGAACACCTCTCGTAACGTAGAGGTCCAGCCTAATCTTAAGGTGTTTATCAACGATTCGCTCTTCCTCACGAAGCCCCTAAGTCGGCGCTATTGGTTGGCCAGTGCGGGGTTGAATGACGCCGATGAAATCGCAGGAGATCTGATTGCCGCGCAGAAGCGACACTCAGCGAAGGGTAGGCATGAGCGCAATCGGTGATTCGTCGATTTGGAGAGACCAGATCGTAACCTCCTACGATTTGGTTCATGCAGGGGTGATGGCAGCGTGGCCGTCGTGCAAGGCCAGCATCGATTCAACTGACGTGGTCGCCCGGACGAAGAACGCAGGCAAACGCGCGAAAGCTGCCCGGCGACGGCGCGAAGACCCCATCACGCGGAACCTGGTCCGACATTTACGCCTGATGCCCACGTTGCGTGGTCGTTTCCATATCGTTTCCCAATACGAGTTAATCACGGCCGACCTAGCCCAAGATCCGGACCCGGTTGGGTACGTTGATATGGGTATTTTGTTTTCAATCGGTTTGGAAGAAATATGCCTGTTCATTGAATGTAAACGCCTTAATGTCAACGGCGCTTCGCTCGCGGCTGAATACGTATCGAAGGGAATGATGCGATTCGTGACAGGCAAATATGCTCCAGACCTGCCGCTCGCCGCCATGATCGGCTACGTTATGGATGGCCAGGTCCCCAAGGCGTCAGACTCAGTGCTTGCGCACATCCGAAAGTATCTGGTAGATCTATGTTCCGCAGAGTCTCTGATCTGCCTCGCCGCGCCCGGTGAATTCGTTACCCAGCACACCAGAGCCTCCGTGGACATCGAGCTACGGCATCAACTCCTGTCGGCAGTCTGAACACCAGCTTGACATGGCGTCATGACGCGCTATCATGATGCGGTGATTGCGGCCACATAGCTCGGCTGGTAGAGCAGCAGGCTTGACTGCAGGTCGTTGGTTCAAGTCCAACTGTGTACGCCGAGCGCCCGCAATCATATCTATGGATGCGGTTGCCTGAGCAAATTCCCCAGATACCGAAAGGCTACGGAATGCCCGGCTTCGCCCAGGAGGTAACCCAATGCTCCTCGCGCGACTGGATGGAGTCAAGCCGAAGGGCCAGTAACTCGCCGCGCCGCAGTCCGAATGCGGCCAGCCTCGCTATCATGGAATAATCCCTGTTTCTCCGCAGCGATCTCCGAATCGGCGACTGCGAGCAACCGCTTCGCCCGTTCAGCTGTCAGCCGATCTCCAGCGCGAACTCGGCTCCGGCGTACGCCCTTGACTCTTCGGACTCCGGCAGCGACTTCCGGACCGAGAGGGCAGGAATCGGCAGCTTCAAACACGACACGTCGAACAGCAGAACCGGGGATGATCTGTTCGACAAAAGATCCTGTATCGCAAAACCACTGTACGGGTTGCCTGCAGATTACTCCGAACCAAGTCTTGGCAAAAGCAGCCAAACTCGCCCGATCTTGCCGAGAGATTTCCGCGCATGGCAATATGAAACGATGCTGACTTTCTGGACGTGGTTAACCCGTTTGTACGTCGGCGCCTGCATTCTGGAAACCGTTGCGATTTGGATATGGCACCAGCAGCATCCGCAGCAGATTGGGATAGCCAGGACGGTGATTCCAGAGCATTGACTGAAGTCCGCGGACGTTGAACACAGCACGTCTGTCAGAAGGAGCGGCGGCAGATACTGCCTCCGTGCTCTCTATTTTGAGATCCTCGACGTTGCCGAAGGTTATGGTTCGGCGCAGATGCGAGGACTTGGCACGCCGGCGACAGGTCAGAGTGACGTAAGGTTTGGACATGGGACCCGGCTAGGCGTCAGCGATGCTGGGCATTGGAGGGGGGGTCGGCCTGAACTTGCTGTTGTGGTCGCGTGGCGTCTTTAGTATCAATCAATGAATATCCAAGCTCTGGGGTGTCCATTACGAACTCGAAACCGCTCTGCTTCGCAATGTTGGCGGCTAGCTTACGGTCCACAGTTAAAAACCGCTGAAAACGCGGCCCTTCTCCTCTACGGAATCGTCGCCGTTTGGATACAACTGGCGCAGGATTTCCCAGCCGAACGGCCAGCGTGCCTTGCCCGTGACTCGAAAGTTGAGCAGAACGACGGCACGAGGGCAGGGGCGATTCGCTTGTTGCGTACCCCCGCAAAGTTTAGTCGTCACCATCAATGCTGTTGCTGGGAACCTGGGGCCGTCCGTGATTCGTAGGACGGCTTCAGGGTTCCACAGCAGTTCGGCGCTTCGATCCGGGAGGATTCGTATGCTTCGAACAAACTGCCTTACCAGTTCTCGTCGCGTTTCAAAATCCATCGTCATGAAGTTGTTCTTTAGCATCTGCAACCAAGCGATAAATCTTCCGCTGTCATACCGGATCTGTTCGACCGCTGGAGCGGTTTCGGCGGCTGTGCGTTCCCGATCCAAAGCGTCAATCCGTTCTTGACGCTCGTTCAATTCTTGAGCGAACGCCCGCGGATTTGCGCCATCCAAGATCGCTTGTTTAATCCGATCCATTTCCACGCCGATTCGACTTTTCTCCTCAGCGATGCGAGAAAGTTCTTGTTGAGATCGCTGCGATTGGTCCGACAAGAACACATTGACGGCATCGATAAACTTTCTAATTTCTCCTTCTGTGAGAACGGCATTCAGAAGAGCATCCAAGGTCGCCCCTTCAGCGACGGCTCGGTTAATGTTAGGGCTCACGCAACTGCCCTTGCCGCGCCGCCATTTCGTGTTACACACGTAGTAAACCTGGGTTTTTTTTCGCCGGTGAATATTCTTGGCCGCGACGTAGTGGGCTTCGCACGCGCCACAGCGCAGAAGTCCGCTTAGAAGATAACGTCCGCGGTTATCGGGCTCGGTGTCGCCAATGGCCAAGGCTTCGCCCCGCGAATGCTGGTCTTTCCCCCGCCGTCTCAGGAATTTCATCGCGACGGCTTCGAACGCCGATTTCGATATGAGGCCGGGATGCGAAGGCTCCGGGGAACACACCCATTTGGCTATCGGGTTCGGAACGTACGTCCGCCGGCCGTTCTTTCGAAAAAATCGCACGCGATTCCAAACCATGTGGCCGGTATATAACGGATTGATCAGCCACGTCCGAATGGTTGCCGATGAGATGGGTTCTGGGCGAAGGCGGCTTCGCCAACCTTGGCGAAAAATCGCTTTTGCCAACCATCGAAGACCACGGCCCTCGCCCGCATGGGTAAAGGCAAACTCGATTACCTTCCAGCGAGGTTCCTCGATAACATCGTATTTTCCGGGCCGGGTGTCGAGAGCGAGGCGCGCTTTCAGTTTTTCAGTTCCTTGCCTGTCTTTCTTCCCACTCGGCACGTGATCGAGTACGTAACCGTCCGGGGCGCTCCCTCCGTTCTTAAACCCGCGCAAGGCATTTGCGCTCTGATGCGCGTGGGTGTACTTGCTAGCCTGCATCGAATAGTAGGCATCGATTTTGCGCAGCACGCCTTTCATGAATGCCGACTCGACTCCTTCATCAGCGGTAAAGGGCTGACTCACCGCGATGATCCGTATCCCCTCGCGCTCTAAGACATGCTCATCGATTTCACTTTCGAACCCGCGTCCCCAACGCGACGTGTGGAACGTGAGGATGACGTCGAAATCCCGCTGTGTGCTTCGCGCCAGCCGTAACAGTTCTTGATAGGCCTTGCGATTTTCGGTGGATGTTCCGGTTTCTGCACGATCGACGAAGGGAGCGCGGGCAAGTCCAATGTGATGTTCAATGGCGTAGCGCTCGCAGGCTGACACCTGGACCTCGATGGATTCCGACGTATCCTGCATCTCAGAAGAGTAGCGCGCATAGATTACGCAGCGGCGGTGGGATGGCTGTGCGCGCTCGGCCTTCACCCATTCCTGAAAGAAGGTGGAGGCTGACGAACCGCCATAGTCGCTAGATAAGGCGTTCATAACATCCGTTTTTGAAACCTCCTTGTCAGAAATTACATTTCTTCTCGTTGGGGCGTCAAGTCGAAGTGTTGTTCTTTGGGGTCTGGAGCATCGATGATTAGAAAACCGTCGACAACTCGTGCGCGACCCTCTGCCAAAGCTCGTCGGGCTGCTTTCGCCATGAGAACAATGTGCGGGGGAAAGTGCTGTAAGAGCTTACTCTCCATTGGCTCTTCCATTTGTTGCCTCCTTGGCAATTGACTTAGCACTGCTCCATTTGTCTAGGCCACTGATCCAGCTCAAATGCACAAGGCGAACGCTAAAAACAGGCTCATGATGAGTTACGACATGCTTGACGCTTCGCTTGCCGGTCAAGTAGAGTAATCCAGGTGATTACTGTAAGTGACTAATGTTTTGTATTGATAAACAGTTATGGCGGCGCGCCAAGACTCGAAGGGCGAAGGAGGGCGCTCTTGGAGTCAGCAGATACACGTCGTAACACTTGGCTGGCATGCCCTGGCTGCGGCCGCACATTGGCGAAAGTGTGCGTCTGTGACATTGAACTGAAGTGCAAGTATTGTGGGTGTGAGTTCGAAGTAATCGTTGCGCTCGTGAGGCGGTCTAGCCCTCCGGTTCGCCCGCCGATCCCGTCGGATCGAAAGCCCTCGAACTGAGCCACTCATCAACCGGGCGATCCGTTCCGGCGAATCGCCACGTACGACCCTAACAGAGCCACCGTAGTCTGCCGGCGTCTATGGATGTTCGGCAACTTGAGCCTGGTCGTTATTCGGGACATATTCCCGTTTAGCGGCTGGGCTTTTTGCTGGTGCCCACGCCAATTTCGCGGGACGTGTCTTGCGCGGAAGCGTAGATGCCGGAACGGAGGCACAGGAAACGACCTAGCCATAAGGTCGAGACCTGGGAATTGGATCTAATCCGCAAAGTGGCTGGCGCCTTTCGTACGCACGAGCGAGAGGAGCTCGAAGGGGAGCTCGCCCGTAAGCTGCTCGACCTCAAGAGCCGCCCGTTAGTGGACATTCGCGATTGGCAGGCTTATCTCGCGAAGTTTCTTTACAACAAATCCGCCAATTGGATTCGTGACGCGCGCGCCAGAGAAAAACGAGCGGAGTCCTTGCCGGATGGGCCAGACGGGCCCTTGGTTTTTTCGGCGGAGGGCCCGCAGGACGACTTTGGAATCGCATTCCAGGATCTTTACAATGTTCTTGATCCCGAACTCCGCCGGCTGTGGCAAGTTCTGATCGAGGAAAACGGTAATCAGGTCGCGGCGGCACGAAGACTCGGGAAGCATCGCAACACCATCCGGCACCGGATTGAAAAACTGAAAAGAATTCTAGCAATGCACGGATTCTGAAATCACTCCCCGCCGTCGGAGCACACACTACGGGTTAAGGCGACCGCGGCGCATGGTCGGGCGGGATTTCACGTTCAATCAGTCGCCGCAAATCCAATGCCCAGTTGTTCATAACCGTTTCAACGATTGATGGAAACATCGGCATCCTTCCCGAAAAGAGGAGAATGCCTCAATAACCTTCGTCGATTCAGAGAAGGAGGTTTCCGCAATGGAAATCTCGCCCGTTCAGCATATCGCCGGCTTCAGTGATTTCATGGCTTCGGTCTTCTTAGAGACTGGCGCACGCGCCGACAAGCGGAAGATCTCCTGCCGATTCGCCATGGGGCGTCCGATCAATGGGCGCTCCAGGCTGGGTCTTCCCGCGCTGGTGGGCCAGTGGGATGTCACTTGTGGCAAAGTGGTTGGGGTCTACCGCACAAGGGGCGGCTAAGACATCTGGGAGCGCTTCACAGGCTATCATGACTTGTACCTCCAACGAAATCTTAAGGCGCGGAGCGCGCTCTTTCATAGTCGTTGTGGTGAATCGTGACATCACGCATGCGCCGACCGCACGTCGGGATTCGGCGGCGGCGCGATGATAGGATAGACCGAAGCGCCAACGCCGGGGGGCATTATGCCACATGACTTGCCGTCCTATTCGATCTTTGTCAGTTGCGAAAACGACCCTGGACTTCGTGATCTGCGCGATGCATGCGTGCAGGTTAGTTGGGATGCGGGCCATTCTCCGAAAGCGCTTCTATCATCGATCGGACGGACCGACCTTCAGCGCGGCATTCAAGAGGCTGATCTCTTCGTCCGAGTTTCTTCGACACTCGATAAGGCGACGACGACCGAATGTTTCTGGGCCAATGACGCGCGGAAACCGATCATTCTGCTTGTCGTCGGCGACGTTGGGCCGGATGGCATGGCTCAAGCCTTGCTCAAGAATTCGGTGGCAGGGAGTTCCTGGAGGGCCGTAAGTCATGAGCCCTACGCCTTTGCCAAAGATTATCTAGTGGCGCTTCATCACGCGGCGCGCGTTCTAGACGCCATGAACTCCGCAAACTGGTCGCCGCTTCAGTCCGCTGAACTCAGTCTTCGCAATCCATTCTTACGCCGGTTCGCCTCGCGCTTGGGCCAGTACGTGACCTTAGATTCGCGTTTTTACCTGAACGTGCCGTTGAAGCAGAGCGCCGCCGAGTTTTTTCTCGACCGGTACTTCGGAATTTTAAGAAAGGGCCCCGTTTCGCGGCTGTTCTTCGAATCCGGCTCGGCGATTGCCTACCTATCCGAAGCATTTGCGGCCCGTATCGACGAGGAACGCTTCGATCAATGGGGCGCCATCATTGAAACCAACAATTTCATCAGCGATATGGAGTTTGTCCTCAGTCGGTTCCAACGCGTAAGCCTTTATCCGAACGGGCGGCCGGAGCGACGTTATGGTGGCACGTTTGGAAAGCTGGGAGGCCTCAGCGAGCCCGCCGAGGGAGCCCATCCTATTAAAGGGTCGCACCATGAACTCATGTTTGAGATCCGCGCTCACTTCGCAGAGCAGTACACCGACCTCGGGATTATCTTCGGCGCCGCCTCCGGCATCGATTTAAGCCGGGGGACCGAGCTGCTCGGTCCGCATGTTGGCAGCTACGAAAACATGCTCTTCAAGCGTGCCCTGCTGGAATCCGGCGCGCCGGTTGTCATTTTTGTCGACGAAGATAAGATTCCCCGGCGCGCGTCCCCTGGCCAGTGCTTTCTGGTCTGTGATGACGATTTTAGTTGGCATTATGCCTGCCGCAATACACCGTTGGCCATAGTATGCGCCTTCCGTTCGGAAGACCGGGCGAAATCTGTGATTCCCGATTTAGAATATCTCGGGTTTGAACACCTAGAATCGGCGAGGCATGGCGAAGCCCCATGGCCGATCATCGCTAGCAACAATCTGTTCTGGAACCGACGCCAGGAATGGTTGACGGCGGCGCTCGATGCCCGGGATGATCTAGCTGCGGACGGTCACTGATGCGAGAACGCGATCTGGTCAACGTGACTCGAATCGGTATCACGCTCGGTTCAGTATGGTTAGGTCCTGGCAAGATTCAATAGCCGATTGCAGACAGACCAAATAGGACCGAAAAAGTGGGTGAGAGTCCTTCACCTCTTCGAACGCGTCCCCGCCTTTAGCGCCAACGAAGAGATCCGGACCGATTCGAGCAATCTCAAACGGAAGGCCGATTGCGGAATGGTGGCCCACGTTTACGCGGATGAACGGATTTGCGAGCCGAGCGATTCTCTCGAGAAGGCGGCGTTGGCCTTCAATTAGACGCTCGCGGCAGTGATCATCTGTCACTTGAAGAGGATCTAGAAGCGCGACGGATAGCGATGCGATTTGGCTCGTCTGTTCCGCCAATATCCAGACGTGATCTTTGAACAGCATGCTTTCGCCGACGTCAGCAACTACTTGAACCGCCAATCCTCTTTTCAGCCCGAGCGCGAGGCGGCCGCAGTAGCCCGCGCCGTCATAAAAACCTATCTTCATATTGCGGCGTGGGGCACATAATAGTCTCTCCATTACATCGGGGTGGGAGGGTTCGCAGAAGCGGACTGGATAGCCGCCGGCTTTGTGGTCCGCATTGAAAACGAGAAAGCGTGTGCCGCTCGATCGCGGGAGCGAAAGGCATTCGCCGATGTGCCCCTGTATCTTGGTGATATATTCCGATACATTCGGCTCAACCTGTCCAGCTAAGAAAAACTTCTTAATGTCGGAGGTATGGCACCACTGGGGTCTTCGCAATAGCGTGGTGGCGGCCAGACAGGCTAGCAGTCGGCGGTGAGACACCGAGCGGTGGAAATTGGGCTGATTTAGAAGGAATAGAAGTTCCGTGATGCTCTTCTTCAGATCTTCGAAAGAAGATGCGGGTCCGATCGGTCGCGCGGCCAGAAATAGCGTATCGTTAAAAAGGTCTCGCATGAACGGTCGGTAGACATCGGGAGCGCTTTGATCAAGCGCCGCCTCGATCTCGTTCATGAAAGCTTCTTGCTCGGGCCAATCCGCATCCGCACGGGCCATAGCTCAGTCCTTGCAAGTTAACGCTACCACGGCCTTGCGGTTGAAGAACAGGAAAATTGTGCAACATTATAAATCCGTGATATATCGCGGCCTGGGTACTCTGCGAACATTCACCGAATATCGCTACTCCGTAAGTTGATCGACATAGTCGGGTTTGTTGTTGCTCGGACCACAGAAAAGCTACGTATTCACGTATAGTCGCTGGTCAGGATGCCGCACCCAACTTCGGAGAGACGAGGTGGAAGTAATGTGGGTCCGAAGCATGCGAGAGCCGACGGCCGCTAATATCCCGCCTCAATACGACATAGGTGAATGTGACGAGCGCGTAGGCGCATTGCTCAGCCATGAGAATGGCCACTTCATCGGGATCCATGGGGGGCATCTCATACCAAAAGGTTTGGCCAGCGGCGAAGCCACCAATCAAGCTGTTGTCGAAACTTAAGAGAATTTCCATTCTGGCCAGTCGAGAGGAGATCTCGACCGCTTCCGCGTAAATCGCGGAAAGGGCCGCTCCCGCGAGGCGGCCGCCAGTGTTGAGCCTTTGGCCTTCGCCGTCTCGCAATGCAATCAATGCGTTCAATGTCTCAGCCAACAGCCGCGTTCGCGGCGAGGCGCGTAGCGAACGGAGTTGCGGCTCGCTGAGCACCAAACCATCCTCCGTCATCACACTGCGCAACACGTCATCGGATGTGAGCGGCGCGCGCCCCCGGTGAAAGGTGACCTCCTTTCTTAGGTATTCGCGGAATATCCGTTCGATACTCACAATGCGATCCAAAGGCACGATCGTGTCTTCGTCGTCCTCTCGCAGTCTCACTAAGGGATTAGGATCGTCGGGATTGGCCAACGGCATAATGATCCCGCGGATTCCGTGGACGTGCTGATACCTCTCGTCAAAATAGGTCAGACTCGCGGCCTGACCCACCTGGGATTCGACCCATCGCTCCAGCCGCCATTGAATGAATCCCCGTAATGCGTGTCCTAGCGGGGTCTGTCCTGGCCCCTGAAAGACAGGCTTTCTCGCGTCGGTAGCCGTCGCGGCAACCTCGGAGAAGGGCCGGTACGTTCCTCGCTCCAACACGTCGGTCGTGAATGCAATGATCTCATCGTGCGTGAGAAAGGTATCTTCGAGAAGCTCGTGCAAAACATATTCGGCTCTGAGCAAGAAACTGACGAAGTGTCCGGTTGACGGGCTGTCGAATGAGCGGCCATTTTCGCTACACTGCTGGGATTGAAGAACGACGACTGGAGTAGAATTCTGGGCTGGCCCGGCTATCGGGTGTATCGGAGCGAGATCGACGAGCAGGCCAAGACCTTGAAGCTGTGGGTGCGCCGGAAACGGGGCAAGTTTGTGTGCTCCGGGTGCGGCCGGGCGGTGAGCGAGATCACTGAGGCCTACGAGCGGGAAGTGCGGGACCTGCCGTGTTTTGAATACCGCACCACGGTGGCAGTCGAGTTGTACCGGTTACGCTGTCCGGATTGCGGAATAAAAACCGAGAAGGTCCCGCAACTGCCGAGCAAAGCCCCCTTCAGTAAGCGGTTCGAAGACGCGGTAGGCGAGGCCTGCGAGAGCGCGGCGGCGCGACGCGTGGCCAAACAGTTCGGGTTGGCGGGGAGCACGGTGCGGTCTATCGACCTGCGCTATCTGGAGCGGTGGGCGGCGAATCGGAGAAAGCCCGTGCTGGCGCAAATGGGCGTGGATGAAATCCATCTGGGGAAAAAACAGAAGTTCATTACGGTGGTGAGCAATCTGGAAAGCGCTGAGCCGGTCTGGTTTGGACGTGAGCGTAAGAAAGAAACGCTGGACGGATTCTTTCAGAGTGAACTGAGCGCCCGCCAGCGGATGCGGATCACGGCGGCGTGCGTGGACATGTGGGAACCCTATCGGCTGAGTATAGAGCAATGGGCTCCGAACTGCCGGATCGTCTATGACAAGTTCCACGTGATGCAACACGCCAACCAGGCCATCGACGAAGTTCGCCGGGCTGAGTTCTTCCGCAAGGGCGGAGCAATGCGCGGATTGGTGAAAGGCAAACGCTGGCTGCTGCTCAGCCGGTGGATGAACCTGTCTTCACCGAAGCGGCAAGAATTGACTGAGCTTTTCGCCATGAACCGCAAGGTCTTCAAGGCATATCTGCTCAAAGAGAGTCTGGACCGGTTGTGGACGTACCGTTATGAGGGCGCGATGATGAACTACCTGCACCGCTGGATCGGTCAACTTCGGTGGCAGCGCCTGAAGCCGTTTCAGAAGCTTGCGGCGATGCTGGTCAGTCACCTCGACGGCATTCTGAACTACTGCCGGACGAAAGTGCCATCGGGCGTAGTCGAAGCGATCAACGGAAACATCAAGTCTCTGTTGCGCAGGGGCCGCGGCTACCGAAATCTCCATTACTTGCTCCTAAAAGCTCAGCGCCTGGCTGCCACCAGAACTGAATTCGTGACCTTCAGGAAGGCAGCATGAAATGGGCCTTCTGTCGAATTCTTGCTCAGAGCCACATATTCCATTACGAGATGCGGATAGGGGTTTCCGCGCGCGTCTGTCAGCGTCGTCAGCACACGACCTCGGTGGTTTCGTACCTCGCCCCAATCCTCCAGTTCCTTTAAGAAAAGTACAACGTCCAGGGCAAGCCTTGCAGGCCCATATCCGAGCAGAAAGCAGTGTGCACCAGCAACGGTGGCCATAAACCATTCGATCGGTTGGGGATTCGCTAGAGCCCGTTGTTCTGGGCGAAGAGTATTCGTTGGATGGCGGGGAGTGCCTCCATGAGGGGTAACTGTTGAATCGTCCGGTGGGCCTCTCGGACCGTAAATTCGGCAATGGGCAGGTCTCTCCAGTAGCGCCGTGCCAAAACCCTATTGAGGCGGCGAACAGCCAGCGCCGAATCCCATCCCAGTCGGACGGCAGGATAAATCCCTGCGATCGCTCCTGTCATTGGCCGTTGAACAACGGCTTTTCTGCGGCGAGCGCCAACGGTGAGCGGGGTTAGGGCAATCAGAGAGGATGCCGCGAGAGCCTCCTCCATGACGTAATCGTGAGGAATCGGGACGGCTAGACTCGGGTGCACCTCTCCCTGCAAAACGAAGACGGCCAGGAACCATGCAGTCAACACTCTGCATGTGTCGAGGCCGCGTTGCCGCAAGAACGTTCTTGTCGATGTTTCCAAGGCGATGGTCCGTTCGCTGAGTGTACAGCGCCAGCCTCGATCGGCGAATGGGCCGAATGGATCTACTCAGGGACCGAAAGACCCACACACGCGTGACATCACGGAATCTCCGGGGCCGCAACCATCATGGTTCCTCCCGTCGTCTTGTCTCTGTGCACTTCAACCGCCGCTCGGGCCTAGATCGATTGAAGGCTAAGGCGCCGAACCGCTTGGCGGCCCGTGCGAATTCAACTACGAGGGAGGTCTTTCATGCCGAATCATTCACGCGAATTTATCAACTGCGCTGATTTCTTCCAACAGCACCATCCAGAGCTACGGTGCATGGCCGGTCAGCGTTTTCGAAAGGAGAAGGCGGGCCACACGTTGCAGCCCACGGCTCTCGTCAATGAGGCGTTCCTCCGGCTACAAGCGGGCGCGCCTTCCCCTGCGCCGCGGAAGCGCTTCTTCGCGATGGCATCCAACGCGATGCGACAAATTCTTATCGAATACGCCCGCCAGAGGAATGCCACGAAGCGCGGAGGGCGCTACGAGAGGGTACCCTTCGAATTTATCGACGCATCCCCGGGCGAGAGTCGGATATTCTCGCCGTCCAGATGGCAATCAACCGCCTCGCCATACACGACGCTCGTCTCGCTCGCGTGGCCGAGCTTTGCCTCGTGGATGGTTTTTCCACGAGCGAGGCCGCGGGCCTACTACGCCGAGGGAAGAGCACGGTGCGACGCGATTGCCTGCAGGCCCGCCGACACCTGCGGCGATTCTTACAGGAAACTCGGTCGTAAATGCGAGTCTAACGCCTGCGTCTGGAACCCATCGTGCGGTATCGCATCGAGAAACTCATCGCCGACAACGGGGCGGCAATGGTCCTTGCCGCCCATGACCGCCAGTTGAAGCGGCCGGTCGTCATCAAGATGCTTCCACCGCGGATGGCGGCGCACCCGAGCGTACGACGCCGCTTCATTCGCGAAGCTCTATCCCTCGCCGCATTCAATCACCCAAACCTCGTCACCATTTTCGACGTCGTCTTGACCCCCGGCGGAGCTTTCATGGTCATGGAACGTGTAGAGGGTCGCTCTCTCCATCGGCTCATTCCCAGGCGCGGATTCACTCTCCTTACGGCGTTGAATTTAGCCATCCAATTGGCAGACGCCTTGGCCACCATGCACGCAGGAGGCTGGGCGCACCGCGATGTGAAGCCATCGAATATTCTGGTGAATCCGGCCGGTTTGCTGAAGCTGCTCGATTTTGGAGCCGCGAAAGTGACGAAGCGTCATGCCCCAGTGCTCACAGCGCCGGGTATCGAGATTGGCACGACCGGCTATATGGCGCCCGAGCAACTCCGTGGAGGCCCCGTTGACCACCGCGTTGACATCTTCAGCTTCGGCGTCGTACTTAGTGAACTTCTGACGGGAGGCCGACCTTTTGACGGCCCGTCGCCCGCCGATATTGCCGCCGCCATTCTTCGCGATCCGCCGATCTCTCGGCCAAAGCGTCTGCCGAACGCCGCGGTTCAAATCATGGCGCGGTGTCTAGAGAAGAATCCGCGCCTGCGCTATCAGACGATTCGGACGGTCGTCCGAGACCTGAAGGCTCTGCGCACCGCTTGGCAGGCGTGCCAACGGCAGCGCGGCGGCGGATGAGTGAGTAACCGCCTCTTTATGACACCGGAACCCTTGATCGTTTGCGATCCTTGACTCCGCACGTTTCCTTTTTTTCCCCGACGTCTCGCGGGCACAGCGTCGCTTGACGGCCTCGAAGGCGGCCTAGCCGCGCCCGGCGGAACATCGGTCTTCTGCTTCCGCGTGCCGCGGCCCTGAAGGGTTTCGGCTCCCCCGCCCTCCTTTCGGACCGGCTGCCGCCTGGGCGGTCCCCCCGAAAAAGCAGACCTTGTCCTTGGGAGCGGCTGCGCTCGCTTTCGGGTGCCCCGCGAGACATCGGGAGCAGAAAAGGAAAACGCATCATGTATCAGAATCGAATCACTCTCATCGGATTCCTCGGCAAGAACGCCGAGTTCAAAACCACCCGCCACAACGCCTCTTACGCCGTGTTATCACTCGCTACCAAGCGCAGCTGGAAGGACCGCGAGTCCGGCGACCGTAAGTCCGAAACGACTTGGCATCGCTGCATCGTCTGGGGTCAACTCCGCGAGTTCGCCGCCACGCTAACCAAAGGCGCGCACGTGCAAATCGAGGGCGAGATTCGCACGCGGGACTACACGCCACAATCCCGTGGCAACTCATCCGCGGAGGGGAAAAAGACCGTGACCGAGGTTCGGGTCACGTCGATCACCAAGCTCGATCGCCCCGCCAAATCCAAAACCGGGGAGGCGGCCTAAGGGTCGTCCCCCAGGGAGGCACAGGAGGCGCGATATGACGACCGATCAAGCCAAATCTCTAAGCGAAACGGCTATCGCCCAGCTCATGGACGCTCTCGAACGCGGCCAGAGCGACACGCTCAAGACATACCTTCGCGTGATGTCTAAGTTCCACCGCTATTCGTGGAACAACATTCTCCTCATCCACAGTCAACGTCCGGACGCGACGCAAATCGCCGGTTTCCAGGCATGGCTCAAGTTGGGCCGTTATGTGCGCAAAGGCGAGAAAGGCATCGCCATCCTGGCGCCGATGCTCGGGCGCAAGAAGTCCGACGACGATCTCTCCGAGGACGAACGAACGCGCCTCTTCGGTTTTCGCGCCGCGCACGTCTTTGACGTCAGTCAAACCGACGGCGCCGCCCTGCCGTCGTTTGCGACCGTACAAGGCGATCCCCTCGGTTACAGGGATCGACTGGAGCGTTTCGTGACCGGTCAGGGTATCGCGCTGAGCTATGACGCTCGGATCGCGCCCGCGAAGGGAATGTCCTCCGGAGGCAAGATCACGTTGCTACCGGACCTTCCGTCCGCCGAACACTTTTCGGTTCTAGCGCACGAAGTCGCCCATGAGTTGCTGCATCGGGGCGAGCGACGGCACGCAACGACGCATACGATTCGTGAGACCGAGGCTGAGGCGGTCGCCTTTGTGGTGAGTTCCGCAATCGGTCTGGACGCGAACACGGCGAGCGTGGATTACATTCAACTTCACGCCGGCGATCGAGACACGTTGCTCGAATCCCTCGCGCGGATCCAGCAAACGGCCGCCGTAGTGCTCCACGCGATTCAACCCATCGGGTCTTACGCACCAGCCTAACCCGGGCGCGGAGGGCCCTGCACGCGCAAGAATTGTCCAACGCGTAATGAGCCTGAAGAGAGGGTTTGATTCCAATACGGAGGGAGCCCAAGAGCGGAGTTTGATTCCAATGCGGAATGAGCCTGAAAAGGAGAAGCTGCTGATGAATGCAAATCCGCATGACGAACCTGGAACAACTCAGTTTGGGCGAGATGGAGGAGCTGCTTTCGAGCAGCCGGAAGGTGACGTGGGAAGCCAAAGATGTCGCAGCGAAGTATGCCATTATTGCTGCCGTGCTGAAAGCGCAAAGCTACCGCAAGTTAAGCAAGCGGGAGCGCGGCATCGTGCGCCGCTTTCTGGCGAGGGTAACGGCGACCAGTCGCGCGCAATTGACCCGGCTGATCGGCCGCTGGATGGAGGAGCGGAAGATCGTCCGCAGGCCCGCCCAACGCCCCCGGTTCAGGGCGCGCTATCTGCGGGAGGACATTGTGCTCCTGGCCGCCACCGATGCGGCGCACGAGGATCTTTCCGGACCGGCGCTGCGCCGGATCCTGAGGCGCGAATTCACGCTCTTCGGCAGACAGGAGTACGAACGGTTGTCGGATATTTCGGTCTCGCATCTTTACAATCTCCGGCGCAGCCCGGCCTACAAGAGCCAGCGCGTCCGAGTGCAGTCCACGCGAAGCCGGCAGATCGCCATCGGCGAGAGGCGCAAACCCGATCCGCTCGGCCGGCCGGGCTACCTGCGCGTGGACACCGTGCATCAGGGACAAAAGGACGGCAAGGCGGGCGTCTTCCACATCAATGCCGTCGACACGGTGACGCAATGGCAGACCATCGGATGCGTGGAGACGATCGGCGAGCGGCATATGCTGCCGGTACTGGAAGCGATGCTGCATCAGTTCCCGTTCCGCATTCTGGGATTTCATTGCGACAACGGCTCGGAGTTCCTCAACCACCGAGTGGCGGCGATGCTGGAGAAATTGCTGGTGGAATTTACCAAGTCCCGCGCCTATCGTACGACCGACAATGCGCTGGTGGAAGGAAAGAATGGCGCAGTGGTTCGCAAGCACGTCGGCTACGGTTTTATCGGGTGCGAGCACGCCGAGGCGATGCATCGTTTCTTTACTGCGCACTTCAACCCGTATTTGAATTTTCATCGCCCATGCGGTTTCGCCGTGCTCGACACAGGCTCGCGGGGACGCGTCAAGCGGCGCTATCCGGCCGACGACTACCGCACGCCCTTCGAGAAACTGACTTCGTTAGACCAGTGGCAGCAATACCTGAAACCCGGATTGAGCGAGGCCCATCTGCGCAAGCAGGCTGGCCTGCGCAGCGACACCGATGCGGCCAGGCAAATGCAGAAAGCCAAACTCGATTTATTCCAGCGAGTTCGGACTCCCGTTTGAGCCGATGTTTCCCGCTTCGCGCCCAAGCCTCTCCAGTGCTGGCCGGGGAAGGGGGCTCAACCGCCATCCCCTTCCCTCTAGACCCATCCCTGGCTTTACGAAATCTCTCCATAGGAGGACTTACTCAGCAGACTTCAGATCCGATTCCTTCAGGCTCATCCCGCATTGGAATCGAACCCCACTTTCAGGCTCACTCCGCGTTGGAATCATTTGCCGGTTTCAGGCTCATTTCTGGATTGGAAAATGCTGCGCAGCGGCCCTCCGACTCATTCCCGCAGGTGTTGTAGCGCTCTGGGCCGGATTTTGCGCATGGATAGGTGGGATGCAAGCGAACAAAACGACACACTTCGAAAGGATCATGCCCATGAACATAATTTCCCGGATGCATCAGGGCGCCCAACGCCTGTCGCGTCGGTTCCTCATGCTGATGTTATTGAACGCCGCCGTTCCCCTCTATGCCGATTCGCCGTGGGAAAACGCCGTCACGGTTCTCCAGACGGCCTTTACCGGAACCATTGCCCGCGGATTAAGCCTTGTCGCCATTGTAGTTGGCGGGCTGATGTTCGCCTTTGGCGAAGGCGAATCGAAACGGATGCTGGCGGGAATTGTCTTCGGCGTCGGCATGGCGATTGGCGCCGTTAACTTTTTAGGTTGGCTCTTTCCCGGATAGGTTCGCGTGATGCCGCTCTCTCCGACTTATCATTCCGTGTATCGGTCACTCAATAAGCCGCTGACGATTTGGGGCGTTGAGCGGCGGCTCTTTTTCCTCGCCGCGGTCATGGGCGCGGCCGTGTTCAACTTCTTCGGGAGTTTGGCCGGCGGCCTCCTGATGTTCGTGGCGCTCTTCCTTGCGGCGCGCTGGGCGACCGCTACCGACGCGCAAGTCCTTCGCATCCTCCTGAACTCGGCCCGTTTTCGCGGCGAATATGATCCGGCCAAGCGTGCCGAGGCCGACGACGAGAGAACACGATGACGAGCCTGACGCGAATTCTTAAGGACTATCGGGAGTCCGGCGCTTTTCACGCGCTCGTCGGCGTTCAGAACGCCATCGGCGGCGGTGTATTTGTCACGAAGTCCGGCGACCTGGTCATGATGATGCGCGTCCGCGGACTCGACTATGAATGCCTCGACCCGAACCAAACCGACGTGATCGCCCGCGGTTTTGAGTCCGCGCTGCGGCTGTTGGATGAGAGCTTTCGGCTCTACCAATATGTGGTGAAGCGCAATCAGCCGCCCCTTCCAGTCGAACACTACGGCAATCCCGTGGTGGAGGAAGCAACGCAGCGACGGCGGGATTTCTTGCAACGTCGGGCCAATCGCTTATATGCCATAGAAACTTATATGGCCGTCGTCTATGAAGGGGCACGCCCCCGTCGCGACTTTCGCAAGCGTCTGGGACTTTTGATCGCTCAACCCACGCGCACACTCCGGCAGATGTTTTCGACCGAGGCAGCGCTGGGCGAGCGTCAACGAAGCCTCGAGGAGGCCCGCGAGATTCTGACCCATAAGACCGCAAGCTTTGCGGTACACCTGCGCGATTTTATTGAAATCGAAACACTGGACAGCCAAGCAGGATTTCGTGTCCTGCGCCGCTTGCTGAATTATGCGCCCTTTAAGGCCGACGCCGGGCAGCTCAAATACGCAGGGTTTGTGGATTTCCAGGCGTGCGACTCCGCGCTGGAGTGCCATCGGGATTTTCTCCGTCTCGATGACGACTATGTGCAGGTCTTGACCCTTAAGGAGCCACCGGCGCGCACGTTCGCCCACATTTTGCGGGGCTTGATGGAGATCCCGTGCAATGGCGTGATTAGTTTGGAGTGGAAGCGGGCGGACGCCTTGCAGGTACGCCGCCTTATCCAGTCAAAGCGCCGCCATTTCCACAATACAAAGTCCTCGCCATTGGCTTACATGGGGACGACCGCGTCGACCGCGCCCAAGGACATGCTTGTCGACGACGGCGTCGCGTCGCTCGTGGCGAATCTCGGCGCCTGTTTGGAGGAGATCGAAGTCAATGGCCGCTATTTCGGCGAACTCTCGTTAACCGTCGTGCTGTACCACAAAGACGAAGTCGCACTACGTCACGCCGTGGCGCAGTGCTACAAGATATTCGCCACGCAGGATGCCCAACTCACGGAGGAGCGCTACAACCGGCTAAACGCGTGGCTGGCCGTTCTGCCCGGTAATGCGGACTATAACCTGCGACGTCTTTGGCTGACCGACCGCAACTGCGCGGATCTCTCCTTTTTGTACACCCTCCAATCGGGACAGCCGTACAACGCCCATTTACGCGGGGAAGCCTTGGCGACGCTGGAAGGAACCGCGGGGACGCCGTATTTCCTGAACCTCCACTATAAGGACGTCGCCCACACCCTGATTCTCGGGGCGACCGGCAGCGGCAAGAGCTTCCTCCTAAATTTCTTGCTGACTCATCTGCAAAAGTACGAGCCCTTCACGTTCATCTTCGATCTCGGCGGCAGCTATGAAAGTCTCACGCGGCTCCTGAACGGCGGTTATCTGGCGATTGGCGCCGAAGAGCGGGCCGTCACGATTAATCCGTTCTGCTTGCCGCCCACCAAAGAGAACGTCGCCTTTCTTTTTGCCTTCGTGAAAGTGCTCATCGAGTCGAATGGATACCGCGCCACCTCCGAAGAAGAACGCGATCTCTTTGAGCAGATCGAAAGCCTGTATGCGGTCGCCCCTGACCAGCGTCGGCTCTTCACGCTGTCGAACATCGTGCACCGGAATCTTCGCCGCGAACTTCAGAAATGGGTTCAAGGGGGTCCCTACGCCGCGCTGTTTGACAACGCTGTGGATACGCTGACCTTGGCGCGTCTACAAACCTTCGACTTCGAAGGCATGAACAAATTGCCTGCGCAGTTAGAACCTCTGCTCTTTTACATTTTGCACCGCGCGAACGCCGCCATCGCCGATGTGAGTCACACACCGGTGCTTAAGGTTTTCGTGATGGACGAGGTATGGCGCTTTTTCCGACATCCCGTCATCAAGGCTTATATCGTGGAAGCGTTCAAGACGTGGCGCAAGAAAAATGCGGCGATGATCCTGGCGACACAGTCCAGCGATGACTTGCTCGGCTCCGACATGTTGCCAGTGGTCGCGGAGAGTTGTCCGACGCGCATCTTTTTAGCCAATCCGGGCATGGACCGGCAGGCCTACCGCGACGCGTTCCGTCTCAACGAGACGGAACTGGAACTGATCGCGCGCTTGGCCCCAAAGCGCCAGTTCCTCCTGAAGCAGCCGGATGGCGCCAAACTTCTCAACCTCGACGTCGATCGCAAGGAGTATTGGATTTACACCAACAATCCTCTGGATAACGAACGCCGGCGCAACGCTTTCGCCCGGTTTGGTTTTCACGAGGGACTCGAACAACTCGCAAAGGAGAACCTATGACCCCAGACATCCGACACCACCGCGCCGTCCTCGCTGCCCTCATGTGGTGTGCAATTCTCGCCGGTCCGGCAGGCGCGACACAATCGCCGTCCAAGCGCGCCGCCGCGCACGACCTTCCCAAGGAAACACCCGGACAAACGCCCGCGCTTGTCTCTGAGCCCGCCGCGCGCACGGTTGCTTACGGCGATCAAGACGTCATTCCTGTAAAAACGAGGCTCCGGTACACCACCCTCATCATCCTTCCCAAGAACGAGCAGATTCTCGACTTCACCTGCGGCGATAAAGAATTATGGATCGTCAATGGCAACCAAAACTTCGCGTACGTCAAACCGGCTAAGGCAGGCGCGCAGACGAATCTGAATCTGGTCACCGCCAGCGGCAATATCTATTCCTTTATCCTGTCCGAAATCTCCGACGTTCCGAAAGCGGAGCCCGACTTCAAGGTCTTCGTCGAGGTGAAGGACGGCGCCCTGCTCGCCGCGTCGCAATCGGCGCCGCGCTTTGTCTCCGCGCAAGAGGTCGAAACTTACAAAGAAAAGCTGGAAAAGGCGCAAGACGAAACGCGTCAAGCCAAACAAGCCTCGCAAACGGCCATCAATCAAGGCATCACGCGTTTCATTTCCAACGTGCGATTCCCCTATCGTTTCGAAGCTGGGAAGAAGCCTTTCTTCGTGCGGGCGATGTATCACGACGATCGGTTCACTTATATCCAGGCACGTCCACAGGAAGCGCCTGCGCTTTATGAGATCAAAGACGGTCAGCCGAATTTGGTCAATTTCGAATACAGAGACGGGGTGTATGTCGTCGACAAGATCCTCGATCACGGCTACTTGGCGATCGGCAAACAGAAGTTGGCTTTCAGCAGCGAGGAATGACTATGGCCGATCACGATTCCCCAACTATTCCGCAGGTGCATGACCGGCGACCGAAAATCGCGGGGCTGTTGCCGAAGAACGCCCAAAACAAAGTTCTGGCCGGCATCGCCTTGCTTATGGTGCTCGTGATTATGTTTTCTGGACGAAAGGGTGCTCAACCCAAAGCGCCGACGCCGATGTCGGCCGCCGCGATGGTCGTCGATCCGAGCCAGGCCCGGATCCGGGAGTATCGCAGCCGTCTGGATGAGCAGACCCGAAGACTCGCAGAGGAGGAAGCGCGGCTGAGTCAATCCCAGCACGCGTTGGGAATGACGCCACGACCGGCCGACGCCGCCCCGACCGCCGCCCGGCCGATCCCGGCTCCGTCGGTTAGCTGGGATTCGCCGCCGGCCTATCACGCAGAACCGGAACGCAATTGGATGGAGATCGATCGCGAAAAGCGCGCCTACCAGAGCCTTTACGCGTCCAATATTGCGCTGAGCTATCGTCCCTCGTCCGACGAAAGGTCGCTGGCCGGTCTGGGCGGCCGCGGCTGGGAAGCGTCGCCAGCCAGACGCGAGCCGGGAGCGTCGCCGCGCGCGGTGGCACGACATGACCCGGACGCCGATGGTGCATATCGACTGTCCGAAGGAACAATCCTCGAGACCGTTCTCACGAATCGGCTCGATTCTAGCCTCGCGGGACCCGTCAATTGCATGGTCACAACCAATGTCTATTCGCGGGACCGGCAAGCCCTCTTGATTCCGCAGGGCGCGCGCGTGTTGGGCGAGGCGTACAAACTCGACAATCTAGGCGAGCAGCGGTTGGCGGTCGTTTTTCACCGCCTCGTCATGCCGGACGGTTCGAGTGTAACTCTGGACAAATTCCAGGGATTGAATCAAATCGGAGAGACCGGCTTCAGAGACCAGGTGAACCACCATTACGTAGAAGTCTTCGGCGTCTCGATCGCGCTCGGAGCCTTGGCGGGCCTCGCGCAGGCCAATACGCGTTACAGCCTGGATGAATCGCCCACGCAGGCCTACGAGCAGGGCGTGACCTCGAGCCTGTCGCAATCATCGACGCACATTCTCGACCGGTATTTGAACGTCCTGCCGACCTTCACCATTCGAGAGGGATACCGGGTCAAGATTTATTTGTCGCAAGATCTTTCGCTGCCGGCTTACGCGTCGCACGGGCTTCTTGAGGACAAGTAAATGAGATTAAGGCGAGGAGGAACTATGAGGAAGTCATTGGTCGTCATTCTGGTTTTCGCGCTGGCGGCGACACCGCCCGCGCTGGCGATTTTCGGTGTAGGCGACGTCGTCTTCGATCCCACCAACTACGACGAAGCGGTCAGCCAACTGGTTCAACTCCAGCAGCAGTACACCCAACTCGTCCAAACCTACCAAATGATCACGAATCAATACAACGAGATGCTCTTGATGGCGCGGCAGGATCCGGTAAACATGATCCAGCGCTATCGGGCGCAGGCAACGCCCTGGACGCCCTCCAATGCTACGAATACCTACGGCACCACAGGGGCTTGGGTGGCCGGCATTAACTCCGGGCAAGGGGTGGCGGCGGGCTATTCCAGCGCGACTCAACCGCTGCAAACCTACGGCGGCGCGCTGGGCAATGTTCCCGCCGACCAGCTCGATCGTCTGAAGACCAATTACGCGACGGTCGAACTAACAGACGGTGCGAACTTGTCGGCCATGACGACCCTGGGAGCCTTGCGCGCCAACGCCCCCGGTGTGGAGGCCGCCATTCTAAATCTAGAAGCGGATTCTCTATCGTCTGACCCTAACCTGAACACCGAAATCGCCGTCTTGAACAAGATCAACGCCGCCTCCGTGATCGGCATGCGCAATGGGCAGGATACGAATAAGCTCTTAGTCGCCCTGGCGGAAGAACAGATCATTCAAGCCAAGCGGCAACGGGACGCCGAGGCCCAGGCGTTCAACGTCCATATCGGCTTCATGAGCCAAGGCCAAGCCGTGATGGCGTCCCAAGCCGCCAATGCCAGCGGCGCCATGGTGGCTTGGCGCATGCCTTGAAAGGAGGCCCTATGCCGCCCAGTTCAATGAACGACTTATTTGCGTTTCTCACCCAGCTCATGACCCAGAATGCGGCGCTCTTCGAAACGATGGGAGCCCATATGTTTCGCGGCTTCGCCGTCATCACGATCTCGTGGTTCGGCATTAAATGCGCGCTGGCCGCTGCGAGCCAGGGCCCGTCGCTGCATTTCGATCGCTTCGCCTCGCTCCTGTTAACCATCGCCTTCGGGTTCGGCATGATTACGTATTACAGTCAGCCGCTCCCGGGCATCGGCGTCAGCTTCTACCATCTGATTGTCGATCAGGGGTTGTCCCTGTCTAATCAACTGAACGGAGCATTGGTGCAGCAAGTCTGGGACCGCCTGACCAGCCTGTACTGGGCATGGAGACGCCCGGCCTGACTCTGGCGCTCAATCTTCTGGAACTCATTCGCTATGGGATTACGGTGGTGTGTCTCCTTTTCGCGCAGGCCGCCGTCTTCGGCGTCATCGCTTTTGGTTACGTCGCGACGGCCATTGCGGTGTTGCTGGGGCCGATCTTTATTCCCTTTTTCATCGTTCCGGGCCTGGATTGGCTGTTTTGGGGATGGTTCAAAGCCCTGATTCAATATGCGTTCTATCCGGTCGTGGCGAACGCGTATTTGTTCGTCTTCGGGCAACTTCTTATTCATTTCATCGATTCGCACCCGCCACCGTACGATGGCGTCGCCATTGCGCTGCTGTTCTTTCCGCTGGTGATGCTCTTGATCGCTTTCACGTACGGAATTCTCAAGATTCCATCGCTCGTGAACTCGATCTTCACCGGCCGATCCGGAGAATTCGTCGATGCTCGCGTCTTGTGAGGACACCATGCCTGAAACCGCCATCATTGAAAAGGAATTCGCCGCAGCTAAGCGGCAGTATGTGGAACTCTACGGCTCCGTCGCCGTCATGAATACCTATCTGAAAATCGCGGTGCTGGCGCTCTGCGGCGTGGCTGTCGCGCTCGTCACATTGGACGTCAAGACCTACAACGCCTTTCACCATCTGCAGCCGCTGGTCATCCGCATCAATCAGGTGGGTCGGGCCGAAGCGGTCAATTACGGCAGTCTCGATTATCAACCGCAGGAGGCCGAACTGAAGTATTTCCTCGTTCAGTTTGTGACCGCGTATTACGGACGCATGCGCGCCACGATCCGCGAGGCTTATCCACGCGCGCTCTATTTTTTGGACGGCCGCTTGGCCGACGCCGTCATGGAATCTACGAAAAAATCCAAAGTCATCGAAACGTTTCTCCTGGGTCGGACCGACGAGATCGATATCAACGTTGCGAACGTCGCCATTGAGGATCTCCGCAGTCCGCCCTACAAGGCCACTGTCGAGTTTGAGAAAGTCTTCTATTCCGCCGCCACCCATGAGGAAGTCCGGCGGGAACGCTACGTGGCGCATGCGGTGTTCATCGTCAAGCAACCGGTAGCGAACGCGCTGATTCCCGTGAACCCGCTAGGTCTTTCCATTACGTATCTTCGAGACGACCAAGCATTCCAGGAGCAACGGCCATGATTGGAAATGCGGTGCTCATCACGACCGTCATGGTCCTCGGCCTGGGGATCTATCTGCTTCAGGCCTGTCCCTTCCTGATTCCCTACCGGCACCTTCTCTTCGTGAAGTACGGCGCCGTTTTGGCCGGATTCGGAGGAGCGCTCTTTGTCAACCTCTTCGCCGCCGTTTATATGGCCTGCCGTATTTTCTTCTTGAAAGACACCGGTCGAAAACTGGCGCATCTGGAGAAGCAACTGCGCACCGGGGAGAGCCTTTCGGATGACTTAACCCAACGGTTGAACGAGTAACGCTATGGGACGGGAAATCGGTCCATCGCCGCAAGAATCCAGGGTTCCGAAAGGGGTGCCGCGGGTCGTCGAAGCCCCCGTGACCCGTGGCACCGACCACCCCTTGCCGGGTCCCGCCGGCGGCGACCGGCAAGCCGGTGGCGAACGTTATCCGTCGCGGTTAAGCGCCGCTGAGCGTGAGGTGTTGTATGACATTGGCCGCTTTCGGACAGTGACGGTGGCCGACTTGGCGGAGCTGAAGTACCGGGGACAAATCGCTGCTATGCGGCAAGACTTGCGGTCCCTCCGCGAACAGGGTTTCATCCAGTCCAGGGCGGTCTGGACTCGCGGCCGCGGCGAACGCCTGGATGTCGTGACGCTCACACGCCGCGGCCAGGAATATCTTGAACAAACCGCAACGTCGCGCGCTGCCCAAGCGGTGTATGCCGGCCTGGTGAAACCGAAAGAGGTGGCGCACGACGCCGCGATCTACCGCATGTATCACGCCGACGCGCGGCGCATCGAGCAGGCGGGCGGGCGCGTGCACCGGGTGATCTTGGATTACGAATTAAAACGCAACGTGTATTCGCCGCTGGCCAAAGCCAAGGGCTTGCCACCCCTGGCGTATGCCCGACGTCAAGCCGAAATTGCCAAGGCAAACGGCCTCACCGTGGTTCGCGGAAAGCTTCCGCTTCCCGATCTTCGGATTGAGTACGAAACCGCCGCGGGCGAGCGTACACACGTCGATTTGGAGCTTGCTACCGAACATTATCGCGGCGCGCAACTGCGCGAAAAGGCCGCCGCCGGCTTCAAAATGTACGCACCGAGCAACGCGGGCGGGCGTTTAAGTTCGGTCTGGGATGGCCCGGACTTAGTGGCATCGATTCTGTCCTTATGAGGAACCCATGAGTCAGATCCGCTTAACGAAACAAGAGAGAAGGGAATCGCTCGAGCGTCTCGGTTATACGCCGCGCGAAGCCGGCTTCCTGGGGACCGCGGCCTTGCACGGCGGTTACTTCATGCGCCGGCAATACACTCAATTCCTGGGTAAAGCGCTGGGCGGCACGGCGGCCAGCCTCATCGAGAAGGTGCTGGCTAAAGGCCACGCCCGGGTAGCCACCTATGGCGGTAACACGCATGTCCACCACTTAGCGGCGCGGCCGTTCTATGCGGCCTTAGGGCAAGAAGACAACCGCAATCGCCGGCTTCGCCAACCCGAAACCATCAAGAACAAGTTGCTGGGTCTCGACTTCGTTCTGGCACATCCAACTCCGGAGTATCTCGCGACCGAACAGGAGAAGCTCGACTATTTCATCTCGACGCTGAGTCTGGAGAAAGCAGTTCTACCGGGCAAATGCTATGTCGGCAGCGGCCAGCGGACGGCGCGTTATTTGGTTGAGAAGTTCCCCATCTTTCTTTCGCCGCCGGGGCCAGACCTCGCCTTACCTGTGGTTTCCTTTTGTTTTGTGGATAGCGGCGCGGCCAGCGTCTCCGGATTTTGGACCTTTCTGCAGCAATACAGCCGCCTTTTTGCAGCGGTCCGGCGTTTTCATGTCGTGTACGTCGCCGAAACGGTCTTTCGATTTCCGGCGGCGGAGGCGGCCTTTGGGCGGTTCATCGCCGGCCGCCTGCAGGCCGACGCGATGGCCCCGGGTGATCCCCTCGTACGCCGGATGCTTGCCCATTTTGAGGCGCGAAGTCGCTATGAGGCGCAGCAATGGTCGACCTTTGACCGCGACAAGTTGATTCGCCTGCGCAACGAGCGGCGCGAGTTTTCCGCAGACCGGCATCAGACGCTTTACCACCTCTGGAAGACGGGCGGTGCCGCAGCAGTCGAAACGGTTTTGGCGGGTGCTCACGCACCTGCCACACCGTCGGAGGGTTCGTTTTCAACATACCGCGTGGAGCATTCCTATGATTTTTTTGGCGCTTTGCGACCTCTTAAATAGGAGTCCAACGGCGTGGTTTCGCGGACACCCGCGCCGCACACCGTCGTCGGACGGCATGTCGGCCCGCGTGTCGGCTCTTTCCTGTGAAATCGTTCGACCCGTCGACGATTATGTCAACATCCAAGTCCTCGGAACGAGCGGCCGTGGGGTCACAGCATGGGCGGGAGCGACCCCGGTCTTGGGCGGCGCAGGCCGCCCAAGCCCCCGAGCGTTGACGCGCGTCGGCGCCGGGGGTCGCTCCCGCCCATGCTGTTCCGAATGAACCGGGCCAAGCGCGAATGAAAGGAGCGTTATGAAACCGTACATCCCGAAACAACCTAAGCATCAGCGCGAGCGCGTTGAAGTCAAGCTCGACGAACGGCTCGTCCGCAAGCTGGAAAAATACTGCGAATACCTCGACAGCGACCGCGAGTATGTCCTAAGTCAGGCGCTTGAGATCGCCTTTCGTCGCGACAAGGAATTCGGCGCGTGGCTCGCCTCCCGGGAGCCGCTCGTTCCGGCGCCACCGGTGGTGGCCAAGACGCGCGAGAAACTCGCATGAGGCGGTTGGCGGAAAGCCGGACGTGGGTCAGCGTCATCCTGGCGTTGGCCGGCGGATACGCGGTGCTTTCTCATTGGCCGTTCCCGGCCGAGAACGTGCTTCTGCAACTCATTCGCTGGCACGATCCCTACCTGTTTTATGGCATCGAGTACACCTACCTGGCGATGTGCTTCACAACGCCTTTTATCGTCGGCTCGATGGCCGGGTCCGTCCTCTACATCTTCATCGCGCGACGTGATCCGCCGTTCAACGCGATGGCGTTGCCGCCTTACCCCGATCCGGCCGGGCGGAACGCTCTTTTTCTCATCGTCGGCGAGACGCATTACGCGAAGCGACCCGGTCCCGCGCCTCATCCGCAATGGCTCCGCATCCCCGAGCGAGGCCTCTACACGGGCATGATGATCGTGGGCGCGATCGGGAGCGGAAAGACGAGCGGCTGCATGTACCCGTTTGCGCGAACAGATTCTTGCTTATCGCGCGAAGGACGCCGCCCGCCGGATCGGCGGGCTGGTCTTGGAAGTCAAAGGCGACTTCTGCCACAAGGTGCGCGGCCTCTTGGAACGGTACGGACGCGCCGCCGACTATTTGGAGGTGAGTCTCGACGGCGACTACCGATACAACCCGCTCCACAACGACCTGGACGCCTACGCGCTGGCCTACGGCATCGCCTCGCTCCTCAACAACCTCTACGGGCGAGGCAAAGAACCGTTCTGGCAGCAGGCCTACACCAACCTGGTCAAGTTCGTCATTCTCCTCCACAAAGTCCTCGATGATTACGTAACGCTCTTCGACGTCTACCATGGGGCGATCAACCCGGACCTTTTGGAGCAAAAGATCAAGGAAGGCGAAGCGCCGCTTTGCCGCGGAGTCGGTCTTGATCGACATCGACGTCTTTCTGGCCCACCAAGACCTAGAACACTATCCCTTTGAATGCGACAGCGTCGCCAACCGCATGAAGGCGCCAGCCACGGAGGAGTTGCGCGCCGATTTGGCCAAACGCGGCATCGCCTTCGAAGTACAAACCGAACCGGGTAGCGGGGGCACCGGCGGCCCGGCATTCATCGCGCACAAGCGCCAGCAGTTCGAAGCGGTCAAACGCTGGTTCTATCACGACTGGCTCCGGATCGAACCGAAGCTACGTACCTCGATCGTGGAAGGGATCTCGGTTTTTCTCTCGCTTTTTGACGACAACCCGGCCGTCAAGCGCGTTTTTTGTCCGCCGAAGGAATGTTATGACCCGGTCGCCAACGCCGACGGCCGCTATGGGACGCCGCTGCCGCCCTTCGCCGACCTGATCGAACAGGGCGCCGTCTGCGCCCTGAATTTTCCGGTGTCCGCCAATCCCGGTCTCGCCAAGGCGATCGGAACGATGATGAAGCAGGATTTCCAGCGCGCGGTCTTAAACCGAATTCCCCGGATGGAAAAGGAGCCTCACCAGCGTCTGGCGGCAAGTGCTCTTTCTCTGCGATGAGTACCACGCCTTCGCCACGGTCGGGCGAGAACGATCCGTCGGGGGATGAAAAGTTCTTCGCGCTCTCGCGTCAGGCGAAATGTATTCCGATTGTGGCCACGCAGAGCATCAGCTCGCTACGCTCGACCTTGCCCGGCGAATCCTGGCGCACGCTCCTCCAGACGTTTCGCACCAAAATCTTCCTGGCCCTCTCGGATGATTTCAGCGCCAAATGCGCGTCAGCGAACTCTGCGGCAAGGAGGAGCAATTGAAACTTCAACTACAGCTTCTCGGAAAACGGGCAGGACGCCGGCGTCAGCGTCCTCACCGGCCGCGCCGCCGCGCACAAGACCACGCTCAGCACGAGCAAGGCGTATAACGTCCAGCGCGACTTCGTCTTTGAGCCGAAGATTTTCTCGGAGCTGCAAGAACGCTCAGGCCATTGTGCTGGCTTACGACGGATTGAATCCGCAGCCGCCGACCTACTGCTATCTGAAGCCCTATTACCTAGATCCGGACACCTCCTATTTCGAACACTTGGCCCAAGGAGACATCTAAGCATGAGTTGGGACGTTATTATTCCGTTTCTGCGCCCGATTGAACGTCTCCTGCGTGATCCGGACGTCTCGGACATTTTGGTGAACGGCTCGGCGCGCGTCTTCGTGGAAGAACGCGGCCGACCTGCGCGAGGTCGACGGCGTCACGCTGACCGAGAAATCCTTGCAGGTTGCCGTACGCAATATCGCGCGCGTGCTGGGTGACGAAATCAGCCCGGAGAATCCACTCCTTGATTCCCGGCTTGCCGGACGGCTCGCGCGTGGCCGCGGTTCTGCCGCCCTGCTCCGTCGCCGGCACGGTGCTTGCGATTCGAAAGTTTCATGGCCAGCGCTACACCATAGACGAATTGATTCGTATCGGAACTCTCACGCCGGACGTCTCGGAACTCTTGCGCGGCGCGGTTCAGCAACGCCAGAACGCTTCTGATCTCGGGGGGAACTGGGACCGGAAAGACGACGCTCCTCAATGCGCTGGCCGCGTTCATCGACCCGGAAGACCGTGTCGTTGTCATTGAGGACACGTCTGAAATCCAGATCGAGGCCCGGAACCTCGTGCGCCTGGAAGCACGGCGCGAACAGCCGCCGGTCGCCGCTGTCACGATTCGCGATCTTCTGAAGACCACGCTGCGGTTGCGTCCGGACCGGATTCTCTTGGGCGAGGTCCGCGGCGGTGAAGCCTTCGACTTGCTCCAAGCGCTCAACACCGGCCACGCCGGGACGCTCGCCACGCTTCACGCCAATTCCGCCGGGCAGGCCTTGGCGCGCTTTACCACCTGCGTCCTCATGTCCGGCATCGAGTTGCCGTACCGCGCGGTGCGCAGCAATATCGCCGAGGCTTTGAACTTCTTGGTTCATGTCGAACGCCGGCAAGGGCAACGCTTCGTTACTCAGGTCTATGAGGTTCGCGGCTATGACGCCGTGCTGGACCGCTATGACCTCCAAAAACGCTATGAGAGGTCCCCGTCATGAGTGACGACATAGCGCCGCTTTATCTCCGGGAGAACTTCCTCCCGACCGACCGCCTCGCCGTGGTGCTTGTGAACAAGCGCGCGGACACCGTTATGCAGCGCATCGCGACTACCGAAAAAATCGCTGCGCCTGACTTTCAGGCTTGGTTGCATGTGCAAAACGACCGGCGCTCCGAGGTCTACATTTCCATGAACGCCCTGAAGGCGGACGCCCGCACGCGCACGAAAGAGGACGTGGAAGCCATCCGCCACGTCTATCTCGATTTTGATGAGAACGGCACGGGCGCCGTCGAAGCGCTTCTCAAACGCCCGGATCTTCCCAAGCCGAACTATGTCATCGGCACGTCACCCGGCAAATGGCAGGTTGTCTGGAAAGTGGAGGGGTTCGGAAAGGCCCCAGCGGAAGAACTCCAAAGAGGCTTGAGTCGCGACAGTGGCGCGGACACCGCGGCGACTGACTGCGCGCGCGTTCTCCGTTTGCCGGGATTTCACAATCATAAGTACGGCCGATCGCACTTCGTCCGCGCGGAGCATCTCGCCACGGAAACCTACCGACCCGAACATTTTCCAAAGCTCGGTGAGGATCGTGCGGCGCGTTCCGGCGTTGAACTGGAAGGTACCACACCATCCCGTCAGAAAACGGGACAGGCGCTTTCCCAATCGGAGCGCGATTGGGCGTTCGCCAAACGGGCGTTGTCGCGCGGCGAGTCACCAGCCATGATCGCCGCCGCCATTGCCAGCTACCGCCGATTCGATAAACACAATCCTCAGTATTATGCGGAGCAGACCGTCAAGAAGGCGGCGCAGCATAGGGACCAAGCGCGCGATATCGACCCGGTCGTTGAGCCCAATCGGTGACAAAGGCGTGACTACAGATTCAAAAGAGTTTTCAGTTTTGTGGCGATGGCGTTTTGGTGTGCCATGTCGAGCCTTCCTAGATACCGCACGAGACTTGAAGAATGAATCGTGGCCAGCTTATGAAGGCGGAGCGTCGAAATGACTTTAAGCGAGGTGCTTTGGAATTCCGGACGCGACGGATCGATCACCAAATCGGAAGCCATGATCTGCGCCGGAATGACCGAAGAAATGTAGACGACCAACACTTCCGGAACCGAACTCACACTTCCCGTCAGCAATAGCACGGGCCGAAGTTTCATGCCCGGCACGTCGCCGAACGGGAATTTAGCTAAGTAAATCTCACCCGGCTGCATTCAGAGGCTGGCCGTCTTCAAGCGTGTAAATATCCTCGCGGGGATCGGAGAGTTCAGCAGACCATTCGTTGGCGATCCCATGAGCCCAAGCACCGCCGACCTCATCCTCTTCAGGAAGCAAAACGATCAGACGAACATGACCCGTCGGCAATTCCTTGGGCACGTCGGCCCGGAGTTGATGCTGACTGTCAATATCGCCGACCAGTTCGATCGCTTTCATTGGAAGGTGGTCCATACGAAATCTTTCGCCCAAAGCATAGCAAATTCCGGCCGCTGATTATCCGGGAGCCTACTCAAATCCTACCCCATTGCATCAGCCGTAGCGCTCTCCAGTCTACGGGTTGTCAAAGAAGGCATAGCGGACGTCGAGCATAAACCGGATGCCGCCGCGGTCAGAGCCAGAGCCGCCACCGGCCAGGACAAGTCGGCCTGGGTCTCGGCCCTGCTGGGCAGGGTGTCCTATTTATCCCTCGCGCAGAATCGCCCCGCTACTCCGCATCCTTCGCGAAGCCGTCTGCCTCCGGATGTCGCCGCCAACGCCAGGATCGCCGGCAGGCCAGGTCCTTCAAGAGGACTTGAGGGACGGCCTGGGCGTCGGGCCGGCGGTTACCCACCTCCTTCGAACGCGTCGCCGGCCACCTTCGGCCGGCTCCTAACCCGTCCTCCCTCGAGCGGCTCGTCCGATGTTGGACGAGACTATCAAACGACGGAGGACACATCATGTCACAACACCAACAAACCCCATCGTCGTCCTCGCCGGCAGCGGATTCGTCTTCCGTACTCCGTGCCTTCCATGCCGCCTCGAACAATGCCAGTTGGTCTTTCGACAACTGCTCACTCTTGCGGTTGCGCTGCGCCTCCAGCAGTTCGCGCAGCAGACTCTGGTACTTGTTCTGCTCGGTCAGGGAACGATCCAGTTGCCCGGCCAGATCCACCACGATCTTCCGCAGCGTCTCTGCATCCCGTGGCAAGCTGTTCGGATCGATAGCCACCGTGAGTCTAGATTACGCGGAAACCGGTCCCTTTCCAAGTAAAAACAACAGTAAGTGAAAACTTTTATATGTCCGCGCGCCGGTACCGCTTGCGCCGCTTCGCAGTGCTCAGATCGATGCCGCTTAGCAGTGCGCCTAATTCCTGCGCCGTGATTTCCCGCCGATGTTCCCCGGCGCCATCACCAAACGGTATGGCGTACGTTCCTTCCTCTAATCGCTTGCCCCATACAGCGAAGCCGTCGCGATCCCAGTACAGAATCTTCACCCGGTCTTTGCGCCGACTGGCGAACACAAACAGGTGGCCGGCGAAGGCGTCCAACTCCAGGTGCTCGCGCACCAGCGCATGCAGACTATCGAAGCTCTTGCGCATATCGCACGGCATCAGGCACAGATACACCCGCACGCTGGCTGGCAAGTGGATCATCGGCGCAGCACGTCCAGCACGGTCCGCAAGGTCGCGAAATCCACGCCAGCGCCGATACGTAGCCGCTCGCCCGTAGCCAACACCAGTTCCAATACCGGCTCCGTCGTGCGCTCCTGCCGGCGCGCGCTCCTCTCCACCACGGCGAACCGCACCGGACCGCTTTCCCGGAGCCGTTTCCGCCACGCGTAGAAAGCGTGCTCCGTCAACCCTTGCTCCTTGCAGAACTGCTTCACGGATATCCCGCTACGCCCTTGTGCCGCGATTCGTTCGCCCCACTCGTCTACTTTCGGGTTGGCCGGCTTCGCCTCAATAACGGTGTCGCTCATAACACCACAATGCAGCAGCTACCGCTACCTTCGGAAGGGTGATTCACGAGACGCTTACGAAGTTCTGCATTTGCATCCAGACCAGGAACTCATCGAGCGACGCGTGCATGGGCTCGGACACTGGAGCGGGAGCAGGCTTCGGGGATTTGCGTCTGTTCCAATGGTGGGCCATGACTAACGCTCCATCGATATGACTACGGCGGGATCTTCTTGCCGTCCGTTATCAGTGATTTCCGACAGAAGATCTGGTAAATGGGTCGGCAGGTCCGTTGTTATTGGCTCCGGAATGCTCCGCGCACTGGCCGCCATCCCCCCGTTTTGACGCCGCGATGGGGCCGCCTTCGAGCCGTTGCGCCCCGCGTTCTTTGCTTCGTAACTGTAGCCGGCAAGTTTCTCCACATCGATTAGGCCGGGTAGCACAGGCCGGTCGTACCACAGGATTAGCCGTGTATGTCATACATGCAATCCGTCGTACTTTTCATGTTCCTATATGGGAACCGCCTCACGGGCCGGGCTGTGTTTTCAGGTGGTTCCCATATGGGAACCGGCGCTCCCGTGCAGTACCCATTCTGGGGTGGCGTGTCACCCTTCAGCCGGCGCGCCAGCGCCGTCTCGGAGATTCCGGTACTGCCGCCCAGATCTCCATAGCCTCAGGACCCCTCTAGCCTTACTTGTCGGGACTTCTCTTTTCCTTCCAGGCAGCACAGGAATGGAATGCGTTTACAAAGAAGTGGCCTCCGTCTGAAAGCTGCGTCGCGTCTTTGCGAGAATCTTCAAGTTGCTCAATTTGGGAAAGCTGATTTGGAAAGTCCCTATAGCATACGAGAAAATCCCGGTCGTCAAGAGGTACAAAGCGGGCCTCGCGACTGAATCGACAATCGAAGCAGATCGTGAGCCACCATTTAGCGGAACTCCCGAGCATATCGTCCAAGCTGAACATCGCTTCTGTCAGCGAGTTGCAGATCTGGCTTTCGAATCTACGCTCATCCACCGTTAGGACGAGCTGCCGTCCGACCAGACCGGGCCTAGTTTGATCTCGGATGAACCTCTCCACCAAGCTCGCGGCTTTGGCTTCACCGTTTAGTATCAATTTCAAGGCATGTGACATGCTAATCTCGCGACAATCCGGACGCTCAGCAACCAATTCTTGAATTGATCGCGCCTCCGCCGGCTCTTTGTCAATCACTGCAAATACCAAACGATTCTGCGGTGTCACTCTCATCTCAATAGTGATCGCCTCACAAGATTGTTCCCCGAAGTAGAGCGCCTCCCACATGTTGAACGACGCACAAGCCATCCTCAATCCTCCCAAAGGCGACGCTATTTTAGCAGTTCACGGGAAGACTACCAAACTGAACGCCGCTTGCAAAAGGGCCGCCGTTGCAGCCCGTTGTGTACCTGTTCCCGGCCATGATGGACGACCCTTTCTGTTCACGATGCCGGGCAAAACACCCCCAATTGAAACATGATAGGGATCAGAAAGGTTGGGCGTATTCTCAACATCGAACCCCGCCGCCAAAAGGACAGCTTCCGTGGCCCCAAATACGCGATCCGTGCTCGGACTAGGCGTACCAGCAGGTTTGATAACCGTTGTCAGCCATGCGACAGGAGTAGGCCAATACGGGGGACTACCGCCGCGAGTTCCTGACAGGCCGTCCCAATCACTGCTGGACGGGATCCAAGGAGGATAGCTCGACGACAAGTCAACGTATCTCCATACCATAGATTGGCCATTCGTCTCTTCCTCCACTGCTGTGGTTGCCAAGGATTTCAGGTGCTGAAATACCGAGGGGCTTGGAGCGAGCACTGGGATTTGTGCTATGACCGAGAACGCCGCTTCCAATGGGATTTCTGAAGCAATAAACTGGTTTCCGGAAGGATCGCTGTTATCAACGGGATCGCTACCCGCGTAGAGGTACTGGTGCATTGAAACCGGTGTATCTTCGTCACCGAGCAGTTTGTCGGTCGTCCAGAAACGGCCGGTGCTCTGGCTGAGGTACCGCGCCCGCAGGTAGTACAGGCCCAGATTGGGATCGTTCTGCTCGCCCGAGTACTGGTACACATCGGGCGTGTTCCCAGCCTGGGTGATGGTATTCCCGAATGCGTCGTAATCGTACCGGTCGGTAACGGCGCCCGTTGTGTCAGTCAGCAGCCGGACATTTCCGTGCCCGTCGTATCCGTAGAAGCTGGTGCCTGAGGCCTGGCTTTGGCTGATGCGATTGAGCCCGTAGGTATAGACTCGTTGAACCATTCCACCGGATAATTCCTCCAGTACCTGGGCGTATCCGGTTAGATTCCGGTCGTCCACCAGGTACTTGGTCGTGGTTGCACCGACAGTCTTCGAGACGCGATTGCCATCGCCGTCATACACGATGGAAACAGCCCCGCCGTTCTGGCTCGTCAGACGGTTTTCGAAATCGTAGGCGTAGGCGTTCCCCCCCGATGCCGTCGTATTTCCATCGGCGTCGTATGTGTCTAAATTCAAACGGTCGTTCGCGTCATAAGTCGAGGTCGTGGCAGGCACGGGACCCGCCGTCGAGGTACGCGTCAGCCGATTCCCGACCGGGTCGTAGGTATAGCCAATCACGCCGTTCACCGAACCGGCAGCGATGGTTTCGCGGGTCAGGCGGTAAAGGGCATCGTACGTGTAGGTGATCTGCCGTCCGCCCAGTTCGGCGACCGCCAGACGGTTGCCGGCTTGCCCCAAAGTGTAGGCGTAACTGGCCAGCGTCGAGCCCTTGTTGAGCGCCGCATTCGTCAGCCGATTCAGCGTGTTGTAGGTATATGTGGATTGAACGCCGTTAGGGTAAAGAAAGCTCTGAAGGTTGCCGACGTTGTCGAAGGCGTAGGAGGTCGTTCCCGCGGCCAACCGGTTGTCTGTCACAGTCGAAAGCCGGTTCAAGGCATCATAAGCGTAGTTCACCGATGTGCCGCCGGTATTCGAGGAGTGGATCGAGAGCAGGTTTCCAGCACCGTCATAGCCGTAAGTTAGGGTTCCTTCGGAAGTCACCTTCTGTGTTAGATGGTCGCGCACATCGTAGGCGTAGCCGGTCGTTCCGCTCGCATCGAGCATGGAAAGCCTTTGCCCGGTCGGGCTGTACGTAAACTGTACCGTCGGCTGGTTGAGGCTGGGGTCGGGCGTCTTCGTCAAGAGGCGGTTGACGAGATCATAAGTATATGTCGTCGTTTTGCCGTTGAAGTCCTTCTTTGATTGCAGATTTCCAGCCGGGTCATACGTCGAGGTCTCCGCCATGCCCAGTGGCAGAGTACGTTGTGTGCGCCGGCCCAAGCTGTCGTAGGCGAAGTTGGTCGTGTGGCCGTTCGCATCGGTTTGCGTGAGCCGGTTACCGACCTCATCGTAGGCGTATTGCGTCTTCTGGCTCAAGGCATCCGTCACTTGAATCAAGTGCCCTGGCTTGTCATATGCATACTGGGTGATTTGACCCGCCTGGTCCGTTTTGCTGATCGTTCGGCCCAGCGCGTCGTATCCAGTCGTGTCCGTCGTGCCGTCTGGGTAAATGACCTTGGTGCGGCGATTGTCCGCATCGTACTGATATTGGGTAGTGTGACCATTGGCATCGGTCATCGAGATCTGGTTCCCGACCGCATCATAAGTAAAGCTGGTCTTGTGGCCGAGTGCGTCAATGACGGCATTGCGGCGACCGGCTTGATCATACTGATATTGGGTGGCGTCTCCACGCGCATCGGTAACCGTAGTGACCTCGCCTGCCACGTCATACGTAGTGCCGGTCTTTGTTTGGTCGGCATAGATTGTTTGTACCAAGCGCTTGAGCGGGTCATAGACATAGCCGGTAGTACGACTGGCGCGATCGATGCTGGTAATCCGGTCCCCTTCGGCGTCATAGGTACTTGATTCCGTGACGCCATCCGGATACGTGGTCTTGGTCAGGCGACCCATCAGATCATACTGATAGCTCCTCTGATGGCCGAGCTGATCTGTGGTGGCGCTTTGTTTGCCGATAGCGTTATAAGCGATTTGCGTCGTCGAGGTATCCGGGTAGGTGGTCTTGGTCAGCCTGTTATCGGGGTCGTATTGATAACTCGTCACCATCGTTTGGGGGCCTGTCGGCGTTGTACGAGTCTGAGTTACGCTCAGCTTATTCCCATTTCCGTCATAGGTATAGGAGCTCACATGCCCCAGAGCATCGGTCTGCTGCGTAAGATTGCCTGAACCGTCGTACTGATACGCCGTGATGTTCCCGAGCGCATCGGTCATCGAGGTTCGCAGACCTTGGCCGTTATAAGCATAGGACGTGGTGTCGCCAGCGGCATCCTTGGTGGTCAGCAGGTTGCCGCTGCCGTCGTACGTATTGGTTGTGACGCCCCCGAGGGCATCCGTGATGGTGAGCACCTGATTGCGATTGTTATAGGTGTAGGTTGTTGTATGGCCTAACGAATCAGTCTCGGTTAGTCGGTTGTTGTCGGTGTCATACGTATAGGTGCGCGTCTCGTGCAGCGCGTTCGTCTCGGTAAGCAGGTTGTTCTTCGCATCGTATGTACGCAGCGTATTGCCGCCAAGCGCGTCCGTCACCTGCACGATGTTGCCGTTGGCGTCGTAATAGTTGACCGTGAGGTTGCCCAAGCGGTCCGTGACCGTTTCCTGTTGCGTGTTCAGATTGAAGCTGTAGTTGATCGTGTTGCCGAACGCGTCCACGTGCTGGATTAGCCGGCCGGCGTTGTCGTAGACGTTCTTGATGGGCTGAACGCCGCGCGGATCCACAATGGTCAGCAGTCCGTGATTGCCGTCATAGGTAAACATGCTGGTGTTCCCAGCAGCATCGCGAACACTGATTAGATTATTGTTGGCATCGTAACCGTACTGGATGATGTTGCCATTCGGATCGGTAATTTTAGTGATCGCACCGGCTTGATTGCGCAGGAAGCTCACGCTCTTGCCACTTGAGTGTGTGATACCAGCGGCCGTAATCGTCAGCTTGTTCCCGTTCGGGTCGGTCATGCTCTGCAGGCCGGAAGACTGGCTGATGAGCAGCACGCGGCCGTCTGGCATTGTCAAACGATAGAGATCGGGAGCGAATGTCGTAACATCATCCACATCGAGCAGCGTGATCGCGCCTGGGAAGCTGCCATCGATAAAAGTCAGGCTGCTGCCCACAATCGCCAACGAGGCGTTGGGTGGCGTCGTTGAGATCGGCGCAAAAGTAACGCTCGTTTGACTCAAAGGGACGAGCTGCTGACAGGCGGGCGTCAAGGTCGGTTGGAACTGGAACACCGTCCCGTCAGCAAAAGTGACGGTGACGACGTGCGAACTGGATTGGCTGATGCAATAGTTCGAAAAGAGCCCGCCGCTATTGGTTCCTACCCAATTGTCTCCCAATGCTCCGTTGGTAGCGAGCGAGACGGTGGTCAGATTCAGCCGCCAACCCACCCCGAAATCGCCGGCCGCCTTGTCGCGGCTGTCATAGGTGCGCACGACCTGAATCGGTAATCCGGCAACGGGAACGCTGAGGTCGTTGAAGGAAATTGTGAAGTTACCGAGCTTCTGGTTGCCCATTACGACCACGCTGATCGGACCGAAGGTTGTAGTCTGCCCGGCCGTATCGGTTGCCCGCAACTGGATGAGCGCCAATCCATTGAGCAGAAGGGTGGGGTCGAAGGTTCCCAACGTGGCGTTGGTGACCGCCGTGGTCCCCGTGGCGATAGGCCGGAAAATCGACTCGTTTTGCATGTGGAATTCGAGCGTCCAGGAGGAGAGCGCCGGACTAGCGACGCTTCCGATCACATTGGTCAAGGTGGTGACAGGACTTCCGTCCGTGGGACTCGTTATTGAAACTGTGGGCGGGGTTGGCAATGTGCCTGTGACGGTCACGGTCACGTTTTGTGTCGTCGTAAGCTGGGTGAAACTGTCCGTTGCGCCAATCTGAAGAACATAACTTCCGGCCTGGCTGAAGTTCGCCATAATCGACGTGGGAGTCTGGTTCTGGAAGCCCACCCCGCCGGCTCCGCTCACTGTGGACCAGTTCACGGTAAGGGTGCCGCCGTGCGGGAGGCCCGGATCGCTGACCGTGTAATTGAGGGTCAGGGAATTCGGTAGGACGACCGACCACGTAGAGGCGATGGTGATCGCCGGGGGCTGATTGCCTACCGCTTGAACAGTAAACGCATTGGCCAGCGTATCGACCTCGGCGCCTGTTGTCACGATAATCGTGCGGCTACCGGCTGTGGCGGTTTGCGAGACGGATATGTTTGCCGTGAGGCTGGTCGCGCTGGCAACAGTGACGCTGTTTACCGTAACGCCTGCACCCCCAAAACTTACGCTTGATGTGCTTTGCACGAAGTGGGTGAGTTGACCTGTGACGGTGACATTCACATTTTGTTGGCTCTGGGTCGCGCTGGCGGGATTGGCGGACAGGAGCGTGGGCGTTCCTGCAGTGACCACAAATCCTCCGGGCGCCGATACGATCTCGGTTCCGGTCGTGATGGTCACGGTTCGGCTCCCCGTCGCCGCCGTCGCGGAAGCCGAAACTGAGAGTGAAAGATGGGTGGAATCGGTTACCGTAACGCTGTTGATTGTGACGCCGGAGCCGATAGTCGCCGTCGTCGTTCCCTGCACGAAATGCGTAAACTGCGCGATCACCGCCAGCGACAGGTTCTGAACCCCTTGCGCGCCGCTGCCGGGGTTGATTTGCGTGATCCCAGGAATGCCGGCAACAACAGTGAATCCGTTGACGAAACTGGCAATTTCGGCGCCGGTAGTGATCGTGACCGTCCTTGGACCAATTGCCGCGCCAACGTTAATGTCGATCATGGCCGTCGCCGTGGTCGCGTTCGTAATCGTCAGCGAGCTGACGTTAATGCCAGCGCCAAACGTAGCAACGCTTGTTCCTTGCGTGAAATGGGTATTAAGACCTGTGATCTGGACCTGCAAGCCTGTCGCGCCCTGCGACGAGCCGCCTGGGTTTAGCGTATAGACAATCGGTCCGCTGGCGCTAATCGTGAACCCATTGGTAAACGACACCACCTCGGCTCCGGTCGTAAGCGTCACCGTCCTCGCACCGGGTATCGCCGCAGGATCGATGTTGACGATTGCCGTCGCGCTGGTGGCGCTGGCGACGGTCAGAGAAGCGACGGTAACGCCAGCGCCAAAACTAGCAACGCTCGTTCCCTGCGCGAAATGGGTTGCGAGACCCGTGATCACGACGGAGAGATTCTGTTGCCCTTGCGACCCGCCGCCGGGATTGAGGGTGTAGAGACCTGATGTGGCGGCCTGCACCGTGAGCACGCCAGCGGCCGACGCGACCTCCGCGCCAGTTGTGACGGTAAGCGCGCGAGTGCCGATCGTAGCTGCTGGATCGACGGCCAATTGCACGCTCAGACTGGTTGCGCTCGATACGGTGACGCTCGTTACCGTGATGCCGGCGCCAAGGCTCACCTGCGTGGTTCCTTGAGTCCAATGCGTGAACTGGCCGGTGATCGTTGAGGTTAGGCTTTGCCCTTGGCTGGCGCTAGCCGGGACCATTGAAGTCAGGATCGGCGTCCCTGGGAAAATGGTGAATCCACCGGTCAAGGTGGCCACCTCCGAGCCCGTCGTTACCGTGACCGTTGCCGGTCCCACGGCGGCATTCGCTGCGATTTGAAGCTGTGCTGTCAGGCACGTCGGGCACGTGACGCTAATGTTGCTTACGGTGATGCCCGGACCGAAACTCACCTGCGTCGTTCCCTGGACGAAATGCGTATTCTGACCGACAATGCCAACCGGACCACCTTGCCCTTGCGGGCCGGAATTCGGCGATACCATCTTAATAGTTGGAGGCACCGCGACTGCTAATACGGTGAATCCATTGGTGAGGCCCGCAATCTCGTTTCCCGTAGTGACCGTAACGGTTCGCGGACCGCCAGTTGCCGTTGGATCTATATTGACCACGGCAGTAGCCGAACTCGAGGAACTAACACTCAGTGATAACACCGTAATACCCGCGCCCAAGTCGGCCGTGCTGCTTCCTTGCGCAAAGTGTGTCAACTGCCCTGTGATCGTTATTGAAAGCTTGGTTTGCCCCTGCTGGCCGACATTCGGACTGAGGCTCAGAATCGCGGGCATGCCCGCCTGCACAGTGAATGCGTTGCCCAGAGTCGCCACTTCGCTGCCGGTCGTTACCGTTACCCGCCGGGGGCCGGGCAGTGCGGAGGAGTCGATATTTAGCACGGCGGAAGCCGTCGTTGGGCTGCTCACAGCGAATGAGGCCACGGTGATACCGGTTCCTAAGTTCACGATCGATGTATTCTGCGCAAAATGCGTAAACGCTCCCACGATAGTGACAGCAACATTCTGCTGTCCCGGTTGGGCATTATTCGGAGTAACGGATAGAAGCGTAGCGGCCTGAGGAGGATTGACTGTGATCGTAAGAGTCGAACTGGTTGTCAACGCGGAATCACTACCGGCCAGACTGAGCGTATAAGTGCCCGGGGCATCCAGCGTCGCCGACGTTGAAACCGGATTGGTTTGTCCTGCAACATTGGAGAACGTGGCGTTAGGGCCTCCGAAAATAACGGGTGCCGGTCCGTTCGTCTCGCTCCATGCCGTCGTCAACGCCCCGCCCACGGGTAATCCGTCGTCCGTTATCAAACCATTCAACGCGGCGTTTGTTGGGTTATAGAAGACGCCGAAATTGGCTCTTGCGATTTGATTCGCCGCGGTTTCCGTGAACCAGAGATTACCATCAGGCCCTGCCGTAATTCCCTGCGGAAGGCTCCCAGGGGTTGGAACGGGATATTCCGCTACCGCCCCGGAGGTTGTAATTCTCCCGATTTGGTTGGCATCGCCTTCAGTAAACCACAGATTGCCGTCTGGCCCGGCCGTAATTAATAGTGGGCTGCTTGCGGCGGTAGGAAGCGGATATTCCGTCACCACCCCCGCGGGAGTAATCCTTCCGATTTGGCTCACCGCTGCCCACGCCTCGGTGAACCACAAATTGCCGTCCGACCCTGCCGTGATCCCAATCGGCGCGCTGCGGGCGGTTGGAACTGGAAACTCGGTAATTACTCCGTTGAGTGTGATCCTCCCAATCTTGCTTTGGCCGACGAAAACGCCGTTTTCGTCGCCGCTCTCGGTAAACCAGAGGTTTCCATCTGGCCCCACTGTGATCTTAAAGGGCTGGCTATTCGTAGAGGGGATCGGAAACTCCGAGAAAACGCCGCCGGGAGTAATCCTGCCAATCTTGTTCGCAAACCTTTCCGTAAACCAAAGATTGCCGTCCGGTCCAGCGGTGATTCCATAGGGGGCGCTTCCGGCCGTTGGGATCGAAAACGGCGTCAATATCCCAGCCGGTGTGATTCTCCAAATCGTGTTCCCAAAATACTCGGTAAACCACACATTGCCGTCCGGTCCCGCGGCAATTCCAAGTAGGGCTCCCCCGCTGGTTGGAACCTGAAACTCTATGAACTTTCCTCCCGTAGTGAGTGTCCCAACCTTGTTCGAGCTTTCCTCTGTAAACCATAGATTGCCATCCGGTCCCACCGTGATCTCTGGCGGTCCACTGATGTTGGCTGGCGATGTAGGGATTGCGAATTCAGTAATCTGAACCGAGGCCAAAAGAAGAGAGAGAGTTTGATTGGCACCTGCGCTCACGACCGGCGGTTGGTTGACGCCAACTGTAAATGCATTTGCCAGCGTAACGACCTCTCCCGCCGTGGTGATCGTGACGGATCGCCGGCCGCCGGTTGCCGCGGGATCTATGTTCAAGAGTGCCGTCGCGCTCGTGGCCGAGTTGATAGTCAGCATTGCGACCGTGATACCCGCGCCGAAAGTGACCGCGGTCGCGCCTTGAGACCAATGCGTAAACTGTCCAGCAAGTGCCACTTGAACGTTGCGTTGTCCTTGCACAACGGTGCTGGGAGACGCCGACAAGAGCACCGGCGTGTTCTTGCACATACCGGCCCTGCCAGCCAAGTAAACGGACTGAATCTCATTCGCAGACAAGGCGCGATTAAAAAGAATCGCTTCATCGATCACGCCGGCGTAAGCGCCATAGCCGACCGCAAGAAAGGACGGATCGACGAAACCGCCGATTTGGAATGGTTCGTTCGTGCTGTCCATAACGCCGGAGAACGTGTTGGTCGCGTCCAGAACGCCGTTTATGTAGATGGATGCCTCTGCCGTGGCGGAATCATAAGTTGCTACGACAAAAGTGAAGCTCGATATTGAGACCTTGCTAGTTGACAATCCCGCCAAATCAACGACACCATTGCTGTGTGTTGCCAACCCAAGTGTTAGCCGGCCATCTGCAAGCATCGCCAGTTGGTAACCGTTTGGTTTGCCGGCGATGACGGCACAGCTCTCGCGCGTAATGCCGTCCGGCGAACACGTATTAGGCACAGGGAATGGTTGCACCGCGTTCGGCGAGATCCAAGCCACAATCGTTATCGCGCTGCGAATGTCCAGAGGCGCGGCCGCGGGAACGCTGATTAGACTCGTCATGCCATCGAAATGAAAAGCTTGCTGAACCCAACCTGTCACGAATGTCACGTTGCCCGTGGTGCTTCCGTTCAACCCGTTTCCGCTGATGTCATTGGCGTTGCCGTCGCCGGGCCACCATCCGGCTAGTCCGCCGGGAGCGGGCGTGCAAACGTTAGTTGATGTGACAATATCAAATCCGTTATTTAGGATGGCTATTTCGTTGCCCGTGGTAACGGTTACAGTGTGGGGCCCGAGAGGCGCATTGCCAGCGATGGCGAACTGAACCGTCAAATCGGTCGGATCGGCTACGATGACGCTGTTAATCGTGACTGCTGGGCCAATATCAACGGTGGAGACGCCCTGGAGAAAATGGGTCAATTGCCCTTTAATTGCAACGGTAAGAGTCTGCTGCCCTTGCTGTCCACTATTGGGGTTCACCTGCGTGATCATTGGCGCTCCCGCCGTGACTGTGAACACATTTGCCAAGCTGACCGCCTCCGTGCCCGTCACTACCTGAATCCCCTGCGCTCCCAGCGGCGCAGTGGCTGCGATCGACAGCGGCACCGTCAGGCTGGTCGGGGTCGCGGCGGTCGGAGTCCCCGCCGCGATGCCACTGCCATTGAATGTCACTATCGAGCCGGTATTGAAATGCGTAAACTGGCCTATGATCGTCACCGAGAGGTTCGTCTGACCTTGTTGGCCGGAATTGGGAGAGAGCGTATTGACAATCGGAGGCGTCGCGGTGGTTGCAACGGTGAATCCGTTGGCGAGCGCCACAATCTCGCTTCCCGTAGTGACCGTCACCGTATGGACTCCGAGATCGGCGATCGATGGAATTGTTATATTTGCTGTTAAGTTGGTAGACGTCGTAACCGTTTCGTTATTTACTGCGATGTCTGCCCCGAAACTAATTGTAGTGGCGCCTTGAACAAAATGGGTTGACAGCCCTGTGATCGAAACAATAACATTGCCCTGACCCTGAACGCCGCTGTTTGGGCTTATATGATCGAGTGCTGGAATGGCGGAGGCCGTCACTGTGAAGGCGTTAGATAGCGTGGCCGTTTCGGCGCCTGAAATAACCGTCACCGTGCGCGGCCCGAGACTCGCACTCGCGCCAATCGATATCTGAGCTGTAAGGTGCGTCTTATCTATTACTATTATCGTGCTTACTATTATTCCCGGCCCGATACTTACTGTGCTAATGCCCTGGATGAAATTTGTATTCACGCCTATGAGGGACATAGACAGGTTCTGCTGTCCTGGCTGAGCGCCATTGGGGCTCACAGTCACCAGCATGGGAGGGGCCGGCGTCACTGTAACCGTGACGTTCGAGTTATTACTAAGTTGAGAATCGGTGCCGTTTAAATCAAGGAGGTATTTCCCCGGCGCGCCGAAGGCTGCACCGGTGGAGACGGGAACTGATTGCCCAGCAATATCTGGAAAGCTCCCTGTGGGATTGGAGAAGGAAACGACGCCAGGACTCGCAGTTGCACTCCAAGAGGTGGCTAGCAAGGCTCCCAAAGGTTCTCCGTCATCCGACATCGTTCCATTCAATGTAGTGGTCGCAAAGGTGGCTGCGAAATCATCGAAATAAGCTGTACCTCCGTTGCCGGACCAGATCGAAAGGGAAAGTGCGTCGAACGAGGTTACCGACGGATCGCTGAAGACGTTGACGCCATCAAAGTTCATCGTTACGCCGCTTGCGTTCACGGTGATCGCGATTAGATGCCAGGCGCTTGGGGACGCGGTGAAGGGGTAGTCTACCTCGGTCGATCCATGGATCGACCGCGCCGTGAAACAGGAAAGGCAAGTTGTGGGGTTTTTACTCTGCTGAATCAAGCCGGTCCAGTTGTTTGCTGTGTTGCCCAGCTGAAGCGCAGCCACGGAGCCGCAACAGAGTTGATCACCTTTCATTCGAACGGATACGGTGCCGGATTGTGGAAAGCTATAGTTGTGAACCAAGTTCGCAGTCCAGGGGAACGTTGGAGACTCCGTTAGCTGCAGCGACTGGGAGCCAGTATATGCGGCAGCCTGCGTGAGAGTAGCCGTTCCCGGACCAGTCTGCGTCCAAAACGAGCTAATGGAAGGGCCCTCAAAATCATCAAATGGCAGCGAAATGGTTTGATTCGGGCCAGCAGTCACCGTTGGAGGCTGATTTGGGATAGCGGTAACAGCAAATCCGGCCGAAAGTAACGCTATTTCTGTGCCGGTCGTAAGGGTCACCGTGCGCGTACCCAGAGACGCGGCGGGATCGATGGTCAGCACAGCGCTGGCCCCAGTCGGCGAATTGATCGTTAGGGCGGTCACGGTAATGCCGGCCCCGAACCTCGGCTGAGTGACGCCTTGTGCGAAGTGTGTGTTCTGACCGGTGATGGCCACCGTCACCGTTCCGCCTTGAGGTCCGCTGTTTGGCGAAATGGAGGTAATCGAGGGTGCGACCGGTGTTGCCTGCACCGTGAAGGCGCCAGAAGCCCGCGCCAATTCGAATCCGTCATAGATGTTAAGATTCCAACTCCCAAGCGGCGCGTTTGACGGAATACTGAGACGGACAACCGCGGTATTGTTGTCCAGCACCGTGACGCTTTCTGCGTAGGGTTCTGGGTAATATTTCCCGTTGTAAAGGTACACGGCGGTCTGCCCAGAAACCAGATGAGCATTCTGACAGGTGACGGTGATATCAATCGTAGTACCGGTCTGCCCAATGTTTGGAGACACAGAAACCACGCTGGGAGATATCGTGGCAACTGCGGGGACGACCACTACTTGGAAGGTTTGGATTGATGAAAGGCCTTTTCCGTCGTCAGCGCGAACCGTAACCGATTGACTCCCAAGTTGGGCTGCGTTCGGGACAAAAGAAATCAGCCCTGTAGTCGGGGAAATGGTCATTCCAGCGGGACTCTGCGTCAGCGAGAAGGAAAGATTATCTCCGTCTGGATCCCCAGCCGCTACAGAGTAGGTAAACAGAGCGCCAACGGGAGCGCCCACCGCGGCAAGCCTCAAGCGCCAATTATCTAAAAGCAATAAACCGCTTCCATCCAGGGTGCTTCCTTCTTCGAATCGTCCGAGAGCCATGGGCAGAACTTGGTTTGCGCTATCGCGCCCCATAGCGGAGTAGAAATGCCCAATAGGCTTTCGTCCAACAGGGCTGAGTTGGATCCACTGTGGAACCCCGATACCATTCGCATTCTTCAATAGCCAAAGGTCTGAAAGAGCATCGTTTCTAGCGTCGGCTCCAAATTGATCGAACACCGTTAGCGGCGCGCCGCCGAAGAGAACCGCGTCATTGGCTTGCGAATCATAAGAAAAATCGTCTCCCCGTCGACCGGCAGGCGGTCCGCCCACTGGCGACAATTGGACCCATTGCGGCGTTCCGTTCAAACCGTTGGCGTTGGTCAATATCCAAAGATCATTGAGACTGGTTGCATTAGGCGGCGTAGGGCGGCTCACCCCTCCAAAAAGAATCAGGCGGTTCGTCGCGACGTCATAGGCCACGGACGAGGGGATCCGGCTTGGCGGCGTCGGTCCCGAAACAGTCAGTTGAGTCCACGCAGGCGTGCCGATTCCATCGGCGTTAGACAAGATCATGAAATTGTTGGTTGTGGCGTTTACAAAACCGAATACCATCAAGCGTCCTGACGTCGGGTCATACGCAGCCGAGCCGAATATGGCATTGGGCATATCGGGTAAGCGAATCCAACTAGGTGCTCCTCCTAGGCCATTTGCGTTCGTTAATACCCAACAATCACTCGGCCCCGTCCCACCGCAGACAATGAGGCGATTGCTCGCCTTGACGTAGGTTAGCGAAGCGGCTTCGCGGCCACCCGGGCCAGGAGCAGCAGGTGCCAACTGGCTCCATGTCGGCACGCCATTTCGGCCGGATGCGTTCGCAAGCACCCAGACATCGGGCGTGGGTGGCCCGGGGAACCAGTCGCCGCTGAAGAAAATGAGTCGATCGTTGGCGTCGTCATATACGCTATTTGGATTGTTGCCGACATCGCGCCCGGGCGGAGGTCCGCCGAGGGCGGGCAGGTTCTCCCAAACAGGACCACTTGCCGGAAGAGATGTTATCACCGGAGGATGATTGAGGGAGACGGAGAAGCCACCCGGAAGCGAGACCACTTCTGCACCCGTCGTTACGGATATCAGTTGTGTCCCCGGTGTTGTAGCCGGATCAATACTAACGATTGCCGTGGCCATGCTTGGACTGCTTACAGTAAGCGATACCACCGTAACGCCCACACCGAAACTGACCGCGGTTGTGCCTTGCGTGAAATGAGTGAATTCGCCCGTGATGATCACGGAAAGGTTCGTCTGTCCCTGTCGGCCAACATTGGGGTTCACAAGCGTGATCGCTGGCGTTCCCGCCGTGACCGTGAACCCGTTCGCTAGACTCACCGTCTCAGTGCCGGTGACAACCTGAATCCCTTGCGCGCCTAGCGGCGCATTGGCTGCAATTGAGACTGGCACGGTCAGGCTGGTCAGAGTGGCCGCCGTGGGTGCGCCCGCGGTTATCCCCGTCCCGCTGAACGTCACAACGGAGCTGGCACTGAAGTGAGTGAAGTTGCCGCCGATCGTCGCCGAGAGGTTCAGCTGACCCTGCAGGCCGCCGTTCGGGTTCAATCGCGTAATGATTGGCGTACCGGCCACTATGCTGAACGCATTTGCCAGACTCACCGTCTCCGCACCTGTCACCACCTGGATCGCCTGCGCCCCCATTGGCGCATTTGCCGCGATGGAAACCTGTAGTGTCAAGCTGGTCGCGATGGCCGCGGTAGGTGCACCCACCGTGATCCCGCTCCCACTAAATGTTACGACCGAGACAGCACTAAAGTGGGTATTTTGGCCTGTAATCACCAACGTGAGATTGACCTGGCCTTGCTGGCCGTTATTGGGGCTCAGAGAGACGAGACTTGGCGAGGTTACCGAAAAGCCGGCCGTTCGGCTAGCCTGCTGTAGTCCGGTCGCGACGGTTACAGTTCGCGGCCCGCCAGCCGCACCTGGATCGATTTTGAGCTGGGCCAGCGCGGTCGTCGGACTAGTTACGGTCATCGGCCCCAATTGGCCAAGTATGCCGCCGCCAACAGAGATGCCGGCACCAAAGTTCGCTGTTGTCGAACCTTAAACATAATTCGTGTATTGCCCTGTAATCGATACTTGAACGCTTTGTCCCGGCCCGGCGGAGGATGGCGTAATGGAGAAAGTTTGCGCCGGAGGATCAATCGTGAGGGCAGACGGTTTGGAACTGGCAAAGCTAACGCCGGTGGATGTCTTCCCAGAAACCGAGACGGAATACGGTGTCGGAGTACTCACATTTGTTCCCGAGACCTGGAATGTGATGCGGCCTCCGCCCACGGGAATAGGGGTATACGCACTGATTTGCGCCGTGAGTGGCGGCCCGATTGCGCCCGCGGCCACTTGGAGAGTCACGCTGAGACTGGCCGTCGTGACCGTACCAGACGGCATATTACTGGCCACCAGCGTGAGCACCGTCACGCCCGGCTGGGCGGTTCCGGGCGAGGGAGTCGGTGCCAATGCAATCGGCGTAGAAGCCGACTGTCCAAACAACGTCGGAGGATTCAAGAGGAGTGCAAGCCCAAGCAGGCCTGGCCAAGAGGCCCACATTATCCGCCGTTTGGGAGAGTTCATAACCGATATGCCTGCTTTCGTGGAATTGGAGGAATTCAGATGCGGGCGTTGGTCTACCGAGCAATCCTTGATCGGCGTTGCCACAGTAGAAGGGCAAGGAAACAGCCGGGAAGGAGGATTGCGACTGGGGGTTCGGGTGTTGATACCATTGTCGACGCTGAGTCGATAACGGCAAAGTCGGTTCCTGCCGTCAATGTGGGCCCGCCAGATGGCAATAGACCTGTGGCAAATGCCATTGGAGTCAATGTGATCGTGCTTCCATCTGCGAGTTGGACGGTGCTGACATCCAGCGTCCCGGCGAATATCGCAGACGAAAAGGTCTCGGTGTCCGCAAATTGCAATAACGTGGAACTGAAGAAACCGGCTGGGATGTCGCCCAAGTTGAGGATGGTTGTTGAGCCATTTGATGTGAGCGCGAGTGAGCAGTTGAGGAACGTCAGGGCGGTAGTAATCGGGAAGGTCGGAGGCAGGGCATAGCCGCCGAAGGCCGGATCCCCAGTGAAGTTCGCAATGGTAAAGGCATTCACACCAGGACTTCCAGCCGCGCCCGGAATGAGGCTATCGAACGAAATGAAGCCCAAGTTGACATCCGCCTGAGCGAGACCGGGAAGAACGATGAGACTCAGCAACAAGGGCGCGACCGTTCTCAAGAGACTTGTGGCCGCAATGTTCCTTGAAGAGATCAATCCTCGACGTTTTGCCGAGGCAAGCGGGTTTGGCGGACCCGTAATCCTTTGCCGGACATCCCGAATTGTTCCAATAATCTCTGTCATTATTAATGCCATCCTGTCATGTAAAGGCGGAATGGAGATCCGCAGCCGTTCGAAACGCTTAGACTATTAGGTACTGTGAGGGCAAGTAGGCAACGTGTCAAATCGCAACTTCTCACACCAACTCGCATGGAGTAGCAAGCCGAGGTAAAGCATTGATGTTTAATGAGGTTTATCGATTCGGTCCGTTTCAAATGGACCCCGTTCGTCGGACGCTTCAGCGTAACGGCGTCCCCGTTAAACTACGGCCCAAAGAGTGGCAATTGCTTCTCACTCTTGTAGAGTGCGCTCCCAACATGGCGAAGCGCGAGAAACTGAATGAGCGGGGGTGGGGAAAGCCATTAGTAAATGACCAGAATTTGGCAAGCACGATGTTTCGACTTCGGAAAGCGCTTGACCCTCCACCATCAGGTGGCGCATACATCGCCAATATCCCCAATGAAGGATACTGTCTTGCCGTCGGTGTCTATAAAGCTCGGATCCCTGCGGAGCCTCCGCTTTCTAAGGAGCCAGCCGTCCCTGTTCAATCCCAGATCGACACGCACCCACCGTCCTCGTGGGAAGCGCAAGTCATAGTAGAAACGCCGGTTTCTGTCGACCTGGCCGATTCGACGGTAGTCCGTACGCTTTCAGTTCCGCCCGTGGCTCGTCTGCCAAAGCAACTCTACATCCTGGTTCTTTTAGGATTAATGGCCGTCGTCGCCGTCTTGGCCACCGCCCTACGAAACCCAGTTCCCGTGCCGGTGGATCAATTGACCGACGACGGGTACACGAAAAGTGGCCCTCTGTGGGCCGACGGCAACCAAATTTATTTCAACGAAGGCATTGGCAGCGACGGTACGATCGCCTCGATTCCCTTCCCATCCACTCTGTCCTCGCAAGCTGTCACGCGTCTAAAGGTTCCAAACATCATAGACCCCGGAATTTTAGATGCTCGAGAACCAGGGCCCGAGTTTCTTCTCAGCGGGAGGGACGACCAAAACCAGCATAACCTTTGGGCGTGGATTCCGAATACGCCGCCGCGGCGGATGGTCAGAGGGCAGGTAATTGACGCCGCTTGGATGGCCGGTGACGCGTTCGTGACAGTGGCGGACAGGCGTCTTCAGTTTTTTGATCATGGGGTGGTCGTCAAGACGCTCGATCTTTCCAGCAAGCTTTCAGCGGGAGCGCGTGACGTCCGATGGTCCGCATCGCGGCACGTCTTGCGCTTTGTAAGCTATGACGTTAGCCACAAGCATACTAGCCTCTGGGAAATAGCGGGCTCGACCGGGGCTCCCCGCGAGTTAATCGACTACCGCCACGACGTTCGCCTAGGAGCTTGGGGCGACGCCGGACGCCTCTTCTCCTTCGTAATGGCGGGTTCGAAAGGAAGTGATATATGGTTGGGGGTTGATCGAAGATACCTATTCTTCAACGTCTCAGATAAGGTTATGCGCCTTACGCAGGGGCCACTGGACTATAGTTCCCCCTTGCCAGTTCCGAGCCGGCATATGATCCTTGCGATTGGCGCGAAGGAGCGCGCAGAATTAGTGAGTTACGACGCGTCTAAAGGGCGATTCGGTCGATACCTGAATGGACTATCGGCTTGCGAATTAGACTTTGCGAGAGACCATAGGGATGATTTGGTCTATGTCCAGTATCCCGAGCGCACCCTTTGGCGATCACGCCTCGATGGTACGGGAGCCGTCCAGCTAACCGCTAACCCTATGGAAGTGATCGAGCCGCATTGGTCTCCGGATAGCTCCCAGATCGCCTTTCTTGGCTTCACGCCCGGCGGCCCCGAACAAATTTATCTTCTATCGGCCAAAGGCGGAGCACCGGTCCCTGCAACTTCAGGCTCTTCATCAGCGGGCGTCCCGACGTGGGGACCTAAGGGATCGATGATCGTCTTTGGGGACCTGCTTCAAGACAAGCGTGAACCGACGAGCATTCATCTGTTGGATGTCGACCACAAAACAGTTAAGAAACTACCCCGCTCCGATGGACTGTGGACGCCACGATGGTCTCCCGATGGAAACTTGATTGTTGCCCTGACTACCGACCATAAAGGAATCAAGCTCTACGATTACCGAAAAGACAAATGGGGCGACCTAATGACCGTCGATTACGTCGACAGTATTACCTGGAGCGCGGACTCCGCCTCGCTCTACTTTGCCGGCAAAGCTAAAGCCATCATTCCCGGACAGACGCCGCAACGAGGCTTGTATCGCGTGGATGTCCGCCCTCCACGAATCACACTGGTCACCGATCTTGACGATTTCCAAATGCCTAGTTTTGGTTGGTTTGGCGTGACACCGGACGGCGTGCCGCTCGGCCTTCGCGGAGTGTCCAGCCGCGAACTGTACGCGATTCCGTACCCGAAATGAGTTGGCGTCTTTTGGCGCAGAGCGCGATACCGCGGGCCAGACCCCTCTAGTCGTGTCTCAGTCTCCATGGCGATCTCGCCACTCCAGGCCGCACTTTCCGCTATTTTTTGGAATCCGCGGGCAACTTCGTCTGGATCAACCGGAGGTCCACGGCCCAGAACACGCCGGCCGCGGGACGACTGGCGCCGGACGGGAAGTTCGGGTTGACCCCCGGATAGAGATAGGGAAAACTCGTCGCCATTGATGTGAAGCCGAAGCGCATGCCCGCATAAGGACCAAAAATGGCCAACCGCAGCGCTCCATAATACCCGTGGGATTGTTGGCGGATCGAAGCGACCGATTGGGAGCCGTGCGTTTCGAACGCGTCATAACGGTCCCAGCCATTCTCCAGGAAAACGCTGGATTCTGATCGGTAAGGGACAAAGCCACCGATGATTGAAACGAATCGGAAGACGCGAAGTTCTGCCTCGGCAAAGGGTCGTACTTGACCGGTGGCCTTAGGTCCCCAGTACAGAAAGTAATAGACGAGGCTTTGGCCGTAACCGCGTTCTGCAGTTCCTTCTTGATTGATTTCCGGAATGGTATCGCCCGCCATGGGTTTCGTGACGCTGATCGTGGCAGCGGGCACAATTCTCACGCCGCCTCGAACGCTGACACGCCAGAAGGAATACTGTGGCGCGATGCTGTAGAAAGTGGGGCCTGGCGCTCTGGGATCACTCAACGCGTAGCTTGGATTCGGAATGGTCCACATCGTTCCCGCCGGATAGCCGTCATCGGGATGCGTAGGCACCGTGCGCAGATTTTGCGGAATGCCCGTGAACAGGGTCGGCGCGGGCCGTTGGTCAAAAAAAACTCCCGCTTGAATTTCAAGGCCAAGACCTTTCGGAATCCGATCAAACAGCCGAAGCGTATCGACGGGCGGCGTTTGCGGGTCCGACGAAGGCTCCTGGGCTTCCGACCAAGGCAGCGCCGGTGAAACAAGAAGGCAAACGAAAACGATTGTTCTTCGGGGATGCATGGCGTAACTTTTGCAGGCGGTCGATTCCCGGTAACGAAGTTCGTCAATCCGTGGCATTAGCGGCGACCGAGAGGGTCGCGGCGTTTCCGAGTCAGCCGCCGACGGTCAAATCGGCACCTCCTGCGAAAACTCCTTTCCAACTTGCGGCCCAGAATACCACAGAACACGCAGTTTTGCTCGTGGTGTTTTTGCTCGTGGAACTCCACCTTAGAGGTGTGGGAGCTTCCCGAGAACTGCCGCCGCGCTATGACCGCTTTTTTCGCGCGCTCGGGCATCGCGTTCGCTCCTACCGGACGGACAAAGGCTTAAGCCAGGAGGACATGATCGCCTTCGGTTTTAGCGTTCGGCACTGGCAGATGATTGAGGCCGGCCGGCCGAGCACACTCTTCACGCTGCTACGCATTTCCGACGCTTTCGGCGTACTACCGGAACAACTCTTGGCGGGGTTAGGACAACACCTCAAGAAGCGGAAAGCCGATTAGAAGGCGCGGGGGATTCGTTCACCCGTCTCCACCACGGAAGCCGCCACACAACAACGTGACGCCTAAGCCGATTTATCGGATGACGCAAGACGGCGACAGCGCCCGTTTGGTGTTGTGCCGGCCACGTCCGCAATTTAGCCGAAGTAGGTGTCATCGCGACCCTCACGGCTCCGATATTATGTCCGGGACTGTCTAGGATCGGAACCTGCGTACCATTGTGGAGGACGAGGAAAGAGCCTGGGGCTCTGCGAGGTTAACCCCGCAGAGTTTTTGAGATTGACGCCCCGGTTTTCGAGGAGTGCGGAGTTTGTTATTTTGGATGGCGGTATTCGGAGCAAAGAAGGTTGATCCAAATGGAGTCCCCTGATGAGCTGGCGATTTAGAAAAAGCTTTAAAGTCTTGCCGGGCGTCAAATTGAACTTAACACGACACGGTCTTAGCGCCACTCTGGGCATGGCTCCGTTCAGTGTGAAATGTGGGGCCAAGGGGAATATATAGTAACGTCAGTATTCCCGGCACTGGAATAAGCAACCGGCAGCGTCTTGACGGTCACAGCTCTCAGCCCACTGAACACACCCCCGGTTTCTCTCCGCCTCCAAGTCTGGAGCCGCACGCCACACCGACTATCCGGACCGCCGCTACGGCCGTTGAGATACGCAGTGCCAGCACCGAGATGCTGCAGAGCCAAAGCATGGCGGATCTGCAGAAGCTGTTGCACGAGGCGTATGAGGAGCGCTCAAGTCTGGATCGCGAAATCCAAGCCGCGGCCGCGGCCTCCGATCTCTCGTCTCGCTATTATCAGAATTGGGATAGAGGAATTCTGTTTAAGCGGATTTTTGCCAAGTCGTTCGCGGCGCGCAAGGAAACCTTCGATATCTGCCAGGCGAAGCTCGACGAATTGCGTGAGCAGCTTCGGCTTACCACATTGGCGACGCACATTGACATCGATCCGGAGCAGGCCGAACCGTATTACCGAATGCGGGATGAGCTCGCGGCGATGGCGGAGTCCAAGAACATCTGGGACACGTTGGAACGCAGAAGCATCGACCGCATCGCCGAGCGCTCGGCCGCCTCCGAACTGATCACTCGGGAACCGGTGTCGTTTGAACTTGGTTCCTGCGACCTGATTCAGTGGGACAAGAAGGTCCTCCATCTGCCCAATCGCACCGGCGGAGATCTCTATATTTACCCGGGCTTTGTGCTCTATCGGGCGGCGCGAAAGGCGTTCGCCATTATTGATTCTCGCGAGGTTTCCCTCATCCATTCGTCCGTGAAATTCATTGAGAGCGACAAGGTTCCCTCGGACGCCACAGTGGTAGGACAGGCATGGGCAGAGTCCAACAAGGACGGAACGCCCGACCGCCGCTTTCGTGACAACTACCAAATACCCGTAGTACTCTACGGAACCCTCCGCTTCACCAGCCCAGGAGGCTTGCAGGAGGAATTCCAAGTCTCGAATGCGGAACTCGCCAATCGCTTTGCGAAAGCCTGGACGAGATTTCACGTCTCGTTCGCGCGCACGGATCCATCTTCACCGCGGTCACTGAACCAACGCGCCGAAGAGCGCGAACCGTCCGTCGCCTTCGTAGGAGAATCCGATAAGGCGCGGGCGCTGGTCCTGGAGAAGGGCGAATTCTGGGAATACCTCCTGACGCAGGAGTTGCTGGAGGCGAAGCTTGCCGTTGTGGGCAGTGAATACGCGGCCTTTGATCAGACATTATGGTCTACGCCCATGCGCCGTTTCCGCGGTTCGGAATTCATGCCGTGGCTTTCGGAAAAGCTTAATGAAATCACGCCCATGGTTGAGCGGATGGCAGCGTCTCTGAATCATGGCCTGCGGGCCGCGTGGGGAGCGTCTGGTGAGGCGGGAGATCCAGTCAAGATTCTCAACACGGTGGATGACATCATTGCCGACTGCAGAGGCTTTGTCGATTGGGAGCTGGCCATGCTTGCATCTGCGCCCCCGTTGAAGCTACGCCGACTGCCCGCTGCGTTGCGTGGTATCGCGGGATCGATTATCAATGATATTCGACATGTCCCACGTGATCTCGGGTGCGCGGTCGACGGTGCCCGCCGTGGAATACAGGAGTTTAATCTAAGGTTAGAATTTTCGTCGCCGCCTCAAATCGCGAAGTTCATGGCTGAAATGGATATTGTCAACCGGCACCCCGAATGGGCCGATGGGGAGTAGGTTTTGGCTGGACCTGGGACTGTAGTGCTTAGCTTCCAACACGCTAATCTAAACGGTGAGACTCAACCGTCTGATCGGCTTTGCCACGGTTGTTAACCGTCTCCTTCAACTCGATAGCTCCAAACATGAACGCAAAACGCGGACGTCCGCCATCTCGGCAATCGTGAGTATCCTGCGGAACGATTCATCTGTCATGATCTCAGACGCCTCACTTCAACGCGGTTCCGGATCGCGACAGGGCGGAAGAGATCAGGGCAAGGCCTTTCAGATCGGCTTGAAAAAGCGTGGACAAATCCGCGGCGACGCTTCGCCCCTAAAGCATGGCTGGATGCGACTGGCTGGCAAAGCAGCCACAATGTCGAATGCCCGACTATGTCGCATCGGGTGTTGCCAGTGTCGTCATTACAATGTTCAGGGTCATTTTGTTTCGGCATGATCAGACGGAGGATGCGTCAACGGAATCGTGCTCCCGTTTGCTCATGTCACTAAACGCTGCGCGACCAGACAGTTTCTATTCCGCCGAACGCTGTGTACGGAACCGCAGGCGGGGGCAAGGTCCGACATGGCGACGATACGTCAAATTAAATTCGTCCGAGTGGCCATTCCATTCGGAACCGGTACGGGCTGGCTCATCTCCGCGAATCGTCAAGCGAACGAACGTGATGAAACGCTGGCGCGGGAATGTATTCTAAACATTGCTATGGCGACAATCTCGCCAGTCCAAGGTCCCTCTCCGCCCAAAAACCAATCTGCTCGGGTATACTAGCGCCTATCCTGTAGGAGTCGAACGTGCGGTAGAGCTTCCCACTCATGTCGGTGGGCATCAGTGGCACGCGCTGTTCTTTCAGCAGCAACAGTTGCCTATTCATTGCACGCAGGAACCCCAATTCGATTGCCACGTTCGGATTGAACTTCCGCTCGTCAATCTCCTCGAAGACGCACACGGCGTAGCGACAGCCCATCATGTATACGCAGACGTTATGCCAAAGGTCTCCGTCGGCCGAATACATCTTGTCGTCCGCTCGATGTGCTTCCAAACCGTATTGCCGAAGGCTCGTACGCAGTGCCGTGTCGATCTGTTCGAACTGTTCAGTCTGTCGGAATCGCATGGCCAAGAATACGTTGCATTCGAATTTGGCGTGGTCGGACGAGAAGGCGTCAAGGGTGGACTGAAGATATTCGTAGCCACCCAGAGCGATTGTTCGCTTAAGAATTCGCTCAACGATATCCATGCAACCTTTGGCCTCTTCCTTTAATGCCGATTGGCGTTCGTCTCCAACGAAATCAAGTTGCGCCACATCGACATAAAAGACCTTTGGGTCTTCAAATCCGTGTCGCCCAACGGCGACGTTCAATGCCGACGCCGGATTGGGCTCATTGCCAATCTCCCGGCCTCTGCCATCGAGCCAAGCTTGGAGTGGCACTTGGCCCGCGTTCTTAGCCGTGAATACTACGTACATGTATCGATCAGAGACTGCACACAGAGTATTGCAAGGCCGCAGGGCTTCAACTAACCCAGGGGGAATTCGACGGGCATCCGCTTCGGTTCGGATCGCGGCTTCCAACTCCTTAAGATATCCAAGTGCTCTAGCCTGCAAAGACAGTTCCATGTTGCCGCCGCTAACCGCCACGTTATCGATCATTCGCGTTTGCGACCAGTATTGCATAAGGAATGTCGAGCTTCCACGCCACCGACGTCGAAGCACGTTTCGTGACGGAAATCGCCCTATTGGGCGTTCCCCAGAATCACGGAGTATCCGGAAGTCGGACTCTTAGGCGTCAAGTTGAAAAACGCCGGTTGCTGATATTTGCTCGGCTCAGCAGACCAGATCCTTCCTGACGGCGCAGTGTTAGGCATCCGCGTTATCCTCACCACCATGCCCACAGGAGTCTGACCAGCAATCCTGAAGCTGGAGCAAGTGACTTGGTACGAACATTCTTTGAGGGTTAGTTCGCGATAGACCGCCGACGCCCATCGATTTGCTCGCAGCCGGGTTGGCAACCGACGGCTACTCTCGGGTCCAAACCGGGACGAGGCCGCTGAGCGGAAGGCCTAATTTCTTACGCATATAGAGAATATGCTTCAAGAAATCGGAAGTCGGGCCTCCACTGCATCAAGCACGGGATACCAAGACGAGTCGGCCTCGCATCGCGAAGAAATCACCCGTGCGAAAAACCCAGGTGAAACGCAACGGGAACTTGCGGCGAGCGGAGCAACGGCATGCCGGCTGCTGACCATCGGCGATGTCGCTGAATGGCTTGGCGTGAGCAAGGCGTGGGTCTACGACCACACAACGCGCAAGAAGCCGATGTTGCCGTGTGTACGGCTAGGCGAAATGACCCGTTTCCGCCGGCAGGACATTGAAGAGTTCATACAAGAGCATCTGAAATTCACTGGACCGAAATGAGCGAACTCGGTGTAGGATCGATTTTGAGGAAGGCCGGGCGGTATATGGGCAGGGATCGCTACCAAGAGGGCCGGGTGGTTTTGGTAGGCCGCCGCGTCAAGAAATGGCGCGGACATTTCTATATCTATCAGCAACAAGCGGATGGCACCGAAATCCGTCGCCACCGGAATGTCCTGCTCGGGCCAAAAGCCGAGATGGACAAGGGCGAGGCGAAATCCAAGCTTCGCGAGACCATCGCCCGTGAAACCAAGAACCGCGCGCCTGCCCCGGTCGAAGCCACGTTGCGCTGGTTTTGCGAGAATCGTTTTCTCCCGCAAAAGGAGCAGCAATGGAAGGCGACGTCACGGCCGAAGACTAAACGCTTCATCGAAAACTACCTGCTCAAGCGCTTCGGCGATGCCCTTTTAGGCGACCTCGATAAATTCGCGCTGCAAACCTATCTCAATGAACTGGCCCCGAAATACTCGAAAAGCGTCTTGAGTAAAGTCCGGGTGTATTTCAATTCGATTCTTCAGGAGGCCGTCGAATTGGAGATGCTTGTCAAGAACCCGGCCGGAAAACTCGCGGTGCCGAGATCGGGGAAACGGACGGCGACACAGTATTTGACGGCCGAGCAGATTCCGCAGATCCTTTTTCATCTCGGCGACCGCGACAGGCTCATTGTTCGCATGTTCCTGGTTCTGGGGTTACGACCCGGCGAAATGTTTGCTCTCCGGTGGAACGATAAAGAAGGCCATAGCCTACGCATCGACAGCAGCGTCACCGAAGGCGTCGAGGTCGAGACGAAGACCGAGGCCAGCAATGCCGCCGTCTGGCTTCCGGATTCCATCGAAAAGGAGTTAGAGTTCTGGCGGGAAACCGCAAAGGATTCACGCCAGGAGGCTTTCATTTTTCCATCCAGCCGCGGTACCGCCATGGGCACCAACAATTTCCTGTACCGCGTGCTGAAGGAAGCGGGGAAGAAAACGGGAATCCGAGGCGTCACCCATCAAATGTTGCGCCGCACCTGTTCGACTTATATGGCTCAGCTTACCAGCGTTAAGGACGTACAGGCGCATCTTCGGCACAGCAACCCCAAGACGACCCTGGAGCACTACATCAAGTCCGTGCCGGAAAGCGTGCGGGGTGCTGTCGAGTCCCTTGATCATTTGCTAAAATCGAATGCGGGCCAAACAAGTTCGAGCAATTGAACCCAATTGAACCCAACTTCGGTTTTGACTCAGCCGCAAGCTGAACAAAACAAACAGTACGCCACCCTAGCTCAGTTGGTAGAGCGGCTGATTCGTAATCAGCAGGTCGCCGGTTCGATCCCGGCGGGTGGCTCCAGTTATTTGGTCTAAATCAACCGGTACGGGAGATCTGCGAATCAATGTTGCGGCTGTGTTCGCTTGAGTTGGCACACATAGAATTGGGCCGAGAGAGCCAAACGTTGCGAAACCGCAATTGCTACATTCAGCTGTTTTGAAGCCTATCTTCCGTCGCTGCGCTATCGCCCCGGCCGCAAATAATCCATACCAGCTTCATCGCGGAGCGCTTACGGCGTCACAGTCAGTTCCCGCCCTGCGCAACGGGTGTATTTGAATCGGCATTCAGCACCGACGAAGGAAGCTGCCCAACGCCGACAAAAGCGCCCGATATCGTCAAATATCGGTAGTGCTGTAAACGACGGATGGTCTCTGAGATCGCCCTGATCCGGGTGGTCCTCTAAAACCAACGGCGACTGGCATTTCTGGGTCACGCAGAATTACTGTCTTGGATCATGCACGCCTACTGAAAGCTCACGATCATCCCGACAGCGTTGAGCATTCCCCGAAAAAGCCTCTCTGGCGCGCCAATACTTGGAGTTTCTGAGGGAAGGCGTTGCGGTGAGTCTAGCTTAATAACCCAGCTTCGATTAAAACGACATACGGGCGCCCAACTCTACAGTGCGTGCCTGGTTCTGCTGCGAAGGCGTCACGCGGCCAAACGTGGAATCGCCCGGATTCGTATCGGGCGCCCCAAACCGCGGATGATTGAATGCGTTGAAGACATCGAAGCGAAGTTGTAGCCTGACGCGCTCGATGACCTGGAAATTCTTTCGTAGGCCGGCATCCACATTGTTCACGCGGCTGGCGCGCACGCTGCCCCAGCGGGTGGGGTAAGTCTGGACATAGTTAGCGAAATCCTGATAGACGCCGTTCTTGATGGTATCGCCCGCCTGCGGAACGTAGCTATAGCCGGGCAGGTTCTGCACGCCGGTCCAAGATGGATAGCGGGCAAGTTGCGCCGTGGTGGTATTGGCATTTGGGAACGGATAGAAGCAGGTAGTATCGAACCACTCGTTGAGCGACTGCTTACCGCGAGGCAGCGCGAAGTTTTGGCCGCAGAAAAAGCTGGAAGTGGTAAATGCCACAGGTACACCTGACTGAATATTGAAATTACCGGCAAGTTCCCACCCGCCAATCAGGGCGTCCAGCAACTTAGGCATAGTCGATCCGAAACGCAGCTTACGACCCACGGGAATTTCCCAAATTGGGGACACCGCCAGGTGGAACGGCCGGTCTTCACCGCCTAGCTTATGCTCCACGTGATAACCGGCGATCTGTGGGCCAAGGAACGATGTGTCCTCGAACAGCTTGGACCAGGTGAAGCTAGCCAGCACGCTGAAGCCATTTTTGAAGCGGCGCTCGATTTTGCCTAGACCGGCATCATATTGGTTGGTGCCGCTGGGCTTCGTCTCGGCGATACCGCTTGAGCTGAACATTGCGTTGGGCGAAAGTAATTGATTGAAGTTGATGGTGGAATTGCTGCCCAGGGACGTTCCGGCCAGGGCCCCAATTCCTCTGAACGGATTGGGTACCGGCTGGTTCCAAGTCAGCGTAGCAACCGGCCTGCCAGTGGAATCGAACGTCGGATTCTGATACTGCTTCCATAACGGGAAGGCCTGTTCATTCTCGAACCACGTTCCAAAATTCCAGATGCCGTATGTCTTGTTATGGGAGAAGCCGATCTCGAATAGCCACCCTCTCCATTCGTGTTGTAGGTGGGCGCTACCCTCCAGCGAGTATAGGCGGCCCAGGTTGGGGTCGTACCACGTAGGGAAACTCGTGGGATTCGACAAAGCGCCAAGCGAGTTGCCGACGGGCTGGAGAATACCGCTGTGGAAAGGATTGGCCAGCGTATCGAAGGGCGTGATGCCATTGTCATTGGACGCGATTAGGTTTGTCGTGCGGCTGAAGCCGCTCTGGCTGCCGGTAATATAATCGGCCTGTGTGAATCGGCCGAAACCGCCGCGAAACACGGTCTTCGGACCAAGGCGGTAGGCAAATCCGGCGCGCGGTTGCCATTCATGATAGTCGTTGTGGACGTTTGACCGTGGCGCGCCGTTCACGCCCGCATAAACCGGGACCCCTAGCACCTGAAATTGGCTGGCCGGCATTAGCTGTGCCAGCAACTGCACGGCTGCGTTACCGGCATTCGCGGGGCTGGAAAGGATGGCTGCGTAATTGGCTTGCGCCTGCGCGCTAAGAGGATTGACGGCCGTGGGATCCCAGGTTGCCACCTCGCGATTGAACCGCTCCACTGGCTCCGATTCGTAATCCCAACGAAGGCCGACGTTAATCGTGAGCCTGCCGCTGACTCGCCAGTCGTCCTGCACGAAGCCGGCGGTATAATGCTGCGACCACAAAGCCTGCGCGTTGTTATCCACAGAGCCGCCGGAAGGCAAGCCCAGCAGGAACGAAGCCAGCGTGGAACCGACCCCTGTGCCACCGGTGTTCAAATAGTTCTGCCGCGTGTAGTTGCCGTTGAAATCGAATTCCGGCTGATGGCCGATGTTCGTGTTGGCTTGTTGCAGTACCCAGTATTCGGCGCCGTAATGAAACGTGTGGTTGCCGTGTACGTGTGTGAGGGTTGCGCCCCAGGTGTAATAGCTCGTTCCGGTGAAACTGCCGGCGCTATTGGCGCCGAAGCTCCCTGCAACGCCGGTGATATACGGGAAGGAAGGTCTTGTCAGTTCTGCCGCCAGGCTTGACGAGAAACCCAGTTTGGTGAGGTCGAATCCCGCGCCGGCGTCATAACTGGGCTCTTCGTACCGGCTCACGTTAAAATGCATATCCAGCACTTTGTTGGGTCCCAGAGTCGCGACGTGGTCCACGGCCGCACTTCGGTTGATGCGCACTTGATAAGTGCCTGATGCGATGTCGCCCGCGCCGAAATCGTCGTTCGTAAGTTCGGTCAGGTGGTGCCAGCGGATGCTCACAAAGCTGCGTTGCGTCTGGCTCCAGTTCTGGTCGCCCCGAATGGAGAGCGCGGGAAACTTATCCGTGCGCACTGCCGGCGGAACGTAGTTGTTTGAATCGTTGCCCGTGGGGTCCGCGGCCGTGTTCGGCAACGGTACGTAGCCCAGGATATTCTGCGCGATCGGGCTTAGCTGGGCCTTGGGAATCACGTTGCCGGGGAATGGAGTGCGGTTTCCGGTGGTAGGGTCGGTGCTCAGCGGATCGTAAATCAGGATAGGAAACCGCTGCAATACGCCGCCGATATTCTGAGTAGTGAAGGACTGGCTGAAGTCGCCATTGCGCTCCGCCGCATCCGGTACTGAGCGGGTGCCGTCGCCCAGGAAATTATTATTGCGGGTGTCGTCGAAGGAGACAAAGAAAAAGGTCTTGGCCGTGCCCTTGTAGATTTTCGGAATCCAGACTGGTCCACCGAAGGAGCCGCCCCAGTTGTTGAAATGCACGGGAGCCACCGAACCGCCGATAAGGTTCGACTGCAGCAAGTTGGCGTTCAGAAAGCTGTTCTGGTTGAATTCATAAAGCGTGCCGTGATAGTTCTTCCCGCCGCTCTTGGTCTGCATGTTAATGGTGGCGCCGGCCTGGCGACCGATGGAGGCGTCATAGGCGTTGGTCTGGACGCGGAACTCCTGCACCGAATCCATGGGCGGGATAAATGCCACGTCGCCGCCGCTTTTCATGTCCTGCATTCCGTCGAGCTGGAAATTATTGGAGTAGAGATTGTTGCGGCCGCCGTCGGCAGTGACCTGCGAGGCGGCGTTGTAAGACCATAAGTGCGCTACATTGTTGTTCTGGTCTTGCGCAATTACGCCGGGCGACAACACTGAAAGCAGTGTGACCACGTGAGAGGATGTCGGCATTTCGTTGATCTCCTGCTGGGTAATCACGGTACCGGACGTGGCCGAGGTAGTATCCACCAACGGCGCTTCGTCGACTACCTCCACCGTCTGGGTGGAGGCGCCCACCTGCAATTGGGTATCAAGCTGTTTGTCATCGGCCGTCTGCAAGGTAATGCCCTTGCGCGTTTCGGACTTAAATCCGGTCGCCGAGATGGTGAACTCGTAATGGCCGGGTAGCAGGAACTCGACAATCCAGGCGCCCTTCTCGTTGGTCTTGGTGTCCCGTTTGACGTTGGTGTCGTCGTTGACAACCTGGACCATCGCGTTGGGCACTAACCCGCCCTGCGAATCCATCACGCGACCGCCAATTGTGGCTCGTGCTTCCTGAGCCTCAAGCCGCCCAAGTGACAATGATAACGATACCAGAAAAAGGGGCACTAAACACCTGAGAATTAATGTCCGCATACCGGGATCTTAAATTTGTTGTCCGCCGTTGTCAATTCGAAAAGGAGCGCTTCTTAACCTTTCCAATGGTGCGTCCTTATCCGGTCCAAGATGAGTTCGATCCTTCGTGGTGTACGCAATGAATTCACGGCCTAGCGAGTTCCAGCTCACTGACAGGGAGATTAAACGGTTTCGGACGTTCACGAATCCGTCCAAGCGCGAGCGCTACGAAGTACTGCTCCGTTCAAGAAAAGGGCGGCTCAAGGTCTGTCACGATCTTGACCATTCTGGCGATCTCGATCTGCGCTACTGCAAGAGACTCCTCGGCGCTGAACAAAGCCACTCCTGGATTTTCGCCGTTCTCAAACACCTCGGCGCGCCACCCGATTGCCACATCATTTTCTTCAAATATCGAAATTGACGGGATGGAACTGAACCTTAACGAGGCACTCGACGGCATGATCGGCAAAGGCTGCGGAAGCTTCGTTTGCTGTATACCCGGAGAACTCGCCTACTTTGAAGGTGAGTCTAAGTGCGAACGTTATCTGTGTAACCGGGTGCTGCGAGGAGCTGAAAAAACGTCTCATGATCGGGGCGATCGCCGAGCCGGGTGACAGGCCGGTCCTCCTGCTTCCTTAGCCCATTTACTAACGGCGGATCGAGCGCTTGGACAACCTTCCTTCGCTTTGCCTCCTCGAGAAGATCCATCGGAAGGCAATCGAAACGGTTGACACTCCCCGCTGTCGCGGCCGTAATTATGCAACTGATCGAGGAGAACTCCCGCGCTCAAGTGTCTCATCAATCCCGCATTTTTATCGGCAAACCACGCCATTTCGCGATATTTCTAAAACCAGCGCGTCGAGGCCACGTTGCAGAATGAATAACTTAGACATGCCAATATGGGCGCCGAACGCGAACGTCTTGCGTTGCGATTTTCCAAAACAGAACTTGATCGCGCATATCTGCTGAAGTTCCGGCGCCGTTTGGCCGCCTCGCTAGCTTGAGGTAGCTGTGCGAACTGGTTGGTGTGAAGTTGGATTTTGCGGTCGTGGCGGAATTAGCAGACGCGCATGCTCGAGGCATGTACCTGTAAGGGTATCCGGTCTTCTGGCGGAATCAACCCCGCCGGAATGTCCAACCCAGCATCAGCAATCCGCTCGCGACCATCCAACTGCCCACTATGCGGACGGCGATCCTAAGCCATTGTTGTCGCAATGAAACTACGAATGACGAAGCGATCGCCACTACAACAAAGATTGCGGACACGAGGCCGAGGACAACGAGAACACCATCTGGGGATCGACCAATGTCTACACCATTGAAGAAACCACAAAAGGAGCCCATCAAACCGCCCACGGTGGTGGTTGCGCTCAGGGAAAGGGCCGCATCGGCCGCTAACAACCCGCCAACCAATAAGAAAGGGACAAATGTCGGGGCCACGCCAGTCCTGGCAGTCACCGTTAGGCCGAATAGGCTGCCGGCGAGCCAGGCCCCCGGTAGTACCAGTAACGCCCGGCGGCCGTGTGCTGCCCCGCGTTGGCCGGCAAAAAAGGCCAGCGCGAGGACGGCAAGAACGTCTTCCGGGCTCAAGAAGAAATGCAGCAGTCCGTCGTACACCGGTCCCATTCCAGTGGAGTTCAGGTGAGCGTCAGCCCGCAAAGGGAACAGGATCGCCACAATTGTCACAGGGATCATCAACGGCCATCGGGATGCTGCCGTTCTGCCTTTCTTCACGCGAAGACGCTCCACATAAAGAAAGCACCGCCAATGGCCACGCCTGCGCCGGCAGCGCGCAGTAGCCGCTGTCCCCATATCCACCGATGGATGACTCCAATCGCAATTCCCAATCCATGCAGGCAGCCCGTAGCGATGACGAAGCCCAGGCTGTAGAGCAGCGCGCTTTGTCCGGCTGGAAGTTCAGTTCCGTGAGCATGTCCGTGGCATATAGCAAAGATCGCCACCAGGGTCGCCGCCGCCCCGAGTGGCGGCCGAATCTCGAACATCACGGCGGCTCCAAGCAGGACGGCTGACAGAGCGATTCCAAACTCAGTTCCGGGAAGCGGGACTCCCATAAGGCCGAGCATCCCGCCCAGTGCCATCACCATAGGGAAGGCCAGAGGCAGAATCCAAATGGCCGGAGCGCCGAGTTGAGCACCCCACAGCCCAACAGCGACCATGGCCAATACGTGGTCCAGCCCCGAGATCGGGTGACGGAAGCCAGTCAAAAAACCAACTGCCTCCGCAGTTTGTGCGTGGGCGAATGCAGACTGCGCGTACAGGGCGAGCAGGAGAATCGGCTTCCAGCTCCGCGCGACAATGTGGCATTGGCCGCTCTTCATCATGCACCTGCCAATAGCGCCGTTACACGCTGAAACGTCCAGAAAGCGCCGAGAGATCCCACCACATAGCCGGGGAGCGCCTGCGCCCATCGCGGCCAACGCACTTCCAGGATCCGGAAGGAACGCTCCAGAGCAAGTATCAGTCCGATGAGCCCGAGCTGCCCGAGTTCTACGCCGACATTAAAAGTAACCAACGCCAGTGGCAGTTCCGACCGTGGCAACCCGGAGCTAGTGAGCGCGCTGGCGAAGCCAAAACCGTGCAGCAGTCCGAAAGAAAAGGCCACTGCCCAGGGGTGACGGAGCGTGAAGCTGGTTTCCCCGCGCCAGGAGCGAACGATCTCCGGGCCGAGAAAAAGAATACTCAACGCAATCGCAGCATTCAACGGCAACAGTGGCGGTTCCGCATTACCGAGTGTCGCGATCGCAAGCGTGATGCTATGCGCCACGGTGAATGCAGTAATAGTCTTTATCAGCATCCCGCGGTCCGTCACAATCAGCAGAAGGCCGAGAACAAACAACATGTGGTCTGCGCCGAACAGAATGTGTCTGATCCCCTGAACAATGTAGGTAACGGCTATACCCGCCCAAGTCTGCGAGGCTGCTATTTCGACCCAGGGCTGCGACGGATGTGCAATATTCGTCCACTTCCTCCCGTCCAGCATTTCCACACGCACCAGCACATCCGTGATGGTCATCTGAAGTCCGCTAAACTCGATGCGCTTGCCTGCTAGACCGTTCGGCCCGACGTCGACCCAGCGGCGCTCGACAATCGAATCCGCTAACTCCTGTGCACTTGGCGCCCGCAAATTTCGCGCGCCGGCAGGGAGTTTCACTATTACGGGCATACGCATTCCCGCCATTACTGGTGTGCGCCACAGCATTTGGAAATGTCCGCGAGCGGTCTCTTTGATTTCGAGATAAGCGGGCCGCGCCTCATGAGCCGCCGCAACTGAACCCGCGATCGCCACCCACGCCCATAACCAAACGAAACGCGCTGCAAAACCACTCAAAGTGGACCGCCGCCGGATGGGAGCGTAATGTCCTTTGGTTTCGATGGGACGCTTTCCGGCCGCTTTTCTGCGGGAGGCGGCAGAACAACGGTGTACTTGGCGCGCATGCCTTCATAGGCCTTTTGCAATGCTTGTTGCTTCTGATCGGCTAACCAGGCGGTCTTTACGTCATCTTCGACTTCTTCGAATAGAGGAATGCGACCGGGAATTACTGAACCGACGAAAACCAGGTGCCAACCATAGCCGGACTCAAGGGGCCCCTGCCAGAACCCTGGCCTAACCTTTTGGACGGACGCGGCAAACTGCGAACCAAACTCTCTCCCCAACGCTTCGGGTGTGCGGTCTGCATAATAATCCTGGAACATGAACCGATCCGCTAACCCGATTAAGACCATCGACTGTTCCGGCTCTGCTTTGATCCTGGCGAGCGCTTTCATCGCATCGTCATGCGCCTTCCCACCGCGCTTATCCGGCGAAAAGTACAGATGGCGGAAGCTGAGCCGGCTCGGTAAGGTGAATCCGTCGCTGTTCTTTACGAACCAGCTCTTGAGTTCCGCGGCTGAGGGCTCGTGCGCGCCAGCAACATCCTCGGCCAGAAACTGCATCTTTTGCGCCAGCCGGCGCTTAATGATGACGTCGTTCCGATCCAAGCTGAGCCTTAATGCTTCACGGTAGAAGACCTCCTCACGGATCTTCATCTCCTCCAGGCCCTGCATCTCCGCATCGGAAGGAGCACGCTGCCATTGCGACATGAACGTGTTCTGTAGTTGGCGAAGGTCGTCGCTGGTAAGCGCGATCTTGTACGACTTTTCAGTTTGGCGGCCACTTTGATTCAAAGCCGCATTCAAGAAAAACAACGTCAGCCCGAGGAGGATGAACTGTACAAGTGGCTCGTGCAGCCAGTGGGCGCGTCGCGCTCCAACAACCCGCGTATTGGCGCCGCTGGTTTTTGCGGGCGAGGAATCCACTGAAACCGTTGCGATGACTCCTTGGCCCTCTTCAACGGCTGCGGAGTTCATCGCTTAACTTCCTCGATATCGTAATTAGCGTAGCCGAACTCATTGCTGCGGGCGGCCAGATACTTGTCGCCGAGTTTGTAGACTGTCGCCTCGAAAGGCGTCATGTGGATCGTTGTAATGATGCGGCCGCCGCTGATCTCGTACTGAGTGGGAGAACCCAAGCCATCACTGTGCAGAACGTCGCCGATCTCTCCTGCCTCAGGTTGCTTTCCGTTGACGCTGGTAATCAGCCGGCGGCCATCTTTGCCATAGAGAATCTCGAACTGGTCGCCGGTAACCCGGTTGCGCACGCGAAACGTCTTGCCAGTTACCAACGCCTTCAGCTGAGAGTCATCCAGAGCCGCCGCTCCCTGTTTCTGAATCGCGGCAACCGTGATGTCCTCTTTCTCAGCGCGTCGCGCGTCCTGCGCAGACGGGGAATACCAAATGGGCGAAGTCCAGGCGCGCTCCTGGACGGTGGGCGGCGCAAAGTCTGGGGGCGGCACGCCCAGCTTCTTGGCGTCATAGGTGCTCCACCGCGGCGTCGGAATTTGCAAAACCCGGACGTAATAGAACGCATGCAAGCTGGAATCGAAATCCGGGTCGCGCCACACGGCCTTGAGTTCAACGCCGCCGATGGTGTTCGTGTAAGTCGCGTTTTTGATGTCAACGGTATTCCCCACGGCCGGGATCTTACCCGTCGCCGGATCGGGCCTGCGATTACCCGACCACGCCACGTCATACACTTTTTCGAAGATCTGGCCGCACTTAGTCCAGCCTTTGATGACTTGAATCCGATCGAGGTTGCCATCGTCGGGATCTTTGACCGCCCACACGAGAAAAACCGGCTCTTTCCCCGCCTTTTTCGGCAGGTCGCCGCCCATGGGCACGCCCTTTGCGTAAGCCATCTTCACCCAGTCTTTTTGGTTTAGCGCGTCATGACGAAAATCCCAGCCGCCGAAGAGCCGCACCTTGATGCGCACGCCAGTAGTGCCGAAGGTCTCCTTGCGCTGCATAGCCGCGAAAATGGCCTCGCGGGTATTCTCTTCGGCCCACACTCCGCCCAGACCGCCAGTGCTGAGCAGACCCATATTCATCCCAAGCTCCTTCTTCCCGCTCAACCGGACCTCGGGGGTGGCATCGGTGAGGCCGTGGCCGCCGGAATACTCGTTCTGGCTATAGCCGGAAGACGTATTGTGGGAGTCGCTGGCGCCTACGACGCCCATCTTGTACGCGTTATACCCGCGGCTGTCTTGCATCGCCAGGCCGTTCTGCCAAGCCTCCCGGATGTAGCTGCCGTGGATTTTGGGTGTCCGTTCCACGCCGCCCAAAAGATAGTTCAATAGTTCGTATTCCGCGAACTCGTCGTTCGGCGAAAGCAGCGGATGTGTTTCGGACGTTCCCTTGAGCTGATGGATCTCGGTTAGCGGCTCGTTGTTCACGCGCTGCTGCGCCCAGGCAGCGTCAATCGGCCGCCCTTTGCTGTCGACCTCCAGGGGAAACATCACGCCATCGCTCAGGTTGGCGTTGTGCGAAATCGCCAACAACTCCATGCCTGCTTGCCGTTGGGTATTCATCCAGTTCCAAAGATCCTCGGGATGATCGGAATCCAGCGAGGAAAAAGGAACATCCGGCACTTTACTGGAATCTTTGAAAATGATGTTGCGGTGTAGGTTGCGATTGTCGGGAGTTGAAGTCCACTCGTAAGCCGCGAACGTCGTGAACTTCCCCGGCTGGTAGTACTTATCCGCAATTCTGACGACCTGCTTCCAGATGCTACCCGCCACCTCGGGACTTGATAGTTCCTTTATTGGCTCTTTCTTGATCATGGAGGCGCCCAGGAGCAAATAAACCCGCTGCATATCCTCCTTGCCACGAACCTTCAATTGTTCGGCGATCGGCAACTTGCTAATCGCAGAGTTAGCGTCGTTTGCCGAAGGGATGACGCCTGCATACTCAGCATGGTCGGTTACTGCCAAAAAATCGAGCGGACGGGAGATCTTGACTCTGTAGCCTCCAGGATGGTCGATCGGCTGACCTAAGGCATACTTATAGGCGTCTTCCGGTCCAGCGGTAGTATTGCCGAAAATGTACGCGTCAAAAGACCAGCTTGTGTGGACGTGGGTCTCGCCGTAGTACGCCTGTCGGTCAGGATTTTTTTCCGAAAGCCTCGCTGCCGTGCCGACAGGCTTGCGTTCCGGTTCTTGGCTGGCAATCGTATGTTTTTGTGCCGTGAGGCGGCCGATCGAAATCGCAAGAAGGCACACGATGGCGAAGCACGCGACGGTCAGAATCAACCTGGTTTTCATACGTCCGTGGAGTCTCCAGCTATCTCTCCCTTCGATGCGCAACCGGACTGCGAGGTTTAAAAATTGCTTGTGAGGTGATCGTCTCAAGCATCTCAATGGGTTGGGCCACTGTAGGAGGTCGCAAAAACGCTCCTATTGGGCACTCGTAGGCTGGCGCAATGCGCTAGAAGAGCCATAGTGCCAAATCGCGGCCAGAAAGCTTGCAGCGTGGCTTGCCTCGATGAATCCGTTTCTGAAAAGCTATGGAAGCGGCGGAGTTAAATACGCGCGCCGGGCACTGCAAAATAATAGTCGACACGGCCGGGTGGGTGCATCGATTTAGCACGATGAGGTTAGTCAAGTTCGTATTGATCTTCGGGTTGTCATCGGGGATGCAGGCCTCGGCGCAATCGGGAACGGGCAGCGATTGGCAGGTTTCGGTGAGCCCCTATCTCTGGCTTCCGGGAGTACAGGGAACTACAGGCGCGTTTGATCGCGACGCGAACATTTCCGCGAGCCCCATCGATCTGCTTTCGCATTTCCGCTTTGGCCTTATGGGTACTGCGGACGCTCGCTGGAAGCGGTTCGTGTTCCCAATCGATATGTTTTGGGTCAGGCTCGCGGATGACAAAGCGCTCCCGTTCCCTAATCTCCAGGTCAAGACCGCTGACCTCAAGGCGAGCATTCTCATGGTGACGCCCGGTGTCGGGGTGCGCCTGATCGATGAACGGAAGATCAAGTGCGATTTCCTGACCGGATTCCGATACTGGCACTTCGGTCAGAACTTGAATTTCAGTCCCTCCAACCTAAACCTGAATTTCTCCGCCTCACAGAGCTGGGTGGATCCCTTGGTGGGAGGGAGAATCGAGTCACCACTCTCATCGAAGATTGTGGCCACGGTCTTTGGCGATGTCGGCGGGTGGGGGACCGGTTCTCAGCTGGAATACCAAGTGGGCGGTCTTTTAGGCTACAAATTGAAGGAGACGACAACGTTGCAGATGGGGTATCGCTATCTGGCTGTGGATTACCGTGGCGGCGGCGCCCGGCAACCAGTTCTCGATGCGCACCTCTCCGGCATAGTGCTTGGGGTTACCTTCGATCTCAAGTAACACGGATCTTGGCAAACGGAGAAGTTCACGGGGCGAACAATTCCTTCCGTCCATAAAGCGGGTGCAGGGGCATAGCTCTGGTTCAGCAGCCTGGCATACCGCCAGATAGGCCTCCGGCAACTGCCTTTATAGTCACTCCCGTTCGGGCATGGAACGATGCCCACTCAATTGGCGGAACAAGCGAATCGCTAGCCAGCAGTGGCGAAGTTAAACATGCTGCACCGCTACCCCTTCGTTCAATTCGTCATAATCGCTGTCCTGGCGCTCCCGGCCGCGGCTCAGGATAGGAACCTTGAGCAAAATTTCCGCGTCTGGTTCGCGTATTCCGGCGATCACTCCTTCGGCGACTCCCGTTGGGGCATTCATTTGGAGGGCCAGATCCACCGCCAGGATGGACTCGCAGATTGGCAGCGCCTGGTGCTGCGCCCCGCGCTCAACTATCAGGCGAATCGAGTCCTGATGCTTTCCGCGGGTTACGCATACGTGCGATCCTATCCCCACGACCCGTCCGGGCCAAGGAACGAGAATCGCATCTGGGAACAGGCTTGGTTCAGCTATCGCACGGGCAGCGTAGCTTGGAGCTCGCGTTACCGCTTCGAGAATCGTTTCATCGAACAATCCAGCGGGCAATACAGGTTTGAAAACCGCTTTCGCGCACGGCAACAAGCGACTATTCCCTTGTCGAAGCGTCTCTACATAACCGGCTATGACGAAGTTTTTATCTACGTGAAGCCATACCAGGCTACGTCCGCGTTTGACCAGAACTGCGCATACGTGGGGCTAGGTGTTAAGACGAAGCCCGGCTGGCGATTCGAGACCGCATATATGAACCAGGCGTTGCTATTACGTTCTGGCGTGCTGGAGTTCAATCACATCCTGATTTTTTCTATCTTCAGCACGGCAAAGTTTCGACGATCGCACTGATTGTCCGAAATAAAATACGACCCAAACCTTAGTGAGGAATCAAGGCCAGCAGTACGAGCGCCGAGACTCCGAGCATGCAATTTGTTTTCCCCGTTCGACGGGCGCCCTCTATGGTGAAGTGGCGATGAACCGTCAAACAAAGGTGTCGCGCCGCGAGCTCATGTTCGTTGCCGCTTTCGCTTCGGCCGGTTCCTGGAAATTGAAGGCGCAGTCACCGCTTAAACCCGACTCGGGTATAGTGACCCCGGATCAGGCGTTGCGTGATTTGCTTGCCGGTAACCACCGGTTTGTGACCGGCCACCGGACATCGCCCCGGGGTAGACCCGAGGAGTTTCGAGCCCTGGCACATGGGCAGTTTCCCGAAGCCATAATCGTGTGTTGTGCCGATTCACGCGTTGCGCCGGAGATCCTCTTCGATGTTGGAGTGGGCGACATCTTCGTGGTTCGGGTGGCCGGAAACGTCATCGACGGGGCGGGCGCTACCGTCAAGGGAAGCATTGAGTACGCGGTCGCCGAACTGAACGTGCCTCTCATTCTGGTTTTGGGACACAGCGGTTGCGGCGCCGTAAAATCTGCCATTCAGCACATCGATAACAGGGACTCCCTCCCGGGGGCCATCAGTGGCCTGGTGGAACTCATCAAGCCCGCCGTCGTAACTAGCAAAGGGCTACCCGGAGACCCATTGGAAAATGCGATTCGTCAAAACGTCCAGACCGGAATTGAGAAGCTCCGGAGTCTGGAGCCCATTGTGGGGCCGCGAGTCAAAGACGGCAAGCTCCATGTGGTCGGCGGCGTTTACGATCTCAGCACGGGTTCGGTCGCGCTCATCAACAATAAGAAACAGCGCGCGTAAATGCTCGTGTTTCGCCTTTAATCGTGGGCCCAGTCGGATAGACAGTCTCGTTCGAAGGGGTTATCAGACAGACTGTTCATGGTTCTGTGTTCGCGGGCAGAGCAACTTCAGCGCTTTTCCGCAGACCTGTTCGCAGAACCGCATATCCCAGCGCGGCGCAGATGGCCGATCCCGCAAGTACGCCCACCTTCGCAGACGCAAGAGATCGTTCGTTATCGTAAGGTCCGCAACAAAAGCGACATAGTGAAACCGATTCCCGCCAGGATCGCCGCGCCGTAAATCTGGCGCTAGGTGACGTTCTCCGGCAAGTCCGCCAGAACCGTACGGATCACAATCCAGCTGGCGAGCGTAATCCCCGCCTGTTTGCCCGCCACAAGCCCCAGTACGACCCCCAGACCCACGGGAGCCGATTTCCGCTGCGTCCACAACGCCGCCTAAAAGTTTGTCACAGAATAGACGTTCGATTCAGTCGTATGCATCACCATCGCCAGATGCCGGCCATCTGGCGATGGGACCGCCCAAACCACAGTGTTGCCAGCCTGGCGCCAAAGCACCGTTGTCTTGCCCGAAAGATCGACATAGAGCTCCCTCGTTTCGGTGGACGAAGAATCGCCCGCGAAGACTCCTTGGCCGTCTGGCGCGAAGTACAAGGTGTGAAGGTTAACGGCTCCATGGACCGGAATTTCACGGACGACCGCTCCAGTTGAAAAGGAACGGAGAATGATTTTCGTTCCCGACGGCGATGCAAGCCACTTTCCATCTGGGGATATATCCGGACTGCCAATATGCCGGTCCGCGTCGCGATAGATTTCGCGGCCCTTCCCTTTCACTACATCCATTTCGAAAACAATGTCACCTGCATCCTGACCTTGCATCTGCGCGATCGTACAGGGACCAGCCGTGGAGCAGCGTAAGTCTCCAATGTTCGATATCACTGTCAAGAGTTCCCCAGTTCCGCCGGCCAGCGACGCACGCATCAGGCGGCAGGTATGTTGCACGGGAGCTATGCTGCAATACAAAATCGACTTGCCGTCGGGGGTCATACGAGAGAGAATCTGTGTTCCCGGCTCGACCGCTATCGGATCTGCCGTCGGCTTGTCCAAGTCCTGCCGGAAAATGTGAAGCGGGCCATTACGGTCGGAGTTGAAAATAACGCTCTTGCTATCGCGCGTCCAAGCCGTCGGATAGTCGTCGCCCAAGTCCAGGGTGAGTCGGCGGGGCGGTCCCATTCGGGATCGGCTTGTATCGATCTCCGCAATATATACGTCCCTTTGGACGAAACTTCGAATGAAGACCAATTGCTTGCCGTCGGTAGTTAGCGATCCGGATTGAATCGGGAAATCGGTCCAGTCCGTCAGCTTGCGCAGTCCCTCTGAACCAACAGCGCCGCGAGCGTTGAGACGGATTTCCCACAGATTGCAGTTGTATGCGTTCGCGCCCAACCGTTCTCGTACCGTCACGATAATGCGGCGCTGGCTCGGCCAGACGATGGAACCGATCTCCAGCTTTCTTTCCTCCGGGACCAGAACGGTCTTCTTCCCACCCACGACATCAATCGCCTCCAGGGTGGAGATTCTCTCTCGTGAACTGACGATCGCGATTTCTCGGCTGTCCGGGCTCCATTTGAACCACAACAGTACACTCTTGGTTCCCGCTGCCCAAAGCTCGCGGGAGTTTCCGCCTGCGTAGTCTTGGATCAGGAGCCGTTGATGGCCGGCGGGCGCCATCGCCCGAAGCTTCCGGTCCGGCGAAACTACCCAGGAATCGGGCGTGGGTATCTGCGCCGGAGAACCGCCTGAAGGAAACACCGCCATTGTCCTCGTTCCATCGGCATCCTCCACATTCGTCAGTAAGCTGTCTCCCGTGGGCGCCCACTCAACCAATACGTATCCGTTTGTTTCTGGCAGTAAGCGCGTCCGGCCGCTCGCCATGTCACGTAAATGGATTCCGAGCGGGTCCGAATATGCGATGGATTTGCCGTCCGGCGATATACCCGCGGCCTGAATTGGTAACTCAGGCGTGTTCGCGGTGAGACGCTCCGGCTTGAGATCCTTCAATGTCGAGACAGGCCGGGACCAATACCAAATGAGTCCCCCGGCGCTCAGTACGGCGACAGCGGCAAATGCGGTCAGCGCCGTAGGAACCCGGTATTGCCGAGCAAGCTTTCGAGCCCGGTAAGCCCAGTCTCCTCGCCGCGCACGAATCGGGTGTGACCTGAGGAAGGCCTCGAGATCGCCCGCAAACTCCCCTACCGATGCATAACGTTCCTGCGGTTCCTGCCGCAGGGCCGTCTGCAGCACCAAACCCAGATCGCCGTTCAACTCCCGGGGCAGCTGGGCCTGTGTGGCATCCTGAGGGGGTTTGCCGGTGAGCAACGTATGAAGCACGGCGCCCAGGGAATAGATATCGCTGCTCGTCCCTACAACCCCACCGTTCAGTTGCTCCGGACTCGCGTACTTCGGGGTCAGCATTCGCAGGTGAGTGACGGTACGATCGCCGTCGAGGTCCAGCAGTTTCGCGATCCCGAAATCGAGCAGCTTCGGTTCTCCCAGGGCGGTTACCAGAATATTCCCAGGTTTGAGGTCACGATGCACAACCAGATTTCCGTGCAGGTATTCCACTGCCCCGCATACTTTCAGGAACAACTCAATCTTCTGCTTTAAATTGAAGCTGTCGCAATGCTGATCAATCGGCTTACCTTCGACATACTCCATCGCAAAATAGGGCTGGCCATCTTCCAGACGGCCGGCGTCTAACAGGTGCGCAATGTTTGGGTGCGTGAGAGCAGCCAGTATCTCCCGTTCTTGCAGAAATCGTTCCCGGTGGATCTCGCTCCAGCCCGGATGCAGCAGTTTAACGGCAGCCCGCTGAGTGACCTCACCATCTACCCGCTCCGCGAGATACACTACGCCCATGCCACCGCGGCCGATCACACTCACCAGTCGGAAGGCGCCGCAGCGCGCGCCCGTTGCATCCATACGCCGGAAAGCATGTGCGGCCGTGAGGGCGATCGACTGTCTCAGAGAATCGATTTCGGTGTCGTGTGCCAGCAGTTCTTCCGCCTCCCGTAGCGTATCGGCGTCCACCGGATGCTCGGTTAGATAGAGAGCGCGCGCTTCCGGCGAAAGATCCACGAGTTTGTTGAACAACTCAGCCACTTCGGGTCTCATCGCGCTTTGTCCCGGCTTAGCAACTGTGGCGGCAGTGGCCGCGCCTTGACTAACTCCTGCGTAACAATCCTTGGAGTGTCGGTGATTTCAACCGCTGCCACCTCGGCGATATTGTACAACTTGCCATTCAGAACGTGTGCGGAAGCCGCAACCCAGGCCCCGGAGGAGAACGATCTGAGTCGCTTGTGCGCCACAAGCCGCATTCCCGTAGTCGCGGCGCAGTGTCGCTACAAAGCGTTTTCGAACTGTGGCAAGAGGACCGGCGGGATGGCTTGGATTGAGGCCACCGGCGTCGGGAGTTTGACGCTTCGAGGCATTCCCGCACTGCCCCATTCTGCGCCTCCGTCGGACAAGCCGACTTCGGCTAAGCTTTATTGTTTGACGCTCAACTCACGCTTCAGCCAGGCCCGAGCGAGTCGGGCGTCGCGCATAACAGTTATTGGGGCGACCTGCAGCACCTCAGCCGTCTCTTCTACGCTGAGACCGCTGAAGAATCGAAGCTCGATTACCCGAGCCCTGCGCGGGTCGATCGCCTCCAGGGCGTTGAGCGCATCATCGAGAGCGATCAGATCGCGTCCGCCCTGGCCCGAGACATCCGGTATGTCCTCTAGATCGACGTGCGGTTGATCGCCGCCTCGCTTCGCTGCGGCGCGCGCACGGGCGGTATCGAGCAGGATGTTTCGCATGATGCGCGCCGATACGGCGAAAAAATGCGCCCGGTGCTGCCAGTCCACATTCGTCACGTCGATGAGCCGCAGATAAGCCTCGTGCACTAGGGCAGTTGCCTGAATCGTGCGGCCGGGGCTCTCATTCTGCATGAAATGTCCCGCCACGCGCCGCAGTTCGCGGTAAACCCGGGGCGTGAGTTGCTCGAGAGCGTCCGGTTCCCCCTTCGCCCAGGCACGAAGAAGTTCCGTCGTTTCAAATTCTTCGTCAGCCATGAGAAATCGGCAGATCGTATTATAGTCCGCCGCCGCGGTCTCCGCAAAAATTATGAAATAGATTGATAGCTTCCTCCCGCGATTTCCGCCTGTAGGTCGAGAACGAACTCCATCCCGCGCATTGCTCGACGGCAATCAAAGGCGAGCCCGCCTTTACTTAGTGCATCCTGGCCAACGTCAAGAACCTAAGACGCTTTCGGAGGTAGTGCGGTCGAGGGTGAGTACCGCCTCAAATAGACAAATCATTTGCAACAGGAGAAAGATCCAATGAAAACATCGCAGGTTCCAACTATCGATACGAACGTCAGACGATTCGCGGCACAATTCGGGTATTCCCTGCTCGCCATCGCTCTCATCGGCGTTTGTTCCCCGCGCGGTATGGCGCAAGGCAGCCAAACGCGGACGACAACAACGCAAACCGAAACGGCGCAGCCGCAGGCCCAGGCTAATGCCCTCATCAAGATTGTTCAGACTTCCACTGAACGGTTTAAGGATGTAAAAGTCGCGATCGCGGAAGGCTACGCCCTGCAGTTCGGCTGCGTGAGCGGCGACTCGGCGGGGGCCATGGGACTCCATTATGTCAACGCGGCCCTGGTGAGCGGCGGCGTCCTGGATGCTACTCATCCGCAGATCGTCATCTACGAAGCGCAGCCAGGCGGCGGTCTGAAACTTGTCGGCGCCGACTTTCTGGTGATCGCCGACACGTGGAACAAGACCCACTCGAACACCCCGGAGCTCATGGGACAACTGTTTCATTTATTCGACAGTCCCAACCGTTTCGGACTCCCGGCGTTCTATACGCTGCACGTTTGGGCGTGGAAGGACAATCCCAATGGCGCGTTCGTGAACTGGCACCCCGACGTTTCGTGCCAGTCATTCACCGGCCAAAATCAGTAAGCCCGAAACAGGATAGCTGCTGAACCCTTCACAGGTTCAACCACTAAAAGGAGATAGATTCAATGAGTACGACACAGGTTCCGGCTCTCGACATGGAGAAGCTGAACGCGTTCATCGGTCAATTTGTGACCGATCTCGGGGCCACGGTTCATACCGGCATGGTTGTCATTGGGGAAAAACTGGGGCTCTACAAAGCGCTCGCCGGAGACCCGATGAGCTCCGCACAACTTGCCGCCAAGACCAACACCGATGAGCGCTATTTGCGCGAGTGGCTGTCTTCCCAGGCGGCTGGCGGATACATTACTTACGACGATAAGACTGGTAAGTTCAGCCTGAGCGACGAACAGGCCTTCACATTAGCTATGGAAGACAGTCCCGCATACTTGCCCGGAGCATTTGAATTAGCTCTGGGTTCGCTTGCGGCGGTTCCCCGCATCGCGGAAGCTTTTCGCAGCGGCGGCGGCATGGGGTGGCATGAACATGTCGACGGCGTGTTCCACGGATGCGAAAAGTTCTTCCGCCCTGGTTATAGCGCGAACCTCGTAAGCTCCTGGATTCCCGCTTTGAGCGGCGTCAAAGAGAAACTGGAGGCGGGAGCGCGCGTGGCCGACGTGGGGTGCGGGAAAGGGGCTTCCACTTTATTGATGGCGGCGGCATTCCCCAACTCCCGGTTCTTCGGATTCGATTACCACGACAAGTCGATCGAAGACGCGCGCGAATCCGCCAGGCGTCTCGGCGTGGCCGGCCGCGTCACATTTGAGGTATCAAAGGCGAAGGACTTTCCAGGCAAAGACTATGACTTGGTAACCGTCTTCGATTGCCTGCATGACATGGGTGACCCGATCGGAGCGGCCGCCCATGTCCGGCAGTCTCTTGCTAAGGATGGCAGCTGGATGATCGTCGAGCCTTTCGCCAACGACGAATTGAAGGACAATTTGAATCCCGTGGGGCGAGTCTACTATTCTCTTTCCACGCTCTTGTGCACGCCTTGTTCGCGGTCACAGGAGGTCGGATTGTGCTTGGGCGCCCAAGCGGGCGAGAAGCGTCTTCGGAATGTGGTGACCGCGGCCGGGTTCAGTCGTATCCGCCGAGCCGCGGAAACGCCTTTCAATATGGTTCTCGAGGCTCAGCCATAAAGCGTGGCGCCCACATGCGCGGGCGGCGGTCTTCGCAAGAAGAGTAGACCGCCGCTTGCGCAGACCTTCGTCCTCGGCGCAGATGCCCGCCGCCCGGACACCTTTTTAACCTGGTTTCTCCCCACCCAAAGGAAAGTAAGTTGAACTGTATAATGACACGTCGCCTCCTGTTTACTCTTGTGTGTGCGCTTCTGCTTTCCGCTTATGCGCCCGCCCAGGAATCCATCAACTGCGCAAGTGCCGGTGGGCGTGTAACCGATCCATCAGGCTCCGTGGTCGCGGGTGCACTCGTGGTGGCCCGCCAAGTTGCCACTAACATCGCAAGCACAGATATAACGGGTCGGGATGGCCGCTTCCGTTTTTCCTATCTCACGGTGGGAACGTATGAAATCGCCGTACATTATCGGGGCTTTCTGGAATCCGCGCGGCGCATTACAGTCACCGCCGGGGCTGCGTTTGACGTGCCCTTTGTGCTCGTACTGGGCCAGAACGAAACCACGGTAACGGTCTTCGCCGATTCGTTCGATCTTGAGGGCGCCCGCACACAGATTGCAAGCACAGTTACTCAAAATGAACTGAGCAATCTTCCCCTCAACGGCCGGAATTTCCTTGACCTCGCCCTACTCGTACCCGGAGTCTCGCCAACCAACACCGCGGCAAGTCAGCTTTTTGCCGAAACCTCAGCCGTACCCGGACAGGGGATTTCGGTGGGCAGCCAGCGCAATTTCTCGAACAGCTTCATTGTCGACGGGATGAGTGCGAATGACGATGCGGCGGCGCTAGCCGGCACGTTCTATGCCTTGGATGTGGTTCAGGAACTTCAGGTAGTCACTTCCGGCGGTCAAGCGGAGTTAGGCCGAGCTCTGGGCGGCTACATCAACATGATCAGCAAGAGCGGCGATAACTCGCTTCATGGCGACGCATACGGTTACTTTCGCAACAACCGCTTCAATGCCGCCAATGCCATCTCTCACACCGTGTTACCGCTCACGCAGACGCAATTCGGGGCGAGTCTTTCCGGACCTATCGTCCATAACAGAACTTTCTATTTCGCCAACTTTGAAGCCCGCGATCTCAACCAGTCCGGACTTGTCACGATAGCTCCGTCTAATGTCGATGCAATCAACGCAAAGTTTGCCAGTGTAGGATTCACCGGGCCTCCCGTCTTCACTGGTCTCTTCCCCAACCCCGTACACAACGAGAACGTCTTCGCTAAAGTGGACCATCGTTTCAACGACAAGGATCAATCCACTGTGCGCTACAGTCTCTACCACGTGACGAGCGTGAATTCTCGTGGCGCGGGCGGACTCAGCGCCGCCAGCGCTTCGGCCAATCTCGATGACACCGACCAGACTGTCGCCGCCAGCAACATTGCCGTCATCTCGCCCGGCCTGGTAAACGAGACGCGCACGCAGTTTACGAATAGCAATCTGTCTGCGCCGCCGTCCGACCCTACCGGACCGGCGGTTAGCATTTCCGGTGTGGCTAGCTTCGGAACGTTATCGGCCTCGCCCACTGCGCGCGCCAACCGACTTTATGAAGTCACCGATAGCATCTCATGGCGGCAGGGCTCTCACGCTTTCCGCGCCGGTGCGGATTTCCTATACAACGACGATACAATCGCTTACCCGCGCGCAATCCGCGGAAGCTATGCGTTCTCTTCGCTGGCGAACTTTGAGAGCGGCATCTACAACGCCTCAGGGTTCACCCAAACGCTCCATGCTACGAAGGTGTCTCAAACCAATCCGAATATGGGCTTCTACACACAGGATGAATGGAAGGTTACTCCCGGACTGACTTTTAACCTTGGCCTGAGGTATGAACTGGAATTTTTACAGACAATCGCCACCAAGACGAACAACGTCTCGCCGCGAACCGGTTTCGCGTGGTTTCCCTCCTCATCGCGCCATACTGTGATTCGCGGCAGCTACGGATTGTTCTACGATCGAATTCCGCTGCGCCCGCTCGCCAATGCACTTCTATCGGCCGGCAACACTGCCGCCGTAGGCAACCTGCGGCAACTGAGCGTCAGCCTCTCGCCAGCACAGGCGGGCGCGCCCATTTTCCCCGGAATCCTGACCGGCGAAGTTATTCCCACTGGCCTGCTGTTCAACTTCACCACAATGGATCCGCATATCAGAAACGCTTATTCCGAGCAGGGCAGCTTTGAAATCGAACAGCAGCTTGGAGAAGGCGCCGCGTTGAGCGTGGGCTACCAGCACGTGCGGGGACTCCATCTCATTGTGTCCGTCAATCAGAACGTGCCCGGGTGCACGGCGGCCAACACGAATAACGGCTGCCGCCCGAATCCGAGCTATGGCAATGATAGCCAGTACTCCTCGCTTGCGGATTCGCATTATGACGGTCTGCACTTCTCGTTCGTACAGCGACCCGCAAGATGGGGCAACTACCGCCTCTCTTACGCATATTCCAAGGCCTTCGATAACGTTGGCGAGTTCTTCTTTAGCGCGCCGATCGATAACTTCGACATTTGGCGAGACTACAGCCGTTCGGACGACGATCAGCGCCATCGCCTGGCGTTCGAATTCACCATTCATTCGCCGATGGAGCAGGCCGGCACGCCGTGGACACGCCTCAGCCACGGATTCCAGTTGACCTCCTCACTGCAATACTACTCTGCTCTCCCCTTCAATATCGGTACGGGCACTTCCACCATCCAGGGGACCAGCGCGCGCCCCACCGTCAACGGAGTGTTCATCAACCGGAACGCCGGCAATGGATTCGACCTCCTGAACATGAGCCTCCGTCTCAGCCGCCGATTCGAGATCGGTGAACATTACCGGTTGGAGGCGCTCGCCGAAACGTTCAACTCACTAAACCATGTCAACGGAGTAACCTTGAACGGGACTTTCGGAACCGGCACTTATCCAACAAATCCGACTCCTTCTTTCGGACAGATCACCGCGGTGACCGATCCGCGTACCGCGCAATTCGGTTTGCGTCTTAGCTTTTGAGGACATGCCGAGAAGAGAAATGAATTGAAATGAAATGAATATGCCTGCCGACCAATTGTTTGACTTGTACTGGCTGGGGTACCTGCTCACGGGGGACCGGGAACGGAGCGTTCAGGCGGTAATCGAGACTCTGGAAATGCCGGATGTTGCGGACCAGTTCTTTGAGGGCTGGATGGTGACGTGGTCTCGAAAGATCTTCATTGCCAAGGTGCTTAGATGTATAGAGTCGAAGACGTGCCCATCCGAACTTCGAACTCGGCTGCGACGCTTGCAGTCATTAACGCCGCGAGGTTTCAATCGGAGGATCGACCAAGCGGCGGGTAAGCCTGAACTGGAGCGGGCGCTGCTGGCGATTGAATCGCTCCCGCGATGCGCAGTTCTGTTGCGCGTGTTCGAAAAGTTGTCCATTGACGACATCGGGATTCTGCTGAATGTGGACTGCAAGTCGGTAAAGATCGCCACGGCAATCGGGATGATCGAACTCGCGCACAATCTAGCGCGAAATCGGAACTCTTCATCCACCCGCTCCATGAGGGATGCCTCATTTGACGCCATCGAAGAAATGACCGCGTGATGGGGGCTGGCCATGTAGACGAATCTCGAGTCGAGCTTCGGGAACAGGCCGCCGCTCTTAAAACTTTCTGAAAGTATTTTCCTTCAGGCCCCATTACTTCATTGACGGATCAAAGAGGGCTGCACACTGAAACATTCCTGGGGCTTCATTGTAATATCTGTGATTGCGTTCGCCGCGCCTGCTAGGGCTGCCTCCACGGTCTATGCAGGAACCAACTTGGGACCTTTCAAGAGCACGGACGGCGGCGTCACCTGGAAGCAATTAATTGTGACGACGAATGATTCGTCGCTTCCGGGAGTGCCGAAGATATTCACCATGGCGGTCGATCCTCAGACGCCGTCAACGGTGTATGCCATAGGAAGGTTTGACAGCCCCAGTGGCTTCCCGCTCGCCTTCATGAAATCCACAGACTCGGGCGCGAACTGGTCCGTGGTCTCGAAGCCCACCTTTTCGTACACCTCCGGTTCCGCCGCGTTGCTCGCGATCGATCCGGTGAAGACCAATGTCCTCTATACCATGAACGCTAGCGACGGCCTGGAGGTCACCACGGACGGCGGCGTCACCTGGATCGCGCCGACGATTCCCAAACCGGCGGGTTCACCGGCGGGAGGCACGTCGAATGAACCAAACCTCGCCGGATTTGCGGTCGATCCGAACCATTCCGGCGTGGTCTATGCGATCGGTGGCAATTCGGCCTTCCACCCAGGCAAAGGTTACCTTTTCAAGAGTACGGATTTTGGAAACACGTGGACCCTTCTTACGTCAACGGCCGGCTTTGGCAGCCGGGTCTTTATCAATCCGAAGAACAGCCAGGAGATTTACGGAACTAGTCTCAGCAACATTGGCTGCACGGATCCCCATGGACTGTGCGGAATCTACAAGAGCACCGATGGCGCGCAGAGTTGGACGGAGTTGAATATCCCAGAGGCCGTGGTGCAGAGCATTGCATTCGACATCACCCCGGGCTTGCTCTATGCGGCAGCGCACGACGGTCTCGAAGACGCGAATGTATACAGGAGCGCGGATGGCGGAAATACGTGGGCGACGGTTTTTCCAGATAGTACAGCCTTAGTCCCCAATTTTGGAATGGAAGTGGTCCGCGCCGACCCGAACGCCGCCTCCACCGCCTACGCGATCGGCCCCACTGACACGAGCACGGTTTCGAAGACTACCAATGGAGGCGCCAATTGGACGGCGGTCGAAGTACTCCTGCCTTACCAATGCGGTTCTCAGATTTGCACGAAACCAACCGTCATTTACGATCTGGTAGTGGCTCCGCAGGCGCAGGGCGCGGCATCGCCGCCCACGGCATCGACACCCGCAATTGCGAGCGTGGTCAACGCCGCCGGTTTTCAGCCAGGCATCATCGCGAATTCGTGGGTCACTATACAGGGCGCGAACCTGGCGCCACAGACTGACGATTGGAGCCACTCGATTGTCAACGGCGCCTTGCCCACCATGCTGGACGGCGTGAGCGTGACCATGGGTGGGAATCCCGCGTACGTCTATTACATCTCGCCAGGTCAACTCAACGTGCTCGCGCCAAACCTTCCTGCCGGACCGGTGACCGTGACAGTGACGACGCCCGGCGGTACCAGCGCAAACTTCGCAGCCACCGCCAGCCTCTACGGTGCGGCATTCTTCCTGTGGCCCGGCAGCCAAGTGGTCGCGACGCGCCAAGACTATACTTACGCCGTTAAGCCGGGTACTTTCGCAGGCGCGACGACCGTTGGCGCAAAGCCTGGCGAAATTCTTATCCTTTGGGGAACCGGCCTCGGTCCCACAATGCCGCCAGCGCCATCCGGCGTTTCCGTTCCGGCTAGCGGCGGATTTTCGACGGCATCCGCGCCAACCGTCACAATCAACAACACGCCGGCGATTGTTTATGGCGCCGCTTTAGCGCCCGGCTCAGCCGGCTTGTACCAGATTGCGATCCAGGTCCCCACTACGCTTCCCGATGGCGACTGGCCAATTCAGGCAAGCATCGGCGGCGTGACGTCGCCTACGGGGATTGTTCTTTCGGTAGCACATTAATTGGGAAACCATGACTCTGCAACGTGCCGCTTTCTACCCATTCGCAGCGTTTCTGATCAGTGCTTCTCTCGCCTTCGGTCAACCCACCATCAAACTGATCGCCGGAGGCAATGGCCTGGCTCCACTTGGCGATGGAGGACCTGCCATCAATGCCTTCATCGGCCAAATGGGCAACATCACCCTGGATGCCGCGGGCAATCTTTATATATGGGACGCGACAGATTCCCGGGTCCGCAAAGTGAACCCCGCCGGCATCATCAGCAGCGTAACGGCTACTGTAGGCCAACTGAAAGAGATCGGCCGCACCGGTGGGCTGGCGACAGACAGCGCCGGCAACCTCTACATCGGCGATACCCAGTCCTTTGTGGTTCGCAAGGTGGATACGTCCGGTGTCATGACCACGATCGCGGGAAACGGAACACCGGGAATCTCCGGCAACAATGGCAGTGGCAGCCAGGCAACCAGCGTGCCTATCTGCAGCCCCAGCGGGGTTGTAGCGGACCGCGCGGGTAACGTGTATTTCGGCTCTTCAGTTTGCGGCACTGTCCGTAAGATCGACTCCTCGGGAGTTCTCACAACGTTTGCCGGAAATGGAAGCCCCAGCTTTCTCCAAACGCCACGGGCGCTTGCGATCGACAATTCCGGAAACCTGTACGCCTGCGACGATGGCGTCGGTACGCGCGTCTACAAAGTCACTCCCTCCGGCGCGATCACGATCATTGCCGGCAACGGGACCAGCGGCTTCTCGGGCGACGGCGGACCGGCCACCAGCGCGCAACTGTTCGAGGCGCGCGCGGTAGCCGTGGACGCGGCCGGAAACGTCTACATCGCCGACAGTGGCAACCTCCGCGTACGCAAGGTGGATACATCCGGCATCATCACCACGGTCGCCGGAGGCCCGAACACGTCACCGAACGAGGTGGATGGCGGTCCCCCAACCGGCGTCAATGTCGGCGCGTTGGATGTGGCTGTGGATTTATCGAACAACCTCTACATTTATGGGGGGAACAGGGTTTATAAGGTCTCCGGCCTTTCCACCGGCACAACGCCACCAGCCGGCGCGCCCGCCATCTCCGCCAACGGCGTCGTCAACGGCGCAAGCTTTCAGCCCGGTGTGACGCCCAATTCGTGGGTCACTATCCAGGGCACGAACCTGGCGCCACAGACGGACGATTGGAGCCATTCCATCGTCAATGGCGCGTTGCCCACTTCGCTCGATGGCGTCAGCGTCACTATGGGTGGCAAACCGGCATACGTTTACTTCATCTCTCCCGGCCAACTCAACGTGCTCGCGCCCGATGTTCCTGCGGGTCCAATCAGCGTCACAGTGACTACGGCCGCCGGAGCGAGTACGGCCTTCAGCACTACGGCCAGCGCATACGGCCCTGCCTTCTTCCTCTGGCCCGGCAGCCAAGTGGTGGCAACGCGCCAGGACTATACATACGCCGCGAAGGCTGGTACATTCGCCGGCTCGACGACTGTTCCCGCCAAGCCGGGCGATGTGATCATTCTGTGGGGGACCGGTTTCGGTCCCACGATTCCGGCTGCGCCAACGGGCGCCTCGGTACCCGCCAGCGGTGGTTTTTCGACGGCATCCGCGCCGACTGTCACGATCAACAACACGCCAGCGACAGTTTATGGCGCCGCGCTCGCGCCCGGTTCGGCCGGCTTGTACCAGATCGCCGTCCAGGTCCCCACTACCCTCGCCGACGGCGACTGGCCCATCCAAGCCAGCATCGGCGGCGTCTCGTCGCCTGCTGGGAATATTCTGTCAGTCCACCACTAGCGCCCAAATGCAGAAGCGTATGAAAACTCTTTTGAAATCTACTTTCGTTGCGCTGGCGGCGGTATCTATCTGTTGCGCTCAAGCCGTCATAAACACTGTCGCCGGCAATGGAACTCTGGTCTTCTCCGGGAATGGCGGCCCCGCCACCAAGGCCGGCGTTGGCATTCCCCCCGACATGGCGGTGGACAGCGCGGGCAACCTCTACATCGTGGACCGTAACAACAACCGTATCCGCAAAGTGGATAAGTCCGGAACCATTAGCACTTTCGCAGGCAACGGAACCATGGACTCTTCGGGCGATGGAGGCCCGGCAACCAGCGCTGCGCTTTTCTTGCCGATAGGTATCGCAGTGGATGGCGCGGGGAACGTTTACATCGCGGATGGGGCTAGCAACGGCCTACGCAAGGTGGACACGTCCGGCAACATCAACTCAGTACCGATCGTCAGTTCCTTCCTGTCCAGGATAGCCTCACCGGGCGGTTTGACTGTAGACTCCGCGGGGAACCTCTACGTCTCGGATCTGAACGGATCCGCCATCTACAAACTGGATAAGTCTGGGGTGCTCACAATTGTCGCCGGCGGCTCGTTTGGATTCTCCGGCGATGGCGGTCCCGCGATCAAGGCGGCCCTGTATTTTCCATCAGGCGTGGCAATAGACAGCGCGGGAAATATCTATTTCGCGGACAAGGGCAACAATCGCGTGCGCAAGGTGGATACGAAAGGAATTATCACCACTTTCGCAGGCACGGGCACGGCCGGCTACTCGGGTGACGGCGGCCCCGCCACTAGCGCCAAATTGGGGTTGAACCTGACGGCCGCATATCAGGGCGTGGCAGTGGATAGCGCGGGCAACGTTTACATAGCAGACCCAGCGAACAATCGGATCCGCATGGTGAACACGGCTGGAATCATCACCGCGTTCGCGGGTAACGGAGGCGCCTTCGCAACGGGCAGCCTCGGAAATGGCGACGGCGGTCCGCCGGCGAGCGCCAGCCTTTCGACGCCATATGGCGTACGTGTAGATAGCGCAGGGAACGTTTTCATTGCGGATACAGGCCACAGTCTGATTCGCAAAGTCACTGGGGCCGCGACCACAACCACCGGCGGATCGGCTCCGGCCATATCCGCCAACGGCGTGGTGAACGGGGCCAGCTTCCAGTCGGGGATTGTAGCCAATTCCTGGGTGACGATTCAAGGCGCCGGTCTTGCCAGCAAGACGGACGATTGGAGCAACTCGATAATCAACGGCGCGCTGCCCACATCGCTCGATGGCGTAAGCGTGAGCATGGGCGGGAAACCGGCATACATTTATTTCATCTCGCCCGGTCAACTCAACGTACTTGCGCCGGACGTTCCGCCCGGCCCGGTCAGCGTGACCGTAACCACTGCCGCCGGAACCACCGCGGTCTTCACGTCCACGGCCAGTACATACGGCCCGGCGTTCTTCAGTTGGCCAAGCAATCAGGTTGTCGCAACGCGAACAGACTACAGCTACGCGGTAAAGGAGGGCACCTTCGCGGGCGCGACCACGGTAGCTGCCAAGCCCGGCGATGTGATCGTCCTTTGGGCTACCGGATTCGGCCCAACGAATCCCGCCGCGCCCACGGGCGTCGCGGTTCCCAGCGACAAGGCCTACTCCACCAGTTCCCTGCCCGGCATCACCATCGATAACGTGCCCGCCACGGTTTACGGCGCAGCGCTAGCGCCCGGCTCGGTAGGCTTATATCAGATCGCCATACAGGTTCCGCCCTCGCTTGCCGACGGCGACTGGCCCATCCAGGCTCTCATAGGTGGAGTGGTGTCTCCGGCGGGAACCATCCTCACGGTTCATCATTAATCCCAGGATCGGATGCAAGGCGCAGGACTTGCCTCACAGCATAATTTGATAGGTGTAGAAGTCCGTGTTTCTTTTCCATCCCAGTTTCTCGTAAAGTGATTGCGCAGGCATATTTGTCACCTCTGTGGATAGCACCAAACGCAGTGCGCCCACACGCCGCCCGTACTCTTCCGCCGCCCGCAGAAGTGCGCCGCCGGCGCCCACGTGGCGCGCATCCGGATCGACGAAGAGATCGTTCAGGATGAAAATCCGGGCCAGTGCTCCAGATGAAAAGCAAGGATAGAGCTGCGTAAAGCCAATCGCGTTCCCATCTTTCACGGCAATGAAAATCACGGACTGGTTGTGCTCGAAGCGGTCCAGGAGGAACTTCCGAACTCGATCAGGATCACTGCTTTGACGGTAGAACTGGCGATAGCCGTCAAACAGCGGGACCAACCCATCGAGATCCGAGACTGTGGCTTGCCCGATAGCGAGTTCCATGCCGGATTATAGCCCTGAGCTACGTGCTCACTTCGCGAACAGCGCGCGCGGTAGCGGGCCGGGGTCGCCCGAGAGAATCACCGGAGCCCACTGAAGAAAGCTGGCCGTCCGCGGATTGTTGAGCAACCCCAGTTGCGCTGTCCGTAGCGCTTCAGCGCGACCCTTTCCGACGCTGATCTCTCTGTAAAAACCATCCATCAGCGCCTGCTCGGTGGCATCGGCGATCTTCCACAATGGGGCGACGAAAGTCCGGACTCCAGCGATCGCGGCTGCGCGGCGCATTCCAAACACGCCTTCCCCCGACGACGGCATGCCGTCCGCCATCCGGCAGCGAGAGCACCACCATTTGCGTGCCCTGAGATCAAGCGATTGCAACTCCGGGCAGCCAGCAAGCCATCCTGCCAAGAGGCGCCGCCGCGGACGATTCCATGCCCAACGATGCACAGCAGCGCGGCGTGATGCAGTTGTTTGATGCGCCGTAATGTATACTTGTATAGAGACACTTCATGAACGCAAGCATAGTCGATCTTCGCTACAACATGAAGCGCGTGCTTCGCGCGATCGACCGCGGGGAGACGGTCACGGTCCTCTATCGCGGAAAGGAAAGGGCCAAGCTGACGCCTATCGCGCCGACGCCATCCAGCCGCGCACCTAAGACCAAGGATCAGCCGCTGTTTGGCCTCTGGAAAGACCGCGAGGATCTAAGCGATCCGGCTTCCTATCTTCGCCACTTGCGCCTTCCCCGGGCTCTCGCTCAAACCAGCGCCGGGAAGCAACTGCGTTTGCGAAAGTCGAAATGATCTTTGACACCGATGTTCTGATCTGGGCGTCTCGCGGGAACGAAAAGGCAGCCCGGGCCATCGACGCCGCAGCGGATCGCGCCCTGGCCATCGTCTCTCTCATGGAGCTTCTTCAGGGCGCGCGATCGAGGCTGGAGGCGCGCCAAATCCAGCAGTCGCTTCGCCAACTCCAATTCCGAATCCTGCCCCTTTCCGAAGCCATCGGTGGCGCCGCCGCCGCCCTCATCGAACAGCACGCGCTCGCCCACGGCATTCAACTAGCCGATGCTCTGATCGCAGCCACCGCTATGGAGTCTGGTCTTCCCCTTTGCACGGGGAACTCTAAACATTTCCGTCCCATCCGCGGTCTGTCCCGTGTAGCGTTTCATCCGTAACGTCTCTGGCTGAGCCGTTGCTCACTTCGCGAACAGCGCGCGCGGTAGCGGGCCGGGGTCGCCCGAGAGAATTACCGGAGCCCACTGAAGAAAGCTGGCCGTCCGCGGATTGTTCAGCAACCCAAGTTGCGCCATTCGTAGCGCTTCAGCGCGACCCTTTCCGGCGCTGATCTCTCTGTAAAAACCATCCATCAGCGCCTGCTCGGTGGCATCCGCTATCTTCCACAATGGGGCGACGAAAGTCCGGACTCCAGCGATCGCGGCTGCGCGGCGCATTCCAAACACTCCTTCCCCCGACGACGGCATGCCGTCCGCCATCCGGCACTGCGAGAGCACCAGCATTTGCGTGCCCTGTAGATCGAGCGATTGCAACTCCAGGGCGGTCAGCAAGCCATCCTGTGAAGACGCGCCCCCGCGGCCGTACGCCTCCTCCAGGACGATGGCAGATAAGCTCATCGCGCGCGCGGCGGGATCCATGCTTCCGAGCTGGCAAGCCGGGCTCGATGGGTCCACCTTGCAATCTTCATTGCCGCGGACGATTCCATGCCCCACGATGTGCAGCAGCACGGGGTGATGCAGCTGTTTGATGCGCTGTTCGGTGGCGTCTCCTTCGTTCAATAATTGCGCCTTCGGAATCCATTTCTTCACATCCTGGGCTTCCAACTCCGCATCCTCCAATCGCTCCAGGCGCTCGGCGCGGAATGCCCCACCGGACTTGACGCCGGCGGATTTTCGGCTTGCTCCAGGACTCACCGCGATAACTGCGGAGGTCGGCGTCTCCCCGGTGGAAATGCCAGTCAGATCCCGGCCCGCCGCCACGTAGCTGATGGCGAAATGTCGGATGAGAAACCCACCGTGGGTGTCGGCGAGCGCCCCAAACGGAACCAGATTGAGCATGCCGTCGGGTGCGATACGCAAGCGCGCGACCTCCTTTCGACGTCTCAGTTCCGCAATCACGGGACTCAGCTTCTGCGATAGCGTGCGCAGGGCCTCCTCGGCGGTCTTCTCCGAGGCTTTTGCGCTGGCGGCCTCTTTGCCGGCCAGGGAAGTGCTCCAATCGTTGGCCGCCTCGATGAGATCCTGCACCGGTCGATCGATCGCCCCGGCGGCGCCCAAATCGACCCAGCGCAAATCGCCGGTCCGCCCCAGCAGGAACGCGCCGTATCCGTTCGAGTAGGCGACGAACTCAATCAGCATTTCGTCGGCCTGAAGATGCGCGCGGATGTCCTCGAGGCGGGCTGGCCGAATGGTTGAGGCAAACTGTGGAATATCGCGGCTCAGTTCAGCCTCCAGTGTGTCGATGCGTTCCCGCAGAGCAGTCACAGCTTGCAGAGCTTGCTTGCCCAAAGCATCGGTCCAGTTGGTGCGCAGGTCGTGGAGCAGCCTTTCGTAACGGCCTTCCAGTTGGGTACCGGGCAGCGCGCATGTGCCCACCATTGCCGGCTTCAGGTCACGATACCCCAGCGCGATGGTCATTGAGGCTTGGCATTCCAACATCGCTTCCCGCTGATCGAAGCGCTCGCGAATGGCCGGATCGGGATTCTCGCGCAGGCTGCGGCCCCAGTCGTGGACTTCATCGAGGAGGCGGCCCTTGCGGCGGGCCACCGCCTCAAACGCTAGCGCGCGAGCGGAGGGAAGTTGATCGCCGGCCTTTCGCTGGAAGGCCAGGAGCAGTGGAATCGGATCTTCGAGATTCGCAAGTACCGCGGCCTTGTTGCGCTCAGAACCCACGGTCAGCATATCTGCCAGGGCGCGATCGGAAATCTCCAGACTATGGCGATACAACGGTTCGGCCGCCCGATAGTCGCCGGCTTCGTCGTAAACCGAGGCCAGGCGTAGAAGGTAGCGCGCCAGGTCGGGATGGCTATCGCCCTGTGTCTCGCGAACGATGTCGATGGCTTGCTGCAAGGCCTGTTCGGCCTGCGGATATTCATGCGCCGCCTGGTGGACCAGGCCGAGCTCGCACAGGACAGCGGCATATAGCGGGTGTTTGTCACCCAGGCCCTTGGCGGCGACATCGGAGGCATGTTGCAAGGTGGCGCGGGCGCCGGCAAGATCGCCGCGATTCCGCTGCGCTTCCGAAAGGCCCAGCAGCGCGCTGGTGTAATCGAACCGCGGGGCTTTGGGATCTTTGGCGTATAGCTCAACCGCTTCCTTGTACAGCCTTTCGCCTTCGGCGCGATTGCGCAGCGACACGATATGCGCCAAGTTGCGCAGCGATGCGCCTACGGTGAGCGCGTCGGGACCAAAGATTTTGCGCTTCAACTCCAACGCTTTGCGATTGTCGGCCTCGGCCACGGTGAAGTTGCCCAACGCCGCGTAAAGGGCGGCGCGATTGTTCAAATAGGTGGTGTAGACCGGATGTTGCTCGCCCAGCTGTTCCAGCAGCAGCTTGCCGCTTTCGTCGTAGAATTTCTCGGCTACCGAATAATGGCCCAGGTCGGCCTGCAGGAAAGCGTATGCGACAAGGCTCGCGGAATAAGCCGGGTGATTGACGCCCGGTTTCCGGCGTAATACGTCGAGACCTTTGGTAAAGAGCGCTTCCGCTTGCTCGTATTTTCCGGCGCGTTGATAGGTGCCCGCGAGATTGACGCAGAGCGTGCCGTACTCTTCGCCGAGTTTGGCCGGGTCGGTTTGTGACTCGTGAATGCTGCGAGCCGCCTCTAATTTGGAGATCGCCAGATCGTAATCGCCCTGGTACGCAGCGATGCTGCCCAGCGTATCGAGGCTTTCCGCCACGCGCAGATCGGCGGCGCCCAGCAAGCGCGACCGGATGGCCACGGCCTGCTCGGCGAGTGCTCGGCCTTCGGGCAACTTCGCGGAGTCGCGGCAGAAGAGCGCCAGGTCATTGGCGCTTTCGGCGTAGCCGGCATTGTCGGCCCCCAGACTTTTGCGAAGTTCGAACGCCTGGCGGAGGTGACGCTCGCCGTTTTTGTAGTCTCCGGAAGTATATTCGAAAAAGCCCAGCCGATCCGTGCTGTGAGCGGACTGTTGAGCGCCGGATGCCGCCTCCACGGCCAGATTCGCCACGCGGATCGCTTCCTTCAGATCGCCCTTGGTGTAGAGGTCCTCGGCCTGACCGTCCAGCGATGCCCAATCCTGCGGCGGCTGATTCTGCAGCAGTAGCGCGATGGTAAAAACCGCTGGGAGGAACGCGGGCATGGTCTACTGCGAGCCCCGGACACGTGCGAGATTGCGTTCCACGGTTTGGCGCTGGTCCCCAGGAATAGCGCCCAGCGCGTCGTGATAGCTCGCGGCGGCTTTTTCACGTTCGCCCCGCAGTTCGGCCAACACACCGAGATTGTTCTGAATCTGACCATAGACCGGGTCCGTTTTGGATGTAGCGGATGCGGCGCGGAGGAGGTGCGATTCAGCGCCATCGTACTCGCCTCGCAGCATCTGCAGAACGGCCAGTTGGTTCCACGAAGCGATCATCGCGGTCGGCGGGATACCGGCGGACTCGCCCCAACGAACCGCCTCCTCGGCCAGTTTGATCGCGGTGTCCGGGTAGCCACGGTTAAAAGCTGCGTCCGTTTCTTGGAGCAACGCGCTCATGTGATCCGCGCCAGCAACGCGGATTTCATCCTTCGGCCGCAGCTGTTTGCCCGCAATCGTACTGGCGCGGGCGCGATCGCGAAAAACCGTAGTCACCTGCAAAACTCCGACGCTGTCGGGACCGCGAAACACCTGGAGCTCGCTGCCTTTTGCCAGCCCGTCCAACGAGCCAAGATTGATATTCGCCGTTCCGTCTTCCATGGCGATGATCGACCCCTCGGCTTGCGGCGCGCGGCTGTCAGGTTCGGCGCCGCGAAAGACCGCAGCGGTTGCCGGATGTAGACCGCTTGCGAGAAGAACGGGCTGGCCCCCGTTAGAGCCCAGATCGAGCACAGGCCTGACGTTGGGCTCGCGATTGGATGGTCGATGGGGTAGCGAGATGAAAACGATCGCGGCAGCCGCTGCCAAACCAGCGGCGATGACCGTCGTCTTGCGTCGGATGCGCATCACGCTCGCGGTCCGCACCGTGTGCGGATTTAAAGCCGCCTTGGCCAGAGCCACGCCGGTAAGTTCATCGAAGAGCGCCGGCGAATCGAGGGACGCCTGCGCCAGCTCTCGTGCTTCCTCAGGCGTCAATTCGCACCGCACATAACGGTCGATGCGGTCTATCATCGTGCCCCCATGCGTTGCCGGACTCGCCGGCCCAGTTCGCGGATGCCGCGGCTCACCCATGTGGCCACGGTGTTTTCGTTAACCCCCAGACGAGAGGCGATCTCGCCGTATTTCAACCCATCGACCCGCATCGTCAGCACTCGGCGGTGCTCGCGCTCGAGCTTGGCGAAACAATCCACCACGATGGCCCGCAGTTCTTGCTCGATCATTGCTTCAAGCGGACCGGTCGCCGGATCCGCAGGCTCTAGATAGCTTTCGCTGACCGGCGCCTCGCGGCGGAATCCCGCGCGACTCCTTTCCTCGAGAACGATGTAGCGGAGCACGGCATGCAGCCAGGCCAGCAGATGGTCCAGCGGCCAGTCGGGACTACTCAGCCCGTCGGGCGGATTCTGGCTGAAGTAGTATTCCACCGCCGCATGTGAGGCTGAATTCTCCAATGAGCGGGTCAGGGTTTCCTGCGCCGCGCTCTCGGGATCTCGCGAGCCGAGCCACCGGGCTTTGGCCGCGAGCGTGGCCACCAGTCGCCGGTACTCGTTTGCGGCATCCCTTGCCGGCGGCTTGGGGAATCGCTCTCCCGCCACGGGAGGACCAGCTTGGGAGCTCATGCGACAGGTCCATTTTCGCGCATGCCCCTCCGGAATGCAAAACACGTATCAGTGGAAATGATCGCGCTTGCAGCGCCAACGAATTCCGCGATCACACGCGCCCAGGCAAAACTCGATCGCAGCTCCCGAACGGGGCGCTAAAGCATCGTCCCCGCCACAAGCAGCGCATCGGGCGGTGCGTTCATTCCCGATGCGCCATCCCACTGTCTGTGAATACAGGCGACCTAAACGATCGATCTTCGAAATCAATCACTTTTTTCGCGCCTTGATTAGGAACTACGTGCTCTCTTCCTCAACATCTTCGTCTTCCTCATTCTCATCGTCGAGAACTTCTTCATCATCTTCTTCGTCCTCATCGTCGACAGCTTCGTCGTCGTCATCCTCCTCGTCGTCTTCATCCTCGTCTTCTTCGTCCAGGTCCTCCTCGTCTTCGAGAGCTTCTTCGTCGAGATTTTCCTCGCCTTCTTTGGCCACGTTCCGAGTAGCATCGGCGTCCAGCTCGTTCGGGTCTTCTGTCACTGTGTAAATTCCGGGCTCGTCTAGTCCGTCTATCTCTGAGCAGCTTGCCTGTCTAATCGTCCCCCCATAGTTGTCGACTACCGGCATTACTGTTTCTGGCGTTGTCATCGTTTGAACCTCGAATTATGATGCCCTTCCAAGTCTCGACAGCCGTTCCAGCCGTTCACAGACTAGAGTCTCACGGCATGCCGCCCGTGCACTCTGATCGCCGATGCATCTCCGCCCCCGAACGTGAGAATAAAATCAAAATCGCTCTTGGACTTTCCTAACCGCACCTCCCGCTCCCCACGAACGTATGAGTATCAACGCCCGAAGCTCTCGGATTGCCAGGCAACGGCGGGTGCAACATCGCGGCGGCGAACATTCGGACATTGTCGGATCGGATCGCAAAACCACATCGGGTCCCGGCTTGCTTCGGATTAAGCGGCGGTAATCACCGCTTCTTGGAACCCCGATGCGAACACCAGTAAGGCTGCTTTTGTTTTTGATTCTGGCGGTAGCTCTGCCCGTCGCCGGACAGAATGGCCCCTTAAACCTGAGTAATTTCGCAATCCCAGGCGCACGGAAAGCGCCTGCGATGATGGATCGTGCGCCACAATATGCCTCGATTCGCGTGGACGTACGAATGGCGCTCACCCCGGTGAACGTAATCGATCCAAACGGACGAAACGTCACCGGACTGCAACGGGAGAACTTCCGGTTGTTGGATGGAAAAGAAGCGCGCGAGATCTCGTCCTTCGGTACGGAAGACCAGCCTATTTCGGTTGGAGTGATCGTTGATTGCAGCGGAAGCATGGAGAATAAGTTCGCCGCGGTTCGCGAAGCCCCCGCTCAGTTATTTAGACAACTCAGTGATAGCGACGAGAGCTTTCTTATAACGGTGTCGGAAAGTTCGCGTATACGGCATCCATTTACATCGCAATTTGAAGAACTGACGAACGATCTCCTGTTCGCCGCTCCGAACGGTCAAACCGCGTTACTGGATGGCGTCTACATGGGACTGGCGCAAATTCGTATGGCGAAGAACCCTCGGCGCGCGCTGGTAATAGTCTCGGACGGCGGAGATAACGACAGCCGGTATACGTTGCGTGAGCTTAAGCGAGTAGCAATGGAAGCCGATGTGCAAATCTACGCAATCGGACTACACGAGAATCCCCTGACAATTGAAGAAGAGGACGGGCCGCAGTTGTTAAAAGAGTTAGCGGATGCAACGGGAGGAATCAATTTTGACGTCAAAAACCCGGCTCACCTGGGAGGGATTATGGGACAGATCGGCGCCATTCTACATAATCAATACGTACTGGGATTTTATCCTCCGCAGGATGCGCTTGCGGGCAAATACCGAAAAATTACAGTAAAGCTGTTAGCGCCGTCTGGGATTCCCCCGCTACATGTTTTTGCGCGTGCGGGATATTACACGCCTGATAATCTCGGGGGTGTCCGGCACGAGTGAAGAGCGCCGTGTCGCTTAACAGGGGTTCGTAATGGAGCGGCCTGATTGATGAATTCGCGTTTGGAAGCACTCTCTACAACACCTCGCGCCGCGTGCCCACGTTAGGATCGATACTAAGCTCGCCGGCGCCTTCGCAGTTGTCGCACGCTCCGCATGAGCCCGTGTAATCGTCGCCTAGATAGCGCAGCAGAAATTCGCGGCGGCATGAAGAAGTTTCGGCGTACTGACGCATAATTTCTAAGCGCTCCTTCCGTGCTTCGTGGCGTTTCTCCTGTTCTTCGGCCGCTTCGCGCGCAGCCTCGTGCGAGTCCACCGAGCCTGTGGATTGCACTTCGCCATCCGGCAGCATCTCGACAGCGCCGGCATCTTCCAGACGTTGCAGAGCGCTGGTGAGTTTACGTCGGGAGAGTCCTAACTGGCCGGCGATTTCGTCGAGATCGGCGGGACCGTCGTGTTCCCCAATACGCGCGGCCAGATTCTCCAGCGTCGCGGTTTCGATCTTACCCTCGCCGGTTTTGTAACTCTGCGCGCCGATATCCTGTGGACGATAAAAGAGAACCGCCTCGGCTTTAGCTCCGTCCCGTCCGGCGCGGCCGATCTCCTGATAATAAGAATCGAGCGCCTCCGGCGCATCGTAGTGGAATACGAAGCGGATATCCGGTTTGTCAATGCCCATGCCGAAAGCGTTGGTGGCAACCATGATGTCTTCGTTTCCCGACATGAACCGCTCTTGAACCCCGTGCCGTTCGGAGGCTGACATGCCACCGTGATAGAACAGCGCGCGGACGCCGTCTTCCACCAGCGTGCCCATTATTTCTTCGGCGGCCCTGCGCGTACCGGTGTAAATAATGCCAGGCTTGTCCGCCCACCGGGCGCGATGCACGATACTCTCGCGCTTATCCGCCTCGGTTTCGTAACGGTCGACGCGAAGGGAAATGTTGGGACGGTCAAATCCGCGCACGAAGATTTTAGGCCGGCGCATTCCCAGCCGTTCTACGATCTCCTCGCGTACGCGCGCGGCTGCGGTGGCTGTAAGCGCAAGCACGCGGGGATGTCCCAAGGCTTCGACAATGTGATTCAGGCGCAAATAATCCGGACGGAAATCGTGGCCCCAGGCGCTGATGCAGTGCGCTTCATCGATAACGAACAGGGAAGGATTCGCGCTCTTGAGGCGCTGGACAGTTTCTGGTTTTCGCAGTTGTTCCGGCGCGAGGAAAATGTATTCAAACTTGCCGTGTTCGATCTCATCCATGTGTTCGGCTAGTCGGCGAAGCGGCTGCGTGGAATTCAGGGCGACGGCATCCGGAGCCGGCAGCGCGGAGAGTGAATCCACTTGGTCCTTCTGCAGCGCAATGAGAGGCGAGACAATAACCGTCGCTCCATCGAGGAGGAGCCCGGCGATCTGATAGATGGCCGACTTGCCGGAACCGGTAGGCTGGACAACCAGCACGTCATGCGAATCGAGAATCGCACGGACAGCTTCTTCCTGTCCCGGACGCAACGATTCGAAGCCGAGCTTTTCGCGTGCGACGCGCGCAATTTCGTTGTTCGAGATCTTGGATTTTCCCATCCCCTATGTCGAGCGTCTGCCGCGCCATTGTTCGCAATCGCGCGGAGGCTCTCTCGTGATCGGAAAACGGCTATTCCTGTGTGAGTGCCCTCCCATCGATGCGAAATCGTCACAAATGGTTGCAGCTAGGCATGCGTTGCGAAGTCGATGCGCCCTGAGTGAAGCTAATGGACAGGGCCGGGAGGCCTGTCCTACATGCGAACGGTACTTCTTGCGCTGCTGATGGCGTCTATGGCGACGGCCGATTCGCGTCCCAAGGTCCGCGCGATTACGGCATTCATCGATATCGATGCGAAGGGTTACAGCACGCAGATCCACGACACAATGCGGTTTCTAAATTCGGCGCGCGATGCGTACAAGCGCGCCGGTTTTGAGGTGCAGACCGTCCGCATCGTTACGCAGCCGTTTCCGAAGTACATCAAGGGGATGAAACGCGAAGAGGCCGTGGCCCTGTTTCACAAACTGAATGATCTGGCAGCGAGCTCGGGATTCTCGCTGAATATCGGCGCCGCGATGATCAACGATGCTGACGATGCGTCGCTGAACCCCGTGCTTGTGGAGGCCCTCTCCACCGGCAAGATCAACGCCAGCCTGGTAATTGCGGGCGAAGACGGCATCCACTGGCGGGCGCTGCATGAGGCCGCCAAGGTAATCCATGAGATCGCGCAACGAAGCGCGCATGGCGAAGGCAATTTCAATTTTGCCGCGACCGCGATGGTGAAACCGTATGGGCCGTTCTATCCGGGGTCGTATCACCTGGGCGGCGGGCGCTCGTTCGCGGTGGGATTAGAAGGTGCGAACGTGGTGGGCGATGTCTTTGCGCAAACACATGACCCGGTAGAAGCGGGGAAGCGGCTGGCGGCGGCGCTGGCGCGTTATCTGCGCGAGGCGGAAACGGTCGCAACCGGCGTCGCATCGGCGAGCGGGTGGACGTACCAGGGAATCGATCCTACGCCCGCGCCGCTTGGCGATGTGTCGATCGGCCGCGCGATCGAATCGTTTACGGGCGCGCCGTTCGGTTCGAGCGGAACCATGACGGCCGCGCGCATCATCACGCAGGCGGTGCAATCCGTGCCGGTGAAACGCACCGGGTATTCCGGTCTGATGGTTCCCGTGCTGGAGGATTCGGTCCTTGCCAAACGCTGGGCGGAAGGGACCTACACTATCGATTCGTTACTTGCTTATTCGGCGGTGTGCGCCGGCGGGCTCGACACAATTCCGCTGCCGGGCGATACCAGCGAGGACCACATTGCTCGCATTTTGAGCGATGTCGCCTCGCTGGCGCAGAAGTGGAGCAAGCCGCTGGCGGCGCGGCTCCTGCCTGTTCCCGGGAAGAAGGCAGGAGACCGCACCGAGTTTACGGATTCGCGCATGGCGAACACGGTCATTCATTAGGTATGATTTACTGCTCTAACGAAAAGATCACGTCAACAGTGGTCGAAACCGCGACCGGTTGATTGTTGAGCAACGTGGGCTGGTAGACCCACTGAATCACCGCATCCATCGCCGCCTGACGCAAAAGAGGATGACCAGTAAGAATGTGCGCTTCCTGGATATGTCCGTCGGGAGCGATGATCACTCCGAGTTCCACTGTGCCGCTGATTCGCGCTTGTCTCGCTATATTCGGATAGACCGGATCCACCTTCGAAATTAGCTTCATCGCTTGAACGCGGCCACCAACAGTAACCGGGCCAATAGCCGACGGCGGCTTGGTTGATGTCGCCGTCAGACGGACAGCCACCCCCGAGGGCGAGACGCTGGTCGACGAAACCATTAAATGCTCATCGATTTGGCGAGCAGCGTCGGCCAGTTGGCTCATCGTTTCGGGCGTCCAGGCATCATTTACATGGACGGGAAGTTTTGCGAGTACGTCTTCCGCCGGGACACCCATGCCTTCCACCGAAATGGTACGAATGACCTGCGGCCCGTCGGACTCCGATCTTATGGGAGAGGCCATTTTTCGATTGGCTAGGGGCGTGGGTCTGAGAAGAGGAGGCGCTGTGACGGTCACGCTTTGTCCATCGGCCGTCGCAGCGGGGGCTTGCGGCGCTTCAGGCACACGGAACGTGACGGATACTTGGCGCGTGCCACCGGCCGCGTCTTTTGTAAAATGCCACCCGAGCACGGATTGCAGCACGGATTTGCGCAGATCGTCGGGTCCGCTCAGAATGGAGGCATCCACCACGTTGCCGCCTTCGTCCAATTTTACTTGCGCAACCACCACGCCTTCGGCTCTCTTTGCCAGGGCGTCGGGGGAATAGTAGACCGGCGTGCGATGCATCAGTTGCGCGCCCATGGTGTCTACGGTCACGCCACGGCCATCGGGGGCAAGCTGCGGATCGGCGGAAAGAGGCAGGGCGCCGGTCACAAACCAGCAGCCGCCCGCGAGAATCGCCAGCCCGGCCGCCAGCGTGAAAACGGTTCTTGTCTTCGACATGTGCTTCTCCTTAAGAATCGAAACTACTCGTTGTTTCAGGTGCCTCTTGCGCAGGAATAGCGGAGCGGGCGCAAGATCCGCTTGCAACGGAGCGCCGGCGGCGGCCAATAGCGCGTCTACATAACGATCGCGTGCATTGGTCATGCCGACGGCTTCACGGTCGACGGCCTGCTCGCGCGCGAGTTGAATCTCGCCGAGCAGCCACCAGATGGCGGGATGGAACCAGAGCCCGGCGCGGATCAGTTCTTCGACGGCTGTGAACAGCCAGTCTCGGCGCCACACATGTACGTGCTCGTGGCAAAGGATGGCCTGCTGCAATTCCCCGGGCAACTCAGGGAACTGCGCGGGAAGAAGAATCACGGGCCGCAAGAATCCGAAAGTTACAGGCCCGGTGATGTCCTCCGAGATCCGAATATTCGCTCGTGACGGCCACGTCCGAAGGCAGCTAAAAGAGACGGAGCGCAAACGGTAGCGACGCAGACGAAGCATACCTAGAGCCAACAGGCCGAGGCGGATCATGGCCCCGGCGGCGATAACGGCCAAGGCGATATCACGTGGATCGAAACGATTCGGAACGTTCGCGAGCTGCGTCGAAACGGCATCCGTGTCCGCCTTCACGGCCACCGGAGGGGTGAATGCGATCACGTCGCTTTTCCACGGGCGAAGCGCCGGCAGCAAGAGGCAAGCCGCCAGCAATACCTGGAAAAATGCCAGGCGCGCTTTGGCGGACCGCAGACCCGCCACCGCCGGAATGCAACCGGCGACGCCAACCAAAAGGCCGACCTGCAGGCTGTAGGTGAGGAAGTTGTTCCACGCCACGGGGCTCATAACTTCTCCTCACTGCGTCCGGAGGCGGGCTTCCGCGACTCTTCCCGCAGGCGCGAAATCTCGTCCAAATCTTCGCGCGACAGATCGTGCTCTTCTACCAGGTGAACGAGCAAAGGCTCGGCCGAGCCGTTGAATACCCGGTTTACGAAATCACGCACCATGGCTCCGATAACCTGGCGTTGCGGCTGCGCCGGACGATAGACGTAAGCGCGTTCGCTCTGCGTCTTTTTCAGATATTTCTTCTGTTCGAGGATTTTCATCATCGTCATCACCGTGGTGTAGGCTACCTTGCGGTGTTCGAGCAGCGCTTCGTACACGTCGCGGACGGTGGCCGATTCGCGCTGCCAGACGATTTTCATAATTTCCAGTTCCTGCCCGGTTAAAGTGGAGCTGCGGGGTCGCATACTAATTTATTAGTACTAAAATCGGTTCTTGTCAAGAGGTTTCTTGCGCAGCCTCTCCAGGGCGCGCCTGAAGGCGTGCGGCTGATATCATCAGAATTGAGTTTCCCCCATGAAATATAGCTATCTTCTGGTCCTTTTTTCCCTATTCGCCACTCTTTGGGCCGCCGATCCGCCAGCGGCATCGTCATCCGGTCTCGATACCGCAGCTATGAATAAATCGGTAGATCCCTGCGTGAATTTTTATCAGTTCGCGTGCGGGAACTGGATTGCCAACAACCCGATTCCGGCCGACCGGTCGCGTTGGGGCCGTTTTGCCGAATTGAGCGAACGCAACGAGAAGGTGCTGCTGGATCTTATTCAGGGCGCTGCGGCAAAGAAGGGTAGCCGCAGCGAAATCGAGCAGAAAATCGGCGACGGCTTCGCGGCCTGCATGGATACGGCGGCGATTGAGCGTAACGGCCTCAAGCCCATCCAGCCGGAGTTGGCGCGCATTGCGGCGATCAAGAGCAATGCGGCGGTGGTCACGGAACTGGCGCGGCTTCACGCAGAGGGGATAGGCGCGCTGTTCGTGTTCGGCGCGCGGCCGGATGCCAAGGATTCTACAAAGACCATTGCCAACGTGAGCCAGGGGGGCCTTTCGCTGCCCGATCGTTCGTACTACCTGAATGCCGACACGAAATCGGTAGAGACACGGCGGCGGTTCGTGGAGCACATGACGAAGATGTTTCAACTGGCGGGCGATACGGCGGATGCAGCGGCCGCGAAGGCGACGCGGGTGCTCGATTTCGAGACCCTACTGGCTAAGGATTCGTTGGACCGCGTGGCCATGCGAGATCCAAACAAGACGTATAACATCATGACGCGCAAAGAACTGCAGGCGCTGACGCCGAACTTCGATTGGGATGCCTACCTGAAGTTGGTGAAAGCGCCGCCATTTGAGACGCTCAACGTGAGCCAGCCCGAATTTTTGAAGAGCGTAGCCGCGGCGCTTCCCGGCGTAACCATGGACACCTGGAAAGCTTATTTCGAATTTCATGTGCTGCGACAGAGCGCCGACGAGCTGCCGGCGGCGTTCGAGAAGGAAAATTTCGATTTCTGGCAGCGCTACCTCACGGGAGCGCAAGAGCAGCGCCCGCGGCAATACCGCTGCGTGCGCGTAGTAGATCGCGAATTGGGAGATTTGTTGGGCCAGAAGTACATTTCGGCGGTCTTCGGAGCGGACGCCAAGGCGCAAATCATGCAGTTGGTGACGGCGTTAGAGAAGGCGATGGGCCAGGACATACGATCTATCGATTGGATGAGCCCAGAAACGAAAAAGGCCGCGATTGCGAAGCTGAACGCGATTACCAATAACGTTGGCTACCCGCAAAAATGGCGCGACTATACGAAGGTAACCATCTCGCGCGAGGATTTCGCGGGGAACTCGATGCGGGTGGCCGAGTTCCGCGCGGCGGAGAATATCGCCAAGATCGGCAAGCCTACCGATAAGAGCGAGTGGACGATGTCGACGCCGACGGTCAACGCGTTTTACAGCCCCCAAAGCAACAGCATTAATTTCCCCGCGGGCATTTTGGAGACGCCGTTTTTCGATCCACGGCGCGATCTGGCAATTAATTACGGCGGCGTGGGCGCGGTGATCGGGCACGAGATGACGCACGGGTTCGACGATCAGGGCCGCAAGTTCGACGCCGACGGCAATCTGCGCGACTGGTGGACGCCGGCCGACGGCGCGGAGTTCGAAAAACGCGCCGCCTGCGTTGCCAATGAGTATTCGGGATTCACGGTCGTGGACGATGTGAAGCTCAACGGTCGGCTTACGCTAGGCGAAAACACCGCCGATAACGGCGGCTTGCGCGTAGCATACATGGCGCTCGAAGACACGCTGCAAGGCAAGAAAGAAGAGATGGACGGCTTCACGCCAGAGCAGCGCTTCTTCCTGGGCTTTGCGCAAGTCTGGTGCGAGAACACGGCCCCCCAGGAGGCGCGCAACCGCGCGGTGACCGATCCACACTCGCCGGGCCGCTATCGCGTGAACGGCACGGTGCAGAACATGCCGGAATTCCAGAAGGCGTTTGCGTGCAAGGCATCCCAACCCATGGTCAGCACGAACGCTTGTCATGTCTGGTAGCTAGACAAGCAAGTATGCAGTGCATTATCTTTTTCTGGGCGGCCGCGGTTTATGAATAAGCCGCCGCCCGTAAGTCAATGCATCGAGAGGCGGCGCCATACGGCGCCCGGTAAGTAAATGGCCACCTCAACCGCAAGCGGGCCCTTTGCTGGGGCGCCATTGTCGGCTGTCGGGGCCATAGTTCGCTGGCGTTTCGGATGGGGTGAGAACGAGCCGGGAAGCACCCCGCTACCGGTTCGCGGCAATCGTCAGGTTTGTAATCGATCGGACGGATTCTGGTACACTCTTTGGATCAACCCATGAGTCTTACCCGAAGAAAATCTCTCGAATCGCTTCTGGAGCGCGCCAAGCATAACGAACTGAAGCGCACGTTGACGGCGAAAAGCCTGGTGGCGCTTGGCATAGGCGCAATCATCGGCGCCGGTTTGTTTGTTCGCACCGCGGCCGCCTCCGCGCAGGATGCCGGTCCGGCGGTAATCGTGTCCTTCATTATTGCCGCTATCGGCTGCGTGTTCGCGGGATTGTGCTATTCGGAGTTCGCGGCCATGATCCCTATCGCAGGGAGCGCGTATACGTATGCATATACGACGATGGGTGAATTCGTCGCGTGGGTTATCGGCTGGGCGTTGATTTTGGAATATGCGTTAGGCGCGGCAACGCTCTCGATCGCGTGGAGCGAGTATCTCAATAAGCTATTGACCCAAATGGGCGGAAGTCCGGTCCCGTTTGCCTGGAGCCATTCACCTATGGAGGGCGGGATCATGAACATCCCGGCCGTACTTATTCTGATGGTGCTTTCGGCGGTGCTGGTGAAGGGCACGCAGGAATCGGCGAGGCTGAACTCGATTATCGTTTGCGTCAAGATCGCGATCGTGATTGTGTTCATCGCAGTGGGATGGCAGTACATCAACCCGGCGAACCATACGCCATTCACGATTCCCGCGACTGAGCCGGGGCATGAGGCGATGTTCCATCACGGGTGGTGGGGCGTGCTGGGCGGCGCGGGAATTGTGTTCTTCGCATTCATCGGATTTGATGCGGTGTCGACGGCTGCGCAGGAAACGGTCAATCCGGGGCGCGATATGCCACGCGGCATTCTGGGGTCGTTGGCCATCTGCACGGTCCTCTACATTACGTTTGGTTGGGTGCTGACGGGCGTCGCAAACTGGCGCGAGTTTGGCACCGTTGGCAAGGAAGCGTCGGTGGCTTATGCGATCCAGCACGGCATGCCGGGGTTCGGATGGCTGGCCACGGCGGTGACGGTCGCGATCTTATTCGGATTCTCGTCGGTGATGCTGGTGATGCTGCTGGGCCAGAGCCGCGTCTTCTATACGATGTCGGAAGACGGCCTGTTGCCGAAGTTATTCTCCGACGTTCATCCGAAGTTCCGCACGCCTTATAAGTGCAATATCCTGCTGTTCTTTTTCGTTGGCGCGTTCGGCGCGTTTCTTCCTGAATCGCTGGCGGGCGATCTGACTTCGATCGGAACGCTGTTTGCTTTCGTGCTGGTCTGCATCGGCGTGGTGATTATGCGCAGGATTCAGCCTAATGCCAACCGGCCGTTCCGCACCCCGCTGGTACCGCTGGTTCCAGCGCTGGGCGTGATCGTTTGCGGCGGAATGATCTATGCGCTCGATACGCGGACGCAATTGACCGCACTCGGTTGGATGCTGATTGGCTTCGTGATCTACTTCCTGTACGGCAAGTCGCACAGCAAGCTGAAGAATTCCTAAGCTGGCGGTTGCGTACTCAGACGATCTGGTCGTCAAATCCGCTTATCGGTGGCGTTTGTGTGAAGCTCGCGGCGTTCTACCCGCGGCTGGAGCGGCCTCGGCGACCTGTTGGCCGGGGGCGAGTTTGCTCATGATCCGATCATGGATCCAGTGCTCATCCCACCACTCGCGGGGGTTAATTTCCACGCCGTCGAGCTGCATGCTGAAATGCACGTGGACGCCGCCGGCGAGGCCAGTCTGTCCGGCGATTCCCATCTTCTGTCCCTTCTTCACCATGTCGCCCACCTTGACATCGATTTCCTTTAAGTGGCCGTAGATCGATTGCAGCGAATAGCCGTGATCGAGCACGATACAGTTGCCGTAGATGCCCAGGTCCGCTGCCCACACGACACGCCCGTCGTTTGCGGCCTGCACCGGGCCGTTCGCTACGTCGGATAAATCGAAGCCGAGATGTACCTGATGGTCCACCTTCTTACCGTGATAGATGTAGTTGCGGGCGTCGGCGAAATCGGCTTCCTCCTTGCCCCAATGCAGGAACGGGCCGTTCCACAGGATCTTCTCCTCGGTCTTGAAGCGCAGATCGGCAAGCTGCTGGTTATTCTTGGCGCGCATCTCACCGTTGATCTTGAGAAAGCGCGAAAGTATGTCGGGACCGGGAACTAACTGGCCGGTCGGGTCGACTGAATTTACCAGCTTCTCCATGAGGGCGTCGTCGACGGGGAAGTCGCGCACGCGGAATTTCTTGGGGAAGAGTTTGAACCAGAAGTGTGCCGTGGCCTCGGTTCCTGCGCTGTTGCGCGCGTAGACCAGCGGGGTGATGTCGGGAGGCAGATCCCACGCATACGCAAACATCGAGAAACGCTCGTCAGGATGCCCGGGAAGCGGAAAGCTGCGGAAGTTGTATTTGCCCACGTGTACGCCGGCCTCGCTCCAGGAGCCGCTAGGCGTGAACGTGACCAGTTCCATGCCGGCCTGATTCACGTAGTGCTGAAGTTCATCCGGAATCACGCGGGGCGCGGAGAGCACCACTTCGAGATCGTAGGACGCCTTATCCGTGCTGGCGCGCATATCGTTCGAAACTGCTTCTACCACCAGGCGCGCCTTGCCTTCCTTTAAATTCGGGGCTTTGGCCTTGCCGGCTTCAAACATATAGAGGCGCGGCGCGGCATTGCGCGACCAGAACAGGCGCGTGGGCGGGTCGGACTTTTCGAAGACGGGGTAATGCGCGCCGTCCTGTTCGATGTACGCGGTGAGGCGGCGCTCGCCGTGAGGGTTGAACGCCTTCACCGAAACGGGGGTGTTCAGGCCGATGGCTTTCACGGCAGGCGTCATAGCCAGCGTGGTGTGTCCGGACATGACCAACAGCGCGATCACCGTCGCGGCGAAAAGAAGAAGGACTGCCAGAAGAATCACTTTCACGTTTTGCTTTATCCTTTGGCCTTAACTTCTAAGCTTACCGTTTCGCGTTATTTCTTCACCCAAAAATCGGCCCAATCGAGAAACGTTTTGTACCACAACAAGCTATTCTGCGGCTTCGACACCCAATGACCCTCATCGGGATAAACCATCAGTTTCGAGGGCACCTTTTCCATTTGAAGAGCGGTAAAGAGTTCCAGACTTTGGGTGTATGGCACGCGGAAATCCAATTCTCCGGTAATAACCAGCGTGGGGGTATGGAAATCTTTGACGAAGCTATCGGGCGACCATTTCGCGTAATCCTCAGGCTTGTCCCAAGGCGTGCCGCCGATCTCCCATAGCGGGAACCAGAGCTCTTCGGTCGCGCCGAACTCACTCTTAAGATCGTAGACTCCGGCATGCGAGATCAAGGCTTTGAAGCGTTGCGTGTGTCCCAGGATCCAGTCGACCATATAGCCGCCGTAGGATCCGCCGGCCGCCACCATGCGCGCGCCATCGGCATAGGGGATCTCGGCGACTACGTGGTCGGATACGGCCATAATGTCGTCGAAGGGTTTGCCGCCCCAATCGGTGTTGATGTCATCGATGAATTTCTGACCGTAGCCTGTGGAGCCGCGCGGGTTGGGCATCACCACTACATATCCCGCCGCGGCGAAGACCTGCGCATTCCAACGGAAGGTCCAGCTCTGTCCCCAGTTGCCCTGAGGGCCTCCGTGAATCAGCATGAGGACGGGGTACTTGCGGGCCGGCGTGAAACCGTACGGCTTCACCAGAAAGCTCTGCACCCGCGCGCCATCCGGCATGTCGACCCAGAACTCTTCGAGGGGCGTCGTTTGATGGGAATTGAGCGTGACGTCGTTCAAATGAGTTAGAGCCACCGGAGCGCCGCCGGCCGACGAGGCTCGGTAGATCTCGATAGGCGAGACCCCGGTCTGCTGCGTGTAGACCATCGTCTTGCCGTCGCGCGCCAACTGCATATCGTCGAGCTCGCTATCGCCGCTGGCTATGGTGCGGATTTCGCCGCCCGTAACGGGGATCATTTGGATCGGCTGCCGGCCTCGGTCGCCTGTTGTGAAGAAGAGAGCATTGGAATCGGGCGCCCAGGTGAAGCTGTTCACCCAGCGGTCCAGATTTTCCGTGAGATTCGCGATGTGCCCCGTGGCGCGTTCGATGGTGATCAGCCGCCAACGGTCACTCTCATATCCGGGGCGTGTTTGAGAACGCCAGGCGATATATTTTCCGTCAGGCGAATAGCGCGGGCTGGAATCGGCTCCTGGCGAGATCGAGATTTTGTGAGCAGGCTCGGCGCTGGTCGGGCCGCCGATCGGTACAACGAACAGATCGGTATTGGTGCCGATGGCCGGCACGGAATCGACGCTCATGGAATAGCAGACTTCCAGGCCGTCGGGCGAGACGTCATAATCGTCGGGACCGCCAAGCGAAAACGGGGGCACGTCGCGCGCTCCGGGCGTCAGATCGCGGGGCGCCCCGCCATTGACGGGAACCACAAAGAGGTGGCTGCGGCGCTTCGATTCCCAGGAGGTCCAATGGCGATAGAGAAGCTCGGTATAGACGCGCGCCGTTGCCTTGTTGGCGGCCTCGGCATCCAGATTCTTCTGGTTGCAGGCGTTATCCGCGGCGCATTCTGGGTACACCGCGCTGGTGAAAAGCAGGTTCTTGCCATCCGGGGAAAAGAGCACGCCGTCCGCTTCAGCCGCGAAGCTGGTATTCTGTTTCGCATTGGAGCCGTCGGGATCCATCAGCCAGATTTGTGAGGATCCGCCGCGGTTCGAAACATACGCGATGCGTTTCGAATCGGGCGACCAGCGAGGGCGTTCGTTGTCGTCGCCATCGTGCGTGATCTGGCGCGGGGAGCCGCCGTCGAGCGGGACGATCCAAATCTGCGTGGGCTTCTTATTGGCAGTGACATCGACCGTCTGTACCGAAAACGCCACCCAGCGGCCATCGGGAGAGATCTGAGGATCGGCGATGCGCTTGAGCTCCAACAAAGCATTGGCGTCGAACGGCTGCCTCTGAGCGGAAAGAGTCGCCGCGGAGGCGAGCAGCAGGATAATCCAGCGGCGCATACATTGCGATTGTAACGCCCGGGGGAATCGACGGACGATCAATTCCCGGTCTTCATGGACGCTTGTGTGGGTAACTTCGACGCATCCCAACCTCCGCCCAGCGCCTGCACCAGGGATACGCTTGCCCCCAGGCGGCGCGTCAGCAGATCTACGGCGGTGCGCTGCGCGTTCAGCAGCGTCGCCTGCGCGGTGATTACCGTCAGGTAATAGGTGGTGCCGGCCTTGTATTGCGCAGTCGAAACCGTAAGCGCTCGATTGGCGGCCTCTACCGTTTCCTGCACCTTCGCAGTTTCCACCTCGAGAATTCGCAAGGCGGCGAGTTGATCCTCCACCTGCTGAAACGCGGTAAGCGCCGTTTGCCGGTAATTGGCCACCGTGGCGTCGTAAGCCGCCTGCTCTTCCACAACTACAGCGCGCCGCCGGCCGGCATCGAACAAAGTATATGCCAACCCAGGACCGACAGACCAGAAACGGCTGGGCAGGCTGAACCACTTGGTTAGGCTCGAGCCTGTGAATCCGGCGGACGCGGTGAGCGTCAGCGAGGGATAAAAGGCCGCCATGGCGATACCGATCTGTTCGTTGGCCGCTGCGACGCGGCGTTCCGAGGCGGCGATATCGGGACGCCGCTGCAGCAATTCTGAAGGCACGCCCACCGGGACCGGCGGCGGTGGAGATGTTAGCAGCGCGGGCGGAAGGGTCAAAGCCGAAGGGGGCTTTCCTGTTAGCACGGCGATAGCGTGTTCAAGCTGCGCCCTGCCGACGCCTAATTCGATCAACGCCGATTGCGTGCCGTAGAGCTGCGATTCGGCCTCCGCCACGTCCAGATCGGACGCGACGCCGCCCGCGAAACGGTTGCGGGTGAGCGTCAGGTAATCGGTATAAAAGACGGCCGTGCGCTGCAACAGGTCCGCGTCGCCATCCAGGCCGTGAAGTTGGAAGTAGTCAGAGGCTAACTCCGCCTGGTAAAGCAGCTTGGCGTTTTCCAGATCGCCGAAGCTAGCCTGGGCGGTGGCGGCCGCACCGGTAATGCCGCGACGGATGCTGCCCCATAGATCGGGCTCCCACGAGACATCGAACGGCAGGCTGAACGCGGCGCGCGTGCCGTTGGCGCTGGCGCCCGGGTTGGCGTGCGATTCTGTAACGCCGGGTCCCACGGTCGCCGTGGGGAACAGGCCAGCCCTTGCCTGGCGGACCAGCGCTTTGGCTTCGCGGTATTGCGCTTCCGCCACCAGAACATTCTGGTTATTGATGTTCACCTGCTCTTCGAGGCCGTTTAAAGTCGGGTCGCCGTAAATTTCCCACCATTTTCCCTTGTCAAACGCATCCGCAGGCTGCGCTTGTTGCAGACCGGCCGCCTGTGCTTCCTTGAAAGCATCGGGCGGAGCTTCTTTGTAAGCCGGCGCGACGATGGCCGGCGGCCTCTTGTAGTTGGGGCCAACCGCGCATGCCGATGAGAACAGGGCGAGCGCAGACACGGCGCAGACCCAATTCCTCACCGGCCCGCGGCCGACAACGAATGCCGAAACTTTTAAGTTTTCGCCGGGCGTGGAAATCAAAGGGTTGCCGGGGTTTTCAGGAGACAAGGTTCGCACTATGCCTCCTGCCCCAAGGGTTCGGAACGGCGCGTCCGGCGCCGCATGCGGAGGCGCGACCAAAAGTGCTGCAGGCGATCGAAGTAGAGGTAAACCACTGGAGTGGTAAACAACGTGAGCATCTGACTAAAGATCAATCCCCCGATAATCGTAATTCCCAGCGGCCGGCGCAGTTCGGCCCCGGTGCCGCTGCCGAAGGCGAGCGGCACCGCGCCGAGCATGGCCGCCATGGTCGTCATCAAAATTGGACGGAAGCGCAGCATACACGCTTCGAAAATGGAATCGCGCGAGCTCTTGCCTTCATTACGCTCCGCCATGATGGCGAAATCGATCATCATGATGGCGTTCTTCTTCACCAACCCGATCAGTAGGATTACGCCAATCATGGCGATAATGCTAAATTCGGTACCGGTCAGCATCAGCGCCAACAGCGCGCCTACGCCCGCCGAGGGCAGCGTCGAAAGAATGGTAATGGGGTGGATGTAGCTTTCATAGAGGATCCCCAGCACCAGGTAAACCGCTGCGAGGGCCGCCGCGATCAAGAGCGGTTCGCTGTCGAGCGAATCCTTATAAGCCGCGGCCGTGCCGGCGTAACCGGTCTGAATGGTCTCCGGCAGGCCCACCTTCGACGCCGCCGCGCTGATGGATGCTTCGGCATCGCCCAGGGCCACGCCGGGCTGCAGGTTGAATGAAATCGTCGCCGAGGGAAACAGCCCCTGGTGATTAACGGCGAGCGCGGTATTCTGGGGCGCAAATTGAGCGAATGCCGCCAGGGGGACCTGCCCGCCACTAGGCGAGCTGACAAAAATACGCCGCAGGATTTGCGGGTCCTGCCAATATTGCGGGGCTGCTTCCATTACCACGTGGTACTGATTGAGCGACGTGTACATCGTCGATACGGGACGCTGCCCGAAGGCGTCATAGAGCGTGTTGTCGATCAACTGCGAGGATATGCCGAAACGGCTCGCGGTGGCGCGGTCGTACTGCACCCACGTCTGGAGGCCCCGATTTTGCTGGTCGGTATTGACGTCGGTGATCTGCGAGATGTGTTGCAGGGCAGTCAACATCTGAGGGCCGTACGTGTTCAGGTCTTCCACATTGTCGCCGCGCATGGTGAACTGATACTGCGCGTTGCTCTGCCTGCCGCCAACCCGAAGATCCTGCGATGCCTGCAGGAAACAGGTGGCGCCAGGTACGCGGGCCAGTTTGGGGCGCAAGCGGTTGACCACGTCGTCGGCGCTTACCCCGCGCTCTTCGAGCGGCTTGAGCGAGATAAACATGCGGGCGGTATTGGTTGCGCCGCCGCGCCCGCCGCCGGTGAAGCCATTCACGGTGTCCACCGCCGGATCGGAATCGATGATGTTGACGAACTGCTTCAGCATTGTATCCATGGCGGCGAACGAGGTATCCTGATCGGCTTGTACCGAGCCGCTCAGCCGGCCATTGTCCTGTTGCGGGAAAAAACCTTTGGGGACGCGAATGAATAAGTACACGTTAAGGCCAATAGTAACCAACAGCACCATCAGCGTCGCGAAGGAATGCCGCAGCACCATCGCCAGCGCGCGCCCGTAAGTATCCACCACGAAGTTGAAGCCGCGCTCAGTCGTGCGGTAGAGCCACCCGTGAGATCGCTGTTCGCGCAACAGGTGGGCGCACATCATAGGCGTGGTCGTCAGCGAAATCAGCATGGAGACGACGATTGCGATGGAAAGAGTGATCGAGAACTCGCGGAACAGCCTGCCGACAATTCCGCCCATCAACAGCAACGGAATAAACACCGCGACCAGAGAAGTGCTCATGGTCAGCACCGTGAAGCCGATCTCCTGCGCGCCCTTGAGCGCCGCCGCGTAGGGGCTCATGCCCTGTTCGAGATAGCGCATGATGTTCTCGATCACTACGATGGCGTCGTCCACGACGAAGCCCGTGGAAATGGTCAATGCCATCAGGGAAAGATTGTCCAGACTGAAGCCCAGCAGGAACATCGCGCCAAACGTTCCGATGAGGGACACCGGGACAGCCACGCTGGGGATGAACGTCGTGCGGGGATTACGCAGGAATATGAACACCACCAGAATCACCAGCGCCACCGAGATGCCCAGCGTCCGCTCGGTATCGTGCACGGAAGCGCGAATAGTGACCGTCTGATCCATGGCGACTTTCATGTCGATCGACTGCGGAATCGACGCTTTCAACTGCGGCAGCGCGTCGCGGATCAGGTCCACGGTGTCGATGATATTCGCGCCCGGCTGTTTGAAGATAATCACCAGTACGGACGGCTTGCCGTTGGCGTAGCCCGCGTTGCGCAGATCCTCCACCGAATCGATGGCCTGGCCGATATCGGAGATCCGCACGGCCCCGCCGTTGTGATACGCCACAATCAGCGGGTTATAGTCGATGGCCTTGAAAATCTGGTCGTTGGCGCCCACTTCCCACATGCGGTCGCCGTTCGAGAAATGCCCCTTCGGCACGTTCGCGTTGGCGTTCGCCAACTGGGTGCGGACCTGTTCCAGACTAAGACCGTATTTGCTGATCTGGTCGGGGTTCAACTCGATGCGCACCGAAGGCAGCGCGCTGCCGCCTACCGAAACCTGCCCCACACCCGTAATCTGCGCCAGCCTTTGCGCCATGATGGTGGAGGCCGCGTCATACATCTGACCCTTGTCGAGCACGTTCGACGTGAGCGCGAGCATGAAAATCGGCGAATCGGCGGGGTTCACTTTGCGATACGTCGGGTTGCTCGGCAGGCTGGTTGGAAGATACCCGCGCGCGGCGTTGATGGCGGCCTGCACGTCGCGTGCCGCGGCATCGATATTGCGGTTGAGGTCGAACTGGAGGGTGATGCTGGTCGAGCCGAGACCGCTCGATGACGTCATTTCGGTGACGGACGCGATACGCCCGAACTGACGTTCGAGAGGCGTGGCGACGGAGGAAGCCATCGTCTCCGCGCTCGCGCCCGGCAAACCTGCGTTGACGTTAATGGTGGGGAAATCGACTTGCGGAAGGGGAGAAACGGGAAGAACGTTGAATGCGACGCCGCCCGCCAAGGCGATGGCGGCGGTGAGCAGGGTGGTGCCGATCGGTCTGCGGATAAACGGTTCGCAGATGTTCATCGGGACATAGGCCTCCCGTCCTCCCCACGCGCCGAAGATGCGGGTGCGCCGGTCTTAACGCGCAGGCTCAAATTGGTCCTCCGGCGTAGCTTCCTTATGCCGAGACAATCTTCGCGCCAGCCGTTCGAAGAACAGATAGATCACCGGCGTGGTATAGAGCGTGAGCATCTGGCTGAAGATGAGGCCGCCGATAATCGTGATGCCAAGCGGTCGGCGCAACTCCGAACCCGTGCCCGTGCCCAGCGCCAAAGGCACGCCGCCCAGCATGGCCGCCATAGTTGTCATCATGATCGGCCGGAAGCGCAGCAAGCAGGCCTGGTAGATGGCGTCGAGCGGGGCCATGCCTTCCTTACGTTCCGCGTCGAGCGCGAAATCGATCATCATGATGGCGTTCTTCTGCACAATGCCGATCAGAAGCACGATGCCGATCAATGCGACGATGCTGAAATCGCTGTGGCAGATGATCAGCGCCAGCAGGGCGCCCATACCCGCCGAGGGGAGCGTGGAGAGAATGGTAACGGGGTGGATATAGCTCTCATAGAGCACGCCCAACACGATATACACCGTCACCAGCGCCGCCAGAATCAGCACCCACTCATTGGCCAGCGACGCCTGGAACGAAGCGGCGGTGCCCTGAAACGCGGCCTGGATGCTGGCGGGCATTTGGAGTTGGTCTTTGGCACGGTTGACCGCGTTGACCGCGGCGCCCAGCGAGGCGTCAGGAGCGAGATTGAAGGAAATCGTGACCACGGGGAACTGCCCCTGGTGATTGATCGTGATCGGCGCCGACGTCAGCTTGACCTGCGAAAACGTGCCGAGCGCCACCTGTCCGCCATTGGGAAAGGCGCTCGCGGAGGCTGCATTTCCTGTGAATACCGAACTGGAAGCGGTACTCCCGGAGCCGAGGACGATGGATGTTGCGGCGTTTCCCGCCGAATTCTTTGGCCCCGTCGAAAGGGCTGTTGACGAGTTCCCTCCGGCGACCAGGCCCACGCTGCCTGTCTGCGAACCCGTACCCGTCCGGATATAAAGATTGCGCAAATCGAGCGGAGTGCGTTGGAACCCGGGCATCAATTCCAGGATGACGTGATATTGATTTAGCTGAGTGAACATCACCGACACTTCACGCTGCCCATAGGCGTCATAGAGCGTCTGGTCGATCATGTTGGGCGTGATACCCAGCCGGAGCGCCGTGTTCCGGTCATAAGTTAGCGAGGCGCGCAGACCCTGCACCTGCTGGTCGCTCGCCACGTCGCGCAGTTCCGGAATCTGTTTCAACAGATCGATCATCTTCGGCGTGTAGACGTTCAGCTCGTCAGCGCTGGGGTCTTCAAGCGTGTATTGGAATTGCGTCCGGCTGACGCGATCTTCGACCGTGAGATCTTGCACCGGCTGCATATAGAGCGTAATGCCGGCGACTTGGTCGAGTTTCGGCTGGAGGCGCCGAATTACATCGCCTGCGCCGATTTTGCGGACGTCGAGATCTTTCAGATTGATCTGAATGCGGCCGCTGTTCATGGTTGTGTTGGTGCCATCGATGCCGATGAACGAGGAGATGCTCGAGACCGCCGGATCCTGCAGAATTACCTTCGCTAGCGAATACTGCATGTCGGACATCTGGCGGAACGAGATTGTCTGGGCGGCTTCGGAGATGCCCTGAATCACGCCGGTGTCCTGGATGGGAAAGAAGCCTTTAGGAATATACAGAAATAGCAGCACGGTCAGCCCGAGGGTGCCTAACGCAACCATCAAAGTGAAAGTCTGGAAGCGCAGCACCACCTGCAAAGTCCTGCCGTACTGATCGATGATCCAGTTGAAGCCGCGCTCGGAAACGCGATAGAACCGGCCTTGCTGCTGTTCCGGCGTGTGTTTCAGCAGCTTGGCACACATCATCGGCGTCAGCGTCAGCGATACCACCGCCGAGACCAGAATGGTGACGCTCAACGTGACGGCGAACTCGCGAAACAGCCGGCCCACAATATCGCCCATGAAGAGCAGCGGAATCAGCACGGCGATCAGCGAGATGGTCAGCGACATGATAGTGAAGCCGATTTGCGCCGAGCCCTTCAGCGCCGCCTGCAGAGCGGTTTCACCTTCTTCGATATAGCGGCTGATGTTTTCGATCATCACAATGGCGTCGTCCACCACGAAGCCAGTCGAAATAGTCAGCGCCATCAGCGTGAGGTTATTCAGGCTATATCCCAGCAGGTACATCATGCCGAACGTGCCAATGAGGGAGAGCGGCACAGCGATGCTGGGAATCACGGTTGCGGAGATATTGCGGAGGAACAGAAAGATGACCATCACCACTAGGCCCACGGTGAGGACCAACTCGAACTGCACGTCCGCCACGGAGGCGCGAATGGTATTGGTGCGGTCGGTAAGCACCTGCACATGAACGTCGGATGGCAGCGTCGCGGTGAGACTAGGCATCAGCGTCTTGATGCGATCCACTACGGAGATGATATTGGCGCCGGGCTGCCGCTGAATATTCAGGATGACCGCCGGCGTCAGATTCCACCATGCCGCCTGCCGGACGTTTTCGATGTCGTCCTTCACGTCGGCGACGTCGGTCAACTTTACCGGAGCCCCGTTGCGATAGGCAATGATCAGCGATGCGTAATCCGAGCTGGAAAGTAACTGGTCGTTAGCGCCGATCTGATAATCCTGATATTGGCCGTCGAAGTTACCCTTCGCCTGGTTGACGTTGGCCGCGGTGATGGCGCTGCGTACGTCCTCCAAGTTCAAGCCATAAGACCCAAGCTGCGTCGGGTTGGCCTGAATCCGTACCGCCGGTTTTTGGCCGCCCGAAATACTTACCAGGCCGACGCCGGGCAACTGCGAGATCTTGGGCGCGAGACGCGTGTCCGCAAGGTCTTCCACCTTGGCCAGCGCAATGGTATTCGAGGTGAGCGCAAGCGTCAGAATGGGCGTATCCGCCGGATTCGTTTTGCTGTAAATGGGAGGCGTCGGCAGGTCGGGGGGAAGAAACGTACCCGAGGCATTAATCGATTGCTGAACTTCCTGCTCAGCCACATCGATGTTCAGGTTGAGATTGAATTGCAGGGTGATGACAGAGCTGCCATCCGAGCTGGTGGAGGTCATCTGCTGCAGCCCGGGAACCTGACCGAACTGCCGCTCCAGCGGCGCCGTGACAGATGAGGCCATGACGTCCGGACTGGCGCCCGGATAGAATGTGATGACCTGGATAGTTGGATAATCGACTTCCGGCAGCGCCGAGACCGGGAGCTGTTTGTAGGCCACTCCACCCGCCAGCAGGATGCCTACCATCAATAGCGAGGTTGCCACGGGCCGCAGAATAAACGTCTGCGACGGATTCACTTTTTCTTGCCTCCGCCCTTCTTCCCGCTTTTGCCTGCCGAAGCCCCGCCGTTCGAACTATTCCCGCCGGAGCGCCCTCCGCGGCCGCCGCTTTGCTCGCCCGGTACTTGGGCGACCACCTTCATACCTTCCTGTAACTTATCCACGCCCGTCAATACCACTTCATCTCCCGCCTGCAGGCCCGAGGTGATTTCGGTTTCCGTGCCTTCCACCGTTCCGGTGGTGATATCGCGAACCGTCACAGTAGAATCCGGCTTCACCAGAAATACGTAAGACCTGGTCCCCGAGAGTTGCACAGCGGCGCTGTTGAGTAACACGACGCCGGTCTTTTCCTGCACCAGGACGCGCACGTTGACGAACTGATTGGGGAACAGCTCATCGTTACTGTTATCGAAATCGGCGCGCATGCGGACCGATCCGGTGGTCTGATCGATCTGGTTATCGATGGTGGTCAGCTTGCCCGTGGTCAGTTTTTTGGTATTTTCACGGTTCCAGGCGTCGACGCTCAACTGGTGGCCCCCACGCATCTTTTGATAGACCGTGGGAAGCTGATCTTCGGGAAGCGGAAAAATCACGCTGATGGGATGGATCTGCGTAATCACCACCAGATTGGTGGTGGTCTGAATGATGTTTCCAGGGTCAACCAGCCGTAAACCCAGCCTGCCTGTGATGGGGGCGATAATCTTGCAATAGATGAGATTCAGCTTCTGCGCATCGATTTGGGCGTTGTCGCTCTTTATCGTGGCCCTGTCCTGATCCACCAATGCATTTTGGGTAGCCACCGTCTGCTCGGGAACGGCGTTTTGCTTGAGCAGCGTGTCGTAGCGATTCTGATCCACAATGGCATTGTTCAGCGCGGCCTGGTCCTTCGCCAGCTGGGCTTCGGCTTGCTCGAGCTGCACCTGAAAAGGACGGGGGTCGATTTCCATCAGGACGTCGCCCTTTTTCACAAGGTCGCCTTCCTTGTAATTAATCGTCATCAACTCCCCTACCACCCTGCTTTGAATGATCGTAGTGTAGATAGGCGTAACAGAGCCGAGATTTGAAAAATAGACGGGGATGTTGCCGCGATGGGCGCGCGTCGCCACTACCGGAGCAGTGCCTCCTCCGCCGCCGCGTCCGCCTTTCTTGCCGCCCTTGGGCGCGGGAGGAGGAGCATTTAACGCAGAATCGATTTTGGGCCAGTTCAGATAGCCAACAACCACGATTATGGCCAGTAGCAGCCACCACAGAAAACGAAGCTTGGAACGTGGGCGCGGCGGCCGCGGCGGCGGCAAAGCGTACCGCTTGGGCGCAGGCGGCAGTTCGTGCGTGGTTAGAGAAGTCTTTTCGCCCGATGCTGGAGGAGTGCTATCGATCATGTTCGCTTGCGATTCGGAACGTCTGTCGCCGATCCAATCCTAATTTTAGATTTTAGCGGTTTCGCATTTCACGGATTGGTGGCGCTTTCCACCGTAGTTTCTCACTTTACTCAGATCAGGGGCTTAACTATACCCTATCACTTGGGCGCGGCTTTGGAACGTGTGAGTTACCGGCCCTTTGGGGCTACGGAATCAAGCAGAACCTTTACCACGCGAGCCGCCGCAAGGGTTACTTCCGAGGGGTACGGCTTCAACATCCTCGCCACTTCGACATTTTCGTGCGCCACCCAGTCGGCCGGGAGAGTAGCGGCGGTATTCCACGCGTCTAAGACCCGGAGACCGGCCACGCCGAGTGCCGAAAGGTCCGCCGAAAGAGGCTTCATTTCGGCAAGTAATGCGTTGCCGTCTGCCAATGCCTGAAAGCGGGCATCGTTTGCCGCCCAGCGGGCGAATTGCTCGCGCAGCAAAGCGGCATCGGCGGCATCTCCCGCGGGGTCTACGACCAGCCGCGAGGCCGCGTTTTCCATTGCGCGAACGCTTTCGCTCTCCGGACGGGCGGCGTCCACAAACCGGTTCAGGGGCGTTTGCGTCGTGTTGCGATTGCTGCGGCGTCCCGCGCCTAATCCCAAAGCTTCCGAGGCATCGGCCAGCACGCGCAGGGCATCGTTCGGCTGGCCGCCCGAGATGCGATCAAGCATGGGAGCGTAATTGCTGCGATGGTCGAGGCCATTCCATTCGAGATTGCGGCTGACTGCCTCCATGCGGGCGTACATCGAGGCGACATCCTTAGTGTCGCGCGGCGACCAAAGCCGCTCCGCTATTGCCGCGGCACGCGGCCAGATGCGTGAATCCACCGTCTCTGCATCCGCCAGCTCGACCCACATACAGGCTTCACCGCCCAGAATATTTTTCGCCTGCTCGTCGGTCAACTGCGCCGCCGCCCCCCCTTGAGGATCGACGCCGTAGTGGAACTTCGCCGGGCTCAAATGATCGAGGTAGTACCCCCACGAGAGGATTGCGCGATGCCCCTGCTGCACGGCGTTGGCAAGAGACGCCTGGTTTCGCCAGATCTGAACCACCGTCGATTTCGGTAGATCGGGGTGTAGTATCTCGTCCCAACCGATCATAACCTTACCGTGCTTGGTGACAATCCGAAGGATGCGCTTGTTGAAGTAGACCTGTAAATCGTGCGCGTTTTTTATGCCGTGGGCCTTTTCGAAGGCTTGGATGCGCGGGGATTCGTTCCACTGGCGTGGGTTTACCTCATCGCCTCCGATATGGAAATACTTATCGGGAAATAAGCCGGCCATCTCCCCGATAAAGCTATCGAGGAACGCATAGGTCGTCTCGCGCGTGGGATCGAGAACCGCCAGACTGATTCCAAAATTGCGCAAGATATCGAACGGACCTTTACCGCTTGCCAGCGCGGGATATCCGGGCAGCCAGCTTGCCGAGTGGCCGGGAATATCGAATTCGGGGACGATGCGGATACCGCGATCGCGCGCGTACGCAATAACCGAGCGAATCTGCGCCTGTGTGTAATAAAGGCCGTCAGAGCCCATCAGTTGCAGCCGCGGATGCAGACGGCTTTCCACGCGGAAGCCTTGGTCGTCCGAGAGGTGCCAGTGCAGGACGTTGAGTTTCACCGCGGCCATGGCGTCCAGGTTGCGTTCCACAGTCTCGACCGGCATGAAGTGCCGCGAGACGTCCATCATTAGTCCACGCCAGGCGAACCGTGGATGATCTTCCACGTGCATCGCAGGCGCGCGGAATCCGTCGGGACCAGGCTGAATTGCCTGGGCGAAGGTTTCGAGCCCGTGCATGGCGCCATCCACGGTGACAGCCTTGATCGACGCGCCGTTAGCGGTGATATCGAGCGTGTACGATTCGTCCTCGCCCAACACGGGATACGCATTCGCGGTGCGGCTCGAGTAACTCACATGAAGCGTGGCCTCCGCATCTTTCACCGGCTTGCGCGCTGTAATGAAGACGCCGGTTTGCCGGGAGATGCGGTCGATAAATCGGGCGAGGGCGACGTCGAGCCGCGGATCCCCCGCCACGGTAAACTTGCCGTCGATGGGAAGCGCGCCCGTCGAGGTTTCGATCTTTACCGGCAGTGGCATCAAAGAAGGGGCATCGGCAAACAGAGCGGACGCGGTGACCAGGCAGGCGAGCAAGAAGCGCATTTTCTATAGTTCACCACAAAGTGAAGGCGGCATCCTGCGGTTTCTATCCCGCGTTGATCGCCGGCTTTCTGGTGCGGCGCGTCACCAGACTGCGTGTACTTTGCTCGCGCCGGTTCGGCGTGCTCGACGTTCCAGTCGGAGCGCCTTTAATCTTTCGTAGAGGACCGGCTTCTTGCGCCCGCAATGGTGTTTTCCATCACGCGCAGCGGCGGATTGGTCCCTGATCGACTGTTAGGATAGTTACATGTTTAGACTGGTTTATCCCCTCGCCGCGGCGATGCTTTGTGCGCCTCTCCTTTCCGCTGCCGACGACAAGGCGAAGTATACGGATCGCCTTGATGATTCCATCGCGCTGATTTCGGAAGTGATGGGGGCGCCTGACAAAGCGATTCCCCAGGACTTGCTGAATAAAGCTGCCTGTATCGTGCTGGTGCCCGGCCTGAAAAAAGGCGCGTTTCTTATCGGCGCTAAATACGGACGCGGCTTTGCCGTTTGCCGCGGCGCTGGTGGGCAAGGTTGGGGACCGCCGGCGGCGGTTGCCATCGAAGGCGGCAGTTTCGGGGCGCAGATTGGCGTGTCTTCTACAGATGTAGTTTTGTTGGTAATGAACGAACGAGGCATGAAGCGCATGATGAGCGATAAGTTCACTATCGGCGCCGATGCCACGGCGGCAGCGGGACCGGTAGGCCGTAGCGCCACTGCGCAAACGGATGCCATGATGACGGCGGAAATCTTATCGTGGTCGCGGTCGCGTGGAGCGTTCATCGGGGCCTCTCTCGACGGCGCGACTCTGCGTAGCGATACCGATCAGAACGAAGCCATGTATGGCAAGCGTTGGACCAGCAAGGAAATTCTCAACAGCGGCGCCACTCCGCCCGCGGCTGCTACTAAGCTGATCGATCTGCTGACGAAATACTCGATGCGTAAGGCAGGTTAGTCCCCGTTTTACGGGCAACGAGAATTTTGTACCTGATGCGGGCATCATGCCGCGATCTGAGACCGGCCTCCCGCAGGAGCGCATACGTTAACAGGCGGTAGAGTCGGCAGCGTTTCTTTGCAGAAGAAGTCAGCCGACTCCTCTGCGCGTACACCGCCGCCATTCCTCGACTCCCACCCGCCGCGGCTCAAGGCCGCAGCCCTTGCCCGTTTAACCGGCTAAGCTTTTCTTCCAAAAATTCGAGGATTTCACCCGCCCCCACCTGACCTGCGAGTGGCAAAATGAGCACGCCTGCCGGGGTGAATTGAGCGCCCGTGGTTTTGGCCACGATTTCCATCAGGCGCGCTGGATCCACTCGGGTTTCCTTGTGAAATTTGACGCTGAGAACGGAGGCGCGGCGGTCGATAGCCTCCACGCCAATCTGCTCAGCCAGCGTTTTCAGCGCGGAATATTGCAAAAGATTTCGAACAGCCGCGGGGACCGGCCCGTAGCGATCTTCAAGCTCTTTTTCGGCCTTTTCGCGAGCCTCGGGAGAAGCGGCATTGGCAATCTGCCGGTACGCGCGTAGACGCTGGTTTTCGTCCGATACGTAATCGGTGGGGATGCGGATATCGAGCCCCAGATTCAGCGCCGAATGGATTTCCGGGACCACTTCCTCGCCCTTTAACTCGCGGACGGTCTCTTCCAGAAGGCGGACGTAGGTGTCGAAGCCTACCGAGTTGATATGACCGTGCTGTTCCCCGCCGAGCAGATTTCCGGCGCCGCGAAGTTCGAGATCGAGCGCCGCGATCTTGAATCCTGCGCCAAGATCGCTAAACTCCTTCAGCGCCGCCAAACGTTTGCGGGCGATTTCCGAAAGCTCGGTATCGGGAGGGACGAGCAGATAGGCATAGGCTCGGCGGTTCGAACGGCCCACGCGCCCACGTAACTGATAGAGCTCCGAAAGGCCATATCGTTCGGCATTTTCTATAACTATAGTATTCGCTAAAGGGATATCTAAACCATTTTCTATAATTGTCGTACAAACGAGAATATCGAACTCGTGACGCATGAACTGAAGCATTGTTTTTTCCAGTTCCGCCTCGCCCATTTGGCCGTGGCCCACGCCGATTTTTGCGTTGGGAGCCAATTGCTGAATCATGGAAGCGCGATGCCAGATGGAATCGACCCGGTTGTGCAGGAAATAAATCTGGCCGCCGCGCGCAAGTTCCATCTCGACCGCCGAACGAATGAGGTCCGGATGGAAAGGGGCTACCACAGTATGAATCGCAAGCCGGTCTTTGGGTGGCGTCTCGATAACAGACATATCACGAAGGCCTAACAACGACATATGTAGCGTACGCGGGATGGGCGTGGCGCTCATGGTCACCACATCCACTGCCTTCTTGAGCTGTTTGAGACGCTCCTTATGCTTGACGCCAAATCGCTGTTCCTCATCGACAATAACTAGGCCCAAATCGCGAAACTGGATGTCCTGGGAAAGCAGGCGGTGCGTTCCAATGGCGATATCCACTTTGCCTTCCTCCAGATCGGACACGGACGCCTTCAATTCTTTGGGAGTACGGAAACGGCTGAACATCTCGATCCGCACAGGAAACGATTGAAAGCGGCGCTTGAAGGTCTCGAAATGCTGAAATGCTAAAACTGTAGTAGGCGCCAAAACCACTACCTGTTTGCCGTCCCCCAAAGCCTTGAAAGCAGCGCGCATCACTACTTCGGTTTTTCCGTAACCCACGTCGCCGCAGAGCAGCCGATCCATCGGGTGCGGGCCCTCCATATCGCGTTTGATTTCCTTAATGGCAGTCAGCTGATCGCGGGTCTCCGTGAACTCGAACGCATCCTCGAATTCGCGTTGCCAATTGCTGTCGAATGAGAACATGAAGCCATCTGCCATCTTGCGGCCGGCATAGAGCTTGAGAAGCTCGTCCGCCATGTCGCGCATCTTGGCTTTGATACGCGTTTTTGTACGCGTCCACGTGGCGCCGCCCATGCGGTCGAGAGCGGGTTTGGATTCGCCCCCTCCGCGGAAGCGCGTGACCAGATCCATGCGGGTCAGCGGTACATACAGCTTCGAACTACCCGCATATTCGAGCACCATGTAGTCGCCCTGATTTTCACCTTGGGAAATCTCCCGCAGACCGAGATATTGCGCTACGCCATGATCGGCATGGACCACGAAATCGCCTGGTTTCAGATCGATAAGGTCGGCGGAGAAGGTGGTAGCGAGAGCCGACTTTTGCGATCCACCCCGGGAGACCATTCCCGAGGCTTCGAATAAGTCTTCCGCGCCAAAAACTACAATATGCGAATCCGGGAAGACCGTACCCCGGCCTATCGCGCCTTTAATGAGGTAGATGCTGGCCATTGAGCCAGCCATATAGGCCCGCTCCGCCAGGTAGGCAGGGGTGGAATCGACCTGTTCCAGACCCAGCTGGTAGGCGACCCCGTATTCGTTCAGGATATCCGCCACCCGCTCTACTTCACCTGTAGAAGATGCGAAGAACGCAACCCGGTTTCCAGACTCCACCAAGCTTCTGGCCTCGGCGATGGCGACTTGCATGTTGCCGTGGAACGCTAGCGATGGACGCGTCGTGATGTGGAGCGCCTCAAGCGCGAGGTCGGGGGCGGCGCCTTCTGCAACGGATTCCGGGCTGGCCGAGATGGGACGCCAGAAGAGGTCGAGTTCCTGTATGGAAAGCTGCGGCGAGACGCTGGTTAACCGCTCGATCTCCTCCCAGCGGAAGTAAAGACGATCCGGGTCGTAAGCAGGCGATCTTTCAATCTGTTCCAGCCGCTTCCAAAGGCGTTCGGCCGCGCTCCGGATCAGGCTCGGCTCGTCCCAAATGATGATCGATTTGTCGAGAAGACCAAACACCGAGGCGCTTCGCGGTCGCACCATCGGGGAGATGGCCTCCCAACCGGGGAAGGGTTCGCCGGGCGGTGGAAGATCGCGGCCGGGAATGCCGGATTCACGCACCAGTTCCCCCAACTCGGCAAGAATCGAAGCGGAGCGGGGGTACTCGGTAAGCGGCAACAGCGTGCAGTCTTCGATCTTAAGCACCGAGCGCTGCGACTCCACGTCGAACCGGCGGATGGATTCGACCGCGTCGCCAAACAGGTCGATGCGTACCGGCTTCTGCGATTCCGGCGAAAAAACGTCTAGGATTCCGCCGCGAATCGAGTACTCACCAACCATCTCGACTGGCTCCCGGCGCTCGTAACCGACGCTATCCAGGTGGGCGGCTACCATATCGAGCGGAACCTCGTCGCCAATCTTGAGGCGCAACGCCAACTGGCGGTAAAACTCGGCCGGCTCAATACGCATCAGCGCAGACGCGACAGGCAGAATCGTAATTGGCGCCCGCTCCGTTGCCAGACGCCACAGACCGATGGCGCGCTCCTCCAGAATTTCAGCGTGGGGAGAGAGATTCTGTAGCGGCAGAGTGTCTAGAGCGGGAAGTAGTTGGGGGTAGCCTGAGTCTTCGGCAGAGAGTAATTTAAAAAAAGCCTCGACCAGCTCGCTCAGCGCCTCGGCCTCTTTATTCCCATCTACTACAACTACGAGTGGCCGTCCGGCCGCGTGTGACAGCAGCACGGTGTAGAGCGCTTTCGCGGTAGCGGTAAGGCCGGAAATGGAACCGTTGCCGCCGGATAGAAGACGGCGCTGCGCTTCCCGGAAGGCCGGGTGGTGCGCTAAATCCAGAAAGAGATCGCGAACAGCGGGGTGAATCAAGGCTGGTTCCTAGACAAGGGCCTTTTTCTCTATATTTGTCGTGGAATAGCCCGGTTCCATTGGGATAGTAAGCACCCGTCCGCCCGCGGCTTCCACCTCTTCCCGTCCGGCGATAAAGTGCGTCCAATCCGCGCCCTTAACCAGCACGTCGGGCAGCACTGCGGCAATGAGCTCGCGTGGGGTTGGTTCGTCGAAGAATACAACGGCATCCACCGCAGCGAGCGAGCAGGCCAAAGCGGCGCGTTCCGTTTGATGAGTGATGGGCCGGTTGGGCCCTTTGGAACGGCGAACTTCGGCATCCGTATTCAGGGCCAGAATGAGAAAATCGCCGAGCGAGCGCGCGGATTCGAGCAGACGGATATGGCCGGGGTGGATCAGATCGTAACAGCCGTTGGTGAAGACCACCGCCTTTCCCGCGGCGCGCCACGCGGCGCGCTGTGCGATCAACTCCTGGCGAGTGTAGAGACGCGACACGAGCTTTCAGTGTAACGTGGCGGCAAGTCGCGAGCCGTCAACCGATCCGGCCTTCGTCAGTTTTCGGGCAGTCGCACCACAATTGAGATTCTGCGATTGCGCGGGCTTTCGGGCGATTTAACCTCGAGCAGTCTTTGATCGGCGAAGCCGCGGACCTCCACGATCCGCCCGGCAGGAATTCCGCCGGCGCAGAGCAGGCGGCGCGCGGTGTTTGCACGGTCGGTTGAGAGCTCCCAGTTACCGTAGCCGCTTTCCGGCCGCACATTGCGGAACGGGTGGGCGTCCGTATGGCCTTCTACTACGATGGCGTTCGGCATGCGCGAAATCTCCGTAGCGAGCACTTGCAGAAGGCGTCGACCGGCGGGCGTGGGGTCTGAGCTGCCGCTCACAAAGAACGTCGTGTCTTCGTTTTCCATCAGGTCGATACGCAGACCTTCGCCGGTGACGCTAAGCTTGACGTGGTCGCGAAGTTTGTCGAAATCGGGCATGTCGCGCAGCGCGTGTTCAATCATCTGCTGCAGATTGGCGGTGGTCGCGAGGTTCACGCGCAGGCTTTCTCCCGAACCGCCGGAACCGGCCCCGACCCTGTCGGAGTAGCCGATTGGATCGCGAAAATATCCCGCCACCGATTTCTTCACCGCCGCGCTGGCGTTCATCATCCAGAGCACAATGAAGAGCGCCATCATCGCCGTGACGAAATCGGCATAGGCCACCTTCCATGCCGCGCCGCGTCCACCGCGTACGACCGGGCGGTGCGGCTTTGAAGGCGGCGGCATATTGTCAGCCGGCATTTCTCACCAGTTTTCTGCCGCGGCGTGCGATCGGGCCGCGTCTGCGTAGTTGCGCTTGGTCACCGTGCTCGACGTACTGTTCCAGTACGCCTCCGCGCGTTGGCAACCGAGCGCCTCGCGACGAAACCGGGCGAAAAAATGCGGTTAGCCGGCGACACTCGCCGTCTCCTTTTGCGCCGCCAATACAGGTTCGGGAACGCTCGGTATCTTTGCGTCGCGTCTGACGGCAGCCTCGAAATCCAGGAACGAAGGACGTAGTTCTATCGGGATGGAACGGCGCGCGTACTCCACCGCCAAAATGGGCACAGCCCCGCGCGCGTAGGCGGCGACCGCGGTACGCACAATCTGAAGAAATTGCGTCCGATCTTCGATAATGCCTTCCAGCCGCGAGGCCAGCGGGCCTACTACGCCATAGCAAAGGAGAATTCCGAGGAATGTGCCTACCAGCGCGGCTGCCACCTTCTGTCCAACCGTCTCAGGCGATCCGCCGATTGAGCCCATGGTAATCACCACCCCGAGTACCGCCGCGACAATTCCCAAGCCTGGAAGGGCCTCGGCCAGAGCATGTAACGCGGCAGCCGGTTCGTGATCGCCGCGCCTTTGAACATCGATATCGATGTCCATCAGGTGATCCAATTCCGCGGGCGTAGTAGCGCCGACGACCAGCATGCGGATGGAATCGCAGAGAAAGGCGCAGGCGCCGGTATCGCGGAGAAACTCGGGATAGTTCGAGAAGATGCGGCTGGCCTGCGGATTCTCGACATCCTCTTCGAGGCGCGTCACGCCCCCTCGCTGCGCATAGCCGAACACTTCATACAGCATCAGGAGATAGCGCAGAAGGGAGCGTCGCGTAAGCATGGGCGCTCGCAACGCCCTGACGATTCCCTGCCGGATTTTGCGTAGCACGCGTGGAGGATTGGCCACCACCGTAATACCAGCGGCAGCGCCCGCCACGATCAGAATTTCCGCGGGCTGCAGCAATAGATAGACGTTGCCCTGTTCCAGGAGGTAACCTCCCAGTATCGCCGCGAAAACAACTATGATTCCGGCTACTGCCAACATCTCTATCTCTCCAAATAGACTGGTGTGAGTGTCTTATCGGTCGAAGTGGAGCGGCCTTGAATGTGACGCCCGCGCCCTCTATTGGCCACGAAACCGGTAGAGGTCTTTAGAAGTTACGCTTAGCCCCATAAGCCTGAGATACATGAATAATTGATGCTTATGATTCGTGAGGTGCTCCAGGTTTCCAAGGAGCAATGTCATTATGGTCTCGCCCTCGGTTACGAAGACTGTAGGCAGTTTCCGATCGAGATCTACGTCTTCCAGTAGGTGGAAGCCCTCTTGGATGTGCGAGCGGTAGACCGCTATACGATCGCGCGCTTCGCCGGGGTCCGCAAACCCGTTAACGGGAAGAGACCGCAGGGCGTCGAAGTGCGCCAGGCGCTGAGGGTCGGCAGCCTGGAGGACCGCGCAGAAGCCGGCCATGCAATCTGAGAGGTGACCAAGCAACTCGCCGACCTGCCACGCTGCAGGTAGCGGCGGTCTCCATTGCAGGCTCCCGGAAGGTATGAGGCCTATCAGATGAATGGTTCGCTCAATCTGCTCGTCGATCTTTGCTGCGAGGGAGGCGCGGATCATCCTGCGAAGAGGTTGCGTTCGCTATCGATTGTAGCCGCTCGAAGAGTTTTCCGGTGGTGTAGTGCTGAATCAATCCCTCTGATAGACTTTGGGGCGGTGACGAACATGGCATACCGCGGAATCATTATCTACGGGTTACTGCTCACGGCGGCCGCCGGAGCCCAAACCCTCGACTGCACTTTCCAGGGCTATCGCTCGCAGGACGGGTTGAAAGCGGAAATGCGTTCGGGCTCTTTGGAACTGGTATGGCAGGGTGAGCGTGGACAGACGCTGCGGGCCGTTCTGGGTGTGCAGGCGGGTCAACCCGTGGTGCGGGAACTCGCCGTCGAAAAGAACGGCAAATGGGCGGAACTGGGCCGCAATCTCACCCCTGAATTTGAAGTGACAACGGGACGGCGACGCATCTCCGCGCAGCAGGAAGCGCCGCTGCGGCAATTGGGCATCTATACTCCGGAGGTCATTGAACGGCAGAAGTGGTTTGCCTTCTGGGATGCGCCCCTGAACGTGCCGGGCCGTCCGGGCTCCAATGCGGCTGTCGATCTGCCGCGCAAGCCCGAGGAGATCGAACGCGCGCGGGCCACTTTTCAGGTGACCGGATGCCAGGTCAGCACCGACGGCGCACGCATCGAGGCTAACTTTCCCGGCGTCACGCTCGGACTCTTTTCCGGCGGATTGCGCTATACGTTCTATCGGGGAACCAACCTCATCCGGCAAGAGGTAATTGCCAAGACCGGCGCTCCCTCGGTGGCATATAAGTTTGCCGCCGGCCTGAAGGGCTTCGCCATTGGAGGCGACACGCGTCTGGTGTGGCGCGATATTGCCCGGGGCTGGCAACACTACCTTTTTGGCGGCGCGATCAATACCGATCCAGTGGCTTTAAGGGCGCGCAACCGGGTTGAAGTTATCGAGAGCGGCGCAGGCTCCGTTGCCGTTTTCCCGGCCTCGCACAAGTTCTTCTTCTCGCGCGAAGTGGAATCGAACTTGGGTTACAACTATTACCGTAAAGACAGTGATACAACGTTCGCCGTGGGCGTGCGGCAGGCCGAACGCGAGGAGTCATTCAAACCTTATGGCGTCACCGACGCGGTGTGGCAGCGCCGGGTCAGCCAGGCGCGCGAGTTCGAGGAAAACTTCGCGCTCTATAACGCGCCTCCGGGAACTTTGCAGCGCATGGCCGTCTACTTCTATCTGGATTCAGGCCGCGCGGAGGCTACCCAGCAGGCAGTCATGGCGTTCACGCACGACGACGTCTACAAGCCGCTTCCGGGCTACCAGGTAATGGTTAGTCACTTTCACTTCCATCTCAACGAGGAACTAACCGACGCAGGCACCATCGATCATCAGCCGCAATGGATTCCGACTTTCAAAGCGCTGGGGATCAACATCGCCGCCCTATGCGATTTCCACGCGGACTCACATCCCACCGATACCGGCAAGATTCGCCTGGACGAGCAAAAGGTCTATTTCGAAGGCAGCGAACGCTTCTCCGATCGCGATTTTCTGATCATCCCGGGAGAAGAACCGGATGCCACGCTGGGCGGACATTATATGTTTCTGTTCCCCAAGCCGGTCTATTACACGCACGCTCCGCTTCGCCGCGCGGGTTCCACGCAGGCCGCCGCGCCGGAACTACCGTACATGGAAACCATCACGCCTTACGGGAAGGTCTATCACACCTCCTCGCCCGAAACCGAGATGCGGTTGCTGAATGACGAGCACGCGCTGATGTGGCAGACTCATCCTCGAACTAAGAGCTCCGACGGTTACCCGGACGCGGTGAAAGACAAGCCGCATTTTCTTAGCGACCGCTTCGCCGGAGCGTCGTTCCAATCGCTGCCTGTGGACCAATCGCAGAAGCGTCTCTGCGAAGAACGTTGTCTAACCTTACTTGACGACATGAACAACTGGGCGGGAGCCAAATATCTCATTGCCGAAGGAGATACTTACACCAAATCACCGGAGGACGAGACCTTCCCGCAACTGGACGTGAATTACGTCAAGCTCGACCGCTTGCCGAAGTTTTCCGATGGCTGGATGCCCGTGCTTGACGCGTTGCGCGCCGGCAATTTCTTTGTCACTTCGGGCGAAGTGCTGCTTCACGATTATTCAATTCAAGGCGCCGGCCCCAAACGCAGCTTCGTCGCCGACGTAGATTGGACCTGGCCCGCCGAATTTGTAGAGCTGGTATGGGGAGACGGCAAGACCACCGGCCGTGAGATTATCTCCGCCACTTCGCTGGCGCCGTTTTCCACGCGCCACTATGCCTTGCCATTCGACGCGACGGGCAAGAAATGGGTTCGCTTTGCCGCCTGGGATTCAGCCGGCAACGGAGCTTTCACCGAGCCGGTGCACTTACGCTAAACCAAACGCCTTGCGGATCTTTTCCAGGAAAACAGCCACCTTCACGCGCGGATCGCCTCCACCTAAGGCTTCGAACGGTACGTAACCACGATAACCGGAGCGGTCGATAATCGCTTTGATCTTGGCAAGATCGGTTGGCTCGTCTTTCCCGTCACGGCCCACGTTTTCCTTGATTTGCCATGATACTGCATAGGGAACCAGATTCTCGATTTCGGCATAAGGATCGCCCGAGCGCGGGCTGCCAATATCGAGAATGCAGCCGAACCAGTCCGACCCGACGGCGTCGATCACGCGGATGGTTTCGGCGGCGGTTTTGAGAAAGTCGTTGTGCTGCTGCAGCGCGACAACCACGCCGTGCTGTTGGCCGAAGGCGGCGCATTCCTTGAAATCGGCAACCATCCAATTCACGGCCTCGTCGAAACTGTGGTCCGCGGGCCGCGTGGGGCCGGAAAAGACGCGGATTACGGGCGCGCCGAGTTTGCTGGCAACCACAATCCAGCCTTTCACCATGCGAACGTCGCTTTGCCGCGCGGCCCGGTCCGCGACGGCGAAATTGTTCTTGACGCCCGTTCCGCTGATGGCGACTCCGTTGACGAAGGCGGTTCGTTTCAGGGTGTAAATGTAGTCGTCCGGCGGGACGTTGGGATAACCCGGGAAATAGTAGCCGGTGGCATCCAAAGCGTCGACGTTATGCTGCGCGCAGAAATGGACGGCATCGGCGAGGGTCATGCTTCCATCGCGTAGCGCCTTATCGAAGGAGTAGGCATTCAAACCCAATTTGAGCTTGACGCCCGCCTCGCGCACGACCTTGTCGGGAGCCGGTATGGCCACTGCCGGAAGCGCTGTTGCAGCGGCCCCGGCCAGGAATTTGCGGCGGTCGATTGTATGCATGCAGTTACCTCCTAACGGAGCAGTTATGCTCTTTCAACTATGTCAATGCGTTCTTGCAGAACGCCACGCACTTGGCAATCTCACTAATAAGGTCGGAGCCCGCCGGGACGGTGTACTCCATCTCTATAACTCCCGGGAACCGATACTTTTCCTTTTGCATCAGGAGCAGCGTCTCTTTGATCGGCGTGTCTCCCTCGCCCCACGGAGTGTTCGGGCCGTTGTGCATCTTGCGGTCTTTGAGGTGGATGTGCGTGACGCGGTCATGGTACTTCTGCAGGAACGGAATGGGCGACGTGCTGTTGCCGGAGACGAAGTGGCCGATATCGAGGTTGATGCCGTTGTACTTGGAGTAGCTCATAGCGGTTTCCCAACTCTCGGGACGCCCGAAAGCCTCGGGGCTGGTGACATCCGTGTGGCCGTGATACCCGATCATCATTTTGTGTTTTTCGCCGAACTGGCCCAGGCGTTTAGTATGGCTCAGAGGGATTTCGCAGGAGATAGCGTGCGCGCCCGCGGTTTTGGCGAGTCCGAACATGTAGTCGATCTCTTCGTCGGAGAAGGTGTCGATGCCATCCACTTTGACGATCTCGATTTTGACGCCGGCATCCTCGTACTTTTTGCGGAAGGCTCGGACGCCGTCCATGGATGCGGCGAGACGCCAGGTGCGGAGCCTTTCGGCATTGGCTTTGCGAGCCGCGATCTGCTCAGGTGTTGGACCCTTGCGACCGCCTGCGGCGACGGACTTCGCCGCGCTTCCCTCACCCTTTGGCTGGCCGCCCCCGGCAGGGCTGGGAAGCCGGACCGGCGGATAAGCCACCAATTCCGCGGGAGCGCCCATAAACTGCTCGATGGGCTGGGCGCGTAACTCCACCGCACTGAGATTGAGTTTGATCATCGCGTCCAGGCACTGGTCGCCGCTGTTGTATTGCCCGTGGAAACTGTAGGGAGCGTTGATGCCAATCTGAACACCACCAAACTTGGAATCCGTTTTCGCCAGAAGGCGGCCTGCCGGCAGGGCTGCCAAAGCCATTTTGCCAAGATCTCGTCTACTCAGACTCATAGGGGCTCCTTTCACAGTGAGCAAATTAAACCTATCGGATTGCGATGCTTCCGTCAACGCCCCGGCGGTTGAAAGTTCCGAAATCTCGCACAGTTTATTTTTTACCGATCTCTTGCTTGCGCGTTCCCGAACAGTGCAGACTGAATGCAGTATTCCTGGAGGGATTGCTATGTCCATATCGATTCGAAAAGTTCTCGGCCTCGGCCTCTTAGGCGTCATGTTGGCGACGGCCGTTCCAATGTTCGCGGCTCCTCAAACCGGCAAGAAGAGCGGCAAGAAAAAGGGCGGCAAAAAGAGCGGCAGCAAGGCTGGCAAAAAGGGCGGCAAGAGCGGAAACAAGTAGTCGGCAAACGACAACTGTCACCGTCTGCGCATCACCGCGAAATCTCGCGAATGCGAATATTGCGGAACATAACGATGGAAAACTGGTCGTGCATCTGCAGCCCGATCGGTCCCGTCTTCGAACGCTTCGGGTCGCCGGTATGCTCCGCCACCAAGCGCCCGTTTATCTTGATGGATATTTTGTCGTTGCGTGATGAGATATCCATCGAGTTCCAGTCATCATCGCGTTGCGCATCTTTGGGCGCGTCCATAAAACCATAAATGCTGCCTGACGGATGCGGATCGGGAAAGCGATTATTGATCTGGATTTCGTAGCCGATTTTGGATGGCGTATGCGTGTAATCGGGTGGCGTCTGAATTGCGGCTTTCGCACGTGATGTGTCGCGAATGGAAACCCCGCTGTTCCCCGTGGTCTTGGTCCAATACTCCAGGTGGAGATCGAATTCGCCGAAATCGTTGCGCTTGGTGTAGAGCCACGATTGCGTATCTACCCAACCTTTGAACTGCTGCGGCGTCGCAAACGGACCTCCCGGAACGAACATCTTGCGGTAGTCGCCGATTCGCTGTCCCAGCAAGGTTCCGTCCGCCATGGCGGTCCATTGGCCATCGCCGATGACTTCCCAGCCATCCAGGTTTTTGCCATTGAAAAGCAGCTTTTCGTCCGCAGCGATTGCGGATGCAGCCAGCGCTGTCGCGAGGCAAATCGAGAGCGTTACAAAGATCCTCATATCCAAATCCTCACCGCTATAGAGCTTCGCACAAGTGAAACCGGTGCGCGGTATCATCAGAGGATTCCAGCGCCCAGGGCGCTCTGAATCACAAAAATTGGAGGGTGTTCCTGCATGGCGTTGACGATCACGGGCCTCTCGAAAACGTACCCCAACGGCGTGAAGGCGCTGAAAAATCTTTCCCTCACGATTGGCAACGTCATGTTCGGTCTGCTGGGGCCGAACGGCGCGGGAAAGAGCTCCCTGATGAGAACGGTAGCAACACTACAGGACCCGGACTCTGGCTCGATCGATCTCGACGGTATCAACGTACTGACTCAAAAAGATGAGGTGCGTAAGATTCTGGGCTATCTGCCGCAAGAGTTCGGCGTCTATCCGAAGATCTCCGCCTTTGATCTGCTGCAACACCTGGCCGTAATGAAGGGCATCACGAACAAAGGCGAGCGCAACGGAATGGTGGACGCGATTCTCAACCAGACCAATCTCTGGGATGCGCGCAAGAAGTCACTGAGTACTTACTCGGGCGGAATGAAGCAGCGATTCGGTATCGCTCAGGCGCTGCTTGCGAATCCCAAGCTGATTATTGTCGATGAGCCCACGGCCGGCCTCGACCCGGCCGAACGCAACCGCTTCCTCAACCTCCTCAGTTCCATCGGAACGAATGTCACGGTAATTCTGTCGACTCATATTGTCGAGGATGTGCGTGAATTATGCCCGCGCATGGCCATTATTTCGAACGGCGAGTTACTGCTGGAAGGCGCGCCGGCGGATGCGCTAGACTCTCTGCGCGGAAAAATCTGGTCGAAGGTGGTGGCGACGGACGACGAGTTGCAGGCCCTTGAGAGCAGCTTCCACGTGATCTCGACGCATCTCATCGCCGGACAGCATGAGGTTCGGGTCTTCGCCGATTCCAACCCCGGCGACGGCTTCCGGCCGGTGGAATCCAGCCTGGAAGATGTCTATTTCTTGAACCTGGCAAATCAGGCAAAGAACTGATCGGGAAGGAGAAGACGGCATGAGGATGTTTTGGGAATTCTTCACCTTTGAGCTCAAGTTTCGTTTCAAGAGCCTGTCGACTTACGTTTACTTTCTGGTCTGGTTAGCCTTCAACTTTCTCAACGTCGCCAGTGAGAGCTTCGGGCCCATTGGGAACTCCAACGGCAAGGTGCTGCTCAACGGCCCATATGCCAACACCTATAACGATATTTGGATCAGCTTCTTCGGCGTCATCATCATCGCCGCCATCTTTGGGACGTCGATTCTGCGCGATTTCCAGCGGGATGTCATTCAGATTCTCTTCACCAAGCCGATTTCCAAGTTCGCGTATCTGGGCGGCCGGTGGGCCGGGTCGTTCGTCGCGACGGTGTTTGCGTTCTCGGGACTCCTGCTGGGCGAGTTCCTTGGCACACTCGCGCCCTGGGCTGACCAGACTCGCATCGCTCCCAACCATCTTTCGTGGTATCTGCAACCCTTCTTCTCTATTGTGGTGTTTCAGATCTTCTTTCTCGGCTCGCTCTTCTTTTTAGTGGCGGCGCTGTCACGCAAGATTTTCATCGTTTATCTGCAGGGCGCGGCCATCTTCATGCTTTATCTGATCGGGCTCGCGATCTTTAACGCCACGCGATCGCTTGAGCGCTTTTGGTCGGGAATCTTTGATCCGGTGGGCATTTTATTGAACGATGCGATTACCCGTTACTGGACCGTGGTTGAGCGCAACACTCTGCTGTACTCTTGGTCGGCGAACTCGACTAACGGAGTGTTCCTCTACAATCGTCTGCTTTGGGGATCGATAGGCTTACTCTCGCTAGCCATCCTTTGGAAGCTTTTCCCCATGTCCGTGGAGGCGCTGACCGTACAGTCGAGCAACAAACGCGCTGCCCTGGCGCGCGCGCAAGAACTCAACGCGGTTACGGCGCGCCGCAGCCTGGTGGCAGCGAGACTGCCCGCCGTACACCAGATCTTTGGCGCTGGCACGAGCCTGGCCCAACTCGCTTCGCTGACGCGGCTGCGCATTTCCAATATCGTGCGCGAAGTGCCTTTTTGGGGGATCTTGATCCTCATGGCGGGCCTCGCCATCAACAACGGGCACTACGCCGGGCATGTTGCGGATCGAAACGTCTGGCCGGTGACTTACCTCATGCTGCAATCGGTGGAAGGCGGGGCGTCGCTTTTCTTTTATATAGTCGCCACGCTCTACGCCGCCGAGCTGATCTGGCGTGAGCGCGACACGCATTTCTCAGGCATTCATGACGCGCTGCCGGTGGGCGAAACCACCGACTGGTTTTCGAAGCTCTTCGCGCTTTGCTTCGTCGAGCTTATTCTGCTCACGGTGGCGGCCCTGTGCGGCATCCTGATGCAGACAATCGCGGGATATTACAACTACGAGCTGGGGCAATATGCCAAAGAGCTCTACGTGATCACTTTCCCGCAAGTGTTTCTTTTCGTGTTAACGGCGATGTTTGTTCAGACGGTGGTATCGAATAAATTCATCGGCCACGGCATCATCATTGGGATGTTCGTAGTCACGCCGATCTTATTTAATTTCGGCTGGGAGAATACGCTCTACCTTTATGGCAACACGCCGCCCTATACGTATTCGGACATGAACGGATATGGACACTTTGTCCCGGCATTGTTTTGGGCGATTACCTATTGGCTCTCAATCTCGTGCGTTCTCGCAATCATCTCCATAGCTCTGGCGCGGCGTGGGGCGGATGAGGGTTGGGCGGCGCGATTCCGCCTGGCGATGCAGCGGGCGCCGCGTCTTATTCCGGCCGCGGCCTTATTCGCGCTCGCTGCCATTGGAAGCGGCGCCTGGTATTACTACAACACCCATGTTCTCAACGAATATCTCACCGCAAAAGACCGGCGTGACATACAGGCCAAGTACGAGCGGGATTTCAAACAGTATGAGAATCTCCCCCAACCAAAGGTGATCGCCGTCGATTCGGACATCGATATTTTTCCGGAGCGCCGCTCGTTCGCAGGCCGCGGGCACTTCATACTGCAGAACAAAACTTCGCGAGCGATTGACCAGATCCACATCACCAACCAGATGCAGGCGGTCACGGATGTGCTATTCGACCACCCATTTCATGTTGTTTCGACAAGTCCGCGGGCGCTTTACACCATATACCAACTCGAGGCGCCACTTAAACCGGGCGAAAAGCTCGACCTCACGTTCAAGGTAGGCTATACCAGTCGAGGTTTCAAAGACGGCAACGAGCGGCCGGAGCTGGCTTATTCCGGGACTTTCTTCGACAGCAGTTACTTTCCCACCATAGGTTATGACGCTGGCATAGAGCTTGACGATCCCCGGCGGCGGCGGGAGGAAAAGCTCCCCGAACAGGAACAGCTGCCCCGGCGCGGCGACCCTCATGGTGAAGTGACCAACCTGTTTACGCCGCAATCGGATTGGATCACCTACCGCACTACTGTCAGCACTTCGGACGATCAGATTGCCATTTCGCCGGGCTATCTGACGAGAGACTGGCACGCCAACGGACGTCACTACTTTAGTTACGATATGGGCGAAGTTAAGACCCTCGACTTCTATACTTATCTTTCCGCGAGATACAAGGTAAAGCGGGAAATGTATCAGGGCGCGGCGAACCCGATCGCTATCGAGGTCTACCACGACGTGGCCCATCCCTACGACGTCGACGATATGATTGCCGCGTCAAGAGCGGGTCTCGACTACTACGAGAAGAGCTTCAGTCCATTCCAATTTCGGCAGTATCGCATTCTGGAGTATCCGCGCTACCGGACCTTCGCGCAATCGTTTCCCAATACGGTTCCTTTCTCCGAAGGCATCGGTTTCATCGGCCGGATGGAAAAGCCGACGGACATCGACTTCACCTACTTCGTCACGGCGCATGAGTTGGGCCACCAGTGGTGGGCGCACCAGTTGATCGGCGGACGCGTGGAAGGTTCGAATATGATGTCGGAGACTCTGGCGGAGTACTCCGCGCTCATGGTGATGCAGCGGAAGTACGGCCGGGACAGCATGCACCGCTATCTCAAACATGAGCTCGACACTTACTTACGCGGGCGAGCCGGTGAAATCCGGCGCGAGCGGCCCGTGGTTCTGGTGCAAAACGAGCCGTATGTCTGGTATCAGAAAGGCGGCCAGACGATGTACACCCTCGCGGATTACATCGGTGAAGACAAGGTCAATCTGGCGCTGCATAATTTCCTGATGCAGTATCGCTATGCCAACGCAAGCGATTCCCAGTCGGTTCCCTACCCTGACACGCGAGAGTTCGTAGCCGCCCTGCGCGCCCAAACCCCGCCTGAGTTGCAGTACTACATCGGTGACGCCTTCGAAAATATCGTGCTTTATGACAACAAGGCCGTCTCTGCCACAGTGGAACCAACTGCGGATCATAAGTTCAAGGTCACGCTAAGTGTGAGATCCCGCAAGCTGCAAGCGGATGGCAGCGGTAACGAAACACAGATGCCGCTTCACGATCTCATCGAGATTGGCGTCTTCAACGGTCCGAAGGACGAAGAGAAGCCTCTGTATCTCAAGAAGGAATGGATCACCCAACCGAACCAGACGTTTGAGATCGTGGTGAACCATATGCCGACGCGCGCCGGAATCGATCCTTATAACAAACTGATTGACCGCGACTCGGAAGACAACTGGATGACCGTCACAAAGCGATAGACCTCCAGAAGCCGGACCGCTTCGCAATCAGTAAGCGGCCCCTTTGCGAGGTTCGGCGCTACTTTCCGCCTTTCCAATCCGGCAAACGGCCTGGGGTTGGCGGGGCCCCGGCGGCGTCGAGTTGCTTTTCGAGATTCTTAATATCGGTGTCGAGCAGCTTCTTCAGTTTGGGAATCTGCAAGGCTAGCTCGTCCGAACCGATTTGATACTGCTCGAGGGCGGTCTTGGTCGGGTGTCCGGTGCCGCGTGTGGCTCCCGCGGCGGATTGGATTCGCTCGGAGATCGATTCGGGCGCGCCTTCGTTATGCGCGCGCAGGATGCGGTCGCCGGAGAGCGCCAGGTTGATGCCGTCGAGATCGCGCTGCAGGCTCACTACCTGCTCGTGCAACTTGGGCGAGAGACTAGGCGTGGCGTCGATGGCCCGCTTGATGGAATCAAGACGCGACCCGGCTTCGGTGGCGGCCTCCTGAGTAGCCGTGAGCGCCTTCTGCAGGCGGTTGATCTTCTCTTCGAACTCCACCATGGCGATGCGCTCTTGCTGTGAGTAAGGAGTGCCAGCCACTACGTCAAAGGTCTCTGAGCCGGGCAATTCGGCTACTACGCCGTTGACGCGCTTGGCCAGCGTAACGGTGTACTTGCCGGGTAGGACAAATGCGCCCGCCCCGCCGCCGCGCCCGCCGACAAATACTTCTGCATCGGGATCGATTTCGCCGCCGCCACCGGCTCCGCCACGTCCACCACCACCTGCGGCTCCGCGGCCTCCACGTCCGCCTCCCCCGCCCGCGCCGCCACCGAGCGGTACGGACGCGGCCAGCCCGACGCCTTGTGAGCGGAGGTCCCAAGTGACCCGATGCATGCCGGCGGTAGCGGGCTGGTCCAGCCGGCGGACGATGTTGCCCTTAGCGTCTTTGAAAGTGAGGATCAGCGTGGGCGGTTCTTCGAGCGATTCGGCGCGAAGCGCCTCGAGCGTGGGATAAGGAACCGCTTCGCCGCGCTGTGCTGCCTGGCGTTCCTGCTGCTGCCGCTCCTGCGCTTTGGTGCGGAGGGCGTCGCGCATGTTGAAAGTGACTGTGGCGCCCACGGGCGGGTTCGGGGCGGTGAAGTGATTCGTGCCGAGATCGCCGCCGGTGTTATACGGAATAATTTCGAGCGCTTTACGCACCGGGAAAATGGCGCTTTCCTTTTGCATCATTTCTGGCGTGGCGGTGCGGAGCGGGCTGTAGTCATCCAGCACATAGATGCTGCGGCCGAAGGTGCCGATCACCAGATCATCCATCTGCTTTTGGATGGCGAGGTCGCGCACCATGGTGGTGGGCAGACCGATGTTCAGCTTGGTCCATTTTTGGCCCGCGGTATTGCTGAAGTAGAGACCGAATTCGGTTCCCGCGAAGATGAGGTTTTTGTTGATGTGATCTTCCGCGATGGCGTAGACGCCGCCGCGCTCGGGCAGATTATTTGAGATGTTAGCCCAAGTCTGGCCCATGTCTGTGCTCTTGAGCAGGTCTGGCTTGAAGTCGCCGTTCTGGTGATTTTCGTAGGCGACGTAGACTACGCCGGCGTCATGCTGTGAGGCGACGATGCGCTGGACGTACGCGTTTTCCGGCGCGCCCGCGGGCTTTTCCACTTTGCGCCAGGTCTTGCCGCCGTTTTCGGTGATTTGCAGGAGTCCGTCGTCGGTGCCGACATAGATGAGCCCTTCCTTCTTGGGTGACTCGGCGATGGACGAAATGTTGTCGTAGAGGGCGGTGGAGACGTTTTTCTGGATAGCATCGATGGGCCAGATCTTGCCCATCAGAGGGAGCTTGTTGCGGTCTAACTGGCGCGTGAGATCGGGACTGACGGCGACCCAGGAATCGCCGCGATCATCGCTGCGATAGAGCTTTTGCGAGCCAATGTAGAGGCGGGTATTGACATGGGGGCTGATGATGAAAGGCGCGTCCCAATTCCAGCGCAGGGGCACATCGTCCTTGGCTGGACGCGGCTGAATGGAGACGCGCTCGCCAGTGCGTTTATCGAAGCGCACGATGCCGGCGTTCTGACTCGCGGCGTAAATGGTGTTGGGATCTTTGGGGTCGACGCGCGAATAGAAACCGTCGCCGCCATTTGTCACGAAGCAATCGGCGTTGGTGAGCACGCTGTTCCTGGTGCGAACGGCGCAGCCGACGCTATTGTTATCCTGCGTGCCGCCATAGACGTGATAGTAGGGCACGTCTTCATCGACCGAGACATCGTAGAACTGGCCAGTGGGAAGATTTTCTTTGAAGATCCACGTGGCGGCGCGGTCCCAGCTTTCGTAAAGGCCGCCGTCGCAGCCGACCAGGTAGTGATTGTTGTTGCTCGGGTCGATCCAGATATCGTGGTTGTCGACATGTTTGTTTCGCGACCCCAGACCGGTGCTGGTGCGCCCGCCATCGTCGGAGACGGCGATCGTGGTATTCATGACGTAGACGCGGTTAGCGTCGGCGGGATCCACGACGACCTTTGCATAGTATTGGCCCTGCTGATCGGCTGAGTTGCGACGCTCCCACGTGATGCCGCCATCGGCGGAACGGTAGAGGCCGCCAACGTCGTTGCCTTCCACCTGCGCGTAGACAATTTTCGGATTCGACGGGGCATAGTTCAGGCCGATGCGTCCCAGGCCGATTTCACCCTGACCCTGTGGGAAACCGCCCTGCACCTTGGTCCAGGTCTTGCCCGCGTCGTTGGAGCGCCAGAGCGCGCTGCCCGGCCCACCGTGAATCATGCCGAAGTAGCTGCGCTGGCGCTGATGAGTGGCGGCCAACAAAACATCCGGATTGGTAGGGTCCATGACGACATCGGTACAACCGGTGTAGGCGTCGACTTTGATGAGGCTTTGCGACCAGGTCTTGCCGCCGTCTGTGGTTTTGAAGAGGCCGCGTTCACCGCCGCTGCTCCACAGCGGACCTTGGGCAGCGACGTAGACAACGTTGGAATCCCGCGGGTCGATGACAATGCGGCCGATATGTTCGGAGGCCTTGAGGCCGACGTTACGGAAAGTGTGGCCGCCGTCTTCACTCTTATAGACGCCATCACCATAGGCCGCGGCGCGCTGACTGTTGTTTTCGCCGGTGCCCACCCAGACGATGCTGGGATTTTTGGGATCGATGGTGATCCAACTGATGGAGTAGGAGCCGTAGTTTTCGAAGACCGGAGTCCAGGTGGTGCCGTTATTTTCGGTCATGAAAATATTGCCGGCAGCGAGGGCGATCATATAGTGGCTGGGATTGCCGGGAAAGACCGCGATTTGCAGAATGCGGCCGGAAATGAGTGCAGGACCGATGGAGCGGGCGCGGAGAGAGGCAAAAGTGCGGTCGTTAATGGGATCCTGATTGGCTCCGCCGTCGCGGCCGCCACGACCAGCTTGGGGAGGAGCGTCCTGCGCGAACAGCGATAGGGCGCAGCACAATACTATGGCGGATAGTTTCATGAGCGGAGTATAACTCACAGATGGGGAAACAGTGCGCCGGCGGAAAGCGAGGTTGCGGCCGTACTAAGGGCGTTTGCGCTCGCCAAAAGAGGTCTTCACGGCCGTAGAAATATCGTACCCAGTCCCTGCGCTTGCAGACAGACTCCGCACAAAAAAGTGACCCGGCGGTGTATGATTTCCGCCGGGCCGCGTCGGTCAAATTTGACCCTATAGTAGTAACTTCTTGGTCCCCTTCGAATCGGGGCAGACTTCACTGTATCACTTCTCGATCGTGGCTGTCTTAATATGGTCCAGATGCGGAAACAGCCTATCCAGGTAGGCGTTTCCTTCCAATTGGATTTGGGTCGGGTCGGGGCCTGCGCCATTCGGCGGCATGTCCCCATATCCGGCGTAGATGGCGTCCACAATATCCATACCGGAAACCACCGTACCGAAGGGGGCGAAATTCTGCGCATCAAGACTCTCGCTGTTGTCGCGAAGATTGATGAAAAGCTGAGTCGACCGCGAATTCGCCATCTGCGACTTGGCGAAAACAACCGACCCGCGCACATTGTGTTGTAACCGCGGGTCGTCCGGAATCGTGGCGCTCATCCAGTCGCGGTTGATCGCCGGGTCGCCGCTAATGCCGAACTGAACCACGAAGCCGCGGACCACTCGAAAGAAACGGTCGCCATCGTAGAAGCCCTTCTTCACTAACTCATAAACGCGCGCCGACCCGTAGGGTGCCCAATCGGTATGCACTTCCACCACGAACTGGCCGTGAGAAGTATCGAAATCAATCTTATAGACCGGCGGTGGACCGGTTGCAACCTCGGTCTTCTTCTCGCCCGAGGAGCAGCCGGAAAGCAAAACACTCAAACCAAGAGATACCGTAATCGCTAGCGCTTTTCGCATCGATCACAGTATGCCACGTCTGGCGCTATTTCTTCGCCGAGGCCATGATCACGGGATGCCATTGCACAGCGCCGGTTTCGGCTTTGTTCAATTGCTCCGCGGGCATATGGGCGGCCAGAACGATACGATCCTTCTGTGCGGCCTTATCTCCGCGGCGGGCAGCGACGGTGTACCAGAAAAAGGCCTGCGTTTCGTCTTTTTCCACCCCACGGCCATTCTCATATCGCCGGCCTAAAGATGTGGCTGCCTTCGTGAATCCCTGAGCCGCGGCCGCCTTGGTCAGCTTGAACGCCTCGGTCTGGTCCTGCGGAACGCCTCTGCCATGGGCATAGAGGTCCGCCAACTCGTATTGGGCCTCTGCGTGTCCCTGATCCGCCGCAAGCCTGTACCAGTATGCAGCCTTGGCATAATCGGTCTGCGTGCCGTAACCTTCAATAGGCAGCCACCCCAGGTCAGCCTCGTCGGTGTTTGGCCGGTTCGCCATTTCCATCCAACGCACCGCCTGCGCTTCGTCGGGAGGAATGCCCCAGCCCTGTGCGTACATTTGTCCAAGGCTGAATTCAGCTTGCGAGTTACCTTGTAGCGCCGCCGCTTCGTACCACTGCTGCGCTACATCCAAATCGCGCTTCACTCCTAACCCTCTGGCATAGAGCAGACCCAAATCGTACTCGGCTTCGGGTTGCCCTTTTCCGGCGGTAGCTTTCCATTCCTTTAAAGCGGTTAAGTAATCGCCCTTCTTGAATGCCGCCAACCCGGCAGCGGTGTCGGCCCAAACTGGGCACGCTGAAACCGCCAGTATCGCGACAGCGAATCCTGCAAATCCCCTACGCTTTTGACCAACTGGCATAAAAGCCTCCCAAGGGGCTGCGGGTGAGCCTGAGCTGGATTCAAAAAATTCACCCGTCCCTGACAATATGGTTAACACAGAAAAGGTTACAGGGGCGGTGCAAAAATATTGTTAATTTTATTTAATGTTCGTATTAAAACGCTGGCTCATTAGTAATTGAGCAGTCGCTCCATCTCTACCGTCAGATCGTCCGCCTGGGGCAAAATAGCGGCTTCCAGCCCGGGGTGATAGCCCACCCAGGTATCGAGTGCGCCCACTCGCTTTACAGGCGCATCCAACTTGTCGAAAAGGTCGCTCGCGATCCGTGCGGCAATCTCGGCCCCATAGCCCCAAGAGAGCGTATCCTCGTGGGCGACCATCACGCGGCTCGTTTTCTCCACCGAAGCCGACACCGTCTCCCAATCGTATGGCGCGAGCGTTCTCAGATCGATAAGCTCCACCGTCACGCGCGGGTTCTTACGTTCCACCTGGGTAACAGCGGCCAATGCCTTTTGAACCAAAGCGCCGTAGGTGACCACGGTGAGATTTTCCCCCGGTTTCACTATCTTTGCCTTGCCGAACGGAATCGTAAAGTCTTCGCCCGGATGCGGCGAGCGATTGTAGGGTTCGCGATAGAGCTTCTTATGCTCCAGGAACAGCACTGGGTCGTCGGAACGGATCGCGGTACGCAACAACCCGCAAGCGTCGAGCGCGTTCGACGGCATCACAATCCGCAGGCCGGGGCAATGCGCGAAGATCGATTCCCCGCACTGGCTATGGTAAATCGCTCCGCCATTCAAATAGCCGCCGATCGGGACGCGAATCACGGCCGGACACGAGAAAGTACCGTTCGAGCGCCACCGCAACGTCGCCAGCTCATCCCGCAGCTGCATCATAGCGGGCCAGATGTAATCGAAGAATTGAATCTCGGCAATTGGCTTCAGCCCGCGCGTAGCCATCCCGATTGCGCGGCCCACAATGGCCGCCTCGGCCAATGGCGTATTGAAACTTCGTTCCGGACCGAACTCGATCTGCAGTCCGTGCGTCGCTTTGAAAACGCCACCCTTGCCTTTGCACTCGCGCAAGGCATCCTGGCGCGTGCAATCGGCCACGTCCTCACCGAAAACCAGGATATCGGGATTGCGGCGCATCTCCTCTCGGATGGTGGCGTTAATCAGGTCGACCATCGTCATCGGCTGCCCGCTGAAATGCGGGGCGCTCGCGTACTTCTCGGACGTTGGGTCGTTGGTCTCCGAATACAGATGAAGCATCGCCGACTCGGGCGGGGGCGCTCCCGCGAGCAGCGCTTGCGAGGTCGCCTCGTGCACCTCTTCGTCGATTTCGTGAGTGATGACCTGTAACGCGTGGCGGTCGAGAATTCCCTGCTCTACAAGGAATTGCGGAAAACGAATTACAGGGTCGCGCTCAGCTTCGGCGCGCCTCTCCTCCGGCGCTTTATACAACCGCTCGTCATCCGAAAGCGAGTGAGAATATGGGCGAATGACGTGCGCCAGCACCAGCGCAGGCCCCCGGCCCTCGCGGCAATACGCCACGGCGGCTTTCATTGCGGCGTAGGATGCCAGGAAATCCGTGCCGTCCACCTCTTGCCGGAACAGACCAGGAAAGCCTTCCGTCAGGCGCAAAACGTTCCCGCCTGCGGTCTGCGCCTCGATGGGAACAGAGATGGCGTAGCCATTGTCTTCCACCAGAAAAACCACTGGCAGCTTCTTCAGGCACGCGGCGTTCAGCGCCTCCCAGAATTCGCCCTCGCTGGTTGCCCCTTCGCCCGAAGTCACCAGCGTTACCTCACTCGTATGCGGGTCGCGATAACGCGATGCCTCGGCCGAACCTACAGCCTGCAGAAATTGCGTGCCGGTCGGTGAGGACACGCTGACGATGTTGTAACTTTTATGTCCCCAGTGGGATGGCATTTGACGGCCGCCCGACGCGGGATCACTTGCCGCGCCCACCGCCTGTTCCAGCATTTCGAGCGGGGTTACGCCTAACGCCAGGCACAATGCCCGGTCCCGGTAATAAAGGTAAAACCAATCCTGCGCAGGCTCCAGCGCGAAGGCCGCCGCGACTTGCGCGGCCTCGTGACCCGCCCCGCTGATCTGGAAAAAGATGCGGTTCTGGCGCTTGAGGGCCACCTCTCTGTCGTCCAGCCGCCGCGCGGTGTGCATCAAGCGGAATGCGCGGATTAAATCGTCCGGCCGCAATCCTTCATATCGCGCGGAAACGCCCGAAGGCTGTACGGGGGTCTCTGGGGAATCGGTAACGGTGGAAACGGTCAGGTTCGCCTCCAAAAATCGGGCTCCACGCGACAGTGGGGCATCCTCAGTTTATCATCCGCGCAACGGTGGAATCCGCAATCTTCAGCACAGCGATTCCAGGCGGCGATTGGGTCGAAAACAGGATCGAAGTTCCATCCGGAGACCATCGCGGTTCACCCGGACCCAGCTCACCGCCCAACACTCGCCGCAATCCTCTAGATCTTATTTCCAGCACGTCGATTCCCAAAGTTTTCCCGGCGCCTCTGGTGAAAACTAATTCCTTGCCGTCCGGGGACCAATCCAACCAGGTTCGTGTCAAGGCGGAATCGAACAGTTTGGTTTGTGTTGCGGCAACTAGGTCCGCGACCCAGATTGAGCTCGTAGCGGCTTCCACGTAATAAGCGATGCTTTTTCCATCTGGCGACCAGGCGGGCCATCGCGCCCGATCGTTATCGGGCGTCACGGGCCGGGCGGCGGATCCATCGGAATTCATCAACACGATACGGCTGCTTCCATTCTCTGCCGAGGCGCAGGCGATGCGTCGCCCATCCGGCGACCAGGCGGGATGAAAGTGCTCTGCCGGACCTCGTGTGAGTTGGCGCGAAGGCCCTCCATCCGGCGCGACAAGCGAGACTTGACGCTTGCCGTCGATGGTAGAGACAAACGCGATGCTTTTTCCGTCGGGCGCCCATGCCGGATCCCAAGCGCCGTCCCGCGTCAACGCAACGCGGTGTGACCCATCGATTGTCGAGCGAACCAGATTCCATTCACCGCCCGGCAGTTTCATGACGAATACGAGATCGCGGCCATCGGGAGCCCATACCGGGCTCTCGTATCGGGTTTGCGCGGTTGCAGGGAACGCGAGAACGGCAAGAGCGATGGCCGTAATTCTCATTGCTATAACTTCTCACGCGCGAAACCTTATGTAAAATAACTGACACGCGCAACTGGCGCGAGTGGAGTTGAGAATGAAATGGATTGGTGGAATCGTGTTGGGAATCGCGCTCAGCGCCGGAGTTTCCCTGTTTGCGCAAAACGAGCACGCCATGCACCCCCGGCTCGCGGCGGCGATTGCATCGCTACGGGATGCCCGCGCTTACCTGGTGGCCGCGCCGCATGACTTCGGAGGTCACAAGGAAGACGCCGTACGCGCGTGCGACAACGCCATCAAGCAGCTCAACCTGGCGCTGGCGTATCGCGCTAAGCAGGATAAAAAGTAGAGGGGCGTAAACCGCCGAATTCCCTGCCCGGCAAAAACCACCGTGCGGCGCTGGGAGCGACCGGCTCCGGTTGCTACAATTTGATCGATGCCCAACGAAATTTTCGCCGCTTTCGACACTACCGAAGGCAAGTTCAAAGTGAAGCTGTTTGACGACAAAGCTCCCAAAACAGTGGACAACTTTGTCTCGCTGGCCGAGGGAACCAAGACCGGCAAGCCCTTCTACGACGGCACCATCTTCCACCGCGTGATCCCAGATTTCATGATCCAGGGCGGAGACCCGGAAGGTACCGGCCGCGGCGGCCCGGGCTACAAATTCGCCGACGAATTCCACGCCGATCTGAAGCACAGCAAAGAGGGCTTCCTATCGATGGCGAACGCCGGGCCAAACACCAACGGCAGCCAGTTCTTCGTCACCGTCGCCGCCACCCCTTGGCTCGACAACAAGCACACGATTTTCGGTGAAGTGGTGGAGGGTTACGACGTAGTGCGTAAGATCTCCGAAGTTCCCAGGGGCTCGCAAGACAGGCCTGTCAAGGAAGTACGCATCAACTCCGTGAAGATTGAGCGGGTATGATTGACCGGCGCTAGAATCGCGATCTTCGGCGGCGCGTTCGACCCTATACATAACGCCCATCTGGCCGTCGCGCGCGTGGCGGCCGCCCGCTTTCATCTCGATCGCGTCCTGTTCGTCCCAACCTTCCGCCCATTGCACAAGGGCGGCTTCGCATACGAACCGTACGAAGATCGCGTCCGCATGGTGGAGATCGCCTGCGCAGCGCTGAACTCTACCAGCGCCACGCGTTTTGAGGCTTCCCGGCTGGAAGATGGCGCCGAAAGTAGCTACTCCATCGATACCATCACCAGGTTGCGCTCTACTATCCGTCCAGACGATGAACTCTTCTTCATCATCGGCGCCGATGCCTTCGCCGAGTTACGATCCTGGTACAAGTGGCAGGATGTGGCGCAGTTCGTGACCTTCATCGTGGCCAGCCGGCCTGGATATTCCTATGACGTGCCTCCCACTGTAAAAGTCGAGCCACTGGATGAAATGCACTTAATTACTTCATCGTCGGGCCTGCGAGAACATCTGAAGACGGCTGAGTCGATGTTAGACGCGCCCATTGGTGTTATCCAATACATTCGCTCTCACGGTCTTTACGGGTCCGCCGACAAGTAACACATTGTGTCTGGACGGTACATCGCATGAGTCAAGGCGCACCGGAGCCTTGCCGCGTTCGCGCTTCGCGAAGCGTCCTGCAACTACCGCTAAGTCGACGAATCGTTTGCATATAACTCGATATCCGCAGTAATAACAGCGCCGCATCGCAGGTGGTATAAGTCGTGCAACACCCCTTCCAGCTAATTCCGTGAGAGAATGGCGAACGTTGTGGAGGTTTGCTTGAAGACATTAAGATTTATTCCTATTTCGATTGCGTTGTTGGCGGCTGTCGCCGCGAATGCCCAAAACATATCCATTAGCCCCAGCGCACTGAGTCTGTCCGGTTTGGTGGGTGGAAGCTCCGTTTCTCAACTCTTGAATATCACTGCCACCAGCAGTAACACGACGGTGGCTGTGCTGCCATCTCAATCCTGGCTTAGCGTTAGTCCCACTAGCGGCACAACGCCTTTGCAGGTTACCGTCACAGCCAATCCGGCCGGGCTTTCCGCCGGAACTTATTCCGATAATAACTTCCGCGTTGTTACCTCCACGCAAACGATAACCGTCCCAGTTACTTTTACGGTTGGTTCAATTACCGTAACTCCCACGTCTTTGAGTTTTGCTTATACGTTGGGGAATCCAACCAATCCGCTAGGTCAAATTCTGACCGTAAACGGCCAAATCGTGAACTTTACCGTTGCCGCCACAACCACGACCGGTGGCAATTGGCTGCAAGCCACTCCTCTCGGCAGCAACCAGGTGAACGTGCTCGTGAATCCCATCGTTCTCGCGAGTCTCACTGCCGGCACTTATCAGGGCGCCGTAACGGTTACGCCAACCAACTCCCTTCCCGTGAACGTCCCGGTGACGCTTACGGTGAGCCCGGAACCGCCTGTCACGGTCTCCCCATCCTCGGTGAATCTGAACTACCAGATCGGCGGTTTGAACAATCAGGGCGGGCAGGCCGTGACGCTAGCCACAACCAGCGCTACCGCGCTGCCCTATATATTCGGCACTCCTTCCGTGAATCCAAATCCTTCGGGCGGCAACTGGATCCTTGTCAGCCCGACCAGTGGAACCATACCCGCGGGCGGCAATACGCAGGCTACCGTTTCCTACATCACTACGACTAACCTTCCCGCCGGCAGTTACTCGGGAACGGTGCCCGTGACAGCCACCGGAGGTTTGATTTCTACCAGCAGCCTTCCGGTCAATCTTTTCGTATCCTCAAGTCCGCTGCTTATCGTACCGACTCAAGCGTTGAACTTCACCTACGAAATCGGCGGCGCGCAACCGGCTGCGCAGAACGTAACGCCCCAATCCACCGCGGTGCTGCCTGCCTCGACAACGGGACAGATGCCGATTACGGTATCCGCCGCCACCACGACGGGCGGGAACTGGCTCTCGGTTTCACCCGCGGGTAACTTGGCTACCGGAACGCCCTTCGCGGTGATCACTAATCCCACGGGCCTGCTGCCCGGCAGTTATACGGGAACTGTAACCGTGACGCCCGCCACGGGCGCGGTCTCGGGCAATGGCGCGCAGACCATCGCCGTAACACTCGTAGTCGCAAATGATCCCGCGATCGTGGCGAACACCAACGGGATTACCTTTCCCTATCAAATAGGCCAAACCGCGCCGGGCACGCAGACCATCAATCTGACTAGCAGCACCGGCGCGCTTCTGAATTACTCAGTGACATCCGCGGAGACCTCATGCAGCACGGTCAACTGGTTGACGCTCGGCGGTAACACGACTGGCTCGACGAACGGTTCTTTCACGGTTACGCCTGCCAACCTGGCTAGCCTGACGGCGGGAACCTGTGCCGGAACAATCACTGTAACGGCGACCAATCCGGCGACCGGCAACGCGGCTATCTCCAGCCCGCTAGCCATCCCGGTAACACTATATGTCAGCAGCACGCCGCTGCTGGTAGCCACTCCGACCTCTCTTACTTTCACTTCGGCGGTAAGCGGCGCGGGATCGACGCAGCAGATCCTGGTGACCAGCACAGACCCGAACACAACGCTCACTTATACGGTGACTCAGAGCACCAACAGCGGCGGAAATAACTGGCTCGCAGTAACGCCATTGAGCGCCAATACCGCGGCTGGCAACAATATCGTCAATGTTTTCGTGAACCCGGGTCTGCTTTCGGCTGGGACCTATACCGGCACGGTGACCATCGCCTCCACGGGCGTAGCCGATAGCCCGATCACGATCCCAGTTACGCTTGTGGTGACTTCAGGCTCCCTCACCCTAAGCTCCAATTCTTTGAGCTTCGCTTACACCGTAAGTGGATCGAACCCGGTAGCGCAAACGGTGCAAGTGACCAGTAGCGGCGCCGCGCTCAACTTTACGGCTGCGCCAAACAGCGGAATCGCTGGAACCAGTTGGCTTTCGGTAACGCCGACGAGCGGCACTACGCCGGGGTCGCTATCTATCTCGGCCAACGGAACCGGACTGACGCCCGGAAATTACACCGGAACCGTCGTAGTGACCTCGCCCAACGCTGGGAATAGCCCGGCGACCATCAACGTAACGTTCGCGGTGAACTCGGGTACGATTACCGCCACGCCTGCGCCTACGGCGGCAGGTTTGACGTTTATCCAACCGGGCGGCGGCGCGGCTCCCGCGGCGCAGACCATCACCCTCACAGGGACGCCAGGGCCGATTAACTTCACGGCCGCGGCCATCACGGCCACCGGCGGCAATTGGCTCAGCGTGACCCCGGCGAGCGGAACCACGCCAGGAACGGTTTCGATCTCGGCCAATGCCGGTACGTTACCCATCGGCACTTACACCGGAACAGTCACGATTACGGCTCCCGGCGCCACGGGCAGTCCGTTCACTTATGGCGTGACCCTGAGCGTGGTTACTCCGATCACGATCACGGCTACGCCTTCGGCGTTGAGCTTTGGATATACGTTGAATGCGACTGCTCCCACAGCTCAAACCGTGCAGATTACCGCGGCAGGGCCTCCCGGGGTGGGTACGCTGGCGACCTTCCCATTTACCGCGACCGCCGCTACCACTGATGGCGGTAAATGGCTTTCGGTGACGCCGACAACCGGTACGGTTCCAGGCAGCATCGCAGTCTCAATCGTCCCGACCGGTCTCGCCGTCGGCAATTACACCGGAACCGTAACTATCGCGAGCGGCAACCAAAACGGGGCGACCCCGGCTACCGTGACAGTCAAACTCGCGGTAACGACAGCGCCCACTCCTGCTATCTCGGCAGTAACTAATGCCGCGAGTGGCTTCGTGGGAGCAATTTCACCAGGCGAGGAGGTGGCCATCTACGGAACTAACTTTGGCCCGGCAGGCGTCGTCTCCGCGCCGATTACCGGTAATGCCTATCCCACGACGCTTTCCAACACGCAAGTCTTGTTCGACGGAGTTCCGGCGCCAATCATCGCCGTGGCCAACGGACAGGTGAATGTGATGGTCCCCTACGGCATCGCCGGGCGCGCCTCCACTATGGTGCAGGTGAGCTATCTGGGAGTAAGTTCGCCCGGTATCGCATATAACGTAACCGCCACTGTCCCCGGCATCTACACCGTCAATCAGGCTGGAACTGGACAGGGCGCGATTCTGAACCAGGACCTTTCGCTCAACAACTCGAGTAAGCCCGCGGAGAAGGGTTCCGTGATCGCAATCTACATGACCGGCGAAGGCGTCACCAGTCCGCCAAGCGTTACCGGACAGTTGGCCCCCAGCGACGGCAGCGGACTCAATCATCCCGCCCTGACCGTTACGGCAACAGTTGGAGGCCTCCCGGCGCAGGTGCAATACTACGGGTCGGCCCCGGGCCTGGTCTACGGCGTGATGCAGGTCAACGTCCTGATTCCGGCAACGGCGTCGAGCGGGGCCCAACCGGTTGTGGTTACGGTGGGCACGGCGAACAGCCAATCCGGAGTGACGGTAGCGATCCAGTAAGACCGCTGCCTCAATCTGAGAAATAAGAGAGGCAGGCCTCCGGCGCACGCCGGGGCGCCTGCCTCTTTTCGCGTGTACGCCAGGCGCTTAGACCCCTTATAATTGAATAAGCTCCCTAGAAATCCCATGTTTGACAATCTATCCGAAAAGCTCCAACGTGTTTTCAAGAACCTCCGCGGCGAAGGCAAGCTCTCGGCGGAAAACATGGAGGCGGCGCTGCGGGAAATCCGCATGGCGCTGCTCGAGGCTGACGTCAATTTTAAGGTCGTAAAACAGCTCATCGAGAACATCAAGGTCAAGGCCATGGGGGAAGAGGTTCTCACCGCTCTCTCTCCCTCGCAGCAGGTCGTCAAGATTGTTCACGAGGAGATGATCAAAATCTTGGGCAGCCATGAGGCCAAGCTGCGTTTCGCCAATGAGCCCCCCAGCGTCTTCCTCATCGTCGGATTGCAAGGTTCGGGTAAGACCACCTCCACGGGAAAGCTGGCCCGCTGGCTCTCGAAAAACGAGCATCGCCCCATGGTGGTGTCGGTCGACATATATCGCCCCGCCGCGCGCGAGCAATTGAAGGTAATCGCCCGGGAGATCGGCCAGCCCATCTACGAAGGCGCCCCCGGCGAAACCGCGCCGCTGGATTTAGCTCGCTCGGCGCGCCGCGAAGCCACCAACAACGGCCGCGATGTCCTGCTGGTGGATACCGCCGGACGCCTGCACATCGACGATCAATTGATGAGCGAGTTGAAACAGCTCAAAGAGCAGCTCAACCCGGTCGAAATCCTATTCGTAGCGGACGCTATGACCGGACAGGACGCCGTCAAATCGGCCGACGAATTCCACAAACAGCTTGGCATCACCGGCGTCATCCTTACCAAAATGGATGGCGATGCGCGCGGAGGCGCGGCGCTATCCATCCGCCACGTAACCGGGCAGCCGCTCAAGTTCGTCGGCATCGGCGAAAGATCCGACGCGCTCGAGCCCTTCCATCCCGACCGCGCCGCGAACCGCATCCTCGGCATGGGCGATATTCTTTCGCTCATCGAAAAAGCGTCTGAGCAGATCGACCAGAAGAAAGCGGTCGAGATGCAGCGCAAGCTCATCGAGAACGATTTCACGCTGGAAGATTTCCGCGATCAGCTCAAGCAGGTCCGCAAGCTGGGACCGCTGAGCAACCTGCTCGACATGATGCCCAAGGTTGGCCCCATGAAGCAGTTGAAAGATGTAAAGGTGGATGAAAAAGAGATCTCCCGCGTGGTGGCGATCATCGATTCCATGACCGCGAAAGAGCGCTCTAACCACATGATTATCAACGGAACTCGCCGCCGCCGCATCGCGCGCGGCAGCGGAACTTCCGTGCAGGACGTGAACAACCTGCTCAAGCAGTACACCGAAATGCGCAAAATGATGAAGAGCCTCTCCGGCGGATTTATGGGCAAGAAGATGGGCAAGATGAAACTGCCGCCCGGTTTTCCGTTCGGCCCCATGCCGGGAATGTAGGACTGGTCTAAAGCCAGACCCTCAGGCCAACTCTCCGATCTTATCGAGCTCGATCACGATATTCCCGTCCTTGCCTATGAAAAACGCGGGTGCGAAGCCGTGGCCCCACACAAACTCGTCGTGCCGGTACGAATATCGCTGCTGCACGGACTGCGCAAACGTATCGTCGTAGGCCTTGATCGAAATCAATACCTCCGCTTGCAGCCGCGCCAGATCCTCCGCCGTTTTACCCCACAGGGGGCTTTCCGAGTCAATCGGATGCACGATCGTCCAAGGCGTTGCCAGGAACAGTACGCTGTCGCGTTCCAGCTTTAGCAATTCAAACTTCCTGCGCGGCACGCCGTTCACTGTCTCCACCGTCATCAGCATGATGCGGGCCCCTGCATTGGTAAGCGTATTGGAGCGCCGGTTGACGATGCGGAACTCGAGCGCGGTAATCTCCTGGTAACGCGCCACCACGATCTTATCGCTGAAGCCAATACGCGCCGAGGGCCGCGAGACGCGTCCGAATAGCAGCCCGGTAGCAACCGCCAGCGCCAGCACGCCAATCAACGCCTCCAGAGAAGCAATGAAATTCGCTCCAATTCCGCGCGGCGAGATATTGCCGTAACCAACCGTGCTGAGAGTGTGGGAGCTGAAGAAGAACACGTTCATGAAACGCCCGAACGCTGTAGGCGCGCCCGCGCCGTCCAGTTGCTCCGTCCCCACGGCGTAATAGATACAGGCGAACATGAGGTTCAACAAAACGTAGCCGCTGAAAATTGTCGCGAGAAATCCTGGCCAGCTCATGTTGACCAGGTGCAGGTAGGGATGCACGTCGCGCCATTGCCCGCCTACCTTGCGAACGTTGAAACCGCCATCTCTATCGATGACGCGCCGCAAAGGGGCGCCAAACTGCTGCGTCAAGCCCGGATCGAAACTCGGTTTCTGCATATCTTTTCTATACTGGCAGATGAGATGACTTCGAACGGAACCCGACAGCGTCTGAACGCGCTGCGCAATGGATTACTCCACTTGCACAAATACCTGATGGATTCCGAGCGCGCCCTATACGAGCGCGACATCGCACGAATCGCGACCACCGGCCAGTACCTGGATCTGGTGCTCAACGACCCGTGGTTCGCATGGCTGCACGAGCTTTCGAAATTCATCGTGACCATCGATGAAGCGCTCGATTTGGGCGAGGTTCTTACGGATGATGACGTGGCGAAGCTGATTGCGCAGGCGCGCGCGCTGGTGTCGCCTTCGGAAGCAGGCGCGGGATTCGCGCGCAAGTATTTCGACATCATGCAGCGCGACGCCGGCGCCGTTTTGGCCCATCGCGATATGATGCGCGTGTTCGGAGAGATTGCCGCCTGAATCGCGTCTGAGATACTAGATATAGATGAAGTTTGGTTCTCTTGCGGCAGCCGCCGCCGCTAGCGTGGCTTTGGTATGCACGCTGATGGCGCAACGGCCGTTTCGCGAATATCCCGCCTGGGAATACAACAATTTTCCGCTGCCCTCGGATTATAAAGTCCCCGCCGAGTGGACCTTTGCCCGTCTGATGTATCCCACCACGCACTTCGTAGTCGACTGGCAATCGGAATTCAGGCGCGGATACGACTGGCGCGAGGGCAATACCAATTGGACCATCGACTATCCGCGTTCCGACCGCCATCTGGCGCTCGCCATGCGCCGCCTGACGCGCATCGACGCCCGGTCGGCCGAACAGCCGATCAACCTGGACGAGGACAACGATGTTTTTAACTACCCCTGGCTTTACGCGGTGGAAGTGGGGCACTGGGAACTGACCGACCCGCAGATCGCCAAGTTCCGCGAATTCCTATTGCGCGGCGGCTTTTTCATGTGCGACGACTTCCATGGCACCGACGAATGGAACGTTTTCCTCGCCACCATGAAAAAGGTGTTTCCCGACCGGGCCATCGTCGATTTGCCTAATGACAGCCCCATCTTCCACACCGTTTACGATGTGAGCGAGCGCTATCAGGTGCCTGGGATGCAGTACACCCAAAGCGGCAGCATTTGCGAAAAATGCGCTACCAATCCCCGATACGGAATGGGCGGCGACAATCCGCGCTGGCGCGCAATTTACGACGACCACGGACGAGTGATGGTCGCCATCTGCCACAACATGGATTTGGGCGATTCCTGGGAAAACGCCGACGAGATCGCCTACCCGCAGAAGTTTTCGGCCCTTGGCATCCGGCTTGGCGTGGATTACATCACCTACGCCATGTCGCACTGAGGCGCCGCCCACCCCTGTTTCACATGGTTGTCACCTAATTGCCGTATTCTGACGAATGCTGTCCGAATCGGGCTCTTTTTTCGTGACGCGTCGATTCGGGCTGCGTCCATTCGTCTTAGCATTGGAGAGAAGAATATATGGCAAACCCATTCGTACACGTCGAACTAAACACAACGGACTTGGATAAATCGAAGGCTTTCTACTCACAGCTTTTCGACTGGAAGCTTGAGGATATGCCGATGGGCCCGGAATCCTACACCGTTATTCAGGTGGGTCAAGGCACCGGCGGCGGCATGATGAAGCACCCGGTTCCCGGCGCCCCTTCGGCCTGGCTGGCTTACGTGCTGGTGGACGATATCCACGTCGCCACGAAGAAGGCGGCATCTCTCGGCGCCAAAGTCATGAAGGATGTGACCGAGGTGACGGGGATGGGCTGGCTCAGTATCCTCATCGACCCGACCGGGGCTGCGCTAGGCCTGTGGCAGACCAAGAAGTAAGCGCGGGATTAGCTACCGGAGCCGATCCCAGCGCTCGTTAGCGTGTTCTCAATGATTGACATCGGATCGGTAGACGCATTCTGTGCCGCGTTGCTGCTCTGAAACGATGCAAAGAGTTGACTCAGGGTCTGGCTGGCGCTAGCGTCCTGGTTGGAAGGGGTGGAGGCCGCGTGCGCATGATGATGATGGCCTCCGCCAACCGCTTGAGCCAGATCCTGCGCATTGGGCAGTTGGCCGCTCTGCGACGCATTTTTAAAATCGGTCGAGAGCGTGTTTAGCTCGGTTGCGGCGCTGGTGTTGCCATTGGCCTGGGCTGTCGATGCGGCGCTTTGCAGATTCGTCGAGATTTGCTGCGTGACCTGTTGATATTGATTTGGATTCGATTGTTGCAGCTGTTGCAGCGTTTTTAGAAGTTGCGCAAATGGCGAGAGTTGGCTCTTATCCGATCCGGAAGCGCCGGTCGCGCTCGCATTGTTCGAAGTTGTGGGAGCTGTTATGCCGGCGCTCTTAAGAACGGGGCTGATGATCGATTGGAGATAACCGCCTGCGAGATTGGCAAGGGGACCTATACTCATATCCCTCCATCGGCATTTTTACTTCCGCCCTTTAACCCAATTTAAGACACTGAAACAAAAGCTCCACACCCGTGGCGGCGCCGCGAAAGTTCGCTGCAGCAGCCAATTCTCGCCTCCGGGTAACCACGGACCACTCCGGCGCGTATACAATCGGCAAGGGGGCTTAGTTATGACTGTTCGCTGGCCGCTCGCGTTTGGCGCCGCCATGCTCGCGTTCGCTCAGAACTCCGACGGCGTTGATCCGCGCCCGGGCGCAGCCGATTATTCGGCGCACGCAGGCAACGACGCCGTTTCGGTTGGGGCAATCTTCCTCAGCCCAGCGGAACAGCGTAAATCCCTTGGCAAAGATTGGAGCGCCGGTTACGTCATCGTAGAGGTTGCTCTCTATCCCGAGCCTGGTCAACGGCTCACCGTCGCGCCGCGCGATTTCATGCTCCGCGCCGGAACCGAGACATCCGCGCCGGTGGATGGCGAGGTTCTCGTACCATACCCTCCCGGGCACAACGGGCCGATGACGGCGCCCTCCAAAGTGCACACGCAAACTGTCGAAACGGTGGGAGTGGCTACCGGCCCCTACGGGCGTAGGACAGTCTATGCAGGCTCGGAGACCCAGGTTGGGGTTGGCAATTACCCCACCGATCCGCTGCCCACCGCGCCCGATTCTAAGTTTGAACTCCGGCGAGCGCTTATGGAAAAGGAACTGCCCGACACCAAAACATCACGGGCCATTGCCGGCTACCTCTACTTCCCTAAGCTCAAGAATCTTCCAAAGGATGCTGTCTACGAATTGGCGTATTACGGCGCATCCAATCAATTAAAGCTGGCAATGGCCCCGCTTCACAAACATTAAGTACTGAGCGATAAGCTCGCTTAAGACGCGTTTGAACGAAGCCGCCCGCGCGGCGGACGCTACGCGTGTGCGTAGGTTGAGGGTTTCCGGTAGCGTGGCGTAGTCTGTGGGTCACAAGGAGGTCCCTGTGACCCAACTTCGAAAAATGATGCTGGAAGAGCTCCAGCGTCGTAATTACTCTCAGACTACCGTAAACACCTACCTGAGGGTCGTGGAGGATTTTGCGCGACACTTCCATCGTCCGCCGGATCAATTAGGCAAAGAACACATCCGCACGTATCAGGTGTACCTGTTCCAGGAGCGGAAACTGGGCGTCCGCACTGTCGCCCTGCACACGGCGGCTCTGCGTTTCTTCTTCTGCAAGACGCTGAAGAGAATGTACCCGGTCGAGGAGGTCCCGTATCCCAGGGCGCCGCGGCGACTGCCGATCATTCTGACGCGGGAAGAAGCGATCCGGCTGATCGACTCCGCCAGCAACCTGTTCCATCGCGCCATGCTGATCACGATGTACTCAACGGGCATGCGGCGGGCTGAACTGTGCCGCCTCAAGGTCGAGGATATCGACAGCACTCGCATGCTGATCCACATCCGGCAGGGCAAAGGCGGCAAGGACCGCGACGTGCCTCTGAGCCCAAAGGCGCTTGAGACACTGCGTGAGTACTGGCGCTGGATGAAGCCGAAAACCTACATGTTCCCCGGGACGATCAACGGCTCCCGCGCCGACAAGCCCATCACGCCCAAAGTTCTGTGGGAGGCGTGCCGGGAAGCGGCGCAGCGAGCCGGTATCACGAAAGCTGTACGCCCGCATCTGCTGCGCCACAGCTATGCAACCCACTTGGTGGAAGGCGGAGCGGATCTGCCGACCGTTCAAGCGCTACTCGGGCATACCGACCTCAAGCCCACCTCTATTTATCTGCATCTGTCGGAACGCCACATCAAAGCGGCGGGCACGCCACTCGACAACATGGAACTGTCCAGTCCCGACCTGGTGAAGCGGTCGCGAAAGCTGCACAAAAAGTGAACAAGCCGCCTTTCGAGGTGGCAGACATCATTCGCGCGCACGGCAACAGCTTCGTCGACAGGAACCGGTCCTGGCTGACATGGCTGCATCTCCGCGTCCTGTTTGCCATCGAGCACTGCCGCACGGCTGCGCTCGGCGGACATCTGGATCGCTGTCGTCAGTGCGGCCATGAGGCCACCTCGTTCAACTCCTGCCGGTCGAGACATTGTCCGAAGTGCCAGACCAACGCCCGCAATCAGTGGCTCGCCGATCGCGATAAAGAGTTGCTGCCCGTTAAGTACGTTCATGTGGTTTTTACGATCCCGCACGAACTGGCGTGGCTGGTTCTGCAGAACAAGAAGATCCTCTATGACCTTCTCTTCCGCGCCAGCGCCGCGACGCTGCTGGAGATCGCCGCCGACCCCAAACATCTGGGCGCAGAGATCGGATTCCTCAGCGTTCTTCACACCTGGGGACAGAATCTGCAGATCCATCCACACATTCACTGCGTGATTCCATGCGGCGGTCTCTCCTCCGATCACCAACGCTGGATTCACCCGCGCTATCCATTCTTCCTGCCGGTGAAAGTGCTCAGCCGCGTCTTTCGCGGTAAGTTCATGGACGGCCTGAAACGCGCTTTTGGCGCGGGAGAACTGCTGTTTCCGGGCCGGATGAAAATGCTCGCCGAGCGTAAGGCTTTCCACGCCTTCCTCCGGCCGCTGTTTCGTAAGGATTGGGTGGTCTATGCCAAACGGCCATTCGGCGGTCCCGAACATGTCCTCCACTATCTGGCGCGCTACACTCACCGCGTCGCCATTTCCAATCACCGGATCGTGAACTTTGCCGACGGCAAAGTCACTTTCCGCTGGAAGGATTATGCGCATAAGAGCAAACAACGTCTGATGACCGTAACCGCCGAGGAGTTCCTTCGGCGGTTCCTGCTTCACACTCTGCCGCGCCGCTTTGTGCGTATCCGCTTCTGCGGCTTCCTCGCCAACCGGCGCCGCCGGAACCTGCTGCCGGTCTGCAGGCAACTTCTCGCAGCCGCTCCGCCACAGCAAAATGCCACGGAGCCGGAAGCTAAGGCTTCCGGCTCCTGGCTCTGTCCCTGTTGCGGAGGAGCCATGGCGTTCGTCGAAAAGCTCACTCCCCAACAGATGTTGCGAAGATCTGTCGGCCGGGAGAGCTCTGCTGACACGTCTTAGCTGGCCATCATCGCCGAAATACGCGCTTGCTCCGGCACGCGCAGCCGACGTGTGTCTCAGCCGCGGCAGCGGAGACAAAAGACCCCGAAAATCACCGCCGGCGACGGCAAGCAACCTCGCTGAACGGCGGCCGCAGCCACCGTGCTCTGCTCTCAGCGCCTCTCGGCTCCTCAACTCGTCAGCCCGGAAGGCCCTCGGACGGATTGAACACCCATAGCCCTGCCGCGTCCGCCGCAAACGCGGGCGGCTTCCTTCAAACGTCTCTATCCGAAGTGACCCGGCGACCACCATCCCGGCGCTCCCGGATCTCGCGCGCCGGGTCACTCCAGATAGAGTCATAGCGTTTTTGCAGGATCTCGACACTCTGGGGGTCGAGTTCATAGCCCTCGTCGTTTGCGGTAGCAACAGCTTGGCGTCGAACCGCCTCTTCCCCCGCATCCGGCGTTTCGTCCGGCAGCGCTCGCTTGATTACCTCCGCGCCCACCTGGATGTGAACTTCCCAGCGCTTCTTGGCGGAATCCCACTCTACCTTGGCGTTGTCTGCTTTCAATCGCATGGACGTGCTCCTTCCGTTTCATTTAGCGCCGATCGCTTGCGCGACCAGCTCCCGGGCCCCTTCTTGCAAGAGCCGCAGATGGTCTGGCCCTGCAAAGCTTTCTGCGTAAATCTTGTAGACGTCTTCCGTGCCCGATGGTCGCGCGGCGAACCATCCGCGGCGGGTGACCACTTTCAGGCCGCCCACAGGCTCGCCATTCCCCGGCGCTTTGGTCAGCATCCCGTCAATCGGATCGCCAGCCAGTTCGCGCGTCTTCACCTCGTCCGGCGATAGCTTCAGCAAGGCGGCTTTCTGATCGGGCGTGGCCGGCGCATCCACGCGCTCGTAAACCGGCGCGCCATAGCGCTCCGTCAACTCGCGATAGTGTTCGCCAGGGTCCTTGCCGGTGCGGGCCAAAATCTCGGCTGCCAGCAATCCCATCACAATGCCGTCCTTGTCCGTGCTCCAAGCCTCGCCATTGCGCCGAAGAAAGGACGCGCCGGCGCTCTCTTCGCCCCCGAAGCCCAGCGTGCCGGCAAGCAGCCCGTCCACAAACCACTTGAAGCCCACTGGCGTTTCGTACAACGGCCGGTTCAGACCCGTGGCCACTCGATCGATCATGCTGCTGGATACTAACGTCTTACCAACGGCCGCTCCCGCGCGCCACTCCGTTCGATGAGAGTACAGGTATGAGATCGCAACCGCCAGATAGTGGTTGGGGTTGAGCAGCCCGGCGCTCCGCGTCACAATGCCGTGCCGGTCGTGATCCGTATCGCAGGCGAAGGCCAGATCGAAGCGGTCTTTCAGTTCGATCAGGCCGGCCATGGCATAGGGCGAAGAGCAATCCATGCGAATCTTGCCATCCCAATCGAGGCGCATGAAACGGAAGGTCGGGTCGGCATGCGCGTGCTCGATAGTCAATTTCAGACCGTAGCGGTCGGCGATGCGCCCCCAATACGCGATCCCCGCGCCGCCCAGGGGATCGGCGCAGAGATTCAGGTTCGCGCCGCGTATCGCGTCCATGTCGATTGCCGAGGCCAAATCGTCGACGTATTCCGAAATATAATCGTGCCTGCTTGTGCTGGAGGCTTTGAGCGACCGTTCGTACGGCACGCGCCGCACTTCACGCAGGCCGCCTGCAAGAATCGCATTGGCGCGGTCCTCAATCCACTTGGTCGCGGCTGTGCCGGCCGGGCCCCCGTTTGGAGGATTGTACTTGAATCCGCCATCTTCCGGCGGATTGTGGGAGGGCGTAATCACGATTCCGTCCGCCGCCGGACCCGCCACGCGATTGTGCGTCAAAATGGCGTGCGACAAAACCGGCGTAGGCGTGTAGCCAAGCGCGTCATCGATTCTGGTTTCCACCTGGTTCGCCGCCAGAACCTCGAGCGCGCTGGCGAACGCGGGCTCAGAAAGCGCATGCGTGTCCTTGGCTAGAAATAGCGGCCCGGTAGTCTTTTGCGTGGCGCGATATTCGCAGATAGCTTGCGTAATGGCCAGAATATGGTCTTCGTTGAAGGCCGCATGGAACGCAGAGCCACGATGGCCCGACGTCCCAAAGCTCACCTTCTGCGCGGCGATCGCCGGATCGGGATGTAGCGTGTAATACGCCGTTAACAGCCGGGGAATATCGGCCAGCATTTCGGGTGAAGGAGGTTGGCCCGCGCGCTCATTGATCGCCATCGGTTCAAGCGTATCATCGGCGGCGCGGCGGAACGTTACGGAAAGGTACGATTAGCGCTTGTTAAGGCAAGGTGAGCGCGGGCCCTCTAATGCATTACCCGGGTCTTGGAGATTCACCCGCACAGTTCCCCGTGCTTCGACTTCTCCCGACTCCTCGTGGTAGTCCGCTTCATCCGCATGCAGGATCATGTAAACTCGCGAATCCGGATCGCCAGTAGCCGGACTTCTTGGCGTCGATTGCAAGCAACACGTGCGAATCTCAACATGTCCCTTCAACCGCGTTAGCGACGCATAAGGCGTCCACGATTCGGCGGATCTTCGCGGACGATGCTGTCCGCGGTCAGGCTTACGGCCCGCGTATCGGTAAAGCTATATATGTGAAGCGGGCCAGTGCGGCGTTTTGGGAAGATCCCGCCTACGGCATAAGAGGTGACCTCCAGGGTCGCGACTCTTGACGCGCGGCAGAAAGTAAGCGTCTCAAGTGGAGGCGCCGATGGAATCTTCTCCGCCCTGAGCCGCTATCCTAGAAAGGGAGGCTCCATGTACCCCATCAAGAAGGGTAAGTTCGCTCCACAAGCCCACGTTGGCATCCCGGAAGGCACGTATGAAGAGGAGCACGGCCGCAAAGGCTTTTACGGCAAGAGTTCGCATCTCTATCACGTCCATCCCCCCACCAACTGGATCCGCTTCGAAGGGAAACTACGCCCTCACCTCTTCGATTTGAATCGCCTCGCGCCCTCCGACTTTCATGACCCGGATGGCATGCCTGTTGCCTTCCTGGGCAACAACGACGTCAAACTCTATGTTTCGCGCCGCTCACAGCCCATGCCTTTCTATTACCGCAATGCCGATGGCGACGAGCTGCTCTTCGTCCATCGCGGCCGCGGCAAAATCGAGACCGATTTCGGCCCGCTCGATTTCGAGCCCGGCGATTACATCGTGCTTCCGCGCGCGGTAACGTACCGGGTGATGCCGGAGACGCAGGATAATTTCTTCCTGATCACGCAATCGCGCGCCGAGTTTGAGCAGCCCGATAAGGGCCTGATCGGCCACCATGCCCTCTACGACCCCGGCGTTATCGTCACGCCGGAACCTCAACCCAATCTGGACGATGATCGCGAATGGGAAGTGCGCATCAAGGTGGAAGACGAAATTTCGAAGGTGTTCTATCCGTTCAACCCAATCGATGTCGTTGGCTGGAAGGGCGATCTTACCGTGTGGAAGATCAACATGCGCGACATTCGGCCCATCATGAGCCACCGTGCGCATCTGCCGCCCAGCGCGCACACCACCTTCGTTACCGATGGCGCGGTGGTCTGCAGTTTTCTCCCGCGGCCTCTCGAGCAAGACCCGGAAGCCTTGCGCGTGCCCTTTTTTCACCGCAACACCGATTACGATGAGTTCATCTTCTATCACGATGGAGACTTCTTCAGCAAAGACAACATCAAGCCGGGCTACGCGACATTACATCCACGCGGGATTCATCACGGGCCTCATCCCAAGGCGCTGGCAAATCAGTCGAAGAAGACGCACACCGATGAATACGCCGTAATGCTCGACGGGCTCAACCCCATTCATGTATTGCCCGCGGGCGAGCAGGTGGAATGGAAAGAGTACTGGCAAAGTTGGAAGCCGACGGGGCAAACACTTTAGAACTCTAAGAGTTGCGCGTTTTGCAGAGGGCTCTGTAGAATGCTCGCATGATGAAAACCCGTCTTTTCGCAATAGTCTTCGGCGCGCTGCTAACGGTTGGAGCGGTAGCCTTTGCTCAAAAACCGGCGACCAACGTTTCTGCGGCGCGGCATCCAAATATCGCCGCCGCGCAGCGTCTTAGCCAGCAAGCTTATGAAAAGATCGAGGCCGCGCAGCAGGCCAATGAGTGGGATATGAACGGCCACGCGCAAAAGGCTAAAGCGCTTCTCGATCAGGTCAACAACGAATTAAAGCAGGCCGCCCTGGCTGCTAATCACAACGCGAAATAAGAAACGCGCGCATCCTGCTGGGGCGCCGTCTGGTTGTTATACCGGAACCGGCGCCCAAGAGTTGCGCCTTTCCGGTTTCTGCCTCTCGTGTCCCAATACCGAACACCTGGACCCTTTCTTCGGTTATCCTAACTGATTGAGTATCAGTAACATCGCCATTGGCCCCGCAAGTGCCCCACCATCCCTACGTCAACCGATCCAATGAAACTGCCCGACACCCCCCGTATCCTGATTGCCGACGATCAACCCGACGTGCTGGAGGCCCTGCGTTTCCTCGTAAAAGGGGAAGGCTATCAGTCGGAGACCGTCAATTCACCACATGCCGCTATCGACGCCGCGGAGTCCCGCGATTTTGACGCAGTTCTAATGGATCTCAATTACACCCGCGATACCACCAGCGGGCAAGAGGGCCTCGAACTACTCAACCGCATTCAAACGCTCGACACAACGCTCCCCGTGATTGTGATGACGGCCTGGGGCTCGGTGGAACTTGCGGTTGAAGCCATGCGCCGGGGCGCCCGCGATTTCATTCAGAAGCCTTGGGACAATGCGCGCCTCTCGGCAATCCTCAAGACGCAGATCGAGCTCGGCCGCGCCTTACGCAAGGGCCAGCGCTTGGAAGCCGAGAATCGCGCGCTACGCGCAGAGCGTTTTCCGCAGCTCATCGCGCAGTCCGCATCTATGCGGCCTGTGCTTGACGTGATCTCGCGCGTCGGGCCCTCCGACGCCAACGTGCTCATCACCGGCGAAAACGGCACCGGTAAAGGCCTCGTGGCGCAGACGCTGCATTCGGTCTCCCTGCGGTCTACGCGTCCGCTGGTCACCGTCAACACCGGGGGATTGGCCGAAGGTGTTTTCGAAAGCGAGCTATTCGGCCACGTGAAAGGCGCGTTCACAGACGCCAAGGCCGATCGCGTGGGCCGCTTCGAAATGGCGGATGGCGGCACGCTCTTTCTGGATGAAATCGCCAATATTTCGCAGGGCCTGCAATCGAAGCTGCTACGCACCCTCGAGACCGGCGAGTTCGAACGCGTCGGCTCGTCCAAAACGCGCCGCGTAGACGTGCGCGTCTTCTCGGCCACCAATGCCGACCTCCCTGCGGCCGTAGCCGAAGGCCGGTTCCGCCAGGATCTGCTCTTTCGCCTCAACACGATTGAGATCCGCCTGCCGCCAATACGCGATCGGCGTGAGGATATTCCGTTGCTGGCCGCGCATTTTCTGCACCAGCACTCCAGCCACTACCGGAAAGCCATCACCGGGTTCGACGAAGGCTCCGTCAAGGCCTTGCTGTCGCACTCATGGCCCGGCAACGTGCGCGAGCTCGATCATGCCGTAGAGCGCGCGGTGCTGATGGCTCAGACGGACACCATACGCGTCGCCGATCTGGGGCTGAGGGCCGGCCGGGAAGGCCCGCCGCGCCTGGAAGAGATGAGCCTTGAAGACGTGGAGGCGCTACTGATCAAGAAGGCGCTGGCGCGGTTCAATGGAAACGTAAGCCACGCCGCCAATGCTCTCGGCCTGAGCCGAAGCGCTCTCTACCGCCGCTTGCAGCGGTATGGATTGTAGCCATGGATCGTAACCCGGGCGGCCGGCGTGCGGCGCCATGAGCCGCCGCATCAAATCCGGCCGCGTCGGTTATGAGAACCGCATTGTGCTGCTGGCGATACTTGCGGCGCTTCCCGGTTCCGTCTGCGCCCTCTTCCTGATCTGGAATGCGGATTGGGCTACTCACACCCAAATCGCATGGACCGTACTTATCGTCGGCGCGTGGTTTTTTTGCGCGCTCGCCTTGCGAGAACGGGTGGTTTTCCCTCTGCAAACCCTGGCCAATCTCCTGGGCGCCTTACGCGAAGGCGACTATTCGGTGCGCGGCCGTTCGTACCGCGACAACGACGCGCTGGGCGAAGTGATGCGCGAAATCAATACCCTCGGCAGCACGCTGCGGGAGCAGCGCCTGGGCGCGCTCGAAGCAACCACGCTGCTGCGTACCGTGATGCGGGAAATCGACGTCGCCATCTTCGCCTTCGACGAACATCGCCGCCTGCGTCTGGTCAACCGCGGAGGCGAGCGCCTGTTGGATAAGCAGCAGGAAATGCTGCTCGGCGTCACCGCAGAAGATCTGCACATGGAAGCTTGCCTCGATGGGCCGCCTCAAACCACATTGCAAGCCTCTTTTCCCGGTGGCGTGGGACGCTTCGGTCTGCGGCGAACCGGTATCCGCGAGCGCGGCCTTCCGCTTGAGCTCGTCGTCCTGTCCGATCTTACCCAAGCCTTGAGCGAGCAGGAATTGCAGGCGTGGCAGCGCCTGGTTCGCGTCCTGGGTCATGAGTTGAACAATTCACTCGCGCCCATTAAATCCATCGCCGGCAGTCTCATCAGCATCATTTCGCGGGAGGAGCTTCCCAGCGATTGGCGCGACGATATGCGCCGCGGTCTGGGCGTCATCACTTCGCGATCCGAGAGCCTGAGCCGATTCATTGGGGCCTACGCGCGTCTCGCCAAGCTGCCGCGTCCGCAATTGCAGCCTCTCGAAGTGGCCTCCTGCGTGGGACGCGCCGCAAGCTTCGAAACGCGCATACCGGTAGAAGTGGTTGCCGGCCCCGAAATCACCATTCAAGGCGATCCCGATCAACTCGAACAGGTGCTCATCAATCTCTTGCGCAACGCGGCCGATGCCTCGCTGACAACCAACGGCAGCGTGAAGACCGGATGGCGTCGCGACGGTGCGATGCTCGAAATCTGGATCAAAGACGAAGGCCCCGGCCTCTCCAGCACCGCCAATCTCTTCGTCCCGTTCTTCACCACCAAGCCCGGCGGTTCCGGCATCGGGCTAGTGCTGAGCCGACAGATTGCGGAAGGCCACGGCGGCGCGTTGACTCTCGAAAACCGGAGCGATGGGCCAGGCTGCATTGCACGCTTAAAACTTCCCTCCGATAGCGCCGTACAACGCGCAGAAGCGGATTAAGACTGGCGGCGGCAAGCGCAGCCGCGATCTCACGCGAGATGACCGGTCAACGCGGCGTATGATGGAGTTGATGGCCGCCACGACGTTAATTAGCTTCGACGAATTCGAGCGGCTGGATTTCGGGGCCGACGACGTGGAGCTATTGAATGGAGTCTTGATCCACTTGCCGCCTCCACTAAACGATCACATGGATGTCTGTGAGCGACTATATGAGAGGTTGAAAGCCGCTGTGAATCGCGTGAGGGAATCGAGTCCGACGCTGAAATTTGGAAAGGTTCACATTGAGCGCGGCTACCGATTTCCCACGGAGCCGACTACCTGGCTCAGACCCGATGTAAGCTTGACGCACGCCGACCAGGCTCTCGACCGCTTTTACCTTGGTTCGCCGCTAATCGCCTTCGAAGTGGTCTCGGAGTCCGAAACGGCGGCGGCCTTGGATGAAAAGGTGTCGGTATACCCTGCAAATGGAGCCGCCGAAGTATGGTTGATTTATCCAGCCAAACGCCACGCTTGGGTTTACGATGGCTCCGCCACTGCGCGCCTGGAGACCCGGTCCGTGCGTACAGCCTTCCTGCCAGGCGTAGAGATCCCGTTAGACGAAATTCTGTAGCCGTCCGCGATCACTTCACCTCGAAATTGACGACTTCTTCATACACCCTGCCCGTCGCCTGTTCCCGCACAACCAAACTGCACACGTAGGACCCGGCGCCGAGAGCGAATCCCGTTTGATAAGCGCCTGCGGATGCCTCGAGAACTTCGCGTATCGTTACAATTGCCGGGCCGGCCGCGCCCGAACTCACGCGCGTTTTGACTTGGCCGGAAAGTTCGACGCGTCCTGTGAAGGATTCCAGAGGCACGGAAAGCGTCTGTAGTTCGCCCGCGGGATGACTTTGAATGGCTGCGTGCGCGCCCGGAAATCCGTTCACCGCAAAGGGCATGCCGCCATACGGTAACTGCCCGGCGATCGACGCGGCTCCCGGGCCGAAGGCGCAACGAGTCCGCGCGCGTCAATCGGATAAACAGCCACGTTAGTCTGAATCGCGATATCGACCGCTCTGCGTAATGCCGCCTGATCGTCCGTCCCAGGCTGTACAGTATTGCTCGAAAAGTAAATCAGCGCTTTCTTTCCCCCCAAGACGCCTAACATATTCGCCGCTGTCTCAATGCTGAAAAGCTTGTGGCCGATATCCGGAGCGGAATTGGCGCGCTCTATGCCGCGAAGCTTAAGAAGCGTCGACTCCAGCACGCCGCGGTCGTCCGTAAAGTCGTTTTCAACCACCACCTGGCCATGATTCGAGATCATAACTGCCGCCACATCGGCCGGCGTCATCCTATTGCGAACAAAATCCACGGCGCTCTGTAGAACACGGGATTGGTCGTCGGGTGTCATTGCATCGAAATCGAAGAGCATCGTCAGCAAGCGGCGGTCCTGATACTTGAGCGGCGCGGCAGCAGCGGCCGGCGTTTGCCGCGCCACACCCTCCACCGCCGCCAGGGATGCCCGCGTTGTTTGCCGTTGCGCCGCCTGCGGTCTAACTGGTTCCGCGGCGACAGGAATAGGAACCTGGGCATGCATCGGGAGCGCCTGGCTGATACCGATTACGAAGCCGACCGCGACCGGACCAGCTAGCGCTGCGATTCCTGCGCTTGCCAACAGAAACTTCTTTGCACGATTTAAGGCTTGCCCTCTGTGGTCAATCATGATTTTCTCGATTCTTCGTTTGAGATTGGCGCCAGTCACTCCGGACATGCACACCAGTGGAGATTCCGCGTACAGCTTGCAAACGTTCAATATGGCCTCGGCATAAGCGCGCGGCTCGCTGCCTTGGTTCAAGACGGCTTCGTCGCAGGCTTGCTCGCGCTCTTCGATCAGCCTGGCGCCTATCCACGACACCAACGGATGGAACCAAAACAGGCACTCCACAATCATGTGGATGAAGGCAAACAGGTTGTCGCGGCGGCGGACATGGCATAGCTCGTGAGCGAGTACTGCATCCAACTGCGCCTTCGTCAAGCGCTCCATGATGCCGTGCGGCAATAGCAGAATGGGGCGAGTCAGGCCCACCACGCTGGGCTCCAGCACGCCCACGGAGGAGCGAATCTCGACCGCCGCTGGAATACCCAGAGGCACGCTGAAGCGGACCGCGGTCCGGATTGCGCGCCAGGACCGCAATCGCAGCAGCACGATCGTTCCGAACCCGAACGCCCACAAGCCGAGACCTGCGCGATCCGTCCAATTCGCCGGTCCGGGCGTGGACAATGCGAATCGCGGCGGTTCTGGGAATGGTTCGGCAATGCGCCCCATGGTATTAGACACGAGACGCGGCATCGCGATCGTCTGCATAGCCGGCGCCAGTCTCAGATGGCTTCCCAGGCCGATCAGTAATGAGAAAGGTAGAAAGAATTTGAACGAGGCTGTCAGCCACAGCCAGTAGCGGACCTTGGCCCGGTTCTTGCGCAAGGCGAAGGACAGCAGCCATGCGACAACTGCGAACAGCGTCGATTGCCAGAGATGGGCGGTCAGCTCGCCAATCATTTGGATTCCCGCTTCCCTTTCGCCTTACGTTGCCCATCCAGTCTTTTGATGGTTTGCTCCAACTCGCGAACGTCGTCCAATGTCAACTTCCCCGCCTCCGCCAGTTGCGCCATCATCGGTTGCGGCTTGCCGCCGAAGAAACTGAGGATCTCGTCGAGCAGTTTGTGACGAGTGACGTCTCGCGCCACGATCGGCTCAAAGATGTGCGCGTTGCTGATCTTCCGCACACGCCGCAGAGCCTTCTTCCCTTCCAGCCGGTATACCGTTGTTTGGATCGTCGTATATGCGGGTCGCGGCTCCGGAAACGCTTCCTGGATCTCCCGGATGGAAGCTTTTCCATACGCCCACAGCGCCTCCAGAATCTGCAATTCGAGCTTGCTGAGCTTTGGTCGTGGCATAACTTATTCCTACTACTTAACGATTTAGTCTACTATCAAATAGTAGATTTTGACAAGAAGTTTCTAGGGTCGCCACTAATTGCCTTCGAAGTAGTCTCGAATCCGATATGGCTGCAGCCCTGGACGAACGGTATCGGTTTACCTTGCAAACGGTGCAGCCGAAGTATGGTTGATTTATCCATCCAAACGCCACGCCCGGGTTTACGATGGCACTGGTACGGCCCGCTTGGAGACATATAGACGGCCTTCTTGCCTACCGTAGAGATTTCGCTGGAAGCATCCTATAGCTTTATTCGGGCGTCCTCGCCATCTACCAGATCGAGCGCCAGGCCGCTAGGCGTTCATGCCGCTGAGTTATCATGTGTTGCATTCGCACATGACAGTTTCATCGGTCTCTCCCTCGGCGCGGTTTGACGCTTCGCGTTTCCTCGTCGTTCTTCTCGTCCTCTTCGCCGGAAGCGGATGCTCGGCACTTATCTACGAAATCGTTTGGTTTCAACTGCTACAACTTGCCATCGGGTCCACCACCATCTCCATGGGCTTCCTTCTGGCCAGTTTCATGGGCGGACTCTGCATCGGCAGTATTGGCTTCGCGAGGCTCAAGCTCGAGGGATATCATCCGCTGCGGGTCTATGCCGCGTTAGAGGTGGGCATCGCGGTCTGCGGATTCCTCGTCATAACTTGCCTGCCATTTCTCGACCGTATTTATATCGCGGGCGCGGAAAATGGCGTGCCCGGCATGTTGACGCGCGGCTTTCTATGCGCCATCTGCCTGCTGCCCCCAACCATTCTGATGGGCGCATCGCTGCCCGCCATTGTCCGCTGGATTGAGACCACTCCGCGCGGCGTCTCCTGGTGGGGCTTTCTGTATGGCGGCAACACGGCGGGCGCGGTCTTCGGCTGCCTGCTCGCCGGCTTCTATCTGCTGCGTCTCTACGACACCGTGATTGCGACGTACTGGGCAATAGCGATTAACTTGCTGGTCGCAGTGGCCAGTTATCTGGTCGCCGGACGCGTCCCCGCCCACGGCGCCGCGGAATCGCCAGAGGAAGCCGCGCGTGAGGCCCCCGCCCTCGTTGCACAATTGGCCGGACCACGCTGGCCGGTTTACCTCACGATCGGCCTATCGGGCGCCAGCGCGCTAGGCGCCGAAATCGTTTGGACCAGGCTCATGGGTATGCTCATGGGCGCCACGGTCTACGTATTCTCTATCATCCTCGCCGTGTTCCTGATTGGTCTTGCGCTCGGCAGCGGCATCGGTTCCTACATCTCGCGGAGCATGCGTGCGCGCCTGGCCCTCGGATGGTGCCAGCTGCTACTTGCCATCGCGACCGCGTGGAGCGCGTATATGATCGCCGGCGGATTGCCCTATTGGCCCATTGATCCCTTTCTCGCGCCCAGCCCCTGGATGACGTTCCAGCTCGACATGGCAAGAACGCTTTGGACCATCCTGCCGCCGGCCATCCTTTGGGGCGCGAGTTTCCCGCTGGCGCTTGCCGCCGCGGCCGCGCCGGGCGAAGACCCGGGACGAATCGCCGGAGAAGTTTACGCCGCCAATACGCTCGGCTCCATATTCGGCGCCATCCTCACCAGCCTTGTTCTGGTGCCCTGGATCGGGACCACCAGTTGCGAAGTCATGCTGATTTTGCTGCCGGCCGTGAGTTCGTTTTTCCTCCTCGTCCCATACATAAAGGAAAGCAAATCGCAGGCCGTCACCGCGGTCTTCGCAGTGGCGATGGTGGTTGTCATTTTTCTCGCGAAGGATGTGAAGCCCATACCCGGCGAAGTGATCGCCTATGGACGCCGCATCGCCACTTACATGAACAGGGCGCAAATTCTCTATACGATAGAAGGCCGCAACTCTTCGGTGGCGATTTCTAAATGGGGCGACGGCGCCACCGAGGTGGATGTCAACGGCCACGTGGAAGCCACCACCGAGCCGTATGACATGAAGTTGCAGCGCATGGTGGGTCACCTGCCGGCGCTCCTCCATCCCAATCCGAAAAACGTGCTGGGCATCGGCTTCGGCGCCGGGGTCTCGGCTGGAACATTTACCCGCTATCCGTCTATCGAGCACATCACCGTATGCGAAATTGAACCGGTGATTCCGCCCACCTCCACGCGCTACTTCGCCCAGGCCGACTACGACGTGTATCACAACCCGAAGACGCACGTGGTCTTCGACGATGCGCGCCATTTCCTGCTCACCACCACCAATAAATACGACGTAATCGCCTCCGATCCGCTGGACGTATTCGTCAAGGGTACCGCCGCCATTTACTCCAAAGAGTATTTCGACTCCGTGAAGGCCCATCTGAATCCGGGCGGAATGTTCACGCTCTATGTGCCCCTTTACGAAAGCGACGAGCGTACCGTGCGCAGCGAGCTCGCAACCTTCTTCGAATCATTCCCAACAGCCACCGTGTGGGCCAACAACATCGATGGACGCGGCTACGACATGGTGTTTATGGGACAAGTCGAACCGCTCGCAATCAACGTCGATGAGGTTGCCCAAAAACTCAACCGCCCGGACTACCAGCCCGTCGTGGAATCGCTGCGCGGCATCGGAATCAATTCCGAGATCGATCTGTTTGGCACTTACGCGGGCCAACGCTCCGATCTCGGCAATTGGACCGCCGGCGCGGAAATCAACCGGGATAAAGACTTGCGCCTGCAGTACCTTGGCGGCTGGGGAATCAACTCGCGTCTGGAAGACTTTATTTACCGCCGCATGATCGCGCATCGCCAGGCGCCGACCGACATCTTCCAAGGATCGCCGGAACATGTGATGGCGCTATATCAGGCCATTCAACAGGGGCGCTAGCGCCTACGGCATCACAGGGCTGGCGCTCTTCAACATGCGCGCCATCCAATCCGCGTGAGGTAATCCACAACTGGACAACATTTTGATCTCCCGCTCCACGTCGTACTCGACGCGGCGGAGGGTGGGAGACCAGTCGTCCAGCAATAGGTATGACGCGCGCCGGTCGCCATCGTAGGAAAGACTCACGCTTCCCGTGTTCACGATGGTCATCCCGGAAACCTTGCGAATGAAACCGCGGTGGATGTGCGCATAGACTGCCACGGGGGTTCCAAGCGTTCGGTACACGGATTCTAGTTCAGCATCCCCCGCCTCCGGCCCCGGCGCCGTCCACGTGCTCTCGGGACTCGCATGCGTAAGCGTCATCGGCCCATGAATCTGCATCCGAGGAAGTCCCCGCAGCCATTCGATCCGCTCTTGGCCCAACGCTTCGCTGGTCGCCGCGGCCATCTCCCCGATCGTGGCGAAAAGCGACCGTAAGTGTGGCGCCCGGCCGGCGAATGCCGTCAGCGACTCCGGATCGAAGAGCATCTCATCGGTGTTGCCTAGCACGCCAGGCCAGCCGAGATCGCGAATCCGATCCACAACCGCGGCGGGACTGGAACCGCCATGCGGCAGATCGCCGCCATGGAAAATCAAATCAGGCGAAGTTTCGCGCAGATCGGCGAGCACCGCATCGAACGCCGTCAGGTTGCCGTGGATGTCGGAGACAATCGCGATGCGCATGGCCGCGCATCGCTTACGCTTCCGCCGTGCGCGGGCGCCATCCGAATGTTTCCAACAATCCCTTCCATTTGCGCGCCACCAACTCGGCAAGATTCAGCGCAATCGCCAGCGCCAGCAGGCCGGGCCAAAGCTCCATGGTGGTGCGAATGCTGCGACCGCCGGCGTCGAAGACCTGCTTGGGCGCGGGATTAAAACGGCCGCCGGTTGCCGCTGCAATTTGCTTCAGCAGCGGCTCATTGTTGCCGAACTCCTGCATTTCGTCTTCCTGACGATAGAAGCCAACCTCGGGAAACGCGCGCGAATCCGCTACCGGACGAATCCGGAACAGGCCTTGCGCTTGAGCAATCCCCACCTTGCCGCGATAGTGGCCCGCGGTTACTTTCGTAACCTTCAACGGGGCCTGAAAACCGTTCGGACCCATCACGAAAATATCAGGAATTGTTGCCGGGTCGTCCACATTACGCGATAGACGGTAGTCCACCACCAGCTCATTCGAGGCGCGATCGAAATCCGCGAAGGTTTCGCTCTGCGGCGCGTGCGGCAGCAAATCCCGGAAAGTGTTGGCCCATAGTTTGTCGAAGCCGGGCCACGTCACCCAGTTCGCCGCCCAGCGGTTCTTGGCATCTGAGGTGAATACAGCGGCGCGTCCCAGTCCGTATTGCCAGCGCACCAGCAGCGGGTCTTCGTGATCCGCCGAAAGAATGGTGTCGGCGGCCGGCCGCGCCTGATAGCGCACGTACCCGTGCAGCGCCGGCGCCGTCTCGATGCCAACTCCGTCCAGAATCTCGGCCTGCTTCACCACCTTCGGCTGAATGTTCTTCTCGACCGCCGTCACGCCAGTGTGTTCCTGGACGTCGCGCAACAGGATTTGCTCCAGCCCTTCAGGCTCATTTAAGAAGTAAGCTTTTCCTTCGGCGGATGAAGCTACCTTCTCGAGAAATGCGCGATTGACATCCTGTCCCAAACCAACCGTCGAAATGGTCACGTGATTCGTTACGGCTTCTTTGGTGAGCGTCATGCTGTCGCCCTCCTCCGAGATACCGTCGGTCAGCAGCACAATGTGCTTGTAGACCGCATTCACCGGCACGATCTTCTGATATGCCTCCGTCAAGGCAGGCGCGATCTGCGTTCCTCCGTCCGGGGTGATGCCCGAGATCAGCCGCTTAATGGACGCGCGGTCGTCCGCTTTGCGCAGCGTTACCGCCCATTGGAAAGAGTTGTCGAAAATCAGCACGCCGACCGTGTCGATGTCGCGCAGGTTCTCCACCACCCCGATTGCCGCCAGTCGCGCAAGCTCGATCTTTCGGCCTTCCATCGATGAAGATTTATCGATGATCAATACCACGGCGGTGCCTTCTGGCGAGCGCGGGGGCGCCAGCTTCGCGGGCAGAGTACGCTCCAGGGCGTCTTCCTCCTGGCCCTTCTTGTCGTTGTAAACGTTATGCTCACCGGCGATCCAGGCCAGGCCGCCGCCTTTCTTAACGTAATCTTCCAGCGCCGCTTTGCGATCGGGCGGGATTGAATCCGCGTTCCAGTTGTTGACGATAATCAGCTGGTACCCGTCCAGCTTGGCGGGTACGCCATCGGGCGAGCTCTCGATTTCATACTGGTTGGTTTCGAGAACACGCTGCAAATGAACTTCGCTCTCCGCAGGATCGTGTGAGATCAGAAGTGCGCGCGGTTTGCGCAGCGTCACGGCATCTTCGAAGCTTGTCTCACCTAGAGCGCCGGCCGATATTTTACCCGCCATAGCGATCGCGCCCGCCGAATTCACGCTGGCCTGCAGCCGCAAATGATTGGTTCCTTCGGCCAATTCCACGCGATTGGTCCCAATCGGCTTGCCTTCCGCGGAAAGTTCCACCGTGGCCTGCGCCGCCGCCGGCGATTCCAGCGTTACGTCCACCGGAAACCGTTCGCCGCTGAAGACCTGTCCAGGAAATGAAACCGAATCCAGCATCAGGCCCGGCTTAGCGCGTCCGGTGAGCGCCATCGTATCTACCGCAATCCCCAGTTGCTGGGCTTGCCAGATCGCGCGCGCCGCGCTTCCTAAATTCTGGTTGCCGTCGGAGACCAGCAGCAGGCGCGGCACCATATCCGCGGGTAGCGAAGCGGCGCCGTCGCGAATTGCCGATTCCAAATCGGTTCCATGTCCGGCGACGCCCGCCGTGTAGCGGATCTGCCATTTGTTCTTGACGCGCTCGGATATCAAGGCATCGCGCGTCGACCGCGCGAACGGAATCACGCGCGACCAGTGACGTCCGCGCGCGCTCTCCAGACGGTCGGCATATCCCGATTCACGCTGCAGATCTTCGGGCGAAACGCTCGCCGAGGTATCCGCCAGCATGGCCACCGCTACCCTGCTCTCGAAAACCACTAGTGAGGGCTGCGCGATAGCCACCGCAATCGCCGCAAACGCGCCCGCCTTCAGCGCCAGCCCAACCCTGCGGCCAGAGGAGCGCCATTCCCATGCCACCCATGCGGCCGGGAGAAGCAATAACACAAGGGCAAATGGATGCGCGAAACTCACCGTCGTAGCTCCTGGCGCCTGGCAGTCGTCTTTCGCCCGAAAAACGCCGGGGTCAGATGAATCAGCCGTTGCGCGCGACGGAAACGTCCATACAGAATCCATTCCGCCAATAGACAAAGAGCGCCCAGAAATGCGAGTATCGGCCAGACGTCCCGGGCCGCCGCAACTACCGGCGCAAACGCGGGAATTCCCTTCATCACCGTGGCCGGCGGCTTCCATTTCGCTTCCGAAAGCTCGGGCAAGGTCAGCGAATACATATACTCCCTGTCGCCCGCCGCCACCCGAACCGCGCCCGGCGCGCCCGCAAAGAAATCGATGGCATTATCGTGCACCGTGAATGGGAGCGGCTTGCCATCTTCGCCCAAAACCTTCACGTTCTTACCGTCATTTGCGTGGCCCGCCGATTCCATAGCCAGCTTCACCGAGCCCACGCTGCCGCCGGTGATCTCCAGTCGCTGGAATAGCTCCGGCGACACCCAGCGCAGCAGATTCGCAAATAGCAGCGGCGTGGCCAGTTCATAGCGCATCGCCGACAGCGCCGGATGAAAACCCAAAACCACAGTCTTAGGCTTGCCGTCGCGCGCCACAATTACCGGCCCTCCATCCACCATTCCGATCTTTGCATCGGATGGCGCGGCTTCGAAGACTGTGGCGTGTTCCAGTTTGAAGTCTTTCGTGCGCAGGCCGGCGGCCTCGGGCTGCGTTGAATCCCAACCCGCGAAGGCGACTTGAGACACCTGTGAGCGCACCGGAATGGGCGACCCCATTGCCGGCGGATCGATCCAAATAGAATCGGCGGCGGGCCGCTGCGGGGGAATGAAGCGATCGAGAATCACCAGTCCCGGATCTGTGGCGCGGTACTCCGCCGGCTTGCGGTAGATCGCCGTCACGCGCGGAGTCGAGACTAAGAGAGCCTTCAATAATTCGGGCTCGTTCGAATAGACGGTCACCACCAGAGAGGGCAGCGCCGGCAGTTCGAGATCGGCATGATCGTCTGCCGGAAAGGCATCGTGAGGCGTCAAATAGACGCCCAGAATCCCCGACGACGCGGTGCGGTATTGGAATGCGATTTCGCTATCTGCGCCCGGCGCGAGGTTCGCTTTCTCTGAACCGGCCGGCGTGCGAGTGGCCGGATCCTGCGTTCCGAAATTGAGCGAGATAGTTACCGCCTTCGCTTTGGCTCCGTAGTTGTGGGCCGAGATATAGATTTCCCAAACCGATGGATCGGTCGTCGAGCGCCGCATGCCGATCTTACGCAACCCGCAATTTTCGATAGCGTCGGGTATCAGAATCGCGCGCAGATTTCGCGGCGTGCCCGAGAGGGCGCTATCCGATTCGGCTGCGCGGCCCGTACCAACAAAGGCGATTTCTCCCGCGCGCCGGCCCTCCTGCGATTGGATGTGCCGCGCAAACGCCAGCGCCTGCTCCAGATTGAGCGCGGTTGAGCCCGGCTCGGATTCGCGAATCGCCTGTTCGACCTTGGCGCGCCCCGGTTCGAAAGCCGTCACCGGCGTTGCCAGCGCGTCTGCCCGCACCAGCATGACGCGGTCGCGCGCGGGCAAGGCGCGCACGTAGCGGCGCGCCCGGTCGCGCGCCAGATCCATTAAAGTATGGCCGCCCGAACGGGCGCCCATCCAGGCGGACGTTTCAAGAATCACTACATGGTCGCGGCCGTTCCGATCCGGCGAGCCGAAACGCAGTTGGGCAATGGCGATCAGCAGCAGTCCCATGCCGAGCAGTTGCAGCAGCAGCGACCACGGCTGTTGAATGTGTTTGCGCCGCGAGGCGGCCACCGGGTTTTCCGCCGCCACCCAGAAGCGCAGCGTGGAAACCACCTGCTTACGCCGCGACCGGTCCAGAAGGTAAAGCGCCACCGAAATGGCCGAGATCGAGCCGAAAACGGCAAGCACCTGAAAAAGGGAGAGGTTGAGTAAATACACTTACGCGATTCCCCGCATGCGAATCAAATCGCCAAAGACCACGCTTTCCAGGGTCTGGATCGTGGAGATTCCCGCATATCTGCCCCCACTGCGAAGCGCCATCGATTCGACAGTGGCGCAGTAGTCGTCAAAGGCGGCCGTGTAGCGGTCGCGCGCCGCGTCGTCGAAATCGAGTTTGAGGGCCGCCCCCGTTTCCGCGTCCTGCAATTCCAATTCGCCTGTCCACGGCGGCGTTCGGTCTTCTTCGGCCCAAATCTGCAACAGCATCAGCTCATGTCCGAAATCGGCTAGATACTGCAGCGCGCGCTCGCAGTTTTTGTCGTCGAGAAAATCCGAGATGATAATCACCAGACCGCGCTGCGAGTAAGAGCTAATGAACTCGCGCACCACCGCCTGATAATCAGTCACGCCGCCCGGCTCGATACCAAGCAGGCCATTGGCGACTCCATTGAAGCGATGTCTGCCGCCGGACGAGAGAATACGGCCTTTCAATTCTTTCGAAAACCCGCGGATCTCGATACTATCGAGCCGCACCAGGCCAACGTAGCAGAGAGAGGCCGCAAGCCTGCGCGCGTAGTCGAACTTCTTCCCGCCATACGCAGTCATGGAAGCGCTCGAATCGATCAGCAATCGTACCGGAACGCGGGGTTCCACCTGGAACATTTTAAGGAACAGCTTTTCCAGGCGCATATACGCGCGCCAATTGACGGCCCGCAGGTCGTCCCCTTGGTGGAAATTCCGATGATCCAGAAACTCCTGCCCCGACCCTGCAAAACGCGATGCGTTATGCCCCCCAACCAGACCGGGAAAGGACTTTTGCCAGCTGATGGTGAGACGCTCGAGCTTTTCGAGGAACTCTCTGTCTAAGAGGGGACCGGCCGGCATTGCAATTCCTTACGCCGCCGATGCGTGCGCGCTTACGCCTGCCACGATCGCGTCGAGAATGGTTTCCGGCGTTTGACCATCGGCGTGGGCGTCGAAGTTCAGGATGATGCGGTGCCGCAACACCGAATGCGCCAGGCTCCTGATGTCTTCTATAGAGAGATGGAAGCGGCCTTTCATCAACGCCAGCACGCGCCCGCATTCCACCAGCGCCTGCGCGCCGCGCGGCGAACTGCCATAGCGCACATACTTGCGCGCCAGCTCGTGAGCCTCTTTCTGTTCCGGCTGGGTCGCCATCACCAGTTCGATGGCATATTCCTGCACGTGCGGCGCAACCAGCACTTCACGGCATACCGATCGCACCTCGAGGATCGCATCCCGGTCCATAACCGGAGAAGGAACCTCTTCCTCGCGCTGAATGGTGCGCTCCACAATTCGGCTCAGTTCCGCGCGCGTCGGATATTTCACCAGGATCTTCATCAGGAAGCGATCGAGCTGGGCTTCGGGAAGCGGATAGGTTCCCTCCATCTCGATCGGGTTCTGCGTGGCCATTACAAGAAACGGCCGTTCGAGTTCGTGCGTGTGAACGCCGCTGGTTACCGTGCGCTCCTGCATGGCCTCGAGCAGCGCGGATTGGGTCTTCGGGGTGGCGCGATTGATCTCATCCGCTAATACAAGGTTGGCGAAGATGGGGCCATGCTGAAAGCGAAGGATGCGGGCCCCGTCGACGCCTTCGAGAATCATGCTGCCAACAATGTCTGCGGGCATCAGATCGGGCGTGAATTGGATACGGGAATATTTGAGCTGCAGCGTACGCGAGAGGGTTCGCAGGAGCGTCGTTTTACCCAAGCCGGGGACGCCTTCGAGCAGCACATGGCCGCCAGAGAGCAAACAAATCAAGACGCCTTCGACAACGTCGTCCTGGCCTACGATGATTTTGGCAATCTCGCGGCGCACAGCGCCCAGACGCTCGATTGCAAGTTGGAGGGAAGCTTCGGATGCCACCTATTAATTGTAGAGCAGACGGGTAGTCGAAATAGCGGCGCCGCCGGTAGAAAAAATACTTCTGGGAATTTACTTCTGAGAATTATGTATGGCGAACTCAGGCTTCGGAACGTGCGCCGGCCTGTTCACCAAGGTGATGGGCAAGTATGCTCAGCACAGTAGCCATCTCGCCAAGCGAGCGCCGCGCCTGCTCGGGAGCTAAGGTACGAGTCAGCCGAAAAATATTTTGCATCAACCGGTAGTCGAGCATTAGGAGGCGGTCTTCCAGGCTGGCAAGTTCGAGACCTACGGCGTGCTCAATTAAATAACGCAAAATCCGATAATCGCGATCTAAAGAAACTTGGAGGGGATCGAGAGCCATCTGCGATTTGAGACTCTCCTGAACTTTGACGAAGTTAAAGCGATTGTCCTGCGTCGCGGCGACCGGATCTAGAGCCTCCGCCTGACTTCGAAGGATCAAAATACAGCTATACCTGAACCAGTAAATTAGAAGCGCAAGCGAAAAAGCGATGATGAAAATTCCGGCTACCATACTGTCTCGATTGGACTCAAGATGGCCATTCGGTACTACTAGGCACCCTATGACGAGTCTAGCACCCGATTTCGGTGACGTGCAATACCTTTCTTAACCCCCAACCCTATAGTTGACCCGATATTAACATTTTCATTACCCGTTCATGGGGGAAGCCGGCTCGTTGTATTGGCAAACCCGCTAGGACCATCTTCTCATCCCGCCCTTTCCCCAGGCTAATGCGAGTAATGCGAGCGCTGTCGCGAGAGAGAGCGATAGTGACAGGGGAAGAATAACCGGCTTAAATTTCATCGAGATGCGATGTTTCCCGGAAGGTACCGGTAAACCCCGGAACGCCACATTGACAATCCGTATGGCAGATTCCCGGCCGTCCACCCAAGCGCGCCAACCGGGATAAGCGTTCTCAGAAGTAACCAGCAAGGCATCGGCGTTTGCGTTGGTTTCAAGTTCTACGGCGTCCGGCTCATAAGATAGGGTACGTACCCCTTCGTCGGCTCCGGTCCCAGCCTCTAAACGAACGGGCGCGTCCACAATAGCGGTCTTCGAAAGCGCCAACCCTCCGGCGATCAGAGTGCGCGCTTCCGCCGGCCAACCGGCCACGCGGGCGTCGTGTACCAGGAAAAAGCGCGGCAGCACGCTGCGGTTCTCGAAGACATCCTGACCAGGAAGGGACGCGGCAAGGCGAAAGCGATAGTTTTTTTCGACACGCGCTATTCCGTCGCCCGAAGCTATCAGGTAGCGGACATTCATCAAATCGAGCACGGGGGAGTCTAGCCGGTCTACGGGGTAATACCAGCCCCAAGGCTGCCCGTCATGCAGCAGAAGACGAAGTTGAATGATGCTTTCAAGCGCCAGCGGACTGACTCCGTTGGCGCTCGGCACGCGAGTTACGGGAGCCTGCACGGCCCACTCCGGCGTGGTCCCTTCCAGATTATCCACTCGCCAGGGCGGTTTGGCCGTAAAAGCCAGGCGGCGCATCGTGGCGAGCGTCTCTGGGTGGCCGTCGAAGGCGTCATGCGTGACCCCAGGTTCATCGTGCACGGCAACAACGTTCATCGGCCGGCCCGATCCGGCAACAAAGAGATCGATCGCGATTGCGATGCCGATGGCGATCTTGACGCCGTCGCGCGCGCGCAACCGGCTGAGACCAAATGAGGCCAGACCGGCGATGGCCAGGGTGAGAATGCAGTAGCAGTATTCCGGATGAATGCCGATGCGGATTCGCTCCGGCAGCAGCGGATACGCCGCGCGCCAGAGCGGCGTATTTTCTCCCAACGAAAAAATAGCTCCGAAGACCGCCATGGCCGCAAGCAGCGCAACCGCACGCGCCCGAATGGAAATGACAGCGTAGAAAGCAAGCGCCAGACCGGCAAGGGAACAATACAGGTAAAGGAAGCTGCGGTCGCCGGGGCCCGCAAAGCTTGCGTCGAAGATATGGTAGTGATTCGGCAGTAGGAACGAGACCAGGCTCTGCGGAAGAATTCCGCCGCCGGTTCCCAGCCACCCGGCGCGATACATGGCGACGCTATGTTGTGCAAGTTGAGTGGTGGGAATGAAGATGACGGCAGAGAGGGCGAGTCCAAGCACGCACGCCACGGCGGTTGAGAGCAGTACCGTCCAACGGGCCATCCGCAAGGCGGCAAGCGCCCCCGCGATAACCACAGTCGAAAGGAACACCGCCAGGGTGGGCTGCGGGAATCCGCCAAGCACCGCCATCCCCAGCGCCGCGGCAAGAACCGCCACCCAGCGCCGGTCAAGCCGCTCACCCAGTTTGATGACCCCCAGCCATGCCAACGGCATCCACGCCACGGCCATGATTGCGCCGATATGCTCGGTGCGGGAAGCGAAGTAGCCGCCTGTCTCGAAGATCAACGCTCCCGCCCAGGCCGGAATGCGCGCCGCGCCCAGCTTACGGAAAAGATGATAAGCGCAGATGCCCGCCACAACCACATGCATCGCTACCACCCATTCGAGTAGCTGCGGCAGCCGCTCGGGATCGGTATGCGCCGCAAGCCATGCCGCGCCCAGTACGAACGGCTGGAAATAACATGCCTCGATGTTGGCGAACACCGGATACCCGCAATAGCTGTAAGGATTCCACAGCGCGAAGTGTCCGGCGCGAAGACGATCTACCAGAAAGGAAAGCAGCGGCAGTTGCACGCCGCGAAAATCCCATGGAAACAGGTAAGCCGCGCTGAATAATGGCTTATGAAAAAACAGAATAACGTTGGCCGCGAGCGAGGCGTAGACTAACGCAGCGGCGCGTCGGGGGGACGGCACGAGTCCAGTGTACATGCAGAAGAAGTTTGCGGCGCACGCCCGCTAGCGGGTAAACTAGTTGTCTTACATGAGCTTAGGCAAGCTGGGACAGGCCTTCACCGCCAAAGAGATCTTCGACCTGATCCAGGACGACCTGGAATTGGTCGAACGTAAAATCACAGCCGAGTCCGTCGCGTCGGTCGACGCAGTCACCGCCATCAACCAATACCTGCATTCGAGTGGAGGAAAGCGCCTGCGGCCTTCCCTGCTTCTCCTTTCGGCCAAGCTCGCCGGAGGCGGCGGCCCCGCGGCTATTCAGTTGGGAGCGGTGGTAGAGATGGTGCACGCAGCCACGCTGGTGCATGACGACGTAATCGATGCCGCGCAAACGCGCCGCGGGCGGCCGTCAACCAACGTCAAGTGGGGTAACCACACCTGCGTTCTCGCGGGCGATTGGCTTTACATGCAAGCGTTCCAAATCGCGCTGCGGGAACGCAATTTCCAGATTCTCGATCTGCTGATCGGCCTCACCCAAATGATGGTCGAGGGCGAGTTGATTCAACTCGAGCGAATTGGCCGCATCGACGTCACCGAAGCCGATTGCATGGAACTGGTGGATCGCAAGACTGCTTGTCTGTTTTCCGTCTGTGCCAGGCTGGGGGCGGTTGCCGGGAACGCCGATACCGCATTTCAAGAGCGGCTGGGCGAGTTCGCATGGAACCTCGGCATGGCGTTCCAGCTCGTGGACGACGTGCTCGATTTCACCTCTCGCGAAGTCACGCTCGGCAAGCCCGTTGGCGGCGATTTGCGCGAGGGCAAGGTGACGCTGCCGCTGGTCTATGCGCTGGAATGCGCCACCACCCAAGAACGGCGCATGGTGGAGACAATCTTGCGGCAGCGGAGTTATGAAGAGACGCCCTTCTCCGGAGTGCTCGCGCTGCTCAAGAAGTATCGTGGCGTCGAACGCGTGAAGGAACGCGCACAGACGTTTACGGATAAAGCGCGGCAGCTCATCGGCAAATTCCCCGATTCGCCCTATCAGCGCGCGCTAATGGCCGTGACGGATTTGATCACGGAACGAGACCACTAAGGCCAGATTAGCTAAGCTAGCTAGCCCAGCGTCCATGAAATAGCGGGACAGATCGAGAACCGAGCCCAGTGATCGGCGTTCATCGGTGTGAATCAGCGGCCATACAGTTCTGGGGATTTCTGCCGATCCATTCTGTGGGCCGCCGATTCACACCGATGAACGCCGATCAAACATGCCTGGACTCCTTAACCGAGAAGGTACTGGCTGCAGTGTTCGACGTTTCCATTACGCTGGGTGCGGGATTTCTCGAGAAGGTCTACCAACGTGCCTTGCTTAGAGAATTGGGTCTTCGAGGCATCCGCGCGATCGCAGAGGCCTCGTTTGCCGTAGTCTACAAGGGGTATTCCGTGGGAGAATACTTTGCGGACTTGTTGGTCGAGGACGTGCTGGTGCTCGAGTTGAAATGTGCCGAACGCCTTGCTAACGAACACACTGCTCAATGTCTTAACTATCTCCGGGCCTCCGGCCGGACCGTGTGCCTACTCGTCAATTTCCAGAAACCCAGAGTCGAGTGGAAGCGGATCGTTCTTGGTTTTCCCGACCAGATTCAGGCGCCAGAGACCCAGGAATGACTCGAATTGTTTGTCCAGTTGTTTATTGGACACCACACTAGCCAGTATCAGTCCCGCGATCGCCACATAACTGATCGCGCGCAAGATCCAAAGCCCCCAGCCGCCGTCGTAATCAAGCACAATTTCACAGTCCCCTGTGCATCCGGGGCGAAGCCACATCAGGCCCAGACCGTCTTTGAACACCTCGCGATTGCGGCCGGCCACCGATGCGCGCCAGCCGGGATGATAGCCCTCTTGTACGGAAACCACCTCGCCTGCCGAAAGCGTGGCGTGAATGCGCATCCGGTCGCGTCCTTGCCACTCGAGCGTTGCCAGCGGCAGCAATGGATCCTCAAGCGCCGAGACATAGCGCGCCGCCGCAGTCGCGTCCTCCGGCGTTTTCGGCGGATGTCTTACGACTGCCCATTCCGGAACCACATGCGCCAGGGACGTGGAACGCGCGGTCACGCGCCGAATCGTCACGCCGCTCTCGCTCCACAAAGCCGGTAGCACGTCAAACTTAGCCGGGTCGCTGAACGGTTTCCAGTATTCTGAGCTGCCGGGTCCGTCCACGGCGATCGCGCCGACGCCATAAGCCTTTAGCCATGTCAGCGAGAGATGCGCGCCCGAATCCAGCGCGCCGGTTTCAAACAGGATTGCGGCGTTGGCGTTCTGCTGGCTCTGATTGGTGGCCATGCTCCAGGAGCCGCCCGTGAATTGCGGCGTATCGCTAAAAGCGTTCGCCCATTGAGCGATAGAGCCGGGGAGAAAAACACGCACGCCGGGAAGTTCTTTCGCGATCCATGTCGACGCGCGATATTCCACGGTAGAAGTGACGTCGCGCGGAAAGAGATAAGTCTTTTCCAGCTTGCGAAATGCCTCTACCTGTTCGGCGGCCAGCGCGCACAGAACTAGGATTGCCGCGCGCCGGATGGCAATGGGAAATCGACGGAATATCGCTCTGCCCGCAAACGCAACCGCCAGCGCAAGCCCAAGTTCCAGTTCAAACTTATACCGGACGGGCTGCGGCATGATGCGTCTATGCAAATAGGCATCCGCCAGCGGAACGCTGGCCACCATCCACGTAAAATAGGCGAAGAACGCAACGCGCGCATCGGCGCGATAACGCCGCAGAAGATGACGCAGAATGACAAAGCCGAGAATCGCCGCCGTCATTGCAGTAAGCGAACCGAGCGTCCACTTCTCTTCGTCGCTCGCCGCTGTAGATTCGCGGATGGCCCGCCATACAGAAGGTGGCACGAACGCGATAATCATCAGGTAAGCATAGGCTCCCGTTCCTGCGATCAGGAACGCGCCGCGCTTCCATTCTTTGGCGGGCGCCGCGGCCAGCAGCGCGGCCGCGGCCATGGCGATAATCACCGGGCCGAATGCGCTGGCAGCGGCCATCCACGCCACGCAAGCCGCCGCGCACGCGAAGTAAATGCGGCGGCGGCGTTCGATGGCAAGCGTCAGGAACAATACCGCCAGGGGCAGCACGGCGAGCGCCATCAGATGCGGCGTATCGTCCCAGGCCGCTACCAGAAACAAACGCCGGGCCTCCCAAAGGCGGCTCCATCGGAACTCGCCATCGGGGACAATCAGTTGCGTCGGCGACGTGAGCGAATAGAACAACGCCGCGAACAGGCTTGCGCCGGACGCGCGCGTGAGAATCCACGCCATCAGGAACAACGAGACCGGCGCAAGACAATACGCCAGGCCGGTCACTGAAGAAAATGCCACGTCGAACGGCGTGTGCAGCAGAGCGGCCCACGCCGCTGTAAGCGCGGGAACCAGCGGCGCGTACGCCGCTTCAAACGGAATACCGCAATCCCAATAGGGCCACCACGAAGGACGCAGCCAGTCTCCCACGCCGCCCTTTGCCATGGCGATCCAGAAGCCATGCATTGAATTCATGTATGCGGTTTGGCCACTGAACAGATCGCGCGCGATATAAAGATTGACCCAGAGCAGGATACTCACGCAGGCGGCCGCGCGTAACCATTCGCGCCGCGCCGGCGCGACGGACTTCGCGGGCATCGCTTCCGGAATCGGCTCCAGCATCGGGTGAAATTCAGGATATCAATCGTGAACCCGCGTTTCTCACCAGGTTTCGTCGCGAGGCGCGTGAGAAGGCTGCGGATACGAGGCGCGCGCCAGTCAGCGCGCGGGAGCGTACTTGAACAGTACTTCGAGCACGCTGGCCAACACCATCTTCCGAAATTCGCGTATTTCCCGATTTGACGATCCGACTGCCGCGCAAGGCGGCGTAGGCGGGTGATCGACCGCGGCGCAAGAAAGCGGTCTGAAGGCTCTGGGCGCGAAGGCTGGCGCGACGGTCTAACTTACCCCAATAGAACGGAGCGCAAATAGCCAACCGCCCCTTCAAAGTCCTGCTTTTTGAACTGGAATCTCGCTAGTGCGCCAGGGCCAAGTAAGGATCGGAACCTGTCTGCTACGTCTTGCGATGGGTCGAAGACCCAGAAGCGCTCCAGCAAGGTCTTGCCCACAGTCCCAAGCCCGTATAAATAACGAAAGAAAAGGTCCGATTCTGGCAATGAATATCCAGAGACAACGATGGTGCTGGCTGTCGCAAGCTCCAACGCTGCCCGACGCCAGACCTGAGGAATACCAGAGCGGTACTCAGATTTGTTCCACGTTGGCGGAACGATAACGCACCCCGCTTTCAACACATCATCGCAGCACCGGATTCCCATGTCTTCGAGCATAGGGAACTTGTACATATGCTCGCCAACCATGACCTCATCAGCGGCTCGAAAATCACCAGCGATGATTTTCTGACACGTGGGGCACCGACCCCAGTTCACTGATCCGTGAAGCTTGAGTAGAGGAACACGAAATTGCCCGCTAGCGTTCTCGCCTAGAACGTAGTCGGGTTGCAATTGATGATGCCATAGCGCAAAATCGAGAGCCAAGTCGTAATTGAACGTGATAATGCAGCATGAATCGCCTCCGGCCCGTTTTTTCAAACCTTCGATAAGTTCTGCGAATTCAGAATAGTACGGCGAGGGTGTTGGCTTGTACTGACGGAGTGGCAGTTGTGTCGATTCATTTAATGTCCACGCGATAAGGCGGGTTATAGAGGAAAGCAACTCAGTTGAGCCGGGTTGGACACCAAGCAAAGTCGCCATTTCAAACGCACTAAGCACTGACTCCAGGTTTACGATGTCCAAAGCAGATTTTGAATGCACTGCTTGAAGGTCCGACATTGCTTCGAAAACACGCTTAAATTCTTTGGCATATCTACACTCGCGGTCGGCTGTAATGAGTTTCCGTGCTCGATCAAGAAAATTGCACATCAACGGCGCACCCGCGTGGACGGATGCACCTGCACCGAGAATAAACAGATATTTGCTCATTGCGTTCAGGAACAGGAACAATATAGATTACAACGAGGCGTAGGTCAGAGACCTAACTGGACTTCTTCCCGCAAATCGGCACTCACGCCGCGATCCGCCGTTCATCGCCGCGCCGCAGCGTCTCGATGGTGGGCGGTGCCAACTTCAAGATGGCCAGAAGAGCGGCCTCAGCTTCGGAGTGCGGCTCACCTTGAGCGCGAGCCACCCGATGGCCTCAACGTATTGAGCAACGCTCTCCTGCTGGATTGGCGTCGGCGCGGCAGGGGCTTTATCATTTGGCCGCCTTTTTCCGTGATGCCGGGCAGCGAAGTTCTCGGACGCATTCCAGACTTGGCGAAAAATGCCGCGTCCGTGTCGGCGATACCGGCGAACAGGAGCGGCTCATCGATATACGCGTGAGAACAAGATCACGGAGGCACAGTTCGACCCGCGCGACTGCTCCCTCACCGCTGAACTGCGGGACCTCGAAGCGCAACTGCCGAAGCCGGAACCCCTGATCGATCCGAAGATATTGGCCTCGGCCATCGCCGGTCTGTTCGCCGAATTCCCGTTCATGGCGCCGGAATAGCAGTATGCGCTCGCCCAGCGGACGTTCGTCGCCTTCGATGTGAAGGATGGCGGCGTGGATAGGCGGTTATGCGCCACGAAGCGCTTTCGGAGATATACGCGAAAATGGAACACGGTCAAGCGCAACAAAGTAGACGCGGCCTTGCGCGCCGCAGCAGAAAGCTGGTGAGAAATGCGGGTTAGCCCGGCTATAATGCCAGTGTGTCGCCGCAAGGGGAATCGATTCTCGAAATCTTCAAGTCCACTGGAGCCTATCTCCAAGGGCATTTTAAACTGACCAGTGGATTGCATAGCGCCGAATATCTGCAATGCGCGCTGGTACTGCAGCATCCCGCGGCTTCCGAAAAGCTGGGACGCTTGCTGGCGGAGCAACTCCGGGAATTTGCGCCGCGCGGCGTCAAATTCGTGGCCTCGCCCGCGATTGGCGGGCTGATCATCGGGCATGAAGTGGCGCGCGCCATGGGCGCCCGCTTCATCTTCACAGAGCGTGACGCCGAGACGAAGAAGATGATGTTACGCCGCGGCTTTACCGTGGCGCGCGGCGAAGTTGGAATCGTGGTGGAGGATGTAATCACCACCGGCGGCAGCACCCACGACGTGATCGAATCGCTACAAGACGCCGGCGCGCAGATCTTGGCCGCTGGATCGATCATCGACCGCTCGGGCGGCCACGCCAGCGTGGGCGTGCCACGCGTGTCTCTGGTGACAATGCAAGTGGCGGCTCACTATCCGGAACATTGCCCCATGTGCGCGCTCGGGATCCCGGCCGTGAAGCCGGGCTCCCGCCCCACATAACGAACGGAGCCCCGGTTACACCGCGATGCGGCGCATCAAGATCACGCTTTCCTATGATGGCGGCGGCTTTCACGGATGGCAGATACAGCCCGGGCTGCCCACCGTTCAAGGGACGCTCGAAAAAATTCTGAGTCACATGGAAGGCGATCTGGTGCACGTAGCTGGATCTGGCAGAACCGATGCGGGGGTTCACGCCTTGGCGCAGGTAGCGGCCTTCAGCATCGTAAATCCGATTCCTATTGCAAACCTCCAGCGCGCCCTGAACCGCCTCTTGCCCGCGGCGATTCGCGTGCTCTCCGTGGAGGAGGTTTCCGCGGATTTTCATCCGAGGTTCAATGCCAAGGCGAAGACATATGAATTCCGCATCCTGCGGGCCGAAATCTGTTCACCCTTCCAATGGCCTTACGTGCACCACTACCCGTATCCCATTGACGTAAGCCGCATGACGCAGCTCGCCCGCGCTTTCGAGGGTACCCACGATTACACCGCGTTCGCGGCCGCAGACGGCAGCGATGCGGAAATCAAATCGAAGGTGCGCACCATCTTCTCATCGGAACTGAAAAGCGTGGGGGACCTGTTGGTCTATTCCGTCTGCGGCAGCGGGTTCTTGAAACACATGGTGCGAAATGTTGTGGGCACCTTAATCGAGGCCGGCAAGGGGAATATTGAAAAACTGGACTCTCTACCGGAACGTTCGGGAGCCACGGCGCCGGCTAAAGGCCTATTCCTGATGAACGTCGAGTATTCCCCGCGCGCCCATCTATCCGGCTCGTAGATACCGTCCCGTGTAGGACCGCTCGCAGGCGGCTATCGCCTCCGGCGGCCCGGCAACCACTACTTCGCCGCCGCCGTGTCCGCCTTCCGGCCCGAGATCGATCACCCAATCGGCTGCTCGAATCACGTCGAGGTTGTGCTCGATCACGATCAGGCTGCCTCCGTTATCGATTAGCCGCTGGAAGGCCCCCAGTAGTTTGGCGATATCGTCAAAGTGCAGGCCCGTAGTGGGTTCATCGAAGATGAAGAGCGTCCCCGCACAGCTCGACGCAGCCAGATGCGAGGCGAGTTTCACGCGCTGCGCTTCGCCGCCGGATAGCGTCGTCGCCGATTGGCCCAGACGAAGATACCCCAGCCCGACGTCATCAAGCACTTTAAGCTTCTGCACCAGCCGCGAGCTGGCCGCAAAAAACCCCATCGCCTCCCGCACGGTAAGCTGCAAGGTCTCGTGAATATTCAGCCCGTTGTAGCGGATCTCGAGAATTCCGCTCTTGTAGCGCGTGCCTTTGCATTCGTCGCAAATCAGTTCGACATCCGCCAGAAACTGCATCTCCACCGTGACTGTGCCGTCGCCCTGACAGGTTTCGCATCGGCCCCCAGGAACGTTGAACGAAAAATGGCCGGCAGTATATCCCCGCTTCTCCGCCTCGCGCGTGGAAGCGAACAGGCCGCGAATGATGTCGAATGCCTTGATATACGTCACCGGATTGGAGCGGGGCGTCCGGCCGATGGGCGATTGATCGATCATCACAGCGCTCGTGATTCGGTCCGCGCCTTCGACTTTCTTGCAGGCTACGCGTGCCGATTCAACCGGCGTTTCAGAGCCCTCGAACAGGTTGGGTTCGGCGGCGCCTTCGCCGGCTTTCTTTAACGCTTCGAGCGATCGGAAGATCACGTCGCGCACCAGCGTGGACTTTCCAGATCCGGAAACCCCGGTCACCGCAACCATCATTCCCAGCGGCACCTCAACCTCTACGTTTTTCAGGTTGTGTGCGCGCGCGCCGGAAAAACGCAGCATCTTCCTGCGATTCACTTCGCGTCGCGCGCGCGGCGCGGACACCTTCATCTCTCCGCGCAGATATTTTGCCGTGAGAGATTGGTTGCCATTTGCGACAAGCTTGCTTAGTGTGCCTTCGAAGACGATGTTGCCGCCATGCTCCCCCGCGCCAGGGCCCAGATCGACAATGTGATCGGCCGCGCGCATCACGTCCGGATCGTGCTCCACAACCACAATCGTGTTGCCCAGGCCGCGCAGTTCTTCCAGAATGCGAATCAAACGCCCCGTATCGCGGCTGTGCAAGCCGATCGATGGTTCGTCCAGCACATAACACGCGCCCACCAAACGCGACCCAAGACTCGTTGCAAGCTGTATGCGTTGCGCTTCGCCGCCCGATAACGTCGAAGCAAGCCGGTCCAGCGTTAGATAGTCGAGCCCGACATCATTCAAAAACTTCAGCCGCTGGTTGATCTCCACAAGAATCTTGTCTGCGATCGCGCTCTCTTCGGGCGAAAGCCGCAATTCGCCAAAGAAGCGCTGCGCCTCGGCGATGTTCATCCGCACGATCTCGGCCAGGTTCTTCCCGCTGACGCGGACATACAGCGCCTCTTTGCGAAGCCGCGCCCCTTTGCAATCCGGGCATTGCGCGTAACCGCGATAGCGGCTCAGAAAAACCCGCACGTGCAGCTTATATTTCTTACTTTCGAGGAAATCGAGAAAGCGGCGAATAAACGCGTCGACAACCTCGCGCTCTTCGCCTGTCAAATCGCAGTAGGGTACGCCAAATCGCAGGTTTTTCGCGGATTTCTTAAAGTTGCCCAGCCAGGAGCGGTACTTCGGCTTGGTCCACGGCTCCACTGCGCCATCTTCGAGCGAGAGGGTCTTGTCCGGGATGATACGGTCCATGTCGAAATCGATGGTGTTTCCAAAACCCTGACAGCGCGGGCAGGCGCCGAAAGGCGAATTGAAACTGAAGAGAATCGGCTCCGGTGGATTAAATTCCGTCCCGCAGGTCTTGCACTGAAATTTCTCGTTGAACCGAATCTGGCGCGATCCGTCGGCCGCTTCGAAGATCACTTCGCCGGACTCGCGGTAGCAGGTTTCGATCGTATCCACCAGGCGCTGGTGCAGGTCCGGTGTGATTGCGATGCGGTCCACCAGAATGAAAACGGGCTTGGCGAAATCGATCTCGAGCAGAGACTCGGGCGTGGAGAATTCGAACAGCTTGCCGCCTTGGAAAAGGCGGTTGAAGCCCTTCTTCCGCAATTCGAAGAGGTGGTCGCGTAGCGAGGCCGCGCCCGCATGCTCGCCCACCGCGAACAGAGCGTACCAGCGCGAGCCCTCAGGCAACTGCAGCATGCGCGCCGCGGCTTCGTCCACCGTGTCGCGCCGCACGCGCGCTCCGCAGGTCGGGCAAAACGTCTGCCCCACGCGCGCAAACAGCAGACGCAAAAAATCGTAGCACTCCGTCGACGTCGCCACCGTCGAACGCGGATTACGGCTCGTATTTTTCTGCCGGATCGCCACCGCCGGAGCGATGCCATCGATCTCGTCGACGGCCGGTTTTTCCATGCGCTCCAAAAATTGTCGGGCATAAGCCGAGAGCGATTCCACGTATCGGCGCTGGCCTTCGGCGTAGATCGTGTCGAATGCCAGTGACGACTTGCCGGAACCGGAAACCCCCGTCATTACAGTGAGCTGATTATGGGGAATAGAAAGCGAAACGTTCTTCAAATTGTGGACACGGGCGCCGCGAATGTGAATATAGTCTTGCACGGGAAGGGGGTACTTTTAGTATAGCGGGTTGAGCAAATCGGGCTTACAAACGCTCGACGGTCAATGGGTCTTCTTCGCCGCCAAAATACTTCCGCAGTGCGGCACGAAACACTTCGTTATCCAGGCTGGCGCGCGCAAACAGCGTCATCGAAGACCGAAATTTCAAGTCATCCGGGAATCCCAGAATCTGCTCGATAGAACGGCCTTCCGTCAGCATCACCAACTGCGTGCACTCTCTCAGGCGAGGGCCAAGGATGAGGTGCTGTGAATATGCAGCCGCTTCTTCCCGCGACGAAATCGCATAGCGGACGGCCATCCCGCTGTAGCCCAAACCCGCGATCTGCGGAAAGATAAACCAGATCCAGTGGCTTCGTTTTCGGCCCGCGCGCAATTCGGCCGTCACCTGAGCATAGACGGGCTCCTGCGCATCCACGAAGCGCTGCAGATGATACGGATCGTTCATAGGGATCTTGCGGCTCGCCGCCTCATCTACCATTTTGCGGCTCCGCGTGCGCAAAGTTGCAATCGCGGCTACCGAACCTTTGATCGGTGATTGATACGGTAGCGGTAGAGTAAGATCTCCGCATGATTTTCAGATTGGCACATACATCCCTGCTTGCCGTCGCCTTGCCTGCTGTCTTGGCGGCTCAAGGCGCGGCCGTGTTCAGCGAAGGTTTCGAGTCGGGCAAGATCGATCCCGCGGTCTGGGAACAACGCGTCACCGGTACAGCGACGATTGCAGTCGAACCCGTAGAAGGCGCGCACGGCAAGTACGCCCTGCACGTACATTATCCGGACATGGCCACGCGGAGTTACGCTTTCGCCGTCACGCATCTCCCCGAATCGGTCCGGACGCACCTCTTCGGCCGCGTGTATATGAAGGTCTCCCCGGGCCTGAGCCCCACGCACGATCCGCTCATCTTCGCCGGCGAGCCGGGATGGCCCCTTTCGAAGTTCAATGAGATTGGCGCCTACAAGGGAACGTGGCAACCGTCCTATCAGGAGAACAAATCGCCCGCCGGCCAAGGTCGCGGCGAGATTACATTCCACGCCGAAGTCGGCCCTCCCTCCGGCAAATGGTTCCTGCTCGAATGGGAATTCAACGACTCCCCCTCATCGATTACCTACTGGGTGGACGGCGAGAAGGTCATGACCTTGGTCAATGGCGAGAAAGCCGACTCCGTAAAATTCACCTGGCCCAAAGGCAGCACGAACGCCTCCGGTCTCACCGGCGGATTTCAGGAACTCGGCCTGGGCGCTCGCGTTTGGGGCGCGCCCCCGCAAGGCTTCGACGTCTATTATGACGATCTCGCGATAGGCGCAACACGCCTGGGCGCCGCGAAGTAAATCATCTGAGATAAACGCTGATCAACGCAGATTGAAAACTGGCTATCCGCGTTGATCAGCGTTCATCCGCGGCCCATTTGCTTTTTTCGGCAGCCTGCTAATGGAAACGCTTCTTATAAAACAGATCGACCGTCACTGAGCCATTCACATCGCGTTGCGCAATCGCGGAATAGCGTCGATTGATGGCCCACTCGGCGCGGATCAGTTGCGGGTTAGAGCTGCTCACATCTTCGATGTACGTGAACGTGATCGCCGGGGTGATCTGCTGTTGCAGCGTTAACGTCGCTTGCGCGGTGTTGGTCGCCCCGATGATCTGCGGATCGATGCTGAGATGGCTCACGCCGAACAGTCGCTGCAGCCGTCCCGAGACTGGGTTGGCCACTGCCTGACCCAGCAGCGTCGATGCGCCCGATTGTTCCAGGTTCTGCTGCGGCGCGGCGTTCGTGTGCGCGGCCAGCACAGGGTCGGTCGACGGCGGCGTACCCGATGCCAGCAGAGAAACGATCTGCTGGAACTGCATCGGCGGATCGGACCGGTAGGAAAGCTTCATCTGATTCATCGGTCCCGCTACAGTTAGAGACACGTCGATTCCCTGCACCGTCGTCTCCAGATCCACATTCAGTATCGGGTTAATCTTCGACGCGTCGGAGAACGTGATGCTCCCTTCGTTGATCGTGTACTTGCTGCCGAAGAAGACCACGTCGCCTTCGCTCACGGACAGGCGCCCCAACATTCCCGGGTTATCGGGAGTGCCAAGCAAAGTCAGGTTCGCAGTCGCCTGTACGTTCTTCGTGAGCGTGCTGCGGAATTGCGTATCGGGCGCGGTCACGATATGAACGTCGAAGCGCATTCCCGCCAGAGGTCCGCCCGAGCCGGAGGATGCGGTTGGCGGTGCGGCCGCCTGCGTAAGTATGTTGCCTACGTCAGCGCCGGAATGCATCGAGACTCCGTTAATCGTCACTGTTCCGGTTACCAGGCTCGAAGTGCTGGTTCCACTTACAGCGACATTGGCGTTCACTACGGTCGTGATCGTATCGGGATACTGCACGTGTACGTCGTTAGCCGTCGCCTGTACACGGAACTGCAACTGCGGCCCGCCGTAGACCACATCACCGGCAAGTACCACCTTGCCTCCGCCGCTCTCTCCGGTGATGTTTCGGATATACGCTTCCGTGCCGTTGAAACTGATCACGCCTGTCGCGTTCGAGAGTCCGTTGGGCAGATCGAGCATATTGAAGGACGCGTTCTGCAATTGCAACTGTCCCGTGATATTCGGACTCGCCGCGGTACCGGCGACGGATGCATCGAGCGTGATCGCGCCCGAAGAATAAATATCGGAACTGAGTGCTTCGAGAATCTCCAGATTCACATTGCCCGTCGTTCGCAGCGCGAGCGGGCCGCCCGCGATCGATGCGGTTCCGCTTACCGCAAGGTTTGCGTCGCGCCCGGCGAGTTTGAAATTCTGCACCGTCACTACCCCACGATTGAGCGCCGCAACGATGTTGCCGCTATTACTCAGGTCGAGCGCCACGCGAGGCTGTGAGCCCACCCCGGCCGGAGCGGCGGAGTGCGCTTCGAGCTTGGTAACCTGCAGCGTACCGCTAAGGCTGTTCGTGTCGCTCGCGGACCCCGAGAGATTCACAGAGCCTTCCACCGATCCATCGATCGGCAGTGGGTCCGATTGCGAGATCAGCGGGCTCAACCCGCGATAAGTCACTTTGGCGAAGGTGACTTGGGCGCGCACTGGATAGTTTGCCGTCAATTCGACCGATCCCGAGCCTTTGATATCCGAATGCGCGATATCCGAAACCAGATTAAAGTTCACCGCGCCGCCGCGCGTCGCCGCGGTCAAGGTGAGATCGCCGAGATTCTGCTGGTTCAGCGTAATTCCACTCGCGCGCAGGTTCGCGTTCAGTGTCGAAAACAGCGGAGCGGCGTTCTTGCGCAACCGGCCCACCGCATCGGCCGTGAGTTCGATCGAGCCGGCCAGACCCGGCTTGGCTTGTTGCAGCGTGTGCAGACGCGCCAGTTGAACGCGATTGCTGTTCAGATGCAGTTGCACGTCGCCGTCTTCGAAATCGTTCGCGGGATGCGCAAAGGCAAGGGTTCCGTCGATCGTCGAAGGCCCGTCTTCTAAGTGCAGTCGCGGCACATCCACCGAGCGCGCCGTGTAGTTCACGCTCGCTTCGAGTTTATTGAACGGCTCCTGCCAGGCTGCGCCGTTGACCACCGTGAAGTTGGCATTCGCATGCGGATCTTGCAGCGTTCCGCTCACCTGCGCCGTTACCGTCAATGAACCCTTTACCGGAAGATTGCGCTGTCCAGCCAGCGCCAGTACGCGGTCAATCGGCAGATTGGAGATGTCGGCGCTCGCGGTGGTGGCATGGTCTCCGTTGAGATCGCTCTGCCCATTCACCCGGATGCTCGACCCCGCCAGGTTTGACGACACGTTGTAGTGCACCAGCGAGCCCGCCGCATTTGCGGTCGCGGTAAGGTCTCCGAGCGCTTTGCCTTCCATCGCCAGGCCCCGCAGCGCCACATTCGCATTAAGCGACGAAATCGCAAACTCACCGGCCTTAAGCGTCCCAGTTCCATCGCCGTTCAGCGTTACCGCGCCGGCCAGACCTGGGCGGTCTTTGACCAGCGCCTGGAACTGCGCCAGTTGCACCTGATTGGCGGTAACATGCGCCCGCAGCGAGCCTTGACTCAGATCGTTGGCCGCGTGTTGAAACTCCGCACTTGCATCCAGCCGCGCCGCGCCGGAAGTCAGCGAGAGCGTCGGCACTACAATCGCATTAGGCGTCATTTGCGCATGCATCTGGAACGCGTCGTACTTTTGACCCTCAATCGCGCCGTTCAGTGCCGCGACATCCACATTTCCAGTAGGGCTGCCGATCGTACCGCCGATACGCGCGTCCATCGTGAACGCGCCCGTCGCCGAAATTGAGGTCTGGCCGGCCAGCGCCAGCACATCGGTCGTATCCGCATTGCGAATGGTGGCATCCACGCGCAGCGGATTCTCGGGCAATGCCTTCCACTGGCGCAAGCCGGCGCTGGCTGTGAGTTGCATCTGCAGCGCTCCGCGCGCAATCACGGCGTTCGTGACCTGCACGCCCGAAGGGGACGCCGCCACATCCGCGGCAAAGTTCGTGAACGGCCTTCCCTGCACGCTGAAACGGCTCATGGCGAGCGCGCCCGTAATGCGAGGGTTAGTCAGCGTTCCCGTAATCTTCGTATCTGCCGAAGCCGAGCCGCCGGGCGAGAACGCAATTGGGATCTCCGCCACCGGCTGGAAATCGGCGAAGTTGTGCGAAACCAGTTTCACGTCGATCTGCTTTCCCAATTCCCCGCCAAGGTCAACACGGCTGTTCGGTAGCGCGATATATGAGGCATTTAAGGTCACGATGTCCGCGCGCCCGTTGTATCCCGCATTAAGCCGTCCCGCAACCGGAATTCCTTGCCCTCCGCGCGTCGGAGATATAGCCAGGTTCACTTTCGCCGCCAGATCGTTCGTGCGCTTCAAGTCTCCCGTCGCTTCGACTGGCCCCGAGATAACGCCGTTATAGCCCAGCCGGCGATTCAGAAATTCGCGCCCGATAGAGGCGAGATGGAAATCGCTCAGCGTTCCCTTTACCTGGAACGCCGACATCTCTTCCAGCATCGCGCTTCCGGTGAAACGCCCGCCCAGTGCACCCAGCCGAAGATTGGAAAGCGCGATGCGGTGCGAATCGGCGCTGACGCTCGAATCGAAATTCACATTGGAAATGCGAGTGTCCCCGTTGCGGAACGCCAACGCTTTCGCTTCAATATTTCCCGCGGCCGAATAATTATTCTGCGCATCCAGGCTTGCCTTGCCGCCCAGCTTAACCACGCCTTCGGGACGCGCCGCCACCTTAAACAGCGTTCCCAGTTCGCCCAGGTCGAGCGTCGCGTTGAATGTTGCGCCGGCCCCGCCCTTTGCTTCTTTGAGATCGCCCGACGCCTCAATGGTCGTGCGTCCCAAACCCAGTCGGGCGCTTTGGATGCGAATCGCGTTCTGATCCATCGTCGCGGTAATATCGGCCTTCATTGCCTTCGGACCGTGCGTCAAGTCGAGCGGCATGGAAAGTCCGGCCGCGCGGCGAACGTCGTCCAGCATGACTTCCGCATTCACGTGCGCGGACGTTCGCGGATCTACCAGATGCTCCATCGAACCGGACACCACGATATGCGATTGCCCGGTACGAAACTGCGCATTCGCGATCTCCAGCCGGTCCTTATGCGCCGAAACCGGCACCTGAATATCGATATCGACCGGAGCGTTGCCGCCCGTACGCACTTGCAGCGGGCTGATCGCGATTTGGCCGGTGTAAGACGGATCAAGCGCGTTATAGCCAAGTTGCGCGCGGAAATTCGCCCCGCTGGCGCTGAGCGCAGTCTGCTGATTGCCGAACGTAAAGCTGCCGTTGCGCAGGTCGAAATGGCCGATCGCCAGATCGACAATCGTCTCGAGCCCGGTTTTGTCGCTGTGCTTGGCGGGAACCTTCGGCGCCGGAATGTTGGTGTGTCCGTCGGGAAAAACAATCACGCGCGCTTGCGGCTGGTCCAGCAGCAGATAGGCGATGTCGACGAATCCATGGAACGGCGAAAGTAGTTTCAGATCGGCCTGGATCGCCGCCGCGTGAAACAGCGGCGCCGAATCCTTCGGTTCCAGCCCGCGAATGGTGAAATCCTCAATCCGCGCGCGCAGATGCTTCCAGTCGAATGAGAATGATCCAATCTCTACCGTGCCGCCCGTGGCCGTTTCCACGGCGCCCACGATCTTCGAGCGCACCGTGTCGCTGAACCATTTCGTCTGTACGATCACGATGCCCGCGAGCACCACCACCAGCAGCAGCCCTGCGATCGTCGCCGTCGTGATGCGCAGAATGCTTCGAACCCTTTGCGTCATTGGTACGCCTCCGGCACGAACACCACGCGCGTGTTGGAGCGCTGCTGCGCCAGCCATGCATCCAGTTGTTGGTCCACCGTCGGCGCAGCCGCCGCCGTACTCCCCGACCGATCCGCCGACTGATTGTTCGCCGACTGATTGTCCGGCGGAGGCGCGAACGTCCGGAAGCGGTCGTCCGTGAAGCGGAGCATATCCGCCTCCCATTGCAGTCTCTGCTTGAGCGCGTCCTCGGTAACGCCATAGTGCGTCAGCGCCGCGCGATATTCGGCCGCGGTCGCGAACCGATGCTGCCGGAAAGTCAGCAGCAGTGCGTTGGCGTCGGCCGTTCCAGTCGGCGCAGCGGAGGCTACCATTTCCTGCCGCAGCAGTTCACGATCTACCAGGCGCTGGGCCGCCTCTTTGCGCTGCGCCGCCGAAAGGTCCAGCGGCTTCCCAGCCTCGAGTTCCGTAAGACGCGCTTCTTGATTTACCTCGCTTTCGGTGAAGACGCTTTTGCCGACTATCAGCGCCACGCGATCGACCACCGCGGCCATAGCCATCGCCGAGACAACGGCGAACATGCCGATAAGACGAGTAACTCGCATTAGAATGCCTGCCCAATCGTAAAGAAGAATTGAAAATGACTGACGCTTTGTATCGCCGGCGTTGCCTGGTTCAAAACAAGCTGCTGATAAGTTCCTTTCAGTCCGTTGAATGTCGGCGGATTAAAGCTATACGCCAGATCAAGTCTTACCGGACCCAGCGGCGTGCGATAAGTGACTCCGAACCCCGCCGCGTGAACCATGTAGTTGAAATCCTCCAGCCCGTTTTGATGCACGCGGAAAGAGAGCCGGCTAAGACCCGTATAAACGTTGCCCATGTCGTGAAACAGCACGCCGCCAATGTTATCCCCTATTAGCGGGAACCGCAGTTCAGTTGAATGAAAGAACAGCGCATTGCCGCCGATCGGAAACCCGGTCAGCTGGTCGCGCGGTCCCGCTTCGTTATACGGAAAGCCGCGATCGGTTGTCTGGCCGCCGCCATAGAACCGGTCGGGCAGCGGAATGTAAGTGGAAGGAATAAAGCCCGGTTGTAAGTTGAACGTCTTGATCACGCCGAATTCCGTATTACTCGCCAGCGTGTAATTGCCGAACGATTTGTAATAAGAACTGCGCCCCAGGAAGCGCAGAAAGTTTTTCTGCCCCCCGAAGTAGCGCTCGGCAAGATCAAGATCCACGCTGTTATAGATGCCCCGATGCGCGTTTGCCGGGTCGTCGCGGCGGTCTTGCACCAGGCTTCCACCAAACTCGGCCACCTGCGAAGGCTGCGAAAAGAGCGGAATCAGCAGCGGATTGATCTTGAGCGTCGACTGCTCCACCCTCGAATCCCGCCAGGTGTAGCGGATCAGCAGCGTGGTCGGCTTTGAGAGCTTCTGGGAATACTGCGGAGAAAACTGATAAGTATTCGCGGTGTAAGTGAGAACGTCGCGCGTGTTGTCGTAGAGCGCGGTGAACGAGAAGTTGCGGCCTTCCACATCGTGATAGCGCGGCGCCAGATAGTTCAACGAAACGCGCCGGTCAAGCGTCGAATAGCGGCTCTTGAAGTTGACGCTGTGTCCAAGTCCCCAGAGATTCAGGCGGCTGATTTCGAAATCGAAATTGGGTGCGAAGCCAGTGGTTCCCCCGGGGGAGTCGAGGCTGGTCTGACTACCGCCGAAACGCGCCACCTGGGCGCCCAAGCCAACGGCCAGATTATATTGATGCCCTTCCGTCAGATGAAAGAGCACGTACTTATCCTGCATCTGCCCGTCGGGATCTTGAACCGCCATGTCGACCTTCTCGAACACGCCCAAATCGTAGAGCTTGCGCTGCATATCGCCCATCGCGTTCCACGAAAGCGGCTCCCCGGCCTCGAATGGAATCGCTGGCCTGATCAGCCGCTGGCGCGTGGTGTGCAATCCGGTGATCACGATGTCGCGCACCGTTTGATACGGCCCAAGCTTGACGTTGTATTCGAGCGCCATCCGATTTTCACCCGCCGCGGGCGTCGCCTGGAAGTCGAAGGCGGCAGTGGCATAACCCTCGGCATTGCATCTCGCCAGTATGAAGTCGCGATCCATTGCGACATTGGTTTCGCTATACGGTTCCCCCGGCACAGACGCGAGTTGTTTGAGAATGTCGTCCTTCTCGTCGAGTTCCAGCCCATTGACTGCAAACGTCGAAACCAGATACTGCGGACCTTCCTGGATCGCGTAAGTAGCGGCCACGTCGCCTTTCTTGCCTTTGTAGTCGTCTTCCGTGGTGGCGCTCACTTTGACGTCGCGGAAGCCGTTATCGTGATACAGCGCGGAGATCGCCGCTACATCGCGCTTGGCGAAACCGCCGCTGTAGCGTCCGTGGCGCAGGCGGATGAAGCCCGCCGGTTCTGTGTACATTCGCGCGCGGATGTCGTGGGTTTCGAAGTAGTGGTTCCCTTTGACGATCACCGCCGCGACGCGATGCCGCTCCCCCAGACCGATACGGTATGTAATTTCCTCCAGGTCCTTCGACGGCATGGAAATTTTGTGGTCGACCTGTACGTCAAAATACCCTTGAAACTGAAAGTAATCGATTAAATTGCGGGCTCCCGCCACCAGCAGGTCGTTGTTGACGGTCTCCTCTTCGAAAACCGGGACGTACTGTTTTAGCTTGCTCTGGGAAATCTTGGCCTCTTGCGCCGTGATCTTAACCACCGGACCGCCATTGGCTGTGATCGAGGTATGCACACGGTTCTGGGCCGCGTCATACGTGCGCTTATCCAGCGTGACGGAAGCCGTCAGGCGCTTCTTCTTGGCGTATTTTTCGAGAATATTATGGATGCCGTCCTGTACGGTCGCATCGGTCGCGGGCTTCCAGCGGAACCAGCCTTTATATTTGGCGTCGTGCGCCACCACATCCGCGGGAAGCCGTGTATCGCCGCTCACTTCCGGCAGCGTCAGCCGGGCGCGCTCCCCCGCCTTCACCTCGAACGTAATCGAAACTTCTTGATGCGCGATATCCCGTTCGATGTGCGGCGTGATCTGCGCTTTGTAGAGTCCATTGCGTTCCAGCAGGCCGCGCATTCCCTCCACGGCGTGATTGATGTCCTCGTCATAAAATGGCTGCCCCAAATCCAAACGCGAGGCATCGGCAAGTTGCCCGCTGCTGGGCGGAAGATTCATCTTGCCGTGAGCCTCTACCGGTCCCACGAACCATTGTTCCGTAGTCCTGATGATGACTTGCACGCCGCCTGGGGCAGGTTCTGCATCCACATCGATCGACGCGAAACTGCCCGTCGCAAACAGGCGCTTGATAGTTGCGCGAACATCGTCGAGGTGCAGCGCATCCCCCGCCTTCCATGTGAGCAGGCGGTTCAAATCGTCCGACGAAACCGGCTGTCCTGGAGGATCGAAGCGCACGTTAACAATGCGCTGGCCTTCGTACGCCGCAGTCGGGGCGAGATCGGCCGGAGATGCAATCCACGGGAACAAAAAAACAAATACGCTCAGAAAGAGCGTCTTACGCGGCGCCATTGGCAACCTACATGCAATTAGGTGGCCTGTGCGCATCCTTAAACAGTGGGTCGGTGGCTAGAATGACGCCAGACTTGTACTTCTGACGTGTACTGCTGGAATCGCCACCTGCGGCGTCCGTCAACCGATTACTGGAGGCGAAACGAAACGGCAAAGTCCGTCGGCAACGGCGAGATGGATGAGATACGATCTAATCGCGTTAGAAGAAGCGGCAGCCTTCCGCTTACCGGCGCCAAGTAGAGTTTCCATCCCAACTGGTTCCCGATTTGGCGCCCAGGGGATACGCTTACTATCGGGATTGAATACGCGACGGCAAGTGGATCTTGTGAGTTGAGCTGATATATGAGTGCATCCAAGAGCCAAAACAACTTTTTCGCACCATAGCCGACAATACGCCCACTCGTATAATTTCCGGTTGGCCGACGATCCACCCGGAATCACAGCACTACGGCTCCATTTTCTCGAAGCCAAGCGCCAAACGGATCGCGATTTCATTCGGGGAATATGCACCGTCGCTGCGCTCTAATTGGAACGGCCGGAGCGCTTCCAGGGACGGTTGTGCCATAAACCGCGGCTCCTTTCCGCGGTTCGGTTGAGCCGCATGCACCAGAAATGGGTGGCAGAGGTATACGGTTCCCGCACTACCCGTCGCAGGTAGTTCGGGTCTGCAGGCGGTCTCTTCAAGGCAGTTTGCCAGTTCCATGAATGACAGGCCCCCTTTTCCGGCCGGAGCAAGAATGCGAGCTACATCCAGATGGGATCCCAAACGTATTCGCGTCGGGGCATCGAACTCGCCAACATCAGAGAAGAGAAATAGCAACAGCAGAGCGCGACCTTTTGAGTGCACGTTCACACGCCACGAAAGGAAGGATTCATCCGACCCATCCAGCGGCGGGTAGCTGGCGTCCACATGCCAGCCAGTATCTCCGGGATCGCTCTCGCTGGGAAATCGAATCGGGAATGTGCCAAGTGCTCGGAGCGGCCGCCAGCGGCTAATCCCGACGAGTTGGTCAATCACGGCAACGAGTCGCGGCGCGTTTGCTGCCGCTCGAAAAGGTGGATCGAAGTAGCTGCCCAGCCGGATGACGGGGTGGGTCCAGGTCCTGCGATCGAATGGGTCACATCCGGTGTCACGCCACAGGATCTCGCGAGCTTCTTCCGCCGTGCTGCGCAAGAAAGTTGCGTCAAGCCGCACGAAACCGTCTCGAACAAATCCCTGAATGTCGCGAGATGTGAGACACGGACCCGGATCAGTATATCCCTCGGCGGCCATACGACTATTTTCTCGCGATGCGAGGGATCGCGAGTCTGCGAAATCTGATCACGATGGGCCGTTATCCGTTCGTGATCACGGGTTGCGTGGAAACCGTTTCGCGTGCTCTGGCCGGATCGCTCCTGAATCACGCGCCAACAGGAAACGATTCGGTCGCCGCGCCCAGGTACGGGCTGCCGACGATCCAGGAGCAAGCCGGCCGCGCGGCACTGCGGTGGCTTACGCGTTATTCGCCCAAGTGAATCCGGCGAACGCTTTACCAAGCCCCTTGGCGACAAGGCAGGAGTTATCTGCCCGATGCGTACATGCGGATTGGTCACCGCTGGCGAATGTGGCTCGAGACTGAATGCCGTGCGCCACGTTGACGAAGAAGGAATCGGAAAATCGACAAAGCCACGGACCGGGTTCGGCTGCAGTGACTCTTGCTGGCTGCAGTTGTGGTAGCGTTGGTTCGCGGCGACTACGAATGATCAACCGCGCAGTGATCCAGACTTCAAGTCACAATCGCTGAAAAAGGAGCAGGCATGGGTGACAAGGGCGGCAAGAAAGACAAGGAAAAGAACAAGCAACATCAGTTGACGAAACAGAAACAAGGGGAGCAGAAGAAGCACGACAACGCCCCGGCAAAGAAGCCCTAGCAGGAACAGCGTAAAGCCGATTCGTGGACGCGGCGGACGGGCCTGATAAGCCGATTCGCGGCTCCAGCTTCTGATACTGCGGGAGCATAACCGCATCGTCGCGGGACAAGTCTATGGCGTGTCGGTCCTCGGCGACCCCTCGGTGCTTACGGATTTGACTCGACGTGCAGGCGCTAACCACGCCTAACTCCCCAAAACGACGCCCGCCAATTTCACGGTGACGCGAGTTCATGAAAATCTCACCTAACCCCGTCAACGACATACAGCCCCCCGCCCCAAAAGCCCCACTTACTCCGTAGTAACTTCGACTCAGAGGTAACCATGACCGACAAACAACGCAAAGCGAACCGCGCCAACGCGCAAAAGAGCACCGGACCCAAAACACCGGAAGGCAAACGCCGCTCGTCACTCAATGCCTCCAGGCATTACTTGACAGGCAAAATCCACATTGCCACCCCCGAAGAATCCGCGGCCTTCGACAAACACTGCAAGGCCTATCACGAAACCCTCGCCCCCCTCGGCATCATCGAATCCGATCTCGCTCAAGAGATCGCCGAAGATCGCTGGCGTCTCAAACGCGCCCGCTCCCTCGAAAACTCCGTCTTCGCCCTAGGCCACCATGCCCACGCCGACTCGATGAATTCCGGCAACCCGCAAGTCGACGCCGCCTTGGCCGAAGGCCAGACCTGGATCGACCAGGCCAAAAACCTACAGCTCCTCACCCTCTACGAAAACCGCATCCGTCGCGCCATCGAAAAGAACACCGTGCAACTCGAAGCCATGCAGGACAAGCGTAAAAAGGCCTTCCTCGACGCCCGCAGCGAAGCCATCAAGCTCTCGAAACTGGCTGAAGAGGAAGGAGAAGCCTACGACCCAACAGCCGATTTCACGCCCGCCAGCGACCACGGCGGGTTCATTTTTTCAGCTCCCGAACTCGAACGCGTAATGGACCGCCGCGACCGTCTCGACCGCGCCTGGGCCGCCGGCATCGGCGAGACCACCTACCCGCTCCCCGATGAAGATCCCGGCGAAGACGAGTTCCAGGACGAAGACGAGCTCCCACACGACGACGAACCCCTGGCCGCGTAAGCCAAATCACCGAAAATCCGAGAGTCCTTTGTGTCCAATTCGCAGCCTGTATCATAGAGAAAGCCCTCAGACCCATGTGGATCGTTGAACTTGCCCTTCGCCGGCCCTATACGTTCGTCATTATGGCGATGATGATCGTCATCCTTGGCGTGCTCGTCTGCGTCCGCATGCCCACCGATATCTTTCCCGAAATCGATATTCCCGTCGTGAGCGTGATCTGGCAATACAGCGGCATCTCCCCCGAGGAAATGGCCGAAGCGATTACCGTGCGCTCGGAGCGCGGTTTCACCGTCTCTGTTAACGATATCGAGCACCTCGAATCGCAGTCGCTCCCTGGCCTCGGCATAATCAAAGTCTTCTTCCATCCGCGCGCCAAAATCGAGGCCGCCGTCTCCCAGCTCACCGCCACATCGAATTCGTCGCTTCACGCGCTTCCGCCCGGCACCGTGCCGCCGAATATCCTGCGCTACAACGCCTCCAGCGTGCCTATTCTCCAGTTAAGTATTTCAAGCGATACCCTCAGCGAGCAGCAGCTTTACGATTACGGTTACAACTTCATCCGCACGCAAATGGCGAATGTCGAAGGCGCCACTTTTCCGCTGCCCTATGGCGGCCGTCCGCGCCAGATCTCGGTAGATCTCGACCCGCGCGCGCTTTTCGCCCAGGGGCTCTCCGCCAGCGACGTAACTAACGCCATCAACTCGCAGAGCATCATCATGCCTTCCGGTTCGGTGAAGATCGGCGCTGAGGAATACGCGGTCAAATTGAACAGCTCGCCCGATGCCGCCGTCGCCTTCAACCGGTTGCCCATTCGCCAGACCAACGGAACCACCGTCTACGTCGGCGATGTCGCCCACGTGCGGGATGGCTACGCCGTGCAGACCAACATCGTCCGCCACAACGGCTCCCGCGCTGCTCTGCTCACGGTGTTGAAAAATGGCGGCTCTTCTACGCTCGAAATCATCAAAGATCTTAAGGCGATCCTACCCCGTATCCGCTCTACCTTGCCCCCCGCCTTAAACTTGAAACTTCTCTTCGATCAGTCCATCTTCGTGCGCGCGGCCATTCAAGGCGTGCTGCGCGAAGCCATCATCGCCGCCTTTCTCACCGGCTTGATGATCTTGCTCTTTCTCGGAAGCTGGCGCAGCACCATCATCGTCTGCATCTCCATTCCGCTTTCCATCCTCACCTCGCTGCTCGTGTTGTACATGCTCAACGAAACCATCAATGTGATGACGCTCGGCGGCATGGCGCTCGCGGTCGGAATTCTGGTCGACGATGCCACCGTCGAAATCGAGAACATTCACCGCAACCTCGGCATGGGCAAGCCCATCGTTCGCGCCATTCTCGATGGCGCCATGCAAATCGCCACGCCCGCCTTCGTTTCCACCCTTTGTATCTGCATCGTGTTCGTTCCCGTAGTGTTCCTCACCGGCGCCGCGCGCTACCTGTTTACGCCTCTCGCGCTGGCCGTCGTCATCGCCATGATGGCTTCGTATTTGCTTTCGCGCACACTCGTGCCCACCATGGTTCGCTATCTGCTCGCCGCGGAAGTTGGACGCGAACACACGCCCCGCGGACTCGCCGGCGCCTTTCAACGCTGGTTTGAGAAAATGCGTGGGGCCTACCGCACCGTCCTTATCTCCGCCCTCGCGCATCGCAAGTTGGTAGCCGCCAGCTTCTTTGTCCTGGTCGCCGTCTGCCTCGCGCTCACTCCCATGCTGGGTGAAGATTTCTTTCCGCAAGTGGACGCCGGCCAGATCCGCATGCATGTGCGCGCCCCCGCCGGCACGCGTATTGAGGAAACCGAGCAATACTTCGCGCAGGTGGAAAACTCCATCCGTAAAGTGATTCCGCCCGCCGAACTCACTGACATCCTCGACAACATCGGCCTTCCCTACTCCGGCTTCAACATCGCGCTGAGCGATTCCGCCACCATCGGCACGTTCGATGGCGACATCATGATCTCTCTCCGCCCCGGCGAGCACGGGCCCACTGCCGGGTATGTTCGCGAACTGCGCGCCCGCTTGCAGCAGGAGTTTCCCAGTCTCACCGTCTTCTTCCAACCCGCCGATATCGTCGGGCAGATCCTCAACTTCGGTCTCCCTGCGCCCATCGACGTCCAGGTGCTCGGACCCCTCGCCAACTCTCGCGCCAACTACGATCTCGCCCGCCAAATCGAGCGAGGTCTCGCGCGCGTTCCCGGCGCGGTGGACGTCCACACCCATCAGGTCGCCGGCGTACCCGAATTGTTGTTCAACGTAGATCGCACCCGCGCTTCGCAGATGGGCCTCTCCCAGCGTTCCGTGGCCGATAGTTTGCTCATATCGCTCTCCTCCAGTTCACAGATCGCGCCCAATTACTGGATCGATCCGCGCAACGGCGTCGATTACCCGGTCGCCGTCATGACGCCCCAATTCAAGCTCAATTCCACTTCTGAGCTACTGCGGACACCCATCCACGGCGCCTCCCAATCCGCTTCCCAACTCATTGCCAATGTGGGAACCCTCGAACGCGATTTCACCCCGTCCGTCGTCAATCACTACAACGTTCAGCCCGTCTACGATGTCTATGCCAATGTTCAGGATCGCGACCTCGGGGCCGTCGCGTCTGACGTAGACCGTGTGCTCGCAGGCTTCCAGTCCAAGCTCCCCAAGGGCAGCTTCATCGAAACGCGCGGCCAGGTTTCCACCATGCGCTCCTCCTTCCAGGGGCTCAGCGTTGGTCTCATATTCGCCGTTCTGCTGGTCTACTTCGTCATGGTTGTGAATTTCCAGTCCTGGCTTGACCCGTTCATCATCTTGATGGCCTTGCCCGGCGCCCTGGCGGGTATCGTCCTCATGCTCTTCGTCACCCAGACCACCGTCAGCGTGCCTTCCATGATGGGCGCCATCATGAGCATCGGCGTCGCCACCGCCAATAGCATCCTGCTCGTGAATTTCGCCAACGACCTGCGCGAGGAAGGCCTTGACGCCCTCTCCGCCGCGCTTGAAGCCGGCTTCACCCGCCTGCGTCCCGTAACCATGACCGCTCTCGCCATGATCGTCGGCATGCTGCCTATGGCGCTTGGGCTCGGGGAAGGCGGCGAGCAGAATGCGCCGTTGGGCCGCGCCGTCATTGGTGGATTGTTGCTGGCCACAGTCGCTACACTATTCTTCGTGCCTGTCGTCTATAGCGTGCTCCGCCGGACGCCGCCTCGCTTCGGCAGCCATTCACGCTTGGAAGAAGAGGCGGTCAAGGCCTGATGGCAAATCCCCAGTTGAAACCTGCAAAACCCGGCGTGCGGCCCTTGCTGATGTTCTTCGCCACCCTCGCCTGCATCGTAGCTGCGGCCATCGCGATGGGAATTCTTCCTCGTCTCTCGCATCAAAAGGTAATGCTCGCCGCCTCTGAGAAATCTGCTGGACAACGTCCCGTTGTCATCGCCTCACCCGCTCACATCGCTCTTTCCAAAGACGGCATCGATCTCCCTGGCGACCTCCAGGCGCTCATCGAATCGCCCATCTTCGCGCGCGCCGATGGTTTCATGAAGACCCGCCTCGTCGATCTGGGGGACCGCGTTAAGGCCGGCCAACTCATGGCCGAACTCGAAACCCCCGAGCTCGATCAGCAGATCACGCAGGCCCGCGCCTCTCTAGCTCAGTCCCAGGCTGCGCTCAAGGAACTCGAAGCCGATATCGAGCTTTCGCGCGCCAACATGAACATGGCCAAGGTCACGCTCGATCGCTGGGACCATCTCGCTACCAAAGGCGCCGTCTCTAAGCAGGAGCATGATGAAAAACGCGCGGATTACGATGTCCGGAGGGCCCAGACCGATCGCGCCGAGGCCAGCCTCGCCACCGCGCGCGAAACCGTGCTCGCCAGTGAAGCTAACGTGAAGCGCCTGCAGGAGATGAAAGGCTTCGCCAGCGTTACCGCGCCCTTTGACGGCATCGTCACCGAGCGCCTCATCGATATCGGCACCCTGATCAACTCCGGAAACGATGGCATCAGCAAGGAGATGTTTCGCGTCGCGAAGTTAACCCCCCTGCGTATCTTTGTCAACGTTCCGCAAACCTATGTTCAGGAAATTCACCCCGGGCAAACCGCTCAATTGCGCGTACAGGAGCTCCCCAATCAGGTCTTTCCCGCCCAGGTCGTACGGATCGCGAACTCCCTGGACATGGCGTCGCGCGCCATGTTGGCCATTCTGATGACCCCCAACACTGCTGGGACGCTTTACCCCGGCATGTACGTACAGGTTCATTTCGCCGCCGGCAAGGGCAAGTCGCTGCTCCGCGTACCGGGCGATACCGTTATGCTCTCGAAGACCGGCCCCCGCGTGGCCACTGTCGGGGCCGATAATGTTGTCCATTTTCGTCCGGTTACGCTCGGCGAAGACCTCGGTTCGGAAGTAGAAATTGTTTCCGGACTGCGCGAAGGCGAGTTGGTAATTTCAAATCCCGCGGATGTTGTGCAGGAAGGCGCGGTCGTAGCCGTACGTCGCAGGTAGCATGCCGCGCGGCAACCGAATCCGCGCTATAACGAAGGAAGGAGGCCGTTTCGCTTGCACGTGGCGGAACGATGACCTATGAAGATTACGTACACGGGCAGACAAGTCGAATTAAAGCCGGCGCAGCAAAAAAAGCTGGAAGACCAATTCTCGAAAGTGGGCAAACTCTTGGATGGCAAGCGGGAAGGAGAAGTGCACGTCGTGCTCTCTCTCGAGCGCCATCTCAACAATGCCGAAGCCACCATTAACTTCTTCGGCCACCAGATCGCAGGCTTGGGATCCAGCCCCGATCTTTTCACCGCCATTCATGGCGCGGCGCAGAAACTAGAAAAGCAGGTGATCAAGGCGCGTGCAAAATGGCGCGACAACAAACGGACCCCCCGCAAGGAAGTCGTAAACAACACCGCCGCCGAAGATGAGGCCCCGCCCTTAACGGCCCAGGACACGCTGCCGGAACGGCCCCCGGCCCACGTGGTGCACCACGTCGATCACCACCAGAGCCGCAAACCAATGACCCTGGATGAGGCCCTTATCGATATCGATGGCCTCGACTATCTGGTCTATCGTGACGCGCAGAGCGATCGAGTCAACGTGCTCATTCGCCGCCCCGACGGGCATTTCGATCTGGTCGAAGGATAAACGCGAGGGATGGCAAAGAAGAAGGCCCAGCCGGGGCGCAAGCCGGATCTGGTCATTATCACTGGCTTGAGCGGCTCCGGCAAAGGGTCGGTACTGCGTTCGCTCGAAGATCTCGGTTACTATGCGGTCGACAACATGCCGGTCGATCTCATTCCGAAGTTCGCCGAGTTGATCCGCGATAACCACAGCATTGACTGTGCGGCCTTGGTCGTCGATGTCAGGGAGAAGGACGGCTTGGAGCGCTTCCCCGAAATTCTGCCTAAGCTCCGCGCATCCGTAAAGGCCCGGCTCATCTTCATGGAGGCCGATGACGAAGCCATCATTCGCCGCTTCAGCGAAACCCGGCGCCCGCATCCGCTCGGCACCGATCGCTCGGTTCTCAAAAGTATTCGCTCCGAGCGCGAACAGCTTGCTCCGGTCCGCGCCTTGGCCGACCTGATCATCAACACATCCAAGTTCACGGTTCATGAGCTTCGCGATTTTATCGGCGAGCGTTTCCGCGGCCAGGGCGACGAATCGAAGATCATGGTCTACGTCACCAGCTTCGGCTTCCGCAACGGAGTGCCGCCCGATAGCGATCTGGTCTTCGACGTTCGCTTTCTTCCCAACCCCAATTACATTCCGCGCTTTAAGAACCTGACCGGCCGCAATCCGGCGGTGGCCAAATATATCCGCTCGTTCCCGCAGACCACGGAATTCATCAAGCGCATCTCAGAGTTGCTCGTTTATCTGCTGCCCCACTACGTCCGCGAAGGAAAGAGCTATCTCACCATCGCGTTTGGCTGCACCGGCGGCCAGCATCGTTCCGTTATGATGGCCGATCAGATCCGCAAGAATTTGCAAGAGGCAGGCTACAACGCAAAAGTAACCCATCGCGATATTAAGTAGGTTTGCCAGTCACAAATTTTGAAAATAAATCCGTGTCCATCCTGTCAGTGGCTTACAGCAATTCTTGGCCGAACTCTCTCAAGTCCCAACAGGCCGCTCGCTAAACTGAGGCCAGAAAGTGCGGCACGCTCGCCGCAAAGCAGGCCGTGGGCAGAACCAGTGCGTGGCGAGAAACTCGACGATGACGCATGTTAAAAAAGGGCGTATGCCAACTTTCCACGTCGCAACGCCGCAGCGGTCGTATGACGCAGTGGTTGAGCGCGGCATCGTCGCGCAATTAGCGCGCTACATTCCAGCCAAGGCCGGCAAGGTGTTCGTGATCTCCGAAGAAAACGTCTGGCGTCTGTGCGGCGCCGCGGTCGAAAAGGCGCTTCAAGGCATAAACCACCAGGCGCTATTTTTGCCCGGCGGTGAAGAGAACAAACGCCTGGTGCCGGTCGAGCGCTTGGCCGAGCAGATGGTGGAACAGGGAGCCGATCGCACCAGCGTCGTGATCGCATTTGGCGGGGGCATCGTGAATGATATGGCGGGCTTTCTCGCCGCGATTTTTATGCGTGGAATTCCGGTGCTCCAGATCCCGACTACCTTGCTGGCGCAGGTGGATGCGGCCATCGGCGGCAAGACCGGCGTGAATCTGACGAGTGGGAAAAATCTGATCGGCAGCTTTCATCAGCCCGAGGCCGTCTTAATCGATCCCGCGCTCATCGACACGCTTTCCGATCGCGAATATCGCGCCGGACTCTACGAGATCGTCAAAGCCGGCATCATCCGCGACCCGAACCTGTTCTATTTCCTCCGCGATTCAAGCGCGCAAGTGCTCTCGCGCGAGGCTGGCTCAGTCGATCGCATCATCCAAGATTCCGTCCGCATGAAGGCCGAGGTGGTTTCCGCCGATGAGCGTGAGGGCGATCTGCGGCGCATCTTGAATTTCGGCCATACGTTCGGCCACGCCCTCGAAGCAGAGACCCATTACACGCGCTTCCTGCATGGCGAAGCCGTTTCGTGGGGCATGCGCGCCGCTACCCACCTCGCCCAGATGACCGGCCATCTCTCGGCCGAGGATTGCGTTGAGATCCTGGATGTTTTGCGGCTCTACGGCCCAATTCCGCCGGTCGATGGTATCGATGCGGTGAGCATCTTCAACCTCCTGGTTCGCGACAAAAAGACAGTCCAGGGAAAGGTGCATTTCGTGCTGCCCGTGCGCATCGGCGAAGTCGCCGTCGTCGCCGGAGTGCAGGATCGCCTTGTGCGTGAGGCCATTCGGCTGGCGTTGTCATGAGCGTAGTTGGTCAGGGAACCACTCCCACAGGGGCGCACAGTGAGCGCGAAGCCTCCGTTTGGGTACGCGGCATGTTCGGCCGCGTCGCGCATCGCTACGACCTGCTCAACCACCTGCTCACGTTCCAAATCGACCGGTATTGGAGAGCGCGCACGGTTCGGCGCGTGCGGCATATTCTCGATCGCCCCGGCGCGCGCGTGCTCGATCTCTGCTGCGGCACGGGCGATCTCACCCTGGCGCTGCAGCGCCGCGCATCAAGCGTCGTGTTCGGATCAGACTTCTGCCATCCGATGTTGGTAGCCGCGCAACAGAAGTACGCCAGGCGAAACTCGCGCGCCGCGCTCTTCGAAGCCGACGCTCTGCAGTTGCCTATCGCGGGCGGTTCATTCGATCTGGTGACCGTCGCGTTCGGCTTCCGCAATCTGGCGAACTACGGCGCGGGCTTGGCCGAGATGCGCCGCCTCCTGAAGCCGGGCGGAACGGCGGCCATCCTCGAATTCTCGCAGCCCGTCAATCCGCTGATTCGCGCCGTCAACAATATCTACTGCCGTCACATCCTGCCCGTTGTCGGCGGCCTGATTTCCGGAGCGCCGGAAGCGTACTCTTACCTGCCCGAATCGGTGCGAAAATTCCCGGACGGGCCGGCGCTAGCCGCAAGCATGCGCCGCGCCGGCTTCGAAGACGTGGGCTTCGAATACTTCATGGGAGGGATGGTGGCTCTGCACTGGGGGAAGACCGTTTAGACAAATCCGCGGAGATCATTCCCGCCAGTCCCAGGCCGCCCTTTTGCGCGATCACTCCCGCCAGTTGCTGTTCTGCGAAGCTGGTGGCCGCGCCGCTCGAAGAATCGCCTCCCGAGCCAAGCCACCCGCCATCCTCGTGCACGCTGCTCAGGATTTGCGAAAGCAGCAGACCTTCGAACTGTTGTGCCGCGTCTTTGATTTTTTCCGGGCTGTCGGTTGCTTTGACCGATCCCTGCGCAAGGATGCGAGGATCCGCGTGGGCCATGGAGGCCATTGAAATCTGGCCCACTAAAGCACCTCGATTTCCGCCTCGAGCGCCCCCGCGCTCTTGAGGCTTTGCAGGATGGCGATCACATCGCGCGGCGTCGAGCCGATCGCAGCCAGCGCGCGTACTAGCTCTTCGATGGTCGCGCCATCCTTCAGCAGGACGTTGCGCGACTTCTCTTCCGTGGTCGTGACCTTGTCCTGCTGGACCACTTGCGTGGTCCCTTGCGGCAGTAGATTGGGCTGCAATACCTCCGGCGTGCTCTGGACCTCGACGTTCAGATTGCCGTGCATGATCGCCACCGGGGAGATACGCACGTCCTTGCCAAGCACGATCGTCCCCGTGCGTTCGTTGATGATGACGCGCGCCGCCCGGTCGGGGTCCACCGTCAGGCTTTCTAGCGCGGCGATGAATTCGGAGCTGCGCTTGGCGTAGTCGGCCGGAATGGGCACGCTCACCAGGCCGGCGTTATCCGCGTGCGCATCGGTGAAGCGTTTGTTGATGGCCGCGGCGATGCGCGCGGAAGTGGTGAAATCGGGTTGGCGGAGCTGCAGATGAGCTACCGTTTTCGGCGTTACGGATGGCGCGGCGCGTTCCACGATCGCGCCGTTGGGCGAGCGGCCCACCGTGGGGTGATTGACCGTCTGGGTCGCGCCACCACGGCCGGCAATGAATCCGCCGGTCACGACCGGACCCTGCGCGATCGCGTAGACCTGCCCATCCGCTCCGCGGAGCGAGGTCAGAATCAGAATGCCGCCTTGCAACGTCGCGGCGTCGCCGATGGCGGCAATGATGGAATCGATGTGCGTGCCGGGCTGCGCAAACGGCGGCAGCGTCGCGGTGACCATTACCGCCGCGGTGTTCTTCACGCGGATGGCGGTGGGCGAAACAGCTACGCCCATCCGCTCCAGCACGTTGGTGAGGCTCTGGTTGGAGAAGATGGTCTGCTGGCTGTCGCCTTTCCCAGCCAGACCGACCACGATGCCGTAGCCGACAAGTTGGTTGTCGCGGACGCCCTCGATATCCACCAGGTCTTTCAGCCGCGCGGCAGGCGCCGCGAGAGCAAGTAATAGAGAGAATGCAATGACGCGCATATCAGAAAGGAAGGATCCCCAAAAGGATCCGATAGAGAATATTGGGCCGCCGGATAGCGTCGCCTACTACGCCCTTGCCATTCACGCGGATTTCAAGCTGCGCCAGGCGGGTCGATTGCACGCTGTTGGTGAAGTCGATGTCGGCCGGACGGATCACGCCGCGCACGGTGATGGTCTGCTTTTCCGAGTTGATCTGGATGTCTTTCGAGGACTCGATAACAAGGCCGCCGTTCGGCAGCACGTGCGTGACGCGCGCGGTCAGAATTGTATTCAAGGTGGTGCTGCGCGCCGTCGAGCCCTGCCCGCTGAGTTCGGTATCCCCGGACATATTCGCCAGGTTTGCAAGCGGGCCGGTAGCTCTGGTAAGACCGGCGATCGCGTTGATGCTGTTCTTGGTGCTGCTGGTGCGGCCCGTCTTGGTCGAGCCGGTCGAAACGGCGGACGCGGCCTCGGCGACGACGACGGTGAGCACGTCATCCACCTGACTGGCGCGCACATCGCGCGCGGCGTCGGCCAGGCGCGAACCGGCCGTCCACGTGGAGCCTGGGGTGGTCATCGAACTGACGGCGGAGCGCGCTTCGGCCTCGGCCACGTACCGGTCCAGCGGCGATGGCGGAAGCGGCGCCTCTTTTTTCTTTTTGTCGCCGGCCAGCGCACAGACCGCCGCCAGCAGAAGGATGGTGAATTTCTTCATGGGAGTATTTGGGCTTGAACCGACACTTTGCCCTTGGCTTCGATCTTGGCCTGGAACCGCTTCGAGGACGCGGGATTCTGAATTGCAATGGTCTCGCCGATGGATCCGGAGCTTTCCGCGCGCGCCTCAAATTTCAAATGAGCGCCTCCACTCATAACCTCGACCTCGACGATGTCGCCCTGGCGCACGTCCTTGGGCGCTTCGAGCGCATCGCGGCGTATGGCGGAGCCTTTGCGAATCAGGGTGCGCGGATAGCGGGCTACGGCTTCTTCCGAGGTTTCGGCGAGCGGCTGCATAGAGGGAAACTCATCGTGTGTTTGGAGTTCGATCTGCGCGGGCGCAATCGGCTTTCCAGGAGGCAGATCGACCAGTGCGATCACGCGGGGAACATGAAGGGTTACGACAACCTTGGCCCAGATAGTGAATTGACGATTCGGCGCATAGAGAACCGAGCCGAACCACGTCGCGCCGACCGCGGTGTTAGTGCGAAGGCCCGTACGCCGAAATTCCACCGTCCCTTCCGGCGCAAGCTGTTTGCTGAATTCGGTGATCTCGATCTTCGCGCCCGGAATCTCGTTTCGCATGGCATCGAGCAGCTTCGCCGGGTTGAGCGGAAACATGGTGCGTTGTACGCAGATGTCATTCTCCGGGGTTTTGACGGCAGGAAAACGCGCGGCGATTCGCCGCAGCTCGGGGAGTTGAAAGATACGCCGCACGCCGGGCGTGGGCGCAAGCGAGAGCAGGGTTTCGGGCGGAATGCCATCCAAATGCAAGTCGGCCGCGGTGACGTTGGCCGCTTGGGGAGGCAGGGTTAGACAGGATGCCAGCGCAAATGGAGCGAGGAACATCATCGGCTGAGATTGTTGACCTGTTGATACATCTGGTCGGCCGCCTGTACCACCTTCGAATTCGATTCGTAGCCTCGCTGCGCCTGAATCAGATTGATGAATTCGTTGACAATGGAGACGTTCGATTGCTCGACATACCCTTGCAGCAGCGAACCAAGGCCTTCCGCCCCCCCTGGGACGCCGACCGTGGGATCGCCCGATGCATCGGTCGGCGTATACAGATTGTTGCCGATGCCATTAAGGCCCGCCGGGTTTTGAAAGTTCGCGAGTTGAATCTGCCCCGCCTGTTGAGCCGCCGTCTGGTTCGGAAGCGTATAGCTCACCGTTCCATCGGACGCGATGGTGATTTGCTGGGCCGTCGCGGGAATCGTGATTTGTGGATTCAGCGCATATCCCTGTCCAGTGACAAGGGTCCCGGTCTTATCCAACTGGAACGACCCGGCGCGCGAGTAGGCCGTAGTTCCGTTCGGCATCTGAATCTGAAAGAAGCCGTTGCCCTGAATTACAAGATCAAGGGGATTGTCGGTCTCGGAAAACGAACCTTGCGTGAACACGATCTCGTTCGAAGCCGCGCGTGTTCCAAGACCGAGTTGCAAGCCGGTGGGAACTACCGTGGTTTGTCCGGAGGCCGTTCCCGGCTGCAGCATGCTCTGGTACATCAGATCCTGGAATTGCGCACGCCGCGATTTGAAACCGACGGTGTTGGCATTGGCCAGGTTATTCGCGATGTTATCGACGTTGGTTTCCTGCGCGGTCATTCCGCTGGCGGCGCTATATAATGCTCGAATCATACACTTGGTTCCTCTTAGTCAGGACTGGACAACTAAACCTTAGCTACTTGCTCGATGGCCTGCTTATCCATATCCGCGCCCATCGACGCCGCCTTCTGCAGCATCTCGAACTGGCGCATGATGCTTACCAGACGCACCGCCGATTCGGCCGTGCCGCTATTCGAAGCCTCGAGTTTGCCCTGCTCGACGCTACTGCCCGCGGGGGCTTTCACCATCCCGCCAGGGTCGGCCACCCGAAAGTAGTTGTTGCCCTGCTTGGTCAAGCCGGCGCCGCTGGTGAAGTCGGCAATCCGCAGTTGGCCAATGACCTTTCCGTCTTGCGTGACCGTGCCATCGCTCGAAACTTCTATCGGCTGTTTGCCCGCAACCGTTATGGCTCCCGCCGCGCCTTGCACAGCGTATCCTTCGGCGCTGATCAGCTTGCCGCCCGAATCCAAGCGGAAGTTTCCATTGCGTGTATACAGAGGACCACTGGGACTCTGTACGGTGAAGAAGCCTTGTCCCGAGATGGCGAAATCCAAGGTGTTGCCCGTTGACTGCAGCACGCCTTGCGAAAGGTCGGTGTAGGGCTTCTGGATCACCGGCATGGTGGCTGGGTTATCCTCCTCCGCATAAAGACTGTAGAATTCGCGGTCCGCTTTATAGCCGCCGGTGGATGCATTGGCTATGTTGTTTGCCAACAGGTCGAGCGATTCCATGCGGGAGCGCATGCCGCTCGCCGCCATCGCAGTGAGTGAATCCATATCACCGATGGGAAGAGCAAAGCGGTTGCCAATTGAAGTTGTATGCGTAACGCGCTCAAAAGATGTGGAAACGCGCCGATGAGACTTACGAAGCGGAAGGGCTGCGCGCCAAATCCTTGCCGCAAGCGCCCATGACCGGCAGTAAACCGTCATGGCGTCCGCGATAAACCTTTGAAAAACAGGACCGCGCGATTGGCCGGCCAGGTGCATTGTGATGCGCCGTGAAGGCTTCCGCAATTCCCGCTGCTTCTTTGCTGCCGGCTCCAGCAGCTCGCTCGAAAGACGAGGGCGATGTGGCAAACACGCCGGACTCTGCTCACGTTGCGACTTTCCACTCTCTGATGCAATCGCTTGCAGACGTTCATGAGAAACCGGTAAGCAGGCCGTTGAAGAAGGAAGCCAAGGCAAACGATAGTCAGACTACCGATATTCCAGCTCCCGCCAAGGAACGCAAGCCGCCGCTCACGTGGAATCTACCGCAAGCTTTCACGCAACCGCAAGATATGGATCCTCAGCTTGCCGGTTCGTCGCCCGCTTCGGCGCCCCAGGAGCAAACAACTCCGACAAGCCAACCTGAACAAGTGATCTCGAAGTTGCCGTTTTCGGCGCAGCAGTTGCCGGTAAGTCAGCCAATCCCGCCAACCCGGGCCGCGTCCGTAATGGCCGCCACCGCGAAGCCTGACACGAGAACCCACCGAAAGACGGATGGTCCCGCCGCGGACGCAAAAGAGGCGAAGACACCGGAAACACCACAGGCGATTGTGGCAACCTTGCATGCGAGCTCCGAGATCCAGATTCAAACGAACCAGAGAATGGCGAATCCGCCAAAGGCAACCGATGGCAACGCTACGTCGAGAAGTCATTCCAGCCACGTCGAAGCCGCGGCCAATGGCAGGCCCGTGAACCAACCCGATCCCGCTACCGATGGCTCGGACGCGCATGGGTCGGATACACCTCGATCAAATAGGACAGTCGCGGACCAATCGCAGCAATTCAACGCCTCACAGGTCGCCTTCGAAGCGCGATTACGCCCTGTGACGCCCGAGCAGGCCATCTCACAACCGAAGGATAGCGAGCCGGAGATGCCCGCGTCTGGGCATTCCGTGCCCGAACCGCAAGCCGTTTCGACGGCCGTTGTACCGCACGTGGGCGCTGGCCGCTCGCCGGAACAGCAGAGTGACGACCGGCGCGACCCGCAAGAGCGGCAGCCTAAAGACGGCGCCGCCACGGTTGATCGGCCGGGCGCTCCGACGCCACAACTCGAGGTTCCGGCCAGCGTTGCCGTGAGCGTACAAGCAGCCAGCATGACTGCTCCTGCAGCCGCATCGCACACGGCGCCGGCGGCGACGCCAACTCCATCTCACACTCCGACGCCGACTGCCCAGCCTGAGACTGCCCCGGACCCGGCGCCCGCGCCTGCCGCGGCGCACGACATCCGAATTGCCGTGAACGACAACGGCCAGCGGGTGGAACTCCGCGTGACTGAGCGCGCGGGCGATATTCACGTTGCCGTGCGCACGCCCGATTCGCAGCTTGCAACATCCCTGCGTAACGACCTGCCGGCGCTCTCCGGCAAGCTGGAACAGAGCGGCTTTCATTCGGAAATGTGGCGGCCCTCGGCCGCGCCAAGCGGGGAAAACAAGATTATCGAGACATCCAGCGGGAAGTCATCGTCCGATTCGCGCGAGCATTCGGGCGGCGGCCGACAAGGTGAAGAATCGCAACAGAATCAGAAGAATCCGCAACAACAATTCAATCGAAAATCCGACCGAAAGGAATTCTCATGGCTCTTCCAATCCATACGTTAGACCGAATCGCCACACACACTCCACGACTGCCGGCCACGTTTTTTGCCAATCCAGGAAAAGGAACGTCCTCAAGCAACGCCCCAGCACAGACTCCGCAGACTTCGGAGGCGCCAAGCTTCGCGGCGGCGTTCGTGCAGGCCACCGTCGCGGCTGCGGCGGCCGCTTCGACCGGGCCGGCCGCGGCGACCACCCCAACAACTCCAGCAGCGGCTACAGCGCCAAACTCAACGGATGCCGACGATCCGGCGGGTCCGCTCTTCGGAGCCAATCCGTGGATGGCCGATCCGACCGGCTACGGCCCGAATGGAACCGTGACTCACTATAATCCGGTCTATTTTGCAACCCCGCAGACTGCCCAAGTGGTGGCGCAGATGCTGGGAGGGTCGGTTGTGCAATCGACGCAGATTACCACCGCGCCGGGCAGCCCGTTCCAGCAGAATGAGTCGAATTACATGGTGCAATTGCCAAACGGAGGGATGGTGAATCCGGGCTTTATCGCCGATCTCTATACGCATGGCTGGAACCAGACCTTCATCAATCAGCAGATTGCCAACGAAGTAGCCGGCGCCCAGCCGACGGTGAATACCTAAAGGAAATAGATCATGTCGCCAATTCCATCCAGTTCCTCCAGCGCCGGCGCAGGCGTTAACTCAAACGACACAACCGTGACCAGCAGTTCGGTGGCGGTAGACAAGAACATGTTTCTGCAACTCATGGTGGCGCAGTTGAAGAACCAGGATCCGCTTAATCCCACCGACAGCAACACATTCGTCTCTCAGTTGGCGCAGTTCCAACAGCTCGAATCCACTGTCAACATGGGTCAGGATATCTCGCAGATTCGCACGGACGCGGACCAGTTTATGACCGATTACAGCGGCGGAACTACGACCGCGAACGGAACGGGATCCACGAATTCGGGCACACCCGCCTCTGGAACCACGGGCGGAAATTAAACCAGACGATTTCAATCAGGCCAACCGTAATCAGGAGAAACAATGCTCACATCCTTTTCCACCGCGCTTTCCGCACTTAACGCAACAACGACGGCCATCGACGTGGTCGGCAACAATCTGGCAAATATGGATACGACCGGATTCAAAGGCACCGACGTCAGCTTCCGCGACTTGATCTCGCAATCGACCGGCGATGGTACAGAAGAGACCCAGATCGGCTTGGGAACAGCGCAGCCGCTGACGATTCAGCAGTTCACGCAGGGGGCGATCCAAACGAGCTCGGCGCCGCTCAACGCGGCGATACAAGGCGAGGGCTTCTTTATCACCCAGACCCTGCAGGGTAATACCGTCTACACGCGCGATGGCACGTTTCAAGTGAGCAAATCCGGCGATCTTCTGACATCGACCGGCGACAAAGTGCAGGGATGGAGCGCGACCGATAGCACCGGAACCATCGATACCAGCGGCGCTATCGGCACAATTCACATTCCATCCGGCGCCCTGAGCGCTCCGGTCGCGACTTCGACAATGAGCGTCGATCTGAACTTAAACTCAACAGCAGCGGCCGACGCGACTTCAAACTTCACCACCCCGATCACGGTATTTGACAGCCTGGGCAATTCGCACGTTCTTACGGTTGACTTCCAGAAGACGGGGACGAATTCCTGGAGCTTTCAGGTGAGCCTCCCGGGCGCCGACGTATCGGGGGGAACCGCGGGCACGCCTTATGACATTCCAAACGCCACCGGTACGCTGACATTCGATACCAACGGCCAATTGACGAGTCCGGCGAACGGAAGTCCAATCGCGGTGGCAATTCCCGGTTTAAGCGATGGCGCAAGCGACCTCAACATCAGTTGGAACCCTTACAACAATGGACTTGGCCGCATCACACAGTTCGGCCAAGCTTCCGCGGCCTCGGCCAGCGCGCAGAACGGCGGAGCGGCGGCGGAACTGGTCAGCGTCAGCATATCGAACGGCGGCGCCATCACGGCGCAGTATTCGGATGGCGTCCAATCGACGGTGGGCCAACTTGCGCTCGCGGCCATTAGCAATCCCAACACCATGGTGGATATTGGCAATAACGATTACCAATTAAGCGCGGCCACGGCCGATCCGTCGGTGGGAACGCCTGGAACGGGCGGGCGCGGCGCGGTGGTGGGCGGCGCGCTGGAAGCTTCCAACGTCGATCTGGCAACCCAATTCACGAACCTGATCACATTCCAGCGGAGTTACGAGGCGAATGCCCATGTGGTGACTACCGCCGACCAATTGAGCCAGGACACTATAAACCTGATCCACTAGACCGCCGATGAATCCACAGGATGAAATAGCCCCGTTGGGGGAGGTACTGGTCGAGATCGAAATCGAACTTGATCGGCAGACGATGACCGCTCGCGAAATATTGGGGTGGGAAGAGGGCAGCGTGATCGGAACGGACCGCTCGGCCGGTGAGAATATCGATATTTACATCGGCGGGGCGCTGTCCGGATCGGGCGAGATCGTAGTGATCGAGAACGCGCTGGGCATTCGCATCACGGACTTTCTCTAATTGCGGGCGACGTGATTCGCGACTTTCGGAAGGTAACGGGCCGTTTCATCCTAAAGGCGGACCGATGGAAACGATACAACAGACAGGAGCCGTTGCGCTTGTTCTGGCCCTCTTGCTACTGACATTATGGTGGCTGCGCAAGCGCGGCCTGGCCGGCGCGGCAACCAATTTGCCGTTTGTTCGCAAAGCGAACCTGCGGCGCCTGGAGAGCCTGGAACGGCTGCCGCTCGGCCCGCAGCACACCCTACATCTGATCCGTCTCGGCGGCGCGGCGCTGCTCATTTCCGCTTCGCCCGCCGGCTGTGCCTTGGTTCACCGCGTGGACTGGCGGGAGATTGAAAACTCGGGAGGCGTAGCTTGAAACGGCTAGTCATGTTGCTCGCCGTGCTCCCTTTCCAGGCAGCGGGGGCTGCGAACGAACCTTTCTCCCTTCTCGGCATATCGGCCGGAAAAGGTGGAGCATCGTTGAGCGTTCCCATGCAGATCCTGATTCTGCTCACGCTGCTGACGATTCTGCCCGGCGCGATCATGGCGATGACCCCGTTTCTTCGCATCACGATTGTGCTGCACTTTCTGCGACAGGCGTTGGGAACTCAGAATACGCCGTCGAATCAAGTGCTGCTGGGTTTGGCGCTCTTCCTGACCATCGTTCTTATGCAGCCGGTGGCCGCGGACATGTATACCCACGGGTGGGAGCCGCTCGAGGCCGGACAGATTACCACTGCCCAAGCAATGGACGAAGGGGCCAAACCGTTGCGCGCTTTTCTGGTGCGCTTCGCGCGGGAAAAGGACATCAAGCTGTTTGTCGAGATTACGCATGCGCCCGCACCGCGTACGCCGACCGATCTGGACCTGAAGATTCTAATCCCGGCGTACATTCTTTCCGAGCTGAAGAGCGGCTTTCAGATAGGCGCCGTGCTCTTTCTGCCGTTCCTGGTCATCGATCTGGTGGTGGCCTCCGTCACCCTTTCGGTGGGCATGGTACAGTTGCCGCCCGCGATGATTTCAGCGCCTTTCAAGATCCTGCTATTCGTCCTGGTGGATGGATGGACCTTGGTTGTGGGTTCACTGATGAAGAGCTTCTACGCATGACGCCCGATTCGGTAGTGCAGATTCTGCGGCACACGCTGATGTCGGCGTTCTGGTTGGGCGCGCCCTTGCTCGCAGTCGGCTTCGTGACCGGAATCGTAGTCAGCTTAATCCAGATAGCCACTTCTATTCAGGACAACGCTTTCAGCGCGGTTCCCCGGCTGGTGGTATTTCTTGTCGCGCTGTTACTGCTGCTGCCCTGGATGATGGAGCGAGCTATGTCTTATGCGACCAGCATTCTAGGAGACCTGGCGCGCTATGCACGGTAGCCTAACGCTCTCCATTGACACCTTGTATGCGTTTCTGCTGGCTCTGGCGCGCGTTGCTTCGGCGCTTAGTTTTGTACCGATCCCTGGCCTGACGGCGGCGCCGGAACCCGTGCGCGCGGCATTTGCACTGGCGTGCACGATTGCGCTCTTTGACCGCTGGCCGGTTGTGCATGCGGCGCAGGTCACGGGCGCGACGCTCATTGTTTGGGTTGCAGCCGAAGCGGCCGTGGGAATTGCAATTGGCGTGTGCGTGGCGATCGCACTCGAGGGATTCACTTTCGCCGCGCAGATGTTGGGCGTCCCGGCGGGATACAGTTTCGCATCCACGGTGGACCCCAACAGCGAAGCCGATTCCACGGTGTTGGTGGTGATGACGCAGCTGATCGCCGGCTTGCTCTTTTTCGAGCTGGGGTTGCACCGCGAAGTATTGCGGCTCTTCGCGATCAGCATGGAGAAGGTTCCGGCGGGCGCGTATATCTTTAACCACGTCTCGGCCGAAATACTCATTCGAGAATCGGCAGATCTCTTTCTAATAGGCGTTCGCCTCGCTCTCCCGGTGGCGGCGCTGCTGATCATGGTGGATGTCGCCGTTGCGCTGCTTGGGAGGTTGAACGCGCAGTTACAGCTCATGTCGCTCGCATTTCCCGCCAAGATGCTGGTGGCGCTGCTGATGTTGGGCTGGGTCGCTACCGCTTTTCCGCGCGTGCTGATGGAAGCGAGCGGTCACGCGTGGGGCGCGGCGCGCGCCATGTTGGGATTATGACGCGCCATGGCAGACCAGGGGAAGACAGAACAGGCAACGCAGCGGCGCGTAAAGAAGGCACGCGACGAAGGCGACTTTCCCTCGGCGCGCGAGTTTGTCTCCGCGCTACAGTTTTGCGTTTTTCTGGGCCTGCTGGCCGCGGGAGGCGCGACCTGGTTCACCGGATTTCGGCAAACCGCGCACGCGCTGTTTTCGATGCCATTTACCATGCGCGATCTGCACCCGGAAGACGTGACGCATCTCGCGTGGCTGATCTTTCTGCGCCACGTGGCGCCACTGCTGGCGGCAGGGCTTGTGGTGGCCGCGGCGACGCTCGCGTTTCGCCTGGCTACGACCAAATTTGGATTGAGTCTGAAGAAACTCCAGCCCAACTTTTCACGCCTCAGTCCGCTCGCCAAGCTCAAGCAGTTGCCGGCTCAAAATATTCCGGCCGTAGTGCAGGCCGTCGTCATGCTGCCCATCTTCCTTTGGGCCGTCTACGTGGTGGCGCGCGACAAGCTCGAACAGTTTCTGGCGCTTCCGTTTCAAAGCGTGGAAAGCGGCTTCAACGTGCTGAATGCGTCGCTGATGACGCTGTTCTGGAAGGCTGCGGGGGTCTTCCTTGTGGTGGGGGCTATCGATCTCTTCCGCCAATTAAAACGCTACAACGCGCAGCTGCGGATGTCGAAGCAGGATATCAAGGACGAGCACAAAGAGGCGGAAGGCAACCCGCAAATGAAAGCGCGCGTGCGCCGCATCCAGCGCGACCGCGCACGCAAGCAAATGATGAAGGAAGTGCCGACGGCCACGGCTGTGGTGGTGAACCCGACGCACTATGCGGTGGCTATCCGCTATTCGATGGACAGCAATGCGGCGCCGTTGGTGGTGGCCAAGGGCAAGAACTATCTCGCGTTACGGATCCGGCAAAAGGCCATCGAGCATCAGGTGCCGATCATCGAAAACCCGCCACTGGCGCGCGCGCTCTATCAATCGTGCGAGCCCGGACAGGAGATTCCTCCGCAACTCTACCGCGCAGTGGCCGAGATTCTCGCATACATCTACAAATTAATGAACGGAAGGCTGTGAGTTTAACCCTATGAGCCCCGCAAAAGCGCTAGCCCCCGTCTCCGCAACGGCCGGAAAGGGCCCGTTCCGCTTGTCGGGCCCGACCATCAAGATCCTGAGTGAAATGGCTGTCCCGCTGGCGGTGCTCGCGATCGTGATCGCGCTCATTACGCCGCTGCCCGGGTTCTTGCTCGATCTGCTGATCGTAGCCGATATTCTGATGTCGGTAACGGTGCTCATGGTGTCGCTTTACCTGGTGCGGCCGGTGGAATTTTCCTCGTTTCCCACGACGCTGCTGCTGCTCACGCTCTTTCGCCTTTCCCTGAACATCTCTTCGTCGCGACTGATTTTGCTGAATGGCAATACGGGTACGTCCGCCGCGGGCGACGTAATCGGCGCGTTCGGCAGTTTCGTGGTGGGCGGCAACTACATCATCGGAACCGTCATCTTCCTGGTCTTGATCGCCATTCAATATGTGGTGATCAATCACGGCGCGGTGCGTATTTCGGAAGTCACGGCGCGCTTCACTCTGGATGCCTTGCCCGGCAAACAAATGTCGATCGATTCCGACCTGAATTCAGGGCTGATCGACGAAACGGAAGCCAAACGGCGGCGCAAGGCGCTATCCACCGAAGCTGAATTTTATGGCGCCATGGACGGCGCGTCGCGCTTCACACAGCGCGATGCCATTGCGAGCATTTTGATTACGAGCATCAATATTGTGGCCGGCTTTCTCATCGGAGTATTGCAGCACGGCATGGAGCTCAGCAAGGCGATTGAGACTTACACCGTGCTCACCATCGGTGACGGCCTGGTGACAGTGATTCCGGCGCTGATGATTTCGATCTCGGGCGGCATGATAGTGACGCGCGCCAGTTCCGATTCGCGAATGGGAGCGGAATTTCAACGCCAGATCTTCGGCAATTCTCAGCCACTGCTGCTGGCAGCGGGAGTGCTACTGGCGCTCGCGGCCATCCCGGGATTGCCGAAATTTCCATTCTTCCTACTGGGGGGCGGGGCCGGCTACATCGGATGGAGGATGAAGAAGCATCAATCGCAGGCGCCGGCGGTGGAAGAGACAAAATCCACAAAGGCCGATGCGTCCAAGGACAATATCGAATCGCTGCTGCGTGTGGAACCGTTGGCGATCGAAGTAGGACTCGGTCTGGTGAATATGGTGGAGGGGGCTGAGAATTCACCGCTGCTGCGCCGGATCTCGTCGATCCGCAAGCAACTGGCGGGCGATCTTGGATACTTGCTGCCACCCGTCCGCGTGGCGGATAATTTGGCGTTGCGCGCCCGCGAATACGCCATTCTGCTCAAGGGCGTTGAGATTTCGCGGTTCGATCTGCCCCAAGGCTGCGATCTGGCGATTCCGATGGGGCGCCCGATCCCTCGCTTCAGGGAACGCCGACGCGCGAGCCCGCATTCGGCATGAACGCGCTCTGGATTCCTTCGGAACGCGCTGAGCGGGCGCGTAATGCAGGTTACACGGTGGTCGATAGCGTGAGCGTATTGGGCACGCATCTTTCGGAGCTGATTCGGCGCCACGCGCACGAGCTGTTCTCGCGCCAGGAGACGAAAAAGCTGCTGGATCGCGTCAGCGGCGAGCATCCCAAGGTGGTGGAAGATCTGGTTCCGAAGCTGCTGCCCATGGCAACCGTACAGAAGGTACTGCAAAATCTACTGCGCGAGCGCGTTTCGATTCGTGACGCCGTGTCGATTTTGGAAGCGCTTGCCGAAGCCGGGGCCTCAACACGCAACCCTGTTCTGCTGACGGAGTACGTGCGTCAAACGCTGCGCCGGAGCATCGTGAAACCATATTTGGCGCGATCGGGCGAACTGCCGGCCTGGTTTGTGGATCCGGGAATCGAGCATATGGTGGAAGCGGCCGTGGAGCATGGCGAGCAGAATAGCCACCTGACGCTGGCGCCGCAGGCGATCCGCGACATTCTGAACCGGATTTCGGCGCGCATTGCCGTGGCGGAATCGCCCGTCGCGGCGGTGACTTCGTCTGGCGCCCGTTACTTTCTGCGCCAGATTGTGGAGCCTTCCATGCCCAACCTGATGTTTCTTGGGCATAACGAGATCCCATCCGGCCAACGCGTGCAATCCCTAGGAAACTTGCAATAATCGCGACCCATACAGCCTTACTCGATATCCGCCGATAGATAACCGGACGGATGAAGATTAAATCCTACTTCTCAACAAGCGTGGAGGGCGCCATGGCAAAGGCGCGCCAGGAACTTGGCCCCGACGCGATGCTGGTGAACAGCCGCCGGGCTCCGGCCGAAACCGGCCACCTAGGCCAATATGAGGTTGTTTTCGGAGTTACGGATGATGCGCGGCCAAGCGGCGCGGAGTCCGGGGCCGGGCGTGACCGGCTCTCTTCGGAAGTGTCCGACCTCAAAAAGGAACTCGAGGGCATGCGCCGCGCCCTCACGCGTTCGGCTTTCGCGCCGCCGGAATGGCTGAGTTCGGCGCCCGATCTTTCGGATGCCTATGCGGCCCTAACAGCCAACGAAGTCGCGCCGGAATTGACGCGGGAGATTGTGCATGCCGTGGAAGCCCGGGTTTCCGGCAGTTCGCGTCTTCGCACCGCTCGCGCACAAGTCTATCAGCGGGCGCTCATCGAAGAGTTGGATTCGCGCTTTACGACACAGCCGGTGTTGGGCCGCGGCGATTCAACGCCTCGCATCACTGCGCTGGTTGGCCCCCCCGGCGCAGGCAAGACCACTACCCTGGTCAAACTCGCCGTCAACTATGGCCTGGCTGCGCGCCGCCCGTTGATGTTGCTTTCCATGGATACCTATCGCATCGCGGCGGCGGAACAACTCCGTGCCTACGCAGGCATTCTGGGCGTCGGCGTTCAGGTGCTGGATACGGTTTCCGCGCTGGCTCAGGCGCTTGAGGAAAACAGCGGCAAAGACCTGATTCTGATCGATACGCCTGGATTGGGCAACAGCGATTTAGGCGATGCTTCCCAACTGGCGCGCTTTCTCTCTTCGCGAACCGATATCGATACGCAGTTAACTATACCGGCTTCGATGAAACCAGCCGATGCGACACGCATGGTAGACGCATACGCCGCGTTCCAGCCGCAGCGGTTGATCTTTACACGCATGGATGAAACCAATTCGTTTGGTTTGATTCTCAACGAGGCGGCACGCACCGGCAAACCCGTCTCCTTTCTAACCAACGGGCAGCGAATACCCGAAGACCTCGAAGAAGCGACGCCCAGCCGGATTACCGGCCTCATTCTAACCGGCAATCGTGCGCATGGACGCGCAGCCGCATAGCTACGGAAGCCTATGTATTCTTCAGCTCTATCCGAACCTATCGCCGAAGCGGAACGCGAGCGGCTGATCCTCGAGCATCTACCGCAGGTACGTCTGATCGCACGCCGCATCCAGGAACGCCTGCCGGAAAGCATCACCCTGGAAGATCTCATTTCCACGGGCGTTATAGGCCTTATCTCGGCCATCGATCATTTCGACCCCGCGCATAACGTCAAGCTCAAGACTTACGCCGAATACAAAATCCGCGGCGCGATTCTGGATAGCCTGCGCGGTCTAGATTGGGCCCCCCGGCAGAAGCGCCGGCGCGCGAAGCAGATTGAGTCTGCCATCGCGACCGCCGAACAGAAACTGAAGCGCTGTCCCACGGAGGATGAAGTCGCGGCGGAACTTAAGATTACGCTGGACGAATATCACGAGTGGCTGGTGGAGATTCGCGGCCTTAACATCGGCAGTCTGGAGGGCGCGACAGGGGAACAAGGCAAGGACTTGCTGAATTACATCCCGGATGGAGGGGAGAACCTGCCTTCTACTTTGCTCGAGCGGAGCGAGCTGGAGCGAATTTTGACGCAAGAGATCGACGGCATTCCCGAAATGGAGCGCACGGTGCTGAGTCTTTACTACAAGGAAGAATTGACGCTGCGCGAAATCGCCCAAGTGGTGAACCTGCATGAATCGCGCATCTCACAACTGAAAACGCAGGCCATCCTGCGGCTGCGCACCCGGTTGACGGAACAATGGCCGGCCGCGCGCGGACAGGCGACCGCATGACGCCGCAGATTCGGGATCTGTTTGAGACGTTCGCGGCCAGCCTGACGCAGGTTTTCGAATCGATGGCGGAACAACGCCCGATCGTCAGCTGCGAATCGCCCGCACAGCGGCCGCAGGGGGAAGATATCCTGTGGTGGGAACAGCCGCTACAGTTCGCGCCTGGCATGAAGATCTGGACCGGCGCGACGCGCGATACGTGGGAATATAGCGGCGCTCTTACTCTGAAAGCCGCCGGGCTCGATGCGGTGGAAGAGAGCGAGGCCCGCAATACGTGGTTTGAAATTCTGGGACAAGCTCTTTCCTCGCTGGCGCGTGGAATAGGCAGTCTGATCGGCCAGGAAGTCACCTGCGAAGCCGGATCGGAACATGCCCCCGGGAGCGATGTAGACGAGTGGGTAATGATGCAGATGGGGTTCGACGATACGCCACTGGCGCCGCTTTATGTAGCCTTCAGTCCCCAGTTAATGGATGCGATTTCCACTCCGCCATCGGCCCCTTCGGCGCAACCCACGCAGGAAGAACATACGGACGAGGAGTTGGCGTCACTGCCCACAAGATCGCGCACGATGAGCCTGCTGCTCGACGTCGATCTTCCGGTGAGCATTTCTTTCGGCAAGACGCATCTCGCCATGCGCGACGTGATCAAGCTGACCACGGGGTCTATTGTGGAATTGAATCGCGGCGTCAATGAGCCGGTTGAGGTGCTGGTCAATCAGTGCCTTGTCGCTCGCGGCGAGGTGGTGGTGGTGGAAGGCAACTACGGCGTGCGTATTCTCGAAATCGCCAGCCGGAAAGATCGAATGAGGACGCTGCGATGACCGAATGGTTTATATTGGCCGGACTGGTGACTACTCTGGCGCTTTGCTCGCTACTGGTTGGCTTCTATGCCTACTACTGCGCGCAACGCGCGTCCCACAACTCACGGGCGGCCATGGCTTCGGCCCGCGAAGAGTACTCGGCGGCTGTGGAAGCCATGCAATCGAAGCTCGAAACGCTGACGACTGAGCTACGCGAATCCCATCGCCGCCTACCGGGAGAGCCCATTCCCGGCACGGCAAAATCCTCTATGAATGTTTCCAGACGATCGCAAGCGTTGCGGATGCGCCGGCAGGGCGATTCGCCGGAGCGGATCGCGGAATCGCTTGAGATGCCGCGGCAGGAAGTTGACTTATTGCTGAAGGTAAACGAGATCGTTCTCAACAGTCTCTGAAGCGTCCGGCCATTTGCTTTGCGTGTTGGATTGAGCGAAGCCCCATAATGTAGAGATGACTGTCGAGATCGATGGCGTCGTTTTACACCTCGCGCACCCGGACGAGCTGAGTATTCAGTGGGTCGGTCAGGATGAGCTGATGCGTCAGCTTCTCGCGGCCTGGATGGTGGTAAACGAGCAGGATATGCCGATGAACCCGCGGCTGCTCGGCAAACCGGGAGTGGGCAAGACTACTCTGGCCTACGCCGCTGGGCGGCGCATGGGCCGCGACATCTACATCCTGCAAGCCACGCTCGATACCCGCCCGGAAGACTTGCTGGTCACGCCCGTCATTGAAGGTCAAGGCAGCCTGCGTTACGTGGCTTCGCCCTTGGTGACTGCTATGCTGCGGGGCGGCATTGCCATTCTTGACGAGGGCAACCGGATGAGCGAGAAGAGCTGGGCCAGCCTTGCGCCACTGCTGGATAACCGCCGTTACGTGGAATCGATCGTCGCCGGGATCAAGATCAAGGCGCACCCAAATTTTCGAATGGTGGCGACGATGAACGACGACGCTTCCACTTTCGAGCTGCCGGAATATATTCACTCGCGCCTTCAGCCCCAGATTTTCATCGATTTTCCGGAGCGCGACGAAGAGTATCAGATTCTGAAAGAGAATCTGCCTTTCGCCGAAGAGCGCATCCTGACGTATGTCACCGATTTCCTCCAGCTTGCGCACGCGGCGGACGAACGCTATACGGTTCGCGACGGTATTAACGTGGCGCGCTTTGCGATCAAGTTAAAGAGCCTGGCCACGGAACGCGCGCACGAGGTCCGCTCGCTTGAGCTCGCGTTGACGCAGGTATTGGGAGAAGAGGCGCTGCGCTATGTCCGCCGGGAACGTTCCAGCAATTCCTGAGGCAGCCAGCCTGCGGCGCGGGCGGTTCACGTACTTCCCGGTCGTGCCAGGGCGGATGGAATTCGCCCTCGAAGCGCGGCGCGCCATCTTGCGTGAACGCCCGCAAGTGATTGCCGTGGAATTGCCGGTATCGCTCGAAGCCGCTTGGAGGAAAGGGGTAGGGCGTCTTCCGGCGATGTCGCTCATCTTCTATCCCACCGCAGACGAGCAGGCCGAGTATGTCCTGGTGGAACCTGCCGACCCGTTTACGGAGACGATCCGCACCGGCATCGAAGTGGGCGCGGAAATCGTTTTCGCCGACCCGGAATCTGCCGAGCGGCCGCACGTCAAAGACGATTATCCCGATCCCTACGCGATCCGCCATATCGGTATCGACCGCTACGTAGAGGCTTATCGCCTCTATCCGCAAACACGCTCGGAGGAGATCGCACGCCACGCCGCGGGCATCGCGTGGAAGCTGCAAGGCGCGGATCCGGAAGCGAGCGTCTTCATCGTGCTATCGCTCAATCTGCTGGGGGCCGTGATGGACGCGATGGAGGCGCCGCAAGACGAACCCGTCGAGCGCATCCGAGAAGGCGTGGAGCTATTCAATCCGCACCCCGATTCACTGGCCGAAATCGCGGTCGAATATCCCTTGTTGCAATGGCGCTATGAACAGTTTCGAGAGGCGATGGCGGATGCCGTCTCGATCGACCGCCGCCACGTGCAACTGGCGGCCTTCCGCGCGGCCGAAAAGGAGTATGAGGTCAATACCGGGGAGCGCGTCGAACACTGGCAGCGACGCTTGCTCGCGCGCTATTCGCGCAACCTGGCGTTCACCAACCGCGAGCTTTCGGCGACGCTATTCGATATGACGGTGGCAGCGCGCGGCATCGCGGGGGATAACTATGCGTGGGACGTGTGGGAGACCGCGGGCCGCTATCCGCCGCAATCCGACGAATCAGACCTGACAACGGTTCGCATTTCGGGCGAAGAGATGTGGCGGGACACGCGCAAAATTCGCCTGCGTCGGCGCCTGCCCAGCACGAAGCGCCGGCTGCCCGCTGGGCTGCGGTCGCGGAAGAAGGAGAAGATTCCCGGCGAGTGGGCCAGCGAATTAAACGGCACGAGTATCTGCTCTTACCCGCCCGAGGATCTCGTAGTGGAAGACTACGGACGTTTCCTGAAGAAAAAGGGCAAGAGCATTCTTTCCGAAGAACGCGCTCGGGTGGAGCCGTTCACGACGTCGATACTAGACGGCATCGATCTTCGCGAAACCATACGCAAGTGGTACGAGCATCGCATTTACGTCCGCCAATATCAGAAGATTCAAGGTGAAGTGGGGTCGGTGGTCGTGATCTTCGATGAAGACCGCGACAACCGCTATCCGTATATGACCACGTGGCTCGGCGAAGGGCAGAACGAATCGGACATGGCGTTTTACTCGACATTTCCGTTCGATCAAATGGTCGGGCCTGGCATTGGAAGAGCCGAATACGGGGGCTTTCTGATGAGTCTCCCGCCGCGGCGAATGTACGACGTGTGGCAGGACATCGACTACGAATTCGCGGAGACGAAAGCGGAGCGTCTGCTGCTGGCGGGAATCGATTACTCGATTCACCGCTATGTGGTTTACGTTGCGGCTAAGCCGCCGCGGTCGATTTTTAAGACTGTGGCTTCGCGTAGCAACCGGACCATTATTTATATTCCGATAGGTCAGCTGTCGCCGATCTCGGTCAAGAAGATTCGGGTGGTGCATGTTTTGGATGGGTATGACAAAAGAGGGATTGCGAAAGATTATCTTTGGTGATGGGCCGTGGCGGCGTTCTTGGTCCCGATTGATCGTCTCGAACTGGTTCTGCCCCTTCCTTCCACACTGTAAGGAAAGGATCCTTTCGTTGATATTCGCGTAATGAAAGGATAATGCGTTTCCCTTTCCTTAGCCTCGCTTAGTAATGTGCCTTTCCGGCTGTGATAACGTGCCTTTGAGATAGGCTCTTAAAGGGACGCTTGGCATGGGCAACTTGCGCTGGCTGGATGTGATTGTGATCGCGATCTATCTGGCCGCGCTGGCGGGGATAGGGCTGCATTTTTCCCGCCGCCAGACTTCGACGGAGCGGTATTTCGTCGCGCGGCGGTCTATTCCAGGGTGGGCTACTGGGCTTTCGCTGCTGGCGACGCTGATTAGCAGCGTGACTTTTATTGGCTATCCGGGGTCTGCGTTCGCGGGCGATTGGTCGAATCTTGTTCCCGGGCTGACGGTGATTCTGATTATGCCGGTTACCGCGGCGGTGATCATTCCGTTCTTTCGCCACCACGTTGGCGTCAGCGCTTATGAATATTTCGGTAAACGCTTCGGCTATCCGGCGCGGGTATATGGATCGATCGCTTATGCCGCCGGGCACCTGTCGAAGATGGGTTTTGTGTTTTACCTGCTCGCGCTCACGGTGAGCGGCATGAGCGGGTGGCATACGGATCGCGTCATTCTCGCGGTGGGCGCCATTACCGTCTGTTACACGCTGGCCGGCGGAATCGAGGCTGTCATCTGGGCGGACGTGCTGCAAGGGTTTGTGCTGTGGACCGGCCTGCTGATTTCGCTTGGCTACCTGCTTTTTCTTCCCGCCGCGGGGCCGGGCGCGATGCTGCGTACCGCCTGGTCGAGCGGCAAGATTGCGCTCGGCAGTCCAGCGCTCGATTTTTCCAAGCCTACTTTCCTGGTGCTGGCGATCTACGGACTCTTTTATTACTTTCAGCGCTATACAGGCGATCAGACGGTTGTGCAACGCTACCTGGCCGCACGCAGCGATCGCGATGCGGTGCGCGGAATCCTGCTGGGGTCGCTGTTGTGTGTTCCTGTTTGGACGCTTTTTATGCTGGCGGGCACCCTTTGTTGGGCTTTTTTTCGACTCGCGGGCGAGCGCCTGCCGGCGTATGCCACGAAGGCGGATCAGGCCTTCCCGTATTTCATTTCGACGCACGTTCCCCCGGGACTTGCCGGGTTGTTTGTGGCAGCGCTGTTTGGCGCCGCGATGGCGAATCTCTCTTCGGACTTGAACGCGCTCTCGGCGGTTGGCGTGGAGGACTACTATCGAGCGATTCGCCCGAAATCGACGGACCGCCAGCGACTGTTTTGCGCCAAACTGCTGGTGGCGGCCTTCGGCGCCGTGTGCGTGGTGGTAGCGATGGCGCTGGCGCATACCAATGGGGCGGCACTATCGCTGTGGTATACGGTTTCCGCCATCGCCGCGGGCGGACTGGCGGGGTTGTTTCTTCTCGCGTTTCTTGTCCCGCGCGCCGGACGCGAAGCTGCATATTGTGGAATCGCGGCGAGTCTTGCGTTCACGACGTATGCCACGTTGACGCTTGATGGCGGCAAGCTCTGGAACCTGGGCCGGTTCAATTTTCCGCTACATAACTACATGATCGGCGTGATTGGCCATATCGTGCTGTTGACGGTCGGGTGCGCCGTAAGCGTGATCGCGCCGGACCAAGATAAAGGAAGCCGTTGGAACACCTATTGGGGATGGCGCGAACAGCGGGCCCGAGCGATCAGTGAGGCGGCGGGCGCGCGTTGACAGCGATCCCACCGTTGTGCCAGTCTACTTGCAGAGCGCTCCGAGGCGCCTCCTGTCCGCGGCAAGGGAGCTTGCTCCCACTCGATTTCCATTCAAAAAATCTCGGACCTTTCATTCCGGCCCTGAGCTAAGCGGAACCTGGGCAACAACGGAAGGAAGGTTTTGATGCAACGAACGCTCACCCCTGCAACTACTCTCGACCATTTAAGAAAAGAAGCCAAGCGCTGGCTCAAGGCGCTGCGTGAAAACAACGCGAAGGCGCGCGAGCACTTTCAGCACGCCTATCCGAATGGTCCATCTCAACCCGTCCTGCGCGACGTGCAGCATGCGCTGGCCCGGGTGTATGGGCAGAACGACTGGAAGGGTCTGAAGCAAGCCGTCCAAGAAAGCGCAGCCCGGAGCGCCGCAGCGCGGGACGCTCCTGCGCAACCCGTCGCACGCTTCCTGGAATATGCGTGTCCGGACCACCATGTCCGCAGTCTGCCAGCACATCGGATGGCACGGCATGCGGCGATGCGACTGCTGGAGGAGCATCCGGGGATTGCGCGCGATAGCATCTACGCCGCAGCGGTATGCGGAGAACTGGATGAGGTGGAGCGCCTGCTCCGCGAGCAGCCGCAACTTGCGAACGCCAAACGCGAGACTACCGGAGCGGACCGCTCGGGCGGAGGCGGCAGTTACGATTTCCTGGGTGATCCGGGGGCCAAAAACTGGGAGCCGCTGCTCTTTTTGTGTTTCACGCGTCTGCCGCTGGCGAAGGCCAATGACAACGCGGTTGCGATGGCCCGGCTGCTGCTCGATCACGGCGCCGATCCGAACGCGTACTTTGTGGCCGGCGGCAGCCGCTACAGTCCTCTGGCAGGCGTGATCGGCGAAGGTGAAGAGGACCGTCCGGCACATCCGCGCCGCGATGAATTGGCGCGACTGCTACTCGAGCGAGGGGCTGAGCCGTTTGACGGGCAAGTGATCTATAACATCCACTTTCACGGAAAGGTTTTGTGGTGGCTGAAGTTGATGTACGAATTTTCCGTGAAGGCGGGGCGCCTCGCCGATTGGCGAGATCCGGAATGGAACATGATCGGTCAAGGAGGCTACGGCACGGGCGCGTGGTGGCATCTTCGCATTGCGGTGGAGAAGAATGATATCGAATTGGCGGAGTGGTGCCTGGCGAATGGCGCGAATCCGAACGCTGCGCCGGGACGCGACCCGAGACAGCCGAAATTCGGTCTGTATGAGAATGCCGTCCGCGCAGGGCACGTGGAGCTGGCGGAAATCCTGGCGCGTCACGGCGCGGAGAGGCGAGATATCGTACTGGACGACGAAGAACAGTTTGTGACCGCGTGTCTGCGCCTCGATCGCGACGAAGCGAGCCGTCTGGTGCGGCTGCATCCCGAGTTTCTGCAGTCGCCGAAGGCATTGTTTGCCGCCGCGCGAGGGGACAGCGCGGATGCGGCCGCTTTTCTTCTGGAGCTCGGGGTCCCAATCGAAATTGAAGATGCCAAGAAACAGCGCCCGCTGCACGTTGCGGCGGCAAACGATGCGGTGCATGTCGCCGCGCTGCTCATTGAGCGGGGCGCAGAAATCGATCCATACGAACAGAACTATGGCAACACGCCGCTCGATTTTGCTGTCTATCACGACCATTCGCGCATGATCGAGTTATTGCGGCCGCACAGCCGCGACGTCTGGAATTTAGCGTTTATCGGCGACGTAGACCGACTGCGCGATGTTCTGCTGGCTGAGCCACATCTGGCGAAAGTCTCATGGGAAGCTACGCCGCTCTTCTGGCTGCCTGAGGACGAAGGCAAGGCCGTCGAAATTGTGCGGCTCTTTCTGAATCACGGCGCCGACCCGAACTTTCATCGCAAGAAGGATGGCGCCACGGCTGCCGATGTCGCACGCAGGCGCGGCATGAACCGGGTCGCAGCGCTGCTCGATGGCCCCGGCAATCCGCGTACGGCGGAGGACTACCAACGCGCGGCCAATGATTTTGTCGCCGCGTATGAAGATGATGCCGCAGCGCTGGAGCGACTGAACCAACATTACGACCGCACATTCAGTAACGAAGATTTGCGCGCCGAGATCTGGCGGCGCGTGTATGCCTTCCGCCAGCGATCGTCGCGCGTTCCGAAGAATTACCTGCAGTTGGACGAAGCGCAAACGATAGTTGCGCAGGACGCTGGTTTTGGAAACTGGGCCGCACTGTTGGAGGCAAGCACGACGGGCGCGCCGCCGTCTGTGGAAGCGTTCGAGGTCGACGCCAAAGAAAACGCGGTGGCGCCCCGCCGCCGAATGAACGGCAGGGAATGGGATGAGTTGATCGGCGTTGTCAAAGAGCGTGGCATTACAGCGGTCCATGCGAACGGAATGATGACCGATGCCATGCTGTCGCGCATCGCCGAAATCGATCACGTCACTACTCTGAACCTGGGCGGGTCGCGCGAACTCACGGACGACGGTCTGTTGCATCTGTCGCGCATGCCTCAGTTGGAGCACTTGAACCTAAGCGAATACCCGGGCGGAAAACTCACTGACCGTGGGCTGGCGGCGCTGCGGCATCTGTCGAATCTACGCACGTTCGAAATGACCTGGCAGGCGGGGGTATCAGACGCCGGCGTTGCAAATTTACGATTTTGCGATCGCCTGGAGCAGGTTAACCTGATGGGTTCGCCGACCGGCGATGGAGCTATCGAGGCGCTGCAAGGCAAGCCCAACCTGCGCCGCTTCAGCAGCGGGCGGCTGGTCACCGATGCCGGCCTTCCTTTTCTGCAAAACTTCCCGCAATTGAAACAATGGCAAGGCGGGGAAATCAAATCCGGCGATAAAGAGGCACTGGCAAATGCCACGCGCTTGCTGATCGATGGACCTTTTACCAATCTGGGGCTGGCAAGCCTGGCAGGTCTGGAAGGCATCTTCGAACTGGACCTGTTCTGGCACGTCAGCGGTATCACCTCGGAGGGCTTTGCGCACCTGGTTCACCTGCCCAATCTCGGGGCGCTGGGCTGCGATGGTGAATTGAGCAACGACGAAGCCATGCGACATATTGCGGCTATTCCGCGATTGCGAAAGCTGCGGGCCCAGGAATCGGCTGCGACCGACGACGGTTTCGTGGCGCTCAGCCGATCAAGCAGCCTGGAGTCCTTCTGGGGAAGGGAGTGCGCGGGTTTTGGCAATCGGGCATTTCTGGCGTTTTCGAAAATGCCAGCCCTCCGCGGCATGGGCGTCAGTCTTAAGAATGTGGACGACGAGGCTTTATCCGCTCTGTCACTATTTCCCGCGCTTCGGGAACTCACGCCCATCGGTGTGAAGGACGATGGGTTCCGCCACGTAGGACGCTGCCTAGGGCTGGAACGCTTGACCTGTATGTACTGCCGCGAGACCACGGACGTGGCGACGCAGCATATCGCGGGACTGGCAATTAACTATTACTACGCCGGCTTGACCCAGATCACCGATCGCAGTCTTGAGATTCTGGGCGGCATGCAATCGCTGGAACAGATTGAATTTTATGAATGCAAGGGTGTTACCGATGCGGGTTTGCGGTTTCTCGCGAGCTTGCCGCGCCTGCGCGAAGTCCATTTAGATGGATTACCGGGCGTAACCCTGGAAGGCACGCGGGCCATCCCGGGTAGCGTGCGCGTACGCTACTCGACGTGAAAATAGCGGGGCTCTCTCAGCGGCATAATGTCCGCGGCACGCTTGACGCAGGCCCTCCGCGCAAACTACGATGCGTTAACGGCTTTAAATTTGCATCTGGCGAGGGTATGACGAGGCGTATCGTGACGAAAGCGCTATTCCTTCTTGCTGGCGTGGCGGCCATTGCCACCCTGGCGCCTGATCTTCGCGCCCAGGGCCGTGGCGGAGGTAGAGGCAGCGGAACCGAAGGACAGGCCGGCCGTGGACCCGCCAAGCCTACCGAAGAAGGCATCCCCGTGACGGATGCCTTGACCATCAGCCGCTGTTCCGGTTGCCATGCCAAAGACGAGAAGGGCAACCTCAGCCGCATCTCGTGGATTCGCACCACTCCGGAAGGTTGGGAAGAGGCGATCAAGCGCATGGTTCGCCTCAACGGCGTCCAATTGCAGCCGGCCGACGCCAAAGTTATCCTCAAATATCTAAGCAATTACCACGGCCTGGCGCCGGAAGAAGCCAAGCCGGTAATGTACATGGCAGAGCACCGCATACAGGATGAAGAGGTCCCCAACGAAAGCGTCCGCTCCACGTGTATGAACTGCCATGCGCTTGGCCGCCCGTTCTCCTGGCGCCGGCCGCGCGAGGAGTGGTCGTTGCTTGCCGATACCCACTCCGCGCTCTATCAACAGGCGGAAGCCGCCTTTCGCCGCGGAGCTTTCGGCGGGGGCGGGGGTGGAGGTGAAGGCGCCGCCGCAGCGCAAGCGGGACGTGGTGGTAGAGGCGGGGGCGCTGCCGTTGGAGCAGCGACCGCAACGCCTGTGATTCCCGTATCGCTTGATGCCACGCTAGATTTCCTGGGCAAGAACTATCCGCTACACACACCCGAATGGGGCGCCTGGCGAGCTCGCATGCGCGCGCCGCGCATCGCGGGCAAGTGGCTCATCAGCGCCCATGTCCCTGGGCGCGGGAAATATTACGGTGAACTCACGATCACGCCCGGCGCGGCGGAAGACGAATTCATCACCACCGCGAAGCTCCAATCGGTGGAAGGTGGGCGAGCCATCGAACGCAAAGGCAATGGCCTGGTTTACGCCGGATATTCCTGGCGCGGCCGGTCGAGCGGTCCCCCGCTTGCAGCCAATGCTTCGCCCGACGATCTGGCCAGCGTCATGCGAGAAACCCTTTGGATTTCGCCCGATCAGACCTGGGCCGAGGGCCGCTGGTTCTGGGGTGAGTATCAGGAATTCGGTCTCGACGTGAAACTGCGACGCGAAACATCGGAACCGATGCTGCTCACGCTGGACCGCTACTCGCTTAAAACCGGCTCGCAAGCGCAGAGGGTTCGTATCTTCGGCGTGAACCTGCCCTCGCAGGTGACTCCGTCGGATCTTGATTTCGGTTCCGGTGTAAGCGTTAAATCGATTGTGTCGCATAACCCAGGTGAGATCGTGGCCATGGTGGATGTTACTGCCGACGCGGTTCCAGGCAAGCGCGATCTGGTTTTGCGCAACGCGGTGCTAGAAGGCGCGCTCGCCGTTTATGACAAAATCGACTACATAAAGGTACTTCCCGAGGCCTCGATCGCGCGCTTGGGCGGCGATGCAAAATCTTCGCATCCGCGCGGTTATCAGCAACTCGAGGCGGTCGCTTATCAGCGCGGCGCCGACGATAAGCTGCGTACCAGTGACGATGTCGAGCTAGGGCCTATTGATGTCAATTGGTCTGTCGAGGAGTTCTACGCCTCATTCGGCGACGACGATAAGGAATTTGTCGGCACCATGGACAACCACGGTCTGTTCACGCCCAACATCGACGGGCCAAATCCGCAGCGTAAGTTCGGACGCAATAACTACGGCGACGTGTGGGCCGTCGCTACAGCCAAGACTGAAAAAGATAAAGACGGAAAGCCGCTTTCCGCCCGATCTTACTTAGTCGTCTCGGTCCCCACTTACATCCGCTGGGACACGCCGGAGATCAATCAGTGACGCCTGAGACATATCGCCTGGGCGAGTTTCATCCCTTCGAAGGCGGCGGTAGCCAGTTTGTCTATCTGCCAGCATCGGGCGCTATTTTCGAAACGGATGAAGCCGTCTCCGCCGTCATCGCGAATCTGGCTTCGGGTCCGCTGAGCCAGGAAGCGCTCACCGCGAGCTTGGACATGCCCGAGGCTGAGTCGTTGCTGAATGAGCTAAGCGGCGTAGGTCTGCTGGCCAGCGGCAACGGGCAAAACGTGGCTCCATATCTCGAACCCCCGCCCGCCGATTTTCCTTTGCAATCCCTGGTCATGAACCTGACCAACCAATGCAACCTTTCCTGCCAGTATTGCTACGAATTTGGTGAGGACAAGGTCGCCACGCCTGAAGGCAAGCCTAAGTTCATGGATCTTGAAACGGCCCAGGCTTCGGTCGAATTTCTGCTCGCTCAGTCTCCCGGACGCCGCGCCGTCCACATTACGTTTTTCGGCGGCGAAACTCTCATGAACTTTCCGCTGCTGAAACAGGTGGTGCAGTACGCCACCCAACAGGCCGCGGCGCAAAATCGAACCGTAGATTTCAGCCTCACCACTAACGCGACCCTTCTTACGCCGGCTATTATCGAGTTTCTTTCCGACAATCGCATCGGCGTTACGGTAAGCATGGATGGCCCCGCGGAACTGCATGACAAGCTTCGGGTCTTCGCCAATGGCCGCGGCAGTTACGACATCATCGAGCCGCGCGTGCGCGCCTTGATCGCCGGACACCGCACCCGTCCCATCACGGCCCGCGTCACTCTTACCAACGGCGTCACGGATGTGGTTCGTATCTTCCGCCATCTCAAGCAGGATCTCGGTTTTCACGAAGTGGGCTTTGCCCCGGTCACCACTTCTCCCGACCGCCTTTACTCAATTGGCGAGAGCGGCATGGCGGGCGTGCTTGCTCAGTTCCATTTGCTTGCCGACGAGTATCTCGAATATGCGCTTCGCGGCGAGATGCACGGCTTCTCGAACGTCAGCGACACCATCGCCGAGCTTTATCAGGGAGTGAATAAGTCTCATCCCTGCGGCGCGGGGTTGGGCCTCATGGGCGTAGGCCCTTCCGGCGATATCGCCCCTTGCCACCGTTTTGTCGATTCCGACGCGCACTCTCTGGGCAACATCAAGACCGGCATCGATCGCGAAAAGCAATCGGATTTTCTTACCCGCGGCAACATCAATAGTAAATACGATTGCCATACCTGCTGGGCGCGCCCGCTGTGCGCCGGCGGGTGTCACCACGAAGCCTTCGTGCGTTACGGCGACACCGGTCACCCCAACCTCCACTACTGCGACTGGATCCGCGATTGGACCGACGCGTGTCTTCGCATCTACGGCGCCATCAGCGCCCAGAATCCCGATTTCCTGGTGAAATTTGCCGAAAGGAAAGCCCTATGAAACATCTGCGAGCCATCAACCGCAAGGCGCGCCGTCTGGAAGCGATGAACGAAGACGTAGTCGCCTTGCAAAACCCCGTGCAACAGCGCCCGCACGTCCCTATGGGATGCACTTTGGCATTCTCACCGGGCTGGGAAGTGGATTCAGCCGGCGGTACGGCGGGTCTTTGCCAGCCCGTGGAGCGTGACATTTACGATTGCTACGTAACGTGCTTCTGGCCGGCGCAGGTTCCCGATCACCTGAATAACTATCCCGATTGGGCGAGTAAGTGCGCTGTGGCTACTAAAGACTGGCGCAACCTGGACCTGGTATTTCCGTAGAAGAGTGGCGCAGGACTTACCGTCTGCGCGGCTGCATACCTATGAGACTGCTCTCGGCTTTTTTAACGCTGACCGCCGCTGCCCACGCGGGAACCCTATTCTGCGGCGCCTACCCCGATTTGGTGCTGGTGGTCGACGAAGCGCAAGGCAAAGTCACCGACACCATCAAGCTGGTCACCGGACTTCCGCGCAGCCTGCGACTCTCGCCCGACCACAAGAAGATCTACGTCAGCACCAACGATCACAACGGTTTCGAAGTCATCGACGTCGCTACCCACAAAGTGACCAACCACTTTGTTCTGGATGACGCCACGCATCGCTACCGCGTCAATGGCGGCGCGCCCGATCCTGACGGCAAGGTGATCTATACCTCCACCACCGAGATCACGAAGCAGGCCGACCGTTACGTGATCGCGCGGCCGAAGTACACCATCATCGATGTCGCCCAGCAAAAAATCGTCAAGACCGTCGACGAGCCCACCGACACGACGGGCGGCCGCGGTGGCGGGGGCCGGGGCGGCGGCAGTTTCGAAGTCTCTCCCGACGGAAAGTATCTTTATCAATTCGGCGCTCAGGTTACCGTGCTCAATTCCGCGGATTTCAGCGTAGTGGAACGGATCGAACTCGAAGCCCCCGCCGGCCAGCCTATGGAAAATCTTGGTTTGGGCGGCATGCAGGAAGCACTCAGCCAGCCTGGACAGCGCGTTTCCATTTTCAACTATTCCGACCCCATCGTCCACAATCGCGTCTTTGGTCTTGCACGGTTCGATCTCAACACGCGCAAGTTCGACTTCACGCCGATCGGTCCCTCGCCTGCCTCGCTTGGCCAGTTGTTCATCACGCCCGATAAGAAGATGGGCTACACCATGATCGTGAATGGCAACGGCGGCAATAAGCGCTGCGAATTTTGGGGCGTCGATCTGGTTACCACCCGTCTCGCCCGCACTGCCGAGGTGCCCTGCCGCACACGCTATAGCTTCGGGATGTCGGCCAACGGGCAGAAGTTGTATATCTACGCCGCCGGTTATCAGATCGAAGTCTACGACGCCGTGACTTTCAAGCAGGAAGCAGTCTGGGACCTGAACCACGATATGACGGGCCCCATGGTCGTTCTGCCCTGACGTCTAACGCATGACAAACACGCGCACTCTGCTTGCGGGTTACCGGCGAGCGGCGCAATACCTGCACCCCTATCGGTGGCGCATGGCGTGGATTCTGCTTACCGGAGTCCTGGCAACCTCGTTCGGTCTGGCGCAGCCCTATATCACGAAGCTGCTGATCGACGATGCGCTGGCGCGCCGCGATTTTCACGCGCTGCTGATGGTTAGCCTGATGATGTTCGGCGCGGCCGTGGGCGGCTTTGCCCTGAACATCCTGTCGAGTTATCAATACGTCCGCGTGTCGGCGCTGGTGCTGTTCGATATGCGCGTGGCCTTATACCAGCGGCTGCAGTCTCTGTCGCCGCGTTTCTGGGCCAGGACAAAACTGGGCGATGTGGTCTCGCGCATCAATAACGATATCTCGGAAGTGCAGCGCATTTCCGCCGATAGTCTGCTGAGCATCCTATCCAACCTTGTCTTCCTGATTGGCAGCGCTTTCATCATGGCCTCGCTAAACATGCGGCTGTTCCTGCTGAGCCTGGCGGTGTTGCCGCTTAGCTTTTGGGCGCTGCACTATTACCAGCGGCGGCTTTCCGTCCGCGTCAAACTGGTGCGTGAGCGCAGCGCCGATATCGGAAGCTTCCTGCTGGAAACTCTGCTTGGATTCCGACTTGTGGTCACAGCCAATGCCGAAGTCCGCGAAGTCGCGCGTTTCCGCGCGCGCAACCAAAGCTTTCTCGACGCGCTTCTGAGCATGCAGCTCACGGCGTTTCTTTCGGGCGCGGTCCCTGGAACGCTGCTCACTTTATGTACTGCCGCCCTGTTTCTTTACGGCGGTTCGCTGGTGATCGATGGACAACTCACCATCGGGTCCCTGATAGCCATCATGGCCTACCAGGCTCGCCTGCTTTCGCCGGTGCAGAATCTGATGAGTCTTTATACGAACCTGGTCTCGGGCGGCGTTTCTCTGGCGCGCGTTTGGGAACTTTTCGATACTCCGGCCGAAGTGGTGGAACGTCCCGGAGCGCTGCCGTGGAAAGCGTCCACCGGCGCCATCGAGTGTGATGCCATTTCCTTCGGCTACAACGGCCATCGGGTGCTTGGCGATGTCTCATTCCGCGTCGCTCCCGGCTCTATTTGCGCGGTGGTTGGGCCCAGTGGCGCGGGCAAATCGACCCTGGCAGATCTCCTGGTTCGCTTCTACGACCCCCAACAGGGCGCGATACGCCTGGATGGCCGTGACCTGCGCGAATTGCGCCTGGAAGACGTGCGCCGCCAGATCATGCTGCTGGACCAGGCTCCCTATCTCTTCCACGCAACCGTGCGCGAAAACATTGCCTACGCCCGTCCTGGCGCAACGGCCGAGGAGATCATGGACGCCGCGCGCGCCGCTTCCATTCACCAGCGCATCCTCGCGATGCCGGATGGCTATGAGAGCATCGTCGCCGAACGCGGTCAAACGTTCTCCGCCGGCGAGCGGCAGCGCATTGCGCTTGCGCGCGCGCTTTTGGCCAATCCCAAGGTCCTGGTGCTCGACGAGCCAACCTCCGCGCTGGATGAAGAAAACGAGCGCGCCATCGCGGAGACGCTCTCTACAGCCCTGGCCGGGCGCACGGCAATCGTCATCACGCACCGTCCGTCTCTGGCGCGCATCGCAAATCAGGTGGTGACACTCGGCCTATGAAGATCGCCGTGATCGATAGCGGAATTCACGCCGGCCATCCGCACGTCGGCGGCGTGGCGGGCGCGGTGCACTTCACGGCTGATGGAATGGGCGAAGACCCAGTGGATCGTCTTGGCCACGGCACCGCGGTCGCCGCCGCCATTCGAGAGAAGGTGGCGGATGCCGAGATTTTCTCCGTGAAGATCTTCGACGATCGCCTCTCAGCCGCTATCGGCGCGCTTTTGCACGCTCTCAATTGGTGCCGTGAGCAGCGCATGGATCTCGTCAACCTCAGCCTGGGCACAGCCAACCAGGAACACCGCGGCGCGCTTGAAGCGGCGCTGCGCGATAATGGCGTAGTTGTTAGCGCCGCCGGCATGTTACCCGGCACGCTTGCCGGCGCTATACCTGTGGAGGCCGACGATTCGTGTCCGCGCGACCGCTTCCGCTTTCGCGATGGGGTGTTCCTGGCATCGCCTTATCCCCGCTCCATCCCTGGCGTCTCGCGGGAACGCAACTTACACGGTGTGAGCTTCGCCGTTGCTAATATGACTGGGTTGATGGCCGCCACATTTGCTTCAACGCCGCGTGAAAAGCTCACGGCCGCGCTGCGGTCGCTTGCGGAGGACGCATGATGCGATACGCTGCGCTTGCAATGTTCTTCGCCGTCGTCGCGCCGGCCTGGACGGCAGAGCCCATTGTGGGCAATTGGCTGTTAAAGAGCCAGCAGGTGGCGGGCAGGGATGTGCCGGTCGCGCGTCCGCTTGCGCTTCGTATTGCCCAATCCGGCAACGCACTCGAATTTCAATATGCCGTGATGGTCAATCAAAAACAGGAAATCTCGCTTCGCTTCACAGCGCCTTTCAGCGGCGCCGAAGCGGATGTGAAGAACTTCGCCGGCGCAAAGATCGGCACGGCAAGAGTCACGCATGCCGGCGCCTCGGCGTATCTGGTTACGCTACAGGGTCCCAATCGTCCGACGTCGTCCGGCAAAATGACGGTTGCTAATAACGGGAAGACGCTAGTGTCGGAATCGGACGCGGTAGTTCCCGGCGGCGCGAAGACTCACACCACGCAGGTTTTCGAACGCCAGTAACGCAGCAAGCCATGTACCGGGCGAAATTAATGGAAGCGCCGCACATTCACAACTGGCCGGGAAAACATTCGTGAACTGCAAAAGCTTTATCGAGCGTGCCATGATTATGTGTTCAGGACCCGAATTTCCGTGCGAGCAAAGCCATGAGCAACCTCAAAAACAGCAATCTGCCCCCGGAAGCATCTCCCGAAGATGTTCTGGCGAGACTCGCATTGGATGTGAGTTATCTGTGGCACGGCGCCGACGCCGAAATCTGGCGGAAGCTGAATCCCGAGTTATGGGAGGCAACGCGTAATCCCTGGGTGGTTCTTCAAACGGTCTCGGGCGCCCGCTTAAAGCAGCTTACGGCCGACCCCGCCTTTCAAACTACGCTGAAGGAGGTAACGCGGGCAAGAGACGCCGCGGACGCATCGCCTCGATGGTTTCAGAGTACGCACCCCAACGCACCGTTGAGTACGGTTGCATATTTCAGCATGGAATATATGTTGAGTGAGGCGTTGCCGATTTACTCGGGCGGACTTGGCAATGTCGCCGGCGATCAATTAAAGGCTGCGAACGATCTAGGCGTGCCGGTAGTTGGCGTTGGGATCCTTTACGATCAAGGTTACTTTCGACAGGAGCTCGATCGCAACGGCGCACAGCGGGCCCTGTATCCGTTTAACGATCCAGGTCAGTTGCCGATCACTCCCGTGCGGAATGGTGACGGCGATTGGCTTCGCCTGCCTATTCAGTTACCTGGATGCGTGCTTTGGATCCGGACATGGGAAGTGCAGGTCGGCAGGGCCAAGCTGTATCTTCTCGACACGAACGATCCTGAAAACGTTCCCGAATATCGAAGTATCACGAGCGAACTTTACGGAGATGGACCAGAGCTGCGTATCAGGCAGGAGCAACTGCTGGGCATCGGCGGCTGGCGTGTGCTTCGAGCTTTGGGCATACATCCGGAAGTGTGCCATCTAAACGAAGGTCATGCGGCATTCGCGTTGCTGGAACGAGCCGCCAGTTACATGGAAGACGCGCGCGTGTCTTTCCCCATGGCCTTAGCGGTCACTCGGGCCGGGAATTTGTTTACGACGCATACGGCGGTGGAGGCCGGCTTCGACCGCTTTTCGCCCGATCTCATGTGGCGCCACTTCGCCGGCTATTGCGCCGACCGGCTGCATATTTCCTTCGAAGAACTCATGGCTCTGGGGCGCCGAAATACGGGCGACACTGGGGAGCCGTTCAACATGGCCTATCTAGCGGTAAGAGGGTCCGGCGCGGTGAACGGCGTCAGCCGATTGCATGAAGAGGTCAGCAGGCATCTTTTTCAGCCCTTGTTTCCGCGATGGCCGGTCGCGGAGATTCCCATCGGCCACGTCACCAACGGAGTCCACGTTCCTACGTGGGACTCAACGTCGCCCCACCAAAACGATGACGGCGCCGTCTGGCGCATGCGGTCAGAGGCCCGAAAGTCCCTGATTGAATATGTGAGAACGCGCTATGCACGGCAAGTCGCAATTCAGGGAGGATCTGCCAGCGAGGTCGCCGACGCCGGAGAGATCTTCGATGTTGATGCGTTAACCCTCGGGTTCGCGCGCCGGTTCGCCACTTATAAGCGGCCTAACTTGCTGCTGCACGATCCGGCTCGGTTTATGGGGATTCTGAGGAATGCCCAGCGTCCTGTGCAACTGGTTCTCGCGGGAAAGGCGCACCCACAAGATGGCGCGGGACAGGCGATGATTCGGCAGTGGAGCGAGTTCATCCGCGCCGCCGGATCGCATTCGCCGGTCATATTTCTCAGCGATTACGACATGTTGCTGACCGGGCGGTTGGTGGGGGGCGTCGATGTTTGGGTAAACACGCCGCGCAGACCCTGGGAGGCGAGCGGCACCAGCGGAATGAAGGTGCTGGCAAACGGAGGCTTGAACATTTCCGAGCTCGACGGGTGGTGGGCGGAAGCTTACAGCCCCGATGTCGGCTGGGCGCTCGGCGACGGCCGGGAGCATGGTGACGATCCGGCATGGGACGACGCTGAGGCCGAGGCGCTCTATGCGCTTCTGGAACAACAGGTGGTTCCGGAATTTTATGAGCGGAACGATGCAGGCATTCCTGTGCGATGGGTGGCCCGCATCCGGGAAAGTATGACGCGCCTGACGCCCGCTTTTTCGGCGGATCGCGCGGTGCGCGAATATGCCGGGAATTACTACTTGCCAGCGGCGGCGGCGTTCACCGCGCGCGCCGGCCGGCAGAGCGCGTTGGGCGCCCGCATTGTTGAATGGCAAGGAAGAGTTGCCTCCGGATGGTCCCATCTGGGTTTTGGTCCGCTTAAGGTGGAAGCCAATGGCAACGGGCGCCAGTTTGAAATTGCGGTTTATACCGGCAATATGGACGCGGCGGCGATCCGCGTTGAACTATTCGCCGAGAGCCAAAACGGCAATCCACCGGTTCGAACGCCGATGGATCGCGGAGCCGCGCAGGGAGATGGCGGAGTTATCTATTCCGCCACGGTCGACAATGGAAGAGACCCGCGCGACTTTACGCCGCGAATCGTTCCGCATGAGGACAATGCGTCGATTCCCCTGGAGGCGTCCGAGATTTTCTGGCAGAAGTAGGAATTATCGAATGCCGCCGGTTGCGAGTAACTGCTCGCCGGTGAGCCATGCGGAGTCATCGGAGGCGAGAAAGACAGCGATGGGGGCAATGTCGCCGACTTTGCCAGTGCGGCCCAACGGCGCCTGGGCAATGAGGGCCTTCTCAAAATCGGAGCCGAGCATGCCACCTGCCTGCGTACCTTCGGTTTCAACCATGCCGGGGTTAATGGTATTCACGCGAATCTTTCTGGGGCCAAGTTCGCGGGCGAGCACGCCAGTAACGGCGTCAAGCGCGCCTTTGGTGCCCGTGTAAACGGCGGATTGAGCCGGCGTCAGGCGGCTCACGCCGGAGCCAATGTTGATGATGCTTCCGCCCTCGCCGAGGTGCTTTACCGCAGCTTGCGTAGTCAGGAGGGCGCCGAGCACGTTGGTGTTGAAGAGCTTATGGAACTGCGCTTCTGTAATGGATTCAATTGGGGAGAATTCATAAACGCCGGCGTTGTTGACCAGGATATCGAGGCGTCCATAGGTCTTAACCGCCGCGTCGATGATGGCTTGCGCATCGGCGGCCTTGGCAACATCGCCGCCCACGGCGACAGCCGTTCCGCCGGCCTTGGTGATCTCGCCGACCACAACGTCCGCGCCGGCTTTGCTGGAGGCGTAATTGACGACGACAGACGCGCCTTCCGCGGCCAACGCCTTGGCTATGCCGGCGCCAATGCCCTTCGATGCGCCTGTTACGACTGCGACTTTACCTTTGAGTTTGCTCATTTGTTTTCGAACCCTCGCTCGCTTTGATGCGGGAAGTCGCGGGCAGGATTCATAAGTTCCGAATATATGAACTATTGAACAAGGGCTCACGAAACGCTAATATGGCTGGAGTGAGGCCTCTTTTCCACCCTGCCATCTCGGACGTTTCGGTGGAAGGCGTTCTGCACGCGCTATCCGACCCCGTACGCGCAGCCATTTATGCCGATATTGTAGGCTCGGAATGTTCGCAAAGTTGCTCCAGTTTTTTGCGGGTCAGCGAAAAGCAGATACCGAAATCAACTCTCTCTCAGCACTTTAAAATCCTGAGAGAGGCGGGCCTGATACAAAGCGAGCGGCGCGGCGTTGAGTTGCAAAACTCATCTCGCTGTACGGAAATCGAAACGCGTTTTCCCGGATTAATCCGCGCCATTGTCAACGCCCACAATGTACAGTTGGAAGAGAAAGCCAGGACTGCTCATGCGAGCAAGCGTAAGAGGAAGCGACCGGCAGATAAAAAAGCGGTGAACGGTTAGAGGGGTTTGTTTGCGGGCGCATAATGGAAATTGAATTTGAATCAGACGCTCCAACTTGGTGACACGCAGGTTGATGGCGCATCCCTGGCAGACCTTTGCCACCGTTACGGCGTCAAGGAACTTGCGCTCTTCGGATCGGCCGTCCGCGGCGGGATGCGTCCCGAAAGCGATATCGATATTATGGTTGAATTCGAGCCTGGAGTACGCATCGGCCTCATCGCGTTTGAATCTCTAGCAGAGGAGTTGGGATTGTTGGCCGGCCGCAAGGTCGATCTGGTTACGAAGCGGGGACTCAAGCCTTGGATACGCCCGCACGCTTGCAAAGATGCTCGGGTCATCTATGCGGCGTGAGCCGTCGTTCCTGAAAGACATTCTCTCCGCCTGCGGCAAGAATTGAGAGTGAGGTACCCCCACGACGGAATTTCCGGAATGCGAATCGGATTGGCGCATACCAAAGCGGCGGCGCCTCACGCCATAGATCGGTGGATCACTCGAACGCCGCCTGCCCCGGCCACATGTACTTCCGAAGTAAGCCCGATAAACAGCCCATGCTCAACCAGGCCCACCACGTGATCCAATTCCTTGGCCAACGATTCGGGCGAAGCAATCGCGCCGAATGCGCAGTCAAGAATATTATGACCGCCGTCGCTCGTGAACGGTTCCCCGTCCGGGTTGCGGCGCAGCACGGGCTTCGCCCCCAAATCCAGCAACTTGCGGGCGGTTGCCTGCCAGCCAAAGGGAGTCACTTCCACAGGGACCGGAACGTGCGAACCCAGATGGCTAACCAGTTTGCGGTCATCTACCACGATCACCATACGCTTGCTGGCGCTTGCGACAATCTTTTCCCGCAGCAGCGCGCCGCCGAGACCCTTAATCAGGTTCAGGGTCCCCTCCTCCACTTCATCCGCACCGTCAATCGTCATGTCGATTTGAGCTACGGCAGCCAGGCTTGTAAGCGGAATGCCCAAGCTACGCGCCTGGGCGGTTGTACTTTCGGAAGTCGGAATTCCCACGATGCGCAAGCCCTCGCTCACGCGCCGGCCAAGGGCATTCACGGCCAGCGCAGCCGTAGAGCCCGAGCCCAGACCCACAATCATTCCGTCCGTTACCTGCGCCGCGGCCGATTCAGCCGCCGCCAGCTTGAGTTGCCTCTCGTCGTCGCTCATATCGCTTTCGGAGTGTAACCCTCCTCTCAGGGTTTTGTCGAGTCGCGCAGGTGGTCTGATTGAATTGGCAATGGCCGTCTATTTGATTTCTGTTCGCGGCCAAAGACCCGCGTCCAGCGAAACTAGGAGGAGAAAACAATGACGTCGAATTCGGATTCCGGCATCGTCACTTTACGCGGCAATCACTCTGTCGATCAAACAGTGAAAAAGATCGAGGAAACGCTGCGTGAAAAGGGGGTGAAGCTGTTCGCCGTGATCGATCATAGCGGGGAAGCGGAGAGCGCGGGGCTGCATCTGCGGCCCACCAAACTGCTGATCTTTGGGAATCCCAAGGCGGGAACTCCGCTTATGGCCGCCGCGCCCACGGCCGCCCTTGACCTGCCTCTCAAGATTCTGGTTTGGGAGGATGGCGAAGGCCATGTTCAGATTTCCTACAACAGCCCCGCCTATCTGCAGGCCCGCCACGCCTTGCCCCAGGAGCTTATGCCGAATATCGGGGTCGTGGCAGGTCTAGCGACGGCGGCGGCCAACTGATGGTCGAGGAAGTGCGGTGGCGCGTCGACAGATTTCGTCACGCTCACGACTCCAGCGCTTCACTAGCCGACGTGGTGCGAATGCTAAAAGCCCATGTGAAGAGTTGGCAGCAATCGAATTCCGCGACATGTTGCGTTGCGCTGATTGGTCCGGCGCACCTCACCGGCTGGTCTATGCGGCAGGGTAGAATGCGGTGTCGTTCCTAATCTTAAAACATGGCGGAAAATCCAACCCCAATCGAGTCGATGTTTCCTCAACTCGAGGCTACCCAGATCGCGCGTCTCGTCCCATTTGGCCGACATCGTATCGCTCAACCTGGTGAGATTCTTTTCGAGCAGGGTGACGAAGCTCACGGTATCTTCGTTGTTCTAAGCGGCAGCATTGAAATCTTTGGCATTTCGAACGGCGACGCAAAGCTGCTGCAAACATTGAAGGCGGGTACGTTTACGGGCGAGGTAAACCAACTCTCCGGCCGCCGCGCGCTGGTGCGGTGTCGCGCCGCCGAAACCAGCGAGTTGCTCGAGATCGATCGGGCCTCCCTACGCCGCATCATGCAGACGGAGGCATCGCTTGGCGAGATCTTCCTGCGCGCGTTTATCCAACGCCGCGTTTATCTGGTCGCCAACTCCGTCGGCGACGCCGTGCTCATCGGATCCAGCCATTCCAGCGACACCCTGCGATTGCGTGGCTTCCTTTCGCGTAACGGTCATCCGCACACCTACGTCGACGTCGAGCGCGATCCCGATATCCAGACTGTACTCGATCATTTCGCGATTCGCGTGACCGACATTCCCGTGCTGATCTGTCGCGGGGATGTAGTGCTTCGCAACCCCACCAATGCCGAGGCTGCCGCCTGTTTCGGGTTGAATGCGGGTATAGACGAAGGCGAGGTGTACGACCTGATTGTGGTGGGGGCCGGTCCGTCAGGGCTGGCTGCGGGCGTCTATGGAGCTTCGGAAGGCCTCAATGTACTGGTGGTCGAAGGCAACGCGCCGGGCGGACAGGCGGGGTCGAGTTCCAGAATCGAAAACTACCTTGGCTTTCCCATGGGAATTTCCGGGCAGGAGCTGACTGGGCGCGCATTCGTTCAGGCGGAAAAGTTCGGTGCGCATATCCTGGTGGCGCGTGGCGCCCGGGCGTTGCGCTGTAATCCCACGTCCTATGCGGTGGAATTGGAGGGCGGCGGCTCCGTTCAGGGCCGTACCGTGATTGTGGCGTCGGGTGCGCAGTATCGAAAACTCGATCTTCCCAAGCTGGCCCGATTCGAAGGCGTGGGCGTCTACTACGGCGCCACACAAGTGGAGGCGCAGGTCTGCGGTGACGAAGAGATTATTGTGGTGGGAGGAGGCAACTCCGCCGGCCAGGCCGCCATTTTTCTTGCCGGCTTTGCTAAGCGGGTCTACCTGCTGGTTCGCGGGCCGGGGTTGTCTGAAACCATGTCGCGCTACTTAATCTCGCGCATCGAAGCCGCTCCGGAAATCACCTTCATGCCGCACACTGAGATCGTGGGACTTGAAGGCGGCGACCATCTGGAGCGCGTTCACTGGAAAGAGAAACAAAACGGCCGCGTGGAAACCAGGGATATCCGTCATCTCTTTTCCATGACGGGCGCCGAACCGAACACCGCATGGCTTGGGAACTGTCTGGCGCTCGATCAAAAGCAGTTCATCATCACCGGCGCCAGTGTTTCCAACTGGCCGTTGCGCCGCTCTCCTTTCATGCTGGAAACCAGCCTTCCCGGCGTCTTTGCCGTGGGGGACGTGCGAGCAGGGAGCGTAAAGCGGGTAGCTTCGGCAGTGGGTGAGGGGTCGATGGCCGTTCAGTTCGTTCACAGAGCGCTGGCAGAGTGAGAGCGGCGCGCGGCAAACCGTAAACTCTAAAGGTGGAGATCACGCGACGCCGGGAGTACTTTCTTTGGGGAATGCTCCTGCTCTATGTGCTGGCGCGCCGCTGCCAACTTTATGCGGATCGCCTGCCTTCGCTGCCGATCGTTGTTTTACATGTAATTCCTCTAGCGCTCTTTGCTGTCGCGCATGGCGCCGTTTTATACCAGCCGCGGGGCATCTTGATCTTTGCCGCTCTTTGCCTCGGCTTCGGAACTCTCGCCGAAATTGTCAGCCTGCGGACCGGATTTCCCTTTGGCCATTATTACTTCACGGATGTAATGGGGCCGAAGCTCTTTCAACTTCCGGTGCTGCTCGCTTTGGCCTACCTGGGTATCGGGTAGGTTGCCTGGATCCTGGCTCTACTCATTCTCGATTACGCCGGCAAGCCTATCCGTGGGACACGTATTTTCGCACTGCCTTTGCTGGCAAGTCTCATCATGGTCGCGTGGGACCTTGCGATGGAGCCGAACTGGTCCACGTTGGACCGCGCGTGGATCTGGCGGGATGGCGGCGCGTATTTCGGAACGCCGGCCAGCAACCTTTTCGGCTGGTTCCTCACGGCATATTGTTACTACCAGGCGTTCGCTCTGTATTGCGCCGCAAAATCCGGCGCCGCAACGCCCATCAAGGCGCCGTTATTGCCAGAGCGCTTCTGGTCGCCCGCGATTCTCGTTTATGCCGTTTGTGCCTTGGGAAATGTTCTCATTCTGAAGCTGCCCATGGCAGCGCCCATCGTAGCCGATGCCTCCGGAAGACGATGGTTGACGGCGGATATTCTCCACAGTAGCGTGCTGGTGTCCCTATTGGTGATGTTGCCCTTCGCCTTGTTGGCGTGGCTGCGAATGCGGGAGGCTACTCAGAGAAAATTGACCAGCGCGTCCATGGTCTCTTGCGGGTTCTCCTCCATCAGCCAGTGGCCGGTGTTCTTCAGGACGATCAGGCTGGCATTCGACGCCACCAGTTTCGCCTGGCGTCCCAGCGCATCGCCGTTGGCCTTTTCGCCGCCGATGACGAGAAGCGGCATCGAAAGTTTCGTGCGCGCGAAATGGGCAAAATCCTTGGCCGCTTTCTGGAAGCTTACGAAGTAAGCCCAACCGGCCCGCATGCGTCCCGGGCGCGCGTAAGCGGCTGCATAGATCTCGCGCGTTTCTTCGGGAATCGAGTGGGTTTTGTCGGCGGCGAAGTCGTTCCAGAAATGCTCGAAATAAATTCGTTCGCGCCCCTCAACCAAAGCTTCCGGCGTGGGCCCGTTGAAGCGAAAATGCCAGATCGCCGGATTGTTGTAAACGTCCTCCCATCCTTCTACCCCCGGCAGAAAAGCATCCATCAGCACTAGCTTCTCAACCTCCGCCGGGAACTGCGCCGCATACGCATAAGCCACCATGAGGCCAATATCGTGACCCACCACCGCGGCTTTCCGAATCCCCAGGGAAGTTGCCAGTTCATGAATTCGGGTGGCGGATGTCGTCATATCCAGGCCGTCCGCCGGAATCGAAGAATCGCCAATCCCAGGTAAATCGGGAGCGATTACGGTGAATCGTTCAGCAAGCGCGGGGATGACGGGCTTCCACATCAGGCTCGTCTCCGCATACCCGTGCAGCAGGATTACCGCAGGGCCTTCTCCGGCTGTGAGGTAGTGAAGTTGGGCGCCATTCACTTGGGCGGTTCGCGAGGAAATTGTCATCTTGCTCATGTCGATCCATATTAACTATCGGCTCTTGGGCGCTGCGGATCGACCTCTAGTATTACTTCGTTAAGTATTGACAGAGACATAAAATAGGCGTAATGTTTGGGCATGACGGACGCCCAACTGGAGCGATGCCGAAAACGCCTGGAGCAGTTCTTGGTCGATCTATTGGAACCGGTCGGACGCAGTGAGCGGCGGCACTGGGGATCAGTCTACGTGCGCGGCCTGCTGCTAGATGGCGAGCGCAAGTCCGTTGAACCCATGGCCAAGCGGTTACCGGACGGCAATGAGCAGGCGATGCAGCAGTTTGTAGGGCAGAGTCCCTGGGACTGGAAGCCGGTATGGGAGCGACTGTCGCAACGAATGGTCCGGGAGTTGGAACCGGACACGGTGTGGGTGATCGACGACACGGGTTTTCCCAAACAGGGTGAGCATTCGGTGGGAGTGGCGCGGCAGTACTCCGGGACTCTGGGCAAGACGGCGAACTGTCAGGTCGCGGTAAGTTTGCATGAAGTGTGCACGGAGGGAGCGGCGGTGCTGAACTGGCGGCTCTATCTACCCGAGAGTTGGGCCGAAGATGCACATCGCCGCGCAGAGGCCGGCATCCCGGAAGATGTGAAATTTCAGAAGAAGTGGGAATTGGCTTTGGAGATGATCGATCAGGCGCGCGGGTGGAAATTGGCCGATCGGATTGTTGTGGCGGATGCGGGCTATGGAGACGTGACGGCGTTCCGTGAGGAGTTGGAGAAGCGCCAACTGAGTTATGCGGTGGGAGTGCAATCCAACACCGGAGTTTGGGTGGAACCGCCGCGGCCACGCAAGTTGAAACCGAAGCAGACCGGGCGGCCGCCCACGGCGTCCCACTATGGTAAGCAGCGTCCCGTTGCGGTCAAAGACGCTGCGCAACAGGCCCAGGGTTGGAAGAAAGTTCGCTGGCGGGAAGGCAGCAAAAGGTCGATTAGAGTCCCGTTTCTGGGCGGCCCGCGTGCAGCCGTCCCACGGCTTTCACGAGGGCCGCAATCCAGGTAAAGCGGTCTGGCTGCTAGTCGAATGGCCGGAGGAAGCCGCAGAACCCACCAGGTATTTCTTCTGCGATCTGTCTGCCGATTACAGCCTTCGACGATTAGTGCAGGTCGCCAAAGCACGCTGGAAGATCGAGCAAGACTATCAACAACTCAAGGAGGAACTCGGGCTGGATCACTATGAAGGGCGCAGTTGGAGCGGATGGCACCACCATGTGACGCTGGTCATGCTCGCCCACAGTTTTCTGACTTTAGAGACGCTCCGCAATAAAAAAAACTTCTGGGTGGACCCTGCCGAGGACGCGTCGTGAAATTCAGCGACTGTTATGTACCTGGACCGGATCATGCTGCTACTGCGGTTGCGTCGTGCGGGCTCCCTAATACCTCGATTTACTTAACGAAGTAATACTAGCAGGTTGCGGAAAAAGGGTTCTTGATAGCCGAAAACAGGCAAAACCGACTTATCGTCGAACGTGGAATCAACAACTTGCGGATCTTAGTAAGTCGATTTTGGCCCCAGAAAATCGTTTTTCCGCAACCTGCTAGCGTGGGCATTTCCAGATACCACTATTCGGGGACTGGCTTATCGTCGATGAGTGCTGCGGCGCTCAGCGAACTGAGAACCCCAAGGAAGGCCGCAATCCAAATCACGATCCGGTAGCCCGCTACGAACGATTCATTAACCGCCATCCGGACGTCTCGATTATCCGTCTCAATCGCCGCGAGCCTGGGGCGTTGCGCATCAATCCGCTGGCGTACCGCACCAGGCAAATGTAGCGAATCCAAGCGCCGGTCCAGGTTGCTGTTGAACCCGTGGGTTAATACCAACCCCATCGCTGCCACCGCCAGCAAACCGGCCACGCGCGAAACGGCGTTGTTTACGCCCGAAGCCACGCCTGCACGCCGTTGATCCACCGCGCTCATTACCGTGGTGGTGAGCGGAGCGATGCTGATCGCCATGCCGAAGCCTAGAACGATCACCGCCGGAAAGTACGTCGTCCAATAGGCGCCGCCGACGCCGGCCCGGGCAAATAACGCGAACCCGGCCGCCGCAGTCAACGGACCAATAATCAGCGGACGTCTTGCGCCGTAGCGTTCAGATAATCCGCCGGACCAGCGCGACAGAGCAAACACCAGCAAAATGAAGGGCAGCAGCGCGGCGCCCGCGGCGGTAGCGGTGTAGCCCTGGATTTGAATCAGGTTGATGGGAAAGAAGAACAACACCCCGCTCAGCGCGGCATAGAGGAACAGCGTCAGCAGATTGGCGCCGCTAAAGCTTCTAGAGCGAAACAGGGCGAGCGGCAGCATGGGCGCGGGCGAGCGCGCTTCCACAAACAGGAAAAGAAGGAGCGCCGCTACGCCCGCCACGCCGGCGAATGGCGCGGCTTCGATAAACCCATAAACCACCAGACCAAGGCCGAGCGACGTCAGCATAGCTCCCGGCAAATCGATCTTCGTCCCAGCGCGTTTTTCGCCACATTCCTTGACGCGCCACATCGTCAATAGAATTACCGCCAACGCAAGCGGCAGGTTGATGAAGAAGACCCATCGCCACGAGGCATGCTCCACCAGCCATCCGCCGAGTACGGGGCCGATCGCCGTCGTAATAGAAGTGAATCCCGACCAGGTTCCTATCGCCCGCCCTCGCTTCTCACTGGGAAAGGACACGCTGATCAGCGCCAGGCTTCCCGGCACGAGCAGAGCGCCGCCAATTCCTTGCAGGCTGCGCGCGGCGATGAGGTGTCCAACGTTGGGCGCAAAACCGCACCAGGCTGAGCCCACGGCGAACAGAGCGACTCCGATGGCGAAGACATCTCGCCGGCTATAGAGATCGCCGAGCGAACCGCCCGTGAGCAGAAGCGCGGCCAGGAAGAGCGCGTACGCTTCCACCACCCATTGAATCTCAGTGATGGTTGCATGCAAGCCGGCCTGCAGCGCCGGAAGCGCCACGTTCACTACCGTGCTATCGATAAAGACCATGCTCGAGCCGAGAATGGCCACGACCAAGACCCAGGCACTGCCCGAGGGATGCTCACCCGCGGGCGTCGACAGAATGGCAGCTTCGTCACACGGGGAACGCGCCATGTTCGACATGACCTATTGTGAACCGAAAACAGACGTTATCCTAGGTTTCATGCGCCTCCCCGCACTCATCGTGTTCGCCGCCTTGTTCATCTCCTCTGCGTTCGCGCAACCCGCCGATCTGGTACTGCGCAATGGCAAGATCGCCACTATGAACGCGGCGCAACCCGTCGTCCAGGCGATGGCGGCGCGTGGTGACAAGATCTCGGCGATGGGCAGCAACGCGGATGCCGCCAAGTGGATTGGACCGCGAACCCAGGTCATCGATCTTCACGGCCAGCTTGCTATCCCCGGTTTCATCGAAGGCCACGGTCACTTTACCAGTCTCGGCGAATACCGCCTGGGCCTCGATCTGCGGGAAGCTCGCACCTGGGATCAAATTGTGGCCCAGGTTGCCCGCGCGGCCAAGCAGGCGAAGCCCGGCGAATGGATCATCGGCCGCGGCTGGCATCAATCGAAGTGGGACCATCCGCCCGATCCGAACGTGGAGGGCTTTCCGCTTCACGCCTCGCTCGATGCCGTGTCACCCGATAACCCAGTGCTGCTCATCCATGCCAGCGGCCACGCTGTCTTCGTCAACGCCAAGGCTATGGCAGACGCACGCATTACACGCAGCACCCCCAATCCGAGCGGCGGCGAAATTCTGAAGGATTCCGCGGGAGCGCCCACCGGACTGCTGCGCGAGACCGCGCAGGGATTGGCTAATAGCGCGCACGAAGCCTACCTCGCGAAACGACTGCCCGCCGAAGCAGAGGCCGATTTGCGTAAGGTGATACAAATTGCCGCCAAGGAATGCCTGTCGAAGGGCATCACTACCTTCGAGGACGCCGGGTCGCCGCTGGCTACCGCGGATATGTTCCGCTCGATGGCCGAGCACAATGAATTGCCGCTGCGCCTCTGGGTGATGCTGCGCGGGCCGAACGATCTGTTAGCTAAAAATCTCGATCGCTACAGGACAACCGATGTTGGTCAAAATCACCTCGCCATTCGCGCCATGAAGCGCTACATGGATGGCGCGCTGGGGTCGCGCGGAGCATGGCTGCTTGCGCCCTATACAGATAAGCCCGACAGCAGCGGTCTGAACCTGGAAGACCCGGCCGATATCCGCGCCGCCGCCGAACTGGCCATCGCGCACAATTACCAGCTCTGCGTTCACGCCATCGGGGACCGCGCCAATCGCGAAGTGTTGAACATTTATGAATCCGTCTTTCGCGAGCACCCCGAAAAGAAGGACCTTCGCTGGCGCATCGAGCATGCGCAACATATCGACCCTGCCGATATTCCGCGTTTCGGCAAACTCGGCGTGATTGCCGCGATGCAAGCGATTCATTGCACTTCGGATGCCTCTTTCGTTCCCTTGCGGCTCGGTGCCAAGCGCTCCGAAGAGGGCGCGTATGTTTGGCAAAAACTGATGAAATCCGGCGCGGTGGTCGGCAACGGAACCGATACTCCCGTGGAAGACGTGAGCCCGATCGCCTGCTATTACGCCTCGGTCACACGCCGGCTGAAGGACGGAAGCACGTTCTATCCAGACCAGCGCATGTCGCGCGAAGAGGGTCTGCGCGCCTATACCTGGAACAACGCCTACGCTGCCTTCGAAGAAAAACTCAAAGGGTCGCTCGAAGTGGGTAAGCTGGCCGATGTCACCGTGCTTTCGAAAGACATCCTGACCATTCCGGACGATCAGATTCTCGCTACGGACGTGAAGTACACCATTGTTGGCGGCAAGGTTATGTTTCAACAGTGAGTAAAACAAAAGCGCGGCTCTCGGTTTTATGTGTATTTTTCCGTTTCGATCGGCGGACTAGATCGAGCACGCCTAACTTTTTGCCGCAATCCGCGTCCATCCCATACAGGCCATGCCCAAAGTTCTGATCGCAGGCGGCGGACTCGCGGGGTTGTCGGCTGCGGCGGCATTGGGCGGCGCAGGCATCGATGTCGAGCTTTTCGAAATGCGCCCGTTTCTTGGCGGACGCGCGACCTCATACAACGCGCCCGCGAGCGGCGACGAAACTCCCGAGATCATCGACAATTGCCAGCACGTATTACTGCGCTGCTGCGCAAACCTGCTCGATTTTTATCAGCGGCTGGGCGTGCGCGACCGCATCAAGTTTTATCGCGAGTTCTATTTCATCGAACCTGGGGGACGGGTCTCCGTGTTACGCCGCGGGCGCCTTCCAGCGCCCTTTCATTTCAGCGGCTCCTTCCTGCGCCTGCGCTGCCTCTCGCGCGCCGATAAGTTCGGTATTGCCCGCGCGCTAGCAGCCTTGCGGCACGAGCGCACCCGCCGCAAGGATCTCGAACGCATCAGCATGCTGGATTGGCTGCTGCAAAAGCGCCAAACGGCCCGCGCCATAGACCGTTTCTGGCGCCAGGTACTGGTCAGCGCCGTGAATGAAGATCTGGATCGCATGGCGGCCATTCACGGGTTTCAAGTGTTCTGGCAAGGCTTTCTCGCGAAGGCGGATGCTTACGAAATGGGCATTCCGGCCATACCTTTGGCGCAGCTTTACAGCGCCGAGTCGTGGAAAAGATTACCGACCGTGCGCATTCACTATCGCGCGCCGGTGGAACACATCGATTGCGAGGGGTTCACGGTGAACGGCGAGCGGCGCACGGGCGATGTATACATTTGCGCTCTGCCCTTCGAACGGATGGAGGCCGTGGGGCTGCCCGCGCCCAAACTGGAGCACTCGCCCATTACCGGAATCCACTTGTGGTTCGATCGCGAGATTACCAATCTTCCGCATGCCACCCTGCTCGACCGCACCATACAGTGGATGTTCAACAAAGATTCCGGCCGCTACCTGCAACTGGTGGTCAGCGCCTCGCGCGATTTGACCAATCTCAGCCGGAATGAAATCGTCGAGCTCGCGGTGGGCGATTTGCGATTATATTTTCCCCGCATTCTCGACGCGCAACTGCTGAAATCGCATGTCATTAAGGAGCAGCGAGCCACTTTTTCGGCGGCCCCGGAAACAGAGCTGCTTCGCCCCTGCTCCATTTCGCCGGTCCCGCGGGTACTACTCGCAGGCGATTGGACGCGCACCGGGTGGCCCGCCACGATGGAAGGCGCAGTCCGCAGCGGTTATGCCGCGGCGGAGCATGCGGCTGCAGCGTTGGATCGAAAAACCCGATTTCTGATTATGCAATCGTAATCACAAATACGCTGGAAGGTGTCTTGCATCTGGTATGTCCGGGTGAGAGCCTGATGACTGGACTTTAATGCCGAGGGTGCTTGTTTGATTCTTTCGAAAACGACGCTATGCGATGAAAAGCTGCGCTTAATGGAAGAGTTTTTGATGGCCGCCACCGACTTGGTTTCCGTTCATAACGATCAGGTGAACGCCCTTATTGACGATGACGCCGATTTCAGCCGCTTCGATCTCTTGATTCATCTGGCGAGCGAACGCAAGAGGCAGGCCAAATATGAATATATGGTCCACCTTGAGCAACACGGCTGCTGAACATCGGAATCGAAAAGGAGCGGTAATGTTGATGCCAAGCGAACGCGAGAAACTACAGGATTGTCAGTTGCTGGTCCAGTCCGCTCGCACTATACTCATCGGCTTTGGATCTCAATGGCCATGGCTTGACGAGATTCACCAGTGCTTCGATAATGCTGACGAAAAACTCGGGACCCTACTGCGAAGCTGACTTCTTTACCACCTTGATCTCGAAGAGCTTCGGCCAATTCTTCCCGGTCACGAACAGCCGGCCTCGTTCGGCATCGTAGGCGATTCCGTTGAGAACGGAGTCGGATCCGGGAGTTCGCTGCCCTGGGGGTAGCAGACCGATGCAATCGATCCAACCGATTACTTTTCCGGTCTTTGGATCGATGCGGGCAATCCGGTCTGTTTCCCATATGTTGGCATAGATCTCTCCATTGACCCATTCCAGCTCGTTAAGATTCTTAACTGGTTCGCCATCGGCGGTGACCTGGAGGCGGGGCAGAATCTCCTGCAGCGTCTCCGGATCCCAAAAGCGAATCTCCGGCGTACCGTCATCCATGATGATGCGCTTGCCGTCAGTGGTCATCGACCAGCCCTCGCCGGGGTAGTGGAACTGGCCCAACGGTTCAAAGGTCTCGAAGTTGTAAATAAATCCAAGCTGGTTCTGCCAGGTAAGCTCATAGAGCTTATCTTTCCAGTTGATGATTCCTTCGCCAAAATAATTCTCGGATATCTCCCGCTTCTGCACAACTTCACCGGTCTCCGGCTTCACTTTTCGAATCGAGGATTGTCCATTCTGCCCGGTTGCTTCGTAGAGAAATCCCTTGTGGTAGAAAAGGCCTTCAGTAAATGCGCCGATATCATGCGGATAAGCATGCACGACCTGGAAGCCGTAAACGGGGATAGCGTCCGCTTGGGTGGTGGATGAGGAGCAGGAGCAGGCTGCCAAAGCGGCGGCGACAAGAAGCAGGCGCATGGGTACAGAGTACCAGGAACGCGCTATTTTGTAGGAATGCCAGGACGCGCCTTTCTTCCTGTTCTCTGCGCTTGCGCCCTTCTCTCCTCGTGCGGCCCCAAGAAGCCGACAGCGGACGACGCCCGCCAGTTTATCGACGGGCTCGAACCGAAACTCATGGCCCTCAATATCGACGCAGGACGCGCCGATTGGGTTAAAGCCACCTACATAACCGGCGATACCGAAGAGATATCCGCCAAACAGGATCAGCGCGCCATTGATGCCCAGGTCGATGACGCCAAACAATCCACCCGCTTCGATGGACTATCGCTCGACCCGGTTACCGCGCGCAAGATCCAACTCCTCAAGTTAGGACTCACGCTCGCCACCCCGGCCGATCCGAACGAGTCCCAAGAGTTGACGCGTATCACCGCGCAACTGGAAGGAACTTACGGCAAGGGCAAGTGGTGTCCCAGCGGTCCGCAGAGCTGCAAGGATATCGAAGATCTCACCAAGCTGATGGCGCAGAGCCGCGACCCGAAGGAACTGCAAGCGGCCTGGAGCGGTTGGCACGAGATCTCCAAGCCCATGCGCAAGGATTTCACGCGCTACGTCGCACTGGCCAACAAGGGCGCGCAGGAACTCGGATTTAAGGATAACGGCGCCATGTGGCGCGCCAAGTACGACATGCCGCCAGACGATTTCGCCAAGGAACTCGACCGGCTTTGGGACCAGATGAAGCCGCTCTATCTCTCCCTGCACGCATACGTGCGCGGCCGCCTTCGTCAGAAATATGGCGATATCGTACCTGCCGATGGTCCCATTCCCGCCTACCTTCTGGGCAACATGTGGGCGCAGGATTGGAGCAACATCTACCCCCTGGTCGCGCCGGCCAACGCCGACCCTGGTTATGACCTGGACGCGCTGCTGGCGAAGCACAAGGTGGATTGGAAGGGGATGGTCACCTATGGCGAGGGCTTCTTTAAGTCGCTCGGGTTCGCGCCGCTGCCGCAAACCTTCTGGGAGCGCTCGCTCTTTGTCAAACCGCGCGATCGTGACGTGGTGTGCCATGCCAGCGCGTGGGATATCGATTTCGTGGACGATGTTCGCCTCAAGGTGTGCATCCAGATCACCGGCGAAGATTTCCTGACCATTCATCATGAATTGGGCCACAACTTCTATCAGCGCGCTTACGACAAACAGCCGTATTTTTTCCGCGATAGCGCCAATGACGGCTTTCACGAAGCCATCGGCGACACCATTGCGCTTTCAGTCACGCCCGAGTATCTGGTTAAGATCGGGCTGCTGGATAAGGCGCCCGACCCGTCGAAGGATCTGGGACTGCTGATGCGCAAGGCGCTCGAAAAGATCGCGTTCCTGCCCTTCGGACTGGTAATCGACCAGTGGCGGTGGAAAGTCTTTTCGGGCGAGATCCCGCCCGAGAAATACAACGAAGTCTGGTGGCAGTTACGCGCGAAATACCAGGGCATAGCCCCTCCCACAGGCCGCACCGAAGAGGATTTCGACCCAGGCGCCAAGTACCATGTCGCGGCCAATGTTCCCTACATGCGCTACTTCCTGGCCGACATTCTGCAGTTTCAATTTCATCGGGCGCTGTCGCAGGTGGCCGGCTGCACCGATCCGCTAAACCGATGCTCCATCTATAACAGTCGCGCCGCCGGAGACCGGCTGAATTCGATGCTGGAAATGGGCGCCAGCCGTCCGTGGCAGGAAGCGCTGGAGAAGATAGCCGGTACGAAACAAATGGACGCGTCAGCCATTCGCGATTACTTTGCGCCGTTGCAGAAGTGGCTCGATCAGCAAAACGCGGGGAAGCCGGTGGGCTGGTAACCGCTTTTTACTTCATCAACGTGTAATTGGGCGGCGGCTCAAACAGGGAAGGATGCGGCTCGGGCACGGGCGCGGTCTGACAGAGGGTGGTCTGCTGCCCGAATTCGCCGGTTATCTTGGAAAGCACGGGCATGCCGGTTGCTTTACTGCTCCAGACCTCGGCAACCGTGGGTATGGGGGCCTTTGGGAGCGCGGGCGGTTTGGGCATTGCGGGAAGCGCGGGCGCACCGGGAATTGCGGGCGCGGCAGGCGCTTGCGGCATCGCGGGAGCCGCCGGCATCTGCGCCGAAGGCGGCTTCGGCATCGCAGGCAGGGTAGGCATGTGCAAAGTAAACTGCTTGCCCTCCACCGGGTGCCCTCCGATTACCGCTTTGCCCAAATCGGTCACGCTCATTACGGCCGGATGCGGCGTACCTGGAATCTGGGGCAGCGCCGGCATGCTCGGCATCCCCGGCAGGTGCGGCATCCCCGGCAGGTGCGGGGGCGGCGGCGGCATCGGCACGATCTTCATTTCCTGCTTCACATGATCCAGAACCATCGCCTGCTGCAGGTGCGGATTCGTGATCACCGACATGTTAGGAAAGTCGACCCGCATCTTCCCATCGCTCGCTTTGAGCAGTTGCGTCGCCTGCTGCGTCGCCGGCGCCCCGGGTGTAGCGGGCTGGGTCGTCGTCGTGCAATTGGTACAGGAAGGCGGTTTCGGTAGCGCCATCGCCCACAGAGTAGCACGTTCACCCCGCCGCAACACTGGCGGGGCTACAATCGGGTACTGGGACAATCCATGCGGCGCCTGTTGAGACTCCGTGCAACCCGATTCGCCGGCGCGGCGCTGGCATGCGGCCTTCTTGCGCTAGCGGGATGGGCGCAGCGCGGCGGCTTCCGACAGTTCGGCGGCGGCTTCCCGCAGCACCAGGATGACGAAGCCCCCGCGCCCCGTCAGGAAGGCGAATTCCATTTCATTCGAATGGAATACACAGACTTGCCGCAATTCCACCGTGGCTTCGGCCGTTCATCGCGCGATGGTATGGGTGAAGGCTGGTGGATTGTCGATTGGCCCAACGCCGACAATCACTTTACGCGCGGTATAGGGCGCCTGACGCGCATCGAAACCGGCGACCCGCGCCACTTTCGCATCACCGATCCAAACGCCTTCGACTATCCGTGGATCTATGTTACACAGGCCGGCTGGTGGGGCCTCACCGACGCCGAAACCGCTCGTATGCGCGAGTACCTGCTGCGCGGCGGCTTCCTGGTTACCGACGATTTCTGGGGTCCGGAATGTTGGGAGATCTTCCGCTCCACCATGGAGCGCGTTCTGCCTGGCCATGCCATTACCGACATCGCCGAATCGGATCCGGTAATGCACGTTCTCTATGACATCGAGGAGAAAGACCGCACCTTCATTCCCGGTTCGCGCCATCTGCGACGCGGGGCTAATGGAACCACCGTAGTGGTTCAGCCCGACGGCAGTGAACCCGCATGGCGCGCCATGTACGATGACCGCCATCGCATGGTGGTTGCCGCCAATTACGACACCGACGTCGGCGACGCGTGGGAATTCGCCGATGTGCCGTACTATCCCGAGCCCATGACGGCGCTAGCGTATCGCTACGGAATCAACTACATCATTTATTCGATGTCGCATTAGACCTATTTCACGGTCAGCTCAAAATCCATCGACAACACCAGCGCGTCGTTAGTAACGCGAATGTTGGTCACCTGAAAGTTGCGCAGTTCGCGTTTGTACCCCGGCTGCGCGCCCGGGTCTTCGAGCGCGCTCTTGGCGGCCGTCGCGATCGGATACTTGAAATCGCGTCCCAGACTCGCGGAGAGCGCCTCGCACACCCGCCGCACATAATAGCCTGTGTGGTCCGCGCTCGCCGCCCTTACATTGGCCATGCCGATGGCCCCATCTTTGTATTGCGGCGTGGCGGTAATCGCCACCGTGAACGCGTCACCCAATCCGACGCACTGTCCAAACATATTGAGCGCCGAGCGTCCGGTGAACTTCGCCTGGATACGCAGCCGTCCATCAACCCCTTGCACGCGCGGCTTCTCCAGATATGCGAAGTTGCACTTGGTGGATGCCGTGCCATACACATACCGCCGCCCATCCTGGCTGAACACCTGCTCACCTAACATGCGCTCCAGCGCCCCGAATTGGATCTGCAAATCTACCGCATACGCCGCCGGCGCGAGCAGGCAGCAGCAGATCAATCGCAAGAGTTGCAACTTGTAGGGTAGCGCGCCCGGCCAGTTAACAATTATCGCCGTACCCGTGTGATAGCATGGGTCGGATTTCCCCAATGAGGAGGATTTAGATCATGCGAACCACGTTCCGGCTGTCTGCCGGGCTCATCTGCACCGCGATTATGGCGTTCTGCGCCGCGAACAGCAACCTGCAACCCGGAAAGGCGGAATTGAAATCCGCCGGGTCAATGTCGTTCGGCCCGAATGGCATCCTTTTCGTTGGCGACACCGCCGGCGCTTCCATCTGGGCGCTTGACGTGCAAGACAGCAAGCCTTCCAAGGTATCGGGCAGCATCGAGATTAAGGGCGTAAACGACAAGATCGCCGCCATGCTGGGAACCGCGCCCGACCAGATTATGATCAACGACACTGCCGTCAATCCTACGTCGAAAAACATATACATCTCGGTCGCACGAGGCCGCGGACCCGACGCCGTCCCCGTGATTTTGCGCGTTGATCCGGCCGGCAAGATGACGGAAGTCGCCCTTGAGAATATCCCCCATTCCGTGGTCAAATTCTCCGATGCGCCGGCCCCGGCATCCAATGGCCGCCAGGTGGAAACCATCACCTCAATCGCTTATGTCAATGGCAAGGTGATCGTAGCCGGCCTTTCGAACGAAGCATTCTCCTCTACCCTGCGCTCCATCCCGTACCCATTCACCACCGCCGATAAGGGCGCTGGTATCGAGATGTATCACGGCTCGCACGGGCGCTTCGAAACCGCCTCGCCAGTGCGTACCTTCATCCCGTACGAGATCAATAATCAGCAAGAGATTCTGGCCGCTTACACCTGCACCCCGCTGGTCAAGATTCCTGTAAGTGAACTGAAGCCGGGCGCCCATGTGAAGGGTACGACCATCGCCGAATTGGGCAACCGCAACCGCCCCATCGACATGATCGTCTACCAAAAAGATGGCAAGCACTTCATCCTCATGGCGAACAGCAGCCGCGGCGTGATGAAACTGCAGGCGGACAATCTGGAATCGTACAAGCCCATCACCGCTCAGACCGAAGTGACGGGAGTTCCCTACGAGACCATCGCCAGCCTCAAGGATGTCCAGCACCTTAAAAAGCTTAACGACACCACCGCTTTGATCCTGCAAGGCGCTGGCTCGTCGATGGATCTTCGTACCATCGCACTGCCCTAATTGCGTATGCTCCGGCGAGCGCTCGCGGTCTTGCTGCTTCCGCTCGGCGCGGTTTTGCTGCTGCCGCCCGCGGGCGCGGCAGCAGCCCAAATTCAAATGACCGGCGGGGTGTTCCAGGTAATTGGCTGGAACGCCCCCGCCGAGCCTGCTGACGGCTGGGCGTCGGTTTTTTCTGTGTACACGGGTAGTGGCGATGCGCCCGCTGTACTTGGGTCGTACTCCGTCGAGCGAGGCATGCTTCAGTTTCGGCCGCGATGGCCCATCGCCGCTGGAATGCACCTACGCGTCGTATTCCACGCCCCGGGTTCGGCGCCGGTTATCGCTGAGTTCGAGATACCGAAAGTCGTCCCCAACGTCCTTACTCGTATTGAGCACGTCTATCCCTCTGCCGATTCCCTTCCGTCCAACACGCTAAAGCTCTACATTTACTTTTCCGCTCCGATGCGCCGCGGCGAAGCCTGGCAGCACATCAAGTTGCTCGACGAACGCGGCTCGCCCGTCGAGTTGCCATTTCTGGAGATCGACCAGGAGCTCTGGGACCAAACCAATACCCGTCTCACGGTGCTCTTCGATCCGGGACGGATCAAGCGCGGCCTGTTGCCGCTGGCCCAATCCGGGCCCAACATTCAGGAAGGACGCCGCTATACGCTGTCCCTCGCGCAGGACTGGCTGGACGCGAATGGTTCCCCTCTCGCCGCGCCCTTTACTAAGCCGTTTCGCGTGGTGGCCGATGAACGCGAACCGGTCGATCCCGCTAAGTGGCGCATCACCCCTCCCGCCGCTGGAACCACGGATCCGCTGGTACTCACCTTCCCTCGCCCGCTCGATTACGCGCTGTTGCAGCATGCCATCTCCATTGCGGGCGTGGCGGGCACGGTAGCCGTGGCGCGCGAGGAAACCGAATGGCGATTCACTCCCGCCGCGCCGTGGAAGCCGGGCGATTACCAGTTGACGGTGGATACCTCTCTCGAGGATGTAGCGGGCAATCGCGTCGGACGTCCTTTCGATGTCGATACCTTTCGCCAGGTCACCAAACGAGTGGAAAAGCCCACCGTCTCAGTGCCGTTCCGCATCCGTGGAAAGTAGCGCGAAGACCGCCCAACCCGCAGTCGAGATTCTCTCGGCGTAGCTGGTGAAGCCCGAGGGTCGCGTGGTTTCAGGCCACGATCCATCGCTGAATTGGAACTTCGCCAGGAACTCGCGTCCGCGCGCGATTGCTTCCGTTCGTCCGTCGCTCGCGGCGCCATTCAAAGCGAGCAACGCCAGCGCCGTATCGAAGACCTCGGATGGCGCATGCGGCTGGGGACCCCAGCCTCCATCGCTGTTCTGGGCCGCCAGCAGCGATGGCAAACCTTTGGCCGCCGTGTCCGGCAGCGCCAGAAGAATCGCCGAGCGGTCGAGTAGGTTAGATGGCTGTGCCGCGCGCAGCCATCGATTGGCGCTGCCAATCGCTTCCGCGAAACGCTTCTGATCCGCCGTTTCCAGCGTTCTTCTGGCCATGTAGGTGGCGAGCGTGGATCCGTAAGTCGCGGGCGCGCCGGTTACTCCGCCGGTATCGATTCTCCATCCGCCATCGCGCTCCTGCAAGGGCAGCAGCGCTTCGGCCGCGCGCATCAAATCGCCGCGCTCGGAGTTTAGCCCGTCCCGCACCGCCTCGGCCAGCGCCGCGCTGAACTGAATGCGCGCCAGTTTGCGATCGCTGAAGCCGGGATTTCCGTGCGTGTCATCCCAAGCCTCGGGCTTGCGCAACCACGCGATGGTATCGTTTAGCGCGCTCGCCGGGACATCGAAGCCGCGTGCTTTTGCCAGAAACAGGGCGCGCGCCGCATCCCCGTTGTTATGGCACGAATAGCAGTGGTTTTCGGGCTGCCAGCGCGGAACCTCCTGCGCCAGGAAATTGATGGCTGAGCGCGCGACGTCTGCGCCGTACCCCGGCAGGGCCATCGCCAAGCCGGTCAGCAGAACCGGACTCAGTGCGCGCATGCCTGTTCCAATCGTTCCATTTTACGCGCATAATGTGGTTTCGACGATGCGTGCCTTGCTTGCTTGCATTCTGTTGGCGCCTTACGCGATTCCGCAATCGCTCAGTCCCGATCGGCCGCCCGGCGTTCTACTGCTCTCGCGCGTCAAAGCGCGTATCAAGCAGCAGTTGGCGCATATGCCGCAATACACGTGTCTCGAGACTCTACAGCGTTTTTATAAACTTGCCGCCCTGAAGGCGGAAGAGAGGCAATTGGATACAGTCCGTCTGGAGGTTCTTTTTTCCGGGAAGAGCGAATTCTTCGACTTTCCGGGAGCAACCGATTTTCGGGAATCAAACCCGAGTAAATTCGTTACCAGCGGCATGATCGGCAACGGCATGTTCGCCTCTCATTTGCAGAACATCTTCGTCGAAGATCATGGGCTGTTCGAATATCGCGGGGAAGAGGATCTCGACGGCCGCCGCGCCGCGCGCTTCCACTTCCACGTCTCCGCGCTCGAAAGCGGTTTCAATATTCGAGTTCCAGGCGCGCAGGCGAACGTAGCCATGGCGGGTACGTTCTGGGCCGATCCGTCGACTTACGATCTGATCCGCATCGAAATCGGCGCGGACGCTATTCCTGAGATACTCCAAACTTCGCAAATGGTCACGACCATGGAATACGCGCACACGCTGATCGGTACCCAAACCACGATGCTCCCGCAGAACGGAACATTGCTGCTGAGAAGGGAGTCTGGCGAAGTTTCGTTCGATCGATTCGAATTCACACACTGCATGGAGTACCACGCGGAGAGCACCATTAGCTTCAGCGACCCCGACGTCCCCACGCCGCCCGCTGCGATCCAGGAAAAGAACGCAAAGCCGGCGGTGGCCGGTAAGCCGCTTCCCGCGGGACTTACCGTCTCCATCGCGTTAACCGCTCCGCTGACCGATAACGCATCCGTCGGTCAACCGATCGAGGGCAGGGTCGTCGGAAAAGTGGTTAGCCGCGTGGCCACTATCATCCCCGATGGAGCGTTGGTTCGCGGACGGATTCGCCGGCTGGAGAGATTCCGCGAGCGCGACGGCTACTTTTCGATTGGCCTGGAGTTTGAGGATGTCGAAGTGAATGGCGCGCGCCTTCGCTTTTTTGCCGAACTGCAGAGCGCCGACCCCGTCCGGGAGCTGGAATGGCAGCTTCCTCCCGCAGATTCGGGCCGCGCCAAGGCAGATCGCCGGCAACCCGCGACGCCGCTACACTCCGATTCCGATGTAGTCCGGGAAACCTTCGAGCGTCTCGCCCCGCCCGACCTTCCCGGCGTGGGAGCCTTCTTCATGCGCGGTCCTCACTTCGAACTTCCGGCCGGCTTCCGTACGAAGTGGAAGACGCGGGCGATGTGAGAGATAGCCCCGCATGTTACAACTGGCAAAACAAATCGGCCGGTTGCACGTTAAATTGAAGAGAAGGAGTTCGCTTTTGTTCAAGATTGTCCTCGCCGCCTCGTTTTCGGCGCTCGCCGTATGCGCACAGCCCATTCCGGCTCCGAAGCCCGTTTCTTTGCGCTTCGATCTTGCGACTATCGATCGTTCGGCCGACCCATGCGTCGACTTTTACCAGTACGCGTGTGGAACCTGGGTTAAAAACAATCCGATTCCCGCCGATCAATCGCGTTGGGGCCGCTTCTCCGAACTGCAGGAGCGCAACCGCGACGTGTTGCACGAAATTCTGGAAGAGGCCTCCAAGCCAGATCCCAAGCGCGATGCGGTTACACGTCAGATTGGCGACTATTATGCCGCCTGCATGGACGAAAAGGCCATTGACGCGCGCGGGCTGGAGCCGATCAAGCCCCAACTCGATCGCATACGGAGCCTCACCGATAAAGGGCAGCTTGCCGACCTGGCCGCGCGCCTGCAAAGGGAAGGCATGGGCGGGTTCTTCGATTTCGGATCGGGGCAGGATTTCAAAGACTCTACCAAGGTGATTGCCCAGGTGGACCAGGGCGGCATTGGACTTCCCGAGCGCGATTACTACCTGAGAGAGGATGCGAAGTCCGTCGAGTTGCGAACGAAGTACGTTGCCCACATGACACGCATGTTTGAACTAGCGGGAGACAAGCCGGATGTGGCGAAAGCCCACGCCGATACCGTGATGCGCCTAGAGACTGCTCTCGCCAAAGGCGCGCTCGACAATGTATCCCGGCGCAATCCGGAGAAGGTCTATCACAAGATTACCCGGCAGGAACTGCAGGCGCTCACGCCCGCCTTTCATTGGAATGAATATTTTGCGGGAACCAACGCGCCCGCGTTTCAAGCCATCAACGTGGCGTGGCCCGATTTCTTCAAGGCGCTGAATGCGGAACTGCAGAGTGCGAGCCTCGACGATTGGAAGACATATTTCACCTGGCGCGTATTGCATGCCAAGGCGACCATACTGCCTTCCAGTTTCCTGAAGGAAAATTTCGATTTCTTCGGCAAGACCCTGACGGGTGCGCAAGAGATGCGCCCTCGTTGGAAACGGTGCGTCGATTACACCGATGGGGCGCTGGGCGAATCCCTGGGCCAGAAGTTTGTGGAGCGGACCTTCGGCAAAGAGGGTAAGGCGCGAACGCTGGCCATGGTCGATCGGCTGGAAAAAGCGGTTGGTCAGGATATACAGGCGCTGCCATGGATGACAGCGGCCACCAAGCAGAAAGCCATGGTGAAGTTAGCCGCCATCAAGAACAAGATTGGCTATCCCGACCACTGGCGCGACTATTCCAGCGTCACCATCAAACGCGATGACGCCCTGGGAAACAGCGCGCGCGCCGACCAATTCGAGTTTCAGCGGCAATTGAACAAGATCGGCAAGCCGGTGGACCGCGGCGATTGGGATATGACCCCGCCCACCGTAAACGCCTATTACGATCCTCTGATGAACGATATCAATTTCCCGGCTGGAATTCTGCAGCCGCCGTTCTTCGACAACGACATGGACGACGCGGTAAATTACGGCGGCATCGGCATGGTGATTGGCCATGAATTGACGCACGGTTTTGACGACGAGGGCAGCCAGTTTGACGCCGAGGGCAACCTGAAGAACTGGTGGACGCCCGAAGATTCGAAGGAGTTCGACCAGCGCGAAGCCTGCATTGCGACCGAATATTCTAAGTTTGCCGTGGCCCCCGGCGTAAACGTAAATGGCAAGCTGACCCTGGGCGAAAATACAGCCGACAACGGAGGCGTGCGCGTCGCGCTGATGGCACTCGAGACCTCCCTGGCCGGTCACATTCGGCCCGAGATTGGCGGCTTTTCGCCAGAGCAGCGCTTCTTCCTTTCATTCGGTCAAATCTGGTGCTCCAACGACCGTCCTGAAGCCGAGCGCCTGCAGGTGCAAACCGACCCGCACTCGCCACCGCGCTTCCGCGTCAACGGCGTGGTGCAAAACATGCCCGAATTTCAGAAGGCCTTTTCATGCAAGGCCACCCAGCCCATGGCGCCCGCGAACGCTTGCCGGGTCTGGTAGATCGCTGAGGGAGAGTTATGAGCGACGGTCGCGAAGAGCGCGAAGAGGCCGAAAAACGCCGCGAGCAGGAGAAGCGAGAGGATCGCGAAGATCGCATTGATCGGGATGTTGCGGACGCGTGGGAACGGGAGCGGAATGACTCTTAGCCGGCGGTAACTCTTGCTGGCGCATGATGCGCTCGCGACCATACGGCTGGATATCGGCGGTTCTTCCCCGGAACGGCGCTTCTTCCTATCCATTCCGAATCACCGTTCAACCCTCGCAGCCCGCCCGTTCCCTTCCCTGCTGGAATCTCCAACCCCACTTGACTTCCGGCCTGTATAGATGTCACTCTACCGCCTGTGAAATCCATATTTTTTCTGTGCGCCGCCGGATTTGCAGCCACGCTTTCGGCGCAACCACGCGTTTATACCGCCGCCGATTACGAACGCGCCGAAAAGGCGCTGGCGAATAACACTAATTCTTTGGTATTCCGCACTGGCGTGCGGCCGACGTGGCTTCCCGATGAGCGTTTCTGGTACCGCATCACCACGGCAGAGGGCAGCGAATTCATCCTGGTCGATACCGCCAAGGGAACACGTGCGCCCGCATTTGATCACTCCAAACTTGCCACGGCCCTCTCCGCTGTCGCCGGCTCGAAATACGATGCGGCGCATCTGCCGTTTACGGAGATCGATCTCGCGGCCGGAAATGTCTCCTTTAACCTGTCGGGCAAGCGCTATCAGTGCGATGTGGCTGGCAATGCCTGCACGGATATGGGCGCGGCTGAGACGGCTCGTGGCGGTGGTGGCGGGCGAGGCGGACGCGGTGGCAGGGGCGGGCGAGGCGGCGGTGGTGGAGGAGGTGGCCGCAACGAATCCATGTCGCCTGACGGCAAACATGCGGTCTATATCCGCGATTACAACCTCTGGGCGCGCGATGTTGCGAGCGGCCAGGAAACGCAACTCACGAAGGACGGCGAGAAGGATTTCGGTTATGCCACCGACAATGCAGGCTGGCAATCGAGCGATCGGCCGATCGTAGTTTGGTCGCCCGATTCGAAAAAGATCGCGACGTACCAGCAGGATCAGCGTAAGGTCGGCGAAATGTATCTCGTTGAGACGAAGGTGGGCCACCCCACACTGCGCGAATGGAAATATCCGCTTCCCGGCGATGCCGACGTCACCATGATTCAGCCCGTCATCATCGATCTGACCGCCAATCAAATGGTTCGCTTGAAAATTCCGCCGCAGCAACACCGCTCCACGCTCTGTGACGATATTGCATGCCGCGGCGGCGAATGGTCCGACGTGCAGTGGAGCCCGGACGGCGCGCACCTGGCCATGGTTTCGACCTCGCGCGACCATCGCGAAGAGACGCTCCGCCTGGCCGACACAGCCACCGGCGCCGTCCGCGACGTATTTACGGAAAAAGTCCCGACGTTCTATGAGAGTGGCAACGGGCGCGTGAATTGGAAGTATCTGCCGGCCACCAACGAGTTCATTTGGTTTTCCGAAAAGGATAACTGGGGACATCTCTACTTATACGACCTGACGACGGGAGCCCTCAAAAACCAGATCACTAAAGGAGATTGGAACGTTACTCAGATCATTCGCATGGATGAAAAGACGCGTACGTTGTATGTGCTGGGCGTAGGGCATGAAAAAGGCGACCCATACTTCATCCATTTCTACCGCGTGGGGTTCGACGGCAGCCATTTCGCGCTGCTCACTCCGGGCGATGGCAACCACGACGTCGCTCTTTCGCCCAGCGGCAAATATTTCGTCGATACCTATTCCAAGCCCGACGTCCCACCGGTGTCCGAGGTCCGCAATGATGACGGGAAGCTGATTGCTTCTCTAGAGAAGGCCGACATCTCCAAGCTCCTCGCAACCGGGTGGAAACCACCCGAGCCGATCACTGTCAAAGCCCGGGACGGCGTAACGGATCTGTATGGCCTGATGTTTAAGCCATCTAATCTCGATCCAACCAAGAAGTACCCCATCATCAATCACATCTACCCCGGCCCCCAGACCGGCAGCGTAGGCAGCCGTAACTTCTCCGCGGCGCGCGGCGACTGCCAGGCATTGGCCGAACTTGGCTTTATCGTCGTTGAGCTCGATGGTATGGGCACCCCGTGGCGATCGAAGAAGTTTCACGAGGCTTACTTTGGCAATATGGGCGACAACACCCTTCCCGACCAGGTGACCGGAATGCAGCAGCTTGCCAAGCGTTATCCGTGGATCGATATCGATCGCGCTGGCATCTATGGCCACTCGGGCGGGGGTTATGCCACGGCGGGCGCTATGTTCCGTTATCCCGACTTCTTCAAGGTGGGCATCAGCGAATCCGGCAACCACGACAACCGGGAATACGAGGACGACTGGGCGGAAAAATGGCAGGGCCTGCTGGAGAAGACCTCCACCAATGGCGCCTCGAACTACGATAATCAAGCCAATCAGTTAGTCGCCAAAAACTTAAAGGGCCACTTGCTGCTGGCGCACGGCACCATGGATAACAACGTGCCGCCCTATAACACTTTGTTAGTAGTGAATGAGCTGATCAAGGCGAACAAAGATTTCGATTTGCTCTTGATCCCGAACGCAGCTCACGGCTATGGCGCCGCATCGAATTACATGATGCGCCGCCGCTGGGATTATTTCGTACGCTACCTGGCCGGCGCAGAGCCGCCCAAGAACTACGAGATCCGCGGCGGCGGGCGCGGCGGCCAGTAGAGCGGCGGCGCCCTACACTAGAGGCATGGGTTCTCTCATCGGCGGCGTAGTCCAAGGTCCGCCGCCGCCCCCCATTGATCGTGGTTGGGGTGGCGACGGTCCAGACGGGCGCGGCGCCGAACGACGCACATCCTTCATCGGCCTCGTAGTTCTGCTGGTATCCACAGGGATTGTCTTCACGGCGCTCCTGGTGGCTTTTCTTGCCCGCCGGGCCATGGGCGACGATTGGATCTCGATGCACAAGCCGGGACTCCTGTGGGTCAACACGGCGGTCCTGATCCTTTCGAGCGTGGTGCTCGATCTCTCGCGCCGCGCGCTCAAGGCCCGCAACCGCTCCCGCTTCAACCTTTACTGGACCGCCGCGACCGCCCTTGGCGGCGTGTTTCTGGCAGGCCAACTCATCGTGTGGAATCAGTTGCGCGCTGCCGGTGTATATGTAGCAACCAATCCGAGCAGCAGCTTCTTCTACGTGCTCACCGCCGTTCATGCCCTTCATCTGATCGGCGGCATGACGGCACTGACATGGGTGGATGTACAAGCGTGGCGGCTAAGGCTAGGCCCGGGTAAGCGTACCGCTATCGATATCTGCGCCATTTTCTGGCATTACCTGGATGGTCTGTGGCTAATTCTGATGGCAAGCTTCTATATTTGGGGCTGAGCTACTTCACGATGAGCGTCGATTCGGCTCCGAAGCGTTTGTATTCGCTGTAACTAATACGCAAGCGTTCCCGTTGCGGGCCGCTCTTGAACTGCAGGGTATCGTCAGCGTAGGTATACACCGGGAACCAATGTTTTCCGTCGATGGGTTTGCGGATCGTGGTGAAGCGCGGGAACAGGTTCTCCGATTTCATGGTGCGGATCTGCGGAACGGCCTGGCCCTCCATGCGGACCACGTTATATTCCTTCTTGTCGAGCCAGATCATGCCGTCAAATAAGCGCTGGCCGCTCAGGATCTGGCGTGGCTTCACCTGAAGCACCCAGCAATCGACTTCATCGACCGTCTCTTCGCCCTTGAAAACGGTTTGATAATTCCAGAGGCGATCCTCCGTCAATACCATAGGCTGAATGTCGCGGATGTCGGCGAAATCCTCGTCCGTGAGAATCAGATATTTGAGGCCGTTGCGCGGTTTCCCGATGAGTTGTTCGGTGCGCTCATGCTGCGGAGAGAAGATGATGTCGCGTACTTCGCTATAGCTGCCGCGTACGCCCCCACTCGAGTCCAGTTCGTCGAGTGTAACGGTCTGCCGATAGGTGTACTGATTGCGTTCCGCCTCAGTCTCGGTCTCACGATGGGCGGCAAGCTTGGCAAGGTTTGCCGGCGGATCGTCGGGCGATAGATATTCAGGTGAACGCGGCGCCGCGGCGCGCAGGGAGACAAAGAGGCCGAATGCTAGAATGAGCGCGATGAGGCAGACGCCCGCCGGATTCCGCGCGGCTTTGGGAATCGGCTGGGTGGCGCTATTCGCTGCGGGAATCCTATACGCGCGCGGCAGAGGCGTCGGCTTCACGGCCGCGCTGCCGGTCGTAGCCGCGTTCCTGATCACGTATCCATTCTATCTGGCGATGGGATTCCGCGATGTGCGCGAGTCTCTCGCGGGCCGCCGCCTCCCGTGGCTTTTCCTGGCCTTGGGCGCGCTCCCATATCTGGTCTGTTGCTGCGGCGCCATCGAATTCAATTGGCTAAGCCTGGCCCGCATCGCCGGACTCGCGCTCGCCGCCGCCTTGTGGTTCGTCGTGCTCCCCGCGAGCGCGTTGACGGATCTCGCTTTCCTGGCTCTGATTCCCGCCGTAATTCTCGGCGGATTCTTCGATTCTATCTACCCGGTTTACCTAGGGCAGAAGCTAGTCACGCTCGGCCACGTAACTCTGATTCCGATGGCCGTCCTCGCACTTATGCTGCAGCGCCGCGTCGCCGAAACCGGCTTCACGTTCGCGCCAACGCGCGCAGAGTGGCGCATCGGCGCCCTGCATTTTCTCTATTTCCTGCCTATCGGCGCTGCCCTGGGATTCGCGCTACGCGCTTTCAAACCCCACGAAATCGCGCCGTTCTGGAAGATCGCCGGCACGTTTCTAGGCTTCCTATGGGTGATCGGCCTTTCCGAGGAGTTCTTCTTCCGCGGCGTCCTGCAGCAATGGATCGAAGACTGGATTGCGAGCCGCGCCGCCGCGCTTGCGATCACATCGGTCATTTTCGGGGCCGTTCACCTCGGCTTCCCCGGTTTCCCGTTTCCCAACTGGCGCTGGGCGTTGTTGGCCGGAACACTCGGATGGTTCTGCGGGCGCGCGCGCAACCAAGCCGGCAGCATCGGCGCAAGCACCGTGACGCACGCGCTGGCGGTCGCTACGCTGCGCGCGTTTCTGAGATAGCTCTGGGCCTCCGCGTCGGGCTAAAAGAAAAGCGGGAGCGGGACGCGAAACCGCGAGCTAAGCTTCGTAATGTGCGTCTTCGATAGTTCGCGTTTGCCGCTTAGTACCTCCGACGCAATGGTGGCTGTACCGAAGACGTCCAGCGGGTCGACCAAAGGCCGTTTGCGTCCATCAAATGGCGAAGAATGTCGAGCGGGCCACGGGGTGCAGCGGCGCTAGCCGCATCTCCTCATATCCTTCGATTAGAAACGTTAATAATTCCGTAAGCCGTTTTTCTTCGGCAGTTCGGATCTCTTTGCGTAAAAGAGCTTCCAAAAGCATCGTACAGCGCTTGTTTTCGGCCTCGTCGTGTATCACATGAGGCAATGTTTGGCTCAGCAGGCAGAATCTTAACCCGTAGGCGGCCCTTGCGCTAGACAGGTGGGCAGCCCTGTCCTACCCTATAGATCTATGGCCAAACTTGCTTTCCTCGGATTAGGCGTAATGGGATACCCCATGGCTCGGAACTTGATGCGCGCGGGACACGATGTGGCGCTGTGGTCAAACACCAGCGAAAAGGCGCGCACGCTGGCCGCGGAAGAAAAGGGCGGAACGGCCTACAGCACGCCCGCCGACGCCGGGGCCAACGCCGAATGCATTTTCCTCTGCGTGGGTAATACCGAGATGTCCCGCGAGGTGATCCTGGGAGACAACGGCTTGATCCATGGAGCTAAGCCAGGCGCCGTAATCGTCGACTGCAGCACTATCAGCCCCGATGAAAGCCGCAAGATGGGCGAAGCTCTTGCAGCCAAGGGCATTGACTTCCTGGACGCGCCCTGCACCGGATCCACGCCGGGCGCCAATGGCGGCACGCTTACCTTTATGGTGGGCGGCAGCCATGCCGTCTTTGAGAAGGTCAAGCCCTACCTCGACCCGATGGGGAAACGCCTCTATTACTGTGGCGCCGCCGGCCTAGGTCTCCAGGCCAAGCTCACGCAAAACCTGATTCTTGCCAATATCTGCATGGCGTTTAATGAAGGCATGGTCTTGGCCGTGAAAGGTGGCGTGGAACCCAAGCTGATGCTCGACATCCTGGACAATAGCGCGGCGAAATCGGGTTTGATCTCCTATAAGGCGCCCTTCGTTCTGAAACGCGACTTCACCCCAAACTTCGCCACGAAATGGATGGATAAGGACGTTTCCCTCATGCTCGATAGTGGTGAACAGCTGGGAGTGCCGCTACTTTTGACGAGCTTGACCCATCAGCTCTTCCAGGCCGCCATAGCGGGCGGACACGGGGAAGAAGACTTTTGCTCTAGTATCAACACTTTAGAGAAAATCGCGGGCGTAATCGTACAATCCTAATAAAAAAATCCAGATTTCTGTTGATTCCAAATTCAGAATCTACTAATATTGGAATCAAGCCGGGGAGGCAACTCCCACCAAAGCGAGACTAACCTCTAAAAAAAGACCCCTGAAGCAATCCTCCCCGGCGCCCGAAAGGGCCACGGTCTCGCAAAAGGGTTCGGGTCACTAAAACAGAAACTCCTCTTCACCGTCCTAATCCATACCGTTGTTTTTACGCGTGATATTATATGGATGCGTCGTCACGATCAGCCGTCCGAATGCAAAGCCTGACAATTCTCGGTTCGACCGGCTCCATTGGGACGAACACCCTTGATGTCGTAAATCGCAACCGCCACCTTTACGAGGTGTATGCCCTCGCGGCGGGCCGCAACGTCAACCTCCTCGCCTCCCAAATTCTGGAGTTCCGGCCGAAAGTGGCCGTAACCGATGGAGGGACCGACGCATTAGCCGAACGGCTACAAGACATGGGACTGCCGCATCGTGAATGGCCGGAGATTGCCACGGGCGCAGCCGCGCTGGTGGCAATTTCAACTGCGAACGACGTAAATACAGTGGTCTCTGCGATTGTTGGCGTAACAGGCCTGGAAGCCACATACGAAGCGGCAATTCTGGGCAAACGTATCGGGCTGGCGAATAAAGAGGTTTTAGTTTCCGGCGGGGCGCTTATGATGCAGGCAGTACGCGATCACGGCTCTGAACTGCTGCCCATAGACAGCGAGCACAATGGAGCGCATCAGTGCCTTCGCGCCGGCAACCGCGATCAGGTATCCAAGCTGATTCTCACAGCGTCAGGTGGTCCATTCCGCAACACGCCGCGCGAAAAGCTGGCGTCGGTCACCCCGGAACAGGCGTTGAACCATCCCACCTGGCGCATGGGAAATCGCATCACCATCGATTCCGCCACCCTTATGAACAAAGGGTTTGAGGTGATTGAAGCGTGCTGGCTCTTCGATTTCGCGCCTTCGCAAGTCGATGTCGTGATTCACCCGCAATCCACCGTGCACGCCATGATCGAATATAGCGACGGCAGCGTACTGGCGCAGATCGCGGCTACCGATATGCGGATGCCGATTCAGTATGCCTTGACGTTTCCCGAGCGCCGCGAAGCGCCCGTGCCGAAGATCGATTGGGCGCAGGCCCGGCAATGGGAATTTCTGCCGCCCGATTTTGCCAAGTTCCCACTCCTGAAACTCGCGTACCAATGCATGGAGACGGGTGGATCGGCTACGTGCACACTGAATGCCGCCGATGAGATTGCGGTGGAATCATTCTTGAACGGACGCATTCCGTTTACCGCCATTGCCGAAGTAGTCGAAGAGACATTGGCGAAGACGCCTGTGCGGGAACCAGGCAGCATCGGCGAGATACTTGCAATCGACAAGGAATCGCGAGCACGTGCGCGCGAGTTGGTTGTGGCGCGCGCGGCAGCGGTGACTGCTTAGAGGAATTTTATGTTGGAACAGGCCCAGAATATTTTGTGGCTGCTCATCCTGATCGGGGTCATGATTATGATCCACGAATTAGGGCATTTTTGGGCAGCCCGTTACTTCGACGTCAAAGTGGAGACGTTTAGCCTGGGCTTCGGCCCGCGCCTCTTTGGCTTCAAACGCGGAGAAACGGATTACCGCATCTCACTAATCCTGTTTGGCGGCTACGTCAAAATGGCGGGCGAGCAATTTGCGGATATGACGGCGCCAGGGGCCGGTCCGTCTCCTGACAGCGAGCCGCCGGACCCTCGTAGCGAAACAGGAGCCGGTGTGATGACGGCGCGGCATGACTTCGCGGCATCATTATCGGGCACAGATCCCAGGCATCTCCTCAACAAACCACGCTGGCAGCGTCTGATAATTGCGTTTGCCGGACCGTTCATGAACATCGTACTGGCGGTGGGAGTCCTCACCGGCCTCTACATGGTGAAGTTCGAAAAGCTTGCCGACGCCAATGCGGAGCCGGTGATCGGTCATGTCGTGGCGGGCTCGCCCGCTGCCATAGCCGGCGTTCAGGACGGCGATAAGATTGTCACGCTGAACGGTCAGCCGAATCCCACTTGGGAAGCTTTGATCATGCAGGCGATCGAAAATCGCCCCATGTCGATCACGGTGGATCGTTCCGGACGACGCATCACTACCACGGTCGTACCCACGTTAGACAAGAGCTCGGGAGTGGGTTATGCGGGGTGGGACGAGCATGGCGCAGTCGAAATCGGCGACGTGAGGGTCGATTACCCCGCGGCGAAGGCGGGTATAAAAAAGGGAGACGTTGTATTGGCGGTTAATGGTAAGCCGATCCACTCGACGGCGCGTTTTCACGAATTTACTAAAAACAGCAATGGCAGCACGCTGACCATTGAATACCAGCGGAACGGACAAACGCAGACGGCCGTCATACAGCCGGTATTCGCAAAGCTGGAGGGTCAGGATCAACAATGGATGATCGGCGTGGGCATCCAGACGAAGCTGAACATCATAGCTACCAAGCTTTCATTTCCGGACGCGTTTGCGGAATCGGTCCGCGAGAACGCGAAGGGCGCCCTGTTTTTCGTGAACGTGCTCGAGGGCATGGTGGAGCGACGCATGTCTACGAAAAACCTGACCGGTCCCATCGGTTTGAGCCAGATCGCCGGTCAGGAAGCGCGCGAGGGCCCCATGGCCTACCTTTCCCTAATGGTTATGGTAAGCCTGCAACTCGCGGTGCTCAACCTGATGCCGATTCCCATTCTGGATGGCGCGACCATTCTAATGCTCCTGATCGAAATCGTGATGCAACGCGACCTGAGTCTGGCTGTGAAGGAGGCCATGTTCAAGGTGGGTTTCGTCTTCATCATGATGCTGGTAGCGTTTGTGATCTATAACGATCTCTCGAAGATGCTCCCCCAGTAAAGCTGAGACCGAGTACGTCGTTGTAAGGCAGTATGACTCCGCCATGAATGCCTTCTCGGGGTTTCCTTGGCGGCGGCTACGTTGCTCAAATCGAGGTGGGCGGGCGTGGCTGCCTTAGATTCAAACTCGAATCGGCGGTGAGCCGGAATAGCGAGCGCACCCCCGGATCGCGACGCGGATGCCGTCCTGCTGCGCCCGCGCTGCAACGTGCGGAGATCTTACTTCGCCCGCATCGCAAAACAATAAACCACATCGGCGCCCGCAAACGTCAGATATTGAGTCCCGTCCAGCTCATAGGTGATGGGAGCGTTGGTCACGCCGCTCAACAGGCCAGCATGCCAAAGCGCTTCCCCAGTGCTGGCGTTTAACGCCACCACATCGCTGCTTGGCCCCGTCGTAAAGACAAGATTCCCTGCTGTTGTTAGCAGTCCGGACCGTGCGCCGCCTTCCCATTTGTGGGTCCAGCGTGCTTTGCCCGTCTTGTAATCCAACGCGGCAAGATACGATTCCGAATAGCCTCCGCGATCGTTGCCGCCCCAGCCTTCGGGCTTGTTTTCCGTGTCGTAGATGTAATAGACGCTATATGCGCTCGATGCATCCACATAAAACAATCCAGTGTCAGGATTGAACGCGGGCGGCGGCCAGTTCGTTGCGCCACCTTGATTCGGGTTCACTAGCGCGCCATCCAACTGTGGCTCCTTTGCGGGATTTGGTATGGGCTGACCCTTGGCATTCACGCCCTTGGCCCAGTTCGCCGGCACATAAGGAACGCTGACGATATCCTTTCCATTGGTCCGATCGAGGACGAAGAACCACCCATTGCGGCTGGCCTGCGCCAGCAGCTTTCGGGGCTGCCCGTTTACTACTCCGTCGAATAGAACCGGCGTCTCGATGCCGTCCCAATCGTGCGTGTCGTGCGGAGAAACCTGAAAATACCAGGCCAGCTTTCCCGTCTCGGGATTCAGCGCCACAATCGATTCGGTATAGAGGTTGTCTCCCTGGCGGCCCTTTCCGGCGATCACCGGCTGCGGATTGCCGGTACCGAAATACAGCAAGTGCAGATCCGGATCGTAGGTCGACGAGCCCCATGTCATGCCGCCGCCGTGCATCATAGCTTCGGTGTTCGGCCAAGTGCTCGCTTCCGGATCTCCGGGTTGCGGATGGGTATACCAGCGCCACTGCAGGTTTCCAGTCTCGGGATCGTGCGCGGCTATATATCCCGGGATATCCAAATCGTCTCCGCTCACGCCGACGATCACGTGATTGCCCACGATCAGTGGCGCAACGCTGCCGTAATACATTTGGTCGAGGTCGCAAATAGGTTTTGCCCATCGCTCGGTCCCGTCTTTGATATTGAGAGAAACCAGATGGCAATCCGGCGTTTCGAGGTACAACCAGTTGCCCGATATTGCAACGCCCCGATTCCCAATATGAATACCGCCCGAAGATTGCCAGTCGAACCGCCAGATCTCGCGTCCCGTGCGCGCATCGACAGCCCACGCATGGTCGGGGGCCGAAAAGTATAAGACGCCATTTACCTGTAAAGGCGTCGCCTTGATGGCCACATTGCTGCTAGGCGTCGAGGCGCGATACATCCACGCCAACGTCAGAGCATTGACGTTGTTCGCATTAATCTTCTTCAAAGGACTAAAACGGCGTCCGGAATAGTCGCCGTTATACATTGGCCAGGAATCGGCTGAGGGATGCAGTAGCCGAGACGGATCGAACGGAATCTGCGCCAAAAGCACACCGGTCAGCGCGATGGACGCGAAAGAAAATCGGAGCGACCTCATTTTAGTGTCTCCAGGTATGCCACAACGTCATGCATGTCTTTGTCGGCTAGAACGGCAAGCAGCGCATGATGCGCGGCCAGCGGGTCGTGCTTTTCCACCTTCAACTCGGGCGTGCGCGCCCATGAGTGATAGGCGCCTGAAGAATCGCGCAAAGTGACGTCGAAATCGTCAAGGCGATCTGGGACGCCGGTAACAGTGGGTCCGTTGGGGGGCGTCACCGTGATGGTTACGCGCGATGGCGCTACGCCACCGCCCCTCCCTCCGCGGCCGAAGACCGGCCCTGGGAAGAGAAAGCGCTGCTGAATCGTCACGGGATCGTTGTGGGCCGCGAATCCCTTCAGGTCCCCGGTTGGGTTGTGGCACGTGCTGCACTTACCCGCTCCGTTAAAGAAGGCTTCTCCAGCCTTCGCGTTTCCGGTCAGGATGTTGGGAGGGGGATTGCCTGAGTTTCCAGGAGTGCGGCTCAACGTATCGGTCAGACGTTCCCTGAGAAAATTGGCCAGATCGACGATTTGCGGCGGGGAAAGGCTCGCACTGGGCTTTCCGCTTTGCATCGGGTGGCCCTTCTTCAGGAATTGCGCGAGTTCAACTCCATTGCGATCATGGATGACAATTTGAGACCGCACCAGATCGGCGCCCCGATCGCCGCCGCGCGCTTTGGGGCCGTGGCATGTGATGCACTCTGCGATGTAGGTTGACCTGCCGCGGTTGGCGGCCGCCGGATCGACGATCTGCTGGTCGTCCGGCCCGCGAGTGAGGCCGCCGTCTGCGCCTCTTCTCGCTCCCCTTCCCGCCTGTTGAGGAGGGGCGCCCACAAGGGCGGCTGACGACATGAGCAGTATCCCTACTGTGACAGCATAGAGCGGCCTAATGAATTTAATCATCTTTCAGTGAATCTATCGCAGTTTAGGCAATGTCGCAATCGGGTCGCCTTCCTGCAACGGGGGGTTAACATAAATTGGACATGAGTTGACGGACTAATATGAAATTCGGCATCAACACATTTATCTGGTCGTTAACCTATGACGACGCGGTTGAGCAAGTCCTTCCCCTCATCAGGGAAAACGGGTTTGACGGCATCGAAGTAGCTGTTTTTCGCGCCGCGGAATTGCCGGCGCAGCGAATCCGCCGGGCAACGGAAGCTCAAGGTCTCGAATGCAATACATGCTCCGTGCTGGTCGATGGCATGAGCTTGATCTCGGATGACGTTAACGTTCGTCGCAAAACCATCCAGCACCTCAAAGATCTTATCGCCGCGACCGCAAGTGTGAATGCCAGGATATTGGCCGGGCCTTTGTATTGCCCGGTTGGATTCCTCCCCGGCCGGCGCCGGACCTCAGACGAATGGAAGTGGGCCGTGGAAGGGTTTCAGTCGCTTGGCGATACGCTTACGCAACACCACGTCACATTGGCAATTGAGCCTTTGAATCGCTTCGAGACCTTCTTTCTCAATATCGCCGCCGATGCGGCACGCCTGGCGGAGGAGATCGATCATCCCAACATCGGCATCCTCTTCGATACCTTTCACGCCAACATCGAAGAGAAAGACATCGCAGCCGGGTATCGCACCATTGGAAAGCATTTGAAGCACGTTCACACGTGCGAAAACGACCGCGGAATACCCGGCAGCGGACATGTGGAGTGGAGCAGCGTCTTCCATGCGTTGGGCGACTTGCAATATGATGGCTGGCTCACAATCGAAAGCTTCGGCTTTGCGATAGGCGAGTTGAGCGCCGCCGCCGCGATCTGGCGCGACATTGAAACAACGCCCGCGTCGATTGCATTCGAGGGAATCCGATTCCTGAAAGAGAATGCTGTCCCGGCAGAAAGGCCACGTCGATGAACCATGAATCTGTGCCTCAGGGCGGGGTTGCGCTGGTAACCGGAGCCGGCCGGGGCGTGGGGAAAGGCATTGCGCTCGCGCTGGGTCGCGCGAAATACAAAGTGGCAGTAAATTATTACGAGGAGCCCGAACTGGCGGAACAGACAGTGGAGGAGATCCAATCCTGCGGCGTCGATGCATTCGCGGTGCGTGCGGACATAAGATCGCGCGCGGAAGTAAACGAGATGTTGGCCGCCGTGATCGGCCGCTTCCAGCGCGTCGATCTGCTGGTAAACAATGCCGGTGTTCAGATTTGGAAGGGCCTTCTCGAATTAACCGAAGAGGAGTGGGACTTCGTCATCGATACGAATCTGAAGGGATGCTTTCTTTGTACGCAGGCGGCTGCGAGATATATGAAAGACTCGGGCGGCGGGGCGATTGTGAATATCGGTTCGGGGTGCAACAAGGTAGCCTTTCCGAATCTCGTTTCTTATACTGCCAGCAAGGGTGGAATCGAGATGTTCACGAAGGTGGCGGCGGTTGAGTTGGGCCGTTTCGGAATTCGCGTCAACTGCGTAGCCCCGGGCGCGATCGAGGTGGAACGAACCATACGGGAAGATCCTAATTATGGAAGCACATGGGCCGCGGTCACGCCCATGGGTCGCATTGGCGCTCCGCCGGACGTGGCCAACGCCGTGGTTTTCCTGGCCGCGCGCGATTCATCTTTCATTACGGGTCAAACGTTATGGGTGGATGGAGGCCTATTCGCCCAGCCGCAGTGGCCTTACGGCCGTTAGAGGCGGAGCCGAAAGACGGCGCGCTGCGCATTCGAAGTTTCGTGACAGCGTGCTATCCTGACCAACATCGCGATCCCCACGGATAAGCAATCCTTAGTCGCCCAACGCACCCTGCGTCGTGTTACGCGGCGCTTAATGCCCTTTCTTTTCCTGCTCTACATCATTGCCTACATTGACCGGATCAACATTGGATTTGCCGGTCTGCAGATGACGTCTGAGCTGCACTTTTCCAATTCCGTTTTCGGTTTTGGCTCAGGAATTTTCTTCGCCGGGTACGCGCTGTTGGGCATTCCCGGCGCCGTGCTGATCGAGCGATGGAGCGCGCGCAAAGCCATCGCTGTAACCATGCTGATTTGGGGTTGCGTAGCCTCGGCCACGGGCTTGATTCATTCCGCCCCCGAATTTTATGTAATGCGCGTGTTACTTGGCATCACCGAAGCCGGCTTTTTCCCAGGTGTCATTGGCTATCTCTGCCACTGGTATTGCAAGGAAGACCGCGCTAAGGCCATCGCCATGTTCATGGCCGCGAGCCCGCTCTCGCAGGTCATCGCCTCACCGCTTTCCGCCGTCCTGCTGAAAGTGACTTGGGGCGGCCTGATGGGCTGGCGCTGGCTGCTAATCCTGGAAGGCGTTCCGGCGGTCGTCGCGGGCGTGCTGAGCTATTTTTATCTCTCCGACCGTCCGCGCGATGCGAAGTGGCTGGCAGCGGATGAACGCGACTGGCTGGCAGCGGAATTGGAACGGGAAAATTCCGGCAAGGGCGCCCGCGCACGCATGCGATTGGTAGACGCCCTGCGGCATCGCGATGTGATTCTGCTCGCCCTCACTTACTTCGGCAGCACGTGCGGGACTTATGGATTGGGGCTGTGGATGCCCAAGATTATCCAAAAGCTAGGAAGCCTGACCGTGGTTAAATCTGCACTGTTGGCGGGCATTCCCGCCATCGCCGCGATTCCAGCCATGTTGCTGAACGGCTGGCATTCCGATAGCACTCGCGAACGGGTCTGGCATACCGCAATCCCGCGCGTGCTGGCTGCCATCGCGCTGGCGGTGATCGCCATATTCCCAGTCGGCATTCCGATGACGTTGGCGCTGCTGGCTGTGGCGCTTGCCGGAATCTTTGCCGGATTCCCGCCGCTCTGGTCGATTCCCAGCAGTTTTCTCGGTACCGCCGCCGCCGCTGCGAGTATCGGATTGATCAATTCATTCGGCAACCTGGGCGGGTTCGCGGGGCCATATCTGATCGGAAGATTCAGTCAGGGCTCGGGCGATTTCACCGGCGGGATGTGGTTCGTTTCGCTCGCATGTTTGAGCTCGGGGCTGCTGGTACTGCTTGTGCGGCGAAAGCCGAGCTGAAGAGACCGCTCACCGCTCCGCCACCAGGAAATCGAAATCGCACCCCAGATTCGCCTGCGTCACATGATCGAGGAAGAGCCGTCCGTAGCCACGCGTGTAGTGCGGTTTCGGCGTTTGAAATCCCTGTAGGCGCGCCGCAATCTCTTCGGCCGGCACGCACAGCTCCAGTTTCCGCCCGTGAACATCGAGTGCGACTTCATCGCCCGTGCGCACCGCCGCTAAGGGACCACCGATAGCCGATTCCGGCGCCACGTGCAAGACTACAGTGCCGAATGACGTCCCGCTCATGCGCGCATCGGAGATTCGCACCATGTCTGTAATGCCCTGGTTCAGCAGCTTGCGCGGCATTGGAATCTGCCCCCATTCCGGCATGCCAGGCGCGCCTTTGGGGCCGCAACTGCGCATTACCAGCACGGTGTTGGCATCCACCGGCAGATCCTCGCTATCGATGCGCCCCTGCATTTCTTCGCGATTTTCGAAAACCAGGGCGCGCCCGCGATGCGTCAGCAGATGGGATGAGGCGGCCGTCTGTTTGATAACAGCGCCATCTGGCGCGAGATTTCCATAGAGGATCGCGATCCCGCCCTCAGCATCGAGCGGCGTTGCGCGCCGGCGAATTACGGCATCGTTCTGTCCCGAAGCGGATGCAATGTTTTCCCCGATCGTCTTGCCGTTGACCGTCATGCACTTGCCGTCAAGCAGGTCAGACACGCGATTCATTACGGCGGGCACCCCGCCGGCGTTGAACAGATCTTCCATCAAGAACTCGCCCGAGGGCTTTACATTCACGATGCAGGGCGTCCGGCGCGAGATATGGTCGAAATCGGCCAAGGTCAACGGAATACCAAGCCTGCCCGCGATGGCGATAAGGTGGATGACCGCGTTGGTCGACCCGCCCAGAGCCATGAGCGTAGTAACCGCGTTCTCGAAAGCCGCGCGCGTCAGGATGCGCGAAGGCCGCAGATCGGCATCGATCATCTCCACAATGCGCCGGCCGCTCAGTTCAGCAATCGCCATCCGGCGCGCATCGGGCGCGGGGATGTTGGCGCACCCTGGAAGGGTCATTCCCAGAGCTTCGGCAAGGCTGGTCATGGTGGAGGCTGTCCCCATCACCGTGCAATGCCCGGCCGTGCGGGCGATGCAGCCTTCGATCTCGCAAAGTTCGTCTTCGGACAGGCGACCGGTGCGGTAGAGATCGAATAGCTTCCGCCCGTCGGTACCCGAGCCGAGCGCCTTGCCGCGCCATTGTCCGGCAATCATCGGTCCGCCGGTGACGAAGATCGAGGGCAAATCGGCACTGGCCGCGCCCATCAGTTGGGCGGGCGTCGTCTTATCGCAGCCGCAAAGCAGCACCACTCCATCCAGAGGATTGGCGCGAATGGATTCCTCGACATCCATCGCCATCAGATTGCGAAACAGCATGGTGGTGGGCTTCATGTACATTTCGCCCAGCGAGATTGTTGGGAATTCGAGGGGAACGCCGCCGGCGGCGATCACCCCGCGCTTCACCGCCGCCGCCACGTCGCGCAGGTGGATGTTGCAGTTGTTCAGTTCGCTCCATGAGTTGCAGATGCCAATGACGGGTTTGCCGTCGAAAACGTCCGCCGGGAAACCTTCCGAGCGGAGCCAGGCGCGGCGGGAAAATCCGTAGTATCCCGGAGCGCGAAACCATTCACTGCTGCGTCTGTTTTTGGGGACCATGTCTTGACCCATCATATAATCGCGCGGCTAAACCTTCAGCAGTTCTCTGCCGATAAAGTCCACGAGTGACGCGATCATCGATTGCCTGCTTTCGATTTGCCCTGTTTGCCGCTCTGGCGGCTGGCGAGGGTTGGAGCCAGGGCGTTCTGGCCGATGCGACGCTCGAGCAACTTCTCAACACAAAAGTAACGTTCGTATAAAAAAGGCGAGGACCTCGCGCGCGCCGCGGCGGCAGTTTTTGTCATCAGCCAGGATAATATTCGCCGCTCGGCGCCACGAACGTGCCCGATGTCCTACGTATGGTTCCGGGAGTGGAGTTTGCGCAAATCGATTCGAATGTCCGGGCGATAACCATTCGCGATTTTAACCAGCGCTATTCGAACAAAGTTCTGGTGCTAGTGGACGGACGATCGGCGTCTGCACCCGGTTTTCGGGCGTCTATTGAGATCACACAGCACAGCCGGTGCGTCGCTAAGGATGCTTTGCCACCGGCGCCTGCACAGCCGGAGTCCCTTGATCGTGAACCAACTTGTTGAACGCCGTAAGCTCCGGACCTAACAGCCCATCGAGCGCTTTTAGATCGGCATTTACCTTCGTCGCTACGTCTTCGTAAACCATGTACGATTGGGCCGTCGGCGGATTGTCCGAACTTTCCACCGTGCCCATGACGTAGGCCAGCTTGTTATTCAGCTTGATTGGGAAATTGAGCGGATCTTCGCTAGCGCGGTTCTTGGTCTGGTACAGATCCTCTTCGATGGTAGTCAGCTTGGCGGAAAGGGCCTTGGCGGCGTCGGCCACGCGTTTGTCGTCGCGTCCGGCAAACCCGTCCAATTGCTTCCGCACCTCGCGAATGCGAATCACGGCGTCATTGGTCGCCGCAAGTTTGTCCCGAATCTGCAGGGCAAGCGACAATTGCTTGGCGTAATCTTCCGGAGTGGTATCGAGCCGCGGATCCTTCTTAATCGCGAAACTCTGCGTCTGCGACTTTCCGTCCACGGTCAGCCGCACCTGGTAGTTTCCGGGAGAGGCGAGCGGACCAATCACGCTTCCCGCCCACATGATCAGTTCGGGGAAGGTGGTGGCATCGGGATATCGCATGTTCCATGCAAAACGGTTTAAGCCCGGTTGGGTCGGGACACGCGGCGCGGCCTGCGCGCGGAACGGATTCTCCTCAGCCGCCACCGTAGGCGACTCCGGCGCCGCTTCGGGAGCGCGGCTTGAGAATTCCCGGACCAGCTTGCCGGTGGAATCGAGAAATTCAAGCTTGACCTCTCCCTGAGGACGCCCTTTCAGCGCGTAGTAAACAACCGCGCCACTTGGCGGATTCTCTCCCATCGCCCCGCCGCCGCGGCCGCCGCGACCGCCGCCGATTCGATACGCATCCTTCGGCTGAAACAGATGCGCCTCTTCGGTGGACGCACTGCCCATTAACTGGTAGAGCAGCGGCAGATCGTCGAGAACCCAGAACGCGCGGCCCTGAGTGGCGATCACCAATTCCTTTTCACGGGTGTGAAACGCCACGTCGGCGATCGGAACTATCGGCAGATTCAATTGGAAGGATTTCCAGTTAACGCCGTCGTCGAAAGAAATGTAGAGGCCGAACTCGGTTCCCGCAACTAACAGGCCACGCCGATTGGGATCTTCCTTCACCACTCGCGTAAAATGCCGGTCAGGGATGCCGTTGACGATCTTCGTCCAGGTCTTTCCGTAGTCGTTCGTCTTAAACAGGTAAGGATGGAAATCGTCCAGCTTATAAGCTGTCGCGGCAACATACGCCGTGCCTGCGTCGAAGCGCGACGCATCGATAGAGTTGATCTGGATCCACTCCGGCATGCCTTTCGGAGTCACGTTCTCCCAATGCTTTCCGCCGTCTCGCGTAATCTGCACCAACCCATCGTCCGTGCCCACCCAAATCAATCCCTTCGCCACGGGCGACTCGATAAACGTGAAGATCGTGTCGTAGTATTCGATGGAGGTGTTGTCCTGCGTGATCGGTCCGCCCGAAGACGCCTGCTTCGATTTATCGTTGCGCGTAAGATCGGGGCTGATTGTCTCCCAATTCTGGCCTTCGTTGGTGGTCTTCATCAACACATTCGAGCCGATGTATAACGTCTTCGGATCGTGCGGGGAAAATGCAATCGGAAAACTCCACTGGAAGCGGTATTTCAACGAATCGGCGCCGTACCCCATCGGGTTGTCTGGCCACGCATTGATGTTGCGCATCTGGCCCGTGCGGTGATCCTGGCGCGTAATCAGGTTGCCGTACGACCCGGCATACACAATCTGTGAATTCCGGGGATCCGGTGCAATCCAGCCGCTTTCGCCGCCGCCCACGTCATACCAATCGTTGGCCGTAATGCCCGCGCCCGTAGTCCGGCTTGCGATGCGAACCGTGGAGTTGTCCTGCTGCGCGCCATAAGCGTGATACGGGAAATCTTCATCGAGCGCAACGCGATAGAACTGTGCCGTCGGTTGATTATCTACCGTGGACCATGTATGGCCGCCATCCAGCGTGATGGTCGCCCCTCCATCATTGCTGAGGATCATGCGACTCGGATCGGTGGGCGCAATCCACAGGTCGTGGTTGTCTCCATGCGGCGGATTCATCGCGTGGAATGTGCGGCCGCCGTCGATCGATTGAAACATACCGACATTCAACACATAGACCAAGTCCGGATTTTTCGGGTCGGCGAAGATATGCGAGAAATACCAGGCCCGTTGCCGCAGATCGTTCTCGGAATTCTGCTTGGCCCAGGTGCGGCCGCCGTTATCTGATCGGAAAACCCCGCCATCGCTCGCTTCCACTAGCGCGTACACACGCTCGGGGTTTGCCGCCGAAACGGAAATTCCTATGCGCCCTTCAACGCCGCGCGGCAATCCCGGCGCGTGTGAAATATCCTGCCAGGTATCGCCGCCGTCAGTCGATTTCCAAAGCCCGCTGCCCGCTCCACCGCTATCCATGCGCCAAGGCTTTCGGCTGATTTGCCAAAACGAAGCGTAAAGAGTTCGAGGATTCGACGGGTCCATTACGATGTCAGAAGCGCCCGCTTCCGGTCCGCGAGTCAGCACCTGCTTCCAGGTTTGTCCCCCATCCGTAGTGCGATAGACCCCGCGTTCCGGGTTGGGCCCCCAAAGATGACCTAGGGCGGCCACATAAGCGATATCGGGATTCTTGGGGTGCACTACAACTGCCCCGATATGATAGGTCTGCTCCAGTCCGACATTACGCCAGGTGCGGCCGCCGTCCGTGGATTTGTAGACGCCATCCCCGTTCGAAGCATTGCCTCGAACGCACGCTTCGCCCATGCCGACATAAATTGTCTGAGGGTCGGAATCGGCAATGGCGATTGCGCCGACGGAGCCTGTTTTAAAATAACTGTCTGAAATGGGAAGCCAGGAAAGTCCGGCGTCGGTTGTTTTCCATACGCCCCCGCCCGTAGCCCCGAAGTAAAAGGTCTTAGGGTCGTTCGGCACTCCCGTGGCGGTTACCGAACGGCCGCCGCGAAATGGACCGATTAGTCGGAAACGCAGATCGCGCAGCAGCGGGTTATCCTGCGGCTGTGCAAAAAGAAAAACAGCAAAAAAGAAGGGGATGATGGCGCGGCGAGACTTCATACTATGGGGCATAGTAACACCGCGGCATATATTCGGACCAACTGGTCCGCCCCAATTTTGACGAAGTTAAGCGGCGCCTTTAGTCGCGAAACCCTTAGCCTTCTTATAGGCTTCCTGAAGAATTCCGACGGCCGAAGCGGAGACCCGCACCTTGTCCGGGTCAGCCCGATGGCCAGGCAGCTTCGAATCGATGAACTTCATTCGAAATAACTGGTTTTCAACCATTTCGAGGAGAGCTTGCGCCTCTTCGACGGTGAATTTCACGGAAAGTGAAGACGTTGCAGGCATTGATAAACCTATCTTAGCACATTAGTTGAGGCTGCGGAAATTGGGATACACGCGCGCGAATGGCGCGTGTTATTCGCTTGCCACGGTTGGTGCTTTCGCCTCAGCGGCGGCCTTCAACTTCTTGCGTAGTTCCTGCATTCTCTCGCGTCCCGCAACTCTTTGCTTGCGGCGGCGGTGGAATCGCGCCTTATCTCCATTAATGGCCGACATAACTCAACTAGGGTAGCAGAAATAAGACCGCGATGCCGGTATTACTGCGAAACCCCGCATCTTACTGGTAAACTAGGAGTGTCTTTAGCCCGCGCGGGTTAAGTTCGAGGAGGCAGACCGCCATCGCTACCCGATCACGTACTTCATCGCAAAAGCGTCAAAAAGAAATCTCCCGCATGGAGAAACAGCGTGCCAAAGCTGCGGACAGGGCGCGACGCAAGGTGGACAGAGAAGCGAATCCCACTGGATACATTATTGAAGCCTACGATCCCGAGGATGTTGGCCTAGGTAGTGAGCCCGACGTCGACTCTGAAAAAGACGAAGCCGAAAAAGACGAGCCTCCAAAAGTCTAAGTCGCGAAACCCGGAGGTACCGTGCTAACGGTTCAGCGTTTTCGATAGCCTCCGCGCTAAAGTATTTCTCCAGCCAGACGTACAGGCAGATTAGGAAATACCGGCTGCCCATTTCTTTCAGCGTCAGTTTCGCTTGGCCGGCGCCCGCGACGTGGTGATGATAGCCGTTACGCTATCGACGCGGCGAATCCGGTCATGGTCGGTGTCCGCAATATACAAGTTGCCGGCGGCGTCGAATGCGATTCCGGACGGGTGGTTCAAGCCGAGATTGCTGGGATGTTGTCTGCGTCATCGCCGACATTAGTGCTGCCGGAACCGGCAACCGTGGTGATAATTCCACTCTTGTCGACCTTGCAAATCCTGTTGTTGTACGTGTCGGCAATATAGCGGTCCCCGTTCGGATGAATTGCGACGTCGTCGGGATAAAACAGGCGAGCTGCCGTCGCCGTACCGAAGTCCCCCAAGAAGCCCTGGATCCCCGTTCCGGCGATCGTGGAAATCGTTCCGTATGACTGTGCCCATGGCGCGCCAGGCGCTTGGGAACAGATAAGGGCCAATCAAGAGGAGTACCGGCTTACATATGGATCGCGGCATCTGGCTGCGCATGGTTTCGCCACCGCTTCTCGAACGATTACGTCCCTAAGGGTATTTACCGTGCGCCGTCGAGATCACGCACAACGCTAGGACCACGATACCGTTTAACCTGGAAGGGGTCTACTTTTTTGGTTGCGGCTTAGTGGTCATCGACCGGGCGGAAGCGGCCGTCGGGAAATTGAGGAGCACTGTGACGAGTCCGCCGCTAGGGTAGCTCAGCAGGCGACCTCAATGTTGCTGCTTGCTGTCTTGACACGCGAACCGCTACCTGCCGGATGCGATAATTGTTTGCAACGTGCCACGGATCGAATATGCTACTATCCCCGCGATCCTGACCCTTGCGATCCTGATCTCCGGCTGCGCCCATAAGAAGAAGCGCTCCGCTAACATTCCTCCGCCTCCACCGCCCCCTGCCCGGCATCCGGCCACCACACCCGCGATTCCCGGCGCCATCGAAACCGGCATCGCCAGTTGGTACGGCCATCCTTACCATGGCCGCCAGGCCGCCGACGGCGAGATCTATGACATGGAAACGCTAGTCGCCGCTCACCGCACTCTCCCTTTCAATACCTGGGTGCGGGTTTACGACCTGGACAGCGGCAAATCCGTTGACGTTCGAATCATCGATCGAGGCCCATTCGTCGATGGCCGCATCATCGACCTTTCGCATGCCGCCGCCAATGCCATCGAGATGATCGGTCCCGGCATAGCAAATGTTCGGGTGGAGATTCTCCAGGCCCCGCCGGTTTCAACCGGACTCTTTGCCGTCCAGGTAGGAGCTTTCCGGGACCGGGAAAACGCCGAGCGCATACGCCGCGAAATGGAGCCATACGGGGAGTCTCGCGTGGTGCTCGAAAAAGGCTTCTGGCGGGTCTTGGTCGGCCGGGAAACCTCCGAAGACGCCGCCAACGCCTTGGCGGATAAGATTCGTAAGAATTCTCCTGAGAAAAAGAACGCCTTCGTCGTACGAATTAATTCAGAGGCTACATAAAGCAGAACGGGGCTCATCGGCCTCCCTCGCCACCGTTCTTATTAATTCGTGCAAGAGGAATACTTTGAGTAATCATATAGCTCCCGCCCTAAGTCACGGGCTAGTGGGGAACTCCCGGCAGATCAGGAGCTTACGGCGGCTCATCGACAAGGCGGCACGCCATCGCTTGCCCGTCATGTTGTTGGGGGAAAGCGGATCGGGTAAGGAGGTGGTGGCCCGCGCCATCCACAATGCCAATCCGCGCGGGCGCTTCGTTCCCATCGATTGCGGTTCGCTGGTGGGAACGCTAATGGAAAGTGAACTGTTCGGCCACGTTAAGGGAGCCTTCAGCGGCGCGACAGAAAGCAAGAAAGGCCTCGTCGAGGTGGCCGACGGAGGCACGGCATTTTTCGACGAAATCGGCGACTTGCCGCTCGACATGCAAGTCAAGCTCTTGCGGTTGATCCAGGAGAAAGAGTTCCGCGCCGTAGGTTCCCTGCAATGGCGTAAAGTCGATCTGCGGATCATCGCGGCCACGCATCGCGATCTCAAAGCAGAGGTTGCTGCCGGGCGTTTTCGCCTGGACCTCTTCTATCGTCTGAATGTCTTTACTGTGAGGCTGCCACCGCTGCGCGACCGCAAGGAGGACATTCCGCAGTTGATCGAGCATTTTCTGATTTCGGCGCGCGATGGCGGATTACCCGATTTTCGTCCCAATCCGGAAACCTTTGTCACCCTCGCTGAATATGACTGGCCTGGCAACGTGCGCGAATTAAAGCATTGTATCGAGCGAATGGCCGCGATGGCTTCCCCAGGGGGCGCCGAGGATGCTTTGCCTTCCGCGCTCGATCAGGTCCGCGCCGCCGTGTCACTGCATCGTCTGGCGGACATGATTGACGATGAACCCCTCGCCGAAGAATATCATCCGCGGGCGTCACCCGTCATTTCGATTCCGGAGAGCGAAAAGCAAGCGATTGTGCGCGCGCTTGCGGCCACGCGCGGGGAACGCAGCCGGGCTGCGGCCGCCTTGGGAATTGGGCGCACCACGCTCTACCGTAAAATGAAACAATACGGACTGGATTGATCGCGCTCGATGCAACTTACAGTCTGGACCCCTCTCCCTCGGGCGTAGCTGTTTACTCCCGTGAAATTCTGCATGGCATAGCCCGCGCGCATCCCGAAACAGACTTCGCATTTTGTTATCGCCCGCATCGTTTCCGCGCCTCCTGGAGCGCGCCGCTGCCGGCAAACGCGCGCCGCCGGTTGCTTGCGCCCGGTTTCGGCCTGTTTCATGGGCTAAACCAGCGCCTTCCGCGATGTTGGTTTGGCGCAAAAATCGCCACGTTCCACGATCTTTTCGTGCTGACCGGCGAATATTCCACCGCTCAGTTTCGAGCTCGTTTCGCCGCCCAGGCGCGGGAAGCGGCGCAGCGGGCCTCCTTGATCATTGCGGTATCGGAATTCACTCGTGGCCAGACGATTTCGCTGCTCGGCGCAGATCCGGCCCGCGTGTGCGTGATTCACCATGGCGTCCGTGCTTTGCCTCGTACCCTGAATCACGTGCGCGAAAACGTGATTCTTAGCGTGGGAGCTATCCAGACGAGAAAAAACGTAGCCCGACTAGTGGAAGCATTCGAGGCCGTGGACCCCTCCTGGCGTCTAGTTCTGATCGGTTCGAACGGATATGGCGCGGATGTCATCCGCGCCCGCATCGAAGCCAGCCGAGCGCGCGATCGCATCGCCGTACTCGGCTATGTCAACACGACGGAGTTGGCCGAATGGTATGCGCGCGCGCGAGTGTTCGCTTTTCCCTCTCTCGATGAGGGGTTCGGCATGCCAGTCCTGGAAGCGATGGCCGCCGGTGTACCGGTGCTTACTTCGAACCGTTCCGCTATGCCCGAAGTAGCTGGTGACGCAGCCATTCTCACCGATCCGGAAAATCAGGCCGAGCTCACGGAGAGTCTTCGAACGTTAACGACAAATGCCGATCTGCGTGAGGAACTCTCGCAGCGCGGCGAACAGCGCGCGAAGTTATTCACTTGGGAAAAAGCTGTAACGGAAACCTGGACTGCATATCGAAATGTGCTCGAGGAGCGCGGTTAGCGCTCATCGTCTACAGCGATCTTGAGAGCGCGTAGGAAACGGTGATCCTGCGAGGTGAACTTGATCTTTCCCGTGGCTTCGAAAGTCCGCTTGGGTTGCGGCTCCTCCTCGGCAATTTCGGTCTCTTCTTCCTCGTCTTCGCTGTTTTCATCCCGCCGGTTGAACCCGATGGTCGCTTCCAAAACGAGAAAAACATCATACCCTGCGCGTTTAATCTCGCCAATGGCCTCAGCAATCCTGTCGGATTCGGAAAGGGAATCGTTAATAGCGTTTCCCAGTTCCTGCATGAGGCGTTTCAATGGTTCATCCACATGTACTCCTAATTAGGCGGACGCACCCTCCATGACCCGCGTTCCACACCCCTGATTGTAGTGGAGGCGCAACCCATTCACAAGCTAACACACTAGAATCATCGGCACGTTGAGATCCAGACGTTATAGGTCGGCCCCAACCGTTTGTTACGATAGGGTTGTGTGGAGTGCACGTACGGGCCGTCATGCGGGGATGCTCCTGAAACATGTTGTTCCGGCCATAACCAAACCGGCGCGAACTCTGTGGAATGAGGTCATCGGCTTCATTTTCTTGTGCATAGCGGTCATGTTTGGTTTTCAGGCAGTCCGCTCAGGAATGCACCACGAGTTTGCCCGAACGTTGCTGGCAGGCTTTTGCACCTTGCTTTTGGGGGGTTACGGCATCTCCTCTTTCCGCCGCGCGCGTAAAATCTCCCGGTCATGAGCGGAGAACCGGGTAATCCAGGCGAATTTCCCTTTACCCGAGGCATCTACCGTGAAATGTACCGCAGCCGTCTCTGGACCATGCGTCAGTACGCGGGGTTCGGTACGGCCGAGGACAGCAACCGCCGTTACCACTACCTGCTTGCGCAAGGCACCACCGGTCTTTCGGTAGCCTTTGACCTGCCCACGCAGATGGGCCTCGATTCCGACCATCCGATGGCGCTGGGCGAAGTGGGCCGCGTCGGCGTCGCGATCTCATCCCTGGCGGACATGGAGACTTTGTTTCAGGGCATTCGTCTCGACGGCGTCTCCACCTCGATGACCATCAATTCGACCGCGGGGATTCTTCTCGCGCTGTACGCGCTGGTTGCCCGCCGGCAGGGCGTGGACTGGCGCAGGCTCGCGGGCACGATTCAAAACGACATTCTCAAGGAATACATCGCGCGCGGCACGTACATATATCCGCCTCGGTCCGCGATGCGCATCATCACGGACATCTTCGCCTGGGCCGGCCGCCAATTGCCGGAATGGAATACCATCTCGATCAGCGGCTATCACATCCGGGAAGCCGGATCGACCGCGGCGCAGGAACTGGCATTCACTTTCGCCAACGCCATCGCGTATATCGAGGCGGCCATCCAAGCAGGCCTCGCGGTAGACTCCTTCGCGCCACGGCTTTCCTTCTTCTTCAACGCACACAACGATTTTCTGGAAGAAATCGCTAAATTCCGCGCCGCGCGCCGTCTTTACGCCAAACTGATGCGCGATCGCTTTGGCGCCAAAGACGATCGCTCCACGATGCTGCGTTTCCACGTACAGACCGCCGGTTCTACACTCACCGCTCAACAACCGGACGTCAACATCGTGCGCACAGCCGTACAAGCCCTGGCTGCCGTTTTGGGCGGCGCCCAATCGCTCCACACCAATTCGCGTGACGAAGCGCTCGGATTGCCTACTGAGGAATCGGCGCGCATTGCGCTCCGGACGCAGCAGATTCTGGCCCATGAGACCGGCGTCGTCAACACAGCCGATCCAGTGGGCGGCAGTGACGCCATCGAGGCGGCTACCGATGCTCTCGAGCGGGAAGCGGGCGCTTACATTGCCCACATCGATGCCGTTGGCGGTACGCTCCGCGCGATTGAATCCGGGTACATTCAGAATGAGATCCAGAATGCCGCGTACGAATATCAACGCGCCGTGGAATCGGGCGACCGCGTCGTGGTTGGCGTGAACCGGTTTCAGGTACAGAACGAGCGCGTTGTGCCGGCGTTGCGCATCGACCCCGCTCTGGAGCGCGCGCAGGTCGAAAAGCTGCGGCAAATACGGGCATCGCGCAGCGCCTCAACAGTCGAAGAACGCCTCTCTGCATTGGAGCGGGCGGCCAGAGATGGCAGCAATCTGATGCCGCCTATCCTCCAGGCGGCGGACGCTTACGCGACGGTGGGCGAGATTTCGGACCGGCTCCGGGCCGTTTTTGGAGAATATCGCGAGCCCTAGTGCTCCCAGGTGACATCTTGCTTATGGTCGCGGGGCACGATGAGTAACCCGCACTGTGATCAGCCCATCTAACGAATTGGATCCGTAGCGTCGATCCACGAGGTAGGAATGCCACTTCGTAGCTACACTCGTGAACGAGCCATGAGGTCAGGCCTGATGGCCGCTTGGCGAAAGTTTACCAACGGCAATCCACCGCCGGCGCTCGCGCCGGTTCCTACCGTTCCCCTTCGAATCGGGCTGGCTTTGGGCGGCGGCTTTGCCCGCGGAATCGCTCACGCCGGCATTCTGGACATCTTCGAGCGCCACAATATTCCCATCTATTGCGTCGCGGGCGTTAGCGCGGGGGCGATCGTCGCGTCTGCCTACGCTAGCGGGGCTTCGGCCGATGAGATTGGCCGCGCCGGCTCAGCCATGCGCTTCGGAGACGTGGCGCGCTGGCGCATCGGACGCATGGGATTTGTCGTTAGTGAGCGGATGAAGCGGTTTCTGGAGAAACTGCTCAAGTGCTATACCTTCGAGGAAATGCGCATGCCTCTCGGTGTGGCCGCCACAGATATCTGTACCGGCAAAACTATAAATTTCCAGGGTTCGGGCGATGTCTTCCTGCCAATTCGAGCGAGTTGTTCTTATCCGGGTCTCTTTCGTCCCGTGCAATACCAGGGGCGGCTTCTCGTGGACGGCGCGGTAACAGTGGAGACACCCGCGTCTCTTGCCCGCCATCTCGGCGCGACGCGCGTGATTTCCGTGCACCTGCCGGGACAGGGTCCGGAAGTAGCTCCCTCTAACATGTTCCAGGTGGTGAACCGCTGCTTTCAGATCCTGCAGAACCGCGCCGAAGACAACTGGCGCAAGCACAGTGACCTGGTACTTACCCCCAACGTGGGGACCGTGCAATGGGACGGATTCGGCAACGGTCCGGAACTGATTCGCGCCGGGCAGGCAGCGGCGTTGGAGGCCCTGCCGCGAATTCAAGCTTGGATGGAAGCGGACCAGGCGGGTATTTTGCAAGCTAGTACCGTAAAACGGATGGGTGACGCATACACTCGAGCAAAACGATAAGCTAATGCACAGGAGGATTGATGCAGCTATCCTGGTTGCTCGTTTTGGGTTTGACCGCGGCCGGCGCCGCGCAGGCCGATTTTAGTTACACTTCCACCCGAAAAGCTCCGTCGATGCCCGGCGCTGGCCTGGATGAGACATCAAAGCGCTATTTCAAGGGCAATAAGATGATGACCGATAGCGGCAATACGGCCCTTATCATCGATTTCGATGCGCAGACCGTCACTCATATCGACCGCGCACACAAGACCTACACCGTATCGAAATTCTCGGACGTCAACGCCGGCGCCGTGCCGGATACGAAATTCAATATGTCAGCGGATTTTAAGGAAACAGGCCAACATAAAACGATCAACGGATTTAACGCCAGCGAAGCCGTAATGACGATGCAGATCGACATCCCGCAGATGCAGCAGCCCGGCATGAAAATGCAGATGGAGATGGATATCTGGCTTTCGCCGGATGTGCCTGGATACTCCGAGATGGAAGCCTTCTATAAACGCAACATGGGCCATTTTCCTTGGGAAGCGATGGCTGAAGGCGCCAACCCCAGCGTGAGGTCCGCGATGGTGGAACTGCAAAAGAAGATGGCAGCGATGCACGGCGCGCCGTTGCTCGAAGTGATCCGTACGAAAATGGGCGGCGCCGGCGCGCCTACGCTGACCCCGCAGCAGCAGGCGCAAATGGAAAAGGCTAAGGCGCAGATCGAAGCCATGCAGAAACAGGGCGGACCTCAGGCCGCCGCGGCTGCCCAAATGCTGGCCCGCATGGGCGCGGTTGCAGCAGGCGGAGGCGGAATGGAAATTACGTCAGAATCTACTGGCTTCTCGGCCGATTCTATCCCGGATTCGATCTTCGCAATTCCCGCAGGCTTGAAAGAAACAACGAAATAGGCTATTCCCGCAACTCGACGATGGTTGCGCCGGCGCCGCCTTCTTGCTGCGGAGCGGGATAAAATCGCGCCACGTGCGGGTGACGGGTCAGCAATTCCTGGATGGTCTTCTTCAGGATGCCCATGCCGTGTCCATGTACGATGCGCACCCGGCTCGCGGTCGCCATCACAGCCCGGTCCAGAAATTGATCCACCGTGTCCCGCGCCTCTTCGGACCGCAGACCGATCACGTTTACTTCCTGATGCACGGGCGCAAGCTCAGGCGCGGGTCTGTAGCTGACGCCCTGCGGAAGCTTGCTCTTGGCGCTGGCTGTTTCGGGCAGCACTTCGATTACGTCGTCGATGGAAACCTGCATTTTCAGGAATCCAGCTTCTACTTCCAACTTGCCGTTTCCCAGTATCCGGCGAACCCGCGCGAGGTCGCGCACATCGCGCAGCCGAACGCGCGCGCCTTCCTCCACGCGTAGCGGGCTGATGCGATCCTGGCGGGAATCGTCCTGCGTGGCCAGAACGGTGGTTTCGAAATCCTCGCGCATCTCGCGCTTCGTCTTTGCCACACGCCGCAGCGCTTCCGCCTCGGCCTTGCGTTTGTCCGCGCTTTGCGCGATGCGCGCGATCGTTTCCTGCGCCTGCTCTTCGAACTTGGCGAGCGCCAGATCGTTGCGTCTTTCGAGCTCCTTAAGCTTGGCGGATTCGCGGCGCTCCCATTCGTTCGCGATCTCTTTCTCGCGCCTCTCCAATTCACTCAATTTGACTCGCAATTGCTCTTCAAGTGACTTCGTCTCCGCCACGCGCCGATGCAACTCGCTCAGGAACCGGGTTACGTCGCGTTCCCGGTCGCTCATCGAGCGGCGCGCGCGCAGCATAATATCCTCCGGCATTCCCAGGCGGGTGGCAATCTCCAAGCCGGCCGACTTGCCCGGCAACCCTAATTGCAAGTCATAAGTCGGCTCAAAGGTGCGCTCGTCGAAACCCATCGAACCGTTTACCACGCCCTCGGTGGATGCCCCGTAGATTTTGAGCGCCATGAGGTGCGTCGAAATGAAGGTGAAAGCTCCCGCCGAGCGGAGATGCTCCACGATGGCCACTCCGAGCGCGCCCCCTTCTTCGGGATCGGTAGCCGCGCCAAGTTCATCCAGAAGGACCAGCGAAGCCGGCGTTACGTCCAGCGCCATTTCGCGAATATTGGAAACGTGCGCGGAAAACGTGCTGAGATTCTCCTGGATCGACTGATAATCGCCGATATCCGCGAGAACCTGCTCGAACAAAGGGAACACGGCTTCGACCGCCGGCACAGGCATTGCCGATTGCGCCATCAAGCTCAGCAGGCCCACGGTCTTCAAAGTGACCGTTTTGCCGCCGGTGTTGGGGCCGCTAATCAGCAGCGTGCGGCTCTCCGGCGTGAGTTCCAGGCTGATCGGCACAATCTTCTTCCGGTTGCGCCGCAGAACGTCTTCGAGCAGCGGATGGCGCGCGCCGCGCAGCAAAATGCGATCGCCGAAGCGCGGAACCACGCAATCGAATTCCACCGCGAAACGCGCTTTGGCGAAGATGATCTCAAGCGCGGCCATGACGAATAGCGTGTCGCGGATGGAATCGCCCGAGCCGCGTAGCGTGGCCGTCATTTCGCGCAGAATGCGGTGTACTTCGCGCGCCTCCTCTTCGGTCAGCCGTACCAGTTCGTTATTGAGATCGATGGTTTCGAGAGGCTCCACAAACAGCGTGTGGCCGCTGGCGCTTGCGCCGTGAATTACGCCATCCAGCTTGCGCCGCTGTCCGGCAATTAGCGGCACCACGAAACGCTCATTGCGGATAGTGACGAACTCTTCCTGCAGGATGCCATCGTCGCGGTGCGATTTGAGAAAACGTTCGAGCGATTCTTGAATCGCCTTCTTCTGCCGCTCGATCTCACGGCGCAGACGGTTCAGCGCGACGCTAGCGTGATCGGACACGCTGCCATCGGGCAGGATCTTCCCATCCAGTTCTCTTAGTAAGGCGCGAAACTCGCCGATACTTTGCGCCCGCTCCCCGAGACGGGGAAATCGCGGGGAAGCCGCATTCAGCAGCGATTTGGCGTCAGCTGCGCGGTCAAGCAGCGCAAACACGCCGAAAATCTCCCGTGGCTCCAGGCTCGCGCCTTCAATGCGGAGTTTTTGAACCGCGGGTTCGGTATCCGGCAGCCCGCCGAAATCCAGGCGAATGGCGGCCCCCCGCCCGGTGGCCTGCGGCCGTGAAGCCGAGCGCAAATACTCGATGCCTTCGGCAACCTCTGCAAGGTCTTGTTCCAACGCTTCGCGTTCGTGCCGCGGCTCAAGCTTCTCGAGTTCGCGCCGCGCCACGTCGGTGGAAACGTAGCGGCCCAACAATTCGCGCACGCCTTCGAATTCGAGAACGCCGCCGCTAGCCCGCATTTCTCACCAGCTTTCTGCTGCGGCGCGCGACAAGGCCGCGTCTACTGCGTTGCGCTTGGTCACCGTGCTCCCCGTACTGTTCAAGTACGCCTCCGCGCGCTGACCGGCGCGCGCCTCGTATCCGCAGCCTTCTCACGCGCCTCGCGACGAAACCTGGTGAGAAATGCGGGCTAGTTCTCATTGGAATCGCCCTCGCTCGCGGTAGGCCTTTTCAATCACGCCCAGCGTGCCTTCGGTAATTTGAAGCTTCGCAAGATCGGTCCGCTCGGTCCATTCCACGCGGCACACGTCGTCCCCGGCCTGAAGCGCGCCGCCTGTGACGCGGCAGAGGTAATCGATCAGGACGTAGTGATATTCGGCCGTGCCGTCGCCATCGCGCATAATCCGTTCGAAAATCTCGATTACGCTTAGCGGCTCGATTTCCAGGCCGGTCTCTTCCCGCACCTCTCGCCGCACGGCATCGGCCAGCAACTCGCCAGTCTCGAGTGCGCCACCCGGCAAGGACCACCAACCAAGCAACGGCTGTTTTCCACGTTGCGCCATCAGGATTCGCTCGTGGTCGAAAATTAGAGCGCCAACGCCCACAACCGGACGCTTCGGATAGCGGCGATCGTCAATGGGGGTCAATAGACTCCCTTTACATCCACCTTGGTGCGATAAAGATTGCCGCGCGCCGTAATGAAAAGCGTCATTGCATCGGCGCCCCCGAAAGCGCAATTCGATGGGTGATCATGCAAGGGGATGGTGGCGGCCAGCGCGCCGTCCGGATGAAATACCAGCAAACCGTTCGCGGCCACATACAGGTTGCCCTTTTCGTCGGTGCGCATGCCGCCCGGCACGGCGGGAATTTTGGCGAACACCCTTTCGTTGGAGGCATCACCCTCTTTATCCAGATCGTAGGCGCGGATGGCGTGCTCGTCGGGCGCGGATACATAGAGCGTGCGTCCGTTGGGCGAGACCGCAATGCCGTTGGGCCGGGTGTTCCACTTGGCAGCGAGCTTCATCGGTCCTTTGGGCGGAATATGGTAGACGCCGTAAAAATCCAGCTCGCGGTGGTCTTGTTGCTCGCCGAATGCGGGGTCTGTGAAGTAAATGTGTTCCGATTTACTAATTGCAATGCCGCTGGGCGCATTGAGTTTCTTCCCTGCCCATTCAGCTGCGATCGTTTCGATCTGGCCGTTCTTGGCGGTGCGTGTCACGCGCCGGGCGCGGGTTTCGCATGTGTATAGCCGGTCGTGCGAATCGAACGCGTTGCCACTGGGCCCATGCGCATCGGCACGAAAGACCTCTGCCGGATGGCCCGGAACCCACTTGAGCAGGCGGTCGCTCGGAATGTCGCTGAAGATCAGATAATTTCCGGCCGCGGACCACGCAGGACCCTGCGTGTACGTGTAATCTTTCGCCGTAAGCTCAAGTTTTATGTCGGAGAAATCTTGCGCTGAGAGAAGCGCCAGCGTCAAACCGGCCGGCACGCAAAGGCCCAGGCGTGCGACGCGCCGCATCATTTAGTCTCTTTAAGATTGATCTTGTTGATCACCTGTTTGACGCCCTTTACGCCCCTGGTAATCTTCGCCGCCCGATCCTTCTGTTTCGAGCTATCCACCTGACCCTCAAGCGTCACCACTCCCGCCTTCACATCCACTTTCAGGCCGCCGCCTTTGACCACCTGATCGCTGGCAAGCTTGATCATGACGTTGTCATGGATCATGTCGTCGGTTAGTACCTTGTCCGCCGCTAGGCAGATGCCAGTCATGAACACGAATATTACAAGCGCGGCAACAAGTTTATGAGTCATCTTCACCCGCCATTGTACGCCAGTCGAGCGTATTGAGAAAGGGAGCCTTTTCGCGCCAGGCGGGCTGTACGCGCACATGCAGATCCAGATAGATCTTCAGTCCAAACAGGCTCTCCATCTCCTTGCGAGCCAGTGTCCCGATTTGCTTCAGGGTCGCGCCCTTCGCGCCGATCACAATCGCCTTTTGCCCGGGCCGCTCCACGCGGATCGAGGCGAAAATGCGCGTGAGCGTTGGCGACTCCTCCCATTTATCCACCGTCACAGCAACCGAGTGCGGAACCTCCTGCCGCGTGATGTGGAGCACTTTTTCCCGAATCAACTCTGCGGCAAGGAAGCGCTCCGGCTGGTCGGTGACGTGGTCCTCGGGAAAGTAAGCGGGCCCCTCGGGCAGGCGGGCGATAATCGCCTGGCGCAGTTCGTCGAGTCCTTTACCTCGGGTGGCTGAAACCGGAAGGTAATCGACAAAATCGAACGCTGTCTTGTATTGCTCGATCACGGGAAGAAGCCGCGCCTTCTCTTTGATGAGATCGATCTTGTTGAGCACCAGCGCGACAGGCGTATCGGCCTTGCGAGCCAAATCGATGGCGCGCCGGTCCTCCACCCCGAATGTCTGTGCGGCGTCAGCCACAAAAAGCAGCAGGTCGCGTTGATCGAGGGAAGCCCGAACGGTCGCCATCAGGCGCTTGTTGAGAGGCGTGTCAGCCTTGTGGATACCCGGCGTGTCCAGGAAAACAATTTGCGCCTCAGGCGTCGTCACGACGCCCTGAATAGAGGTGCGCGTAGTCTGCGGCTTGTCGGCCACAATAGCCACCTTCTGCCCTACGAGCGCATTCAGCAACGTCGATTTGCCCGCGTTGGGGCGTCCGATTAAGGAAACAAATCCCGAGCGGAAAGCCGCTTCACTCATGAGCTACCGCCTGACTTTCTGGTTTGGAAATACGTACTTGCTCCACGCGCAGGTCATCGCTCGCCAATACTTCCAGGCGGATGCCATCCCGCGCCACAACCTCGCCGGGCTTGGGAACGCGTCCAAGCCACTCGGTAAGCAGGCCGCCTACCGTAGTGGATTCGAGATCTTCTTCGCGGCGGAAACTATCCAGCAGATCGTTAATGCGCGCGAGATCGAAATTGCCGGAGACGATGTAGCCGCCGTTGCCGTCTTCCGTGACGTCGCTATCGGGTTCGTGCTCGTCGCGGATCTCGCCGATAATGACTTCAAGCAGGTCCTCCATGGTGGCGAGACCGGCGGTGGCGCCGTATTCGTCAACCACGATCACCATATGCGTATTCTCCTGCTGCATTTGCCGCATGAGATCGCTCACCGGCTTCGATTCCGGCACGAATAGAATGGGGCGCAGTAACTCCCGAGCCCGCCGGCTGGCGCGCTGATCTTCTTCCACTTCGAACATATCGCGCACGTGGACGAAGCCGACAACCTGATCGATATCCTGCTCGAAGGCGGGAATGCGCGAATACTGCTCCGTAATGACGAGTTGGCGCAACTCTTCGAGCGACGCGTCAGCGGCGATGGCGACGATGTTGGGACGTGGCGTCATCACCTCGCGCACCACCATATCGCCGAATTCGACTACGGATTGGATCAGCTTCCGGTCGTCTTCTTGGATAAGTCCCTCCTCGGCGCCGGCGCTGATGAGCGCCTCGATGTTTTCCGCCGAGGTCGGAGGCTCCTCGTTGGCCGCCTGGTCGTCTGTGAGTTCCACCAGCGATTGAAAGAACTCGAGGAGAGCCTGGCAGGGAAGGGCAATCCACGCCAGCGCACGTAACAGCGGGACGGTAGGCAGAAGCCATCGGCCCGAAGTGCGGCGGTAAAGAAGTTGAGGCAGTGCATAGGCCACCGCAATCATAACCAGCCACGCCGCAAGCGCGGCTTCCCATAAGTTGGCTAACCACCCACAATAGAGCACGCTTAACGCAATGAGGAGCGAATGCTTGATGAGCGAGAAAGATCCGGCGCCCTGCTCGGTCTTGAGGCCGATCTTATCTTCTAGTTCGTCCTTAAAGAATTTGAGGGAAGGCAGATCGCGTGTCCGCAGGCGAAGGCTTTCCAGATATAGCAACTGCACAAAAGTCACCAGGCCGAGCAACGGCATGGCGAGCAAAGCGGCGGTCACAATGGCAACAATCATGAGCGCACCCGCTCAATGAGCCCGTCCGGCAATTCGAGAAGTTTGCGCCACTGTTTTTCCGCGCGCGCCATGCGGCCGCTGTCGGTTTCGTGGTCGTAGCCTAAAAGATGCAGAAGCCCGTGCAGCATGAGAATGCGGACTTCGTCTTCCGTGGAGTGCCCAAAAGCCAGACCTTGCGCGCGCGCCCGCCCCGCCGAGATGGCAAGAGAACCTAGAGGTTGTACCGCCCGCGCTTTTATCCCTGATGCATTCGCCGCTTCGGGAAACGACAATACATCCGTGGCTTCGTCCTTGCCGCGGAACTCACGATTTAATTTGCGCAACTCCGCATCGCCTGTAATCAGGCACTCAAAAGGCCGTCCCTTCGCCACTTCCACCTGAAGCTTGCGCGCGTAGCTTTGCAGCGGGCGCGAACGCAGATCTACCACGGGTCGACGGAATAGGATGCTACTGCCTTCGGGCGAGGACATGGCGCCCTCAGGCCTGCGGCGCGGATTCGGCCGCCGGCTCGATCGGGAGGGTGAGTTGACGTCCCGCGCCGATCTGATCGTTGTAGCGTTCGTACGCTTTGACGATGCGCTGCACCAGGGTATGGCGCACAACATCCTTGTCATCGAATTGCACGAAGCTGATGCCTTCCACGCCCTTAAGCACTTCCACCGCGTCAATCAGGCCGCTGCGGCGCGCATTCGGAAGATCGATTTGAGTGATATCACCGTTCACCACCATCTTCGAATTGAAGCCCTGCCGCGTGAGCACCATCTTCATCTGCTCAGGCGTGCTGTTTTGCGCTTCATCGAGGATGATAAAACTGTCGTTCAGCGTCCGGCCGCGCATAAACGCAATGGGCGCGACCTCGATCGAATTGCGTTCCAGCAGTTTCTCCACGCGGTCGCTCTCCAGCATGTCGTAGAGCGCATCGTATAGCGGCCGCAGATAGGGATCAACCTTTTCCTGTAACGTACCGGGTAGAAAGCCCAGCCGCTCGCCGGCCTCTACCGCCGGACGCGTCAGAATGATGCGCGTCACCTGCTTGTTGATAAGCGCCGAAACCGCCATCGCGACAGCGAGATAAGTCTTGCCGGTACCGGCAGGGCCAACCCCAAATACCAAGTCATTGCGTTCGATCGCTTCCAGGTAGCGCCGTTGATTGACCGTTTTCGGCGCCAGCATTTTCTTGCCGAAGTTGCGCTGTTTGCCGCTCTGCACCAGCTTGAGCAGTGAAACGTCGGCATCGCTCGTGACCACGCGCAGGTAGCTATTGAGGTCGCCGTTATTAAAGACGTAGCCTTCCCGAATCAGGCGGTTGTAATCTTCCAGAATGGATTCCGCGCGATTGACGCTTACGGCCTCTCCCTCGATTTCGAGATTGTTGTCCACCAGCTGCGTATGGACGTTGAGACCGGTTTCAATCAGCCGGATATTCTCATCGCGAGTGCCAAACAGGCTTTCGATGCCGCGGTTAATGCGAACGCTGGCTTTCATGGACGATAGGCTGCAAAGCGGGACAACAAGACAGATCTCAAATGGAAGAGGATCGGACCTTCGACAACCCGCTGGTGCGGGCAGCTAGAAACCATTTACACAATTATAACAGGCCGACTCAAAAGAGGCGGTTCTGTATGTTACTACTGCATGAATCGGAGCGGCGCTGCGCCGGGAAGCGTACGAACCCAGGAGTTCATTTCGGCTTCGTTTTGCAGCAGATCCTGCAGCGTCGCCTTACTCAGGACCTGATCCACGGCTACCTGCACGGCCCGCCACAGAGAGCGTACGGAACAATCCACAGATCGCGCGCAAATCGCCGCGGAGCCGGAGTGCGAATCGCAGAATCCGCTTTCGAATAGTCTTCCGCCTAGCGCCGCCATCACATCGCCAATCACAATTTGGCCAGCAGCGCGCGCCAGCGTGTAGCCGCCCTCTTTGCCGCGTGCGGCAGTCACAAAACCGCCCTTGCGTAACACGCGCAAGATTTTTGCGGCATAGGCGGCGGAAAAGCCCTCGGCTTGGCTCAATTCAGGTATGGTCAGTCCATGCCCGGCGTACGCGAGGCGCAGAAGACAACGCAAGCCGTATTCTTCGTTAGAACTCAGTTTCACCGCAGCCTCCCGCCGGACAGGCTCCGAATCGAAACTACGTCCTCCAGGCCCAGCGCCAGCTTCGCCGCTTCGGACATGCGGGCTTTCGTCCATGGAGGGTCGAAAGTTAGTTCGAGCTTGACACTTGTAACGCCGGGGACGGCGCGCGCCGCGCGTTCCACCTCGGCCGGCAGCGATCCAGCGACCGGGCAATTGGGCGCGGTCAGCGTCATGGTGATCGCCGCGGCTCCCGCCTCATCTACCGTAAGATCATAAATCAGCCCCAGCTCGTAGATGTTGACCGGCATCTCCGGGTCGTAGACCTTCTTCAACGCGGCGACAATCTGGTCCCGTAATGTCATTCCGTGCTTACCGTCGCTTCCGCGTTATCGAGCGCCGATTTCAGCGTATGCCACGCCAGCGTGGCGCATTTCACGCGCGCGGGATAATCGCGCACGCCGCCGAAAACCTTCAGCTTGCCGAGATCCTTCGCCGCCTGCACGTCCGTGGTGAGCAAGTCGTGAAACTCATCCAGCAGGTGGAGCGCTTCCGCGCGGCTCTTGCCCTTGAGCGATTCGGTCATCAGCGAAGCCGAAGCCGTAGAGATCGCGCAACCGGCGCCGGTGAAGCTGGCATCCCGCACCACGTCGCCGTCCATCTTGAGGAAGAGCTTCAACTTGTCGCCGCAAAGCGGGTTGTAGCCATCGGCGCGGCGGTTCGCATCATCCATGACATGAAAATTTCTTGGCCGCTTGCTGTGATCGAGAATGATTTCCTGATACAGATCGTCAACCATTATGCGAAGACCTCCTGCACTTTGTGCAATCCCGCAATCAGCGCGTCGATTTCTGCCTTCGTGTTGTAGAACGCAAAGGAAGCCCGGGTTGTGGCGGGAATCTGGTAGCGGTCCATCACCGGCTGCGCGCAGTGGTGGCCAGTACGAACGGCGATGCCCTGACGGTCCAGCACCGTGCCGATGTCATGCGGATGAATGCCTTCTATCACAAACGAGATCACGGCCGCTTTTTCGCGCGCTGTCCCGATGATTCGGAGACCGGGAATGCGCGAAATCTTTTCGGTGGCGTAGACCAGCAGCTCATGCTCATAAGCTTCGATATTCTCGATGCCGATGTGGTTCACATAATCGATGGCCGCGCCCAGGCCGATGCCGCCCGCGATATCGGGCGTGCCAGCCTCGAATTTATAGGGCAGATCGTTATAGGTGGTTTTTTCAAATGTCACTGTGCGGATCATATCTCCGCCGCCCTGATACGGAGGCATGGCTTCGAGTAATCCCTGCTTACCATAAAGCACGCCGATGCCGGTGGGCCCGAAAAGCTTGTGCCCGGAGAAGGCGTAAAAATCGACATCGAGCGCCTGCACGTCCACTTTCATGTGCGGGACCGCCTGCGCACCGTCAACTAGCGTCAGCGCTCCGGCTGCGTGCGCCATTTCGATCATTTTGCCAACAGGATTGATCGTACCCAGCGCATTTGAGACGTGGCCGATCGCCACCATGCGGGTACGCGGGCCAAGCAGCTTGGAGTATTCGTCGATGATTAACTCGCCGCGATCGTTGATCGGAATCACGCGCAGAACCGCGCCGGTCTCTTCGCACAGCATCTGCCAGGGGACGATGTTCGAGTGGTGTTCCAGGCCCGCCACCACAATTTCGTCGCCCGATTTGACATTGTGCCGGCCCCAGCTTTGGGTCACCAGGTTGATGCCTTCTGTAGTTCCGCGAACGAAGACGATCTCGTGCGTAGCGCGCGCATTGAGAAAGCGCTTCACCTTGGCGCGGGTCTGTTCGTAGGCCTTGGTGGAGCGCTGGCTGAGTTCATGAACGCCGCGATGGATATTGGCGCAGTCCACTTCGTAAAATTTCACAATAGCGTCGATTACCGCGCGCGGTTTCTGCGCGGTAGCTGCGTTATCGAGATAGACAAGCGGCTTGCCGTGGATGGTTTGTTTGAGGACGGGGAAATCCTCGCGGATTTTCTCGACATCGAAAGCGGTACGGATCGGGCTAATTACCGTGCTCATGGAATTTCTCAAATAGAATGCGCTCAAGCGAATCGCGAAGTGACGGAATCTTGATTCGGTCGACTATATCCTGCGCGAACGCATAAGTCAGCAGGCTCCGCGCTTCCCGTTTCGGAATGCCGCGCGATTGCAGATAGAACATCGACTCCGCGTCAAGCTGTCCGATGGTGGCCCCATGCGTACAACGAACATCGTCGGCGTGAATCTGCAATTCGGGTTTGGTGTTGATGGTCGCGCTGTTGGAAAGAACCAGATTCTTATTGGTCTGCTTGGAATCGGTCTTCTGCGCATCTTTGCGGACGATGATGCGCCCATTGAATACCGCGGTCGCGCGGTCGTCCAGGATTCCCTTAAACACTTCGTGGCTTGCACCGTGCGGCTTGGCGTGGTCGAGCACCGTGTGATTGTCGATGTGCTGCGAGCCGTTGACAATGTAGAGACCGTTGAGCGTGGCCTCCGTCCCTTCGGAAAGCGTCGCGCCGGCGTCGTTGCGCACCAGGGCGCCGCCCAACGAAATGGAGTGCGAACGAAAGTTGGCGCTTCGGCCGAGCGTAGCCTGCAGCGTGGCAATGTGGAAGGCTTGGGGCGATTCCTGCTGAATCTTGTAATGATCGATCACGGCGCCGTCGCCCGCTACGATTTCAGTGACGGAGTTGGTGAAATATCTGCCCGTGCCACGGTAGGTTTCAACGATAGTGCAGTGGGCGTGCGCACCGACCACAATCAACGTTCGCGGGTGCTGAACCGAGCCTTCGACCGTACCCGCATCATATACGATTTCGACGGGTTCTTCCCGCACCGTGCCGCGCGGGACCTCCACGAAGTGAATGCGGTCCAGGAAAGCGGTATTGAGCGCCGTGAACGGCGCCTCAGGCGCATGCTTCGTCAGGTGTTGGCGCGCCGCATCGGAGATGCGTTGGCCGGCGGCTTGCGTCATGTGCCAATTAACGCGCGCGATTGGGGCGACGTTCGTGAAACGCCACTCTTCGTCGTGCGTGGTAGGGAAACCCAACTCCGCAAAACGCTCGAAAGCGGCTTCACGCAAGGTTTGAACCCACGGCTCGGCCTTTGGCTGAGCCGTAAAATCCGTCAGCCACAAGCCGGTCTGTTCGGCGGTAGCGGTCATATGCGCGCCACAGCCTCCGCTTCTTCGTGAATACCCAGCGCGGCATACCCACCAGCTTCGAGTTCGAGCGCCAGCTCCTTGCCGCCGCTCTTCACGATGCGGCCTTCGGCAAGCACGTGTACGAAGTCCGGAACGATCTCGCTCAGCAGGCGCTGATAGTGTGTGACCACGATCATCGCGCGTTCGGGCCCGCGCATCGAATTGACGCCGGCGGCGACCAGCTTTAGCGCGTCGATATCCAGGCCGGAATCGGTCTCATCGAGAATTGCCAGCCGCGGCTCCAGCACAGCCATCTGAAAAATCTCATTGCGCTTTTTCTCGCCGCCTGAAAAGCCCGTGTTAACGGGCCGGTTAAGCAACGCCTGGTCCATCTTCATCGCGACCATTTTGTCGCGCACCAGATCGAGGAAATCCATAGCGTCGAGTTCCGGCTGGCCATTGGCCTTGCGCACGGTATTAAGCGCCGCCTTCAGAAAGTACATGTTGCTGACGCCGGGGATCTCCACAGGATACTGAAAAGCCAGAAAGATGCCCGCCTGCGCCCGCTCCTCGGGGTCGAGTTCCAGCAAATCTCTTCCGTTGAAGACTACGGAGCCGCCGGTAACACGATAAAGGTCACGGCCTGCCAGCACCTGCGCTAAGGTGCTCTTGCCCGAGCCGTTAGGGCCCATAATGGCATGAATCTCGCCGGCATTTACAGAGAGAGTGATGCCCTTCAGAATTTCACGGTCGCCGACAGTGGCGTGCAAATCGTTAATTTCGAGTAGTGCCATTCGGATGAATCGGATTCCTTCTAAGCTATTGTTCTATATCAACGTTAGCTAATCTGTACTTAATAGTCAAGATTGAACTGGAAACGTGAGGCTTGAGATTTCACGAGCTTGCTACCATAAGAGAACACCCGAAAATTTCAAGCGCCTTTATGCCCGAAAAGCCGTATGACCATAGCCACATCGAACTGAAATGGTTCGAGCGATGGCAAGACGCCGATTTTTACAAAGCGGAAGAGAATTCGACCAAGCCCAAATTTTACGTGCTGGAGATGCTGCCCTACCCCAGCGGCACGCTGCACATCGGTCACATCCGCAACTACTCCATCGGCGATGCGTTGGCGCGATACAAGTGGATGCGCGGCTTTAACGTTCTGCATCCCATGGGTTGGGACGCCTTTGGATTGCCCGCGGAAAACGCGGCTATCGCTAACAAGCGGCCGCCGCGCGAATGGACCCTGCAGAATATTGAAGCCATGAAGCGCACGCACCGGCGCTTCGCCTTTAGCTACGATTGGGACCGCGAGGTGGCCACCTGCGACCCGGCATATTATCGCTGGAACCAGTGGTTCTTCCTCAAAATGCTCGAGCGCGGGCTGGCCTATCGGAAACGGGCCCTACTCAATTGGTGCCCGAAGTGCGCCACCGTGCTGGCGAATGAGCAGGTGGTTGAGGGCTGCTGCTGGCGCCACGAGGATACGCCGGTGGAGCAGCGCGCGCTGGACCAATGGTTCCTGAAAATCACGGCATACGCCGATCAGTTGCTTGACGATATGGCGCAGCTCGAGGGAGGATGGCCCGAGCGCGTGCTCACCATGCAGCGCAACTGGATCGGCCGGTCTGAGGGCGCCGAGATCAATTTCAAGCTCGAAAAGACTGGCGAGCCAATCCGGGTCTTCACCACGCGCGTCGATACAATTTATGGGGCGACGTGCGTCATTCTGGCGCCGGAGCATCCGCTAAACGAAAAGCTGCTGGACGCCGACGGAAGAACGCAGGCCAAAGCAATGGTGGATGCGCGCGCCAATTCCGGCCCCGGCGATATTGAGAAAAAGGGATTCTTCAGCGGACATTATGCGGTGAATCCCTACAACGGTGAACGGGTGCCAATCTGGATCGGCAACTTTGTGCTGATGGGGTACGGCACGGGCGCGATCATGGCGGTGCCCGCGCACGACGAGCGCGATTTCGAATTCTGCCGCAAGTATGGAATTGCGGTGCGCCCCGTGGTCCGGCCAGTGGATGGCGAGCTTGGCGTGGAGCCTGGATTGACCCAGCCCTTCACGGATTACGGCATCGTCGACGGCTCGGGCGAATGGTCAGGGCTAACATCGGAAGAGGCACGCAAAAAGATGGCTGCCTACGCCGAGCAGCGCGGCTTCGGAAAATCGGCGATTACCTGCCGAATTAAGGATTGGGGTATCTCGCGCCAGCGCTACTGGGGTACGCCGATCCCCGTGATCCACTGCCCACAGGATGGCATCGTGCCCGTCCCGGAAGATCAACTGCCGGTGCTGCTACCGGAAAGCATTACGATCACTGGGGAGGGACGCTCGCCGCTCGAGAACGATCCTGCGTTTGTGAACGTATCGTGTCCGAAGTGTGGAGGCCCGGCGCGGCGCGAGACCGACACGATGGATACGTTCATGGATTCCTCGTGGTACTTCTACCGCTATTGCGATCCGCGCAACGATAAAGCCCCGTTCGATTCAGCCAAAATTGCCTATTGGTTCGAGATCGATCAATATATCGGCGGCGTCGAACACGCCATTCTGCATTTGATCTATTCGCGTTTCTTCACCAAGATGATGCGCGACATCGGCCTGATCACCAATAGCGAACCTGCGCGGCGTCTCTTCACCCAAGGAATGGTGATTGCCGAAGGCGCCAAGATGTCGAAATCGAAGGGCAATGTAGTGGGTGCGGATTCGCTGGCCGAGAAGTTTGGGGCGGATACGGCGCGCATGTTCGTACTCTTCGCGGCGCCCCCTGAAAAGGAAGTCGACTGGCGCACCGAAGGAGCCGAGGGCATCTACCGGTTCCTCGGCCGGGTTTATCGTTTTGCGACGCGAAATGTAGATAAGGCGCCGGGATCCGGGGAGACCGGCGAAAGCGACCGGAAGATTCTGCGCAAACTGCATCAGACGCTGAAGAAAGTCACCGAAGATTTCGAAACACGTTGGCATTTCAACACGTGCATTGCGTCTGTCATGGAATTGGTGAACGAGCTTTACGCCGAAGAATCGCGCATTTCAGCGAAGACCATGGCGGACGTGTTAGAAAAACTCGCACTCATACTTGCGCCTTTTGCGCCCTATGTTTCGCAGGAGATCTGGGAAGAGCTCGGCAATCAGGGTCCGGTCTTCCGCCAGAGTTGGCCGGCGTTTGACGCCGAACTTGCCAAGGAAGACGAAGCCGAAATAGTTGTTCAGGTGAACGGAAAGGTTCGCAGCCGCGTGTTTGCGCCGTTCGGAACAGGGGGCGACGCAATGCAAGCGCTCGCCATGGCTGATGAAAAGGTGCAGCCTTTCGTGGCCGGCAAGCAGGTTGTGAAAGTAGTTACCGTGCCCGACAAGCTGGTTAATTTCGTGGTGCGATGAAAACGGCGGCGCGCTTATTGGTTGACGCCTGAGGCCAAGAACCCGCCGTCCACTGCAATGCATTGACCGGTGATATAACTGGCGGCGTCAGAGGCGAGCAGGATCGCCGCGCCCGTCAATTCTTCCGATTGGCCGAAGCGGCCCATCGGAGTGCGCATACGCAGTTCTTTGCCGCGCTCGGTGCCATCGAGCAGGGCCGCGTTGAGATCTGTGCGAAAAACGCCGGGAGCGATGGCATTCACGTTGATGCCGTCGCGGGCCCACTCCACCGCAAGGCTGCGCGTTAGGGCCAACACGCCCGCTTTCGACGCCGCGTAGGCCGTGACCTGCACCAGAGAAACGAATGAATTGAGCGAGGCAATATTCACGATACGGCCGCGTTTATGCTGCGCCAACGGGGCGTAGAAAGCCTGGCAGGAGCGCAACATGCCCGTCAAATTTACATCGAACAGGTTATTCCATTCCTGCTCGGTGACGTCTTTGGTGGGCTTGCGGAAAATCTGCCCGGCGGCATTGACCAGGATGTCAACCTGGCCGAATTCTTCGATCACGGCGTCTCGCAGATCGTCTACCGAAGCGCGTGAGGCAATATCGCAAACGGTCCGGAGGGACTTCCGGCCCGTCAACTCCACTTCGGCGCAGGCCTCGTCCACCATCTGCTCGCGCCGTCCAGTGGGCACAACATCGGCGCCCGCACGCGCCAGGCCAACGGCTAGTTTGCGGCCGAGGCCGGACGTTCCGCCCATGACAACGGCCACCCGGCCGGTGAGGTCCATCAAATTTTCTGGCATTTTTTCTCCCTGGCTTCTGACGCCTGCGCTACCTTTGAATGCGAGCGCTGCCGCCTTTGGCGAAAGACCTTACCTGATCGAGCGTCGCCATAGTGGTATCCCCCGGAAACGTCGTTACCAAAGCGCCGTGCGCCCATCCCAGCTTTACGGCCTCTTGCGGCGGTTGACCGGACAGCAGTCCATAGAACAGGCCGGCGGCAAAACCATCGCCGCCGCCGACGCGGTCGTAGACATCTAATTCCGCAACCGGGGCGACGCACTGTTCGCCTTCGATCCAAGCCACGGCGCTCCAGCTGTGACGGTTGGTTGAATGGACGTCGCGCAGGGTTGTCGCTACCGCCGATACGTTCGGGTATTTTTCCCGGACATTGTCAATCATGCCAAAGAATGCCGAGGAATCGAGTTTCGAGTGTGATCCGACTTCCGGACCCTTCACGCCCAGACCTTTTTGCAGATCCTCTTCGTTTCCAACCAACACGTCCACGTTGGCGACGATGCGGCCCAGCACTTCACTCGCGCGCGCCGCACCGCCAGATAGATTCCAGATCTTCTCCCGGAAGTTCAAATCGAAAGAGACTACGGCGCCGGCCACCTTTGCCGCCTGGGCAGCTTCGATCACCAGTTCGGCGGTCGTGGGCGAGAGCGCGGCGAAGATGCCGCCCGAGTGAAACCAGCGGACGCCCGAGGCGAAGATGGCCTGCCAATTGAAATCGCCTGGCTTGAGCTGCGCCGCCGCTTCGTTGGAGCGGTTATAAAACACAACGGGCGGGCGCACGCCTTGGCCTCGATCGCTATAGACCGTAGCCATGTTTGGTCCCAGGACGCCGTCATGCCCGAAATGTTTGTAGAACGGCGTGACGCCCATGGCGCGGACGCGCTCGGCGATCAGATCGCCGATAGGATAATCCACCATTGCCGTAGCTACGCCGGTTTTCAGCCGGAAGCAATCGGAGAGATTCGCGGCAACATTGAACTCTCCACCACTGACGTGAATCAGGCATTCCGACGCCTTGCGAAAAGGAATGATTCCGGGGTCGAGGCGATGTACCAGACCGCCCAAAGATAGAAAATCGAGCGCACCGCCGGGAGGGATTCGAAGTGATCTAAACATGCAGAGATATTACGATAACGCAACGCGCGCGCAACGTCATCGTGCGAATTCGTTCGCCCGATCGTTGAGAAAAACTAAACGGAGCGTGTCATGCTAAGAACGATTACCCATGGAGATCCGCCAACTGGAACTGTTTCTCGCGGTCATCGAACAGGCGAGCGTGACAAAGGCGGCGGAGCGCATGAGCCTCTCGCCCGGGGCGGTAAGCCTACAACTACGCAACCTGGCTTTGGGTCTGCGCGCGGAGCTTTTTGTGCGCTCTGGCAAACGGCTGGTGCCAACTCCGGCAGCCTTACGGCTCGCGGATAGCGCGCGTGCGCTCATCCGGCAGGCGCAGCAGATCGAGCGCGAATTCGAAAACGATCCGGCGACGGATACGCGGCCCTTCTACTTCGCGTGCGGCGCGACGGCGCTCATTTACCGTCTGCGACGTCCGTTTCGCCAGATTCGCCAACAGTTTCCCCAAATTGCAATGCAGGTAACGGTGGCGCCCACCGAGGAAATGGTGGCCGGCGTCATGGACCGCCGATTCGATCTGGCGCTAGTGACGCTGCCGTTTCCCATCGGCGATCTGGGAATGACGCATCTCTTTACCGAAGAACTGGTCATTCTTCGGCCCTCTGGAAAACGCATGCGGGGATGGCATGTCGGAACCATGGAGCCGGCCGAAATGGCGGCGGCGCCGTTTCTCTTGTATCCCCGGCGAAGTAATATGCGCGCCATTATCGATCAGTTTTTCATAGAAATAGGCATCCAACCGAAAGTTACGATGGAGGCCGACGATACCGAAGTGATCAAGGGGCTGGTGGAATCGGGTTTCGGCTACTCGATTCTTCCCGAGTATGCGCTTCGCACAGGAAGTAGATTTTTTCAGGCTTTCCGGGTGGCGGGCAGGCGTGTTACGCGCAGGCAGGCCCTGGTTTACGCCAAGACGGAAAATCCACGCGCACTAACGCTGTCCATTGTGAGGTTTCTGCGAGCGGCTCTGGCGAACACCCCAGGCGGCCCAGGCGCTACAGGTTCGAAGGAAGATTAAGACCGGTCTTGGCGAGAGCGCGCTGCAACATTCCCACGGCCTGAATTTCGCCCATACCGCGTGATATCGATAACTCGGCAACCAACATGTGACGCGCGCGTTCCAGCATTTTCTTTTCGCGGAAAGAGAGCGGCTTTTCCACGTGGATCTGTAAAAGACCTTTTAAAACTTCTGCGGCCTGGAACAGATCGCCACTTTGCATCTTCGCGGTGTTCTCTTTGAAGCGGATTTTCCAATCGGAATTGACGTCACTCCATCCGTTTGCCAGATAGGAGAGGATGCGTGCAATCTCCCGGTCTTTGGTGACGCGCCGCAGCCCGATATTTGCGGCATTCGAAAAGGGCACCATGACAGTCATGGCATTGCATCCCAAACGGAGCAGATAAAACTTCTCGAAGGCCGCTCCGAACGACCGGATGCTGATGTTCTCGATGGTTCCTACCCCTTGATTGGGATAAACTACCTTGTCGCCGATCTGAAACGTCATGCGGTAACCCCCACAACTAACTCAACGACCACCAATTCAAGGTGTCTAATCTTATGCAGCCCTTACAACTCTTGAATAGTACGCTTGCTGACGAGTTCTGTCAAGTAGTCGTACGCAGAAAGACAGCTACCTGCATGCTTTACCCAGAAAATCTTACGGCCAATAATGGGGACGCCAAACTGCGGATAAATGCGGGAACGCCGCAAGATACACCTGATGGAGGTGGCTCCTCGGCTTTAGGTTGGCGAGATGTTCCGAACGGTGAAGTCGCTACTCGCTCCCACCGGCTGCGGATTCTAATTCCGTAGCGGCTGGCAAACCTCGCTCCGCCAGGAGCAGACGTCGCAAAGTTCGCAAATCGTTCAGGATACGACGACTCGTCGTAATGTGGAGATTCAACTTGGCAAGATTGAAAGAGACCAACAAGAGCGCTTGTTTGCGCCGGTCCGCGCCATCGCGGTCCGCAGCCGAAATCTCGGTCTCCACATCACGGCGGGCTTCTTCAAGGGCGTCGGCAAGCATGGCAACATATTCATGCGAACCCTCGATATTATCGAACGGCGTTTCGGGCTGATAGCTCACTACTACGCCTCCGGTTCACCCGTCGAGATGGGCGTTCCCTGGATTTAGATTTTCTTCATTCTAGCGCAGACTTTAACAATCATGTCAACCGCATCAATCTCTTCGCGCGGCACAGGGATCGAAAGGCTGCCTCAACTATGCTAAATCGAACTTTTCTTGGTGCAAAAGAGGATCTCCCTTTACCATCACGGTCCGGCCCAGGATCTCCTCGATTTCTTGCAGAAAGGTATTCTGATTCGATTTGAGAAGGCGCGCGACCTCTGGATTAACTCGCAGCATAACGTCGTTGCCCTCTACAGCCTTAGAGATTTTGTGCGCTTCTTGCAAAATCTCGCCCACCACTGTCTGTGGACTCTTCACGTATCCCGCGCCTTCACAGTAGGGGCATGGCGTGCAAAGCGTACGCTCTAAGCTTTGTTTGACGCGCTTGCGGGTAATGGCGACGAGGCCGAAATCGTTGAACTGAAGAATCTTGTAGGGTGCGCGGTCGGCGCGCATGGCTTCCTCTAGCGCCTGCATCACTTTTTGGCGGTTTTTGCGTTCATCCATGTCGATGAAATCAACAACGATGATGCCGCCTAAATCGCGCAACCGGATTTGCCGAACGATCTCTTTGATCGCGTCCGTGTTGGTCTTGACGATGGTGTCTTCCAGGCGATTCGACTTACCTACGTATTTGCCGGTGTTGATATCGATGGCAACCAGCGCCTCCGTCTGATTGATCACGATATATCCGCCCGATTTCAACCAGACCTTCGGCCGGAGCGCCTTCTCAAGCTCGGCGGTAACACCGAATTCATCAAAGATCGGATTCGAGCGCGTATACATTTTAACGCGGCTTACCAGTGCGGGTTGGAATCGCTGGACGAAACTAAGCACGGCTTCATAGAGCTCTTCGTTATCGACCCAAATGTTCTTGAACGACGACGTAAGCTGGTCGCGCAGAATTCTCTCCACCACATTGAGATCGTGATGGATGAGCAAGGGCGCCGGTTTGCGCTCCGCTTTCTGCCGCATGTCGAGCCACAGGTTGTACAGAAACATCATGTCGGCCCGAAGTTCCTCTTCGGTCCGGCCGTCGCCGGCGGTGCGTACGATGTAGCCGCCTGGAATGCCGGTGCGATGCGTCTGCAGCACGCGCTTGAGGCGGCTTCGCTCTTCATCGCTGGGAATCTTGCGTGAGACGCCGACATGATCGACTGTCGGCATATAGACAAGGAAGCGGCCCGGCAGCGCGATGTGAGACGTAATGCGCGCGCCTTTCTGACCGATCGGCTCTTTGGCGATTTGAACGATAATTTCCTGGCCTTCCCGAAGCAGATCGCTGATCGAAGGAGGACGCTCCGTCCGCTCGGGAACTTCAACGCGCTCGGGCCGTTCGGTGCGCCCTTCCACGGAACGCGTTTCCTGCTGCGGCGCGCGCTGGTTCGTTTCAGACGCGGGACCGCGGGTAGTCTCGCCGCGTCCTTCCTGATTTCTTCCGTCCGGGCCGCGTCCATCCGGGCCACGTCCATCGCGGCCGCGGCGGCGAGAACGGCGCGAGACGCGATGTGGATAACGTCCTCCGTGCTCGCGCAGCGTGGCGGTGAGGCTGGTCGGGATGCGAGCAGGCTCTGGACCCTCATCGAGAACGGCGGGCGTTTCGCCGGAGTCTTCGCCGGAATCTTCACCGCCCTCTGCTGCTAGGTCTTCAATCGGCTCCGCATTTTCGGACGGCTCGTCTTCCAGAACTGCTGCCGTAGCCCCTTCTTCAGCAATGGCCTCGGCTACCTCAGCTTCCTCGTCCTCTTCGGCCAGAATGTCATCGGCTGCCTCTTCAAGGGCCTCCGCAAGTTCGGCTTTTAGCTCGTGCTCCGGTTCGAGTTCGATCTCAGACGCTGGCTCGGTGATGGAGGTTGGCTCCGCAGCCAGCGCAGCATCGGCTACTTCGGGAACAGCTTGGGGAGCCACTTGCGGAGGGGTCTCGACGATGCCATCCGGCTCCGGCTCAATCGCCATCGGTTCATCTTCAGCCAACTCAGCCGTCACCGGCGCGGCTACGGGTTCGGCGCCGCGGCGGTACTTCGAAAGTTTCTCGCCCGGCAGCACCAGAAAATCGTCAGATTGCGAAGCTGTCCCGGCGGCCGGCGGAGCGTACGTCGGCGGAGCGGCCTCAAAAGCAGTTTCACGCGGTTCGGTGCGCGCCGGTTCCCTAGTCTCCGTTCGCGGTTCCGAGCGCCCTTCCGGCCGGGCGTCACCTTCTCCGCGTGGCGAATAAAATTTAGAATCGGGCAAGCCGCGTCCGCCGCCCCTCTGTCCACCCCGTCCGCGCCGGCGGCCACGTCCGCCGCGCCGGTCATTGTCGCGATCCCCAGGGGCGCGATTGCCGCCCCGATCGTCGCGCCGTTCTGTTACAGGAGCGCCACCCGCCGCGCTCACCACAGGTGGAGGCGCAGAGGCTTCCTCGGAAGTTTCCACAGGAGCGGCCGCTTCGGCTACGGGCTCGGAGCGCTCAACAATCGCCACTGCGGGGCCGGAATGCTGCTTAAAGACTTTATCTTCGACGCTGGTTACGATCTTGTCGTATTCGTCGTTGTCTTCGAAGAAGTCGGAGACGTAAAGAAAGGCATCGCGGTCCAAGCCAATATCGACAAATGCCGATTGCATGCCCGGTAGAACGCGGGTAACTCTACCCTTGTGGATGCTGCCCGCCAGCGAGTATTCGTTCTCGCGCTGGTGGAAGATTTCAACTACTTGATCGTCCTCTACTACCGCCACTCGCGTTTCATGGCGATTGGACGAAATTACTAATTCCTTCGACATCGGCTGCCTCCCCGGGACCATGGAGAGTAGACCGGAAGCTTCGGCGCCCTGCGTGCGCGTCTCGCGATAAATTGCGAAAACTCTACAAACTCACGCTGGCCGAGCGGCGGAGATTGACATCACTCATACGCCGACGGCCGGGAACCACTTCCTCTCGTCCGGGAGAACGCCTTGTACGCCGCGCTAGCCCCGGGGGTCTCTTCAGGCTCCCGCATTAACTATTGAATTCACAAATCGTTTTGGGGCCGCGAGCGGCCTCCCCTAGTTCACAAACCTTCTGAGGCGGACGTTATTTACCAGCCCCAAGGCGATAAAGCTCGACCAAATACTGGAACCACCAAAGCTCATAAAGAGCAGCGGGATACCGGTCACCGGCATCATACCCGCCACCATTCCCACATTAACCAGGATATGGCACAGCAACAGAGCTGCAATCCCCATACAAATATACATACCCGCCCTGTCAGGCGCCATCTGCGCATTTTGCACAATACGCATCAGCAATACAAAATACAGCGATAACATTACTACAACGCCTACGAACCCTTCCTCCTCGGCGAAGGCCGAAAAGATAAAGTCCTTATACGGCACCGGCAAGAAGCGAAGCCTCGACTGAGTACCCTTCAAGAACCCCTTCCCGGTCATTCCCCCGGAACCGATGGCAATTTGCGACTGAATGGTGTGATATCCAGCGCCCCGAGGATCTTCGTCGGGATTCATGAAGCTAACCAGACGCTGCCTCTGGTAATCCTTTAAAAACACAGAGCTAAGGGGCAACGCCAAAGCCAGTACGACGACTATCGCCGCTATATACTTCCAATGCAATCCCGCAAGAAATGCGCCCACTACTAGAACAGCTACATACGTAAGCGCAGTCCCCAGATCCGGCTGCCGCAACACCAGCACGGTCGGAACCAGTACCAACCCCGCCAATTTCAATGCTTCCAAAATATCGAGATCGTCCTTATGCAGGTCGGTCAGATATCGAGCTACTAATAATATTATCACCAACTTGACAAATTCAGACACCTGGAAGTGAAATCCGCCGGGCAACGGAATCCAGCGTCGCGACCCGAAAGTGGCCTCCCCAGCAACCGAGGTAAGGAGCAGAACGCCCACCGAACCGAGGTAGAGCATGGGCACGTAATGAAGCATCGAATGGTAATCGATGTTCAACGCCAGCCACATGAGCGCGATGCCCCCCGCAATGTAGAACGCCTGCTTCCACCAGGCGCCTTGCGAGCTGGTGTCGAGCGTGGCGCTAAATATCTGTATTACTCCCACGACGCAGATGGCGAGCGTGATCAGGACCATCATCCAATCGATATCGCGCAGGGAGAGGTAGCGCGTCATTAGCGGACCACTCCGCGCGCGGTATCTGGGACCGCCGACCCGGACGGACGACTCACGGTCGCGAGTCCTAAGGAGGCTACCGTTCCCAGATTGATTGCCAGCGTATCTCTTTGCTGCTGCAACATGGCGTTACGGGCTTTCTTGTCGAAATAGGCCTTAATTACGTCCCGGACAATGGGACAGGCATATTTGCTTTCGAAGCCGTGTTCGAAGAATGCCGCCACGACGATTTCCGGCTTCTCGCACGGCGCGAATCCAACGAACCACACGTTATCCATGTAATTGCCTTCGTGGCCATGCGCCTTCACGAAGTCGTTGGATGCGACCTGCGCGGTGCCCGTTTTTCCACACACGGGAATGCCGGGGATTGCGGCGCGAACGCCCGTGCCGCCGCCTTCATTGACCACGCCGTACATTCCGGAAACGACGTCTTTCACGTTCTTAGGTTCGAGCGGCCATTCGACGGGTTTATCGGCGGGGCCAAGGGCATCCTTTGTGAGGTGCGGACGCCGCCAAACTCCTCCCACCGAGAGTCCGGCAAAAGCACGCGCCAACTGCAGGGGCGTCACCGTCAGCTCGCCCTGTCCGATCGAGACGGAAATCGTATCGCCAGCGTACCACTTGTGGTGCTGGGTACGCATGACCCACTCGGTGGAAGGCACAAGGCCGGTCCGTTCGCCAGGCAGATCGATTCCGGTGGTCTTGCCGTAACCCATGAGATCGGCATAGTAGGCGATGTTGTCGATTCCCATCTTGTTGCCGACGTTGTAAAAGTAGACGTCGCAGGAATCCACAATGCCCTTATGCAAGCTCACCGTGCCATGGCCACTTTTGAGGTGGCACTTGTAAAAGCGCCCAAAGAAACTCGCGCCGCCGGCGCAATGCACCGTCCACTCGCTGTCGATGGTGCCGGTCTCGAGGCCCGCGATGGCCATGATGGGCTTGAAGGTCGAACCCGGCGACTGAGCGTCTTGAATAGCGCGGTTGAGCAGGGGATGGTCGGGATTGTTGTTGATCTCTTTCCAATCCTTCGCCTTGATGTGTCCAGCGAAGCGGTTCGGATCGAACGCCGGCCGGCTGACCATGGCGAGCACTTCGCCCGTATTGGGATCGAGCGCGACCACAGCGCCGTTCTTGTGATCGACGTGGAGGGGCGCCTCATTGAGGCCACTATCCATCGAAAGCTCCGCCACGGCTTGCAGGTCAAGATCAATCGTAAGCTTGAGGTCCTTGCCTGGCGTCGCGGGCTTAGTGGCAAGCACCTGGTGCACTTGTCCTCGGTTATCGACTATTACCTGCCGCTGGCCGTCGACGCCGGTTAGCCAGTCGTTGTACTGGCGCTCGATTCCGAATTTGCCGATGACCTGGCCCGGGTCATACTTCGCGAACTGGGGATCGTCCAACTCCTCTTCACTAATTTCACCCGTATAGCCAATCACATGCGCCAGCATGCCATTTTCCGGATACAGACGGCTTTGGGCCTGGACGACCAGCAGTTCCGGGAAAAAATCTCGGTGTGAATCGACAAAGGCAAGGTCGGCGGGGGTAAGCTCCTCTTTCAGAACCATCGGCTCGTACTTGGGGCGCGAGCGGAAGCGCAGCACTTTGGCCATCAGATCGTCGTAATCGATGTCCAAACCAGCGGCTATGGGCCGGAGGTGCTCATCTTTCAGCGATTCGCGCGCGAGCAGCAGCTTGAAAGATGCACGGTTATCCACGATCACGCGGCCGTCGCGATCGAGAATGCGCCCGCGCGGAGCGATCAGCGGGGCCGATTTCACGCTGTTAGCCTGCGCGCGTTCATCGTAAACCTGGGGATTCTGAACCTGAAGACGCCAAAAACCGGCAATAAGCACCAGGAAGATAGCAACCGAGCCATATTGAAAAAGGGCAATCTTCCCGGATGCGAAGTTAGCGTCGTCACGTAAGGCGGGTTTGCCAGTTAGTTGCTGCTGAGCTTCGGGGTTCGGATCTGTCGGGGGAAGGGTCACAACAGTACTAGAAGATGCCTGATTTCATAGTAACAACTTTCATCCGCGGGCATGTTCGAATTTCGATGGCACTTTGAACGCATTCACCCCCCTTCGTTCGTACGAAGCATCACTACGCTACCCTTTCCAATTCCTCCGCAGAAGTGGGGGAAGCGATAGAATCGGTGTGCCATGCGACATGAAGACCGTAAAACAATCCTCGTTGTGGACGACGAGCCGGAGATCCGGAAGCTTGTAAGCGCCATGGTTACTCAATCCGGATATCATGCGCTTACCGCCGATAGCGGTGATCACGCGCTGACCATGTATCGCAACCTGAACGCGCCTATCGAACTACTTATTACCGATGTTGTCGCGCCGGGTATGAGCGGTCCCATGCTGGCCGATAAGCTGAACGCCCTGCAACCTAACCTCAAGGTGCTCTATATTTCAGGCTACGACAACACGCACGTGGTGCAGAAATACGTCGTGGAGCGCGGACACGTCTTGCTTCCCAAGCCCTTTACCATGGAAGAACTGCGAAATAAGATATCGCAGTTACTACCTCTCACTGCGGAAACGACCCAGTAAACACCTTTCGGAAGCTGGTGATACCATCACCTTTCTGTGACCATACGGCCGGCCAGCGACCGTTCGCTACTGGTGGCGTTCGGCGAAGCCATTTCGCGTGAAACCCACCGTCAGGTGTTCCATCTGACGAAGGCTCTGCAGGGCATCCGGGGCATCATCAATCTACATCCAGCCTACGCTTCTCTAGTGGTGGAATTCGATCCTCGCATCTGCGATCACGCTCAAATCGAGCGTCTAATCCGGCAGCAGGAGGTCGATGAGTCTATGGAGAAGACCGAGGCGCCGCGCCTGGTAGAACTTCCCGTTTTTTACGGCGGCGAATTGGGGCCGGATCTTGAGGACGTGGCACGCCATACCGGACTCACAGCAGAACGCGTGATCCAGCTCCATTCGGACACGGAGTATCTCGTCTACTTCCTTGGTTTTGCACCCGGCTTTGCATATCTCGGCGGTCTGCCGCCGCAATTGACGACGCCAAGACTGTCCGCGCCTCGCAAACGCGTGCCTGAGGGAAGCGTCGCGATCGGCGGGAATCAGACGGGAGTATATCCCATTGCATCTCCGGGCGGCTGGCGAATCATTGGCCACACGGACACGAAGTTATTCGATCCTGCGGCGGCTGAGCCGGTGCTGCTTCGTATGGGCGACCGGTTGCGGTTTACAAGGGTGCGGCCGTGAGCGCAATTCGCGTGCTAACGCCGGGCTTTTTGACCACGGTGCAGGACTTGGGGCGGTTCGGCCAGGCACACAGGGGGATTTCGGCCTCGGGGGCCGCGGACTCCCTGGCCTTACGCGCTGGAAATCTGTTGGTGGGCAACGCGGAAAACGCGCCAGGCATTGAGATGACGTTGGCGGGCGGCGAGTTCGAATTTGAAGAGAGTGCGGTGGTCGCCTTGACCGGGTCCGACTTCGGGGCAAATCTTCCTTTATGGGCGCCGGTACAAATGAAGGCCGGCGATACCCTGCGCTGCGGCGGCACAAGGGGCGGCGCGCGCGCTTATCTTGCGGTGCGCGGCGGCATCGATGCGCCGCTTACCTTGGGTAGCGCATCCGCGCACTTGCTCACAGGGGTCGGAGGCGGCCCTCTAAAAAAAGGAGCGATGCTGCGCGTCGGCGCCGCGGCGATTCGCAAGGCGCGATCTGCGGCGAAGAATCCGCCGCTCTGGGAACGCGCCTCGACGGTTCACGTAACCCGAGGACCGCAAGCCGATTGGTTCCAAGACGAATTGTACGAGAGCGTCTATCGAGTGGCGGAAGAGTGCAATCGTATGGGCATTCGGTTGGCCGGCCCCGCTATTCCCAGCCCGGCGGGTGGAATGCTGACGGAGGGCGTGGCGCTGGGCGCGATTCAGGCGCCTCCTGATGGGCAGCCAATCATCCTCTTCGTGGAACACCAGACTACGGGCGGTTATCCAAAGCCGGCCAATGTGATTTCGGCGGATTTCTGGCGGCTTGGACAGATGCGTCCGCGGGATGAGGTACGCTTTGAAAACGTAACTATAGAACGGGCGCTCGAATTACTGCAAGCGCAAGAAAAGTGGCTGTATTCCTTATGAGGATCGATCTTAATTGCGACATGGGTGAATTGGAGGACGCCGCGCACGAAGCCGCTCTGATGCAATACGTCACCTCGGCCAATATCGCGTGCGGCGAACATGCCGGCGACGAAGCCGTTATGGAGCGCACGGCTCGACTGGCCCTTGATCGCGGAGTGCGGATTGGCGCTCATCCCGGATACCCCGACCGCGCCAATTTCGGACGCATTGAAATGGCGTTGTCGGAAACGGAAATTGAGGTTACGGTGCGGCTGCAGATCGAGCGCCTCGACGCGATCGTTCAAAGTCTGGGCGGACGCATCGTTCACGTGAAGCCGCATGGCGCGCTTTATAATGTTGCCGTCAAGAACGAGAAGGTAGCTCGCGCAATCGCGCGTGGCGTTCTACAGTGGCGGGCGGGCGCCACGATTTTCGGTCTGGCGGGCTCGCGGATGCTCGAGTGGTGGCGCGAAATGGGGCTTGTCACAGCGGCTGAGGGTTTTGCCGACCGGCGTTATGAGCCCGATGGGACTTTACGTCCGCGGAAGTTCCCAGATGCGCTGATTACGGACCCCGAGAAGGCGGCGGCGCAGGCCTTGCGGCTGGCGCGGGAAGGCGTGGCACAGACAATTTGCGTGCATGGAGACACTCCCGGCTCGGTTGAGATTCTGAAAGCCTGCCGCCAAGCGTTACTATAACGAGGATGAAGTGGTGTCTTTACCTGTTGGTGGGAGCCCTCCCATTAATGGGCCAATGTACTTATACAATTTCCCCGCTGGCAATTAGCATTACTGCAAATGGAGGCGTAGGAAGCGTCAATGTTACGACAAGCGCTTCCACTTGCGCGTGGTCTTACGCCACTGATTCGCCGGCTTGGATCACCTTAACGGCGTCCGCCGGAGCCAATGGTTCCCCCTCTGGAAGCGGGGTACTCTCGGTGTCTGCTCTTGCGAGCACTCTGCCTGCCGCGCGCACCGGCAACGTTTCCATCCAATTCGGTGGCAGCGCACAGAATATCGTAGTTACGCAGGGCGCGGCGCAGTGTTCCATGACCCTTCAACCCGCGTCGGCGATACTGCCTGCGTCGGGCGGCCCGAGCAGTTTCGGCGTACAAACCGCATGTAGCTGGGTTGCCACGACGAATGCTTTGTGGATTGCGATTACGCCTACGTCGGGTCTACCCAGCACGAGTGGAACGGGCAGCGGCACGGTGTCCTACACGGCGGCGCCCAATCCTTGTGTTGCTTCACAGACTGGGACAATCATCCTCACGTCGCAACCGAACCAGGTCTTCACCGTCACCGAAAACGGCTCACCCAGCAATTTATCGCTTTCACCAGCCAGCGTCAGCGCGCCACAAGCGGGAACAAGCGGACATCTCAACATCGTCACCGGAGATCCGTGCGCCTGGTCGGCATTTTCCGACGTGGGCTTCATCCACATCAACACGTCCGCGACAGGCACTGGAAATGGCGGGCTCGGGTATACCGTTGACGCGAATCCGGGAGCTCCGCGCAATGGAAATATTCATGTGGGCGCGCAACTTTTCGCGGTGGCGCAGGCAGGCGTAACAGTTCCCACCGTGCAATTGAACGCGGTAGAAAACGCGGCCAGCTATGCCTCGGGAAGCGTGGCGCCGGGTGAAATCATAACTTTATATGGCAGCAACATGGGGCCGGCGGCAGGCGTGGGACTGCAACTTAGCCCGGACAAACACTCGATTACCAACTCCCTAAGCGGCGTCACGGTTCTCTTTGACGGGAACCCGGTTCCGCTAACCTACGCTTCCGCAGGCCAGATCAACGCCATCGCTCCCGTCGCATTAGCCGGCAAGGCGTCCACGCAAGTGCAGGTTTCCTATCAGGGCGCAATGTCCAACACAATCACCATTCCGACTGCAACAGCGGCCCCGGGGATTTTCGCGGCCGATGCGTCCGGCATGGGTGGCGGCGCGATTCTAAACCAAGACTCTTCGCTCAATGCGCGGCTTAACCCTGCCGCGCGCGGGTCCGTGGTGTCCATCTATCTGACCGGGACGGGGACGACCAACCCTGCCAGTGTGGATGGCGCAGTGACGGGAAACGCAGCCCCTTTTCCATCGGTTGCACAGACTGTGGTGGTGACGATCGGCGGAGTGCCGGTCCCCGCTTCGCAGGTGGCATATAGCGGCGCGGCGCCGGGATCGGTGGAAGGGCTGACGCAGATTAACGCCTATATTCCACAGAGCGTCGCGCCGGGCCCGACAGTGCCTGTAGTGGTTACGATTGGCGGCGTGCCCAGCCAAGCTGGAATTACGCTTTCCGTGAACTGAGAAGCTGGCTGTAAACTTCGCGCTTCGAGAGACCGCGCCGGTGGGCAACCTGTTTGATCGCCTCCATGCGAGGTATGCCGGCATTCTCCAAAGCATCCACGGCCTCGCTTAAGGGTGTGTCGTCGGGCGGCGGCTCGGTGGCTTTGCCAATCAGCAGCGTGAATTCGCCCTTGATGGAATCGCGCGCGGCCAGCGTATCGTGGATTTCCCGGGCAGTGCCGCGCAGAAATTCCTCGTGAATCTTGGTTAACTCACGGCCGATCACTACCGGCCGGTTACCTAACGTTTCATCGATCGCTTGCAGAGCGTCAAGGATGCGATGCGGCGCTTCGTAGAAAATAACAGTCGCCTGTTCTTCGCGGATCGCCTCGAGCGCTTTCACGCGCTGGCCCGGCTTCACGGGCAGGAACCCGCCGAAGCGGAAGGAATCGGTGGGCAGGCCTGACGCCGAGAGGGCTGCGAGCGCAGCCGATGGCCCAGGGATTGGGTGCACCGGAACACCCGCGTCTATGGCCGCTCGAACCAGGCGGTAGCCAGGATCGGAGACCAATGGCACGCCGGCATCGGTGACGAGGGCGATATTGGCCCCCGCCGACATCTGCGCGGCGAGTTCCACGGCGCGTTCCATCTCGTTATGTTCGTGGTAGCTGACCACCGGCTTGCCTATGCCGTAGTGATCGAGGAGTTTACGGGTTTGACGCGTGTCTTCACAGGCGATGGAATCCACTTCGCGAAGAATGCGCACCGCGCGGTAGGTGATGTCCTCCAGGTTGCCAATTGGCGTTGCTACGATATAAAGACGGCCGGACATCAGAAGCGGCGCGGATAACGTATCGGCATTTCGCCAAATCGCCGCAACCTAAAAACATGATAACCGGATTTGAAACCACGTCAGTTTCCAGGTTGACGCCATTACGCGCTTGCGCCCTGCGCCGTGTTTTGTGGAAAAGCGGCTTCCGGCCTGCTTCGCATTCTTGGAATCCTCGCTTCGCTGCAGGCGGCCAGATTTGCAAAGACGTTCAAGACGGTTACGAACCGGTCCACCAGCGGATCGATTGGCAGAATTGCCCACGCAAGCCCGCCCGGTGAGTGACTCGCCACCAACACCATGCGCAATCCGAACACCGCTGCAAACGGCAATCCGGCTGTCGCCACTGATGCCAGCCCTGAGAGAACCATAACCACGATTACGAGAGGGTTCACCTCGCCATGCATGTTGTAGAACAGAATGTATGACGCGACCGTAGCAATATAAATCGTCGTACCGTTCTTGTTGATGGTGGTGCAGAAATCGAAAATGCCCCTTCTGGAGCTCTCGTCGCCAAGCAACGGGACCGCCGCCATCCCCGGCAGCGCCGCATAGGACGACGACGTTGCCAGCGCGGTCAGAAGCCCCGGAATGCCTGGAGGAGGCCCCGGCGAAACCAGTCGCGCCAGTTCCGTCGCCAAATCGTCCAGAACAATAGCACAGCACAGTGGAGCGCCAGGGCGGCAAAGATCGCCAGGATAATGGTCAGCATCTCCCAAAGAAACTCGTAACTCACGGTCGCTCCAAATTTCAAGCTGATGAAGAACACGCCGGCGGGCGTGAGAAGGTCCGCCCAGTCGGAAAGGGCTCTCCACTTCAAATCGCCGTCTTTGATAATGAGCGCCAGGGAGTTCTTGAGCCATTGCGAGGCGCGCTTTCTCTCTTCATCGCCGATCATCGAGAGAAGAAGGCCGACGATTACCGCCAGGAAGGCGACCTGCAGCGCCTTGTTCCCATCCGGGTTCGATAGTGCGCCCAACGGATTGGTCGGAATGATGGCGATCAGTTGGTTGAGTAAGGGATGGGGATCATATTCAGCCACCGCGGACTGATCGCCTGTCGAAACGGATGCGATGTCTCGCAAATTCGTCTCGGCGGGCTGGACCGTCCAGGAGATGTATCCGGCGGCCGTCCCGATAGCCCCGGCAAGCAGCGTCGTTATGCCGAAGTACCGAAACGAGTATCGGAACAGGGTCCCGACGCCGCCGCCCGAATGGGCCGAATCAAGAACCGCTTTCATAATGGAGAGCGTCAGGGTCGGTATGAAGACCATGAGCAGGAACGCGATGAACATGTCCGCGATGGCGGCCGGATAGGCTATCCATGCGATACTTCTGCGTACTTTTATTGACTCCTGACCTACCTCTCTCAGTGGAAGCGTGAGCTTGACGCCGGACGCGGCGATGACGGTTTGGTTCTGATTACACCGGTAAATCGAGCCCGCCAGGCTCACAGCGCCCACAATCTCCCCGGTTCCGGGTGTAACCAATTTCTCCGCCGAGGCCACGGAACCGCGAAACCACACTCGCTGATACCTGTCGAGCAGCCTCCGATACTCAGGGGCTTGCGTCTCGCAGACCAGGGCCGCCGCCGCATATTGGTCGGGAATGAATATCTCGGCGCGGTCTTTGGCTGTTAACGGAATTGGGCCACCCAACGGCGCCCGTTGCGCCAGGCGGCGGCTGATGCCGTCCGATGCGGCGATCACAGGCATGCTGCTGCCCATCTCGATTTCTCTCAGCACTTCCTCCACAGTCTCCGATTTCGCCGAGTGGCTCAGGCGCCATCGAAACAGAGTCGATCCCAATCCGCCGAGCAGCACCGCCAACAAAGTCAGCAGCGCGAGGTTTTTTCGAATCGCGTCCGCCATAGTTCTTCCTCCGGTGAGGTAAGCGGGAAGAACAGCAAGAAAGGGACAGATATCGCCCGCTCTTCGGGAGAAACCAGGCCGGTCCGCTTTGAAATTCGCCCCAGTCAGGCTCGGGCGGCGAAAACAACCGTATGGCCGCCTGGTTCGACAACACCGATTTCGTGCATGCCATAAAACGTCGTGCGTTCAGGCAGAGCGATCGGGTAGCCTTCCAGGCGATGCACCGTATCCGGAAAATCTTCGACTTCAATGAAGAGCGCGGCGGCGCTCGTTCCCGATTTTGGCAACAACTGCGGCGCGTCTTTGCGGACGCTTTCCAGGGTTTGGATCATCAATTCAGCGCCATCACGCGCCAGAATGATGAAGCCCAGACGATCGCCTTCCGGCACGGAGACGGTGCTTTCAAAGCCCAAACGATCTACCCAGAACGGCAGCGATTTCTCAATCTCTTGAACTAATAGAACGGCGGTAATTTTCATGCCCCATTGTGGATCGGTTCGGTAAGCGAGGTATTGGAAAAAACGGACATGGGCGCGCGCCCGATAAATTCCTGGAAATCGCGAATTAAGTGAGCCTGGTCGAAGTAACCCGCTTCGATAGCGATAGAGGCCCATTCACGGGAAGGCTTAGCCGCAAGCTGGCAGGCGCGACGAAAACGCAGGATGCGGCACAAGTGTTTCGGCGAAAGGCCGCTCTCTTCGAAACACCGCCGGCGGAACTGTCGCGCGCTCATGCCTGCTTGCGCTGCGACCCAATCCAGATCGACCGCGCCGTGAGCTTGGGTGATGGCTTCGATCGCCCGCTTCACCGGGTCAGGCGCGGGAGCGGCAATTAGGGCAGTTGCCACGGACTGAGGAGTAAGTTGACTCGCAAGCCGTGTCTCCAATTCGCGCGCACGCGATCCCCAGAGGTACTCCAAAGGGAAGGCCTTATCTGTTAGTTCCGCCGGCGAGATACCGAGGAAAGGCTTCGCCATTCCGGGCCGAAAACGCACGCCAATGGTTTTGGAACCGGCCGGCAAGACAAACCGTTGCTCCGTAGTCATTGCGCCAACGGCCCGAAGGCCTAACTCTCGCGAGTAAACAATGTCTACGCAGCCATCCGGCCGCACCGCGTGATTCAGCGCGAACGAAAACTCGATGGACCAACAACATTCCACCGCGCGCTCAAGCGCCGCTCCCGGACTACTCTCAACGTACATGCCTTTGGTATCCCGGCGGGATCAGTAGCGTGAGCGCATCCGGAACGATTCTCACTTGGGCCGGCAAATGACCCGCCACCTCGCCATCGATCTGAGTGTACACCTGCACATCTGCTGGACCCGAGAGCTCGGCCTCGTGCGTTCGCGTCACCGTAACACCCTTCATACCACGGTGGCGGTTGAAGACAAGGCCGGCGAAATACTTCAAATAGCGGAAGGTTGACCTGCCCTCAAACAGCACCATTTCGAAATCGTCGTCAAAGAGAGTCACATCCTGCGCGATGGCGAAATCGCCGCCATAGTTCCGTACCTTGCTAAGAAGGGCGAACGAGCAACGGAATTTTTGGCCATTCGCTTCCACATCGAACAGCGGCAAATCGCGGCCTAAAACACGCCACCCCGCCACCCAATACGCGAGCTTGCCAACTCTTGCCTTGATGGACGCGCTTACGTTAGAGGCAATATGCGCATCCAGGCCTGCGCCGGCCATGAGCAGAAAATAACGCGACACGCTGCCATCGGCGCACGTCAAATGACCAGCGGAGATGCGGTGCGGGACGGAAATCTCGAGCATTTCCGCAGCCCGCTCCATCCTCGAACCGATGCCCATCTCCATTGCCAACACGTTGGCGGTTCCGGCGGGAAGAATTCCCAAAGGCACCTGGGAGTGCACCATGCCGTCCGCCACTTCGTTGATGGTGCCATCGCCGCCCGCCGCGATAATCAGATCGGCCCCGCGCTCGATATGCTCTCGCGCCATCCCCCCCGCAGTCTTTGGACCTGTAGTGGGAACCATTGTGACGGTGTGTCCATTCTTGGTGAGAACCTCCACTGCCCGCGTCAACAAGGCCCGGCCGCCTCTTCCCAATCTACCCGCTCGAGGATTGTAGATGAGGACAGTATTTCTATAGGCTGTAATTGGTCTGATCTCCGTCGGGAATTGGCGGCGCGCATTGCGAGCCTCCGCTTCCAGCACACCGTCGGTACTCGTTAAATTATAGATGAGACGCCCATGAAAGATCCTGCCGGAGAAGTGGAACGATTACGCGACGACCTTCGCCGCCACGAGCATTTGTACTACGTTCTGGACCAGCCGGCGATTAGCGACGCCGAATACGACGTCCTGATGCGCCGCCTGCGGGACCTTGAAAGCGAGCACCCCGAACTCGCATCGCCCGATTCACCCACGCAGCGGGTGGGCGGCAAACCGCGCGAAGGGTTCGCCAAAGTACGGCACAGCGCGCCCATGTTGAGCTTGGACAACGCGCTGAACGAAGCCGAGTTGCGCGAATTCGACCGGCGCGTGCGCGAGCTGCTGGGCGGCCAAGAGTTCCGCTATGTCACCGAACTCAAGATGGACGGACTATCCATGGCCGCGCAATATCGCGAAGGAGCGTTCGTGCAGGCCGTAACCCGTGGCGATGGAACCACGGGCGAAGACGTCACGGAAAACGCACGAACGATCCGTTCGCTGCCGTTGCGTGTGAAAACGAAATTGCCTGCGCTTGAAGCACGGGGTGAAATCGTATTCAACCGGCGCGGGTTCGAGCGACTCAACGCGGAACGTGACGAGAAGGGCCTGCCGCGCTTTGCCAACCCGCGCAATGCGGCGGCCGGTTCGCTGCGCGTGCTCGAACCACAGATTACCGCCTCGCGCCGCCTCGATTTCTACACGTACTTTCTTCTCTCGGAAGGCCAGCCTGTTTACGACAGCCATTGGGAATCGCTCGAGTCGCTCGCGCACATGGGTTTCAAGGTCAATCCGGAACGGAAGCGATGCGTGGATATCGACGAGGTGCTGGCCTTCTGCAAGCATTGGGGCGAGCGGCGGGAAGAGCTGCCCTACGAAATCGATGGCGTGGTAGTGAAAGTAGATTTCATCCCGCAGCAGCGTGCGCTCGGTTTTACGGCGAAGGCGCCGCGCTGGGCCATAGCGTTCAAATACGCCGCACGGCAGGCGGTGACGACGGTGGAATCGATCGACGTTCAGGTAGGCCGAACCGGGGCGCTGACGCCGGTGGCGCACTTAAAGCCCGTCGAGGTAAGCGGCGTCACGGTAGCGCGCGCAACGCTGCACAACGAGGATGAAATCGAGCGGCTGGGTCTCGAGATCGGCGATGAGGTGGTGATCGAGCGTTCGGGCGACGTAATTCCAAAGGTCGTGCGCGTGGAGCGGCAGGGGGCGGAACGCAAGAAGTTCAGCATGCCCGCAAATTGTCCCATCTGCGGCGGCACGATCGTCCGCGAAGAGGGGGAAGCGGCCAGCCGCTGCATCAACGCCAACTGTCCGGCGCGCCTAAAAGAGACGATTCTACATTTCGCGTCACGCGGCGTGATGAATATTGACGGGGTGGGCGACGCGCTGGTCGATCAATTGGTGGATCGGGGGATGGTGAAGAGCGTCGCCGATCTTTACGACCTTATCGAGGACCGCATCGTCGAGCTCGAGCGCATGGGCAAAAAATCGGCAGCCAACGTGATCGCCAACATCGCGAACTCAAAGAAGAATCCGCTGCCGCGGGTCCTGAGCGCGCTTGGAATCCGATTCGTGGGAGAGCGAACTGCCGTCTTCCTGGCGGAGTATTTCGGAAGTATGGACAACATCGCGAATGCCAGCCTGGAAGAGTTGCAACAAGCCGAAGAGGTAGGGCCCAGGATTGCCGAGAGCATCTTTGAGTTCTTTCGTGAGCCCCACAACCGCGAACTCATCGAGCGCCTTCGCACAGCAGGGCTGCAATTCACGCACGCCACGCGGCGGCCGAAGGCGGGACCGCTGGCCGGCAAGACTCTGGTGCTCACAGGCACGATGCCGACCCTAAGCCGCGACGATGCAAAGAAGCTGATTGAGGCCGCGGGCGGAAAGGTGAGTGGCGCCGTGAGTAAGAAGACCAGTTATGTTGTGGCGGGTGAAGACGCGGGCTCGAAACTGGTTAAGGCGCAGGAACTGGGTATCGAGATTTGGGATGAAGATCGGCTGGTGGAGGCGACACACGCGGAATAGCAGATTCCGTCCGCTCCTTTACTAGTCCGCGGAGATCTTGGGATGCCGCTTGTGCCACTCAGTGAAGCTCTGGAAGGTGCGCGCCGCGAAGATCACCGCGTGGTCATTGCCCGCGCGGCCCATGAATTGAAGCGCCATGGGAAGTCCCTCGTTGTTATATCCGCACGGGACGGCTAGCGCGGGCAGGCCGCACAGGCTCGACACGCCATCGGGCGGTTTGTTCGCCGCCGGGCGATTTTGTGCGGGACGCGGAGTAGGGGGACGTTCACCCGCGGGCTGCTGCGGCCTCGGTCCGGGCGTCAATCGCGACGCCACCGATTGCTGTCCGGCTGTAGCCAGCACATCGAAGTTATCGAACAGCTTATTTACTTTTTCCTGCAAGAACGTGCGTACGCGCTGAATCTGCAGATAGTCAGTCGCCGAGAACATATCGCTTGCGTAGCCGTTGATTTGACCCAGCGGATCCGTCAGATTGGCGCAGTCGCCTGTTTGAATCAGCTTCTGGAACGACGACGCCGCCTCGATCAGAATCGTCAATTCCGCCGCGTCCTCATAAGGACCGTCCGGCATCTCTACCTCGGTTACGTGCGCTCCATTTTTCTCCATAGCGGCGAGCGCAGCGTTTACGGCGGTTTCCACCTGCGTATCCATCCGTCCAAAAACGTTGGTCAGTTTACCGATGCGCAAGGGTTTGCGCGGTTCCGATTCCGCGGCTGGATAGCGAAATGGCGTTTGAAAGGTCGAATCGTGATCTTTGGCATCCGGGCCCGCGATGACGGAGAGAATCAATCCGCAATCGTCCGCACTCCGGGCCATGGGACCTAGTTTATCCATGGTCCACGCGATGGCCATCGCGCCATAACGGCTCACGCGTCCAAAACTCGGACGCATTCCGGAAAGGCCGCACCACGATGTGGGGCAAATGATGGAGCCGCGCGTATCCGATCCAATCGCCCACGGCGCAAGCCCTGCCGAAACGACAGCGCCCGATCCGCTGGACGATCCGCAGGTCCAACACTCCGGGTTCCACGGGTTCCGTGCCGCGCCCGTCAGAGATGCGAAGCCATTCGAATATCCCAGGCCGCCGGCCAACTCGATCATTGCCGCCTTGCCGATGAGCACCGCGCCGGCCGCATTTAGCTTCTCTACGATGGTTGCGTTGTAATCGAACGTCTGCGTGGCAAACGGCTTAGCGCCCCACGTGGTGGGATAACCTTTTACCGCCACAAGATCTTTCAGAGCGTAGGGAATGCCATGCAGTGGACCGCGAAAATGGCCGGCTATGATCTCTTTTTCCGCAGCGCGGGCCTGTTGAAGCGCGAGTTCGGGAGTGAGCGTCACATACGCATTAAACTTGGGTCCCAGTTTCTGACTGCGGTCGAGATAACTCTGCGCCAACTCGACGGGTGAAAAGGCCTTCTTGCGAAGGCGCTGTCCCAATTCCGCCACGGTAAGGTAGAGAACGTCTTCGCCAAGCATCCTACTTCGCCCCCGCCAATTTGAGCACGGTGGCCGGCGTATCTCCGTTATCCAGAGGGAATTCCCGGATGTGGGACATCATGCGTTCATTCGCCGTCAAGATTCCTCGAATGCGCTGTTTCTGATCGTCCGAAAGGCGCGACCCATATTTACGCATTACCTCGTTATAACGCGCTTCTACTTCGGCTGTTTCCGGTTGGCTCAGTTGCGCGCCCTGCCGCTGCTGCCCTTGCGCTGCGGTGGAAAATAGGCCGCCCGCAAGGGCAGCGCTTACTCCGAAACGCCTCCGAGAAATTGGACTCTGGGTTCTTGTCATTGTTTCTTAGTGTATATCTGGATTGAGCGCTTCGCTGGCAGGCGCGAGACGAAAAATCGGCGTGGGTTCACGGCACTGGTTTCGGCTTTCCTACTGCTAGAATTAAGGCGTGCCCTATCCCGAACAACTGATTGCGAATATGCGTGCCGACCTCACTCGACATGGCGTGGAAGAAGCGAGAACGCCCGGAGATCTTGACCGGCTTCTTGCGCCTGGGAGCGGCGAAGTGCTGGTGGTTGTGAACTCCGTTTGCGGGTGCGCCGCCGGTAGAGCGCGGCCGGCAATCGGCTTGGCGCTTCAACACCCGGTGCGGCCCGCGCGCGTGGCAACGGTATTCGCCGGCGGCGACGAAGCCGCGGTCGCCCATTTGCGTCAGCTGCTGTCCGATTATCCGCCGTCGTCACCTTCCATGGCCTTGTTCCGTGACGGCAAACCGGTTTATATGATGCACCGCAGCGAAATAGAACGGCGCGAGCCCAGAGAGATTGCGGGCCTTCTCACAGACGCGTTCGACCGCTTCTGCACAGCGCCGACACCTGCGCGGGCATAGAAGGCCCGCATATCGTTCGTTTGTGCGTCGCGGTGCACCCGCTTGTAAGCTTGTCGCGGCGCGCAGGGCGGGCCCCATTACCTGAGAGCGTGTTTGTTAGTCTATTGCGAATCCTCGAAAGGGTCGGACACCGCAAACGGCGTCTCGTCGCGTTCCGAAATGCCGACGCACCAATCGTCTGTCACCGCCTCATCCGGTACAGCCGACGGAAGCGACATTAGAAAATAAGCACTGAGAGCCGCGGCTTGCGGTTCGTAACCGACGATTTTTTCATTTAACAACTTATCCGTAAGCTTACTGACGTCAAAAATTCCAGGCCGCTGCGCAAGAAGGCCGCGAAGTTTCTTCACCCGTCCGGGTAGACGTGACGTCAGGTTTTCTCGCAAGATTGTTCCAGCTCGAAAATCACCACCACGTCGGACACAACATGGCGACCCATGGCGGCTGTGAGGTCAGCCCGTAACCGCAGACTGCTATTCGAGACGAGGCCAATTACAGTCGCGCAGTCGATGATGGCGACAAGCGCCGTGAGCCAGTCCTGATTGGAATGTTGAGAACGGAAATAGCCGAGCATAGGAAAGGAGATTTGGGTTTCGAGGAGTTGCGCCATCCACAGTTCCCACTTCTCCAACTGCTGAATAATGCCTTCGGCCTCGAAGGGCATTGAGGTTAGCAGACCTCCCGTTGACAGCGGCGATCCTCCGCGCGCGTCCAGCAGAGAGATTACCAGTTCTCTTTTGGCGAATGATTGATAGAGAACAGGCAGGTAACCAACGACCAAACCAAGGAACGCAAGGCCGAGCCCGCCCTCACAAACGGAAAGGATCTGCGAGGCCGTATTCTTAGGATCACCATCGTTGATTGTCACGAGCGCGCGCGAACTCAAATACAGTCATGCGCGAACGTTGGGCTAAATTCATGAGATTTCAGCCCGACCGACCATTGGAGTAAGCCAAAGGGGAAAGCGCCCTATGCCCCACAATGCAACTAGAAGCAAGAGCGACATGGGCCCATAGATTCCCAGCACGCTTTCGCGGCGCAAGGGAGACTTGATCTTGCGTGCAAACGCAGCGAACGGCCGCCAAGTCAGTTGGTAGTAGAGCCGCGTGATCCGAAATACATGTCGCGTACGCCGCGCGAGCACCAGTGTATTGAAGGCATCCACCAGCACCTGCGCGGCTATGAAGACCCGGCTAACGCCGCTACGATATGCAGATTAGAAGGCCTCCGCTCCGGCTTCCGCCACAGCCTGGTCTTGTTTTCCCAGGCCGCCGCTGACGCCTACGGCGCCCACTACGTCCTCGCCCCGTTTGAGCGGAACGCCGCCCGCGAAAATCATGACGCGCCCGTGATTAGAAGCATGAATTCCAAAGAACTGGTCGCCCGATTGGGAAAGCTCGGCAAGTTCTTTAGTTGAGATGTCGAAGGCGCGGGCTGTCCACGCCTTATTAATAGAGATATCGACGCTTCCGATCCACGCCTTGTCCATCCGGACGTGGGCAACCAGGTTGCCGCCGGCGTCAACCACGGCGATATTCATCGGCTGTCCAATCTCTTCGGCTTTTCGTTCGGCCGCGGCCAGAACGCGTTTTGCATCTGCGAGTGTAATCATATGGATGCTCCTAGTTTAATGAATAAAGATAGGCGGCAATGTCCCGGAATTGCGCGTCTGTCATGCCCAAGTCCGGCATCAGGGTGTCGGGTTGAATCGAATGTGGATGTTATATCCAGCGCTCTAGGTTTGGCGTTTGGTTGGGAAGTTGACCTGCGACGTAGCTGTGGCCCGCAATGCCTTCCAGGCTGGGATCTACCTTGCCGTGCGCGCCGGTAATTCCCGGAATCGTGTGGCAGCTACCGCAGCCAAGGCAATATAGATGCATTGGTACCCGAGGCGTGCCACATCGATTGATTCATTGACGGATTGCTCCGGGCTTGTGTGGGAGAATCGTCACCGTCTTCTGTTCGCGCGAATCGGCACGAGGAGGCGTCGCCGTTTTCGGCTCAAGATTGTTCAGCGAGCGCACATACGTAACGATCTGCCAAACCTGGTATTCCGGAATCTTTCCGCCCCACGTCGGCATCCCCTTGGACCGGCCCTTCACTATCGTGTCGAATATGTTGAAAGCCTCGCCGCCGTAAATCCAGTCCCGCTGGTCCCGCTTGATTAACGGCGGCCCGATGCCGCCGCCATCGGCGTGACAACCCGAGCAGTCGTACCAGTTATACAGGCGCTGCCGTTCGGAGATAGCATAGGCGCTTCCTTCATATGGATTGCGGATATTCAGACGGGCCGTGGCGCCGCCGGGATAGAGCGTACTCTCGCCGCCCGCATCGCCGAGGATGCCCGAAACGCCCGGCGATGGACGCACCTCATGGCTTTCCCGCCTGCAGGCGATTAGCGTGAGAAGGCAGCAGCCGATGGCGACGTAGCGCATGACAGGGCATCCTCCTCAGGCGACGGAAACGCGTACTCTTTACGAACGCTTGAATTCTTCGGCACTCCTTGTCGAACACTTGCTGAATCGCAGATTGGAGTACGACATCATCTTTGCGGACTGCGACACCGATAGAGTAAGTAAACGGGACCATTTGGAACCGGACGGCCGACACGGGCTGTATGGTGAGAGGGACCGGGGACTTCTTTGCGAAATACCCCGGCCAACGGGCCCCACATAATCGCAAGATCAACTGCTTTTTTCGCAACCGCGTCGACCAGACGCACCGGCGGATTCATCTCGCCATAAGGGCCGAGCAGACTGTAGCCGGCAATCTGACGGGATAACCCTTGGGGGGCCAGCAAGTGGCCGGGAGAAGTTCACTCTAAGAGACTCTGGTCAACGAACTTCTAACTCAGGACGCTAGCTAATGCCAAGTCCTTCCAGTATTGTTGGCAAGCTTCTATCGGATCAGTCCGCTACCGCCGATTGATGCATATATGGCTGGCCGCGAACATCACTCCGAACCATGTAAAACCGATGAGAAGAATGCAGCAGTTTCCCCATTAAGTATTAGGTATCCCAACAAACATGCGGAATACCCAGGCGGAATCTTTAGTGTGAAGAGACAATTTTGGGCGGCAGTCATCGCGGCAACGACGTTTGCCGGCGTAGCAAACGCGCAGTTGAGCTGGACCGCGGGCGCCTCTAGTGCGGGATATGAGCAAGCCATTGCCTACGGGGGTGGAGTGTTTGTAGCCGTCGGCCCGGCCCCTCAGTTTGCCGTAAGTTCGGACGGGCTCAACTGGACTCCCACAGCCACGAATCCCAGCATTTGGTGGACGGGTGTCACTTACGGCAACGGTACTTTCGTAGCTGTGGGTACAAACGGTTTTGCAACCAGTTCCGACGGAACCAACTGGAACTTCACCACGCCGCCTAACAATACGGAATGGAATGGCGTAGCTTACGGCAACGGCATCTTCGTCACCGTGGCCTTCGATGGAATCTCACACAGCGTGGCAACAAGTACAGACGGTGTCGCTTGGACTGTTCAAACGGCAGCCGCGGCCAATCAATGGGTCAGCATCACTTATGGCAGCGGACTCTTTGTGGCTGTGGCGCAAAGCGGGTCTGGAAACCGGGTGATGACCAGCCCGGACGGCGTTACGTGGACATCTCGAACCTCGGCAGCCAATCTCAATTGGGCGTCTGTGACCTATGGAAACGGGCTGTTCGTTGCTGTCGCTCAAGATGGAGTGACGAACAGCGTCATGACGAGCCCCGATGGCATAACGTGGACGCTTCGTACGGCTGCGGCTTCAGCCCAATGGTATAGCGTCGCCTATGGCGCCGGATTGTTCGCCGCTGTAGCGCAAGACGGAATCACCAATAGCGTGATGACGAGTTCGGACGGCGTCACGTGGACGATCGGGCCCGCGGCCACTGCTGACCAATGGCAATGCATCGCATTCGGCAACGGAATATTTGTCGCGGGATCGACCAGTGGCGACACCATGGCGGCCGCGCCGCCTACGTCCGCCACCACCTACACATTTACCGGACCCTCGGGCGGAACACTCAACAGCGGCTCCAACAACTTCGCGGTGACGCCAAACGGGCAATACACCGGCACGATCACCGTTACACCATCCGGCGGGGGGCTCTCCACTGCAACAGTACTGACGTTCAATGCTTCGTCGGCCGCGCAGATGTTTACAATTACGCCGACGGCCGTGGGGCCGGTGACCCTTACGCCGAGCAACAACGGATCTTTAACGGACGCTTCGGTTCTCATGTACAGCACGCCGCCCGGCGCCCCCACGCTCACTTCCGTGACGGCGGGCAGTCACCAAATATCCGTGGCCTTCACTGCTCCTGGAAGCACAGGCGGATCGGCGATTATAGGATTCACCGCGACGTGCGGCAGCAGCGCTGTCAGCGGTTCGGCAAGCCCGATCATCGTGACCAGCCTGACGAATGGCGCCGCCTACACCTGCACCGTGACCGCCAGCAATACGAATGGAACTAGCGCCGCTTCCAGCGCCTCCAGTTCTGTGACCCCCACCGCGCCTGCCACCGGTTATTCGTTAACCGGTCCCTCAGGAGGTTCACTGAATACCGCCTCCACCAACTTCACCGTGACGCCGAACGGTTTATATACGGGAACGATCACGATCACGCCCTCGGGTGGTACGCTTTCTACGCCAGTCGTATTGACGTTCAGCAATTCCGCTACCCCGCAGACGTTTACCATTACACCAGCGAGCGTGGGGCCGGTGACCCTTACACCGAGCAATAACGGGTCTTTAACGGACCCTTCGGCTCTGACATATGGCACGCCGCCGGCCGCGCCAACCGTCACATCCGCAACGCCGAGCAACGGTCAGATATCCGTTGCGTTCACGGCCAACGGCACGGGCGGATCGACGATCACCGGCTATTCGGCGACCTGCGGCGGCAACACAATCACGGGCGCCGCGAGCCCTATCTTAGTTACGAGTCTGACTAACGGCGCCGCTTACACCTGTACCGTGCAGGCCACAAACACCAACGGCGCCAGCGCCGCTTCCAGCGCCTCCAGTTCTGTGACCCCGATCGCGCCCGCGACCGGTTATACATTGACCGGCCCGTCGGGAGGTTTACTGAATGCGGCCTCCACCAACTTCACCGTGACGCCAAATGGGCCATATACGGGAACGAACACGATCACGCCCTCGGGTGGCGGCCTTTCTACAGCGATCGTGTTGACGTTCAGCAATTCCTCTACCCCGCAGACATTTACAATTACGCCGACGAGCGTAGGCCCGGTAACGTTGACGCCGACTAACAACGGTTCCCTGACGAATGCTTCGGCGCTGACATATAGCACGCCGCCGGCGGCTCCAACCGTCACGTCGGCAACGCCTGGGAACGGCCAGATTTCGGTGGCGTTTACTGCCAACGGGACGGGCGGCTCGATGATAACGAGCTATTCGGCGACCTGCGGCAGCAGCACAATCACGAGCGCCGTGAGCCCTATCTTAGTTACGAGTCTGACTAACGGCGCCGCTTACACCTGTACCGTGCAGGCCACGAACAACAACGGAATCAGCATCGCTTCCAGCGCCTCCAACTCGGCAACCCCAGTCGCTCCGGCCAACAGCTACAGCTTCTCCGGCCCCACTGGCGGAGCGTTAAACACCGCCTCATCGAACTTCACCGTGACCCCAAACGCGGGATACACCGGGACAGTCACCATCACGCCATCAGGTGGCGGGCTAGCGACGCCGGTGGTGCTGACATTCAATAATTCGCCGGCCGCTCAAACATTCACCATCACCCCGAACGCGGTAGGTCCGGTATCTCTGACACCATCTAACAGCGGTTCGCTGACGAATCCGCCAGCTCTTGCTTACGGCACGCCGCCCGCCGCCCCAACTGTCACGTCGGCAACGCCGGGGAACGGTCAGATATCGGTCGCGTTCACGGCGAACGGGACGGGCGGCGCGACGATCACAAGCTATTCGGCGACCTGCGGCCTCAGCACAATCACAGGCGTCGCGAGCCCCATCACAGTTACGGGTCTTACCAACGGCACGGCCTACACCTGTGCGGTGAAGGCCACGAACAACAACGGAATCGGCGTCGCTTCGAGCGCCTCCAACTCGGCCATACCCGTTGCCCCAGCCAACAGTTATACCGTCTCGGGTCCCACTGGTGGAGCGCTGAACATTGCCTCGTCCAACTTCACCATCACCCCGAACGCGACGTATACAGGAACAATCACCATCACACCGTCAGGTGGCGGGCTAGCCACGCCGGTAACACTGACATTCAATAACTCGTCGGCCCCCCAGACCTTCACCGTCACGCCGACAGCTGTGGGACCAGTAACCTTGACGCCGTCCAACAACAGTTCCCTCACGAATGCTTCGGCTTTAACATACGGCACGCCCCCAGCCGCGCCAGCGGTCATTTCGGTGACGCCGGGGAATGCTCAAATTTCGGTGGCATTCGCCGCGAACGGAACGGGCGGTTCTCCGATCACGAGCTATACAGCGACATGCGGCGGCAGCTCAATCAGCGGAGCCGCGAGTCCCATCCTGGTTATGGGTCTCACCAATGGCACGGCTTACACGTGTACCGTGAAGGCAACGAACGGCAATGGAATGAGCGCGGTTTCCATCGCCTCTAACACCGTGACACCCGTCGCGCCAGCCAACAGTTACAGCTTCTCTGGCCCCACAAGCGGCGCATTAAATGCCGCTTCAGCAAACTTCACCGTGACCCCGAACGCGTTGTATTCGGGTACCGTAACCGTCGCAGTCTTTGGCGGCGGCCTTTTCAGCTCGAAGGTGCTAACTTTCAGTAATTCTTCGGCGCCGCAGACCTTTACAATCACTCCGATTGCCGTTGGTCCTCTATCACTGACGCCATCGAACACCGGCTCGCTGGCAAATCCGCCGGCGCTTACTTATGCTACTCCACCAGCCGCGCCGTTCATCACATCGGTTTCGCCCGGCAACGGGCAGATATCCATAGCGTTCTTTCCGAATGGATCGGGAGGGTCTCCCGTCACAAGCTATGCCGCCACATGCTCGGGAGGCGGCGCGACGGGCACGGCCACCAGCGGCGCCAGTCCAATTACGGTAACCGGCCTATCCAACGGTCAGCTGTATACCTGCGTGGTTACGGCCGCCAACGCCGCGGGAACAAGCGCGCCTTCCGGCACATCCGTCGTTGTAAGCCCGCTTTCACCGGCGACCAGCTTCACTATGAACGGCCCTTCGCGAGGAGCCTTGAATGCAGCTTCCGCGGCGTTTACGGTGACGCCGGACGCAGCGTTTACCGGAACAATCACTATCATGCCATCGGGCGGCGGACTCTCCGCTCCTCAACTGCTGTCTTTCAGTAACTCTTCCTCACCACAGACCTTCACCATTGCTCCGGTAGCGGTGGGGCCGGTGGTTCTAACTGCTACCAACAGCGGCCGGCTCGTAAATCCCGCGGCGCTCTCTTACGCTACGCCGCCGGCGCCGCCCTCTATTGGCGTTGTGACTACAGGCAATGGCGTTGCAACCGTGGCGTTCACTGCTTCGGTACAGACGGGCGGCTCGCCCATAACAGGCTACAAATCCGTATGTAACCCTGGCAATATCATTGGTACTGGCTTCTCGAGTCCGTTGACACTCAACGGTCTAACCAATGGGACAGCATTTACGTGCACGGTCGCTGCAACGAACGCGGCCGGAACTGGCGCGGCATCCGCTCCGACAAGCGCTTTTGTGCTCGGTCTTCCTGGCGTGCCCCAGGGCCTCTCGGCGGTAGCGGGAACGAACCAGGCTGTCGTCAGTTTCTTTCCTCCGGTCCCCGTTGCGGGCGCCCCCCTCACGGGCTACAAAGTGATCGCCAGCCCTGGCGGCGTTTCGGCCACCGGCGCGAACAGCCCCATCGTTATCGGCGGTTTGACCAATGGCATTGCGTACACATTCTCCGTGAGCGCGATCAGTGCAGCGGGGGCCGGACCGGCCGCGGTCTCGAACGTCGTTGTGCCTGCCGGGCCGCCCGGCGCTCCGCTGGCGGTGGCGGCCGCCGCCGGAAACGGCCAAGCCACAGTCAGTTTCTCGGCCCCGTCGGACAACGGTTCGCCCATCGTCTCTTATACGGTTGTCTCGAACCCTGGCGGAAACTCCGCGCGAGCCTCGGCCAGTCCGATTGTAGTTTCGGGATTGTCGAACGGAACTTCCTACACGTTCACCGTAATGGCCTCAAATGGTATCGCAACAGGGCCCGCGTCGTCGAGTTCCAACAGCGTAACGCCGCTTTCGCGATCAGGGAGCCCACTGGTATTTAGCAACGTCTCCACCCTTCCGGCAGGCATAGCAGGCTCGGACTATCCGCGTCAGGTCTTGGTGACCACGGGCGGCGCGCCGCCCTACACATTGGCAATCAGCTCGGGTTTGCTGCCCCCCGGTTTAACTCTTGTCGGCAGTCAGTTAAGCGGGATCCCCACCTCCACGGGTAACTTCTCTTTCGTTATCACGGTGGCCGACTCGGTGGGAAACGCCTCCAGCGCGCCCGCCTCGATTCTCATCGGCCCCGCTGGCAAGGTCGATTTGATCCTTTCGCAGGGCGTCGTCTCGTTCGCCATAGCCTCGGGATCCCAAACTGCCCCTGCACCCGTCCCAGTTACCGTCCGGTCCAGCGATGTACTACAGCGTCTGGGCTTTACCGCGGCTCAGTCTCCCACAACTCCCTGGTTGGCCGTCTCCGGAAATGGAACCACGCCCGGAGAAATATCTATCGGGCTTTCGCCGGCGGCTCTGAGCTTGGCGCCGGGAACGTACCAGTCTGCAGTGACCGTAAGCTGCGTTCCGGCCAGTCCGTGTGAGGGTACCACTAAGACGCTCATGGTCGCAGTGAACGTAGCTTCCGTTCTGCCGGCGATCACTTTGACTGACAATCTTCTGAAATTCGAATCGATCGGTTCCTCCGCCGGATCCTCGTCTCAAATAACCGGCCTTCAGAACTCAGGCGGCGGTAGTCTCGTTTTAAATTCGGCTTCGCCCGCCGACAGTTGGCTCTCCGTGAGCAAAGTTCCCAACGCCATCAATGCGGGCTCATCAGTCCCCTTGACAATATCTGCGGATTCAACCGGACTAGCGGCTGGCCTTTACAACAGCTCGATACTGTTTTCGTCTTCGGCCGGGCCGGCAACGCTTCCGGTTCAGTTACTCGTCTCCGCAAAGCCGCTGATCCAGTTGCTGCCAACAGGGTCGCAATTCAACGTAGGTTGGGAAAGTTCCCCCGGCAATCCGCAAGGTTCGTTCCTGGTTGCGACTGGCAGCGATGCAGCCATCCAATGGCAGGCATCCGTGCTCTCCGGCGCCTCATGGTTAAAAGTTCAAACGCCCAAGGGCAGCGCCAGCGCGGCTGCTCCGGGAACCGTCATTTTTTCCGTTGACTCGGCTGCGCTTGCCGGCAACCCAGCGCAAGCCTACTACGGTGTCGTCCGTCTCAGTTCGGATGATTCCGCCAATTCTCCAATCGATTATGATGTCGTGCTGAACATTTTGGATCCGCAGATGCCCGTTCAGCCTGAGCCCAATCCCGCCGGTCTGTTGTTCTTGCCATTCGCCGCTGCTTCGCAAACGGTGTCTGTCCATGCCAGCTCCGACGGCGCGGTTCCGTACCAGGTCTCGACCTCAACTCAGGATGGCGGTTCTTGGCTTCAAGTAACTCCAACAATGGGGTCGGCTTCCTCGATCGCTCCTGGCCAATCTATAGTTTCGGTCTCCCCGGCGGGCTTGGTTCCGGGCGTCTATAGGGGCAGCGTCAATTACGCGTTCTCAGGGCAGGCGGTCCGAACAGTGAGTATCATGTTCCTCGTTGGTGATTCTTCAAGCTGCAATCCCAACCAACTCGTGGCCGCCCAGGTTGGCATCACGGATAACTTCCAACAACCGCTTGGGTGGCCCGCTGAAATTGCGGCCGCGGTTACCGACGGTTGCGGAGCGCCGGTGTCCAACGCCCAGGTTTTAGCTTCGTTCTCGAATGGCGACGTATCGCTTCCTCTCAGCGCGGTTGCTGCTTCCGCTGGACGTTACTCCGCAACGTGGACTCCACATTCCGTGTCGTCACAAGTCGGTATCACCGTGACGGCCACGAGCGGGAACTCGCTCGCCGGGCCTGCCTTGGCGGCGAGCACGCTGACCACAGGCCAGGTAACCGCGAACGCTCCCCCTGTATTGGCGCCGAACGGAGTCATTCCAGCCCTTTCGCATATTATCGGCGGCCCACTCACCACTGGCTCACCCGTGGAAATATACGGCTACAATCTGGCCGGCGCCACTCTGACCGCGGCAGGACCCTCATTGCCCATTCAACTTGGGGGAACAACGGTCACGATTGGCGGCATCCCAGCCCCGCTCATGTATGTCAGTCCAAATCAGATCAATGTCCTAGTGCCGGCGGGGCTGACGATCGGAACGCAATACCAGGTCCAGGTGAGTGTAAACGGGGCATTGAGCGCGGCAGAGACTATTGAACTCTTCCCGGCCAGCGTATGCAGTTTGGGAGTGGGCCGGACGCCGCCCATCAATATTTTTCAGGAACTGAAATGCGGTATTGCGCGTTCCCATTAAGCAATTTCATATTCGCCACCCCATTCCGCTCACCAACCTAAGCGGTTTCCTTTCCGCGCGAATACCCAACATTGCTGAAATCGCGGCAATGGGCGGTCTAATTTAGTAAGAAACAGCACCAATCCACAACTTGCTCGGAAACGTCCGCGCCTTCTGATTCACAAGACAATTGCGCCTGGGCAATTAAGCCTTGGGAGATCTATGGCCAATATTGCCGATTGGGCCGTCTCAAGTGTTTTGCGCATCGAGGAGAGAGCATGGGCATACGATGGACGATTAAAGAAGACAATTACGATTCGGTCCTGGAACCCGCCCAGAGCGGGCATCCGGCGAAATTAACAATCCGATTGAAGGTCGACGTTTTTCCGAAGGACCCATCGCGGCATGAGGATCGTGCGGCGGGTCAATACCTCGGGTATCTCAGTCAGAACGCGGACGATATACGTACCGGATGGGTGGAAGACGCTAACCACAATATCTTTAAGTGCCGCAGTTGGCTCGTGAAGGAATTCAACGAGTTCAAGATTACGTTTAAGCGGATGGTAGAGCTCTCTTGGAATAACCAGATGATCCTATTGCCTCCAAATGAAATCAAAGACGGCGATGGATTGACCGACCGCGACTATTTGCAATTTGTCGGCAAGCCCGAGGTTCCGGCTCACATTCGGTGCGCCCTGGATATTCAACTGATGCCCCTTGGACCTGCGCCCGTCGTAATCGAAGCTGCTCGCTTAGATACCAGGCAAGATCACCGCTTCAGATCCTTTCAGCGCCTGATCACGAATGAAGATGTCGAATTTACAACCAGCCGGGACTATCACTGGCCAAGTCTCGCAATTAACCAGGTTGCTGCGGCTCATGAGGTCGGGCACTGGTTAGGCGGAGTGGGATCGAAAACAGACGAAAACCGGTATCTTCAACACGTCGATGCGGAGTATTGTTCGACCCTTCCGGAAGACCAGAAGGACGACGAGTGCGAATACGGTCACACGGGCGGAAAAAGGATTGCCATGATGGGCGCGGGAACGCTGGTAACAGAGTACGAAGCCCGTCCGTGGTTGACCCGCATCCAGAGGCATACGCATGCTCTGTTTGGGTGGACCACAGTTCATCGCGTCCATTTCGAATCGGGCAACATTCCCGTATCTGAGCGTCAACAGCGGCTGACAAAGACAGCTCACAAATAAAAGGCGCCGGAGATCGATAGTCGATTCCCGGCGCCTTCTTTTGAACAGAGGGTTAACGGCGAGTACGAGTAAAGCTAAACAGATCGAACAGGTCGCTAATCGCCGGGCTGTTTTCCGGCACATACGGGTTTGCCGGGCTAACGCTCGGGTTGGGGAAGTTATCCCGGCTGCGCTTCGTCACGGGATTCAAATTCCAGTTTCTCTCGATAAATTTGAGAATGGAAACGTGATCCGAATAGTCGTGCGAGATGTATCCCGGACGAGTATAGGGTGAAACAACCATGAGCGGAATCCGCGTACCATCGCCGAAGAAATCGACCGGCTGGACATAGCCGGAGTCATAATAACCGCCGCCTTCGTCGAAGGTAATCAGAATCGCCGTTTCGCTCCATAGACTTGGGTTCGCCTGCACGGCATCGACAATCTTCTGAATGAAACCCTCGAAGAGATTTAGCTTCGAGGATGCCGGGTGGCCGTCTACCAGGCCGCTGGGCTTCACAAACGAGACCGCCGGCAGCGTTCCGAACTTGATGTCGTTATAGAGGTCGGCCGTGTCCTTCATATGGGCTGTGCGGACCGCGGCATTCGCCATGATGGAAGTATCGTATTGGAACGGATTGCAGATGTTGCAATACTCATCGGTGGCCGCGCCCACTGCTCCATAGTTCAGCTGATAGGGATCGGGAACGTAGTTATTCCACTGGTCGCCGTAATACTTCCACGACACATTCGCGGCGATAAGGGTGTCGCCGATGCTTGGAACGGAGGAAGGCGGAATCGTGAAAACCGTATTATTGGCGTTGGTATCGGTATATGCATTGTTTCCGTTACCGAAATACCCTGGGTTATAGTTATTCAACAAATAATAATGCCCGGCTTCGCAATTCGGATTAATCGGATGCGCAAGCGACTGCAAGTACGTGGTAATGGGAGCGACGCCCGGTTGCGTCATGTCTGAGCAATTCGTATAGGAGCCGCCACCGAAAGAGGCAGAGCCAAAAGAACCTCCGCCGTATCCGTCCTGCGAATACCAATTGTTAGCGCTGGAGGCCGGATTCGGGTTTTCGATTTCGCTTACCGTGCCCGCGTTCGGCGTGCCCGCGGCCACAACAACATTATTAGGCGGCGCAGTCGCATTTCCGTTCCCATCACTGAACCAGATCGCATCGCCGTGGCCGAGCATAATATGATTTGCGCCCGTGCCTCCGTTGACGGATTGGTGGAAATTGTCGCTCATTGCATAATTGTCGGCGAGCGTTTTAAAGTAAGGCGCATCGCCATTTTGGACATTGTAGAATCCCATGGCGGTAGAACCTTCACCTGTTGTTACGGCGTTCGAGGAATATTGAGTACTGAAATTTGACGGCGGCGTGATGCCATTGGCGCCCGCGCCAGTGGTAACTTCGACCCACGGGAACAACGCGGAATCGCAGCCTGAAGGATTCTCATAAGTAGCGTGGGCTACGCTGCAGTCCATCTGTTGCCACATTTGGTAAAAGCGATGTACCGGACTTGCGGAATAGGAGTTGTAAACAAAGCTGGACCCATTTGTCAATTGGAAGGGACCGGGCAGCAGTGAGTTCACTTCGCTAATCCGCGTATCAGGCGTTGCGGACGCCAGACCCGTTCCTCCGGAGGTCAGATACTGATAGTAATTCGCCGGCAGTCCGTTCTCGGATTGCTGGGCAAGGGTAAGACTGTCTCCTTTAATATAGGAATCCGTCGGACCGCCTGCCAGCGGGGCTGGTAGAACGTTGTTCGGGAATGTTGTCTTCGGGGGATTTAGCAAGAACGCATCGGAACTCATATCCGTAGCGGCGCTTTGGACCGCCTTGGAAAAGTTCGGTCCCGGGGTTCCGTCGGCGTTGACGATACCCTCCGAAAGCAGATTCCAGACAGATTGTCCACGCTTGGGCTGATACGTTGCAAAAACGTGGTCGAAGCTCCTGTTTTCGCCAATAATTACAATGACGTGTTTGATCGGCGTCGTGGTATTGCTGTCGCTCGTTTGTTGCGCCATCAAAGGAGCGCCTATTGCCAACTGAAAAGCTACGATAGATGCCAGTCCGTTGCGCGAATACCGCAAGGCATCGGATACAGATCTCTTGAAAGACATGCCATCTTCCCTTTCGTCGCGAGTTATGGTACGGATTTACAGGTAACGCTGTTAATTATTAGCGTTTTACTGTGACAGGTAGATGTATGCGCTGTAAATTGTGAGTTACTTTGAGACTGTTGATATCGACGGCCCCGACCCAGCTGTTACAACGCGGATCAGTCCCATCATTCCGCCGTCCTCATGCTCTAACAGATGACAATGGTACAAAAACGTACCTATTGTGTTAGGGTCGCGAAAATCTAAACGCAATCTTACTCTGGGATATTCGAGCGTCCTGCCATTGTAATAAGGAACATTGATCGTGTCTCGGAGAAATGGTTCATTTACCGCTTGACCGAGATAGTCGAGCAACATGAAGTGCAGCTGATGGATATGAAACGCATGCAGCTCATTCGACCGGTTCTCAATGATCCAATCCTCCACAGTTCCCTGCGTCGCGACGATATTCGGTGAGCCCGATTTTGGGTCGAACACCGCCGGTCTTTGCCCGTCTACGGTGATGTAAAACTCCATCGGACTCTGCGGATTATCCGGCTCGACCGGCTTCTCGGAAAAGTAGAGCTTTCGCTCGCGCGCGGGTTTCATGTCGCCCAGCCACGGCGTTGTCGGCGAGGGTAGCGGCGCGGGGGACGCAGCCAATCTCGAACGCGGTTCCGGCGCGTCGATCAGAGGCATGATGCTTGCGATTGCCCGGTTGGGGTCGTTTTCGCCGCCCGGTCCTGTGTCCACGCTTCTGGTGACGAGAAGTCCCGTGACGCCCAAAGCAGGGCCCGTTACGATGAATTCCACACGTCCCCCAGGCGGTACTCCCAGGTGCGTCAGCCAGTTTGCGGCCCCACCTGGCTTCCCATTCGCGTTGAGCGGCGCGCCATCCAACGCAACCAGGCCAAGCGGCTGAGGTTTGCGATTAAAGAGGATCTCTAGGTTCAGATAGGTTATTGCCGAGGCATTGAGGACACGCCATAGTTGCCGTTCCCCCGGCTTCATTTCGATCACCGCGGGAGGATAGTCGGGATAGGGGACGGGCACAAAATTGATGGAAAGATCTTTCGCAGGCTTGCCGAAGCCCGTTCCGTTATTCGCCGCGTCGCCGTCGCGGTCAATCATCATTTTGGGCACAACCGGCTCCGACTTCGCCGGCGGCGCAGTCGGGTTCACCAGATTCTGATCGCGAATAATCAACACTCGTTCCGGTAATCCCGCCAGTTCCTTTTGGGCGCGCTCGATTCCTTCGACGATGAGCGCGCCTGACGCTCCACCAAGCACCTGCACGGTGCTGAACCCGTGAATGTGCGGGTGGTACCAATACACTCCGGGCTGCTCGTTTGGAGGGATTCGGAAACGATATTCGAACGGCGCATCGTTCGGCTGAATCGATGTATGGAGAACATCGTCCTGGCGGCAAACCGCCGGAATTGTTAGTCCATGAAAGTGGAGATTCGTCGATGTTATCGTCATCAAGTGACTGTTACAAGGATCTTGAATATCCTTAGTAACTGCCGTCCCGTGATGATGCTCTACCGCGGCGCGCCCGGCGCCGGGATCCATCAGGTCATTCTTTAAAGTCAGGATCAGAAGGTCGCCCGGGTTTACTCTTAGATTTGGCGACTGCTTACCATCGGGCGTCGTGTAGCAATAGCGGACTAAGCCATCCGCCTCAACAAGGTTGTGAATTCTGAGATCCACCCTCAACTCGCCATTGCGGCTGCGTAAGTCCTCCGGTTCCGGTATCACGGCGCCCGGGGAAGAGCGAGCACACGGGCTGCTCGGCTGTTCCTGCGCATGGAGTTTCACACTCCATGGCGGACAGCCCAATCCAGCAAGCAGGAAGATCAGTTTCTTGCCGGATGGGGCCATTCGCATACTCCACAATTATCGAAGGGCAAAGTTAACGAAGTATGACAGGCGCGAAACATCGCCCGCGTTGGCAATGCCGATGGCTCAACACGGCGCGGGAGCTTGGGACGGCCAATTCGTTCCGCGCAGCGGCGGTTACCAACACGCTGTCGGGCGGTTCCAACCCACGGCTGATCCAGAGGTGGTCCGTGTACACCAATCCTGCGAACTCAACAAACCCTTTTCGTCGGACAATTCCTCTCCGGGCGACCGTCCGGTTGGTACGGAACAACCACCAGCTATCCGTTTTGTTTTGGCCCAATACAAAAGATTGTCTTGCCAAGGAGCGTGAGGTCTAATACAATTCCAGGATCTGTAAATCTCTCTTGGGGTACACATTTGTCTAGGTTCTTAGGGGTACTAGCGCTTGCCGTGGCGCTTATTCACGCGCAAGGTACCACCGCTCTGCTTAGCGGTACGGTACAGGATCCCACGGGCGCAGCCGTTCCGGGCGCGTCCATCACTGTCACCAACACGCAAACCAATCAAACAGTAAAGACGGAGAGCAACGAAAAAGGCACCTTCGCGCTTCCTTCCATGCCCCCTGGCGCGTATCGCGTCACCATCACGAAACCCGGCTTTAAGGCCGAGGTAAAGGAGGGCGTGGTAATGGAATCAGGCGTCCCCGCCACCGTAAACGTGAAACTGGAAGTCGGCCAGGCTACGGAGAGTGTAGTTGTGCAAGGCGGCGCGGAGATCGTTCAGACCACCAACGCGGAATTGAGCAGCACCATCACCGGCCGCCAGATCAACGAACTGCCGACCGCCACCCGAAACGGAATGGAATCGTTCGTTCAACTCCCCGGCACCCAGACCACCACCGGCTTTCGCGCTACCTATGTCAACGGACTCCCGCTCGAATCCATCAACGTGACCATCGACGGAATCAATACCAATGACAATTGGCTCAAGAGCAGCGACGGATTCTTCAGTTACATCATGCCGTCGGTGGACTCGCTCGAGGAAGTGACGTTGAGCACCGCGGCCGGTGGCGTGGATTCCACCGCCCAGGGCGGCGCCCAGCTCAAGTTCGTCACCAAGAGCGGAACCGACCAGTTTCATGGCGGCGTATTCTGGCAGCATCGGAATACCTTCTTCGACGCCAACTATTACTTCAATAACATCAACGGCCTTTCCCGCGACCTCATTAAATTGAATCAGGGCGGCGGCCACATCGGCGGTCCCATCAAGAAGAATAAGGTGTTCTTCTTTCTCAACTACGAGATCCGCCGCCTGCCAAGCTCGGCGACAGAAACTCGAACGGTGCTGCCCCCCTCCGGTTTCGGCGGCAACTTTACCTATAAAGAATCGAACGGCACGGTCAATACCGTAAATCTTCTCTCTCTGGCTCAGGCCGCAAACGCTAATTTGCCGGCGGGTGTACGTGCATATGGCACGACCGTGGATCCTATCGTGGCTAAGACGCTCACCCAGATTTGGGGTTATGCCGGAACTGGCAATCTGAAGACTTTGATTGCGAGCAACAACGATTACAATCGCGAAACCTACAGCGAGCAACCCTCCAGTCTGGATGCCCGAACGTTTTGGACCGGTCGCCTCGATTACAACATCACTGAGAAGCATCATCTCAGCTATACGATGAATTACGACGTTTATACGTCGGTGCCCGACCTTCTCAACAACGTCTATCCGGTGTTTCCAGGGACCGGAACGGTACTCGGTAGCAACATCAACGCCGGCCAGCGAAGCCGTCGCTTCGCCGGCACCCTCTCTTTGCGTTCCGCGCTCAGCGCGCGCTTCACCAATGAGCTACGCGTCGGCGCGAGCGGCGGCACTGCGCTATTCGCGGACGGCGCGACTTCTCCGGCGTTGTATGCCGAATGGAAAGGCTACAACCCCTCGTTAGGCGATGGCTTGTCCGGCGTCACGACGGCATCATCCAACTCGCGACGCAACGCCCCAGTCAAAGATCTGTCTGAAACTCTCTCATGGGTCAAGGGCGGACATCAGTTCAGCTTTGGCGGCACGTACCAATCGACTTCCACTTGGCAGCAATCCATCGGCACCGAAACCGTCCCCGGAATCGCTTTCGGCGTCGCGACCGGCGATCCGGCCACGACCGGCGCGAATGCATGGATAACCTCCGCGAATCTGCCCGGCATCACCAGCTCCGATCTCACGCTTGCCGGACAGATGTATGCCATGTTGACTGGTCGCGTTTCGTCCATCACCTCTCAGGTAGTCCAGAACGAAAACTCTCACCAATACGGCCATAACCCGGCCGTGGACCGCAATCGTATGCGTGAATTCGGTCTCTTTGCCCAGGATACCTGGCGCGTGGCGCCGAACCTGACGCTCACTCTCGGAGGGCGATTTGAAGATCAGCTGCCCTTCGTCAATGTGAACGGCACGTACAGTTATGTTGGTTTGGCTGGTATTTACGGCATTTCCGGCATCGGAAATCTTTTCGCGCCCGGTGTGATGACTGGCGTCCAGCCCACGTTCCAAGCCATTAACGGGCATAACGCATACAGCAGTCCGCCGCAATTTCTACCTTCCGTCGGTCTCGCCTATCAGTTGAAACCGTCCGAAGGGATTATGGGCATCCTCACCGGTCACCACAATGGCGCCGCCGTTCTCCGCGCAGGGTATTCCATTTCCAGCACCCGTCCTGGCGGCTACAACTTCCAGAGCATCTGGGGATCGAACAAGGGTCTTTATTACAGCACGTCGGTTGACCCGACGAACTTCCCACAGTATTTCGGCGCCCCGGGAAGCGTCTCCTTCGGCGATTCCGCCCTACCCTCCCAGCCGGCTCCGGCAGCGCCGCAATTTCCGCTGACTCCCGCTTTCTCGGACTCCCTGAACGACTTCGATCCAAATCTAAAGATGGGCTACGTTCAAAGCTGGAACATCGGTTATCAACGCGAATTGTCGCGCAATACGGTGGTGGAACTTCGCTATACCGGCAACCATGGCCTTCACGAATGGCGTCAGGTCAACCTGAACGAAGTGAATATCTTCGAGAACGGCTTTTCGGCCGAAGAGACAATCGCTCAGAACAACCTGGCAATCGCCAATGGCGTTTCGGTCGCGCAGTTGCCTTTCGTCGCCACGCTGAAGTCGAATAACTTCGGCAACTCCGGTCTCCCGGGCCAACAAAACCTGAAGATCCTGCCCATCGCTTTGGGCACGGCATGCTGCACCGACACCACAACCGCCACCAACTTGGCGCATAACTCGTTTGGCTCGGTCGCCAATTCTATCGCCACCAATGTGACGCGCTTAGGCAACCTCACCGCCGCCGGTTATCCTTCGAATTTCTTCCAGGTCAACCCCGCGGTCGGCAGCGGCGGCGCTTACTTAATGACAAACTGGGGCGATTCGCTTTTTGACTCGCTGCAGGTGGAAGTCCGGCGCCGTCTGGCAAAGGGCCTTCTGCTGCAAGGCAGCTATGTCTTCGGCAAATCGCTCGTGGATGGCGCTTCGAACAGTTCGGTCGATTCCAGCCAGCCCACCACGTTACGTAACCTCGGTCTGGATCGCGTGACTCCAACCTACGACATCCGCCATGCATTCAAAGCCAACTGGATTTACGAATTTCCGTTTGGCCCAGGCCGTTCTTACCTCAGCTCCGTGCACAATGTGGTCGCGCGGAAGGCTTTGGAAGGATGGGAAATGGCGGGAACGACGCGTATTCAATCCGGCCAGCCGAGCAAGTTCACCAGTGGACGCGACACCATCAACGGCAACGAGAGCGGCGTCGTTCTGCATAACATCACGCTGAAGCAATTGCAGAATGAGGTGGGCGTCTATAAGACCACCGGTTCGAACGGCGTCGGCATTCTATACGACCTGCCGATCAACCTTATCCACAACACCGAAGCCGCCTTCAACAGCGGCGGATTCACGCTCGATCCCAACGCGCCCTACATCGGACCACCCACGACGCCAGGCCAGCTGGGATATTTCGACTACCTGCGCGGTCCCTGGCAGAAGCACTTGGACATCAGCCTGATCAAGAAGACGAAGATCAAGGAATCTATCAATTGCGAATTCCGCGTACAGGCTCTCAACGTCATGAACATCACCAACTTCTATCTGGGAAGCGTCTCCGCCAGCAGCACGGCGTTCGGACAGATTACGTCGGCGTATCGCGATACGTCGAACGCGGTCGATCCGGGTGGCCGTATTCTTGAATTTGTGGCGCGCATAAATTTCTAACGCCACAAGAAACGAGATACCAAATCGGAAAGGCTGGAATCGAAAGGTTCCAGCCCTTTTTTGTTTTACAACGATTTTTCACGTTGATTTCACAGATGTTACCCGCAAACGCGGGGGAAAGTTCCGGTATTTACTTGTCTCCCACGCGCTTGTGGGGTAGAATTACGGAATCTTAAAGTTAGCTCGACCACTGGGGGTACAAATTGAAAGTGTTTTCGCTGGCGGCATTGGCCGCCCTCTGCGCTTGCTCGGCCTTCGGACAAGGCGCTACGAGTCTTATGAACGGCTCCGTAACTGACCCAACCGGCGCTGCCGTTCCCGGGGCCGAAGTTATTGCCAAGCAGACCGATACCAGCCTCTTACTCAAAGTCTCTACGAATACCGAAGGGCAATTTGCCATTCCTTCGGTTCCCGCCGGACCTTATGTAATCACGGTATCGAAAGCCGGCTTTAAAACGGCGACAGTAAGCAATATTCAAGTGCAGTCGGGGGTTCCGGCAACCGTGTCCGTGAAACTCGAGGTCGGCCAGACATCGGAATCAGTGACGGTCACCGCCGGCGCGGAAATCGTGCAAGCCACCACTGCGGAAGTCAGCAACACGCTGAGCGCCCGCCAGGTTACGGATCTACCTTTCGCTACCCGTAACGCGGTTGAGTTGATGGTGACGCAGCCCGGCACCTCAACGCCAACCAATCCGCGCAGTTCCACTATCAACGGTCTTCCCAAAGGCTCGATCAACGTCACCATCGACGGCATGAATTCGCAGGACAACATGCTGAAGTCGAGCGACGGCTTCTTCAGCTACATCATGCCCTCGGTCGACTCGCTGGAAGAGGCCACCTTGACCACCTCGGCCGCCGGCGTCGATAGTACGTCGGGAGGCGGTGCGCAAATCAAGTTCGTCACCAAATCTGGGACCAATCAATGGCACGGCGGGGGCTTCTATCAGGTGCGTAATACGGCCCTGGACGCTAATTATTACTTCAACAACGAAACCTATAATAAGACTACCGGCGTCGGCACTCCACGCGACATCATTCACCTCCGCCAGTATGGCGGACACCTCGGCGGCCCCATTATCAAGAACAAGCTGTTCTTTTTTGGTAACGTCGAAATCTACCGGTTGCCCGGCACGAAGGCCTACACTCGCACGATCATGACCGATAGCGCGCAGACCGGCGCCTTTACTTATAAGGATTCCTCCGGCAACGTGCGCCAGGTGAATGTGCTCGGCCTGGCTGCGGCGGCCACGGCCCCGGCCGGAACCCGCGCGTACGCGTCTACGCCCGACCCCATCCTGCAAAGCACTTTCGCGCAAATCTCCAAGCTGAGCGCGGGCGGCGCCGTAACGCCGAACGTGTTGACGAACAACGACTACAACACGAATACGCTGACCTATTCCCCTACCGGCTTGGATGAGCGCAACTTCTACACCGGCCGTATCGATTACAACCTGAATGAGAAGAACCGCTTCTCGCTGGTTTACGATTACGATTTTTATGGCGGATTCTCGGACTTTTTGAACAACGTTGTGCCGGTCTTCCCCGGAACCGGGGCAGCCCTTGGCAACCCTTCGCCAGTGGGTCAAAGCAGCAACCGTTTCGCCGGGACCCTCTCGTGGCGCACCACCATTACGCCCAACATGACGAACGAATTACGCGGCGGCCTCAACGGCGGCACAGTGCTCTTCTTCGGCCAGATTACTCCCCAAATGCTGACGCCCTGGAAGGGTTACAACCCGTCCTTCGGCAACATCGGAACGGCCACTCTCTCGGGCATCATCGCCACCACTGGTCCGCAACGCCGCAACACGCCGGTGAAGGATTTTTCGGACACGCTGTCCTGGGTGAAGGGTAAGCACCAGTTCAGCTTCGGCGGCAACTTCGATAACGTCGGCGCTTTCCAGGAAATTGCCAACTCGTCTCAGTTCCCTGGCATCGGCTTTGGCATCACGTCCGGCGACCCGATCGGCAACGGAAGCACCAATCTCTTCACTACGGCGAATTTCCCTGGCGCAACCAGCACGCAGTTGACCCAGGCGGCGCAGCTTTACGCCACGCTCACCGGCCGCGTCAGTTCCATCACCCGCAACCTGGTGCTCAGCGAAGACAGCCACCAGTATCAACAAGGAATTCCTCCGATCGACCGCGATCACCTGCGTGACTTCGGCCTGTTCGCGCAGGACGTGTGGCGCGCCCTCCCGAACCTGACGGTGACCCTGGGCATTCGCTACGAAAAGCAGTTCGCGTTCCAGAATGTCGACAACACGTACAGCGCCGTAAGCTACCAGGGTGTTTGGGGCGTTTCCGGCGTTGGCAACCTCTTCAAGCCCGGCACTCTCACTGGAGTCTCCCCAAGTTACGTTCCCGTATCCCAGGTGGGCGCGTACGCCATTCCCGGCCTCCCTGCGCCTTCCATCGGCGCGGCGTACCAACTGCCCGGCCACGATGGATTCATCGGCAAAATCTTTGGCTCTCGCACGGGGCAGTCGGTTATCCGCGCAGGCTATGCCATTGCCGCAGTTCGCGAAGGCATGAACGTCTACACGGCCACATATGGCGCCAACCAGGGTTTGAACTTCTCGGCCTCACTTGACCCGACGAACTTCGCCTCGGATTTCGGACCCGCCGGTAGCGTCCTCTTCCGCGATTCCAGCTTCCCGTCGCGCTCGGGCCTTCCCACCTCGCCTCAGTACCCCATCACGCCCACCTTCACGAACGCTCTTTACGCGTTCGATCCGAATCTGAAAATGGGCTATGTGCAGAGCTGGAACCTTAGCTATCAGCGTGAGTTGACGCGCGACACGGTGTTAGATCTCTATTACACCGGCAACCACGAAGTGAAGGGATGGCGCATCTATAGCCTCAACGAAACCAACATCCTTGAAAACGGTTTCCTCAACGAGTTTCAGACCGCGCAGAACAATCTGACAATCGCTCGCGGTGGAAACATCAATCAGAACACCGGCGTCAATAATTTCGGGAACCAGGGTTTGCCCGGACAGAAGGCGATTCCGATCCTCCAAACGTCCCTCGGTTCCACCTGCGGAGCTGTTGGCTGCAACGACGCGACCACGGCCGCCAATCTGATGCTGGGACAGGCGGGTACTCTGGCGCAGGCCATTGCCACCAATGCCACCCGCATGACGGCGCTCACGAACGCCGGCTATCCGGCAAACTTCTTTAAGGTGAACCCGACCGTGGGCGGCGGCAGCGCCAACCTGGTAAATAACAACGGTTCGTCGTTCTATGACGCCTTCACCGCGCAGGTCAATCGCCGCATGAGCAAGGGCTTCCTGATTCAAGGCAGCTATACCTTTGCCAAGGCGCTTGCCAACGGCGCAACCAACAGCGGTACGGATAGCTCGACGCCCTTCACCTTGCGCAACCTCGCGCTGAGCAAGGCGGCGGAACCGTTCGATATCCGCAGCGCGATCAAGATCAACTCGATCTACGAATTGCCTTTCGGTCCCGGCCGGGCGATGCTTTCCACCGTCCGCAACCCGATCCTGAAGAAAGCAGTCGAGGGATGGGAGCTTTCCGGCGTTGCTCGGTTGCAATCCGGCACTCCGATGTTCCTGGCCGGCTTCAATCAGTTCAACCAAAACGCCTCTGGCGTGGTACTGCATAACATCACTCTGTCGCAGCTTCAATCGCAGATGGGTGTTTACAAGACCAGCGGCTTCACCGCGGCGGGCGCGCCGCAGGGCATCGTTTACTATCTGCCGCCTCCGCCTGCCAACAACGTGTTTTCGTCGTCGAGCCTTATCGACAACTCGATGGCCGCGTTCAACGTGGGCGGATTCAACCCCGGCCAAGTCGATCCGACTAAGCCCTATATCGGACCAGCCGCTGCCGGTCAGATTGGCGGCAACGATGCCCTTTACCTGCCTTGGCAGCGCCACTTCGATGTTGCGCTAACAAAGAAGACCAGAATCGGCGAGCACGCGAATATGGAATTCCGCGCGCAAGCCCTGAACGTTTTCAACATTACGAACTTCCTACCCGGCGGCAACACTACGTCTAGCAGTTTCGGTCAGATCACCACGGCCTACCAGGATCTCTCTGGAACGGTCGACGAAGGCGGCCGAATTCTGGAGTTCGTCCTTCGCGTGAATTTCTAAACTCCCGTCAGAAGCATTACTTCCACGCGGCCCGGTTTCACTCCGGGCCGCATTTGTTTTTTGTTAGCATTGAACTTCCACAGGTATAGTCATGACCACGATCGATCGCCGAACCTTCCTTTCAGGTCTGGCGGGTTCCTTCTTCGCAGCGCCCGCCGTAAGCGCGCCGCAACAAGCCCTTCCCGCGGCAACAGGCACATCCGGCGCCTGCTGGCTGGACGTCGCCGCTCCATTCATCTCTGTCGACCCCTCGCAAAAGCTCAACACCAGTCTCCTTCTCACAGCCACCTGCTTTCCCGGCGTAGAAGGTTTTCGCGAGACGCGCTACGCCACCGAGTACCAGATCCTGCTCTACGACCATACCGGCAAGGAAATTCCTCTCGACAACGCCGGCAAGCTCGAAATCCCCGCCATGCGGCCCACGCTGCTCGACATGCGTCAGATCTCCGGACGCGACTCATTCTATGGCGGTGCGAAAATTCGTCTCGCGCCTTCCTCCGGTCAGGTAGCCCGCGCCGGCGATCTTTTCAGCGCCGGCTTCGTACGGTGGGATCTTCCTGGCAATTTCGACAACGTTCACGCCCACCCCGCCGCGCCCCAACAGGTCGTCGGACGCTTCAATTACTCCATGCCGTTCCCGGCTCTCTCCGAATACCATTGCGCGTTCTCGGTGTTCAATCCGTCGGATGACGATTCCGACGGCATCATCCGCGCGGTAGATCGTTTGGGCCGCACAGTCGCGCAGCGCCACTATCAATTGCGGCCCCATCAGACCATGCTGTTTTCAATGGATGGGTTGAAGGCCTTCGAAACGCCCGCCGAAGCGTTTGCGGTTGCATCTCTCGAGAAAGCGCCTCTCACAGAGCCGAGGCTCGCCAATGGCGGCGCCATCGTCATCCGTAACGAATCCGAGCGGGTCCCCTTCGCCTATACCTTTATGAAAGGCCGCGCGAGCGGCAGTTTCACCGTAGAGCACCCGCTGCATTTTCAGGCGGACGCCCCGGTTAAGCCGGCACGCGCCACTCCGTTCGTCGGCGAAAAGAAGATGTTCCCCGCGCAGGCGCTTGTCTACACACCAATGCTCCTCAAAGGCGTGCGCATCGGCGACCTGCAATTGGAATCGCGCATCTACCTGCACGCCAGCCGCTGGGCCGAAGAAGCGTTGTGGATGATGCCCTTCGTCACCACCGGAGAAGGCACAATCGCCTGGGTCTCCAATCGCGATGAAAAGCTCGCCGAACGCGTCGCGCCGGCGGCCGTCACCGATCAAGGCGTGGTGAAGCTGACCGAGTTCCAAAGCTGCATGATCGATTCGCGCGCGCTGCCCCTGCCCGATGGCTATGCCGGCGGCTTCGGCGCGGCGGCCATTCCGAAAACATCGCACTCACTGAATAAGATTGAATTACGGGCCGTGAATTGGGGACGCGCCGCGATGACCCATTTTCGTCCCGGCGGAGCCGTAGCGAAGTCTTATCGGCAGGTGGACCAACGGGGCGGCCTGGCCAGCGATTATATCGTTTCGGGCGCGCATATTATCGGCAGCCCGCAATCGCGCAAGCGAGATTGCCTGCTTGCAATAATGAATATCGAATTCGAAGACGATCGTACGGGTACGCCCCTCTTACAAGTATTTGGCCCGCAAGGCATCGCCGGCGAGAAACGCCTGGGTGATTTCCCGCCTCTGGCCTGCCGCCACTTACTCCTCTCAGATCTCTTTCCGGGGCTGCAGAGCGACCCCGCGCATCCCTTTACGCTGCGTATGCAGGCTGCGAACGCACTCATGATCGTATCGGCGCTCCATATCGATTTCGAGCGTCGCGATATCGCGCTCGAGCACGGCTCGGACCGCCATTCCACTTTTCAAGATTTCAAATGTTGATCGTCTATGTAAATCGGAAGCCGACTCATTTGTAAGTAGCAGTGGATGCTACACTGCGGTCAAAGATTCACGCTCAATTAGACATACAGTCGTTGGATCGTTTACATTTCACCGGTACCACTTGGAGAAACATCCGCTAAGTACTAACTTCTCTTGTTTTTCCCATCTGACGGTAGTTACCATCGTGTCATCTAAATTGCTTTGACCGAACGTTTCGTTTAACTTCAGAATCAATTTACGGGCGGAAGCTCGCTTTTGAGCAACGCGCCGCAGGGGGCATATCTTGAGAACTACAATCACGGCAGCAGCCGCTGCGTTTTTCCTTTTTTCCGCGCAGGCATTCGCGCAAACCCAATCCGCTCGTCTGGTTGGCGCCGTTCACGACGCCTCCGGCGCCGCGATACCCAATGCAAAAATAACGGCCACGCAGCAGGAAACGAAAAAAACAACCGAAACAACTTCCAACGCGAACGGCGAATATGTACTGCCTGCCTTGCAGCCAGGGCCATACTCACTGAACGTGGAGGCCGCCGGATTCCGCAAGGCCGTAGTCAACGCGCTGCAACTCGATGCCGCGGCGAACATGAGCCAGTCCGTAACCCTCGAAGTGGGACAAGTTACCGAAGTGCTTGAGGTCAAGGCGAATGCGCTCAACGTGCAAACCACGGATGCCCAGGTCAGCCAGTCAGTCACCCTGTCGGACATCGCCACTTTGCCGCAGTTGAGCCGTACGCCCATCACTCTCGCCATCTTCCAGCCGGGCGTGCAAATCAATCCACAGGCTAATGGCTCGAGCAGTGGCGCGGATTACAGTTTCGCGCACGTGAACGGACTGCGCCAGGGCAGCAATAACAACACCCTCGATGGAATCGATGTCAACGATTCGGTGACGCCGCGCATCGGCCTCTCGCTTACCGCTAACAACACCGATTCCGTGGAGGAGGCGCGCATCATCACCGACGGCGGCAAGGCCGAATACGGCCGTAGCGCGGGGGCGCAGATCCAGCTCGTCACACGCTCGGGAACCAACGCCTTCCACGGCAATCTCTTCGACTATCTTCGCAACCGCGATTTCAACGCCAACGATTTCTTCGATAACGGCGCCGGGGTGCCAATTCCGGTGTTGATTCAGAATAACTACGGCGGCTCGCTCGGCGGACCTATCAAACGCAACAAGATCTTCTTCTTCGGCAACTATCAAGGCATCCGCACGCACGCCCAGGGCGTACAGAACACCACCGTCCCCACAGCTACAGCCAAGACCGGCATCTTCCAATGGTTACCGGCATCGGGCGCTGTACAGCAATACAGCATTATCGGCAATGATCCCCTGCACAAGGGCATCGATCCCACCGTCGCATCTTTGTTGAGCCTGTACCCATCGCCCAACAATAACAACGTAGGCGATGGCCTGAATTCGGCTGGCTACCAGTTCAACTTCCCCAACAACAGCCTCTCCGATCAATTCACCATCAAGATGGATTACAACTTCTCGGACAAGATCCATTTCTTCGAACGCACCAGTTGGCAGCGCAACAGCTCCGTCGATTCACTGAATGGCGCGCAGAACGTAATTCCCGGGCTCGAACCCGGCACGCAGGGCGGCAAACGCTGGGGCGTCGCGGCCGGCATGGATTGGACCATATCGGACACTATGGTTAACGAATTTCGTTACGGCCATCAGAGCGCCTCGACAAATTTCAACCGACCCGAGCGCGAAGATGGCCCCATGTTGGGCTTCAACAGCTTCACAACGCCTATTCTTACGGCGTTCGGACAGGGACGCAACTCTCCCGTGAACGAATACACCGATAATTTGACCAAGGTGCACGGACGTCACACCTTCAAGTTCGGCGGCCAACTTCGTTTCACCGATCAGTATGGCTTCAATGACGCGGGCATCTATCCCAACATCTCGTTGAGCACCGCCAACGGCAATACTCCTTCGGCCTCGCTGAGCCCGGCCGGATTGTCGGCCTCACAGCTCACCACTTTCCAGAACCTCTACAACGACCTGCTGGGCCGTATCTCTTCGGTCACCGAAACGTTTTACAGCAACCTGCATACGTTCCAAGCGCCGGGTACGCCGCGCGTACGCAACTTCATCTATCACGAGTACAGCTTCTTCGGCCAGGACGATTGGCGCATTACCCCCCGTCTCACGCTCAATCTCGGACTGCGCTGGGAATTCTATCCCACCCCTTATGAGCTCAACGGACAACAGGGAATCCTGACTCCGCAATCGGCTTTGAACCTCGGCTCACAGGCCGACAACCTGACCGTTCAGGCCTCGTCCAAGTGGTATAAGAGTGATTACCACAGCTTCGCTCCCCGCTTCGGTTTCGCGTGGGATCCCTGGGGTGACGGCAAGACCGCCGTGCGCGGCGGTTACGGCATCTTCTACGACCGCATCGTCGGCGCGGCCGCAAGTTCGGTGGACGGCGCCACACCCGGCTTCTCGCAAGCCTCCTCGCTGTTCCCTAACTCCGCTGGAACCGATGTCCGCATTGGCGCGGCGCCTCCGCTGCCTGTGCAGCCGTCCGCGCCGGTTCTCACCTTGCCGAACACGCGCTCGTTTGGCACTGCCGATATCGTCAATCCGAATCTCACCAACGGATATGTGCAGCAATGGAACCTCAACATCCAGCGTCAAATCGCGAAGAACACCATTCTCGACGTTGGCTACGTAGCCAATCGCGGCGTGAAGTTGTTCTATCAGGTCAATCTCAACCAATCGCATATCTTCAATAACGGCTTCCTCAGCGCGTTCAATCAACTCGCAGCCAATGTGAACACGCCCAGCTCCGTTCCAACGTCTAATCCCCTCGTTGGTATCTTCGGCTCTGCATCGGCCGCGATTTCGTCCATCGGCGCGAGCAACCTTACCAACGGCGCGGTAGGAACTGCTGCTGCGACCATCGACCAAAGCTTCTCCACGAAGTACGCGGGCGCCGGGCTTTCGCAGTACTACCTGCGTAACTTCACCCAGTTCCAGAGCCTGCTTTATGGAAACAACGACGGGCGCTCGGAGTATAACTCGCTCCAGGTTCGCTTACAGCGCCAGTTCGGCGGTCTACGCGTAACCAGTAACTTCACGTGGAGTAAGTCAATCGATAACGATCAATCCACGGCTACCGGCGGAGAGGGCAACGGTTTCGCCGCGCCGCTCGATAGCTTCAATGAGTCTTTGGTTCGCGCCCGCTCCAACTTCGATATCCCGTACGCCTTCACCATGACCGGCCTCTATACGCTGCCCATCGGCCGCGGCAAAGCGCTGGGCAAGGATATGCCGCGTTGGCTGAATTCAGTAGTGGGTGGATGGGACGTCGGTGGACTCTGGATCTGGGAGAGCGGTTCGCCCTTTGGCGTCAGTTCTGGATTCGCAACCGGCCCCAGCACTGCCGCTACCTTCGCCAATTACACCGGTTCGCGCACCATCGGCGGCATAACCACTTCGCCCCTGGGACCTGGCGTCTATTACTTCACGCCTGCGCAAATCGCGAATTTCTCCGAACCCACGGCCGGAACATATGGCACATCGGGCCGCAACGCCTTCCGCGGGCCCGGTTTCTTCAACGTAGACGCCTCCTTGGTAAAACGCTTCGCCGTTACCGAGCACAAAGCGCTTACGTTCCGCGCCGAAGCCTACAACCTGATGAACAACGTGGATTTCGCTAATCCCAGCGTGACCCTGTCGGGATCGAAAGTATCCTTTGGCAGAATCAGCGGCGTGGTGAATAATCCACGCATTCTGCAGATGGCTCTCCGATTTGACTTCTAACGCTTAGTCGGTTGTCTCTGACCAAGGCCGGGGCGATACTGCTCCGGCCTTTTTTTATTCTCACGCTACTCCCGTCTCAGAGCGGCTGTCGGATTGAGGCGCGCGGCGCGAGCGCCAGGCATATAGGCCGCTAAGATCACCGTAGCCAGCAGAGTCGCTATGGCGGCGGCAAGCGTCGTCGTGTCGGACGCGTTTACGCCAAAGACCGTACCCGCCATGCAGCGCGTAAGGGCAAGTGCGCCGGCGCCGCCTGCCAGTATTCCCGCCAGCGTTAGCCGCAAGGCGCCCCGCAGCACCAGCCACCGCACGCTGGAAGGTTGCGCTCCCAGCGCCAGGCGCACTCCTATCTCGCGCGTTCGCATTGCAATCGAATGCGAGAGCACGCCATATATTCCCAATGCGGCCAGCGAAAGCGCCAATAGTGCAAAGCCGGCAAATAGCGCGGTTTCGAATCGGCGTTCGGCGCCGCTTCGAAAGATCTGGTCTTCCAGCGTGCGAACATTGGCCACTGGCTGCTCGGGGTCGATCGCCCACACCGCATTGGTCACGCGCTGTGCAGCGGCCATCGGATCGCCCGCCGTACGCAGCACCAGCGCCATCGAACTGATAGTTCGCGTGGGTAGAAACATCTCCGGCCGCACCGCCGAATCAAGTCCCGTCTGGCGCGCGCCCGCAACCACGCCGATAATCGTTTTCGGTCCCGTACCAACCACAAGCGCGCGGCCTAACGGATCGCCAACCCGTTCCAACCGCTTGGCCAGCGCTTCGTTGATAATCACCACCTGCGGCGAATCGGCCATGGCGTCCCGCGCGGCAAAGACGCGCCCGCGAAGCAGCACGCTGCCCGTGGCGCGGAAGTAATCCTCGCTGACGCCTTTGAAATCCGCCATGGTTCGCTCGGCGGGCAGCGGTTCTGGCTCGCCCGCCAGGCGATAAGGCGTAAGCGCTAAGGCATCGCCCAGCGGCAGGCTGGTCGAGATAGCTACCGATTGCACGCCCGGCAGCGAAGAAATATCCGCCAATAAGCGTTGGCTGAACTCACGAACCTGCCTTTCGTTTCGGCAGCGCGCATCCGGCCGGTGCACGCGCATGGTGAGAACGTGCGCGGGGTTAAACCCCGGATCGACGCGGGACAGGTTAACCATTCCGCGGACCATCAGCCCGGCGCCCGTAAGCAAGATCAAAGCAAGCGCTGTTTCGGCTGCAACCAACACGCCGCGAACGCGTTGCGCTCCCCGTCCGGACCCGCTTCGGACATTCTGAGAAAGCGCCCCACGCAGATCTACCGATGCCGCCGCCATTGCCGGCGCCACCCCGCATATCAAGGCGCTGCACAGGATACTCACCAGCCCAAAGGTAAGCACGCGCCAGTCTAATGCTAATTCGTGCAGATGGTATGCCGATTCCGGCGCAAAGAAATCGATGGCGGCGATCAATGCCCGCGCCAGGCCTGCGCCAAGCACGCCGCCCGCGCCGCCCATCCATAGGCTTTCCGCTATCGCCTGACGCGCAATGCGCGCGCGCGATGCTCCTAAAGCGGCGCAAATTGCAGTGTCGCCCGCTCGTCCGGATGCGCGCACCAGCAACAAATTCGCCACATTGGCGCAGGCGATCAGAAGGACAAACCATACGGCGCCTTGCAGCGCAAGCACCGCCCGCCGCGTAGCAGGGCTGACGTCTTCTTCCGCAATCGAAAAAGCATTCGCTCCAAATCCCGCATCCAGGCGCGGATATTCCCGCTCCAACTGGCGCGCAGTTTCCGACAATTCTCTTCGCGCCTGCGCCATCGAAACACCGTCGCGCAGCCGGGCGAACACATAATTGCGCCGGGTTACGCCCGCTGACGACGCCTCAACGTCATCCGGCGCGGGCAGCCAGATATCGGGACGAATCTCCTCCCGCCCTTCCCAGAGGGCGGGCAGGTGAAAATCGGCCGGCATAACGCCCACCACGGAATAGGGCGCCCCATTTAAAATCACCTTGCGGCCCAGCGCTCGCTTGTCTCCGTGAAACTGCTGCGCGAAAAATGCCGCGCTCAGCACGGCGACCCCGTTCCTTCCACGCTCGCCTTCCGTAGGTTGGAACGTGCGCCCCAGCATAGCGTCGCGTCCGAAGAGCGAAAAAAAGCCCGGCGTAATCCGTGCCACCGTAACATCCTCCGGTCTGCCCATCCCGGTCAAAGTTTCCGAACAATGTTGCAGCGCTTCCATGTGCGAAAAGGAATGTAGCCGGATTTTCCACTCCACAAAGTTGCGGCCCGCAACCGGCAGCCGTTCGGCGACGAAGCCTTCCATCTTTGGATTGGCTTCCCAAATCACGGCAACGCGCGCCGGATCGCGATAGGGCAGCGGTCGCAGCAGGGTGGCGTCCAGCACGCTAAAAATCGCAATGTTCGCCCCCGCGCCCAGTCCTATCGTCAGAACCGCTGTGGCAACCAGTCCCGGCGCTCGGCGAAGGCCGCGCAGGGCGATGCGAAAATCGGAAATCATTCTAATTCCAGGGTAATTACCCGTCACAAATTATTCGTCGGCCGAAACTTGCAAGCCACTGTAAAATATGATCTTAGAAAATTTGAAAGTCGTGAACTGAAAAATTGGAATAGGCAAAAGAGTCTGTTATTCTAGTCCGGTAAATCTCAGCGGGGGTTCAGTTTTGGCCGCCAAACGCTTTCTAAAAATCATTTTCCTCGCGGCGCTCGCCGCCATGGTTCTGCCGGCCGCGCAGGATCGAATTCTAGGCCCCATCGATCCAACCCGGTTGACGAATGCGCCGGGACGCCCGCATCCCCTGGCTCGCGCGGAATACGATCGAGGTCCTGCCGACGATGCGATGCCCCTGCCGTACGTCACGCTGTATCTCAAGACTGATCCTTCTCTCGGCAGCTTTCTCGATGAACTGCAGATGCCATCCTCGCCGAATTACCACAAATGGATTACTCCCGAGCAGTTCGGCGCGCGCTTTGGCGCCAGCCCGGGTGACATAACCAAGGTCGTTCACTGGTTGGAATCCGTGGGATTAAAAGTCAACGACATCGCTCGCGGCTCTCACTGGGTAACATTCAGCGGTACCGCGGGATCGGTCGGACGCGCGCTGCACACCTCGTTCCGGCATTATGAGGTCGACGGCAAGACCCACTTCGCATACGCGCTGCAGCCGCAGATTCCGGTGAGCATCGAACCCATCGCGGCCGGGTTCGTCGGTCTTGACGATTTCAATCCTGAGCCCCTCATCATAAGAGCGCCGGTCCAGCCGCAATCACTTGGCCCAGACTACAATTCCGGCGCCTCTCACTACATCGCCCCGGATGATTTCGCGACCATCTACAACGTCTCGCCTCTGTACGGTGCGGGGCTAGACGGCACGGGCCAGAAGATAGCCATCCTCGGCGATTCAGCGGTAGATCTCAACGATATCCGCGCATTCCGAAAATTCTTCGGCCTCGCCGCCAACGACCCGCAAGTGGTTTTGTTCGGACCCGACCCCGGAAAGAATGGCGCTCAAACCGAGGCCGATCTCGACCTGGAATGGTCGGGAGCCGTGGCGCGCAATGCCACCATCATCTTCGTGTACGCGCAAAACGTGAATACAGCCGCGCAATATGCAGTCGATCAAAATCTTGCGTCGGTGATGAGCGTGAGTTTCGGAGGTTGCGAGCAATATGACTCGCCCATCTTGCGCGGCGTGGCGCAACAGGCGAATGCGCAAGGCATTACGTGGTTCGCCTCCTCCGGGGACACCGGGGCCACCAATTGCGACCGATTCTCTCTCATCGCCGAGGCAACCAAGGGTCTGACTGTCAACTTCCCCGCAAGCATTCCCGAAATCACGGCGGTCGGCGGAACCGCTTTTGACGATAGCGCCGGCGGATTCTGGGGCTCTCGCAACAGCGCCACCAACGCATCCGCGCTCTCTTATATCCCCGAACGGGCCTGGAATGATTCGCGAACCTCTTTCAGTTCTTCCGGCGGCGGCGCCAGTAAATACTTCAACAAGCCGTGGTGGCAGAACGGTCCCGGCGTACCGGATGACGGAGCTCGCGATCTTCCGGATATCTCGCTGGCGGCATCCCCCAGTAAGTACGCCTATCTCATTCAATCGGGCGGCATCTTGATGGCGGTGGGCGGTACGTCCGCATCCAGCCCGTCGTTCGCCGGTATTGCGGCGTTACTCAATCAGCATCTGGCCAATCAGGGTGCGCCGTCCGGCTTGGGAAACATCAATCCCTCTCTCTACCGCCTGGCCCAATCCACTACCGACGTTTTTCACGACATCCTGAACGGCGATAATCAGGAGCCATGCGCCCAAGGAAGCCCCGCCTGCGTCAATGGCCTTGCGGGTTATCCGGCTGGATCGGGATATGACATGGCGACAGGCCTTGGCAGCGTCAATGCCAATAACCTGGTCATGAAGTGGGCTTCGGGGACCGCAAGCTCGACCACCCTTACGGCCGTTCCATCCACCGCGGGTCTAACTGATAAGGTGACCCTGACCGCTACCGTCACCGCTTCCAATGGCGGGGCCTCGCCAACCGGAAATGTCGATTTTGTAGTCAGTGGAGTGAATCTCGGAACTGCCTCGCTGACAGCCAATGGTTCCATAGCTAGCGCTTCCATCTCCACCACGGGATCCGCGCTTGTTGTGGGCAATGGTGGCAACGCGCAGCCTTCCGCGCTCTACGGCGGTGGCGGCAATTTGACCGCATCCGCCGGATCGGCGAGTGTAACCATTCAACCGCCGGCGTCCACTGGCTCCTACATAGTTCCTTACGTCAATCCAAATCCTACGCCGGAAATCGCAGGCGGCTGGCCGTACACAGTCGGTTTGACTGAGATCGCCGGAGTCGAGACGAGGCTTACGAAGTTCACAGTCGATGGCGTCACGCAGAACCTAAATCTCTGGACCACTACGGCGATTCCCGCCCACGGCGCCGCCTCGGCATCTCTCGCCGCCTCGCTCAATTCCCCCACCAACCGGACGTTTGTTTTCACAGGCTCCGACGACGATGGCCGCTCTTGGACGCAGCAACTTGTCGTGCCGTTCACGGGAAGCGCCTCCAGCTTCGGACCCGCTCTTTCCCTGACAAATCGCGCCGGTTCCTCAGTCGCCTACGATCCACAAGCCGATCCCTCGTGCCGTTGGTTTATCCCGCTCACCCTGCAAGAAAAGGGCGGTTACTATGTGCAAATCACGCAACTAAGAGCGAATCAAACGGATGTCACTGCCCAGGTTCAGTCCATTTTCGGAACCGCGCGGCTGGCCCCTTTCAGCACGCTTGAAGGCAACCTCTGTTTCAGCGCAGCCGGAACTGGTCCGATCGCGGTTACTGTGACAGGCGCCGTCGAAGACGGCTCTTTGAGCGGTACCGAACCGGCGGCGCTTTCCGTCTCCGCGGCGTTCCCAACGCCCATCGCGAATCCTGCGCCGATGTCGGCATCACCCCAGGCCGTCGCGCTCTCCACCTCGGACTCGACCGCTTCTGTCTCGTTATCCTTCGCCGCAACATCGACGACTGCCTGGACCGCCTCGATTTCCCAAGGCAATTCCCTTGCGAGTTGGTTAACGGTTTCGCCTACCTCCGGATCCGGCGCTGCAACCATCGCGCTCCATGCCTCCGCCGCCGGCCTTTCACCAGGCGCTTATAACGCCACGGTCTGGATCTACGCTTCTGGCGCCAGCCCACCTCTTCTTGGCGTGCCGGTGACCTTTGTCGTGGGTGCGTCGCCTGATATCGCAATCGCCGGCTTGCAGAACGCCTTCTCCTTCCAAAGCGTATTCGCGCCCGGCATGGCGATGACCGTGTATGGAACCAACCTGGCCAACGCCACGCAATTCGCCACCAGGCTTCCGCTTCCGCTCACGATGCAAGGCGTTACCGCAACGGTAAACGGCGTCGCGGCGCCCATCTCCTATGCCTCGCCCAGCCAACTGAATATCCAGGTACCCTATGAAACGGGAGCCGGACCGGCAGTGCTGGCCGTGAATCGGGGTGGCCAGGTGGCATCTTACATATTCATGGTGACCATGACGGCGCCCGGCGTATTTCCAAGCGCCATTGATAACGCCACTGGCCTGCCAGTCTCCAGCGCGGTCCCCGGCAACGTGCTGCTCCTATTCATGACTGGCGATGGCGATGTTACGCCGTTCCTGACCACCGGCGCTACGCCCTCGTCGACAATCACCAATGTGGCGCAATTGCCGAAACCTCGCCAGCCTGTCGCCGTCACAGTCGGAGGTGTACCCGCGCAAGTCTTATTCGCAGGCATCCCATCGGGTCTCGCCGGCGTGACGCAAATCGATATCATCACGCCGTCCAATGTTCCCGCCGGCGAACAGGACCTGGTGGTAAGCGTCGGCGGCATACCGGCGCCCGCTATTAAGTTGACCGTAACCCCGCCATCCCAGCAGTAACTGCGCGCCGTTCGTTAGAACCGAGGCAAAAGCTCGCGTCCGGACGTACGGCGCAGCACCCTTTCAGGCTCCGCGAAACGGCGAAAGACCCTCGATTCGCCCTCAATAGCCGGGCCAAGACGGTACAATCCAATTTACGTTGGAAGACCGCCCCGGATATCTAAACTCGTGACTCTCTTGGTTGTAGATGATGAAGCAAGCGATATAGAAGCCATGCGCCGTACGCTCGAAGGCGCCGGTTTTCAGGTACTCGCAGCCGATTCCTACGATACAGCGCTGCAAGTCTTCGACGAGCGCCAGCTCGAAATCAGCGCCGCATTAATCGATATCTCACTACCTGGAAAGAACGGGGTCGAGTTGGCGCAGGAGCTTTTGAAGCGGAACCCCAACGTCAAAATCCTCTTTATATCCGGTCATGTCGGTGCGGAAGTAATTCGGTTCTACGGATTGCGAGTGACGGATCGCCACTTCCTCAAAAAACCCTTTTCCCCCGACGTCTTGCTCTCCCGTGTCCAAGAAGTTCTCAACTCGCTGAAAAAAATCCGGTTGCACGATTCCGCTGGCCAGCCTCAAAAAACAGACGCGCCCCAAGGCTAAAGCGCCGCTTCGGTATCGAGGCTGCGCCACAGATACCACGTCGCCACGCTGCAATATGGATGCCAGCGCGCCGCCACCGCTTCCATATCCGCAGGCAGCGGCGCCTCTTCCATTGCATACGCTTTGCGAATCGCATTGCGGATACCCAAGTCCCCCGTAGGCAGCACATTCGGGCGCCGCAACGCGAAGATCAAAAACATGTGGGCCGTCCACACGCCGATGCCCTTAACCTTAGTGAGCCGCGCGATCACCTCTTCGTCAGGCAGCCCAGGGAGTTCCTCGAAAACCACCGCCCCATCTCGCGTATGGCGCGCCAAGTCGCGAATATAGGTCGTCTTCTGTGCCGACAAGCCCAGCTTCCGCATGCGTTCCGGGCGCAGTTTCAGGATCGCGGCCGGCGTTACGGAGCCTTTGAGCGCGGCGTCCAGCCGCCCGAAGATCACGCTTGCCACCCGGCCGCTCAACTGTTGGTAGACGATGGACCGCACAAGTGTTTCGAAAACCGGCTCCCGAAATTGGATACGATATTCTCCTACGCGGCCAATAATCTCCGCCAGTACGGGGTCGGCCCGCTTGAGGTGCAAAATGGCTTGCTTCATGTTGAAACAGAAGGGCGCGGGGGCGCGTCCCTCTCATTGTACCGGCATGCGCATAATTACCGCCCTCGCTCTCACCACGGCGCTTCTAGCCCAGCAGAACCCGCCCGCCAAACCCCAGGAAGATCTGGGCGACTCCATCAAAGTCGATGTCGACGTCGTCAATATCCTGGCCTCCGTGCGCGATAAAAAGGGCACGCTGATGCCCCACCTCGAGAAGCAGGATTTCACCATCCTCGAGGACGGCAAGCCCCAAACCATCAAGTATTTCAGCCGCGAGACCGATCTCCCGCTCACCATCGGCCTGCTCGTCGACACCAGCGGCAGCCAGCAGAACCTGATCGGCATCGAGCGCAACGCCGCATCCCAATTCTTTTCTCAGGTACTCCGCAAAAAGGATGAAGCCTTCCTGATGATGTTCGGCGAGGAATCGGAGTTATTGCAGGATTACACCAATTCCGTGCGCCTGCTCACAGATGGTCTCAGCCGCCTGCATTTGAGCGTGCCCGTTGGCGGCCTCGGCCCAGGACCGGTTCCCACCGTGGGACAACCGCGGGGCACCGTGCTCTATGATGCCATCTACCTCGCCGCATCGGAGAAACTGCGCCAAGAGGTTGGCCGCAAGGTCATCGTAGTGATCACCGACGGCGTGGATGAAGGCAGCAAGCTGCCCATCGATCAGGCGATTGAAGCAGCGCAGAAATCCGACGCCGTGATCTACAGCATCGAGTACGTCGACCGCGGATTTTACGGTCCCTTCAGCGGCTTCGGCGGTGGCGGCGATGGGGCCCTGCACCGCATGTCCGACCCTACCGGCGGCCACGTCTATCGCGTGGACCGCTCGCACCCGCTGGAAGACGTATTTCGCGAACTGCAGGAAGAGATGCGGACTCAATACGCCATCGGCTACACTCCCGCAAATTCGACAAAAGACGGTTCGTATCGCAAGCTTGATGTCAAAACATCGAATAAGGACTTCAAAGTCGCCGCACGCAAAGGTTATTACGCAATTACGCATGATGCCCAATAAAGCAACTAATTGGTTGCCTATTTTTGCGCGCTAGATTATTATGCAACCTGGAGGTTGCATAATGAGTGATCGAATTGAAAAGCGGATTGAACTGAAAGCCCCGGTTTCCCGCGTGTGGCGCGCACTCACGGACCACAATGAGTTTGGCGCTTGGTTTCGGGTTAAAGTAGACGCCCCATTTGTCCCAGGCCAGGTCTCGCGCGGCCACATCACCTACCCGGGCTATGAGCACCTGAAATGGGAGGCCGTCGTGCAGCGGATGGAACCGGAACACCTGTTTTCGTTCACCTGGCACCCCTATGCCGTCGACACCAAAATCGACTACTCAACGGAGACTCCCACACTCGTCGAATTTATGCTGGAGAAGACCGAATCCGGAACCCTGCTCCACGTCGTAGAATCCGGCTTCGATAAAATTCCGAACGACCGTCGGTTTGAGGCCTTCCGCAGAAACGACGCCGGATGGGCCGAGCAAATCAAGAATATCGAGAGCCATGTCTCACGAACTCCCTAGTCAACAGCAGGTCTGCGCGCCCGTCTTTGCCGCGCTTGGCGACGAGACCCGGCTGTCGCTAGTCGCTCGTCTGGCCGCCGGTGAGCCCTGTTCGATTTCCGGGCTCACCGCGGGATCGAAGTTAACCCGGCAGGCTATCACCAAACATCTCCGCGTGCTTGAACGCGCCGGCGTCGTGCACGCCGTTCGTGAGGGCCGCGAAAGCAGGTTCGAGCTGAATCCCGCTTCTCTGAAGCAGGTACAGAGTTATCTCGATCTCGTCTCCGAGCAGTGGGATCAGGCTCTCGCCCGCTTGAAAGCGTTCGTCGAACGCTGAACAAAGCCGAACTAAACTAAACCAGTTTCGCGCGCAGGTGGAAGTAGGTTTCCACTGCTTCGCGCAGCGGTGGCATTGCCGCCACGCCGGCCTTTTCCATCTTGGCATTCGATAGCGGTGAAAACTTCGGACGCCGCGCGGGCGTCCGGTACTCGCGCTCGTTCGTTGGTTGGAGTCTCGGCTTCAAACCGGCGATCTCGAAAATCAGGCTCGCGAAGTCAAACCACGAAACCGGCGAACCGCCGCCCACATGATAAACACCCGCCGCATCGCGCTCCACCAGATCAATCGCGCGTGCGGCAAGATAAGGGGCAAAGGTAGGCGACGCAACGTGATCTTCCACCACGCGAATCGGCTGTCCCGATCCCGCCACCCGCAGCATCAGTTCAACGAAATTGCCACGCGCGGTCACCAGACCGCCAGGTCCAAAAACACCCGACGTGCGGACGATCAGCGCACGGTCGAGATAGGCTTGCGCGTAAAGCTCGCCACCCAGTTTCGAAACCGCATAGGCTCCCAGAGGGTGTGTTCGATCTTCTTCTACGTAGGGCCGCGACGCCGTCCCGTCGAACACGTAATCAGTCGAGAAATGCACCAGGCGCGCATCAATCTGCCGGCAGGCCAATGCGAGATTGCGGACGGCCAGCGCATTCACTTGAAACGCGGCTTGCGGCTCCTTCTCGGCTACATCTACCTGATTGTAGGCTGCGGAGTTGAAGACCACCTGCGCGTCGAAACTGGCCAGCGCCCGCTCTACGGCTGCGGAATCGGTGATATCGGCGTGAGCGCGGTCCCATGCCGCGACCTCGTATTGCCGTGACTTCAGCTCGCGCACCAACTCCACGCCTAGCTGGCCGGAGGCTCCAAAGACTACCGCTCGGTGCGACATGCGAAGACTCAGGATAACAGGCAGTGATGCTTACCGACGCGGCGCGGGGTCAAGCTGCTCGTGAAATTCCTGTGCCATTTTGCTCAGCGCCGAAAGGCCCGAAAGCACTTCGGTCAGCTCGATGCCGCAAAAGAACCCCTCTTCCACGGCTTGGCAGTACATAACTTCGCCTAGAAAAATCGAGTCGCCAATCTCAAGTTTCACGGCCCGTCCCAATGACGCCGCCTCTGTCGTTATGATGCCGATTCCCCGCGGCGAAGCGTTCTTCACGCTCGCCATAAGCCGAACTTCGCGATCGCCGAGCATCGTAACAACGATTGGCCGTTCGACCGGAACACGATCTTCCCGCCGGTTTTCCATAAAGAAAATATCGGCGTCCCAGGAGAAATCTTTAGAAGATGCGGCTACCCGCGCAGGCGAAACACCGCGGCTACCACCAGCAACGCCAGTAGAAATAAGGCCCCAACGACCGCCCGTTTCCGCGCCGTCGTAAACCATTCGGCGGCCGATACCCTGCCCAGGCCAAGCGCAGTGTGCATCAAACGCCGCTGCGCCGGGCCAGGCAGCGCGCGTAGCGCCTTCGCGACCTGTTTGCGGCCGCGCCGGTCGGCAATCAATATCGTCGCTGAATTCGAGCCGTTGGTGGATCGCAACAGCTTACTGCGTAGACGCGTCGGAACCTCGTCCACCGTGCGGTAAACCAAATCCTCGCGGCCGGCCGAGATGACCACCACCGATGTCTGCACCACGCCCGACGTTTGCGGGTTCGGCTCACCGCAATGCGGGCATCGGACGGCGTCTTGGCCGTACTTCTTTTTGCAGCGAGCGCAGTTCATCGGACGCTTACCTTGGGCTTGCGAGCCCCGGCGGAATCGTCTCCCACATTATCGAGCACAACCTGGATAAATCCTAGCGCCGCTTTCGAAAGCGCTTTATCCTTGCGGTAAATCAGACCCAGACGGCGCAGCATAGCCTCCGGCGCAAGCGGGATGGCCCGCACCTTTCCTGCAGCCAACTCCTCGCGGCAGTTCGACATGGCGATGAAGCTCAGGCCCAGACCCGCCATCACGAACCGCTTCATCATTTCGGTGGAATCGAGCTCCATCGAAATGCGCAGTTCGTCCTCTACCGGCTCCAGCCATTGGTCCAAACGGGCGCGCGTCTTACCCGTCTTCGGCAGCAACAGATAATACTCCACCACCTGACGTGGCGAAACCGACTTATGGTCGGCTAACGGATGATCGGCCGGCACAATCAATCGGACCTCGTCGCGATGAACATCCACCACCTGCAGACGCTTCTCGTCCACCGGAAGTTGCGTCAGCCCGAAATCGGCCGAATTGTCCATTACCGCTTCCACCACGCGCGCGCCATAATTGCGATCAACTTGCAATTGAACTGCCGGAAACAGCCTGCGATATTCAGAAAAGACCACCGGAAGAAGATAGATGCAAGTTGCTTCGTTGGCCGCGATCACCAGTTCCCCGCGAGGGTTGCTCTCCAGTTCGGCGATCGCATCCTGTGCGCGGCGGCGCAGGTCGAGCATTTGCGCTGCGTACTCTGCGAAAATCTTGCCGGCGGTAGTCAACGAAATGCGGCTTCCGAACCGCTCGAAGAGATCGGCCCGCAACTCCTGTTCGATCTGTCTCACCTGCGCGCTGATTGCCGGCTGCGTGCGGAAACACGTCTGCGCGGCTTTGGAAAAACTCTTCAGCCGGACGATTTCCAGGAATGTGTGGAGCTGATCGAAGTCCATATAGCGCCGGGACTACTCAAATTATGTATCGGCGGGATAGAAATAATGAATTTCCCACGGACAGCCGGGTTGCGGTAAGTATTGTAGCAAAGGCCCGGGGTGGTGCGGCCGAACTAGTGGAGTCGTCGCAGACGCATACGTCCCGAAAAGGGATGATAAACCGCACCGCTTACCCCGCGGCGAATTTGGCCCACGCTACCATCGAAAGTAGTGACCCGCTTCCTATCCTGGTTCGCCGCTGGCCTCTCTTTTAGCCTGACGCTTTGCATTCCACTTCCCGCGCAGACGGGCGCGCAGGTATTGCTGGTGGGCAACAGCAAAAGCGCGGAATCGCGAGAGATCGTCGATTATTACCGCCCGCGCCGCTCCATTCCGCCAGCCAATGTCTGCTGGCTCTCCACCACAACCGACGAAGAAATTTCCTGGGACGTTTATCAGACCGCTGTCGAAGGCCCCATCGGCCACTGCCTCACGAAGGCTGGCTTGCGCGAGAAAGTCCTCTACATTGTCCTCACCTTGGGAACGCCGCTCAAGGTCGATGGAACCAGCGGCACGATGGCGACGCGCAGCTCTGTCGATTCGGAACTGACTTTGTTGTACGGAAAACTGAAGGGCCAGAAGGCTGATCGCGCCGGCCCGTTGCACAATCCATTCTTCGGCGTCCGCAACGCCCCGTTCCGCCATCCGCAATTCCCCATTTATCTGGTCACTCGCCTCGCAGGCTATGACGTGGCAGACGTGAAAGGCATGATCGACCGCGCTCACGCCGCCCGCAATACCGGAAAATTCGTGATCGATGCCGCGCCAGGCGGCGAGGGGAATTCGTGGTTGCGCACCGCCGCCCTGCTAATTCCATCGTCTCGTGTGAAACTCGACTTGACGCCGAAAGTGCTCTACTCGGAAAAAGACGTCATCGGCTATGCGTCCTGGGGCTCCAACGACCCGGTCCGCAAGCAGCGCTGGCTCGGTTTTCAATGGCTGCCTGGCGCCATCGCCACCGAGTTCGTTTCCACCAACGCACGTACCTTCCGCCGGCCTCCCGATAATTGGACCATTAGCGCCCAGCCGTTCGGCGGCTCCGGACAATCGCTCTCCGCCGATTTGATTCACGAAGGCGTAACCGGCGTTTCCGGCAACGTGTATGAACCCTACCTGCAAGCCTGCCCCCGCCCGGAGTACGTGCTGCCCGCTTATTATGATGGGCGCAACCTGGCCGAGAGCTTCTATATGGGTTTGCCGTTTCTCAGTTGGATGGGCGTAGTTTTGGGAGACCCGCTGTGCGCCCTCGGTAAGCCCTGAGTTATAGCATGGCCTCTGCCACCGCCGAACGCTTGCTCTCATTGCCGCTCTTATCTACCGCCGTCAAAGCGTACCGATAGGTCTTTCCGGGTTGCACGGTCTTGTCGGAATACGTCGGTATATCGCTCACTTCGGCGATCTTCTGAAACGCCCCTCCGTCCACCGATCGGTAAACGCGATAATTGGCAAGATCCGTTTCGCTATTCGCGTCCCAGGATAACTCCACGGTACTCGTGGAAGCCGTAGCGCGCAGGTTGATAGGCGCCGCAGGAGGAAATTCGTCTTTCGGTGAGATAGCCCGTTCCGCGGAGAGGTCGCTCTGCGCCTCGCGATGCTCCCCCAAGTCGGTGAAGCTCTGCACCAGATACGAGTAGCTCTTGCCGAACTCAGCCGAAGTATCCAGAAATTCGAGCGCGGTCGACGTCCCTATCTCCGCATAGTCGGTCGCAGCGTCGGAGCGTCGCAAAATGCGGAAATGCGACCCCGCACCCTTCCACGTCAACCGCACGCCCTTCTCCGTCGCGGAAGCTGTCAGATCGGTAGGAGTGGTAAGCGGCGAAACCACCGGCAAAATCACCGCATTCGACCAGTTGGATGCCTTCCCGTTCGCTCCAATCGCGCGCGCCGCAACCGCAATCTCCTTACCCGTCCATGGCGTCGACGCGAACTCATACTGCGCAACCCCATCTTTTAAGCTAACCGGTGCAACCTTCGTCGCCCCCGGCGCCCACGCCTCAATACTCCAAGGACTAGGCGTTACGCCCGCGCGCAAATCAAGTTGAAGATCCCCGCGGATAGGCTCCAACTCCGTCGTGTGTTGAGGAAGCTTAAAGTGAGCAAACAGTTTCCCCCCGCGCTGCACCACCGCAAGATCAGTCGGATCCGCTGGAATATTGGCCAAAGGAGGCAAAGTCCCCCCAATATACCCGCACCCGGAATAAAAGAAACAGAACGCAGGGGCAGCAGCCCAAAGAGAACGTATCAAAAACCAGTGTACCCGCAGAAACATTCCAGATGCGCCCCATCGCGCGAAGCGCATCCACGTTAGAATCCCGCGGGCGGGGAGTCAGAAGTCGAGGGAGTCGAGGGAGCCAGAATAAAGGATGGGCTTCGCGCGATGCTACCCATCCGAATTGTATTGGCACACGTGCGGTATACGGCCTTGGCCCCTACCGAACGCGAATCCAATACAATCCAGATGCCCAATCGCGCGAAGCGCATCCTTCATTCTGGCTCCCTCGACTCCCTCGACTTCCTCGACTCCCACCCCGGGGCCCGCGAACCGGCCCTACTTCACGTACACAGGCACTCCGGTAGAGCAGAACTCCCGACCCCCCGCCGTAGCGCAAACCGCCACTGGAGTCGAACCGCCGCCCGCGCCCGCCGGCAATTTCACGTTGACCTGCTGCACGCCCGCAATGCCCGGCGCCGGGCCGGCATAGAGTGGCGCGATACCGCTCTGATTGCCAATTACCACGGAAACCGCGGCGGAATCCGGCACTCCGGTTAAAAAGATCTGCAGAATGTCGCCGGACTTCGCTTGCCCCAACGGTCCGTTGACGCTATAGTCCTGATTCAGTACGCCACCGTTGAAAATGGCAGGCCATGCCGGTGAGACCGGCACCGATTGCGTGACGCTAGCGCCATCCACAGTTACCACCATACTGCTGGCCGTTTCCGACGACACAGTCATAGGAGCCTGTAGATTGATCTGCGACGCGCTGGAGTAAAGCAGAGTAGCCGGATTGCCGTCGAATGTCACCGTCACGGCCTTCCCTGCAAGATTTGAGCCGAGTAGCGTGGTCAACGACCCGCCTACCAAAGGCGCCGCCGAGAGGCTCGCCGCGCTCACCACCGAGGAAACCGTTACGGCGTTGGTCGGAGTCACGGGAGCCGCCGGGGCGCCCGAACCTGTTCCTGTTCCCGTGCCCGTTCCGGTCGCAGCGGCCTTGACAGTCAACGTCACCGGGAAGGAAGCATAGCCCGCCATCGGACCGCCGTCCACCGTAACGGTGGCCGTATAAGTCCCTGCCGCCAAACCCTGCGTATTGGCATTCACCAGGATGGTGCCATTGTTCCGTCCCGTAGCGGGATTCATCACCAGCCACCCCGACCCTTGGTTGTAAAGCACGCTCGCGTTCCAATTCAGCGTGCCTCCGGCAACATTGTCTACAGCAATATACGCGTTATTGCTATATCCGCCAGCCGTCGCCGTAAGGTTCAAACCCAGTGTCACAGCCGAGAGCTTCGGATAGTAGTTCGCGTTGCAATCGCCAACCAAGTTGCAATCGTTCGACGGAGTCACTGCTTCAAATCGCGGCACCGGCGCGGTGGTGGACGCCGTCATCACCGTCGAAACCGGCGCGAACGACACCGTCTCGCTCGCAGTCGCCGCCGCGGTCACGCTCGAAATGGCGATGAACGTGGGAAACTGAGCGCTCTCCACCAGGCTGGGATTCGCATCCGTCACCTCGTACACCGCGTAGCCCGATCCATTCGTCAGCGGAACTTGCGTCACTAGGTTCATGCTGCCCGCAAAGCCGCTCACAAATCCGCCCGCGCCCGTGCTATCCGCGCCTTGCACTGCGGAGAGCAGCAGGGTATTGCTGCCGGGGACATAGTTTCCCAAATTTTGTCCCCCGCCTAGGTCGCCGCCCGCCGTGGGAACCGATGCATCGGACCCCGCCACAAACATCGGAACGTAAACCGAAGCGCCCGCGGGAAATCCCCCATATTTCACGATGATTCGCGTACCCGAATCGTCCCCGATACCGCGCGTCTGGAAAGCTGCGGCGAAGCCTTCAGTTACCCGAGTAGATGCGAATGCGGTGCCGGCCGAAAATAGATTGGATAGCGTGATCGAATCCGGAATCGGAGATCCCACGCAGAAAATACCCGCTGAATTCTGCGTCGTAAAAAGGCCGGGCTGCACGCTCGCAACCGCAATCGTACTTTGATTCAAAGCGAACGGCGCCGAAATCTGCGCACTGATCTGGTGCGGCGCCTGGAAGCCCGATTGATAGGCCGCCCCTCGGACGTTCGAAACTTGCAAATTGAATTGACCGCTCGCGGGAACAGTCAAAGTGATTCCCTGAAACGTAATATTATTGCCTGCGATCTTTCCCGCAATCGCTGTTGGAGTCAGCCCTGCTCCCATGTCGAGTGACAAAACCGTATCCAGGGCATTGTTGTTGTTGTCGACCCGGTTCGTAATGCTGACCGGTAGAAATAAAGTTAAATTGCCCGAAACGTTACTGGCGGGTAGAAAGCCGGAACACTGGAAAAGTATGGCGCCAAACCGTTCAGTTAGCCCTTCCCCCCGAACCTGGGTAGGAGTAGCGGAAACATTGCAGCCTTCCGCCGAGGGGCCTTGCTGGGCATAACTTGTTATTAATGAAAAGGATAAAGCAGCAAGCAGCCAACGGAGGCGCTTACCAGGTAGAATATGGGGTCCCATCAAGACTCATTTTATCCGAAGTACTATGGATATCGAAAATTCCTGGCTCCGATTGGTTGACAGCTTGCGTCGCGTCCTCCATCACATACTTCCATTGAGAAGTGTTGGTGATGGGGTCTAACGGAACTTTCTTCAGATATCCATCCGATACCAGATCGTCCAGCGTTTGAGGGGCCTTCTCTTTATCGTAGGTGTAATTGTCGATCACCAGACGCAGCGTCTGCAGATTGCTACGCAAGACCGCTTCGCGTGAACGGATGATCGACTTCTGGTAGATCGGAATCGCTACAGTAATCAGGATCACGATGATGCTGATGACCACCATCATCTCGACGAAGGTGAATCCACGGCGTCGGGAACTGGGCATTGCGCTACCAATTCGAATAGTTCGAGCCATCGGGAGCTTTCTCCGTTGTCTTGCTGTATACCTGGAACACGTTTTGTCCGCCCCAGCTCTGCGACGTCGCGTCATCCTGATCGCTGCGCATTCCCCATTCCGCGCTGTGCGTGAAAGGATCCACCGGTATCTTGCGTAACAGCCTGAGTTTCTTTCCATCCGGACCGGGCAGCTTGATCCCCTCCACCAGGATGTCGAGGGTCTCCGGGAAGCAATCAGTGCCCGCCTTGATTTGGCCAAAGTATCCGGCGTCGCACATGTCTTTGTACTTGTCGATGGCCAGGTGCATATCGTTCAAGTCGTAACGCAACTGGCGTTCTCGTTCGGCGCGAACTTTCGAGCGCGCCATAGGCACAGCCATCGCGCTCAGCGTAATCATGATAGTGAAGGCCACCACCAACTCGATCAGAGTCATCCCGCGCTCGCGCGATTTCCGAACTGGCGTTTGGTTCTTCTTACCAGGCATACCTATTTAACATGGACGCTCAGAACCGGACTGCCGGTTCCCGCCGGTTGACCCTGCGAATTGCGTAGCTCAATTTTCGGCGCGACAATCTGCGTCTGGCCCGCGGCCACGGCCGTGAACGTCAGAGTCGCAATCACGCCGCTGCCGGTCGCACCCGTCAGTCCGGGCTGCCGCGACACCTGAATCGAGGCGCTGCCCACATCGTTCTGAATGTTTTTGGTCAAGAGCGGCGTCGCGCCGCCCTTCGTCAACAAATCGCCCGCCGTTACGTCATTCAATTTTAAAATCTTCGGATCGAATTGCAGATGCACTGGCGCCGATCCGAGGTCGGCCGCGTTCTCAGCCATAATGGAGACCGTAAACGTGCCGCCGGCCGTCGCTTCGATGGTTCTTGGATTGAAACGCAACACCAGGCCATCCGCTGGAGTGATCAATGGCGGCGCCGTAGCAGGAGGACCCGTCGTAGCCGGCGGCGCGCCCAGCGGCGGAGCCGTAGCGGGAGGTAATCCGGCACTCAGGCTTGTAGTCGGTGAACCTGGAATTCCCGGCATCACGGGCATACCCGCAACGGGCGCCGGCGTTTGCCCGCCCACGCCCATAGGCGGCGCGGTTGCCGGAGGAGCTCCAGGCGCCCCACAACTCCCGCGCCAACCGGCGCAGCCACTACGGGGTCCGGCGTTTCCGGCGCATAGTTGATCTTGATCGATTGCGTGCCCACGGCGATGGGGCGCAATTCCTCTGGCGAAAATTCGGGCTTGCGGATAATGTGCGGTATCACCGCGATCACAATGTCGTCGCGGTTATGATCGACGCTCGATCCCTTAAATAGGTTCCCCAACAGCGGAATGCTGGATAGGCCCGGAATGCCGGTAATCGTCCTATCGTCCTGCCGCGTCACCAGGCCGCCCAAGAGCGCCACTTCACCTTCTCTAATGCGCAAGTCGTGCTCAATCTTGCGCTGTCCAATAATAGGCTGCGTGATGCCGCCCAGATTCACGTTGCCCGTGACGCTGGTGATATTGAGCAGCATATGCACCGTGACTTCGCTCTCCGAATGCACGCGCGCTAATACTTCGATGTTCACCCCGATATCGATGTATTGAAACTGCGTGTTCACCAGCGGGTTAATGCCCACGCCTCCAATGCCTGGCTGGAAACTGCCGGTGGCCGTAGGCTCTCTTTCGCCAATGTTTAGCGTGGCCTTGACGTTATCGATGGCGCGCATTTCGGGGGCCTGCAAAACCCTTGTCTTCGCGTCGCTCATAGCGGCCTGCAAAAGCGCGCCGGGTAGCGTGGTCGAGAAATCCGCGCTCGAGAGATGCCCCAGGCTGCTTAACGGGATCGCCGTGCCGGTCGTGCTGGAGCCTGTTCCGGTCGTCGTTGTAGGAGTTGTCGTGATGGCGGATGTCGTAGACGTACTCGAAGTGGTCGAGGTGGTTGTGCTGTTGCTGGAAGTTTGTACTTGAATAGAGGAGCGCGGCGTGAAATTGATCGGGACATTCAGCCCCGTGGATGCAACCGCGGCTGTAATCTGCCTGCTGAATACCGAACTCGCCTCCATCACCAGAAAATCGAGCAGCACCTCAGGCCTCGGTTTATCCAGATCGTGGGCGATCTTTTCTGCCAAGGCCACGCGATCCGCTTCGCCCTTCAATACGATCGCGTATTGCGCGGTATCGGGAAAGACTTTGGTCAGTTCGGGTACCGTGCGCACGGCATTCACTACTTCCTGAAACTCCGTGGGACTGCCCACGTTGTGCAGATAAATAGTTTTGAGAACCTGCTCTTCGTAGTCCCTGCGCTTAGTGGGGTTATCGTTGGTAATAAAAACTGTGTTGGAAGAAAGCGGCTTCCAGAACGACTTGGTTAGCGTTTGAAGGTAGTCGAATGCCTGGTCAAGCGTCAGGCTCTTAATATCCACCGAGAAGTTGTCATGCTGCGGGTTCTGATAATCGGGATCCCAGAGGACGTTAACCGGCGGGTCGGCATATGCGCCCAAGGTATTGAAGAGGACCTTGGTATTGCCAGTCATTTTCAGATCGATCAAGCCTGGCTTGAGCTGCCGCAGTTGGGGGATGGGCAGCATGCGGTTGATCTTGTCCGTTTCCGCTTTTTCCGCTGCCTGTCCCGGGGTCAGCGAGCGTATATCCGGCGGGGCCTCTTTACCGGTCTCTTGCACCCGTTTACGCTCGCGCAGGATCATCTGCTGCGTCTCCTGCAGTTCCTGCTGTGCAATGGCAGAGCCCGGATAGATTGCGTAGGCCTTCTGGAATTCGATCAGCGCTTCGCCCAACTGCCCTTGCCCGCGAACCGTTAACCCGCGTTCGACATGGGCCTGCCCTGCGTGAAAGCGGGCTTTATCGACGCCCATCTGATACATGATCTCGTCAGGGTCTTCCGCAAAGGCCTTCTCGTAATCCGCAAGGGCGGCGTCCCAGTTTTTCTTGGCCTCCTCGGTGCGGGCTTCGGCGAAGTATCTGTCGCCTTTCTTGGTTTTGGCCTCAAGCGGCGCTACTGGCGCAAGCAGCGCAAGGGAAAGGACGACTGCGGTTAACCGATTGAAAAATAACATGTTCCCGTTCTCAGCGGGCGATCCGGAAGGCCTATGCTAAAATAAACTGCAATTCCGCGGTCTCGTCCCATCTAAAGCTATTGACGCTGTTGGGCTTCGGGGCGTGGAGGCCAAATCTTGGCTGACAAAGACGCTTCCATTAAAATCCTGAGCGATAACCGGCAGGCGAACCATAATTATTTCCTTATGGACCGCTTCGAAGCCGGCATGGTTCTCACCGGGACCGAGGTCAAGGCCGCCAAAGACGGCAAGATCCAATTAAAGGAGGCCTTCGCCATGGTGCAGGACAACGAGGCCTGGCTCATGAACGCCCACATCAGCCAGTACTCTCACGGGAACCGCGAAAACCATCCGCCTGTCCGCAATCGTAAACTCCTCCTGCATCGCCGCGAAATCGATAAACTGCTCGGCGAAACGCGGGAAAAGGGCCTTTCGCTGATTCCCACCAAGATCTACCTGAAAAAGGGGAAGATCAAGTGCGAAATCGCGGTCGCGAAAGGCAAGAAATTGCACGACAAGCGGGAGACCGAGCGCAATCGGTCCGCAGAAGAGGAAGCCAGAGCCGAGATGCGCCGGCGAGCATAAGCTCAGATCACATCCGCAAACGATTTTCGTAACTTGTAGAACCAGGCGTGTCCCAATACGGCAAACACCAAACCTAAAACCCAGAGTTTCCACAGCGGCCCAAACTGCGGGGCTTGGTCATAGAGAAAGATGGCGCGATATCCTCGCACCAGCACGGTGATAGGGTTCTTCGCCATCCAGGGCGCGTGGGCTCGCAGGGCATCCTCCCGGTAACAGATTGGCGTGATGAAAAACCACACCGTGAGCATGTAGCTGATGATCTGGCCCAGATCTCGAACGAACACCCCCAGCGCTGCCAGAAACCAGCAAATGCCCGCCGTGAAAAGCACCTGCGGCAAAATCAACGCCGGCAGCCACAGAATGGTCAATGGCAATCCATGCCGGATCGCTCCCAGGAAAATGCAGTACAGCACAACCGCAAACGCCTCGCTGACCAGACCTGAGATCACCAGGTTCACGGGCAGGGTTTCCACGGCGAAGACCAGCTTTTTCACGAAATTGCGGTGCTCCAGCATCACGCTCGGTGAGCGGCCCACGGATTCGCTGAACGCCAGCCAGGGCAGCATGCCCGCCAGAAAATAGAGCGCGAAATCCGTGCGGCTCTCTTCTGGGCGCTTCAGCACCACGCCGAACACGAAGAAGTAAGTGCCCATTAACAGCAGCGGATTGATTACGGTCCAAAACGATCCGCCGAACGAACCGCGATAGCGGCCCAGAATATCGCGCCGCACCATCGTCCGGATTAACCGCTGGTTACGCCACACCGTGAGCGCCGGATAACTAAACGCGCGGCCCACGGATCTCGCAGTCACGGTCACGAGTATAGCCAGCCTGGATACCGCTCGCGAACCGTGCCTGTTTTGCGGCCCACCGCGTAAATCCCTTCGCCGCGCAGCGATTTTTCGAGCCCATAACGGTCAAGCAGATGCGTCACCCAGCCGTATTCGGGATGCGGTTCCTCGCGGAAATCGCCTGTTTCGAGTAACGTCACCTCGAAACCTGAGTTTTCGAGTAGCTGGTGGATTTCGCGCGGCGTGTATTCTCGATTATGCCGCGGGTCGGCTTCGCCCGCCGCGTTGGGCTTAATGTATGCGTGGAAGAGTCCCGGATGAAATCCCTGCAGAATGGCGGAAATGCCGCGCAGCGAAGCAATATTAGGCGTCGTGAGCACCACGTGCCCGGCGGGTTTGAGGATGCGGTTGATCTCCGCCATCAAATGCATCGGGTCTTCGAACAGGTGCTCAATCAATTCCCCGCAGAGCACGGTATGGAAGCTCGCATCGGCGTAGGGAAAGCGATCTTTCTCGGCGTCAAAAAGGTCGATCTCGCATTCGAACGGCTCGCCTTCGGTCGAAATCACCGTGCGGCGATCGCTGCGTCCCGCTTCGCCGTAGTAGCAGCCCCGCACATAGCCATAGCCCAACTTCGTCTTGAGCGCGGGTGTGATTTGCAGATACGCGCCCATCTCCAACACGCTCTGGTCCGCCGCGCCCGGAGGCGTGATAGCCAACGTTTTCGCGAGACGCGTTTCGTGCGTATTCAGATACCAGCTCTCCTGCTCGTTGTGTGCCCAGGTATGCAGGTAAGGCTTAATCTCCTCGGTATCCACCGAGGGCTGCTCCGCCGCGGGGGCGGTTGGCTGGGCCGATTCATGCCATTCTTCGCCCTTCGCTACCGCTTCCACAAACGCTGCGTACTTTTTCGCGACCACCTTCCAGTTGCATTCGGTCGCGACGTACTCCTTCGCGCGCATGCCTAGCGCCCGCGCCGCTTCCGGACGCGCCGTGAGCAGGTTCATGTACTCAAAGATCAGATCCTCTTCCCCGGCGCCTACCGGAATCTTGAGACAAACATCGTCCGGGAACTCTTGAAACGATCCGATCTCCGAAACCATCACCGCCTTACCTAGTCCCAACGACCGCAGCAGCGTTCCCGAGCTTTCACCCACTGTCGGATAGCGCAGGTTCAGCACGATATCGCATGCCGCGAGATATCCAACGAAGTCCTCAATGGGTGCGAACCCGATCACGCGCGCATTGGCTTCGATTCCCATCGAGCGGATCATGCCTTCCACGGGAAGCTCCGGATGCGGTTCGCCCACCAGGATCATTTTCGCCGTCGGCGTTACGCGTACCAATCGGCGGAACGCGCGCAGCGATTCCGCGATTCGCTTATACGGTTTCAGAAACCCGAATATGCCAATCAGAGGAATTGTCTCATCCAGACCCAGGCGGTGACGATACGCCATGCGGTCCACTGGCGGAATCCAAGCCCCGTGTGGAATCACGGCAACAGGTCCCGTATATCCTGCCGCGCGCATTTCGTCACGCATATACCGGCTATGCACAATCACGCCGCGCGCCCGTTCGAGCAACCGCCGCGTCATAGCCACGCCTTCGTAATCGGGTCCTGTCTCGAGCGCCCGCACCTTGATCGCGAACTCTCTCGCCTTGGCGCCGCCGTTGTATTCACATTCGGCGATGTAAGCGTCCCAATCGTCGCGGCGGATCGTGAGATCCGTGATCAGGTGATGCAGGTTCGACTCATGCATCACGACAACACCGGGATTCCTGAGAGCGGCTTCGTAAACGAAATCGTGATGCGCGTTGTTGCCAACCTGATAAATTGCGACATCGAATTTCGAGGCATCAAACCCGGACGTTGCATTGGAAAAAACTTCCAGGTTGACGATTGCCTTCAGCGATTCCACCAAGGCTTCGGAATAGTCGGCAATCCCGCTGCGCGCCGGGGGCAGCGGCGAGAGAAACGCTACGCGCATCGATGGCTCTGGCCGTCCGGAGCCCTCATTGCACAAGCTCTGCCGTGAGCGTTCCTGCCGGCGCTGGGATTCGAATCTCGAGCGGCGTGCGCGCCGCATCGCGCGCATAGAAGACTTCGAAACTGAAGTCGGATTTCGGGCCTTTCACGCTAACCACCAGGTGATCCGTAACCGTGGCCTTACCCTTCACCATGACGTTCTGCGCGCCTGTATAATCCATTCGCGCCGAGTAAGTTCCGCCGAAGTAAACCTCTTGCGCGTGCGGCACTCTACCCTGGCCCAGTTCGCGGCGGCCATAGAAAACGTAGGTGAGGGCGTCGCGCGCACAGGACGGGATCGTAAAGGTAGTCTCGCCGCCATCGGCCGGCATCGTCGTGACGCGGTGACCCTTGCCCGTTTTTTCATCGAACGTGGTCTTTTCACGCGTTTTCTTTCTTCCGTTCGAAAGATCTCGCGTGAATTGAGTCGAACACATCTCGTTCGTAGCCGAAGCGAGAAGATGATCCACCATCGAAAATCCCGGGACCGACGCATTCACCGACGCCACGAATTCCCATCCCATGGGCGATTTGGTGGCACTGAAATCCGCTTCCCCAAGACTTAGTCCGCTGGTGTAAACGATCGTGTATTTCAACGATTCGTTCGTAAAAGGGAACCCTTGCTGCGCGTTGGCAGTGGCGGCAAGAATCGAGAGAGACAGGAACCCGAGGAGCTTCATCGTGGAGATATCATTTCGAAACCTGAGGCGCGGAACGGGCGCGAACGGAAGCCGCGCGTGTGCCTTCCGCAACTTCGCGGAACACTTCGATAGTACGCTCGGCGTTCTTCTGCCAACTGAAATGCGCGGCCCGCTGCATACCCAGGCGCTCCATGCGCGACCGCAGCTCGTTATCTAGCAGCAAGTCCGACATCGCGCGCGCAATTTCATCCACCGCATAGGGATCAAACAGAAGAGCTGCGCCGTCTACCACCTCAGGCATCGCGGAGGTGTGGGCGCAGACCACCGCCCGCGCGCACGCCATCGCTTCCAGCGGCGGCAATCCGAAACCTTCGTAAAAAGATGGAAATGCGAATAGATCGCAGGCGTTATAAAGCTGTAGCAGATCGCTGTCGGAAACGAAGCCGATGAATTGAATACGATCTGCCACGCCGGATTCGCGCGCGGCATCATGCACGCGATGCGCGAACCACGTCTCTTTACCCGCCAGCACAAGCCGATGTGTTAACTGCGGAAAGGCGCGAACCATCCGCGCGAAAGCCTTTATCAGTCCGATCTGGTTCTTGCGCGGCTGTAGATCGCCCACCGAGAGGACAAATGGCCCGGGGATATTCAACTTGTCGCGGACAAAAACCGATGCAGCCTCGCGCGAAATCGGTCGGAACTCGGATGCCGCCGCGTTGGGCGCAACCACCACTTTGTCTTCTTCGATATCTCCGTAAACTTTCAAGATAGAGCGCCTGGAGAACTCACTGCACGTCAGTATCTTGGCCGCGCTACGCACGGTTCGTCCCACGGTAATGCGCAGCTGAGTGGCGCGCGCATGTGTGAAGTACTCGGGATGTTCCAGAAAGCTTACGTCGTGTACGCTGACCACGACCGGCACAGGGCACGCCAATGGCGCAGTGTACTGCACATGCAGTAAGTCGGCGCCGTCGCGCCCGATCTTATGCGCCAGGTCCCACCCGAGACGGAAGTAGGGATTGGCGGCGACCCGGCGAACAGAGATATTTTGCGGTATCGCCGCGGCTGCCTCTTCCGACGAAACGTAAGCGCAAAAATCACACCCGCCCGACTGCGCGGCAAAAGCCTGCAACAGGCTGCGAATAAATACTTCGTTTCCGGTCAAGCGGCGGCCGATGGCGTGAGCATCAACGGCAATGCGCATCAACTGTCCTAGTATAGCGGACCATTTAGACTCTCCGCTGTGTCAAAACGCAGCTGGCCCCAAGCCTTTTCCCATGTAAACTCCTTTTCCAGCAACAACCTGCCGGAGGCTGCAAGGCGCTCCCGAAGATCGTTGCACGCTAAGGACCGGCTGACCGCCTGAGCGAACGCATCCGCCCCATCGGCCAGTAACAAGTGTTCACCATCGCGCACTGGGAGACCTTCGGCGCCTATCGAAGTCGAAACTACCGGAGTTCCCGCCGACCATGCCTCCAGAATCTTCAAGCGCGTCCCGCTCCCGGCCAGCAGCGGAACCACGGCGACTTCGGCGCGTGCCAACTCTAACACCGCGTCTTCTACCTGGCCAGTCACTTCGATCCGCGAGTCATCCCCCGTAAACTCCCGCACCGCTTGCGGGTTCTTGCCGACCAGGCGCCACGTCAGCGCTGGATGCAACTCCCGTAAGTGCGGCCACACCTCCCGGCGGAAGAACCGGACGGCCGTACGGTTCGGATGATACTCCAGGTTTCCCGAGAACACGATGGCGTGGCGACGGACTTCCGCAGGCACGGGCCGCGACGGGATCGCGTTCGGGTAGACGCGAACGTTGACCGATGGCGCGATCGCTCTCGCGGCTGCCGCGTCGCTCTCCGATGACGTCAGGACTTGCGAGAAACATGGCAGCCACCGTCGTTCGAACTCGCGCGAAGTCCGCTCGAACGCTCGATGCGCGAAGGCGGCCGCGCCAGCTTCAGACACGGCGCAGCTTGCATGCAGAAGCGATTCGATATTGTGCAGGTCGAGAACGGTTTGGCCGCAAACCGGCGCGATTTGCTCGACATAGGCCGCGCACCACGAGTGCTCGATAATACCGACGGCATATCGTTGGCCTTGAATTGCGCGCGCGATTTGGGCCTCAAAGCCCGCGAAGCGATCGACCAGCGGCGGCACACCGCGCGCGACGCGGGCGCTGTTACGAAAAATCCGCGCGGTCATGCCGCGGCCGTTCGCGGGAAGATCGATCGAAGTCATGCGGCGGACAAGTCCAGGCAGAAGCGCTTCGGCCGGATGCGGAGCGCCCGGCTGACGAAAGACAATGAGATCCACCTCATAATTCCGCGCAAGGTAGTGCAGGAGCGACGCGGTCCGCAAGGCTCCGCCGCCGTGCATCGGAAACGGCGATTCGGGCGCGAGCACGAGGGCGGATGGGCGGATGTCACCGGCCAAAGCGTTTGCGCGCCTCCCGGTAGACCGCGTACGTCTCCTGCGCAACGCGATCCCAGGTGAACTGGCGCGCGCGGGCCAGCGACCTCTCGCGCCATTCCGGCAGACGCTCGGGATGGCTCGCCACGTCGCGCATCGCCCGCGCCAGTTCCGTCGCGTTGTCAGCGTAAAGCGCCGCGTCGCCGGCGGCTTCCGCGACGGCGCGCGACGCGATCACCACGGCGCCGCACTGCATCGCCTCGAGGACGGGCAATCCGAAGCCCTCGTAATGCGATGGATAGCAGAACGCAAGCGCGCCCGAATAGAGCGCGGGAAGCTGCTCATCGGCAACTTCGCCGAGCAACTCCAGGCCCGGTTCGGGCTCAACGGGGGCGCCCCGCGCGAAGGCGTCCCGCGATGCGGAGTTCGATCGGGTGTTCGCGGCGCACCTCGCGCCACGCCTCCAGGAGCGCCGCCAAATTCTTGCGCGGCTCAATGGTACCCACAAACAGAAAGTAACTCGGCTTCGCCTCGACCGGTTGGAACCATGGGGCGGCGGCTTCGGGAATGGCCACCACGCGCTCGGGACGCAGGCGAAAGCGGTCCATGGCCTGATTGCGGATGGCTTCGGAAGGCGTGATCACCATGGTTGCGACGCCCATTTCGAGCAGAATCGGCGTTCGCCGGCGTACGCGGCCGGCATCCCGCCGCCAGGCGTCGTTCGACCACTCCGCCTCGCTCCAAGGAGAGAGATCGTGCAGCGTAAGCACGCTAGGGCGCGCGGGAATGTAGGGCACCGAAAAATCCGGGCCGTGGATCACATCGGCGGAAAGGCGGTGCATCTCGCGCGCCAGCCCCCAGAGCCACCAGCGGCGCTCCAGAGTGTTGCGGGGCCCGCCGCCGCGGCGCAGATTGGAAGGCGCAGGCGGCATGGAAAACGGCTGATCGCTGGTGAGATAGAACTCGTCTTCCGGGTAGCGGCGCGCTAGCGCCAGCGAAAGTTCACGCGTGTAACGGGCCAATCCCCCGATGCCGAGGGCCAGAGAAGCGGCCTCAATCGCCACGCGCATGCGACCTCGGGCTTTAGCGCGCCACCTGCCGCTGGCTGTAGTTCCGCTCGTAATATGAACGGTATTCTCCGCTGCGGACGCGCGCCACCCAGGCCGAGTTGGCGCGATACCACTCGATAGTTTCGGCCAGACCTGTCTCAAACTGGGTGACGGGCGCCCAGCCGGTTTCGTGCATCAGCTTTTCACTGGAAAGGGCGTAGCGCCGGTCGTGTCCGGGACGATCCCGTACATATTCGATCAGGCTTTCGGGCTTTCCGGTAAGCTGCAGAACCTTGTGAACCACATCGAGATTGGGGAGAGAGCGGTTGCCGCCGATGTTATAGATCTCGCCGGCGCGGCCTTTTTCCAGGACTGCGCGGATGCCGCGGCAGTGATCGTCGACGTAAAGCCAGTCGCGCACCTGCTGTCCATCGCCATAAACAGGAAGCGAGCGGTCGTCGAAGGCATTGGCGATCATCAAAGGAATCAGCTTCTCGGGGAACTGATAGGGACCATAATTGTTCGACGCGCGCGTGATCACCACCGGCATTTTGTAAGTGACGAAGTAAGAGCGCGCAAGCAGATCCGACCCTGCTTTCGATGCCGAATAGGGGCTGCTGGCATTCAGCAGGAAATCCTCGGTCGCTTCCAAAGGGGCGGCGAGACTGCCGTATACTTCATCGGTCGAGACGTGGACAAAGCGCGGCACGGCGTGCAGCCGCGCGGCTTCCAGCATGGTGAAGGTTCCGCCGAAGTTCGTGCGAATTACCGGCTCGGGCGACAGAATGCTGCGATCGACATGCGATTCGGCAGCGAAGTGCACAATGGCGTCCGGCTTCTCTTCGCTGACGAGGGCGTTCACCAGTTCCGCATCGCAGATATCGCCGTGCACAAAACGGTAGCGCGGACCCTCTTCGACGGACGCCAGATTTTCCAGATTGCCGGCATAGGTCAACTTATCGAGATTCACCACGCGCCAGTCGGACTGGGCGATACACATGCGGACGAAGGCCGAGCCGATGAACCCGGCGCCGCCCGTTACCAAAATGGTCATGATCTATTTTCTTTGTGTCCCCCAATCGTAGTTGATGGAAGGGTCGTCATAAGGAATGCGGCCTTCGTCCTGGGGATTGTAGAAGCGATCGGTCATATAGACCAGCATCGAGTCTTCCTTGCCGATTACTTTGTATCCATGGGCGACGCCGGGGGGAATCAAAATCTGAAAAGGACGCATGGGACCCACGTAAATGGTGTTACGCAATCCGAACGCGGGAGAGTTGATGCGGAGATCGGCTAGCGCAACCTGGAGCAGCCCTTTGACTGGCGTCCAGCAATCGGTCTGGTGAAGGTGAAAGTGGAAGGCCTTTACGGCGCCCGCGTAGTTCATCGCGGCCGAGACCTGTGTAGTTTCAAGCGGGAACCCGGCGGCCAAGCCTTGCCCGAGGCGCTGAATTTCCAGAAAGTAACCGCGGTCATCCGGATATACGGCCAGCGGCTGAAGAAGTACGCCGGGGATCAAGTCTTTCGATGTCGGAGACCCGATCACCGCTCCCAGACCTTTTGGGCAATCGGGAAGAGCTAACTTGAGTTCTCCCGAGCCTGCCAGTAACCGTTCCACAGGTATCGCGCTTCTTGCCGCCATCAAAGTCGCAAAGCTCCTTCCAAGTTAGTAACCGCCGCCCGGCCAGGAAGTTGCTGCCTCACCTTCGATTGCGCCACCAGGTTGGCGGCGCGAAGCAGCGATTCGAAGGTACCTGCGTCTGTCCACCATCCGTCGAGAAACGAGAAAGTCATGTTGCCTTCCCGGATATAGGCGTTATTCACGTCGGTGATTTCCAACTCGCCGCGTTTGGAAGGAACCAGGGTCTTGATCTTGTCGAATACGGAGGCGTCGTACATGTAGATGCCGGTCACCGCGTAGTTCGATTTGGGCTTGGTGGGCTTTTCTTCAATCCCCGCGATGCGGTCTCCGGCCAATTCCGCCACGCCGAAACGCTCCGCATCGTGCACCTCTTTCAGCAGGATGTGAGCGCCTTGAGGCTGGCGGCGGAAGCGATCGGCAGCTTCCAGAATATTGCCTTCAATGATGTTGTCGCCCAGGATGACGCAGATCTTCTGCCCATCGGCAAAGTGCTCGGCCAGCGCCAGGGCGTCGGCGATGCCGCCTTCGCCTTCCTGGTAGGTGTAGTTGATGTGTTTCAGGCCGAAATGTTTGCCGTTGGCGAGAAGCTCGAGGAATCCGCCAGAATGCCGGCCGCCGGTAACGATCATGATGTCTTTGATGCCCGCATCGACCAGCGACTGGATGGGATAGTAAATCATCGGACGGTCATAGATCGGCAACAGATGCTTATTCGTGATCTTAGTAAGCGGAAACAGACGGCTTCCCGTGCCTCCGGCAAGGATGATCCCTTTCATACGGTTACATCATAGCAGCCGGTTTCCCGGCCTCTCATGAAGCTCACATTAAACTCCCCACGGGGTTTAGGGTGCGGTATAACACGTGCGCGCGCAACGGATGGCCTGGAGGCAAGCGGGGATGATCGAAGTCATCCGCCGGGTCTCGCGTCATTCCGAGCTTTTCCATGACCCGGCGCGAACGGACGTTTGCGGGCACAGTCAGGGCCACAATCTCGGGTAGCTGCAGTTGTTCGAAGCCATAGCGCAGGGAGGCGCGGGCGCCCTCGGTAGCAAGGCCGCGACCCCAGTACTCAAAAGCGAGGCGCCAGCCGATCTCGACGCAGGGCGTGAAGTGAGACTCGAAGGGCGTGTGCGCAAGGCCGATGAAGCCGGTCAATTCACCGGTTTCGCGAAGCTCGGCGGCGAAGAACGTGAACTCGTGCTGGTCGAAGTGCGCCTGGCATCGCCCGACCAAGGCATCGCTTTGCTCCCGCGTGAGTGGCGCCGGAAAGAACTCCATCACCCGAGGATCGGAAGTAATTCGGAAGAAGGGGTCGCGATCGGCATCGCGCCAGGGGCGCAGGAGGAGACGCGGGGTATCGATCAACGGAACCGCCGGCGGCGCATCCCGTCCACGGACAGAACGTCGTAGGAACGGCAGAACAGGAGCGCGGAATAGAGCAGTGAATAGAGCAATTGACTGGAGACAACGGTCCAATCGCTGCGAATGGCGGTGCCGAATTCGAGGGCGATCATGAGGACGGCGCCGAGCGCCAACGTCCAGCGCAAGCCCACGCCTAGGATGAGCAGGATCCCGAGGGGCAATTCAACAAAGGGAACCACGCAGAGGAAGGCGCGCACCAAACCTATGGGAAGGGCGCTGTGCTGAAAGGGCGCGCTGGAGGAGTTGATGAATGCGGTGAGGCCGCCGATGAACAGGCGCGTGACGCCGTGCAGGGCGATATCGAGTCCCAGGGCGAGACGGAGGAGCAAGGCTGCGACGGCGCGATCGAGATCGTGGCCGGCGTCCGCCGGCGTGGTGATGGTGGCCATAGGTGTTCCCTTCAGAATACGTAGCTTACGTCAAACATGAGGGTAAATTGTTGAAAGATTGCACGCGCGCCGCCGTTGGCGGCGGGAGCGAAGATGGAGCCGTTGCGATAGACGCCATAGCCGATATCGGCGCCAAGTTTCCACTGTTGCGCCGCGGCGGCCGTCGCGAAGATAAGGAGGACGGCAGCGGCGCGGGTGAGCATTACAGGAAACTATCGATCGCGGCAGCTGCCTTGCGGCCTTCCGCGATTGCCCAGACGATGAGGGATTGGCCGCGACGCATATCACCGGCAGCGAAGACGCCGGGAACGGACGACATGTAGTTTGCGCCGGTAGCGACGTTGCCGCGAGGGTCGAGAGCGAGGCCCAGTTGTTCGATGGGGCCATCCTTGGCGGGTCCGGTAAAGCCCATGGCGAGCAGGACGAGATCGGCTTCGATGACGATTTCGGAGCCGGGAATGGGCGTGAACGTAGGCGATGGGCCGACGCGAACGGCGTGGAGTTGTTGGACGCGGCCTTGCGAATCACCGGTGAACCGAACGGTGGAGACGCTCCAATCGCGGAGGCCGCCTTCTTCATGGCTGCTTTCGACGCGCAATTGCATGGGCCAGAGAGGCCATGGAGTAGACGCGGCCCGCGAATCGGGAGGCTTCGGCAAGAGCTCAAACTGGGTTACAGACAAAGCGTTCTGGCGATGACAGGTGCCCAGGCAATCGGCGCCGGTATCGCCGCCGCCGATGATGACGACGCGTTTGCCGGTGGCGAGGATGGCTTCCGATTCGGGGACTTCGTCACCTTCGCAGCGGCGATTCTGCTGCGGAAGAAAATCCATGGCGAAGTGAATGCCCGAAAGCTCGCGGCCGGGAACACGGAGGTTGCGCGGGATTTCGGCGCCGGCGGCGAGAAGGATGGCATGGAAATCGCGGCGCAGCATCTCAACGGAGACACCCACGCCGACGTTGGCATTGACAATAAAATGGACCCCCTCGGCGCGCATTTGAGAGATGCGGCGCTCGATGTGGAGCTTTTCCATTTTGAAGTTGGGGATGCCGTAGCGCAGCAGGCCGCCTACGCGATCGGATTTTTCGAAGACGGTGACGGCATGGCCGGCGCGCGCGAGCTGTTGGGCGGCGGCGAGACCGGCGGGTCCGGAACCGACGACGGCGACGCGCTTGCCGGTTTGAACGGTGGCGGGCTCTGGATGGATCCAACCTTCGGCAAAGGCGCGATCGACAATGGCCTGTTCGATGTGTTTGATGGCTACGGGCGGCTCGTTAATGCCGAGCACGCACGAGGCTTCACACGGCGCGGGGCAGAGGCGGCCGGTAAATTCGGGGAAGTTATTGGTGGCGTGTAGCTGCCGCGAGGCTTCGTGCCAGCGTCCGCGATAGACCAGGTCGTTCCAATCGGGAATCAAGTTGGTGAGAGGGCAACCGGTATGGCAGAAAGGCACGCCGCAATCCATGCAGCGGGCGCCTTGCAAACGGACGTTCTCCTCAGCGAACGGGTGGTAGATCTCTTTGTAATCGCGGAGGCGATCGGCAACCGGCCGGCGCTGGGGCGTTTCGCGAATGTGCTCGAGGAAGCCGGTGGTCTTACCCATGGGCCACCTCCATTGCACTGGGTTTCATGAGAATGCGCTTGTATTCCCGCGGGAACACCTTGATGAACTTGGGAAGCATTTGCTGCCAGCTTTCGAGAATCCAACGGGCACGGGGGCTGTGGGTGAGCTCCGCATGGCGCGAGACGAGGTCGAACAGGACGTGCGAATCTTCCGCTGCCGATTCCAGATCGACACTATTTTTGTTGCAGCGCTTGAGGTCAAAATCGCCCTCTTCATCGAGCACGAAGGCGAGGCCGCCGCTCATGCCGGCGGCGAAGTTGCGACCGCACTTGCCGAGCACGACAACCAAGCCGTTGGTCATGTATTCGCAGCCGTGATCGCCGAGGCCCTCGACGACGGCGGTGGCGCCGGAGTTGCGTACGGCGAACCGCTCACCGGCGCGTCCATTAAAGAAGGCTTCGCCGCTGGTGGCGCCATAGAGCGCGACGTTGCCGGCGATGATGTTTTCTTCGGGCAGGAAGCTGGAGTTGCGAGGAGGGAAGACGATGATGCGGCCGCCGGAAAGGCCTTTGCCGATGTAATCGTTGGCATCGCCTTCGAGCTCAAGCGTAACGCCTTTGGCAAGAAAGGCCCCGAAACTCTGTCCCGCGGAACCGGTGAACTGGAAGCGGATCGTGTCGTCAGGAAGACCGGCGGAGCCGTAGCGGCGGGCGATCTCGCCCGAGAGCATGGCGCCGACGGTGCGATGAATGTTGCGGATGGGCAGCTTGATTTCGATGGGCGTGGCATGATCTAGCGCGTCACGGGCGTGATCGATGAGTTTGTAATCGAGAGCCTGATTCAGCCCGTGATCCTGCAGATCTACACAGCGGCGAGCCACGCGGCGCGGAGCGGGCGGCGCATAAAGGATAGCGGAGAGATCGATGCGCTTGGCTTTCCAATGGTCGATATCGCGACGCTGCTGGAGCATATCGACGCGGCCGACCATTTCATCGAAGGTGCGGAAGCCCATCTGGGCCATGTAGCGGCGCACCTGTTCGGCGATATAGAAGAAGAAGTTAATCACATGCTCCGGCGTGCCGGTGAATTTGGCGCGCAGTTGCGGGTCCTGGGTGGCAATGCCGACGGGGCAAGTGTTGAGATGGCACTTGCGCATCATGATACAGCCCATGGCAACGAGCGGGGCGGTAGAGAAGCCGAACTCCTCTGCGCCGAGCAAGGCGGCGATGGCAACGTCGCGGCCGGTTTGCAGTTTGCCATCGGTCTGTAGACGGACCCGGCCGCGCAGATCGTTCATGACGAGGACTTGCTGGGCTTCGGCGAGGCCAAGCTCCCAGGGGATGCCGGCGTGTTTCAGAGAACTGAGCGGCGAGGCGCCGGTGCCGCCGGTGTCGCCCGAGATGAGAATGGCATCGGCGTGCGCTTTCGCGACGCCCGCAGCGACGGTGCCGACGCCGACCTCGGCGACCAGTTTGACGGAGACGCGGGCGTTGGGATTGACGTTCTTCAGATCGTAAATGAGCTGTGCGAGATCTTCGATGGAGTAGATATCGTGGTGCGGCGGGGGCGAGATGAGACCGACGCCGGGGATGGAGTGACGCACGCGGGCGATGACGTCATCGACCTTGTGGCCGGGGAGTTGACCGCCCTCGCCGGGCTTGGCGCCCTGCGCCATCTTGATCTGCAATTCGTCGGCATTGACCAGGTAATGAGCGGTTACGCCGAAGCGGCCGGAGGCAACCTGCTTGATGGCGGAGCGGCGGCCATCGCGATACCGGGCTTCATCTTCCCCGCCCTCACCGGTGTTGGACCGGCCGCCGATGCTGTTCATGGCGAGCGCCAGGGTTTCATGCGCTTCCTTCGAAATGGAGCCGAAGGACATAGCGCCGGTGGCGAAGCGCTTGACGATTTCCTTGGCGGGCTCGACTTCTTCAAGCGGAATGGGTTGATCGGCAGTCTTAACTTCGAGAAGGCCGCGCAGAGTACAGAGGTTGCGGTTTTGTGAGTCGATGAGCTGCGTGTATTCTTCGAACGCGGCGGGGTTTTCGCCCTGCACGGAGTGTTGGAGTTTGGCGATGGTATCCGGGTTATAGAGGTGATACTCGCCGGTGGCGCGGAACTGATAATTGCCGCCTATGGGAAGGTCGGTTGAAGATTCGGTTACGGGCGTGAAGGCGTGCCGGTGCTTGCGGATGGCTTCTTCGGCAAGGATTTCCAAATTGACGCCGCCGATGCGGGAGACAGTGCCGGTGAAGTAGCTTTCTACGAGTTCCTTATCGAGACCGATGGCTTCGAAGACCTGGGCGCCACGGTAGCTTTGCAGGGTTGAGATACCCATCTTGGAAAAGGTCTTCAGGAGACCCTTGTAGATGGATTTGCGATATTTCTCTACCGCGCCCGGCCCGGCGGGGAGGCCCGCGCCACTGTCAATTTCCACCGTTTCGAGCGCCAGGTAGGGGTTGACGGCGCTGGCTCCATAACCGATCAGCAGGGCGAAGTGCATCACTTCGCGAGGCTCGCCGGATTCTATGATAAGCGCGACCTGGGTGCGGGTTTCTTCTCTTACCAAGTGATTGTGGACGGCAGTTAGCGCCAAGAGACTGGGAATGGGCGCGTAATCCGTATCGACGCCGCGATCGGACAGGATGAGCAGGCTATATCCGGATTGAATGGCGCGGGAGGCGCTACGCTGCAACTGGGTGAGCGCCCGTTCGAGACCTTTGACCCCGTCTTCGACGACGAAAAGCGCGGGCAAAGTGGTGGCAAGAAAATCGCCTTGCGACACGCGGCGCAGCTTTTCGAGGTCGCGGTTGGTGAGTACCGGATCTTTGAGTTTGAGGGTATGGCAGTGCTGCGGCGTTTCGGCGAGTATGTTGCGCTCAACGCCGATGTAACTACGCAGGGACATGACTAACTCTTCACGAATAGGATCGATGGGCGGGTTAGTAACTTGCGCGAAGAGCTGCTTGAAGTAATTGAACAGCGGCTGCGGCTTATCGGAAAGACAGGCGAGCGGCGTATCCGTTCCCATGGAGCCGATGGGCTCTTCGCCGTTGGCGGCCATGGGGGCGAGGATGAGGCGAATGTCCTCATCGGTATAGCCGAAGGCGCGCTGGCGAGTGAGAAGGCTGGTAGCTTCGATGGCGTGCTCGCGCGGGGGGTCGGCAAGGCCTTCGAGGTGGATCTGGTTTTCTTTGAGCCAGAGCTGGTACGGATTGCGTCCGTAGAGGCTGGCCTTGAGTTCCTTATCGGAAATGATGCGGCCTTCGGCTAAATCGGCAAGCAGCATCTTACCGGGCTGCAAGCGGCCTTTGATCTTGATGTCTTCGGGTTTGACGGGAAGGACGCCGGCTTCCGAAGCCATGATGAGTAAGTCGTCTTTGGTGACGATGTAGCGGGCGGGACGGAGGCCGTTGCGATCGAGCATGGCGCCGATGGAGCGTCCGTCGGTGAAGGCGATGGCGGCGGGCCCATCCCAGGGTTCCATGAGGGAGGCGTGATATTCGTAGAACGCGCGCTTCTGCGGGTTCATGTGCTCATTCTTGGACCAGGCTTCGGGGAGAAGCATGGCCATGGCGTGGGCGAGCGACCGGCCGGACATGACGAGTAATTCGAGGGCGTTATCGAGGGCAGCCGAGTCACTGCCGCCGGGCTCGATGACGGGAAAGAGCTTCTTGATATCGTCGCCGAAAAGGGGCGAGGCGAGGACGCTCTGGCGGGCGTGCATCCAGATGACGTTGCCGCGCATGGTGTTGATTTCGCCGTTGTGGGCGATGTAGCGGTAGGGGTGCGCGAGGCGCCAACTGGGAAAGGTGTTGGTGGAAAAGCGTTGATGAACCAGACAGAGGGCGCTGACGACTTCGGGCTCACTCAATTCCGGGTAGAAATTGGGAATCTGGGGGGCGAGGAGGAGTCCTTTATATACGATGGTGCGGGCGGAGAGACTGGGGACGTAGACGCCCATGGGACCGGCTTCGGTCTCGATGCGTTTGCGCACGATGTAGAGGCGGCGCTCGAGATCGGCCTCGGTCATTCCCTTGGCGCGCGAGACGAAGATTTGCTGAATGTAGGGCTGGGAACCGCGCGCGATGCGTCCAATGGCGTCGCCATCGATGGGGGTGTCACGCCAGCCGAGAACGGTGAGATCTTCTTCTCGAACGATCTTTTCAATGATGCCTTCGCACTTCTGGCGGGGGGTGGGTTCGACGGGCAGAAACGTCATGCCGACGCCGTATTCGCCGGCGGACGGGAGCGTGAAGCCGAGTTGGGCGCACTCGCGAACGAAATAGGCGTGCGGGATCTGAATGAGGACGCCGGCGCCATCGCCGGTCTCGGGATCGCAACCGCAAGCTCCGCGGTGAGTCAGGTTGATGAGAACCTGGATGCCTTTAACGATGATGTCGTGGGACTTCTGGCCTTTGATGTTGGCGACGAAGCCGATACCGCAGGCATCGTGCTCAAAGCGCGGGTCATAAAGACCCTGAGGCTCAGGTAGACCGCTAATTACAGAGAACTGGCTCATAAATTCCTACTCATGGGGCGCCGGGGGGTTGCCCGAGCGCACGGGGCATTGATAGGCGGTCGCCTTCTTGAGAATAGTTTAACATTTGCGGACGAGGATGCCGTGAAGGATGCGGCCAAGGTTTCGAGGTGGACGATTGCAGCGCCTCGCGGCGCGGATTTTTTTGGCATTATGCGATGGAACGGCGGCGGGGGACGACCTGGAGGGCCGGTTTTTTGCGGGTTAAGGCCTCTTCGAGGCGTGCCTGGCGCGAGAGCAGGCGGGCGATTTCGGCGCTCGCATAAACGAAGCCACCTGCGTATTGAGAGGACGGGAAGTCTTGCGCGGGATCGTAGGTTTCGCCTTTGGATTGTGCGAGATCGGTGAGCAGGAGGGCTTCGGCTTGGGCTTGCTCATAGGCCGCTTGGCGGGCGGATTGGAGCGCGTTGAGCTGGGCGGTGTTCTTTTCGATGGTTCGGTTGATCCGCTGTTCGTAGATGGTGAGCAGATGCAAGCTCTTGGCTTGCTCTTTCCAGGTGTTGCCTTGCGCAAGCGCGACGTTGGTTTCTTCGTGGCCGAAATCGACTTTATCCATGTGGTCGCGATAGCCCTGGGCGAAGATCGAGTTTTCGAGGGCGCGGGCGCGCTTGAGGCGCCAACGGTCTTCGGCGATGGCTTGCGCGAGTTCGAGTTCCTGGACGCCGACGGGGGCCATGGATTCGCGGAGGGCGGTGCAGTGGGTTTCGAAGGCGATGGCGTCTTCGGGAGTGAAGATGACGATTTGGCCTGTGAGCGAGTGACGGGAAGAATTTAGGCTGGAACGGCGCTTGCCCTCTTCGGTGCGCGGGCCGGTGGAATGGAGAGAGTTTAGTCGGTTTTTTGCGTATGTTTTGGGATCCATGGTTGTCCTCGGTTGTTTTGGTCGTTAGAAATGCAAAAGGGCCGGCGGTGGCCTGGCCCGGTTATACGCTAGCAGATGGGGCAAGGGCTGGAGGGCGGAAATGGGGGTAAGTTGTTGAGGGGATTGGGATGGAAGTTGTGTGACCAAGAAAATGGTGTACGGTGGGCCGATCACGGGGGACAAAGTCGTCGAATGGTAAAATCGGTCTCGCGGGATGCCCATTATTAGCGCGTTCTACGGGATCTTGATCCGAATGTTTTTCGACGATCACCCGCCACAACATTGGCGCGGATGTGAAAACAGGAAAGACGTTTCAATCGGGTTCTGAGTACGGACATTCCGGATAACTACCAGTGCGCATTCCGAGAAGTTTTGAAGAATTACTACGCGAGTTTATTCGGCTGGGGCATGTGGGATTACAAGGGCACGGACTTTCCGGCAGTGCAGTGCGTTTGGCCCAACCTTGATCATCAGTTCCCCTGGGATTCGGATTCTGACTCCACTTTTAGGGAGGTTCAACGGACCTACGATCGACCGCCGACCGCAAGCTGATAGGAACGAACTGCACTCCATGCCGGCGGTCGTAAGAAAAGTTCGATAATTGCCCACGAAGCGGAGACAAATAGTTCCAGAACGAACTCTCTGAAATCTTGGTTGACGGCGCGTTTCCTGGAATTGCAGGAAATGGCCAGTCTTAGCCGAAATTGCTTCTCTGGATACGGCCCGGTACGAGGGCAAGATGGCTCGGGAAGGCCCAAGAGAAGCCATGACAAAAGCGGCCGCAGCCCCTCGACGGGAGACCGCAGCAAAGCCAAGGGATAGCAGAGCTGTGGCCACAACGTCGTTTCTGGGCTATATTCTGGTTGGAGAGTAACTCGGCTTTCCTCTCCTTCGCCCCTCACATATGGAAACCGCTTGAGCGCTCAAGGAGCATTTGATCATCCATGGATTTCGATTACAACCGTGCGGCCTTTCGTTCGGTTTGCCAAGCTTCGGGCGTGCAGCCCCTTGCTCTCGCGTATTGTTACTGCGTTCTGCTCGAATTGGGTCTCAAACAGCACCTAAGTCTCATTTCCTCGACGGTCAACGTGGGCCATGATCTCCCACAGCTCGTCCATCGCTTCGGAAATCAAAATCGTAGACACCTGACCGTCTGCAACTCGTTTCAAAGGCAGTTAGCCGATGCGCTGACCAAACTGCTTAGCCAGCACAAGAACGGAACCGCCGGGGCGGTTCCCAGCAGATCCTATCCGTATATGAGATATCTTCGTCACGCTAACGATTGGATTGCGCCATGCAGTCCTGAACAGGACATCACTGATTTGGTCTTGGTTCTACAAAAGCTCATTTACTTTTTCAGAGGGAAGGCGGGGATCGCAATATGATCGCTCTGAGCCAATTACTCCACGAAGCTCGTTCGACCTTCACGTCCCTCAAGGTTCGATACATACATCCTTCGTTGTATTTCTTATGCGAAGAGGCGAAGTTCGAAGGGCTTGACGACGAACAAAGGGAGACTCTATTCGTCAAGGCATTGAGCAGCAGTCCAGAGGAAATCAAAAACGCCTTGGAAGTTGGCGGGGTCGTTTTGAGCCTGATAGCGCCCTCCGAGCACGCCGCAATTCCGTCGTTCCTCGAAAACACCCCGCCGGCACATCATTGGATTGAATTTCTTGCTCACAGCGCTCCCGCGGGGGCACCCAGTACCCGCGATAATTTAGTGCATTTTTACGGGTATAAGGGAGGGCAAGCGCGATCCACGGTTTTAGCGATGCTTTCAAAAGCGCTCGCGGACGATGGTTACCGTGTCCTGGCAATAGACGCTGACATTGAGGCTCCCTCCCTTCATCGCCAGTACGCGACTAAAATTGTTCGACTAGATTCCACGTTGCTCGGTTGCGTACAGTACGGCCTTAGCCCAGCACCGCAGTCGGCCTATCTTCCGAAGAGCGCAGAGGGATGCGTTGACCTGATCGCGTGTAGACCAGCAGATCCGAGCTTCGACATGGACCAAGCTGTCTTAGCTCTAAATACGGCCCTCAACCCCGCCCTGCTGCAAAACGGGTTCCAGCGAGTGATCCAGGCGGGAGGCACCTACGATGCGATCCTGGTAGATCATCGTTCCGGACTGGGGTCGAGCGTTCTGCCCATTGCCGGCGCATTTCCCGGCTCCGTTATCGCCTTCGCCAGATTAGACGAGCAGTCTGATGAGGCGGATTCTTATTTCGGAGTGCTATTTTCACTGAACCCAAAGATGCCGGGATTATTTGTTAGTTTTTCACTTGATCCGGAAGACACAGTTGAAAAGCTGGTGGTCGGCAGGGTGGACGCATCGATACTTTGTTGAATGTACTTGCGAAGGCGATTGAATTAGGCGCCGTTCCTGACGCCCCGGAAGATTCCGGTGTAGCCATTGAGGGAGATGACCTGCTCGGTTTCTGGATCTCTTGGTTTCATGACAGGAGCTTCCTTGGGCGCGGGTCGCCGACGGTAGAAAACATTTCAGCCGACAACCGGACGGCTCTGATGCGAATACGTGAGTTGATCGGTTTGCAATGCTCTAAACGGCAGAAAGTGAATGTTTCGACCACCCACAAACTCGACCCGACCGCAAAAGTGCAACTCACAAACAGCGGCAATACCGATCAGGGATTACTCATACAGACGGAGGCCCTGAGAAAGCTCAGTGTTCCCAATGGCCCTTACACATACGTTCTGGGGAGAAAGGGAACAGGGAAAACTCGCCTAGTTAGGACGCTGATTGAGCAAGGCCTCGCGATTCCCCTTCTGGTTGCAGATGACTTCCCCGACCAGGAAGTCGTCAAATCGGCCGACCCGATGTTAAAGGACATCACTGCGCAACTCGGTTCGGCTGACGGCGAGAAGCTGTGGTGGATCTTATTGGATGCAACCGCAGCGCATCCGCGAGAGGGCCGACGCGACGCTCTTAGCGAATGGCTAAAGAAATTGAAGGAGAGCGGCAGTTCTGCGGTTGTGATCAGTGAGATTAGTCAACGGGCCAGGACCCAGTCTCAGGGACACGCATACCTGATTGATGGAGTCGAAACAGCCTTCAATTCTATACAAATGGCGACCTTCGTAGAAGGTCTTTTTCGCTTTCTTAGCTCGGTACAATCAGATGGTCAGTTGGCGCAAAGTCTTATAATCCGGCTCTTTATCCGCACTGACCTTGTGCGGAGAGCGGTCGAAAATGTCGAACAGCAGATTGAAGGCCGGTCACTCATCCTGTCATGGGACACGCAATCGATTTTGAATTTTGCTCTATCGCGAATTTCAGAGCTGAACTGGTTTAGGGACGAATTTCCCGCCTGCACTGATCAGTTGCGGGGGCAGATCGACCGCTTGGAAAAAGGCGCGGTACCCGAAGGTGAGTGCAACGAGTTTCTGCTCTCGATTTTCCCCACGAAAATCAGGCGAAATAACCTGCTGACGCTGACATTCTTGAAAGACTATTTTTCCGAGGGTATTGGGGATTCGGCATCATTCTATCCTCGCATCTATGACACATTCCTTCGGAGCATCGCTGATCCTTCAATGATCGGTCCGAAGGCGGCCCGGATGAACCAGATTGACGACAACCGTATCGCACAGCCCCTCATCATTGCCGCCCACGACTACGCATCGAAAGAGTATCTCAATCAAGTCGTGGCTGAGCTGAAAAACCTTGTCCAACTGTCGATAGATCCAAAAACAAACGAGGAACTCGTCGAGGTCCTGATATCAGCTTTTTCCGGTCTCCCCACGCCATTCGAATTCGACAAGTGCTTAAATGAAATCGTTCCACGGTTTGAAGAACATGGAAAGGTATCGCGGGATCGGGTTAGGGATGCGCTACAGCTGATGAAGCGGGTGGGAATATTTGAAGGGGTCGGGGAAAAGTCACTTATTGACGGCGCTGGCGCAGGAACTGGTGGTGGTGGGGGAGCGTAAGATGCACTTCACCAAGTGCGCGTTGCTGATGCAGGATCTACTGGCCGCCAAGCGGGACTTACGGTTGAGCCGGGAAATTAAGCGGCTGAGCCGGCATGATGGTTTGATCATTGACGATCTGGGTTACTTGCAACAGAGCCGGGACGACATGGAAGTGGTTTTCACGCTGCTGGCTGAACGTTACGAACGGGGCAGTGTGTTGATGACCAGCAATCTGCCGTTCTCCAAATGGGAAGCCATCTTCAAAGACGCGATGATGACGGCGGCCGCGATCGACCGGCTGGTGCACCATAGCGTGATTATCGAGCTGAATATCCCGAGCTACCGGGTGGAGCACGCTAAGAAGAACCAACTGGCGGAAAGCCAGGCCGCGGGCGAATGAAGGCCGACTGCGGCGACGAAAACCGGAAGCGGAGTGAGTTGTGGAAATGCCGGGGCTATGGAAAGGGTGGAAAGCCAAAAACGCTTCCCACCCTTTCCACGAGCCCCTTGGAAACCTCGCCAAAGGCAGGCGAGATTCCCACATTCCCACAGCTCCGGCGGCGAGGGCGGATGGAAAAGTGGAAAACCAAAAGCAGGTTTACCACTTTTTCACCGCCCCGAATATATATCTCTCAGAACAAAAAAGACAAGGCTGCGGGCGGGCTGCGCCCTCCGCCCAGCGGCGGGCGCTCCGCACCGCCTAAGACTCAAAAGGTAATTGTCGTTGATTGGGAGAAATAGTTGTCGTCAATCCGAAGAAATAGTTGACGCCGGACACAGGGGTTTCTCGACGCCGAATCCAAAGGCCGCTTCTTCCTTCTTAGTCATATCCGGAATCGCTTCCTTACCAACAGCTCCCGCACCCCTAAAAGGTTTTCTCGGTCAGATCAAGACGGTGCTGGCCGGCCGCTTACCCCGCTTTTGCGGTTTCAGTAACTTATAGGAAACAGGAGAAGGTCGCAAATCCGGGTTCGACCCCCGCTAGCGCTACCAAACCTTTTAGAATCAGTTGATTGCAAAATAAACGTATTGAGCCTTGACTGCGGCGGTCCGCCAAAGACGGGGCAGGGCTCGATTCCAGATCGAATTCGCGCCGTAATACGCGGAAACTCGAGAATCGTCCCTTTCCCGAGCGTTATCCGGCCAATGGTGTTCTCATCTTCCTACTGAGCGCCGCGTAGAATTTGCCCGATCCATTGACCGGTGTTGCATGTCACTATACTTCTGGCTGATGTCGTGATACACTGACCGAGGAAGATCGCGCAAGCGGAAGGAAGATAAGCGCATAGCTCCTTAAGTCCGCTACTGACCTATCTTGCATACGGCCCCTAGTGAAGCGTTGATTACTCGTTGAACATCTACCACGCTGCATTGGCCGCTTTGGTATAAATCAGCGTTTATGCAAGCGGCGGTTCCCAGCGCTTGATTTATCGCCATTTGGACATCGAGACTATTAACCACTCCGTCGCCGTTTAGATCGCAGCTAGGGATAGTATTAAGCGCCGAGACTTCCGTTCCGCTCAGCACCCGCTTATACAGGCGTAATTCATCAATGGATCCATTCCAGCCGTTGCCGGTCGCCGCATAATAGCGACCTACATAGAGTGGATAACTAGCGGCTGGGGGAGCTACAAACTTATCGCTCGCCACCATAGCATTATCAACGTACAATGTTCCGGTCGTGCCATCGAAGGTAGCCGTTATTAAGTGCCAACCGCTTGTAACCGCGCCGCCCTCTACACAGCCATAGGCGGCGCCGCATGAGGAAGTCGAACCCACTCCGCCGTTGACGATGAATTTATACTTAGTTCCTGAAGCATCTGTGCCCAAATACAGACCTGCGGTATACCTCGTCTCGGCGATCCTGGCGAATTGGCCTTGGCGCACAGTTGCGGGATTTACCCAAGCGGAAATCGAAAATGCGTTACCTAACGGAATATTCGGGGTGACCACGAAACTGACGCCGGCGTTAAAGGTCAGCGCGGAATTGAGCTTGCCAGGCGTCCACATGGGGCCCGTAATTGTACCGTCGTAGCCGTTTCCTGAGTTATCGTGAGCGACGTTCCCCGAGTTTTCGTCGAAACTCCAGTAACCAGAGAGTCCTTGCGTATTAGAGATATTTGTAGAATTATTGACTGTGACGGAAATGCCGGAAGATGTGCCGGTATTCCCCCCGCTGTCCGTGGCCACGGCGGTGATCGTGTGTTTCCCGTTTGTCGCCCCGGTGGTGTTCCATAAAATCGAATAGGGAGAGGCGGAAACAGCCCCTCCTACATTAATACCGTCGATCTTGAATTGCACGCTGGCAATCGACAGCTGACCCGATGCGGTGGCGGCTATTGTAACGGAGCCAGTGAGTACCGCACCGCTCGCTAGCGAGGTGAGCGAAACTGTCGGCGGGGGTACAACCTTATTACTCACCGTGACCGCGACTCCTGTCGATGTTGTAGAATTGCCGACGAGATCCACTGCGACTGCCGTAATAGTATGGGAACCGTTGGTCGCATTGTTCGTATTCCAAGAGATTGAATACGGGGCCGAGATAAGAGGTGTTCCCAGGCTAACGCCATCGACCTGGAATTGCACCGATCTTATGCCACTAGCAGCCGCGACACTAGCCGATATGGTAACCGGTCCGCTCAACGCTGCGCCGTTCGCTGGAGAGGTAATCGAGATATTCGGCGGCGCTGTTCCCGTGCCGGATGTTCCAGCGCCAGATTTTACCGTCCCCGTTGTCCCGGGATCACTTGGACTCAAGCTCAGAACTCGCGGACTATTTGCTCCTACATCGTTTACCAAAACCGTAGCATCGAGTGAGGCAAAATATTGCATCTTCCCAATAATGTATTGATTCTGCGGATTGCTGGGCGGTCCTCCAGTGAAAGTTCCGGTGGTGCAACTCCAGTTAGCGGGGTCCATCAGGTAGTAAGTGTTTCCCCCGGTGCCTGCAGGGAACCCCAAAATGCGGCCTTGGGCAGGTAAATATACCAAACCGGGCCCCGGCGTTTGGAGGAGTCCATTGCAACTGGGGTCGGTTGTTACAGGCGTCATCATTGGATTCGGGCCCTGATTCGGCGTCTGCGAGGTTGCGCCGGAAATGTCGATGATCCAGCTGCGCAGCACGTTGCTATACCAGTCGGTGACAAAAATCCAGCGCCGATCGCTGATAAAAACGCGCGTATTTTGTCCGCCGATAGCCCCGCCGCTCAACGCCGGCTGGGCAATCGCCCTAGTTACATGCTGATGGACCAAGGGATAATACTGGGTAATTACCGAGTTTCCCCCGGCCGCGCCCCAATAGACCCAGTAACTCTTTGTCACAGGATCGTAGACATTCGAACCCTGGAAGCTTCCATTGAAGATGCCAATGGGATCAACCTGCCTGCCGAGCGCGAAGCCGCAACCTGAAAAACCGGTGCCATGGTCCATGCAGTCTACGTCGTGCGTGTTCGCGCCCCCGCTATCGTAACGCTCCCAAGCTACGGCACCGAAGTTGAATTCCCATGTATCGTACGTGTGTGCTCCATTACCACCCCCCAGCCCTCCGCCAAACATACCCATTTTGTCGGTATCAGAGTTATATGCCAGATTACCTGGAGTGTGGCGCGTGTTGGGGTTGCCGTCGGCCAGAACGGGTTGTGGGCTAGTCGTTGGCGTCACCCACGTCTGTAATACAGTGAGACCCGGTGCGGCAAATGTGCTGGGGCCAATCAATCTTGCAATCGAAGGCGCTACAAGATTGGGCGAAACGGCGTAGACCTCGTTACCGATGTAGTCCGAGTGTCCGCCTCCAAACCATACAAGCTGTTTCGAGGAACCAGCTTTCTCCCGCTTGATTCCGTCCGTCCAAGCGGTGAATTCGCTAATGTACTGCGTTTGAAACGGATAGCCGTTCGGCGGGCATGGTGAGGCGTCCAAGCCGCTGGGCGTAAGACAATTCGTATTTCCGGGATAACCATTTGGGGGCGCGACGGCGGCGGACAGCCCGGCGCCAGCAAGAGTGGTCCAGCCTTGGGTATATAGATTGCGCTCCAACGCGCCGAGGCTCGGGTTACTGTTTGGACCACTTTCAACGTATGCGCGACCCATCGCATCGTAGTAGGGACTCCCGGTTGTCGTTCCAGCATTCCAGGCCGGGGATGTCGGCAACAATCGAAAATCAAAGTAAGACTCGGCGTTCCACTTCCCGATCGCTTCCGCTGCAAACTGGGGATCCCCCACGATGCAGTTCGTAAAACCCGCGGTGACCGAGGCCGCCGTGGCACAGGTGTATTTGTTGGCGGCGATGAGGAGTACGCTCGTTCCTCCCTGTCCATCCGATTGCCAGAAAAGGTTATGGTCAAAGTTCGACGTGCGGGCCCATCCCTGGCAAACGGCTCCGCAGGTTCCATTGGCAGTGGGATCTCCGAAGGCCACTCCGGGCTTGGCGTTGTTAAATCCGTAAGCGACGATGATATTATTGCGAAACGTATTATTTCCCAAGTCGCCTGCAAGCGGACTAGTGGCATTGCTTATCTGAATCGGCGGCTGAGCACAATGCAAAACGCTTGGTGGGCATCCTCCATCCGGGGAACTTCCGGCATTGCCGACGTTGACGTTGCCGGTCATGTAGAACGTGTTGTTTTCAATCACATTGAAGTTCTGATCGCCAGGGCACAGGATCAATGGACTAGTAGCGTCGTAGATACTTTGGGTGGGGCAATTTCCTGGGTAGTTAAAAAAGACAAGCTGTTTCGCGTTATTAAACACTACATTGCTGCGGATAAAGGAATTCGCCAGTCCCTGTTCGAAATCCAAACCCGTGACGCCGTTATCGTAGACGACGTTTTGGTCAATGTAGAAACCGGTTGCAGCGCCATTCCAATGCAGCCCATTCCAGGAGTTTCTGAAAACCAGGTTACGACGGATCGTCGTGTTGCTGCTCGGTCCTTGATGCGCTCCTAAATAGATTCCGTGAGGCGTATTGCAGTTGGTTGGACAATTATCGTCATGAAAGGTATTGTAGGCGATTGTCCAATTGTCAATATGGTTGAAGCCGGCTAGGGGCGCCAAACCACCGCTATCGGACTCTGTCCCATTATTATGCGTAACGACAACGTCGTGGTTTTGCCCGGAAGAGTTATCGCAACTCCCTCCAATGATGGCGCCTCCGAATTGAGCCGTAGTACCTTCCAACCTCATACCGTCAATCCAAACATAATTGGTCAGTGTTGGATTCGAACACGTGTTGGGCGCTCCTAACTTAATCGCAGTGGTTACGACGGCATGTTCTCCCGGGTAGCTCCACAGACCGTTATAGCGAGTTGGGGCGCCCGAGAAAAGGGTGATTTGGCTGGCATTGTTATTCCAACCATCGCGTGCAATGATGAGGTCCCCCCCAAGGTTTGAATTGCTGTAACCCGCCGAAACGAGGTTAGATATCGTCAAACACGGACTGTTGATAGATGCGCACTTGTTAGCCGGGTAAGCGCGTCCCGTACATTGCGCTGTAGTTCCTGAGCACGTCGGGCTTGGCGAGGCAGGAGCAACATAGTAGATGTGAGCCGGATTGACGAGAAGGGCGCCCGCCGCGACGGCCTGCCCCGCTCCTCCAATTACATCCGCCGCAGCATCCGTTTCGAGAACCTGCCAGTCCTGTCCCAGTTTCCGTAACAAGGCGTTTAAAGAGCCGTACTTCGCGATGCCTTGCGCGGCCGTTTGTACCGTGGCGTCGCGGTCGTCAGCATCAATGCCAAGACAACCCGGATCGTCATTCGCATAACCTGGAAACCAAATGCTACCGTCACCCGCCGTTCCCGCTGAGACAGATACTCCAGGGGCATGGGGAGCGAGAAAGTTGCCCGTTATCGAAGATCCGGAGACGGCTGTCAACGTGACAAACTCCAAATTGCTACCGGTGTCATACCGCACCCGCTGACCCACTGTTAATCCCGTGGTTGCTCCTAATGCGATGGTTTGGACGCCCGCCGCGACAGAACCTGACGCGGTAGTAATGAGTTGCGCCATAGGACCCGTACCGTATCCGTCACCATCGAGATCAATACAGGTTTTTGAAGAGAAGCCTAAGCCGTGCAAAGTCTGGGCGTACGTTGAGAACGCAAATAGTATAGTAAGTACTACAACCCGCATATATTGGAAAGCCTCTGTGTTAAATCATCTCGGCCGATATAAGTTCAAACTTTAATTTCACATCGTAGCAGCAATCGTCCGAACAAGGGTCTATTACAGTAGCTCAGACTCGTCTTTGGCTATAGCGTGGCCATGGAACTCAGTTTGTGTTCAGCTAGTTACGGAAATTGAAGAATAACCGGCGATCACTCTAAAATTAACGTACCGCTAGTGTCCTGAGCGAGAAATACGTTTAGAAAGTCGCGCGACCTTCCCGAGAATTAGATCCGCGTCGGCAGTCCAAACGAAGGGCTTGGGATTCTCGTTGCGCTTGTCCAAATAGTCGAGCATGGCCTTCTCCAGCGCGCGCACAGCAGTGTGACTGCCGCGACGGACGCATCGTTCCGTCACCTCCCCGAACAGCCGCTCCACCAGGTTCAGCCAACTACCGCTGGTCGGCGTGAAATGAATCACGTACCGCGGATGACGCTTTAGCCAGCCGCGCACCTTGGCTACCTTGTGAGTGCCATAGTTGTCCATTACCAGGTGCACATCGTGGCCGCTGGGAAGATTAGCTTCGATCTCATCGAGGAAGCGTATGAACTCCTGATGCCGGTGACGTCGGTAGCACGTGCTGATGGTTACTCCCGAAGCCACATCCATGGCAGCGAACAACGATGTGACTCCGTGCCGCTCGTAGTCGTGGGACTGCCGGGCTGGCACGCCTGGCGCCAGCGGCAGAATCTTTCCGAGCGACCTCCGAGTTGTTCAAGCCCTCCCCACAATTGAGCACGATCCGGGCGCGCATCGCCATGGCCTGCGCTGACTTCGGCCCGTCGCGCCATCAGGCTCAATTTCGCCCGATCAGCATCGGCAATTTCCAGTGGTTTCTTGGGACGGCCTGATCGCATGCCCAAGTATGAGGCCGAAACGTTATTTACTCAACGTATTTCTCGCTCAGGACACTAGCGGGAACTTTTTCTCAAGGATTATTTATGTGGCCCGATAAGAAATGGCTTGAGCTTGAACTTGCAGCGAAAGGCAGTACAGGATGGGCGTTCTCGGGTTCTTCTTAGCGCGAAAGCTTAATCATGATGGCATGCCCGTTGAGATTATGTACGACAAGGCGATCCGGGCATAGACGTTCTTCATTGACTAAGCGAGTAATGCCAACACAGCTGTGAAACCCATAGTCGTCGAACACTACGACGCCTCCCGGAACCAACCGCGGCCATACCCAATTCAAAATATCCTTAGCGGATTCATAGACATCGACATCGATGTGACAAAAACGAAACACGCGGTCGTTTACCTTATGACCGGTGTCATCCGGGAAAATGCCTTCAAGGATATGAACATGGTCGACGCCTACGCTTCCGATCAGTTCGAGAACCGCTTTCTGGTTGGTATCCGCATGTTCCCCGCCAGTGTAAGCCCCGTCCCGTGAACCTGCCTTAACTACGCCCTTGAAAGTGTCGCAGAGGTAAACCTGACCTTCGATTCCAGCCAGTTGGCATTGCCTCGCTATTAAGACGCCTGTGCCTCCACGCCACACCCCAACCTCAATGAGATCGCCGGCTGGCAATTTCGCTGTTTCACCAACCAGTTGCCATAACTCAAAGGAACGGTAAATATCCACCAGCGTGTGGCTTCGAATTGTTTGATAGACGCGGTCGAACTCGACATCCGCCAGCCAGGGCGAATACGTAGCCGCCGGGAAGACCTCGGCGTGCCGGATTTCCGGGGAGTACGGCGGGAGTTCTTTTCTTTGCCGTACTTCCAGACCCGTCGCTCTGACGAGAGATTTGGCGAGTCGCTTTACCATGGAAGAGATTGCACTACTTTCGCAACTACGGCGCCATTCCACAAATAAAGTAGCCCGCGGTTTCCATCAGGCTTCGTAGTTTGAATTCCAACAGGTAAATTGCGATAGTTTTGCTCATTGTCCCGTGTTTTGGGGTCGGGCCTCGCTTCCAATGGTATTGGAAGGAATACTCGCGCGAGTTTTACTTGCAAACGGATATCTGAGGAATGGTAGGGTGCGTGCCTTCTAGCAGTTAGGAATGCACGTTCCCGATACCTCGAATCGCTCAAACGGCAAGCTTCGGATCCTCAGCCTGAGCTTGGCATTCCCCAATCCGAATGAACCCGGGCTGGGAACTTTCGTGCGTTCGCGCCTGAGTCACATGATTTCGGCTGCGGAAATCAAAGTCATGGCCCCCCTTGCTGTCCTTGACTACGCGGCCATCTGGGCGGGAACTTCGAAAAAGACACTTGCAGTTCCGACCCAGCGATGGGATCAAGAGCTTGAGGTGTTTCATCCCCGCTGGCTTTACCCCCCTGGTGCGGGTGCTGTGAGCGGGGTGTTCCTGCTTATTTCGCTATTCCCAAGAATTGGGCGCCTGCGGCGTCGGTTCCGATTCGAATTGATTGACGCCCACTTTGGCCACCCCTCGGCCTTTGCAGCAGCGTTATTATCCGCAGCATTTAAGTGCCCTTTTTTCGTTACGCTTAGGGGTGATGAGACGCGACATGCAAGATATGCCGCACGTCGCTATTGGATGAGTTGGGCGTTGCGAAGGGCATGCCGCGTGATCACCGTTTCCGAGCGACTGCGACAGTTCGCTATCGGCTTAGGAGTCGCGCCCGATCGGGTTTGTACCATCCCAAATGGCATCAACCCGCGCATCTTTTTCCAACGTGACCGGGATGCCGTGCGGCGCAAACACGGCATCGAACCCGGACTGCCTATGCTCCTATCGGCCGGGTACCTAATCGAGCGAAAAGGGCATCATGCCGTAATAAAAGCGTTGGGCACACTCCGGCAGCGGAATGTTTCCGCAGGCCTGTGGATTGTGGGCGGAGCCGGACGCGAAGGCCGGTACGAGGCGACAATTCGGGACTTAGTTAAAAAAATGGGCCTGGATGACCACGTTCATTTTGTAGGCAGCGTTCTTCCCGAGACGCTGGCGGAGTACATGTCGGCAGCCGATGTATTTTGTTTGGCGAGCAGCCGGGAAGGGTGGCCGAACGTGGTACACGAGGCGCTCGGCTGCGGCACGCCGGTGGTCGCTACGGACGTCGGCGGCGTACCCGATCTTATTCCGTCGTCAGAATATGGGCGAGTGGTGCCAATAGGCGACCAGGAGGCGCTCGAGATCGCTTTGCAAAGTGCTTTATTGCAAGAGTGGAACCGTCCGGCGATCGCGGCGTGGGCTCAATCGCGGTCTTGGGATCGGGTAGCGGAAGAGGTGATACGCGAGGCCCGGCAGGGAATTGCCGAGGACCAGCGAGTGCGGGGGCGACAATGAGGATTCTGGTCACGGGCGGCGCGGGATTTATCGGCTCGCATCTTTGCGTAAGACTGGCTGCGGACGGTCACGAAGTTACGATTCTGGATGAGCTCAACGACTTCTATTCTCCTGAGTGCAAGAAGGCAAATATCGAAATCGCGCGGGCTGCCGGCCCCGTCGTTTTTTACCAAGGCGACATTTGCGATTACGCGAACGTCTCCCGGATCTTCGCAGCGCGGAAGCCAGAGGCCGTTATTCATTTAGCTGCCCGTGCCGGAGTGCGGCCCTCACTCGAGGCGCCACTGCTCTACGAGCAGGTGAACGTGCGCGGCACGATGGTCCTTCTCGAAGCAGCCCGGCAAACCGGAGTCCGCAAATTTGTCTTCGCGTCCTCCAGCTCAATATATGGCATTGCCAATCACGTGCCATTCAGCGAAGAAGATCACCTGAACCTACCTGTCTCTCCCTACGCGGCGACGAAAATCGCCGGCGAAAAAATCTGTTTTACTTACTCTCATCTATATGGCATCAAGACGGTCTGTCTTCGTTTCTTCACCGTGTACGGGCCCCGTCAGCGGCCCGATCTCGCAATTCGAAAATTTACACAGTTGATGCTCGCTGGACGGCGGATTTCGATATTTGGCGACGGCAGCAGCGGACGGGACTACACCTTCGTCGAAGATATCGTTCAAGGAATTTTGGCGGCGCTCAACTACGACTGTTCCTATGAAGTCTTCAATCTTGGCAATTCGAGCCCGGTGACCTTGCGAACTCTGATTGAAACGCTGGAGTCGGTGATTCAAGTCAAAGCCGACATCGAAAGACTGCCGGACCAGCCGGGCGACGTTCCGATTACCTACGCGGACATTTCGAAAGCGCGGAAACTACTAGGCTACGCGCCACAAACGTCATTCCACGCGGGGATCGCGAAGTTTGTAGACTGGTTTCGCTCTACAAATGTCTCTCGGGCACAGGGTGCATAGATGGGATTAGAGTCTGTTGGTCTAAAAGATCAATTGCATCGCCTAACGCGTATCAAGCAGGGACCACAGGGCGGAGCCGGCTGGGGCACGGCGTTGCGCGCGCGGTTTGAGCATTTTACCCCAGACGATTACTACGAAAGCTGTCTCGATTCGCTAGTTGGCAATCAAACAGAGTGGGTGGACGTGGGAGGGGGAAACGCGGTCTTCCCGAGTAACCCGAGACTGGCCCGGGTGTTGGCGGATCGGTGCGCACGCCTCGTTGCGGTCGATCCTTCACCCAATGTGAACGAAAATGTATTTGCACATTCGCACTGTTGCGCGATGCTCGAAGACTTCAAGGACTCAAGAGGGTTTGATCTAGCAACGATGAGGATGGTGGTGGAACACGTCGTTCGGCCGCAGGATTTTGTGGGCAGGCTAGCCCAACTGGTTCGCCCCAAGGGGAAAGCCGTCGTTTATACGGTAAATCGCTGGGCCCCTGTCACGCTGATTTCAGCGAATACCCCTATGTGGTTTCACCACGCCGCTAAGAAGATTCTATGGAGAAGTCGTGAAGAGGATACGTTTCCGGTAGTGTATGGCATGAACACTAGATCACGGCTGGGGGAACTATTCGCGGCGGCCGGCTTTCGAGAGGTCTACTTTCAATATCTGGATGATTGCCGAACATTGGCGCGATGGAAGTTCACATTGGCCGCGGAGCTTGCGCTGTGGAAGGCGCTTCATTCCACGGGGCTGCACTATCCTGAGACTTGTTTGCTCGGGGTATACGAGCGTCTCTAACCGACACATCAAGTAGACCGCGAATGCCCAGCGATAAGACGCGCGTATATTTCACGATAGACACCGAGACGTCAATGGGAGGAGCTTGGAGAAATCCCAGCTTCGCGCCGTTGCCCGTCACGCGAACTATATTCGGCCAGATCGGTTCGCGTACGTATGGCGTGCCCTTCATCATGGACATTCTCGAAGAATACGGTTTTGCCGGCACGTTTTTTGTCGAGGTTTTCTGCTCGTACCTCTTAGGCTTCGAAGAGGTCGCAAAGGTCTTTCATGCCATTGAGAGCCGCGGGCACGACGTTCAGCTTCACCTGCACCCCGTATATCGCTTTTATCGCGACTACTTAGCCGGCAACCCGCGACGGGAACAGGATTTGATGTTCCAGTTCCCTGCCGCGGAACAAAAGAGTCTCATTGGTGAGGGCGTTGCGCTCTTTCGCCGATTCACTGGGAAAACGCCGCGGGCTTATAGGGCCGGGTGTTACGGCGCCTCCGAGGTAACACTTACGGCGCTGCGCGACAACGGGATACTGATCGACTCCAGCTATAACCTGGCCTTTCTGGATCGGACGTGTGGTTTTCAACGCCGCCCTATGAACGCACCCGAGGTTGTAGAGGGCGTTTACGAATTCCCAGTCACGAACTTCACCTCTATTAGCCCGGGCTCATACAAATCGCTAGAGATCTCCGCAGTTTCTGTTACCGAAATCCTAAGAACTATTCGCCACTTACAGAGAACGGGCACGAAGGATATTGTGCTGGTCTTTCATTCGTTTAGTTTTCTTAAAAATCGCGACGTGCGCTTCGAGAAATGCCGGCCCGGCCGAATCGTGATCCATCGTTTTCGAAGGCTATGCGCAGAACTGGCACGAATGAGTGACGAAATTGAGGTTTCAGTCCTCGGCCAAGTAGACTTAAGCCATGTGGCGTCATTGCCTGTTCACGCGGTGCCGTCTCTCGGCTGGATGCGGCCAGCGGTCCGCAAAGCGGTCCAGGGCTTAGACTACATACCCTGGATTTAGTATTGTCCGAAGTGCTGCGTTTCCCGCCCTCGACAAAGTTAGCTTCGGCGCTTGGCGGGAAACGGCCGCCTTCGATTCCACACCGCAACCACAGCAGCCGTCACTACCCAATAAAAGACCTGCTTATGGCTGCCGTGGTGCGCGGCGCCTTCGCTTGGAGGACCGGCATTGTGGCTTAAGCTGGCATCGTGTTCGGCATTTCCATTTGCCGCGAACATGGATGCGGGCGGTAAGTCTTGCACTTGCGCAAACAGAGAACGAGCGGAGACTTTGTTCGTGATCGCGCCCGGGTTGGCGCCGCCCATCACGGAACTGACCAATGTCGGGTTAAGCCGTAATAGGTAGGCGTCGTCGTCAGCCGCATTGACGATCACAAACGCGTCCAGCGCGGGGAAATAATTAAAACGTCCGAAAGTTCCTTGCGTATTCGAATCAGGCGTACTCTGAGGTCCATTGGGGAAAGTTTGGGTCGCACAACTCTTTGTGTCGGGATTGAATATGTAGACCGTGTTGCCCCGGTTCGGGTAACCGACGATGCGATCCAACGCGGAATCATAGACTAAACCCGGATAAGGCGAAGCCGCCAAACCGTCGCATCCCGTCACTTGAGATGTCCATTCGATGGAATTATACGAACCCGCGCCCGTTAAGTCGATCGCATAGACCCGTGGAGCAGTACTTTGATACTCGACGCCCATGGTGATTAACAGTTGACGCTTGGGATCTATCGCCCCGGTAGCATAGACCGGCAAATGCGCTTTACCTACGCCACTTAATAAGGTATAGGTGTTATTAGCAAACGTATATTTGTATAACGAATCCGACCATTCCGCAAACACTGTCTGATTGGTTGGGTCATATCCAGTAACTGCGAAATAGTTGCCAATGGATTGTTCGTTAAACGGAGCGATGACCGGATCCTTGGCCTGCCATTGCAAGGTTGCCATGTTCAGCAACCACGTGTCGTTAGAATGGCCGCCATTTCCGCAGGCCAAACCGCCATCGAAGGAAAACATAACATCTAGATTGGGGACGTAGGCTATGTTATTCTGCGTCTCGCGTGCGTTCGGCAGGCCATCGGCCAGAGCGGAGGGGCAATTAGCTCCTCCAACCGCCACAATGGGACTAGGGTTGGTCAACCGCGTCATTGAAACTGGGCTCGTATTCAGATTGAGGGAATATAGTTCATTTCCATAGTAATTGTCGTGGCCTCCGCCCCACATAATCAGCCGGTTCCTGCGCGTGTCGGCGATTGCACCACCCCAAACGATGAGGCGCCAGCATTCCGTATTGAATGGGTAGTTCTGCCCATTGTAAAAATTCGGTGGACAAACGCTTTGAAACTGGGTGTTTGCAAGGTCGGTCCATCCCACCGGGTACGACGGGGTCGGCGCGGTCGTAAGCGTGCCGTCTGCGGAGACCGCGAGATTTCCGGTCGCATCCAACGACTGGGCCTGGAAATGATAAGTGGTAGAGGGAGAGAGGCCGGTCAAGGTGATCGCATGAGTCCTCGTCAAGTTTCCGGATGTAACTGGACCGCTACCGTAGGCGCTGCTTAAGCCGTAAACCACTTGGCTGCTGGCTGGTTCATTTGTAGTCCACGTAATGGTTACCCCTGTGGGCGTGACATAATCGGCGGAAACAATCGAGATCGATGGCGCAAGCGTGGTTCCGTTCGTAGCTGTGGACTGCGTCGACAGATTCCCCTCAGCATCGAACGCCGCCACCGTGTAACTGTAGGGGGTCGATGAGGCCAACCCGGTGTCGGTATACGAAAGCCCCGCGGTCGTTCCGATCGAGGTCCCATTGCGGTACACTTGATAGCCCACTACTCCGACATTGTCCGTGCTCGCCGTCCACGTTACGTTGATTGTCGATGGCGAAGATCCGGCCGCCATTACGTTCCCCGGCGTTGTCGGCGCTGTCGTGTCCGGCGGCGCACCCACGTAGTTGTAGATTGCCGAGACCTCGGCGCTTGTCAGTGCTCTGTTATATACGCGCACTTCGTCTATTCCGCCATTCCAGCCGCTGCCGCTGCTGCCGAAATAGCGTCCAATGTACAGAGGCAGGCTAACGCCGGCCGGGGCTTTGAACGTTTCCGTGGCCACCTGCGTTTGATCCACATACAGGCGCGCCGTTGTCCCGTCGTAGGCGCCTGTTACCAAATGCCATCCGCTGGTGACCGTTCCGCCTTCCGCGCAACCATAGACCGCGCCGCACGTACCAGTGGCTCCGGTAGCCCCGTTGACGATCATCTTGTACTTCACGCCGCTCGCGTTTACACCCAGATAGAATCCGTCGTTATATTGCGTCTCCGCAATTCTTCCGTAGCCTATCTGCGTCGTAACCGCCGCATTCACCCACGCCGAGATGGAAAATGCATTCCCCAACCCGATGTTTCCTGTGACCACGTCGGTGGTGCTACCGTTGAAACTCAGTGCCGAGTTGATCTTTCCCGCTGTCCAGGTGGCCCCGTTCACCGTGCCATTGTTCCCATTTCCGGAGATGTCGTGCGCTATCGTGCCCGTATCCTCATCAAAGGTCCAATAGCCCAACAAACCGGAGGTTGGCGGCGGCATCACGGCATTCATCACCATCACTGGGACGCTCGTCGAAGTCGCCGGATTTCCCGATGTATCCTGTGCGACTGCCGTTAGCACATGACTGCCATTGCCGACTGTGGTCGTATCCCAGGAGATGCCGTACGGCGCTGCCGTGACTAGCGGTCCGAGCTCGCTTCCATCCAGTTGGAACTGTACGTTCGCGACAGCGACATTATCCGTGGCGGTCGCGCTCACTGTAACCGTTCCTGAGAGCATCGCGTTGTTGGCCGGCGCGGTGAGCGAGACTGCGGGCGGAGTTGTGTCTAACGTCAGAGTCGTTGCGAACGCGGCGGCCGATTGCGTTGACACATTCCCTGCCGCGTCGTACGCCGCCACTGCGTAACTGTAGGTAGTCGAGGAAGCCAGGCCGGTGTCCGGATATGAAAGCCCTGCCGTCGTTCCAACCAAGGTTCCGTTGCGATAGACCTGATAACCTGCTACGGCCACATTATCTGTACTCGCGATCCACGTTACGTTGATCGCTGATGCCGAGACCGCCGAAGCCGTCACGTTCCCAGGAATGGTTGGCGCCGTCGTATCCGGAGGTCCGCCCGTATAGTTGTAGATCGCCGAAATTTCCGTGCTTGTCAAAGCTCGGTTATATAGGCGCACTTCGTCGATGCCGCCTTCCCAGCCATTGGTGTTACCACCGTAATAGCGCCCAATATACAGAGGCAGGCTAACGTTAGCAGGCGCCTTGAACGTTTCCGTGGCAACCTGCGTTTGATCCACATAAAGGCGCGCCGTCGTCCCATCGTAGGTGCCCGTTACCAAATGCCATCCACTGGTAACCGTCCCGCCTTCCGCGCAACCAAAGACCGCTCCACACATACCCGTGGCTCCTGTAGCCCCATTAACGATCATCTTGTACTTCACGCCGGTCGCGTTCACGCCCAGATAGAGCCCATCGTTATATTGCGTCTCCGCAATTCTTCCGTAACCGATCTGTGTCGTGACGGCTGCATTCACCCATGCCGAGATCGAAAAGGTGCTTGTCAACGCGATGCTTCCCGTGACCACCTCATTGGTAGTTCCATTGAAACTCAGAGCTGAGTTGATCTTCCCCGTCGTCCAGGTGGCGCCATTCACCGTCCCATTATTCCCGTTTCCGGAGGTATCGTGCGCTACTGTGCCCGTCGCCTCATCAAAGGCCCAATAGCCCAGCAACCCCGACGTTGGAGGTGCAACCACCGCATTAGTCACAGTAACCGGCACGCCGGTTGAGGTCGCCGAATTCCCCGATGTATCGTGTGCGAATGCCGTCAGCGTGTGACCGCCGTTGCCGGCCGTGGTCGTATCCCATGAGGTAGTGTACGGCGCTGTCGTAAGGGGCGGTCCCAGATTGCTCCCGTCCAGTTGGAACTGTACATTCGCTACCGCAACATTATCGGTGGCCACGGCGCTCACGGTAACCGTCCCTGACAGCATGGCGTTGTTTTCCGGCGCGGTAAGTGACACCGAGGGAGGTGTTGCATCCACCGTCAAAGTGGTCGCAAAGGCGGCTGTCGATTGTGTAGACGCATTTCCCGCGGCATCGTATGCCGCCACCGTGTAGCTGTAGGTTGTCGATGAAACCAGGCCGGTGTCCGGATACGAAAGCCCCGTCGCCGTCCCAACCAAGGTCCCGTTGCGAAAGACCTGATAGCCCGCCACCGCCACGTTGTCCGTGCTAGATGTCCAGGTTACGTTGACTGTTGACGATGAGGTCGCTGTCGCCGTCACGTTTCCCGGCACGGTCGGCGCAATCGTATCCGGCGGCGCAGCCGTGTTGCCGTAAATCGCCGATATCTCGACGCTGCTTAGAGCCCGATTGTACAACCGCACTTCATCTATGCCGCCGCTCCAGCCGTACGCATTGCCGCTATAGTATCGTCCGATGTAAAGGGGATAGTTCGTTGCCAGCGGGGTAAAGGTATCCGTCGCTACCGCGGCCCCGTCGATGTAAAGCGTTGCGGTAACGCCATCGAACGTGGCGGCTACCAGATGCCATCCGCGCGTGACCGAGCCACCCTGTGCGCAGCCATAACTGACACCGCATTTTCCGGTCGATCCAGATCCCAGGTTGATAATAAATTGGTATTGCGTACCGCTGGCATTAGTCCCTAAATAAAAACCCCCATTGACCTGAGTTTCTACAATTCTTTTGTAAACACCTTCTGAGGTCGAAGCTGGATTCACCCAGGCGGCAACGGAAAACGTTGTTCCAAGAGAAATGGCCGGTGTGATCACGGCGCTCGTTGCACCGTTGAAAAGCAACGCGGAGTTGATCTCGCCCGGCTGCCACGTAGCGCTAATCACAGCGCCGTCGTTGTTGTTGCCCGAACTATCATGCGCGATCGTTCCGGTGTTTTCGTCAAAGTTCCAGTAGCCCAATAAGCCCTGGGTGGGCGGCGAAGTTTGGGCGTGGAGATCGGAGGGAACAAATGCCGTGGCAGAAATAACGGCCAAACATAGCCAAAGACTCGTCGAGAACGCGTGGAGCCATTTATAGCGCACAGAACCACCCCGCTAGAATCGGATCAGAGACTCTTCATAGAAGTCCCGAGTAGTTTGGTACAACGGATTTGATGCGGAAAGATCTTGTCATAAGGCGCGTTGAAACGTGCGCCCGTGGAGATCCCTGTAGCAATTTTCGAGCGTTGCAAGTCGATCGCCACACCAAAAGAAGCACCGTATCACTATCGAATGATAACAGTACCGAGATACCTAGAAGGACGCTATTCCTTATTTTTCGGCTTCTTTCTCATCTTTTGGGAACCCGGAAGAATACGGCTTTGTCGTATTCGATCGATGATTGAACAATCTCAGCGCTGATCAGAACCTGCAACCTCGGTACCGAGGCTCACCCGGTCACAGAAATGTACCGCACGCCAGACTTGCCTTTACTGAATACCGTCAAGTATCGGTTCCAATTTCGCCTGTAAAGCAGGTTTTAGAGAGTCAGTATAATTTCCGGTCAAGTGATTGTCGTCTCGATATACGATCATTCCGTCGTGAACCGCGGGGCAAATTTCTTTGTGACAAAACTGATCGGTAAAGTCGAGAAAGTGAACGTGGGCCAATCCGTTCGCCCCCATCTTTTCGGATTCGAATATTGCGGGGTTGAGTGCGACGGACTCTTTGAATTCGCACGAAGGGTTCACGTACCAGGAATGACGAGCCGATCTTTGCAGGCAGGTGGGAACATCAAATGGAGGAAGAGGGTTGTCACGTACGGATATGACGGTAAGACCTGCGGAGCTCAGAGTTCCAAGCGTCCGTCTGGTTCCTTCCTTCCAATCGGCGAAGGAGACAGAACTGGCTGTCTCCTCTCCCCCGTGTCCAAGGTAGTATGTCGCATTGCCGACAAACACGGCCGAAGGATGCATGGTTATGATTCGCCGTATTGCCTCCTCCCGCCAAGCGGCGCATTTCGTAACAAACTCCGCGGTCAAATCGGGCGGCCGTATGTCAGTCGCGGGACAATCGGCTCTTACTAAGGTCGTCAGCTTCCATCCTCGCTCTAGAACAATCCTTCGTAGGGGATTAAACCATTGGCGGGCGTGCGAGTCCCCAAACAGGACAAGGTTATCGGTCGACGAGGCGTCTCCGAAAACACATGTCTTCACATCAGACGAGGCTTCAAGACTCAGGCATTGATCTCTCGACATATCGGCAATATCTCCAACCGCCGAGTCGATCGCCTTCATTGCCGGCGTATTTGCCAGGTGCGCTGCGAATCGAACAGAAAGAAAGGCGATGCTCAGAGTGGATAAGGTGAGCACAACCCCGAGGTACAAGGAACGCTTCGGTCGCTTTACTAAGTTGGTGTTAAAACGAATGGGGTTTTCCACGAAACGGTGGGCCGCCGCAGCCACCACCAGGGAGAGCCCGGCGGCCACGAGTCGGCACCAAACGGACCTGCTTTGAACAAGAGTCTGCGCAAAAACGAGGAATGGCCAATGCCAGAGATACCAAGAGTAAGAGAGGCTGCCTAAGATCTGAAGGGGTCGTAAACCCAGCGCACGATTGAGCCCGCGACCGGGTTGCTCCGCGCCTGCGATTAGTGCGGCGGTCGTACCGAGCACAGGAATTAAGGCAATCCAGCCCGGAAAATCGACGGGGTTTAAAATTGAATGTGCAGACCACAGGATCGAAAGAATTCCTAGTATTCCAATTCCGGCCCAAGTTTTGGCGGACTTGAGGATACCTGTAGGCAAAATAACGGCTAGTCCTCCGATGCCGAATTCCCAAGCCCTTGTCGGCAAACCATAAAATGCAAAAACGCCGCCACGCGCGGTGAACCAGACCGACGCCGAAAAGGAGAGAAGCACCACTGCACTAAGTAGTGCTGCTAACGCCTTCCGCGACCGGCAAATCTGCAAGCCCAGCATAATCAGTAGCGGCCATAAGAGATAGAACTGCTCCTCTACTGCTAATGTCCATGTGTGAAGCATGGGATTAGTTTCGACATTTGGGGCAAAATAATCCGACGCGTTGGACGCGAAGAACATGTTGCTCATGTAGAGCGCGCTGGCACGAGCCGCCCGCCCTGCAAAAGCCAGCTCATTCGGAGCTAATAGGACCGCGCAGATGACAAGCGTAACCACTGTAACCAGGGCAGAAGCCGGCAGAAGGCGCCGAACACGACGGGCATAGAAATTCAAAAGACTCAGCCGGGAGGTTTTTTCGAGTTCGGCAATCAGGAGCCCAGTGATGAGGTAACCGGAGAGGACGAAGAAGACATCGACTCCAATAAATCCCCCACCGAACCCGGGAACTCCGCAATGAAAGGCGACTACAACCAGAATCGCAACCCCGCGCAACCCTTCTACATCAGGTCTGAATCCTGCTATCCCGCCGACTCGATGGCTCGATATCGCGCGCTTTGAAGGTTCCCCAATCTCCAGGGCTCGGGTATCTGACATTCTGGTTTGGCCGCTAGGAGCAGGCGATGGGCCATTTATCCGATAGTAGGGCCTTCCGAGTCCATAAATGGCACACGTGAATATCGTGCGGATGCACCAACGTCGCTTGATCGTCCTTTGCTGGGTCAAAAAGGGACGAGCAATCAGTCAGGCGAAATTTTGAGCAAACACTCCCAAAAATAGGCACTCGCTTTCCTGGCGATCTGCTCCCGAAACCCATGCTTTCTGGAGACGCCCCGAATTCGCAAAGGGCAGGGCGCTCCTGCCTCTACAGGGCGAAGCGCTTCTGTTCAGCATATATGCTCCAAACGTTGAGAGCGGCAAATCCGCTTTCGAATGGTCCGCCGATTGCACGTCGAACAAGTACTAAATAATCAATTAAAAAGAAGGAGCGCTGATGCCCTCTCCCACACTCGGTCGTTCTGACGCTCGCGGTGCGCACGATACAAGCTATCCCGAAGTGGATCGCCGTGCGGGTCTTTCGCTAAAGGAATTTAACCGCGAATATCGTGCGGCAGGCAAACCGGTGGTTATCACCGACGCGATTGAAGATTGGCGTGCGCGTTCTGCGTGGACTTTTGAGTTTTTCTCCTCTCGGTACGGCTCCGATTCCGTTCAGGCTTATCGCTACCAAGGCGAAAAATACCACCAAAAAGACGCTACTCATATGCGCCTGGCCGAATACATCGCCGGCGTCAGCTCGCAGGATTGGAGCTCGTTTCCTTACTACATTCGCGATAATTGGGCGCTCCTGCTTGCTCATCCGGAATTGGCTGCCGACTATCGATATCCCCAGTACTTCTATGACTGGTTTTCCCTGCTGCCATCCTTCATGCGATTGCGCTATCCGCGCATTTTTATTGGGCCGAAGGGCGCTGTAACCCCGCTTCATCTCGATATTTGGGGAACACACGCGTGGCTCTCACAGCTCGTCGGTCGAAAACGTTGGATTCTTTTTCCGGCCGACCAACAGCCGCTTCTTTACAACTGCAAGGTGGACTTGGAGAAACCGGACTTAAAACGCTTCCCCCTCTACAAGGACGCCCGCCCGCTGGAATGTACGATCGGACCTGGCGAAACCGTATTTGTGCCGGGCGGTTGGGCTCACTGGGTCGTCTCGCTCGACCCAACTATCTCGCTGAGCGCCAACTATATGGGTCCCGGCGCGTTTTGGTCACCTCTTCAAAACGCGACCAGGGAGCTCCTCTTGAAGCGGATCTGGACCTCCATCCGACGACCTTCGACTCCCGCCGTGGCGGCCTGATCGCGGCTCCAACTACTTAAACCCATGAAACGAAACGTGATTATCCTGACCTCTGGCTTGACAGGGAGTTCCGTGTTGACCGGCCTCATCGCACGCGCGGGCTATTGGACAGGCGACCGGACGCACAAGAAGAAAGAGTACGATACCTACGAGAACGAAGAGCTGATCGATCTTAATCGATCGATCTTCGAGCAGGCACATTATCACGGAAATTACTTAATGGATTTTTCGCCTGAGGTGCTTGCGCGGATCAGTTCCCTCGGGGGTGACGGACAATATTTCGCGCAATTTCTCGAAAAGTGCGACCAGCATCGTCCGTGGGTTTGGAAAGACCCCCGCCTGTGGCTCACGATGGGCTTTTGGAAGAACTTCCTCAATCTGAACGACTGTAAGTTTATTGTTCTAACGCGGGGCTTCCGTCAATTGTGGGTTTCGACCATCCTAAAGGGGCAGATTGCGAGCTACGGCGATTCCAAACGGTTTGAGCAGCGAGTGCAACGATCTATTGTCGGTTTTTTGGAAAGCAACAAAGTTTCCTACCTGTCGCTGAAATATGAGGACTTGATCGTGCATCCGGCTGAATCTCTGGCGGCACTCAACGAATACCTCGAAACCGACTTGAGCCTAGACGATTTAAAAGCCGTCTACCACAAACCCTTGTACAAGATACCCGGGAATTCGACGGTGAACTTTGCTAAAGCGGTCCTGAAGTATCTTAAGAACTACTCCCAGCGGCTGCATGTTCCGTCCGAGCAGAGAGCCGAGGGTAGAGCACCTCTCACGTAAGGGATTTAGCGCTCCTTTTTCAGCTCATGCCTAAAGGTCGAGCGTTCGATAGCGTCCGCCCATAAGTCGTTAGGCTGCTTCGCGAAATTGCGATCCAGAGCCGTTTTCCGTTCTGGCCAGCCGGGCCAAACGGTCTAGGCCCGGAGTGCGACGTTTTTGCTCTTTTTCCCTCAATTAGGCACTGCCACTCCAAGTCATGTGCCATTAGATAACAAACAAAGGACTTATATATCTTTGGCCAGTTTTCTAAATGGCAGTCGACCTGCCTTTATCGACAAGGCACTTTACAACGGAAAAACCTTGGAGAGCTTCTCACTTTTGCCAAGCAACTTGAAAGCGGACTCAGCCGCTGAGCGGCGTTGCGTGTTCACTCAGGCCGCGGAGTTGGAGACGTCATAAAGTGAGAGATGTCGTTATTCTGGGCTTCTTCCTGAGCAGCCTGCCGATCTGTTTTATCCGCCCGTTTTACGGAATCCTGTTATGGACGATCGTTGCCTTCGTAAACCCGCAACATCTTGCGTACGGCTTCGCCGCTACCTTCCCGTTAGCGCAGGCTGTAGCTATTCCGACGCTTGCCGGCTTCCTGATTTTTAATCGCGGTTGGCGGATGTTGGCATCCGGAGGATTTATCCTGATTGCGCTCCTTTGGATCTGGTTTACGATCACATCGCTTGTGAGCGCGCATTCCGATCTCTTCGCGCAACATAGCGGCGACACGTGGTATCGGTGGGCGTTTGTCTCGAAGATTCTCCTCATGACTGTGGTGGCCATGTGCCTGATGGACAGTTTCAAAAGGCTCAGGATTTTCCTGCTGGTCATCGCGGGATCTTTCGGGATTTTCATCGCCAAGGATTTGCCGTTTGTGATCGCGACCGGCGGCCAGTTTCGTCTCTACGGGCCAGCCGCATCAATGATCGCCGACAACAACGATTACGGTTTGGCATTGAATATGGCGGTCCCGTTGTTTTTCTTCCTGGCGCAAACAGAAACGAACCCAACCTTGCGACGCGTGCTCTACACTCTTTTCGCGGCGAGTATACCGGCGGTCTTCTTCACGTATTCGAGAGGCGCGCTGCTCGGTTTGGGAGCCGTGTTCTTTTTCATGTTTCTGCAGATGCGGCGGCGTTTTGTTCTAATCCCAGTGATTGTGTTGGCAGTGGGATTGGGAAGTGTTTTTGCGCCGCAGGCTTGGCGAGACCGAATGTCTACGCTCGGCGAAGATCAACTCGACTCCTCCGCCCTCGAACGGGTGAACGCCTGGACTTTCGCGTGGCGACTAGCTAGCGAGTTCCCGATCGCGGGAGGGGGGTTTGAAACCTTTACTCCTATACTGTTTCAGCGATACGCTCCCAACACAGTAGATGTTCATGGTCCTCATAGTATTTACTTCGGCGTGCTTGCGGAGCATGGCTTTGCCGGCCTGTTTTTATATCTTTTGCTAGTATTTTTTTCCTTTTTCAGCACCTTCGGCGTGACGCGTGGCGCGCGCCGATATGGGGATGAGCGGGCGTTTGCTTACGCCAAAATGTTTCAACTGAGTTTAGTTGGCTTTCTAGTATCGGGACTATTCTTGGGGCGCGCTTATTTTGATTTCTACTTTGCCATTGTTGCTTGCATTATTGTCCTCAAGCGACTGTGCAAGGACGACTGGGCGGCTGGCCGCTATCTGGGCGAATCTGAACCGGTCTTCGAGGAAGTGCACGCCGATCAGTTAACTTTTGCGGAGGAAGAAGCCTAAAAATGGCCAGCTCCGCCGAAGTCATCACCCGGCAAACCGCGGTAACCACCGAACTCAATACCGCGGTAAAGCAGAGCTTTGTCTGGGGGTTAGGAGGCATCCTGACGAAGGTGGCCAGCTTTATCATGCTGCCCCTTTATACCCACTACTTGGTCCCTCGTGATTACGGGACTTGGGAACTGTTGGATCTGGTGATGTCGCTTCTGGGAATGCTGCTCAATATGGGATTAACCGCTGCGATTCTGAAGTACTACGCCGCGGCAGATACCAAAGAGGAGAGACGCAAGATTATAAGCAGCAGTTTCGTTTTTGCCTTGCTTACCGGTTTGACCGCGTTTTGCCTGGGTTCAGCCGCCATACCACTGGCGACGCGGGCGCTATTCGGCCCCGGATCTTCGAGTCTCTATCTCTTGCTGTCGTTCTCTTACGCGATTATGGCCTACATCGCCACCGTGCCATACACTCTGATGCGGGCGAGAAACCAAGTGCAGAAGCTCGTGGTTTACGACACTGTTGGATCAGTGTTTATTCTCGTCTTGAACTTCTGCTTTGTTGTGTTTTTGAGGCTTGGCCTGCTCGGCGTCCTGCTGAGTCCCCTGCTGATAGGAACTGTTAAGACGATTGTGCTGTTTATCTGGACGCGGCACGATTTTGGAATCTCGCCAGACCGCAAACGTATGCGCCAATTGCTGGTCTTCGGCGGTCCGCTGGTGCTTTCTAATTTCACCATGTTCGCCCTGAATTTCTCCGATCGCTTCTTTCTGCGGGAACTCCGATCGATCGAAATGGTGGGTATCTACGCGGTCGGTTACAAGTTTGGCTACATGCTGAACTTTCTGGTAATACAGCCCTTCAACATGATGTGGCAAGCACGCATGTTCGCGATTCAAAAACAGCCGGACCACCTGCGTATCTTCCGTCAGATTTTCGTGCTTTATTCGTTGGTCTTGATCGCCTCCGGTTTGGGTCTGGCGTTGTTTGGTTCGGCGGTCGTCCCAATTCTGGTGGACCCGAGGTATGTTGGAGCGGCCGCTATCATTCCCACCATCAGTCTCGCTTACGTTTTTCTGGGCCTCGGATATTTCTTGCAGCTGGGAATGTATTTGGCTTCGCGCACGATGCTCGTCGGCGTGGTCAGCGCCATAGCAGCAATCGCAAACCTCGCTTTCAACTACTTCCTGATCCGGTCTTTCGGAATGGCCGGCGCCGCTTGGGCAACGCTGCTGGGATTTTTCGTCCTGGCATCAGCGGGCTATTTCTTTTCGGAGCGCGTTTGTCCTCTGGTGCTGGGGGTGGGGCGAGTGATGAAAGCGCTTCTAATAGCGATCACGATCTACCTGATCGCACAGTGGCAGGTCTTCTTCGGTTGGCAGGCGTTGGCCGCCTGGAAAGCAGCGCTATTTCTCTGCTTCCTGGCTTTGGTCTGGATCACAGGGATACTTTCGGCGGATGAGATATCGACCGTAGTATCTGTGCGCGAGAGCGCCCTAAAGGCGACTTCCAGATGGCTAAAGCCCGCTTGGGTGTTTCGGCCATGACTATCCCAAACGTAGGATTTGAAAAAGCCGCCAAGCCGGTTGCCGTGGTCATGAACCTTTTCTACACGGGTCTCGGGATCGCTCGTAGTTTGGGTGAGCGAGGAATTCGGGTGATTGGTCTAAGCTCGCACCACGGTATCTACGGAAACTTCACGCGTTTCGCCGATGTTCGCTCCTGCCCTGATTCCAGGGAAGAACCTGTAGCGCTGATGGAGTTCCTGTTGAAATTGGGCGAGGAACTTGGGGGACCGGCCATCATCTTTCCGACCCGCGATGACGATGTCCTTTTTCTGGACCGTTTTCGCGCCGAATTAAGCCCCGGGTTCACACCGGTGACGCCTTCTAAACAGGCGCTAAAGGCCAGTCTCGATAAGTGGGAAACATATCTGTTAGCCAAGAAAACCGGCGTGCCGGCACCCGCAACGTGGAAAGTGGAAAGCGTATCGGATCTGTCGCGCGTCTTGGAAGAGGTTCATTATCCCTGTGTCCTGAAGCCCCTCTCCGCCCATTATTGGCGAAAAGGAAATAATTGGGAGCGAGTGGGCGCCCGCAAAGCCATCTGCGTTTCGTCGGCCGAAGACTTGCAGGCCGAATATGAGCGCATCGCCGCAGCGGACCCGCGGGTAGTGGTGCAAGAGGTGGTGGCGGGCGGTGATGATCAGCTTGCTATTGCGGCTTGCTACATGGATCGCTCTTTCCGGCTAAGCGCGAGTTTCACGGCGCAGAAACTGCTACAGGTCCCGGAAGGTTTCGGAACAGGTTGCATTGTTCAGTCGACCGATAAGCCCGGGATCGTGGTTGCCGCAGTACGGTTGCTAGAGGAACTACAGTTCAACGGAATCGCGGAAGTGGAATTCAAGTGGAATTCCCGCTCCCAACAATACCAGCTCATTGAAATCAATCCTCGTCCCTGGGATCAGCATGCGCTCGGAAACGCGTGCGGGGTCGATCTGATTCATGCTGCCTATTGCGACCTGAGCGGGACGCCATTTGCGGCAGTGGAAAATCGCCAGACCGGGGTGAAATGGGTGGCGGAAGATGTTTTTTTCTTGGCGATAGTTCGATCGTTATGGAAACGCGACGGAAGCTTTGGAGCGCTACGCAGGTTGGCTCGAGGTAAGAAAATCTACGCCATTTGGTCAATGGCCGATCCTTTGCCCTCGCTGGCTTATTTGCCTAAGCGCTGTCTGATGACGCTCACAGTGGCGGCGTTTCACCGTTTGAGCGCGGGGTTTGGCCGACGTCTTCAAAACGCACCGTCTTTGAAAGAGAAGACTGTGCTATGAAAAATATGATCAAAGGCGTCACGTCTTGTGTCGCTAAGGCGACTGGCATCGTTTTGTTAGGTTCGTTGATGCTGGTCGCGGCCGGCCCAGGTGATTGGCAGGTCGGGGTCGTTGATGCTGGGATCGGCGGCCAGTATTCGTCGCTTCGCGTTGACGCTTATGGCAACGGCCACGTTGCGTATGTGGATAGCAACGATGCCATCCTCAAATACGCTTTCTGGGATCATCGCCTAAATAAGTGGTTTACAACGCAGCTCGATAGGAGCTTGGGCTTTTGCTCGCTGGCCTTAGATTCCGGCCAGCGCCCTCACATTTCCTATCTGGATTACGGCAGTGGCAGGTTGAAGTACGCTCATTGGAACGGCGCCACGTGGCAAAGTCAAACCATTCAGATCCAAGCCAAACAGATTTCGTTCTACACTTCCATCGCTTTGGGAAAAAATGATACTCCCAGCATCACGTATTACGAATATGAAGGTCCGGACGGCGAACAGGAACTTCATTTGCGCAATGTGTCGTGGACCGGAGACCGGTGGGAGCTCAGAACAGTTGACCCGACACCGGGAAGCGGCAAATTCAACTCCATCGCATCGGATAGCGGCGGTAATTTGCACGTCGCATACGGAAACGTTAAGTACGAGGATGCCAGTCTCCGTTATGCAAGCTTCGACGGTCATTCCTGGAACAGAAAAATACTTGAGGGGGAAGGTCGCCCGGGGACATCAATGTGGTCCACCACTCTTGTCATGGACAAGGCCGACCAGCCCCACATTGCTTATACGGACGTTGTCAACAAGATAGTCAAATACGCGACCGAAATAAATGGCAGGTGGGTCTTTGAAGCGGTAGATTCTCTGAGGGGAGTTGGCTACCCGGATCGAAATGGAATAGCGTTGGACGAGGCGGGAACACCATATATCAGTTATTACGACGCCGGCGCGGGCTTGCTGAAGTTAGCGCATCGTGTTGGCCGGCAATGGGTGGCGGAGGTGGTAGATGGCAATTTTGCAGGCTACACGAATTCCCTGCAAATCTACCAACAGACCATCTGGATTACCTATGCCGACGAAAATCAGCACGATTTGAAGTTTGCTCGGCGAACAATTTCTGCTTTACCTCCGACAGCCCAGGCGTCTAAAGAGAACCCGAACAATTTGCCAAAACGGTGACGCGAGTAGAATTCTAAGCTCAGAAATTTGGACGTGGTCAAGAGAAGGAGAAGATCGTGATACAAGGCTCGATAAGCGAGGATAGGACAGCCCGGAAGGCAGGCAGCCAACAATTGATCGACTGGTGCAACGGGCAATATGATGCGGGCGCTGGCCAGCCTTTGGCGGCGCGTCACTGTCTGTCGGAAATGGACCTGTTTAGCGATGAGGCTCTGATCGATATGCTGGATCGATACCCCCGCAATCGTTTGCAGGCTTGGACCATGGGAACCGACGCGCTTCGCCGGGAGGATTGGCAGGCCGTCGACACAACCGGCGTCTCGGGCACGGATTTGCTCGCGGCGGTCAAATCCGGACGCCTTTGGTATAACATCCTGCGCCTCGATCTGTTCGACAAACGGTACCGCGATATCGTGGACCAGCTGTATAGCGAAATGGCAGTAGCCTCGCCTGGATTCAAGCCGGTTTCCACTGTCGGGACCTTGCTGCTCTCCTCGCCGAACGCGATGGTTTATTACCACGCCGACGGACCGCCCACTACCCTTTTCCACGTGCGCGGCCACAAACGAATGTGGATTTACCCGATGAAAGAGCCCTTCGTCTCTCAATACCTGCTGGAGGAGATCTTCGGATCGGCGATGGACGAAGAAATACCCTACTCCCCTGACTTCGATAAGTCGGCCGACGTGTATGATCTTGGGCCAGGTGACCTCGTTTGGTGGCCGCAAAACGCTCCTCATCGGATTGAAAACCTGGACACGTTGAACGTTTCGCTTTCGACGCGTTATCACACCGAAGATTCCGAGCGCCGCAAGCTCGTTTACAACGCCAATCGTTTCTTTCGCCGGCGTCTGGGATTCCGACGCTTGTCAGTGAATGAAAGCGGCATAGGCTCTTCAGTTAAGTGCTTCGGCTACCGGATTTGCCGCCGCGCCGGCTGGGACAACAAAGCGGAAGGCTACGTTTACAAGACAAAGCTGAGAGTCGACCCCAAAGGGAGTTTAGGCATGACGTCGCTCACCGAGGCCGTTACCCCACCCTTCTCTCGTTAGATGGAAAGTGAAATGACAGCAACCCAAGAGAAAAGCGCAGATTACTGGCGGCGGTACGGGGAATATGTGCTGATGGCGATGCCTTACGCCGACGAAGTACTCGTCAAGGGAGATGGGTGTAACGTAATCGACGCCGACGGCAAAGAAATACTGGATCTGGCTTCGGGGATGTTCTGTTGTGTTCTTGGCCATAATCATCCGCAGTTTATCCGGCGAATTGTGCAACAGACCGAAGCTCTGCTGCATACCGGAACGCAATTCTTGTCGCCGGCCGTTCTCGAAGCTAGCTATAAACTGGCGCAAGTTGCACCGGGACGTTTGAGCCGATCGATCTTTCTATCTACCGGCACTGAGGCCAATGAGTTCGCCTTTCGACTAGCCAAAGCGTACACGGGCAGAACCGGGATTGTGGGCTTTTCGCGCGGGTATTACGGTACGTCGATTGCAACGAAGAGCATTTCAAGTCTATTTCACCATAATCTGAAGGACTCGCTGCCGTTAGTTCCGGATAGTTATCGGCTGCCTATCACAGCCGAATGCACGGGCTGCTTTACTGGCGCATCGGCGCACAGCTGCGATTTTCCCTGTTTGCGATCCGTGGAGGACTGGATGGGCGATTGGAGTAATATTGCCGCGGTAATTGTGGAGCCGGTAATGTCGGCTGGCGGAATGTTGATTCCTCCTCCCGGCTACTTACAAGCCTTGCAACAAATGACGCGGCAGCACGGCGTACTGTTGATCGCGGATGAAGCGCAGACCGGCTTCGGCCGTACGGGTAAGTGGTTTGCCGTGGAACATCATGGCATAGAGCCCGACATTCTGACTATTTCGAAATCGGCGGGTAATGGCTTTCCGGTGGCCGCCGTCACGACCACGCCGGAGATCGCTGACAAGGTCATTGGCGCGGGTTTGTGGAACTTAACCAGCCACCAGTCCGATCCGGTAGGAGCCGCCGCTGTGGCCGCCGTGATCGATATTGTACGCGAATCGGCGCTAGTGGAACATGCGGACAAAGCTGGCGAATATTTCATGGCGCAGCTGAGGAGTCTCGGCGCAAGACATTCGCTAATCGGAGGCGTTCGGGGTCAGGGATTGATGATTGGTTTCGATCTGATGGTCGAGAATGACTCACAAACCGAAGAGATCGCCAACGACTTTATGTATGGATGCAGGCAGCGTGGCGTTCATCTGACATTTGGCTATGGCAGCAAATCGTTTCGTATCATTCCTCCACTGACTATCACCCATGCGCAAATTGATCGCGCGATTGACGTGATGGACCAAGCTCTGGCGCAGTTGCGGACGCAGAAGGCGGGAAAACGGGAAAACTGGCCGAAAAATCCCTGCACGAACCGCCTCCACCAGAGCCACCCGGTGAAGCGGGTGGTCTCTTCCCTGTGGCGATCTGCTCCTGAGGATTGGGTGACAAAGGCCAAAGAGCTGGCGCGAGAAAAATTTGGATCGGCATAAGAGTGAACAAAACATGAAGCTAACAGTTGTAGGTGCAGGGTATTGGGGAATTAATCTCGTTCGGAATTTTCACAAGATTGGCGTATTGGGAACGATTTGTGAATTCAGTCTTCCGCGGCTGAAACACCTTATGGAGGAATATCCCGATGTGAAGGTCGAGGCTTCCTATCAGGCGGTGTTGGACGACCCGTCCCAAACAGCGGTCGTAATAGCCACCCCGGCGGAGACCCATTACGAACTGGCGAAACAGGCTCTTCTCGCGGGTAAAGATGTCTTGGTCGAAAAGCCAATGACGCTCCGTTGCGAAGAAACCGAAGATCTCATTGGCATTGCCGAAAGATCAAAGCGAATTCTCATGGTGGGACACCTGCTCGAGTATCATCCGGCCGTCACCCGCCTACAGGGTCTCATCGAGCAAGGAGAGCTCGGACGGATCGAGTATATTTATTCGAATCGTTTAAACCTCGGGAAAGTGCGCCGCGAGGAGAATGCGCTCTGGAGTTTCGCGCCCCATGACATCTCCGTGATCCTTCTGCTGCTGAAGCACCTTCCCATTCAAGTTACGGCGACTGGTGGAACCTACCTACAGCCGAATATCGCCGATGTGACAGTTTCGACGATGTTATTCGATCGGGGCGTGAGGGCCCATCTCTTTGTCAGTTGGTTGCACCCTTATAAGGAACAGAAGCTCGTGGTGGTCGGCGAACGCCGCATGGCAGTTTTTGACGACGTCCGCAAGACAGAGAAACTACAGCTTTACGACAAGCGTATCGATTTGGTCAACGGCCAATTTGTGGCAGAGCGGCCGACGCCCGAAACCGTGGATTTCGTTGCCGATGAGCCGCTCATGCTCGAGTGTCGACACTTTGTGGAGTGTGTGGAAACACGCCGCAACCCCAAGACCGACGGCCATGACGCCTGGCGGGTCCTAAAAGTGATGGAAGCAAGCCAGCGTTCATTAAGTATGAATGGCGAGCCCGTACAATTGGAGGCACACCGCTCGATGGAGGTTATGCGTGCCTGAGGATGCGATTCTCCCCGTTGAGCGCATCGAGCCGGTTGCAATCGATCACAGTTTCGTTCCAGGAGCAAATTACTCCCTGGTTTCCTCGTCGCTCGATTCGGCCCACCACGATTTACTAAGCGATTGGCAGGCGTTCCGTGCGTCAAGCCCAACGCCGATGCACGATCCCGAATGGCTCAAAGGATATTTTGAAGGCCAGACGAACAATCTGTTTCTCTATTCCTTGTTTCAGTCGGGATCGCTTCGAGGTATCGCACCCTTTCTTCGCCGAGATTGGCCGTTGAAATGGCATCTGGGCGAGCTGTGTGTCGGGACCTTTCCGTTGAAACGGTTGCGACTTTTGGGAGGTCCTCTCGCGTTTCCCGAGGATGAAGCGGCTTGCGATCTTCTTTTTAGCCGCGTGCTTTCGGACGGTGGCTTGGACGCAGTATTCCTCGAAGAAATTCCGGTTGATTCATTCTTCTGGAATTACCTTCAAACTAGCCGACTGATCCACGACTCGTTTCTCATCTATCAGCCTGACCCCATCTCCGCCCATCCAATTCTGCGTATCGAGGGCGCCTTCGAACGGTACATGGGTAAGTTTTCCTCAAAGCACCGAAATACGCTGCAGCGGAAGATCAAGAAGCTCCGGGACAGCCCGCTGGGCGAGATGCGCCTGGTCCGCTACGAATCGCCGGCTGAGGTGAGCACCTTTCTCGATCAGGCGGTCGAGATCTCACGCAAAACCTATCAATGGCAATTGCACCAGAGGGGATTGAGCGCGGTCGATCTGCTAGCAAAGCGTCTGCAATTTGCGGCTACCCACGGCTGGATGCGCTGCTATCTCTTATTTTGCGGCGAGCGCGCGGTCGCTTTTATCGTCGGATACCAGTACGAAGGAACGTTCGTGCTGGATGAAATAGGGCACGATCCGGAAGTGTCAAAGTACTCGGCTGGCGCGGTACTTCAACTGTTGTGCGTCGAAGATCTATTCAATTACAATCGGCCCGGAATCTTCGATTTACAGGACTATGCCCGCTACAAGGACGAGTTATCGAACGACAGCTATATGCAGGGCAGGGTGTTCCTTTTCCGTAAGGGACTGTACCCGCGCTTTCTGCGAGCTGGCCACCGAGCCTGTTCAGTCCTCACCATATCGGCGGTTGCATTACTGGACCGCATGGGTCTAAAGAGCAAGGTCAGGAAGGCCCTTCGGCGTCTGGGGGGCGCGCAATGAAAAGCGTCCCGGTGAACTCAAGGTAAGAGTGCATGTTTGAGATCGATCAATACGACCCGACTTTACACACGGAGCCACCATTGGCCGTGCAGGCACCCTATACCCATAGTGAAGACGTTGCCGAGATGTCCTTCCTAGTGTGGGGCGAACATTGCACGGAGTGTTCGGCGCCGGCGTGCTATCAGACCTGTGATCTCTACGAGCCGCGGCCAGATACTCGCTGCCGCCGGTTCAAATTTGGCATCCATCGGAATCGGCGATTCAACTCCTTCCGCGGTTATGGGGCCGAGGTGTCGTTCAAGAAGTGGGGCGTACTGGCAGCAACCGGAAACACGGCCATGGCGCCACGATCGCGCGTCGCTTGGCAGGAGCGCGGCTCGGTCTTTGCTGGCCGAATACTGAGCGCGCTCGGCCCGATGATTGGCCGCATTACTCGCGACGAACGCTGGCAGTATCCTGTCTTTGGGCTGTCGCGCCGCGTTTCGAACTGGCTTCATGGTCGGAATAAGGGCCGTACTAAGCCGGATGCTTTTATGCTCGAAGTATATAACCCGGGCGGGGAGCAGGTCCGCATGCAGCTTGGCATGGACTACGCCCCCGAAGCTCAGCACGGCCTTTCGAAGATGGTACAGATCCGGCCTCGCTTCCGGACTACGATTTCTTTTGCGCCTGGCTATTCGCGCCACGAATTCGAACGGAGACTGTTCGAGAGTTTCACTGATACTGGTCTGGCGTTCAATATTACGCTAACACCGGAGGCCGACACCTCAGCCCGACTCGTATTCCTCTCGGCGGATTTCATCCGGTACCGCGCGCAGAAATCGGCAACGCCTAAGCTGCCCGACATTAAATGCGTGGTGTGGGATCTCGACAACACCATGTGGGATGGAATCCTGGTCGAGAATGACGACGTGCAGCCGAAGGAGAACGTCAAGCGGATCCTGCAAGCCCTGGATAAACGGGGCATTCTCTGCAGCATCGCCAGCAAGAACAACCATGAAATGGCCTGGCGTCGGTTGGAACAGTTGGGCATCGCCGAGTACCTCTTGGTTCCGCAGATCAATTGGTCACCCAAGAGCGAAAACGTTCGAATGATCGCTCAACGGTTGAACATTGGCCTGGATACACTAGCTTTCGTTGACGACAATCCCTTTGAACTGAGCGAAGTGGGCACAGCGGTTCCGGAGGTCGCCTGTATCAACGTGAAAGACGTGGGCGGATTGCTCGACGGTGACCGCTTTCAAGGAAGCACCACAGCAGACGCCAAGAACCGCCGCCGCTACTATCAGGAGACCATTAGTCGTGAGGAGACCCAGGCTAAATACGCGGACAATTACCTGGAGTTTCTGTCACATTGTGAAATCAGCCTGGAAATCCGCGGCTATTGCGCGGACGATTTCGACCGCGCCGCAGAACTGGTGCAGCGCACCAATCAGTTGAATTTTTCGGGACGGAAATACGATCGGGAACATCTGCGCACGATCTTGGATGACTCGAATGTGGACAAGTACGTTCTTGGCTGCGCGGATAAATTTGGCGCGTACGGTTTGATTGGATTCGGAATGGTTCGACGTCAGGAGGGTTTCCTCGAGATTCAGGATCTGATGCTGTCCTGCCGAATCCAGGGGAAGTTGGTGGAACAGGCGTTCTTTGATCATCTGGAACGTTGTCACAACGGAGCAAATACGCGGGGCATACGGGTAAACTTCACCGAGACGAAGCGTAACCAACCGGCGCGGCAGGCGTTAGAGGCTGCAGGGTTCCGAAAAACCGAAACCGACAATGGATATTTTCGCGACGTACGACATGACCGCACAGAGTCCGATATTGTGCGGGTGATTTGCGGCGTCTGTAGCGAGGTCGCGGAGGCAGCTCTCCAAGGTTAACTTTTCATGGCACCAACAATGCAGCAACTGATTACCTATTGGAGGCAAGGAATTGCCTCTCCGCGGCATGCCCTGGGTTTTGCCTTCCGCCGCGCGGTCCCCTTTGGAATTTCGTTTAAGGATTTAGAGGCGTACCGCATCAGCACTTGGCGCCATGGGCGGCTACCCCGCGTTCATCTCACCCAGATCTTTCCCGGTATCGAGATGGTGAACGTCAACCTGGTCAATCTCTATCGGCGAAAGATCGGCCTCTCCATGGATGCGGGTGAGGTAATGACCCTTTGCGCCATTGAACGATACATTGGCGCCAGGAATATCGTCGAGATCGGAACGTACGATGGGAACACGGCGCTCAATCTGGCGGCGAATCTTCCCGAAGACGGTGGTTGCGTCACAACAATCGATCTACCCAAGAATTGGGATCGTAAATTCCTCTACGACGTTCCCAATAACCATTGGAACGTAACCGACCGTAACGGGATCGGCGCTCAATTTCAGGGCACCAGATATGAAAGTAGGATCAGGCAGGTGCTGGGCGATTCTGCCGGCGTCGACTGGAAGGAATTGAACGCACCGTTCGACATGATCTTCATCGATGGTTGCCACTTTTGCGATTACGTCCGCGCCGATACTAAGAACGCCTTGAAAAATATCCGGCCTGGCGGCGTAATCGTCTGGCACGATTATGGGGATATTAAGGACGTCAGCCGAGTAGTCGACGAGACGGCTCGCGAAATAAATGTTCGTGTGGTTCGTGGAACACGTCTGGCAGTCGGCTGGGTGGGGCCACGCCCGTTGGCGGCGTTAGCGAGTGAATGAACCCGGAAGCCGCTGGATTTGGTCTCGCGACCGGACTGCCAGCGGAAGGCCTACGCACACGAAGGGGAAGCCATGGAAAAGCTCTTGGAAACGAAGCACGCGATCGACAAAGGCTCTCCGTCTGGACTGCAGCAGGCGAAGGCTGCGGCTGCGGAGGCTGCCAACTCCAAGCAGTACGTGCAATTTGTCGAGGGCGTCCGCAAGCGATATCCGTGGCGCTTTGAGAAGCTGGCGGCGGATGTCCTGGAACGAGATTATTTACGGATCGTCGATCATCACTTGCAGCATCTGCTTCCGCTCCTGTCGTCGTGTATGGAAGCAGGCGTACGGCGCGTACTCGATTTCGGTTGTGGATCAGGTGGTTCGGCCATTGCGCTTGCCATGGTTTACCCGAATGTTCATTGCTACGGGACTGATATCGACGAAGACGAGATTGCCGTCGCCCGTGAACGAGCGCACCTTTATCATGTTGCCGACCGTTGCGAATTTCACCACGTGAAGGCTTGCGAGCCTCTACCGTTTGCGGAAGAGTACTTCGACCTCAGCCTGTGCTCCTCGGTGATCGAATACGCTACTGAAAATGCGGTTCGGATGTTCTGCGTGCGAGAGATGGTTCGCTTGGTGGCGCAGCGCGGATTTCTGTTTTTCTCGGTTCCAAACCGGCTCTATCCGTTCGAAATCCACACTCGCAAGTGGGGTTGGAACTATTTCCCGAAGCTACTGGGAGCCCGTACCGTCGACTCTACCTTTTGGGAAGTTCGGGCGCTGGCACGGCCGGATGAGCTGAGGCTCCACCGCACCCCAATTGCGCAGTTATTCCGGCCCTGGTCGAATTTCTGCGTGCGTAAGAATCCTTGACGATTATCCATCGGTAAGCTGATACCAATCGAGCTTGTAAGCAAAGAGCGCTTCGCTCTCTTCCCACGGGCCGCCTCGTTTTAATCGCATGCTATTGGTGGATTGGTAGTTCATCCCCCAAATAGTGGTCACCGCGGACTGATATCCGGCGCTGCGGATGACGTCGTCCCCCCAAGGCCCGATATCCTTGTCGCGGCCATTAGGATAGGCAAAGCATTCCACGGGAACCTGTAGCTCAGCCTCAATCCGCCGCTTACATTCCGACGCCTCCCAGCACGCGTTTTCTTTGGTAAGGCGAGACAGAAACGGATGATTTACAGTGTGCCCCCCAAAGTTTATGCCGCGGACGCTCATGAAACGAGTCTGATCCCAAGTAAGCATTTTCCCGCGCCGGTCGCGATCGTCTGCTACGCGTAGTTCACGCAGGATTCGAGGAAGCCAAACCTTTCGCTCGGCATCGGAGAGTTCGCGCAAGACGTCGAAGATTCCGTTATTGGCCTGGAGACGTTCTGCTTGCGTCTTCAGAAGGAAGCGCCGCGGAACATCGATTTCCAAGTCGAGGCTCTCGCGCGTTGTTGTCTTAAGAGCGTGCGCTAATTGTTCGAACCAAATCGGTGTGTCGTCGTCCATTGTGCCGGTGGTCAAGAAGATTGTCGCCGGCAAACCATAGCGCTGAAGAACGGGAAACGCATTTTCACAATTGTCCTTGTAGCCATCGTCGAAAGTAATTGCGACCACGGGTTCCGGCGGGCCATCTTGCAGGTGTTTGACCAAGTCCGGCAGCGCGAGCACGTTGTAATTTCGCGCCAGGTGCCGCATCTCTTTTTCAAACAGACTGGTCGAAATGGCCGGGAAAAACGGGTCGCCATCATCATTCACGCGGTGATAATACAAAATGCGGGCTGACGACTGCTTCCGGCGCGTAAGCACAGGCATGTGTCCCGGACCAGAAAATGAAACCTGGTAGCGGTTACGCAACGGACGTGTTACGGACGGAAGCCGAAGGCCAAAATAGCAGTCAGCGATTAATTTGCGACGCCAATCATTGGCTGAAGGCCGAACTTCTGTGCTGTCGGTTCCCTCCCCGACCGATTGTTTCTGTGGCGAGTCCTTCCGCAACAGACTCGCGGCCTGGTCTCTCCAACTCCCGCCACGGCAGAATATCAGATTCTTCGTGGTCGGCCGCGCCATCACAATCCGTTTGCTGTATTTGACGTCGGCCCCCCAATCGCTCTTGTGGCGCCCCATCCCGCCCAGAAAATCGTATTCGGTAACGCCCTCTTCCATCAGCTTGCGAATGGACCAGGCGCGCAACCCGACGCCGGAATTCCAGTGCTCGGAAGCCGGCTCGTAGCCCTCCTGCAACTGAGAGTAGGTTCCGTTGTAGACAAAGCCGTATTGACACGCTAGGATCTGCCCACGCCACTCGAGCCAGCTAAACCGCAGCCGTCCACGTTCATGCAGAGCCGGCGAGAGGACACGATAAAATTCGCACTTTCCCTTACGCACGAATACGCCGGCCTTTCCGTCCTGGGCCCACCGGCGAGAGTGCAAATCGAACAATACCGGCAGCAGCTTCTCGATTTCTACCGCGTTCTCGCAGAACTTGAATTTCACGTCCTCGCGCTTTTCCAGATTGCGCAGCACCGATCGGATCTTAGTCCGAAACCGTGGCTTCAATAGTCCGAGATACTCATCCCATGTCGCGGGAAGGCGAACGGTGCCGCACGCTACATCGGTTTCGCTCCAGAGTAATGCATCGCGCACCGATAGACTCTTCAGAACCGTCCTATTCACAGAGGTTTCCGGTATTTCATTAAGCACGGCAACGGCATTATCGTGAGACGCCTTGATCCAATACTCCTCGAAGGCCGCCAGCGCCTGACATTCGTAGCCGCGCTCGATGATGAAATCCAGATAGTCGGAATCGGTAGTCCCATCGCCGATAAAAATTAGAGCTTGGCATCTCTGGCCGCTTCGACGCAAAGTCGTCAGGCGTAACGGCGCAATCCCGCGCAAAACGCCTTCGTCGTCAATGGCGGTCAGTAATCTCAACTCGCCTTCCGTACCGAAACTGGCCCACCACGCACTCACCCATTCGTAGGTGAGAAAGATGGTGTCAGCGGCCGATTTTCTAAGGAGAGCTTCCCATTCGGGACGCAGTCGCTCAAGGTCGCACTGTTTCCGGAATTCCCGGACTATCACGCCATTACCCTCGCCTTTTCATCTACCACCTGGCGGTGCCACAACTCCAAGACGAGAAGCGTCCATATCGTGTCGCCATAGTAGGGGGACGGCTCGCTCTCGTGTTTGCGAAACAGGTCTTCCGTAAACTGTCGTTTGAAGTATCCCCGTTGGGAAGTGCGTTGGGAAAACAACACATCTCGCGTCAAATCCCTGATTTGAGGATCCGATTTGATCCAATCCGCCACTGGGATTCCAAAACCGTGTTTCTTCTTTTGGATGATTTCAATCGGCAGCAAATTGCGGAATGCCCGCTTGAAGAGATACCGTTTCTCCATTCCCTTCACCTTCAGGCCTGGAGGAATGCGACCGGAGAATTCGGCGACCGAACGGTGGAGGAACGGAAATCTTGTGCGGATGCCGGCCAACTCTGACATGCACGTCACCTTTGGCAGATCGCTGTCGGCCAGCGTAATTTTGACGTCGACATAGAGCAATCGATCGAGATGGTTCGACGCCGACGCATTGGCGTAATGGCGCGTGGGAATATCGAGAAAGGAATAGTCCCCGATCTCCGCCAAAAACTCCTGGTCGAAGACCTCTGCCGGGGGATGCACAGCCAAGAACTGATAAGAGCAAAATCGTTCCATTGGCGCGAGGTTGGCGCGCCGAACATAGCGGCGGACCTTCCCAACCGGGCCGTGGTTTCCCGGAACAAGCGCGAGAACGGGCTCGATCAAGCCCTTGCGAAGAACGCGCGGCACGCCCTGATAGGAAGCGAAGATCTTATCCGTCCGATAGCGTTCGTTACCCCCAAATAGTTCGTCCCCGCCATCTCCCGCCAGTAGCACTTTGACGCCGGACTGGGCCGCAAGCCGTGCGCAAAAATAGGTGGCGATGGCGGAGGAGTTTCCGAAGGGTTCATCGAAATAACGCACCATCTGGGGCAGCGCATCGAAGCAGTCCTGCGGACTCACATAATACGACCGATGCTGCGCCGCGAATCTTTTCGCCGCCAGATCCGCATACTCCATCTCATTAAAGGGCTGTTCCTGGAATCCAATGGAGAAGGCTTGCACAGGACCTCCGGCGGCGCGAGTCATCATTCCGGCCACCGTGCTACTGTCCGTTCCGCCGCTTAGATATGCGCCCAGCTCTTCGAAAGAATGGTTCTTGCAGTTGGCGGCGACAGCCTGCTCGACAACCGCTTCCAATTCCAGTGCCAGCCGATCTTCATCGGCATGGGCGTCAGGCTCATACCGCATATCCCAGTACTGCTTGAAGCGGATTTTTCCCTCAGACCCGATCAGTAATGTGCCGGGAGAAAGCCTCTTGATGCCGATAAATGCCGTTTCCGGCGCAAGACCAGTGGTGAAATTGAGCGTATTCGCAATTGCGCGAGGATTAACTTTGAAATCGTAGTTTTCCTGGCGTGCCAGTGCGTCGACCCGAGATGCGATTAGAAGCGATTTTTCGTCCTCGTGATAAACCAGACGCTGAACGCCAAAGTGGTCGATTGCGGCCAATAAAACACGCTGCGTAGCGTCCCAGAGAATTACCGAAAATGCACCGCTCAACTTTTCGACGAATGCCTCACCGAAGCGCTCATAGAGAGCGGCTACAAGACTCGCTGTTCGCATACTTTCTGGAACCGGCGCCGAAGCTCCTATCAAACCCCTCAGTGCATCTTCGTTATCCAAATCGCAGTCACACGCTAACAATATCCGTTCATCCCGGTAAATTTGTTGACTCGCAAAACGGGAAGATACGCCGATGCCCAAAGTTCCGGATATCTTCGTCTCGCGAGCCTCGGAACCAAGCGAAAGAGCGCCAGTGAGGGAGTCGATCGCGATGCTGAGTTGTTGCGGGCCTTCTCCCCGTTTATTCCAGACCGCACAGATTCCGCTCATGCGGCTTTATAAACCTCCTGCCATGTCCGGAACATCATCGTTGTCCAGAGCAGGGCTGACCAGTCCCTCTGACCGCGTTGATGCTGTTTCCAGCAGCCCATTAAGAATGTGTTGTTCAGCAGGCCGTCTTGACGCGCGAACAACGCTTCTTGTGCGAATCCCTTCAGTTCGCCGCGGAACCATTCCGCCACAGGCATGGCGAAACCCTTCTTGCGCCTGTTCAGCACCTCAGCCGGGAGTATTGTCTGCAGAGATTTTCTAAAAATATACTTTCCCTGCCCATGGTGAAGCTTGAGGTGAGAGGGAATTTGCGCGATTAGCTCCATCAACTTGTGATCCAGTAGCGGGCATCGCACCTCGAGGGAATGCGCCATGCTGGCGCGGTCGACCTTTACCAGAATGTCATCTACCAGATAGGTTTTCATATCAACGTACTGGATACGTGATAGTGGATCGGATGTATTGGCGCGGTCGTAATGATACTGCAAAACCTCCAGCGAATTGTAACCGTTCAACTGGCGGCTAAGGTCACGGCTGAAGAGCCGGCCTTTCATAGCCGGAGGACAGCACGAAATTCCATGGAAGTATCCCTCAATGGGATTTCGCGCCAGACTCTGGAACGTCGATTTGGCACGAACGACTCGCGGCGCCCAGCCCAGCTTTGGGTAAATAGACCCCAGCGGCCCAAATATCGTCCGGCGCACTGGTTCAGGCACATAAGATCGCAGGCGATTTTCCCATTGATCAAACCTATATCTGCGATAGCCAGCGAAGTTCTCATCGCCACCGTCGCCGGAGAGCGCGACGGTCACATGACGGCGCGCCACTTCAGACACATAGTACGTCGGAACCGCGGACGAATCGGCGAACGGCTCATCATAGTGCCAAGCCAGTTTCGAGATCAGATCAAGCGCGTGCGGTTCTACGATTTGCTCGAAATGGTTCGCGCCAAGACTGCCGGCGAACTCGCGCGCCTCGCCGGCTTCGTTGTACTGTTCTTCCGTAAAGCCGATAGAACAAGTTGTCACAGGCGATTGGAAACTGTTCATCACGGCGACTACCGATGACGAATCGACGCCGCCGCTTAGGAACGCCCCTAAAGGCACTTCGCTGACCAGCCGCAGCTTAACTGCCTTACGAAATTCTTCAATAAGGCGCTCACACCATTCGGCTTCAGAATACTCCTGCGTCTTATCAAAGCGAATATCCCAGTAGGGAACTTCGCGGGCTCCCGAACGGTCAAACGTCATGTAATGCCCGGCCCGCAACTTCCGCACACTGCGGTAGATGGTCTTAGGCGCAGGAATGTACTGGAAGGTGAAATAGTCCGAAACGGCGGTCAGGTCTATTTCCCGTGAGACGCCAGGAACCGCTAAGAGCGCTTTGATTTCAGAGCCGAACAGCACCCTGTGGCCATCCCACGAATAGAACAGCGGTTTCTTTCCCAACGGATCGCGCGCCAGGATGAGCTTCTTCTTCTGGCCATCCCATAAAGCCAACGCAAACATACCGCGCAACTCAGCGAAACAGGCCTCCCCCAGTTGTTCGTAGAGGTGGACGATTGTCTCGGTGTCGGACCGGGTTTGAAAAGTGTGGCCGGAAGACAAGTAGCGACGGTTGAGCTCCTCGAAATTGTAGACCTCGCCGTTAAAGACGATCCAAATGGAGCCGTCTTCGTTAGATAGGGGTTGGTGGCCACCTTTCAAGTCGATAATCGATAGCCGGCGATGACCCAAGCCAACGCCTAGATCACAATAATAGCCGTCGTCGTCGGGCCCTCGATGGCGAATCGAGTCGGCCATCTTCTTCACGACCGCCTCTTCGATGGCTGCATCACGCCCGGGTTCGAATATGCCGCAGATACCGCACATAATACCTATACCCTTGTCACGGCGCGCATCGGAGCCGCAACCGTTGATCCAAGACTTTCGTAAACCTCCTCATACTTCCGCACCATGGAGTCCATCGAAAATTCGACGGCTACGCGATTACGAGCCTTCTGACCGAGCTGTTGACGCCAATCGCCGGATGTCTCGAGAGCCATCAAGTAGTTCCCTAGGCGTGCGTCGTCCCCAACCGGGAATAGTAGGCCCGACTCTTCGTTGACGACGACCTCGGGATTTCCTCCAGTGTCGGTTGCCACGACAGGGAGAGCCGTTGCCATCGCTTCCAAAAGCGAATTGGAAATTCCTTCCGTGAGTGAGGGCAAAACATAAACATCCATTGCATTCAGTAACTCCGGTATGGAGTCGCTCCTACCCAAAAATGAAACGCGTTCCTTCCATTCTGGGTGGCTGTTCACGAATGCCGTCAATGTCGAAAGTTCGGGGCCCGAGCCGACAATCAGCAGCCGCCAGCGCCGTCCCGCCAAAGCGCCTCTATCTATGGCACGCAACAAAGTGAGATTGTCTTTCACGGGAATGAGGTTGCCTACGCAGCCGACGCAAAATTCCTCGTCGGAGACACCTAGGGTCCGCCGAACTCTTGCGCGCGCGGCGCCGTCGGGCGAGAACCGACGGCTGTCAACGCCATTGTGGATTACGCCAATCTTGCGGACGGGAAACCCGGTGCGATTGGCATGCAGATTTTTCAACTGATGAGAAACGGCCAAGACTCGATCGGCAAGTTGAAATGCGACCCGGCGGCACAAGCGACGCCGCCAAGACTCCTTCGCGGTGGTGTCCCAATCGATTCCGTGTTCGCTATGGACCAGTGAACAACCGCCTACCCGCCGCGCGGATAACAGCGCTTCGAAGGTGCCCCAATTCCTCGTATGGACTATATCCGGTTTCACTTCGCGAATTTTACGTGCTAACGCTCCGATTTGAAAGCGGCGATTAGATTCTTCCCTGGAAAGTGATATCACGCACGTCCGGCCTTTGGGCGCCTGTTGCAGGTTCGCACTATCTACGGCCCGCATGGCGCAGACGACGTTTTCAAACTGACCGGCATCCATTCGCGCAATGAGGTTGCTCACTCCATTCTGTAGTCCCCCAACAGCCCAGGTGTCGACTACATGCATAATGCGAGTAGGCACGCTTACTTCCCATTTCCTGGAACTGGAAATGCCGCGGCCCGAAACTGTGGTGAGGGGCCAAGTAGCGTTGGTAAAAATCGTGAGTACTCCCGATGCAGAGTCTCCTCGCCTTTCTCCCAATTAAACGATGTGGCTCCGAACCGCTTCGCATTTTCCGCCATGGTACTGCGAGCGTCGGCATCAGCCATAACATCGAAAGCTTTTCGAATCTCTCCGGCGTTATACTCCGGCAGCACGAGACCGCATCGCGCCTCACGAACGACATCCGCAATCTCGCCAAAGTCCCCGGTTATCAAGGGGCGGCCCGCGGCAAGCGCCTCGTGTAACTTGTTCGGCGCACTGAAACGCGCGTTAGGGTTTTGCGGATCGAACCCATAATAGACAACGTCCCCGGCGCAGGTATAGTCCGCAATCTGTTTTCCTGAGACGAAACCGACGAAGCGGATGCGCGGGTTGGACTGGGCTGCATGCTCAACCATGTCTTGCAGCACGCCCTTGCCGCCCACCAAGACATATACATTCGGGCAATCCGCCGCCGCTTGGAATAACTCTTCGATCTTCCGATCCTTAAGCAACTGCGTAACGCAAACAACTAGCAGGGCGCCTTCGGGAATCCCGAGACGGCGGCGCACTTCCGCGTTTTGTTGGCCGCTCCTTGCAAAGTCTTCAAGCCGCTTCCAGTTCCCTACTACAACCGAACGCCGCGCCCCCCTGGCGGCGAAATATTGGCGCAGCTTTTCGCCAACGGTAATCAACAAATCGATTCGCCTGATAAAGAAGTTCTCCAGCAACGTCAAGGCGTGCCGGATACGAGGATGGACGCTGCCCTCGAGCATATCGGGAAAGCTCTCATGGGCGTCGTAGACAATCGGCTTGCGTTTCAGCTTTCCCATCACAAACCCAAGCGGAAGGGTGTCCAGATCGTGGCAGTGAACAGCGTCAAAAGGCGTTCTTAACCCGCGCCACAACATCTTCAGATAAAGCCACCCATAAAAGAAGAGCTGCGTGGCGCCCCTTCCGTGAGTGGAAGATACAAAAACCCGTTCGACTCCGACGCCTTCCATCGTTTCGATCGCCGGGGCCTTCAGATCGCGATCCCAAGCGAGTATCTTGATATGGCACCCCATACCAATAAGCGCCAGCGCTTCCTGCCTCACCCGAGGATCCGGGTCGTAGACATTTGTTAGAAGCATTAGAATGCTTGGGCTCTGCTTAGCGAACTTCATTGTCCGATGCACTGCGTAATAGCAATCCGCTCTCCACGCTCGGTCTCAGGCGTGATGGGAACGGACGGGTGGTTCTAGGACCACTGCCGTCCCTGGATTTTCAACTAATTGCATCAAACGATCGAGAGACGTTTCCCATTTATAAACGGCCTTCACACGTTGCCGGCCCTCCACACCCTTGCTCACCGCAAGCTGAGGATCCCGTAGCAAAGAAACAGTCGCCGTGCTCAGTTCCCGCGCGGAATCGCCAACCGCTACTACGTCGGCGACGTCCGGAGAAAGCCCTCTCGCCGTCCGGGAGGTAGCAACTACTGGAAGACCATACGCCATGGCCTCCAGAATCTTGTTCTGAATGCCGGCCGCAATGGAAAAAGGCGCCACTGCCACATGCGATTGAGCCAGATAGGTCCTCACATCGGGCACGAATCCCGTAATTTCCACACCGGCAATCTCCCGCAATCCCAGCACGCTCTTTCCTGGATTTCGGCCCACGATTAGAAAGCGCGTCTTTTCTACCGATTGGCGGATCAGCGGCAGGACTTCGCGCGCGAAGAACGTAACTGCTTCCTGGTTAGGAAAGTAGCTCATGTCCCCGGTAAAGATCACGGTCGGTTGCGTCTTCTTGCTCGGTAAGGCGGCCGCGTTGAAGTAATCCGTATCGACGCCATTGGGGACAACGTGCACGGCGACGTCACCCGAGATGTCACGCATCAACACTGCTTCCCGTTCCGTCGTCACGATCATGCACGAAGATATGCGGGAGATCTCCTGCTCATACCTCCGCAACGCGTGCGCCTCCCTGCGATAGATCGCGGAAAGTGGAAACCCGTTGAAAGTGGAATATTGGGCCCATTTATCGGAATCTACGTCCACCAGATCGATCAGAGTGGGGATGCCCTCGACCCCTTTTAGGTACTGCGTCATCGAAGAGCAATAGACAAAAATGCGGTCGTAGGAGCGCGTCAGCAGTGCGTGGCGGACGGCCGAGGCCAATGTCGTGGAATAAAAATAAGGCAGCGTTAATGCGGTCCCCGTCAGAATGTAGGGCAAGGCCCGCAGACGGGCGGCGGTGGGATTAATACGAGCAACCGTCACCGTCCGGCAATACTGCAGTAGCGCATCCTGGCAAGCGATGTCTTCCGGTTGGTCCGCCAACGTGAACAGATCTACCTCATGCCGCACCGCCATAGCCCGTAATTCGTGAAAGGCACGAATTTTGTCGCCTTTATTCGGCGGGTACGGGATGCGGTGGCAGAGGAAAAGAATTCTCACGATTTCCGTAAAATTGGTAGGCGCGGCAGGATTTGAACCCACGGCCTCCCTGGAGTAAACAGGGTGCTCTAACGCTGAGCTACGCGCCTATATTTTCAATCCAACATCACACTGAAGGAATCCGTCGGATCAAGTGCGGCCCAATTATTTTTGTCAGCGCAAACGGCATACGCTTCCACAATCGGACCGGAAGTTGAAACTTCGCATCGACGGGGCTCATATGGGGTACTTCGTTGCCTTTAGCCAAGTAATAACGGTAAGGCAATTTCGTGACCTCCATGGACCACGCGGATTTGAAGTGAAACGATCCAGTATCTCGTTTGCTGCGGCCAAAGTCAAAGATCCGATACTCCTCCTTACAGCTCTGCTCCATCAGGCTCCAGTACATGAAGTTGTTCGGCGAATCCTTGTAAAACTCAGGGAGCGCGCCAGCGTAATAAGGGAGAACCTGATCGCGAAAATACAAACACAGCACGCCGGCGATTGCCGTTACACCCTTGCGTACGGCAAACAGCCTGCAACGCTTGGGAAACTCGCTCCGCAATATCTCGAACAAACTCCTGGAGAACACGGGGGTACCTAAACGGTGCACGCTTTGGGCATAGATTTCATAAAACTCGCGCAGCGTCAGGTCTTCCGTCCACGCCAGCCCTGCCTTGATCGATTTTCGTATGGCGTAGCGGGTATCCCTGGGGAGAGCCTGCATGAGCTTTTCCGGACCGGGAGTAAGATCCTGGGTAAAAGTCACATATAGATCTCTGCCCGGCAAGTTAGTGGGAAACGGTTCGTTATGATTCCGCATTTCCAAATACTTCACGCCTAACCGATGCGCCAAGTTCCGTCCCGCCTCTAACAGACCGACATAAGCTTCCTCATCGTTAGCGCAGATTCCTCCATAAACCGCTAGCGGCGTCGAAACCAGGCAATCGCCGAAAAGCCTACTGCGTACCCAACTGACGGGGAATACGCCCCGAATACCCGTTTCATCACGTGCGGTGAGGCAGAAGGTGCGGCGGCTCAGGGATTTCTCGACAACCGTCTTCCAACCGGAAAGATGAAAAAATGTGCCCATTGAGGAAGCGCCCACAAAATGGTCCCACTCATCTTCCCCACCCGGTTGCATTTGGCCGATTTCCAGCTGCGACGGTGCTTTCGTGGCAATGCTCGTATATTGTTTAAAGTTCATTAGGATAGTGCATTCACGCGGCGTTCTAATAATATCCGCGATAGCGCCGCGACCGTGACACCACCCCGGCATTCAATACCACACCTAGCAGACGAAAAGGCATAAGTTCCTGAACTGCTTTTTCGAAAGCCTTGCGCGATGTGGAAAACGCCCGCGCAACCATTAAGACAGCATCCGAATTGGCCGCCAACATTTGCACGTCCATGAGCAAGTTGGCAGGCGGAGAATCCACCAAGACTAAATCGAAAGCCTCGCCCAATCTCTGAAAGTGGCTCGAAAAATGAGATGTATGCATGTCATGCACTTGGGCGTTGCCTCGTACCATGAAATGCATCGGCACTTGATCGGACTTTAATACAACGTCTTCCAGTTGCGCCGAGCCGTTAAGCAGGTTACTCAAACCTGGTAGACCGTCACTCACGCCGATCCAACTGCCCAGCGATCCTCTTCGCATGTCCCCATCGATTACAAGAACTTTGAACGATGGAAGGGCGGAAAAACTCAGCGCCAAATTCAAAACCGTGACCGATTTGCCTTCCTGGGGGCCGGCACTCGTAACCACAAGAGTTTTAAAAGGCTTGGCCTTTTGCTCCTGCAAAATCTTAGTACGGAGGCGGCGGTAGTGCTCTACTACCGCGGTATCGGTTGCAAACGGGATAAGTCGCGCGCTGGTATCTAGTTCGGTGTCAACCTCAGCTCTTAACGAAAAAGTGGGTTCATCTTCTTCCACCGCTGTTACGACAGCATCCGTTTCGAGCGCGGGAATCGATTCTTCCCGCGGGTCTTGATTTTGAACCTGAGGCGCGGTATCCACGGGTGGAATTTCGATTCCACCATTTTGCCAAGGTTCCCAAACGCCGTTACCGCCGTCACTACTTCCGCGACGTCGACTTGCTTCCTTCAGGGCTTCATAGAGTCGGCTCATGAACTAAACACTTTTCTCGTTTCAAGTGGTAAAGCAGCTACGGGGCCATACTCACGCCTCGAAAGCAGACGTGCAGATTGAACTTGGTCTGCATCGCTGGAACTGCTCTGCAGATGGGGATTCTAGATTCTGTTGTGAAACTTCAAAAACAGGACCGCGCCCAGCGCCAAAATAGCGAAGGTAGCAGACGCCCCGGCCATCAGCAGGCGGCGATGCGTCACCTTATCCTGGTGTGTCTTGATAACAGGAATAACGCCTAAAATCTTGAGGTTGGTCGCGTCCACAATATCCTGTTCGGCAGTAATCGACATTCCAAGGAGCTCAGTCGCTAATGCCACCAATAGGCCAAGTACCAACCCAGCAATTGCGCCTCCTCCGTCGATAAGCGACCGGTTGGGACGGTAGGGCCGCTCAGCGGGCTGCGCGGGGTCTAAAACTTCGAATTTCTCACCCTTTTGCCGAACCTCTAACTGGGAGGCGGTTTCTGCCGAGAGTTCTCTGTCTAATAGCTGGCTATAGTGCGCTTTAGACATCTCATAGTCCCTCGTTAACCCGGCAATCTCCTGCTCACGCAGCGGTATCTGGTCCAGTTTCTGCCGGTAGCCTGCGACCAGCTTCGACAAGCGCTCTTGCTCCTGTTTATGCTTTGCTATCTCCGCATCCGCAGCTCTAATTTGAGCTTGGAGGATCGGGTTGAAATGCGGAACAGCTGGCGACCCTTTCCCTGAAGGAGCTTGAACCGGGACAGCCGGTTCTGACACGGGGTCTGCCGCCGGTGTGGGCGGGGGAGGCGGAATGGGACCGGCCTGTGGCGTCGCTTCGTTCGAGGCCATCTTCGCCTCTTCATCCGCGATCTTTTTCTTCAACCTTAGGACGTCGGGGTAGATCGGCGAATAGCGATTCAAGTATTCAGCCAGCTTGGCCTTATCGTTACTTAGGGTAATCGCGGACTGAGAGCGACCACCCACGCTGGGCGCCGACGCTGCCGTTACTGCGGCGGCAGGTTTTGGTTCCGATGAATCCAGATCGACTACGGGAGCCGATTGAGTCATCATAGACTCATACATGTTTTTTTGAGCTTCGGCCCGGCTGAGGGCCTCACCCTCCAATTGCAACTGAGCCTGCAACTGGCCTGAAATCTGTAGGTCCGCGGTCTGCTGCTCGGGCATTTCGCCGACATGTTTGAGCCTGAAATCTTTCAGTCGATTTTCCTGCTCTTCTAAGCCCTTGCGCGTTTCTTGCAACTGGTTTTCGAAGAATTCGGTGGTCCCTGATGCCAATTGTTCGCGAGCTTTCCAATTCTCGTCGATGAAGAGCGTGGCCAGTTGGTTGGTAACCTGCGCAACTATCCGCGGATCCTTTCCGCTGTAGTAAATTTTGAACGCTTGCAGATCCTGGCTGCCGCCGAAATCGCTCTGAATGCTGGTGGAGATCTCGGACCGCATCTTCGTGATGAGGTCTTCGCGCGCCATCGTCTTCTTCTCTTCGGGATACAAATTCAGCGTATCGATGATTTTTTGCAACCGTGTAGCGCTCAAAATCTGCTGTGAAAGCGTGCCCAGACGGTTGCGTATGTCCCCGGTAACCGTGGATTTCACGTACGACTCGGGAACCTTCTGCGGATCCACTAGAATGAGGGTCTCGGATCGGTATATGTTGGGGAGGCTCTGCGCATAGAAAGCCGTTCCCCCGGCTATCAGCCCAAAAACACTGAGAACCAGCCATTTGCGATGTAGAATCAAACGCGCATAGTGCTCCAGCGATAAGCCCCCGCTTGGCGCTCCCGGTTTCTGCCGGAATCCCGCGCTCGAACTATTCGCATTCGTCATTCCTGAAATACCTCTTGCTCCTTCAACATGTGAGGACTATGTCTTGGGGAAAGTGCAATCCACAGGCCATATTCCGGCCATTCCCCCTGCCATTGGGCTACGCTCCCGGGCCCAACCGGATCCACGCGTGTACTAAATTTTTGGTCGGCTTCCAAACTTTCGGAAATGGCTTTCTGGAAGCTAAGGTCCGTCCTCAAAGCCCGAGATGAAATCGGTTAACGCGCTCTGTTTGGTAGCCTAAGTGCTTCTTCCCATCAAAATTGCAACGTATTCAAGTGTGCTTCAAACCCAAGGACCAAATGAGCCCTCAAGACTATTTCGTGCATGAATCCAGTTATGTCGATGAGCCCTGTATGATCGGACAACGTACCAAAATCTGGCATTTCTCGCATGTGATGAAAAATTGCCGAATCGGCACTGATTGCAATATTGGCCAAAACGTTGTCGTGTCGCCTGACGTTGTAATCGGAAATAACGTTAAAATTCAGAACAACGTCTCCGTGTACACCGGCTGCATTCTCGAAGACGATGTATTCTGCGGGCCGTCGATGGTTTTTACGAATGTGATCAACCCGCGGAGCCACGTCGCGCGCAAGAACGAATATAAAACAACGTTGGTCCGACGCGGCGCTTCTATCGGAGCCAACTGCACGGTAGTCTGTGGAATTACCATAGGCCGGTATGCGTTTATTGGAGCTGGTTCGGTTGTCACCAAAGACGTTCCCGACTACGCGTTGATGTATGGCAATCCGGCAGCATCACGGGGATGGGTTTGCAACTGCGGGATTAAACTCGCCTTTGAAAAGAGCGCGACTGTCTCCTGCACCGCCTGTGGCGCAGCGTATATGAAGCACGATAATCTGGTGAGCGAGGCCGCGGCCGCTAAAGGGTAGACAATGATGACGACAACCATAGCTACGAAGACTGTTCCGCTGTTGGACCTGACCGCACAACACCGCGAAATTCGAGACGAAATCCTCGCCGAAGTTACGCGGGTAATCGATTCTCAGAAATTCATTCTGGGCGACGAAGTGAAGCAGTTGGAGCGGGCGATCGCCCCTTACTGCGGCGCCAAGTATGCAATCGGCTGCGCTTCCGGTTCTGATGCGTTGTTTCTTGCGCTGCTGGCCCTCGATCTCCGACCTGGAGACGAAGTCCTGACGACACCGTATACCTTTTTCGCCACCGTGGGCGCAATCTGTCGCGCGGGTGCAGTTCCCGTGTTCGTCGACATCGAGCCCGATACATTCAATATGGATATGGGGCTATTAGCCGCGACGCTCGACGCCCATCCGAAAGTCCGCGCCGTTGTCCCAGTCCACTTGTTTGGTGCGTGCGCCGACATGGACCCACTCTGCAGCCTTGCCGCGGCACGCGGAATCCCGGTCATCGAAGACGCTGCCCAATCGATCGGGTCTGAATACAAAGGGCGGCGGGCCGGTAGTTTAGGTGAGATGGCCTGTTTCAGTTTTTTCCCCAGCAAGAACCTTGGTGGCTATGGTGACGGCGGCATGCTCACCACGAACGACGCCGGCTTGGCGGAACGGCTGACAGCCCTTCGCGTCCACGGAACTAAGCGCAAGTACTATCACGACTATGTCGGCATCAATTCCCGTCTGGATGCGCTTCAGGCTGCGGTACTCCGGGTGAAATTCAAATATTTGGATTCCTGGACCGCCGGTAGACAGCGAAACGCCGCGATCTACCGCGATTTGCTGGCTGAAATGGACGTGCCGGTTACCCCTCCCACGACGAAGCCGTATCAGACTCGCCACGTTTATAATCAGTTTGCAATCCGCTGCGAAGAGCGCGACGGCTTGCAGGGATACATGAAACAACACGGCGTGGGCAGTGAGGTCTATTATCCCTTGCCGCTTCATTTGCAAACGTGTTTCGCGCATCTCGGCCACAAAGCGGGTGATTTTCCGGTCAGCGAGCAACTGGCGCAGGATTCGCTGGCAGTACCTATCTATTCCGAATTGCAGTCGTCCGACATTGAGTACGTCTGCGGTTTGATTGGCTCATTTTACGCCGCGCGGAATACTCGTTAATGCGGCTGGTGTCGATCGTGGGGGCCCGTCCCCAGTTCGTTAAACTGGCGGTGATTTGCAAGGCTCTCGCTCGTCGCGAGGATGCCGCCGATTGGCATCACACGATTGTGCATACGGGTCAGCACTACGATCCGGCATTGAGCGGCGTATTTTTCGAAGAGCTGGCAATTCCCCGCCCTGATCACGACTTGGAAGCGGGCTCCGGATCGCACGGAGCGCAAACTGCGGAGATGCTGAAGCGGCTGGAGCCCGTTTTCGAAGCCGAGAGGCCCGATTGGGTTTTGCTATATGGCGACACCAACTCAACGCTCGCCGGTGCGCTCGTGGCCGCCAAAGCCAGCCTCAAGATCGCTCATATTGAAGCTGGTCTGCGAAGCTACCGTCGCGGTATGCCCGAGGAGATCAACCGTATCGTTGCCGATCACCTGAGCGATCTGCTCTTCTGTCCCACCGATTTAGCGATGGAGAACCTCCGCAAGGAGGGCCTGGGCGAAAGAGCGGTGCGAACGGGTGATGTCATGCTGGACGCCTCCCTCGAATACCGCCAGCTAGCGGAATCCCGCGGCGGCGCGCTAGCCGAAACCTGGCGCCCAGGCGAATTCGCGCTGGCTACTGTACACCGAGCGGAAAACACGGACGATCCCGCGAGATTGCGCGAAATCGTTGCCGCTCTCGATCTCATCGCACGCAAGATTTGTCCGGTGGTTTGGCCGATTCACCCGCGTACGCGCAGCCGGTTAGCTACGCAGGGAATCGATGTACCGACCGTGAAGTGCATCGAGCCGGCGTCTTATCTCGATATGCTGCTGCTGGAGAGCCGAGCCAAATTCATTCTCACCGACTCCGGCGGGGTTCAGAAGGAAGCCTATTTCTTGAAGGTTCCGTGTATCACCCTGCGAGATGAGACAGAGTGGGTTGAAACACTGGCCAACGGTTGCAATGTACTTACTGGAGCCGATTACGACCGAATACATGGGGCGGCGCTTGGCACTACCGAGGCAGGTCCTTGGAAAGTAGATTACGGGGACGGCGACACTGGCTCAATCATTCTGAGTTCAATTGCGTCCTGTCCTGAGCGAGCTTGAACGATTCGAGCTTCCAAGAAAAAGACTAGCGGGCCTGAGTCCAGGCCCGCTATCTACATCAGGACCAAGGTAGTAGTTCTCAACTTAAGAACGTTTAACCTGCTGCTTGCGGCGGAAAAGAGTGCCGGCACCGAGAAGCATACCACCGAGCAAAAGTATGGACGCTGGTTCCGGTACGGGAGTTAAGACTTGGCTTGATTGAATATTGATTTGTGAGCCCGCTTTCAATGTGAGGGTAAGCATCTGCGAGAGCGAGTAATTGCCCGCGAGCGATGTAATTGTGGTGCTTACCGTGTTTGACGGAGACGAGCTTGCGCCTAGGTAAGACGCAATATTGTTCGTGAGCGACGCTCCCGGTGCGCTACAGAATGTTGAAGTGGGCGGCGCCAGACCGTTAGATGTGTCGACACAACTTTCTAAAGCTACCGTGCCTGAACCTGTAGTAGAAGTCACATCGAGGCTACTGGCGTAGAAGATGTTCGGCGGCGCGGTGGGAAAGGTAAAATCTTGGGCAGCGAACCAAAGCAAAATCGTCACATTTTGGGTTGCAGTCACCGTAACGGTGTCCCCGAACTGATTCGCATTACCGAACGGGAGCCCCCCGGGTGAGTTAGAAGTACCTTGTATAGAACTGACACTGGCGTTGACCCCTGACGCTCCCGGACAAGATGCCAGTTGATTGTTGACACTGTTAGCGCATACCGTAGCAGCGCCAGCTCCGATTTGGTAGCTAATCTGATAGTTGGCGTGCGCCAATGGCGTAACGGCCATAAGGGCTAACACCCCAAAAAAACCTGCAAGTTTCTTCATGTTTCTCCTTCTCCTCCTTGGTACTGCTTGCCTTGAGCGCTACGTAATTTGCAATCGAATGGCCAACAAGCAACTATATTATTTTCAAATATTTACAGTGATATGGCACACCTCATGTTTGCTGGTTTCTTTGGATTTCGGACCATTTCTCGGAACAATGTCTTGAAAACGGCATATCCTCAATGGGCATTCGCGCCGCTCGGGGCAGCTGCGTTCACGACTTGTTGAGCAGACTTAGCCTCCGGCAGATTAGAATTCTCCCTCAGAGCGCTTTCCAGTGTCGCGTGGCCGCGCTTCCAGTCGCCAGCTTTGGCATAGGCCATGGCCAAGTGGTACTTCAAAGTGACGTCATTGGTCTTGGCAGCCGCACGTTCCAGTTCCCGGACGGCCGAGGGATAAAGCCCCTGATGATAAAACACCCATCCCAAAGTATCGGAATACTCGGCTGTCTCCGGGGCCAGTTCTTTCGCCTTCTGCGCATATTTCAACGCTTCGGCCGGTTGGTTGACGTATTCGGTCAGCAAGTAGGCAAGATTATTCAACGCCTGGGTATTCTCCGGTTCAGCCGCAACCACGGCGCGGAACTGTTCCAGCGCCGTCTTGTAGTTGCCCTTCGTCAGTTCGACGTTGCCCAGCCAGAGATGAGCCGTCGCATTGGAAGGATTGGCGGAAAGAATCGTCTGAAGTTGCTGCTGAGCGTTATCCAATTTGCCCTCAACAAGGTTCACTTGCACCAGCGACAAATCCGTGGTGACGGAATGGGTATCGACCGCCTTGGCGGCCTCGAAAGCGGTGCGTGCGCCGGCGTGATCTCCACGGGCAAGCAATAGAGACCCAAGAAAGTCTTGAACAGGCGCCGAATTGGGCGCTTTGGCCGCGTATTCCTTAACTTTCTCAACGGCGACCGCGGTCTGCTTCTGCATTTCGTAACTTCGTTGCAGTGCCTCTAGAGCCCGCACATCTTGCGGATTTACCTTAAGCGATTCTTCGAGCGAACTCCGTGCCCCGGCAACATTACCGGAACGAAGCTTCCACATACCATCCTGCAGCAAGAACTCCGTGGATCTTTCCCGGTAGAGCCCCTGGTCGATACCCTTGCGGAGTTCGGCCATGTCGCCCTTAGCCCACAGCGCCCAATTCCGAGCAGCCAAAAAAGCCAACGAGTCCTTTGGGGAGTTGGGTGCATTCAGCAGATCGAGCGCAGCCTGCGCCTCTTTGGCATTGATCAACGCCTGAGCCAATTCCAGACGAACGGGCGACATAAGAGGATTCAGTTCTAACGCTTTTGAAAGTTCCTGCCGGTAGCGGCCAGGCTCGCCGCGAGCATCGTAAAGCTTACCCAAGGCATAATGTACGGGCGCGGAGTCCGGCCGGAGATGTAATACCTGGTTCAAATCCGCCTCCGCGTCGTTGAGCTTTTTCCCGGCAAGAGACAGCTCGCCCCTCTCGAGAAGGGCATCCGCATCCTTGGGATTTTTCTTCAGCGCGTCGGCCAAGACCTTTTCCGCATCGTCCTTTCGACCGGCTAATTGATAAGCGGTTACCAACCGCGTTCGGGCCATCCGGTCGTCGGGATCGTCTTTAGCCAATCGTTCGAATTCCTTAACAGCCTCTTCTTTACGTCCCTGTTGATAAAGAAAAGTCCCCAGGGCGTGTTGGGTCACCTTGTTGGGTAATTTTGAGGCAACGCGAAATGTCTGTTCCGCTTCCTGCAGGCGGCCCGCGCCAAGCTGTAGGGATCCGAGATTAAACAGGGCGCTTGAATCATTCGCATTTATCGCAAGCGCCTGCCGGAACTGCTGCTCCGCGTCCGCCATTTTCTTTTGCGTTTCGTAAAAGCGGCCCAATAGTATTAACGCGTCGATAGAGTTGGGGGCATTTTCGTGCGCTTTCTTCAGAACCTCTTCGGCACCTTTCACGTCGCCCCGTTGGAGCTTCGCCTGCGCCAATGTAGCAGCAATTACCACTTGTTGCGGGGCCGCAGCCATCGCGTGGGTTAAATCTCGGATTGCCTCTTCAGGGGCTCCCAGCTTGAACTCGGTGAGAGCGAGCGAATGCAAGGCATCCGCGTCGTCTGGCGAGTCTTGCAGATATGTCCGCAAACGCTGTTCGGCTTCTTGCAGGATCGTCTTGTCATCCACGACCGTCATCAACCTGGCCATAAGGAGCTGAGCGTCCCTTTGTTTCGGCGCCAATTCCAGAGATTTACGCAGCGACGTGACTCCGTGACCAACATCGCCGGCCGCGAGAAATGCCGCGCCAAGCTGGTAGTAAGCCTCTGCATTCCGAGGCGTCACTTTCACGGCGTTTTGAAACTGAAGGATCGCTCGCGAAGCGTCCTTCTTTTCCATTAACTTCTTACCGGCGTCAATGAACCGGGTGCTCTTTGCCTCCGGCGACGACACGCACGAAGAGAAAGTGATTGCGAGAAGTAAAACACAGAGAGCAATTCCACTCCCTGTTATCGATCGTGCCCATTGCATAAATGTTCCTAAACCGTTTGCTTTAAACCAGGTAACCCGATACTGATCCGCAAAGCTACCGGCCGCCATGTCCGCCTAAGGCGATCCCTACCGTCCGGATGAGAATTGCCAGATCAAACGTTAGGGAGAGATTCTTTAAATAAAATAGATCGTACTCGAGCTTATTGAATGCGTCTTCAACACTTGCGCCGTAGTGGTACTGTACTTGAGCCCAACCCGTAATCCCGGGGCGAACTGTATGACGTTCGTCATAGTACGGGATGGTCTTCCTAAGTTCTTGGACAAATTCGGGCCGCTCCGGGCGCGGTCCGACAAAACTCATATTTCCCCGGATTACGTTTAAGAACTGAGGCAACTCGTCAACCCGGTACTTCCGCATGAATCGGCCGAATCTCGTGACTCTCGGATCATTCTCAATCGCCCACTGAGCCCCGTTCTTGAGTTCCGCATCCGTCCTCATCGAGCGAAATTTGATTACCTGAAAGGGCCTTTTCATGCGGCCAACACGAGTTTGACGGTAGAAGACTGGCCCTTTAGAATCCAGCTTCACGACGATTGCCACCAGGGCCATCATGGGAAGCGCCAGCGCCAGCCCGATGATGCCGAACGTAAGATCGAGCGTTCGCTTCGCCCAATCGTTCCATTTGGACCGGTGAAAGCCGTCGGAGAAAACAAACCAACTGGGCTTGAGTGTGCGAAGCATGACGCGCCCCGTTAAGGCGGAAAGTGCGCTGGAGGCCTCTTCTACGCGCACGCCCCTGACTTTGAGGCTCACCAGTTCGCGCACAGGCAGAACGCCACGACTGTCCTCAAGCGCAACGACAATCTTGGACAGGCGGCGGTCGCTGGCAATCTTCTCCATCTCGCCGATGGTTCCGAGTACCGGGAAACCGAAGATTCTCTCTCCTTCCGGCCCCGCCACGCTGCCACCCACGAAACCCTCCAGCCGCATATTAAGGTCTGGACGGCGAGTCAGTTCTCTCGCCACTTCCAGCGCAAGCGAACCCGTACCGAAAATTGCCACCCGTTCGAAAGGCGGCGTAAGCTGCCATACTTTGTCGAGGCACTCCCGGCTTAGGATTACCAGGATCGTTGACAGCGTCATCGCAATCAGAAAGATTCCACGGCCCAGCATTAGGTCCGGACGCAAAAAATATCCCATCCCCAATAGCAAGCTGGCCGCGCCCAAAGATTGCTCAATACGCAGAACACGTTCCACAGACCTGCACGCCGTAGTCAAATCGTAGAGGTCGTTATAATAGAAGCAGGCTAGGCATACGGTTACTACAATGCTCGCCTGCACCGCAAAATCGGGAAATACCAAATAAAGGCCGGATTCAGATGGGCTATTCCAGAACCGCAATTCGACTGCCCCGGCCAAGGCTAAGGCGATGAGCAAGCTCTCCACAATCATCAGCAGAAAGATCTTGGCGGAAACGTACTGGTCAAAAATCCGGAACATGGTCGATTACCGCTGCACGGCCTGCGGAGTCCATCCCAACGAAAGCCGAACGCTCTGCACCGAAAAATTGTTAAACACCCCCGCGTAATCACCCACGTCGTGGAGATATACATACTGTGCCGATAGGGTTGATTGGGGATTCAAGCTGGTGGTGATACCGCCCGAAGCTTGCCATCCCGAAATGCTCTCGAAGCCGGCATTCCTTGTTTGTTGCTCGCCAAAGCTGGTGGATAAACCCCATCTGCTTCCCGTCCGACGCCAATTCCAGGCCCCGGACATCATTGTGATCGTGCCCACCGCATATCCGAAAGTATCGGTGGCCGTCCGTTCATATGACGCCACTAAGGTATGCGTGTGGGTCTTGAATCCAAGCGAGCCGCCACCGACAGCCTGGCTGGTTTTCGGTGTCCCAATCGTCTGTTGCGTAAAGTCGCTATAGGTTCCTCCGCCTTGAACCCTAAGAAACCAGTGCATACCCATCTTGCGCCCAAGAGAGGCCGTCGCCGAACTGATATAAGCGGATTGATACCGATTGAAAGTGCGATTTTCTTGGACCTCAGCCCCAACCTCCGTTCGCGGGGAAAGCGAGTAGGAAATCGATGCTCCCGCATTGGCGCCAAGGCTTCGAGGCATGACGTAATTTGACGGGGGAGCCCCCTCCTGCGGAGAGCCCAGGCGATTCTGGCCCGCAGCGGCCAGGGTTCCGAAGTGGAGGTGCAACCTGGAAGACACCGCATATTCCAATCCCGCCTGAGCCGCATAGCTAAGAATTCGGTCTCCGGCAAGCAGACTGCGGCCGGGCGCCTGCATCACTGGCGCACCGGTGAGCAGGGACGCAACCTGGGTGGAGCTGAACTGCCCAACCGCGACCGCCGCCGCCAAATCATCAAAACTAGAGGGTATCTGTGCAAGAACGCTGACGGGCGAAGGTTGAAAGAGATATTGGGCTAGCGTGTTGTCCTGCGCGGACGCGGTCAGGTTGAATGTCCATTTTGGAGTCAGCACGCGGAAGGCTGAAAGAGAGAGGGACTGATTGTATGCGTTCAGGTTAGTGTAACGAATCATTCCTTGATACGTTCCGGTGTACAGCATCGTAATGTCGGATTTCTCCCGGTGCCGCTGCCACCCCAGGGAGACCGTAGCGCCGTAGCTGCCGTCGCCGCCCAGATTTCCCGTAGCCGCTGGAGCGTTTAAGTCGAAACCCGCCTGTGGATATGCGGATGTGGAATAGCCGGAAAAAACGGACACACCCACGATCCGTATGCCGCTCAACCCGGATGTACGGAAGTTGATCTCATCCAGCAGTTCCTGACCACTGCAGGATGAAACCAGGAAACTGGCGACGACACAGGCGCCTTTAATCAATCTGGACACAGTTCACTTCCTCTACCTTCGCCGCCAGCCAAGGAATCGCACTAAATTTCCTTCTGCGTTTCTTCAATTCGAATTCGGACATACCGCAATTTTTTGGCCAACACGTAGAGTCCAACGGTGGCCGCAAGATTCACTTTGCATGCATACTTCGTTGCACATTTTGCGAAAGTTTGTCGCACAGTGCTATCGTTTCTTAAACATCGGGACACCACCACCAATATCCACACCGGTCGGATTCTAAAGCCGAAACTGGGTTCAGACGTGCAAGGGTTCTGAAAGTCGTAAAATGGGAATTGCAGCCGCCATCAACCGCGACGGCACACGCGGTCAACAGAATGCCGATCCTTCGTTTTTGCTTAAGGTATCAATAACGGTAGGACTAGTCGCGGCGTTATACTCATTTATTCTTCCCGATTTAGCGCGCGAATGGTGGACTGTCGATTCGTCCTCGTACGGGATGCTCATTCCACCCATCGCCCTTTACCTGATGTGGATAGGCAGAGGCGTTACTTTCGCGATTCCGGCTCAGCCGGACGGACGAGGCCTGATACTCGTTGCGTCAGCCTGTCTTATCTTTCTCCTCGGCCAACTGGCCGCGGAGTTCTATCTCGCTCGCATTTCCTTCGTAATATTGCTTGCTGGACTAACCTGGACGTTCTGGGGCCTTGCCCGGCTTCGAACCGTGGCGTTTCCCTTTGTTATGCTCCTGACGATGGTGCCGCTGCCCGGCTTGATTTACAACTCGCTCGCCGCACCATTGCAGTTAGTGGCATCCACAGCCGCAACCGACATTTCCCAGTTCTTAGGGGTATCGATTTACCGCGACGGCAATATCATTTTCCTGGCAAATACTTCGCTCGGCGTCGCCGAAGCTTGTAGTGGTCTAAACTCTCTCTCTTCACTCATAGTAGGGTCTTTGCTCCTGGGTTTTTTGGAAGAAGGAACCTTGTTTGGTTGCGTCCTCCTCACGCTGCTTTCGATACCCTTAGCCATCGCGGTAAACGTGATCCGCGTCGCCGGCACTGCGCTTTTAGCGGATTACCGGCCAGAGTATGCCATGGGCTTCTACCACCTGTTCTCCGGCTGGCTGATTTTCGTATTTGGTTTCGGGATGCTCTGGCTCTTAGGAAAAATGATCTTTCGCTTGACCGGCAAGGCCACATGACTCATCCTTCCTTCTCGCTACGTATCTCATGGCGCCTTGCGCTCACTGTAATTCTGCTGGGCGCCACCCTGATGGCTTCGCGGCTAGCCGACAGTCGCAGACCCGAGTCGCTTGCCCTGCCATTGGATTCGATCCCTGAGGACATCGCCGGATTTTCCGGAAACCGTGAAAACCTGCCCCTCGGACCAGGTGTTTGGTCGGCGTTGCGCTGTGACGCTTACCTATCGCGTATCTACCGAAAGCCCGGTGTTGAGGCCGACCTCTTCATTGCATATTATGCCCAACAGAGATCCGGAGAGAGCATGCACTCGCCAAAACATTGCTTGCCCGGCTCAGGGTGGGAAATATGGGACTATGCAAGCACCGATGTGCCGGTGAATGATCGTAGCTACCGTATCAACAAATATTCCATCACGCACAACAACGATCGAAGGCTCGTTTTGTATTGGTATCAATCTAAAAACCGAATCATCGCGAGCGAGTATTTAGGGAAACTTCTATTGACGCGCGATTCGCTACTACGTAATAGCACATCGGGTTCGATTGTGCGAATCATTGTTCCGGACCGGCCGGGAATGCTCGAAGCGGCCCGGCAATTCGCCTCCGGCGTCATTCCGCAAGTTCAGCATTGCTTCATTAACTGATACGTAATTAAATTCTATTTAATATCAATTAATATTTTTCTCAAGCATTTCTCTTTTAAACTTCCCTCCGATCACACGGCTCCCAGCAGCCATTAACATACGTAAAATGCCCACTAGCACTTAAGAGAGTGCCATCCCTCCCCAGCATAACGACGCTCAATATAAAAGTAAAAAATCTTGACCAAGTACTGAGCGTTATGGTAGTTTGGATTTTGTAATTTTTAGTACTTTCGTGCGCCGTACCCGCATACGGTACGGCAAAGGGACTTAAGGCCTTTGGGCCTAGTCTCGTCCACCGCACCGCTCCTAAAAATAGTCATCCAGATAGTTTTAACGAACAGCGGTGTCAAGCCGAAGAGAAGCGTAGATACCTCTTTTATGACTAAATTTGGCTCTTATATAGGCATATTATGCCTTTGCCATTTTATCCAGCCGTTGATAGCCCAATCCTTATTGGTTCTTTCATCCGCTGGTACTCCCTCAAGCGGGCAGGGTTCGCTCTCCCTCTCGTCACCGGCCGGAAACGAACCCGCCGGCCTTCAGTTCACATTCAGTTACCCGACGGGCACAACTGGCTTCACCGTATCGCCCGGACCTGCTTTGCTGGCGGCGGGGAAATCCATCAACTGCGCAGGAAACGCTTCGGCCTACACCTGTCTTGCGACCGGCTCGAATCTGGCGAACATTGCGAACGGAGTAGTGGCAGCGGTTGCATTTGCGCCTCCTGCCGCGGCCAGCGTTCCGATAGGTGTCGTAAACGCGCTCGCGGTGGGGCCAACCGGCCTATCTATTCCGATATCCAGTGCCGGCGCGGTCTTTTCCAGCGTAGGATTGTCAGCCTTACAATGCCTTCCGGCGCTTAACGGCGACACATGCACCGTGACGCTTTCGGCAGCCGCGCCGCCTGGCGGGGTATTTATCTCCCTCTCTAGCAGCAGTTCTGTCCTATCCCTCCCTGCGGCGCTGGCGATTCCAGCCTCCGCGGCGTCCGCCTTATTCGCCGTGGCGGCGGGACCGGTCGCTACTGTCCAAACGGCCCAGATTACGGCTTCTCTAGGCTCTTCCAGCGTCACGGCTACGGTCAACTTAACACCTTCTTATACGACGCTCTTGCAGATTGATGGGACGCCTCAGGAGGTTAGCGGCGTAACGAACGGGTCGACGGTGACCCCCGCGGTCTCGGAGCCAGGTTTCGCGGGAGTGGTTATGCTTAATGGCGCGGGTTCGGTGAACTTTGTGACCGGCCAAGCCGGCGGGGGGACATACTTTCTGAACTGTTGCCGCAATACGGACTCCGCATATTACAAATTCAGCGGCGCGGCCGTGGGCAGGATCTTCAGTATGAAGCAGGGCCAGATCTCGTTCTCACTTCAATCGAGGTATAGTTTTGCTCAACGGCAGGCCAACGCGACAACGCCGCGCTATACCTTCGACGTCCGTGATGGTAATGGAAACCATCAGTTTTACTTCTTGACTCAAATAACTTCCGGATCTTTGGTATTCACATACCTGGCGGGGGGCCCCGGGCAGTACTATTTTCTTCCAAAGGGTACGGAGGACATATATTTCGGCAACGGCGTCACTTTAAATGTAACGCTTACGTGGAACTCCAGCACTACCAATCTGTATCTCAATGGCTTGCTGGTAAAATCTTCGCCAACGTCGACAGTTGCGGCGAATTGGAGCACTGCATCGGTTTTTGATCTTGGCGCATATGAATATTTAAACTCAGGCGGCTACGATGTCTCAGACGATGCAATCAGCGCTTTTACCGTGAAAGCGCCCGTTGCGACGGGAACTTCGCCGGTTACGGTCTCCATCACGTCGCCCACTGCCGGAGATACGGTCACGGGTCTTTCCATCGTTACTGCTATCGCCTCTGCGGCCAGCGGCATCGCTCAAGTCCAATTTATGCTGGATGGCGCCACTCTCGGCAGCGCAGTCACCAGTTCTGGCTCACCATACAAGTACGTCTGGAACACGGCTGCAGCCACTAGCGGCTCGCACGTTTTAGCCGCGTTGGCTACGGATAACTCCGGCAACACGTCCCTAGCGAGTATTATCGTGACCGTAAATAACTCCACGGGGCCGGTACTTTCCGCGGCCGGAGCAACCGGAATCACGTCTTCCGGAGCCGTCATCACGTGGAATACCGATACCGCGTCCGATTCACAGGTAAATTACGGAACGACTACCGCTTATGGCTCCTCAAGTACGCTCGCATCGAATCTCGTAACCGCACATTCGGTAACTTTAACAGGCCTCAATCCTTCCACGATTTACAATTATCAGGTGTTGTCCCGCGATTCCCAAGGAAACCTATCCTCTTCGGGCAGTTTCCAATTTGCGACCAGGGCAATTGGCGCCGCGCAGCCTCTCTTGCAATTGCATTCGGACGCTACAGAAGTCACCGGTGTTACAAATGGCGCGATTGTAACGCCCAGTATCGGGCCAGCAGGCTTTACAGGAACCGTCGTGTCGAATGGCAGCGGATCCGTCAATTTCACGCCCGCCGAGATCGGAAACGGGGTCTCATTTCTGAACTGCTGCAGCAATCTCAACACCGCTTACTACAAGTTCAGCGGCGCAACTATTGGGAATATTTTTAATACCGGTCAGGGACAGATTACGTTCTATCTGAAGTCGCGATATAACCTGGCGCAACGACAGGCTACTGCGGCTTCACCACGTTATACCTTCGACGTACGAGATGGGAATGGGGCCCACTTATTTGCCTTCCTAACGCAGGTTGTCTCCAGGTCGTTGGTATTCAATTATCTCGCGGGAGGCTCTGGATCATATTATTATGTTCCGGCCGGTACCGAGGACAAGTTATTCGGAAACGGAGTCATCTTGCAGGTGACCATCAGTTGGACTAGCTCCAGCGTTAATCTCTATTTGAATAACGTGCTTGTAAAATCCGCTCCGTATGCCAAGTCATCACCAAGCTGGACTGCGGCCTCGAACTTTGACCTCGGCGCATATGAGTACTTCACATTCGGCGGCTACAATACATCCGATGATGTGATCGACGAATTCACCGTATTGCCGAATTCGCGTCAATAAACGGGAGGCGGCATCTGCTGAACCTACCCTCAGCGGACGGAAACCGTTATACCCAATGGCGTGGTGGCGCCCCCGATGCTCAAAGTAATTGGAGTAAAGGGATTGGTTGGCAAACCCGGCGGCACACGTATATTGAGCTGCGTCAACCCCGCGACTAGGGTAGGCGCAGCGCCAGCATATAAAACGTCGGCGGGAATACCGCCGATCAGCGCCGAAACCGGCGACGCCAAGGGCGTCGCACTAATAGCGATCGCCCCGTCGTTCAATGGCGACTGCATCATTCCGAACCCGGTACCGTACACCATCAAGATCGAACCGCACGCCGCGGGATTGGCGAAACCGTTGGCGCTGAAATCCTCATTAAGAGCTGCGGCCGGACCGGCGCCTGTGCCCAATTCCGTGAAAATTGCCGGTGCGACTTGCGTCACCGGAATTGTTTGCTCGCCAATTAGCTGATTCTGCGTGCGTACTTGCAGATCGACAGGCCCCGTCAAATCCACGCCGAATGGCACTATCGCGTTTATCTGCCCTATTCCTGAATAGATTATTGGCGCCGGAGCATTATTGAAAAATAAGGCGGGCGATACGGGACCAAGACCCAAAATAGTGATTATCTCTCCAGGAGAAATCGCGCCCGGCAATAAGCTGGCGGCGTTCAAAACACTTTCGGCAGGGAACGCCAAAGATGATCCGCTCTGAATCTGCACCGTCGCGGACGCAGGTGGGATCGGAATAGCATCGCCCGTGGGACTGGCAGCAGTCGCGTTCGTCAGGGATATTTGGGCCGCGCCGGGGACGGCGCCGTTACTGCTGGTAATAAAGAGTTGGACTACCGCTCCGTCAGACAGCGAATTCTGATTGTCTCCAACAACAAGGCACCGCAAGGCGCCAGGAGTGGTCGACCCCATGTAGAGAACTTTGAAAAATTGGCCGGGCATAACGCCAGGACCAACTTGGATACCGAGGGTCGGGTCCCACTGAAGATCGAACTGAACTGCGGCGACCGTTTGTCCGCCCGCCGCGAAGAAGATGGGCGCCGCCACGGTTTGGCCTTGGTTGGCCGCCACATTAGCGAGGGACAACGAAGCTGAAAGACCGCATCGGCAAAGGGCAAAGACAATCGCGGACAACAGCGAGAAATCACGCGCCACAGAATACCCCATATATAATCGTAGTACGACGATACGATGGTGGCATCCCAAGTTCAATCCGTTATAGTAATCGACAATGCGTTTCTTCGCGATTCTGGCCCTCTCTTCCACGCTATTCGCACAAACTTTCCAGATTGTACCCTCCACCGCACCCCGCGGCGGGGCTGGCTCGCTACTAATAACTTTTGTATCTCCAGCGGGTACGGAGCCAGTCGCCCTGCAATGGAAGATCCAGCTTGGAACCGACCTAACCGCGGCCGCGCAGGATATAGTGGCGGGTGAGGCAGCGAAAGCGGCGGACAAGAGCGTGACATGCGCTGCCGCAACAGAACCTCATCAGGAGTCAATCTACAATTGCATCCTGGCCGGCGGTAAAAAGGCGATCGCTAATGGCACCGTCTTCATCGTAAGATACGCGATCAAACCACAGGCGACTCAAAATACTCTAGTTGTTCGAATCACCAATGGCGTCGCCGTGTCGGAGCGGTCGAATCCGCCTAAGACGACGGTTCTTCCCCCGGTCCAAGGCACTATAACGATTCGCTGACCGACGGCATCGATGTAGTTAGTTGGTGGGCAACCGGGCACGACGGCAACGATCAGCTAAACCCGGCCCCGAAGCCAGTACCAAAGTAATCCCAGCGTCTCGTGCAACGTAATTTCATTCCGTCTGACTGCCTTCCAACTGAGAAGCAATTCATCCGATAGGAGACCCAACTGCCGGAAATCGCTAGGAGCCGGAACCACCTCGATACCTTGTTTTCGGAAACAGGCGGCAGCCCTGACCATACTCTGGGCCTCGACGACCAGCACAATTCGCGTTACGCCATGTCGGCGCAGAATCTCTGAACCGTAGAGGGCGTTTTCATAGGTCGAACGGGAGCGATCCTCGGTCCATATGCTCGAATCGGGCACTCCGTAGGCCAACAAAGCCTCGCGCATGGATGCGGAAAAAACAGATCCACGGCCTCCTTCGTGCCCCATGCCGAGTCCTCCGCACGCCAGGACAGGTAGAGGCTTCCAATGTTGGTAGAGCCACGTCGCGAAACGGCATCTGCCATAGGTGTCCTGATAGGGAATGGCGTAAGGACGCTCGAAATGGGGGGTATCCACCCCCGAGGACAGCACGACAATTGCATCCGCCGGCGCTGGCGGAAAGGGCCGTATTGGATACCAGATCTCCAACGGACGCGAGAACAGCCAATCCATGGGTGGCCACGATACAAGCACAAGACCCACTAACGCGGCCGCCACCAGGGTCTTTCCCCTGGATTTCGGTAAGCGGATCGTCCCCAACAAACCAAGCAAAAGAATCAGGGACAGCAACGGCTCCTGATAGCTCATCCAGCTAACTCTCTCCGTCGAACTGGCTCCGCCATCGCAGTTAGAGAGCCGGATTCTTCGGGTTCTTTCGTCGCCAGAACTTGCCCGCCATTGTCTGTATCACCGATGGTTTTCGTGCCGGCGGCAGGTTGCGCGTGAACGACGCTGCGACGGGCGGCAAATTCCGCTCGATCGGTGTTGCGGCTAAAGGCCTTATTGGAGCAGTCGCTCCGTTTACCGGCGTGTTGTGAACCGCCGGCGGTTTGGGAATTGGGGCAACCGGCGCCTGCGGCTTTTCCGCCAATTGCAGATCTACCGCCGCGGATTCAATATGAGAGCCGTTTACGCTGGAAGCTTCTTCCGCAAATCCCAGCGTCAGCGCGTTGTCGCAAATGGAATTAATCAGTCGCGGAATGCCGCTCGACCACTTCTTGATATTCGCGATTGCATCCTGTGAGAATGGCAACGGCCCTTCCCCACCCGCTGTTGTCCAACGATGCAACATGTACTTCTCGACATTGTCCAGGGACAAAGGGGCAATTACCAATCGGACACTCACCCTCTGCTTGAGTTGCCACATTTCTGGACGGTTCAAGACGTCATCCAGTTCGCGCTGGCCAATTAGCAGGATTTGAATAAGCTTCTCATCGCCATATTCCATGTTGCCCAGCAGTCGGATCTCTTCCAATAGTTCTACGCTTAACTTGTGGGCTTCATCCACGATGAGAACATTAATCCGGCCCTCTTTTCTCCCTTGCAAGAGAAATTTCTGGAGCATCCATAGGCGCTGCGCTTTGCTGGGCGGAATGTCCGTCAGACCAAAATCCAGCATCGCCAATTCAAGAAACTCCTCGCGCGTCAGCAACGGGTTTAAAATGACGCTGGATTCCACACGGTCGCTCGGCAGTCTTTCCAGCACCCACGCCAGCAGGGTAGTTTTCCCCGAACCGGCCATCCCGCTCAAAACTAAAAAGCCCTTGCGCTCGAGAATGGCATAAGTCAAGCCGGCCAGAGCTTCGCGATGCTGCGTGGTCAGAAACAGGAACGCAGGATCTGGGGTCATGTTGAATGGCTTCTTGGCCAAGCCGTAAAATTCCGTATACATCGATTCGAACCACCCGTCGCTAGCGTGCCTCAGAACTTTGATCGTTGGGTGATGGATCCTTCCTTCGTGGTCGCCGGGCGCAATCGGCGAGTAAAAGGGACGCGCGCCTTCTAGGCTATCGCGATCTTCACGCACAAGGATTTCAAAAACTTGTGCGGACTTTTTGCTAGCACGCGATCTTGCTCCTCGCTTTATAATCCGCATGATAGCAATCCCTCAGCACTGGGAGTGCGCGCTCAAGCGAAAAAGAAGTACTAAACTAATGGTTTGTGGAACAATCCAAACTTTATCAGGCCGCGAAGCTGAATTACGGTTTGGACCAGGAGGAATGTACTTCTCACTAACGCTAGAACGAAAGCCGGCTATGGGACAACAATGACGTCGCCAGGCTCTAGGAGAACGTTCATGTCCATTCGTTGGCCCTTCAATACGGCGTTGTAATCAAAGGGAAACCGGAATTCTCGCCCGCCCTCATTTCTCAGCACGTAAATCGCTTTCTTTTTAGCGTACTCGTTGATTCCGCCTGCCTCGCTGAGCGCCTGCATCACGTTCATCCGATACGTAAAAGAAATCGGGCCTTCTTTCTTGACTTTGCCAGTAACGTAGATCTTCTTGCTGTTGATTCCCGTTACAACTATAGTTACATCCGGTAAGTTGATCAACTTCGATAACCCTTCGGTAATTAACTTTTCCAATTGAACCGGTGTTAGACCGACGACATCGACTTCCTTGAGTAGCGGCATCGAGATCTTGCCATCCGGTCGAACCACTACGCTACGGACCGTAGCATCTGGCTCCTTCCAAACATTAATCTCCAAGACGTCTCCAGCTCCAATTCGATAGTCGTCTGGAACTCCCCGATTAACGGCGCCCTGTTTCCCGCCGCCTCCCGGCGTGGCCTTGGCTTTGTCGGGAGCTGCCGCATCCACCGCCGGAGTCGTCGCGAACCCAATCGCTGGCATCGGGGCTGGCGGCGTCCCAGCCGGGTCGCTATTTGGAGCAGCCGCGCTCCCCGCCGGTTTTGCGGGTGCGTCTTTGTCGTGGACTACTGGTTTCGAGGAGGCCGCCGCATCGTCCTTTTCCGTTGCGTGCACGTAGGTAATCGCCTCATTCACGATACCTTCCGGCCAGCCGGATTTTACAGCGTTTTGCTGAATCTGAAATTCATTTTGGCCTGATTTCTTGGCATCTCGAATGTATTCAACCAGCTCCTTAGGCGGACCGCTGGACGCAACCTTTTCCTGTCCAAAGGACTGCAAACACAGGCTAAATACCATTAGCAGAAGAGCTGCAGCGCCAAAACTACGCATGCCCGAAGATTGAAAATGTCGCGTCATTCCCGAAGGCCCGTGAACAGCACGTTCGAGACCATAAGCATATCCTTGTTGCATCGCTGCCGCTTCCCGTTCTTTACTCGAAGTGTAGTTTACCGCAAACCGGACAAAGAACGTGGCCAGCCAGTTCCATGCCAAATCCACACCCTAGACGCGTCGGGCGCGCCGTCCCGTACGTTGCCAATATCTAACTGCGACGCCGGGTTTTTCCCGCCGAGGTCCTTGCTCGCACGAGCTTGCAGCGGGCCGCCCATAGCTAGCCTAAAACCGCAAAATCGCACAGTTTCAATGAATTTGCATTAATTACAACGATGCCGCCTTTTATCCCAATGGCACGTATCCATGATTTCACTCCTGGGGCTAGGTGCTTTATTTCATAAATACGCTAACGTATAAAGCGGCTTGAAAAACAACGCTCTTCTCGTGTGGCATTGTGATGTGAGGTGCGCATCCATGCCCAGATCGAGCCCTTACGCGATCACCCTTTCGCCTACCGAGGATGTCGAATTGCGCAAGCGCGCCGGGAAGTATACGTTGCCGTATTGTCAGGTCCAACGTGCCAAGATGATTCTCTACGCAGCCGAAGGCATGCCCAACGACGAGATCGCCGCATGTTTGGACACTCGCCGTGAGGTCGTCTCCCTTTGGCGCAAGCGCTTCTTCGCCAACCGCCTCGCTGGGTTGGAAGAACACTCTCGTCCGGGTCGCACCCGGACTTTTTCCCCCAGATCTCGTCGTTCAGGTTAAGGCTTTGGCCTGCGAATTACCCGCCAAGCACGGTCTGCCTTTGTCCCGATGGAGCACCTGCGACCTGGCTCAAGAAGTTCAGCAGAGCGGCTTGGTTGCTTCGGCGAGCGGCAGCACTCTGTGGCGCCGGCTACATGAGGACGCGATTCGGCCTTGGTATCATCGCAGTTGGATCTTTCCCCGCGATCCAGAATTCGCCGCCAAAGCTGGGCGCATCCTGGACCTCTACGCTCGCCAATGCCAAAACAAGCCACTCAAGGACGATGAATTCGTTATCTCTGCTGATGATGAAGACCAGTATTCAGGCCCGCCGCCGCAAGCAGGCCACGAAGACTTGCCGTCCACGAACTCCCATGCATGTGGAACATGAGTACTTCCGTTGCGGCGCCTGGACCTATATTACTGCCTTGGATGTCCACCGCGCCCGAGTCTTTGGCCGCTGTGAATCGAGCAATGGCATTGAACCGTTTGACCGACTCGTCGAGCAGGTGATGATGCGACCACCTTACAACGATGCTCGGCAGGTCTTTTGGATCGTGGACAATTGCTCGTCCCATCGTGGCGCCAGAGCCATTGCGCGCCTACGGAATCGCTACCCTCGCCTCACGCTCGTCCATGCGCCCGTCCCTGCCAGTGGTTGAACCAGATCGAAATCTATTTCTCAATTGTGCAGAGGAAGGTCCTGACGCCCCAACGATTTCCCCAATCTGGATGCCGCCGCCGCGCGCCTTCTGGATTTTCAATACTACTGGGCCACCACTGCCCGGCCTTTTGAACGGAAGTTCACTCGCAAGGACCTTGACGAACTCCTCGTCAAACTCAGCACTCCCAGGTGATGCCAAAAATACGTTAGTGAACTTCTGAAGTGACCGACTAAGTTTCGAACATATCAATAATGCGATTGCACCAGCATCTTAGGAATCCTCGTCCGCTGGTCCTGCCCTACTAAGAAAACTGGATGGCGCATTGCATACGTGGAATTACCTTGTCTAGTCTAGAAGGAGCCGCCTAAATCCATTCGGCAAAAATCGGGTTGCGGCGAACTCTCGATTTCACTCGTTTTTCCGCAAACTGCTAGCGCAATCCTCCGCAGTCACCGTCAGGCTGCAATTCATGAGAATGCCGCACACGGTGCGGGATCGGGGACGTCCATCCTTGTCCTTCCTGCCACACGATTTGGAGGAGACCAATCGCCTCCTTGGACTCCCGCGTGTAACTGAATTCCGTCGTGTCGTGCAGCACGAAAATGGGGCATCAGTCGCTGCGAAGCGCTCACGAGTGGCCTGAAAATGCCCGGCCAGAATATCCATCCTACTCACCCGCCGTTCGAAAGAATCGATATGCCGCCTTCGTCTTGCTCCAGTCCAGGCAGGCCAAGGGGATTGTTTGCCCAGTTGGACAGTTGCTTCGCGAACTTCCGGATTCTCCGGCTAACCTCGGATCAGAAAACTAGCAATCAGTCAGTTCCTTGTCGAGAGCATCGCCGGCCGCGATCTCTTAGGAAGAGCCATGGGATTGGAGAGACGCCTGAAACAATTCGAGCCACTTTTGTTTTGGCACCTTGGCAATTCATTTACGCCCCAATGCTCGTCACTCACAACGCCGACGGTCCACTGAATTGTGGGTAATTAAAGGTTCATCGACTCTTACCCTTTCCTGGAAGACCCGCCACGCCGGTATCGAGGCCCGCTTCATCGAACTCGCCAGGCATATCAACGGCCAGATGCCGCATTTTGTGGCAGACAAGGTTCAAAATGCGCTCAATGATTGTGGCAAGGCCGTCAAAGATCTCGGATTCATATCTTGGGGGTGTGTCGCCTATAAATGCGACACTGACGACGTTAGGGTCCCCTGCCCTTGATGTGATGCACCTGTTGCAGCGCCGCGGCGCCACTATTTCCTAAAGCGACGCCTACGTACCAAACGTACGCGTCGAAGGTGGCGAGATCTTCGCCTCGGAGATCGTTGCTCTTCCGCGAGCAGATTGCGTCGTCATCGTCACCGATCACTCGTCGGTCGATTATCGTGGGTAGTACGCGATGCCAGCCTGTTGGTCGCCACGAGGAATGCGCTAGCTACTTTCCGTCGCAAAATGAGTGATGTAACCCCGCGCCAAATCGAGGTTGAGACGCGATTGAGGAGCCAAGACATTTACTATTGATCCTGTTTGCGAAGGCGCCGACAATAGTGTCATGAGCACGCGACGGAAGGCCAAAGCGCAAAGAACCCTATGGGAGGGCATGATCGATTTGGACGTCCGTAGCCTATGGGAGCCATGGATGGTCGAAGCCGACGGCCTGTTGGAGGATGAGGATTTGATCGAAGCAGTCTTCAAAGCTCAGGGTCAGCGCCATGTCCACAGCGCAACGCGCGGCCGTGCGCAAACGCCGGCCGAAACGGCGTTGCGGCTGCTAGTGCTGAAGCACGTGCGCAACTGGAGCTTCGATACGCTGGAACGCGAAGTGACGCTGAATCTGGGCTATCGCGACTTCGCACGGATCGGGCTGAGCAATGTGCCGGATGCGAAAACGCTGGCGCGGATCGCGCAGGCTTTGCGCGGGGAAGTGATTGAGGAACTGCACCGGCGGCTGGTGGCATTGGCGCAAGAGCGAGGCGTGATCAAGGGACGAAAGATGCGTGTGGACACGACGGTGGTGGAAACCAACATCCACTACCCCACCGATTCCGGCCTGCTGGGTGACGGAGCACGTGTACTGACGCGGACCATGAAGAAGATCGAGCAACAGGTCGGAAGCTGCGGCGCAAGGTGCGGGACCGGACGCGGAGCGTGAATAAACGCGTGATCGCCATAGCCACTGCCAGCCGATACAAGGGCGAAGCGGGGGAACAAAAACGCAAGACGGAATATCGCAGTCTGATTCGGCTGACACGTCAAGTCCTGAATGATGCCAAGCGAGTGATAGAGGAAACCGAGCGTCGGCGCAAGCCGCGATTGCGTGCCTTGCGGGAAGGACTGAATAGCATGGCGGATCGTGTGCGGCGGGTGGTGAAACAAACCAAGGCGCGCATTTTTGACGGCGTCACACAACTGCCGGGCAAGATCGTGAGTCTGTTTGAGCCGCACAGCGAAATCATCCGCAAAGGCAAAGCGAGCAAGCCGACCGAATTCGGCAAGTTGGTGCAGGTGACTGAGGCCGAGAACCAGATCGTGACGCACTATGACGTGTTTGAGCGCCGGCCGAGCGACCGGGAGTTACTGACCAGCGCAGTGGCCGAACAACAAAAACGGCTGGGGCGCGTGCCGCAACTGGTGACGGCCGACGCCGGATATTATGCCCAGACGCATGAGCGAGCCATTGAGGAGATGGGCGTCAAGTGGGTGGCGGTACCGAACCGCAGCACGCGCAGCGCAAAGCGAAAGAAGAAAGAGAAGAGTCGTTGGTTCAAGAAGGCGCAAGCGTGGAGGACAGGATGCGAGGGCCGCATCGGCGTTCTGAAGAGGCGGCATGGACTGCGGCGCTGCTTGTACCACGGGCTGGAAGGAATGAAACGTTGGGTGGGACTCGGAGTGCTTGCAGATAACTTGATTAATATCGGTAAGGCGCTAGCGGGGACGCGCGCGTGAGCCGCCGCGCCGATCCGCTGAAGGCAGCGGACCGAAAATCAACCCTTCGGCGTGGGCTCTTCCCACACTCAATAGCGCCGGAAGGTCTCACATTTACTCATTTTGCGACGGAAAGTAGCTAGAGGGCGTCGTTTCGAACAAGATCGTCAGATTGTAGGCGAAAACGGCCCGCGTCAAAAAGCCGGGCCTTCTCTGTTCATTTCCGTGGAGTTCGTGGCGGAAGGGGGATCATCCAAACGTCGGCCTGGCCGGCGAGGGTCGCCAGCAAATAGGCTTTCGTTTGATCCTCGGAGAAAGCAATCTTTCCCACTTGGCCAATCCGGCTCATCGGACAAAGGCGTTCGACCGAACCTCCGGAAAGGAGCGACAAGTAGCCGGGTTCCGTACTATTTCCCGCGTCGACGAACAACAGACGCTCCTCGTCGAGGCTCCATGCCGATTCCAAAATAAAGCCCAGATCTTTCCAAGTATCATCGCGGCCTTCGTAAACTCTGCTTCTCCCGGTCGCATCCTGTACTACCGCGCAGCGCGAAACTGGTCCCCATAGAACGCGCTCCACACTCTCCGCGATCACTCTCGGCTGGCCATTCAGACCTTTTTGTACCCAGAGCCGCTTTTCATCATCAAGGCCTCCAAAAAGCGAAAGGTCATTGGCTACTGCGATGAATCGGTTTGGCTTCGCGGCACGCAGTACCTCATGAGTGGGCCCGGCGCCGTCTTTGATCACAATCCGGGCGTCGTCGGTTATCGCAAATTGAATCTCTGTTCCTGGAATGAGGTTGCCGACCTGTCCTTCCGGAAGTCCCACCACGCGGTCCTCGCCTCCTGAAATGCTGTGACTGATCAGACCACCGTGATTCGCAATGAGAACCCGGCCATTCTCCAGCCACCTTAGGAACTGCAAGCCCGTTGGGAGGGATTGAAGGTTCCCAAACTGGTCATTCGCAATTAGAAACGCCACCTGCTTTTTCTTCGGTTCGACAATTGTCAATGCGACATGTTTACCATCCGGGGAGAATTCGGCATTGGTCAGGCCAAAGCCTTGCGGCAGGTTAACCGGCTGTGCGAGAAGGGCGCCGATTTGGATAAGAGCGCTTCTTCCGGGGCGTCCGGAGACCAGCTCTTTGCCATCCGGGCTGATAAACATCTGCGATTTCGGACCAAGCCCACCGGTCAATCTCGAGAACCCGATTCGTCCTTCCACCACGATGCGGCGCGCGAGTTCGCCGTCGGCTCGAGCCTCGAGACGCAGGCGGAACATTCCGTTGGGATCACTCCCCGCGGTCACGCTGGGCACTCGAACTACCACTGTCTGGCCGGCTTTTAATGCGGGGATACTGACGGAACCGGAAGCGGCCGTCATACCCATTTCAGGTTCAACGGTCGCGGAAAGCGCGGGAGTGGAAGAACCCGCTGGTCCCACGCATTCCAACTGCACTAACAGTGAGCTGGTCTCGCCCCGCTCCAGAATTCCATTGGCATTGGCTGCCGTATAGGATCGCGCGAGCAGCGCAGCCCTCGGCTTTAACCCGAAAGGACGGTAGAGTGGATCCCCGAGCAGCACCATCGCCCAGGAAACATGGGGCAACGATACCCAGTAGCTGTCGGCCACCGTGAGGCCTTGCAGAAGGCTTTCAATAAAAACATCGCCATGGGGAAAGGCCGCTACGTACGGTTCGCGAACCGGCCCTATGGTCACCGCCACGCCCCGTCGCATTAAATTAATACACCACCCTCCGCCTTTTGGATCCCAGATGTCTTGCGCTTCCTGGCTGGCAATATGCCAAGCGATGGAACCCGGAGCCAAGCCGTGTTCGCCGAAAATGTCCTGGAAATTCAGGAGCGCGTACCAACCCATGTAGAACGCCGCGCCGGCGGCTTGGTTTCCGATCCCGCCCCTGGGTTGCTTCCAGGTCTCCTCCTTCATATCGAGCGTGGTTTGGAAACCAGCGCCTGATAACCGGTCAATCGCTCCTCGGATGGAAGCGTCCCCTTCGCCATATCCAGTGACCGCATCGAGTCCCTGTGCATCGCCCGCCGCCGGACCTTCGAGCCCGCGCTTTTCCGTCGCGATTGCGTCTTCCACCATTCGCGTAGAGGTCTCCAAATCGGGTCCATCCAGACGGGCGACATAGATCATATTCAAGATGCGGGGGTCCGTAACCCCAGCGGGGTTCGAGCCTTGAAGATATAAGGGATTCGGCTGATGCCGTTTCTGGCTTCCTGGCTCTTCGCGAAGCACGGCGGCTAGTTCATTATCGAAGGCGGCGCTTTCATCGGAGTTGCCCGCCGCGATGATCGTATAAGGAACTCCAGCGGTCGTTAGGACGCATCGAATGGCAGCATGCTCTGTTAAGTACTGGCGGATTGGCTGGCCGGCAAGTTTCCAATATTGTTCGGGAGTAATCTGACGACTCGCGCCCATTGGCAATCGCAGCAAATTGGCCGCTGGAATTCCGCGCAGCCGTTGATACATCTGCGCCACCCTTTCCGACGCTGATTGATCGCGGTTCACCAAGACTAAGACCTGAGACGGTTCGAGCGCACCCCAGGCAGGCGATTCCATCCACGGAATCAGGAAAAGGAATACCAGGGCAGATATCGGCCATCGGCGAGAGGCGCATCCACGAATCTGTCGATCAATCGCTCGTTCCGTATTCTGTTCAGCCATTGTTAGACCCTCTGCCGCCTAGTGCGCCTTTCCTTGCAGCGTGTCCCGCGTTTTTGAAATCTGATCCTTCAGCCAACGCGCCTGCGCGTTTTTGTGGTCAATTGCAAGTGCGCGGTCGCACTCCAAAAGCGCATTGGCAAACTGTGAGCGCTGGAATAGCTCTTGGGCCGCCGCAATGTGATCCGCGACCTGAGCGTCGACCTTTTCCGATGGGGCAGCAGACGGCGGTTGGCTGCCTTGCGTCAGCGGAGCGGCTAGCGATCTGGCTGGGGTTAACGCGGCGACCGCCCGTGCAGGAGAAGGCGAAGACATCGCCGCTGTCATCCAACCAACTGGCGTACCTACCGCCATCAGCGCAATTAGCCCCCAAGCCGCGGTAAACCCTCCCACTATTTTCCTCTGGCCCAACACTGGCCAGCCCCCGCCGATCAGCACGACGCCGATGCCGAGGATCCACGGCTGCAACAGCGGAATGAAGGAAGCTGCCGCAGCGACTACTGCCATCCAGGCGGAGCACAAGGGCAGAAGATTCGGCGCGGCCGGCAAAACAGGCCTTACCTGGGAGGCCGCGCGCCGCCTAACCGCGACCGGGGCATTAGCCCTTGGGACGGTTGCTTTCGGAGTTACCGGCCGAACGCGGTCCACTTCACGCGTGGGGGCCGCGATCGTACCCAGGTGATCCGCACTTGTGGCAGACGTTCGGGTTGCTCGCCTTACAAGATCAAGCAGAGAAGGACAAGCCTGGGCCGGAGCCACACACGCCCGCTCCAACACCTCGACCAAATGCCGGCACTCGAAATCCAGTTTCTTGAGCTCACCCCACAATGGCGATCGGCCCGGCGCCTCAAAATCCGCCCGTTTGAAGAGCAGGTTCTCGTCGTGATATTTACGCCACAGCTCGGGCTGGCGTTCTAAGGCAATCAGGGAAAGATAGATGACAAGCCCGGAAAATCGGTCAAGCGTACTGTCGAAATACTCGGCTCGGCGTTGTGGGTGTTGATAATTGAGATGCCCGGTCTCGATCGCCGGCAACCCGGCCAGTGACGGAGCGAAAAATCCATCAAAGTCGACCAGCGTATAAGAGCCGTTGTTGACCAGAATATTTCCATGCTGCAGGTCGCCATGCGCCGCGCCCAACGCATGGAGCGCGCCCATCGTTTGAAGCCACTGGTCGGCCAGATGTCGCAGATGTCGCTTGGCATCCGGTAGTTTGAGAACCTCCGCGATATAGACATCCAGAGTCGACCCCTCGACCCAATCCATGACGAGAATGGGGTATTTGTTCCCGCGAACCAACATCCCCTCCGGGACATATTCAAATCGCGCCAGAGGGAAGTCGCGACGGTTCGCAAGATGGGTAGAGAACTCCCGATATCGCCGCTCGCGGTCTCCTAGGGCGCCACGGAAGCAGCGGATTGCCTTAGCGCTCGATCCATCCGCGGCATTTAGCTTGAAGACCGAAGCAAAACCGCCGGATGCTACTAACGGAAGGCCCAGCTTGTCCACCGCCGCACTGCTATTACGCAGACTGGGATCGGTAAAGCAAACCTGGGGTGCTTGGATGGCTTCCCAGAATTCTCTCGGCGATGGCCATATCCCCGCGTTCATCGGTGATTACTCCACGCCAGGTGGGGATACGCCATCGGTGCCACCCATGAACTGGATTCGAATGGCGGCTATGTCGTCGTTTTGGAGCGTTCCGCGGGCCCGCTCGCAGTGGACGAGATTTTCCATCTCCTCCTGGCAGCTATCGCTCAAAATCATATCGAAAAGGCGCGCCAGCGGTGGCTCCCGGTCTAGGACCCGTGCATACCACGCCGCAATCGCGTCTGTTAGCAGGAAAAATACATCCCCTTTCGATGTCTCTCCCGATGCGCACAACATATGACTTAGGGCGGCGGCTTGAAGCGAGCACCTGGATGGAACCAGCATGGGCCGGTAACCAGTACCCACCTTGGCGACATCCGGAAGCGTATCAATCAAAGCGCCCTCGCCGCTGAGCCGGAAGAGGCACGAATCGCCAAGCGCCGCGGCTGCCCAACGCAGACTCAATCCGTCGGATTCAAATGTTAGACCAGTAAAAGCGGCAAAGGCGCCCGCTTTGCATTTCTCTTCCGAATACCACGGCAGGCTCTTGCCTTCCCATCGCGAGTGGAAGCGATCCCCCACCGCGGGCAGCCACTCGACAAACTGTTGCTGCAATGTAACTGCCGTCGGCTGGCCGGACCACGACTTGGTCAAAAGCCGCGCCCAATACCGCGAATCGAATGCCTCAGTGGCGCCGTCCGCCACGCAAAAACGCATGCGGTGACGCGCTACGCCCACTGAATCTTCGCATTCTGAAACCGAGGAGCCGCGCTTCGGTACAACCAGCGCGTTCACCTTCAACAGCGCGCTCCACTCCGTCATCGCAAATTTGCCGGCCGGGTTCCAATCTCGAAAAATTGCGCCACCGCTACCGGATCGCCATTGAAGACACAACCGCGCGCTCCCTCGGAGACGCGCAACCCGATCTGTTCGCCGGCGCGGCAAAACTGTGACGGCAAGGGGCTCGAGATACGGAACAACATCTTGGCGAATTCGTCCGGCAGACTATTTTCATCGTCCGGATATTCCACCTTCGCCCGATGCTGCGAGGAAACATGGCAATTCAGCAGCAAAACCTGGCCATCTTGCGTCGCGTAGCTGCTGATCTGTTTCCCCAGTTCGGTCGGGTCTCCGTCGGTGGATTCGCCGTCGGTAAGATGCAGGACGATCGGCGGAAAACTAGTTTCATGTTCTGAGATCCATTGCTCCAGCGTGGACTTCACCAGCTCGAAGGCCTGGCACATCGGAGTTTTGCCTGCAGCGCCGGGATCCACCCAGATCGGAAACCCAATTTGCTGCTCGACAATCCCGCCTACGCCATCGGATATTTTCTTATTGCGTCTTTCGACGCGCACCGGCGAGTCAGCCAGTTCGGAGATTGGCGCTAGCACCTTTCCCCCAGACGCACCACCTAATACGGAATTCACCTTACCTCCGTAGCCAATCACGCCGATATCATAGTAATTCCTGACTTCCTCCGTTTTGGTGCATCGGATAACGAGATCATGCAGCGTGCGGTTAACGGCGTCGGCTACAAAGTCCGCCTTGCGTACTACTTGCGCTCCGCCGAAGGAATCCGCCATGGAACCGGATTGATCGAGCAGAAAAATAAAACACGTTGGATTGCCGCGGCTGATTTCTGCGCCGTAAGCCATTCAAGTCGCTCCTCAGAAAAAGGCACTACCGTGATTTCAGATCAGGAGTGCACGCGATGGTCCGAAGTCAGTACGGATTCATATCATAGCAGTCGTTCTGGGCGCAATGGCTTTTTCGGGCGATGGGTTTTGGCCTGTGGCGAATGCAACAAAATTTCACAAACTGTAGTTTATATTGAGACTATTTCGGAAGCACTATAGTCGTCAATAGCAAGCTCCTCTCACTCCAACCCCTGTCAAATCTGGCTTCTACCGTGAGCTCATCCAAAAACTGTCCTGGCGACGAGATTGCTAGCGATGTTACTCACCGATAAATTCTGTTCGTGTGTTTGCGTTAAATGGTTAGCTGGAGGATAAAGAGGAATATGGTCGCAAAGACAGCTTTATTGTTTTTCGGTACGGTGGTTGTGGCCTCGGCAACGAGCGTTCTGTTTACCTTCGATACCCAGGTTATCAACGGCCAGACAATTAACGGACTGTCGGCTAATGCTAGCCTTAACAGTATCCAAAACTATATGGATCAAGTGCTGACGGCCTCGGGTTGCGCCGGCTGCACTGTCAGCGTGACCGGAGCTGCTGCCGATCAAACCTACAATGGCGAAGGCTACGTTGTGGGGCCGGGAGGCAAGTCACTGACTCTGGGCACTAGCAATAACGCGACAAGCAACTCGGCACAGACGCCCACCTCTACATACGATACTTTCCTTGCCAATACGAACGACAACTCGGTGCAACAAGCTACGCAAATCACGATGAAGTTTAGCGGATTCACAATCAACGGCGCCGCAAGCTTCGCATACGAGATCTTCCCTGATGGCAGCTGTCCGGTGTTAAATTCCTCGAATTGCGGCTCTTACCATAACGGGACCTATGCGAATCAGCCGGATATCGAGTTTGACGCAGGAACCAATAGCAATGGGACCGATCCTGCGGTAACCAGTTTTGGCACAAATGGAACGCAGTATGGCGTTACACCCTCGTCTAACGGAAGCGACGGTTCGTCCACCAAGGGACCAGTCACCAGCGGCATCGGAACGCAATTCGGATCCATCGTAGCACCTCAATATCTCGGCACTTGGTCAGGCAACCTCAATGGCGTGGACGAACTTGATTTTGTGGACTGGCCAGCTACAATCGGCATCGACAATCTGAGCATCAGCTGGAACACCACGACCAGCACTAATTCACCGGTTCCCGAACCCTTCAGCGTGCTTCTCCTCGGTACGGCCGTTGCTGGAATAACACTCCGTAAAAGGCTCCGCAAAAAGGCCGCTTAACAAACCTCGTTATTCTTCGGGTTAGGCAGAGAGGCCGACGCGCCTCTCTGGTACTCACATTACTTGGTTTGGGCGGATCTGAATGAGAGAATTAGAGCCACGTGGAGCCTGGTTGGATTCCACTCATAAATAGTGGATATGCATATCAAATTACGCTGCATTTTCCTTGCCTTTGTATTTGCGATTCTATTCGCCGCCTGTAATCGAGACCCTCAAGTTCAAAAACAAAAATTCTTTAACAAAGGTCTCGAGTATCTAAAGAGTGGCAAAGTGAACGAAGCCAGTCTCCAGTTTCTCAATGCCCTTAAGATTGATCCCAATTTTGCCGAAGCCGCCAGCATCCTTGCAGAGATACGATTTCGCGAGAAGAACTACAAACAGGCATACACACTGCTTCAGCAAATCGTTCACAATCGGCCGGATTTCATGCCGGCACATAAGGGATTGGCGCAACTCTACCGGATCTTAGGTAAGCTTCCGGACGCACAGACGGAGCTGGAACTCGTTCTCGAACAGACGCCCGACGATATCGATACCCTGTTGAACATAGGTACGCTTCAGGCGTTGCAGAAAAAGTCGAAGGACGCTGAGGGCAGCTTCAATCGCGTGCTCGAGCTTCAACCGAATCACGTGGGCGCTCTGATGTCGCTGTCCTCTATCAAGCGGGAAGAAAACGACTTGCCAGGTGCCGAGAGTTTTCTAAAGCTGGCCCTTGAGAAAAATCCACGTTCGGTTCCGGTCTACCTCGCGCTGTTCAAGTTCTATATAACCACCGGGCGCTCCGCCGATATGGAGCCGCTTTTCCCACAAGCCCTCAAGGATACTAACAACCAAGTTCAGATCCTCGATGCTATTGATGGATTCTACGAGGGGTCTAACCGCCTGCCGGAGGCCGAGGCCATAGTCAGGAAGATCCAGGCCGCTCATTCCAAGGACCCGGCATATTGGGGAGCGTTGGCCGATTTTTATGTCAGGACGAGTGATTGGAATAAGGCCAAGCTCGAATTGCATCGCGTTCTCCAGGCTCATCAGGATGACGTTGACGACCTGCACAAACTGATTGAGGTTGAGCTCAACCTGAACGATCGGAAGGAAGCCCAATCGTTAAACGACGCGCTTCTGAAGAAAAACGCAAAGGACAGCTATGCTCATCTTCTTAAGGGAAGAATGTTGCTAGCCGACGGGAGCGTCGATGGAGCAATCGCCGAATTCAATAAAACGCAGAAATTCCGTCCGGATTGGCCGGCCCTGCATTTCTGGCTGGCTCAGGCGTATGTGCATCGCAATCAGTTCGAACAGGCGAAACATGAACTCGAGACTGCCTTAACTCTGGATCCCGAGTATCGCCTGGCCCGCCTTACGCTGGCTGCGCTTCAAAACCGTACGGGTGCCGTAAACGCAGCGATGATGAATGGCATACGCTTGGTCCAGAACAACCCCCGCGACGTGCCTGCGCTGTTAGTCTATAGCGAATCGCTGATTTCCAGGAAAGATTATGACCGCGCGGCCAAGGTTTTAAAGATGGCCTCGGATCGAGCGGCAGATAATGCCGATATCCACCGTCAACTGGGAATCCTAAACCTCGCCAAAAAGAATCTTCCTGGGGCGTTGAAGGAGTTTCGCTTCGCCTGGCAACTGGATCCCGGATCGAGACAGCTGATGGACCATGTTGTGCTGGGCTTCGTTGTCGAGAGGCAAACTGCCTCGGCAATTGAGCTCTTACAGCAAGGGATTGCCACCCGGCCGAAGGACGCAGTGTTGCGTATTGGCCTGGCGCAAATGTATTTCTGGCGCGGGCAGCGTGCGGAAGGCATTTCTGCCTTGCAAACGGCGATGCAGGTAGCGCCTTCCAATCCCGAGAGCTACGTTTTGCTGGCCGACGTGTTGTCAAACGAAAACAAGAACGATCAGGCGTCCCAATTATTGGCTTCCGCGGCCCAAAAACCTGGCATGGATGCAGAACTCTTGATTCGTATGGGCATGATCTACGAGCGCTTGCAACGCTGGAACGACGCACGCGATTCCTATGAGCGCTCGCTCCAAAACGACGCTTCTAACGCCATAGCAAAAAACAACCTTGCCTCGGTTTTGGCAGACCACGGAGGCGACTTGAACGTGGCGTTGACTTTGGCGCAGCAAGCCAAAGAGAGGATGACGGATAGTCTGGAAATAACCAATACGCTCGGCTGGATTTACTATAAACGCGAGTTGTACGGTATGGCTTTCAAATATCTCGATGACTGCGCCCGGAAAGATCAAAAGAATCCAACATTTCAGTACGAGCTCGGCATGACTCAATGGAAGCTCGGACACACTGCGGAAGCTCGCACCTTACTGGTTAAGGCGCTGGAGTTGGATGCGCACTTCCCTGAAGCTTCCTCCGCAGCAACGACGCTAGCCCAAATCTCCCAACATCCTCTTTAACAGGTCGGGCTACAGCCGGGTAGCCGCAATCCTGCTCTGAACGACTGGCCGCGATTTCCATGATTGAAGACCAGACCGCCATTCCCCTTTCCTGAATTACTAAAGGAAAGGATTTTGCCCCGATCTTAGGGACTGGAAACGATCCGCCGACGACGTCAACGAAGCTCCTAGGAACAGTCAAAGCCTTGGCCCAAATGCGCATTCCGAGGGCCGTCGGTGATCCAGAATATTACCGACTCTACTGTGCTCGGTTTCTTTTCCAAAGTTTACGCCCTCGCGGTATTTTGCCTAGTATTACTTCGTTAAGTAAATTGAGGTATTATTAGGGAGCCCGCACGACGCAACCGCAGTAGCAGCATGATCCGGTCCAGGTACATAACAGTCGCTGAATTTCACGACGCGTCCTCGGCAGGGTCCACCCAGAAGTTTTTTTTATTGCGGAGCGTCTCTAAAGTCAGAAAACTGTGGGCGAGCATGACCAGCGTCACATGGTGGTGCCATCCGCTCCAACTGCGCCCTTCATAGTGATCCAGCCCGAGTTCCTCCTTGAGTTGTTGATAGTCTTGCTCGATCTTCCAGCGTGCTTTGGCGACCTGCACTAATCGTCGAAGGCTGTAATCGGCAGACAGATCGCAGAAGAAATACCTGGTGGGTTCTGCGGCTTCCTCCGGCCATTCGACTAGCAGCCAGACCGCTTTACCTGGATTGCGGCCCTCGTGAAAGCCGTGGGACGGCTGCACGCGGGCCGCCCAGAAACGGGACTCTAATCGACCTTTGCTGCCTTCCCGCCAGCGAACTTTCTTCCAACCCTGGGCCTGTTGCGCAGCGTCTTTGACCGCAACGGGACGCTGCTTACCATAGTGGGACGCCGTGGGCGGCCGCCCGGTCTGCTTCGGTTTCAACTTGCGTGGCCGCGGCGGTTCCACCCAAACTCCGGTGTTGGATTGCACTCCCACCGCATAACTCAGTTGGCGCTTCTCCAACTCCTCACGGAACGCCGTCACGTCTCCATAGCCCGCATCCGCCACAACAATCCGATCGGCCAATTTCCACCCGCGCGCCTGATCGATCATCTCCAAAGCCAATTCCCACTTCTTCTGAAATTTCACATCTTCCGGGATGCCGGCCTCTGCGCGGCGATGTGCATCTTCGGCCCAACTCTCGGGTAGATAGAGCCGCCAGTTCAGCACCGCCGCTCCCTCCGTGCACACTTCATGCAAACTTACCGCGACCTGACAGTTCGCCGTCTTGCCCAGAGTCCCGGAGTACTGCCGCGCCACTCCCACCGAATGCTCACCCTGTTTGGGAAAACCCGTGTCGTCGATCACCCACACCGTGTCCGGTTCCAACTCCCGGACCATTCGTTGCGACAGTCGCTCCCATACCGGCTTCCAGTCCCAGGGACTCTGCCCTACAAACTGCTGCATCGCCTGCTCATTGCCGTCCGGTAACCGCTTGGCCATGGGTTCAACGGACTTGCGCTCGCCATCTAGCAGCAGGCCGCGCACGTAGACTGATCCCCAGTGCCGCCGCTCACTGCGTCCGACCGGTTCCAATAGATCGACCAAGAACTGCTCCAGGCGTTTTCGGCATCGCTCCAGTTGGGCGTCCGTCATGCCCAAACATTACGCCTATTTTATGTCTCTGTCAATACTTAACGAAGTAATACTAGCAGTTTGCGGAAAAACGAGTGAAATCGAGAGTTCGCCGCAACCCGATTTTTGCCGAATGGATTTAGGCGGCTCGATAACTGCTTAGTAAGCAGCTAAGTGCTTGCCGTTCCGGCTCGTTTTGTCCGCTTGCGCCGTGCGCGGACACACTTCTCCCCTGGCTCATGCGGTTTCAAGCGTTCTCGCCAGCAGATTTCGCATGCGCACCAGGTTGTACGCCGCCGATGCGAAGGTGAACACCCAATTTACCTTCGCAATGCTGCGATGCCTTACCTTTCTCATCAGAGCAATCGTCTTCAGCCATCCGAAGCATTCTTCGATCCGTTTTCGTTTCCGCTGGCTCACCGCGTAGCCTTCGGCGCGAGTCGTGCGGCCGTCGATCGCACTGCCGCCATTCCGTTTCAGGTTCTGCGCCACATGCGGCGTCACCTTCATGTGCCGGCACTCCGCGACAAAGTCCCTGGTGTCGTATCCCTTGTCCGCTCCCACAGTTACCCGCCGAGTGCCGGGAATCTGCTCCAACATCACCAACGCCGCGTCCCGCTCTGCCGTGCCGTTGGCCTGAAACACCTCCGTGTTCACGATCAACCCGTTACGGTTCTCCGTCAGCAGATTGCCGTTGCAGCTCAATTTCGCTTCCTTGCCGGCGCCTTTACGCGCCAACAGAGCGTTCGGGTCAGTGGTCGATTCGTGCGTTTGGTTGCTGCGCTTCTCGCCGTGAAAATCTACCGTCGGGTTGCCAGGATCATCCGGGGGCGGCGGGTTCTTCTCGTCTTTACGCCGAAAGCTCTTCAAACTCGCCCAAGCTTCAATTAGCGTGCCGTCTACCGTGAAGTGCTCATCGCTCTTCAACCCCTGGGCCTGCGCTTGTCCCACTACTTCCACCAGAAAACTCACGCGCTACGTCGCCTTCCAGCAACCGGTTCCGATTCTTCGTGAACACCGTGACATCCCAGACCGGCTCATCCAGATTCATGCCTACGAACCATCGGTACAGCACGCTATAGTCGATTTCTTCCATCAGCAAACGCTCGCTCCGCACCGAGTACAGCATCTGGATCAACTGCGCGCGCAGTAACTTCTCCGGCGCGATCGACGGACGGCCCGTCTTGGCGTACATCTGGTTGAATCGCGCCGACATGTTCTTCAACGCCTCGTCCGCCATCGTGCGGATCTTCCGCAACGGATGATTCTCACGCACCCGCTGCTCCGGTGATATGTAGCTGTACATGTCGGCTTGTTGACGGTCGTCTCCGCGCATAAACAGAAGACGATCAGAACATTCAAGGCGTAACGTGTTTCAGCTCGTTTTTCCGCAACCTGCTAATCTAAGAATGTGCGGCCGGTAAAGTAGGCGCCGATTACGGAATGCTCAATGCTCTCACGATTGACGTAGAAGAGTATTTCCACCCAGCGGAAATTCAGACCTCCATCGGACCCGAACAGTGGGGTCTCCTGGCGTCTCGCGTTGAGATCAGACCCTTCGAGTCCTTGAGTTGCTCTCCAGTGTAGGGCCATATAAGGCATGGACAAAACGCGGAAGGAACTGAGCGCAATAATGGATTGCTGGGGCCCGCGGTAATAAGGCCGAGTTTGCAGTGGTGCTCGTTTCGAGCCCGTTCGTCCAGTGTGGCCCCGGGTTGCGTGATCAAGACAGTGGTGACGTGAGTCCGCCGAAAAGGCGAGCGAAGCGATCCCGATTGGGAGAGTGCCTGACTTCACGACCTGGCCCGGTTCCCGGCAACTTCATTATTCTCAGGGATGACATGCCGCGCCAACGAGTCAACAAAAACAAGAAAGTCGCTCTGCCTCTTTTGAATCCGGATTCCGCCGGAATCGACATTGGCGCCACAGAGATTTATGTTGCGGTCCCCGCCGATCGGGACCCGGAACCTGTCCGCATGTTCGCGACCTTCACGCAGGATCTGAACGAACTCGCCGACTGGTTACAACAATGCGGTGTCCGCACGATTGCGATGGAGTCCACCGGGGTTTACTGGATTCCTCTGACGCAGATTCTGGAGAATCGCAAGCTGGAAGTTTACCTTGTGAACGCGAAGCACGTAAAGAACGTGCCCGGGCGCCGCACGGACGTCTCCGATTGTCAGTGGCTGCAATACCTGCATGCGGTCGGTTTGTTGCGCGCATCGTTCCGTCCGGCGCAGGATATCTGCGCCGTCCGGTCGTTGCTGCGACACCGCGCCAGCCTCGTCGATATGGCGACTTGCCACGTTCAGCATATGCAGAAGGCGCTGGATCAGATGAACCTGCAACTGCACCACGTCATCAGCGATATCACCGGAACGACCGGACTGGCAATCGTGGATGCGATCCTCGAAGGCAGTCGAGATGTGCATGCGATGGCTGCACTCCGCGATCCTCGGATTCGAGCCAGCCACGAAACCATCGCCAAAAGCCTCGTGGGAGATTACCGGCAGGAGCACCTGTTCACGCTGCGACAGTCCGTCGGCTTGTACCGCGAGTATCAGCGACGGATCGCCGCCTGTGAGGACGAAATGCAGCGGCTGATGAAAGACCTCGAAACGAAAGCCGACCCGGCAGCTACCCTGCCGCCTCCCAAGGATTCCGTAAAAAAATGCAAGGTAATGCCGCCTGCCAAGGCTATGGCCCTGCGCGAGGAAGCCTACCGCATCCTCGGCGTGGACCTGACGACCATTCCAGGAATCAGCATCCTCCATGTACAGAGCATCCTCGCCGAGTCAGGTGGCGTCTCGAAGTTCCGCAGCGCGGGAGCATTCAGTTCGTGGATGGGGCTATGCCCCGACAACGATATCAGTGGCGGGAAGGTTCTTTGGAGCGGGACGCGAAAAATTAAGAATCGAATTGCCGTCGCTCTCCGAATGGCCGCTCAATCGCTTCAAAAGAGTGAATCGGCCCTGGGCGTGTTCTACCGCCGGATGCGTGCCAAACTCGGCGCCCCTAAAGCGATCACCGCTGCAGCCCATAAGCTGGCGCGGATCATTTTCCATATGCTCACCACTCGGCAGGCCTACGATGAAAGCGTCTTTGCCAAAGCGGAACAAAACCACTTGCAGCGGATGGAAAATCGGCTCAAAATCCAGGCTCAGGCTCTCGGCTATCAGCTTCTGCCCGCAAAAGGGTGATTGCCAGGCGCCCGAGGTGGAGTTCCTTGGGAGAAATCACGTCAAGGCAACCTTTTTCGTTCTCGGCTGCGGGGCATGGCACGAAAGCTGAATCGGGCATCGCGGAATAGCCTTGCGCGTATCTCGTGGTCGCCAATGCCTGCGCTCTCCGCAATTTTCGGCCGGTGCGTCCAACCCTCACTGCCGACAGGGGCTCACTGGTTGACCGTAAAAACAGCCGAACCCAAGCGATTGGTTAGTGTTACCGTTCCCGCTATCACGGCGTTCGGGTCCCCGGCGATGTTGAACGGCTCCGTGAAGACAAACTGGCTGCCGAACTGACTGCTATTCGAACTCTGGAACCAAGTGCCAAAGAGGCTGGTCACGTCGACCACAATCGATGAGGCTGTCGACTGAAGCGATTGGCCCGAGACCGCGCTAAACGTGAAACTCGCCTGAGTAACCTCGAGCGCCGTCGAATAGCCGGTCACGGCGAGGATGATGGCGTTGCTGCTTCGGGTCACCTGCACCCCTTTGATCACGGGAGCTCCCGCGGCAATCTGCGCAGTGGCGCTGGGTGCGGGATTAGGAGTGATATCGATTCCACCCGCCGAGAAGCGCAATGAAACTACAATCGTGCCCGCCGCCGTACCCGTTTGGACCAATAAGGGCGGCGCAGTGAGGTTTCCCGCAGAAATTGTGAACGCGGCAGTCGTTCCGCCGGACGAAAACTGAATCGTGCCATCGCCGGGTCCGCTGTTGGGAGTAAAACTGATAATCGCCTGCCCACTGATATCGGCCGGATAAGCGGAACCAGTCGCTATTTGCAAGGCGATCTGAGAGGCGGGTAGAACCGTGCCGGACAAACCGGCAATGGTGGCAGAAGGGGCGGCCGGCAAGGCAATGTTCATGGTGAAGCGATCGGCATAGTGAGCCAGAGCTGAATCAGAGACCGTGATCGCAATCCCGAAGGAACCGGCGGCTGTAGGCGTACCGGAGATTACGCCCGTAGCGCCGTTGATGCTGAGCCCCCCAGGAAGGCCATTAGCCGACCAGGTGAAAGGCGGCGAGCCTCCCGACGCAGAGAGGGTCTGACTATAGGGCGAATTTAACGCTCCATCTGGGAGTTGCCTGGAGGTCGCAATGCTCAATGCGGCGGGAGCGATGGTGATAGATAACGATTTGCTGGCCGTGATACCGGCCGAATCGGTTACCGTAACAGGTAAACTGAAGGTCCCCGGGGCTGTTGGAATACCGCTAAGGACAACGTTGATTGGGTCGAATGTCAAACCCGGGACGCTGGGAGGAATAGACCAGGTATAGGGCGCAGTTCCGCCCGTTACGGTCAAAGGCAGCTTTTGGCTATAGCTAACCCCGACGGAACCTGAGAGTAGGGAGCCGGAACCAATGAGGGTTAGCGTAGGAGCATTCACCACCAGGGAAAACTGCTGCGTGGCGGAATTTCCAGCGTTATCCGAAACCTCTACCACAAAGGTAAACGTTCCGGTTTTCTGAGGGGTTCCCTGGATCACGCCGGAATTCGGATCTAGAGTAAGCCCATCGGTACTTCCGGACGCGATCGACCATTGATATGGAAGCTTGCCGCCGGATGCCGATAAGGTTTGGTTGTATGCCGTTCCGAGCGTGCCGCTGAAAAGCGGAGAGATCGTTGTGATCGTGAGGGCGGGAGCACTGACCGACAGAGCGAGATTCGCCGTGGTTGCGTTCTTTGCGGAATCCACGACCTGAACGGTAAAGCTGTAGCTTCCCGCCGTGGATGGTGTTCCAGTGATAGCACCGCTGTTGGGATCGAGGCTCAGTCCTGGTGGGAAACCCGAGCTGGCAGTCCACTGATAGGGTGGCGTTCCACCCGTGGCGTTTAGCGTCTGACTGTAAGTTTGACCGACCGTCGCATTGGGAAGCGGGCTGGTTGTGGTGATCGAGAAGACAGGCCCCGTAATTGCGATTGAGAACGATCTTGAAGCTGAAAGCTGATTGGCGTCGGTTACAGCTAAAACGAAGTTGTAATTTCCGGCGGCGTTGGGTACTCCAGTGATAATGCCGCTAGGAAAGACAGTCAGACCTGGTGGCACGGAGCCGCTCGCTGTCCAACGATAGGGGGCCGTCCCTCCGGTCACGCTCAAGCCGGTCTGATACAGACTGCCGACAGCGCCTTGCGGCAGGCTGGCCGTAACAATAGAGATGCCCTGCGCGAAAATAGCGCCGGTAAACGTCAGTCCAAGGGCAAACAGCCGGCAACAGAGTGTAAAGCCCCGGTCCGGCTGCGAAAGATTCGATATCGCCGGCCGCGGATCGCTGGCGAACGGAAAGGTCCGCATTTAGTGCGCACCACCTATAGTGCCGATTCCCGGGGTAATTCCAATGGGCGTGGGGCCCGCTGGAGGCGGAGTGACAGGCGTGCTGCTACTGTTACTGTGCGTGGCATAGTATGCCCCGCCCGCGACAGCCGCACCCACAATGGCGAATATAACGATAACCTTGCCGCTGCCATGACTACCAATCTTGGCGCCGGGCGGCGCTACGACGTATTCCGTAATTGTTGCCTTGGCCGTGAGGCCCCGATAGGAAGCATTGACATAGATCGGCAACTTTCCGGGCAATTCATTGACTCTTAAGCCCTTGCCGGTTCCCTCGCCGCGGCTATCGGTCATAACGGTAAGAGTCTTTGAGCCGTTGCCGAACTTACCCGTGGCGCCCTCGGTGGGAAGAGTAAACGTCACGGCCGCATTCGCAATCGGAAGATGATGATCATCTTCCACCCGAACCAGCGGCGGCCGATGAGTCTGCTGGCCGATGTCGGTACTTTGGCCCTCTCCCTCCATCACCACAAGATTAATCTCCGTCGGCAGCGGCGTCTGGCTATGAAGCCAACGGGCCCCGCCCTGGAAGGCAGCGACAAAGAATAAGGTCCGGTAAAGCAGCTTCATAGGATATGCGGCAAGCTTCCATTTTGGCATGATAATTTCGAAAACGATTGGGGCGAAGCGCTTTCAAAACAGTGCAATTCACCTACCGACGATTGCACTAGGGCCCTCGAAAGGCCCTTTATTTTCATTCGCGTTTACGCGAATACCAAAGAGTTTTAGCCGACGCCAAAGTGACGTACCAAAGTTTATGAACTATTGCCATGATTTTTCCGGCTCATACTCCCAAATATTTGAAGCCTCCGAAAATGCATAATCTCACAGCGCTTGGTCCCGAACGTGCTGACAAGGGATTTTAATAGCCCGCCTTCAGATACACAGCGATCCAATGTCTAAACGCGGGGGAGCTCATAGATTGCGACTGAACCGGACGATAGAATTATGACGCCTTATTAAATGGGTTGCATTGATCAAATACTTTTCGAAATGTCCATATTTCATTACTTCTTTCGACGGCGGATAAGCGGTTTGGCGCGGGGATCTTGCTGGTTTTTAGTCGTTGCTGCCTGTCACGCCCAACTGTCGTCTTCGGCCTACAGGGCTCTCGGCCAAATAGACCTGCAGCAAACCGGCCTCAACATGGTTACAGGCTCAGGTTTGAATAACCCGATCGGCGTCGCGCTTGACGCGCGGGGCGGCCAGACACACGTGTATATTTCCGACACGCAAAATGCTCGTGTGCTCGCTTGGGCGGACATTAACGCATATCAGATCGGCGACGCTCCGGCTCTAGTACTAGGACAAATGAACCCGCAATACTCAAGCAGCCTGGGTATCGGCGCGAAGGGTTTCACAACGCCCCTTGGATTGACCGTCGACCCCACAACCGGAAACCTGTATGTGGCGGATTTTGGCAATAATCGCGTGCTACGGTTCCCGTCGCCATTCGCGAATCTTTCACGCATTGAACCCGACGCCGTTTACGGCCAAGCGAACTTCACCACAACGGCCGCGGGACTTTCGAGCAGCATAATGAGCGGACCGCGCTCCGTCGCTTGTGACTCGGCAGGAAATCTGTGGGTTGCGGATTCCGGTAACAATCGTATTCTCAGGTTTGGCGCGGCAACTTTGAACGGCGCCCCTCCCATCGTGGCGGATACGGTGATTGGGCAGCAGGATTTTGTAAGCGGCTCGGCGAATCAGGGCGCCACAGTCTCTGCCTCCGGGCTCAGTACTCCCTCCGGACTGGCGTTCGATGCGCAGGGCAATCTCTACGTAGCAGATTACAACAATACGCGCGTTGTGCGATTTTCGGCTCCGTTGGGGCCATCAGGCCAAAATACGGCCGCAGCCGCTGTATGGGGCGAACCGAATTTCACTACGCGGGGCGTCATAGCGCAGCCTTCGCCGACGAGCATGGCAGGACCGCTCGGAGTCTCCGTGGATAATAACGGCAACCTTTACGTCGCGGTTCCAAACGACAACCGGATACTGGTGTTTCCTACGGGCACGCCGATTGGCGCAGCAGCCACCAACATCTATGGTCAAACGAGCTTTACGCTGAATGGCTCAAACGCAGGCGCAGCCCCGCTGGCTTCAGCAAGTTCGCTCGCGGCGCCAACAGACGTCAAAGTCGACGCCAGTGGCAACGTTCTCGTAGCCGATAACGGCAACAATCGCGTGCTGGCGTTTTCTTCGGGATCGAAGACCGCATCGCGAGTTTGGGGACAGACCGATTTCACTTCCAATGGCGCCAATCGAATTAAGCCGGGTAGCATCAATGCCCCCTTCAAGATGGCCATCGACTATTCGGCGGCGCCCTTTGCGCTCTATGTCTCCGATACTGGGAATAACCGCGTTCTCATCTGGAAGGACTCCGTTCGATTTCGGAGTGGCGATCCGGCTGACTTGGTAATTGGACAACCAAGCCTATTTATCAATGCGCCAAATGTGGATTCCTCTAACTCGCAGTCTCCCAGCGCGACCTCGTTGTCCGCACCGGCAGGATTGGCAATAAATCCCAACGACGGAACCCTTTACGTGGCGGATTATCAGAATAATAGGGTATTACGCTATCCCCGGCCGGTCTCACAGTCTGGTCGCATCACCCCAGATGCGGTCATCGGGCAAGTCGATTTCATGAGTTCGACTTCGGCGGGAGTGAATGCGGCATCTTTGAAGAATCCTGCGGGCTTGGCCATCGGGCCGAATGGAGATTTGTTTGTTGCCGATTCCGGCAATAATCGCGTGATAGAGTTCCCTGCTGGCTCTGGGAACGGAGCCAGCGCTCTTCGCGTCTACGGCCAGCCGAATATGTTTTCGTCTGTGAAGCCCGGTCAGTTTTCGGCTCAAACCCTCAGCGCGCCGCAAGGAATTGCGGTGGACCCGGCTTCGAATCTGTATGTGGTGGATACTGGCGCCAATCGCGTATTGACCTTCCCAAATACCATGTCCGCCCCGGCCTCTGGCGCCGTCGCGGCGTTCGTCATCGGTCAGCCGAGCTTTTCGGCATCTTCCGGTGGTACTTTTAAGACGCCAACCGACGTCGCTGTAGACAGTAGCGGAAATATCTACGTGTCAGACGCGGGCAACAATCGCGTGCTGACGTATTCCTCGCTCGTGTTTCTACCGGCCTCAGGCGCTCTTGCGAGCGGCGTTTTGGGGCAGCATAGCACATCGGGAACTACCGCCAATTGGGATTCTCCCGGCAACGGCCTGGCAAGCGCCGATAGTCTCTATTCACCAGCCGGATTGTATGTGGATCGGCAAGACACCCTCTACGTTGGGGATGTGGGCAACAACAGGGTGTTGCAGTTTTTAAAGCCCGGCGTGGTAGTGAACGCCGCAACCTATCAGGCCGGCGCACCGGTGGCACAGGGATCGCTAGCAGTTATCTTTGGAACGGGATTGGCGGAAACGGTAGCTCAGTCTCCTAATCCCCCTTGGCAGGTTACGCTGCAAAACCGGCAGATCACGATCGACGATCAGACTATTTCTCCAATCTATTACATATCGCCGACTCAAGCCAACTTTCAAATCCCTTCGAACGCCGCGTTGGGCACGCAGCGCGTGGCGCTTCGTTTAGGCGATACAGGAGAACTCGTGGCCGGCGGCAATCTGCTGATCTCCGTAACTTCGCCTGGACTGTTCAGCGTCAATCAGAGCGGCGCAGGCCAAGCCGCAGTCGTGAACCAGGACAATTCGATTAATAGTCCCTCCAACCCGGCGCCGGTGGGTTCAACCATCACTTTGTATGGCACTGGGCAAGGGCCGGTAAGTCCCGCATTGCAAGATGGCGTCGCAGCGTCGGCCGCACCCCTCTCTTATACGGTAGCTGTGCCGACCGTAAACCCGAATACCTGTTTGAACAGCCAACCCTCTATGTGCGTTGCGATCGGCTCTAACTTCGGAAACGTGGGATACTCGGGGCTGGCGCCTGGCTACGTGGGGCTTTGGCAAGTCAACGTAACTATCCCTCAGGGAACACCCTCCGGAAGCGCCGTTCCGGTTCGAGTGGTTATTGATAGCACGTCAAGCAATATCGTGACGATCGCAGTTCGGTGAGATTGAAACCACGCCGCCGATACCGCACTATGCAAAAGCATCAACCGATTTCCGGCCTGCCACTGCTCTATATCGCCCTGCCAGCACTTCCACAATCGCGCTAAGAAGGCCGCCTGCGTCTTGATCTATAGACGGGCTTTGTTCGTTCCCTAGTGTCCTGAGCGAGAGATGCGTTTAGAAAGTCGCGCGACCTTCCCGAGAATTAGATCCGCGTCGGCAGTCCAAACGAAGGGCTTGGGATTCTCGTTGCGCTTGTCCAAATAGTCGAGCATGGCCTTCTCCAGCGCGCGCACAGCAGTGTGACTGCCGCGACGGACGCATCGTTCCGTCACCTCCCCGAACAGCCGCTCCACCAGGTTCAGCCAACTACCGCTGGTCGGCGTGAAATGAATCACGTACCGCGGATGACGCTTTAGCCAGCCGCGCACCTTGGCTACCTTGTGAGTGCCATAGTTATCCATTACCAGGTGCACATCGTGGCCGCTGGGAAGATTAGCTTCGATCTCATCGAGGAAGCGTATGAACTCCTGATGCCGGTGACGGCGGTAGCACGTGCTGATGGTTACTCCCGAAGCCACATCCATGGCAGCGAACAACGATGTGACTCCGTGCCGCTCGTAGTCGTGGGACTGCCGGGCTGGCACCCCTGGCGCCAGCGGCAGAATCGGCTGCGTCCGATTCAACGCCTGAACCTGACTCTTTTCGTCCACACACAGCACGATCGCACGATCCGGCGGATTCAGGTACAACCCTACGATATCCCGCACCTTCTCAACAAATTGAGGATCTTTGGAGAACTTGAAATTCTCTACGCGGTGCGGCTGCAATCCGAAAGCACGCCAGATTCGCACGATTGCATTCTGCGTCAGGCCCACCTCTTGCGCCATGAGACGGGTGCTCCAATGCGTGCTGTTGGCTGGCATTGATTCCAGCGTCTTGGTGACGACATCCTCAATCTGCTGATCGGTGATCTTGCGGGGCGCGCCGACACGCGGCTCATCCAGTAAGCCATCCAACCCGAACTCAATAAACCGTTGCCGCCACTTTCCCACTGTCGCGCCGGTAATCTGCAGTTTCCGAGCGACCTCCGAGTTGTTCAAGCCCTCCCCACAATTGAGCACGATCCGGGCGCGCATCGCCATGGCCTGCGCTGACTTCGGCCGTCGCGCCATCAGGCTCAATTTCGCCCGATCAGCATCGGCAATTTCCAGTGGTTTCTTGGGACGGCCTGATCGCATGCCCAAGTATGAGGCCGAAACGTTATTTACTCAACGTATTTCTCGCTCAGGACACTAGCAGCCCGTGGCAGTAGTCAGCCTTTTTCAGTCTGCGAGACGAAGCGCATTACTTGAATTACGCCGGACGAGGGCATGCCCGCGAGGCGTGCGAATCCACTTTGCGATGCAAAGTCGGTGGGTTCCTTCTCTCCTGGCGATAGTTGCGTCAAGAGCCACAAAAACAAGCGCGCAAATTGCGTAAGGATCGCTAAACAAACCCCCTGTAGCCGCCTGGGCTTGCCCACTCCCAAGGTTTTCCGCAGCATCAGCGAAAGATTGAAAGCCGCTCCGTGCACCAGCAGTCGCTTCAGAATGTTATCCCTTCCTCGCAGGCGGACGCGCCTCATGCCGCGTGTCTCATACAGGTGCGCGAAGGTCCTCTCGGTCAGTTCGCTCCGCAGTTTCTGCAATCGCTTGTTGCGCGCGCCGCTGCCTGCGCGGCTTCCAGCGTCTGGTGAATGGTGATGGTATCTCCCTGATCGGCCGCTTGCAGCGTCATCGCCAGCAACGCTCCCGCCGTCAGATCCACGGCGTGCTCGACTTTGTGCGCCAGGTACGTGCGGCCATCTTTCATCTTCGTGATCCGCGCATCCGGGTCGCTGGGGCTCATCCATTCCCGGTTCGATCCCTCTTTTTCCGCTTCCGGTCCAACCGCGCCAACTGTTCTCGCGTCGGGTTTTCAATTCCCGCCGCTTGGGCCAGTTCGGTCAAATACTCGTTGTAGCTCTGGCCGTTATCCCGCCTCACGATGCTCTTCATGGCCGCATTGGCTTCCAGGGTGGTGACGTCGATCGAGAAGGCCCGGCCGCCGACCAACCCTTCCTCACTCAGGATCTTCAGCACCCAGCGGAATACGGCCTGTGCGTCTCCAACCAGAACAGACGCCGCGTGCGCGAAATGGTGGAGTGGTCCGCGTCCAGCGCGTAGCCCAGAAACTGGCGTAACGACAGCGAATCCGCAGTCCGCCACGCGATTCCCCGCTCTGAATCCAGCCCTTCAAAGTAGCCGATCAGCAGACACCGGAAGTACACGCCCGGCGCCATGCTCGGCTGGCCATATGGACTCTTCTTGTAGTACTTCTGGCAAAGCCGCTCCACCTTGGCATCGAACTTGCCCTCACCCAGAATCTGGTTCAGTCGGTCGTAGAAGGCGTTACCAGGCATTCGGACCACATCGCTCGCCGCCATCCACAGATCCTGCTGCCGCTCCCGCTCCGCCGCGTTCCCATCGCCATGTCCTATAGACGCTCAAAACATTTCCGAGGTCACTTGTTTCGGCGGGAAATCTGACGAAAACCACGGGCTGCTAGTCTCCTGTCTTCGTTAATTCTTTACAACGGCGGACCTTGTCGGGGATAACGTCGGCGGAGGCTTTCCAGGCGAAGTGAGTCGGTGAGCCGTTCCAACTGGCCAGCCACTTATAGATCGCCTGCTCCATTTCCTCAGCGCTGTGAAAGGTGCCGCGACGGATCATCCGATCCGTAATCAACGCGAAGAATCGTTCGACCTGATTCAGCCAGCAACTGCTGGTCGGTGTGAAATGGAAATGAAAGCGGCGCCGCTTCTTTGGCTTAAGCCAGCGCTGCACATCTGCACTCTTGTGCGTACAGTAGTTGTCGAGGATCAAGTGGACTTCCTGATCACCTGGAAGGTGGCCTTCCAAGTGATTCAGGAATCGAATGAACTCACGGCTGCGGTGACGCTCCTGGCAGGCGCCGATCACCTTCCCATTGAGGACGTTGAAAGCGGCGAAGAGTCGTAGTGCCATGACGTTTGTAATCGTGAGTTTTGCCGCTCCGGCAAACCCGGCCGCAAGGGAAGAATCGGCGCGGTGCGATCCAGCGCTTGGATTTGGCTCTTCTCGTCTACGCACAGTACCGAAGTGACCGCCGGCGATCCCGCGAACGTCACGCTCGCTCGGCTCGTAGGCGCCGCGAATGTCACGGTTACGCCTGGCAAAGGATTGCCGTAGAGGTCCTGCACCTTTGCCTTGAGCGCCCCTCCGTAAGACGCGCCCACTGCGGCGCTCTGTCCATCGCCCTCGAATACCGAAATGGCGCCCGAAGACGCCGACGCCGAAACCTGGAACGGATTGCTTACCGCGGACATACTGCCGTTAACCGCGACTAACTGATAGGACCCCGCGGCCATGATGCTGAGATCGGAAAAGGTAGCCACGCCGCTGGCGTTGGTATTTGCAGTCAGAGTACCGCCCAGTGCGGGAGTGCCGCCCTGCACCGCGATCGTGACGGAGGCATTGGCAACCGGGAATGAGCCTGCGTCGATAACCTTGACCGTGACGGGCGGGGTGATCACGCCGCCGGCCGGCGTGTTGGAAGGCTGCTGGACGAACGCAACGCTACCCGCCGATCCGGTCAAGTTGGTCAGTGTGAAACTGGCGCTGGTGGCCACCCCCGCCGTCGCCGCCGTAACCGAATAGCGTCCGGCCACGCTGTTTGAGGTCGCCGTCACTGCCGCGCGGCCGTTCGCGTCCGTCACCGCGGATGCCGCGCTCAGAGTCGCCGACGCCCCGGATGCCGGCGCGGTGAATGTCACGGTCGCGCCGGTGATCGGGTTATTGTTTGCGTCCACTACCGTGGCTTCCAACGGCTGCGCAAATGGTGTCAGAATGGCGCCGGTCTGCGGCGTGCTGCCAGTCGCCTGGATCTTCGCCGCCGTCCCGACCTTGATACTGAAGGCATTGCTGGTGGCCGAGCTAAAACCGCTGGCGTCGGCCTGCAACGTATAGCTGCCTGCCACGCTAATACTGAGGTCGGCGAATGTGGCCAGGCCGTTGGCGTCGGTACTTTGCGACGCCGTGCCTGATAGCTCCTTCAGCCGCCGGACAACGGCGTTGGGCAGCAGCGTGACCAGAATCCCCGCGGTATGCACCGCGTTGCCCACGCTGTCCTGGAGCTGTACCGTCACCGCCGGGGTGATGGTCGCGCCGGACACTGTATTGACCGGCTGCTGCACGAATACCAGTTTGTTAGCGTTGCCCGCCACGTTGGTCAGATTGAAGAGAGCGGGACTGGTAGCGGCCGCGGTAGTGGCTGTAACCTGGAACGCCCCTGTCTGTGAATTGGCGGTCATGGGCGGCGCGACGGCCACGCCATCGATCCCCGAGGTGACTGTTGTTGATCCCGAGAAGGTCACGCTGGCGCCGCTCGCTGGCGCCGCGAAGGTCACGCTCGCGCCTGGCAGCGGATTGCCGTACACGTCCTGCACCTTCGCCTTGAGCGGCCCGCCGTAAGACGCGCCCACGGCGGCGCTTTGCGCATCGCCTTCGAACGCCAGGATGGCGATTGCCGACGCGGCCACAGAGATCTGGAACGTGCTGCTAGGAGTGGAAATACTGCCGCTCGCGGCATCCAATTGGTAAGATCCGGCCACCGCGATGCTGAGATCGCTAAAAGTAGCCACGCCGCTGGCGTTGGCGGTGGCGGTCAGGGTGCCGCTCAGGGTTGCGGCGCCGCCTTGGACGCTGATCGTAATCGTGGCGCCATTCACCGGGTTCGAGCCTGCGTCGGTTACGCGCACCGTGACGGGTGGACTGATCACCGCGCCGGCCTGCGAATTCGTCGGATGGCGAACGAAGACGATCTGTCCGATGCCGCCGGCAAGATTGGTGAGTGCGAAAGTGGCGCTTCCACTTGCGCCGGCCGAGGTAGCGGTAATCGAATAGCTTCCGGCCACGTTGTTTGCGGTGGCCGTTACGGTCGCGTGACCGTTCGCGTCCGTCACTGCGGATGGCGCGCTCAGGGTCGCCGAAGCCCCCGACGCCGGCGCGGTGAATGTCACGGCCGCGCCGCTGATCGGGTTATCGTTCGCGTCAAGTACCGTGGCCTCCAACGGATGGGCAAACGGTGTCTGAATGGCGGCGCTCTGCGGCGTGCCGCTGGTCGCCTGGATCTTCGCCGCCGTCCCGGCCGTGATACTGAATGAATTGCTGCTGGCTGAGCTCAAACCGCTGGCGTTGGCCTGCAACGTATAGCTGCCTGCTTCCGAGATGCTGAGGTTGCCGAATGTGGCCAGGCCGTTGGCGTCGGTGTTCTGCGTCACAGTGCCGGATAGCTGCTTCAGCCGGCGGACGGTGGAGTTGGGCTGCAGTGTGACCGGAATCCCAGACGTATGCGCCGCGTTGCCCGCACTGTCCTGGACCTGCACCTCACCGCCGGGGTGATGATCGCGCCGGCCACGGTATCGACCGGCTGCTGCACGAATACCAGCTTGTTGGCGGTTCCCGCCAGGTTGGTCAGATTGAAGAGAGCGGGACCGGAAGCGCCCGCCGTAGTGGCTGTCGCCTGGAATGCGCCGGTTTGCGAGTTGGCAGTCATGGCCGGCGAGATGGCCACGCCATCGGTCCCCGAGTTGACTGTCGTTGTTCCCGAGAAGGTCACACTTGCGCCGCTCGTAGGCGCCGCGAAAGTTACCGGTGCGTTAGCGATCGCATTGTGGTAAATGTCCTCCACTCTGGCCTTGAGGGGCCCGCTATAAGGCGCGCCCACGGCGGCGCTTAGCGCATCGCCCTCGAACGCCACGATGGCGACTGAGGACGTCGCGGCGGAGATCTGGAAAGTGGCGCTGGGAGCAAAAATACTACCGGATGCCGCGAGCAGGTGGTATGTCCCCGCAGTGCTGATGCTGAGATCGGCGAAGGTCGCCACGCCGCTGGCATTGGTATTGGCGGTCAGAGTACCGCCCAGTGTGGCGATCGCCTCTTGCAGCCGGATCGTGACGGAGGCTGCGCTGACGGCGTTTCCACCGCTGTCGGTAACCTTCACTGTGACCGTCGGGATCACGGCGCCGGCCGCCGTGTTGGAAGGCTGTTGTTCGAATGCTACTTGACCCGCGGAGCCGGTCGAATTGGTCAGTAAGAAACTGGCGCTTGTGGCCGCTCCCGCCGTCGCCGCCGTAACCGAATAGCTTCCGGCCACACCGTTCGCGGTGGCAGTGACCGACGCGTGACCGTTCGCGTCGGTCACTGCGGATGGCACGCTCAGAGTCGCCGAAGGCCCCGGCGCCGGCGCGGTAAATGTCACGGTCGCGCCGCTGACAGCGTTATCGTGCGCATCCAGTACCGTGACTTCCAACGACTGGGCAAAGGGTGTCTGAATGGTGGCGGTCTGCGGCGTGCCGCCGGTCGCCTGAATCTTTGCCGCCGTTCCTGCCGTGATCCTGAAGGCATTGCTGGTGGCCGAGATCAAACCAGTGGCGTCGGCCTGCAACGTATAGCTGCCTGGCACGTTCGTGCTGAGGTCGGCGAAAGTGGCCAGGCCGTTGGCGTCGGTATTCTGCGACGGAGTGCCCGATAGCTGCTTCAGCCGCCGGACGGCGGCGTTGGGCAGCAGCGTGACCAGGATCCCCGCGGTATGCACCGCGTTGCCTGCGCTGTCCTGGAGTTGTACCGTCACCGCCGGGGTGATGGTCGCGCCGGCCACGGTATCGACCGGCTGCTGCACGAACGCCACTTTGTTGACGGTTCCCGCTACGTTGGTCAGATTGAAGAGAGCGTTACTGGTAGCGGCTGCGGTAGTGGCCGTTACCTGGAATGCGCGAGCTGCGAGTTGGCGGTTATAGCCGGAGAAATGGCCACGCCATCGGTCCCCGAGTTGACTGTCGTTGCTCCCGCGAACGTCACCGGCGCATTGGCGATTGGATTCTCGTATACGTCCGTCACTCTAGCCTTGAGAGGTCCACGTAAGGCGTGCCCACTGCGGCGCTTTGCAAATCGCCTTCGAACGCCACGATCACGGTTGAGGACGTCGCAATCGAGATTTGGAAGGGGTTGCTGTCCACGTATATGCCGCTGCTCACGGCGTCCAAATGGTAAGTTCCGGCAATTGTCATGCTTAGATCGGAGAAGGTAGCCACGCCGCTGGCGTTGGTACTTGCAGCTACGGTGCCGCCCAGCACAGGCGATTCCACAGGAGCGCCGCCTCGCACAAGCGCGCCGGCTTTCACAGCGAGGGTGACGGTGACGTCTACGACCGGGTTCGAACCTGCGTCGGCAACCAGGACGGTGACGGGCGGGGTGATCACGCCGCCGGCCGGTGTGTCGGATGGCTGCTGGACGAATACAACACTACCTACGGAGCCGGTCAAATTGGTCAGATTGAAAAGGGTGTATGACGTCAGCCCGGCAGGAGTTGCTTTAACCTGAAAGCTTCCGGCCACGCTGTTTGCGGTGGCCATCACTGAGCACTGTCCGCTCGCGTCCGTAACAACGGTTGGAGCGCTGAAGTTTGCGGAAGCTCCCTCCGAAGGGGCGGTGAATGTTACCGTCGCGCCATTCACCGGATTGTCGAATGAGTCGAATACTTTCGCTGAAAGCGGCGCTGGAAACGGGGTCTGAATGATCACGGACTGCGTGCTCCCCCGGCAATAGTAATCCTGGCGGGAGCGCCCGCGCGGATAGTAAATGGGACACTGCTCGCGGAGGAGACCGCGCTTCGTGTGCCAGCAGCACAATTTGGCCCGACTGGGTGAAGGTGAGGCCGGTAAAAGTCGCCAACCAGCTCGCGTTGGTGTTCTGCGTGGGCGGCGTGGCGAACCGGCCAGCGCTGCCGGCAACGGGATTGGCTTGCAGAGTGACGGCGATTCCCGCGGTAGCCGTGGCGTTGCCGAAGCTATCCTGCACCTGTACGGTTACGGCTGGGGTCATCGGCGCTCCAGCAGCGGTGTCGGTTGGCTGCTGAACGAAAGCCAGCTTGTTCGCCGTACCGGCTAGATTCGCCAGGCTGAACGAGACGGGCGCCGGGATACCCGCCGCTGTCGCGGTCACAGTCATTAATCCCGCTTGTCCATTGGCGGTCATGGCCGGCGAAGTGGCGATACCGAAGGTGTCTGTAGTCACCGTAGTAGGACCACCGAATGTGACGCTAGGACCAGCGCTGGGGCCGTGAACGTTACTGCAGCTCCTGCGATGCGGTTGCCGAATGCGTCGGATACGGAAGCCTGGAGGGGGGCGCTGTACACTGTGCTGACGGAAGCGCTTTGATCGCTGCCGCTCCAAAGGGCGATACCGGCCGCCGAGCCGGCGTTGATCTGGAAGAAATTGCTGTCGGCGGAGTGGCCGGGCACATATGCATCTAAATGGTGCGTTCCCGCATCTTGGAACCGAAGATTTCGGTAGGTAGCTACGCCCGAACTGTCGGTGATCTGGCCTCCTCCTCCTTGGAGTCCCACTGCCGTGAGGCTAACCTGGACGCCGGCGACGGGGTTGTTATAGAAATCCTTGAGACGTACCATGACCAGGGGAGAGATGGCTGTACCGGCGGAAGTATCGGTGGGCTGCTGCAGATACTCGATCGTTCGGACAGGACCGGCGACATTCGTCAGGTTGAATGTGGCCGGAGTAAACACGCCGTATACATAAGCCGACACGGAGTACGAGCCGACAACTGTGTTTGCCGTGGCGTTGATGTGCGCGTGCCCGTTGAAGTCGGTAAACAGCTCTGTCGGAAACACCGAAGCCGAGGGCCCGAAACCGGGCCTTGCCACACTGACGAAGGCCCCAGGCACCGGATAACCGAAGCCGTCTCTCACGGTCGCCTGCAGTTGCTGGTCGAACCCGGTATTTACCGCGGTCGTCTGACCGGAACCACCGGTGACCGTAATCGATGTGGGTACGTGAAAGGGCTCGACGGCGCGGACGACGTTCGAGCCGTACTGCGCAATGTATATCCGGCCCGTGGCGTCGAAGGTTGCGCTGGCGCTGGAAATCGTGGCCTCGCCGGCCGGTCCGCCATCGCCGCTATAGCCGCTTTGCCCGTTTCCCGCCACGGTTCTGATGACATTCGTCTGAATGTTCACCTCGCGAACGCGCTGGTCCTGGAAATCGGCGATGTAAATGTCACCGGTGGCGTCCCTCCCCAGGGCGATGGGGCCTTTGAGACTGGCGGCCGCCGCGGCGCCCATCGCCGCTGAATGCATACACTCCGTTACCGGCGAACTTATGAATCACGCCCACCGGGTCCACAACGCGCACCCGGTGGTTGCCGTAATCCGCGATATATAGATTGCCAGTAGGGTCTATCAAGACCGCGCGCGGATTCTGCAAATCCGCGCTGGTCGCGGGCTGGTCATCGCCGTTATCCCGAGTTGCCGGTGCCCGCGACGGTGGTAATGATTCCTGTGTTCGCGTCGACTCGCCGGACTCGATGGTTCCCATCGTCAGCGATGAAGAGATTGCCGAGAGTATCCAAGGCGATGTGGTAGGGGCTGTTGATCTTAACAAGCGTCGCAAGCTGGTAGTCTCCGTTATAGCCGCGTTGGCCGGCCCCTGCGACAGTGGTGATGATGCCCGTTACGCCATCGACGCGGCGAATCCGGTCATGGTCGGTGTCGGCAATATACAAGTTCCCGGCGGCGTCGAATGCGATTCCGGACGGGTGGCTCAACACCACCGAGACCGCTGGGATGTTGTCGTTGGTGTCGTCGTTCGCATCAGTAATGCTGCCGGAACCGGCCACAGTGGTGATGATTCCATTCTTGTCGACCTTGCGAATCCTGTTGTTGTAGGTGTCGGCAATATAGAGATTCCCGTTCGGATGAATTGCGACGTCGTCGGGGTAAAACAGGCGAGCCGCCGTCGCCGGCCCGAAGTCACCCGAGAAGCCCTGGATCCCCGTTCCGGCGATAGTCGAAATCGTTCCGTATGACTGGGCCCACAGCGTGTTTGGCGCTTGGGAACAGACAAAGCCAATCAGATGGAATACCGGCTTATATATTGATCGCGACATGTGCATTTGCCAGGCTTTTCTTCACGCTTCTCGCACGGTTACGTCCTACGGGGATTCACCGTATGCCGTCGAGAAAGAAGCACAAAGCTGGTACCACGATGCCGTTTAACCTCGAAAGGGTCTATCTCTATTTGGGGGAAAGTTTCTTGTCTTTCGAGGGGTTGCGCGTTGTGGTCCCAGTCTCGGCCTGCTTCAGGATCATGCGCGCCACGCGGCCGCGCTGGCGCTTTGATCTCTTTATCTTTCATCCACTCTCTCCAGCGAGGGCAGTCGAAGAGAACCTGCGGCACATTTCTCTCTTGTGACAGGTGGCTATATTCGCCGGTGAGTAGTGGCTTGAGCGAATCAAGGCGGCGTTAGAACCATGCCACTGTCGTTGTACTGATGCTTAGTGGCGAGTCCGTCTCTCGGCCATGGGTCAATTTTTGAGGCTGGCGCCGCATGGCCGGCGGCCGGCCAGCATTTTCCGATCATCGAGAAAGCCGGCCTTCGTCCCTCCCGCAACATTTGAGAAACGATTTGACCAAACCCGGTCTGGGACCCAGTTTCCGGCGCGGACGCGCTTAATCAATTCGGCGGAGACGCTGTAGCCTTCGATGGAGAGTGCGTGGTAGGCGTCGCTCTGGTTGTACTCGACGAAGCGCATGTAGGCGTCGGTGTCGCGCGCCAGCCCCGGAGGCGGCGGAAAGACATTGAGGACGCGGGCGCGGGTTCCTGCGCGCGGCCCGCGAAGGGATGCTCTCGCACACGTCGTAGCCCGCGGCCTTCATGGGGGTGACGATTTCGTCTGCAGCATCGCCCGCCCCAAGCCGCGCAAGGCTCCGGCAAAACTGCCCAGCCACCACGGTGTGCCGCCGTCGATCAGGCGGCGGAGCAACTCCGAGCATCGCACAGGCTGGCAAGCACGACACGGGCCTCGATGGCATTGGCAGCGAGCAACGCCTCGGCACGCGGATCAACGCGGCAGCGGTCGTGAACAGGTGCAGACCGTCCCGCACCGCCAGATCGCCGGACGCGGCATTTGCGGAATTTTATGGTCATAGAGGGACGTGCCGAAGAGCAACGGGATTTTGTGGTTGGTCGCCTTCGGGCTGTGAATGACCTGTGTCGGGATGACAGTTTTCTCGGCATGGAGCATGAGGGACTGCTCGGGCGAGAGGCGCCAGTCTTCGCCGGAGCGCTCGTTGCAGTAGCGGGCGCAGAATTCCCAAAAGGAGGCGTACCACGGCGTGCTGTCGCCGTCCCGCGCGCCAGGGCAGCATTTTCCAATCCTGAATGAGCCTGGAACACCCGCCGTCCGTTCCTCTGCAGGTCGCGGAGGACGGCGAGCGATACCGCAAGTTTTTCATGGGGAGTTGCCAAGCTCCTTGCCTTCTACGTACGAGCCCAACCCTTTGTTGCCGTACGCTTACAAGCGCGTATCATGTCCACATCTAAAAGCTACGCAAGCAGATGCTGCTGCATCACAAGCTGATGCTGCATACAATGTAGACGCACCAATTTCATCAATTGCTTAAAACCACTTGACCCGTAATCGGGTCTTTAAGAGGCTCGTTTTTTCGGTACAGCCTGAGTCCCCGGGAATGCCTCGGCGCATTCAATATTGCTGAACGGTACACGCACCTTGATCAACATCAAGGCGCAGCAGAGTTCTCGACATGCCGCGGAATTGAGGTGGACGCGACGATGGTTTTCAGGAAACAACGTCGGCTGGACGTTACTGGAACAACCTCGGGGCAAACTCATTGAGGTAATTGCGCCAATTGATCCAGGTGTGTGCGCCGGGGCTTTCCTCGAAGAAAGCGTCGAAGCCGTGTTTCTTGAGGAGTTCGATGCTGGCCTTCGAAGTGGTGATGAGGCCATCGTCTTTGCCGGTGCTGAACCAGAGAAGTTTCAGACCTTTCTTTAAGGCCGGGTTGTCGAGGTTGGCTTTGTTTTCTTCCTCGAACCTCGTGGCGAGGCTGGGAGCGGGCGTCGACGGCGGCGCCGCATCGGCGGCCGCTCCGCGACCGCCCCGGCCTGCACCGGCGATGCCAATTAAGCCGGAGCTAAAGACGCCGACATAGGTGAATTTGTCGAGATGGGCGAAGGATATGTAGAGCGTTTGGCTGCCACCCATCGAGAGGCCGGCGATCGCGCGGTGAGCGCGATCGGCCTGGATGCGGTAGTGGGATTCGGCGTAGGGCATGATGTCGTTGACGAAGTCTTCGAAGAAGTCATCATGGCCCTGCGGACGTGGCGGCGCGCCGTCGGCGGCGGGAGTTGCCGCACCACGGCCGCCACCGGTCTGCGTGGTGTGGCCGGCAGGCATGACGACGATCATAGGTTTGGCTTTGCCATCGGCAATCAAGTTATCAAGGATGAAATCGGCGCGGCCGACCGAGGTCCAGGAATCGTCGCAATCGCCTGCGCCGTGGAGAAGATAGAAAACGGGATATTTCCTGGTGCTTGTGCCGTAATCGGGAGGCGTGTAGACGTGCATGCGGCGGAACTTCTTGAGCGACTTAGAGTAGTAAGTGACGCTCGCAACGGCTCCATGCGGGACGTCGCGCGTATCCATAAAATCGCCCCCGGGGACATAGAACAGGCTCCAGTTTTGGGCGTTGGATTCGCTGACAGACGTGTTGTGAGGATCTTGCAAGCTGCCCGCCCCATCCACGTTGAACACATAGCGATAGGCCCCGGGATTGACGGGACCGATGGTGACTTCCCACACGCCGTTCTCAGTCTTATGTAGAGGGATACCGCCGCGTCCGGGTCCGGGTTGCCCGTCAGCCGCCGGCGGCATGGCTGACGCAACGGCGTCGCGAGGGACATCGCCGGCGGAGAGCGTCACGTTCTGCGCATTGGGCGCGAGGAGACGGAGAGTCACATGACCATCGGCCGTAATTTCGGGGGATGTGACCTGGGGACCGCGGCCGCCCCGGCCGCCTCCTGCCGGCGCTGGGGCTTGGCCCCAAACGCTGGTCGCGCCGAGAGCACAGATGAGGGCGGCATTGGCCGCGAGTCGGGATGCAAACCTGGCATGATTCACTTCAGTTCTCCTCTTGGGCAGTGCTTGCCCGTTCTTGGCAGAATGATATCACTCATTGACCGGATCGATGCATGAGGTCGAGCGCCGTCGAGATGATCTTGGGTTCGGCGCATCCCGGTTTGAGACGCGAGCCGATGACTTGAAACGTGAGATGGCTGTAAGCTTCATCGGAGTAGATGTAGCCCGAGTTCGCCATTCCATTGGCGAGCGTGACAACGATGGTCTTGTTGGCGGGCGCGTTGGCTTTGAGCTTCATGGCGATCTGGCTGTAGACTTCGCCATTGACGGCCGCAAAATCGATGTCGCCAATGCGGAGAAGGCCGACCTTAAGGTTGACGTCGGCCCCTTCTTTGTAGCCGGGGAAGACATTCTCGCGAGCGGGATTGGCGGCATCGAGGCGTTCGCGACCGGGGCATGTGAATCGCTCCTGCGCGGCCCAGATGCGCGCTACGTCCACTGGTTGAATGGATTCGCGCATCACGCGCACAGAACTGGAACCAATGAGAGCCCCGAGCATGTGCACGTATTCACCCGTCCGGCCGAGGGACTGCTTGTAAGCATCGAGCCGTTCGGCGGGAATGGGGCTGCGCTCGGAGGCGGCTTGCTGCGGATTGAACCCGCGCGGATTGGATTGATCGGCGGGACGGGGCGGTGGTCCGACAGCCTGTACGACGGGGCCGTTGCCTTGCGTGATGGCTGCGCGCGAACCCATGAACGTGGTGGGCGATCGGAAATCGCGCGGATTCTGATCGCCCGAGGCACCCTGGCTGAAGATGGCGACTGCGCGGTTGTCGAATAGATCTTCGATGTAGCGCGACGCTTCGCCGGGGAAATCGGCGCTGATGACGCCGCTCAGGTAGAAATTGATGGGGTGCATGGCGTAGTTCATGTACACGCCGATGGGGACGTTATCGTTGCCGAGGAACTCGACGACGGCGAGAGTCTTGTCCGATGGCCCATCGGGGTTCGGCTCCTGGCGCCACTCGAGCTTGCTGTTAAAGAGGTCCCGGTTGACGTTGAGATCGACCTTGGTTGTGCCGTAGCCGATGCGCGCGGGTGCGAGCTTGGACTTCGCGGCAGTGACGGCCGAAACGATGGCATCCGCGACAGTCTTGGAGGTTGGAGCGCCGCGACCGCCCAATCCCAAGGTGTTTGAGCTATGGGTGTGTGTCGCCGAGATCAGGAAGTTCTGCGGGGGACATCCGGTTGCGCTGGACGCGCGCGGCGTCGCGTCATCCACGATTTGGTTAGAAGCGCCTCCGAGATCGAGGCCCACGAGGACAGCGCAACTTGAACCGTCGTCTACCACAATGGCCCGGATGAAGAGATGATCGCGGATGGAATCGGTAGCGACGGCGAGTTCACTCTCTTTGGGCGTAATGTCGACCTTGGCGGCGCCGGCGCGCAAACGCGGCCCGCCGGGGGATTGAGCGTAAGCGGGCGCCGCCAGGCACGATACGAGGCAGGCGGAGATCCATAGGTTGCGCAGCATCTGCAAGAACTGTACAACGTAGTTGGCTGGGTATTCCGCTGTTGCGGAGTCGAATACGGCAACGGGCGACGTAGCAACCCGGCGCCCCCCGGCAAGCGCTTACCGCTTTACTTCGGCTGCGTGGTCCCGAGCATACTACAAGCGGGCGCGAATCCTCCGCTGCAAGCCTTTTGAATCAGCGGCGCCGCGGCCAATTCGTTCCGTGCGATGCCCAGACCCCGCGCGTGAACCCAACCCGAGACAAAGCACGCCACATTGTCGTCGTGGTCGCAAGCCTCGCCCAAATCCTTGAGCCCACCGCCCGTGACCAATGCGCTCAACCTCTCGCAACCCTCCGGCAAACCCAGATTACACGCGCTGGCGAGCGATTCACTACCCTTCACCTGGGCGACCGGAAATCCGTGATCTTCGGTCATCAACTTCCCATACGCAAGGCACGCGGCCCCCTGACCGCTCTCGCAATCCGCCTTAAAAGAAAGGCCCCGCCCGATAAAGCCGGTCGACGTCATGAGCGCGAAGAGCGCCGTCCAGCCGGCCATCGAGGCGTAGTTCAAGTTGCGCGCACCCCATCTCTTCAGAAGATCTAGCGGGTGTAATTTGCTCGCGAACGCCTCGCTCCAGCGGTCCATGGCCCTGACCATCAGGTTCAGTATCGGCACGCACAGCAGTTTGTCATAGAACTGCGGCGCGTGAACCCATTCAAGAATCGCATAGAGCGCGATGACCGCCGCCCCGTAAAGCGCGCCGAATGCCACCTTGCCAGACAGTCTCCGGGGGGATGTTGCCGGATCGGTCACCAAAAGGATCGAACCCAGAAAGACCGCCGGCGGGATATTGGTATCGATGAAAAAATAAGTCCCGGTGATGTGGTTGTAGGCGAGATTGAAGCCATAGAGCACCACACCGCATGCGAAGGTTACCAGCGTTACCGAAAACAGTGCCTGCACGATCAGACTGAGGACGAAAAGCTCGACGAAAATATACGGCGGCCGTTCCATGGTCACCGCGATCTCGGGGCCCCACGTAATGCCGGTCGCGTTCAACAGCACGAGTCCCATCGAAAACAGAAAGAGCGCACTAGCTGACGGGTTGAAGACATGGGTGCGCCGCCCGTCGCGTTCCCACTTCACAAACTCCTTGCAAAGCACGATCGTGGCAATCATCAGGAACTGCAGTCCGAACCATTCGTCGCGGAACCACAGGAATAAGTTAGTGCTGAAGACAATCGGGAAGGGCCCGAACCCCAGACTCCAAGCATCTCGGCGAAACCAGCAGACCATCATGTCGAGGGCGTAGAGGAATATCACCTGCGCCAGGATCAACGGGATCTCACGGTAAACCTCACTCCAATACATTCCCCAATACGCAAAGATGCAGGAGTGCATCACCAACTGGACATAGTGCACCCGGTTCAGACTAAATTGATAGGTCAACACGCGGCCGCTTCGGCGTACGGAGTAATACAGGAGCAAAAGAACCGCGCCTAGAGCGCCCACGGCAAGCCCGAACGAATCGATCAGCGCCGGTTGGGAATCAACCCGTGGCAACAGGGAGAAGCTCGCGAGAAGCACAATGGCGATTAGCGGAAGCGTAAGCGGCGGCAAAGCGCCGGAACTCTCAGGTTTCACCTTGGACGCAAGACGTTCAGCGAGACGACGTTCCGCTCGCGGGCGGCGGGAGGGGGCGGGTTCTACCAAGCGTGACACGTAGAGTTCCTACCTGCCCAGCGCGGCCAGCATATCTTTGGCGGCCGCCGCATTAGGCCCATTCGGCATCAGCGCCAGATACTTGTGCAGTTCGTCGGCCGCCTCGGGAGCGGAAACTTTCCCCGATGCATCGGCGGTGGCTTTGGAGAGCAATGCGGTGGCGTACTGGAAGTGAGCCTCGGCGTAGTTGGGATCGGCAGCGACGGCCTTCTTGAACTGCTCCGCTGCCGCATCGGTTTGATTGCGTTCGAGCAGCAGGGCGCCGAGATTGAAGTAATACTTACCCGCCCCGTGCGGGTCGAGTTCGGCGGCCTTCGCCAACATCTCCTTCGCCTCGTCGAAGTGGCCCGCTTTGGCAAGCGCCAATCCGCAGTCGTTGTACATGCCGGCGTCGGCGGGCGTGATTTCGACGGCTTTGGCAAAGGCCTCGGTGGCTTTGGCGTAGCTTGCTCCGGCATCGGCTTTCGACTGCTTGACGCTCTTGCCGAGCCACGCTTCGGCCAACTCGCTCCACACGGCGGCCTGCTTGGGGTCGGCAGCCGCCGCTTTATTTAGCAGCTCGATTGCCTCATCCCATTGTTCGGAGGCCATTGCGGTTTTGGCGGAGTTGAACGATCCGACAACCGCCTCGTTGCGCTTGGCGTCTTCGCTCGCGGCCTTGGCGCCGGCGCCTCCATCTTTGGATGCGGCGGCCGTCTCCTTTTCGAATTGCGCTCTTGCGACCTCGGCCGGTTTCAACTTGATCACCAGCGAAGTCGCCGTGTTGCCGGCGGTGGCGGATTGACGCCCAGGACTGATGTGCATAAAAGGCCGGCGTTCGCGCAATTCACCATTTACGGTTACAGTCATGGAGTAGTCGCCGGTGGGTAGGGTGTAGCTGGAAAAGTAACCTTTCTTGTCGGTCTTGAACTCGAAGTGAGCGTTGGCATTAAAGCGGTCGAACCCAACCACGGCGCCTGGAACCGGCTTGCCATCGGGGCCATCGACGTAGCCGTCAACCATTCCAAAAGCGGATTGGGCGGAAACAGGAGCCGAGAACGCAAGCACTAAAAGTGCTGCTGCTGGAAACCGGTGGATGGACATGAGGCCTCCCAAGAACCCATCTAGTCTACCGCCGCCGCAATCCTCTTGCAGACGGCGGTAAACTGAGGGGCAAGTCAGAAGCGGAACCTCAGCGATAGCGCCATGTGGCGCGCCGTGTTCTGCGCGGTGGTCACGGTGCCGAAATTGGCGGTGCTTTGTACGCCGGTTTGCCAGTTATAGCTCAAGCTGCTATTGGGGTTGCTCGGGTTGAAATGGTTGAACGCGTTGAAAGTCTCAGCCCGAAGCTCCAGCACGCGCGTCTCTTTGCCGAGATAGAAATCCTTGTACACGCTGAGATCGAAGTTTTCGAACCCTGGGCCTAGTGTGAGTGCGAGCGGCGTGTTGCCCAGGCCGAACGAGTTCGGGCCGGGCAGGCTGAAGCCGGCGTTACTGTTGTTGACGCCGGGACCGGCATTCAGGGGCCACCAGAGGCGCGGATCTGAAAGCGAACCCACGCTCGACGGCGTGCTGCCCGCCGGCAGCCATATGCTGCCGTTCATTTGGCAGCGCAGGGCTGGCGTGTTGATCGGTGTGCCGTACCAGTAACCGACGGGGGTGTTGGTTGCGGCGCAGTTAACCGTAAACGGCGTGCCGCTGAAGAGCGAAATGACGCCGTTCACGTTCCATCCATCGAAGACTCCCTTCATGACCGGGTTTTTCGCGAAGTCGCTCTGCCCTAACAGCGCGGTGCCATTTGGCATCCGGTAGCCGAAATTGATGTTCTCGGCAAACGGGCGATTAGAAGTGACATTGTAGGTCAGTTTGTCCGGGATGTCCTGGGAACGCGTATAACTAAGCGCCTTGGACCAGGTGAAATTCGTATTGAACTGCAAACGGCTTCCGAAGCGCTTGTTGATCTGCGCCTGCAACGCGTTGTAGTTGGATTCGCCGGAGTTGGTACTTACATAAATGTTCGACCAGCCTTGATATCCCACGATGCCGCGAATGAGGTTGGAGTTCAAGTCCGCGCCACCCAGACAGGTGGTCGGGTTGATATTGGCATTGGTCGGATCGATGAAGGCCAAGACTTGGCCGCAACTGTTTGTCCCCGGGCCCGCCGTGGGTTTCCAGGTGGTGTAGGGGGCAATATTGTTGGCGTCCCAGCCTGTCAAGTTGAAACCGTGATGGGTGACCCATCCCACATACGAAACATCGAGTATCGTCCCATGCCCGACGTCGCGTTGTACGCCGATACTCCACTGGATCGTCTGCGGATTGAGAATGTTTGTGGTGCCGCCGTAAACCGGTTGCGGCGCATAAAACGCCTGGCTGCCTGCGAGGCTGGGGAAGGTTGGATAAGGATACGCCGGAGACAGGAAGTTGGGAGCGACTTCCTGCAATCCGTTTCCAGCGGCTTGGGCGGCGATCTGGTCGACGCTAGTGGCGCGGCCGTAGAAAATGCCGAATCCGCCGCGGACGGCCATCTTGCCGTCGCCGAAAACGTCATAGGCGAGACCGATGCGCGGACCAAGATTCGGAGCGCCGCGATTCCAGAAATTGGTGTTGTAGTTTTGAATGCCGGACCACGGATATTGGCCAGCCGGGTAGCTCGCGGGATCGAAAGTGACCGCTTGGGCGTAGGGGTAAACGGCGCCGTTACGCGGATCGACGGCGATTTTCTTGCCCGCGGCATTCAGACTGGGGAAGAGGAGCTGACCGACCTGCGAAGAGCTGTAAAGACTGTTGCGGAACGCGCCAATCGTCGCGCCCTGGCTATATTCCGGTCCGATGCTTTGTACGCGCAGGCCGTAATCGATGGTAAGACGTCGGCTGATTTTCCAGGTGTCCTGCAGGAAAAGCTCGTAAGTCGCATAGCGGGCATGGTTCACCTGGCGTTTATTGTCGACGCCGTAAGCGAACGCGGAACCGAGCAACATGTTGGAGTAGGGGTAGCCCGAGTCGTTGGAGTTGGCGGTGTCGGATGCGAAATAGAAGGTTCCCGGCGTGTTGAAATTGTTATACATGGTCACATTGCGGGAATCGTACTCGAAGTAGAAGCCGCCTTTGATGCTGTGGCCATTCTTGATCCACGTGATGTTGTCGGTGATGCTGGTGATCTGATCGGTTCCGCTGAACGGCCAGCGCGTATCGTATCCGAAGGTTGGCGCATTGGTGATGCCTTGGCCGGCTGATTGCACGCTGAATCCGCCGCCGGAGCCGAGATTGAGGTTTGGCAGCAGATTCAAACTGTTGGCTCCGGGGAAGAAATTGGGAAGCGCGGGAGTCATGTTTTGTCCGGCCTGCGGGCCTGCGGTGGCCACAAAGATCGGGCTTCCCAATTGATCGCACGAGTACGCGAAGGGCGCGCTGCTCGAAGCGGGGCAGGAAGCACCGCCGCCGAGCGCGTTTCCGCCGCCGCCGCTCACCCCGATGGGCTTCACGATTTGATGCGAGCGGTTGACGCCCCAGACGAATTCGTTAATCAGATTTGGTTTGAACGTATGGATGACGTTCGCCACTAAGCCTACATTCGGCACGCCATACTGGGAGAGGAATTGGCCCCAGGGTCCGCCTGTAGGCTGCAGCAAGGAGCCTACGCCTTCCACCGCGTAATAGTCTTGCAGGCCGCGAACGTAGACGGTGGTGTTTTTGTCGATGTTGTAGTCGATGCGCAAGATCTTATCCTGGACGGGGTCGTTTTGAGTCCAACTGGATGTATAGTTGTACTGCCGCTGGCCGCTCGGATCCAAACCGTTGGGTAGCGGGAACATGTTCATCATGGCCGAGCCCAAGCCGCTAATGCGGTTTGCAGGAACGATATTGCCCGGGAACTGGGCGCCGGTTGTCGGATCGATAACCGGAATCAAGACGCCAGCAGTCGTAGTCGTCTGCGAAAAGTCGCCTTGGCGCTCAAGCGCGGTAGGCATCGTGTAATGGTTGGGCCCGTTAGTTCCCTTGTGGTACAGATAATCTTGCGAGTAGAAGAAGAACAGTTTGTCCTTGTTGCGGTTGAAGTTGGTCTTCGGGATATATAACGGGCCGCCGATTGTTCCGCCGGGATTTTGATAACGGTAGAGCGGCTTCGGATTGGCTTGGCCCGGAATACCGTTAATGGTAACGGTGTTCTTGTTATTGAACCATTCATTAGCGTCGAGCATTTCATGACGCCAATAGTAGTAGGCGCTGCCATGAAACTGGTTGGTGCCGTTCTTAATGGTCACGTTCAGTTGCCCGCCATTACGCGCGCCGTATTCTGCGGTGTAATTCGAGACCATGACCTGGACTTCGCCGATAGCGTCGATGCTGGGCGCTTGATAGCCCGAGTTTCCCGGTGCGCCGCTATCCTGGCTGGCAACGCCATCGAGGGTCACCAGGAACTGGCCAGCTCCACCGTTTATGCTAACCTGCGTCCCGCTGCCGGCGGCGCCGGTTCCGCCTCGCCCATCGAAGGTCGTGGTCTGGGTGGTGCCCGGAAGAGACCGAAGGATATTCAAGAAGTTCCGGCCAGCCGCGGGCGTATCGTCGATCTGCGTTCGATTGACTGTGATGGTCTTGTCGGACGTGTCGGTCTGTACGTGAGCCGTTTCCGCGATCACCTGAATCGACGAGGAAACGTCGCCAACCGCGAGTCTGATCTCATGGAGCGCAACGCGTTCCGAAATCGCCACCGTGACCCTGTTATTGATAAAGGCCTTGAATCCAGGCTGCTCGACTTTGACCCGGTAATCACCTGGGGGGACATCCTCGAAAAAGAAGTTGCCGCTGGAATCGGTCTTGAATTGGCGGGTGAGATCGCCAACGGTGGCGCTAAGGGTGACGTTGGCGCCGCCAATTACGCCGCCGTTTTGGTCCGCAACGGTGCCTCGAACGGAACCGCTGGAAGTTTGAGCAAGGGCCGCTGGCGACAAAGCCAGGACCAGTAACGTGGAAAAGCAAGACAAACCAAAAGACCGCATTTCCCCTCCCAAGTGCTTTCTTTAAAGTTCTAAGGTGTGCCGGCGCCTGACCAAAACACTCGTTTTTTCAAGGCGCTTTACGCTGCCACACGGATGCGATATAATCGACCCCGCCCCTGAAACGTTTCAAGATTACCTTGAACTTGTGAAAGCAGCGTACAACAGGAACGGCTCAAATGATGCCTTGTTACGGAACTCGATACGGTAATTTGGGAAGGGAATCCACCGGTTTCTACGGTAACGGGTAGGGTATATAATGCCTGCTGACTTGTGATACGTCGAAACACCAAACTCGCGGAAGTGCAACCGGGCGAGATTCCGGACAGCAACCAGGTGCTCGCGGAGTTGGCGCTTATTCTGGCGACGCCGTTGTTCCAAAACAGCAAACGGTATCCGGCCTTCTTGCGGCACGTCGTTGAACAGACGCTCGCTGGCGCGAAACATGAGTTAAAAGAAAGAACCTTAGGGATCACCGTCTTCCGGCGACCGCCCGACTACGATACCAGCGCAGACCCGGTGGTGCGAAACACGGCGTCGGAAGTGCGGAAGCGGCTCGAGGAATACTACTCGGACGCGGCGCACGGCAGCGAAACAATTATTTCGCTGCCGGCCGGTACATATGTACCCGAGTTCCGGCTCCGGGCGCCAAAGGTTGCCCCGCCCGAGGAGGAGCCTGCGCCGTTAGCGCCAGCGCCTGTGACGCCCGCGCCAGTGACGGACGCAGTGCCCATGGGGGCGCAGACGCCATCGCGAAAGTGGCCTGTGTGGGCGATTGCCATTTCATTGGTCGCAGTAGCCGTGATGGGAGCAACGGAGCTATTTCCACGGAAATCGGCGACGAAGATGTTCTGGGGGCCGTTCCTGGAAACCGCGGATCCAATTTTGGTCGTGGCGGATACGTGGATGGGGATAGCGGAGTCGTACGGCCCCACGACCGCAGGATCGCAATCGGTGCGACAGTTGATGGACCCCAGGGTATTCCTCGACGTGAGCGAGCAATCGGCTAAGCTGGGAGCGTTCCTGGGATCGCAGGGCAAGCGGATGAACCACGAATTGGCTCGGAACGTGACCCTCGGGATGCTGCGGCCGAGGCCGTTCATTTTGCGAGGGGCATTCAATAATTCGTGGACGTTGCGGGCAGTGTCGCCATTTCGGTTCTACTTCCGGCTGGATGAGAATCCTCTGGTGCGGCGGATCGTCGACCGGCAAAATCCCGACCGGCTGGACTGGGCGGCGCCGATGAGCGGCGTAATCAACGAGGATTACGCGCTGATCGTTCGGGCGCCCGAGCAAGACACCGGGCAGATGATGCTGGTGATTGCGGGACTTGGCACGAAGGGCTCAGCGGCTGCCTTGGAGTTCGTGACCAACCCGAAATACATGGACCGTTTCAACGCGCAGGCGCCAGCCGGTTGGGAGTGGCGCAATCTCGAAGTGGTGATCAAGACCAATCTGGTTAACGACGATTGGGGCGAGCCTCGTGTAGTATCGACCCATTTCTGGTAGCCGCGACGGAGGCTCGAAGTTTCTGTAAGGCAGCGTATTTTATCGACGCAATACCGGTGTTGATGCGGCAGTAACGCCGTAACAGGCTTGTTTTGCGAGCGGGACCCACCGACAATGAGTTTCTCGCTGTTATGAAATACTCCGCCCTTTTCGCCTTGATCGCAACCGCGTTGGGTGCAGCCTTAGCGTCTGGAGCATCAGTTGACGACCCGGTGATTTATTCCGATAATCAAACCGCCGGTTCGACGATTCAGGACCGCGATCCCGGCTATCGGCCCGTGTACCTTGTGTACACCGACAAAGAGCGCACGGCCGGTGAAGCGAAGAAACTCGTGGACGATTTGGGCCTGTCACGGCACATTATCGACTATAAGACTCGTGTTTTCGTTGCCGGACCGGTCAACGGCAACGCATACGATGACAGGGTCGACCTCGCGGCCTACATGAATTTTCTAAAAGCGCACCGCTCTTCCAATCTGAAGATTGTTGCGATCGGCGGCGGGGCGACATTCGTGAATAATGTTATCGCGAAGCATGCCTATGCCGTGGCCGGCATCTTGACCTACGGCGGATCGGTCGCCAGCGGCAGTACATCCGATATGCCGGCGCCGGCATACGTTCACAACTCGAATGCAGCGGTCGCGAAGCAGTACATCGCGGCGAACGGCGCAACGGCCGAGACGGATGCGGCCTCGTGGACTCTCTACACCAATCCTGGGGCAAACCGCTGGTTACAGCGCGTCGTGGTCAGTAAGCTCAGCGACGCGAAGGAGACTCCGGCGCAAGCCTTCGCGAGTGCGTGGGAGACCGTGTTCAGCCACAATTACCGGTTTTATATGAGCCAGATCGAGTCCTACAACCGGGCTTTCGATCCCACGAAGTATACCGAACCCTGGGAACTCGAACCGTATGTGATGTACGACGAACTGGGCATGAGTTATCAGGCCGTGACGGAGGATCTGCCGGGGTTCGGGCTTTCGCTCCGGTACGAGTACGTTCCGCAGGCCGCGATGGCGGCAACTCCGAAAACGGTTCCCCTGGTGGTTATGCTGCACGGTAACAACAACGATCCGCGGATTCAGGGCGAAAGCGCCGGATGGCCGGAGGTTGCCGCGAAGAGCAACATTATTCTGACGTCCATCGAATGGCAGGGCCGGACCTCCCAGGAAAAGACAGCCTTCGCGGCCATCGGTGAAAAAGGCACGATGATACTGCTGGATCACATGCTGGCAAAATTTCCTCAAATCGATCCGAGCCGCGTTTACTTGACGGGCCTTTCCGCCGGCGCTATGAATTCGTTGAACTGGGGTGTCGACAACGTATCGCGCATTGCGGCGGTGGCCGCCTCTTCCGCGCCCTTTAGCGCCGCCGCCCTGATCGAAAACGCGGCTAAGGTGAAGGCAGACCATAACTATCTGCCGATGTACTTTGTGGCGGGAACACACGACATGTACAAGCCGCTCCCGGTCAACGAGACGCAGCGAAGCTTCTATGGCGCGATACGGGCTTATGCGCTGCTCGATGACATTAAAGCGCCGGACGCGCCCGATCTGAGCCTCAACGAACTGTTCGGCTTGAAGCTTGATGGTCAAGCGTGGGGAGACATGGGCGGCACGCGCGCGCTGAGCGGAACACTTTCGAACAGCCAGGGCGTCATGATTAAGCTCGTGGGATTGGATCCCTACGGTCACTGGAACTACAAGCCGGCCGCGGCGGACATCTGGGCCTTTCTTTCCCGGTATCGACGGGATCTCGCCAGCGGCAAGCTTGTCGTAACCACGGGTCGCTGAAGGCCGGGGTAGCGCGGGCGATTTCGTTCCGGCGCCTCGATATCGAGCCGCTTCGCGGGGAAGACTAATAGGTGGAGGCCTCCAGTTCTGCGACCACCTGAAAGAGTTCCATTTGTAGCCAAATTTGCGCACGGCGCTTCGATGGTTGAAATGTCAGTTGACGTGACGCGATCGATTCATGGGCCGGTTGCCGGCTGGTTCTTACTGCGCAGCGTCTTGAGAACGGAATCCTCCGCGTCGCGAGATACAAAGGACAGAGCCCAAGTATAGTCAAAACAATTATTCCCGCCCGCCGCTGGCGGCCTTCTCCTACAGAAGAATGGCCTTTCTCTTCCGGCGGTCGAATAACTAATCGAACGGATGACGTAACTGAGGTCGTAGAGATCCTCGCCGACTTACTCTGAAAGACGCTGGTCGTTGATACGTCACCGCCGCGGGGCGGGGCCAGGACCAGGCCCAACATGGAACTCATAAGTTCCCGGGCCGACGTTGTATATCCTGTACGGCCGCCCGTGCTCCCCGTGGGTCACGTCGAAAATCGCGCCGGCAGGGGGCGAAGCGGTCGTGGGCATCCAAATGGCGGCCGTCGTGTTGCCCGGTATTGTTACTTCGAGATGCAACCGACCGCGAGAGTCTCTGCTCCATTGGCTTGAGACCAGACCGTTCGGGGTCTTGTAAGTGCCTTTCACTTCCGAAAGCCCGCTAACCATTGCCGGCTTGATCACAAGGCTCTGATACCCGACCGATCCCGGCGCCTGTTGAATCCCGGCCAGACCAGACGTGAACCACTCGTCGATGGCGCCGAACATCATGTGGTTAAACGACGACCCGGTATTCATGTCCCAGGTTTCGGTGAGGGAAGTCATGCCGCTCACGACTTCATATCCATAACTGGGATAAGTCGTCCCCGCTGCGATGTCGTAAATTACATCGTCGCGCCCGCCGGCAGCAAGGGCGCGCACTAACGGCCCCAATGATACGATGCCAACTACGGCATGGTTGCCCGCCGAACGAATCGTAGCGACCAGGTGGTCGAGGACGGCCTGGCTCTGGTTTGCGGGCACGATTCCCATATCGAGCGCAAGGGCGTCGGCCGCCTGCTGACCGCCGTAGTATGTATGGTGCATGGCGTCCAGAAAGGCCGCGTTGAAGGCCGCGGCGATGTTCGTTGCTAGCGCGGCATATCTCGCGGAGTCGTCGCTATAACCCAGGACGGCGGAGATACGGCTCATCGTTTGGGCCGCACGGTAGTAGCCATACGAGGAAACCACGGATGGCGAAACAACCGTTTGCTCTGGAGTTTCCCAGTCGCCCAAGCCGTATTGGATCAGATATCCGCTCGAGCGGCTGCTAAGGTAATCCAGATAGCGTTCCATGTTGGGGTAGTAAGTCCGCAAGGTTCCGATGTCGCCGTAGGTCTCATACAAGCTCCATGGGACGAGAATTATCGCGTTTCCCCAGTTCGGGTCGTCACCGAAAGCGCCGTCATAAATGGTATATGCAGGCACAAAATCCGGGATCAGTCCTACCTGGGTCTGGCTATCGGCCATGTTACGCACCACGTTGCGCGCATAGGCGGCCACGTCGTAGTTGCGCACGATAGAACCGAAGATAACGGACGTATCGCCCAGCCACCCCAGCTTTTCCCGGTCGGGGCAATCCGTGAAAATCGACATCATGTTGCTCTGGATCGCGCGGTTGATAATAGAGTGAATATCATTTAGCAGCACGTTCGAACTGGAGAAGGCCCCGGCAGGTTCGTTGGCGGCACGGAGTACAAGGCCGGTGATGGTGTCATTCACCGGCACCGTTGGCAGTCCGGTCACCTGGAGATAACGAAAGCCGTGGTACGCGAATCTTGGATGCCAGGTCTCGATGCCCTGACCCGAGAGCGTATACGTATCGAAGATCGGTGACCCGGTGGTGGTCTGACTCACCGTCCCATCGGAATTGAGTATCTCACCGATCTTCAGCGTCACCTTCGTGCCAGCCGGGCCGCTGACTTGCAATTGGTACCACCCGGCGAAATTCACGCCCATATCGAATACATAGGTGTTCGCTTGCGGCTGTGTAATCGCGACTGGAACCAGGCTCTCCGTGATCTCGACCCCCGGAGCACCCCGCCAGGTGAGTTGGAAGTTGGTTGACTCGACGGGAATCACAGAGGCTTGCGGCCATCCGGAGAGGTCGGCTCCCGGAAGATCCCATCTCAGGACCGCGCGGCGGGCATCGTAGTCTTCGCCGCCCCACCAGGTGGCGGTTGTGGTCGGCGCCAACATGGCTCGCCAGTCAGCATTGGTCGCCTCGGTCTGGATACCGAAAAGATAACTGATTTCAAGCTGCGCTCTCAAAATTGGGGTGTTGGCAACACTGCCCGCGATTTTGGTGTATCTGCCTGCGGGCTGCACCAAATTGTAAGTTCCGTTGCCCATTTCCACGGATATGGAATTTGCACCTGGGACCAATAGGCTAGTGACGTCGTAGGTCGCGTACTCGGCTCGCACGGAGTAAAGCGTGTTGCCGGGCGCCAGCACGTCCGCGCTGACGGCCTGTCCGTTGATCCTGGCTTCGTATACGCCCAGTCCAGCGATATGAAGACGAGCGGATTGCACCGGGCCGGAAACCGAGAATTGGCGGACGAAGACGGGCGGCCCCGGCGAAAAGCCGATCCATTGCGCCGACCAATCGCTTTCATTCAGCAGCCCCATCTCCCAGAACGCGGGTACGCTCCAAGCCGAAGGCCGCGAAGGGTCTATGTCCGTCCACACCCGCACCTGCCAGAACACACGCTGGCGCGAGACCACCGCCGGACCCCCATACGAGACATTGTTCGAGCGGCCGGACGCGACTTTACCGGAGTCCCAAAGGCTGGCGATGCCTGCATCGAGAAGGGCGGTGCTTGCGGCGAATCGCAGCTGGTATGCGAGTTGCACCGCGTCGTCGATCCTCCAACTCAAACGCGGCGCGACGACATCTACTCCCAGGGGGTTCGTGAGGTTCTCAGCCTCCAGCCCGTACGGCTGAGCCCACATCAGTGGCGGCAGCGTCGCCGCCGCTAGAATCAAGGCCAAGCTCGGGATAGCTGGCACGAACCGCAGTACACGCATCTCGGGTCGGTCGGTCCTCGCCGCCACTTGCAGCCATTTTGCTAGCAACCGGTAGTCGTTCCGCCTTGGCAACGTAGCCGCAATCAAACGGTCGCGCAGGTCGTGGGCCATTGTTCAGCCAAAGCACTCGCAAGTCGGCGGGCAGGTTGGTTCGGGCCACCCTAATCGAAATCCAGTATACTCCTGGCCGGATGACGCAACTCCGGACCGCCGCCCTGGATAGCGGTGATGGTAGGTAATTGTTTGTGACGATCTGACGCCATCGCGAATTGAGGTAAAAATGTACTGGACAAATCAACGAAGGAGCGGACAGGACGAGACAGGGACCGGATCAAGTCGAGATGAATGTGATGCAGGCGAAGGTGAGTTCGTTCCGGGCCTTCAAAGCTCTCAGACGAGGCTCTCAGCCTTGCATAACTTCACAAAGAGATCTAGAATTACCGACGTGTGCTCTGAAACGTTTCAGGACACACGCAGCAGTCTCGGGAGGCGAATCATGACGCTCCGTCGCACCGCGTTCGCAGCAACCGTCGTTTTCAACTTATGCGCGTTCGGCGCCGCACAGGCGCAACCACGAGCGGCGAATTCGGGCCGGGGCGGGCGAGGCATACCCAACGCAACCCTGCAACAGTCCGAGGCAGTTGCGCGCTTAAACGCCGATTTGGCCGGACTCACTCAACGTCTGAACACCGCGCGCGCCGAACTGATTCCCGCTGCGCTTATGCAGCCGCGGAGCCAGACTGTGATCCAGGCGAAAGCCGATGCGGTCCGCGCCGCCGAACTGGCGCTGGCCAATGCTCGCGCGGACGGGCTTGCCAAGTTGCAAGCTTCACCGGATAGATTGTCCTCCGCTCAGATCACGGCGTTGGCAGCCTTGGTTGCCGCTCCTGGGCGCGGCGGAGGCGGAGGCCAGGCCCGCACCAGTATGCCGCACGTGACTTCCAAACAGGCCTCCGCGCTTTTGGAGATGACCTCCAGCCTGGCGCCGCAATTGCAGACGGTGGCCGAAGCTCGCAGCGCAGTCGCGGCGGTTGCCTTCACCGTTCCGCGTAACGATTCCGCCATCGAATCCAAGGCGAGCGCCGTCGCCGCCGCCGAACTGAGTCTGGCTGACGAGCGCGCGGCAGCGCTAGCCAAGATTCAAGCGGCATCCGAACGGCTTGACGACGAGCAACTGGCTTGGTTGGCGGCTTCAGGGGGCGTATTCGGTCAGGGTGGTTTCACTGAGCCCGAGCCCTTGGCATTCAACGATCATCGCGGCTACATCCCGCTATTCGATGGCGTCAGCCTGAAGGGTTGGGATGGCAATCCCAAGTTCTGGCGTGTGGAAGCCGGGGCGATTGTCGGCGAATCCACGCCCGAAAACCCCAGTGGCAACACCTATATCGCCTATCGCGACGTGGTCGCCAAGGACTTCACGCTGAAATTCGAGATGAAAGTCGAAGGCGATGGCGGCAGCGGCCTTCAATATCGCAGCAAGACCGGCTTGCCATGGTCGCGGCCCATACCGGCGAATGTGACTGCGAACGTAGGCCCGGTGAATCTGAACTGGATGATGACCGGGCCGCAGGCGGATTTCTGGCCCAGCCGCGTTTATACCGGCCAGTTCTACTCCGAGAATACGCCGATGGGTATTATGGCCTGGCGGGGCGAGGTGGTTGAAGGCGCGGGTTTTGGCGCCAAACGGCTAATGGGAACCATCGGCGATCGCGCCGCGCTTGGCAAACTTGTCAAGTTGAACGATTGGAACGAATATACCGTCATCGCGCGCGGTGGCACCTTCCTTCACATCGTCAACGGACAACTAATGGCAGTCATGGTGGACGACGATCCCGAATCGAGTAACAATCAGCCGGGCATCTTCGGCATCGAGATTGAAGCTACTACCAGGGTCTCCGTCCGTAATATCTGGCTAAAGAAAATCAACTGACGCACGCCATGGCCAAAGACTGAAACCTATCTGGACGCGTGCAAACCCAAGTCATCTTCCGCAACGGGAGTAACTCGCTTGACTCTTCGTCCGGAGGAAGCTCTTACTTCCAGGTGGGCCGGCAGACGCAAGGTAATCGTCTTTTCGGGCGCTTCGCCATTGATTCGATCGAGAAGGATTTCCGCCGCGCGATAGCCGATCTTGTACGCCGGCTGCGCTACCGTTGTGATGGAGGGCGAGAAGATGTCCTCCACGTTGAGTTCGTCGAACGTGGCGAACGCGATATCTTCCGGCGTGCGCAGACCGCACTCACGAAACGCGCGTAGAACGCCCAAAGCCGTCGGTCCGTTAGTGGAGAAGAGCGCGTCGGGCCGTTTTGAGCTTCCGCTCAGGCGTTCGCGGCACAGGACCGTAACATCCTGGGCTCGGAGATTGCCGGTCCAAATGAGGCTCTCGTCCACGGGTATGCCGCTGCTTTCCAGCGCCTGCCGGTATCCCTGCACGCGCTGGCGCTCATTCTTCAGCGTCAAGGGTCCGGTTACGATAGCGATTCTGCGGTGACCCATCTCAATCAAATGCTTCACGCCGATCCTGGCGCCCTCCAGGTCTTCCACGGAAACCGAATCCACTGGAACCCGGTCGGGAATGCGGTCGAGGCAGACGATGGGAATGCCCGCATCGATGATGAGTGAGATCTGATTCAACGGAGTCGGCGCGGCGGCCACCACCAGTAGAATGCCCTCCACGCGCTGCGATCGCAGCAGCGAGAGCAAATCTTTTTGCCGATCGCCATTATCGTCGGAGTTCACAGCGATTAACCAGTAATTGCTCTTTTGCGCGGCCTCCTCGGCGCCGCGAATTAACTGGGGGAAGAACGAAATCGTCATGTCCGGAACGATAATCCCCAGCGTACGCGTCTTGCTTGTCTTAAGGCTTCGAGCTAAGTGGTTCGGATGGTAATTGAGCTTGCGGATCGCCGCTTGAACCTTCGCGCGCAGATTTTCGCTGACTGGTACGGACCCGGTGACGACATGGGAGACGGTTCCGACCGAAACGCCCGCCATCTCCGCGACTTCCTTGATACTGGACATGTCTTTTCAGGGTAACATCCACGCCGTTCCAAGCCCTCTCTGCAGGCTCGGACCGAATCGCCGTAAGAGTCGCGCCCTTGGACTAACTCACCCTTGTAAGCGGCGTGAGACGCGCTACTGCTTCGCACCTTTACCCAGGCGCGCTTGGCAGCCCGACTCGAGTATGGCATCGGTCACGCAATGGGTTTGCAAGGCGTCGCGAAAAGTGGGCGCAGCGCTATTGCCGTCGCCCCATGCCCTTCGACCGCAGTTTTCAGCCAGGCGCGCTAAGTCGTCATCGAGGAATCGATGTCCGTGTGCGACCGCGAAAGGAACAGATCCACGCCTTCGAACCCCATGCCGTTTACTCTTGCGGCGGCGGTCAATCTGAGCATGGTTTCGAGGTCGATGGGCGGCTCCAAATTGGGGCTTTGCCTACCAGGACCGGCTACATGGCATTGTGCTGGGCGGGAAGGCGGTGCGGTTGCACGTCGGACATGGCCACTCCTGTAATGGCTTGAAACTTCTCAAGCTTTTTTTAGCGTCTATCGCCCGTGGAGGGTTGTCAACAGCGTCAGGCCCTCGGCGGAGATATCCAGCGGTCCGCTATGCCTTATGCGCCGGCGCTTCTGGATTACCTGGTCCGAAATGCTTCAGCATGACGAGGTTCTCAGCGTCGCTTCGGTTGACGATCCGGACTCCTTCGGCCGCCGCCTCAGCGGAGACGAACAACTCGTCCTTCGTCATTTGTCCATAGCGAATCAAGCTCGGCGTCTCCACCTCATGCACGCCAATCGAGCCGTAGCCCTGGGTCAGAATCAAGCCGTAAGCGGCCGCGTCGCGAATGACCGCCGAGCGACCGGGCAGGACGGTAAGTTCCTTCGCGGAGTAATGCGGCGTGGAGTAAACGATCCAGTTTTCGCGATAACCGCGCTCCGCCATCTCATCCACCGAATTCACTGGAAGGGGTTCAAACAGCCGATGGCTCTGGAATTCCGGATCGAGGTTGGCCGGCCAATCCAGCATGTCCAGGAGGTAGTCGAGATCTTGGTGGTGATCGGCTGGCACATCCTTTACCATCAGGTCCCATGGCACCGCGCGCCCCTCCACCATCGATTGGAACATTGCGAAAACGTCGCAATTGACTTGGGGTTCGTAAGTCACCAGCGAACCGGGCGCGTGCAAAATGCCCGGATCGATCTGCCATCCAGTCCCGGGTTTCAATTTGTAAGCACGCGAATGATACAGAATCCCGTTGTCGCCTTCGTTCCAGCGTTTGAGACAGGCGCGCACATCGTCACGGGTCGTGCCGGGTTCCAGGCCCATGAAGGTGTAGGGGAAGTTGTTGTCCTTGAAGTTATATTGCGGCGGAAAGTAATAGGCCTCGGGTTTCCCTCTTTGCCCTACGCGGGCGGCGAACTCGTCCGTCTGGTGGAGATGGTGCGGGATGGGACCTAAATTGTCAAAGAACTTACAAAGTAAGTTCCAGCCGCCTTCTCGTTCCATCGCTTGATGCCCAATAAATAAATCGCCCGCCCTCTCAATTGCCTCCCTCAGCAATACGCTTTTGCCTTGGAAGGCGATGTAACTTAGTCCTTCGTCTTCGGCGGTAAGGGGTCCGTTAGCCGCTTTCGTGGTGGATGAGAACCAGCGTTCGTCGATACCGCCGCGATGACTGCCGAGAATGTAAAGATCGCGGGGGTCTAGCTTCAGGCGCCCGCCGGGCATAAGAAAAGACCGGGGAACCCAGCAGGGGGATAACCTCACTATGCCTTGGCCGGCGGCCAGCGCCGCGCGAATGAGAGCGGATTTCGCCGCCGCCCCGTCGGCTGGCTCGACTTGAGTCTGGGGAACCATGCTGATTGCGCCTCCTTTGGCTCCGGCTATTGATTAGCACTTGTAGCGTACGCATCTTTGAAAGCGACTGTCAAGGCTATTCTCACTCAAATGTTCTCAGCCCGTTTTTTTTCTTGACACGTTTCAACAACCAGTGTATGCTGATCCCATTATCGCTCCTTGATACGTTTCAATCGAAGAGGGGATCGGATGCATGCGACCGTGAAGTCGTGTGGCGTATCGGCTACGGATGGCCGAGGCCAAATGACAATTCAACCGCGCGGCGCCGGAGGCGCTTCAGGTTTTTTCTGCTCCCGGAAGGTGCGCGGCAATCTCCCATCTCGCATTTCTCGGGCTTTTCCCTCTACATTCGTAGTCTCGCCCTCGGGCCATACACAATTCCGGGCATCTTTCGAGAACATATCCGCCAATACGTGTCCCTTCGCCGCGAACATTAACTTTAACCACACGCTGCCGCGCGGTTCGCAACTGTGGAGCAGCGCCTTCACCGAAAATGTTCTGGATGGGCTGAATTTGCTACCGGGGCGAATACGAACTCCACTTTTGGGACCATTCCTTCGGTGGCGCTGCCGGCGCGTTCGGAAGCGCGGGTAGTAGATTGGTAGAATCCGGGCTGCCTCTGTTAACGGCCGGGATTGTCGGGCGCGCAATCGCCCGGTTTCCGCTTTTGATTATGATTCGAATGCGAGGTGCTATGCGAAGACTCCTGGTTCTTACTGCGGCTGGCTGCGCTCTTTGGGGTGCGGACTGGCTCACCGATGGCGGCAACGTCAGACGCGATGCCTGGCAGAGGGACGAGAAGATATTTTCGGCGGAGAGCGTCAAGAACACCAAGCTGCTCTGGAAGCTTCACCTGGATAACGAGCCTAAGGTGATGCATTCCCTCTTCCCTCCCCTCATAGTCGATAAGGTCAACACTCCCTCGGGCGCGAAACAAATCGCCATCGAAGCTGGCTCCAACGATAATATCTACGCCATCGATGTCGAGAAGGGCGAGCTCCTGTGGAAGAAACATTTCCAAAGTTCCTTTACTCCGCCCCCGTCGAACGGCCGCGGCGGCAACATCCTCTGTCCTGGCGGTATTACCGCGACCCCGGTTATAAGCCCCGCCGGCGCCGCTGGAAAATACACAATCTACACCGCTTCGTGGGACGGCATGCTTCACCAATTGAACGTGGCGGATGGCGAAGACATCGCGCCGCCCAGCAAGTGGATGCCGCCGAATGGCAAACCGTACGCCTTGAACCTGTTTAATGGCGTTCTCTATACGCACACCGCGCAGGGCTGCGGCGGCAACCCCAACATCGCGTATGCCTACGACCTCAAGACCAATAAGGTTGGGACCTGGGGCCCGGCAGGGGGCGGCATGTGGGGGCGTACCGGTCCCGCGATTAGCGCCGAGGGCGTCATGTACACAGGAACTGGCGACGGTCGCTTCGCTCCGGAAGACGGTACTTACGGCGACGGCATCGTAGGACTGAAGCAGAATCCCGAGACCAAGGCGCTGGAGTTATCCGATTATTACGGCCCCTCGAACGCCGAGTGGCTTGTCAAACGCGATCTCGACATGCAGGTAACTCCTGTGATCTTCAACTACAAAGGAAAAGAGTTGATGGTGGACGCGGGCAAAGAGTGCCGCATGTATCTCATGGATACTCAGTCCATCGGCGGCGACGATCACCGCACGCCGCTCTACCGCAGCCCGCTGCTTTGTAATGAGGATGTCAATTTCGCATCCGCCGGCATTTGGGGTTCCCTGGCAAGTTGGGAAGACTCGAAGGGCGTGCGCTGGGTGCTGACGCCTATCTGGGGCGCCAAACACTCGCAGTTCAAAGCGCCTGTCGAACACGGCAAAGTAACTTACGGCGCCATCGTTGCCTTCAAGGTAGAAGAGAAGAACGGTAAGTGGCAGCTTAATCCTGCCTGGATCTCGCGTGACATGAACCGCGCCGAACCGCCGGTAATCGCTAACGGCGTCGTCTTCGCCTATGGCAATGGCGAAGATACCGAGCAGGCTTACCCGGATTTGGGCCTAGCGGATAGCGCCGAGCGGCGCATTCCCGGCTCCACACACGCCGTGCTCTACGCGCTCGATGCGCAAACGGGCAAGGAACTGTGGTCGAGCGGCGATCAAATCACTTCGTGGAACCATTGGAGCGGCATCTCGGTAGCGAATGGCCGCGTTTATATCGGCACCTTCGACAATAACCTCTACTGTTTCGGGATTAATAAGTAACATGAAGACCAGGTTGAGAAGGCGCTGGCAAGTCGCGTCGACTCCGCAATTCGCAGGTCGGGCTTGCGGGGGCGCGCATCGGCGGCACGCCCGTGAGCTGGTCGCGCATCACTATGGCGGACGCTTTGACAGCCTGGCTGCCGTGTTAGTCCTCCCCTTGCTCGTTCTCACGCCCCTGTTTGCTCAGCCCGATTCCACGCAGGCCGCCCGTCTCGAGCGGCAGCGGCGCCTGCTCAGCGATTGGGCCGGCCTCACTCGCTACGGCAGCGACGATGCCGAAATCCGCGCGCCTAAGCCGGGCGAGAATCGCGTAGTCTTCCTCGGCGACCAGATTACGGAAGAGTGGGGCAAAGATGGCGCTTTTTTCGCGGGCAAGCCCTATATCAATCGCGGCATCCACGACCAGACCAGTGCCCAGATGCTGGTCCGTTTCCGTCAGGATGTGATTGAGCTGAACCCCAGGGTAGTCGTCATACAAGCCGGCACGAACGATCTCGCCAGCGTCACCGGTCCCGCCACGGAAGGCGTCATGATGGATAACATCATGTCCATGGCCGAGCTGGCGAAAGCTCATGGCATCCGTGTCATTCTGGCATCGGTGCTGCCGGTTTGCAATTGCTTCAAGAACCAGACGGCGCTTCGTCCCCAAGGCAAAATCATTGGATTGAATGGCGCTATCAAGGCCTACGCTGCGCAAAGCGGCTCGACTTATCTGAACTACTATTCGGCCCTCGCATCGGGCCGGGATTTTAAAAAGGAACTGACCAGCGACGGCCTGCTGCCCAACGCGGAGGGTTACGCGGCGATGACCCCGTTAGCCGATAAGGCCATCGCCGATGTGCTGGGCGTCAACTGACTATGCCGCGAACCGAGTCTAAGGAGTTATTGCGATGAGACGAATCCATGGCGCCGTACTTACGCTCGCCGCGCTGCTTGACGTTGGCGTAGCGCGCGCGCAGTTCGGCCGGGGCACGGATTGGTGGACAGCGGGGGCCGACGCGCAACGCTCGTCCTGGGTCCGCACCGACCCCGAGATATCCGTACAGAAGCTGCAGAAGCCGGGCTTCGCCGTCACCTGGAAGATCAAGCTCAACGGCGAGCCGACCGTCGCCGCCACGCTCGACCGCTACATCGGATACCGCGGTTTCCGATCGCTCGCGTTCATGGGTAGCCCGTCGGGCGAAATTACGGCCATTGATACCGACCTTGCGCGTATCGAGTGGCATAAGAAGCTCGAAGGCGGCGCAAACGGGCGATCCGCGGGCGCGTGCTCCGGCGGCATGACCGCAAACGTAGCTCGTCCGAGCGGGACGGCGTTTCCTGCCGCTCCTGCCGGACGCGGCGGCGGGGGCGGGGGCCGGGGGGGGCCGGCGAAAAGCGCTGTGGGACAGCCGGGCGAAGGTGCGGTGACCATCGCGGCCGCGTTGGCCAATGCTAACGCCGCGGCGGCGCGCGGGCGGGGCGGCGCGCCTGGCGCTCCCGGAGGGCCGGGAGGCCGCGGTGGGCCGGGAGGGGGCCGCGGCCCGCGCATGCCCGATTTCGTGAGTGCGGTCTCGAGCGATGGCATGTATCACGCGATGTATGTCTCCAACGGCGAAGAGCCGAATCCAGCCGTGGCGTTTCTGCCGCCAGGCGCCAACGTCCATGAGTTGACTATTGTCGATAACATCGCCTACGCGGCCACCGCGCAAGACTGCGGCGGCGCACCAAACGGCGTGTGGGCCCTCGATATCACGGCGAAACAGGTCGCGCACTGGGCCGCCAACGGAGAAATCGCCGGGAGCGGTTTCGCCTTCGGACCCGACGCCAAGGTATACGCCGCTACAACCAAGGGCGACATCGTTGCGCTCGATCCGAAGAAGTTGGAGCCGCAAGGTGTCTATCGCGCCGAAAACGCCGTATTCGCTACCTCGCCCGTCATCTTTGAATATCAGACCAAGGCAATGGTGGCTGCCGCCACACAGGACGGGCACATCCACGTCGTGGATGCCGCGTCGATGACCGGCGCGTCGTATCCTGCCGCGGCTACCGGCGCCCTCGCGAGCTGGCAAGATCCGAGCGGAACGCGCTGGATCCTCGCGCCATCCAAGAACGCGATTGCCGCCTGGAAAGTATCGGGCGATTCGGCCGCTCTTCAAACCGGCTGGACGTCCGCCGGGATGGCTTCTCCCATCGCGCCCATCGTCGTCAACGGCGTGGTTTTTACTGTCGCGAACTCACCGAACGCGGTCCTCCACGCACTTGACGGAGTAAGCGGCAAGGAGGTGTGGAATAGTGGAAAGACCATGACGGCCGCAGTTCGCATTGGAAGTTTGTCGGCGATTGGCAGTCAGGTCTATATTGGAACCAGCGATGGAACGATCTATGCGTTCGGCTTCCCGATTGAACACTAACTGTGACATGAACGTTCCAATGCCCATTCCGGACTCAGCTAGCAAGCGGATCGCCTGCCGCGTCCTCGCGCTCCTGTTCGCTTGCACTCTCGTACATGCACAACTCCCCGACGGTCCCGGTAAGGCCGAGACCGAGAGAGTGTGCAGCCAATGTCACGAGCTCGCGCGCTCAATCTCGCTGCATCAAGACCGCAGCGGATGGGAGACAACAGTCAATAAGATGGCGTCTCTTGGCGCCAATGCGACCTCGGCCGAGCTACAGAGCATTACCAACTACCTCACTGCTCATTTCGCCGCCGAAGAGGTTCCGCGAATCAACATCAATAAATGCAGCGCCATCGATCTCGAAAGCGGTCTCACCTTGAAGCGCTCCGAGGCCGCAGCGGTCATCGAATATCGCGATAAGCACGGAGCTTTCCAATCCATCGATGACTTGAAGAAGGTTCCCAATCTCGACTTCGCAAAGATCGTGGCTAAGAAAGATCGCCTCACGTTCGATAAGCCATGATCACTTATCGTGGACGCCGCGCCGTTTCGATTGAGAATGACGAGATTCGCATAACCGTTCTGCGAGAAGGCGGACATATCGCCGAGATCCTGCACAAAGTGAGCGGCGTAAATCCGCTCTGGACCCCGCCGTGGCCCTCCATCGAACCTTCGAGTTACAGGGCCGGCGCGCATCCGGAATACGGAAGTGACATCGAAGCCAGGTTACTTGTCGGAATCATGGGCCACTCTCTGTGTCTCGATCTATTTGGGGCGCCGTCGCCTGAAGAGGCCGAGGCCGGCATTGGCGTGCATGGCGAAGGTTCCATATCCACGTATGACGTACGGGAAAGCGATGGCGGACTTACGATGACCGGGTGTTTCCCGCTTGCGCAAATACGGTTCACGCGTACCATCGAACTGCACGACGCCAGCGTCGACATTGAGGAATCAGTCGAAAGCCTCGCTTCCTTTGACCGCCCCATCGCCTGGACGCAGCATGTGACACTCGGTCCACCGTTTCTTGAATGTGGAGTGACTCAGTTGCGCCTGCCGGCTACGAAATCGCAAACGTTCGAGAGCGCTTTTGGCGCGGACGATTATCTCATCCCCGCCGCGGAGTTCGATTGGCCGCATGCCCCGCGGTCCGGCGGCGGGTTCGCCGATTTGAGCGTGTTCAACGCTTCACCGGCGTCGAGCGCGTTTACCGCGCATCTGATGGACCCCTCGCGCGAGGACGCTTGCTTCACGGCGTATCATCCCGGCATGAAGCTGAAGTTCGGGTACCGCTGGAAGCGAACCGATTTTCCGTGGCTCGGCAGGTGGGAAGAGAATCGCAGCCGCGTGCACGAGCCTTGGAACGGGAATACAATCGCCTGCGGGCTGGAATTCGGCGTCTCTCCGTTTCCGGAAACGCGGCGGCAAGCGATCGAGCGTGGCCAGTTGTTTGGCGCTCCGGCATATCGATGGTTACCCGCGCGAGGGAACATCGAGGCGCGCTACTCGGCGAGTTTCGTCGCGTAGACAGTATAAGAAAGGAATCTATGTCGCACATCAACGCGCACCTGCTGGTAAGTAGCTTAATGGCGCTGCTCGTCTCCGCGCCCGCCGCATTATGCCAGCAATCTCCTCCGCAATCCGCTCCGACGGCAGTGGCGAGCGGCGGAGCACCCGCTCAGTCCATCGCAGGCCGCGGCGGATTTGGCCGCGGCGGCACGCCGTTCGACTATGAAAACAGCGATGGCTGGATCTCCCTCTTCGACGGCCAGACGCTGAACGGCTGGGATGGCGATCCCCGCTTCTGGAGCGTCAAAGACGGCGCCATTTATGTCGAACCCACCTGTGAGAAGCCGACCGGCACGATCTATCTTGTGTGGAAGGGTGGCGAACCGGGCGATTTCATGCTCAAGTTCGAATCGAAGGGCACGGGCAACGTAAACGGAGGCGTGCAATTCCGCAGTTACATGACGGCTGACGATAACGTCGCGCTGCGCTACCCCGGCCGGGGAGGCGGCGGAACGATAGTTGGTGAACTTGGACGCGGCGGGGGCGGTGGACGCGGTCCCGGTGGACCGGGCGCTACGGGAACGGCTGGCGCTCAGGCCGGTCGAGGCGCGGGCGGTGCGGGCGCACCCGGCGGCGCGGGCCGCGGCGGACGCGGTCCACAGTGCGCCAACCCTGGCACGCCACCGACGGCGGCTGAGCGCGCCAAGTGGGACATGGCCGGTCCGCAGTTCGATTTCGATGCGAACAACAGGTACCCCGGCCAATACTACGAACAGTCGTCGTCCCGCGGCATCGCGGCTCCTCCGGGAACTGCCATACTGGCGGAGCCCGGCCGGCGGGTGGTGCTCAACACCTTCGCCGACCAAGCCACGCGCGATTCCTGGTTTAAGAAAGAGGACTACAACCAGTTCCTGCTGATCGCCAAGGGCCACACAACCACGATGTACATGAACGGCCACCTGATGTCGGTCTTCATCGATAACGACCCTATGTACTTCCGGTCGAACGGGAAGATCGGGCTTGAAGTGGAATCTACCGGCGCGTATTTCACGAAGAACATCTTTTTGAAAAAGATGTGATTCAGATTTCGGTGTTACTCGCGGCCATGTAGCGCCATCGCTCTTGCCGTTCGACTTATCCCACATTGCTTTGGCAAACCGCGTGTGCATGCGGTAGCCCGACTCATCCAGCGCAAGTCAAGCGATGTTACCGCTTTAGCGAAATTGGCAGCCCAAGAATCCAAGTGCTCGATTTTCCGTTCCATCAGCATCTCCGGAGTGAGGTAGCGGAACATCGTGTACATCTCAACCATAGTGTTAGAGGTCGGCGTGCCGGTGGCAAATACCGCGCCACGGCCGTATCCGCGCTCCAGCAGGTACCGACTTTTGAGGAACATGTCGAGTGCGCGATTGCTGTCGGAGTCTGGCAGGCCGTGCGGCGCGCACGGCGGGCGGTCTTGAGCAACGCGGCGATCACGCAATGGGGTTTTCGCACGACAAGACAACGCATCGCTTTTGGCTACTCCAACAGCGGGGGCAATCGACGTGACGGCCAACGATCACAATTACGCTAGGCGCATCCACTGCCGAAACCTTTCAGAAATTGCAACAGCCGCGTTCGCCGCGGCACAGATCCGCCCGAACAGGTTCGCCATCTGGCCCGAAGCCGGTCTGGGTCGAGACACACCAGTACGCAGTAGCGTCATACGCGTCGTAGAATGTGGCTTCCTGAGGGTCCACCACCGGATTCAGATACATGCCCTTCGTGCGGAGCTTGAGGCAGTGCACGCCCACGGTAATCTTCGGCGAAATCAGTGTTAGCATATCGGCTCCTCCTTCGCGGGGTCAGGCCACCTGGATGCCGGCGGCGCGCAGAATGGCGCGTTTCACGGCGATTTTGGCCACATCGATCTTGTACGCGTTTTGGCTCATCGGACGCGCGTCTTGCAACGCGGCCTGGGCTGCGGCGGTCGCGGTTTCCTCGGTGATCGCCTTCCCCGTCAGCGCTTGCTCGGCGGCGGGCGATCGCCACGGGATGGGAGCGACGGCGCCCATCACGATACGGGCCGACTGTACCGTGGCGCCATTGAACGTAAGCAGCACGGTGGCAAAAGCGATTGGCCAGTCGTGCGACGCCTTGTAGCGGACTTCGTAGTGGCCGCTCTTCACAGCGCCGGGCCCCGGCAGGATCGCATGGGTGAGCAGTTCGTCCGGCGCCAGCACGTTCTCCGTGCGCAAGTTCTTACTGGGAAGAGTGAAGTATTCCGAAGCAGGCACCATCCGTTCGCCTCTTGGACCCACGACGCGAAATGTCGCGCCATAGGCTAACATGGGGACCGCAAGGCTCGAAGGGTGCACGATGAAACTCGGTCCGGCACCGAGGATAGCGTGAAACTGGTTCTCTCCCGCGATCGAAAAGCAGGTATTCCCGCCCTTCTTGAAACAGACAAACTCCTCATTGCGGAAATACCAGCAACGGGGCCGCTGGTTCAAATTGCCGCCCACCGTGGCCTGATTCCGAATCTGCGGCGTGCCTACTTCGATGGCGGCCGCGCTGATGGCGGGATACATTCGCGCCACGTCCGCATGCTCGGCAAGATCGGCCATTCTCATGGCTGCGCCGATCCGCAGGCCGCCATTCAACGGGGTCACGGCAGAATCCAGCGCGGACTTCACGTTCACCAGACGCTCGGGCTGGGTGATGTAGTCCTTCATGCGCGCCAGAAGATCCTGGCCGCCTCCGATGGGAATCGAGTGCTCAAGTTGCGGCGAGAGCGCGGCCACCGCGGCCTTTTCATTTGCAGGATTAACGTAAGCAAAGGCTTTCACAGAACCTCCCGATTTCTCACGCTGTTTTCAGCGACCCCAGAATTCTCGCCGGTGTCAGCGGCAGGCTGCGCACTGTCACGCCGATCGCATTCCGTACTGCCAGCGCGATCGCCGCCGCTGTCGCCACCGTCGGCGGCTCACCCAGGCCGATGACGCCGCGCTCCGGCTGGTCCTTGATGCGGACGTCGATCTTCGGGATGTCCGACATGCCGGCGAGCAGATACCACTCCATGTTCGGGTTGACCATTTGCCCGGTATTGCGATCGAGGATGCGATCTTCGAACAAGGCAAAATTGAGCGACCCGACGACGCCGCCATAACACTGGCTTTCCGCCGTGAGCCGGCTGACCACCAGTCCGCAATCCTGCAGCACAAGGATCCGCTTGACCTTGACGATGCCAGTCTCGACATCGACACTGACCTCGGCAAACTGCGCACCGCTAGTCGTAGATGACGACATACCGGGCTTCCAATCGCCGTCCGCCACGATGGGCTGCGGGCCGATTCGCTTGCAGGCGTCGCCCCATGACATTCCCTTCGAGGGATCCTCCTTCACTTGAAGGCGGCCGCCCGTGGCGACTAGAGACGCCGGAGTTACGCCCATCGACTGCGCGACCTTCTCCTTCAAGGCATCCAGCGCCTTGATGGCGGCGACGCGAATTCCCGGGCTGATGCTCGCCGCGGTCGTGCTGCCACCGGATAAGGGACTGACACCATAAAGCGTGTCGCCAATTTCCGGCCGGACCTGTGACGGCTGAAGTCCCAGCGAGTCAGCAGTAATTACGGCTACTAAAGTACGCGTACCAGTGCCGAGATCCTGCGTGCCGACGCGCATGACCACGCCCCCATCGGACGCAATTTCGCAATGAGCGGGCGCCGGTCCGCGGCCACCGCCACCCCAGGTGTTGATCGAGACGCCCATGCCGGTCTTGACCGGGCCGGGAGTCTTATCGCCGGTCGCGTGCCGTTTGCTCCAGCCGAACTCCGTAGCACCCTCGCGCAGGTATGCGCCCCACATTGCATTGGGCGCTTGGGGAGGCAGATTCTTGAGCCGGAACTCCACCGGGTCCATGTTTAGCTTGTCCGCCAACTCATCCATCATGATCTCGGTGTTGAACGAGCCCTGCGGATGCCCTGGCGCCCTCATTGGGCGCTGCTGGGCGGTGTTGGTGAAGACGTCCTTGTGCGTGCGACGGCGATTCGCGATCCGATAGATGTACGGCAGAGGAAAGCCTGCGGTGGCGCCCGCACCGCCCGTGCCCCAGGAATCGGCATCGAAGGCAGTGATGATGCCGTCGGCTGAAACTCCTACTTTGATGCGCGACGCCGCAGACGGCCTGTTACCCGTTGCCAGATGCTCTTCTTTGCGATCAAGCATCAGCTTGACTGGCGCATTGGCCGTCTTCGCCAGTTTGGCGCAGATCAGGCCTTCGGCGCCGACGCTCAATGCCTTGCTACCGAAGCCGCCGCCCATGTACTGGCAGATGACGCGCACGTTCGCCTGCGGAATACCCAACGCGCTGGCAAAGTTCTCCCGCGCGCCGTTGATTCCCTGCGTCGAGACCCACGCGGTCAACTTGTCGCCATCCCACTCGCATACGGTGCCATGGCTCTCCATACAGGTGTGCGTGATTACCTGCGTGGCGTAGGTTTCCTCGATCACATGCGCCGCCGCCTTGAAGCCGGCATCCAGATCGCCGGTTGACTGCGGCTGGGCGGCCCTCACGTTGCCGCCAGTGAACACCTCCGGGGCTGTACCCGCGAGCGCCTTCTCCACTATCGTTACGTGCGGCTGGACATCGTACTCGACCTTGATCGCCCGCGCGGCGTCGATGGCGTGCTCTTCGGTATCGGCTGCTACGGCTGCCACCTCATCGCCCTGAAACATCACGCGATTGTTCGTCGAATTGGGGTCGCGCCATACCAGCGAGGCTTTCACGCCCGGCATCTTGGCAGCGGCCGATAAATCGACCGATACGACGCGCGCATGGGGATAGGGCGACCGCACAATGCGGGCGTAAAGCATGCGAGGGCGGGCAACGTCGAAGGTGTACTTCGCGCGGCCGGTAACCTTGTCAGGCCCATCTAAGCGCTTGACGCGTGTACCCAGAACAGTGGGGTCGGCAGGCCAATTGAACTCAGCATCGGAAGGGGCGGCCGCTGCCGCGCGTCCATCCTGCTGGAGAGGATCGGGTTCGTTAACCACGCTGACCTCCTTTCACACTGGAAACAGCTTCGAAGATGCGAGAGAACGTGCCACAGCGGCAGATGTTACCGTCGAGGCCCTTCTTGATCTGTTCGGGAGTCGGATTCGGATGCTTCTCAAGCAGTCCGACGCTTGCCATGATGAAGCCCGGCGTGCAGAAGCCGCACATCAGCGCGTCCTTATCGCAGAAGGCCTGCTGAACGGGGTGCAGCCGGTCGCCGCTGGCGAGACCGTCAACGCTGCGAATCTGTTTGCCCTGCACCTCAATTGCAAGCGTCGAACAAGAGTAGACGGTGCGCCCGTCAACGATCATTGTGCATGCGCCGCAGGCACCGCGATCGCAGCCCCGCTTGTTTCCTGTAAGATTCGCACGGGTGCGAAGCGCATCGAGCAGCGTGACGCGCGGCTCGATCATCAGATCGATTTGCCGGCCATTCACGTTCAGGCGCACAGGCACATCGCCCGGGCCCACGGCCGCAGGCATGCTTTGCGCTTCGGTTTGCTCGGGTGCAATAACCGTCTCAGCCAGACCGACGACGCTTGTGGATTTGAGAAAATTGCGACGGCTGAACCCCGTGCCGTCGGACGAGTCCTTTTTAGCCATTCCCAATTTCCCTCTGCTGCTAATGATATACCCTGGGGCGAGTGGCGAAACAGTCCTGTCTGGCGGCAATTTTGCTATTCGCTACAAGTGGTTCATTTTGCCCCAGTGAGATAGCCACGGCAGCAAGATTCCGACCTCGATCATGGGAATTCCAATCGATAATGCCAGGGAACAACTTCTGGGTAATTTTCCACTCTCGATCGAGCTTGAGCACGGTGAAGACGTCGAAGGCGAGGCATTCACGCCGGCAAGTTTGCCAGTACGTCGGGAATATGAATATAGGCCAGCAGTGGCTGCCACTCACAGTGCTGCTGACCAGGAAAAAAGACCGTGAACTTGACAACATTTGCCATAGGATGCCGCACCGCCCAAACCTCTGTGGGCGCTCGGTGAGCCGTCGTATGAACGAATGCCCACTTCTTGCATGGCAAGTCTGTCCCCCTGCTTGATTGGAGGAGGTCAACTTCCTGCTTGTAAATGCCTGAAAGAATGGTGGCTCCGTAGGTACTTGAACCCCACGCCTCCTGCGTGTGAAGCAGTTTCTGCACGCCGGAGAGATTTTGACCGGCGTTGTGAGGGCCGGAGGCCGGCCCCGCTTCTGACAGTTCGTCATAAGTGGACGAATATCCACGTCCTCCAGAAACACTGCAAACCTTCCGATGCGCACGCGATACCAACTCTCGGGGCGCCATGGAGGCATTCTCGATCTACGCATTACCTATTACGACGGCGATCTGCAGATCGAGGGCAGATCCCGGCGCCCAACACCGCCAGCAGTTCAGCGGGTAGCGAAAAGAAGTGTAACAGGGGCCTTGACGCCGATTCCGAGCGCGCCTGCGGCATCATTAATTCAGCCTTTTCCCGAATCGCGTAAGTTATTATCTTTTGGCTAGTTTTACGCGTTTCATTCCCGAAAGCGCTAACATCGAACCCTTATGGCCGATGAAGCGAAAGCCGACAAGTATTCCAAAAAGCCGTTACCAACGCACGAGGAGATCGAGAAGATGGTGAATGATGCCTTCCCTAATCCTAAGTCGATGTGCACACCGTTGTGCGACGAATTCGCAATCGTCTGGGAGTTGCTACAGAAGGGCGGTGGGCTTCCTGGCAGTAAGCAACACGCCCAGCTATTGGCAAGACTTCACGCAGTCGAGCTTCAGATGCTGAAATTGCATTGCAATTGCACGCCAGAATAGACTCATTTTGTTGATATTTTGCCAAACTAGATCACCACTAATGATTGGAGGAAGTCATTTTGTCTGAAGAGAAAATGAAGCCGCACAAGAACGCCTTGCCCACATACGAGGCGGTAGAAAAAATGATACAGGAGGCGTTTCCGGCGCCCATTCGATGTGTCCGCTATTGTGCAGCGAATTGCAAAATGCTGTTGACGCTGTGGACGCTGCACCGACGCCCCAAGCAAAAGCTCGTGCGCTGCTAGTGCTCCACGCGATTTCGGCGCAAGTGAGAGCGCACAACTGTCACTGCACCCCACAGTAGATTTCTGACGCCCGCCTGCGGTGATCGTGCGTGAGGACCGCCTGGCTATTCGGCGATTAATGCTATGACGCCGCCGTTAGTGAAGATCGCCCGCCGTCGCGAATCCTCGGCCCAAGGTGAGAGTTGCATGAGGAACTTCGCTGCGCGACAAGGCGCGAACATATTATTCAGGTTATAACCATCAAACAGCTTCTCAACCCGCTTGACTCTGACTCGGCCAAGCGACTCTTTGGCAGGCGCCGCCTGCTGATATTCCATGCACTTCCATGCGAGTCACTTGGCCGCAGCAGCGGCACGTTCCCGGAAAATGGTGTACATCACATCTCCCCCGTATACCTGGCCGTTGTATTCAGCAACTTCAATATCTATCGGCTTAAACCATCCATTCTGGACTGATGGGGCATTGGGCCTTGCTGCGCGAAACGCGTTGTAGACTCTTTCACTAAATTAGAATTGGCGGTGTGGCGGCTCTGGTGACCGAACGTTCTGTGAAGCAACAAAATGAACGGAATGCAGTACTATTGCGATGCATCTGGCCGTTCACGGGATTAAGAGTGAATTGCTGAACGAAGACATGCGGCCATTCATCGACATAGGTTCCCTGGACATGCGGGAGATGCCCATGTTGGCCCGTCGCCGCAGCGCGTCGAGACAAATGTCTCGGATGCATTACGGGATGCTCCGGTACCGCAGTCCGGCTGAAGCATTATTTCGGCACGTGAAGTGGATTTTCCGCGGCTAATGCTCTTTGAGGAGTCGGGCTGAAACTTCTGGGTGGCAGCTTACTAACACGCCAAATGCTTACGTTGCTCCAGGAGAGATCAGGCCAAAAAGTAGATCCGCCTTGTCTTCGTCGCATCATCCTGTTCTGGAAGAAGTCGTGACAAAGCTGCGGCCTTGTGCGAAAGCGAGGCGACTATGCCGCCAGTCGCCGGCGGCTGTCAACTGCGGAAGGAGTATAAACTGCAGATTCAAGTTAGTAGTGATAAAAACATAGCGGTGGACGCCGAGTTTACACTGTTCGTGAGTGGCGAAGTGAACCGCGCATTAAAACGGTTCGCCGACAAAATAACGCGCGTGGAGGTTCATCTGAGCGATGTGAATAGCTCCCGAATTGGTAAGCGGGACAAGCGCTGCATGGTGGAGGCGCGGCCGGCAGGCCATCGTCCTGTCGTTGCTACGATGGCGTCGGCGAATCTCGACTCGGCTGTGCGGGGCTCGCTGCGTAAGCTTCGAATGGTACTCGTAACGATTTTTGGGCGCATTGGAAACACTCCGAACGTTTCCCGACCAACAGAATCGAGTTCGGGCGTTCCACTAGCGAGCAGCAAAACCGCACGATCTAAGACGCGGGCTTCGCACCCGTCCGAGACTGGGATGACAGCAAAGCGGAACCTGGCTGCGGCCGCTGATCCGAAGCCTCCTAGACAAAGTGCCGGCAAGACTCTTAGCGCCACCGTGACGGCCACCGCGCCCTCCGTTGATATCGGGCGTAGCCTCAAAAAGAAGGGAATTTATCAGGCACGTCGCAAATCTTGGCCTGCTGCTTGAACCACACCTTTAACCGGAAGGTAGGCCCCAGAAAACGCATCTTTGGCGGATTAGTCTAGCAAAACGCCGCTCACATGCTCAAATATTACGGCTATATGAAGCGTATCCGGCCCACCGAATGAAATGAGAACGATTATATCCAGTGCGCTTCTTATAGTCGCCTCCATCGCTCTCGCCTTCGCCTCCGATGATCTGAAGGCATTTCCTCCAGCTGAGGCAGGCATGACTCGCCACGTCATTCGCCTCCCGAAGCAGAAGGACGAAACTGCTTTCAAGATCGAGCTCATCATCGGCAAGACTGTGAGAACCGATGCGAATAACCGCTACTTCTTCGGCGGCGCCCTCGAAACCGAGATCATTCCGGGATGGGGTTTCAATCGGTACATCCTTCGCAAACTCGGCCCCATGGCAGGAACCCTCATGTCGGTCGATCCAGACGCTCCGCAGGTCGAGCGCTTCATCAGCCTCGGGGCCGAGACGCTTCTTCATTACAACAGCCGCCTCCCGCTCGTCGTTTACGTGCCTGCCGGCGTTGAAGTCCGCTACCGCCGCTGGCGTGCTGAATCAATCTCGATCTCCCCACCGGACGGGCGGCGATAGGGCATTTCGCGTTGTCAGGCTCTGCCGAAGAATACGGCAGAATCTCGCGAATCAGATTCCGGGCTACAATTCATTATTCCCTAGCGTGACTCGATCCGGACAGCGTTATCGCGGTAACTGACCATCACCACAAAATTGCGCAACGCCGGATATCCGATGAGGCCCGCTATTTCGAGTTGGTGATATCGGCTGGCCGCGGATAGATCGACAGCGACCACTTCATCGGTGGGCAATTCCCGCGACCCAAATTGAAAGCGTAGGGAACCACGCAGGAGCGCGGCGTCGATGGCGCCCGTGCCTGCCTCCAGGGGCACGCGGTCCGCAAGGGATTCCGATATGGCTAGCTGGCGCGCCAGCTTCCGCGAAATTGTGGTGTACGAAGCGCCCGTGTCGAGCAGAAAGTATCCCTCACGCAAGCCATTTGCCGTTCCTTTGAGAAACAACAAATGATTACTGGTGAGGCTTTGAAGATCGCCAGATGATCCCGCGCGCTGGTCCGGATACGGTAGGAGATCGAGGTTTTTCGCTGGAATGTCCAGGCGGATCAGAAACCCGGAAAAGATAGCTAAGGGCAGGGCTCCCTGAATTCCATCGGCCAGCGTACGATTTTCAATCAGCACCGGTACGTCACGCAGCGTGAGGTCGCCAACTTGTAGCGTTTTGGCCCGCTGCGTCTTGACGACAATAGCCGCAGAGGAGCCAACCCCGACAAGATCGAGCTCGCCCCCACCGTAGCAACCTGCTTTCATTGCCGTCTTCCGATCAAGCACCACGTACTGCGTCCCGCTATCCAAAAGCAGCCGAAGGGCCGGCCCACCGTTAATGCGAGCTTTCACCACCATGCCCACGGTGCGCGCAGGAGGAACGACAAAAGGTCCGAGTTTGATTCGATATTGGGGCACGCTCACAGGCAGGTGCGGCGCGGCCAGGGATGAGGAGACTGAGAAGAAGACAAGTAGAGTGGCGATCTTAACCAGTTCCCGCAACTCCGTCCGGCGACACATAATTACGAAATCGTTACTATACTATGACGGTTTCGTATCAACAACAAAGAAAATATGTGCCTGGCGCGGAAATACGAGGCCTTAAAGACGAAGGCGCCGGAATACACGGGAAAGTACTACCGTGCACCCGGCGCCTCAGAATGTAGCTGTCTGCGTTTCGCGAATTAGAAAGAAAGCCGCAGCATAAATCGGGTCTGCCGCGGCGTGCTGGTCCCGATCGCCGAACTCCGGTAGCGCGTAGTGATCTGGCTAAAGGTAGTTCCGGCGGATCGATTGGTCCATTTCACGTTGGGTACCTACTTGCGCGCGGTTGAAGGTGTTGAACACATCCGCGCGAAACTGAGAGCAACGCGCTCGCGGATGGGGAAGCGCCTTTCGAGCGCCATATCCGCCTGCCAGATGCCGGGGGCGTGGAGAATGTCTCTGCCGGCGATACCCCATTTGCCATTCGCAGGAGAGGTAAATGCCGTGATTATGAAATTAGAAAAAGCTCAGTCAACCGGGAAGGGTGAGGGCGAGATTATTGGCGCGATAGCGCCACGTCTTCACTCCCCACTTTCTCAACCTCTGACTGGCTCGGCTTTTTCTTGCGCGGGCGCCACCAAGCGAAAAGGCCCGTGATGAACAGAAGCACGGGCGTGAGTCCCAGTAGCGCCCACGCGATCTTGACGGGGATTCCGCCGAACTCACCGTAGTGAATGGGCGACAAGGCAGCCAGGAAGCGCGCGCCGACTGGCCTATCCACAATCCGATCCACCTGGATGACTCTTGCGGTAGCCGCGTCGAGATAAACGTGATTGCCGCTAAGGGCGAGATCTCCGGCGCGGTAGAGGCGCAGATCCACCGGCCCTTTGCCGGGCGCGGGAAGCCGCAACTCAGTGGGTACGCCGTCCGGCATGGCGCCCTTTCCAATCCGAACATATTCATCCAAAGACAGCATGGTTTTGGCGCCCTTTACTTTGGGTCCTGTGATATTCGCCGGCTGTCCCGTGATCGACTTCACTGCTTCCCGGAAGGTATCCGGAAAAGCGCGCTCTATGCCCGTGAAAGCAATCACCGCAAGAAAGCCGTAGGCCCATAGACCGGCCACGCGATGCAGCTCGAAATTAAACCGCCGCGTGGATCCCGACCTGCGCACGGAGATCCACGCGCGCCAGTTGCGCGACCCTAACAGCCACATCAAAATACCGGTCGCCCCAAGGACGAGCAGTACGATGCCGAAAATCCCGACTGCCTTTCGACCGGCCTTGCCGGCGAGGAAGTTGCGATGGAGATCCACCAGCCAATCGACTGTTCCGGTTTCCAGGGCACCGAGCACGCGGCCGGTGGCGGCATCCGAAATGATGCGCTCGGTTCGCTTGTCCTCAGACTCAAGCTGAAAGACGTACGGGTCACCGGCAGTCTGCGGAAGATGGACGCGCCGGATGAGCGAATCGGGCCGAAGGCGCGCAATCTCGCGCGCGGCTTCGTCTATTGCTACACGGCGGGAAGAGGCGGCGGCCGGAATGCCCCGGGGAAACGCCGCCCGCTCCAACTCCGCGCGGAAGACGATCACGCTTCCGGTAAGGGCAATCACTGACAAAAACAGGCCCGTGATGATTCCGGTCCAGATATGGAATGGCTTCAGGAGCGCGTTCTTCAGATTACCGGTTCGATTGGCCATTGTTATTACCGAGTGGCTTTGATCGCCGCGGCGACATCTTCCATCTGATCCGTGGCGATGAAATCGGGATGTGCGCGCGCAGCCGCCTTCCAGCGTGGCATGACCTTTTCTTTGGATCCGAAGTTGTAGCCTTTATCCCATCCTTGATTTTCGGCCTCCGTATAGCCATCGAGGCAATAGAAGGCGACGAAGTAACCGAGACGGTGGCCGTAATCCACAAACTTCTTGAGCCGTGCTTCCGAAGCGCTTGTCCACTCGCCGGCAGCTGTTTCGCCGCCCTTTTCCACGAATGCCCAGTTTGTGCCGAACCAGCGGTGATAGTTGTCGGCTTTATGCGGAACCAGTTGCTCGGGATCGAGGGTGGAGAGGAACTCGATGGCTTGCGTCTTCTGTTCCTTGGGGAGTTTCTTCGGGTTCTCGTCGAACTTCGTCACCGAACCGAAGACGCGGATCTTGGCGCCGACCGGAAGCTTGTCGTAGAAGAACTGTTGCTTAATGTCGTTCTCTTTGTCCTCTACTAGCACCATCATTGGCTTAACGTCGAGTGGCGATTGTTTGGTGATGTCGGCTGTCTTCACCGCGGTGGTGAGCCAGGAATCGTACTTGTCGAGCCATTTCGATATCGCTTCCAAGTGCTCCGGCGGATCGTTCTTGATATCCAGGTACAGGATGACCAACGGCCAGTTTCCCTTGTTGCCTTCCGCAAGAGCCTTCTCCATCAGTGGCCGCACTCTGGGAATAAAGTAGCTGTCCAGCGTAGGGTCGTCGGAGGCGAGGTTCTTCGCGCCATGAATCATCAGCGACTTGCCATCCACCCAAGCCAAATCCTGTTCGGTAGCAAAGGGCACGCCGGCCGCGATGGCGCGGTCCAGACGGTCGGTGTATTTGCCATGATCCGGATATGCGTTATGCGAGAGGACCAGCATCCTGCTTCCCGGAGTGTAGGCGCCGCCCTTCGCAGCCCAAACCGCACCGGCCAGAAGCACAGCTGCCCCGCAAATAATCAGGAGGGACTTTTGATTTTGCATACGGAGCATTAGAGCACCCGACTCTAAAAGGAACCTTAAGAAATGGGCGTGTCACGATAAATTCATTCTGCACGTTTAAAATCTGCATATGCGAGTTCTAGTGGCGGAGGATAAGCCTCGCATGGCGCGTTTTCTCCAGAGAGCGCTGCAAAGTGAGGGATATTCCGTAGAGCTGGCGTCCGACGGCGACCAGGCTCTGTTTATGGGGCTCTCCGGCGGCGTGGACTTGATGGTTCTGGATATTATGCTGCCGCGCCGCGACGGCTTCGATGTAATCCGAAGTCTCCGTGCGGCAAAGCAGATGCTTCCCACGCTCATCCTCTCTGCGCGCGACGCGGGGTGCGACATTGTGCGCGGTCTCGATCTTGGCGCGGACGATTATCTGACGAAACCGTTCGCTCTAGACGTAATGTTGGCGCGTGTTCGGGCTCTCACGCGGCGCGGTCCCGTGACCTATGCGTCGGAACTTCAGTTCGAGGATCTCGTGCTGTGCAACCGGACGCATGAACTGCGGCGTGATGGAAGAACGGCGGCGCTTACGCGTACCGAATACGCGCTGATGGAAACACTGATGCGGCGAGCTGGCAGTATTGTCCCTCGTGATGTGTTGGTGGAAGCGGGCTGGGGTGGCGATGCCGAAGTCAGCGACGGCACCCTTTACGTCTTCATCCGTGGCTTGCGAACTAAGATAGCCCAAACCGGGGAATGCCAGTTCCTGCATACTGTGCGCGGGGTGGGATATTCGTTGCGAGCCGAAGCGCCTTGAAAAATACCTCGATCTCTCTGCGGCTAACATTCTGGTTTTTGGTAATTTTTCTCTCCGGATTTGTGTTGTTCGGCGTCAGCATGTGGATCGACTTGGCCTACTCGTTGAGTCAAGGCCGCGACCGCACCCTGTATCGACGCGCCGCAAGGTTCGTCGAGATGCTCCAATCAACTCGCAACGAACCTCTCTCGCGGCGCGAGGTCAAGTTTGAAGAATTGGCCGAAAACATTCCGGAAGGAGACCTCATTCAGATCTATAGCCCCACCGGGTCTCGGATCATGCCGAGTAATTCGCCCCGTTCCGATTTTCCGTGGCCAACCGTAACTGCCATCTCAAGTCCTCGCTTCATCAATCTCAAGATCGGCAAACATCCCTATCGCCTCCTGGAGTTTCCCTTGAAAGCCGATCGTCCTTTTGTGATTCTGGTTGGCGGACAACTGGAAGATAACCGCAATATGATAGTGCGGTTCACAACCGCTTTAGCTTGGTCAATTCCCGCGATGCTGGCGCTTTCGGCCCTTGCGGGGTATTTTCTGGGCAGGCGGATTCTGCGACCAGTCGACGAAATAACGTCCACGCTTCGCTTGCTGAACTTAGGAAATCTTTCGCGGCGTCTTCCCGACATTCGTTCCGGCGACGAGATGGAACGTTTGACTGAAACATGCAACCTGATGCTGGCGCGTCTGGAAGATGCGGTAGACCGCCTTAAAACTTTCACGGCCGACGCCTCGCATGAGCTTCGCAGTCCAGTCGCTCTGATTCGCGCGACGGCCGAATACTCATTGCGCAATCCGGACATTGACGAGGAAAGTAAGGAGGCATTCCGTGAAATTCTGGCGGAATCCGCGGATGCAGGTCTTCTGCTGGAAGACATGCTCACTTTGGCGCGGGCTGATGCTGGCTATGGAACGCCTGCGATGGAACCAGTCGATCTTACGCAATTAGTGGAGGACGCTGGCGCGAGGCTGCGGCCTTTAGCCGAAGCTAGGAACCAATCTATCGCGGTGCGTACCGGCGAACCAGCGTGGATAGCCGGAGACCGGTCCAGTCTCCGCAGGCTTTTCTCCATTCTTCTTGATAACGCCATCAAATACACACCCCCGGGGGGGCGCATCGAGATGGAGTTGACGGTGCAGGCATCGCAGGCCGCGGTTACCGTCAAAGACACCGGAATCGGCATTCCGGAGGCGTACCTGCCTCGCATCTTCGACCGCTTCGCGCGTGCCGACCCATCGCGTGGAGAGGTGGGCGGAACCGGACTAGGCCTCGCGATCGCCAAGTGGATCGCCGGGATACATGATGCGAAGCTCTCTGTGCAGAGCCGTGAGCAAGAAGGAACCACGTTCACGTTGGAATTCCGTCTTGCCGAACCAGACGCCTCCGAGAATACGCTACTCCGGCACGCAACCTGAAAAACGGCGAGCACGCCGTATTCGGCTCGCAGTCGGCGCAAGGACAGATCAGAACTTCAGCCGCAAGGCCAGTTGAATGCTGCGGGCGCCGCCGGTCCCGATGGGAGAGGTATTCTCCAGGCTTGTGATGCGGCCGAAAGTCGCAGGCGAAGAGATATTCAGATTTGGGCTGCCCAGCTCCGGATGATTGAAGACGTTGAAGACATCGAAACGGAAAATCAGGCCCATGCGTTCGTTGATCCTCGTATCTTTCTGCAATGCCGCGTCGGTTTGAAACAGATTCGGACCTGTGACAATGTCCCGGCCGGCATTGCCCCATGCGCCGTTTGCTGGCGTCGTGAATGCGGCAATGTTGATCCAGTCGTTAATCATCTGGCCGGTGGCCGGAATCAGAGAAATTCCCGCGACATAATCCGGGCGCTGGTTTGTCGTGTTGCCGTCCAGTACAGCGGTGGCTTTGCGCGTGATGGTTACGTTCAGCGGCAAGCCGGTGTGAAATGAATTGACGCCGCTAATCGACCATCCGCCCAACCGGCTGGTGCGGCCGAAGGGCAACGAATAACTGAGGCTCGCATACACGCTCTGGCGCTGGTCGGCGGCGCTGTTTCCCTTGTCGCATGAAACGCACGCCACGTTCTGGGGCGTCGCTGGGCCGCCGCCTCCCTGCGAATCTTCATTGATCGCGTGAGACCACGAGTAATTGATCTTCAAAAACAGGCCGCTACGCGACGCGCGCTGCAGCGACGTCTGTAGACCGTGATAGCTGCTGTTGCTCCAAGAACCGACGGAGCCGATCTGGCCGAAGGCCGAAAGAGGCCGCGTGCCGGTCAGCGGATTGATAACATTTTCGTAGCTCTTGGAACTGAGGTGAGTCGCTTCAATGCCAAGGTAGCCGGCCTGAGCGGTGAATCCCCAAGGAAGAAGTTGCTGCACTTGCGCAGTCCACTCCTGGAACATTTCACTGCGCCGGTGACGGTCGTAGTCGCTGGGCGCCGTATAGGGCAGGTTGTTCGGATCCACATAGACGGGAAACGCCAGCTTTGGCGTCGTTGCAGCCGACAGGCTATAGCTCCAACCCTGATTGGTAACCGGGGCCTGTTGATCACCCAGTTGACCGTCACCATAGTAGATGCCGCCGCCGGCGCGAATCACGGTCTTATCGTGGAAGCGTTCCGGCGCCCACGCCAGACTGACGCGCGGCGCGAAATTCGTAGTGTCAGGGATTCCGAAGGGCAGGCCAACCGCGCAGTAGCCACCGCAATATTGAAGACTGAACCCGAGAGTCCGGCCTTGACCCTCCCGAAACTCGTTGAAGAAATCGTATCGCAGGCCGAGATTGACGGTGAAGTTCGGCTTGATCTTCCACTCATCCTGTATATAGCCAAAATATTCGGTCTTATATTGTGTCCGGGCCGGCTTTCCTTGCGAGCCGGTTGCGGTGTTTAGATTATTGTTGATAAAGTCCGTAACCGTGGCGTAGTTGAGGTTATAGCCCGGCACAGCGAAGAGGTCGAGCAGCAACCGCCTGGCTTCCACGCCTGCCTTCACCGTATGTCTTCCTCGTATAGTAGTGAAACTATCGACAAAATCTTCCGACGTCGAATGCCAGATCTGGTGTTGGTAGGCTGCGGGGGTCGAAAGCCCTGGCACGCTGAGCCCACTGGTCACGTTCGAGGGAGTCTCCGAGTTCCACGGAAGAAAGTCTACGCCGAAACGGAACTCATTCGTCGAGCGCGGTGACAGAATATTGAGGAATTCCAGGACGCCGGTCGTGGGTGCAATCGTTTGCGGGTTCGCTTCCCCTAACGTCTGTGGCGCGTTGAGACGGTTCTCGTTCCGTGTGAAGCGGAAGTACGACGTGAATTTGTCATTGAATCGGTGGTCTGCGCGGATTGTTCCGACATCCTCATCCTCCAATGCCGACGCTTGGCCCGTCCACTGGCCGATTTGAGAACTCAGCAAGCCATCGTTGGGCAAGGGGAAACTGTTGATGAATGGCGTCAATACCGGCGATGTCGCCACGACTTGGTCGCGCAACAACGGAGTCGGAACATATCCAATCAATGATTGGGCCAGCCGTTGCCGGTAAGCCTCGTACGAGACGAAAAAGAAAGTCTTGTTTTTAAACACAGGGCCGCCAGTTGTGGCTCCGAACTGATTCAGCTTGAACGGCGGATGAGTCGCGGGATCGAACGGCGTCCGCGAGTCGAAGATGGCGTTTCGCAGGTATTCGAACGCGGTTCCGTGAAATTCGTTCGACCCCGATTTGGTCACGACCTCGACCTGTCCGCCCGGCGTACCGCCGGTTTCCGCACTGAACACCGCGGAACTCACTTTGAATTCGGCGACGGCGTCCTGCGACATGGTCAGACGCGTGTACACCTTCATGTTCTGATCGCGAACGCCGCTGGCGTCCGTTCCGTCCACACGGTAGTTGATGTCATCCCCGCCGCTGGAAAAGAAGTCGTTGCCATTCACGGCGCCGGGAACCAGAGACATTAGCGACTTCCAGTCGCGCCCGTTGACCGGAAGGTTATTCAACTGCGACGAAACCAAAACATCACCGACGGTTGCGTTGCTTTGTTGAAGGCCTTCGACGATGCTCTTCACTTCGACGGTAGATCTTGCGCTGGCAACTTCGAGCAACAGGTCCAACGTGCGCGTCTCGCCGACGTTCAGCACGATCGATGTCGTTTTCAAAGCCTGGAAGCCGGTCCCGCCAACTTCGACATAGCATGCCCCAATGGGAAGTCCGCTGAGCCGGTAAACGCCCGAGTTGGAGGTGATCGTCTCGCGGGAGAGTCCGGTGTTGGGGTAGACGACCTTAACATACGCACCCGGAATCGCGGCCTGCACCGCGTCCGTGATTGTACCTGTGAGCGCAGCGCGATCGGCTTGCGCCAGGCGGCACGCTGTGCAAAGCGCAAATAACGCGACCAGCCTTCCCGGCCTTCGAATCGCTGTCAACGCTACAAATGCGGCGGCCCAGATGGATTTCGTGCAGGTTTGAAGCGGCATAGAAACGGCAATATAGCAGCCGATTCTAAAGGCAATCTTAAGAATTCAGGGTGTTATCGGAAATTCATTATTTGCCAAGATCCGGGAGCTTGAAAGTGTTCAGAGTCGAGCCGGCAGCGACTGCTACGTACTGCTTGCCGTCCTTACCCAGCCAGGTAATCGGGATTGACGCCGCCGCTTCTTCAAGTTGTGCGCTCCACAACTCCTGACCATCTTTTGCGGAGAAGGCGTGAAACTTCCGATCGCTCGTGGCCCCTATGAACACCAGACCGCCTTTGGTGGTTATGGGGCCACCAGCACTGGGTCCGCCTGTCGGCATCCCGCTCGGGGCGCCGATTACGCTGCCAAACGGGATTTGCCATGCGATGCCGCCTGTGTTCACATCGATCGCGGTCAAACGACCCCATGGCGGTTGCCAACATGGCCATCCATTGACGGAGGCGTTGTTTCTTCCGCCGGTCTCCCGGTCGTAAAGACGTGGCGATTCAGGAGGAGCCTTGGGGTCGCTCTCCTGCGGATGGATGACCCGGAATCCGCCTGAATCCGTGGTGTTGATGATGTAGTAACCCAGCTCGGCATCGAACGTTCCGCCGCTCCAATTTGCGCCTCCGCCGGTGGTGGGAAACACCAGAGCCCCCTCTGCCGATGCCGGGGTAAACGGGCCTCGATTGTTGCCGCCGTTATGCATCGCCAACAATTCCCGGCATGCCTTCTCGTGCTCGGGCGTGATCTTGGCAATATCGTCCATGGTGAAGCTCAACCGTGCAAGCGGCGGCGGCTTCACCGGAAACGGCTGCGTGGGCGAATAATATTCGCCCGCCAGATCGCCCTTCGGTACGGGTCTCTCTTCCACCCCATAGATCGGCTTCCCGGTCGCGCGATTAAGGATGAAGAGCATGCCCATCTTTGTCATCGCGCCGACGCCAGGTATGCTTTTCCCATCGCGAACCACGTCGAACAAAATGGGGGGAATGGGCATGTCATAGTCCCAAAGATCGTGATGAATCGCCTGGAACCACCACTTCAACTTGCCCGTGAGAGCATCTACCGCGACCAGCGAGTTGGCGAACAAATTCGGACCCTGCCGGTCAATTCCGTAGTAATCGTTGTTGGCCGAGCCGAAGGGCATGTAGAGGATGCCGCGTTCGGTATCGGCCGCAAAAAAGCTCCACACATTCACGCCAGACTGATCTTTCCATTGATCGCCCTGCCACGTCTCGTGGCCCGGCTCGCCGGGGCGCGGAACGGAGTGGAAGGTCCAGACCAATTTACCTGTACGAACATCCCAGGCCCGCACATCGCCCGCAGGCCCCTTCTTGCCTGTCTCATCGACAATGTGGCTGCCGGTAATCACCAGGTCTTTGTACACGAAGGGCGCGGACGAAACGCCCATGTGAAGATGCGGAAATCCGTTCATGACCTCCGGTGTTTTGAGGTTAACGACGCCTTCGTTGCCAAAGCCCGGAACCGGATGCCCGGTCTTGGCATTGAGGGCAATCAGTTCACCATCCTCTGTTGCAAGCAGGATTTCCGGTGGGGCTTTTGCATCGCCTGGCCAGTACTCCACGCTACGCATCGAGCCTTCTTTGCCCCTGAAGTCGCCGCGCGCTGTATACTCCCAGATCATCTTGCCGGTTTCCGGTTCCAGCGCGGCGACGTGATTAAAGGGCCAGGAGAGGTACATGGTTCCGTTAACGACCAGCGGGATGGACTGGCTAAGGCGAAAGGGCTCGCCCTCTTTCTTCATCGAAAAGTTCCAAGCCGGAACCAATTTCGATACGTTTGCGGCGTCGATCTGATCGAGCGGCGAATAACGTTGCGCGCCTTTGTCCCTTCCGAATCCGGGCCAATCGGTCTGACCCTGAAGCGGGAAGGTCAACAGCGCCGCCATAAGCGGCGCCGATGAAGCCCAGCGTAATCCCTGCATGACTTTCCGCTCGCGCAATCTTCGTGCTCTATTTCGGGGCCGCAACCAACAATTCGAACGTTCCCGGTATCGGCTTGCGCTGCGGCTTGTCCGAGGGCTTCGCCGCCGGAATCGTGTCGACATCGCCGCTCGCCAGATAGATCTTCCCTGTCTTGGAATCGAGGGCCATGGTCTTGGCGTTCACATGAGTTCGAATCGCGCCCATGTCCTCATAGGAATCCGGCGATATTTGATGGAAGATGTTTAGCGTGCCGTCGCCGTTCGACGCGAAGATGAGGCCGCTCTCCGGATTGAATGCTGCCGCATCTACCCCTGCGCCGATCGGAAGCCGGGCGACAATCTTCCCGCTGGCGGCATCCATCACCAACATCACCTGGCTCCGGCACGCGATAAACAGGCGTTGGCCCCGCGCGTCGATCGCAAGCCCGGTCGGCGTAGTAGCGCCGGTGAGAGAAAACCGTTTCTTCACCGTAAGAGTCTTCGGGTCGAAGACGGCCACTTCGGATTTGTCTTCCAGATTTACGTACATCAGACCGTCCGCGCCACGAACCGCCTGCTCGCCATCGCCGCCGACATGAACCGTTCCGGCCACCGAGCCGCTGGCAGCATCGATCGCAGTGATATCGTGCGAGCCATGATTATTCGTGAACACACGATTCGAATCCGCATCGAAATAAATTCCATCGGGACCTTTGCCCACATCGATCTTCCGAATCACCTTTAGGCTTTCGGCATCGAACATGGTTACCTTGTCTTCCCTGCCGTTGCTCGTGAAGCCATGATTCACTTTGGCGGCGATCGCGATGCCATGGACTCCCGGCGTATCCGGAATGGCGCCCAGCACTTTTCCGGTGTCGGCATTGACGACGTCCACTTGCGTCTCGTGGGAAAGAAAGACGCGGTGGGACGGGCTGTCCACTGTTACGTAGTCCCAACTTCCGGCGCCTGGCACGGAATGACGCGCCACAATCTTATACTTCTCCCATCCGTATGCGCTCATCATGATATGGAAGATATCCGTATTGGACATGAAGCCATGCACCAACTCTGAGCCCGGACCGGCGGCAATCACGGGGACTTCCTCGGCCGTGTGCTGATCTTCCAAAGACGTGATGGAGGCGATCTGTTGCGGCGTCGCCGTGATCGCGGTTTCGGCAAGAGCCTCTCCCTTGATGCGCAGATCGTATCCGTGGTCCGCGGTCATCAGGATCAGCGTATCTTTCTGGTGTGCGTCTGTCGCGTTGCGAACGGCTTTATCGAGCGCCACAATGCGCGTCAGACTCTTCGCTACCTTACCCAAGTGGCAGTCGGAAAATGCGATCAGCAGATACCCCTTCGGATTTCTCGAAAGCCGCGCCACCGCTTGCTCCACCGCCTGATTGAAGTCGAAATCCGGGTCGTCGAACAGCGAGATCACCCGGTCCTTCGACGGATCCAGTTGCGCGACCGCTGCCAGAGAATTCAGGTATGTGTAACCCTTGCCGGTGATCTCCTTATCGAGATTGCGACCCATTTGCGCCGTCGCGTCGGTGATCCATTTCCGCCCGGTTCCAATCACGACGTCGGGTCCGTTACCGAATCGCGGGTTCAGCATTTGCAGAAAGATATCTCCCGAAGCTTGCCGGTTATTGGAATGCGCATAAAACGCCGCCGCAATGGCTATGGTGACGCCCGTTCGATCGTCGTTCGAAATGAACCCTGTCGAAAGTCCCCGCTCCTCGGCATACTCGAGAATCGTCTTCAGCACCTCTCCCTCTTTCACGCCGCGCTCGGCAGTAGGAGATTCGGAAATGACTCCGTTGCGTCCCTTATAACCTGTAGCCCAGGCGGTCGCAGACGCCGCCGCATCGGAAACCCATTCCTTCGCGGTAGAAGTATCCGCCAGCGCCACGTGTGGGAGCTTCTGCAAATTCAATGCCTGCGGCTTGCCGTATCCATAGATACTGGCGGCGTTCAAACTGGAAACGCCGGCGCCGTCGCCGACGAACAGAATCACGTTCTTGGCCTGACCAAACGCAGCCGTTGCGGCCAGGGAGAGCGCCCCGATTAGAGTTCCAATCCGTCTGTGCATGCGAGACATTGCAGCACACGAACCTAAAAACAACCTTAAGGAATGGGGTGTCACGAGAATTTCATGATGCAAAAAGCGTTCAGCGATTCTTCAGAATCCGCGTATATCTTGGTTCAATAGAAGGGCGTCTGCCCTCGTTACTCCCAGTGATCTGAAATGACAATAATCTGGAATTTCATTCTCCTATTCGTTTTGCTCTCACCCAATTTGTTCGGTCAAACGGCGGCTTTGAATGGTCAGGTGTCGGACGAGAGTGGCGCGCTGGTACCGGGAGCGAAGGTCACACTATCCGGTTCCGCAGGACCGGCCCGCATCGCAATCGCGAATGAAAGAGGCGCCTACTCGTTCGCTGGCGTGCCACCCGGAACTTATTCCGTGACGGCATCCGCCCCGCAACTGACACAAGCGCAGGCCGCAAAGATCACGCTGAAACCCGGACCGCAGGTTCTGAATCTCGCGCTGAAGGTTGCATCGATAGCAGCGCAGGTAACAGTTCAAGCAAATGGCGCTCCAGCTCTAGGCACCGAGTCTTCAAGCAACGCGAGCGCTGTCGTGCTGCGCGGCGCCGACCTGGATGCGCTGTCGGACGATCCGGACGACCTCGCTGCGGATCTGCAGGCGCTCGCCGGGCCATCCGCCGGACCTGGGGGTGGATCCATTTTCATCGACGGATTCAGCGGCGGCCAATTGCCGCCTAAGGAGTCCATCCGCGAGATTCGCATCAATCAAAATCCTTTCTCGCCGGAATACGACAAGCTGGGTTACGGCAAGATCGAAATCTTCACCAAGCCCGGGTCGGATAAATACCGCGGAACCGCCCAATGGAATTTCGCCAATGATTTCTGGAACACGCGCAATCCGTATTCCCCGCAGAAGGCGTACTTCCTCCTCAACGAGTTTGAAGGGAACGCGGGCGGGCCGCTCACCAGGAAATCCTCTTTTACGGTAGACGCCCAACGCAATATGGTGGATAACGGTTCCATCACCAATGCCATTACGGTGAATCCGCAGACCCTGGCGTTCCAACCGTTCACCGGAGTGCTTGTGACCCCGGGTCGATACACCAACGTCAGCCCGCGTATCGACTACCAACTCAACGAGACCAACACGCTGATGTTTCGCTACGGCATCACCCACTCCGACGTGAGCGACAACGGTATTGGCGCTTTCGACCTGGTTTCGCGCGGCTATCATACGCAGTTCACCAACCAGACGGTGCAAGCGGCCGATACCGCCTTGATCGGCAGCGTTGTGAACGAAACGCGCTTTCAGTTTTATCGAAGCGCCACGCAGGCGATTGCTAACACTTCGAGTCCTACTATCCAGGTCCTGCAATCGTTCAATGGCGGCGGCGCTAACGTTGGACAGACCTTCGACGCGCAAAATAGCTACGAGCTTCAAAACTACACTTCGCTAGTCAAGGGAACACATTCGTGGCGTTTTGGCGTTCGCCTTCGCGGACAGACGGATGACAGCGTTTCACCACAGAATTTCAATGGCACTTTCACGTTTGCCGGCGGCGCGCTGGAGCCGGTGCTGAACGCGCAGAACCAGCCCGTGCTCGATTCCCAAGGCCAGTTAGTAATGGCGCCGATTACCTCCATCGAACGCTACCGCCGAACGTTGGCGTTGGCGCAACTGGGGGACACGTCCAGCCAGATTCGCATGCTGGGTGGAGGAGCCACGCAGTTCAGCATCAATACTGGCCTTGCAGGCTTGGCAGTCCACCAGATGGACGCCGGCATCTTCGCCGGCGACGAGTGGCGCGTCCGGCCGAACCTCACTCTGAACCTGGGCTTGAGGTACGAGACGCAAAGCAACATTCACGACTATCGCGACATCGCGCCACGCGTGGCGTTCGCCTGGGCGCCCGGCGGCAGCGGTGGAAAGCGCGCCAAGACCGTCCTGCGCGGCGGATTCGGGATGTTTTACGATCGCTTCCCACTTGCCAATACCTTGACCGCGGAGCGATACAACGGGGAAGTACAGCAACAATACGTAGTCACCAATCCGGATTTCTATCCGAATCTTCCGCCGCTCACGGCGCTCGCAGGCTTCCAATCCACCCAGGTGATTCAGGAAATCAGCTCGCGTTTGCGTGCGCCTTACATTCTGCAATCGGCTGCCACATTAGAACAACAGTTGCCGCGCAACACTACGTTGGCGGTGACATATACGAATTCTCATGGACTTCACGTCTTACGCTCGGAGGACATCAATGCGCCGCTGCCAGGCACCTACAATCCCACAATACAGGACAGCGGCGTATTCCCTCTTGGACACCCCGGCGCCGTGAACCTGATGGAATCCTCGGGACTATACAACCAGAACCAATTAATTTCCAACGTGAACGCCAAACTGAATTCCGGTCTCTGCCTGTTCGGTTTCTACGTGTACAACCGTGCGCACAGCAACACCGATGGGGTCGGGACGTTTCCGGCCAACCCGTACAGCTTCGCAGGAGAGTACGGTCCAGCGGCCACGGATATCCATCATCGCGTAACGATTGGCGGCTCGATTAACTTGAAGTGGGCGGTCCGGATCAGTCCCTTCGTCGTCATGCAATCCGGCGCGCCCTTCGACATCACCGCCGGTAATGACCTCTACGGCACCACACTGTTCAACTCTCGTCCGGGAATCGGCAGTGACGCAAGCAAAGCGGGTCTGATCCGGACAACCTACGGCCTGCTCGATCCAAATCCGGCTCCCGGTGAACGTATCCTCTCGCGAAACTTTGGACGCGGACCGGGCCAATACAACGTGAACCTGCGCATCGCTAAAGTGATTGGCTTCGGCCATGAGAGCGGCGCGACCCCCTCCGCATCAGGGGGAGGCGGCGCCGGCAACCCAATGCAGGCCGCGACGGGACGTGGTCTGGGAAGTCTTATTGGCGCGCCCAGTACTCCTCACCGCTTCAATGTCAGCATCGGCCTCTCGATCAGAAACCTGTTGAACCATACGAATCCGGGACCGATTATTGGGAATATTACCTCGACGTACTTCGGGTCCGCGAATCAGATTGCCGGCGGGCAAAACGGTGAAGGCTTCTATGAAACGGCCAACAACCGAAGACTGGAATCGCAGATCAAGTTTACGTTTTGAGTTCATAGAGGTGTCAGGGAAATTGCGGATTCCGTCAATTACGATGGGTGATGGAGAGATCGCGCCGTGTGGATTCTGGTAGTGGAAGATGAGACCTCGATGCGCGAGGCGCTGCGGCAAGGATTGGAAGAGGAGAACCATACCGTCACTGTTGCCGCCGACGGCCTGGAAGGAATCCATGCGGCAGAGACGTGCGATTTCGACGCGATTCTTTTGGACGTGATGATGCCGGGCATGGATGGCGTCGACCTCGTAAGAAGGCTGCGAGCGAGAGGAAGTCAGACCGCCGTTCTGATGCTCACCGCGCGAGACGCCGCAGGCGACATCGTCCGAGGCCTGGATGCCGGCGCCGATGACTACCTCACTAAGCCTTTCTCCTTGCGCGTTCTTCTCGCCCGTCTGCGCGCAATCTCCCGGCGCTCGGCGCAGCCCGCAAAATCCAGGCTGCAAATCTCGGATCTGTTGCTCGACCCCGCGTCGCACGAAGTCTCGCGCGCCGGTACGGCATTGGCTCTGACCGCCACTGAGTATCGGGTACTCGAATTCCTGATGCGCCGCGCCGGTCATGCCGTATCGCGATCGGCAATTATCGAAGGCGTGTGGGGGTTTGAAGAGGAGATTGAAGCGAACACCGTGGATGCGTTCATCCGGCACCTGCGAGAGAAAGTCGATGTGGGACACGAGTGCAAACTGATCCAGACGGTGCGTGGATACGGCTATATTCTGCGGGAGGGGTTTTGAAGCGATCGATTCGATTTCGTCTCACAGCTTTATATGCCGCGATTCTGGCCGCGACTTTCGCCGTCGGCGGAATTGGCGTCTGGTTGGCAATTCGTGGAAGCATCAATGACACTGTGGACAAGGAATTACGCTCTCGCCTTCGAGCGATGCGTGACTTCATTCAACAGCAAGCGTCGGAATCCGACGCGCCGACCGATGAACTGGCCGAGAACGCCGCTCTGGCCCCTGCAGGAACGCGGTTCCGCGTCGCGACCGCGAGTCATACGTGGCGCTACCAATCGCCCGGAACTGAGGAATGGGGCGCGCTTCCGCCCGATGTTTCCAGCCTGCCAAAGCGAGGAAGTATCGCGACGCTCTCTGAAAAAGGAAAACCTGTCCGCGTGTTGTCGGCAGCGATTCCTTCTGGCATCGTCCAGATCGGCATTCCGCTCGATGAGTTCGCCGAAATGCTCGGCGCCTTTACCTGGACGGCAATACTTGGGAGTCCCCTGCTGCTAATCCTGGCATCCGTGGGCGGGTACTGGATGAGCCGCCGCGCCTTGGCGCCTGTAGAACGAATTGCGCGCACCGCGGGCGAGATCGAAGCACAGAATCTTTCGGCGCGGTTACCAATTCGTGGCACGGATGATGAGCTCGATCACCTCTCGGGAACGTTGAACGCAATGTTTGGGCGGCTGGAACAGTCGTTTCGGCGCATCACTCAGTTCACCGCGGACGCATCGCATGAGTTGCGCACGCCCGTCGCCATCATTCGCACCACCGCCGAAGTGATTCGAAAGAAACCGCGCACAGAAAAAGAGTATGCCGCGGCGTTGGACCGCATCCTCGCGGAAAGCGAGCGAACTACGGAACTGATTGAAGACTTGATGCTTCTGGCGCGAGCCGATGCTCACATCGAAGACATGGTTCTCGAGCCCGTGGAGCTTGGCGACGTAGCCGGCACAGCCTGTGCCGACGCGCAAGTTCTGGCGGAAACCGGCCGTAACACCCTGACATATGAGCAATTGGGCACATGCACGGTTGCCGCAGACTACCGGGCTCTGCGTCGCCTGATACTGATCTTGCTCGACAATGCGATTAAGTACTCGAACCCAGGCGGGGCGGTTCGGATCTCGGTCCATTCGCGCGCTCAAGGGGTTCATTCACTGGCAGTTCTTGAGGTTCAGGATAACGGCATCGGAATCGTCGCCGAGGATTTGCCACACGTCTTTGAGCGCTTCTATCGCGCCTCGAAGGACCGCTCGCGCAAGATTGGCGGAGTAGGGCTCGGCCTTTCGATCGCGCAATCGATCGCGGAACGCCACGGCGGCGAGATTCAGATCGAGAGCGAAGCAGGTAAAGGCTCGATCGCTCGGGTCGTTCTGCCGGCCATCTGATCCCCTATTATTCACGAATTCTTCAGAATCGATCCTTATAGTGGCATTGGGGTCATAATCCATGCGAACACTGACCAGCATCACCGCCGTGATCGCCGTGGGCTTTGGCACGGCCTTCGCACAGAAGAAGCTTACCCTGAAGGCTCTGCCGGCGCCCGCACAAAAAACGATTCAGGATCAGTTGAAGGGCGCTGAGATTAAGAGCATAGATAAGGAAACTGAGCACGGCGTTGCTCAGTACGAAGTGGAGACCATGCTCAATGGCAAACACCGTGATTTCAACGTTGACACCAAGGGTAACCTGCTCGTCGTAGAAGAGGAAACCAGCATCGATTCTATTCCAGCGCCCGCGAAAGCCGCGATTTTGAAGAAGGTAGGCAATGGAAAGTTAAACATGGTTGAACTTTTCATACGCGGCGGCGAAACTATGTACGAGGCCGGATATGCCACCAAGGCAGGTACGAAGCACGAAGTCCTTGTTAAGGCGGACGGAACTGAGACGAAAGAATGATTTTGACTAAGAACGTTATGCGACGACTGACTCTTTTGGTTATTCTTGCCGGCTTTGCGCTAACCGCGATTGCCGCAGCTCAAGATGCCGGGCCTTACAAAGTGGCGAAACGGGCCAAGGTCGGGGGCGAAGGCGGTTGGGATTATATCTATGCGGACAGCACCGGACGACGTCTGTACATCCCGCGCCGAGGGTCGCCTGCGGTGGAAGCAACAGACGCCAGGCCCGCTGTGCCGGCCGTCCCCACACGGTTGAGCGTCTACGATCTCGACACGCTGGAATTAGTTGGCGAGATAGACGGAATCGGCGGCAATGGAGCCGCCGTGGACTCGAAATCGGGCCACGGCTTCACCAGCAGCAAACCGGTCTCGATGTTTGACACCAAAACGATGAAGCTCATCAAAACGATCGACGTGGGGGCCGCGGCGCCGGACGGCATCTATTTCGACGCCTTTAATCAGCGCGTCTACATCTTCAGTCATCCGACGAAAGATGCCACAGTGATCGACGCGAAAGATGGTTCGGTGCTTGGAACGATTGATCTGGGCGGCGTACCGGAACAAGGCGTCGCGGACGGCAACGGCATGCTCTACGTCGTGATGCAAGACGCGCAGGGCAGCGTCACGGCAGTCGATGTAAAGACGATGAAGGCGATAGCTCACTATCCTCTTGGAGACAATGGCCGGTGCAACGGGCTGGCATTAGACGCCAAAAATCAGATTCTTTTCGCAGCGTGCGCGAGTTCGGGAAATCCTCCTGCCCAGCCGGCGCAACCGATGATGGTGATACTCAGCGCCACCGACGGCAAGATCATCACCAGTCTGCCTCTCGCGGGCGGTTCGGATGGCGCCGTGTTCAACCCTGCGACTGTGGAAGCTTTCAGCACACATGGCAACGGCACTTTGACTGTAGTCAAGGAAACCAGCCCGACCACGTTCGAAGTGGAACAGAACCTTCAGACCATGAATGGCGCTCGAACCATCACGTTCGATAGCAAGACGAACCACATATTGACCATGAGCCAGGAGCGTACGCCGGCTCCCGTTACGCCGCCCGCCGGAGGACGTGGAGGCCGGGGATCGGCTGTGCCGGGCTCGTTCACGTTGATAGTAATCGACAAGTAAGTAAAGGGAGGAATATGCGCACCATCACGCTCGCGTTCGTGTTGATTGCCGCGACGTCTCTGCTCGCGCAATCGACGTCAACCTATAAGATCACCCATACCTACACGCTTGGCGGAGAGGGAAGCTGGGATTACGTAGTGCCTGATCCACCGAATCACCGCTTGTTTATTGCACGGCAGACGCGCCTAATGGTTGTGGATGAGGACACAGGGAAACTGCTGGGCGAAGTCAAAGGCATCCAGGGAGCGCATGGAACCGCGGTGGCGGCCGATACAGGCCATGGATTTGCTACTTCGGGTGACGACCAGTCCGTGATAATGTTCGATCTGAAGAGCTTCGAAACGTTAGGAAAGATTCCGGCGGCGGAAGATGCCGATGCGATTGTCTTTGACGGCGCATCCAACCGTGTGTTCACCCTGAATGGCGATGCGAATTCGTCAACGGTGATCGATCCCGTTGCCGGTAAATTGATCACGAACCTGCCCTTGAGCGGCAAGCCGGAATATGGCGCGTCCGCCGGCGACGGTAAGGTCTACGCCAATCTTACCGACGTGAGCCAGGTCGTCGAGATCGATGCGAAGAGCGCTACCGTTACGAAACGCTGGTCTACGGGCGCGTGCAAACAGCCGGTTTCTATGGCGATCGATACCGCGCATCATCGGCTGTTCAGCGGATGCCGCAGCGGCGTAATGGCGATCTCCGACTATCAATCCGGCAAAGTAGTCACCACAGTCCCAATCGGCACAGGCGTCGATGGCGCTGGATACGATCCCGAATCAGGGGATGCCTTCGCCTCAAACGCTAACGGAACGCTCACCGTGATTCATCAGGACACGCCTGACGAATACCATGTGGTCGAGAACGTAAAGACGCCACAGGGTTCGCGCAACATGGGGCTCGACCCCACGAATCACAAAATATTCGTCGTCGCCGCTGACTTCGGACCGGCGCCCGCAGGACGCGGAAGGGCCCCCGTTCTTCCGGGGACATTCAAATTGTTAGTGATTGAGCGAACGCCGGCGCAGTAAACTCGAGCGGTTATGCGGTTATGCCGCGAACCACTGCCGCAAACTAGAGGATCCCGCCGGTCGGCCGCACGCGGACGAAGGCTCTATAAAGGAGCAAGTCATAGACGATCTTCAGCGTTCCGGCGATGAAGAACGGCAAATTGATTAATGACGGCGTCGCAAACAACAGTCCGGCAAATACTGGCGCTAGGGCGCTGCCGGTTGTCCTTGCCACGCCGGTAATTCCGGCCGCGGCGGAACGCTCATTCGCCTGCACGATCGCCATCGTGTACGACTGCCTCGTCGGGACATCCATTTGGCTGATGCTGAACCGCAAGAAAAGTGTGAAAACGGCGAGCGGCAGACTCGGCATCAACGGGATGAGTATGAGCAGGACGTTCGAAGGAAGGTGCGTGAACACCATCGTCTTGATCAACCCGAACCGGGCAGCGAACCGCGGGGCCGCAAGCGCCGACAAGCCGGCGAGCACGTTCGCGCCAAAGAAAATGCCGCCCAAAGTCGCTGGATCGACTCCAAACCTCAGGTAAAACCAATACGCTGCGAAACTCTGCACAATGAATCCGCCGCCAAACGCATCCAGAGCAAAGAGGCCGGAGAGTCTGAAAATCACACCTCGCGATGCGCCTATTCCAAGCACCGAGGATTGGGCCCCGGCGGGACTCTCATCCTTCGGCGCCTCCGCTGCCGGTGAGAGGCGATAGAAGACTAAGCCGAGCACAACACCCATTGCCGCGTAGAGGACGACAATCGCCCGCTCGCTCGCTATCACTGGTATTGCGGCCTTCTCGAGCGCTTGCGTGACGACCCCTGCAAACAACGACCCTGCCGCAGTCGCTAGCGCTCCAGCGAGTGCATACCACGCAAAGATGCTCGTGCGTTCCTGCGCAGAGACCACGTGCGACAGCGCTGCCTGCTCAATCGGCAGGAAGGGACCGACCTCATTCCCGCTCGGGCTAATCACGCCGATAGTGCCCGCGGCCACCAAGAACAGAAAGTTGCGCGAGAAGGCAAATGCTATGCCCGCACCCGCCATTAGGATCGCCCCGATGAGGAGCATGCGGCGCCGGCCAATCCGGTCCGCCTGGGTCGTAAGCCCTAAGGAAATCGCCGTGTCCCCAAGCAGGGTCAGGGTGAGTAGAAGCCCCGTTTGCGCTTCGCTCAACCCCAGTCCCGTCAAGTAGAACACAAGCACGACGGAAAGCGCCCCGTAAGAAAAGAGGCGAAGAAAACGAGTCAGGAAGAGTAGCCGGCCGTCCCGCGGTAAGTTCCGCATTGGACGACCCAGCCCTATTGCCATTCATCTCCCGGTTCGTTTCCGCTCACGCAAGTGTCAGAAAAACCGGGCACTCTTTGAGAGTACAAGAAGAAGGCCGCCTGGATTGAATGCCCTCTCGGCAGGGCGGCACGCCCCACGTTTCAGAACGTGAAGCGCGCGGCGAACTGGATGCTGCGGGCCGAGCCTGTGCCGATGGGGGTGGTGTTCGCGACCGACGTAATCTGACCGAACGAGGGCGAGGACAGATTCGTATTGGGGTTGCCGAGTTCCGGGTGGTTGAACACGTTGAAAGCCTCCATACGGAGCATCACATTGGTCCCTTCGGTGATCCTAACCCGCCTCGACAGCGCCGCATCGATCTGGAACAGACCCGGGCCTTGGATGAGGTTTTTGCCGGCGTCGCCCCACGTCCCATTTGCTGGAACCGCGAATGCCGCGGAGTTAATCCAATCGGTGATCGTCTGCCCGTTGGCGGGAATCAGCGATTGGCCGTATACCACGTCCGGCCGCTGACTCGTGCTGTTGCCATCGGGTAACGCGGTGGCTTTACGCGATACCGTGACGTTCAGAGGGAATCCCGTACGGATCGAGGCGACGCCGCTGATGGTCCAGTTACGCAGCGGTACGGAGTGACCAAGCGGCAGCGGATAGCTGGACTGGATATACAAGTTGTGACGAACATCGTAGCTGGCTCGCCCCCGGCTGCAGGAACGGCAGGCCACATTTTCCGGGTCGCCATCCGTGTCGTTGTTCGCGTGTCCAAAGGTGTAGTTCATTCCCAGGAATAATCCGTTCCTGGCGGTTCGTTGCAGCCCCGCGACGAGTCCGTTGAATCTGCCCACGCCCCAATCGCCTTTATATTCCACCTGATCAAAGTTAGGCAACGTTCGCTTGCCAGTCAGTGGGTTGAGTACATTGTCCGCAGCTTCCGTCCACAGATGACTGTTCTCGATTCCGACGTAACTGACTTGGGAAGTGAAACCCATTGGAAGACGCTGCTGGATCTGAAACGTCCACTGCTGGCTCATTTCGCTCCTGCGGTAGCGCTGGGTCTCGTCCGGCGCGGTACCCACGGCTACATCCGGGTCGAGATTAACTGGATAGGCCAGGCCCGGCGTGGTTGCCTGCGAAAGATTGAAGCGATTACCGCCATTGTAGGTAAAGGCGAGCTGGTTGCCGACTTGCCCATCGCCGTAGAAGATCCCGCCGCCCGCTCGAAGCACGGTATTGCCATGCCACGCTTCCGGGGCCCACGCAAGGCTGAGGCGTGGAGCGAAGTTTGTGTAGTCGGGCGTCCCATTCTGAGAGCCATACCTGCAATAACCGCCGCAGGTCTGGATGTTGAAGCCGTAGGTGCGCCCATGAGATTCACTGAGCTCGTTGAAGAACTCGTAGCGGAGACCGGCATTAATGGTAAAGTTCGGCCTGACTTTCCACTCGTCTTGGATATAACCGAAAGCCTCGGTCTTAGGATCGGTGACCGCCGGGTTAAGACCGGAAACGACAACGGAGTCCACGATATTGGCCGCAAAGTCGTTCATCGTTGCATAGCTGATCGTGCCGTCCCAGGAGTAGTAGTTGCTGATCACCAACCGTCGCAACTCCACTCCCGCCTTCAGAGTGTGCTGCCCGCGTGTCGCCGAAAACGTATCTAGAATATTCTCGGAGAGCGAATGGGTAATCTTCGAGAGAGAGTCCGGCGCCGTCGCGAGCGGACCGACCGAGACTGCCAACGGAATCTTGATGTCTTGTTGATAATCCCAAGGGACCCAGTTGCCGGCCACTCGGATTTCGTTCGTGGTGCGGGGCGAGATCACCTGGAGCAGTCCGAGCACTCCGTTTACCGGTGCGTTGACGCTGTTAGTGCCGTAACTGAGCGAATCTGGGACGCGTACAAATGCGCTGTTGCGCGTGAAACGGAAATAGCTCGACCAACTGTCGCTAAAGCGATGATCGAACCGTAGCGTACCGACGTCTTCGTTCTGCAGATTCTGCACGGTGCCGCGCCAGATTCCTATATCGGGGTTCGAAGTGGGCCCAACCGGGTCCGGATAGGCTGCAAGCAGCGGCGCGATCACCGGCGACTGCTGCAGTGCCCGTGCTTTAAAAGAGAGGGAAGGCACATCCTGGGCCGCAGCCAGTAGATTCTGATCCTGCCGCAATCCTTCATAGGAGAGGAAAAAGAATGTACGATTCTTCAGAACCGCTCCTCCCAAAGTCCCGCCATATTGGTTGAACTGAAACGGCGGCAAATTTCCGGTATCGGTAAAGCGCCGTGCGTCGAAGAAGGCATTGCGGGCGTACTCGAAGGCGGACCCGTGGAACGCGTTGGAGCCTGATTTCGTGACTACCTCGACCTGCCCGCCGATGGAGCCGCCGGATTCGGCGGTAAATAAAGCGCTGTTCACTCGGAATTCGGCGATAGCGTCCTCCGACATCAGCAGGCGGCTGTTGAGCCGCATGTTCTGGTTACGGATGCTCGTGGCATCAACTCCGTCCACGCGATAATTCTCATCATCGCCCGTGGTCGCGAAAAAGCGTACCGCGGTGTTGGAGCCGTTGGCGGAGTCCACCGCTCCCGGCGCCAAGGCCATAAAGGACAGCCAATTGCGTCCGTTCACCGGTAGTTCGTTCAGCCGCTGCGCAGAGGTCAGCGAGCTGACTGAGGCGGAGCTGAACGTCAGCGGGTCGGACACAGCTTGCACTTCCACTGTCGACCCCACCGAGGCGACATCTAAAGACACATCCAAGTTACGGGTCTCTCCTACCTCGAGGATGAATGACTTCGTCTGAACCGGCCGAAAGCCGGCCGCACTTACCTCCAGATGGCACTCACCGATCGGCAGCCCGCTGATCTGGTAAGCGCCTAGAGCCGACGATTGCGTCTCACGACGGAGACCCGTACTGGGGTACACCAGTGACACTTGAGCCGAGGCCATCGGCAAATGCGATTGATCCGAAATCGTACCGGTGACCGCGGCCCTATCTGCTTGCGCGAAACAGATAGCGACCGGGACGATTACTGCCAACAACACTGTCTTGAGCATAGGCACGCCCTCCAGATTTTCTTTTCGTAGTCGCGTGAGGGGTGCGAGCCGCCGCCGTGGCGTCTCAAAGGCGAGGTGAGCAGTTACTCCGAAGCCCCGTCACACACCGGTATCTAACCACACGATTCTTAAGAGAATCTAAAGAAACAGGCAGTCATGAGAATTTCATCCAGGCTATCCAGACTGCCCTCCGCCTATACCCATGCGCCAACATCATCGGTACTGGCGAGCGCTACTGCGCCGTCAAGTGCGCAGCTCGTAGTTCAGTTTTCGCGGCATCGATTTGGGGCTTTAGAGACGCGCTATGCAACAGCAGGGTCTTCATTTTGTCCTTCCGCAGGACAGTAACAGGCGAAGATGAATTCTTGACGACAAATCCTGGTCTCTAGGCTCGGCGTCACGAAAATTGTCCGACACCCCCTGTTTCTTTAGATTTCCTTCAGATTCGAATGCTCTAATCTATGCGATGAGCACAACCAACCGGGGATTGATATGCGTGGCCTTGCTAGCGGGGCTCACAGCGTGGGCTGCTACCCGTCCCGCTGAGATTGAGTTTGCGCTCCACAGGATCGACCCCGGCGCCTACGAAACCTGCGCGGTCGCGGACATCAACCGGGATGGTCATCCCGACATCGTCTCCGGCGAGAACTGGTATGAAGGACCGAACTGGACGCAGCACCGCTTTCGATCGATCGAGTACTACCGCAACGCGACCGAAGATCTCTCCGATCTCACGTTAGACGTCAACGGCGATGGCTATCCCGATGTCGTAAGTTCCGCCTCGCATGGCAATCGCATCTGGTGGAACGAGAATCCGGGAGCGAGAGGCGGCGAGTGGAAAGAGCACCTGATCGAAGATGGACACAGCATCGAGTTCAGCTTCCTGGTAGATCTGGACAATGACGGCCAAGCTCACGAAGTATTGCCGCAATGGGGCGGCCACCAGATGCAGGATCCGCTTGCGTGGTTTGAAGTCCACAACGGCGCCTTCGTAAAGCACGTGGTCAGCCCGCGTAGCTACGGCCATGGAATCGGCGTGGGAGACGTGAACGGCGATGGCAGGAATGACATTATCACTCCGCTGGGTTGGCTTGAGGCCCCCGCCGATCCTCGTAGCGGCGAGTGGAAGTTTCACCAGGAGTTCGATCTGGTGAGCGTCGGCTACATCTACGTGCTCGATGTCAACGGCGATGGCCGGAAAGACTTAGTGGCTTCCATGGCCCATGACTATGGCGTGTTCTGGATGGAAAATCTGGGCGGCGGCAAATGGGCCAAGCACGTCATCGACGATACCTGGTCACAGGCTCACGCGTTGACCATGGTAGACCTCAATGGCGACGGAAAGCCCGATTTCATTACCGGTAAACGGTACATGGCGCACAACGGAAGCGACCCGGGCGAACGTGAACCACTTGGCATCTACTGGTATGAGTACAGGCCCGCCAAAGACGGCTCCATCGAATGGATCAAGCACGTCATCGATTATGGCGGCCGCGTCGGGACGGGGATGGAAATTGCCGTAGCTGATTTAGACGGCGATGGCGATCTGGATCTCGCCATGGGTGGCAAGACAGGTCTCTTCCTTTTCGAGAATCTATCGAAGACCGCTGCGAAACGGGGATCGACGCGCTAATGCGACGTCAAAGTTGGCCCGCGCCACTGCTTTCCCGCCGTGCGTTCGGAAAGATCGCGCTCGGCTCAATACCGCTGGTATCGGCCGCGGCTAAAATCGATTCCACCGTTCACGGCGTACGAATCGGCGTTTCCGGATATAGCTTCCAAAACGCTTCGCTGGACGAGGCGATAGCAATCATGAAGGCGGTTGGATTGGGCGCCACCGAAGTTTGGTTTCGCCATATCGAGCCGAAGACCACGCGCGAGGAACTGCGAGCCTGGCGTCTTTCCGTGCCCCTCGAAGAATTCCGCGCCATCGGAAAGAAGTACGATGACGCCGGCATCGATAAGATCGCCTTCACGCACGACATGAAGGACGATTTCACCGACGCGGAATTGGAACGTCCGTTCCTGATGGCGAAGGCATTGGGCGCGCAACGCATCGCAACCTCCACCACACTGACCGTCGCCGGAAGATTGGCGCCGCTGATGGAGAAGCACCGCATGGAAGTCGCTTTCCACGGGCACACCAACGCCGCCGATCCCAACGAGTTCGCGGGGCCCGATTCGTTCCGGAAGGCCCTGGCGATGTCACCGTTCGCCAGAATCAATCTCGACATCGGCCAATTTCTAGGCGCAGGTTTCGACCCGGTTCCATTCATCGCCGAACAGCACGCCAAGATTCCGGTGTTGCACATCCGCGACGGGCTAAGAGGGCAACGCGGCAAGGTACGGTGGGGAACAGGCGAGGTTCCTATCAAAGCCGTGCTCCAACTCGTGAAGCGCGAACAGTATCCTATCGTCGCCGACATCGAATACGATTACGACGGCGCCAACGACCCGGCGAACGAAGTGAAGAAGTGTTTCGACTATTGCAAAAACGCGCTCGAATAGCCGGCCGCGAGCCAATCAAAGCTTCAGTTCCGCACCCTTTCTGAAAATCGGCTTGACGAACCGATTGGCCTCGGGGCTATTCGTGAAACGCATATTCGCCGCGTCCCATTCCAGCTTGCCTGGAACATGTAAGGCAATCGCGACCAGCGCCAACCACTCCGCATAGGGCGCGCTGATACTGAAGTCTGAACACGATCGTTCGCCGCCCTTGCACGCTCGCACCCAATCCAGCATGTGTCCGGGAGAGCGGGTGAGCAATTGCGGCGGCAGCACGTACTCCGCCCAGCGTGCGGCGGGAAGAAGGTGAACGCCTTCGCCGCGATCGACAGTGGCCATAACTCCCTTGGTTCCGATGAAGACGCTGCCATTGCCCGTCAACACGCCAGGTTGCGGCGCCAGCGCCGTAGGGTCGCCGAAATTACGCACGCCATACCGGCCCGATCCGGGCTTGGGGGAGGGCGGAGGTCCTCCTGTAACAGCGGGCGAACGCTTCCGTTCCGTCATCGGTCTCCCCTTCTCCGTGAGATTGTTCGGGGGCGGCAGAATAGTTTCGTTCTCCATTCCCGGTACGCGGTACGCATCGGCGGAGCCGGCGATCGCCGCCTCATGGTAATAGACAGTAACGGGAGGCATCTCGCCGCGCGCTGGGAATTGCACGCGTACCGTCGCGCTTGCCGGATAAGTGAAGCTACTCTCCCCGCTCACACTGGTCCGTTCGAGACTAATGGGGGCTCCCAACTGCAAGGCGGTTTGTGCAGGTCCCGCGCAGTGTGTGGCCCAGTTGCCAATCTGCCCCGTTCCGAAATCCAGGAAGCTGCGCCAGTTGTAAGGTACGTAGTAACTGCTGAAAGGCCGCATGGGCGCCGAGCCCAGCCATCCAGATCAATCGAGCGTGCCAGGCACGGGCTCGGTCGGCGGCGGCTCGCGGAGCGCGGTGGGTGATGTACCAGGCGTGGTGCAGACGTGGACTTCCTTCACATCGCCGATAGCGCCGCTCCACACCATCTCTGCGGCTACACGGTGACTTTCGTGCGAAAAGCCCTGGTTGCCCATTTGCGTCGCGACCTTGTATTTCGCGGCCGCCTCCATTAGCAGGCGGGCTTCCCACGGCGTCCGCGTCAACGGCTTCTCGCAGTAGACGTGTTTGCCCAGTTGCATGCAAGCCAGCGCCACCGTAGCATGCATAAAATCGGGGATGGCGATGGTCACCGCATCGATGTTCTTTCCTTCCTTATCCAACATCGAGCGATAGTCTTTGTACTTCGGTTGTTTTTCAAACTTGCCGTAGTAAAAGGCGGCGCGCGCATCGTCCACGTCGCAGAGGGACACGATGTTTTCGGTCTTTCCGGCCTCGGTGAGATCTGCGCCGCCCTGTCCTCCGCAGCCAATGGCGGCCACGTTGAGCTTATCGTAAAAAGGCTTATAGCCGAGCGCGCGCAGTGAAGGCACGCTGCCGAATCCGGCATTGGGAACAGCGCCGGCGAGTACGCTTCCGAAAAAGAAGAAACGGCGTCTGGTTGGGTAGTGATACGACATGTAAGGAATCCTCGTTGATCTCCGAATGCGTCTTACCTGGTCAATTCCGGCGGCGGTGGAATTGTAACTGCCCCCGTCGCTGCCCACTCGGTTCCACGTACGAACGTGGCGACAAAACCGGGCGTGCGCACAGCGCGCATATCGTTGCCGAGCATCGTTGCAAAAACACGCCCGGACCCGTAGCTTAAGGTCCAAAGCAGGGGTTCGTCCCGCGAGGCTCCCACCGGCAGCGGGTCGTGCGGTTTCGCGACATAAAGAGAGTGGTCGTCAAACCCCGTTGCCAGGACATGAAACTCGCCCGCCGGACGGCACTTCAAGCCCGCATACAATTCATCTGACTTCGCCGAAAAGGGCGCCAACCCGCGCATGATTGGGTGTTCCACATCTCGGATATCGACCGGGTAATCGTGCACTGGAGAATGATGGCTTTGCGTGGTGCGCCACACGCAACCGGCTAACTTTTCGAACTCTCCCCAGTCCTGGAATGAAGCGGCCGAATGATGATAGACCACCACTCCTTTTCCCGAACGCGCAAACGCAAGTAGCGCGGCTTTGCTTGTCGGACTCCAACTCGGGATATCCAGCTTTTCATCCGAATAATTGAGAACTACAACGTCGTACGGCGCGAGCGTTTCCAAATTGCCATTGCGAAATTCCTCAGTGACTCGAACCTCGAATTTTTCCGTCTGCGTCAGAATGTCCCGTAGATAGGGAGTCGTCTCACGCCATGGATGCTTGTCCTGCCCGGTGATGATCAGAACTTGGATCTTGCGGGCCGCTACCGGCGGTTGCGCACAAAGGTTAAGCGATGTTGCCAGGATCAATGCTGGAAGTAATTGTTTCATGCGGTCTCGCAAAGAGTGATCGGTCCGTCTCATTGAATCATCGGGATCTTAAAAGAACCTAAAGAAAGGGTCGTGTCACGGAACATTCATCAAACTGGCCGCACAACATCGCGATACGGAATGCCGTTTGGAAAATGAAATTTTGATGACGGTCCGATTCTTTAGATTCTCTTTAGAATCGGACCCTATGATGAAATCTCGCACTTAGTCCGGAGAGTTCATGGCTAGCCGCAACAACCAATCGAGAATCTTGTTTTCCGTCTTCGCCCTCGCGGCAACAGCGTTTTTCGCAAGTCCAACATGCGACGCGCAGTCCTTCACCGGATCGATATCCGGCACGATCACTGACCCCAGCGGCGCCGTGGTAACCGGCGCCAAAATCACCGTCACTCAGGCAGAGACGAATCTCAGAATAATCGCCGTGTCGGGAAAAGATGGGGCGTATTTCGCAGCGCCGCTGCCGGTGGGAGATTATTCCGTCGAAGCAGCCGCCCAAGGCTTCAAACTTGGCGTGCGCGCCGGCGTCAAGCTGGAGTTGAATCAGGCGGCGGTGATCAACTTCGCGCTCACCGTAGGAGTCGCCACCGAACGTGTGGAAGTATTAGGCGACGCGGCACTGCTGGAATCCACCACGTCCGACTTAGGCAAGGTTGTCGATAACCGGCGCATCCTCGATCTGCCCTTGAACACCCGCAACGTGTTCACCCTGATCAACCTGACGCCGGGCGCGCTCGGTTCCTCCACATTCCGCTACGACGGCCAAGCTTGGTCTGTCTACGGCGCACGAACCAACATGAACGAGATTATTGTGGACGGAGTAAGCGCAGTAGTGCCTCGGCCATCCGGTCTTTCGGCAACAGCCGTGTTCCCCGCAGTCGACGCCATACAAGAGTTTCGCCTCATTGGCATGAATCCGCCGGCTGAGTTTGGCCGCACTTCCGGCGCCGTGCTGAATATCGTGTTCAAGTCGGGAGGCAATCAACTCCACGGCAGCGCTTTCGAGTTCATCCGCAACTCGGTCCTTGACTCCAACGACTTCTTTGCCAACTCGCGGGGCCAAGCCTTGGGCAGCTACAAGCGCAACCAGTTCGGGGGCATTCTGAACGGGCCCATCCGCCGCAATAAGACCTTCTTCATGGTTTCTTATGAAGGGCTGCGCGAACTGAAATTCAACAGCGCCACGCTTAGTGTGCCAACAGCCCTCGAACGCAGCGGCGACTTCTCACAAACGCGAGCCTCCACCGGCCAATTGGTGCAGATCTTCGACCCGTTCTCGACCCAGACCACGGCCTCCGGTTCCACGCGAACCCAGTTTCCTGGCAACGTAATCCCAGTCTCAGAGATGGATCCGGCGGGAGTCGCGCTGGCCAAATACTTCCCCATGCCCAACACTCCTGGCGCACAGTACACCAACCAGAACAACTATGCGGCAAGCGGAGCCAACATCACCAATATCGATAACTACGATGTTCGAATCGATCACAACATTACGGACCGGCAGCGGATCTTCGGCCGCTACTCGCAGCGCGCCAGCAACGAAAATCCGGCGGAGCTATTTCCACAAAACGTCAAGGCGGCCAGTGGGCGGGAAATTCAAGGCGATAAGCCCCATAACTTCGTGTTCGAATACTCCAACGCAATCTCGCCGGCGACCGTAGTGACGGCGCGAACGGGCGTGGCGCGCGTTATCTTCGACCTGGCCAACCAGAGCACCGGGTTCCTGCCCTCTTCGCTGGGGCTGCCCAAAATTATCGAACAGAACGCCGATGTGCCGTATTTCCCTGAAGTGCCCGTGGCCGGTTATGCCACCCTCGGCGGCACTCACGCGGACAATCGCCACAACACACTGAACACGTTTCCTCTCGTGCTTAGCGTCACTCACACGCTGGGCCGCCATTTCCTTAAGGCTGGCTTCGATGGACGATTGATCCGCGAAAACGACCGTGAGACACGAGACCCGGATGGCACCTTCCCATTTGCCGCGGCTATGACCCAAGGGCCGAATCCGACCAAGGCCAGCAGTACCGCCGGCAACGCGGTGGCCAGTCTCCTGCTCGGCACTGGCACTAGTAATGGCTCCGAAATCATGTACCGCGGTTTTAAAGTGCAGGCCAACCAGAGCTACTACCTGGCGTGGTATCTGCAAGATGATTGGAAGGTCACCTCCAGGTTGACGCTCAACCTGGGTTTCCGCTATGACTTCGATACCCCCAAGACCGAGCGCTACAACCGGCTCAACTGGTTCGATCCCAACGTGGCATCGCCGCTGGCTGGCAAAGTGCCCGGCTTTCCGACCCTGCTCGGCGGTCTGCAGTACGCCGGGGTCGGTGGCAATGGCCGTGGCAACTTCGATTTTGATCCCACCCAGTTTGGGCCGCGGTTAGGGTTTGCTTGGCAGGCTACTCGCAACACGGTGGTGCGAGGCGGCTATGGTCACCTCTACGCCGCTTCCTACGTGAGCGCCACCATCGCCGACGTGCCATTCGGTTTCGATAGCGAGACGCCGTGGATTGTCTCGCTCGATGGCATCACACCCCTCAATCGCCTGAGTAATCCCTATCCGGCGGGAATCACTCCGTTCTTGGGCTCGTCGCAAGGGCTGCTCTCCGCGGTGGGCCAGGGCTTTCGCGCCAAGGAGTACGGCACTCCCAATTCCTGGAATCAGCAGTGGAACGTCACCATCCAACACACTCTCCCGGGCGGACTGTTGCTGGAGGTGGGCACGATTGGGTCGCGCGGACGCGGGATGCCCTTCCTCTACTATCCGAATGAGCTCCCGCCGCAGGATCAGGCCCTCGGATCGAAGCTGACGCAACTCGTACCCAACCCGTTTTACGGCATTGTCAGCAATGGTATCTTCTCTTCACCCACCGTCAGCGCAGGCCAACTGCTGAGGCCATTCCCGCAGTTTACCGATTTGACGGACGCGCAGAACATCGGCAGCGATACCTGGTACAACGCGCTGCAAACCACCGTGAAAAAGCGTTTGAGCCGCGGCGTGGAATTCGAGGCTTCCTACGTATGGTCGAAATCAATCGACCTCGGCGAAGGCTACATGCAAAGTCACTATCGTCCGGATGTGGAGCGTTCCGTCTCTTCGCGCGACACTCCGCAGCGCTTCGTTGCCAGTTATCTTTACGAACTACCGTTAGGCAAGGGACGTTACTTCCTACGGCAGTTGCCAAGAGTGGTTGAGTCAGTGGCAGGCGGCTGGCAATTCAACGGCATCACTACCATCCAGAGCGGTCCCGCGCTGAGCATCACCGCCAGCAACACCGCCGGCACGTACGGCGCGATTGAGTACGCCAACAATAACGGTCAGAGCGGTGCTCTCTCCGGCCCCGCGGTAGACCGTCTCAATCGATGGTTCAATACCTCGGTCTTCACTCAACCCGATCCTTATACCTACGGCAATCTGTCCCCAAGGGTCGCCGATATCCGTGGACATTACATGAACAACTTCGACCTGTCGTTGTTCAAGGAGTTCCATCCGATAGGAGACCGTCTCAAGATGCAGTTCCGGGCCGAAGCGCTGAATGCGTTTAACCGCGTGCAGTTTGCCAGCCCAAACACCACGGTTACATCCAGTTCCTTCGGACGCGTTACCGCGGCGGCAAACACACCGCGTCAAGTTCAGTTCGGTCTTAAGTTCCTGTGGTAAGTCGAGAGGATAGATAAGAAGCAATGACTAGACGAGACCTCATCACCACCGCCGGAGCGGCCGTTATCAGTGCCGCTTCCCAGTCGCGAGTGTTTGGCGCCAATGACCGCATGTCCGTGGGGCTGATCGGTTGCGGCGTGCGCGGCAATCAGTTGCTGCCGCACTTCCAGAAAGTAAACGACGCTCCGTTGACCGCGGTCTGCGACGTATATCGCGCCCGCGCCGAAGCGACCCAGGCCCTGTCGCCCGGAGCCAAGCTCTTCGGCGACCATCGCAAGCTACTCGAACTGCCTGGGCTTGACGCCGTAGTGATTGCCACCCCGGATCACTGGCACGCAGCGATCGCCATCGACGCTCTCAACGCGGGCAAGGACGTGTATGTCGAAAAGCCGCTGACGTTCCGGATGGAGGAAGGCCCGAAAATCATCAGCGCCGCGCGGCTGAATCAACGGATCTGCCAGGTAGGTGCTCAGCAGCGTTCCGGATCCCATTACATTCAGGCCCGCGACGAATATCTACGCACCGGCAAGCTTGGTAAGGTTAGCCTGGTTCGCACGTGGTGGTTCGATGGCGGCACGGATGCGCAAGGTAGCGCCAACGCCAAGGTAGATTCCGACCCAGCGCGTCCCAACGGACACTCTACGCCCCCCGGCATGAATACGAAGCCGGCCGATCTGGACTGGAGCCGCTATCTCGGTTCTGCCCGCTGGCGCGACTGGGACCCGGCCCAGTATTTCAACTTCCGCAACTACCGCGATTTCTGTGGCGGCATCCTGACCGACAAGTTCGTTCACTGGGTGGATGTAGTCCACATGTTTATGGAGCAGGACGGCCCCATCGCCGTCGATAATAGCGGCGGCATCTTTGCCGCCAAGGATGGACGCACCGTTCAGGACACGATCAACCTGCATCTGGAATATCCAGGACAGTGGATTTGCACTTACTTCAATACGCCGCAGGTTGGATTGCAGCGCGAGGGCATCGAATTTTGTGGCACGCGAGGTCACCTGCGCATCGATCGCACCAAGTTCGCGTTCTTCCCGCCCGAGCGCGGCGCTTCCCCGGTCGTAGTGGATTGCAATACCGATCTGGTCGAAGAGCACGTGCGGAATTTTCTCGAATCCTGCCGGTCACGCAAACTTCCCAACGGCGATGTCGCATTGGGGAGCCGCTCCGCGCAAGCCGCGCACCTGGGCAATCTTTCATACGAACAAAAGCGGCGGATTCATTTCGATCCCGATCGTGAGATCGTACTGCCCGCATAACGAGAATCGATATGACCTCCCGCATTCTGCTACTTTTCGCGTTGTGTTTATCCGCGTGGCCGCAACAAACGCCCCCGCGCAAGATCCAGGTTCTGATCGCCACCGGCCGGGACGATCACGATTGGCGCGGCGCCACGCCCCTAATGCGCCAATACCTCGATGCTGCCGGTATCTTCGAAACGCGCATCACCGAAGAATCTCGCGACACCAGTCCTGAATCCCTGAAGCCCTATGACGTGGTGGTGCTCGTCTACTCGGATAAGGACCCGGCGGATCGGTGGACCGATCGGGCTCGCGCCGCTCTACTCGATTTCGTTCAAAGCGGCAAGGGGCTGGTGGTATATCACCACTCCTCGACCGCCTTCAAAGACTGGCCTGAGTTCGCCTGCATGTGCGGCGGCAACTATTACGGCGTCGCGCAACACTCGCCCATTCACGATTTCACCGTCACCTTTACCGATCGCAATCACCCCATCACACGCGGACTCAAGGCGAGCTTTCTACAATCCCAGGACGAACTCTACGCAAGCATGCAAATGCAGCCAGTGGGAACGTATCACGTCCTGGCGACTGGCTGGGACGACCACGCTCTTTACAACGGAAAATTTAAGACTCCGTTGACTGGACCTGGCGCAAGTGAGCCAGTTCTGTGGACGGTCCCATTTGGAAAAGGACGCGTGTTGGCGACCATGATTGGTCACAGCGCTGAGGCCACGCAGAGTGCGGGCTTCCGCGCCACCTTCACGCGTGGAGTGGAATGGGCCGCCACCGCAGCCGTAACGCAGAAGCCGCCAGCCGATATGGCGGATCCGGAGGCTCGATGAAACCCGCGCACAATGCTTTGGCTCTCCTGCTGGCGGTCGCGTCCTCGGCGCATGGCGACTGGCCGATGTTCGGCGCCGATTCCCAGCGCACGGGATGGGCGGTACGCGAGACACTGATCAATAGGAATAACGTCGGTACGCTCGAGTTGAAATGGAAGATCAAGCTCGACAACGCGCCGAAAGAGCTGACTTCGCTCACCGCGCCGATCGTTGTCGACCAGGTCAAAATCCCGCGGGGCATCAAGGAGTATGTCGTGGTCGGCGGTAGTTCCGACGCCATTTTTGCTATCGATGCAGATACGGGAAAACTGGCCTGGAATAAATCCTTCACTGTGGTTGGATCGCCGACCCGGAATTCCGGAGCCCTCTGCCCATATGCGCTCAACGCCACGCCGGCCGCAACCTCTACCGGACGCCCGAAAGTCGTCTACGCTATTTCCAGTGACGGAAGGCTTCACGCTCTGAGTATGGTGGATGGCGAAGATCGCTTCTCTCCGCTTCCGTTCGTGCCGCCTTTCTCCAAAAACTGGAGTCTCAATCTATCTGGCGGCGTGCTCTACACGTCGGTTGGACAGCGATGCAACGGCACGCCCTCCGGCGTCTTTTCGATAGATCTGAATACACCCGAACACCCGATACGCTCATTTACCTCTGGGCCCGCGGGAATCTGGGGCCGCGCCGGAGTGGCTATTTCGCAATCGGGCGCAGTCTTTGGTGAAACGGGCGACGGCTTGTACCATCCCGAACTCGGTCAATTCGCCGACACAATTTTCGCGCTCTCTTCCGACCTGAAACTTACTAATTACTACACCCCCGTCAATCGCGAATGGCTTACGCGCAAGGACCTCGACATGGGCAGCATCAGTCCTGTGGTGATCCCATTCGGCGGCAAGGACTACATCGTAGGCTCGGGCAAGGAAGGGCGGCTATTCCTACTCGACGTGGAGTCTCTGGGCGGCGCGGATCACCGCACGCCGTTTTTCCGCAGCGAGCTCATCACCAACGAGGATGTCGCGTATGCCGCACACGGATTCTGGGGATCCTTTGCCACGTGGGAAGACAGCCAGGCGGTCCGCTGGCTTTTCGCGCCTGCCTGGGGACCGCCGCATCCGGAGGCGCGGCCCTTTCCCGTCGCCAATGGCGATGCCCCCCACGGAAGCATCATGGCGTTCCGCATGGAGTCAAAAGACGGCGCGCCAACTCTCTCTCCCGCCTGGATATCGCACGACCTCAACGTCCCTGAACCTCCCATCATCGCTAACGGTATAGTGTTCGCGCTTTCCAGCGGCGAGGATGTCCAGCAGGCAGACGCAGCAGGCAACAGCAAGAACACAAAAGAACGACTCCACGGCTCCAGCCACGCTGTGCTGTACGCGTTCGACTCTGAGACCGGCAAGGAGCTATTTTCCAGCGCTGACACCATGCCATCTTTTACACACTTCGGAGGGATCGCGCTTTCTAACGGACGGATATTCATTTCCACTTACGACGGCTTTGTTTACGCTTTTGGGTTGAAGGACGAGGAGCGGTAGTGCGGCAGTTTCGCAGGTTTATGAGTGAGAGAAGTGGCTCAGAAGAGCCGGGGGCAATTGACGGAACACTTCGGGCTCGGCGAATTTAAAGAAGCAGATGATCTTGAGGACGTCCAGCGGTCTGCTCGCTGTTCCCGACACTGGAACGCTTACTTCGCCGGCCCATCGCCGATCTGCAGCAACTCGATTTCAAAGACGAGTGTCGCGCCGCCAGGAATTCCCGGCCTTCCATCTTCGCCGTAGGCAAGGTCCGCCGGACAGACCAACTGCGATTTGCCTCCGATCTTCATCTTCTGCACGCCCTCTGTCCAGCACTTGATTACGCGATTTAAAGGAAATTGCGCAGGCTCGCCGCGCTTATAGGAACTGTCGAACTCAGTGCCATCCACTAATGTGCCGCGATAATTCACCTTCACGGTATCAGTCGCATTCGGCGACGCACCCGTACCGGGACGGAGTTCGCGGTACACCATGCCGGACTCTGTCTTTTGAGCGCCGGCCTCGCTGGCCGCCTTCGAGAGAAACGCTGCCGACAGGGCTTTTTGCTTCTCTGCGACCTGGGCGGCGCGGGCGCCCGCGAAGGCCTGGATTTTCGGTTCCCAAGTCGCGATGTCTACCACCGGTTTGCCCGCCGCGGCGTCCGTGAGGGCCTTCTTCAATATGGTCAATTCCGCCGCGGATAGGTCGAACTGACCGAGCGAACGATACATGGAGAGTCCGAGCGCGTAAACAGTCTTTTCTTCGTCCGTCATAGGTTTAGGGACCGGCGTAGTCTTTTTCACGCCGCTGGTCGGCGCCGTTTTCCGTGCCGTGGGCCTGGGCGCCGCCGATGCCGACGGTTTGGATTGTGCCGGCTGGGCAGGAGAGGTCTTGGGCGTCGGCGTTTGTGCCCAGAGAAGAACCGGTAGGAAAATCAGTACTCGGCGCATCGCCACAGCCTAACACGATGCGAACCAACGGCATAACCAAATTCCATGCGCGTCGCCATGCAGGATCTCGGCCTGGAAAGGCTCCTAATCGCCAACCCGGAAGCAAAACCTACCACAATTGTGCAAACTCTCAATACCGCCACAGCCATCGAGCCTTTTCAATCACCTTCGCCGCATTCGGCAGGAACGCCTCTTCCAGCGGCGGGCTATACGGCACCGGCGTATCCGGAGCCGTCACTCGCACCACCGGAGCATCCAAGTACTCAAACACGCTCTCATTAATCGTCGCAGCCAGTTCGCCCGCCATGCCCCCGGTTCGCGTGTCTTCATGCAGCAGCAAAACCTTCGACGTCTTCTTCACGCTTGCGCAGACCGCCTCTCTATCGAGCGGAACCAGCGTACGAAGATCCAACACTTCCACCGATGCGCCTTCCTGGGCAAGTCGCTCCGCCGCCTCGATTGCTGTCCACACCATCGCGCCATACGTAATGATGCTGAGATCCTTGCCCTCGCGAGCCACCTTCGCCTTGCCAATCGGAACGGTGTAATCGCCGGCCGGAAGCTCCTCCTTAATTCGCCGGTAGAGCGCCTTATGCTCAAAGAAAATCACCGGGTCGTTATCGCGAATCGCCGACTTGATCAAACCCTTGGCGTCATACGCGGTCGCCGGCGCCACCACCTTCAACCCCGGCGTGCGGACAAACCACATCTCTGGGTTTTGCGAATGGAACGGCCCCCCGTGAATACCTCCGCCCGATGGCGCGCGCACCACAATCGGCACCGGCGCATTCCATCGATACCTGCACTTCGCCGCGAAATTTACAATCTGATCGAACCCGCACGAAATAAAATCGGCGAACTGCATTTCCGCCACCGGACGCAACCCCACGAAGCTTGCGCCAATCGCCGCCCCCGCAATCGCGCCCTCGGAAATCGGCGTATCCACTACGCGCTTCTCGCCAAAGTGTTCGAAGAAGCCGGCCGTAACTTTAAACGCGCCCCCATAGACTCCGATGTCTTCTCCCAGCAGGAAGACGTTCGGGTCGCGCTCCATCTCTTCCCACAATCCTTCGCGGATCGCTTCCAGATAAGTCGTCGGCATGGATTTATTGGCTTTCGTAGACGCCATCTAGCAGCGTGGCCGGGTCGGGAAATGGACTCTGCTCCGCCCACGCCACCGCCTCATCGATTTCGCTGCGGACGCGCTCATGAAGCTCGTCGATCTCGCTCTTTTCCACCCATTCACGGTCGATCATTTTCGCTTCCAGGCGAACGATAGGGTCGAGCTTTCCCCACTCTTCAAACAAATGCGCCGGTACGTAATGCGCTCCGTCATGAGCCGAGTGGCCTGTCATCCGGAAGGTCTTGCATTCCAGCAGGTAAGGACCCTTGCCTGCGCGCACATGAGCCAACGCCCGCTCAGTCGCCGTGTAGACAGCCAGCACGTCGTTGCCGTCCACAATCTCCGCCGGAATTCCGTAAGCCGGTCCGCGATCCGCAACATTCGCGCACGCCATCTGCAGGTGCAGCGGCGTGGAATAGGCATACTGATTGTTGTTGCACACGAACAGCACCGGCGCCTTCTGCACGGCCGCCAGATTCACGCCCTCGTGCCAATCGCCGCGGCTCGTGGCTCCGTCGCCAAAATAACTGAAGGCCGCCGCGCCCTCGATGCCTCGATACTTGAGCGCCATCGCAGCCCCGGTCGCCACCGGCACCGTCGCCGCCAGCGCGCTGATAATGGCAACCAGATTCCGGCTCAAATCTCCCATGTGCATATTGCCGTCGCGGCCCCGCGTCAGTCCACCCTCGCGGCCCATATACTGCGCAAAAATTTGGCCCGGGGTAACACCGCGAATCAGGTAAATCGCCATGTCCCGATGCGACGGAAACAAGACGTCTTCCGGCCGCGCGTGCAGCCCCGTGCCCACCGGAATCGCTTCCTGTCCGCGGCCCACGTATACGCCGCCCACTACCTTGCCCTGGCGGTAGAGTTTCCTTTCGATGCGGTCTTCCATTTCCCGCATCATAGTCATGTAATAAAGACACTTCCGCGCCAGCTCCGCTTGTTCGCGAAGTGCGGGTTCTTCCATGGGGACCGCCTGCAGCGTACTCATGCGTTCAGCGTCAAGTATAACCCCCTGCACCCCTCCGGTTTGCACAGATGGGCTTGCTGTAAACTCTGCTCGGCCCCGCGCTTGTACACTCAAAGAAATGCCCCTCGCCATTCAACCGGAAGACGTGCGCGCCGCCGCCGATCGCATCCGCCCGCTCGCTCGGCATACGCCCGTCATGTTATCGCCCGATTTCGACGCCGCCGCCGGCAAGAGCGTATTTTTCAAGTGCGAAAACCTGCAGCGCGGCGGCGCATTCAAGATCCGCGGCGCATCCAATCTGATCCTTTCCTTGCCCGGCTCCGCTCTTGCTCAGGGCGTCGTGGCGTACTCTTCGGGAAATCATGCGCAAGCCGTGGCCATCGCAGCGAAGCATGTCGGCACGCAGGCCACAATCGTCATGCCCGAAGACGCTCCCAAAGCGAAGCTGGAATCCACCCGCGCGCAAGGCGCCAGGATCGTCACCTACAATCGCCAGACCGAAGTGCGGGAAACCATCGCGGCGAAGATTCTGACCGATACCGGCGGCACGCTTGTCCCGCCCTTCGACCACCCCATGATCATGGCCGGACAGGGCACTGCCGCACTCGAGCTGCTCACCGATGCCGGCGAGCTCGATGCCCTCATCACGCCGGTCGGCGGAGGCGGAATGCTCGCCGGTTGCGCCGTCATTGCCAAGGCCCTGAATCCCGCCATCCGCATCTTCGGCGCGGAACCCGAGGGCGCCAACGATACCTTTTTATCCCTTGCCGCCGGTCACCCCGTCACCGTCCCGCACCCCAACACCATCGCCGACGGCCTGCGGTCCCCCCGCCCCGGCGATCTCACTTTCCCCGTTTTGCAGCAGCATGTCGAACGCATCATTTTAGTCAGCGACGAGGAAATTCGCGCCACCGTGAAGTTCCTCCTGATGCGCATGAAAATTCTCGTGGAACCGAGCGGCGCAATCGCCGCGGCCGCGTTGCTTTTCGGCAAAGTACAGCCCGAGATCCGCCGCATCGGCGTCGTGCTCTCGGGCGGCAACATCGACTTCGAAGACCTGGCCCAGTATTAAAAACCCATGCCCACCGCCCTCTTAGCCGATCCCATTTACCGTCGCCACCTCGCTGGACGCCTCGATCATCCCGAGCGGCCCGAACGCTACGACGCCGTGATCCATGCTCTCGAAACCTCGGGCCTCGCGCACACTCTAACGCGCATTCCGCCGCGCGCCGCCACAGAGGATGAACTCCTCCTCTGCCACACGCCCGAGTATCTTCGCATCGCCCGCCGCGACGTGGAAGCCGGCCGCCCCTACCTGAGCACCGGCGACACCGATATCGACCCGGGCTCGTGGGACGTCGCCGCCAACGCCGTCGGCGGCGTATTAAACGCCGTAGATGCCGTGGTGACTGGCAAAACACGCAACGCCTTCTGCGCCGTGCGTCCGCCCGGCCACCACGCCAACGCAGTCCGTGGGATGGGCTTCTGCCTGTTCAACAATGTCGCCATCGCCGCGCGCCACGCACAGCAAAAACACGGCATCGATCGCGTCCTGATTGTCGATTGGGACGTGCATCATGGCAACGGTACACAGGATATTTTCTACTCCGACCCTTCCGTTTTCTTCTTCAGCACCCACCAGTGGCCGCTTTATCCCGGCACCGGCCGCGCCAACGAAACCGGAGAGGGACCAGCCGAAGGCACAACCATGAACTTCCCATTCCCCGCGGGATCCGGGCGCGCCGAAATCCTTGGCGCCGTCCGCAACTCCCTCATTCCCGCCGCACGCAAGTTTCGTCCCGACCTGGTGTTGATCTCCGCCGGATTCGATTCCCGCATCGGCGATCTGTTGGGACAATTTACATTAACCGACGAAGACTTCGCCGATCTGACGCACGCCGTAATGGAAATCGCCGACGCCCATGCGGGCGGCCGCATCGTCTCTCTGCTCGAAGGTGGCTACAACCTGAGCGGACTGGCCTCCGCGTCCTCGCGGCACGTGGAGGCCCTCAGCACCTAGCCTATCGTGCGTCCTTCGGCAACGAACTAGCCACAAACTCTCCGAAATCGTGCTTCAGTTTGGCGTGCGAATCGCTATCGATATAAAGCATGTGGCCCGCCTGATAATACTGCCACGAGATCCGCTTGTGCATTTCGGGATTGAGGTTCATGTGGCTGAAAGTGTACTCCACGGCATGATAGGGCGTCGCCAGATCGTAGTAACCTGCGGCCACCATCACCTTCATATATGGATTCTTGATCAGCGCGTTGCGTAGCATGGCGGTGGTATCGCCGAACTGGTTGCCGGAACCGTAATCCCACGGCTGAACGCCGCCGCTCGGATAGTAATAGAGATCGGTCTTGTATTCCAGCTCGTCGCGAATATAGCTGGTGAAGACCGCCGTGAACGGGGGCGTGATGAGCGTGCTCGAAGGGTCGCTTTCACTGGTCTCGCTCGACCCGGTTGCAGGCGAAGTAAGACGCCCGTCATACCGCCCGATCGATTCATGCTCTTTGCGCAACAACTGCCGCGTAAAGTGCCCCACGTCGAAACGGAGATTCGTCTCGTCCAGATACTGCGCATCGAGTCCCGTATATCTCGAAATCTTCTCAATGACTGCCTTGCGCTCCGCCGGAGAAAGATCGTCGCCCTTGTTGAGCGCCGTCGAGTAATCCGTCATCGCGAAATTCTCCGCGTCCTTCAAGAACGACTTCAAATCCTTCTTCTTCAGATCCGGCGCTACCTTGTTGTGATAATACGCATCCGCCGCATACGTCGGAAATTCCAACTCGTAAACCAAATCGTCGCTACGGCTCCAGATCGTCTCCAGATTGAGCGTGGTCCCAATCAACACGATGCCGTTGAATGCGATACCGCGATCGATCAAATACCCAGCCAGCCCCGCTGCGCGAAAAGTTCCATAGCTCTCTCCCGCGATGAATAACGGCGAGAGTTCGCGGCTGTTGCGCGTAACATACATGCGAATGAATTCGCCCACCGATTGGATATCGCCCTGCACGCCGTTCATGCGCCGTGCCACCTCAATCGTCTTCGCGCGGCTGTAACCCGTTCCTACCGGGTCGATAAACACCAGATCCGTATCGCCCAGCCACGTATCCTGGTTGTCTTTCATCTGGAATGGAGGCGGCAGCATTCCGCCATTGGCATCCAGTTTCGGACTGCGCGGTCCCATGCCGCCCATGTGTACCCACATGGAAGCCGATCCCGGACCGCCGTTGAAGCAGAACGTAACCGGCCGCTTGCTAACGTCGCTCACGCCGTCCAACGTGTACGCCATATAAAAAATGTGCGCGTCGGTCTCGCCCGACGCATCTTTCAGCGGCATCTGCGCCACCGTAGCCGTGTAATGCAACGCCTTGCCGCCGACATTGATCGAATGCTGGGTAACGATCGGCTTTTCGTCAACTTCGCCGCCAATCGCGGGACCCGGTCCAGCGACTCCGCCGCGTCCGCCCCGCCCCCCAGGCGCGGCCGGCGCCTGCGTCGCAGCGGCCGCCTGGCGTCCTTGGGCATTGATAGGCGCCGCCTGCGCCAAAACCAGCAACAACGCGGGACCCGCCGCGAGCGCTGTCCGAATATTGATCATGGAGTAGATAATATCTCAATGACGGGCCCGTCCGGCTTGGCGCCCCGTCCCGCCGCTGCGATGATAAAGCATGGAGACGATGCAGAATAGCGGCGGACCGCCCATCAAGATCCTCGGCAGAACCGCTTCCTCCCGCGGCTACCTGATTCGCGATTTTCTTCACCGCAGCGATGTCCCCTTCGAGTGGATCGAACTCACCAGCGACGAAGAAGCGCGCGCGCACGCGGGCGTCTCAGACCTGCATGACAAGCGTCTGCCCATTTGCGTCTTCCCCGATGGCTCGCGATTGGAACATCCTACCGTCCGCCAGATCACGGAGAAGCTTGGCTGGTTCCACGACCCCCGCCGTACGGAATACGATCTCGCCATCTATGGCGCAGGTCCCGCCGGATTGAGCGCCGCCGTTTACGGCGCCTCTGAAGGTCTTTCCACAGTCGTAATCGAGCGCTCGGCCGTTGGTGGCCAAGCCGGCAGCAGTTCAAATATCGAGAACTATCTCGGCTTTCCCAAAGGCATCTCCGGAGCCGATCTTGCCGAACGCGCCCGCGATCAGGCGTGCCGCTTCGGTGCGGAGATTCTCATTGGCCGTGAAGGCGTGCGCGGCGAATTCCTCCCGGGTAAGGGCGTCGGACATCTTGCCGATGGCACAAAAATTGTCGCTCGCGCTACGATCTGCGCCACCGGCGTCCAGTACCGCCGCCTGAACCTGCCCAACGAAGACCGTCTGCTTGGCGCCGGCGTCTACTATGGAGCGGGCGCCAGCGAAGCGGCTACGTGCACCTCCGAAGACGACGTTTTCATCGTCGGTGGCGGCAATTCGGCGGGACAAGCGGCCCTCTATTTCTCGCTTGCCGCGCGTTCGGTCACCATGGTAGTTCTAGGCGACTGTCTAAAAGAGACGCTGTCCCAATATCTCATCGATCGCATTCATTCCGCGCCCACGATTCGCGTGATCCACAATAGCCAGGTGGTAGCCATAGAGGGCGACGAAACCTTGCGCGCAATTACCGTGGAAAGCATCCCATCCAGCCAGCGCGAAACCTTCCCCACCCGGCGTCTTTTCATCTGTATCGGCGGCGTCCCGCACACGAATTGGGCGCAGGAAGTCGGCATTCAATGCGACGACGCCGGTTACCTCGTGACTGGGCCCGATTTGATGCTCAATGGCGGCGCCAGACCGGCCAATTGGCCTCTGGATCGAAATCCCTACTATCTCGAAACCAGCATGCCCGGGGTATTCGCGGCCGGCGACGTGCGGCACGGTTCGGTGAAGCGGTGCGCCTCCGCCGTCGGAGAGGGAGCCATGGCCGTTACGTTCGTGCATCGCTATCTCGCCGGCGCGTAAGTTGTCCCACAGAAGGAGAGCGAAATGTCAGACTGTACACACTTAAATCAGATTCGAGACGTTCACCCTCATACCAAAGGGTGCGAAGAGTGCCTCAAAATGGGCGACACCTGGGTTCATTTACGTCTATGTTTGGAATGCGGCCATGTCGGCTGTTGCGATTCGTCTCACAACAAACACGCAACCAAGCACTATCACGCAACCAAACACCCCATCATGCGCTCCATCGAACCGGGTGAAGCCTGGGGTTGGTGCTATATCGATCAATTGGAGCTCGATTTCGGTTAAATTCGGTAGGCATTTGACAGCATCTGTCGAACTGCCGCCTGAGCTGCTCTCGTGGCCCAACTTAATTGCTAAAGGACAACGGGCTTGGCGCCTTAGGTGCAATAGTGCAAGAGAGAAGGGTAGCTGTATGCCATTCGCACTTGCAAAAAACTGGTGGTCGCTTACTATTCGCGGCTTCATCGCGATTCTCTTTGCTATATTCACGTTCGCCTGGCCCGGCGTTACGCTCACCGCCCTCGTCCTTCTTTTCGCCGCCTACGCCTTAATGGACGGCGTCGTCAGTATTATCGGCGCCGTTCGCGCCGAACGGGCTCATGAAAAATGGGCAGTCCTTTTTTTTGAAGGTATCGTCGGCCTTGGCGCTGCTGTAGCGACGGTATTCTGGCCCGCCATCACCCTGCTTGCGCTGGTTTATATCATCGCCGCATGGGCCATTATCACCGGCGGAGCAGAGGTTGCCGCCGCCATTCGCTTGCGCCGTCACATTAGCGGTGAATGGCTCCTCGCCCTTTCGGGCTTTCTGTCCGTTGGCTTCGGATTCCTGCTGATGGTCGCGCCGCTGGCTGGGGCCATCGTGCTGGCACTTTGGGTAGGGGCCTACCTGCTAATTTTCGGCGTAGTGCTGGTCACTCTCGGCTTCAAGCTGCGCTCGTGGCGAAGAGGACCGCTGACCCGCCATGGCTTCCCGGCACCGGCGCACTAGCGGCTTAGCCCAGTCAGAAACCGATAAAGGATACGCACCCCTTAGAGGCGGCAGCAACCGGCCATTTGCCTGGGTACTGCCTTAGTCGTCGATGTCCCATCCCGGAGCATCCGTGCGCGAGGAGTAACCCCGTCTTGATAATATTTAACCGATGCGGACGCTTACGCTGGCTGTACTCTTGACGGCCGCTCTGGCTCAAGACACGCTTCCTCGATTCGAGGTAGCCACCGTGAAGCGGCCTAGCGCAACGGATCGCGTCATTTCGCTGTTCAACTACCCCGGAGGCAGGATTCACATCACGAATTACACGTTCGAACAGCTTCTTGAAGAAGCCTTCTCCGTCCAACAATTCCAGATTGCCGGCGCGCCCGGCTGGATTGACGATGATAGGTTCATGATCGAAGCTAAGCCGTCCGCATCCTCGAAGCTGGGCGCCTTCACACCGTCCAACTCCGAAGCGCCGCTGGTGAACGAACAACGTCAGATGCTGCTCACTCTGCTGATCGACCGCTTCCAACTGAAATTCCATCGCGAATCGAAGGATGGTCCAGTTTACCTATTGGTCAAAGGATCAAGCGACCCGAAGTTGCAGCCAACCACGCACCCCAATGGACGCATGTTCCTTGCCGGCTTGCTCGGAGGTGGCCAGGGCTCGGTCCTGGGCGGAAACGCGTCAATGGATTTCGTCGCATCGCAATTGAGCCGTTCGGTTGGCCGTCCCGTTCTTGACCGAACCGGTCTGACAGGAGGTTTCGATTTCACACTGGCGCGCGTTTACGATCCCCAGGAACACGACTTGGTTGCGATCGCCGAGAGGACGGTCCACGACCTCAACCTCAAACTGGAAAGCTCGCGCGGCCCGATCGAAATAATCTTTATCGATCATGTAGAGAGACCGTCCGCCAACTGAGTTCTTTTACCGAGCCGATCAGTGCCAAGCCATTCAGGATCGCCGAAGAACTTCTGTCAGCGCGTGTTTTAGCAGGTTGCCGAAAAGCACCTGAAATCAGTTAACCGCAGAAAAACCTCGCTGATCAACTTATATTGAAAACAATGGGTTTATCCGCGTTGATTTGCGTTCATCCGCGGCCCATTTGCCTTTTTCAGCAGCGTGTCTTAGAGCGGGATTTGGCACAGACTAAAACAAAGCGCGCGCCGGTCAGAGCGCGCAGAGGTAGTTCAACTGTACCTCAAGCACCGTGGCCAAGCGCAACAAGTAAACGCGCCCTTATCGCCCGCCTCGCGACGAAACCTGGCGAGAAATGCGCCCTAACCCCCCAGGCACTCGGCGATCTCTTTTTCGTCGATCGCTCCAGATCGAATCACTTTCCAATAAGGTTCTGTGATATCCACCGTCGTCGATCCCTCTCCGATACACGCGCCCCCGTCTAACACCAAGTCTACGCGCCCATCCATCGTGCCGAACACCTCAATGCCGCTGCGGCACGTCGGCAGGCCCGATTGGTTTGCGCTCGTCGAAACCAGCGGCTGATTCAACATAGATACCAGACGGTTGGCGACGATCGATCGCGACTGGCGCACCGCCAAACGCCCCGTGTTGCCCGTGACCCGTAGCGGAATCTTCGCCGACGATGGCACGATAATCGTGAGCGGCCCTGGCCAAAAGCGTCGCGCCAAAAGCGCGAAGCGATTGTTTAGTTCAGCCGCATACTCTTCCACCATGAGCGAGTCCCGCACCAGCAGCGGCAGCGAGCGGTGCAACTCGCGTCCTTTGGCTTCGAATACGCGTTTCACTCCCTGCAAATTGAACGGGTCCGTGACCAACATATATAGGGCATCGGTAGGAATCGCCACCACCTGTCCGCGCCGTATGGCGGCCGCCGCCCGCTCCATCGCCTCTAATTGCGGTTCTTCCGGATCGATCTGCAGCAGGTCGGTCGCCATGAGGATACGATCTTATCGCGGCCCAATTGCCTCGGCCACATCAAGCGCCATCTGATAGCGTCCGAAAGGCGCGCTAAGCTGTACGCCCTGCACCATCCCGCGCACTCGCGCCGTCATTTCGCGCGCGATCGCCACGCCCTCTTCGCGTGCCTTTTCGGCATTGTCCACGCGGCGCATCCGCTCCATATACTCGTCGGGAACCGGTACGCGCAGTTCGTTCACCATGAATTCCGCGTTGCGGAAACTGGTTAGCGGCCAGATCCCGCATACAACCGGAATCTTCGAATGTTCGATGCGCTTCAGGAATTTCTCCAGCGCATCCAGGTCGAACACCGGCTGCGTGACTACATACTCCGCACCCGCTTCCACTTTCCAGTCGAAGCGGCGGATCTCTTCGTCCATGTTGATCGCGCCCGGGTTCGCGCCTACGCCAATCAGCAGCGCCGTTTGCGATCCCATCGGATTGCCGCCAATGTCCAATCCGTGATTCAGGTTGTTCGCAATGTTTACCAACCCGATAGCATCCACGTCGAACACCGCCGTCGCATCCGGGTATGAGCCCATGCGCGGCGGGTCGCCCGTAATGCAGATCAGGTTCCGCACCCCTGCCGTGTGCGCGCCCAGCAGCTCCGATTGTATGCCCAGAATATTGCGGTCCCGGCAACAGAAATGGTTCACGGCCTCAATGCCCGCGTGCTGCTGAATCAGTTGGCACGTTACCTGTGCGCTCATGCGGGCGCTCGCGCGCGGCCCATCCGGCACGTTGATGCAATCGATCCCGTGCCGTGCGCACAGCTTTGCGCCTTCGATCTCGCGTGACGCGTCCACCCCGCGCGGCGGAAGAATCTCCACGAACGCCACGAACTTGCCCGCCGCCAGCTTCGCGCCCAGTTGCGATTTCTTTGCAACCGGCACCGCTTCCAGGGCGTGCGCTCTGGTCTGCGGCGCTTCCACCGTAATATTGAGCTTCTTCTGCTGAGGCTGCAGGGAACGCGTTTCCGAACGAATTAGCTTGATGTGCTCCGGCGTGGTACCGCAGCATCCGCCGACGATTTTCACGCCCGCCCACAACATGCGCCTCGCGTACTGCGCCATATATTCCGGCGAGCACAAATAAATGTTTCGGCCTTCCACGCGCTGCGGCACGCCCGCATTCGGCATCACGCTCATCGGCTTCGAGGAATACTGCATCATCACTTCGACAGTTTCAAGCGCCGCCTTGGGCCCCACCGAGCAGTTCAATCCGATGACATCCACCGCCATCGCATCCAGCTCGGCCGTAAAGATTTTTGGGGACGTGCCGCCGGGCAGATGCCCAAAGTCGTCGATAGTGACTTGAGCCACGATCGTCATATCCGGCCCCGCCGATTCGCGTGCCGCCGCCACCGCCTCGCGCAATTCGTCCAGATTGGCAAATGTTTCAAGAATCAACAGATCGACGCCCGCTTCCACCAGGGCATCCGTCTGCTCGCGAAACGCGGCGCGCGCTTCCGCGAACGAAGTCGGCCCCAGCGGCTCGATACGCACGCCCAGCGGACCTACGGCGCCCGCCACCCAGGCCGCATCCCCGGCCGCTTCGCGAGCCAGGCGTACCGCCGCCCGATTGATCGCGCCTGTCTTTTCCGCCAGACCGAAAGCCGCCAGCCGCGTCCGCGTGGCGCCGAACGTATTCGTCTCCAGAATCTCCGCGCCGGCCCTCACATATTCCTGATGAATCTGACGAACCATGTCGGGCGACGAGAGATTCAACTCGTCGAAACAGCGGTTGATGAAAACGCCGCGCGAGTAGAGCATCGTCCCCATAGCCCCATCCGCGACTATGACTCGCCGCGATAACTGATCGCGGAACTCCTGTGCGCGAGTTAAGGTAAGGGCTTCCATGGTAGACGCTTACAGCCTTTCTGATTGGGGTTGTTACAATTCTACCGCGCCCGTCAATAGCTTGCAGGCTGGCGCCTCCACTTGAAAGATGCCATCGCACCGGCTCTCGCGGGCCGGCCGGTCCTCCTCCTTTTTTCGAGTCACGCGATTTTAAAATAAATCTTAAACTAAACTGCCTCAGGCACTTCCGAGCGATTCAACCTCACCGCTTCGCTCGATTTTTTGCGCCCGTCTGCTACTCTCCAATCAAAAGGGCTGCCCGGTGCGATTCCCGCGCCAGGCAGCCCTTTATTTTTGATACGCCAAGGAGAAAACGAAATGACATCCCCCGCTCAACTCGACGCCAACCGCGCCAATTCCACCGGCCCCGTCACCGACGCCGGAAAGCAAACCGTCGGCGCGAATGCCGTAAAACACGGACTCGCAGGAAAAGTCCACGCAGCCCTTCCCGGCGAAGAAGCCGCCTTTGAGCAGCACTGTGAAGGTTACCGTCAGGCATACACTCCCGTCGGCGTGCCCGAAAACGAGCTCGTCCGCAACATCGCCGAGAACTACTGGCGTCTCAAGCGCGCCCACGCCATGGAACGCGCCCTCTTCACCCAAATCGAATCGGAGCAAGCCGGCGAACTTCCTCCCGCGTCCGCGCACGCCGAAGCCTGGGTCGATCCCACCAAGGGTCTCCAGCGCATCGCCCTCTATGCCTCCCGCATCCAGCGCGCCATCGAAAAGAACACTGCCGAGCTAAAAGTCATGCAGGCAGAGCGCAAAGCGCTCTACGCGATGGCGCAAGAAGAAGCCATTCTGCTCACCCAACTTGCCGCCATCAAAGGCCAAACGCTCGATCCCACGCAAGACTTCCCCTCGTCCGAATCCCGCGGTGGCTTTGTTTATTCAGCATCCGAAGTCGCGCGCCTCATTAGCCGCGCTCGCCGTCTGGAAGAGGCCCGCAACCGCTTCTCCGCCGCCGCATAAATCCTGAACGGGAACCTATTATGGAATCCATAAAAGATTCGGCGGCTTCGCCGCCATCTCTACGCCTTCGCGAGCCATCTCCTGGCCTCGCGCCAGGTGCGTCCTCGCCACAACCCGGCTGCCGTGTGCCACTATATTATTTATGCTTTTTGAGTCCGATAAAGTAATGTTTGAGATCTATCGCGAAACTGAGTATACGGGCCGTTACCGGGTAGTCTACTTTACCGAGCTCCAGGACCATGACAAGGAAACCGAGATCAACCACGCCATGGCCGGCGAACATTTCTACGATGGCTTCATCAAGAACCTTCATAAAGAGGAAGCCAAAGAGATTATCGAAGGTTTGCTCACTCGCCTGAACGATGGTGAGCGCTTCGAGCCCCAGGAAGTGGAACGTGCGCTCGGCGAGCACGTAGCCTGAGGCCGCTTTGCACATAACCCGCTATCCCAGTCTTTCCCAGCAACAGTTCCTGGGGTGCGTAGCCGCATTCGTTGACGCGCTTACTGGCGAACTGAACGCCGCCACGCTCGCGCTGCGGCGCCTCGAAGGCAAATCAAAGGGCGCGGCCTTCGCTTATGAAATGACGCTCGATACGCACCGCTACGGCGCTTTGATCGTGCTCGATCGCTGGCTCTCGCTCGCCGCCGCGTTCGGCGCTCATCTCGAGAGTCCCTTTGCGAATGCGGCGCCGGAACGGGTTGCGGGCGCGGAGCGTATCCTGACGATGACGAACCAGCTCATCGATTCGGAAGATCGCTATAGCGCGGCGGTTGTGGAAGCGGCGCTAATGGCATTTCAAACGGTAAGCGGGACCTTTAGCGAGGAACGCAAATCGGCGGATGACAATGCCAAGCTCGGTCCCATGCTGAGCGAAGATTACGTGAGTGCGCGCCGTATCTTCGGGCAAGATCTGGCAGCGCGCTAATCGAAAGGGAATGGCAATTTCGCCGGTGCCGCGTCAAAATCTATCTATGAAACATTGCCGGTTCGTTTGCGCGCTGCTCGTCTGCGCCGCTGCCGCAGCTTCGCCTCAAAATCCGCCCGATGCGCGCCCGTTCATCAACGTGCTCGATTACGGCGCCAAACGCGACGGCTCCAGCTCGTCCACAGCCGCATTCCGCGCCGCCATACAAGCCTGCGCCAAACAGGGCGGTGGAACCGTATTCGTTCCGGCCGGCAAGTACATTTCGGGCGCCATCGAACTGGTCAGCAACCTCACGTTCTATCTGGATAGCGGCGCCGTAATTCGCTTCGCAGCCAATCGCGACGAATACCCCCTGGTGGAAAGCCGCTTCGAGGGCACGGAAATGCGCGCGCCGTCCGCCATGCTGGGCGGCCGCAATCTAGAGAACGTCACTATATCGGGACACGGCACGCTCCAGGCCGGTAACGCCGAATGGCGCACGCTCATGATGCAGCCCGCTCATCGCACCGCGCTCACCCAATTGCTCGATCTGCTCGAACATAAGCAGCCCATACCCGATGCCACTCGCCGCGAAGCCGAGTTGGGCTTGCGTCCCGATTTCATCCGCCCCGTCGAAAGCAAGAACATCCTTATTGAAGGCATCCATATCTTGAGTTCCCCCATGTGGGTCCTGCACATCCTTTACTGCGAGAACGTCGTCATCCGCAACGTGGTTGTGGAAAGCTTCCCCGGCGCGAATACCGACGGCGTGGACATCGATTCTTCCCGGCACGTGCGCATCTCCGATTCTTACTTCGATACCGGCGACGATGCCATTTGCATCAAATCCGGTAAGGACGCCGATGGCTTGCGCGTCAATCGCATCACCGAAGATGTCGCCATCACCAATTGCACCATTCATCGCGGCCACGGCGCCGTTGTACTGGGCAGCGAGACCTCCGGTGGCATCCGCAACGTGGTTGCAAGCAATATCGTGGCGCAGGGGACCGATCGCGGCATTCGCATCAAAAGCACCCGCGGCCGCGGCGGATTGCTGGAAAACATTCGCTTCGATAACTGGGTAATTGAAGATACGCCCAATCCGGCCATCGAAGTCACCAATTACTACACGCGCGCGCCCCAGGAACCGGTTTCCGCGCGCACGCCCGTCTTCCGCAATATCGCCATCGCCAACGTCACCATCAATCGCTGTAAGACCGCCGTCAGCGTCGAAGGCCTACCCGAAATGCCGGTGGAAGGTTTGCGGCTTACGGATATCGTGGCAACCTCGCAGGAAGGTTTGCGCGCCTTCAATACCAAAGGCTTGGAATTGCACAACGTCCGCATCAACCCGCAGAGCGGCATCCCGTTTCTGATTCGCGATTCGAGCGAAGTGGATCTCGACGGCGTACAAACCCGCAATCCAAAGCCGAACACCCCGGTCGTTCGCCTCGACCGCGTGAAGCATGCCACGCTGCGCAACAGCGTAGCCTGGGAAGGTACAGGGGTTTTTCTCTCGGAGGCGGCCGATTCGCAAGCGTCGATTAAGCTTACGGCCAACGATCTTAGCAGTGCGGCGACCCCTCAGAAGGTCGAGGAAGCCGATTACTGGAAGTCGATTAACACGCCCGATAAACCTGCAACACGTCAATAAACTGCGTAAGGTTCCGTACGTGGGCCCGCCAAGTGCACACGTCTCCAAGAGGCGACTATGTCTTTCGGATTGTATATCGTAGGTTTCGTGATTCTGATCGTGGGATTGGCCATTGGCGCCCACATGATGCATATCTCCGACCAATGGATCGGCGTAGGCGTAATCGTGCTGATCGGAATTGGCATCATTAAAGGCGTCACATCGACGCGGCGTCCCGATCCCTCGTAGAATGGTGAGTTGATCGTTACTCTCACGCTCAACCCCGCCATCGACCGGACCATCGGCGTAGACCACTTGGCTTTTGAAGATCGCTCGTATATTCGATCATCTAGTGACTCCGCAGGCGGGCGCGGCTTAAATTCATCCCGTCTCATTCATTCCTTTGGAGGCGACACGGTTGCGCTCACGATTTCGGGCGGTGAATCGGGCGCGCGGTTGCTGGGGTATCTTCGCCGTTCTGGATTCCGCAGCCGTACTGTGGCGGTTCGAAATGAAATTCGAACCAATCTCACCATCACCGATCGGCGCGGCTTGACGGTGAATCTGAATGAGCGTGGCCCGGAGCTGACAGCTACAGAAGTGGGGAAAATCGAGCGCTCGGTTCTGCGCTCTCTCGAGCGCGCCAAGTGGCTCTTGCTTTGCGGCAGCGTGCCCCCGGGAGTTCCTCCCTCGTTTTATGCGAAATTAATTGGGCTGGCGCGAAAAAAGAAAGTCCACACGCTGCTGCACGCCTCAGGCGAGGCTCTGAAGGAAGGGATCGCTGCGCGCCCCTCGGTGGTGACGCCGAACCAAAGTGAAGCGGAACGGCTACTCGATCGCTCCTTGATAACGCGGAGCCAATGTCTGGAAGCGGCGGGCGAGATTCGGGCCTTGGGTCCGGTTTCGGTTGTTCTTTCGCTGGCAAGCCGCGGCGCCGTAGCCGCCTTCGCCGACGGATTGTACGAAGCCATTCCACCGCAAATCGATGCCGTGTGTCCCATCGGATCGGGCGATGCCTTGACTGCGGCGTATGCGTGGCGAATGAATAAGAGCCGCCCAAGCGGAGTTGAGGCTCTGCGATGGGGTGTGGCCGCCGGCACTGCTTCTGCCCTCCTGCCGGGTATGACGTTCGCCTCGCTCGCGGAGACTGAGGCCATGTACAAACAGATTGAAGTTCGGCGCGCCGAATGACCCGGCGCGGCTTCGCTGCCGATGCCCCGGAGGTGAATTGGCGCATGTTACGCTCGAAACTGATGTTTCGCCGCGTGATTTGGATCGTGTTGGATAGCGTTGGAATCGGCGCCATGCCTGATGCCGCGCAGTTTGGCGCGTCCGATCCGGCTAGCGACACGCTCGGCAATATCGCGCGCCTGCGGGGCCTGAATGTGCCGAACCTGGCGCGCTTAGGCCTGGGAAATATCAAACCGTTGGCGGGAATTCCGGCGGCGGATTCGCCCGCAGCTTCCTACGGTCGTTGCGCGCTGGCGTCGCCGGGGAAAGACACCACCACCGGCCACTGGGAAATGGCGGGAATCCATCTGGCGAAGCCGTTTCCGCTTTTTCCCCACGGTTTTCCCCCTGAGATCATGCACGAGTTTGAGACCCGTATTGGACGCCGTTCACTGGGCAACAAGGCGGCGTCAGGCACCGAGATCATTCAGGAGTTGGGCGCGGAGCACATGCGCACCGGTTCCCCGATTGTCTACACCTCGGCCGACAGCGTGTTCCAGGTTGCGTCGCATGAAGAGGTGATTCCGCTTTGGGAACTGTACAAGATCTGTGAGACGGCGCGCGAAATTCTGCATGGGCCGAATGAGGTAGGACGCGTGATTGCGCGGCCCTTCCTCGGCTCGCCGGGCCATTTCACGCGCACCGCCAACCGCCACGATTACGCCGTACCGCCGCCCAAAGGAATGTTACTCGATCGATTGGAAGAGCGCGGCGTTTCTGTCCACGCTATCGGTAAGATCTTCGACGTCTTCCTGGGACGCGGAATTGGCGAATCGACGAAAACCAAAAACAACGCGGCGGGAATGGCAAGTACTCTGGACGCCATGGCGGATATGGCGGATGGCCTGATATTCACGAACCTCGTCGATTTCGATCAACAGTTCGGACATCGCAACGACATCGAAGGATATGGCGGCGCGCTCGAAGAGTTCGACCGGTGGCTTCCCCAGTTGGAAACAACGATGCAGCCGGACGACTTGGCGATTCTCACCGCCGATCACGGCTGCGACCCGACCGTTGCCGGAACGGACCATACGCGGGAATACACGCCGCTCCTCGCCTTCGGACCCAATGCGGCCGCCGGTGTAAACCTCGCATTGCGTGCTTCTCTCTCGGATATCGGTCAGACCGTGGCCGCCAATTTCGGCGTCAAGATCGAGCACGGAGAGAGCTTCTTAACCCAAATCTTATGAGAAAACCTGTCATGGCGGGCAACTGGAAGATGTACAAATCGCCCGCGGAAACTACTGCCTTCTTCGAAAAGTTCCTGCCCATGGTTGCGCAGTCGGCGCATTGTGAGATCGTGATTTGTCCGCCGTATACCGATCTGTCTGCGGCCGTCGCCGCCGTCAAGGGATCCGCCGTGCGCATCGGCGCGCAGAACGTGGCATGGGCCAAAGAAGGCGCTTTCACCGGCGAGATCTCTGGCTCCATGATCACGGGCGCCGGCGCCACGCATGCCTTGGTCGGTCACAGCGAACGGCGGCAATACTTCGGTGAGACCGATGAGACGGTCTTGAAGCGGACCCGCGCGGCGCTCGAGGCCGGGCTCACGCCCATCGTGTGCGTAGGCGAGCGCCTCGAAGAACGCGAAGGCAACCGCACGGAGGATGTGCTGGCGCATCAATGCGCGCACGGCATTTCCGCCCTGAGCGCTGCGGAGTTTGAGAAGATCGTGATCGCTTACGAGCCGGTCTGGGCCATCGGCACCGGCAAGACCGCCACGCCTGAGCTTGCCGCCGATGCCCATCGCTGCATCCGCGCGCGCATTCGTGATCATTTCGGCAAAGACTTGGCCGCTGCCGTGCGCATCCTTTATGGCGGTAGCGTCAAGCCGGACAATGCCCGCTCGCTCATGGGGCAGCCCGAAATCGATGGCGTGCTCGTAGGCGGCGCTAGTCTCGATGCCGCGTCGTTTGCATCCATCGTAAATTTTTAGGCGGTTGCCGCCGGCGGGTTCAAGTCCATGCGAAGCGAGGTGGAACTCATCGACCGGATACGCGCGCGCGTTCCGCACACCCTCCCCGCCGGCCTCGCCCTCGGCATCGGCGACGATTGCGCAGTCTTTCACTCGCGCGGCGCTTCCGAGGACTTGCTCTTCACCACCGATCTGCTGGTGGAGGACATCCACTTCCGGCGTGACACCCACTCCGCCGGCGACATCGGATGGAAAGCCCTCGCGCGTGGCCTCAGCGACATCGCAGCCATGGGCGGCGAACCGCGCTTTTGCCTGGTGTCGCTGGCCCTCGCTGAATGGAATGATGAACGATGGCTCGACGGCTTCTATCGTGGGTTGCTTCGTCTCGCCGCGCGCGAGAGCACGCCGCTCGCAGGCGGCGACCTAGGCCGTTCCGCCAAGACCACCTGCGACGTCGTAGTCTGCGGAGCCGCGCCGCGCGGCAAGTGCTTGCGCCGCGATGGAGCCCGCGCCGGCGACGCCATTTACGTCAGTGGCGAACTGGGCGGATCGGCTCTTGGCTTAGAGACCGGCAAAGGGCGCGCCTGGCGCCGGCATTTGCGGCCTGAGCCTCGTCTCGCCCTCGGCCAATATCTGCGGACCCGCTTGCACGCTACGGCCGCGATGGATTTGAGCGACGGCCTTTCGCTCGACCTGCAACGCCTCTGCAAGGCGTCAGGGTTGAGCGCCAAAATCGACGCTCCGCCAATATTTCGCGGCGCATCCCTCGCGCAGGCTCTGCACGGAGGCGAAGACTACGAACTACTGTTCACCGTCCCTGCGCGGCGGCAGGTGCCGGCTGAGTTCGCAGGGGTGAGGCTTACTCGAATCGGCGCCATGAGCCCGGGACCCGCGGGACAGATACACTGCAACGGCGAGCTTCTGAAAGCCCAAGGCTACGATCATTTCCGGCCCCCCGCCCGTTGATCGGATACAATCGACGCAATGATGAAAATGCTGTGCTCGCTTGTCATCGCCACGTCTGCTTTCGGCGCAAGCGACCTCGCCGTATACCGTTTGCTCGCTCCCTCGACGCACTCCTTCGAACTCGCATTTGACACCGCCGTGACCCAAGCGGGCGCGGCGTACTTCTTCAATCCGATCCGGCCTGGTTCGGCCGTTTCAAAGGAAAGCGCCATAGACCTTGCGACGGGCAAGCCGCTCGACCTCAAGACGGTCACGGGCAAAGAAGCCAAGGCCGCCAACGCCGCGCCGCCGGAAACATCCGATACCGCCCAGTTTCTTTGGGTGAAATTGTTGAGGCCGGTGGCCAAAGGCGCGGAGACCCGCATCCGGATTCTCCGCACCTACGTCGATGAGACTTCCTACAAGACCAAAGCATCCGGCTTCATATTCGAACGGCCTCTGGTCGTGCCGCGCAACGTAGTCGTGTTGCCCGCCGGCTATGAGCTGATCGGTTCGCAATCGCCCGGCATTATTACAACCGATGCGGAAGGCCACATCCATATCAGCTTCTTCAACGATCGCGACGATTCACTCGCCACTCGCATCGAAGGAAGGAAATTACCGTGAAGCGCCTTCTTTGGCTGATCCCGGCGATATTAGCCGCTCAGGTTCATCGCGCCGAGCAGGATCGCGAGATTCGCTATTGGCTGCTCGATCCCCCCACGCACCGCTTCCGTATTTCGCACGATTTCACGGTCACGCGCGAGGGCCAGAAATCGGTACACAGCTTCGTACGCGCCGGCAGCGACGTGGCGCCCGATTCCAAGATGTTCGATCTCGACACGGGCGAAGCCCTGCACACGCACCTGGTGACCGGCGCGGAGGTGAATGCGCTAGGGTACTACCCTACCCCGACCGACCCGAAATCGGTGGTCGTGCAGGGCGATCTTCCGGCTGCCGTGGGAAAGGGCGAGTCCGTGCGCATTCGCGTGGAAGAAACCTATACCGATCCCGTGGGCTATAAGCTGGACGGCGCCCAACTCGTCTGGACGCGCACCTTGGGACGGCCGGTAAACGACGTCACGCTGCCGGAGGGCTGGATGCTGACCGCATCCAACATCCCAGCGCGAGTGATGCTCGATTCCGAGGGCCGCGTCATGCTGCGCTTCACCAACACACGGAATGGCGATCTGGATGTCACGATTCGAGCACGGAAGCGCTAAAGGCTGAAATTTGTCGCGTCATCCCCTCTTCAAGCCCTATCTGGCGCTGACCGCGGTGTGCTTCTTCTGGGGTACCACGTACCTGGGCATCCGCATGGCGCTCGAAACCTTTCCGCCTCTCACGCTAATTTCCGCGCGCTATATTGTCTCGGGCGCCATTCTGGTTCTCTTCGCGCGAGTTCGCGGAATGGCATTGCCGCAAGGCCGCGAATTAGGCGCGGCAGTCTTCAGCGGACTGCTGGTGCTCGGCATTGGCAACGGCGCGCTGGTGTTCGCCGAAGTCGCCATCCCCAGCGGAATCGCCGGTCTGATTATCTCGATGTCGCCATTTTGGATGGTCTCCGCAGAGGCGGCTCTGCCTGGTGGCGAGCGACTACACGCACCCACCATCGCCGCGATGTGTGTTGGTCTGGTTGGCGCCGGGCTGCTCTTTGCGCCCAATCAGGGCGTTCACGGCATCGATCGCAGCCTGCTGTACGGATTCCTGATCTTGCAAATCGGCATGGCTGGATGGTCGTTCGGCTCCATTTATCAACGGCGCAACACTGGCAAAACACACCCGGTGATCGCGGGCGGAGTGCAGCAACTTGCCGCTGGATTGATTCTCGCTCCGTTCGCGCTGCTCATCCCTCAGCACCCGATTCACTGGAGCGCGCGCGGCGTTTGCGCCATCATTTATCTCGTAATCTTCGGGTCAATTGTCGGCTACAGCGCCTACATCTATGCGCTTGATCGCCTGCCGGTTGCCATCGCATCCGTTTACCCATACGTCAACTCCGTGGTTGCTGTCGCGCTGGGATGGCTATTCTATCGCGAGCGGTTCGGCAGGCGAGAAGCGATTTCGATGTCGATTATCTTCTCGAGCGTCGCCCTGGTGAAGAGATACTCTCGCAAGAAGGCCGTCTAATCGCGCCGCCCTACGAGATTGGCGCCCAACGCACCGCCGGCTACGCTCAAGCAGATGATGACGATGAAGCCGAACAGAAGAGGGAGAATGAGACCCGGCCCACTGCTCATCGCGTGCGCCATTTGTTGATAAGCGGGATCGCTGCTATAGAACGGCAGCGACTTCATACCCGATTCAAGCTGCTTGGCTAGCGCCCCGCTTAAACCCATGGCGGCGAATACAATGCCCCACATGGTGAACATGATCAATCCCGTGATCCAGCCCAAGCGCATGCCGGCCGCCACGTTCATCCGGTCGCGCGTCTTGCGGCGGTAGAAGAAGACCGCGAAGAAACCGGCCGCAAGCCAGGCGACCAAGGGCAAAATGTCGCTGATGAGGCCGCCTGCAATGCCGACGAACAATGCGATGCGCACGGCTGTTGGGTTGCGGAAACCGACGGGCATCGCGTAGCGAGCCTGGGGTGCGGGTGGAATATACTCAGGCGCGGGGGCGACCGCGATTTCCGGTTCGGCGACCGCAATCTCGCGTTGTGGCTTGCCACATTTGTGGCAGAAAAGCGCGTCGGGAGGAAGCTGCGCGCCGCAGGTGCAATATTCAGGCATGTTGGGGCGGTGTGGCCCATTTCCCAGTTTACTCCTCGGCGCTGGAAAACAGCCGAGGCAGAAAAGCCAACCCAAGGCTCACGAGTATCGCGGCCGCTGCGTAGCCAAGTTCCGGCGCAACTCTGCCGAGCTGCGCCAGTGGAGCGGCCAATGCGCCCCAGACGGGTTCCACCCGTGACAGGATTACGGTCCCCGTTGCAGCCATCCCACCCGAGGCAACCAGACCCGCCGCGAAACGAAACCAGGGAAACGGCAAATAGCTTGGCTCCGACGCCTGCTGGCGGATTGCGGCCATTGTCTCCGTCACAAAATTCGAGGAAGGCGTAAGCATATCTTCCGAGGACAGGATTCTGTCGATTTCGCCTGGGGTCATCGATCCTCCATTGATCTGCCACCCGGGAGCGGGGCCAGGTTCGCACATCGGCGTCTCAACAACTCGCGTCCCCGGTGCAAGCGGGCCTTCAGGGTTCCTTCAGCGACGCCAAGAACGCGCGCGGCCTCCGCCAAGTCCTTCTCTTCAAAATAATATATGAGGATCGCCTCTCGATATCGCGCGGGCAGAATGAGTACCGCGCGGCGCAAGGCTTCGTCGCGCTGGCCTTCCTGGAGGCCCGTGAGCGGACCCGGAGCTGTGGCCAGAATACGGGCAGGGTCGAGACTCAGCAGCGGTTGTCCCTCGGCGCGCAGCCTGGAACGGTAGGTGTTTACGGCTATTGAGAAAAGCCAGGTCGAGAATGCCGCCTCCCCGCGAAAGGAGGCCAACGATCGGAACGCTTTCACGAAAACCTCTTGCGCCATATCTTCTGCCGTAGCCCGATCGCGACAAAAGCGCCAAGCCAGGCTGACCAGCTTATGTTGCCACCGTTGCACAATGCCTTCAAACGCGTTCGGATCCCCTGCGACCACGCGGCTGGCATCTGCGGCATCTTGATCTTCCCTACCCATCGGTGGTCGGTTGTCTCTCTCGGCATTGGACACAGGGCGGCAGAACCCGGTTGCATTTTCTCACTGGGCGTCCTTTCGAAGAAAATGCAACCACGCCATAGGCGCCTTGGTCACATTCCATCGAAAGGGAGTTCGATATGTCAGTTACCGCAGCATTATTTCTTTTTCTCGCCGCCGCTGTGGTGGCGGTGTTTGCATTCTGCAGCATCGTGGTTTGGGTGTCCACGCCCGCCCGCGAACGGCAAACCCGCGACCGCCTGGCGCTGCTCAAGACGCTGGCGGAGCAACCCGGAGAAAACGCCCGCCAGATAATGCAGTTGCTTCGCGAGGAGGATGAAAAGCGCATCGAGAGGAAAGAACGCGAAGAGCGAGGAGGCAGAATTCTAGGCGGTTCGATTCTTATCGCGGTTGGCGCCGGACTGGGCGTGATGCTCGCCGTACTCGGAGATGGCGGGGGCGTATGGTCTGTCGGCTTGATCCCATTCTTAATCGGATGCGTGCTCCTCGCCGTCAACGTATTCGTGAATCGGGGACGAGCTTAGCTCACTCCTGTCACAAATCGGGAACGGCCGGTGTTGAGTTATTGTGAACGCACGCGGCGCAGTTCAGGCCATTGACCAGATGCAATCGCGCGAAGGATCCTTTGATTTTGAGACGTTCTTCCGTGCTCACTACGCGCGGGCAGCGCGAGCCGTCGCGCGCGTGACAGGTGACGCCGGCCGGGCCGAGGACCTTGCGTCCGAAGCCTTTTGGAAACTCTGGCGCACTCCGCAGGCGCACGGCGATTCCGCCGCGGGTTGGCTCTACCGCACCGCCCTGCGTCTCGCTCTGAACGAACTCAGAGGCCGAGCAAGGCGCGGACGGTATGAGAGCCTTTCCGATGCCGGGGAAGCCGTATCGACGCCGGAGGAAGCGCATGCCGCCGCCGAGGAACGAGACAACGTGCGGTCGGTGCTGGCCGAGCTTGACGCACGGGACGCGGAGTTGCTCTTGCTTCGCGCCAGCGGCCTTCGTTACAACGAGGTGGCGGCCGCGCTCGAGATCAATCCGGCGTCCGTTGGGACCTTGATCGCCCGCGCGCAGCGGGCATTTCGAAAGGAATATGTGAACCGGTATGGAGAACAACGAAATGGATAATAGTGCTTGGGCCGATGCCCGAATCGCGTCCCTGGAACCCGCGGCCGATTGGCAGCCAGACGCCGGCCGCGCTTTGGGACGATTGCGTGAGCGGCGGCGCGCCGGACAGGTGCGCCGGCGGAACTGGTTTTACGTGGCAGGGGGCGCCGCTGCATCGCTGATCATTGTGAGCATGCTGCAGCCGAACGCCTGCGCCAACCCGCGCGGCTGCGGGAATGGCGTGATGCAGGCGATATTCCCGAAAGCGGCGCTGCCCGCCGTGGCCGTTCCTCAGGCGGCCCAGACGCCCGTCAGCTTTAAGCAAACCGGCAACCCGCGTGCGCCGATTACGTGTGAGATCTATTCCGATTACGAATGCCCTCACTGCGCCATCTTCTACAAAGAGACCTTGCCCCTGCTCATGAAGGACTACGTCAATACGGGCAAGGTCAAATTGGTGCATCGCGACTTCCCGCTGCCGCAGCATCCTAGCGCGCGACTGGCCGCGCGCTACGCCAACGCGGCAGGCGCCATCGGCCGGTACGACGTAGTAGTGGACCGGCTCTTCCGCACTCAGGAACAATGGAGCGTGAGCGGCGACATCGCCGGAGTGTTGTCGCAGACGCTTACCCCGGATGAGATGAAGACCGTGCAGCGCATGGTGGAAAGCGACGCGCATCTCGACGATTCGGTCAACGCGGATTTGGCGGCTGTCGAGAAGGATCAGATTCACAGCACCCCATCGCTGGTGGTCGTATCGAAAGGCAAGCGCCAGGTGATCGCGCCAATTCCAGCGTTCGAGCTGCTCAAGAGCTATCTGGATTCGCTGCTGGCGCACTGAACGGGAAGGTTGTATTCGGGCGAGAGGTTGAACATGTGTTAGCTTTTTCCTCATGGACGAAAGCACAACAGGAAGCGGCGGCCCACACACGATACTCGTTCTGGCCCATCCATCGGAACCACAGCTTGCGATGCTCGACGCGCTGCCGAAGGAGACCAGTCTTGCCGTCGGAGATTCACCCGCGGCGTTTGAGCGCGCCGCGCCGGATGCCGACGTAATCTTTAACTGGTCCGGGGGTCGCGACCTTCTGCGCACGGTCTTCGCCAAGACGCCCAAGGTCCGTTGGATTCATTCGCGGTCGGCGGGTCTGGACAGCCTGCTATTCCCCGAACTGGTAGAGAGTCCGGTGCCGCTCACCAACGGCACGGGCGTCTTCAGCCAATCGCTGGGCGAATTCTCTCTGGCAGCGATTCTGTATTTCGCGAAGGATTTCCGGCGCATGATCCGCAACCAGATGGCGGGCCGGTGGGAACAGTTCGACGTGCATGAAATCGCCGGACAAACGGTGGGTATCGTTGGATACGGCGATATTGGCCGCGCCGTGGCAAAGCGTGTTCACGCCATGGGAATGCGCGTGCTTGCGGTGAAGCGGCATGGCGCGTCGGCGCAGAACCCCGACCCTCTGGTGGATCGCGTCTACCTGCCCGATCAGCGCTCCGAAATGATTGCCCAGTGCGATTACGTGGTCGCGGCCGCGCCTCTGACCGCTGAAACGCGCAGCATGATCGGCCATGCGGAATTCGCTGCCATGAAGCCAGGATCTGTAATTATCAATGTGGGCCGAGGCCCTGTAATCGACGAGCCCGCGATGTTGGCTGCGCTTACCGAAGGCCGCATCAAGGGCGCGGGGCTCGATGTTTTCACGCAAGAGCCGCTGCCCGATGGGCATCCATTCTACAAAATGGAGAACGTGCTGCTTTCGCCGCATTGCGCCGACCATACGATGGATTGGCTGGAGCAGGCAATGCAGTTCTTCCTCGAAAACTTCGCGCGCTACAGCAAAGGCGACCCGCTGCAGAACGTCGTAAATAAGAAACTGGGCTACTAAAGGGTAGTCTCGATGCCGTGCTGACTGCCGCCTACGCTGACGGCAACTTTCCCTTTGGGAATATTTGTGAGCGTGAGGCGAACCTCGCGCGTTTCGCCTGCGCGCAGGTGAACGCGCGCAAAGGCCCCTAACTGCCGGATGGAATCACCACCGCTGGTATAAACTTGCACCACCTCATCGCCATCGCGGTTCGAGTTGTTCTTGATGCGCGCCGAAATCTGTCCCGAGTCTCCAGCCCGAACGACCCGGACTGAGGAGTACTGGAATTTCGAATAGCTGAGTCCGAAGCCGAAGCCGTAGAGGGGTTCTCCCTTGAAATAGCGGTAGGTGCGGCCATCCATCGAGTAGTTGTCGAACGGCGGCAATTCGTCAATGCTGCGATAGAAGGTGACGGGAAGGCGGCCCGCGGGGTTGTTCAACCCCGCGAGGGTTTCCGCAATCGCCGTGCCAGCTTCCTCGCCGCCATACCAGAGTTGCAGTACCGCGGCCGCATGAGCGGCCGGGTAATTCAAAGCTACTGCGCTGCCGCTGGTCAGTACCACCACTACGGGTTTGCCGGAGCCGATCGCCGCCTCTACCAGCTTTTCCTGGCCTTCCGGCAGATTGAGATCGGTGCGGTCGCCGCCCGAGAATCCGGGAATGGAAACCCGCATCTCTTCGCCTTCCAGATTGGGATTCAGCCCCACGAAAGCAACCGTGACGTCCGACGCCTTGACGGCGGCGAGCGCCTCATCGAGAAGCGGCGCGGCCGGTGGCATCCAGGAAATCTGTAACCCGGCCGCGGGACCTTGCGGCGTATATTCGATGCGCAAATGATAAGAGCGGCCTGCCTCGAGGTGCGTGTGCAAAGTGAGCGGCGCTCCGCGTCCCCCGCCCCGCCCGGCGCCTTGTCCGCCGCCGGCCGGTGGCGCCGGCGGTGCGTCAGCGGCTAGCTCCTTGTCGTCAAGGAAGAGTTTCACCCCACCCCGGCCGGCGGCAGGAGTGATTGCATAATCGCCCGTAACGGGCGGGTGCAGCGACCCGCTCCAGCGCACGGTATAGCCGGCCTTGGGGAATGCTGCCGCGATGGCTGGAGAGGCGACGCCGGCCTGAATGAAAGGCCGTGTTTCCACGCGCGATACCTTGGGCTGGCCTTGCATTTCGGGGTTATCGAAGTATTCCGCCAGCAGCCCGTGACCGCCGCCGGATGGCGGTTCGAGCGCTGTGTATGGAATCAGCGCGGGCGATTGCGGCGTATATGCAGCGCCGAGAGCGTAGTGGATCCGGGCCTTGGCGGCGAACTGGGTCTCTATGCCTTCGAGCGGCGTGACGTGCTTTTTGGAAAAGCCGTTGTAGTTGCCGAGCAGGGCGATGGGATCGTCGGCAGACGGGCCAATGACGGCGATGTTCTTCACCGACGACTTCAGCGGCAGAGTTTCGTTCTCATTCTTCAGCAGAACGATGGCCTTGCGCGCGGCTTCGAGAGCCAATTTTCGGTGCGCGTCGGAGTCCACTTCCGCATAAGCAATTTTCGAGAACGGCACGCGTTCGGGCGGGTCGAACATTCCGAGTTTGATGCGCGCAACGAACAGGCGCTGCAGCGACCGATCGATTTCGGCTTCCGCGATTAGCCCCCGCTTTACCGCGTCGACGAGGGCACGGTATTCGGTACCACAGGTGAGATCCGTGCCCGCTTTTACGGCGATGGCGGAAGCCGAGGCTGCGTCGGGCTTGTATTTGTGGCCGCGGTAAATATCGCTGATCGCGCCGCAATCGCTCACGATGTATCCGCTGAATCCCCAATCGCCGCGTAGATGCGTAGCTAGAAGATCGGTGTTGGCGCAGGCTGGAACGCCATCCACGGCGTTATAGGCGCACATCACAGAATCGGCCTTGCCTTCCACGACGGCGGCGCGGAACGCCGGCAGATACGTGTCGTTCAGATCGCGCGCGCTCGGCTTGACGTCAAACTCGTGGCGCGAGGGCTCCGGTCCGCTATGGACGGCATAGTGCTTGGCGGTGGCGATCACTTTGAAGTAATGCGGATCATTGCCTTGCATGCCGCGGATGAACGCGACCGCCATGCGTCCGGTAAGAAAGGGATCTTCACCGTAGGTCTCCTGCCCGCGGCCCCAGCGCGGATCGCGGAAAATGTTGATGTTGGGCGACCAGAAGGTGAGGCCGTAATACCGGGCGTGGTTGTTATCGCGAAGGGCCTGGTTATACTTGGCGCGGGCCTCGGTGGAAATTACGTCCGCGATTCGATTCATCAGGTCGGTATCCCAGGTCGCGGCAAGACCGACAGCTTGCGGAAAGACGGTGGCTTCTCCGGCCCGCGCCACGCCGTGCAGGCCCTCGTTCCACCAATCGTAGGCGGGGATGTTGAGCCGCGGCAGCGCGGGAGCGCCGTTCTGCATCTGCAGGACCTTCTCCTCAAGCGTCATGCGCGAAACAATATCGGCGGCGCGCTGCTCGGCGGGAAGATCGGGGTTGAGATAGGCCGGATGATCATCCGATTGCCCTGAGAGTCCAAATACAGAAGCCAACAAAGCTGCTGCCGGGAGAGTTCGCGCGGTCAATCGATACTGCATCACCGTTCCTTTCGCGGTCCGCACGGGGAGCGCATTCCAGATTCTACCCCCGATGCGTTAATCAGGATGAGGAACGTTGGTCGCGAAAAGGTTGACGCCGGTCTCGTCGTCCACTACGTTACGCATGTAGTTACGGTGCCAGGCCGGCGAACTAACGCCGCGCGGACCGTGAGAAGGAATTGGCGGCAAACCGCGCAGCGTGACTACCCACACGTTACGCCGCGGCGCCTCTCCCCGCGATTGGATCACGTAATTGGCGTAAATCTCCTTGGCGAGGAACGGACTGCCTATGCCCTTATTGAGTACGATTTCGAGGGCTGCCAGGAAAGTCAACTTGGGCTGCTCAGTGGGAAGTCCGTAGTAGAACTCGTCCTCCGCTTTGAGTTGACGCTCCGCTGAAGCGCCGGAGGGCTGCTCGTGAAGATCGGGGTCCTGGCCCTCGAATCGGCAAACGATGCTAATGAGTTGTCCGGTGTGTTCGTCCAGCAGCACGGAGAATTTGCGTTTGTATCTGTCCGCGAAATCCGGCACGGCCGACTTGAAATGGAGGAAGACGTCGGCGAATTCGACGCGCCAGGCGTGTTGGCCCGTGTACTGCTCCCACAAATAAGGAGTGCGCTCATCTTCAACAACCACGCGGCTAGCTGTAATCTTCTTCGTCAGAGCGTCCAAGCCCGTCAACCGCGCGGCTCGCGCAATAGCTTCGGTCTCGCTCGAAATTGAGTGTTGGTCCGGCATGCGTTTCCTCCCGGTTTCCTGCGCGCTCAGCAGGCCTGCGGCGGCTAGGGTGACGAGGGCCCATCGGAGAAAGGTTGACTGCAGGAAGCCTCCCGATCTCACAGCGGCTTCTTATCCCATATGTTAAATGCCGTAGCGCTTATTCGTTCCGAGCCCCACTCGCTGGCGTCCGACGAATCCACCTCGCCCGCGGTGAAGCCCGCGTCGACATAATCGGCGCCGGCAACGCGGTGTTGGCACGCGGTAAAACTGCACTTGCTTCCGGAGGTCCCTGGCATATCGTCTTCTTTATTAAAGAGCTCCGCAGGCCACGAAACGTTGGTGCCCTTCTTGTGCTTCCAGGCGTCGTCGGCGAAATGCTCCCATTTGTGGCCGTCAAAGAAAAACTCCCAGTTTCCTGTCGCCGTGTTGAGATCGCAGCGATACTCGTGCGTGGATCCTTCGGCGGGCGCATGGCCGGTATCGTAAGTATTGCTCTGGGGGCCTGTGCCACCTTGCATTTCCGCATAGCGATACTTCTTGATCGAGGTTGACCCGGCGTTGCGTTCCCTACCCCAACCCGTTTGGGCCCAGATCGTGCCGCTGTCCGTGTTGGAAACGTTTACGTAAACTACGTAAAAGGCGCTAACGTCACTGCAGCCTTCGTCCTCGCAGCACAATTTGCCGTAACGGGTCTTAATCTTGGCCTTGGCGCCGATCAGGTCCGCAATCCCTTTCGGTCCACCTTTCGCATAGAATCGACCGCCGCCCGGCGCCGGAGTGCAAGTGCAGACCTTGGCATTGGCGGTATCCTGGCACGGCGTACAACTGCCGACGGTATACTTCACAGTGATCACGGCCGCGCCCTTCGCTACTACCTTAACCGTCCCTTTGTTGCCGTTCCCGGTTACGGTTGCAATCGAGTCGTCACTGCTGCTGAAAGTGTAGGCGCCGCCGGCTGGAGTTCCCGTAGCGGTGATATCCTTCGTGGAACCGGCGCCGCAGATCTTGAGGTCCTTGGGGGCAAGCGTCACCGTGCATGTACAGGGTTGAACGGGTGCGCCTGGAGCCGCGGCCGATCCCGAACCAGCGCCTGGATGAGTGGGGTCGCTCATGGCTGCACCACCTGGTCGGAGTAAGCCAGTAGGCATTGCACCCAGTTCAATGCCTCCCTCTTCAGAAGTTTCGCACGAGCTGCCGGGCTTGCGATCGCCGGATCCGTCAGAGCCTCGCCAATCCAGGGATATAGCGGGTCGGCCGAACAACCATGCCCGAACCCCAGCAGCAAAAAGACGGACGGTGCGATTTCAGGGGCTGCTGCGAAGCCATAGCTGCGCGCCGTCTTGATGCTTGTGCGGACTACTGCGTCTAATGTCTCCGCACCGAGGTAATCCGCTCTTTGAGGATATACCAACGTAACTTCCCGACACATTGCAGTCACCAAATCTCCGGAAAACAGAGACGGCCGCGTAGCCAGATTCTGCAGGTTCCGAATCGCATCGAGGGCGAACATCTCGTTGGGCCCGACAACCTGGTTACGATATTCCAGCGTCTTCGCGAAGAGCTTCTCGGCACGCTGCATCTCCGTCGAGGATTCGCGGCTTCTCAGAATAGCTTTGATCCACGGATATTGAGGATCGGTATCGAAATGGCTTCCGAATAGCGCCGTTAGTTCCAGGAATAGGCGCACGGGTCCTCGGCTGGTCAAGTCGTAATTGCCGGCGCGGGCGATGCCCAACCGGACGGCTTTGCGCATTTGATCCATGCCGGCCGCGCTGGCGAGCAACGGCGCGAACCCGGTAAGATGAGCAACCATCTCGTGTTCGAAGGTGGTCCTCGCCACCGCGTGAAAGGTCTCCATCTGCTGGTCGCGAATAGTCAACATAAACCGGTTCTTCCATATACTGACAAAAATCAGGGATCCGTTTCATAGGACACGCTTTGCGCGGGATTTGGCGCCTCTGCGTTACATTCGTTCTCATGCGGCGCCGCGGAGTTCTCCGAAATGCAGTGGAGTACACGCTCGCGATTGTGGCTTTGAAATCGATCGAATGGGCGCCTATGCCGGTTGCCGCTTGGCTTGCGCGCGGCTATATCGCGCTGCTCGATGGGGCGCTGCCTCGGCTGCGGCGAACGGCTTACCGGAATCTGGCATTCGCGCTGCCGGCGGCGGATGCCAAGAAAATCACCGATGCCGTCTTCGCTTCGCTGGCGCGCGTGCTGCTGGCGTTTGCGAAATTTCCTTTCATCCGCCGGGAAAATGTAGACCGCTGGATTCGCTGCGAAGGCCTCGAGCATTTCGAAAACGCCCAGCGCGCAGGCAAGGGAGTCTTGATCGCCACCGGACACCTGGGGAATTGGGAATTGAGCGCCTTTGCGCATGCCTGGCTCACGGGACCGATGAACGTAGTTGTTCGACCGCTGGACAATCCGTGGATCGACAGGCTCTTTCAAAGAAGGCGAGTGCTATCGGGCAATCGATCCATCAGCAAGCGCGATATCGCCCGGCCGATTCTGAAGGCACTAGCGGCCAACGAGGCGGTGGGCGTTCTCATAGACCACAACCAAGCCGCGGGAACAGGAGCCTTTGTCGATTTCTTCGGCGTGCCGGCGTGCACCGATACAGGCTTCGCCAAACTGGCCGCGCGGAGCGGCGCCCAGGTAATCCCGGGGTTCGCCTTTTGGTCAGAAAAGGAACGCCGGTATGTGCTGCGCTTTTATCCTAATGTGCCAATAACGGGCGATGCGGCCCGCGACACCGCCGTTCTGCAGTTGACATTGGAAGAGATCGTGCGTAGCCATCCAGGCGAGTGGCTGTGGCTTCATCGCCGCTGGAAGACGCGTCCGCCCGGTGAGCCGCCTCTGTATTGATTCTTACCCGATATCCCGCACTACCGTAGTATTCTGCAATTTGTGAACTCGGGCGCCCAGTCCCCATTGAACGGCAGCGTGTTTGCGTTAGCGCTGACCGCGGCTGCGGTCTTGGCTTCTCTGCTGTTGCGGCCGTATCTCGAAACGGATATATTCATTCTCTTTATCGTGGCGGTCTGGCTGAGCGCCTGGTATTACGGGCGCGCAGGCGGGATCACTGCGACGGCCGCTTCGACCATCGCCACATTTTATTTTTTTTTGCGATCGGCTCCGCTGGCTCCTCCTAACCTGTTGCCCGTTTTGACGCGCCTCATCGCCTTCGTCGCGTTGTCTGCGCTGATCACCTGGGTGACTTCGTCGTGGCGTGAGAGCAGAAGGCTGCTGCAGGCGACCCTTTCCAGTATTGGGGATGCCGTACTCGCGACGGACCGTGAAGGAAACGTCACGTTTCTGAATCCCGTGGCGGAAACGCTGACCGGATGGTCGAGGAAGGAAGCGCGCGGGAAACGAGCGTCGGAGATTCTGAAACTGGTGGACGAGCGCACGCACGAGCCGGTGGAAGGTCCACTAGCGCGGGTGTTGCGCGACCGCGCTAGCGTAACGCTCACCGAGCGCACCTCGCTGGCATCGCGCAACGGCGCGGAATCGCCGATTGAGCTGAGTGCGTCGCCGGTTCGGGATGAATCGGCGGGCGTGCGCGGCGCCATTCTGGTGTTCCGCGATATCGGCAAGCGGCGCCAATTAGAAGAGCAGGCGACCCACGCGGAGAAGATGGAGGCGGTGGGCAGGCTGGCCGGCGGCGTGGCGGGCGATTTCAACAACGTACTGACGGTGATCACCGGGTATGCGGAACTGCTGCGCGCGGAGGCGCCGGCCTCAAGCCCGCTACGCCGCTTTGTGGACGAGATCATCTATGCCGGTGAGCGCGCGGCAGCATTAACGCGGCATCTGCTGGCATTCAGCCGCGGAACGACGGCGCAACCGCGCGTGATCGACCTTAGCGCGCTGGTAACGGCGATGGAACCCATGTTACGGCGTCTTCTGGGGCAGGCCATCGATCTCATGTTGCTGAGTCCGCCGGGAGCCGGCAGGGTGAGGGCCGACCCCTCGCAGCTTGAGGAAGCAATTGTCAATCTGGCTACCAATGCGCGCGATGCGATGCCGCAGGGCGGAAAGCTGGTCATCGAGATCGCCAATACCGATCTGGACGAGGGACCGGCAAGCAAGAATTTGGGACTGCAACCCGGCCCCTATGTGATGATGGCGATCAGCGATACGGGCGTCGGAATGGACCCCGCGACACGCTCCCGTTTGTTTGAGCCGTTTTTCACGAGTAAAGGCCCCGGTACGGGCAGCGGGTTGGGATTGGCGGCGGTGTACGGCATTGTGAAACAGGGCAATGGGCAGATCACCGTGTATAGCCAGCCGGGATGCGGAAGCATCTTCGAAATCTATTTGCCGCGTGTGACGGATGCGGTGGCCGAGGTTCCGCGTCGCGCGCTGGCCAAGGGGTCGGAGACCATTCTGCTGGTGGACGACGAAGAGGGAGTGCGCCGGTTGGTACATGCTGTGCTTCAATCACATGGCTACGATGTGCTGGAGGCGAGCAACGGCGGCATGGCGCTGGCGGCGTACGAGAAAAATGCCCACAAAATCGATATGGTGCTGACCGACGTCGTGATGCCGCAGATGACGGGCTTCGAACTAGGCGAGCAACTGGTAGTGCGAACGCCGGGATTGAAGATCCTCTACATGTCGGGATACCGGGATAATGCAACATCCCCGGGCGAAGCCCCGAGGACTTTGTTGCATAAACCGTTCACCCCGGATGTGTTGCTAAACAAAGTACGCGAAGTGTTGGATGCGAGTTAGCCACTCCCAACAGAGAACTGGCATCTAAAGAATCAACATGCAGTCGCCGTAGGAGTAGAACCGGTAGCGTGCTTCGACTGCGTGCCGATAGGCAGCCAGCGCGAGATCCACGCCGGCGAAAGCGCAGACTAGCAGGAGCAAGCTGGTGCGCGGCAAGTGAAAATTGGTCAGCATTGCTCCGGCGCCGCGGAATTCGTAACCGGGTTGAATGAAGATTTCGGTTTCGCCGTTTCCGGGCGCGATTTCGCCGGATCGCGAAGCGGTTTCCACCGTGCGCACGCTGGTGGTTCCGACGCAGACCAAACGCTGGGCGGCGCGCATGCGCATGGCGTTTTCCTGCGTGATGGCATAGCTTTCGGAATGGAGCCTGGCGCGCTCAATCTGTTCCTGGTGTAAGGGTTGGAAAGTACCCAGGCCAACGTGCAGCGTAACTGACGCGACGCCGGCGCCACGCATCCGGCAGGCGTCGAGGATTTCGGGCGTGAAGTGCAGGCCGGCGGTGGGCGCAGCTACCGATCCGGGCTCGCGAGCAAAAACGGTTTGGTAGCGTTCGCGATCGGCCGCGCTGTCATCTCGTTTGATATAGGGCGGTAAAGGGACGTGGCCGATTTTTTCGAAAGCGGCATAGAGATCTCCTTCGCCTGCGAAGCGGACGGTGCGCTCACCATATTGGCCGCGCGCGATTACTTCACACTCCAGAACCTTCTCTTCTGACAGAACGGGAGCAAACAGGATGCGCTCACCCACGCCAATCTTTCGACCGGGACGTACCAGCGCTGTCCATTCGCGCGGATTCGGGGTGGGACGTAACAGGAAAACTTCGGCTTCGCCGCTCAAATGCTCCCGGAGTTTGGGGTTGTTGCGACCCACCGGCACAGAGTGGACGCCGGCGCGGCGTCCCAGCAGGCGCGCTGGAAAAACGCGCGAATCGTTCAGGACCAGGCAATCGCCCGCATGAAGGTAAGAGGGGAAGTCGCGGAAGGCGCGGTCTTCCCATCGTCCTTCGGCTCGATGCAAGACGAGCATACGCGAGGCGGCGCGGTCGGAAAGCGGCTCTTGCGCAATCAGATCCTCGGGCAAATGAAAATCGAAGGCGGCCAGATCCATCGGCAAGCTTCACTGTAGCGGAAAGAGAGAGGCCTGCTCTTCGCCTTGCCAGAGCTCGGGCTGATAATCGGCGTGGCGTGAATCGAGTCCGTAGCGGTCGCGGATGCGTTGGATGCGGGCGCGCAACATCTCTTTGTAGCCGTTGCCGAGATAGGCGTTCTTCTCGTATTGCTCACGATAGCGCGGCGCAAGATCGGGAAAATGCTGCTCGAGAAATGGGAAAAAGACCTTCTGCGCGCACGGCATCAGGAATAACGGACCGCCACCAAGAGAGCGAGCGCCGGCGTCGCGGGCAGCTTTGGCGAGCCGGTCGAGACTCCGCTCGCTATCGGTGATTAAAGGCATCACGGGGTTGGGATTGACACCCATGCGCAGACCGGCTTCGCTCAGTTTGCGAACCGCTTCCAAGCGAAGATCGGGCCGCGGCGCTCGCGGCTCGAGCAGGCGCGCCAGTTTTTCATCCAGCGTGGTGATGGTGATGGAGATGCCTAACACGTTGGCGCGCGCGATCTTGCACAACAGCTCGATATCACGCACAATAAGATCCGATTTCGTGATGATGCCGATATGGCGGCCACGCTCGCCGGCGAGGACTTCAAGAATCGAGCGGGTACGCTCGAAACGGCGCTCGGCTGGTTGATAGGGGTCGGTGGCCGTGCCGATGGCGATGCCGTCTTCCCGGTCGATGCGGCGCAATTCCTGGCGCACCAGATGGGCTGCGGCCGATTTCGCATAGATCTTGTCCTCGAAGGCGGTCACCTCCATTTCCATGAACTCGTGGGTATAGCGGGCATAGCAGTATTTGCAGCCGAACTCACAGCCGCGGTAGGGGTTGATGCTCCAGCGGAACGGCATGCCGGGCTTGACCCGGTTCAGGATACCGCGGCTGGGAATTTCGAAATATTGAACGCTGCGTTTGGCTTCGAGCAGTTCGCTTGAAGCGGCGAGCTTAGCGATTCCGACTAATGCCATGCGCCTATTTTCGCCTTTTATTCGCCAATAGGCAAGGCCTCTTTTCAGGGACCGCTATTGCCGACGGGACCCGGAGTGGGGTATCCTAATAGCTCAAACGCTCTGTAAGGACAAGATTTAGCAGATGGCAAATACGTATTCCGCGATTAAGCGGATGCGCCAAGCGGAACGGCGCACTGAGTTCAACCGAAAGAATAAGACCCGACTGCGTCACGCGATTCGCGAGATGCGGCGCACCCTCACCGGCAAAGACGCCAAAGCTGCGGCCGACCTGCTGTCGAAGACCTTCTCAATTATCGACCGCTCAGCCAAGAACGGCATCATCAAGAAGAATACGGCTGCACGTTACAAGTCGAAGCTGCACGGCAGAGTTAAATCGCTCGCGGCATAGCGTTCGCGTAGTCTGCGGCCAGAAGCGTCGGTTTCAGTGGCTTAGGCTTTTCAGCCAAGACGTATTTACCAGGCGCTCGCGATCAGTTCCGAATAGGATCACACGCCATGGGCCAGTGAAGGGCGTATGACCGTCGTACGCCAATTCCGCGTCGTTTTTCATCTTCGCCAGTCTTGTCACTAGCGTCGACGAATCGAGCCGCGCCAGCGACATCGCAGGGAAATCCGCCGCCCTCGCTTCCGTAATCGCTACCGATCCGCCACCGGGCAGAGTGAGCACGAATGGCACTCGCTGACTGCTTTCGCCGATGCCCCGTAACGCCTCTTTACCCGCTGCGAATCGGAATTCGGTAGCTTCATCGGAAATCAACAGGTCGATCAATGGCGTGGAGCGCGGCAGGACGTAGCGGAATGCAACTCCATCGTTGTAGACGCGTGCTTCCACATTGACGAGCCGTCCGATCGATCCGTTTTGCATGTACTCGGCGATCAGTGAATTGTATCCGGGACCGGAATCGACATGCGATCCGATCAGCCCGTCGTTTTCGCCCAGTAATGGCTCCTGGTTCAACAGGTCCAGCGCGAGATACGAGCGCGCGAGCAAAGGCTTGCCCTGGACGTTTACCTCATAAGCAAGCCGAAAGAGGTATCCCGGCGCTTGCGGCGCCATGGCGAGGCGGAACTCAACGTTCCCATCGGGCGAAGCAACACGGCGCTCGTCGTCCGCGAAGGCGACGAGAACTTGCGTCAGAAGTAACGCGATAAGCCAGCGACGCAACCGCTACGCCCAGCTATAGCCAGACTTCGAAAGCGGCAATTGCCGCACCCGCTTTCCGGTCGCGGCAAAGATTGCATTCGCCACAGCGGGCAGCACGGGCGGCAGAGCCGGCTCGCCTAAACCCGTAGGTGGGTGTTCCGTTTTTAAGAAGCGTATCTCGATTGCGGGAGGGGCTTGCGCCAAGCGAACCATAGTGTGCTGGTGGTAATTGGTCTGCACAACGCGGCCCTTTTCGACCGTGATCTCCTGACCCATCATTTCGCTGAGGCCATCGATCACGGCGCCTTCGCAGATGTTTTCGGCGCCGCTGGGATTGATGATGGGGCTGCCCACATCGGCCGCAACCCAAATCTTATTGACCTTCACTTTGTTGGCGGCGCTCACGGTTACTTCCGCGGCGTGAGCGAAATGGCCGCTATGACTGAAGTGGAAGGCTACGCCCATGCCCGTACCCTTGGGCAGCGTCCGTTTGCCCCAGTTCGACATTTCAGCGACGGCTTTGACCACAGGGATCATACGGTCGGGATTGAGGCCCTGACCTTGTCCGCCTGCGCTGAGCAGTTCCAGCCTCATCTCAACCGGATCTTTGCCGGCGGCGTGAGCCAGCTCATCGATAAATTGCTGGATGACGAATGCGAAGGCGTTGCTGCTTGGCGCTCGCAGTGCGCCCGTGCGGATTCCCAGCGGCTGCACCGAGGCGTGCAACGCGTAGTTTGGTATGAAACGCTGCGGGAATTCCGTTGGCCCCATCGCGCCCGAGGATACGAACTTCTGGTCTGCGCCGTAGCTGATGAAGTGGTTGCGCCAGGCCACAATCTTTCCCGAGGAATCGACACCGGCCTTCAGGTATTGAAAGCCGCCGGGACGATAGTAGTCGTGCGCCATATCATCTTCGCGCGTCCACAGCAGTTTTACGGGGGTTCCTGGGATTTGCTTGGCGATGTAGGCCGCTTCCGCCATGTAGTCGTTGTAAAGCCTTCGGCCGAAACCACCGCCGCCGCGCACCATATGTACGGTGACGTCGCTCTGATCGATACCAATTGTGCGCGCCGCCAAGCCGCGTCCTGAGCCCGGTTGTTGGCTGTTGGTCCACATCTCAAGCTTGCCGTCTTTGAAATGGGCGGTGCAGTTCTGCGGCTCGAGTGGAGCGTGCGAAATGAAAGGATACGAGTAAGCCGCTTCTACAACCTTAGCGGCGGATTGGAATGCGGCGTCGGCGTCGCCATCCTTGCGGATGGTCCACTGAGGCGCCTGTTTACTCATTTCCTCGGCGTGCTGAGCGAAGGCGACGCTGCTGAAGCCGGCGCGCGGGCCTTCGTCCCAGGTCACCTTCAGTTTTTTACGCGCCGATTGCGCCAGCCACCAGGAATCGGCCACGATGGCAACGCCGTTTTCCAGGCCAGGCTCGCCCGGGAGGATCGGATCGGTGATATCCGGCCGCTCAACTGTGAAGGCGTAACGCACCCCCGGCATCTTCTTGATCTCATCCAAATTAGCACTGGCAACTTTGCCGCCGAACACGCCGCATTTTTCATATACGGCGAACAGCATGCCAGGAAGAGTGATGTCGATGGCGAACGGCGCTTTGCCCATCGTGATGGCGCGGACGTCAGTACCCTGCTGGGCGTGGCCGACAATTTTATATTCGCTTGGATCCTTCAGCTTCAGGCTTGGGAGGCTGGGCGGCGGAAGTGTGGCTGCCTTCGAGGCCAATTGTCCGTAACTCAAGGAGCGGTCCGACGGTTTATGCAACACATGGCCGGAAGCCGTAGCGCACTCGGATTCAGGCACGCTCCAGGTCTGTGCAGCCGCAGTAACAAAGAGCGCGCGCCCGGCGGCGCCGACCTGGCGCATGGGAGTCCAATTTTGAGGCGTGGCCGTGCTGCCGCCGGCGCTCTGGCCGTTGAACTTCGAGCTATCGAGATCCGCCTGCTCGATCTTCACCGATTTCCAATCGACGTCCAGCTCGTCGGCGATGATCATGGGCAACATGGTGCGTACGCCCTGGCCAACTTCAGGATTCTTGGCCATGATGGTCACCGTGCCGTCCGCCGCCACGCGAATGAACGCATTCGGATTGATGGGGGCCTGCGGGCCGCCGCGGCCCTGCGCCTCCGCATTCGGTTCCACGTACAGGCCGAGGGCGACGCCGCCGCCCGCGAGCGCGCTGATTTTCAAAAATGATCGCCGGTCGATGCGCATAATTTCAAGCCCTCCTTATTGATGTTGATCTTGGCCGCCGACGCCCGAAACGGCAGCCGGTTTCTTGATGGACGCGGTGGAAGCCAGTTCAGCCGCATGATGGACCGCCTTGCGGATGCGCAGATAGGTTCCGCAGCGGCAGAGATTGCCATTCAGCGCGCTATCGATCTGTTGATCGGTGGGCTTCGGCGTCTTAGCCAGCAGGGCCACGGTCGACATAATCTGTCCGGCCTGGCAATAGCCGCACTGTGGCACGTCGAGATCCTGCCACGCGATTTGCACGGGATGCGTTCCATCGGCGGAGAGCCCTTCGATGGTGGTTACGTGTTGAGTTCCCACGGCGGAGACCGGGGTCAGGCAAGCTTGTACGGGCACGCCGTTCAGGTGAACCGTACAGGCGCGGCACTGGCCGATTCCGCAGCCATATTTCGTTCCGTGAAGGTTGAGAGTATCGCGAAGCACCCACAGAAGGGGCATGTCCGCCGGCACGTCTACAGTTGTAGACCGGCCATTTACGGTGAGCTTATAGGGCATGGCTTTGAACTCCGGATCAGTTTAAGAGTACACCAACAAGGCGCGCGGGTGGGACGATGGAAATTTCGCGCGATCTCCTGTGTCTTGTATAAATTACGGAGTCTAGTATACAAACCATGGTCGAGCGGCATTCCCGTTTTCGCAACGAGGACGGTGGCCTCGTTCCCAGTGCTCATTCCATTGGCGGCGAGATGCCGGAGGATGCCCGATGGCAGCTATGCTAGAATCCGCTTGCCGCTTTGCTCCGGATGGCGGCGGTCGGTAAGCGCTTTGAAAGGCACAGGATCAACGGAACGGGAAGATAGACGCGGGCTGCCGGATCGCGCACGCGCCCGCGTCACGCGGCGGCTGATGCCGTTTTTGGTGTTCATTTATGTGCTGGCGTATCTCGATCGCGCGAATGTCGGCGTGGCGAAGCTGCAGATGCAGCGGGATCTCTCGTTCACAGATGACGTAATCGGCTTTGGCTCTGGTATCTTCTTCCTTGGTTATCTGCTTCTGGATATCCCCGGCAGCTTGATTGTGGAGCGCTGGAGCGCGCGTAAGTGGATTGCGCGCATCATGGTTTCCTGGGGCCTGGTCGCGGCGGTGACAGGCTTCATTGGAACTTCGTTCTTCTCGGCGTTTCGGCCCGTTACGCAGTTCTATGGGATCCGTCTGCTGCTTGGAATTGCCGAGGCGGGTTTCTTTCCCGGCGTCATTGTGTATTTGTCGCACTGGTACACGCAGGATGATCGGCCGCGGGCAAAAGCATATTTCATGGTTGCCCAGCCGCTTGCGGTGGCTCTGGGGATTCCGATTTCACGTTGGATTCTCGAAAACGTAAGCTGGGGCGGCCTTGCGGGCTGGCGCTGGGTTTTTATTTTGGAAGGGCTGCCTCCGGTAGTGATGGGCCTGGTGACGCTCTTCTATTTGACCGACCGCCCTCTGCAGGCGAGATGGCTTCCCGACGATGAAAAACGATGGTTGTTGGAGCAGCTCAAAGCGGAAGAGGTTCGCAAGATTTCCACCGGCCGGGTGCATGCGCTGGACGCTTTGCGCTATCCACAGACGTTTCTGCTGATTGCTATCTTCTTTTTGATTGTGACCGGCAATCAGGCATTGATCTTCTTCTTGCCCTCCATCACCGAGGGTATGAAAAGCCTGCCGATCGAGATCAGAACGCTGGCGGCGGGTCTTCCGTACGTCTGTAGCGCAATGGGCATTTTATTGAACGGAATGTGGGCGCGCCGCACCGGTAAGCTGCGGCTGCACTCTGCAATCCCGATGCTTGCCACGGGCGTATCGCTGGGCCTTGCTGTGCTGTCCGGCGGCCACACATGGCTTACGATGGGGATTTTCTGTCTGGCGGGCTTCACCTCGCAGGCTTATCTTCCCGCGTTTTGGAGCCTTCCCTCGACGCTCTTGGGAAAATCGGCAGCCGCGGCGGCGGTGGGATTGATTTGCCTGGGCAATCTGGGAGGCTTCGCGGGACCGTGGCTTTTCGGTTATCTTAGGACCATCACCGGCCGGTTTGACGCGGGCCTATTGGTGCTGGCCGGGTGCATGCTGTTGGCGGGCATGCTCGCTTTGCAGATTCGCGTCGCCCCACAAAATGACGAACAATAAAAACCCGGAAGATCTACGCAGTTACCGCTGGTTTGGGCCTGACACCATGCGCGGTTTCAGCCATCGCTCGCGGATGCTGCAGTTGGGCTATCGCCGCGAGGATTTCACCGGCAAGCCGGTGATCGCGATTCTCAACACCTGGAGCGAGATCAATCCCTGCCATGCCCATTTGCGCGAACGCGCCGAAGCCGTGAAGCGGGGCGTGTGGCAGGCGGGCGGTTTTCCGGTGGAGATTCCCGCGTTTTCGATTACGGAAACGTACATGAAGCCGAGTCCGATGCTGTATCGGAATCTGCTGGCGATGGATACCGAGGAGTCGCTACACAGCTTGCCGGTGGATGGCACGGTGCTGATGGGAGGCTGCGACAAGACCACGCCAGGGCTGCTGATGGGCGCGATCAGCATGAATCTTCCCGCGATTTTTCTGCCCGCGGGGCCGATGCTGCGCGGCAACTGGAACGGCCAGCCGCTGGGCAGCGGCACCGACCTCTGGAAATATTGGACCGAGCGTTGCGCGGGCGGGGTTAGCCAGGAAGATTGGAACGCCATCGAGAGCGGCATTGCCAGATCCCCCGGATTCTGCATGACGATGGGAACGGCGGCGACGATGACCGCACTGGCGGAAGCGATGGGAATGACGCTGCCGGGCGCGTCTTCGATTCCCGCGGCCGATTCCAACCACGTCCGCATGGCGATTGATAGCGGCAAGCGCATTGTCGAGATGGTTTGGGAAGACGCGCGCCCCGCGGAGATCCTCACGCTTTCGGCTTTGGAGAATGCGATTGCGGTGGATATGGCGATTGGAGGATCGACCAATGCGATTATTCATCTGGTGGCGATAGCGCGGCGGCGCGGGCTCGATCTTCCGCTAAGCCGTTTCGACGAGATCGCGCAGCGGGTTCCCGTGCTGGCCAATATCCGGCCCTCGGGCGCATTCCTCATGGAGGATTTTTATTATGCCGGGGGGCTACGCGCGCTAATGGCGGAGATCCGCGATCTTTTGCATCTCGATTGCCTGACCGTGAACGGCAAGACAATCGGCGAGAACCTGGAAAATGCGCGGGTCGTAAACAAAGAGGTGATTCGCGGGCGCGAGGCGCCGCTGGCGGATTCCGGAGGAACCGCGATTCTATACGGAAGCCTGGCGCCCGACGGCGCCGTGATCAAAAGCGTCGCGGCCGACCGGCGTTTTTGGACTCACACGGGGCCGGCGGTGGTATTCAACGACTTTCGCGATCTTCAGGCGCGCATTAACCGGGACGACCTCGACGTGGACGAAAACTCGGTCTTGATACTGCGTAATGCGGGGCCGCTGGGTGGTCCAGGAATGCCGGAGTGGGGAATGCTGCCGATTCCGCAGAAGCTCTTGCAACGCGGGGTGCGCGACATGGTCCGCATCTCCGACGCGCGTATGAGCGGGACCTCGTACGGAACCTGCGTGCTGCATGTCTCGCCCGAGAGCTTTGTGGGCGGTCCGCTGGCGCTGGTGCAGGATGGCGACGCGATTACGCTCGACATTCCGAAACGACGATTGGACCTGGGGGTTCCGGAAGCGGAACTTGCGCGCCGCCGCGCGCAATGGACTCGCCCCGTCCCGAAAGAAGATCGCGGTTATCTAGCACTGTATCGGGAACGCGTGACGCAGGCGCATGAGGGCTGCGATTTCGATTTTCTGGGACCCGGGGCAGCGCCGGTGGAACCGGATATCTTCTAGTTGAAATGGCAAGCGCGAGCCAAATTGAGATCCTCAGTAGGGGCGTGCAGGCTTGGAATCAGTGGAGAGAACACAATCCTTCGGAGTTCGTAGAACTTAGCCAGGCCGATCTGCAAGGAAGGGATCTGGCTCAGATCAACCTTGCCGGCGCACATTTATCCGGAGCGCGTTTAAACGGCGCGGTGCTGACGCAGGCCGACCTGCACAGCTCCGATCTGACTCGAGCGAATCTTAGCGGGGCCGACCTGACGGGCGCTGATTTCCGGCGCGCGCTGCTTACATCGGCGGCAATGTTTCGGGTGGAACTGACCGCGGCGCGACTGGACCATGCGACGCTCTCTGGAGCGTTCCTGATTATGGCCAGGCTTGAAATGGCGAATCTGCAAGGCGCCGATTTATCCGGATCCTCCCTCATGAACGTGAGCTTTGCGAAAGCGAATCTCGATGGGACCGTTTTCAACGGCGCGAGAATGGAATCGACGGTCTTTGCCGATACCAGTTTGGAACGGGCCAGCGGGTTGGAGACCGTGATCCATAGCGGCCCTTCCACGATCGGCATCGATACGCTGTACCGATCTAACGGCCTGATACCCGAGGAGTTTCTTCGAGGTGCGGGCGTGCGGGACGACATGATTCTTCTGGCGCGCTCGCTGCCGGCGCAGCGAACTGCATTCAGTTCCTGCTTCATCAGCTATTCCGCCAAGGATCAGGAGTTTGCGGATCGACTCTATCTGGATCTGCAGGCGCATGGCGTCCGATGCTGGTTTGCGCCACAGGATGTTCGCGGCGGCAGAAGGATCCATCAACAGATTGACGACGCGATTCGATCGCACGATCGGCTGCTGTTAGTCTTGTCGGAAGCGAGTATGAGCAGTGAGTGGGTGAACACCGAGCTTTCGACCGCAAGACGGCGGGAAGCAAGCGAGCAGAAACGGATTCTGTTTCCGATTCGGCTGGTCCCCTTTGACGAGATTCAAAAATGGACGCGCATCGATAGCGATACGGGTAAGGATGCCGCGCGCGACGTCCGGGAATATTTCATTCCCGATTTCAGCGATTGGAAGAATGCCAAGTCCTATCAAAGAGGCTTGCAACGGCTTCTGCGGGATCTGAAGGCCGAGGATGACAAGTGAGCCGAATCTTTCGTTAGACGGGAACTTGCTCTGATGTCCGCACCGCCGGCAGCGTAAGGCCAGAGTAGGGAACGGCAGCCACGCGCGCTGCGTCTCCGGCTCTGTGCAGCAGGTTTTTCAGAGCCGCCTCGTGCTGCTCAAGCGGAACCGGCGTGAAGTGGCAGCGGCGCACGAACTCACGATCGAGACCGGAAACCAGATGCACGTCGAACAAACGGCCAAGGCGCGCCACCCAATACGCCTTGTGGCCTCCCACCACAAATTCTTGTTCGAGGGCGATGCGCATTTCCGAATCGTCGCGATAGCGGTTCACGTAGTCTTCGAAAGAGCGGATACCCGCGCCGCTTGGGCACTCGGCATAAAACAGAATGGAGCCCCCTGGACGCAGCGCCTGGCAGGCATTCTCCAGCCCCTTGTGGGCTTGGCGCAGATCGATATCTAGAGGAAATCCGCCTGCGGAAGCGACGATCAGGTCGTACGGATCGTCCACGTCCACACGCATCATCGCGTCTACGGTACGGCATCCTTCGCGGTGCGCCAGGTCGTAATGCCCGGCCACTACGCGCATCAACTTGCCTTCCGGGTTGAGCACCACGTTCAGGATGAAATCGGGATCGGCCATGCGGCAGGCTTCGAGAAGATCTTCGTGCGCGGGGTTGCCATCCAACTTTCCGGAGCGACAGTTCGGGTCGAAAATCATGCGGTGATTGAACGTGGTGGTGCGAAAACCGGCAACGCCCGGCGCGAGGCCCTTCCGCCCGCCCGAATAACCTGCGATCAAGTGGTAAATGATCTCTCCAGTGAGAATGATGCGATCGGCGTCCCAAACCTCGCGATTGATTTCGACGCGATTGCCGAAACTCGTTGTCCCAATCTCGACGAGGTTCGCATCGTCGTCAGCGATGTGGTCGAAACATCGGATGCGGTCATGAATCTCCTCGCCGATGATGAACTTGCGCTCTTTGTCGGTTTGCCGGCGGTGGATGCCCAACGCAAACACAATGAAAATATCCTGGTCGCGAACGCCCGCCGTATTCAATGCGGCGAGAAGCGGCGGGAGCATCAACTCGGTTCGCGTGAGACGCGTGATGTCGTTCACTATGATTGCGACGCGTTCGCCGGGGCGCACAATCTCGCGCAGCGACGGGCGGCCGATCGGGTTTTCCAGCGCCTCCGCTACGGCGCGGGTTTCATCCTCAACGGGCGCGGCCTCACGTGGCACGAGTCGGTCGCCTGGAACAGAGACTTGCAGACGGCTCTTGCCATAAGGAAGGTCGAGCCGTGTGGTCGTCATACCTAGATTCGTGTAACCGCGCCTTCGGACGCCGAGGCTACCAGCTTCCAATACTTGGCGAAGACCCCGGTGGTGTAATGCGGCGCCGGGGGCGTCCATTCCGCCAGGCGGCGCTTCATTTCGGCGGGATCGATATCGAGATCGAGCACGCCGCGGCTCACATCGACTGTGATCGAGTCACCCTCGTGCACGGCAGCGATGGGTCCGCCATTAGCGGCCTCGGGCGTAACGTGCGCGATCATAAACCCGTAGGTTGCGCCGCTGAAACGGCCGTCGGTAAGCAAGGCCACGCTGTCGGAAAGACCGGCGCCGACGATGGCTCCCGTGACTCCCAGCATCTCTTGCATGCCCGGCCCGCCGCGCGGCCCTTCATAGCGAATGACGACGACATCGCCGGGTTTGATCTTGCCTTGAAGCACGGCGAGACGGGCGTCCTCTTCGCGTTCAAATACGCGCGCCGGGCCCTGGTGCAGCTTTTTGTTGTGGCCGGAGAGCTTGATCACGCAGCCTTCGGGCGCAAGCGTGCCGCGCAGAATCGCGATGCCGCCGCGCGGTTTGAGCGGATCGTTCAGGGGGTGGATCGCTTTCTGCCCCGGCGTTTCCTTGGCCTCCGCCGCTTCTTCGGCGAACGTACGGCCGGTGATGGTGATGGTGGAACCATCGACGAACTTGCCTTCGAGCAGGCGCTGTGCGATGACCGGAATACCGCCGGCCGCGTCGACATCGGCAGCCATGTAACGTCCGCCGGGCTTTAGATCGGCCAGCACAGGCGTACGCGAGAGAACCGTCTCGAAATCGTCGATGGCGAGCGGCACTTCGGCTTCACGCGCCATGGCGAGCAGGTGCAGCACGGCGTTGGTGGATCCGGCGGTAAGAGCCACGCCGGCGATAGCGTTGTCGAAGGCTTTTCGCGTGCAGATATCGCGCGGGCGCAGGTTGTTGCGCACGGCATCCATGACGATCTGACCGCAGCGATACGCGATTTTCTCCTTGCGTTTATCGGGCTGCGGAACCGACGCCGTCCCCATGGGCGAAAGGCCGATCAGTTCCATAACGGTGGCCATCGTGTTGGCCGTAAACTGTCCGCCGCAAGCGCCGGCCCCCGGGCAGGCCCGGTTTTCGATCTCCTTCAGTTCCTCATCGCTAATCTTGCCGGCTGCATTGGCGCCGATAGCTTCGTAGACATCCTGAATGCTGATGGCGCGTCCCTTATATTCGCCGGGCATAATGGAGCCGCCGTATAAAACGACGGTTGGCACATTGACGCGAAGGGCCGCCATAGCGGCTCCAGGCGTGGTCTTGTCGCAGGCGACCAGCGCGACGATGCCATCGAACATATGTCCGCGGACCAGAAGCTCAATGGAATCGGCAATCACTTCGCGGCTCACCAGCGAAGCCTTCATGCCTTCCGTACCCATGGTTACGCCATCGCTGATGGCTATGGTGTTGAACTCCATCGGCGTGCCGCCCGCGGCGCGAACGCCTGCCTTAACGTGCGTAGCCAGCTCGCGCAGCTTGAAGTTGCACGGCATCGTCTCGATCCAGGTATTGGCGATACCGATGATTGGCTTTGCGAGGTCTTCATCCGTAAAACCGATGGCTTTGAGCATGGAGCGCGCGCCCGCGCGGTTTTTACCTTGCGTGATGGTGTGACTTTGCAGTTCGGGCATGGAAGTAACCAGTGTATGAAGGGTAGCGCGGCTCTGCAAGCGGACTTAATTCGCAAGTACGCTATGCTGGGCATCTAATGTTGGCCGCCAAACTGCGGGAGCACGGCGTTGTGGGTGCGGGAGGCGCTGGATTTCCCACCGAAGCGAAGGCGAAATCGCAGGTGGAATTCGTGATTGCGAACGGCGCCGAGTGCGAGCCGCTGATCCATAAAGACGCCGAAATCATGAAGCACTTCGCGGCCGAGATCGTCTCCGGAATGGAGCTCATGATCGAGGCCACCCGCGCGAAGACGGGTACGTTCGGCCCAAGAGCAAAGCAGGGTTCGCTACGCCGCGCACAAACCGCGCGCCCTTGACGCCTCCGGACCGTTCCGAAGATTTACTGATGACAAGGGGAAGCGGCAACAGCAAACCCTTAGAAGTTTGCGGCTCTTTCTGGTCTCCCGCTGGTCGGCCCTGAGCTGCACGACAAGTTTGGCGTAGACAAAACATCATAGGAGTACAAGAAGCGTCGCGTCGAAGAGGTTTGGGCCGTGCGCCCGCGAACGCGATCTATGCTCCGATGGATTTCGCGCGGGAAGCCTCGGCGCGGCGCTGGTTTCGAGCCTGACCGCAAGACCTATTACATTTGCGAAGGCGCCAGCATGTACGTGCCGGAGGAGGGGATGTTGGAAACCCTGCGCGCTCCAGAGAGCGCGGTGCTGCTGGAGTATCTGAACCAGGGCGGGCTCGAATAGCTGAAAAAGTATCCCATCGAGATGATCAACAATGCCCTCGATTCGAGATACCGTTCGTGTTCGGCGTGCCCGATGGACAAGACCGGGAGTTCTTCCTTAAAGCAGGTTTAGAACTGGGCGAGACACTGAAGATTGGCAGCCCCAAGTCGACGACGCAATACGTTATGCGTCAAGATGGCGGCTACTACGGCGCGCATCTGGAGAAAGTATTTCAGCAGCGTCGCGAAGCCGCCCTAAACTGCATTGCGTCGATGGCGAACGGCGACGATCACTATCGTGCAAAGGGCGAAAAGCCACCAGCCCCCTGTCATTGGCTCTGGAGTCGTTGCATCTACACTGCCATCAACGACAATAGCAGGGATCTCATTGAAATTAGAATCTAACAGGAACACGTTGGATAGTGTCAGGGGACTGGCGCCGGCCGAAACGGCTTGAAAAGTGAAGTTCGCCAGCACGCCATTACCGTTCGCCCCTGGCCCGAACCCAGATAAACTACCTCCTGTGAACGACGCCGTGCCCGCGAGGTTGTCGATAAAGCCTGGAACGAAGCTCGTTCCTCCGGCCGTGCCCAGGAAGGCCCCTTCCTGAATGGTTTCGAGCTGCAGGATTGCCGGATTAAACGCAAGATCGAACTCGTACCCGAAGAGGTCTGAGACATTGCTAATCGTTACCGGAACGGTCCAAGAGGTGTGGATCGACGCGCCTGGGCCAGCCGTCACGGAAACATCGGCGTGAAGTGATCCGGATAGTATGAACGCAACGACCGCTATAAATACGCTACCATTAATAACTCTCATGTTCAGCGACTCCTTCGCTATTAGAAGCAACTAGTTCCCGGAATTAATTTCTGTGTGACAATTGCCAAATCCAGCACGTTCACCACGCCGTCGCCGTTCAGATCGGCCGCCGCATTAAATCCATATTGCCCGCTTCTCTTACCGAACGATGCCTTGACGAAATTGACGTCAGTGCAGTTAATAGATCCGTCCCCATTGACATCGCCGGGGATTCCAAGTGACACAAGCGTCGTCGCATCGGCTAAGGTTTTAGGGCGCTCCGGGAAACCAATGCCATCAGAAGTCACGATGCTGTAGAATCCATATTTGTGTCCGAGTTGGCCAGGATAATATGCCGCAGTCACGGATCCCGTCGTATTCAGCCATAGGCTGAACGGGCCCCCATTATCCGATACATAGATGGACCAGCCCAAAACTCCGCCAAAGTTCACTGGGGCGGACCACTGCACAAGGAAATTGGGGGAACCCTCGCTTGCGGGAAGCGGTGCGACGCGACTTGGAACCGGTCCGCTGCCGTTTATAATAACTTGCCAAATCCTATTGCCACTGAGGTCTGCAAACCACAGATTCCCATCCGCGCCCGCTGTGATGCCGTAAGGGGTAGCCATTACAGGATATTTAGTAATATTGCCGCTTGTCGTAACGCGACCTATGAGGTTAGATGTCAGCGAATACCAAAGAGCACCGTCTGGTCCAGGGGTGATGCCGAGCCCTTGCGAACAAACCGGATCAGAATAGCTGACTGAAGTCCCGCTGGTTGTAGATTTCGCGATGAAATACTGCCCCGTCATTCTTGTACAAGCGCCATCTCCCAGGAACCAAAGCTCATCATCCGGGCCAGCTGCAATGGCAACTGCATCCGGGATATTTAAGCTGTATTCAGTTACTTGCAGGGCCGGGCTGATCGACCCGGCTACCGAGCCGAAGCTGTTGAACCCTGCGAACCAGACGTTACCGTCCGGTCCCAATGTCAAAGCCTGTGAACCCCAAATGAATACGCTACACAACGGGCTGGAGGTAAGGGTGCAGAGATTGTATTGGCTAATCACGCCGCTGGTGGTGATTCTCCCGATGTTGTTGCTGCCAGCCTCGCTAAACCACATTGCTCCATCAGCCCCGGCCGTGATCGACTCAGGTATGTTATTGAAATAATTCGGCGCATGTGGATTTGGCAATGTATAGATAGTAATAGCGCCGCTGGTCGTGATGCGTCCGATCGCATTTGCTCCTGACTCCGCGAACCAAAGCGCTCCATCAGGTCCTGCCGCGATGCCTACCGGAGATGGCCCTCCGGGCGCGAAAAGGTTGCAGCCGTTCGTACACGCGGGTAACGGGTACTCGGTAATTGCGCCGGAAGTTGTGATGCGCCCAATCTGATTGCATGATCTCTCGGTGAACCAAAGAGCGCCGTCCGGACCGGAAGCAATTTCAGACGGCCCACAGTTCGCGGTAGGGAGGGCATAGGCGCCAAAGCTGACGCTCTGCGCCTTGGCTGGGATTGACACGTCAATGAGCGCCCCTATAACCGCGGCGGCCACTAACAGATGGCGTGTCATACCGTAACTCCATCAACATCAATGGCGTACATAAAGGGTTGCTCCTTCTTGCTACCTGAGTGTTGCTCCGCTAGCTTACCCTAACGCTTTGCACTTGGCTGAGGAAATTTAATCGCCGTTATTCTAGCAGTACTGATGCTCCGTGGGAGTTGATTGTGGGGAAACTGTCGCGGCCAAGTGAAAAGTTCCGGTTTGAGCCAAGTAGAAAGTTCCTCTTGACAGCCGTAAGGCTGAGGGATGGAACGAATCGCGATGAGCCAAGAGGAACGAGATGAGTTGGATTGGTTGAAACGTGTGAAGGCAGGGAGTATCACGCAACGTGAAGCGGCACAGAAGATGGGGGTGAGTGACCGCTGGGTGCGGGAGCTGCTGAAGCGGATGAGCAAGCAGGGCGACGCAGTGGTGGTGCACGGGCTACGAGGACGGCCCTCGAATCGCAAGCTTTCAGCCGAGACACAGAGACAAGCCCTGGCGATCCTCAAGCAACCGGATTGGCACGATTTTGGTCCAACGTTCGCGGCCGAACAACTGGGTAAGCGTCACCAGATCGAAGTGGGCAAAGAGACGCTGCGCGGGTGGATGATCGAGGCCGGAATGTGGAAGAGCAATTCCCGCCGGTTGCAGGAGATTCATTGTTGGCGGCCGCGGCGGAGCGCCTTCGGGGAACTGGTGCAGTGGGACACCTCGGAGCACGACTGGCTGGAGGGAAGAGGGCCGGTACGCTATCTGGTGCGAATGATCGACGACGCTACCAGCTGGAGTTGGGGCCGTTTCGTAGAGCGCGATGCGACACCGCACAACATGGGTGTGCTGTGGGAGTACCTGGAGAAGAATGGCCGTATGGTGGACGTCTACACGGATCGAGATTCGATGTTCACCGTGCCGCCGCGCCCCGCAGAGAGCGCAGAACAACGACGCGAGGCAGACCGGCTGACCCAACTGGGGCGAGCGTTACGAGAGTTGGGAATCGGCTCGATATTGGCTTATTCGCCACAAGCGAAAGGGCGCATTGAACGCAGTTTTTTAACGGCGCAAGATCGCCTGGTGAAGCATCTGCGTCTGGCGAAAGTCAACGACTCTGGAAAGTGCCAATGCGTTTCTGGAGAAAGAATATTGGCCGGAATGGAATACCCATTTCGCTCGGCCGGTAGCGGACTTTCCCAATCAGCATCGCGCGCTGACGCCGCAGTTGGACTTGGCCGCGATTCTGAGTCACGTAGAAGAGCGGGTAATCGGCAACGACTACACGTTCAGCTTCGCGGGCCGTCGCTACCAGATCGTGCGCTCCCAAGTGCAAGCTGGGATGCGGCGCCAGCGGCTGCGCGTCGAACTCCGTCTCGACGGGGAGTTGAAGGCGCGCTACCAAGGGCGATACGTGGAGATCGGCGAGTGCGGCGCGCGGGCCATCGCGGCTGAGGCGAAAGTGCGCCAACCGGTTCGCAAGGATTACAACGCGGGAGGGAAGAGCAATTGGATGCAGGGCTTCTTTGATCGCCCCAGCCCTCCGCTGTGGAAGTTGATTGGAGATTGAGAGAAAAACCAATTTGGAAGCGCCGGGCAAAAAGCAGCCCGGCGCGCTTCGCGTTTGATAAGCCCAAAGCCTCCGCTCGGAGGTTTCACCAAAGCAATGGATCCCGGCTCGACAATGCCCTCCTGGCGCTCCGGAAAAACTCACGGGTTTTGCGTCACAGGAGGGCATTCGCCGATTGCTTCGGAGCCAACCCCGTCGCCTCGGCTTTGGGCAACCGCCCCAGGCGCGACCCCGGTGCGGCTGTGCGAACATACCATGAGGGTCCCAAGCCGACCCTCAAAACCGGAACTTTCTACTTGGCCGAGAACCGGAACTTTCTATTTGGCTCCGACATTGATTGTGGGGAAACGTCCCCTTTCGTAAACGCCAAGCATGAAAATCGTTGGGCCAGGATCGACGTGCATCTATTGCATCGCCCATCGATGATTCAGAAATTCTTGATTTGAACGCGACGAAAACACCTGATCCCAAAATACTGGTGTGATTTTATGGAACGCCCGAGTGGATTCGAAACACCGAACTTTTTGCTCCGGGGGCAAACGCCCTATCCAGCTGAGCTACTGACGTACGAGGAGGCCATTCAATTGTATGCTTCTGGCGCCCTCGATGGTCAGACCTCCGAAACCCCGTGAGTCCATGGACTAAATTCGCAAGTACGCTATGCTGGGCATCTAATGTTGGCCGCCAAACTGCGGGAGCACGGCGTTGTGGGTGCGGGAGGCGCTGGATTTCCCACCGAGGTGAAGGCGCAATCGCAGGTGGAGTTCGTGATTGCGAACGGCGCCGAGTGCGAGCCGCTGATCCATAAAGACGCCGAAATCATGAAGCACTTCGCGGCCGAGATCGTCTCCGGCATGGAGCTCATGATCGAGGCCACCGGCGCGAAGACGGGCACGTTCGGCATCAAGAGCAAGAATGCGGATTCGGCAGACGCGCTAAAAAGTCATATAAAAGATCCGCGCGTCGGATTCACTATGCTCGGTGATTTTTATCCCTCGGGCGACGAGTACGAGTTGGTATACACGGCCACGGGGAGGCTGATTCCGCCAGCCGGCATCCCATTGCAAGTCGGCTGCGTGGTGAGCAATGTCGAGACGCTCTTCAATGTTCATCGAGCATCACAAGGCAAGCCCGTCACGGAGACCTTTCTGTCTGTTTGCGGCGCAGTGAAGCAGCCGAAATCGTTTTGGGCGCCTGTAGGCACGCCATTTCGCGACCTGATCGCCGCGGCAGGCGGCGCGACCGAAGCCGATTTCGGCATGTTCGTTAGCGGCATTATGATGGGTACGTTGAGTTTCGATCTGGATGACGTGGCAACCAAGACCACTGGCGGATTGATTGTGCTGCCGCGCGATCATTATCTGATCACACGGCGGACTCGACCGATCGAGGCGATGCATCGCATCGGAAAATCGGCCTGCGATCAGTGCAGCTACTGTACCGAGTTTTGCCCTCGCTATTTGTTGGGGTACGACATTCAACCGCACAAGGTAATGCGCAGTCTCGCCTTTTCGGCAACCGGCGCCGACATATGGAACCAATGGGCCGAACTTTGCTGTTCGTGCGGAATTTGTACGCTATACGCGTGTCCTGAGGATTTGTATCCGAAGGAGGCATGCGACCAAGGCAAGGTTGACAGGCGCGCAGCCGGGCTCAAGTTCGTCCAGCAGAAGCCCGTGGCGGTGCATCCTATGAAGGAATACCGGCGCATTCCCTTGGCCCAGTTACGCAAGCGGCTACACGTGGAAGAGTATGAGCGGGAAACGCCTTTTGAAGAGTTAAACCTGAAGCCCGCCACCGTGCGTATAAAGATGAAGCAGCACGCCGGCCTGGCGGCGGTTCCGGTGGTGAGCGCGGGCGCCAAGGTGAAGAAGGGACAAGTTGTAGGCCGCGTGGAAGAGGGTAAGCTGGGGGCGGATGTGCACGCAAGCATTGCAGGCAAGGTGCGCGCGGTCAGCTCAGACGCCGTGGAGATAGTCGCTTAGATGGCAAAGAATTCACTGGGATTGATCGAGCTCACCAGCATTGCGGCGGGGTATCTGGCGTGCGATGCGATGTTGAAGGCAGCCGATGTAGAGTTGGTGCTATCGCGCTCCATCTGTTCTGGCAAATACATGGTGATGGTGCGAGGAGATGTCGCGGCGGTGGAAGCGGCGGTTTCGGCGGGAATCAGGCAAGGTAACTTTTCGATTATCGATTCCTTTGTCATTCCGAACCTTCATGAAACCGTTTTTCCGGCCATCAGCGGGTCGAATAAAATCGAGGCCCTCGGGGCGCTCGGCATAGTGGAATCATTCTCGGTAGCATCACTGCTTGAAGGCGCGGATATGGCGGTGAAGACGGCGAACGTAAGCCTGATCGAGATCCGTCTTGCGATGGCTTTGGGCGGGAAAGCGTTCGTTACGCTCACGGGCGACGTGGCGGCGGTGCAAAGCGCGGTGGACGCGGCGGCGCAGACGATAGGGGCGAAGGGGATGCTGGTTAATAAAGTGGTGATTGCCCAACCCCGGCCGGAATTGCTGAACGAGATGATTTAGGCGGATCGGCTATCGCCCGTGCGGCCAATCCCTGCATCCTTTTCCGTCGTCCCTTTCCGTAGGTTCTTTACGCTAATATCGATGAACACGGAAAAGGAGTCCGGCGATGCCTGATATTCAGATTACCGACCAGCTCGATCATGAAATCGAACCCGTAAAGATCGACCTGGCGCATCCCTCTTCACTCGTCAAATACCTGAAAACCGAACTGCTGCACCTGGCGGTTGTGCCCGATTTTTTGGCGTTGAAAGACACCCGAATTAGCCAGGCCGCGAAAAAGCCCATCGAGTTTAAGGCCAGCGCGCAGCACGAATTCCAGATCGGTAACACAACGCCCGAGATTAATATCACTCCCGCCGCGGAGGTGAAGATCCGCGTAAATGCCAGTCCAGGTACGAATCTGTTCGATGGCGACCCGTTTCATGTCGCCGCGAAGGTTCCCGCCGCGACGGGCTATGTATCGACCCGGTTCCAAGGTTCGCTCGATCTCGGCGTGAGCGGTACGAACGGCGATCTGACATTTGGGTTCGATAAGACCAGCATCGTCAGTTTGGAGTATCTGAAAGCCTTTCCATTGGGCCCCAATGAACCCACGCTGCTGGATGGGCTCAGCGAGACTTTGGCGTCCTTTGTGATCCCCGCGGATATTTCCGATCTGGCTTCGCTTTCCATAGACGACATAGCGACCGTTTCGGGACAGGGCAGTTTAAAGATTTCGGGCGGCGTCAGCGTCACGGCCGCGCCGAACCCACTGGCATCGGTGGATCTGCCTCTCGGCGTGGGGGCGATCGCCGTTCAGCCTGGGGCTACAGTGGGGCTTTCAGCGACCTTCACGATCACCGGGTCCTACCAGGTACGAACCCGCCGCATAGACGAGGATACGATCGAGCTCAGCTTTCTGAAAGAGAGCGGCACTGCGTTCAAGGCCGACCTTAGCGCGGGGGCGGGTATCACCGCCAAATTCGGCGACACCGACCTCATCGCATCGTTTCTCGGCGCGATTAGCACCGATCCCATGGGCGACCAGAAACTGCTCAGCGACTTACAGCCGGCGGAAGTAAAGACGCTCGCGGCGGCGATCAAGGACGGGCTGAACCATAACCTGGCGGCTTCCATCGACTTTGTTCTGTCCGCCCTCACTGACGATCAGGCTGCGTTTCAGTATGAAATTCAGCCGGCGCATCTCAGCGCGGACGCAAGCGCGGCAGTGCATCGAGCGCTTGACGGCGATCTAACGCTTCTGACTGCCCTGGAAGATAAGACCGGCGCAGGCGGCGTTCTAGCGCCGGGCGTCAAGATGCTGAATAGTGTTCTCTCGCGAACGCGTCAGCACGGGGTAGGCATCAAGGTCAATCTGCTTGGAATCTTGAATTACCTTTCCGTTTCGCAACTGATCCGCCACAGCGAGATTCTGACCGATGCCGTGAGTGGGGATGTAACCATTAAAGAGACGGTCACGGGCAACAGCATCACGGCGATTGTCCAGCCGTTAGCGCGAAACGAAGCGTTACGCAAAGCCATCTACGATGCCGTGACCGTAACCACTACCTATCGAGCCGCCAAGGTAATTGGACAGCCAGGCCTCAACTGTTCGCAGATGCATTTCGCTCTGAATCAAAATACGAATCGCCAGATTATGGGCGACTATCTGAGCTGGTTTGTCGCGCTCGACCTTCTTAGCAGCGCTGAAAAGGCTCAGCAACTCAGTCAGTTTTCCGATGGCGGCCCCTCTACCTGCATTCTGCGAACGTCGTTCTCCGACGCCGATTGCGCCGCGATGTTCTTTGACGCGGACGGGAAGTCGCGTCCCGAAGCGTATTACCTGGATATAGGCCGGCGGGCGATGCGCGCGCTTTTGGATCCGGATCACCAGGCCATCGATAAACTTCGTTATCAGATCGTGGATGACGGGCTCTGGACGCGGGCTGTGGGAATTGGGGCAAACGTTAATCTCGGTCCCCTGGTGGGGCTCAGTACGGCCGATCCGCTGGTGGAGTATCTAATCGGAGATGTCTTTGTCATCACGCAGTGGGCTGGCGCCTTGGGGAAGGTAGGCGCGATTGTCCAGGACGTGCGGAATTTTGTGGGCGATGCGGATCCAATCGCTTTGTTCCAGAATAATCAGTTCAAGGCGAAACGAGATGCGCTGCAAAAAGCGTTGTCGTCCATGGTGAAAGCGAGCAAGACTCGCTTTGACGAGCCGTGGGGCATGGTGTCGCTCTTCTGGGCCGGCGGATCGCCGCATACTGCCTACGCAAAGGCGTCCACGCAAAAACTCACGGTGGAACGCGGCGCCAAGCCGGCCATGGTCGCCACTGCGGGCGGTGCGGCGTTGTTACCGTAGGCGCAGGCCTATTCCAATGTATAGGGCGGCTCGAAATTGGGAATGCCCGCGTGCCGCCCGGCAATCCATCGGAGAACGTAAACCTGGCGCGGATCGGTGAGCGAGTGGGTGAGCGCGTTGGTTGCTACCTCTAACAACGCGTGCGCGCCAAGATCCTTGTAGTAATCGATATCGGGCTCGATCATGACGCAGTCGACCCCGTTGATGGTTTTCTTGTCCTTCTCGTGAAAGGTTAACTGAACATTGGCTTCGCCTAACTGAATCTGTTTCCAGCTTCGAGTGGCCCTTTTATGAAAAATTGCCGTTCCCACCTCTGGCGAAAATTCGTGTTCAGCCGTGGCTTGAATCACCTGATCGACCAGCGCCGGGTCGGCCCATCCAAAGAACCGATCCTGCGCCATCGTGCTGTCCCAGATCACCTCTCGGATATAATCGAGCGGCGTCTTCACCGGCAAATGAATTTGTGAAATGGCGGTGACCAGGTTGAAGTAGCATGCCAGTACCGCGGGCTTATTCTCCATGAGTTGGCCATACCGGTCCTCGGCAGTCGCATTGTCCGCCGCGCCGGCTGCAAGAAGCGCGGCATACGAAGCATAATTCTGATTCAGCGCGGTCCAGCTTGCGTCGCGGAAGTTGAAGCTTGCGTCCTTCTTCAACAGCATGATATCGACGACGGCGGGTTGCGTCGGGCTTACGGTCACAGGATAAAAGCCGGCCTGTTGGTAGCCGTCCGCCGACGCTACTACGGCATAGTCGTCACCGGAATTGTCGAAGTACGGAAGCCCATCGATCACGATGCTCGATTCCTTAACGAATCCATTGTCAGGAAGAGAGATATCATTCTGGTTGCCGTCGCGAACCGTGAGCAGGACGTTCGTTCCTTGCGCGATCGGCGTACGGGCCCCGGAAAAGATATTCACATTGATTTCACACGTCTTCAAACCAAATGCTGGAGATGCCATGGCTACGCTCCTTCGCGCTGCTTAGATACTACACCTCGGACATTTGAATTTGAAGCCAGGCGAGTTTGCCCGGGTACTGGTGTTTGGGTGGCCTTCCTATAACCCCTCCGTCACGCGCCAGCCGCGTCCCCGGCGCAGCGTTTGCGCCAACTTGCGCACGCCGCGCTGCCAATCTGGAAATAGATCGACATATTGAATTTCCCGCTGAATCGAACGCGGAACCCGGCATTCGTTCAGGCGCACCGGCATGACGAAAATGTCGTCCAGCGGCATCCGGCGGGCGCAATCCAGCGCGTAGCGCACTTCGGCCTGAAAGCCGCCCTTTTTCGTGACCGAATGGCTGGAAAAGCAGGCTACAAAATAGTCCGAGGTTTCAATGGCGCTTTCGATCGCGCGCGGCCAGTTCTGGCCCGCCAGCAACTTGCGCACATCCATCCAGACGCTGAAGCCTTCCGCTTCGAGCGAATCGCATAAGCGCCCCGCCTCTTCCGCGTCCTCCGTTACATAGGCCAGAAATACCTGCGCCTTCCGGCGTGGCTCAAAGCGGAAGCCAGATCCGGGGTGCGGGTAGAAGGTTCCTAAGCCGTCAATTTCCACCGCGTGCCCACCCGCCAGACCGCGGATGACCACATTTGCCAACTGCTCTGCCAGACCTGCCTCTACCGCCTGACTAATCGAGCGGCGTTGCATGGCCGTCCTCCTGTTCGCGCTCGAACCGCGGTCCCGCGCCTCCCGGGGTAAAAGTTCCAAGGCCTGGTAGCGACGCCTTCTGCCCGTGACGCAGCTTGGAGAGGATTTCATGCACCACTCGGTCCAACCGGTCAGCCGCCACTGCCCGGGTGATGCCCGATTCCCGCGCCATCCTGCGTACAATCTCTGCCTTCTTCATCTCGCTTTTAACTTAACAATCGAATGCGCGGATTTTTTTAGATTTGGATATACGGGACAGAGCTACCTTATTGAAAATAAGTGATCTTCATAGCTCAAAAAAAGATAGAATCGCACGTGACCGACAGATGAATCGATTTTAATTGTCGCTTAAGGGACACTTCATGTGTGGTTCGCTATGATAGCCCAAGAGACGACTAGAGCGTCTTAAACAAGGAGAAAGAACCGCAATGAAGAAACTGATGACGCTGATGCTTGGCCTCGCATTCCTGACCGGAACCGTAGCCGTTTCCTTCGCCCAGGACACCAAGTCGGACAGCACGATGAAGAAAAAGAGCAAGAGCAAGGGCAAGAAAAAGGGCGACGATACCTCGAAGAGCGGCGTTACCCGCTAACCCGTTTTCCATTGCTGGGATTGCCGCACGGCGCATAAGTGCCGCGCGGCGCCCCCAGGGTGTTCTCCTTTCCTCCCCTCGGTTTTTATCGCCCCGCCGTCCCTCACTTTGGAGTTAATTCCTTCGTTTCCAGCAGCTTTCCTTAGTTCCAAATCTTTGCTATTGTGTAACCTTAGACACGCGATAGACGCCCATTAATTTTAAGACCGTAGGGTTTCGGGGTCGATTTACATGAAGTCTCTCTGGTTTGCCTTATCATCCATTGCCGTGCTTGCGAGTGTCGGGTTCTCCCAGACTCCAGCCGCTCCGGCTGCTCGTGTCAGCGGAGCTATTACTGCTGTCAACGCGTCTTCCAATCTGGTGACCGTAAAGAGCACGACCGGCGAAACCGTCGATTTGACCATCACAGCGCATAGCTTCATTCTTCATCTGCCTCTGGGCGAAACGGACCAGAAGAAGGCTGAGAAACTCACCATAGGCGATCTCACGCCGGGTGAAGATCTGGTCGCCAGTTTTCAGGTTTCCGCGGATGCAAAGACCAAGGAAGTTCGCACGCTGCTGGTTCGTACCAAGGCCGACATGGAAGCGCTGGCCAAGAAAGACGATGAAGACTGGCGCAAGCGCGGAACCACCGGCAACCTTGCGGGGGTTGACGCCGCCGCCAAGACCTTCACTGTAAAAGCCGGTCCTAGAGATATCACTGTCAAACCGTCGGACAAGACGGTATACCTGCGTTATTCGCCCGATTCCGCAAAAATGGCGGATGCCAAGCCCAGTTCGTTTACCGAGCTCAAGCCGGGAGACGAAATTCACGTACTAGGCGACAAGAATGCCGACGGAACCGAGATCGCCGCGGAGAAGGTGCTATTCGGCAATTTTCCGCAGTTGGCGGCGACCATCAAATCATTGAATCCGGCAAGTAACGAAATGGTGGTTACCGATCTTGCGACCAAGAAACAAGTGACCATCCGCGTCATTCCCGATTCGACGATGAAGAAACTCCCCGATGTCGCGGCGCAAATGCTAGCGCGGCGTTACGGCGCGGCACGCGGCGCAACCGCGGCCGAAGGCGGACGGGGTGCGGGACGCGGCGGACCCGGTCGCGGTGGACCGGGCGGTCCTGGCGGAGGACGTGGGGGCGATATTAGCCAGATACTGACTACTGCGCCGGCGATCTCGCTGGCGGATTTGAAGCCCGGCGACGCGATCATGGTGAAGACTACGATGGGCAGCGGTTCCGGGCCGGCAACTGCAGTGACGTTAATAGCAGGAGTTGAGCCCATCTTGACTGCTGCGCCAAATGCAACGCGCGACATCATGTCCGGCTGGAATTTGGGTGGCGGCGGTGGAGGAGAGGGCAATTAGCCCGATCCTTTAGTAGAAGATCGGCCGACAGCGTTTTTTAGCGCCGTCCAGTTCTACTGTTTTTTTGCGTAACGAACAAACTAAAGCCTTAGTGGAAAAGAAAAATAGAGGAAGTAATGGCTAACTTGAGAACAATTTGTTTATGGCTTCTGACGGCGGCGCTCTTGGTTTTTAGCGCTTCGGCCCAACCGGGGACGGGCACGATTAAGGGGGCTCTCGTCGATGATTCCGGCGCCCCTGTTCCCGCTGCGAGCATCGTGATTACGGGCGCTGCGGGCTTTACTAAGACCGTACAGACACAAGCCGATGGAAGCTACACGCAGGCTGGCTTAAAACCTGGCGCGTATAAGGTCGCCGTGAACTTCCCGGGCTTCAACCCGATCGCTACGCCCGTGACAGTGGCCGCCGGACAGACCGCGACCACCGCGCTGCAACTCTCGATCGCCGTTGAGAAGACCACGGTGGAAGTGAAGGGCGAATCCACCGTAGCCGTGAGCGTGGATCCCGATAATAACGCCACGGCGCTGGTGATCAAGGGTGAAGATCTCGCTTCCCTGCCGGACGACCCCGACGACCTTGCCGATGCGTTGCAGGCGCTTGCCGGTCCGGGAGCTGGTCCCAACGGCGGACAGATTTATATCGACGGCTTCAGCGGCGGCCAGCTTCCGCCCAAAGAGTCGATCCGTGAAATCCGCATCAACCAGAACCCCTTCTCCGCCGAATACGACCGGCTCGGTTTCGGCCGCATCGAAATTCTCACCAAACCCGGCAGCGATCATATCCACGGAGCTTTCCGCTTCAACGATACCGAAGGCGCGCTCGATTCGCGCAATCCGTTCGAAAGCAACAAGCCGCCCTATGCGGTGCGCAACTATTCATTCAACATCGGCGGCCCTGCCAGCAAGAAGTCTTCCTACTTCTTCGATGTATCGCGACGCGACGTCACGGATAACGCCATCACGTATGCGCAATACATCGATCCGTTGACTTACAGCATCGTTCCCGTCACCACCGCCTTAGTTACCCCTAACGTAAGTACAACCATTTCCCCGCGCTACGATTATCAGATCGGGGCCAACAATACGTTGACGGTTCGCTTCGAAGATCGTTTTGGCTCGCGCAATAACGCCGGGTTGGGCGGCACGAAATTGCCCACCGGATTCGACGTTAATTCCGCGGTGAGCGGATTACCGCAACCCTCGTTCGCTTACAACGCGAATAACAACAACCAGAATCTGATGGTTACGGAGACGAACATCGTCACTCCGAAGATTGTCAATGAGACGCGATTTCAATTCACGCGCTCTCATAGCCTGGACAACGGCAACCAGCTTCCGGCGATTTCGGTCGCCGGCGAATTCTCGACGGGCGGCAACGGCGTAGGCAACACGAACGACACCTCGAAACACTTCGAATTACAGAACTACACGTCCATTTCACACGGTACGCACACCATCCGGTTCGGCGTGCGCGTGCGGCGTGAGAGCGATCAGAACGACAACCCACAAGGATTCAACGGTTCCTTCACTTTCCTCGGCGGCAACGAACCGGTGCTGAACTCGGCCAATCAGATCGTTCTCGATGCCAATGGCAGTCCGGTGACGGCTTCCATCACCTCAGCCGCGCAGTATATCCGCAACCTCCAATTGACCAAGTTGGGGTACTCCCAAACGGCGATCCAGGCGCTTGGCGGCGGCCCTTCTCGCTTCTCTATTCAGGCCGGGTCTCCTTACATCAGCTTCACGCGCTGGGATGCTGGTCCGTTCGCTCAGGACGATTGGCGCATCAAGCCGAATTTAACCCTAAGCCTTGGCATCCGTTATGAGGTGCAGACCTTACTCAGCGAGCATCACGACATCGCGCCTCGCATCGGTTTTGCATGGGCGCCGGGCAACCCCAAGAACGGACGTCAGAAGACGGTAATCCGCGGCGGATTCGGTATCTTCTACGACCGTGTCGGGTTTGGACCCTTTGAAAGCGCTGCGCTAAACAACGGCGTTACACAGTTGGAATACTCCGTCTACAACCCCACGTTTTATCCGAACATTCCGTCTCTCTCCTCGCTCAGCCCTGGACAGAACGCCATTTACGTTACAGACCCCAAACTGCGTTCGGATTACAGCTCGCAGACCGCAATTGGCGTAGAGCGCCAGTTACCCCGCAACACCCGCGTATCGGTGACATATACCTTCGATCACGCGCTGCATCTTAATCAGACGGTGCCGATCAACACCCCGCTGCCCGGAACCTTCAACCCTCAGTTGGCGCTTAGTGGGACCAATGGCATTTTCCCTTATGGCTACGGCGCTGGAAACATTTACGAATATGAGTCGGGCGGCAGATTCAATCAACAGATTTTGATGTTCAGCGTCAACACCAGCGTCACGCGCAACGTTTCGCTTAGTGCGAACTACCAGCTTCAATACGCCAAGGATCTGCCAGGTTCGCCTACCGATCCATACAACTTTAACCTCGACTACGGCCGATCGAGCCTTGATACTCGCAACAACTTGAGCATCTTTGGCAATATCACGGCTCCGTTCGCAATCCGCGTGGCCCCGTTTGTTACTTTGCGTTCGGGCTCGCCCTACGACGTGCTGATCGGACAAGATGTTTTCGGCGACAACAATACCGGGGTGCGCGCGGCCTTCGCAGATCCGGGCGCAGTTTGTGGCGGCACCGTCAAGTGCACTCAGTTCGGGAACTTCAGCACGGCGGTGAACCCCACCAATCTGTCCAACCTCATTCCGCGCAACTATCTGACTCAGCCTGGCCTGGTTTCGATCAACGCGCACATCTACCGCGTGTTCGGCTTCGGACCCAAGCGGGGCGGAAACGCCAATAATGCCGGTCCGGACGGCATGGGTGGCGGACCCGGAGGCGGTGGACCTCCCGGAGGCGGCGGTGGCCGTGGCGGTGGTGGCTTCGGGGGCGGTGCACCTGGCGGCGGTGGCGGTGGCGGCGGAGCTCGTGGCGGCGGCGGTATGCGCATGGGGGGCGGTGGCGGTCGTGGGGGCGGCGGTGGGAACACCGAGCACCGGTTTAATCTGAACGTCGGCGTAAACGTGACGAACATTTTGAACCACTACAACCCGTCCGGGATCAACGGTACGCTGACCTCAACGCTCTTCGGGTTACCCACTGGCGCGAACACCAGCTTCGGCGGCGGTGGCCGCGGCGGCGGCATGGGTTCAAACGCCAACAATCGAAGGCTGGACATGTCGGTCTCGCTGAGTTTCTAAGACCGGTAAAAGAAAGACACCCAAACGCGGAGGAGACCTGAAAGGGTTTCCTCCGCGTTTTCCTTTTTCCGCGCCTTTGTGTTTCCGCGTGGTTTAATAAGTGGCTGGCGCCCCCATGAACATCTCTGTCAAAGGCGAGTACGCGCTGCAGGCTGTCTTCGACCTTGCCACGCAGAAGCCCGGTGAGCCGGTGAAAATTGCCGGCATCGCGCGCCGTCAGAAGATCCCCCAAAAATTTCTCGAACTGATCCTCGCCGGCCTCAAGCAGGGAGGCTTCGTCGAATCCCGCCGTGGCGCCGAAGGTGGCTATCTGCTCGCGCGGCCCGCCGATTCGCTTACCGTAGGAGAAGTGCTACGCTTCGTTGAAGGAGCGCAGACATCCAAAGGCCGACCCCGCCGCAAGGCCGAAACGCCCTTTTCCGAAATGTGGCAACAGGTGGACCGGGTGGTCTCGGGCGTGATCGATAAGACCACCTTTGCCGACCTGACCCGCGATTGGAGCGAGCGGCAACAACGGCACGTCCACACCTGGGAGATCTGACTTGCGCATTTTCGACGACAACTCGCTCAGCATCGGTAACACCCCGCTGATCCGCCTGAATCGCGTCACCGACGGCGCTAAAGCCACGGTTCTTGCCAAGATTGAAGGCCGCGGCCCGGCCTATTCTGTGAAAGATCGCATCGGCGCGGCCATGGTTTGGGATGCCGAAAAGCGTGGCGTTTTGAAACCCGGCAAGGAACTGATCGAACCGACCAGTGGGAATACTGGGATTGCGCTCGCTTTCGTAGGCGCCGCGCGCGGGTACCCGGTCACTCTGACAATGCCGGAAACCATGTCCGTGGAACGCCGCAAGGTACTGAAAGCCCTGGGGGCGAAACTGGAGCTTACCGATGGCGACGAGGGTATGGCCGGGTCGATCGCGCGCGCCGAAGAGATTGTCGCCTCCGACCGCAAACGCTATGTGATGCTGCAGCAATTCAAAAACCCCGCCAACCCTGAGATCCACTTCCGCACCACGGGACCCGAGATCTGGAACGATACCGAGGGATCGATCGACATTTTCGTGTCGGGCGTGGGAACCGGCGGCACCATCACAGGGGTTTCGCGATATATCAAACAGGAGAAGGGCAAGAAAATTCTATCTGTGGGTGTGGAGCCCAATACCAGCGCCGTGATCGCACAAACTCTTGCAGGCGAACCTTTACGTCCCGGATCTCATAAAATTCAAGGGATCGGCGCCGGATTCATTCCGGACACCCTCGATCTCGCTATGGTCGATCGGGTGGAGACCGTCACAAACGAGGAATCCATTGACATGGCGCGGCGGCTCGCAAAGCAGGAGGGAATTCTCGCGGGGATTTCTTGTGGCGCCGCTGTGGCAGCCGCAGTTCGCCTCGCGCACTTGCCGGAATTTGAAGGTAAGACAATCGTCACCGTCCTTCCTGACGCGGCGGAGCGGTATCTGACTGGAAGCTTGTTTGAAGGTATGTTCGAAGACTAAGAAATTTAAGTAGCGGGCGCAGTTTGGGTGATAGGGGTGAGTGCGCCCGCTGTCGTAACGGGGATTTAAATAGAAGACGACCACCCCGCCTAGCGATGTTACACGTGACAGGCAAATTTTATCGCGATCGTTAGAGTCACTAAGCTCTAGCCCTTTTGAGCCATGCTTACGAAGCTCACTCTCGCTGCCGCAATTTCGGCAACCCTTCTGGCACAGGACGCTCCGCCTCCCGCGGTTCAGGTTCCACCGCCGCCGGTTTTCGAATATGACGGCAAGCCCATCACACTTCCGTACCATTGCTCCCTGGACGATGTGCATTGGGCTGGAATGACCTGTTCCGAAGACGAGCCTTGCCCGATGTATCTGGAGCTCTCTTCAATCGAAGCTGTGGGCGAGCGCGTCTTCGCGGCCGGCAATATTCATTCGGACGCGGTCACGCTCTATTCGGTGCTTCTCAGCAGCGGAGATGGTGGACACAGTTGGCAAATTGGTCCGGACAGCATCCGCGGCGCCGGACTTGACCGCATTCAATTTCTCGATGCGCTTACTGGTTGGATCAGTGGACAGACGCTGTTCCCTATCTCCCAAGATCCATTTTTCATGTTGACTTCCGACGGTGGGAAATCCTGGCGGCTCAAGCCAATCTTTAGTGACAGCCACTTCGGCTCTATCCAGCAGTTCACTTTCGAATCGAAGACCGCGGGCACGGTGATCGTCGACAACGGCGCCGGCAGCGACACCGATCGCTACGCGCGCTTTGAAACTATTGATGGCGGCGAGGTCTGGTCCATTAAGGAAGAGAGCAAGAAGCCGCTGCAACTGAAGCGCGCGACCAACGTTCCCATATGGCGCGTTCGAGCCGATGCCGCCACGCGCTCATACCGCGTGGAACATCGCGCCGGGAACCAATGGACCACCGTAGCGGCATTCGCGGTGAAGTTGCCGCCATGTAAGCCAGAGTAAAGCCGAGCTGAACGACCTAGTTTCCCGGATGGTATTCCCGTTCCGTGTGCCCCTTCAATTGCGACGGATAAAAGTACACCTCGCGTAAGTTGCCCGTTCCATAACGTATCGCCTCGTCGTTGAAATGAGGCGTTCCCACGTGGCCGCTCTCGCCGCCGGCCGTCACCGCTCTCGCCCGCACGGTTGGGCCGAATTCCACCACCGCTACGAAGCTGTTTCCGCTGGTGCCATACCATTTCTTGGTGCCCGGATAGGCGCGCGCGGCGAACGAAGCCAGCGACCCCCAGGTGGCCGCCGTAAACGCTACGGGCGTGCTCGGCGCGGCATCGTTGAAGGGCTGCTGCAGATCGTCCGTGATTCGCTGGAAGCGATTGATCTCGCCCCACGGAGTTTTCCAGCTTCCGAAATCCGCCGTCAGCTTGTCCGACGCCGCGGCCAGCGCCTGCAGGAGTCGGTCTGCCGGCGCGCTCTCGATCGCACTCTCCGGCGACCCTCCGCCCCGTCTTCCGCCGCCCACGCGGCGCCGTACTTCGTCGCCCCAGAACACGGCAAGCGATGTCGGTACGGAATCGGCGGCCCATCGCAAATCCCACTTGCGCAGCAGCGCGATTTGCGCGGCTGTCTTCGCTTTCAGAGGATTCGATTCGGGCGTCGCATCCCACGCTTTGATCAGCGCCGGCATCGGCTTCTCGAACCACGTCAGGTAGCTATCATAGGCCGCCGCAAGCAATAAGTCCAGGGTAAAATCTTTTCTATTCTCGAGCACGCGCACGGCGTGTTGCCCACGCGCCGAGGGACCGCCGCTTTCGACATACGCGGGATAATTCTCGCGCTTCGGGCTATCCGGCCCGGCTGCAGCCCATGGCCAATCGTTTGAGTTATAGATCCAGCCGCTCTTGGGATTGAGGAGGTGTGGCGTCTCCGCAACCGAATGTAACCCGTGCCACTCGGTCTCGGGGTTGCTACCATCTACCGGATGGGTCCAGTCGAATTTCGTATCACGGCGCGGAATAAAGTTGCCATGGAAATAGGCGATATCGCCATCCGAATCGGCGAAAATCGTGTTATTTGACGAGTTCGCCTGAAGGTCCATGGTCTTGAGGTACGACTTGTAGTCCTTCGCCTTCGTACGCAGATAAGATTGCTCCAGAGCTTTGATCGGCTCCTGCATCATTCGAATCGCTACCCACTTCCCAGACATCTCGCGCACCACCGGCCCATGATGCGTGCGGTACACCGTAAATTTCCGTTGCGCCATCCCGCTATCCGTCTTGTAGCTAAGGGTAATCTCGGTGGCTGTAACTGGCCGTTCCTCGTTGCCATACTTATAGACGTAACCATTTCCCTTTTTTGAGACCGTTTCGAGATACTCATCCACCGCGTCCACGCCGCTCGATGTGTGCATCCAACCGGCATGTTCGTTGAACCCTTGATAAAGAAAAAACTGCCCCCAGGTAGCCGCGCCGTAAGCGTTGAGGCCTTCGTCGCTGCTCATCTGCAACTCGGACCGAAAGAAGAAACTGGTGTGAGGGTTGATTAGCATCAACGCATGGTGGGCCGTGGTATTCGAAGGCGCCACGGCCATGCCGTTCGACCCTCCCGGTTCGACCGGCGCTTCGTCTTGCTGAATCGGGGCTTCAACCGGGCTCTTCCCGTAGAATGCCTGGAGTTGGTTAAGATTTACCTTGTCGACGTCGCCGCCTAGAGGCACGCTACCCTCTGTCAGACTAAGAGCCATCCAGGGCTCGAAGCGCTGGATGACGCGCGCCTTCGCATCCGGATGCTTCGTAAGATAGAAATTCAGCCCATCGGCCCAGGCGTTCATGAGCGATTTCAACCATGCCGGGCTCTCCGCGTACTCTTTCTTGAGGGTTTGCGGATCCACGAACAGCCGCATGCGCAAATCCTGATACAGTCTTCCCTCCCCGTCCGCTTCCGCCTGGCGTCCCAGCGTGGTGATGTAATTGGATTCAATGCGGAAAAAATCATCTTCGGCCTGGGCGTAAATCATTCCAAACACAGCCTCGGCATCGGTCTTGCCATGCACATGCGCAATACCCCAATCGTCGCGTACGATCGTCACATTGCGCGCTTCGCGCTCCAAGCGCGCAGCCTCGTCCGCGCTCTTTGCGGGTGAGCTCTTGCCGGCCTGAAATGCTAACGCAGCGGACGCGCCCGCCAACACGAAAACGGCCCTTGTCAGGCCAAGTCTAATTGTCATGGGAGTTGCTCTCCGTCATTGTAGTTGATGCCACTCCCTGACAGAACGAATGCCACTAAGTGCCCGGAATCAATCAAATGATAAACTAATCATTGATTTGGAGGACGAGCTGTGAAGTTCTTTCTTGATACCGCAAATCTGGATGACGCCGGCAGGGGATTAAGCTGGAGCATCGCCGACGGCGATATTAACGGGGAAGAGCCAGTTTTCGGCCGGTAAGATAGCCTTGACATACGCGCCCGCGGAGTACATCACCCTTGCGCTCTGCGCCGTATTGCTAATAGTGGCGGCTGCGCTCGGGTATCGAGCCTGGAAGTCTTCGCGGATTCCACCGGAAGAGTTTGAACGACGGCGACGGGCGGATCTGGTCGCACAAGGCAAGATGGGCGACGCGCAGCTGGTGGAATTTCACGACGGCTATCTTTTCTATTCCTATGCCGTACGCGGCGTTGAATATACCGCGTCACAAGATATCTCGCGATTGCAGGAGCGATTGCCGGGTGACCTTTCTTCGGTTGGGGCCGTATCGGTAAAATACGACGCGCGCAATCCCGCAAACTCCATCGTGGTCGCGGAAAATTGGAGCGGGCTCCGAAATTAGAGGTTCGCCGCCGTACGCTATCATATTTGAATCCCCTATGATTCAAGACGTACTCATCGAAGGCCTAACCTTCGACGATGTTTTGCTCGAACCGGCCCGAAGCGAGGTGCTGCCCGCGGAGACCGATACGCGCACGAATTTTACACGGGACATCATACTCAACATCCCCATTTCCTCGGCTGCCATGGATACCGTGACCGAATCGCACCTCGCGATTGCGCTCGCGCAGCAGGGTGGCATCGGCATCGTCCATCGCAATATGAGCATCGCGCGGCAAGCGGAGGAAGTGGACCGCGTGAAGCGCAGTGAAAGCGGAATGATCGTCGATCCGATCACTATCGATCCCGAGAAACCGATCTCCGCCGCGCTGGCCGTCATGACCCGCTATCGCATTTCGGGCGTACCCGTCACGAAAGAGGGCAAGCTGGTAGGTATTCTCACCAATCGCGATCTGCGCTTCGAAAACCGTTTCGACCTGCCGATTTCCGAAGTAATGACGAAGGAAAACCTCGTTACCGTCCCAGTGGGCACCACGCTCGAGCAAGCCGAAGCGATCCTGCACACCCATCGCGTCGAGAAGTTGCTGGTGGTCGACGATCATTACAACCTCAAGGGTCTGATCACGGTAAAGGATATTCAAAAGAAATTGAAATATCCGATTGCCGCGAAGGACAGCCAGGGGCGTTTGCGGGTGGGCGCCGCGATTGGCGCTACTGGCGATTTTCTCGAGCGGGCGCAGGAACTGGTCGCGAAAAAAGTGGACGTGCTGGCCATCGATACCGCCCACGGCCACACCAGCCGCGTTATGGCGGCCATAAAGACCATCAAGTCCAAGTTGCCTGGAGTCCAGCTCACGGCGGGCAACGTAGCTACATACGAAGGCGCGAAGGAGCTGGTTTCGCTGGGCATCGATGGCATCAAGGTCGGCATTGGACCCGGCTCGATTTGTACCACGCGCGTCGTTTCCGGCGCCGGCGTTCCGCAAATCACGGCGATTTCGCAGTGCGCGCGCGCCACACGCGAAGCCGGCGTACCGTTGATCGCCGATGGCGGCATCAAATTCTCGGGCGACATCACCAAGGCGATCGCTGCGGGCGCAGACACAGTTATGATCGGCAGCCTGCTGGCGGGAACGGATGAAAGCCCGGGCGAGACCATCCTTTATCAGGGCCGCACTTTCAAGACTTATCGTGGCATGGGTTCGCTGGGCGCGATGTCGGCGGGGCAAGCCAACCGCTACGAACAGGATCCCAACATGAAGCTGGTACCGGAAGGCATCGAGGGCCGTGTGGCCTCCAAGGGACCGTTGTCCGATTTCGTTTATCAGCTTGTTGGCGGATTGAAATCGGGTATGGGATATTGCGGCGCCAGCAACATCGCGGAATTGCAAAGCAAGTCGCGATTCTTACGCATTTCGCCCGCAGGATTGCGCGAAGGCCACGTGCACGACGTGATTATCACCAAAGAAGCGCCGAACTATCGCGTGGAATAATGCGCCTGCGGCGGCCTGGCGCCCGGGTACCCGGGCGAAGCGTGCGCGAACGTGCCGAGTATTTCGCTGCAATTTTGCAAACAACGGAGCAATGACTGCACGTCAGCTCCATGCGGTTCTCTGTAGCATCCAGGTTGTAATCGAGAATCCGCAAAGGAGCTTATTCGATGAAACAGCCTCGTTTTTTTACAGAATTCGCCGGCTTGGCGATTCTCTCTTTTGGCGCGGTCGTTTTCGCACAACAGAGCGCCGACCGGCTATCGAGCCCCGATTCCACGTTCGCTGTAAAGGCTGCGCAAGGCGGACTCGCGGAAGTGCAAATGGGCCAGCTCGCAACGCAGAAAGCGTCTAACTCGGACGTAAAGGCCTTTGGACAGCAGATGGTTGACGATCATTCCAAAGCGAACGATGAGTTCAAGAGTATCGCTTCGCGAAAGGGCGTGACGCTGCCAACCTCAATGGATGCGAAAGACCAGGCGACCTATGATCGCCTATCGAAGCTGAGCGGCGCCGCGTTCGACCGTGCCTATATGGCCGATATGGTTAAGGATCATCGCACCGATATCGCGGAATTTGAGCACGAAGCGAGCAGTGGTTCGGATCCTGACATAAAAGGCTTCGCCTCGAAGACCCTGCCTACCCTAAAGCATCACCTCGAGATGGCGGAAAGTACAAACGGCAAAGTGAAGTAGCGAGCGTGATCGACTGCTGCTGCCGCAGACGCCTTATTTGGTGCTCACGGCCGTTTGTTCTGAGGTCTTTTCAGCGCTGGCCAGCCTGCGCAGGTCGGCCAGCGATACCGTGACAAGATCTTTTTCCATATCCTCACCGGTCTCAATCAGATGAACGAGATGTTTTGCTGCTATGCGCGAGCACCAGGAATCATCCAGGGTGCGACCGGTTTCGCGCGTGACGGTCAGGAGATCGGCATGGGGCAGCGCGATCGTCTTTTCAGATTGCGCCTTGTTTTCATCGATCAGGATGAACTTCACGTCTACTGTATCGGCGTGGCGTATAGAAATTGCGGTCTGCAGCCACTTAAACAGCACCTCAAACTTGCGGCCGAAGGGATCGGGCCCAGCTTCGAACTGGCGGAAATTACGCATCTATGGATATATTGTGGCATAGCCTCCATACGCCAGGACTTCCCCATGCTCGCAGCCGAACTCATCGCCACCCATCAATTCCGCCTTGCCGAAATGAGCGATACCGACCCCGGACCTGGCGAGGTCCAGGTACGCGTCGCGGCAGTCGGCGTCTGTGGATCGGACATCCACTACTATTCGGAAGGAGCCGTCGGCGACACGCCTTGCGTCTTTCCCATGGTGATGGGCCATGAGCCTTCGGGTACGGTGGTGAAGTATGGGGCGGGCGTTACGGGCTGGCATGCCGGGGACCGTGCGGCGCTCGAACCGGCGCTCTACTGCTACCACTGTGAGTTCTGCCGTATGGGACATCACAATGTTTGCGCCAACATTCGCTTTCTCAGTACGCCCGGCTACCCGGGATTCTTTCGCGAGTATGTAAATCTTCCAGCGGCGAATCTACTCGCGATTCCGCCTGGAATGTCTTTGGAACTGGCTACGGTAGTGGAACCGCTCGCCGTGGCGCTGCATTCGATGCAGTTCGCCGCGCTGGGCCCGGACGACACGGTTGCAGTAATTGGCGCAGGCCCAATCGGTCTGCTGACGGTGGCATGCGCGAAGTTGAGGGGCGTCAAACGGATCTGGGCGATCGATCCCGTAGCTAGACGGCGTGAATTGGCCAAGGCGTTGGGCGCCGACGTGGCGATCACCCCTGGCGAACTGGACGAGGTTCAAAAGGACACCGGCGGCCGAGGCGTGGATTGCGCTATCGATTGCGCGGCGAAATCGCACACCACGAACGACGCCATTCGTTTGACGCGCAACGCGGGCCGTGTAGTAATCACGGGAATCCATTCCGATACGCATGTCGGTTTCCAGATGTCGCCGCTGCGGCGGAAGGAATTAACCGTATTCAATGTTCGGCGCTCCAATCACGAGTCGCCGGCGGCGCTGGAAATGATGTCGAAGCGGCAGGAGTGGTTTGCGCCCTTGGTAACGCACACGCGGCCCATCGACCGCATTGGCGAAGCATTTGAGATCGCGGAAGGATATCTGGATGGAGTCGGGAAAATGGTTGTGAAGCCGTAAGCGATTCGAGCGACGTTATCATGAAGGTTAATCTTTCATGGCAACCACTTCACTCGACAAAACAAAGATCAAGATTCTTTTACTCGAAGGCGTGCACCAAAGCGCCGTGGACGTCTTTCGCGACGACGGCTACACCAATATCGAATACCATCCAAAGTCTCTAGCGGAAGCCGATCTTTTCGCCTCAGCGGGCGACGCGCATTTCATCGGCATCCGCTCGGCAACGCAGCTTAGAGCTCCGTTTTTCGAAGCCGCCACACGTCTGGCTGGCGTTGGCTGCTTCTGCATTGGAACGAACCAGGTGGATCTCGAAGCCGCGCAGGACCGCGGCATTCCTGTTTTCAATGCGCCGTTTTCCAACACCCGCAGCGTGGCGGAGCTCGTGCTGGCAGAGATCGTCATGTTGATGCGCGGCATCCCGCACCGTAGCGCCGCGGCGCGACGTGGCGCCTGGATCAAAACCGCGGAAGGGTCGCGCGAAGCTCGTGGCAAGAAACTGGGCATCGTGGGCTACGGGCACATCGGCTCGCAGATCAGCGTTCTCGCCGAAATGCTCGGCATGCAAGTGCTGTTTCATGACATCGAGCTCAAGCTGGCGATGGGAAACGCGAGGCCCATGCCTTCGCTCGACGCCTTGCTCGAGGCGTCCGACGTGGTGACCCTGCACGTTCCAGAAACGGCGCAGACGCAAAGGATGATCGGCGCTGCGCAGATCGCGCGCATGAAGCCTGGTTCGCATCTCATTAATGCATCGCGCGGATCGGTAGTAGATATCGATGCGCTGGCGACGGCGCTCGAATCCAAGCATCTGGCGGGCGCGGCGATCGATGTCTTTCCCTTAGAGCCGAAGACCGCCAAGGACGAATTCGTCTCTCCATTGCGCGCATTCGAAAATGTAATCCTGACGCCGCACGTCGGCGGAAGCACGGAAGAGGCGCAGCAGAACATCGGCGTGGAGGTAGCGGGCAAGCTGATCAAATACAGCAACAACGGCTCCACCATTACCGCCGTAAATTTCCCCGAGGTATCGCTGCCTGAGCATCCGGGCAAACACCGCCTGTTACACATTCACCGCAATCAACCAGGCGTCCTTTCGAAAGTGAATGCGATCTTCTCTGAGCGCCACATCAACATCGCAGGCGAGTATCTGCAGACCAACGCGCGCATCGGCTACGTCGTAATCGATGTGGAAGACGGCGGCCGCGGCGAAACGTTGGAAGCCAAACGTCTACTCGATGAGGTGGAAGGGACCATCCGTACGCGCATTCTGTATTAATTTCAGATCTTGCGCCGGCAGCTTACCGCAGCCCTTTCTTTCGCAGATACGCAATCAGTTCGGCGGGGTCATCCGAAATAATCGCGTCTACTTTTGCGGCGATGAGCATGTCCCAATCCGCCGGGGTATCTGCAGTCCACGGTACGACTTGAAGCCCATCGCGGTGCGCGGCCGCTACCTTCTCTGGCGTTACCAGATGAAACTCCGGGGAAACGATTTCGGCATCGGCGGCGGCCGCTGAAACGGCCGTAAATCCCCTCGCGTCTTTCTCAATCAGCGCAGAAAGGCGAATTTCCGGCGCAAGTTTGCGCATGGCCATGAGCGTGCGGAAATCAAAAGACTGCAGAATGATTCGCTTCTCCAACTGATATTGGCGAATCTTCGCCAGAACCATGCGCGAGAACTCTTCAGGAGGAGGCGTATATTCGGGATGATCCGGAAAGCTCTTGGTTTCGATGTTGTAAGCGAAGGCGCCGCGCGGGCCAAGCCGAAACACATCGTCGAGCGTCGGCATGCGCGTGCCAGGCACAGTCTGTTGGGTATCGAATCGCGGATTCCGTACTGCACCACAATCCCACTGACGAACTTCAGCCAGCGTCAGTTGATGGATGGTCGCCTTCGCGATGGGGCCGCTACAAACCGGCGGCTCCAGAATCGGATCGTGAGAGATAACGATTACGCCGTCTTTCGTCACCGCCATATCCATTTCGAGCGCGTTGACGCCTTGCGCAATGGCGTACTCGAACGCGGGCATGGTGTTCTCGGGACGCCGGGCACGTGCGCCGCGGTGGCCGTGAACCAGAATTCGCGGGGCATCCGCCGCGCCGGACGCTAACGAGCCGATCATAAATGTCGCCAGAACCAAGCGCTGCCACATCTTAGAAGATCGCCTTAAGTGCGAACTGGATCTGGCGCGCCGGATAGGTCGTGCGGATGGTTCCGAACGACGACGAACCGAAATTCGTATTGGGGATTCCGAAGTTGGTGTGGTTCGGCAGGTTGAAAAACTCCGAACGGAATTGTAGCTTAGCCACTTCGCCGAAGCGGAACGACTTATCCACCGCCATATCCCACTGTTCCAAGCCGAGGGACCGGACTGCGTTGCGTCCCAGATTGCCGAACGGCGCGTTCACCGGCGGAACGGTAAAGGTATAGCCAGCAAAATAGGTGTTGATCAATTGCGAGTTACTTTGACCGGCGGAACTGCCGGAAACGTTGGGACGGAGAAACGGCTGGCCACGATAATCATTGGAAAGCCCGCTCACTGCGTTCGCCGTGGTAGGCGTGTAATAGACGTTGAGTGGCGTACCGGTGTGTGCGGTATTGATGCTGTTTAGTTCCCAGCCGCCGAGCACGGCGTCGATAACCGGATTCAGGTTCGCACCGAACTTGCGGCCCTTGCCGAACGGGATCTGATACACCACGCTGGTGACGTTATTGAACTTCACGTCGAAACTGGAAGGCCCGGCCTCCGCGCCAAGATTGTGTACGTTTTGTGGATTGGCTTCCACGTAACCGGCGTAATATTCAAGGGCTTGCTCGGAATCGCCGAGGGCGATGCCCCACGTGAACGAATTCAGGAAATAAAGGCCATGGCCGAAACGATGCTCCAGGCGCGCCGAAAGTCCGTTGTAGTGATTATTGCCGCCCGGATAAACCCATGTGATGGGACCGAAAGTAGGTACCGGCGCGCGCTGCTGATAAGTCAAAGTCCCGCCTGGCTGGTTGGGAGTGGCCTCGTTGTAATCGGCGATGATGGGCAGGCGAAGACTGTGATTACCGTTGTAGGAAACTTCAACCACCGTGTCCTTTGTGATTTCACGTTGCAGAGCGAGGAACCAATTTTGAATGTATGGCCACGGCGAGTTCGCGGGAATGTAATCGACGTTCGAGACGAGCGGGTTAAAGTTGGCGGGATTTGCGATTCCCGACGTGAAGCTGTTGACGGTGGTGAGGAAGGTGGAAGGTACGGGCCCGCCAGCCGGTATTGTCTGGCTGAACACGCCGAATAGCGCCTGGGGTGCGTTAATACCTTCAATCGCGCTGCCAACCCGATTGAAAAAGTCGTAGCTAATTCCGTACCCGCCACGCAGCACCATTTTAGGCAAAAAGTTATACGCGAAGCCCAGCCGCGGACCGAAATCCTTGCGGTCGGGATTGACCAACGCTCGGTTGTACCAACTGCCGCCCATCGCGCGGGTCATAGTGTTATTTGTGGGATTGAAGTCCGACCAGCTGTTGTCACGATCGACCAGCGGCGAGGCGAACTCCCAGCGCAGACCCAGATTCAGCGTGAGCTTGGGCGTGACGCGCCAATCGTCCTGGAAGTACAGAGAATGTACTTGCTGCCGAAGATTTGAGACGAAGTTATTACCTAGATTGACGCTGCTCGGCAGTCCGAAGATGAAGTCCGCCAGGTTGTAACTGGTGGCATCCGCCGTCACGGTGCATCCGGTGGCTTGGCCAAGCTGTGCGCAGGTCGGCTTACTGAATTGCCCGTTATACGTGTCCTGTCCATAGAGCGGATTCACGTCGAGAACCTCAGTTCGAATCACCGAAAGCTCGTAACCCGCCCGCAGCGAATGCCGATTCAAGATCTTGGAAAAATTCAGCTTCGGCCCGAATGACGTTGGGTTCTGATATTGCGGGTTGCTGGTTTGACGTCCCAGAGAAGTCGCAAAGCCGCTGATACTTTGGGTATTCAAGCCGCCGGTCAGATCTGAACTTGTGGGCAATCCCTGAAAGCCGAATAGAGATTGCAGACTAGGGCCGCCCACGTAGGGCGGTTCCTTTCCAGCCTTGACGTGGGTAAAGCCAAAGCGCGCTTCAAAGATCGAGGTCGGCGTTACCGTCCACGTGTAGCCGATCGCGGCGTTTTGCTGGATGGTGTGAATATATCCGTTACCGTCGCCCCCGGCCGGTCCGGAAAGATCCGGCTGGTAATATTGCTGGTCTTTGCGCTGACTGAAACGCAGAAAGGCCGACATCTTTTCATTGATCTGATCGTCGATCTTCGCGTCATACTTGTCGCTGTAATCGCGGATAAGAAGCAACGCTTCGTCGTTGTTCGAGCGGCCTGTGCCTCCTGCGTTGGTGGACGGCAGGTTACTCAAAGCGTATGACGCGAAGGGATTCAGTTGTGAAATCGGGATCTGCGTGCCTGCGGGATAGACCACATTCGTTAGCGGATTCACCACCGCCACGGGAAGGATTCCGGCGCGGTCTGTCGCGCTGGGAATCGAATCGAAATTCAGATAGCGCTGCAACTGGCGATAGCCTTCATAGTCGGCGAACCAAAACAGACGATTCTTGATGAAAGGTCCGCCAATCGCGGCTCCGAATTGATTCCGCTGCAGAGTAGGTTTGAAAGCCAACGGCGTGAACTGGAAGCCCACCGCATTCAGCGACGTATTCCGCAGGAATTCCCAGGCCGCGCCATGGATCTGATTCGTACCAGATTTAATTACGGCATTCACCACCGCTCCGCCTACGCGGCCATATTCGGCGCTGTAGTTTGACGTAATCACTTTAAATTCGGAGATCGCGTCCGGCGACGGGTTGATTACCTGTGATGAATAGGACTGATTGCTGGTTCCGTAGGCGTTGTTATCCATTCCGTCGAGCAGAAAGTTGTTATACGTGCTGCGCATGCCATTCACATTGAATGCGGCCTCGCGCGGCGTGCCGCTCGGCGAGAAGGAAACGGCCATGGGTGACTTAATCGTGTTAGTCGCAAGCAGCGCCAAATCCGCGTAGTTACGGCCGTTCAGGGGCAGTTCTACGATCTGCTGCGTATTGATCACTTGGCCGTGGTCGCTCGAATCCGTCTCGAGAGCGGCGGCTGCGCCGACTACATTCACGGTTTCCGTCACCGCGCCCACCTGCAGAGTCATATCGACGCGCTGGCGCGCGTTGACGTCTACCGCAATATCGGCAGCTACAGCCTTCGAAAAGCCCGCGGACTCCGCGCTCACGGTGTACTTGCCGACTTTAACTTGGGAAAATAGAAAATTTCCGCCATCGTCGCTCACCGTTTTGGCCTGGATGCCAGTCCCTTGATTGGTCAAAGTAATCGACGCTTTAGGTATGGCGGCGCCGCGCGCATCACGCACGGTTCCCAATACATCCGCCGTCTCATATTGCCCGTAACAAGGTAAAAGTGCGATAAGACACAATACTAACGGTCCAATAAGCTTCATTTAAAGACCCCTCGTGGAGAGTATCATGCCCGTAAGTCGAACGCATGTCGAAATAGTAACGGATTGGTTACTCTTAGCGAACCTGCTATCCTGATGCGCGAGTGACTCGATCTGGACAACTATGGCGGCTGGACGATCGGCGCGAACCCTGGGACATGATTGTTGTCGGCGGTGGGGCCACGGGAGCGGGCGTCGCCATTGACGCGGCGGCCCGCGGATACGGCGTTCTTCTGCTGGAACAGCACGATTTCGGCAAGGGAACATCAAGCCGAAGCACCAAGCTGATTCATGGAGGCGTACGCTACCTTGAGCAAGGCAATCTGTCGCTGGTGATGGAGGCGCTGCGCGAGCGCGGCCTGTTATTACAGAACGCACCGCATTTGGTTCGCAATCTCGGCTTTGTGGTTCCTACCTACGATTGGTGGGAATCCCCGTTTTACGGCGTGGGGCTCAAGATCTACAACCTGCTGGCCGGAAAGTATGGCTTTGGCGCGTCGCGCATCCTATCGAAAGAGGAAACCCTCGAACGTCTTCCTACCATCAACACGGATGGGCTCAGAGGCGGCGTAATCTATTTCGATGGCCAGTTCGATGACGCTCGTCTGTTGATTAATCTGGTGGCGACGGCATGGGAGCAAGGCGCCGCTTTGCTGAACTATGCACCGGTGATTGGCGTGTTGAAAGATGAAGACGGCTTTGTCAACGGCGTACGCTTTCGCGATTTGGAATCGGGCGAAACGCGCGAGGCGCGGGCGCGCGTGGTGATCAATGCCACCGGCCCGTTCACCGACATGTTCCGTGCGTTGGCCGATCCCACTGTGGAACCCATCGTTGCGCCAAGCCAAGGCGTCCATTTGGTGTTTGATGGCTCCTTTCTGGCGAGTGACAGCGCCATCATGGTTCCCCATACCAGCGACGGCCGTCTGCTTTTTGCCATTCCGTGGCACGATCACGTCGTCGTGGGTACGACCGATACGCCCGTAGATGCAGCCACTCTCGAACCCGCCGCCTTGGAGCAGGAAATCGAGTTCATTTTGAAGACAGCGTCACTCTACCTTGCTAAGAAGCCCGCTCGCACCGATATCTTGAGCGTGTTTGCAGGGATTCGCCCCTTGGTGAAGGCGAATGGAGCGGCGAATACCGCGTCTTTATCGCGTAGTCACACCATCCGCATCGAGAACTCCGGCGTGATTACGATCTGCGGCGGCAAATGGACAACCTACCGGCACATGGCCGAGGATTGCGTAAACCAAGCCGCCACGTTCGCGCGACTGCCGGAGCGTGCTTGTCCCACGGCAAATTTGAATATCCATGGGCATCTACCAAATGCGGAACGGCACGAGGCGTTGAGCGTATATGGATCCGATGCGCCCGAAATTCGCGGATTGATGGAAAGCGAATCCGCGCACGCCATCCCGTTGAATGCGGCATTGCCTTATACGGGCGCCGAGATTATTTGGGCAGCGCGAGAGGAGATGGCCAGGACCGTGGAAGACGCACTTGCCAGGCGTACGCGCGCTTTGTTCCTGAATGCACGGGCCGCCATTGACATGGCCGAACCTGCAGCACGGATACTGGCGCGCGAACTGGGCCGGCCGTCGCAGTGGGCGGACGCCCAGGTAACAGACTTTCGGGCGATGGCACGAAGCTATTTGCCTTGACGCTACTCACACTTCAGAGCGATTACGGGGCTGATACGCGACGCGCGCCACCCGGGCGCCAGGGCCGCGGCAAGCGCCACTATGGTGAGGAATGCCGCGGCTCCCGCAAGAATCCGTGGATCCGCCGCTTTCATTCCAAATAACTGCGATTGCACCAATCGGCCCAGCGCCAGCGCAGTAACGGTTCCAGCCGCCACGCCAGCGGCGGTTAGTTTGCCCGCTTCCAGCAGAATCATGCGCAACACATCGCGAGGCAACGCCCCTAAAGCCATGCGGAGTCCGATCTCCGGCGTGCGCCGCGCCACAGCGTAGGCCACCACGCCATACAGGCCGATCGCGGCGAGCAGCGCCGCCAACGCGCCGAATGCGCCGGAGAGCATGGCTAGCAGCCGTTCCGCGTACATCGTGTTCTGAATGCTCAGCGAGATCGGCTGTAGATAAATGAGCGGCACCTTTGGATCCTCGGCCTTCACGACCGCGCGTACCGCTCCCGCCAAAGCGTTCTCATCGCCGCGCGCAGCGCGCACGTAGAACGCGAGACGCTCCGGCCGCTCCCACTGTGTGTACGGAAAGTAAACCGTAGGAACCACCGCGTCTCGAACGCCAACCAGACTATCGGCGGCGATCCCCACAATCTCGCGATCCAATACCGGGTGATCGCTTCCGCCGAACATCAGATGCAGGCCCAGGGCGCCGCGGCCGGCGCAGAACTTCTTGACGAACGCTTCGTTGACCACCACCGCTTTCGGCGCGCCCGCGGAATCGCGATCGTCAAACTCGCGTCCCGCGCGCAACGGAATTCCTAGAGCGGCGAAGTATCCTGGGCCGATCGCGCTCTGGCTGCCTCCCACATAGTCGTCGCCTTTGGCCTTGTAGCCCTCAAGCGTCATATTGCCGCCGCTGTTCATGTTGGAAAATGGGCCGGCAGCCGATGCAGCCACGCCCGTCACACCGGGGAGCGTTGCGAGCCTTTGCTGCAGATCGCGATAAAACGCCACCGCATCGGCGACATGCGGACGGCTGAGCGCGGCATCGATCTTGAAGGTTAGCAGCCGTTCCGTGCGGAAACCGAGGTTTACCTTCGCCAGGTTGTACAGCGTGCCGCTAAAGAGTCCCGCCGCAACCGCCAAAACTAGCGACAAGGCCACTTGTGCGACAACCACGCACTTGCGGAACCAGACCGCGCCGCCCCCCGTCGACATCGCGGATGAAGTGCGAAGGGCGCCGGCGATGTCGCGCCGCGACGATTGCAGCGCCGGCGCCAGCGCGAACAGTATGCCGCACAAGGCGGCCGCCGCGAAAGCAAAAATCAGAAGGCGGGTGTTCAGACCAGGCTTCAGCCATTCGCCGGCGTAATCGTCCGGCAACGCGCGTATCAGGGTGCGCGTACTCCAATCGGCCACCAGCAACCCTAACGCTCCGCCGGCCAGCGCCAGCAGTGCACCCTCCGCCAGTAACTGTCGCACCAGACTCCATCGCGTAGCGCCAATGGCAAGACGAATGCCCATCTCGCGCCGCCGGGCCGTCGCGCGCGCGATCGTGAGACTGGCGACATTGGCGCAGGCGATCAGCAACACAAGTCCGGCCATCGCCATCAATGCCAGGAGCGGCGTCTGTTGCGTGCGGCGAAGCTCGTTGATGCCTTGCGCAGCCGGACGCAGCTCCAATCGGTAAGTCGCTAGGGTCTTGGCGTCCACTTTCGAGCGCTTCGCGCCGAGTTCGATGTCAACGGCCGCGCGATGCGCAGGCGCCGAGGCAGCTTGCGCGCGCTCGATGGTTGTACCGGGCGCGAGGCGCGCCATTAGGTCTAGCCAGCGGAAGTTTGGCTGGTCGAGGGCCTTCCAGGTCGGCTTGAAGACCCGCTGCATCATGAGCGTCATGTAGAGGTCGGGGTCGTTGCCGGAAAAGATGCCATTGAATCCGGGGCTGGCTACGCCAACCACCGTCATGGGGAAGCCGTTCACCTGCACGGTCTGGCCGAGAATCGACGGATCTGACGCGAACCGCTTGGCCCAGAAGCTGTGACTTAAGACGACCACCGGATGCCCGCCGGGCGTACGGTCGTCATCCGTGCTGAAGAGCCGTCCGGCCGCGGCCGGAACGCCAAGCACCTGGAAGAAGTTTCCCGAAACGATATCGGCGCCGGCCGATTCGGCATTGCCGTGATAGAGCAGCGTAACCGCTCCCCCGCCGCGCGCGATAACGCCGTCGAAACCCTGGGCGTGGTCGCGTAGCTCGCGATACATCGAATAGGAAAAAACCGATTCGTAGTTGTCGCTGGTACTACTTCCATCAAGATTGTACTCCCGGTGCAGGATCACCAGGTGCTGCGGATCGCGTACCGGCAGCAATCGCAGAATCACCTGATCGACCAGGGAAAAAATCGCGGTGTTCGCCCCGATCCCCAGAGCCAGAGAAACCACAGCCACCGCCGCAAAGACCGGACTGCGCCGGAGCGTGCGAAGCGAGAACACAATATCGCGCCACATGATAATGATTAGACGACACTCGGCGGCATTTTGGGGCGGAGATAATTTCGTGCAGCGATCACCCGCTAGTGCGTGAGAAGCCCTTGCGCCCGGAGAGGCCACGGCAACCGTCGACAGCGCCCGCCAAACGCAGGAAAGGCTGCTTCGATGAGTCCCGCGCCCTTTCGAGTACGCTGCGGACAATGCGCCCATGCGGCGCGCCCATCTTCCGAGCCGTCTCGTCAAGCTACGCGGCTAGTTCCTCTGGAAGACGCACGGTCAATCTGTTACTCATTTGCTGAGAAGGTAACACAGACGCGGGCTTTCACGGCCGCCGTTGACCCATCGAACTCACCAAGTGCGCCATGCAGCCGCCGAACAGTGCATAAAGCCCTGCGGCGCTCCACCACATTTCGGGCCGAAACCCGCGCTCCGGTTCCAGAAAAAATGCCACGACCAGGAATAAACTTGATGCCACTAATAAGCAGGAACCGGCAACTTGCGCGACGCCGCGCCAACCCGCGGGTTGTACCTGCAGATACAACCCAAGCATCAGATTAACCAGCCCGGTGGCCAGAATGTAAATATGACGGGAACGAAGCATGAGCCGCGCCGCATCGCTAAGAGTGGCCGTGGCCGGTCGATGATGGCGCAAAAGCTGACCAGTAATGAGAAAGATGATTATTGTCAGTACGCCGGTCGTCAAATGAAATCGACGCATATTCCTGACCTGCGACTTCACTTATACATGCTACGGAGGCCGTTGACGCGAACCTTGACTGGATCCCAGAAAGCCTTGATGCCGCGCCACGGGCTGACGGTGGTGCCCGCTACGTCGTTCCACCGAACCGGCACTTCCAGAGTTCGATATCCGAGGCGGCCGGCGATGTAGAGTACCTCGACATCGAATCCGAAACCATCCAGCAACTGACGCCGGAAGATCTCGCTCGCGGCCGAAGTCTCGAAGAGCTTGAAACCGCATTGCGTATCGCGAAAGGAAAGGCCGGTAATCAGGCGCATGGTCAAGTTGAAGAGACGGCCCATCGCTTCGCGGAAGAGCGGCTGGTGCACGCCCACCATCGACCTATCGACTGCGCGTGAGCCGATCGCCACCTGCGCACTCTCGCGCTCAATGGCATTCCAGAGACGATCCAGTTCTTCTATCGGCGTGGAAAGATCGGCGTCCGAGAAAAGAGACCACTCGCCCTTGGCGTCGAGCATCCCATGGCGCACCGAGTAGCCTTTCCCGCGATTGCCCGGGTTGCGCAGCACGCGCACGCCGGCCGCTTCAGCAACGGCCGCTGTGCCGTCGCGCGAGCCGTCGTCCACCACCACGATTTCGGCGAATTCCCATTGGGACGCGTCCAGATAGTGACGCATGCGGGCCAAGGTGGAAGGTAACCGTTTCGCTTCGTTGAAGGCGGGAATGATAATAGAGATAGATCGGCGCAAACGAAGTTTTATAATAGCGAATTCGCGGCGGCCGGGCACTACGCGCATGCGCGAGTGAGGAGATCCTTTGTCCCTTGAAGACGAGTTGTTGAAGCAGCGCGCGCTCCGCATCCAGGAAATCGAAGCGCTGGGGTATCGCGCCTATGGGCGGCGCTACCAGTTCACGCATACCATCCCGGATATTCTGGCGGAATACGGCGCAAAAACGGCGGAGGATTTGACGCCGGAAGTCCGCGTGCGCATTGCCGGCAGGTTGATGACGCTGCGCCATATGGGCAAGGCGGGCTTCGCCCACTTGCAGCAGAATGGCGAGCGGTTGCAGATCTACGTCAAGAAAGACGCCGTGGGCGAGCGCGATTACCAATTGTTTAAGCTGCTCGACATGGGCGACATCGTAGGTGTGGATGGCTACCTCTTCCGCACTCGCACAGGCGAGCTCAGCGTCCATGTGGAGCAGTTGGAGTTTCTCTCGAAGACGCTGCTCACGATGCCTGAAAAATGGCACGGGCTTGAAGATGTAGAGACACGATACCGGCAACGTTATCTCGACCTGATCGCAAACTCTGAAGTTCGCAAGGTTTTCGTCACGCGCGCGCGCATCATCTCCTCGTTAAGGCGGCAATTGGAGGAGCGCGGTTTCATCGAAGTGGAGACGCCGATGATGCAGCCGCTCTACGGCGGCGCGACAGCGCGTCCGTTCGTCACGCACCACAATACCCTCGATATCGATCTCTACCTGCGAATCGCGCCGGAGCTGTATCTGAAGCGGCTGGTGGTGGGCGGCCTGGAGCGCGTGTACGAGATCAACCGAAACTTCCGCAATGAAGGGCTCTCCACGCAGCACAACCCCGAGTTCACCATGCTGGAGTTTTATCAGGCATACACCGACTACCAGGGACTTATGGATTTCTCCGCCGAGTTGTTGGCGCAGACCGCGCGCGACGCCGTGGGGACCACCGAGATCGAATTCGAAGGAGCCAAGCTCGATTTCGCGACCGTCGCACGCTATAGCATGCGTGAGGCGGTAACGCGCTTCTGGGAGGGCGAAGGACGGCCGTCGTCCGATGACGTTGCGAATCCGGAATGGCTGGCGCGGCATTCTTCGAAGGCAACTGCGGGCGAAGCGCTGGCGGATATCTTCGAGCGCCATGTGGAGGACAAGCTCATTCAGCCCACCATGATCTACGACTATCCGGTGGAAACGTCGCCGCTTTCGAAAAACAAGCGCGAAGATCCCGCCTTTGTAGAGCGGTTCGAGATCTATGCGGCCGGCATGGAAATCGGCAATGCCTATACCGAGTTGAATGATCCGCAGGAGCAGCGCCGCCGCTTCGAGATGCAGATTGGGATGCGGGAACGAGGCGACGAGGAGGCGCACCAGATGGACGAGGATTATGTGCGGGCGCTCTCCTATGCCATGCCGCCAACCGGCGGGGAGGGCATCGGCATCGACCGGCTGACGATGATCTTGACGGGGTCGCGATCAATCCGGGACGTGATTCTGTTTCCGCTTCTACGTCCGGAAGGCCCCATCGAACTCGTGCAGAAGTTGCGCGAACTGGATGGCCAATAAGATGACCTCGCGGTTCGAGTTGTTCGTTGCCAGCCGCTATTTGCGAGCGCGTCGTAAGGAAGCGGTGATCTCGATCATTACCGTGATTTCGGTGATCGGCGTGGCGGCCGGCGTCATGGCGCTGGTGGTGGCGCTTGCGGTGACCAACGGCTTTCGCAATACGTTGCAGCGGAATATGGTCTCCGCAATGGCGCACATCGACGTCATGAGCCGCCGCCAGTTGGACGGCATCGAGAACTGGCGGGATCTGGAGGCTCGCATTCGCAAGTTGCCACACGTCGTCGCGGTAGCGCCGGCGCTCTATATGCCGGTGCTGCTCTCCGGGCCGCTGAACGCCAAAGCAGTCATAGTCAAAGGCATTGACGTGAATGCCGAACTGGCGATTACTTCCTCGCTGCGCCACCTCAAGAGCGGATCGCTGGCGCGATTGAGCGACCCCACCGCGAACCCGCCGGGCATCCTTTTGGGCACGCGTCTGGCGGCGGATACAGGCATGACCCTGAATTCGAAGGTGAAGGTGACCACGCCAGAGGGTAAGATGACATTCTTTGGCCCCATCCCCTCGACGAGCAGCTTTTACGTGAACGGTCTTTTCCAGACCGACTTCGCGGACTTCGACGACGGCTGGGCCTTCACATCCATCCAGGCGGCGCAAAAGGCGCTCTCACTCGAAGATGTGGTGAACCAGATCGAAGTGAATGTGGACGACCTCAACAAGGCGGATATCTATGCGCGCGAAATTGAGGCCGCGGTCGGTCAGCAATACACGACCACCACCTGGATGGAGCAGAACAAGCAACTCTTCAGCGCGCTGAACATGGAGCGGGTGGTGACGATGATCGTAATCGGACTCATCCTGCTGGTCGCGGCGCTCAACATTCTGATTACTCTGGTAATGCTGGTGATGGAGAAGTATCGCGACATCGCGATTCTCATGTCGATGGGCGCGCGCCCTAGTCAGGTGCGGCGGATATTTATGCTGCAAGGCGTCTTGATCGGCGCGTTGGGCAGCGCGTTAGGTTTGATCGCCGGTTATTCCATCTCTTACTTCGCGGGAAAATATCAGTGGATTAAGCTTCCGGAAGCGGTTTACCCAATCAGTTATCTACCTTTTGAAGCGCGTTGGGTGGATGGGATCTGGATTGCGGGAGTTGCTATCTTAGTGAGTTTTCTCGCGACGCTGTATCCGGCAAAGAGCGCTACACGGATTGCGCCAGCGGAAGTATTGCGGTACGAATAGGTCGTATTTAACGCAAAAGCGCGGAGAACGGAGAGAAACCAATGGGCTTCTCTCGATTCTCCGCGCCTCTGTGTTGATGATGCTCTATTTCTCTTCGGTGGTAATACCGTTTGCCGCGGCTGCCTTGGCTTTCTTTTCAGCCAGGATCTTCTTAGCGGCCATGGCCTTATCGATCCAGCTATTAGCAATCGCGATTTGCTTCTCGAATTCCGCCTGATCGTCGAGCAGATAGGCGCGCTCGCGGATCAAGAGGTTCTCGTAGGCCATCGCGTCAGCATAGTAGGGGTCGATTTGCAGACACTTGTTCAAATTGTCCATACCGGCCTGGATTACCGGCTCCCACTTCGCCTTCAATTCGGCTTTTACCTTCTTGTCCTTGATCGGGAAGTTGGAATCCATCGGCTGCTTCAAGTCATGCATCGCCGTGGCATAAGCAGGGTACCACTTCGACCAGGCGATAAAGCCGAGGCTATAGTAAGCGTCGGTGTTGGTGGGGTCGACTTGAACAACCTTCTGGTACCATTGTTCCGCTTCATCCCACTTCTTCTGGTTCAACTTGAGCGTGGCAATATACGCGGCGGCGGTCTTGTTACTGGGGTCCCTTTCCAGGACCTTTTGAAACTCCGCCAGCGCCTGATCCGCCATTTTCATGTTCTCGGCGCCTTCCGCTCCGGGAACATACTGCTGCATGTAGGCCACAGCCAGATAGAGCCGAGCCGTGGCGAATTCGGGCTCCAATTCCACGGCGGTTTTGAAGTGTTCTACCGCTTGTGGAAACTGGGCGCTCTTAAAGGCCGTTACGCCCTCATTAATCTGAGACCGCGAGCGCAACTGTGTGCATCCGGCGGCAAGAAAAGTTAAAGCGGCAACAGCCGCAATCGATATCGGTTTACGCATGTAGTTAATCCCAAGGCTAAACTTCAAGGCGAAGAAATCGCCGCAAAGATCGTTACTGTCCCAGATCCTTGAAGGGCATCAGACCAATCCTATCGACGCCTGCGCCGTGACCGATATCGATGACTTCCGCCACCCACTTGTATTCGATATCCGGATCGCCCTTAACGAACATGATGCGCTCAGCGCGCGTCTTGAAAATATCTTCCAGGCGCTTCTGCAACAAATTTTCTGAGATCGGCTCTGTGTTGACCAGCATCGAGTGATCTTTATTGATGGTCACCACGATGGTACGCTCATCCGCCGGGTTGGGCTTCGAATTCGGCGGTGGTGGTTGCGGCACCAGCGCTTCCAATCCCTTCGGCGTCAAGGGAGTGATGACCATGAAGATGATGATTAGCACCAGCAACACGTCGATCATCGGCGTCATGTTGATATCTGACTTCGGTCCGCCGCCACCGCCAATTGACATTCCCATAAAATTGCTCCTTAAAAAACTATTAATCGCCGGACGGCGAGCCGCCCGAATTCTTCTTCTGATCGTCGGTGGTGGGGTGGTGCTGCTCGCCCTGGATCTGTTCAGTCAAAAGTCCAAGTTGGTCCACGCCGGCAGCCTGCAGATTCTCCACTACTTCCAAAACAACCGAATATTTCGCCCGGACGTCCGCCTTCAGGAAGCATTCCTTGTCGGTGCGGTTGGAAAGCATATCCTTGATTTTGGGCGCCAATTGATCGGGGGCGATCGCGTCTCGTCCCAGGAAGGTCTTGCCATCGCGTGTCACCGAGATGAGCACCGCATCGCTGCGGTCGGCCGCCTGCATGGCAATCGGATTGTGCGTCTTCACGAGATCGATCGGCACGCCCTTCGACAACATGGGTGTGATTACCATAAAGATGATGAGCAGCACGAGCATCACGTCTACCATGGGGGTAACGTTGATGTCGGCCACCGGCGGCGGCGCCTTTTGCTTCAGCATGTCTTGCATATCGCCCATATGATTTCTCCAATTTTTTGCGGCCCAATTTAGTTCGCCGAGTAATGCGGGGAGCCTTACAAAAAGCTCCCCCCACCATCAACTCGCAGCCAGGGTCCGCTCTTTACTGACGGGCCTCGGCGTTACTTACGGGCAGCGCCACGCTGCGACCGCTTCAGGAAGTAGTCGATCAACTCGGAACTGGAGTTACCCATTTCCACGTCGAACGCTTCGATGCGGCCAGTGAAATAGTTGAACGCCCACACCGCGGGCACGGCCACGAACAGACCGATAGCGGTGGTGACAAGGGCTTCCGAAATACCGCCGGCCACAGCGCCGAGACCGGTGGACTTCTGCGTCGAAATGCCCTGGAACGCATTGATGATGCCGGCGACAGTTCCGAACAGACCGACGAACGGAGCGGACGAGGCGATGGTCGCCAAGCCCGAAACGCCGCGCTTCAGCTCGGCATGAACGATCGCTTCGGCGCGCTCGAGAGCGCGACGCGAGGCTTCGATCTCTTCGCCGGGAATATCCGTTGAGATCTGGTGGGCCTGAAACTCCTGCAGCCCCGCCACTACAACCTTCGCCAGATGGCTCTTCTTGTAGCGGTCAGCGATCTTCACGGCTTCATCCAACTTACCTTCGCGCAACGCGCCAGCGACTGCCGGTGCGAACTGGCGCGACTGTTTCTTGGCTGCGTTATAAGCCATGAAACGGTCGATCATGACGCCGATGGAATACGCGGACATCAAGAACAACAGAATCACGACGCCGCGGGCCAATCCGCCCATCTGGGCCCAGAGGTGTACCGGATCCCAACCTACGCTGCTGTCTTCTTGCAGCATTAGGAAAAAGGACCACGCGTGATGCAAATGCAAAGCCAACATTCTTGTTTTTTCTCCTGCGAGTTGATTTTTGTTACCTTAATACCGGCGTTCGATTAGGACCGCCGGGTTACTACTGACCCAAAGTAAAGATGACGTCGATGGTCGTGCTTACCTTTACCGCCTGTTCATTCAAGAGCGTGGGCTGATAGACCCACTGTTTGACCGCGTCCATGGCGGCCGCGCGCAGCAGCGGATGGCCGCTGATGACGTGCAGATCGAGGATGTGGCCGTCTTCGCCGATTGTTGCGGCGAGTTCCACTGTGCCAGAGATGCGCGCCTGCCGGGCGATCTGCGGATACACAGGTTGTGGCTGCTTAATGAGCTTGGCCGCTTGCACGCGCCCGCCCACGGTGACGATGCTAGGTTTCGGCGCTTCCTTCTTTGGAGGAGGAGGCGGCGGCGGTGCTGCTGAGGGGATGCCTCCGAGGATGCCGCCAAGTACGCCACCTACAGCGCCTCCAGACACGCCGCCGGGCACGCCGCCCGCAACGCCCACGCCTGCGCTAGGCGGCGCTTCTTCCTCATTAATTTGTTTGATCTCTTTAGGGATGACCTTCGGGATCATCAATTTGTCCGTCTCCATCTGGCGCGGTATCACCTTGACCACCTTCGGCGGAGCCGCGGCGGGTGGCGGTGGAGGCGGAGGCGGCGGCGGCGGCGCGGTAATCAGCGACGTCAAAGTTGCCGACGGCAACACGGCGTAATAGATCAACGGCAAGATCACGAGAACCGCAAGGGCCCCGATCTGAACGCCGAACGATACAATGACCGTCCACGTCGTGTTGGTCTTGCCGGTTTGTACAAATGTCTGTTCAAACATGCAGTTTTAACCCCTCTTATTTAACCGCCTTGGTAGGCTTGCGGACGGCATCCGTCCGGGCCGCAGTCGCCAGCGGCGCCGTTGTCGGCTTGCTACGCTTGTCGGCGTAGTTGTGCCAGAAGAGCACGATCGGGCTGGCGATGAAAACCGAAGAATATGTTCCTACGAGAATGCCACAAACCAATGCGAACGAAAACCCATGCAATACAGGGCCGCCGAAAAGGAACAGCGCCACCGCCGTGATGAACGTCAGGCCGGAGGTCATGACGGTCCGGCTCAAGGTTTGATTCACCGCGACATTCATTACATGCTCAAGCGAATCGCGCCGCGAGAGCTTCAGATTTTCGCGGATGCGATCGAAGATGACAATCGTGTCGTTCATCGAGTAGCCGACAAGGGTCAGCAGCGCTGCGATGACGGTCATGCCAATTTGCTCGTTGAAGAGCGAGAATAATCCAATCGTGATCAGCGTGTCGTGGAAAACTGCGATCACAGCGCCCACGCCATAGATCCATTCGAAACGGAAGGCGATGTAAACCAGCATGCCGGCGAGCGCGTAGAGTGTTGCAAGTATCGCTTTCTGCCGCAGTTGCGCTCCCACTTTGGGACCAACCATTTCCACGCTCTCGATGTGGTAGGGCGCGAGGTAAGTCTCCTGTTGAATCAGGTTCATGACCTGCGGCGTGACGCCGCTTACGCTGTTCAGTTCGTTGAAATTGTAGATCAACCCAGAATGCTGCTTGGCGTAACCCAGAATGTTTGCGGCGAGCGCCTTTACCTGGTCTGAGCCCATGGGAATGCTTGCGCGGGAAAGGGCATCCATCAGCCGTGAAGCAAGGGCCTCCTGGCCGGTATTGTTGAGATCAAGCTTCCCGCTGGCGGGCTGGCCGAAGGTGGCCGCAAGCACTTGCTGCATGGCGGCGCGATTCAGATTTAGCTGCGCCTCGTTCTGCTGCTCGGTACCGATGCCGATCTCCACTTCATTCTTGGTGGAAGCATCTGTGATGTTTTGAACGCTCACCTCGCCCTTAGCCTGCTGCGAATGCAGGAACGCGACGCGGATGCGATCAAGCGGCGGGGTTTCGGCGAACTTGACGGTCATCAGCGCACCGCCTTTGAAATCAATGCCGTAATTCAAACCCTTGATGGCCATACTGGCGAAACCAGCTACCGTCAAAATCAATGATGCAATGATGAACGGCCACTTCTTGCCCAGAAAATCGTAATTTGTATTCTTAAATAATTCCATCGACTCATGCCGAGCTGGTTTGCCGTTAATTAATTCGACACCAGCCTTCTCAATTTTGTTCCCAAAAAGCGCCGTCGGCGCTTACGGAGGAAGCCCCTTAAATGCTCAGGGCCTCCTGACGGACGCGACCCGAAAGCTCCCACGCGAAAATCGTTTTCGAAACGAAGACGGCCGTAAAAATATTGGCCGCCAACCCGATTGTTAAAGTCACCGCAAAGCCTTTTACTGGACCTTCTCCGAACAGGAAGAGGAAGGCGCACGAGACGATGGTTGTCACGTGCGTGTCCACGATGGTCCACCAAGCCTTGCCGAAGCCCGCATCGACCGCCGCCACAACGGATTTGCCAGCGCGCAATTCCTCACGGATGCGCTCGAAAATCAGCACGTTGGAATCGACCGCCATACCAATTGTTAAGATCACGCCGGCGATGCCCGGCAGCGTCAAGACGGCGCCGAAATATGAGATAGCGGCCAAAAGAATAACTGCGTTGAGCAGTAGCGCAAGGACTGCGTTAATGCCGCTTCGCTTATAGTAGACGAGCATGATGAGCACCACGGCCACCAGACCGACAGCGCCGGACACAAAGCCCTCATGGATGGAATCGGCGCCGAGCGACGGACCGATGGAGCGCTCCTCCAGTTTTTTAATACTGGCGGGCAGCGAACCCGACCGCAAGAAGCGGGAGAGATCCATGGCCTCTTCCTGGCTGCCAAGGCCCGTGATGCGGCCAGAGTCTTCAATCTTCGCTTCGATGGTGGCGACACTGACAGCCTGGCCATCGAGAACTACCGCAAGTTTGTTGTTAATGTTGGCTTCCGTATAACGGCCAAAGCGCTTGCCAGCGTCGGGAGAAAGGGTGAAATCGGTTTCCCAGCCGCGAACATCGCCCTGAGAGGGACGCGCGTTGCGCATCTCCTGACCTCCGACGATCGGATTTCTGCCAACCAAATACCACTGTTCCCCATCCGAACTGCCTCGCGGTTTTTGGCGAACCAGCTTGGTGTTCAGGGGAAGAACGCCGCCATGCTGAGCCAGCGCTGCGTCGCGGCTAGGATACGGCCCGTCCTTCACATCGTCGATTTCGAGCACCGCCGCCGTATCGATCAATTGTTCCGCATGGGCAGGGTCGTCAACACCGGGCAACTGCACCAAAATCTGGAAATCGGCGCCGGCGCGGCCATATTGCTGCACGGATTTCTCGGCGAGACCAAGCTGGTCGATTCGATTGCCGATGGTATCGATGGAGCGCTGCACCGTCTCGGTTTCGAGAGTGATCAGCTCGGTGGGCTTCAGCTTTAACAGGTAATCGGTAGAAGTTACCGAGGTGAGATTATACGTGGGATAGCGGTCGGAAACGATGCCGCGGAATGCTCCGGCCTGCGCGGCGGGAATGCCCTTGACGGTGAGTTGGACTTGATTGGCCTCGGCCACCGTCGCCACGTCATTGACGTCCATCCCGCCCCAGGAAATATTCTCTTTCTTCAGGTCTTCCTTAAGGCGCTCGGCGGTTTGCAAAGCATCTGCCTTCACTGCGTCCTGTACCTGGACCTCGAGCACCAATTGGGATCCGCCCTTGAGATCGAGCCCCAGATGAATGTTGTTCGAGAAATTCTTCTCGATGGCCCCAATCGAGGTGGGGAATCCAATGATCCCGTAGACGCAGACCAGGATCGTCAGGACAATGACCACCGTTCGGGCCGTTAAATTCGTTTGCATGGGAGTTTTAAAGCCTGTTGTATAGAGTACTACTTCTTGCCTTCATTTGCGGTCACCACGCTCGAAACCGAACTGCGGGCAACCTGAATCTTAATATTGTCGGGCTTCACGCGAAGAATCAGCGTGTCATCCTCTTGAATCGCATAAATGGTTCCGACGATGCCACCGCTCGTCAATACGGTCTGTCCGTTCTCCAGGGCCGCCAACATTTTTGTGGTATTCCGCCTCTGGCGCTGCATGGGAAGAAAAATTAAGAGATAGAAGACCGCAAATAACAGCAGCAGCGGCAGTAGCTGAAAGAGCGGGTTGCCGGCGGTTGCGGCTTGCAACAGAAAGAGGTTTAGAACCACGTTTTAAACCGTTTGAAGATCGTTGGGCGGCTCACCGAGCGCTCCGCCTACAGTTCCAGACACCGAGCGTGCGCGCCTCAAATATTCTAAAAATGAATTCGCCAGTATAGCACACCGAATTTCGCGCATGATGTCCAAATACCGCCTCAGGTTGTGTCGAGTGGCCAAGCTGGCGTACAAAATTTCCCCGCTCAGGAAGAGATGCCGCAGGTATGCGCGGGAATAACTGCTACAAGTATAGCAAGAACAGTTCGGATCGAGTGGGCGCGGGTCGTTCTTATATTGCGCGTGCTTAATAATGACGCGGCCCTCGGAGGTGAAGAGGTAGCCATTGCGGGCGTTCCGCGAGGGGAGAACACAATCCATCATGTCGATGCCGCGGGCGACATACTCGGGGAGTTCGGCAGGCATGCCCACGCCCATTGCATAGCGCGGTTTGGCACGCGGTAGAATGCCCTCCGTAGCCTCCACGGCTTCCAGGCTGAGCGGGCGCGGTTCCCCTACGGAAAGCCCGCCGACCGCGTAACCATCCGCGTCAAGATCGAGGAGCGCCGTGGCGCATTCCCGCCGAAGATCGGGAAAGACGGAACCTTGCACGATGGGGAATAGCGCGTGCCGCGTGGGGCTTTGGGCGATACGTCCTAGAAAGTGACGATTGGCCTGATGCGCCCACCGGACAGTCCGGTGCATACTCTGGCGAGCATACTCGTGGCTGACCGGATACTCGGGACACTCATCGAGCGCCATGAGGATATCGCTGCCAAAGGCGAGCTGGGCATCCACCGTGGATTCCGGCGTGAACGTGTGCGTATCTCCGTTGAGGTGAGACTGAAAGGTGACGCCCTGCTCGCCGATCTTGCGAAGACTGGAAAGGGAAAAGACTTGAAAGCCGCCGGAATCGGTGAGGATGGCGTTCGGCCAGGACATAAAACGGTGGAGTCCGCCGAGGTCGCGGATAGTCTCGTGACCGGGACGCAGATAAAGGTGATAGGTATTGCCGAGAAGAATCTGAACGCCGAGATCTTGCGAGAGATCGCGCTGGGAAAGCCCCTTAACCGTCGCTTGCGTACCCACGGGCATGAAAACCGGGGTTTCGATGGTCCCGTGAGCGGTGTGGAGGAGGCCGGCGCGGGCGCGCGTGTGCGGACATTCGGCCTGAATTTCGAAGCTTACTTGAGGCAAATTCGATTGTAGCGGTCAGCTAACCGCCTTCTTATTGAATTTCTTCACTCCCAGCGCCAGGAGGGCGATGTTGATGATGAGCAGTGCTCCGATCGTAACTATGGCGGACATGTGCGGCACTTGCGGCACCAGCGAACCGCGCATGCCTTCGCTTGCGTAAACCAGCGGGTTAATCAGCACCGCGTATTTGAGCGCGGGAAACGAATCGAGGGCGCTCCACGGGTAATAGGCGCAGCCGAACATCATCATCGGCGTAATGACCATGCTGAACATCAGGCCGATCTGCGTTTGCCCCACGCTGACGCCCATCCACAGGCCGCCCGCGGCCGAAAATAGCGCCATCAGCAGGCACGTGGCGATGAATTGCGCCGGATGCCAGTGACTCAGATTTACCCCCGAGCCCAGCGTCAGCCATGCCGCGGGAATCACGACCAAGCCGGAGAACAACGCCTGAATCATCCCAGCAACCACTTTCTCCACGGCGAGCCAGCTCGTGTCCATAGGGGCAAGCAGACGATCTTCGATCTCCTTGGTGAATTGAAACTCCGAGATCAGGGGCATAGCAACGGCCCAAATGCCGGAAAGGGTCATGCTAAGGGCCATGATTCCCGGAAGCAGAATGCTCTTGTAGGAGCCCGACATCATGCCGCTCGCGGTGAGCACACGGCCGAAGACGAACGTGAGAAGAAGCGGCTGCAGCAGATTCTGTATGAGAGTGGGGACCAAGTTGCGCCGCGCGACGTGACCGTCGCGCGCTAGCATGGCAAAGAAAGTTTTCCAGTTCAATCGCGCAAGCTCCTTCCGGTGTGGTGCAGAAACAGAGTTTCGAGACTCGGTTCCGAAATGTGGACGTCGCGGAGTTCCATACCCAGCAGCGTGGTCGTTCCCACGATGGGTGCGATCAGTTTTCCACCCTCGGCGGCGTAGACATCGGCGCTGTGATCGGTGGTGCGCACTTCGGTAACGCCAGGCAGGTCCTGCAGCGCATCGATCAACTGCGAGGTGACGCGATCGAAGCGCAGGCGCAGCAGATAGCCTCCTGGAATGGAGGCCTTCAACTCTCCCGGCGTGCCCTGCGCGATCACCTTGCCGTGATCGATGATGGCGATGTTCTCGCAGAGCGTGTCGGCCTCATCCATGTAGTGGGTGGTAATGACGATTGTCTTGCCGCGCTTGTTGTAATCGCGGATGGTCTCCCACAAGAGCAGGCGGGTTTGCGGATCGAGACCGGCGCTGGGTTCATCGAGAAAGAGAACCTCGGGATCGTGCATCATGGCGCGCGCGATCGAAAGACGCTGCATCATGCCGCCGGAGAAGCCGCGGACCAACTGATCGGCGCGGTCGGTCAGCTTGAAACTTTCGAGCAGACTCGCGGCCTGTTGGGTACGCTCCTTGGCGCTCTGTCCGTAGTAGGCTCCGTGGAAGGTCAGGATCTCGCGGGCCGTGAGTGCGAAATCGAGATTCGGCCGTTGCGGGACCACGCCGAGAAGCCGCTTGACGGCGGCCTGCTTCTGCCACACATCCAGATCGCCGACGAAGGCCCGGCCGCTGGTAGGCCGGATACGCGTGGTGACGATGCCGATGGTGGTGGACTTCCCCGCTCCGTTCGGCCCCAACAATCCGAAGATGCCGCCGGCGGGGATCTCCATAGAGATGCCATCGAGAGCTACGACCTCGAACTTCTTCTTTTCTTTCTTCGCATCCTTCTTGAAGCCGCTAAAGCCAACGCCAAACCCTCGTGCGGCCACCGGCGGGGGCGTATCGTAGACTTTCCGCAGATTCTCGATCCGTATGCCAATCCCCATATCCGCTCCTAAAGACTTTCCAGTTCGCGCCGCGCGCGGTCGAGCACTTCGCGCACGCGTTCCGCCTGCGCATACCCGCCTTCGCTTCCGGCCGCGCGGGCAGAGGCCTTCACGGCGGTTTTTATCAGCATAGACATAGGACCCCAGAGCCCCATGGCGTCGGGGCTGGCGAAGGCGCCCCAATTTCCGCACTGCTTAGCACGCGCCCAGATCTCGCGAACCGCAGGTTTTTCCTTTTCCAATTCCTTTTTACCGGCCTTGGTCAAATGAAAGACGCGGCGGCCGCTCTGTGCATCGGACTCGATCAGCTCTTCGTCTTCCAACTGCTGCAATGTTGGATAGACGCTGCCGGCGCTGGCGCGGTAGGCGCCGCCCGAGCGCTCGCGCATCTCCTTCATCAGCTGGTAACCATGCTTGGGCCCTTCGCTCAGCAGGGAGAGGATTGCCAGCCGTACCTCACCGGATGCGAAGAAGCGGTTTTGGCCGCCGAAGACGAAAGGGGCAAAACCCGGGACACGACCAAACCCCCACACCTTTTTTCCCACGATATATCGTACGATATATCAGAAAAAGCGTCGGTGCAAGGGAAAAATCGGATGTGCAGCGGCTATAAAATTGTGCTCCGCGAGCGGTTGCGGCGGCTAGAAGGCTGTGGTCACGGCTCCAAAGGGCACAATCAGCGAGGAGTGCCGACGCGATCAACTGAGCATCGATCCACCCGATTCCGAGCCCGAATAGCCCTTCCTCGATAAGGCGATTACTTCGTTATCGCCGGCATTAGGAGCTTGTGGCAGCTTGCGAAGCCATGACATCGTTTGCGCGCGGTTGCGTAAGTTTCCACATGCGAGTTCGCCTAGAACGCCCGAGTGCATGAGGATTTGTGAATCTTCAATAAGCGTCACGAAGGAAGCGTCGCCGGCCCGGAAGTGATTCACCCAAACAGGAGGTGTCGGCCAGAATCATTGACTCAAAGAGGTCCGCCGCCGTGGAATTGGCTTGAGAGCGGGCATGGTTCCACCCAATACCGCAAGCCGCCTTCCGGCTTCACGCGCGATCAAGGACTTAAGTCCCTCGTGGACGAGCGCCGTTTTCTCCTGGATTCCGGTATAGACGCGCGCCTCCTCCAGGAGTTTATCGTCAATGATCAAGGTGGTGCGCATATGCATCAGTATTCCTTATTTATGCATAGGCACGCTGATCAAACGAAGCAGACCGGGACCCTACAACTCGGCGATTACGGGGTTTGCCAACTCGCCGATGCCTTCGATATTTATGCGGACTTCGTCGCCCGCCCGCAGCCAGCGGGGCGGATTGCGCGCGAAGCCAACTCCCGCGGGGGTTCCGGTAGCGATCACGTCTCCGGGTTCAAGGGTGAAGACACTCGAGAGGTACGCAATGATCTTGGGCAGGTTAAAGATGAGATTGCTGGTGTTCGAAGCCTGCAGCGTCTCGCCTCCGATGGAAAGCGAGATCCCGAGGTTGTGCGGATCCTCGATCTCGTCGGCGGTGACAATGGCCGGACCCATGGGACAAAAGGTGTCGAAGGTCTTGCCGATCATCCACTGGCTGGTCGCCATCTGAAAATCGCGCGCGCTTACGTCGTTGATGATCGTATAGCCGAAGACATAGTCGCGCCAACTCGCTTCCGGAATGTATCTGCCGCTTTTGCCGATGACTACCGCAAGCTCGGCTTCATAGTCCGGTTTGGTGGAATGTTTCGGCAGGATGATCGGCTGGCCGGGGCCGATCACCGACGTTGGGAACTTGGCGAACATAGTCGGCGTTTCGGGCACCGCAAGGTTCGATTCCTTGGCGTGGTCGAGATAATTCAAGCCGATACAGATGATTTTCGGCGGCCGCGGAATCGGCGCCAATAGAGGCGTGATTGCGGCCTCGAGCCGCTCTCCGGAGGGCGGATTATAAATCCAGCGCGATACCCGGTCGAGGGCATCGGCGCCCCGGCAATCATCGAAAGCAGGTCTTCAATGCCCGCTCCCTTGATGCCTATGATCTCATCGCCGGAGATTACGCCCGGTTCGCCATACCCTCGCCGTCCGATATTTACGAATCGCAAATTGTTCTCCTGAAAACTTCGATTCTAGCGAATCCAGCAGCCTTGTTTCGAGTTATCTGTGACCCAGATACATCAGCCACGCTAACCCGAACAGGGCCACCAGGAAGCAAACGAAAGTATAAATTCCGTATTCGACGCGCTCACGGTCGGTGCTTTTGGTCACTACGCCCAATACCACGGACACAAATAGCGAAAAGAGGGTCGCGGCTTCAAAGTGCGACAGGTTCATCTTGGGCATTAATCTTTCCTCCGCGCCGCGATTTCAAAGACGTCGGTGATCGCCAAGAGGTTCAGCAATCCGGCGGTGACGAGGAACTTGGTGCCGTAATCGTGAACCGCTCCGGCAGTGTCGGGCTGGTTATAGCCGACGCATACCGTCAATATATAGAACAGACCGGAGCAGACATCGCCGATGAATCCGCCGGTATTGATCAATGTGGTGAGCAGATCGCCGCTCTGCGGCGTGAACATCGCGCCCCGCATCATAAGACCGCAGAGGAAGGTGGCTCCTATGGTCGCCATCAAGAGGACGCCGCGGCCGGTCCGCTTCAGCAGCAAGTGTCCACTGCCCGGAATCAACCATCCGAGAGCAACCGCCGGCGCCCACGCCATCAGTGGCGGCATCGGCTGGCTTAGTTCTTTTTCTTTCGCCATGATTTCCCTTTGAGTTTAGCAGCTTACGGTTGCCGGTCTGGTTGATCTGGCCGCTCCGCGGCCGAAGTCGAGGAAGTCGAGGAAGTTCAGAATGTCGGGATGGCGCGGGCTTTCTCGAAATTTCTATTTCCCTGCGGGTGCATGGGTGGCATCCTCCAGCTGTTTGGTGGATCGACTGGTTTGCCGGTTGCGCCGCGGCCAGAACGCGCGGAATCGCCGGTTTGGTTAATTGTCGGCGCGTTTGATTCTCGGCCGCTTCGCGGCGGAAGTCGAGGGAGTCGAGGAAGTCAGTTCCTCACCGGCCTGCGGCCGACAAACGATTTACCAAAATTTTCGGTTTTTCGTCGGGCTTGGGAATCAATGGTTTGCTGAGATGACGCGGGCTTTCTCGAAACCTTTATTTGCCGGCGCGCGCCTGGGTGGCATCCTCGAGTTGTTGGTGGATCGATTGGTTTGCGGGTTGCGCCGCTGCTAGAACGCGCAGGTTCTCGATGGCTTCGTCTAGGGCGCCAAGCTTCAGTTCGACAGCGGCGAGGTTTGCGCGCGCGCTGAAGAAATCGGGACTGGTATGTACGGCGGCGGCGAACTGCGCGGCTGCTTCACGAGTTCGTCCGGTTTGGGCGAGCGCGAGCCCAAGCATGTTGCGAGCCTCGACCCGCGTGGGATCGATGCGCACGGCGGCCTGCAGCATCCCGATGGCGTCTTGCGGTTTCAAGCGCGAGAGCAGCACAGCGCCGAGGTTCATGCGCGCCGTGAAATCGTTGGGATCTTTTGCCAGACGGTGCTGCATCACGGCTTGCTGCAATTCGCGGCGGTGGTCGCCCGCGCCGCGCGGCAACACTTGCAGCCACAGGTGCGCCATCTCATCGGTGGACTGGTTGCCCGCCTTCACCCGGCGCGGCGGGTGATTCGGATTGCGCAGGTTGGCCGCTGAATTATCGTAGTGGTAGCGCATCGAAATCACCGACCCTTTGGGCAAGAAGACCGGCTGGCGATAGTAGTAGACGGCCTGCCAGTTCGGGTCCCAATCGGGAATGCGAATGAGCCACTGGCGCTTACCGCCGGGCAGAGTGGCGTAGGCCTCCAGCAGTTTGCCCAAATTGTGCGCGTGCGGATAGATCGCGAGAATGTCCACATCGAGCGGCAGACGGAAATCGTCCGCGACCGGAAAATCGCGAACGCCCGCGGGAATATCGAGAGCGGAATCGTTCTCCAGTTGGACCAGTAGCGGGAAACGCGATTGAGGCTGGTCTGTGAAGTAGAGTGCGATCTGAGGACGAACCTCTTCGACCTTACCGGAGGGGTGCATGTGCACGTTTAGGACAAGCTCGGTACCGGGGTCGAGGCGCCAGGCGAAGCCATTGGGCTCAATGTGCGGCGGGCTGCCCGGCTTCCAAAAAAGGAAATTCCCGTCGGGATCGAACGGACTGCGCATAATCGCAAGATCCATGCCCGCGAAACCGGCGAGCGGGCTGGATGCCATGCGATCGATCAGCAGGTTGGCGTGGTGCACCACGCTTCGGTTCGCGGGGTCGATCTCGACGGCGCGCACGTAGCAAGTTTTAACGATGGAAGGACGGAAGACGAAATTCCAGTAAACATCGGGTCCGGAGGCGGGAACGGCGAAAGCGCGTTCCGCCTGAATGGTAAGGTCAGGCTTGCCGAGAGGCGATGTGGAGGCCGGCGCACTGTAGGCTTCGCCTTCGCCACGCGGGGCGCCTTGCGCCACCCAACCGGCGATGGTTTGAATCTGTAGATCGCTAAGGCGCAACTCATCGGCGAAATCTCCATATCCGTGTTGTGGCAGTCAGGGGGGCATGTAGCGGCGGCGAGTGACGGCCACAATCTGTGCGGCGCGCTTATGAACGTCTTCGTAGGTCAGAAGAGGAAATGGTCCGGGCTCGCCGGGGCGGTGGCAGGGCGCGCAATGGGCTGCTACGATCGGCGCAATATCGTGAACATAAGTGAGGGGAGCGGCATGAAGTGGACAAACTGCGATGAGAAAACTGCAGCGCAAATAACGCGCCATGACTACGCCTTGACGATGACTTCGCGCAGACGTTCTTTGGTAAGGAAGAACTTTACAGATTCAAATTTGCCGAACAGCTTTTCCAGACTGCGGTTATTGAAAAGCTGGGCGGGACGCCTCCGCCCTTGTTGAGCGACCTGGAGGGTTGTGACGCCCTGAATGCGGAAGGTATAGAACGGGACGGCTTCCAGTTTGTCATCCGCATGAAAAAAACTAAGCATGTAGCTTTTCGGTCGAACGATCTGATGCAGCCGCTCTATCACTGCCGTCAGCAACGCAGGCGCGAGATATTCGAGCGAGTCCCAAATCAGTACTCCGTCGAAGTGACCTTCGGGATAATCGAGCGCCTGCTTAAGAAAATACTCAATACGGCCGGGATTCGATTGATCTACTGTATCGTCCACGCCGAACGTATCATTGAGAATTTGCAGAAAATCCGCGGTATAAAGCCGATGCCCGAGGTTCGTGATGAAGTTAATATTGGCTTGGGTCGCTGGTCCGAGATCGAGAATGGTCAATCCGGAAGTATCGCGGATGTACTTAAAGAACTCTTCGAGGCCGCGACTGGAGCGCTCGGATACGGAAGATTCAGCCGCCGTTTGCTTTCCAAACAGAGATCTGGTTTGCGGCGTGGACGAGCCAGACTGTTGTTCCGCGCGAGGGCCGCGCAGCATGCTCTTCAGCTTATCAGGAAGCATGTTGGCAGCCCTCTATACGGTTACCGCTTGTTGAAATCAGACGCACCTGCCGCCGCATGAGCCGGCACAGGCGCCGCGGCGGGCGCCGGAGGCGGAGGCGTCGGGGCCTGAACCGCAGGACCGGTCGACTTTCCACCAGCGGTCTTAGGCTCTGGCTTCACAATATCGATGCTGCCCTTGAAGTACGCGCCATCTTCAATAATGATGCGCGCGGTCCGGATGTCACCTACTAACTTGGCTTCTTTCCGGATCTCAATCTTGTCGTGGGCTTCTACGTTTCCCTGGATTGTTCCCAGGGCCACCACCTCGCGGGCTTTAACGCCCGCGCGTACGGCGCCGTTCGGTCCGATGGTCAGTTTATGTTCGAGGGCTTCAACGGTACCCTCGATTTCACCATCCACGTAGAGGTCTTCTCGGCTATAGATCTGTCCGACCACTTTTACCGCCTTACCGATTGAGGCGGACGAACTGCTGGGCGGGTCGAACTTCCCCATTGGCGTACTAGACACAGGCGTAATCTCCTTTTTGGGTTCGATGGGACTCGGTGCCGCTATTGGGGCTGGGTTGGGTGGAGGAGGAGTATAAGTTCTTGGAGGCTCCTCGTCCCGCTTTTTATTCCACATTAGGGGCGCCCTCCGTAATAAGAAATGATTGCAATCATGCTACTGCCTGCATTCTATCACCCACGCGTGCGTTTTCCCTCTTTGGCACGAGTTTTCAAAAGGACGGGCGTACCGCGAAATCCAAATTGCCGCCGAATCTGATTGACAAAGTAGCGTTCATGCGAAAAATGCAGGGCAGAACGCTTGTTAGTAAACACCACAAAGGAGGGGGGGCGGATAGAAGCCTGGGTGATATAAAAGATTTTACGATCTTCGAACTGGAGCGATTCCAGGAAGCGATTCAGCTCGCCCGTGGTAACGCGTTTCGAAGCCGATTCAAAGACTTCCTTGATCAACGGGAACAATTTAGCGACGCCCAGACCGGTTTTGGCAGAGATAAAAACGACCGGCGCATAGTCGAGAAACTTACAGGTATCGCGCACGTTTTCTTCAAATTCCTGTTTTTTAGCGCGCGGCAGCTCATCCGCTTTGTTCACGCAAACAATAATGGCCCGGCCGCCTTCGTGTGCGTATCCGGCGATGGTCGCGTCCAGACCGACGACGCCCTCGGTAGCATCGAGCACCAGTAGCACGACGTGGGCCATGCGAATATTGCGGCGCGCCATCACCACACTTAATTTCTCGGCCATTTCATGGGTCTTGCCCTTTCGGCGAATACCCGCGGTATCGACGAAGACAAACTCCGTACCGTCGAGTTCCACGGTCTCATCCACCGCGTCGCGCGTGGTACCGGCGATGGGGGAGACGATGGCGCGCTCCTGGCCGGTGAGGGCGTTCAGCAGGGTGGACTTACCGACGTTGGGACGACCGATGATGGCGACTTTGATGCTAGACGGCTCGGGCTCCGGGGCTTCGTCACCAACCGGCGCTTCGTCGCCGCCGCGTTCGAAAGCAGCGGTGACGTGGTCGAGCAGGGCGTCCACGCCTTTGCCGTGCTCGGCCGAAACGGGGAAAACGTCAGCGACGCCGAGGTCATAAAAGCCATTGGCCAGGTCTTCCCGCGCCGCGGTATCGGCCTTGTTGACGGCGAGAGTGACCGGCTTGCCGAGGCGTTTCAGCATTTGAGCAAGATCGCGATCGGGACCCGTGATTTCGCTGCGGCCATCTACTAAGAAGATAATCTGGGAGGCCGTTTTTAGGGCTACTTCGGCTTGATGCAGAATCTGCCCAGGAATATAGTCGCGGTCGTCGATGACGATGCCGCCGGTATCGATCAGTTCAAAGCGGCGGCCATCGTGCTCGGCAGTCCCATGTATGCGGTCGCGGGTAATTCCAGGCTCATCGCCTACAATCGCGCGCCGCTGTCCAGTGATTCGGTTGAAGAGAGTGGACTTTCCGACGTTGGGCCTGCCCACGATGACCACTGTGGGAGTGGCGTGCGGCATGACGATTCATGATAGCAGGCAGCTACGGGCTGAAATAGCGTAAGCCCTACATCAAACCAGCGAGACCGGCCGGAAGGCTTGCGCCATTGAAGCGGTTGCGGGCCTCTTCCAGACGGCGAGAGCGGCTGATGAGGCGCGCGATTTCGGGCGCCGAATAGACAAAGCCACCGCGGGATTCGGACGAGGGGAAGTCTTGCGCGGGGTCGAGCGTTTGGCCTTTGATGGCGGCAAGTTGGGTGAGCAAGATGGCTTCTTCCTGGGCGATCGCGTAGAGCGCTTTGCGCTCTGCCTGCATGACTTTTAGCTCAGCGGTGTTCTTTTCGATGGCGCGCTGGATGCGGGCGGCATAGAGAGCGATGCGCTGGAGACCCTTGGTGGGATCAACCCAGGCTTCGGCGTGCGCGGACGCGGGAGGAAGCTCACCGGCTTGCTCTAACTCGATTTGGGCAAAGAGGGCGCGTTCCATGGAATGGGCACGCTTTAGGCGCCAGTAGTTCTCAGCGATATTGCGGACGAGCTCGTTTTCGGGCACGCCGACGGGAGTGTATGCCTGACGGTAACCTTCGCGGTGTTGCTCAAAGGCGGCTTCTTCGCCGGGGAGGGCTGCGTGGACTTTTCCTGCGAGTCCGTGTTTTACGGCGTTCGCGCTAACGGTTTGCTTTCCGGCGTCGGTGACGGGGCCGGAGGAGTGTTGGGCATTGGCGCGGTTGGCGTCGAGTTGAGCGGGGGATGTCATTTCGGTTTTCTCCTTGACGTATCAAAAATAAAGGGCTGCCTGGCGCGGGAATCGCACCGGGCAGCCCTTTTGATTGGAGAGTAGCAGACGGGCGCAAAAATTCGAGGGACACTGGGAGAGGCAAATCGGGCACAAGTAACTGAGGGGATTGGGCTTAAATTTATTTCGAAATCTCGAACTGGCTTTTTGGCGGGCCTTGAATGAACCGCAAATGGCTTCGCGGAGCAGGGACAGGTGTTTTACCATTGCGAACATCTGCGCGTTTCCGAAAAGCGCACCTAACGCGCCCTTCTGTTGTTAACAGGCAACCTAAATCATTTTTTTCCGTTATCTTCCACCAGAATTCCGATTCCCGAATTGTTTTGACATGTAAAACAGATGCGGTGCCTCAGATTGTTCTAGGTCGTCGTCTCGATACCCACTACCATCACGCGAAGGATCACTCGTAACATCGAGCATTTTAGGGGGCTGACATATGCATCGCCTTGTCGCGATCGTTCTCGTTTCGGCAGTCGGCGCGTTCGCTCAAACCAACCGGGGCAGCATCGCGGGAACGGTTACGGACCCATCCAGCGCCGTCGTTCCAGGCGCCGTGGTGAAGGTGACGAACATTGGAACCAACCAGGTCCGCACCGTGACGGTGGCAGGCAACGGGGCGTTTTCGGTTGCCGATCTCGAACCCGTCGAATACCGGCTGGAAATCACCGCGCAAGGCTTCAAGAAGGAAGTGATCGATAAGATCAAAGTCGATACGGCATCCATCGCCACCGTGAATATCAAACTGGAAACAGGGTCGGTGGATACGAAGGTGACGGTACAGGCATCGGCGGTGATGATCGACACCTCGTCGGGCACGCTGAGCAGCACCGTAACACAGCGCCAGATTGAAGATGCGCCATTGTTGAACCGCAGCGTACTCGACCTGGCATTGACCCTGCCCAACGTGGGCGGTGATGCGGGCAGTGAAGATCCGGTAATCACGAGTGCTACGCCTTGCCCTGGGTGCAATTTGACGCTGGGCGGCGGCCGTCCCATGAGCACCATGATTATGGCGGATGGCACCAACAATACTGGCGTCTCGTTGGGCCGCACCATCGTCAGCTTCTCGCCGGAGACGGTACAGGAGTTCACGGTGCAGACCTCGGCGTTCTCAGCCGAATATGGCACCACCGGCGGCGGCGTAATCAACGCCACGACGCGATCCGGCACCAACGAACTGCACGGCACGGCGCTTTGGTATAATCGCAACCCCGATTTCGCGGCGGCGCCGTTTAGCCTGGCATCGGCCAACCGTCCCGTGCCCACGCTGAAATACAACCAGTTTTCGCTGGCGGCCGGCGGCCCCATATATATTCCGAAGATCTATAACGGCAAGAACAAGACCTTCTGGTTCGCTGCCGTCGAGCCGCAATACCGCCGCGATCACTTAGATCAATACGGCCTGCTTCCCACACCCGGTATGTTGAAAGGCGACTTCAGCGGGCTGGTAAATACGAACAGTGGATGGCTGCCACAATCGGTGGTAAACCAGTTCCAGGCGATCGCACCGAACGCGGTTGCTTCGACGGGCGACAACAACATCTACAACACGTACAACGTGACCGGCAACCAGTTCACGACGGCCACACTGCCCGCTGGGACCACTGCCTTCGCTCGCTTTCAAGGGAACGTCATTCCGCAAAGCATGCTGGATTCGACGGCGCTGAAATCGGAACAGTATATCGCCCAGGCCGGGCCGTATTACCTGAACAGCAACGGTTTGATCTCAAACATCTACGCACCGCGGATTCTGCAGCAGAACGAAAAACGCTACACGGTACGCATCGATGAAACCATCAGCGACCGCAATCACTTATATGGACGCTACAGCGCTACCCCTATCGTCAAGATTCAAGGCACTCCGGTGAGCCCCACGAATAACGGCGCGCTTTATAGTTGGGGCAACCAGGCGATGATCAGCGACACGCATACGTTCACGCCCACCTTGATTAATGATCTCCGCTTGAACTATACGCGCGGTCGATTCAGCAACACCATAGACCCTACGTACGACCCGGCGACCGGACAAAATCTGAATACGCTCCTGGGGCTGCCAAGTATTACGAAGGGCGGCTTGCCTTCGTTCAATTCGCTGTTTCCCGGCTCATCGCTGGGCGGCGGCGGAAGCACGGCGACCGGGTTTGGCGGGGCCGGATCAACCAATGTGGATGACCGCGAGGAGAGGTACGCCATCACCGACATCGTCTATAAGACTCTGGGCGCCCACAGCATCAAATTTGGCGGCGACATTTCGAAGTCATTCCAGAACGTGATACCGCTCTACGGAGCGTTCGGCGGCGTCTACACGTTTGCGGCAATGCAGACCAATTCCACGGCAACGACCGCCGGCACCGGCGGCTCCACTTGGGCAAGTTTTCTATTGGGCGTGCCCAGCACGAACGTGGTGATGCGCAATGTCGAGGTCCCGTATTACTACCGCTGGAACGCCGGCGACCTCTTCCTGCAGGACGATTGGCACGTCAAGCCGAACTTAACCTTGAATCTGGGCGTGCGCTGGGCATTGCAAATGCCGCGGACGGAAAAGTATAACCACCAGGGCGTATTCCGTCCCGATCTTGCAACCACGGCCAACCTGCCGGCTCCCCTTACGCTGGCGGACGGGCAGGTGCTGACCACCGCGACCACCGTCCCATTCCAATTCGCCGGAACGGGCGGCACTTCGCCCTACCAGACACCCCCGCAGTACACGGATTTCGAGCCACGCTTCGGCTTCGCCTGGCAACCGCGCGGATTCTTCGGCCAACATAGAATCGTGTTCCGCGGCGGATGGGGCATGTCGCACGCCCCCATCAGCGGCTTTACGCAACTGCCGCAACCCGATTTCGGCGCCACCGCCAACTTCACCCCCACCACGCCTTCGGCGACAGCCAGTCCGAACAATGTGATGAGGCTCGGTGAGAACCCGCCACTCCTGACGCCAACCAGCGTGAACGGACAGATCTATGGCCTGCAGGGTCCGCCGTCGAACGGGATCAGCTTTGCCAACTCGCTCTACTATCAGCAGACGTTTGGCGGCTATGCGATTTCGCAGAACTACCACACGCCGTACGTAAATAATTGGAACGCCACGATGTCGTGGCAAGCAAACCAGAGCACGACTGTGGAATTCGCCTATAGCGGCGCGATGGGCATCCATCTCTTCATGGGCCAGGAAGATTTGAACCCCAAGAATTCGAACAATCTATCGGCCGAACTGGCGCAGAACGTCAATACCACCGCCACGGTTAACGATCCGCAAGGGCGCATTAACCCGATCACGGGGAAGGTGCTGGCGATTCAAAACGGCACGCTCGGCAGTCCGTATCTCGGCTACTCAAGTCTGTATCTTTGGTACGATTCAGCCGGTAACAGCATCCGCCACGCCGGATACGTCAACGTCGTCCATCGGGTGGCGCGCGGCTTGACCTTCAACGCAAACTACACGCTAGCCAAATCCATCGACGATGCGTCGAGCGCGGGCGGCGACAAGAACGTGCTGACGCCGGTGAACGGACAGGTAGGCGGCCAGGTGGTATTCGGTGCATCGCGCGCCGAAGATCGCTCGGTTTCGACCTACGACCAAAGACATGTGATTCATGGATCGGCGATTTACGATCTGCCCTTCGGACGGGGCCGCCAGTTCGGCAACAACATGCCGAAGGCGCTCGATTACGTCGCGGGCGGCTGGACAACCACGGAACTGGTTCGACTGAACAGCGGCTTCCCGTATGTCGTTTATCTATCCGACACGAATCAATTGGGAGACCTGACGCACAGCGCGCGCCCGGATGTCGTGGCGGGCGTGCCGCTGGTGAATCCGCTCTATAGCAGCAGTTGCCCGATTGGCGCGGGGTGCCAGCCCTTCGTGAATCCCTCGGCGTTCATACGTCCTCCGTTGGGGCAGCTAGGGGATGCACCGCGAACGCTCGACAATGTGCGCGGGCCGTGGGCAAACTCGTTCGATATGTCGGTGCAAAAGAACATCAACCTGGGAGAGAGCGGCAAGCGACGGCTGCAAATTCGCGTGGACGCGCTGAATGTTTTGAACCACCCGACTTTCGCCGTATATCCGAATAACGGCGGCGGGGCCGACTTCATGGGCGCGCCGAGCACGGCGACGCTTACAACGACTGCATACAACACGTGGGCCACAGCGAACGGCCAGCCCATGCAAAGCACCACGGCCGGAGCGGCTATTTATAATGGCGTCGTCAACATGGTAAACGCGCAAAAGACGGCGGGCGGCGCTTTGCCGGCGAACTTCTACACGATCCAACTGCCGTCGAATTTCTATGGCAAAGCCGCGACTTCTTACGACATCACTACGTTACAGGGCTATAAGTATTACCAGCTACGGACGGCCTACAGCACCAGCTTCGGCACGCTGTACAACAACAATACGCCGCGGTACATACAATTCGGCGTTAAGCTCTATTGGTAGGCAACGCGCTAACCGCAGAGTGAATCGAGCGTCTATCGAGCATGCGGAGCTAATATGCGCCGCGAGGAATTTTCGAAACGTTCAATGTTTCTCAACGCTATCGCACGTGCCGGGCTGCAGGCCATAATTCTTTCTGCCGGTTACGCACAGACGGCGGGCCAACAGCTCACCTTCGACGTGGTCTCGATCAAGCCAACGGTCTTTCCCCAGCCGGATGGCCACGGCGCACTCGTGATGCAGCGCACCACAGGCGGCCCGGGCTCTTCCGACCCGGGCCGCATACACTATCCGTATATTTTGCTCAGGTCACTATTGCTCGAAGCGTACCCGGTCAAGAGTATTCAGATCGAAGGCCCGGATTGGCTAGGCGCCGAACGTTTCGAAATCTCCGCGACAATGCCTCCGACGACGAGCAAAACGCAGTTCCGCCTCATGCTGCAAAGCCTGCTTGCCGACCGCTTCCATCTTGCATTTCACCGGGAGACTCGGGAAGTTCCGGTCTATTCTCTCGTTATTGCAAAGGGTGGCCCGAAGCTGAAAGAGTCCGGCAGCACGCCTCCGCCTGCCGAGCAGGCGGCGCCTCCGTCTTCGGGCCCGGTGGTCTTGATGGCGCCTAAGATGGCGGCCGACGGATTCCCGCCTCAGCTTTTTCCGCCCGGAAAGCCCGGCTTGATGGCGCTTCGTGCGAATGGGCAAGCTCGTCTCGCCGGCCAATTGCAGACTACCGCCGATCTCGCCGATTTCCTGACGGGCTTCCTGAGCCGGCCCGTTACCGACGCCACAGGTCTGACCGCAAAGTACGATTTCGTCGTCGATTTCGCCGCCGACAGCATGGCCGCGCCAGGTCCCGATGGCGCAGCGTCAGACCAGAGCGACTTGCAACCCGGTTTCTTCGCCGCTCTGCAATCCGTACTCGGTCTGCGGCTGGAACCGAAAAAGGGCCCGCTCGAGATGATGGTGATCGATCACATCGATAAGCGGCCGACCGAAAATTGAACGTGAAGGACCGGAGCGCCTGTCGTCCTAACCACCGATCGAATACATGGGCCTCGGCGGCGCTACAAATTGCGGGGAGTTGATCTCATGTCCGAGCCACTTACCCGCCACGTTGCGGCGGATGATTGCGACGATTTCTTCATCTGTCGCGCCCGCGCGTAGCGGACCCTTGATATCGTCTTCATCAATCGCGAAAAGGCAGTAGCGCAGCTTGCCATCCGCCGTCAGCCGCAGACGATTGCAATTGAGGCAGAACGGGCGGCTTACAGATGCAATGAACCCGACCGATCCACCGCCATCGGCATATTCATATTCCACTGCAGGCGCGCGCGGGTCGGGATCGGGCACGGCAATTAGCGGCGAAATTTCGCGTGAAAGCGTGTCGATGATGGTATCCGCCAACAGTACCTTCGAGCGGTCCCACAGACTCTGCGCATCGAGCGGCATGAATTCGATGTAGCGCAGCTCAAATCCGTTTTCGCGCGCAAAGCGGGCAAGAGGAACGATATCGGGTTCCACCAGATTCTTCACCGCGACCGCATTGAGCTTAATCTTCGCGTATCCCAGGCGCTTGGCCGCCTCCAGGCCGGCCAGCACTCGCGGCAGGTCGTCGCGGCGCGTGATCTGCGAAAAGCGTTCGCGGTCGAGCGTGTCGATGTGAACATTGAGCCGCCGCAATCCGGCCTCGTACAGCGGCGCGGCGAACTGCTCAAGCAACACACCGTTGGTGGTAAGCGCAAGATCGCGAATTTCCTTAATGGAGGCGAGACGCTTCACCAACTCCGGCAGGTCGCGCCGCAAAAGCGGCTCGCCTCCTGTGAGACGCAGCTTATTGATGCCGAGCCCGGCGGCGATGCGGGCGAAACGCTCGATCTCTTCAAAGTCGAGAATCTCCTCGCGCGGCGAATAGCGCACGGGGGTTTCGGGCATGCAGTAGAAGCAGCGCACGTTGCAGCGGTCCGTTACGCTGATTCGCAGGTTTGTGTGAACACGGGCGAAAGAATCGGTGAGTGGGGCGGCATTCGCCATTTATTTCACGGCTTCACTTTACGGCTTTACTTTACGGCCAGCATCCGCTCTAACGGAACAAGAGCCCGCTCCATCAGCTCGGCAGGCAGCTCTACACGCGGTTCGAGATGGAGCAGACTATCGCGCAGTTTTTCGGGCGTGTTCAGCTTCATATACGGGCACTCGCTACAATTGCAGTTCTCGTTGGCTACGAAATAGAACTGGCGCGCCGGCGAGAGCTTCTCCAGCGAGTAACGGATGCCGCTCTCCGTCATCACGATGAACTCGGCGGCATCGCTCGCTTCGCACCAATCGACGATAGCCGAAGTTGAACCAACAAAATCCGCGAGGGCAAGCACCGATTCCGGGCACTCCGGATGCGCAACCACCTTGGCATGGGGATGCGCCACTTTGGCATCCATCAGCCGCCGCGCGGGAAACGTAGCATGCACAATGCAGCTTCCCTGCCAGATCTTCATGTTCGCGCGGCCGGTTTGGCGCTGCACGTACGCCCCGAGGTTTCGGTCAGGCAAAAACAGCACCGGCTTCTCGCGGGGAATGGATTCGACAATCTTCACCGCGTTGCGCGACGTGCAGAGAATATCGCTTTCCGCTTTGACCTCGATCGACGTATTAATGTAGCTGACAACCACGTAGTCTGGATTACGGCGCCGGAATTCGCGCACGGGTTCGACCGGGCAGCTATCCACCAGGCTGCACGCGGCGGTACGGTCTGGCACAACTACCGTGCGATGCGGATTCAACGCCTTCGCCGTCTCCGCCATGAACCACACGCCGGCGAACGAAATGACGTCGCCTTCGAAATCGCGGGCCCTGCGCGCGAGTTCCAGGCTATCTCCCACAACATCGGCAAGCGCCTGGATCTCGGGCTCCTGGTAATGGTGCGCCAGCAGAATAGCGCGGCGTTCCCGTTTCAGGTCGAGAATTTCTTCGGCAATTGTAGCGGTGGCGAGCATGGAAGTGCGGGGATCTCTCTTTAGTTTAACAAAGCGGGGTTAGTGGGAAGGCTTGGCACCCCATAATGGAAGGAGTGCGCATCGTGCTCATCTCCACGTATGAATTGGGACGCCAGCCGTTCGGTTTGGCATCGCCCGCTGCGTGGCTGCGACGAGAAGGGCATGAGGTGACGTGCGCCGATGTTTCGCGTGCTCCGCTGCCGCGAACGGCCGTAGAGGAAGCGGATCTGGTGGCGTTTTTTTTGCCGATGCACACCGCCACGCGGCTGTTTCTGCGGGCGGCCCCGCGCGTCCGACCGCTGAATCCGCGGGCGCATTGGTGCGCTTATGGACTCTACGCGCCGCTCAATGAGGCAGCGGTGCGCGACGCGGGAGTGACCACAATTCTGGGCGGTGAATTCGAACAGGGACTGGTGGATTTGGCGCGGCGGCTCGAGACAGGCGCCGCGGCGCCGACGCCGCCGAAACCGGTTGTTTCTTTGGCGCGGCAGCGGTTTATCACGCCCGACCGCACGGGATTGCCGGCTCTGGGCGCGTACGCGCAGCTCGCAGCGAACGGTTCCATGCGCCGAGTGGGCTACACCGAAGCCAGCCGCGGCTGCAAACACTTATGCCGGCATTGCCCGGTTGTACCCGTATACCAAGGAGTCTTCCGCGTTGTGCAGCGGGATGTGGTGATCGAAGATATCCGGCGCCAGGTGGCGATGGGCGCACAGCATATAACGTTCGGCGATCCCGACTTTTGGAATGGCCCCGGTCACGCCATGCCCTTGGTGGATGCGCTGCATCGCGAATGGCCGGATTTGTCTTACGACGTGACCATCAAGGTGGAGCATCTCCTCAAGTATCGCGAACTGCTTCCCGATCTGCGGCGCACCGGCTGCGCTTTCATAACTACCGCGGTGGAGTCGCTTGACGATGGCGTGCTCGATACTCTAGCCAAAGGCCACACGCGCGCCGATTTTCTGCAGGCGCTTGACCTCACGCGCGCCGCGGATCTTCCGCTTTCGCCCACGTTTATCCCGTTTAATCCGTGGACGACTCTTGCAGGGTATGGCGGCCTCCTCAGAGACCTGGCGGAATTAGGTCTGGCGGAGCAGATTGCGTCGGTACAACTTGCAATCCGTCTTCTGATTCCGCAAGGTTCGCTGCTGTTGGAATTGCCTGAAATTCGACGGATGGTTGGACCGTTCGATGCCGCCGGCTTGTGCTACCCGTGGAAGAACCCCGACGAACGCGTTGACGAGCTGTGGCGGCGTGTAAACGACACGGTGCGCAGCGGCGAGAAACGAAAGGCGAGCCGCCGCGAAATATTTCGGGAGATCGCGCACCTTGCCGATGCGGGCGAATGGGACGACACGCCGCTGGCCGCGCGCGCCACGATTCCGTATTTGACAGAGCCCTGGTATTGTTGAGCGGAGCCTGGGGAAGAGCAGTTGGCTCTTGTGTGAAACATAGGCATGGTGGGCGGTGCCGAGGTCTATCCGGCAAGGTTAGCTTCTGGCGCGCTTTAGCCAGTACGTAAGCTTGTTGTTGACTGAGCGGCCGTCCACGCCTTCAATTGTTGCGACTGGGGATGCGATCTCCACGAGTTCCCATCCCTCTAAACCCAGCTTGTTTAAATGAGTGACGACATCCGAGTATTCCAGGCTGCTCTCAGTGACCGAAAAACAAGTATATTCCCATTGCGGCATTTAGCTAGCCTATAACATTGCCGCCGGTTTATATGGCGGGGGTTGGACGCTTGCCCAGTGGAGTGCGCGGGCCCGGCATTGCATACGGTGCGCACTTCTGCGACATTTGCTTTTGTAATGTAAGCAGTTTCGAAAAGGTGGTTTCGGACATGAACCTTTACATAAGAGCTCTGTTTGTGGCGGCTGCCTTCATTCCGGCCGCAGGCGCAGGCGTTTCTTGCGAGAGCCTCACTTCTCTGTCGCTTTCGAATGTCACCATTACCGCGGCCCAGTCTGTTGCGGATGGTGATTTCACTCCTCCTTCTTTCACCAGGACTATGCATAACCTACCGGCGTTCTGCCGCGTTGCCGCAACCCTCGCTCCAAGCAAGGATTCAGATATCAAGATTGAAGTCTGGATGCCCACGTCCGGCTGGAACGGAAAGTTTCAGGCGCTGGGCAATGGAGGCTGGAGCGGAGATATAGGCTACGGCGCTTTGGCAAACGCAGTTACCCATGGGTACGCGTCCGCCTCCACGGACACCGGTCACAGCGGTGGAAGCGCGGAATTTGCTTTCGGTCATCCCGAGAAACTGATCGACTTCGCATACCGCTCCGAGCATGAAATGACTGTCACTGCCAAAGCCATCATCGCCGCCTTCTATGGCAGCGGTCCTAAGTTCTCCTACTGGAATGGCTGCTCCTCAGGCGGCAAACAGGGGCTCAAAGAAGCGCAGCAATACCCGGACGATTATGACGGCATCGTTGCGGGCGCCCCGGCGAATAACTGGGTGGCATTGCTCTCTTCCGACATGATGAACAGCGTGGCAACACTCAAGGACCCCGCCAGCGCTCTTTCGTCCGCGAATCTTTCACTGCTCCACAAAGCGGCGGTAGATGCCTGCGACGCCGTCGATGGAGTCAAAGATGGGCTTATCGACGAACCCACCAAGTGCCAATTCGATCCGGCGGCCCTGTTATGCAAAGGGACCGAAACGGAAGGCTGTCTGACTGCGCCGCAAGTGGAAGCTGCGAAGAAAATCTACGGTCCCTTTACCAACCCGCGCACGCACAAAGAGATTTTCCCTGGCCTTGAGCCTGGAAGCGAACTCGGCTGGACGGCGTTTACGGGACCTGCGCCATTTCCGATATCCACTGATTATTTTCGGTACGTCATCCGCAAGGATCCGGCATGGGATTTCCGTACCTTCGACGCCGATAAGGACGTCGCTCTCGCGGAAAGACTAGATCACGATAATGCCCTGCGAGCGATCGATCCCAATCTCAAGAAGTTCATCGCGCACGGCGGCAAGCTGATGCTTTATCACGGTTGGAGCGATAATCTGATCGCGCCGCTGAATAGCATCAACTACTTTAATAGCGTGGTTGCGGCGCTGGGCGGTCTGGAGAAGACGGAACAATCCGTTCGCCTCTTCATGGCTCCGGGAGTGGGCCATTGCAGCGGCGGCGAAGGTCCGAGCAGCTTCGACATACTGGCCCCAATGGAGCAGTGGGTGGAACAGGGCAAAGCGCCCGAAAGCATCGTTGCCACTCATAAAACGGGCGGCGCCGTGGACCGTACTCGCATCTGGTGCCCTTATCCTCAGGTCGCAAAGTATAAAGGCGAAGGAAGCACGGACGATGCCGCGAACTTCGTCTGCAAACAACCGTAGCCAGACGGGCTTCGCGAGTGCGCGTGTGCCTTACCCTTTGCTTTTGCTCTTATGATTCTGGGCCGCTTCCAGCATGGAGTTCATGCAGGCGAGCAGATAGGCTTGACCGACATTAGGCCGGAACTGGCCCGGAACTCCTCTGCCCTGGCCACCGTTCCCTCTGCCGGCCTCGCCGCTCGGGATGACGCCCACTGACGGAATATGATCGGGAATTACGATGCCGTCGAAGTTGACGTCTACCAGCGCCTGCATCACTTTGCTCATGTCGAAGTAGCCGTCATCGATCAAAGTCTCGGTGAAATGCGGCAAAGGCGCGCTCACGTTACGGAAGTGGATCTTGAAGAGTTTTTTCAGGCCGCTGAAATAGTGGATCATCTCCACTGGATCCTTGCCCGTCATTTTGCCGCCCTCCAGCCACGATCCGCAGCACAGGCACACGCCTATGTTCGGACTGTTGGCAATTTCGATAGCTCTCTTATAACCCTCGAAGTTGGAAAAGATGCAGCGGGGTACGCCCGCGAGCATGGGTTGCGGCGGATCGTCGGGATGAATGCCGATTCGCACGCCCGCCTCCTCGGCGACCGGGACCACCTTCTTGATGAAGTAAGTATAGTTTTCCCAGATCTCCTCTTTGGTGAACACGCGGCCATGGGAGAGGGGCTCTTTGTAGGTCTTACCCGCCCAAGTTCCCTGAAAATTGGGGCTCGATACATCGCAGTCAGCGCCGGTATAACCACGAGGCAATGTGGCTCGCCCGCTCCGCCAGATGCCGTTGCCCATATGGGCGTAGGTGGAGTAAGGAATGCTGGCTTTGCCCAGATAGCGAATGTAGTTCAGGTACTCTTCGATTTTCTGGTCGCGACCGGGAAGGTTCAGCGTAACCTCCGGCATATTATGGAGACTACCGCTCGGCCCAACGCCACTGCCGATGTTGTAAACGTTGAATCCACCAGCCTCCCATTGCTGCTTCATTTTGATGAAGCCTTCCGCAGTGGCGCTTTCTTGCGAGGGCGCGAGACTCACCCATTTCACCCCAATCTGCTTGAGGTAGAGCATGTTCTCTTCGGTGGGCTGACCCGCGCTGATGCCGATTTTGATGCCCGGCGGAATAGGACGCAGCGTGGCGGAGCCTTTGCGGGCCCCCACCAACAACGCTGCTCCCGCAAGAGCTATCTTGGAGAACTCTCTCCGGTCTGGAGTTGCCGTATTAGTCCCGATGTCATTCGAATTTTCAGAAGCGCTCATAAGTTTCCCTGTTAATCGGCTGCTTGGCGTCAGAACTCCACGCGAAGAGAGCCCTGGACGTTGGATTCCGCGCTGCCGAAGTTCGAGAAATCCCCCAGCGTGCCGGTGAAACGGGCCCATGTGCCGGGACTGCTCGTATTGTATGTCGTATTGGGCGCGGCCAGATTTGGCCGCTTCCACGGCAGATTGTGCCCGTCGACTCGGAGAGTGACCTTGTAACGTTCATGGAATGTCCAGTACTTGCTGGCAAAACACTGGTTCCATAAGATCGATGGGGCCTGTAAGACATACGCGCCCAACGAACCGGTTGTATAGGAGGCCGCGTAAGTAAAGGCGCTCATGTTGAAGTAAGGAGTCTGCGCCGCGGTGGGAAACCGCTGGCCCATGGTCCAATTCGGCGTATTTACCTGCGAGATCGGGACTAGGGCGTTGACGGCGGCAGTGGTCAGGTACTTGTTGGGGCTGCCGCTGTAACCCACGGAGAGCGGAATTCCGGAAAGGGTATTTTCTGTCATGTTCACTGTCCAGCCGCCTAACAGGATGTTTGAGACCCCGCCGCCATTGAGCCAGCGTTTTCCTTTGCCGAAAGGCAGTCCATAAGTCACTAACGCACCTAACGCGACGCGCTGGTCATAGGAGCATCGAGCCTTCCCGGCTCGATCGTAGTACGCCAGATTGTCGGCATTGGTAAGACACTTGGAATAGTTCGCGCTTGTACTGAATGTGAGTCCGCTGGAGTAACGCTTTTCAATGGCGATGTTGCCGCTCTCCCAGGTGCTGTGGTTAAAGTTCGACAGGAAGTTGATGGCGCCGAATTGTGGGTACATCATGTAATTCTGCTGAGATTGGTATACGAGATTCTGCAACGCCGTGTTGCCGCCGAGCGCGATCGATAGGGGAATCTGATTGATGTTCCAGCTACGCTCCAGCGCAACGTCTGAGTCCCCTTGATAGGTGAGTTTCAGCATCCACGTGGGGGCGAACTGGTACTGAAAGCCGGCCGTCCAGTTCATCACATAGGGGCTGCGCAAATTGGGGTCGCGCCATGTAGCCGTACGGCTGGAAAAGCTCGCGCCAGTATAGGGGACGGTGCCGTTGGGGTTGACCTGATACTGGATCGTCCCCGGGCCATTCTGCAATTGGAAGACGGGATTCGGGCTACCGGTTGGCTGCAGGATGTTGTATGTTCCGGCGTATTCATCGAAACCGCCGGTGCCGGGACTATCAATCGTGAAGACGTCGAACGAGGCGCGGAACACCCACTTCTGCGAGAAGTTCCAGGCAAGGCCCAGCCGCGGCTGGAAGTTATTCCAATCGCGCTTGCCAATCACGCCAGTGGGGTGCGTGATCGCGCCCATCATTCCGGTCACGGGGTCTATCACGTTCGGATTAAACTGTGACTGTTGCCCGTATTTGGTGCTGAAGGGCGAAGAATATGACCAGCGCGCGCCTAAGTTCAACGCGAGGGTCGACGTCGCCTTCCAGTCGTCTTGTACGTACAACTCATGCGTGTACTGACGCGGCAGAAATTCAGCCAACTGCTGAGTGAAGGTTGCGCTAGTTACCGACCCCAGTAAGAATGAGGCAAAGGTCTGTCCGGTGTTGGGTGTAAAGGGCTGCTCGGTACCGCCAAAGTTGTATTGGCCTTGGGGGAGCGACGCGTTCTTCAGGTCATACCACGTTTGCATCATCTGGTAGCCGACTTTGAGACTGTGCCTGCCCTCCAACCGGGTTAGATTGTCCTGAAGAATGTGGTCCTCGCCGACCTCTCGTGAAGAGTTCATGGCTCCGATGCCATAACCGATATTGAAATATGGCAGGCCCGGAGCGTTGACCCCTGGCATGCCCAGCGCCGCGGCCCAAGTAGCGTCGCCTGAGGGAGGTGTGGGGCGTGGAGGAGTGGAATTGGCGCGGCGATTATATCCGACCCGCAACTCGTTAAACATCTTCGGCGAAAAAACGTAGGTGTCACTCAACACCCCGTTCACGTCATCGACCGGATTGATGAATTGGCCGGAGTTGAATTGCGTCTTCGCGAAATCGTCACCGTTCGTGCCGCGATTGTGATATTGGGAATAACGGAAGAAGATCTTGTGACTCGGAGAGAACTGATGGTCAATCTTCTCATCCCATCGGTCCCGGTATAGAACGCGCGGGCTCTCAATAGCAAGTAGATTGTTGGTGGGACCAGTCCTGGTAGGGGTTCCCGGTTGGTTCGGCTGTTGCCAGATACCTAACGCGAGATATTTAACTGCCACCGGATCAAACCTGCTCTGCGGGATAACGTTGCCGGGGAATGGCGTGCGCGAGTAGGTACTTCCGCTCAACGTGGTCGAGGCGGGATCGTATATGGGCAGGCCGCCGCCAAGCGCGGCAGCCTCGGGAAACGAGAAATTACCGGCCAGCATCGCCGCCGTCGGCACGGTAGTCGTCTCTTCATAGATGGTGTGCTCGTGGTTAATGGCGTAGTCGGACAGCCAGAACGTCTTGTTCCTGCCGTTGTAGAGTTTTGGGATCACGACCGGGCCGCTGCCCACCAGGTCGAAGGTTTCGTAATACCACGGCTCGTTTGACGGAATGGGATTCTGCGTGAGATAGTCGCGCGCGACCCAGGAACCGTTCAGATAGCGGTCTTCAAAAGATGCGTGCAGAGCGTTTGTGCCTGTCTTATATACCATCTGCACCGACCCGCCGGATGTGTGCCCGTATTCGGCGGAAACGCCGGCGGTGAGCACTTTTACTTCTTCCATAGCATCGGTACTGGCCTGGACGACGCCGTCCACCTGGTTTACGGTGCCATTGTACGGAGTCTTGCTGTTGATGCCATCGAGAGAGAAGCCCATCGAATTCTGCGCCTGGCCATCGATGTGGTAACCGGCCTGGCTTTGCACGTCGATGATCCCAGGCATGTACTCCATCAGGTAAACGGCGCGTTTCATCAGTCCTGATACCTGCGTGATTACATCCGAGGGGAGCACATAGGCGCTCACCGCGTCCTCAGTGTCGAGCAAGGGAGCAGAGCCGCTTACGGTGACGCTGTCGGTTTGCGAACCGACTTCCAGGACAACGTCGACGCGCGGCGTCTCCATCGCCATAAGTGTGAGGCCTTCGCGCACATAACCCTTGAATCCGGCCGCATCTACCGTCATCCGGAATGTCCCGGGCACCAGATAAGGAACGTAGTAGCCGCCTTCCGCGTTCGTCTGTGTTTCGGAAACATAATTGGTTGCCGTATTGACGACTCTCACTTTGGCCCCTGCGACAATTGCTCCGGTGCTGTCCTTGACTGTGCCCACGAGCGTGGCGCCACCACCCGTCTGCGCCATCGCCGCAAAAGCGGCCGTAACCATCATCGCCACTACAGCCAGAAGTCTGAGGCCGATTGCCGACCGGTATTCACCTGTCCGCGAGAAAAAACGCGTGATTCGCTTTCGCATTGTCCAGAGTCCCTTTCCCATTGCTTTCTCCCTTTGCCGATACTTATGCGCAACCTGACTTCTAGCGGAGCAATAGTTATACATCGCTTTGTGTCTGAGTTTCTCTTTGACCCCAAAGAAGAACTAAGTTTGTATATCTGAGTGGCTGAGGATACCCCGCGCCGTCGATTCGCCGCAAGGTTAGGCTCCCGCAATAGCCGTTAGATCAAGGCACGAAACGGTTAAACCCGTCGCCGTAAGTACAGGATTTTTGCGGCGTTAGCTTGGTTTAACGTTTTCATGGACGGCGCTGCGGCCGGACGCCTCACGGTATGATTACTTTGCCGTCAATGGTGCGATCGGTTTTATAAGCGCCGCCACCCCGGATTTGCCCCAACGGATACTTAGCGGCAATCTCCTCATTTATGTCGAGTCCTAGACCTGGCTTGCCGCTGTCATATAAATAGCCCTTGCGGATCTGACCTATGCCGGGAAAGAGATCGTGCACGATCTGGGGAAAGTGGTTCTCTTCTTGAATGCCGAAAGCCGAGCTGGAAATATCGATGTGATAGCTGGCCATTTGATTGACCGGATCGTTCTCGCCCCCTTCTTGAAACGCCGTCTTCACGCCGTAGATTTCGCACATCGCAACTAGCTTTCTCAGCGGCGTGATCCCTCCGATAGCCGCCACGCGGCATCGAATAAAATCGATCAGGCGGTCCTGGATTAGCGGGAGCACTTCGAATGGATGCGAGAAGACCTCGCCAATCGCCTGTGGAGTCGAACAGATCTGACGGATGTTGCGATACCAGGAGATCTGTTCCGGCGGAAGAATGTCTTCCACGAAATACATCTGTATGGGCTGCAGACGGCGCGCCAATTCGGTGGCATTCGATCCGTTCATTTTGGAGTGGACATCATGGATCAGTTTGGGCGTGAAGCCGGCCTGCGCGCGCAGGTACTCAAATAAAGGCGGGATGACGTCGACGTATAAATCTTCGTCAAAGGCAGAACCTTGGAAACCGCTTTCCGGGCGACTGCCTTCACCGGCGGGAATGAAGCCGCCTCCGCCATATCCCTCGCCAAATTGAATGCGCACGTGGCGGAATCCGTTGGCCAAGGACCGCTGTAACGTTTCGAGACACGCCTCCTTAGTTCGACCGCCCTGATGATCGTAGACCGCCACCGCATCGTGCGCCTTGCCGCCGAAGAGTTCATAAACTGGCATGCCGGCGCGCTTGCCTTTGATGTCCCACAGCGCCATATCGAGTGCGGCCAGGACGTTGTTATTTACGGGTCCATTGCGCCAGTAGGTTTTCATCTGCGCGGACTGCCAGAGATCTTCGATGCGGTCGGGGTCTTTGCCCATCAGCCACGGTTTGAGATGGTCTTCCAGCGCCGCGATCACGGCCTTGGTTTCGTAGTTGTTATTTGCGGAGCCAATGCCATAGAGCCCCGGCTCGCTCGTCACGATCTTCAAGAAGACCCACCGGTAATTCCCACCGGCGGTGGTGGTTATTACTTTGACATCTTTAATAGTCAGCGGAGGGAGACCGGTTGTACGTTTCGCGGCTTCCTGAGCGGACGCTTGGGGAATCAGCGGTGCAGCGGCAAGAGCCGCTCGCATCATTTCTCTTCGGTTGATAGGGGCCATAGGCTGTCTTCGAATCGCACCCAAGATATACCTTCTGTAGCCGCAGCGGCAAGGTTAGACGCAAAGATGGCCGTTAAGCCGAGTAAGAAAAGGTTAAGCGGCGTGAACGTCAACTACCGGAAGCCGTTTGATTCTTCGAGCGTTACCTCATTTAACGTTCCAGAGGACGTCGGCGCCTTGCGCCAGGCGAACGGGCTCGCTCCGGCGCGATTCAGGAGAGTCGAGGCCAAACCGCCCAGCCGGTTCCACTGCGCCAACGGTTGTGATATGCTCCGAAGTCAAATATCCCCATGTCGGGACGCTCCAATCAAGTCGACCACATCGCGGCCATAACCAGCATCGTCGAGATCGCGCCGCACGCCGCCGCGGTGAAAGTGCATCTTCGGTCAATCATCGGAAGCGCCTCATTCAAGGGCAGCCGCCGAAGCCAGGAATTTCTGCAGTTTGTGGTTGAGCGAGCCCTCGACCATCATTTCGACGATCTCAAAGAGCGAGTGCTCGGCGTCGAACTATTCGGCAGATCTCCCTCTTACGACACCGGTGACGATGCCATCGTTCGCGTCACCGCCTGCGAGGTAAGAAAGCGCCTCCACCAATACTACGTGGAATTAGGCCGCCAACCCGAATTTCAAATCGAGCTTCCCACGGGTTCGTACATTCCCGAAATCCACAACCTGTCGCCGCCCGCGGCGGCCCCGCTTCCGGCAATGGGCGACGCGGCCGAAATCATCGATGCGCCGGGAGTTCCCGATACGCATGCGGTCACTTCCGAGCGCGAGATTCAAGCCCCGCGCGTAATTGGGGGCCGTACGAGGCTCGCGATTTGGGCGGCCATCGCGATTACGGCGGCAATATTTTTTGCGTACGCGTTCTGGTTCTCGAAACAGCGACTGGCTGCAACCGCCGATTCGTCGGTCCACGTGCTGCCGTGGTCCGCGATGATTCAGCCGAACCGTCCGATCCGCTTGATTTACTGCGATCCCGAAATCGTCAATTTGCAGCGGCTGCTGAACTACTCCATCACGCTTTCCGATTACGCCAATCAGCGTTATTGGCCAGCCGACCTAAAACCGGACGCCCGCCGTATCTTTCAGTCAATTTCTTTCCGTGGCGCCAGCCTCGCAGCCGTGGATGTATCGATCACGCTAAAAATGGACGAGTTGTTGCATCCGGCCACCAAACGCATCGTGCAGATGCATACGGCGCGTAGCGTGCGTTTGAGTGATTTCAAAACCGAAGACAGTTTCGTGCTCTTCGGCAGCCCGCGATCGAATCCATGGGTCGAACTTTTTCAGGATCAACTAGACTTCACGTTCGAGTTCGATGCCCTACGTAAAGCGGAGTTTGTGCGGAACAGGCATCCCCAAAAAGGAGAGTCGCCGATGTATGTGCCCACCGCCGTAGGGTGGGGCACCGGAGACGCCTACGCCATCATAGCGCTGGCGGCCAATCCCGAACAGAAGGGCCACGTGTTGCTGCTTGCCGGCTCGAACGCCGAGGCGACCGAGGCAGCGGGAGAGCTCGCGGTGAATCTTGGCGCGCTGGAAAAAATTTTTAGCAATGCTGGCCTAGCGGCACGCGGGCCTGTCCAGCGGTTTGAGATTCTCTTGCGCGTTTCCACGATGGCTGGGTCGCCGAGGACGTCGGAGGTGGTTGCCTGTCATTTGTTGGGCGGCGGGGTGTGAACTTCCTCCCGGCCAGGCTTCTGATTCTGTGCCCATTTGATCGGCCAAAGTATCGCTGCCGTCGAGTTTGAATTGGTATTTATCCCAGAGGGAGTCAATGCGCGCCAAGAAAGACATCGTATACCGCCGCTCCCAGTCGCCCGACAGTTGACGACGTTCTTTTGCAATTTAACGAGAAGATTCATGGTCGAAGCCCACTGTCCTCTTAGAGGCTGGCGGCTGACGTGAAGACCCATGGTTGCCTCTACATGATCGCTCGATTTCCATTAGCGGGCGTTCGGGGTGTTACTCGTAGATGGCACCCAGCGACGAGAGGGCGAGCCAAGAAACAACTTATTTCGATTTGGAATCGGACTGCTTCCATCTTCCGTTTTACTGGCCCAGTTAGCAGGGGAAAAGCCAACCGGGGAGAAGACCGCATTAACCTCCAGTTTGACGCTCGATGATTTCAAGTCGATAGTCCAATCAATGGGTTCGATTGTAAGCTGGAGACCACTACTGAAGGCACGCCCGCAAGCTTCTTTACCTACCGGGCGGACGGTTATAAGACGAGCGCTTTCTTCGAAACCCCGATGCTGCTCTATATTACGCGGCATCTACGGACATAAAGCTGCCTAATGGATTCCCAGATATTGAATCGAGAAGATTCAGATGGCGTTCCCGCAAAATCCACGCAATTTCGAAATCGTTCACGATTCAACGATCGTAGGTGCTTATTTTCCATGGTGAGCGCGGTAGGAATCGAACCTACAACCTACTGATTAAGAGGGCTGGTCTGTCAAGTCTTTTTTTGCTCCCCCGTGATTTTTCTTAGACTTGCAGATTCAATAAGATGCGAAAAAGTGGCTTTAGGCGAGTGAGACCCAAAAGACACGCTCTGCTGCTGACAAAATTGCTGACAAGAATTCATCGAGTTTACCTACTGAGTCCTCTCAGTAGGTCATAATCGTCGTTTGGACGCTCAGCTCGTGAAGAACTACGATATTAAAGGGTCCTCCGAGCGAATATTTTTCCCATTTTTCTTCTGTTCGAAAGATCTTCCGAAGCTTTTGAAAACAATGGGAAAAACACCATGGGGCTGGACCTCGTGCTGACAAGATTGCTGACAAAATGCTGACAAGATTTATGGGGCGCCGACAGCCCCGCTCCGTCGTACGCCGGCGCCGGAAGAATTTGTCACATCGCAATTCAACGACACGCGCGAACGTCGGGCGAAACCGAACCTTGATTAGCGATCAAGACCTCCGTTGTTCATCCCGGGCACTCATCCATCTCTCGCGAAGATTCACTGGCAGCGGTTCGGCGGTGCGGCTCCTTCTCGTTTTGCGGATCAGGTATCCGGTGATGCCATCGTGAACCTCTTGCGCCAGGCTACCCTGCAGCATCCCTTGGCCCAACGGTTCGCAAGCGAGGTCGAATCTCCGGGCGTCCCACTAGCCCCCGCATCGACTCGCCTCTACCATGGCACGGCCCGCAGCTTTCTCCCCTATCTCGGCGCCGACCATCCCGAGGTTGTCTCGCTCGATCCGTTGCGCCGCGATCCACACATCCTCGGCTGGATGGCCCAGCTGCGCTCCCGGGTTCCCCGCTCGCGCCGGTCACCTACATCAGCCGACTCATATTCCTTCGGGGCATTCTCCGCCGCACCGGCTTCGGGGGTGCAGCTTCCCGAGCTCGCCCATTCCGCCGTCGCCAAGACGTTGCCCGCCCCCCTCGACGCTTGCCCCGTGCCCTCACCTCGCAACAGGATCAACTCCTCCAGCAAGAACTGCTGCGCCGCAACGATCTGGGTAGGGCCGCATCTCACAGTCAAATTCATCGGGCGTATCTCTTGAGTTGGTCCAGGACGGCGACGCGATCGAACGACTTTGTCTTGATCTTAACGATCACAACCCCCGATTTCTTCTGACGAGTTATATTGCAGAAGTGCTGCTATAATTCTTCCCTATCATGCTGGCTGGCATCGGATGCGCATTTTGCGTTTTGATCGCCATTCTGATCACCCGATTCGCGAGGAAGCGTCGTAGGCGCACCATGGACAGGGCCATGCGCGACTACGTTCGGCGGGCCTACTGATTTCCCGGCATATTGAGTTCCTCTGCCCCGCCAGCTTCGATGGTGAATCCCGGTTAAAAATTAACAGGAGTGTATTTCGGTCCGCGAAACGTTGTCAGAGAATCTTCGAGGTTTCGGCTCATTTAGGGAACGCCGCACGGGTTTGGGTGGTTCGATACGAGTGTGCTGATGAAACTGTAGCGACTGCGGCTGAGCGCGCGAGCAACTGGAGTATAGTCAACTGTACCGCCAAGCGATACCGGAATAACTGCGCAGAAAATGCGACTTAAGGGAGCGTGAGTCAAGGTGGAACCATGCGGTTAAGCGTGCGTCTCATTTGGTCTCTAGTGGCGGGAGTGGGTTTGGTTTCGGTCGGCCTGTCGCTGTATCAAGCTCAGACGGAACGGTATGGCTTGCGGCGTGAGTTGGAGCGGCGTTCGCTGATCATCGCCGACAGCCTTGAAAAATCTGCAGCGCCATTGGTACAAGCGAACTCTACTGGCGCCCTGCAGAGGGTGATCCTGCAGCTCCAAAATCATGAACGACTTGCGGGCGTGGCGGTCTACGACGCGCAGGGGAAGTTGCTGGCTATGACGCCTGGCCTGGAGAACCCACAAACGGCCAAGGCCGACGCCTTACGGCGCGCATCGCAACTACACAGCGGCAATGGAGAGTTCTTCCGTCTGGGCGGAAGAACGATGCACGTTGTGGCACGGCTAATGACCAGCGATACCGGGCCAGTCGGAATGCTGGCCATCTATCAGGATGCAGGTTACATTGACGCCCAGGAGATCTCTCTCTGGCGACGGGCGCTGGTGGGTGTTTCATTGCAAACACTCATGATTGTGGGCGCGACGCTCCTGATTCTGCGCTTGAGTTTGCGTCGTCCGCTTCGCCGTCTCGAAACGTGGCTACGCGACTTGCGGCGCGGCGCGGTGTTGGAAGCTCCGGAGTTGCCGGAGGAAGCGGACTTCGAGCCCGTAAAGCGCGAGGCGGCGCGCCTGGCTACGACGCTGACGGCGGCGCGCGCCGCAGCCGAAGAAGAAGCGCGCCTGCGGGATGCCGGCGAATCGCTTTGGACCGAGGAGCGCCTGCGGGCCTCCATTCAATCCAAGCTGGAGGGCAGCCGCCTATTTGTAGTCTCGAACCGAGAGCCATACGAACATGTGCGGCGTGGGGGAGCGGTGGAATGCTCCGTCCCAGCCAGCGGGTTGGTTACGGCGCTGGAACCAATTCTGCGCGCTTCCAAGGGAACCTGGATCGCGCAAGGCACCGGCAATGCCGACCGAGAAACCGCGGATGAGTACGGGCATGTGAGCGTTCCGCCGGAGCATCCACAGTACACACTGCGCCGCGTGTGGGTGACCCCGGAGGAGGAACAGGGGTTTTACTTCGGATTCGCCAACGAGGGACTGTGGCCGCTCTGTCACATCGCGCATACGCGGCCGGTCTTTCGCTCGCAGGATTGGGAATTTTATCGAGCGGTAAACCAACGGTTTGCGGATGCCGTACTGCAAGAGATCGCCGGTGAAAGGAATCCGGTAGTTCTTGTACAGGATTACCATTTCGCGCTAATACCGAAAATGATTAAGTCCGCGCGGCCGGACGCCCGCGTGGCGATATTCTGGCACATTCCGTGGCCGAATCCGGAGGCGTTCGGCATTTGCCCGTGGCAGGCAGAGCTTCTCGAAGGACTCTTGGGCGGGGACTTGGTAGGCTTCCACGTACAGGCGCACTGCAATAACTTTCTCGACACCGTGGACCGACTTCTGGAATCGCGCATCGACCGGGAGCGGTTCGCGGTGAATCGAGGAGGGCAGTTCACCTATGTGCGGCCGTTTCCGATCAGCGTGGCCTTCAGTGTGGACCGATCTCAGCCGGCGGGGCAATCAGTCTACATCGAACGTTCGCAGTTGCTGCAGGCAGCAGGGGTGGAGGCGTCGATGATGGGCATTGGCGTAGACCGGATAGATTACACCAAAGGGATCCTGGAGCGTTTCGCGGCTCTCGAAAGTTTTTTCGAGCGTTATCCAAACTATGCGGGACAATTCACTTTTGTACAGATTGGCGCGCCCAGCCGCACGCACATACGGCGTTACCACGATCTGATCGAAGAAGTGACGGAAGAAGCCGAGCGCATCAATCGGCGGTTCCGGAAAAATGGGTGGAAACCGATCGTGCTCCTGGCGCGCCACCACAGCCACGAGCAGATCCAGCAGTACTACCGCGCCGCCGACCTGTGCCTGGTGACTTCGCTGCACGATGGTATGAACCTGGTAGCGAAGGAGTACGTGGCCGCAGGCAGTAAGGAGCAAGGCGTGCTAATCCTCAGCCGCTTCGCGGGCGCCAGCCTCGAGCTGACGGACGCCCTGCTGGTGAACCCTTACGACACGCGAGGCTTGGCAGATGCGATTCACCGGGCGCTGACGATGGCGCCTGCAGAGCGCCACGCGCGCATGGCGCGCATGCGCACCTACGTGCGTGAGCACAACATCTACCGTTGGGCTGGCTCACTGATCGCTGAGCTCGCGGCCATCCGCCTGAAAACATCGGAAGATAGCGGCCCCGGCCAGTACGTGGAATCGGGCTTGGCGTCGTTTCGTGCGGGGCTATAGGGGTTTCATCTATGCGCAACCTGCTTGAGAGCTGGAATACCGTGCGGCCGCGGCTGCGGGACGCGAAAGCGATTGCGTTGTTTCTGGATTTCGATGGCACGCTTGCGCCCTTGCAGCCACGCCCCGCGGAAGTGCAGTTGCCACCGGCGACGCGGAGCGTGCTCCGTCGGCTGTCTCGCCGCCAACGGCTGCACGTCTGGGTGATCAGCGGACGACGGCAGGCGGACGTTTGTAAGCGCGTCGCATTGCAGGGCATACGTTGCCTGGGGTTGTACGGCTGGGAGAATGGCGCCCAGCCGAAGCTGGATATGGCAACCCTGCGAATGTTAGCGGAAGCCCGAAGTGAGTTGACGCATAGGCTGAACCACGACCACGCAGCCAATCTCTGGATTGAGGACAAGGGTGCGACGTTCGCGTTGCACCACCGTGGGGCGACGCCGTTTGAGGTGCAGTGCGCACGCGCGGCGTTAGAGAAAGTGCACGCCAGTTTCAGACGCTGGCTACGTGTGGCTGAGGGAGACCACACCTGGGAAGTGATGCCGTGTGAACTACGAGGGAAAGGCCATACGGTTCGTCGTTACTTGCGCCACATCTGCCACGCACTACCGATCTACATTGGGGATGACACTGCTGACGAGCCGGCATTCGCAGCTCTTTCGCAGGGCATCACGGCTTGCGTCGGCCCGGCGCGCCAGACCCGCGCCATTTTTCGGCTACGCAATCCGGTTGAGGTGCGCCGCGCTTTGGAAAAACTGGATCTAGAGATCCGATGAGAACCGCGCGCGAGGTCAAGCGCAGACAGCCAACTCCTCCACACGAGAGAACAGGCTTCTTTGACATTGACCGTGCGCAGCGCAAGGGAAGCCCGGTACGGTGGGCGACAGGCCCGGCAGGTCCGTTTGGTCCAACCGTCCAGCTGGCGCAGACGGGACTGTTCCCGCCCGCCACACCGCTACGGTTTTCATAGCAACTGGCAACGCGGGCGTTCCTGGTAGCAGGGTAGCAGGGTTCTGTTGCAAACTACCGCGACGGGAAGAAGAGCGGAGTAGCGAGCGTGGAATGCCGGGAACGAGCTGCGCGGCGACCCCGAAAATGGAATGGACGAACTGACGTTGACCGCAGGGTCACCCCTCGCAACCCAGCGGATCTGCCCTTTTCGGATTGCAAGCATTGCCTCGCAACCCTCGATCGTTCGACACGCGCCCTCCGCCGAACGGAATGCGAGGCTCCCCGTGATCCGCTTCTTGATGAACTGAAAGTCCTGCTCGATGACGTTATTCAAGTTAAGGCGATGTCCGGCAAAGACATCGCCGGCCGAGTTTGCTGGCCAGCTTCAACTCGACGATCGCGCTGGCGTAACGCCGGATGTCCGTCGACGTTGATGACCTGTGGTGGAGGACTGCCAACGGATAGAGCCAGGCGCAGAAACAGCTTCACCGCGGTCAGGTCGCCCTTGGGCGACAACATGAATGGTCTCGCCTGTGAATCGACGGCACGATAGAGGTAAGCCCAATCCGCCGGCAACCTTCACGTAAGTTTCGTTCCACTTTCCAGGAGCGATTCGGGCGCCGCAGCTTATGGCGAATCCGTTGATTCAGAACGGGCGCATAGCGCTGGACCCCCACCGGATCGTGACATGGTCAATGGACAGGCCTCGCTCCGCCCATGATTTCCTCCGGGTCACGCTAGGTGACCGAGTACCGCATACCACCGCACGCATAGGATGACAATCACATCCTCGAAGTGTCGTCCACGGACAGCGCCGGCCGCTTTTTGGGTCACGATACACCGTACCAGATCAGATCAATCACGTTTGCAACCGGAACTACAATCGCAGCAACGACGGTTCATCGCACACCATCTGGTTTCATCTACGGATCGTCCAGTTCAGGTCAAGATCTCGGAGGCTGGCGCAGGTTGTGCCGGAAAGAATCGTATCGCACAGTGGTTACGAAGATGCGCCGTTTCACTAGACCTGCGTCGAGCAGGTCGTTTAGGGAAAAAACTACCTAGGAGGTTCGATCATGAAGGCCCAGTTATATATCGTGACACTTCCACTGTTCGCGGTAGTCGCATTCGCCCAGAGCCCCGTGCCACCCCAGCCAACTCCTGCTGCCCAGGACTCGAAGGCGACCAATGCGTCACCCGCGCCAACCCGGGACAGGGCCTCAACTTCAGAGATGATGACCCGGAACTACTCTGGAAATCTGGTGGACGTTTCATGCGTTACTGCCGGATCAATCCCGGCGGGAGGTTCCGCGAAGCCGGCGCCTGAAACAACGGGGGCTTCAGCTACGGCCCAAACCGGCAAAACGACGGTCGGCGACTCCACTCACGCGGCGACTACGGACCAAGGGCGATCTTGCTCCCCGACAGCGAGTACGATGCAGTTTGCCATCAAGCTTAAGGACGGCCAGATAGTGAAACTCGACGACGTCGGGAATCAGAGGGCCCAGGAGGCGCTCAAAGCCAAGAAGAAGTGGATCGACGCAGCTGCCTCCGGCAAATCGATTCACGTTGACGCTAGTGGGGTTTTGAACGGGGACAAACTGATTGCTATGTCCCTCAATTGACTCTTCATCATCACCGCTATCAAGGTGAGGCGCACTTCGGTAGTCTGATCTCGCATTTCGTTTGGCGCGATGCGACTTCATTCGAGCGTTTCGAATCTGTTGACGAGTAATCAGACCACGATCAAAAGCCGCGTTCTTGCGTCGCTTCTTGCTCCACTTGCTGCGGCATAGCTTCGTCCTCCGCACTTCGGCTTCCTCGCAAGCTGCGGCCGCGGGGGCCCGTTCCACTTTGTAAGCCACTGCTTCCGGTCACTTCGCCAGCGACACCAGGCCTCGGTCTTAAGACTAGTAGGGAGCCAGAAAGTGGGACAGACCGGCTTCACGAACCTCACCTCTATGCACGTTGATGCCGAACTGGACTGCTACCTCAACTGAACCGCTCCGCTCAGCCAGCGCAGCGTCCTAACCAGGCAGGTCACCCGGATAGAAGCAGGCTTCGAGGTGGAGGCGCCGCAGAAGCATGAGCATACTGGAAGCCATCCGACAAGAAAGGACCGCCCCGAATCGGCAGCTACGCTTCGGTGGTGAAAGTGAGCCTCGCTTGAGGAGCGATGTCCAAATGCCAAAGTACCTGCTAATCGCCCTCAAGTCGGTGATCCTGCTGGCGATTGCGCACGTAGTAATCGACGATAGCGGGTCCGGCAAGTACATCTTCGAGGAATCACGCGTCACGCGGACCAACCACGCGGAAGTGTGGACGCAGCATATCGAGCAGCACATCCCGACCGATGACCATGTCGGCGACATCGTCATCCCGCAACCATTCTGAATCGTGAATGTAACACCGCATGTCTCGCAGAACATCAAAGCGTTCGGGCGGCAGCGCGATCGATGGTCCTACGACACGGCGTGAAGGATATCAGGTGATCCTGCGGAAACGGAATCGCATCGACAAGATGCCCGATCCGATGTTTCGTGCCCTATCGTATTTCGCCATTAAGTCATCTGCCAAAGAAACGGCCGGGCTCGGGACCGAACGAGCCATCTGGAAACTGGCGCCGGGGCATAGGCGGCAGCGGCATTCCGAATTGTTCATGCCATTTCTGCCAAGCCTCTCGCGTAAACACTCCGGCGGGAGCATTCTCAAGCACTCTGCGGAATTCTTCGGCGGGTACGTACCGTTCCGTAATGGCCACATCTACCGGGGAGCCATACACCATCAAGTGCGACAGAAATGTTTTCAGATCCGCCAGCGTTTGCTCGGGTTCGTCGTACCAAACTACCTTTCGCGCTACACGCAGCAGTTCAGCCGGATAGGGAACCGCGAGGATCATAGTTCCATTCCCCCTGCGCTTAAACCTCGTCGGGGGCGTAACCCCGGCAACTTTCCTAAATCAACTGCTCGCGCCCACCGCGTCAAATCCTGTCGCATAGTCAGAGAAACCCGGGCCAGATTCCCGTCACCATAAAATTGTAGGGCTCGAATACTTGTCGCTGGATCGAAGTTTGTGTCGATCGCTTTCGCCGCCGCCAATGCAGTCGGCAAATCGATCCCGTGCGCCGCCAGTGCGTGAATATCACGTAGTCCTTCCAATTTCCCCGAACTTGAATCACTCGCATCTTCATACCAGCCAAATCCACCAAGGATGCAACCCGCACCCGGGACCCAGTAGCCTGCTGCGGGTCTTCAATCCTTTGCAATGTGTCGAGCCCGCCGAAGAACGCCACTTTAACGAGCCCTCCGCGGTTGACGAACGCTTCCAAGTTGTCCCGTTTATGATGTACCCAGGTTTCCGGGTCTTGGGGGTCTAAATTGCGAAAAAAAGGCAGTCTCGCCCGCAGACGGTCCGGTTCAAAACCAGACGACGAGAAAAAGTCAAAGTCCTCCGAGGCCCGATGACCGAGTTGCAGCGCCAAGCCGGTTCCGCCGTAAAGTATGAAATCTGACGGCACAGTATCCAGTTCGGGCCAGAGCCGCAACTGGGACTCTGGCAGGATATCCAGACGAGGATCAAAGCTAGCCGACATATGTTCAAAGGGTCCGAAGGTTTTTACCAAAGCAGCCCACGCGGCGCCGGGACTGCGTGTAAACCTTATCTTCATTGTAGGAAAACCCGGGCCTCCAGAGAACTGCTCTATCGGGTCATGAAAACGATTTCCGATTTGCAAGTGGTGGTGGTCCGGTTTGACCGTCGTCTGCGTGTCTTCCTCGGTGTGATCAAGGGCAACAGAATATTAACTTGTCGAAGCTATCACTTTCCCTTTCGGTGGGCGTGTTTGAAACCGCGCCGGATAAGTGTTTCTGACGCAGGTTTGGCTACAATAAAATAGCTATGAGCAGAGTGAGCGTTGCCGGAGCCAAGAACAAATTACCGAAATTGATTAAGGCGGCGGAAAACGGGGAGCGGGTCACTATCTGCCGCCATGGCAAACCCGTAGTTGACATTGTGCGCACGTCCCGGAAGGCTGCTTCCAAAATCGAATTTCGGAGGGTTGAGTCACCTGAAGGTGGAACTCGATTCTGACTGGTGGGAGCCCATGAGCAAAGAAGAATCTGATGCTTTTATTAAAGGACGCCGCTAGTGCGTGCCCTGGTCGACACCTACCTTCATCTGGATTATCAGCCGCCCGGCGCGGTTATCGAAGGAAGCGTTGCGCATCCTGAAGAAACCGGATACGCTGCGTGAGCTAAGCACGCGTCCTTGATAGAGATCGCGATCAAGGTGCTGGACCGTAAGCTCGACCCTACCAAGGAACAGATCCCCAGAAAATCGCGGCCGCCCAGATTCAGGTGCTTCCGTATAAGGCGGCGCAGCCTACGCCTTCTATGATCTGCCGCTGCACCACTACGATCCCTTCGACCGGCAGATCATCGCTCAAGCCATCGCAGAAAACATTCCTATCGTCACAGGCGACGAGGCGTTCGAGAAGTACCCAGTGAAGGTGATCTGGTGAGTTAGTGGGATGAACAAAGCCGAATGGAAGTGCGATCCGATCAGCCGGTTCATTCTGCATGAGGCCACCATTAACGACAGTCGCGGTGGTGATCCGAAGCGCGCTTAGTTTGGGCGGGCACAGCCACGGCCAGCAGCGCGAAAATCGAAAGGAGTTTTCGTGGCGTGAGATGAGGATAGTATAGCGTTGACAAGAGTCGGAGGTGGCCCGAAGAGGAAAAAGAATGACGCGTTACATCCGCGTCTGATACCAGCGGATAGTTTCCGCCGATCCCGCTTCCAATGAGGTGGTCGTGCGGAAGCCAAATTCACGCTCGGCATGGCGGACGTCCAGGCAACGCTGCGGCTGGCCGTTCGGCTTGGATGCATCCCACCGCACGGATCCTATGAAACCGGTCCGGGCGATGTTCTCCGCCAGATCCCGGATGCAAATCTCGTGGCCACTGCCAAGGTTTGCCGGTTCTGGCTTGTCGTATTCCTGCGTAGCGAGCACGATCGCTTTGGCGGCATCTGTAACGTCCAGGAACTCGCGTGTAGGCGACCCGTCACCCCAGGGGACGATCTCACTGGTTCCGGCGCCGCGCGCTTCAAGGCACTTCCGGATCAGCGCCGGAATTACATGAGAGCCACCCTAAAATTCGAACTCGTGCGCCTGATGGTGAAGGCCGATCTGCAAGCGGGCAAAGCCCCATTCGCGCCGGGCATCCAGATTGCCAAGGCACAGCTTCTTTTGCAAGCCGAGTTTGATGTAGGCAACGACGCGCGTGATCTTGCGAGTCACCAAGGTCTCGGCGCGGCGCGGGGACTCATGATTGAAAAGAATGCCACAGGAGGCATGTAGGCCATAGCTCTCGCGATAGTTCACCACGCTGTAATGAGCGAAGGCCTTGGCGCAAGCGCAAGGACTCCGCGGATGGAACGGCGCCGATTCGCTCTGGGGCCGGCGGCGTGCTGCCGTACATTTCGCTTGAACTCGCCTGGTAGAACCGGCACGGAGATTGACGCGGCGAATCGCCTCCAGCAGTCGAAGTGTGCCTACCGCCACCACGTCACCGGTATACTCGGGAATTTCGAAGCTCACTTTTACATGGCTCCGCTCGCCCAAGTTATAGACTTCATCGGGGCGGATATCGGCGAGCAAGCCGGATAACGAAACGGCATCCGCAAGATCGGCATAATGCAGAACCAATCGCGCGCCGGATTCGTGAAAGTCGCGGTATATGATCCACCCGGTCGGTATTAAATGACGAGGTCCGGCGCTTCAGACCGTGGACTTCGTAGTCCTTTGCCAGGAGCAATTCAGCGAGCTAAGATCCATCCTTGCCGGTAAGCCCGGTGATTAGAGCTTTTCTCATTTATTGTGGAATCGAACAAGGCATTGGATCACGCGGTACGGCATCAGCCCATTCCGTCCATTCGATTGCTTCAACTAACCATGCCATTCGCCGCAAGCTCAGCTCGGAACCTAAGCGGGGCCGCTTGTAGCGCGAGGCGCGCACTTCAAATTGAAACGCGCCCTGGCTGCCGGGTGGCACTTCAAAGCGCAGTGTAAAGGCTCCGGGCCCCACCTTCCACGCGCCTAACTTGCGGCCCGCCGCACTAACGGACAAGGTCTGGTCTGCGATCTGTGAATCGCCGCGCAGAACCACCTCCCGCGCCCCTGCAGGCAGCATCCATCGCAGGCGGTCCGACGCCCAGCGGTCCGAGTACATCCCTTGGCAATGACGATGAATCAGCATCAGTGGAACGGCGGTGGCGTGGCGGATAAGGAATGCCATTAACTTGGCGCCGAAGCGCAGCCACCTGGAGCTTCTGTTATCTAGCCGACCATTCCATTCACTGCGCAGCGTTTCCAGCCCATAAGTCCAATAACCCGGAGCTCGCCGAAGCCCTGTGTGACGTTCCAAGACCCGCCGGATCTCTTCGATGCGGTCCCCTCCCCCCGTAAACGTCTTCGCTTCCGGATACTCGCGCAATACGCCGAAATATTGTGGGACATAATGCAAACCGAAGCGCTCTCCAAGCCGGATGAGCAAATCCCAATCCATCGTGTAATGAAGCCTCTCATCGAGCCAACCGACCTCTGCGACGGCTTCCCGGCGGAAGAACGTGGACTGTTGCAGGATGTAATCGGAGAGATAGACCAGCTTCCATAAGTTAAACGGCTCAGTAGCGGAAAACCGGCCAGTGATGCGGCCCTCGCGGTCCATCAGGCGCCCTTCACCGTAGATTCCGCCAACCCGCGGCGGCGCTTCGCCAAACGCCTTCACGGCGCGCGCAACTGCGCCTGGCAGCAAAATATCGTCTGAATTCAGCCAAGCCACGATCTCTCCGCCGGCCATGGAAAACCCTTTGTTGATGGCGTGCGACTGGCCGCGATCCTTCTCGCTAATCCATTTCAACCGGCTGCCGTATTCCGCGACGACGGCAGCCGTCTCGTCGGTCGAGCCGCCGTCCATGATGATGTATTCAAGATGCGGGTAATCCTGGGCCAGCACGCTTTCGATCGTGGCGCGAATGAAGCGCCCTTGGTTGTAGGAGGGGGTTATGATGGTGACGATTGGCGTCTCGCTCCCTGCTGTCATTGTTGTAGTTGCATTCATGACCTGCTAACGTGATCTTTCTTTCCTATGATCATCACGCGTAGCCCAATGCGGATTTCGCTCGGCGGCGGCGGCACGGACCTGCCTTCGTATTATCGCGAATTCGGTGGCTTTTTGATTGCGGCGGCAATCAATAAATACGTCTACATCACTCTCCACGAGACCTTTCAGGAAGCGATCATTATCAAGTATTCAAAAATGGAGCTTGTGCAGAAGGCCTCCGAGATCAACCATCCAATTATTCGCGAGGCGATGAAGCTGGTCGGCGTCAATTATCCGCATCTGGAGATGACCAGCATGTCGGACATTCCGGCGGGAAGCGGCCTAGGCTCATCGGGGAGTTTCACGACGGCGCTCTTACGCGCCCTGCACATGCTGCAGAATAATCACATCTCCCGCCGTGAACTGGCCGAAGAAGCCTGCCATATCGAAATCGATATTCTTAAAGAACCGATCGGCAAGCAGGATCAGTACATTGCCGCATTCGGCGGGATCACTTGTTTCGGTTTCAACGAGGATGGATCTGTGGATGTGCATCCCCTACGGCTCGGAGCAGAAACCCTCCACAACCTGGAAGACAACCTCGTCTTGTTCTTCACTGGTTTCACGCGGTCTGCTTCGGCTATTCTCCAGGATCAGGATTTCAGAAGCCAGGAGAAAGACCGCGACATGCTCGAGAACCTCCATTTCGTGAAGCAGATCGGTTGTGAAAGCAAGGCCGCGCTGGAGAAGGGCGACCTTCACCTCTTCGCCGAACTGATGCACCGGCATTGGGAACATAAGAAGAACCGCTCGAAGGGTATGAGCAACGTCAACATCGATGAATGTTATGAGTTCGCCCGCCGCAACGGCGCGCTAGGCGGCAAACTAATCGGCGCCGGCGGAGGCGGATTCCTCATGTTCTACACGGAGGAGAAAACGCGCTTGCGTCGGGCCTTAGGCGAGGCGGGCCTGCGCGAGGTGCGCTGGCATTTCGATTTTCAGGGGACTACGGTGCTCTCGCAATTCTAGAGAACTAAAGCTTCCACCTGAATTCGCCGATTATTTCGCTCGATGATGGCTATTAAGGTTATCCGTGCGTTTTTGGCATTCAGTGCTTTGGCCCTTGCTTCCAATGGAACGGAGAGTGATCTTCGCTTCGAACTCAACGTGGGGCAGACGGCTCCGGCAGTTTCGTTTCTATCCCGCTGGTCCGGTAACGTATTGTTCCTAACCCCATCTGGCGCGACTCTACGGACACGAGATTCTGTCTGGAAGATGGATTTCGTTGGGGCGAATCCGGGTGTCGAGGCGATTGGTCTGCAATCGCTGCCAAACCAAACGCATTACCTCACCGGAATACAGGCGCAGTGGCATACTGGAATCCCGTCCTACGGCCGGGTCGAATACCGGAATGTATATCCCGGCGTGGACATCATCTTTTCCGGCGATCAGGGTCGGCTTCAATACGATATGGTGATCCATCCCGGGGCCGACCCATCGCAAATCACTCTGCATTTTGAAGGAACGCAGCCAATTCGAGTGGATGCCAATGGTGACTTGGTGTTGCGGATCCCGAACAGCGAGTGGCCCCATGCCAACGCGGAGTCCTATCAGATTCGGAATGGCGCCCACTCGAAAGTCGACGTGCAGTTGATTGCGTCTGGTCCCAACGAAGCTACTGTCACCGTCGGACGCTATGATCGGCTCAAAGCGCTGATGATCACGTACAGCACCTATCTGGGCGGAAGCGCAAGACTCCGCAACATCGATTGCGGTTGATAGTGCGGGGAATACGTACGTTGCCGGCTGGACGGAATCGACGGATTTTCTGGAAACCACCGGTACACGATTGGGTAAGCCCGATGGCGTCGACGCGTATATCGCCAAACTAAGTCCATCTGGGACGCTACAGTATGTCACTTATCTTGGGGGAAACGGGGTGGACCAAGCTTTTGGAATTGGAGTGGATAGTTCGGGCTCAGCCATAGTCGTGGGGACAACTTACTCGACGAATTTTCCTGTCCTCAACGCGGTACAGCCCGCGTTAGTGGGTAGTCACAACGGCTTCGTAGCGAAGTTGAATGGTGCGGGAAACGGTTTAGTCTTCAGCACGTATCTTGGCGGTAATGGCGCCGACAGCGCGAATGCTGTTGCTCTGGATACGCAGGGTAACATTTACCGCAACCGGTGAAACGACGTCAGCCAACTTCCCGGTCCTGAATCCTTTGCAGGCTTCAATCGGAGGAGGCGACGATGCTTTTGTTTGCAAGTTCAATAGCGCCGGCGCACGATTGTACAGCACTTTTCTTGGGGGCATCGAAAACGATCGTGCAACTGCGGTCGCAGTGGATGCGTCCGGGTTCGCATACGTCACCGGAAGCACATATTCCCCGAATTTCCCGACGCTTAATGCTTTCCAGGCAAGGCTCGGTGGCGGGCAGGATGCGTTTGCTGCGAAGATCGGCGTGTCTAGCAATTCATTAATTTACAGCACCTATCTGGGAGGAAGCGGCGGGACGGCGAGCGCTCCGGAAACCGGAAACGGCATTGCGGTCGACTCTAACGGCTTCGCCTATGGCACTGGCACCACGAGTTCATCCAATTTTCCTACTCTTAATCCGCTGCAATCGGTGTTGGGCGCTGGCGAAGACGCTTTTGTCGTCAAACTGAGCGCGGTTGGCAATGCGTTGGTTTATAGCACGTATCTCGGCGGTTCCAGTGTCGATTTTGGAAATGCAATCACGATCGACAGCATCGGCAAAGCCTACATAGCCGGCTACACTACGTCCACCGATTTCCCGGTAGTCAATGCTAACCAAGGTTCACGCAGGCGGCTACGACGCTTTTGTTGTGGATCTGAGTTTAAACGGCAACACACTCGATATGGGCACATATCTCGGGGCACAGGTTCAGACAGCGCAAACTGCATCGTCGTCGATATGTTCGGAGAGGTCTATGTGGCGGGACAAACGCTCTCAACAAACTTCACCACGAACACCGCTGTACAGATCCATCCAGGCGCTGGCGCCGCCGCATTCGTCGCAGAAATCGGTTTCAACCCTGCGAATCCACAGTTGATCTCACCCGCAGCGGGAACACATTGTCGACAGGCATTGCCTACCTGACCTGGAACCCCGTCCCTGGTGTCGAAAACTATTGGATTGATGTGGGTACGTCGCCCCGGCAAGGCGACATCGCTTCAGGGTATGTGGGCCACGTGACTTCCGTGGCAGTAAACATAACGGCATGGCTCAACGGCGGGACAATCTACATCCAGCTCTATTCCAAATTCCCAGGGGTCAATTTAATTACTGGAACCGGCTCGCTGTTTCACTTCGCCACCATTGCCCCTGCTCCTGCGAATCCACAGTTGATCTCACCCGCAGCGGGAACCACATTGTCGACAGGCATTGTCTACCTGACCTGGAACGCTGTGCCTGGTGCCGAAAACTATTGGATTGATGTGGGTACGTCGCCCCGGCAAGGCGACATCGCTTCAGGGTATGTGGGCAACCTGACTTCCGTGGCGGTAAACATAACGGCATGGCTCACCGGCGGGACAATCTACGTCCAGCTCTATTCCAAATTCCCAGGGGTCAATTTAATTACTGGAACCGCCTCGCTGTTTCACTTCGCCACCGCGTTGTAACCGATTGTCAAGATTGCGGAGATCGCGTCAGGAGCTGCGCCTATCGCAAAATTCGATCTATTTGTGATCATAGGGCTTAAGGCCCGTCCACAACTCTGTTTCGATCCAGGCAACTCTCTTCACGGGTTTCCAGGATGGTCTCCGTTCTCGCGTCACCTTGGACCTGCAGAACCTCGCTCTCCGCCACCAGCTCTATATCCTGCGAGGCTCGGTTAAACGGCCTCGCGTTACGCCGGCGGATCGTTATTTATGGATCGTCCTCTCGCGCGTTTGGAAAGCTGGCGAACGGCACGGATCTTGGTCCAACCAGAGACGGTCATCGGCTGGCGCCAGGAAGGTCAGCGCAATTCTTGATTTTCGGTCGCCACAGGCATATGACTGTGTGTTACGATCCGAAGGTCAATATACCGTATGCGCATTCGTTCTCGGGACTGTACTCTCAGCCTGATACTACCTGCTTTCAACGAGGCAACATCCATACGGACTACTCTTGCGGAGACCACGGAATACTTGCGCGGGCGCGGGTATAGCTATCAGATCATCGTCGCGGCTGACGGTGATGACGGTACCCGGGAGCGGGCAAGAGAATTCGCCGACGGGGATCCTGCCGTTCAGATTATCGGCCAGCCGGAGAGAGGTGGAAAGGGCAGGGGCATCCGTGAAGGGGTCGGTCTCGCAAGCGGGCGCATTATCGGGTTTGTGGACGCAGATAACAAAGTGCCGATCAGTGAGTTTGACAAAATCGAACCGTGGCTGCGCCAGGGGTACGACATAGTCATTGGGTCGAGAGCGTTGGAATCATCGCAGATTGACCGGCGACAACCGTGGTATCGACGTCTCGGATCACAGGGTTTTTATCGCTTTATGCAAGCCGTAGTCGGGATTCCCGGGATTGCCGACACGCAGTGCGGGTTCAAATTCTTTCGCGCTTCCGTTGCACAGACTCTCTTCTCGCGGCAACGTATTGACGGGTACATGTTCGATATAGAGGTGCTAGCTCTGGCTCAACGTTTTGGTTATCGCATCAAAGAAGTGCCTATCCGCTGGAGCGACGACGCTGACAGCAGGTTGAGCCTCGTGAGTGGAAATATTCGCAATGCGATTGACGTCTTCAAAATTCGGTCGTATTGCAAGCAGCAACCGAAGTCGATTCCCGTGGCGGAAGCCACCGCCAACGTGAGCAACGTCCGATAATCTTCGGGCTGTTGCGCAATGTAAATCCAGTCTTATCAGGTAGCCCTTTGCCTGAAGGGTTCTACCGAGGGATCAGAGCCTTCAGCGCTTCAGACTTGAGGCCGATGCGCCACAAATTGCCACACTGATACCGGAGTTAGCGCCGAAGGCCATTTGTACCCATATTGCAAAACCCATCTTCCTTGACGGACCCGCGTCACGGCAGCCGTTGTTCCAGTTACACGGCCTACGATTTCCGCGACCCGGCCCGGTGGAAACTGCAGGGTCGGAGGGTGTTCCATCGTCTTTCCGATAACGGCAGCGGCGAGAGGAAAAATCATCCTCTCAAAAGCGTAGAACCACGGTGGCACACAAGACTCAATAATCACCAACTTGCCGCCAGGGATCAATACTCGCCAGGCCTCACTAATGGCCACTTCGACATTCCTGAGCGATTCGGCAACTGTCTTGCCCACCAAGTGGTGCAATAACATCACTATCAAAACCGCATCGTGCGACGCATCCGCTTCCGGCAGAGCCAGCGCGTTGCCATGCTTCAGAATTACGTTGGGGGGGCAAACGTAGTTCTCAGGGAGAGCATCCAAAAACAGATCGAGTCCAACAATATGCCGCGCCAAGGATGTGTCATAGTCGAACACGCCACCGTTGCCGATATCCAGCATGGACTGGGCGCCTGCAACGGCCTCGTTTACTGTCTCCCTGATGAAAGAATACGTGTCAAGCGTACTCACGCCAGCGCTGTACGAATCGAGTTCGCGAAGGAAAAATGATGCGTTCTTCCTGACGCTGGCCTCTGTTTGTTGACTCGAACTGTGGATTCTCATGTGGTCGCAGGCCCGTGCCAACTAAGTGTGATTCTATACCATATGCGGGATCTGTGCGTTCGTATACGGTTATCGGAGCGTGCTTTCGTTCGCTGAAACCTCGTCAAAAACCAACAACGGTGCTATTCCGTACCGTTTAGCCCCAAGAAAACCCGACGGGTATTTAGTGGTCTCGACTAATTTATGATATCCGATGTCACGATTTGACCACTAAACGTTTCAGTTGTAACTCCGCCACCTATTGGATTCCGCCCCAATGTCATTTCGGCACTAGAACTCGGATAAGGCCTTTTCGGATAAATCGCTGTTACCCCGCCTGCAATAGCTGCCGTGATCTTCTCACCTATTGTCACAGAAACAAAGTAAATCCTGTTCGGGTCGTATTGCAACACTTCGCTTTCGGCGTGCGGAAAACCCCAATGATAAATGCGTAGACGGAGAGTATCCTGACCATAGTAGTGTACCGCAATGATGTCGCCACCACCTGGCTTGCCGCTCACAACAAGGGGTTCGGACTTGCCACTCTGAAAAGGCGCCCCAACGGGGGGAAACTTGACAGCTAGGTTGACTATCCGGTCTGTCGAGACGGAGCGGAAAGGTCTCTGGACTTCATTGACCATAACTGACGAAGAAACGAACGGAAAGACAACTTTCGACAGCAATGGGGAAGGGTTCAGCTCAGCCCAATTGGATTGCGGAGTTCCAGTGAACGGTTGGAGGACCTGACTAATGGGGACATGCCCGACAGAAACAGGCGCTTCCACCCGCGATAAAGATCCGTCATGACTCTCATCCATTACGACAATGTGGCCAGGAGTTATCGGCTCAGTCGTGCTTCTGGCCCAGCCGCCGGGAAAAACGGTCTGCGTCCAATAAAGCTTATCCGCCCTCAACTGGAGGTATTTTTTCCACTCGTCACTGTACACGACAAAGATATTTGGGGACGAGTTCCATCCAAAGATAGATTTGACGCTCACCTGAAGACCATGCCGCTGAAACCCTATCGACGGGCGGCGAGCGGGACCCGGAAATAGCACGTCCGATAACCATGGAGCTTTCACGATAAACAACGTGTCCCTGTTCACATCAGGGCTTAACATCATCAATTGTGTCAAGAAGCTGCGTTCATGAGACCATTCACGCTCATAATCGCCTTGCACGGCGAACGCGTAAAGAAAGAGGGCAGCAAAACCGGCCGCAACGGCAGCGCGAATCCCAAGTCTGGCAAACGGACGACGGCACGCACCGACAATGACCACGATGATCGCTGCGACAAAAATGCTGTTACCAAAGCTCGCGGTCACAGATACGCGAGTGTCCCGACCAGAAAGCGGGTACAACCAGTCGTGGTATAACGTAAAATACGAGAAAGAATAGCCAATGACCGTAAAGAGGAGGCCGCCAATAATGCCGTTTCTTATCCACCACCACCGCCTGACATGAGCGAATCGAGTGCCACCAAAAACCTTCCAAGTTCGCTTCGCCGCAGTAGATCGAACAAAAAATGCCAATATCAGCGCACAGAAGCAGGCACAGTAGGCTCCGCTCTCCAAGGAGAACTCACGTATGCCTACTTGGAGCCCATATAAGTATGATTTCAGCGAGCTGACCGTAAATAATAGGTCATAGAGGACGGCGTTGACAATTTTCGTCATCACCGGTAGATCGGAAAGAGTGGCAAGTTGACGCTCTTGACCAAGAATGTGTCTGGCGGCAGCGTATATTCCAATTATTGCTAGGCACACTAGCACATGCAGACCGGAATTCGCTCGGCTATTTCTCCAACGTCTACTACGCTGAAACAGCGGTGCGGCAAGAAAGAGGAGGAAAGTCGGCTCGTATGTGAGCAATGCCAGAGCCCCAGCAATATATGCAAGTATTGTTCGTCGCGACGAATATAGGAGTATCGCGACAAATGCAAAAATGAATGCTGGACCAAATGTTAATTCCCCATTCAAGAACTGCTTCAGTGACGTCAGGGGAGAAAGCACAAATAACAGTATAGTAATCGCACAAAAGAAAGTTGGGAATCGAAGTCGCAGGACGAAATACATCAATCCGGCACTCAATGCAAACAGTCCGAATGATGCGACGTAAAGCAGAGGAATGCTGGAAAACACCGCTCCAAAATATCCAAAAAGATACATCAATGCCAAGTGAATGGGCCGACCGTCTATGAACTGCTTCGCACTGTCTATCGCACGCGCAAGCCAATCGTTGGGTGTGAGAAAAGCGGGAGCAAAGAAGTACCAGTCGTCTTCATAAAAACCGAACTCAGTGAAGTGCAGATAGTTGGCGACCCAAGCCACGGCGAAAATGAAGAGCAGGAACGGATAGTGACGAGCGATGACGTTCTTGATAGGTACCGAAAAAGGCTGCGGCTCAATGTTATGCGTCTTTTGGGGATTCTCCAAAGCGATGCGATCTTGGGAGGGGGGGGGCAACTCATCTATCATCGTTACGCCCTTTTCCACGCGGAGATTTGCGTAGTGGGTGAAGGCACACCGGCCGTGAACCGAAATGCCAGCGCCATACATTGTTTTCCGTACTCATAGCGGACGCCGGCAGGTGACCAAGCATCTAATTCCGATTGGGTAGTAAAACCAGTTGCGCATCTTCGCTTCTAATCTCATAATTGTGTGCATCAACCGATGCGAACCCGCCGTAGTTATATTGCGCGAAACAATTTTCATCTGGACGTCCCTGCTCTCGCTCAAATAGCGCTGGCCACGTTTCTTTGTCGCCCAAAAGGCGGGGTACAGAAAAAAGCCGAGGTGCGACTTGTCCAGGACTTGAAGGCCGCAACCTTGCATTCTCTGAAGTAAGTCGGACATTCGATAGCGTCTATGATGGAAGAGCACCTTATCATAGACGTCAAAAAGCTGGGGCCCAGCCGGTACTTCGATAACGGCTACGCCGGCAGGTTTTAAAATACGCGCTACCTGGGACAAAGCAACATCATCACGCTCAATATGTTCAAGGACGTTTAGCAGCACGACGGCATCCACACTTTGGTCCGGTAACGGACATGTCGTCAAGTCAAACTGAACAAGCGGCATTCCAGGAAGTCTATGAACTAGGTTTTCCAATGGAGCTTTGACGTAATCCGCCGCTACTATGACTCCATTCGGAAACTCATTATACAATAGATTCAGTAATATTCCGGATGAGCAGCCGACATCAATGATCGAAGGCGAGGCAGTAGGCAGCCAACGGCGGAGTTGATGGATCGTATGTAACCGCGAGGCTCGATCGATGTAGTGGTCCTCACCAGCCGTGGTTTCGTGAAAAGTGGTGAGATCGTCCGTCCACCCGGAACGACCGGTCTTGTATGAGAGAATTGGGAGATCCTCTCCGCCGACTCGAAAGCCATGACCGGTCCAAACCGGAGCATCTGAACCATCAAATGGTGGCGGAAAATGGATCGGAAAGGGAACGCCCTCGCCGGCTGTACTGGGTCGGCACGCATCCGTATTCCTTGACTCGTCCACCTTTTGTTGGGCTCCGGAAACACATTATACCGCTAAGCATAGACGAAGAGTCTACCCTTGCATTATGAGTTTATTCTGCACGCTACATGGCGATCGCAGACGACTATCGCCTGTCGGCGTGGGAAGCCGTATTCTGGGCAAGAGGGAGTCCAAAAGAGTTCACGACTGGACGGCGATGCTTCGGGAGCGGACAGGCGGCTTCGGATTCTAAAAATCATGGGCTTAACGATTGTCAAGTTTTCTAGATTCTCCATTCAAGATCCATGGGTGCAAACTACACCCCGGGGCAATTCTTGAATTTCCGGTTGCCACAGTTCTTCCGTAAGCGTCCGGTCAGCACCGTCTTGATCTGACCGAGAAAATCCTTTAGAGGCGCGGGAGCTTTTGGTAAGGGAAGCGATTCCGGATGTGGCTGAGGAAGTAGCGGCCTTTGGATTCGGCGTCGAGAAATTCCTGGTATTGATCGGCAGGAAAGGTGAAGTAGCGATAGACTTCGCCGCGGTGGAATCGCAGGTAGAGGATTCTTCGTGGAGCGACGTATGCGACAGCCGCCAGCAGCTCTGATTCGACTGGCTGCCAGTCCAGCTTGAGGTCTGTGTCATTCGAAATCGTGCCCACGATCCGAAGATTGTGGGCACGATTGTCTTGAGATGACCGTGCTGTCATGCCGCCTCCGCCGCCGCCGGCGGTTTGGCAGGAAACAGATTCCACGGCAGTAGTTCCGCGATCCGGTTAATGGAGTGATCGGCAATGCGCCGCAGCACCGCACTGAGGTACGCTTCCGGATCGATCCCGTTCAGCTTGGCCGAGCCCAACAGGGTGTAGACCGGCCGGCAGCGCGATCATCGGACCACGCGCTCCAGAATGACGCGTAGACTCTCGGCGTCCACCAGGCCTTCGACGCGGATGCGGGCTCGCCCCCATTCGACCACAATTGAGCCCGCGTATAACTGGGCAGGCGATTGCTCGATACTGAGTGTCTCGGTGACGCGCACCGGCAGCAGTGGCGCCGCGGCGGCATCTAACTCCAGCCGCCCTTCGCGATACAGTTTTCGCCAGTGGAAGACCTGATTCGCATTGACGCCATGGCTGCGCGCGATCACTGCCACGGACGCGCCTGGCTGCAGAGTCTCTTCCACGATCCGGCGCCGCTCTTGTTTGGACCGATACAAATGCTTTGCCGCCCGCTCGGATATTATGACTTCCCCGGTTCGTGTACTTCCCATTCCTCAAAGATCACAGGATTGGATGGATCGAAGGAAGACGGCCAGCACCGGACGCTTACGTTCTTCCCCAGCTATATCCTCATGAAACGTCTTAAGCGCGTCCGTTCATCCTGAAGAGCCACTTCGTACGTCAGTCCGACGGTAGTTCTTTCCTGACGCGAAATCCATTCCCGATCCAGACAAGCGACTCGTTAATCCCAGACAGAGGCGGTAACTAGAATCGGAGTCGTAAAACGGCTTGGCTATCTTCTTCATTCATACTGTTCGTCACGCATGCTTACGGCTTCTCACCGTCATTGGAATCCGCCATCAGAATCCAGTTCACGGCCTGGCTAACGGACTCGGCGCGGCAATCTGGAGCGTGGTCTGACACTCGCTCGTCGTAATGAAAGTCGATGAGCACTGTCCGGCACCCAACTGCTGCTCCCGCGTCGATATCGCGCCAGCGGTCCCCGATGATGAAGCTTTGCCTCAAATCGATATTCCAATCCATCGCGGACTCCGCCAATAGTCCCGGCTTTGGCTTCCTGCAGCGACATCCATCCGCACTGTCGTGGAAACAAACGTAGAAGGCATCGACAGGCACTTCCGCCGCCACTACCGCATTCAACTGTTGGACCGCCTCGCGACTCTGGATTCCGCGGCCGACGTCCGGTTGATTGGTTACCACGATCAATAGGAATCCAGCGTCTTTCAAGCGCCGGAGGGCCGCGGGGGCATCACGAACGATCCGCAGTTCTTCGGGACTCGACGGCGGATACGGACGTCCATCGCGGACAATGGCTTCATTGAGCACTCCATCGCGATCGAGGAAAACAGCTTTCCGCGTTCGCGATGCCAGATAACGCTCCAACTCTTCAATCCCAGTCCGCGACCCGATTTCGTAGAACCGATTCTGAACCTCATACCCCGCAATCTGGTCTCGGCGCAATAAATCCTGGTACACTGCTGCCAAATCCTGAATCCGGTTCTCGGGCTGCGCCGCGAATTCACTGCTGAGGAACGCGCCCAACCCATAATCGATGTGATGCATCGCAGCCGCGCGTGCGATTTTGTCATAACGTAGGATGCGTCCTTCCGCAAACTCGACATTACTGGCATCCCAGAGACCCTCGTTGCGAAAAACAGTCATTAATCCCGGCCTTCCAGCCTCCCAAAAAGCCCTTTCCACCGCGCCATAATCGCAGGGCAAGTAAGAATCGCCATAGAGCACGAAAAAGGCATCCCCGAGTAGCGGGAGCGCACGGCGAATCGCACCTCCGGTTCCCAACAATCTCGGGCCATCGAACGAATACTCCAAGTCCAGCCCGAAGCGGGAGCCGTCCCCCGCAAAATCGCGGATCTTCTCGCCCAAATATCCCACGCAGAGAATGGCCCTGTTAATGCCATGGTGCTGCAGCAAGCGCAGTTGATGGGCAAGAAACGGTTCGCCGTTGATCTCAATCAACGCCTTGGGAATTATCTCCGTTAGTGGCCGTAACCTCGTAGCCAACCCTCCAGCCAGAATCGCAACAGGGAGCATCGGTGTATTCCAGTTTATCGCTATACTGTTTATAAGCCCGATGTCCAAAATGTCGATCGGTTCGACGATCTAACAAGCCTTCGCGTTTGGAAGCAGTGGAATTTGCACTGACGTCGTCATCGCCGCGGATGGCAACGAAGGTAAGCCGCGAAGCTGGTCTGAAAGAAGTCGGCGGGTAATACCGCCGCGATAGCTGCAAGCGACTACTTTTCCGGAAGGTACATCTTGCAAACATTCGTCACCGGCGCCGCCGGTTTCATTGGCAGTAATCTGGTCGATGGCCTCATTCAGGCCGGCCATTCTGTGGTCGGATTCGATAATTTCTCTACCGGCCAGCGCGAATTCCTCAGCGAGGCTGTGCGGTCTCCGCATTTCCGTCTGGAAGAAGGTGATCTGCTCGATCTCCCGCGGCTCAAGTCGGCTATCGCGGGCAGCGAATTTGTTTTTCATCTGGCCGCCAACGCCGACGTCCGCTTCGGTCTTGATCATCCGCGTAAAGACCTGGAACAGAATGCCATCGCCACGTGGAATGTGCTCGAAGCGATGCGCGCTAATGGAATCGGGCGTATTGCGTTTTCCTCAACTGGCTCGGTTTATGGAGAGTCCCGGATCATTCCCACACCGGAAGACGCACCGTTTCCGATACAGACCTCCCTATACGGCGCATCGAAGGTCGCTGCGGAAGGAATGATCTCGGCCTATTGTGAAGGCTATGGCATGCGAGGCGTTATTTTTCGTTTTGTTTCCATTTTGGGCAAACGCTACACGCATGGCCACGTCTTCGATTTTTACCGTCAACTCAGAGCCCATCCCGAATTTCTTGACGTACTGGGCAACGGCCGTCAGCGGAAATCCTATCTTGACGTGAAAGATTGCGTGGCCGCCATCTTGACCGCCATCGAGAAGGAGGACGCCCCTGTCAATATCTTTAACCTCGGTGTGGATTCGTATTGCGAAGTCAAAGATTCCATTGGCTGGATTTCGGAACATCTGGGCTTATCACCCGAAATCCGCTATGCTGGCGGCGAACGTGGCTGGGTCGGCGACAACCCTTTCATTTTTCTGGATTGCTCGCGCATTCGTGGACTGGGTTGGACGCCTCAGTTCAACATCCAACAGGGGGTTGTCCGAACTCTGGATTTCCTGCGACACAACGAATGGGTTTTCGATCACCGATGAAGACGGGGCGGCCGCACAATGACACGGTCCCTCGAACAATTCCGCAAGTTGGCCACTTGAACTTAGCGGCGTCGTAATGCCAAGATAGGCTTTCGCCCGAAAAATCATGAATATTTGTGTCTTTGGGCTCTGGCACCTCGGCAGTGTGACAGCGGCGTGTGTGGCAGAGCACTTTTCGACCATCGGTCTGGAACCCGATCCTGAGATTGTATGCGCCCTCGAAGCGGGCAGGCCCCCCATCCTGGAGCGCGGACTGGAAGAATTGATGCAGGCCGGTCAGTCCGCCGGACGTCTTGGATTCACAAGCGATCCACATCTTGCCGTCGCGGACGCTGACATCGTCTGGGTGACTTTTGATACTCCCGTCGACGAGGACGATCGCGCTGATGTCGACTTCGTCGAGTCCCAAATCGCATCGCTTTTCCCCCACCTGCGCGACGGCTCCATCGTTCTCATTTCTTCTCAATGGTCCGTGGGTTCGACGGGTCGGCTGGAATCCTCATTCCGCCGGCAGTATCCGCGACGCAATGTCCAGTTCGCTTATTCGCCGGAAAACCTGCGGCTCGGCAAGGCGATCGATGCTTTCCGCAATCCCAAGCGGATCGTCGTCGGTACGCGCAGTGTGGAAGTACGCGAGCGACTGGAACTCCTGCTCTCGCCATTCTGTGACAATCTTGTCTGGATGTCGGTGGAATCGGCGGAAATGACGAAGCACGCATTAAACGCCTTCCTGGCGAATTCGATCGTTTTCATCAATGAGATCGCCGTGCTTTGCGAAGAGGTGGGGGCGGATGCGAAAGAGGTCGAGAACGGCCTGAAATCCGAAGAGCGAATTGGTCCGCGCGCTTATCTCGGGGCCGGCGGACCATTTGCGGGAGGGACTCTGGCGCGCGATGTAGGCTTCTTGATCCGCAACGCCGAGAAGCTGAATATCCCGGCTCCATTGTTGAAATCCATCCGCTGTAGTAATGATCTTCATAAGGAATGGCCGCGTTCTAAATTGAAGTCGGTTTGCGGCAGCCTGACGGGTAAGACCGTTACCGTGCTGGGGTTGACCTATAAGCCTGGAACGGATACCTTGCGGCGTTCCGTTTCCGTGGAATTGTGCAACTGGCTGATTGGCCAGGATGTGAACGTCAAAGCGTTCGATCCAGTGATCCACCGATTTCCCGAAGAATTGAACCCGCGCGTGGTGCTCTGCGCCTCTGCCATAGAGGCCCTAAAAGCTAGCCATGCTGTCGTGATATCCACCGAATGGCCTCAGTTCAAGGAGATCGGTGTCCGCGACATAACTGCAAATATGGGAATGCCGATAGTTCTGGATGCCAATCGATTCCTGGAGAGATCGCTTAGCGACGCTCCTCCGATAATTTATGCCGCGGTGGGCATGCCCAAGGGGCGCGCATGAAGTTGCGCGGTCGCGGGATCGTGATTACCGGCGCGAACCAAGGCCTAGGTAAAGCTATCGCGCAGGCGTGCGTCGCGGAGGGCGCCCATGTACTCCTTTGCGCCCGCAATCGGGACTTGCTCGATCAAGCGGGATCGGAGTTGGCGTCGGCGGCTCTGCCAGGACAGCAAGTTATCGTCATACAGGCCGACGTCAGCAACCGCGACGATATTCGCCGTCTTTTTCAGACGGCATCCGACCGTTTACCTCAGTTGGATGGACTCGTCAACAACGCCGGCGTATATGGTCCCAAAGGTCTTTTGGAAGAGACGGACCCTGACGAGTGGTGTCGCGCCGTCGAAATAAACCTTTTTGGAGTCCTATATGCCTGCTGTGAGGCTCTGCCTATTTTCCGGCGGCAGGGGCACGGGAAGATCGTAAATCTTTCCGGCGGCGGAGCTACCGCGCCGCTCCCCCGGATTACCGCCTATGCCGCAAGCAAAGCGGCAGTGGTCCGGTTGACCGAAACGCTGGCCGAAGAGACAAGAGGGGCTGGCATCGACGTAAACGCGATCGCTCCCGGCGCCCTGAATACCCGGCTTTTGGATGAGGTTCTTGCCGACGGCCCCGGGCGGGTAGGGAGCGACTTTTATGCGCGCGCCCAGCGACAGAAGAATGAGGGAGGAGCGCCGCTTACCGCGGGCGCGGAGCTTTGCGTTTTCTTGCTCTCGTCGGCCAGTGACGGGATTACGGGCAAATTAATCAGCGCGGTTTGGGATCCTTGGAGGGATCTCGCCGGACATATCGCGGAACTGTCCAAATCTGACGTCTACACCTTGCGCCGGATTGTCCCCGAAGATCGAGGTCTGAAGTGGACGAAATGAAAGTCGCCATCATTGGCTGCGGGCTCATAGGGCAAAAGCGGGCACGCGCGCTCCGTAATGCTCAACTTGCCGCCGTGTGCGATGCAGTGCCCGAGCGCGCCACCGCTTTGGCGAGATTCGCTCCAGGATGCTCCTTCGTCAAAGACTGGGAAGAGGCCGTCGCCCGTCCCGAGATAGACATTGTGATCGTCGCGACCACCCACGATCTACTTGCTCCAATAGCCGCGGCTGCCGCGGGACACGGAAAGCATGTTCTCATCGAGAAACCGGGAGCTCGAACCGCGGCCGAGCTCGAATGCGTCGCGGTAGCGGCGGCTCGCACCGGGTCGTTGGTGCGCGTAGGCTTCAATCACCGCTACCATCGCGCATTTCGTAAGGCTCGCGAGGTTTTCACTTCGGGCGTGCTTGGCCCAATGATGTTTGTTCGTGGCCGCTATGGCCATGGCGGACGGATCGGTTACGACAAGGAATGGCGCGCCCGCCCTGAGCTCTCCGGCGGGGGCGAACTTATCGATCAGGGCATGCACCTGATCGATCTCGCCCGCTGGTTTCTGGGGGATTTCACGAGCGTTCAGGGGAGTATTGCGACCTACTTCTGGAACATGCCGGTCGAAGACAACGGTTTTCTCCTGCTGCGGACGGGCGACGGCCAGACCGCCTTCTTGCATGCCAGTTGCACCGAATGGAAAAACCTGTTTTCCTTCGAAATATATGGCCGCACCGGCAAGCTCGAAATCGGCGGTCTCGGCGGCAGCTACGGACCCGAGCGCTTGGCGCTCTATCAAATGTTGCCGGAAATGGGACCGCCACCCACAACCGTCTGGGAATTTCCCATGGCGGACGACTCCTGGCAGGCCGAATTTCTCGATTTTCTCGAAGATATTCGGCTCGGACGCACACCCGACCCCGGCATAGAAGCGGCCCAAGCTGCCCTCCGCGTTGTCGAAACCCTTTACAAGCAGGCTCAAGGGTCGCAAGCATGACGTTCACTCAACAGTTCCTTGCCGAGGCGTCCCAGATCATCGATCGCCTCGATGCTACCGCCATCGAACAGCTTGTTGCGTTATTGGCAGAAACGCGCGCTTCCGGCGGTCGGCTCTTCGTCCTCGGAGTCGGAGGCAGCGCCGCCAATGCCTCCCACGCCGTCAACGATTTTCGCAAACTCGCTGGCATCGAAGCTTATTCGCCCACCGATAACGTTTCGGAATTGACCGCGCGTACCAATGACGAAGGTTGGCCCACGGTTTTTGAAGCTTGGCTTCGCGTCAGCCGACTCCGCGCAGAGGACATGCTACTGATTCTATCCGTCGGTGGTGGGGATGCCCAACGTCAGGTAAGCGCAAACCTAGTCGCCGCGTTGCAATTTGCGAAGCAGGTGGGCGCGAAAACCGGAGGCATCGTGGGCCGTCAGGAAGGTTATACCGCGCAGGTGGCCGACGTCTGCGTAGTCATCCCAACCGTGAATCCCGCGCACGTAACGCCGCACTCCGAGGCGTTTCAAGCAGTGGTATGGCACGCATTGGTCTCCCATCCGGCACTTAAGAGCGCCGCGACGAAATGGGAGTCGGTACGTTAGACTGGCAATTCGGAAAAGATTGTATGAATTTCAAGGTCAAGATTTTCGCCGACGGCGCGGACAAAGCCGCGATGCTCGAACTCTACGCCAAGCCGTGGATCGGTGGTTTCACGACCAACCCCACGCTAATGCGCAAAGCCGGCATCTCAGACTATGAAGCTTTCGCTCGTGACATCCTCGCTGCCATTCCCGATCGCCCCATTTCGCTCGAAGTCTTTGCCGACGATTTTCCCGAAATGGAGCGCCAGGCCCGAGTCATCGCTTCGTGGGCGGACAACGTCTATGTGAAGATTCCGGTGACTAACACGCGGCGCGAACCAGCGCTCGACCTCATTTGCCGCCTGACGCACTCCGGCGTCAAACTTAACGTAACCGCACTGTTAACGCTGGCGCAGGTTCGCGATGTCTCCCATGCTCTAGGCGGCGGCGCGCCGTCCTGCGTTTCCGTTTTCGCCGGTCGTATCGCCGATACCGGGGTCGACCCACTGCCGCTAATGACCGCTGCCGTCGAGATGATCCGAATGTATCCTGCCATAGAACTCATCTGGGCTAGTCCGCGCGAGCTTCTTAACTTAGTGCAGGCGGACCAGATCGGCTGCCACATCATTACCGTCACCAACGATATTCTGAAGAAACTCGATCTCTTGGGACGTGACTTGGCCGATTTCTCTCTTGAAACGGTCAAGATGTTCTACGAGGATGCGCGCAAATCGGGATACCGGCTGTAGCGCTCAGTTCTTAGAAGCGAGGAGATAGTCAGAACGGTATAACGTCCGGATTCTCGTCCATTCCGTACACTTCCCTGTCGCCATCGCGCATCCACATCGAGAAGCAGCCGTTATCGCTAGAGTAAGAGGTCTTATATATCTGGGCTTGCAAATTATGTGCCCTGATGTGCGCCGCCAGGCTATCCCGAATGTCACGTTCATATGCGGCGTAACCGCTGGCGCGACAAATATAGCACTTGTTGGCGCCACAGAACAGCATACGAAATTGCGATGCGTGAACCCCAAGGAAGGCGTAAACCGCCGCAGTCAGTTGTGGGTACCTAAGATTAAAGAAGTCGTCGACACAGATAATCCCATTTTCGCTGACCAGGTAGGCCGCCGAATAGAGGTCCTGCGTTGTCGAATAACCCGTGTGGTCGCCATCGATATGGCACCAGCGAAACCCTCCGAGCGATTCCCGCAGCGCGCCCTCGCTTAGAAGGTTGCCGGAACGGCGCTCCAAGAAGACACAATTGCGGAGCTTGGCCCGTTTGATCAGGTTCTGAGTATCTTTTGGCAGACTGATATCAACAAAAAACGCCCTTTCCTCCGGTCGCATATAGAGCGCGCCAAGTACGGCCGATCGGCCTTTGTAAACGCCAATTTCCAACAGATCCCCGGAAATCCCCTGTCGCGCCTGCGCACCCAAAAAGAAATCCCATAAGACCATGGAGTCCAGTTGGAAAAAACCTGGTATATCATTAAACTCGGCTTGGTAGCGTTCGAAGGGTCGCGGCTCGGCTTTAGAAAACATAGTTGGTAATTGTAGCATCAGTGGATTTCCGCTTCTGCTCATGCGGCATGACGGTCTCCATGGGATAATCGGAGGGATTCATGGAGTTATTCACGCACGAGTCCCAGACGTTACGAACGCTAGGGGCCAAAGGTTATAAGCCGGCCGTCATTTACGACATCGGTGCTTCCAATGGCGTTTGGTCCGACACAATTGCCCTGACGGTTCCGGATGCCGAGTATCACTTGTTCGAACCGCTGGCGGAAGCCGTAACGTTCTACCGGCAGGACCTCCTCGAACGCCTGGCGCGGCGCCCCAACTTTCGCCTTCATGCCGTCGGGCTCGCCGACCACAGCGGAACGGCGGAGATGTTCGCGACTCACGACGGATTCGGCAGCTCGATGTTAGATCGCGGTACGATTCCCGAGGTGAAAGAGCGTGTTTCGGTTCCGCTTTACAGGCTCGATGAATTTGTCGAACAAGAGTCTCTTCCTGCTCCCAACGTGATAAAGTTCGACGTCCAGGGCGCCGAGCGCCTGATACTCAGCGGGGGTTCCCGCACCATACGGAACGCCGACGTTCTCTTCATGGAGACCTGGCTTACTCGGGGATACGGCCCGGAGACTCCTCTGTTAACTGAAATGATCGAGTTTCTCGAAAACGCCGGATTCACGCTAGTCGGACTAGGCGAACAGTTCCGTCACGAGCGCGGCCCCGTTTACTCCGTCGACGCGGTGTTCTATTCGGCTGTGCTCCTTCCGAAATCGTAAGCGGCCTTCAGCAAAGCGCTCAGTTTTCGATTAGAATGGTGTTTTCACCGGTTAACATAGGCGGATCGGCCTCCCAGGCTGTCCACTTCGCCTGCCTGGATAAACTATGAGCAGTGAGCTTGAAACCCGGCGGCCATGGGCGGGGGATTATTTATTCCTCCTGCAAAGTCTTGTCATCAAAGATTTCCGTATCCGCTACCGCAACATGTCTCTGGGCGTCTTCTGGTCCGTCTTGAACCCACTCGTCATGATGGGCGTCTTGTGGTTTGTCTTTACCCAAGTACTGCCCAACCACATACCCCACTTCGCGATTTTCGTACTCTGCGGCATCATTCCATACAACGTTTTCACGCTCTCCTGGCTAAACGGAACTAACTCCCTGGTAGACAGCGCTCATCTCGTGAAGCGCGTGCCCGTGCCGCGCGAAATTCTACCTGTGGCCAGCGTCCTAAGCAACTGCCTTCATCTGTCGTTCCAGGTCCTGCTGCTGCTGGGTCTTGTACTTGTAACGGGCCTCGGCATCAATCGCAACTGGTGGTGGCTGATCGTGATTTGGGCTCTGGAAATCATTTTCGTTATCGGTCTTTCCCTGGTATCGTCGGCGCTCAACGTCTACGTAAAGGATGTTCGCTACGTCGTCGAATCGGCCAACGTCGTGCTTTTCTGGCTCGTACCAATCTTTTACGACTTCAAGTTCGTTCCCCAGCAGTATCGCATGGTTTACCAGCTCGATCCGGTGGCGGCGCTGGTCCTTGCATCGCGCAATATTCTGATCGAGGGCGTTGCTCCCAGACCACTCCTGCTGGTACAACTCGCATCCAGTTCCGTACTGATGCTGTGCGTTGGCCTGTTCGCCTTTCGCAGGTTACAGGGCAAATTCTATAATTATTTATGATGTCCGGCCCAATTATCGAGTTCCGGGAAGTCTGGAAAACCTTCGACAGGCACGCTGGCACGCTCCTTCTGCGCTCGCACATGCAGAACCTGTTTTCCCGGCGTGCCCGACTTGAGCCGTTCAATGCCCTCAAGAATGTCTCCTTTCGTGTGGAATCAGGGGAAAGCGTCGGTATCGTTGGCGGCAACGGGGCTGGCAAGAGCACGCTCCTGAGCCTGGTCGCAGGGATTGCTTCGCCGGATCGCGGGGCCGTGACTGTTAATGGCAAGGTGGCGGCGCTACTCGAACTCGGTTCTGGTTTTCACCCCGATTTGACAGGGGCGGAGAACGTGACCATGAACGCCGCTCTCCTCGGGATGAGCCGCCGTGAATTGCGCCGCGCCTATGCCAGTATCGTTGACTTCGCCGAGCTTGGCGATTTCATGGATGAGCCAATCCGCACCTACTCGGCGGGTATGATGATGCGTCTGGCCTTCTCCGTCGCCGTGCACGCCACACCGGACGTTCTCCTTATCGATGAGGTGTTAGCCGTAGGCGACCAGACTTTCCAGGCCAAGTGCCTCGAGAAGATTCAGGAGTTACGGAGCCTGGGCAAAACTATAGTTTGCGTTTCGCACGTCCAAGGCGCGATCCAGAAGCTATGCAGCCGCGCCATCTGGCTGGACCATGGCGATCTTCTGTTGGACGGACCGGCCGCCGAGGTTACCGACGCGTACCAAGGGCGTGCTCGCTCGACCGCTGCTCCCTAACCGATTCTACCGCCTCTTTCACCGGATTCTCCGGCGAAGCCGGCGTATGCTTGAAGTAAGTCCGCGGCAACACCGCTGAACACCATTGCTGCGCTTGAGCGAAGATTTCGCGATCCTGGAAGAACAGAACATTACCCCAAGATTCCGGTACGGAACGGTCCTGGTTGCAGAAAAACGCCGTCTCATTCTGGCCCCAGACGCGGTAGATCACAATGGACCAGAGATATCCCCTTTGCCGCATCTCCCCGACCATGCTTTTCACGGTATAACGCAGTCCTTGGGCCGCAAAAGGAATTGCAGCGTCCCAGAATTCGACCATCACAACCGGATAGCATTGGTCCTCCATTCCCAGAATTACCTCTAAATCGTATCCTTCCGTATCGATCTTAACCATACTGGCGGTTCTGGGAACGAGGCCGTCCCGATGGAGGTCGGACAGTCTTCGGATCGGGACCGGGATCGCCTTCCCGAACGACAGATCTGCGGGCATCCCATGGGGCGCCAGGCTATGAAACACAGTGGGATCCTCATATCGATTATCTGGCGAGGAGTCCCGAACCGTATACAACGGTAATTCGCCCGTCACGCTTCCTAAAGCCACGTTGAACCCGTGAAACTCCGCGCGGCGGCCAAGGCGCTTCGTCAGGCGTTCGTAGCTTTCCGGATAAGGCTCAAACGCATAAACTTCATATCCCGTATCCAAAAGGTGCTCGGAAACATCACCAACGTGCGCTCCCACATCCAGCACCGTTCGCGTCGGCAGGTAGGAATAAAGAAACGCCATAAGTCCGAGCTCGGGATTGGTGAAAAAGTAGTCCGATGTTTCTACGCAAACCTGTCGAACGGACTGGTTAGCCAAAAACTCTCTCGTTTGGTGAACCATCGGTTCGACGACTGCCAAACTCGCAGCCGTTGCCCGTCCCGTTGCCGCCGCCTTTTCGATTTCGCTATTTACCGAATGCAGGGCCTCTAAGTTGGCATTCAAGGCGTCGCGCATACTCAGAGAGATATCCTGAATCCGCTCGTCGACCGCTTCCAATGCTGCCTTGCTCGCCGCGACCTCGCGCGCTTCAGCTACCTCAGCCGCCAGCGTCTGCGCATCCGCCTTTGTGGCGCAATACTCGCGTAGACAGGCCGCAATACGGGCTTCGATTTCTTCAATTCTTGTCCGCAACTGCGATAAATTCCCGATTGTCTCCACGCCCGATTGCAATAGAGCCGTTTGGCTGCTTGCGATCTCCGTATTCTGCGCCAAAATATCCTGCAAGAGCGCGATCCGGTCGCCCAACTCCTGAAAATCCTCTCTGACCGCACTAGACTCGCGCAACTCCACGACAGCCGCTGCCAGCGCCTGCAAATCTTCTTTGCCCACCGCCTGATTGCGCACGTGCGACGAGACGCGGCTTTCCGTTTCCGCAATTTCCGTTCGAAAGCGTGCAAGGTTCTCCACCAGATGAACCCCGGATTGAAGAAGCGCCGTTTGCGTACTGGCGATATGGGTATTCTGTTCCAAAATTTGTTGCAGCATCTCCTCGATTCCATTCAGGCGATCGTGTACGGTGCTCACAAGGGCGTGGCCGCTATGGCGCAGAGCCTGTTTCACCTGGTTTCGAAGGTCCATAGTTTCCCGATCTTCCAATTTTAGCTGTCTTGCCTTCGTTCGGGACTATTGGCCCAAATCCCCGCGCCTGGCGCGGCGGATCATCGGGAGTCCGCTCGGATCTGGCATCATTTCTTCGTACCTGCCGTCGACCGGCTCGCCTCTCTCGAGAGATTGCCAAATCCATTCCGCGGCCCCGAGATCGGCGAAGCGCAGTGATAGCAGAAAGGCCGCGCGCCGCATCGCGACATTTACATCGAGACGAGTGATCCGCTCGGCTGCCTCCAGGAATTCCTGGCGCCGGTAGCTCGCAACCGCGCCAATTCCGAGCCGGGTTACGATTCGGGCCGCCGCCGTCTCTGCATTTCCCAGAACCAGAATCGGCGCATGGCTCGTCGCAAGAATGTACGGAATCCGGCTCGGAAAGCTCAATTGCGCAATGAACCTCCGATCGTCACCCTCCTCCAGCGTCCCCGATGGCAGGATCACAAACGGAGCACGCCGTAAGATCTCGACAAGAGCCTCGTCCGGATCCGGCTGTCCTTCCTGCGGCACAATTCCATCGCGCACCAGATCCTCCTTACTACAACTCAACCACCGGAATTCACCGTTGTTGTACCAGCGTATGGAAATGCCTGTGTCTCGCACGGTCGCTCGCAACAATTCAAGCCACTGTTGGCCCCATATGTTGCCCAGAATGATCGGCTGCCTCTCGCGCAACTCATGTTGCGAAAGCTCCGTCAGTTGCCGGGGAATCAACCGCGTTGGCGCAACTGGCGGCATGAACCATACCTTGCAACCATACTTCGTTTCGTAAGCGGTACACATCTCTGGCGAAATCGCGAGGCGCAACGAAGACTTTCTGAGCAACTCCCCCATCACCGCATCCGAAATGCCGTCGGAGAAGAGATTTTGATCGTCCATTAGGAATGTACAGAGCGGCGCTCCAAACGCTTCTTTCAGGGCAATAGCGCTGAGCGCATCGTCGGGAAAGTACGGCACGGATAGAATGCGCCTCACCGTCGTACCGCCAAGCGTCTCCAGAACGTTCCACATCGCCGAGTCGCGGGAAGAGTTCTGATGCGAGATGCAGGCGTGCCAGGCCCCGAAGTCCTGGCGGCCACCATAAAAATCCTTCGAACGAATCGACACCAGGTTCGGGGTTTCGCCGAACAGCCGAAGTAATAGAACCCCAACCCCGTGGTGATCGTTGATTTCTATGTGCGCTACAATCGCATCCGCGTTCTGGGGCGCCTGCCGCGGTGCGGGCTCGGCGGCAGGCACCGGTTCGCTGCCGGTTAAACTGAGCAGTCTGTTTGTTAAATCCTGGTTTCGAAGCCGGATTTCCTCAAAGTGACGGGACATTTACGTGTGCGCATTATTGTCATGCGGCTGCGGTGGCCACGGCGCTGCTTTCGAGGTCGATTATGGAATCGTATCCGGAGAACATATCCTCGAACCGGCGATCCGCGGGAACGCCCAGTTCGATAGATTCCCACAACCACTCCGAAACTCCACGGTCCGAGAGCGGGGGCGCGATTCTCGCCGCTGCCTGGCGCATCCTCTGCTGAGCGTCCGGCTTGCTCATGCGGTCCATTGCGGCGGAAATCGCATGCGTATCGTACGGTACGATCTCACCGATACCGAAGTGAGCGACAAAACGGGCGCCGCAAGTGCGCGGGCTTCCAACGATCAAGACGGGAGTCTGCGAAGCGGCCGCTGCGAACAAAATGCGCCCCGGCAAGCTGAGTCGCGCGACCCCTGTATTCAAATCCTTCTCATCTAGAGCGCCAACCGGAACTATGACGAATGGATACCTCGCCAGTTCCCGCGCCAACCGGTCCTCGGGTACAATCCCGTGGGCCTCGATTCCCGCCTTCGCAAGCTGTATCGGCGAGAGTTCGAACCATGGAGATTTGTTGTTCCCGAACCAGTCGATCTTCCGCCCGCAGCCGACCAGCGCCGAACACAACCGGTCAAACCAACTCTGATCCCAAAAGCTGCCCAGTAAAGCGCCCTTGGACATCTGACCGGGCGCAGTTACTACCGGCGGTTCCGCCGATACCAGAGCGCGGGGAACGATTGCCGGCAAGACGTGAAAGGCGAGTCCGTATTTCCGTTCGTAGATGTGTTGTAATTCCGGGTGGGTCGCAAGCCGCAACGAGCAGCGTTCCAGAAACTCCCTCATCAGCTCGTCGGGTATGTTTCTCGCCGCCACGTTCTGGTCGTCCATCAAGTAGACGCACAACTTCGCGCCGAAACACTCTTGCAACGCAATGGACGTGTAGAATTCGTCCAGCAGGAAAGGAATGCATAAAACCTTCCCAATCTTCCGATCCCGCAGCACGCTGAGTGCGTTCCGGAAAAAACCCGAGCGCGTCGTTGCGCGCGGCGACAGGCATACATGCCAGTCGCCGAAATCCTGAACTCCACCCCAATCGTTGCGTGTGCGGATCGAGAAGATATTCGGCCACGCCTGGCAGACGCGCTTCACCACGGGACCCGTTCCATGACGGTCGCTGACTTCATTTCCCGTCACCACTACGTTCAGGAGCGCACCGGGATCAGCGCCGGCCCTAGAAACTGCAACAGTCATCGGGAACTCCGGGCAGGATTCTTCACCGGCGATCTTGTCATGGTTTGGCCGGACCAAGTTCGACAGTTGGTTTCGCAGCGTCTGGTTCAACGTAAAAACGGGGTCTAACATGATCTTCACTAGCCAAACCAGCCCCAGGACGCGATCGGCTATTCGCGTCAAATACTGCGATCGTAAAAACCGGTTTCGAGTTCTTAAGTCTAATTCAGATGTACTGGAACTGTCAAACGTGGTACCAGGACGGTTTACTCGGCCGCAGTCCTGGTAATGGGTGCTTCCGATCATGACCTAGGGCAGTCAGCGACGACGAGCCGGCAATTCCCTCTAAACGTTTGGCAAACAGGGTTTTGCCAAATTCATAGAATTCGAAATCGAGCTCGTTCGCGTTTATAATTTCACGAAGAATAGCCGGCTCAATCTCTTCACGGGTCCTCGCCGGAGCGACGTTCCAACGCTGGTATTGGAGAAGAGGCCAGCCGAACGTGGCGGATGCTAATTTCAGCGATTCGTCATAATACTCGACGATCCCCACAAAATCCACTTCTTCGAGCCGGCGGCACGCAATTGCCAGATCTTCGCGGGTAGGGATGCGCTTTGTCATTTCGCTGTAGATCGCCGAGTATTCGTCAAAACCCTCAGGGTTCGCTGCACGTGCCAAATCTATGGCGGTGACCGGATCGAGATCGCATGCTAAGGCCGTAACCTGAAAACTCGGCGGCAGGAGTCTGGGCGAACGCACTGCGTCAAGCAACCCGTGCGGCGGTTTGGGCATTGCCGCATGTTGAAAGTGACCCGGTTCGCGGCAGATGTGGTCGTATAAAGAAAGTACGCGATCGAGCGGATCCCTTAAAAAGGTTAGTATGGCGGGCCGAACAGGCAAAAGGCGGGTAAAAAAATAATAGAAATGGCCCCGAAAAAGTTTGTATTTCTCCAGCCCCTCGGCCAGCATGGGGAGCAGCTCAGGGTAGTCATGCGCCTGACAAATACGGTCATGCTCAAAGATTTGAGGAAGTACTGAAAAGCAGAACGTCGAACCGGCTGTTTTTGGAATATGAAGATAATAGAAAATTTGAATTTGGGGCTCCTGATTTTAAATCTGAGGAATCGCGATGTGACCTAATATTACCGTATTTAGTACTTTGTGTAAATTCAAAGTCCCTAAAGAAGAGTACCGATGACCAATGCTGCTCCATTTCATCAGGTGGCCCCCAAACCTGCGGCGGCCGATCCCGATGCCCTCGTGCGAACCGCCTGGTTCCGCGAGGCGAAGTACGGCATTCTATTCGATCAACGGTGGCGAGTTGAACTGAGAGCCTTATCCGGCCTCGGGGAGTGGCTGATGCATAGCGCCAGAATCTCCGTCGCCGACTATGCGAAACTGGCCGGCCAATTTAATCCCACAAAGTTCGACGCGGAAGCGTGGGTGCTCCTCGCCAAAAGAGCAGGCATGAAGTATATCGTGGCGATGCCCACGATGGTTTCGCCATTTTCATTCCCGTGCAACCCCATTCAATATCGTGGATGCTACGCCGTTCCAACGCGATCCCAATGAGGGAGCTCGCCGACGCGTGCCGCAAGCACGACATGCGGCTAGGCTTTTACTACTCGCAATCTCAGGACTGGCACCATGCAGGCGGCGCGGCCTTCGGGGGCTCATGGGATCCGATTCAGCAAGGCGATTTTGACGCCTATCTCAAGCAAATCGCTCTTCCACAAGTCAGAGAACTGCTTACGAACTACGGCCCTGTGGCGCTGATGTAGTTCGATACACCGATCGATATGACGCCCGAGCGATCGGCACGGTTCATAAAGCTGGTCCGCGAACTCGCACCCGACTGTCTCATCAATGGGCGGCTGGACCATGAACGACGCGCATTCGATAAATTAGGCCTCCATGCGAGACAACCAGGTCCTCGACACAGGAATACAAGTGGCCTGGGAAACTCCCGCGACCATTAACGATACCTGGGCTATAAAAAAACCGACCACAACTGGAAGCCAGCTGACACGATCATCTACCGCTTGGTCGACGTGGTTAGCAAGGGAGGCAACTACCTGCTCAATGCGGGCCCAACCGCCGATGGCATCATCCCCGAGCCGAGCATCGAGGTCCTGGATCGCGTCGGACGGTGGCTGAACGCCAATAGCGAGGCGATTTATGGCGCCGGTCCCACGCGATTCGGGCATGAGTTGATGGCTTCGTCCGTCGCGGGCTCACGCTTCGTCTGTCGCCGGCCTTTCGGCTGGCGCTGTACCACGAAACCCGGCCGAACTTATGTTCAACTGTTCGACTGGCCCGCCGAACCGCTTTGTGTCGAAAGAATCGAAGAGAACCTCGCGAACGCGGACTTACTGGCAGATCCCTGCCCCGAACCACTTCGAATCTCCCTGAACGGGCAGGAGGCGACAATCCATTTCCCCTCGATGCCGCTCGATGAACTTGCTAATGTCCTTCGGCTACGATTGGACGAGAGCTCCAATTAGCGGCCCGCCTTCCCGCTCCGGAGCCTTTAGCACCGCGGGAAACTTTCGATGAACACAGTGGTTCAGAAGCTCACATGATACACTGTATTTCTGCTTCGGCACTCGGGGCCAGCCTCGGTGGCTTGACCGTTGCGGCGATTAGATACGCCACGAAGCGTCGCGCTCGATTTATCCGAATGTGCGGGATGATCGCCTTGAGATTCCCCTTACCCCGGACAGCGAGCTTTTTCAATCGCATTCACCACCTCGCCGCCTCTCTCCGCGCGCGCGGCGGCGCGCTATCGGATAGCCGCATCATCGTAACCAATGGCGCCAACAGTGTGATTCTACCGGGCGTTGTCGTTGGAGAGGGCGCGTAGTAGGTGCCGGAAGTCCGGTGACGGCGGATCTCGAGCCGTGGAGCATCTATGTGGGCGCTCCCGCGCGGCGAGTCCGGGCGCGCGCCTCGGAGCAGATTCTCGAATCGCAGGAAGCCCTCTTCCGTGCGGAAGGGCCGCCCGCTCGACATTTCCTCTACGCGCGAGAACTGGATGGATGGTAGATTCCATGCTCCGTTTCATTCGTCCCACATTGCCAAGTCCCGAAGACTGGCTCGGTCATCTCGAACTGGCCTTTGAGGAAAAAAGGTTCAGCAACTTCGGGCCTATTCATTCCCTTCTCGAAGAGCGGCTGACGGCCGACTATGCTCCGCCGTCGCGTGAGGCCGTGCTGGTGGCAAGCGGCACTGCTGGAATCACGGCTGTCCTCATGGCTTTGGAGATCCACGGCCGGGTCCTCATGCATTCCTTTACCCTTGCCGCAACTTGCAAGCAGTGCGCGCGGCTGGCTGCGTCCCGGTATTCTGCGACGTGTGCCCGAATCTGTGGGAGATGTCGCCGGACACGCCACGAGCCGGAATGGCGCAGGACGGTATCGTTTGCGTTCTGGCGGTGAGAAGCTATGGACTTTGCGCGACCTGACGGCATTAGAGGAAGTTTGCCGTGAGGCACGGGTACCTCTTGTCGTCGACGCCGCACCTGCGCTGAGAGGCCAAACCTGCACCGGCGCCTTGGCCGGGGGTAACGACATTGCCGAGATCTTCTCCTTACACTCAACGAAGGTTTTCGGTATCGGCGAAGGCGGCGTGGTATTTGCGCCAAGAGAGCTTGCAGCCGCTATTCCGCACCGCTATCAATTTCGGCATTACACAGAACGGGGTTGGCGTCGGCTTTCAATGGCAAGCTGAGCGAATTTGCGTGCGTGGTCGGTCTGGCCATGGCAGACCGCGTCGATTCCTATATCGCCCTGCGACGGCGAGTTGCAGCGTCCTATATTGCCCGCCTGGAGTCGATACCGGGATCAAATTGCCGCGTGACGCTGGCCAGCCGCCGTGGCAAAGCTTTCCACTTCAACTTACGCGGTGGGCGGACGCAAGCTCTTTTGTAGAGCGAGCCCTGGAGCTAGGTCTCGAAGTGCGAAGATACTTTCGTCCGGCGCTGCACACCCAGGATTCCACCACGATGGACGCCCCCGTCAGCAAATGGCTGGAAGACACGATGGTCTGCCTTCCTGGCTGCTCCGATATGACAGCCTGTGAGCAGAATCGGGTTATGCAGATCGTATCCGAGATTCTCCGCTAGTCAAGTTTCGTTCCCACAATTTCGACACGTTCGACGGTTTCACTACCGACATCCATTCCGCCAGGTACTTCAATGGATGCGCGCGGTTGTAGCGCAGGCCCGCCGGTAACGCCAGCAGGTAAGTGAGAATTGAGTTCCGCAACGGCTCGAAAAACTGGTCCCGTCGATCGCTCAGAAAAGAAAGATACCCGTACACCCAACGAACCGGCACATAATCGTAGTACCGCTTGAGTAAGCCGATTGATTCTGAGAAGACTGTCGCCCGCTGGCTTAGAGTTTTATTCTCCTGGTGCATCCGCGAAGTAGCGAGATATTCGGGAACATACGCCAACCGGTATCGCTTCGCAAGCCGGATCCACAGATCGTAGTCGAAGGAGGCCTGTAATTCGACGTTGAGCATCCCAACCACCTCCACAGCCGACCGGCGAATGAAACATGCCGGTTGGCATATGCAACAATCGCGCCCCAGCGCCGCAACGTCGCAACGCGCCGTGGGGTACGGGCCCAGGATCGCACCTTTCGCGTCGACCCAATACGCTTCGCCATAAACCGCCGCGACATCCGGATTCGCGTCTAGCGCCGCAACGGCTCTGGCGACCGCTCCAGGCAAATAGGCGTCGTCCGCGTTCAGCCAGGTAAGAATCTCTCCGTGCGCGCTGGCGAATCCCTTATTAATGGCTTCTGCGGCACCCTCATCACGCGCTGAGACATACTTCAATTGGGTCGGGTGCGCCCTCAAGATATCCAGGGTTCCATCCGTGGAGCCACCATCCATAACAATGTATTCGATGCGTGGATAATCTTGAGTCAATATGCTTCGAATAGCCTCTCCCAGAAACCGTGCCGCATTTAAGCTCGGAGTGATTATACTGACCAGCGGAAGGTGTCCCAAGAACGTTCAGTATCCTTCGACGATCTCGATTGCTATTAACCCGCCAGCATTCGAGACCGATTTTTATGGTATCATTCTCGGCCTGTATGATGGTGGACCAAGAATGCCGATGAACGACGATTAAGTAATTCTCGCCGCGGAACATCCTTAAGGTGCAATGATCCTTCATGAAGTACATTAATCTTTCGATTCCGCAGAGCTTCTGTACGACGGCCGGAATGGAACAGATTACGGCGCACAATAGATTCGACGGATCTCAACCTAAGCCGTCAGGCTTAGGGATGGTGTCTTTATTCTTCACCCGGCCGCTAGGATTCGTGAAGCGCTATGGGCGGCATGTTTGTTCGGTTCCCGTTCAGTACACGTTCACTTGACGGCCACTTCACGTTCAGTTGACGTCAACTGAACACCGCTGGTGTTCCAAAGCACTGAACGCTTCACAAGCCAATCTCGCGTCCCAGCCAAGGCTGAAGAAGTCTGCACCGATGCCTCAGCTCTCTTCATCTTCCAGTCGCAGGGGCTGGTCAGGGTCAAAGCTAAACGCGGGCCCGTCGGCCGTGTCGGGCGGAGGCCGCCGTTTGAGAGCGGCTATCCGCTCACGGACTGCTTGCGACTCTTGAGGCGCGCTGCGACTCTTCGCCGCGTCGGTTGGAGTCGTAATGGTCTTTGGCGGGCACTGCCCGCCGAATGCCGGCGCCGAGGGAGTGTCCAGAAGTTCAGGGCAATTCCGTTTCAAGAAATTGCGCACCGCGTTGTGGCTGATTTCGACTGCGCAACGCGCCGCCAAGAAACGGGAGATCTCACGATACGAATATTCCCGCCGCCTCATCTCCTTGACCAGTTCACGGTACGGAGCCAGGCTGGAACGAGGCTCCCGGTAGGGAAGGTCGTCCAGAAGTTGCCGAAGCTGGTCTTTGGTAAGCATCAGGAGTCGACCTTGTGAACCAATAACTCCCGGATGTAACTACCGGCGCCCCTGCCGAACCACTCCGATCGGGCAGGCGCATCCAGGCCGACCACGCGCTGGGCAGCCAAGTCCGCGAGAAGTTCCTGGAGACCTGCGCCTCTTGCCAGAACATCGTGGGTCGCAAAAACGAGACGCACCTCATCATCGCCGCCTTCGGCGTACAGAAACTGAGCCCATGCCAGGACGTAGGTCCGGTCGAGCAGCACGACCTCCAGTGCGTTCTGACTGTGCTCCCTGCCAACTCGCCACCCTCGCTGATTACCTGCCGATGCCATGCTCATGTCTTTGTCTCTGCGGTGCGATTTGAGAGACCGCCTGTTCCCTGTCAGGCTCGGACCTCAATTGGACGTGCCTTATCAAATGGCAGGCTGCTGTAAATCCGCGCCAGATCCCTCTATCCATTCGAAGGAATGCTTTGCGCGCCAGCTCCGTCGCCGACTGGCGGGTGGCGGTCCGCCCAACCGACTCCCGGAGTGCGCCGACATCAGTAGTGACCACGCTCACGCGCTGGCGGCCGCGGGACGCCGCCACGTAAAACAACTCCCGGCTCATGCCGTCCGCCGAAATAATGACTTCATCCACCGACTTGCCCTGGCTGCGATGAGCGGTAACCGCATATCCATGGCCGAGGTGAGTGTAGTCTCGGGGCAACATTCGGCCGTCGCTCAGGCAAATGTGGCCATCCGCGTCGATGCGATCCACATGAACAATCTCACCGTTGGTCGCATGAAACCCCGGTTGCCGCCGATTCGCAGCTAGTAGCAATTGATCGCCCACAGCAACCTCGATTGCCTTTCGTTCAAATACCTCAAAAGCTTGCGATTGTTTATGCGTCAATGTGCGCTCTTCGCCGTTTGCAAGCTGCACGACAACACCTCGTCGATCCGCTCGCATCACCTGTCCAGCGGCATGGCGGTCGATTCCCTTTACTGCACGGTGGAACCCCAGCACCTGTCCAGCACGATAGTTCCGCCAGTCGTTCTTCTGCGCGGCCGTCCAGCCGAGAGGAATATCGCGAGCGAATTGCCTTGCGCCGCCTAATTGCCCCGCCCGCTTTCGGCTCTCTCGCACGGCTTCGGTTACCTTTCGGATCTCGTCATGGGTCGCGCAAACCACCAACACTGAGCGTCCGTGACCGGTTTGCGCATCCTCCCACGATTGGGCAACAACAGTGGCGCGTTCGCTCCATGGGACTTCCCGAACTGCGCCGATCTCTTCCAAGCGTCGGAAGCCACTCGCGGGGTCCCTGCGCAACTCTTCGATCGCACGCCGGTAGTCCCGATCCGTCTGACGCTGCACCTCGCGCAGGGAGGTGCCCTTCATTCTCGATTCCTTCTCCAGAATGCGCAAGGCATCGCCAGCCTCTACGCTTTGAATCTGGCTAGTGTCGCCTGTAAAGATGATCCGCGCACCGAATTGGCCGGCCAACCGCAGCAGTTCCGACATCTGCCGTACGGACACCATTCCAGCTTCATCCAGGACAAGCACCCCGTTTGAGAGCGATGCCTGGCGCTGCGGATCCTGCAGAATCCATTCGACAGTGATCGCCGTTGCAAAGCCGACCGACTGCAGTTCAGCTACCGCACTCATCGTCGGCGCCGCCGCGACTACCTCGCGGCCGGCCTCGATCAGGCCGCGCCGCAACTCCTGCAGAGTAGCTGTCTTGCCTGTCCCGGCCGCTCCACTGATCGCCACCACCCGATCGCGCGAGCTGAGAACGAACTCGACAGCTCTCTTCTGCTCCGGGCGCAGTCTGTCGGATGCGATGAACTCCTGGCCGGCGCCCAAAGGAGCGAACGCACCGATACCGCGGTTGACGAAGGCGATCATTTCCCGTTCGCGATTCAGGCTTTCCTGGGTTGCTATCTCGCCACCCTCCCGTAAGAGTTGGCCGGCCATCTCCTGAGCTGCCAGCGTGCCCTTCAGATCCGCGGCATCGATACATCCCCGACCGTGGCGGAGCGCCTCAGTCAGGATCTCGTGGTCTCGCGCTACCGATACTCGCTCGAATACGTGATCTTGCGCGTGACGAAGAGACTGTTCCGGACCGCTCAACTCCAATTCGACTGTCCGGTCCCGGCGGAGCATCGATAGCATCCGTAATTCCGCCGCTGAAAGCCGGCTCTTCTGCTTGGCCCGTACTTCGTCAGTGGAAATTTCGACTAACTTGTCGGCCCGGGTCTCACGCACCAAGACGGCAACCTCGTTGTCGGTCGGTGGCCGCCCAGTCCGCTCGACGAAGTCACGCATCGCATCATCGCGCTGCTGACTTCGTTGGCTGAAGCGGGTCAGCAAGTCGCGCGCAATTCCGCGAATCTCGAAGCCGTAGTCTCTGCCGCGTTCATCCCTGCGGTCTTCAATTTCGTACCCGAGCGAGCGAACCTGGCGCGCCAGCGAGTTCCGGTAGATCTCGGTCAAATAGGCGCGCCGCTGGTAAATGCCGCTAGCCTGGAGCGCTTTCCATCGAGTTTCCACTCCGTCATAGGTTAAATTCGCTGCAACGGCGTGAGTGTGGAGTTGCGGGTCCAGCTCACGACTCGTGTCGTGATCGTAGACCGCCAGCGCCAGATTGGCCGTGGTCCGGTCGCTATTGGCGCCACGCATGCGCACTCGCGCACCAGCGTGACTTTCAAGTTCTCCCAAAGCCGCCGCAACCGCATTCGTGTGTGCCTCCTTCAGCCGTTCATCGCCGCCCAACAGGGCCATAATCGAAATGGACTTCGGCGCGGAGAAAGTGAAGTCGTAAAGGTGCCGTGCACGGCTGCGTGTTTCGCCCTCGGCATCCATACGGTCGGCGCCCTGGCGCTGCCGCAGAAACTCGCCGCTTTGAGGATCGAGCCCCTCTCGGAGCGCCTCGAAATCCTCTCTCCGCACAGGTCCTGCCAATCCCAGCAGCTCAGCCCCTCGTCCCGCCCATCTTCCGACTATCCGTTCGCCCTCGGCGTAGTAATCGCTGTGCTCCAGGTGTCGCGCCGAGTACCCCTTTCCGTCCGACATGGCCCGAATCGTGAGCATATGCGAGAGTCTAGCGAGCAGGCCGTTGTCTGACCTTGGCTGGTGCTGCCGCTGCCGGCGGTTCAGCCCGCACCGCGTTGCCAGTTGGGGTACTGAGCCAATACTCGTAGAGCATGCCCGCCCCGAACGCTAACGCAATACTGATGCTGACCAGCGTGTAAATAGACCAGCGTAGTTCCCGCCGAAACGCCGAAGACAATTCTTGAGCCGCCTGCCGCGCCATGCTTGCGGCTGCAGAGACGGTCGTGTTGAGACTCGCGACGGCCTGCCGCGCCTGCTCGGCGGCGCCGCGATGGGCATGATTAAGCACTGATGCTGTCTTGCTGAAGTCCACAACCGCAGCCTGCAGTTGGGCCGCAACGACGCTCATTGCCTGGGCGGTCTGCGGAATCGTGGATTGCACGAACTGTTGCCGCAGGCTTTCATTGATCTCGCGTGCGACGCGTTCGGGACAGAGTCCGGCAACCAATTCGCCCGGTAGCGCGGTCAGACGATCCTCTATCATCGACCGGTAGTCCTCCGCACGTTCCGCGGTCTCCCTCAATTGCCCCATCGCCTCGCTGAGCGAACCTTCCAGCCGCTCTCGCTCGGATAAAATTCGCTCCGGAACCTGCCGCATGAGAAGCGTGAGGAACTGCATCGCCCGCAGAACGCGCAGCATCTCGTCGTTTTCCGGGAGTGATCGACAGTAATTCATCTCCCGGTAGTAAGCTGCGCGGACCTCGATGGGCAAATCCAGCGCAATCCGGTCGATGATATCGACTTCGTCTGTCGGATTCACGGCAATAATAGCTCCTTGACGCGATCGAACTCCGCGAACATCCGGCGGCGGTAGCTCTGGGCGCGCATGACCATAGACGCTTTTTGTAATTCCGCGGCCTTTGTGGCCCGCCCGGCGATCTCGCCCAGAGTGACGCCGTGGTTCCGCGCCGCGTTTTCCAACTCGGGCAAGCGGTAATCCATCTCGATCACGGTTGGACGAAACAAACGCTGGAATTCGAGCGCTTGCGTACTCTCCCTCCAGTAACGAAAATCGCCGTGTTGGGAGACGCTGTTCTCCACTATCAGATACTCGGTGCGCGCCTGTAGATGCGATGCCCAGGCGAGAACCGATTCCACACTGGCCGGGTCCGATGTGACCACCCCAATGGCTGTGAAGACAATGCCCGCCGCAGCCACATCGGGGTACATCTTGTCGAACCAGTCGTATGTCACTTGGCCGGACCCGGCGCCCATATCCGCCAGAATCACCGGCGCGCCCTCCACCAGCTGGTCGACAAATGCGTCCAAACCCGCGGGAGTGTGAATGTTGACCTTCGGCGCCCGTTCGCCGAAGAAGTGCGTCAGCGAGCCGCGCGCCTTGTTCTCTGAATCCAGATCCAGCAGTTGCAGGGGGATCTGGTTGGCATCGAACCATTCGGCGAGCGCCGCCATGAAACTGATCTTGCCAACGCCTCCTTTCCCTCCCATGGAAAGAATCACTCGTTTTTCAGCGGCGCGCACTGGCACACCATTGGCTTCGGTATTTTGCTGCGATTTCATTTGGCCCCCTCGGTCCTGCGCCGCGTCCTACAATTCGCCGTAGACCAGTTCCAATTCCTCCCAAAAAGGCCGCAGTCTCGGCGCTGTCAGCGCCGCGGCCACCAGCTCGTTCAGATCCCGCCACTCCTTCGGCGAAAAACCCAACTCCACTCCATCGCGATAGCGGTAAAACACCAACTCGATCGGCGCCGCGCTCGGACCCGTGACGGTGTACCCGTGGAAATGGGCGCCGCTCCAAGTGCCGCCAGCCTCCATATGCCTCAGCATGGCCGCGAATTCCCGAACCTCAGGAAACGAGCCGATCGGATAAACCACGCTTTTCTGCTCCATCGAGATCGAAAGCGAGACTTCTCCGGTGTTGTTCACGGCGCCGGAGAGGCGAAGACCACCCTGCGTGAGCGGCGGCACCGACCCAACCTGCGCCGGCTGATCTCGCGGCGATCTCGCGGGCCGATGCTCGCGCATCCAGTGCCCGCGCGCTCCCAGGCGGAAGAGAGTCGGCAAGTACGGCTCAAGCACACGGTTCAACTTCGCCGTGTCGGTAATTGCCTCATCGCGAAGGGCAACGTAGAAGCAGCGTCCCGCGATCAGCGGCTTGCTCCCATCGGGACTCTGGCGAAGACCGTTAATCAGACTCGCGACCGTTTGAGGCACTAAATCCGGATCGAGTTGCCGCTCGTTATATCCAACTCCCTCGGGCACTCCCAGGTTTCCGAGGTAGTAGCGGTCAAGCCCGCCTCCGCGTTCCGTGCGCAGACTCCTGACGGCGAGAAATGCTTCCAGCAGGCCGACGAATGCCGGCGCCGGCGGCGGGACGGCGTTTTCCTTGAGATCCTCGGTTGCGACCTGAATATATTGGCCCAGAAAAACCCACTCCGGACGCGTTAGCGGCTGCTCCCCTTGCCACTTTCTCCGAAGGGAGACCAGCGATGCGGTTGGATCCCCTTGGAGATCAGCGACCTGCAGCCGGAAATCCAATAGGTCTTCTTTGGCCGACTCGAGCAGCATCTTGGCCACGTCAGACGTGGAGACGGATTCCCCGCGCCCACCGCTCGATAGAACGTGCTTCGAGCGCTCCAGGAAGTCTCGCAAAGTGTCCGAGATCCGGATAGAAAGTGTCTGCTGTTGCGGTTTTCGCTCCACTGATTAGAAGCATGCCATGAAAAATCACAGTTTGCAATAATAAGTGTGCAATAATTTGTATCGACACAATATAATTGTGGCATACTCGAACGTGGGTTGCTGCAGCAAATCGCTGATGACTCAGGAGGGAAACCCAATGAATCCATCAATGGAAACGGTCAATGAGCTGCCGGAGGACCGACTTCTCCGCGCCGCGGATGTTCAGACACAACTTGGAATGAGCCGCGCAAAAGTTTATCGCCTGATGCAACACAATATTCTCCCCACCGTGCGAATCGGCGGCTCCGTTCGCGTGCCTCGAAAAGCGCTCTTCAGGTGGATTGAGGAGAACACCCTTCCGGGCCAAAGGGCGCCACGCTAGTCAGCCTACCTACTGATTTGGTGCTGACAAGCGCTGGTAGCATCCTTCTTGGGAGACCGGTATGAAAGCATTCAAGGTAAGAAGAGGGAAAGAAACTTATTACCGCGTGGAACTGCCACAGCAATTGTGTGCGAACGGCAAGCGCCGTTCGGTGATGGGGAGGAGTAAGGACGAAGCGATTGCGAAGGCCAGGCAGGAGCAGGAACGATGGGAGCTCGGGCTCGACCGCAATGCCGGCGACAAGACGGTCGCGACGTTCCTGACCGAATTCCTGGCTTACTACAAGCACGACGGCGGCGTAGCTCCATCCACTTATCAGGACTATCGATACCACATCGAATCGCACGTCGTGCCAGTGCTCGGCAAGGTGAAACTAAAGGATCTCGATCCGCGGAAGGTGGATGAGTTCACCCGGGCGCTGAACCAGAAGGGCCTGGCGACGCGGACGTCGCAATACTCATATTCCGTCCTGCGGCGGGCGCTGCAGTTCGCCGTCGACTGGAAGTACATTCCGATCAATCCAGCGTCGTCACGGATGCGGGCGGCCAAGCGGCGCCAGACGAAAGAACTGTCCAAGATCCGGTTTCTCACTCCGGAAGATGCGCGCAAGTTTTTGGAGGCGGTTCGCGGCGACCGCTACGAGGCGCTTTACGTCTTGGCAATTACGACCGGGATGCGCCAGGGTGAGATGCTGGGACTGGAGTGGCCCGATCTCAACCTCGATGACGGGAGGCTCACCATCTTTCGCTCGCTCCACCGCACGAAACGCCGTCGCGACGAGAAAGATCCCGAGCCCTGGTTCGAACTGCGGCATCCAAAGACGCCCGGCAGCCGCCGCACGATCGACATCCCTCTGGTGACTGTCGCAGCATTGCGCGCACATCACGAGCGCCAGCATCAGCAACGCCTGCTTGCCGGTTCGCTGTGGAAAGAACAGAGGCTGGTCTTCACGACGCGCAAGGGAACGCCTGTAGACACGACCAATGTCCTGCATCGTTATCATCTGCTCCTGGAGCAGGCCGGGTTGCCGAAAATGAGGTTTTACGACCTGCGCCACACGCACGCATCGCTGTTGATCTCAGAAGGCGTTCACCCCAAGAAGATTGCCGAGCGCTTGGGACACGCGTCGATTCAATTGACCATGGACTTGTATGGCCACCTATTCGAAGGCTCCGATAAGGAATCGGCCGAACGAATGCAGAAGATGTTCGGCGACCTCCAGCACCAGCCTGAGACCTCCTCAAGCGCGAAGATCGTGGCTTTGTCCAAGCGAACCAAGCTGGCCTAAGCGCGTGGCCCCCTGGCGCGGCGCCTATGCAGACGCCAGAGGCCAAAGGCCTTCAAGTTGACGCGCCAGGTTCCACAGTGGACCGCGCCTGTCATCGGCGACATCACCGCATAGGAACGACTCCATGAACAGGGTTCGCCTCTCTGTTCGCAGCAGATCGGCCGCCCCCTCTTTCCAGGAGGCTTGGTGGCCAGGAGAGCTATTGGATCGACGCAATCATCGAGAGTGAGAACACCGTGCCCTTCGCCACACTGCGAAAACGAGCTTGGGCGAGTGCGAACAGCCTGCTCGCTACCAAAGCTTCTGATCACTCCTTCCGTATTGTCTAACGCTGATCGTTATACTGGAGCCGTTAGGTGGACGGCGAGACGACGGTGGCGTGCAGTGAACGGCGATTGCCGTCCGCGAAATCTGCTCAATCGGCGCAGATTTCGCCGCGGACTCGGCCGGACTCCGCGACTCCCATCGCGAGGTCGTCACGGCAGATTCTTCAGTTCCGGACCCGAGAGGCGGCTTCTGAGCCTGCGCTCGAAATGGTTGTTGGCCAATGGATGGCTCTAGAATTATCCTTACTGGTAGGAGTATTACCACGCAGGTCACCACGAAGGGGCAGGTCACCATCCCGCAGGAGATTCGCAACCGGCTGGGTCTTCTGCCACACACGCAAGTTGAGTTCGAGTTGGTCGGGGATCATGCCCGCATCCGCAAAGCCCGGCGGACCGCTGGCGAAAGCGCCCGAGGACGTCTGGCCCTGGAGGTTCTTCGCGGTACCGCAAACAAGCGCATGAGCACGGATGAGATTCTGGGCCTTACTCGCGGCGAGGCCGGGCCGCAACGCGACACAAGTGACGCTGGCTATCCCCAATTTGCAAGCCCGCCTAAGCGGCAGCAGGGGGGGCGCTCGTCGATAGCAACGTCCCGCTTGATATCGCCACCAACGATCCTCACTGGGCGGATTGTTCCGGGCGCGCACTGTCCGAAGTTGCCGAGCACACTACGCTGATAATCAACCCGATTATCTATGCCGAGGTGTCGATCGGCTACGCCAATATATCGAAGATTTGGACGTGGCGCTTCCTGCGATCTTGTATCGGCGCGAACCGCTTCCTTTGGAGGCGGGCTTTCTGGCGGGAAAAAGTTTCCTGGCGTATCGCCGTCGTGGCGGCTTTCGGCCTTCACCTCTGCCTGACTTCTACATCGGTGCGCATGCCGCTATCGGGCGCTTGGCTCTCCTGACCCGCGATGCCGCCCGTTACCGCAGCTATTTTCCTAAAGTCGAGATTCTCGCTCCCACGAAGCCCGGTGCGAAGCGGCCATTCGAGCACTAAGCGACAAGACCTTGCTGCCGGGGAGATTGCATTCGAATAGATACCGGGTGGCTCGCCCATTGCTCCAGGACTCTTGACCATCGCACAGGGCAATCTTGTCGGGGTTCGTTCCGGCGGGGCGAACACTTCGGTCATCCTCGAAAGCCAATTTGACAGCAGTAGCGAGCGGGGTTTTGGGCCTTGCAAAACCCCAATGCGTGGAACAACTCGGAACTCGCTGCTAACGAATGAGTTAGAGCTTCCATCTCACCCGTTCTGCTGACAAAACTGCTGACAAAGACCTCCCAGAGGTCATTGTCTAATCGCCTAAGTCTTTTAGGCTCTCCGCATGTCGGAGAACCCGTTTTTGAGACAGGTTCCTGACCGGGGCACGACTACCCGATAGAAAGGTTTGGCGATCTACGTAGAACGTAGTACCTTAATTGATAGACCGGCGATGATTCGCACCTTCAAAGACTAAGACACACAGGCGGTGTTCGCCCGTGAATTCGTAAAGCGGTTCAGTGGGATCGAGCGATCGGCGTATACGCGGCTCGTTCGTCTCCATGTGGCCTCGGAGCTAGCGGATCTCGCGGCGATTCCCGGCAACCGTCTGGAAGCGTTAGCGGGAGATCGCAAAGGCCAGCATAGCATTCGGATCAATGACCAATGGCGGATTTGCTTCCGTTGGATCGAGGGAAAAGGAGCGCACGATGTCGAAATCATCGACTACCATTAGCCGAAAGAAACTGCCCCCCGCGCATCCCGGCGAGATTCTCGCCGAGGATCTTCGGGACGCAGGCCTGAGCATGAACCAGTTGGCGAGAGCGATTCACGTTCCCATGAACCGGATCAGCGCCATTGTCAACGGACAGCGGGGAATCACCGGGGATACGGCCGTGCGACTTGCGCGCTACTGGGGGACGTCCCCTCAATATTGGATGAACCTGCAATCGCACTATGAACTGGAAATCGCGCAGGATGCCCTCGCCGATTCGATTTCAAAAATCAATCCTCGCACGGCCGCATAAGCGCCGTGGCGTCGCTCGGCATCGGCGTCAACACGGCGATCTTCAGCGCCGTAGTTCTTCTCATTCCAGGCGGCCCGCGCGACGAATGTGGAGATTGAAGCCATGCCCGGTCGTGCCGTCGCCTGAATCGCGCCCAGGATGGGAAAGCGCTTGACCGGCGGCGGTAGTTCACGTGATATTTTGATGGCGACCGCCTAGCCTCGGAGTAATTAACCGTGGCGACGACCGGGATCCGCTGAGATTCAAACGAGATCGAATCTCTGCCGGCCGAGCAGCAAAAGACGCTTCTCGGGTTTGTTGAACGCGACCGCGTTGAATGGGATGTCCAGGTCGAACAGGATTTCTCGCCTGGAGGAGTTGGCATGGATCTGCTCGATCGCGTCAAGGCGCAAGTCAGCCAGGCCGAACCCGCGCCGATGCTGACCGGCGCGGACGTTAACTCTTTCGCCGCGGGAGCATTCTACAAGCGCCTATCGATGCTCCGAAAGGCGATGCTCGCCCGTTCCAAGACACCCCCTCCCGCTTTCCTAGTTCTGCTTCTCGACAGCGGCTCTGGAGCGTCGAGGGCGGTTCGCGGTGGCTTTCGATGGCGGCCTGAACGTCGCGGGCGAAGTCGGCGTCCATGGGGCGGTCGAGTTCTTCGGCATCAGCGCCATCACTTCGGAGACTCTGCGGCGGGGGGGAGTTGCCGGCCGCAGCACTGCCACCGGCTGCCGGTCATGCTCCACTACCACATCGACGCCTTGGCGGATAACCTTTTCCAGCACCGCCGCGAAGTCCTTCGCAACTTCAGCCTCGCTCATATGCAGTTCAGCCATATGTTCGATCATACGTCTTCCTCGGTCATTGCCGCGCCGCACGGGCATGGCGGCAGGCCGCGCTCGATCCATTGCCGCGCCGTTCGCGCCATGTATCCACACGCTGGGCGCCCGCTCTTCAGCAGCGGCGTTCCCTGTTTCTTCGCGTCCACTCGCATATCCAGCGTGCGACGCGGTTACTCCGGCATCCTTGACAACAGCGCGTTGAAACGCTCTCTCAGTTCCGCGACGGCCCAACGTTGCGGTCATCCCTCCACTGCGTGAGAGCGAATCGCGCGGAACTCGAGTCCATGGCCGTGCTTGCAGTTGTCCACGGCGGGGCATAGCTCATGCACGAGCACTTCCGCCACGCGTTTCGGATCGTATAAAAGCGGCGAAAAGACACGTCGTTCGCGCCATCGGCGCTGCACGCCGTGGAGAAACATTGGCTGACCCTGTGGTTCTTCCCGGCGGGCCCCAGCGCACGTTCCGTGGGCCAGCCGCACGATACGCGGATGTGCGTCCGCTACGAAAGCTCTTCGCGCGATGCGATCACGGTGTCAAAGAGCCCCGGATGTCGGCCAGAGTCCGCCGCACGGTCTCCAGGCTGACGCCGTCTGCTTTTGCGCCGGCCCATTCGCCAAGCTCGAAGAAGCCGGGGGTATCCGCCCTACACCGCCGAATCGGAGATCGTTGCGCGGACGTGCTGCGGATTCTCAAGTCCAAAGCTGTCGAGAGGCCGAAGTACTCCATTTTCATAGATGGCCTCGAACGTCTTCTCCACGCTTACCGTGTAGCGGATCGAGTTTCTGTGAAGCGCTGGATGTTGAGAATGGATCAGCATTACCGTGCGCATCAACAAGAAGAGGCAGGTCACCATCCCCAAGGAGATTCGCAATCGCCTGGGGCTCCTGCCACACACAGATGGAGTTCGAGTTGGCCGGCGATCATACGCGCATCCGCAAAACTCAGCGCCCTTTCGGCGTAAGCGGGCTAGGGCGCCTCGCCATTGAGGTCCTCCGCGGTATTGCAAACACCCGCATGAGCACGGACGAAATCCTGGCCCTTACTCGCGGTGAGGCTCGCGCCACAACGCGACCCCCAGCCTGCAAGGCCGCCTGAGCGTCGGTCCGGAGGCGCGCGCGGGAGGCCAACTCGAATGTTTGCTAAACAGCTATGCGCGGAATTCCTCGGAACCCTCGATCCATAAAGAACTTAGGGTCTCCAGCCGCGTCATTCTGCTGACAAAATTGCTGACAAGACCCCCCGCTAAGTGTCTGAAGCGTCCATCATTTCCAACGCTTCTGCTGACAAAATTGCTGACAAAGCCCTATTTGGGCTGTCGGTCTCACTTGCTAAGTGTTTTGTTTTCTATGGTGAGCGCGGTAGGAATCGAACCTACAACCTACTGATTAAGAGTCAGTTGCTCTGCCAGTTGAGCTACGCGCCCGCTACGGTTAACTTGAACGGGAGAAGACGCTGCAAAATTAGCGTCTCCACCAGCTTACAACACCTCGCCTCAATCTGTCGATTCGAAAAGCGCGGTCGATCTTGCCTATCGGGCCGATCTGCCCGGCTTGATCCCGACCCTCGGCGGGTGTAATATTGATCCGAACTCGGAGGGGAACTGTGCAAGCAACTCGACGTAACTTCCTGGGAACGGTGGCTGTGACGGCGTCGGCGTTAGCGGCGTCGAGCGCCTCGAAGACTACCGGCGCGCCAGCCGGCGCCCGGCTTTATGTGGCCGCCGTGACGCCGTGCGACAGTCGCGGCCGGTTCGATGATGCGCTGTACCGCGATCTCATGCCGTTCTTTAAGGAGCGCGGCGCGGATGGCGTGCTGGTGCTGGGAACCACGGGCGAGTTCGCCTCGTTTTCTGTGGCTGAACGGAAGAAAGTCGCCGAGACCGCGCTTAAGCACCGCTCCGGCCTCGAAATAATGGTTCAGATAGGGACGCCGAACCTGCCTGAGACGCTGGAACTTCTGACGCATGCCCAGGCGAATGGCGCCGATCAGTTCCTGTGTATCCCGCCGTTCTATTTCAAAAATCCCAGTACAGAAGGACTGACCAAGCACTATTCGCAGGTGCTGGAAGCCTCGAAGATTCCGGTGAATCTGTATCACTATCCGGCGATGAGCGCCGTACCCATCACGCCCCAGTTGTTGCACAACCTCGAGCATTATCCGAACCTTGCCGGCATCAAGGATTCCACCGGAAACGCGGAGAGCTACGCTGCGCTGGTGAAGGAATTTCCGAAGTTGAACATCATGACCGGCACGGAAGGCAACCTGACGGCAGCGCTGGCCGCGGGCAAAGGGGCCATTCTGGTGAGCGCCAACCTGTTCCCCCGGCAGGCTTCAGCCTGTTTCGAGGCGCAACGCAAGGGCCAAGATGTGGCGGCGGCGTACGCCAAGCTCCGCGAAGTGAACGCGCTGTCCCGTGTACAGGGCGGCGGAGGCGCCGCAGCCATCAAGTTCGCCCTGACGGCATATGGATTCCGCGAGAGTTACGTGCGTCCGCCACAACTCGATTTGACTCCGGCGCAGAAAGCTGAGATGAAACCGAAGCTCGAGAGCATCAAGGCGCTGGGATAAGCTCCTCGCGCTACTTCTTCTCTTCGATCCGAATCTGCTTCAGCGCTTCGGTCTGCTTGTCGAGTTCCTGTTTGCCTTCAGGGAAGCGGTTCGCCTGCAGCAGATAGGCCAGAATATCGGCATTCTGTGCGCGCGTCAGCTTGCCGGGGTCGTTGGCGGGCATCGATTGGCGCATCCGCTCGAAGAGATCGCCTGCCGTTTGTCCGGTCCAGTTGGAAAGAAACTCAGCGCCCGCCAATGGAGGCGCCGATTCGCCTCCCGTCAGGTCGGAGCCATGACACGAGGCGCATTCTTTCGCATACGCCTGCCGGCCGCGGCCGGCTTGGTCGGCGCTGTAGACTCCATCCCAAACCGAGCGGCTGGCCTGCCCGAGCAAAGACGCGGCAACGAATCCGATTCCCAATGCAAGCGCTCTGATCATCGCTCATCCGGGAGGCGATACGCGCGGTATTCGCCCGAATATGGGCCGCCGCTCACCGCAACCACGATATATTGCTTGCCGTTGACCATGTAGGTCATCGGCGACCCGCTCTGCGGCGCGGGCATGAGCACCCTTCCCACCTCCTTGCCGCTCGATTTATCGTAGGCGCGCAGCATGGCGCCGCGGGCGCCGGAAGACGTGGTGGTAATGAGGCTATCTCCCGCGACTACAAGCGACTTAGTAACTAGCGTACCGATGTTATAGCCCGATTGCCCGGTGCGCGGAATCGAGAGACCTTTCAACGCGGCGCTATTGCGAATCGCGTCGGGCGTTTCGCCGTGAGCGATCTGCCACACGATGTCGCCGCTGTCGAGATTGATCGCGGAAATGGTGGCATACGGCGGCTTGATCAGTGGCAGGCCCTGAATGGTCAAGCCGCCACCACCGCCACCACCGGCTCCACGGCCAGCCCCTGCAGCTCCACGTCCAGCCGCGGCAGCGCCGCGTGCGGGCGCAGCCGCGGAATCGGCGCCTGAGTTCTCCCCCGGCCCGGTTCGCATACTAACCGGCTGTCCCGCTGTGCCGGCAACGAAATTCATATCGGACATTTCCTTCGGCGGCTGCACCAGACCAATCGGCGTAACACAGGCATTGCATGCGTATAGATATGCGACGTGCGTCTCCGGATCATAAGATCCACCGGGCCAGTTTGTACCGCCGCTGGCCGTCCCCAACGTCAGCGTGGCGAGCGGCCCATCTGTCTTGCTCTCCACCGGGGGCGTGAAAACCGGACCGATCTTGTATTTCGCAATCAACGTTCTCGCTTGATCGCGCAACGCAGGCGTGAAGTCGATTAAGTCTTCAACGGCGACGCCATTGCGCGCGTAAGCGGCCGGCCGCGTGGGAAAGGGCTGGGTGGGGGAATACCATTCACCAGGAACGCCGCCGCCCGCCACAGGACGCTCTTCAATGGGCCAGACCGGTTTGCCGGTTACCCGGTCGAACATATAGAGGAAGCCCTGTTTGGTGGGCTGGGCCACCGCTTGGATCGATCGCCCATTCACGTTGATATCGGCGAGGATGGGGGCCGAAGAGATATCCATGTCCCACAACGGGTGATGCACCAGCTGAAAATGCCACTTGCGCGCGCCCGTCTTCAGATCGACGCACACCAAAGACTCTCCGTACAGACCGTTGCCCGGCCGATGTCCGCCATAATAATCTCCGGTCGGCGATTCCACTGGCAGATAAACCAGGCCCAGCTTTTCATCTACCGATATCTGCGTCCAAACGCCGGTATTGCCGGTGTACTCGGCCGATCCCTTCAACCAGGTGTCAAAGCCGGCCTCGTTTTTCTGAGGGATAGTGTGAAAGATCCAGAGACGCTTGCCCGTGCGTACGTCGAAGCCGCGCACGTAGCCCTTGTTGTTGTGCATGCTTTTCGGCGTCATACCCTCACGGAACGAAGCCCCGATGATGATGGTGTTACCCGCGACGACGGGCGCGGCTTGCAGCCCGATTTCCCCGGTCGTGAGATCGGGAAAGATTGTCTGGTCGTCGTTCAGCTTCAAGTCCACCGCTCCGCTTTCGCCGAAGCCGGGCACGGGAACTCCCGTCTTTGCGTCCAGCGCGATCAACCGGTAGGCCGGAGTGACATAAAGAATGCGCTCTTCTTTGCCATCCGTCCAGTACGATACGCCTCGTCCCGAAAGCTGGCGCGGAGCGGCGGCCGCACGGGCCCCTTCATGCTCGCCGTGCACCCATAGCACTTCTCCAGTCGCCGCATCCAGAGCCACTACGGAGCGGCGCGTACCGCCGGTGGCGTAAAGGACGCCCTTTACCATAAGCGGCGTGCCTTCCAACTTGTATTCCGGCCGCGTGCCCAGGTTATCTGTCTTGAAGCTCCAGGCCAATTCCAGCTGGCTGAAGTTGGACGCGTTGATTTGATCCAGGGGCCGATAGCGCGTGTTGGCCAAGTCCGCCCCATAGGTTGGCCATTCGGTGTCCTTCGTCTGAGCCGCGGCGATTACCACCGACAGCACATACAAAACCGGCAGAAGCTTTTTCACGCTGTCTCCTCGCGCACGTAGCGATGCCTGCTAGTATAATCGAGCAACGCCAAGTCTGATCGCGAGGGTTTCTATGCTTCCACGTGCAATCGCCGTGCTGCTCATTTGCGCCGGCTCGGTTGCGGCGCAGGCTGACGCCGCGCCCAATTCCCAGCCGAATCCATACCGCACGATGGAACGTTGGTATCAGCTTCCGCAAGGACGCATCATGGGGTCCACCAGTTCGGTAGCGGTCGCTCGCGACGGCCACATCTGGGTGGCAGACCGTTGCGGAGTCAATAGCTGCGCGGGGTCAGATCTCGCGCCTGTGTTCGAATTTGCGCCCTCAGGCAAACTTCTGCGTAGCTTCGGCGCCGGCGTGTTTGTCTTTCCGCACAGCATCACCCTCGATAACGACGGCAACATCTGGATCACCGATGGCCAAGGCGCCGAGGGCAAGGGCCATCAGGTTTTCAAGTTCAGCCCCGAAGGCAAGGTCCTGATGGTCTTGGGCAAGGCCGGCGTGGCCGGCGACGGCCCAGACACGTTCAACCAACCCAACGATGTCGCCATCGCGCCTAATGGCGACCTCTTCATTTCCGATGGCCATAACGCCGGCCGTGGAAATGCCCGCGTAATGAAATTCTCAAAGGACGGCAAATTCATCAAGCAGTGGGGCGGTCACGGATCGGGCCCTGGGCAGTTTGAGGTGCCACACACGCTCGCGTTCGATTCCAAAGGCCGCCTGTTTGTAGGCGACCGCGCCAACAATCGCATCCAGATTTTCGATCAAGACGGCAACTTCCTTGCCGAGTGGAAGCAGTTCAGCCGCCCCAGCGGCATTACCATCGATGCGCACGACGTGATTTACGTGACCGACTCCGAATCTACCGACAAGGAGGGTTACGGCCACAACCCCGGCTGGAAGCGCGGCATCCGCGTGGGCAGCGCCAAGGATGGCACGGTGACGGCGTTCATCCCCGATCCTTCGCCCGGCACGGCGGTAACGAGTGGATCCGAAGGCATCGCCGTCGATTCCTCCGGCAAGATCTACGGAGCCGAAGTCGGACCCAAGGATGTGAAGGAGTACGTGCGCCGGTGAATGTGGCGGGAACGATCCGCATCGCGCTCACGATTGGTTTCGTCCTTTCCGCATCCCCACTCATCGCGCAAGAGAAAGTTCCCGCGTGGCGCCGCGCCCTTCCGCGAGCAGAGTACGCTCATCTGCCGCGTGTGCCGGTGGCGGAAGCCTGGTTCGAAGTCTACCGCGTCGCGCCTGGAGTTTTCGCGATTTACGAACCCCATCAGTCGGAAGAGACTATCAGCTACTTGATTGTCGGTGATAAGCTCGCGCTGCTATTCGACACCGGCATGGGAATCGGGGACATTCGGAAGATCACCGGTGGGCGTCCTAAACTCACACACGCATCACGATCATGTTAGCGGCAATTGGCAGTTCGAGACCGTCTACGGCATCGATACCGATTTCACTCGCAACAATGCGCGGGGCGGAAACAAAGAAGCTCAGACCGAAATCGCGCCGGGCGAGACTTACGGCGAATTACCCAAGGGGTTCGACCGCAACATATACGCAACTCGGCCTTGGAAGATCAAGGAATACAGACGGGACGGCAGCCGCTTCGATTTGGGCGGCCGCACATTGGAGATCGTGGCTACGCCCGGCCACACACCGGATTCCATTTCTCTGCTCGATCGCGGCAACGGCCTCCTCTTCACTGGCGATACTTTCTTTCCGGCGACCATCTATCTTTACCGCCCCGAAACGAATCTGGAAGCTTATGGCGCTTCCATACGACGGTTGTCCGCATTGGCATCGCAGGTTCAGACGGTTCTTGGCGCGCACAACATTCCAGTCGCGCCGTCATCCGTATTGCCCGGCCTGGCGGCGGCTTTCGAAGCGGTGCGCAGCGGCAGAGTTGCCACGATTCCATCATCGTCTGGAAATGTTGCCTACAAAGTAGACGGCTTCGCTTTCCTGATGCGCGCCCGGAATTAAAAGCCATTTCATGCGCGCCGGAACAGCGGCGCAAGCTCCGCCCAGAAGCCGCCCCGTAGCGTGTCCCAAGATATGGAAGTAACGATTGTCCATTGCGCGCAGGATGCGTTCTGTCTGTTCTTCTTTTCCAAGTCCAAAGCGTGAATGCACGGAACACACCGTGTAATCGAGTTCCTTCAGAAGATCGTCCGGATAGTCCAGCGCGCCGTCAGCCAGTATATCCACCTCAGCCGACTTCAGAACCTGAATCCCGTCCAGGTGGGAATTCAACTTGTCGATGAAGCGGATCTGCTGCCACAAGTCCGCAACCGGCACTCCTCGCGCGATCTTTAAACTTTGCGAGTGGTCCGTGATGCCGACGTATTCATACCCGAAGTCCCGCGCCGCAACCGCCATTTGTTCGATAGAGTGCGACCCATCACTGGAAGTGGAATGGGCGTGAAGCTCACCACGGATGTCTTTCCTAGTCACCAGCACGGGCAGGGTTCCGTTGGCGGCGCGCTCGACCTCATCGTATCCTTCGCGAAGTTCGGGATCGATAAAAGACAAACCGAAGGTCTTGTAGAATTCAATCTCCGACGCAAAGGGTCCGGACTTCCGTACGGTGTCCCACCCGCCAATGAAGGCGGCGAGTTTGCGCAGATGGGTTTTGCCGCCGGTACAACGGATCATTGAGAGGCCCCAATTCTCCTTCTCCGCCCGATCAACGCGCAAAAGAATGCCTGACGACAGCGAGAATGTTGCGCTGCCTTTGCTCGATTCGAGCAGCGACGTATGACCGCCGTAGCGTTTCAGCCGCGCAATCAAAGCTGGAAAATCTTCTGTATCGACGATAAACGACAGCTCTTCGATTGTTTCCACACGCCGCCGATAGTCTCCCACCGCCTCCGTCGCTCGCACCCCGTCCGTGTCCAGCAAGAAGCTCTCGACCGCGTATCGCAGTTCGTGGGCCCGGTAGAGCAGCATGGCATGAGTCTCGGTCACTCCCTGCCGAATATGCTGTGTTAGACGGGAACCGAGCGCCTGCTGTAACTCGCCGCTTTCGAGCTTGGCGCGCAGCTCATCCACCGAGGAGACCCCGAGTTTCTTGTACGCGCGCAGAACTCGCTTCGGATCGAGTCGCGGAAAATTGCTCAATCCGGCGAGTTCGGGAGGGGCCTGAGACCGCAGTCTTTCCAACAGGCTCAATGTTCCGGTGCGGACAATCTCCTGCACGGCGCGGCTGATGGCTTCGCCGATACCGGCATAAACCGTGAGATCCGCATCCTGATGCACAAGCTCATCGACACTTTCCGAGAGCGTCCGTATCTTGGCCGCGGCCCGCTGATACGCCTTGACTTTGTAAGGATTCTCTTTTTCTACAGAGAGCAACTGCGCCAGACTGGCCAAACGATCTGCGATCTCCGCGTTGCTCAAACTGCGCGTCTCGGACGTCTGCGGGACCACCTCTTCGAAGCTCATGGGTTTACTCTGCCGGCAGAGTATGGCGCGGTGGAGTGGGCAGTGCCTTCTTCATGCGCTTCAACCGTTGCAAAACGTCCCGGATCGAAAACTGACTCGACGATTCGAGACCCTTCAACTCTTTCCAATCGAGCGGCAGTGCAACCGGCGCTCCCGGATGTGCGCGAACGGCGAAATCGGCGATTGCGGTAGCCGTGTAGTCATTACGGAAATAGTCGATGAAGATCTTGCCGGTCCGTTTCGCCTTGCTCATCGTGGCGACATAAGCCTGGGGAGCCGCGGCCACCATCTCCTCTGCCACGCCGGCGGCGAAGGCCTTTACTTTTGCCCACTTGTCTGTCGCCGCGAGCGCCACGGTAACGTGCAGCCCCTTCCCGCCCGTACATTTCAGGACAGACTCCAGTCCCTTCTTCCGCAGGCGCTGCCGCAGATCTTGTGCCGCAAGTTTCAAGGCTTCAAACGGAACTTCCGGCGCAGGATCGAGATCGAAGATCATGCGGTCCGGATAATCGATAGCATCGATGGATGCGCCCCACGGATGAATCTCCACGGCGCCCATTTGAACAACCTCGATCAGACCCTTTGCATCTTCTATGTAGAGATACTCGTACGTCTTGCCTTTGTTCTTGAATTCGAACGGCTGAACATCCGCCCCCAAACCCTTCCCGGGATTTCTTTGAAAGAAGCACTGTTTCTCGAGCCCCGCGGGACAGCGCAACAGGCTCAAGGGCCGGCGCACAACCTGCGGCAGCATCAGTGGCGCGACGGTAGCGTAATACTCGGCAAGTTCGCCTTTGGTGATGTGACCGGCATCGGAAATGATGCGGTCCGGATGGGTGACCGTAATTCCGTGCAGTACGAGACGGGCGGATTTCTCTCTTTCGATTGATTTCGAACTTACAGCTTGTGGCACAGGCGTCTCCTTTTTCACTTGAGAAGCACTCTTATCCTCCCGCAAACCCTGGAACGAAGGATGGCGAATTCGGCCGTCCCCGGTCCATTCGGTAAACGAAATTTCACAAAGCGTGATTGGCTTCACCCAATGGACCGCTCGCCATTCACCCGCGCCAAGCCCCGCCGTCTCCGCGCGAGTGAGTACAGGCGTAGTGAGCGATATCGTTCGCAGGCGCCCGGCCAAATCGCGCGCGCTCTGCATTGTGAATCCGGTTCCGACTTTGCCGGCGTACTGAAGCGCGCCCTCTTTTCGATATGCGAGATAAAGCGCCCCGAGCGCTCGTTGACCACTATGAGCGTCGCTATAGCCAACAATGATGAATTCCTGACGCAACGAGCACTTGATTTTCAACCATCCCCTCTGACGGCCCCTCAGATAAGGCGAGTTGGCCTGCTTCGAGATGATGCCTTCGAGCCCCTCCTCACAAGCCTTCTCGAAGAGTTGCTTGCCTTGGCCCGTCACGTGAGCGCTATAGAGAAGAGTTTCCGATTTACCGAGAAGTCCTTCGAGCCTTTCTTTGCGCTCAATGAGAGGCAACGGTCTCAGATCGACTCCATCCAGGTGGAGTAGATCGAAGACATAAGCTACAATCTTCCGGCGCCCGCCGCCTTCGCCCAACGCATTCTGCAGGGATTGAAAATTGCTTCTTCCCTGGGCATCGAGGACGACAGCTTCCATGTCCAAAACCACATCGTTCGCCGGCAAGCCTTCGAGCGCCGATGCCAGCACGGGAAAGCTTCCGGTCCAATCCTTCCCATTGCGGGTAATCAGCCGCGACGTTCCACGTGCCAGGAATCCGAGCAATCGATAGCCGTCGAACTTGATCTCGTGAACCCAGGCCGGACCTTCCGGCACGCTTTCAACCAGCGTCGCAAGCTGAACTTCGGGATATCGCGCCACCAATGCATCGACCGTCTCTGTCGATCCATGATCAGCGGATCGCGTCCGTGAGGATGCCCTAGCCATGTCGCGCCCGGGTTTACGCTGCTCACCCTTCATTTGTTATTCCCAACCGGCCGGCGTGTTCCTCTGCCAAAGCCGTGTGACGGCTTATTTGGGCGTGCAATCGAAAGGCCGCCCTCCTTCTGCGGCAATCGTATAAATCAAATGATGGCAACAGACTTGCACGTTTCGCAACGATTGGCGACACAATGAAGCATGTCTGATCTGACGACACTCTCCAATCAGCTCGATCCTAGCAAAGGCATTTGCCGCGCAATCATTGAAACTCCAAGGGGTTGCCGCAATAAGTTCGACTATGATCCGGAATCGAACCTGTTTATGTTGGGCGGCCTGTTGCCCGAAGGAATGATGTTTCCCTTCGACTTCGGCTTTATCCCTTCTACGCTCGGCGATGACGGCGATCCGCTCGACATCCTTGTATTGATGGACGCCCCGGCGCATGTAGGTTGCCTGATTGAGGTGCGTATCATTGGCGTGATCCAGGCGGAACAGACGCAAGATGGAAAGACCGAAGCCAACGATCGCCTGCTGGGCGTAGCCGTTCACTCCTACGACCATGAGAATCTGGAGTCTATCGACGATGTCAGTAAGGTCCTGCTCTCGCAGTTGGAGGAGTTCTTCATCTCCTACAACAAACAGCGCGGCAAGAAATTCCGCGTGAGCGGAACCGGCGGTCCGAAAAAGGCGCTCCGGTTTCTAAAGGCCGGCATGAAAGCTCATAAAGACGCGAGGAAGAAATAGCGGCGCCGCGCGCGGCATCAAACCGTGATGACAACTTTGCCGAAGTTTTCACGCGCCGCCAGCCGTGCGTGCCCCCGGCCTGCTTCGTTGAAAGGAACCTCGAGGTCGACGATGGGTTTGAACACGCCCTGCTCGACCAGATCTAAGATCGCGGCGAGATATCCGCCCAAGAGTTCGGCCTCGCCCCACATCCGCCCCATGTTGATGCCGAAGACACCACGGTTGTTATTCATCAAAGGAATCGGCAGGAAAATCGGCATCTTGATGAGCGTTCCCACTGCCGCGAGAAGGTTGCGGCCTGGACTCGTATTCATCGCGCTCACGCCGAACATCATTAATTTTCCGGCAGGAGCCAGCGTTCGGAAGCTCTTCTTGAAGGACTTTCCGCCCACCGCGTCGAGCACGATGTCGACGCCCCTCCCGTTCGTTAGGCGCATCACCTCGGCTTCGAAATCCTGGTTCCGATAGTCGATGGCGTAGTCGATACCCATCTCCCGCAAGCGCGCGTGCTTTGCGGGCGACGCCGTCCCGAGCACCTGGGCGCCGGCGTGTTTGCAGATCTGCAGCGCGGCCGTGCCGACGCCACCGGCCGCCGCGTGCACCAGGACGCTTTGCCCCTTTCGCACATTGCCTAAGTTGACCAGCATATGCCAGGCGGTCAACCAGACTACCGGAATGGAAGCGGCTTGCGTGAAGTTAATGTTTTGCGGCATGCGCGCCGTCGCGCCTGCCAGAGCGCAAACCGTGTCTGCGTATCCATTGAATTTCGTGAGCGCGACGACCTTCTCGCCAACGCGTTTCTCATCCACCCCCGCCCCTACGGCATCAATGACGCCGGCGACCTCATATCCAGGAACAAAGGGGAGCTTCGGCGCGTCCGGATAGAGTCCGACACGCGCCATCGTATCGGCAAAGTTGATACCCGCGGCGCGCACGCGGATCCGCACCTCGCCGGGCCCGGGAACCGGATCTTGCGCTTCGCGAACTTCGAGGACTTCAGGGCCGCCCACTCGCGTTATCCAGATCTGTCGCATGTAGTTTCTAAAGAACTAACGTCGATTAGACGTTTCGCAATTGGCGGTTCGCTCCCATTTCGCCCTTGCCGCGAATGCCGGAGCGGGCATTCCTCAAGCCTACAATGCTCTACCCCGCCCCGCTGGTGTATTGTGAATGGCATGCCCATGATTACCAGACGGCGTGCTTTAACCTTAGCGGCGGCGGTTCCACTAAGCGGCGCCATGGCAAATGCCGCCGATGCGAAAAAGCAGATTAAGATTACCGGCATCGAGACCGATCTGCTACGCGTTCCGGCCGCGCCTTACAGTGATGCCATCCACGATTTCGGTGGCGATGGAGGCGGAGTGGTGCTGCGGCTCAAGACCGACGCCGGCATCACCGGTTGGGCCTACAGTAACTTCGGAATGGTTGCTGGCGGACCGCGCGTGGTCCAGGCCATCCTCGAGCATGAAATCAAGCCCGTGCTCATCGGCCAGGATCCCGCCTTCCCTAAGAAGATCCGCGCCGATCTATGGCGCGCCCTGGAATATCAGGGCGTGCAAGGCGTCACTCAGTTCGCCATGTCGGCGGTCGACATTGCCGTTTGGGACATTTTGGGCAAGGCCGCCGGTCTGCCGGTCTATAAGATGCTTGGGGCCGTACGGGATCGCATGCCCGTTTATGCAATGTGCGGCTGGTATAGGGACAACGATAAGGACCACTCCCAATACAAACGCACCATCAACGAAACAATGGAGGCCGGCTACCGGGCATTCAAAGTGAAAGTGGGGAAGTTCGATCTGGATGACGACGTGGAGCGCATCGAGGTTGGCTTCAAGACAGCCGGCAAAGGCGTACGGATCATGGTGGACGCCAACCAGGCTTTCAATCGCGTCGAAGCCCTGCGCCGTGGCCGTGCCTATCAGCAGTTGGGCTGCTTCTGGTACGAAGAACCGATCGTTCCGTACGATCACGAAGGCTACGCCGAGTTGACGTCAGCGCTGGACATGCGTATTGCCTGCGGGGAAAACGAGTATAACAAGCGCGCCTTCATGGATCTTCTGTTGAAAAAGGGCGCAGATGTGGTGCAACCGGACAACCGCCGGGCGGGCGGCCCAACCGAATGGATGGAGATCGCCGCGATAGCTGATGGATTCGACGTTGACCTGGCCAGTCACGGCGGGGGACCTACCGACATGAACATCCTTTGCGCAATTCCGAATGCCATCTACATGGAAGGCGGTGGAAAGGAACGGATGATCAATGGGGAAGTGCTGGCTCCAGAAGCGCCGGGCATGAGCAGTGAGCCGGCTCCTGATTTCATCGCGAAACACAAAGTCGCTTGATATGCTTCACCAAGCTCTGTCATCGGATTGAAGATTCACCTTGCTTACGGCTCACGCCGACGGCATTTAAAAAAATTTAAAAACGACTTTGCTAATACCCCTTCTGCGCCATTACATCAACTTCCGGCGCACCAGCGCCAGCGCCCCTGTTCACGCGCAAATATTTGGCGATGCGTAGGAGCCTGGAACTGTCTGCTCTCGGTTTTCGAGAGCCTTTTAATAAAAATCGAGGAATCTCATTAGAACGTTCACGCGCCGCCAAAAGGAGACGCGCGGGTTCTACGCGAGATTAACGTCTTCGGCTTGCAATCCTTTTGGACCCTTCTTTACTACAAAGGAGACGCGTGCCCCCTCATCGAGAGAGCGATAGCCGCTAGCCGCAATAGCGGAAAAGTGGACGAACACATCTTCGCCATTCTCTCGCTGAATGAAGCCAAATCCTTTTGCGGCGTTAAACCATTTTACAGTGCCAGTTTCTTTCATTTTCCCTTTCTTCGGACGCTATCTAGGATAACATCCGTCCCGCGTTTCCTCGCGTGACCGTGTACAACTGCCCCGAAACGTTTAAAACGGCCGGGACAGGCGACCCCAACAATAGTCCCACACTTTCATTTTTTGAGGGGATTCTGTCGCGTTGGGAGTCTAAAATATTTTGGCTCCTCAGGTAGGATTCGAACCTACAACCCTTCGGTTAACAGCCGAATGCTCTACCGTTGAGCTACTGAGGAGCAACAGGAGTGTTTCATCTATTAAAACAGACCCCAAAAGCCCATGTCAAATCAGTTAACCCCCGCGGCAACCTCATTGAGTAGCATCAAAGCCGCCCGCGAACCCAGCCAGACCGCGCTTTGCGGCTTCTACGGCCTGCGCCACAAACAAGAAGCGGGTTCCACAGCGTGCGTGGAACCCGCCCTTTTCCTGCTCAACTGCCGTTAGCCGCCCTAGAACCTGATGCGGAACGAAAGCTGCATTTCCGACGGGCCGCCCTCTGTGGAATCCCCAAAGTCGTTGAGACCGGGAGTCATGAAGGTAGCAGGGTTGGTTTGGGTCATGGTCGTATTCGACTGGTTCCAATTGAACCACTTGAATGGGTTGAAGTAATCCAGCCGGATTTGCGCCTTGAACCTCTCCTTAATCGTAAAGTCCTTGTACATGGACGCGTTGGCTCCGATGATCCGTTGCTCGATCCACTCGTTGCCGGGGAGATTGCCATTAGTGAACGAGGGAGCTACCTCTTCGCACAGATTGCCGAAGGTGGATCCGTTCGCATTGAGGATTGGCGTAGTCCCGCAGTTGGTGACAATCGGGTTCTGCGCCGTCTGCACGAAACGGTTGGTTCCGATATCCTGCCAGTCGGACCGAAGCTGCGGGTCTTTCAGCAAGTAAATGCCGCCGCCCGGCTCCGGTTCGTAGTTGGGATAATCCTGCCGGCCGCCCAACGCGCCCGTGACAGGATTCACGTAAGTGCCACCCGAGTAGCCAATACTGGCCGGCGTAGGCGCCCAGACGGAGAAGTTCCATGCGAAAGACCAACCGCCCGCGATTTTGTCAAGAATGCCGCCTTTATTCAAGAAGGACTTGCCCTTGCCAAATGGCATTTCGTAAGTCATCGAGCTCACGAAACGATACTTTTGCGTCATTCCAGTGACCGCCCGTTGCTCCTGCTGATCCAGGTAGAGATTACCCGGGGAGTTCTGGATGCCCTTCTGCATCGTGGCGAACGCCAGGAAGGTGAGACCGTTCGAGTAGCGCTTCTGAACTTTAATCGTCCCCGAATGGTAAATCATGCGAACGCAGTTGCATTCGTAGTTGACGCCGCCCAGATTCGGGTATGGCTTGTAGGCTTGCGTGCCGTTGACGCCCGAAGTGTTGGACACCCACGTATTGCGATAGGCCCAATTGGCTTGCTGAGTCAGGTCGATCACGTTTCCGTTGGGGTCAATGCCTGTCCCGTAAGGACGTGAATCCCAGTTATAAGCGCCGCCGAAGCCGATGTTGTGCAGGCCAACATAGCTGATTTCAAGCAGATAGTCCTTCTTGAGCTGATGCTGGATCGTCAGGTTCCAGTTCAGCGTGTAAGGATGGTGGTAGTTAGCCGGATACACGGTAATCGTGGGGCGAGCCGAGGGCGATGACGCCGAGGTGGGAATCTCCCCGTTCGCCAACTTCGACACCGAATTGAACGCCGGTACGCCCTGGTTGATGTTGAACAACGGCGTGTAGGTATTGGCGGGCTGAGAAACCGATTGGTTATAGAAGTTAGCGCCGCCGATTTCATTCTGCGCGGTGTAACCCAGGTTCCAATCCAGCGTCATCAGCGCGAAGCCTCCACGCACGACCGTGGTCGGATTAAGGGTATAGGCAAAACCGAAGCGAGGCTGGAAGTTCTTGTTGTCGCGGTTCCACAGAAAGCCCTTGGGTTGAATCCATCCACCTACGCATCCGCCTGCCGGACAGGTTAAAAGTCCGGGAACTGACCCCGAGGTGTAGAAGTTGTCCGGGACAGTAAGACTGCCCATGCTAAGTTGCCCCGGGAACTTACTATGCGCCGGCGTCTCATTTTCATAGCGCACACCCAGGTTCAGGGTAAGATTCGGAAGAACCCGCCAGTCGTCCTGGAAATAGCCGCTCTGGTTGGAGTCTACCGGAAGCAGACTTGCGCCCTGTTGGTTGTAGCTATAGCTGGTAACGTACCCCAGCATAATGTTCGCAAGCTGAATGCCTCCCGTATTCGGAAGCTGCACGCCGGTAGGACTAATTCCGGTAGTTCCGTCCGTTTGAGCATTGCCGCCTTGTCCGAATCCAAGCGTGAGCCGCGCGTTGCCGATATTATGTGCAACCTCGTTTTCCCACAGCCATTCGTATCCGAACTTGAATGAGTGCTTGCCGCGGATCAAGGTGAAGTCCTGGTTAAATTGGTGATTGTTATTCACCTGGACGCTCAATGTCCCCACGCCAAGTTGCGCGCTGCCGTTTGTGCCTTCCGTCAGGCCGAACCCAATCGGGTTCACGTAGACGTTGGCGGGAAGATTTGGAATAGTCTTGCTTAGCGCAAACGTATAGTCTTCGCCGCTCAGCGATCGAGGATTACCGGTGCGCCGGTATTCACCGACGCGCGTTTCGCTGATGAGGTTAGGCGTAATCGTATAGGTCAGGTTGATTGCGGCTACGTTCTGCACCGTATACGTCAATACTTGGTACTGATCGTATGGCGCATAGGCAATATTGGCATTGTTTTGGGGCTGATGCTGGTTACCCCAAGTCAAACTGCCCATGATCTTCAACTTGTCGGTAAAGCTGTGGTCGATACGGACCTGGTTGGTGAGATTGAAGTAACTTCCCGAACCCGATGCAACGATATTCCCATTAGGACCAGTCGGCGTAATGCTGCCGGCGCCGGCCTGCGGCGGCGCAAACGGATTATTGCCCGCGATCGCGGTCCACATCGAGCTGAACCGGTTCTGCGGAATGATATTGCCGGGGAAAGGTGTGCGCGAAAGGTTGCCGCCGGCGAAGCTTCCGCTGGTGGATGCCGGATCGTAAATCGTATTCGAGAAGGCGCTGAAATTGCCCGCCAACATCGCCGCGGTCGGCGTAGAATAACTGCTCGCGTTGGAGGAAGTATCTACGTGATACGATCCGCCAATTTCAAAGAAGGTCCGGTTCTTGCCGTTATATACGTGGGGAATCAGAACCGGTCCGCTTAGTACGAAATCGGGCATCTGAAAGAGGTCTGAAACGCCCTGTTGCGGGTTGGTTTGCAGTTGGAAGAAGCGGCGCTCAACCAAAGCGTTGTTCTTGAAAAGCTCGCCGCCCTGGCCATGGAACTCATTGGTACCGCCCTTCTTAACGACGATAAGCGCGCCGGAAGTAGCGTGTCCATATTCCGCCGGCATGGCGCTGGTCAGTACTTTGACTTCTTCGTCGGCTACCGAAACTGAATTGATCGTGGTGCCGCCATCCATGCTGGTGGACAGCATGCCGTCTTCATACGTGGCCGTCTGATAGCTGTTGGCGCCATTGATATTCCAATTGCCTAGCGAACCCGGCCAAGGGGCGTTGGAGCTTTCAACTTGAGGCGTGTAGTAAAGAACGCCCTTCTCCCAATGTTGATAGTTCGGGAGTTGATAAAAGTAATCGCCGTCAAGTACTTGGCCCGTAGATGAAGTCTGCGTGTCCAGCAGTGTCGCCGCGCCGCTGACGGTAATGGACTCATTGGTGGAACCCACTTCGAGCTTTATTTCCACGTCCATAATCTGCCCGATTTGAAGGCTAAGACCTTCCCGCACCGCCTTCTTGAATCCAGCGGCAGTGGCAGTGACGCTATACGGGCCGTCTCTGAGACCGGGAACGCGGAATATACCTTCAGAGTTGCTCTGACTAATGCTGTTCACGCCCGTGTCGGCCTGTGTGACAGTTACCTGCGCGTTGGGCACAATCGCCCCGGTCTGATCTGTAACTTTGCCGGATATGATGCCGGTGTTGTTCTGCGCCAGCGCCGGCATTGCCAATAGGAGCGCAAGGACTATGAACCCCTTTATACGATTACTCATTTCTTTCCCTTTCGTGGAATAGCCATTGCTAAAAGGACCGCCCAGGGGGCTATTTCCCGTGCACATCGTTTGTGATCGGCATGGTCGCCGGCGGCCCCTTTACTACCCAAATGTTCCTTCACGCAGAACACTTCAACTCTGCCCAAATTCCCATTGCTCGACCGCTTCTCTTCCGAGCACGGTCAACTCGAATCCGGCTTACATGCGTAATTGCAGAAATCTGCTATACATTAACCGGTATCAAGAAAATATTCCAGATGTTTATTACGAGTCGCTGCATCGTACGTTACCGCGAGGCCTGAAGACTACGGGACACACCGTTAAAATAACCGTGCAAACAGGCCACCTATCTGGCTGTATCTATATGCAATGTAATGCGATAAAGAATAATCCGAGTTAGGCGGGAAATGCCTGATGATCGAGGTATGCCGAGGGCCATTCACCCACTAAGGACAGCCACGTCATGCCCCCGCTGGCCCTATGCATTTCAATAGATTTGCTGGAAAAACGCTATGGAATTTCGCGATGATTGTTTTGAAACGCAACTAACGACGCCATGAGCTCTCGCCCTGGTCCGTCGTTGGGGTTGATGCGTAATAGCTCCTGGCACTCCGCAAGGGCCTCCGGTACGCGCCCAGGAATCCGCGCCAATGCATAGGCTAGTTCATACCGCGCATCAGTCGCGGCAGGATTGATTTGCAACGCGGCCCGGTACTCCTCGATGGCCTCCGGCAATCGACCCATCTTCTGAAAGGTGTTTCCCAGATGAAAGTGCGCTAATTCGGAATCGGGCTTCATCTGCAACGCCGTCCGGAACTCCGCAATGGCATCGCCCTCTTTGCCCGGCATCTGCGCGTAGGCAATCCCTAGGTTGAGGTGCGGTTGCCAGTAATCGGGCTCGGCGCCCATTGTCTTCTGGTACTCTGCGATCGCCTTTTGATACTCCGCAATCGCATCCGGCAGGTGGCCGGGCATCGACATCAACGCGAGACCCAGGTTTAGGTGCGCCGCCTGGAAATGGGGATCGATGCGCAGAGCTCTCTGATACTCGGCAACAGCCTCCGGCAGACGGCCCGGCAAGGAAGCCAGCGCGAGTCCCAGATTGTCGTGAAAATCGGCGCTATCGGGTTTGAGGCGTACAGCCGCCTGGAATTCGACCGCCGCTTCTGCAGCCCCGCCCGGCTGAAGCATCAGTTGCACCCCCAAGTTGCTGTGCAGGAAGGCGCTGTTCGGATTACGCGCGAGGGTCTCGCGGAAGAGCGTCTCGTAATCTCGGTACATGGCGCTCTGCTGCCGGCTGGCGGCCCCAAGTATTGGCAGCAGAAGAAACGGCAACGACGCGCGCCAGATTTTACCTGGCGAAATCCGCCCTGCCAAAAGCGTCAGCCAGGAAGCCGCGGGAACAAGGATTCCCAATGCCGCCAAATACTGGAAGTGATCCGCAACCCAGGAGTAACGAAAGGGATAGACGTTGAAGAAACCCAGCACGGGAAACAGCGTGCCCAGGAAGATCAGAAAGCCTGCCAACGGCCCGCGGTTCTTCCGCGCCAGCCAAACGAAGGCAGCCGCCACTGCGGCCAATCCCAGCAGGAAGAGATATTGGCGCCAGTCGCCGGCGTCGATTGTCCAGCGGGGGTAAATAAACATCAGGTCCGAGGGCCAAAGCACTTTCCACGCATAGAACCATGGAACGCGGCCGGCAAGCAGGAGTCGCTGAGACAGCGTCAGGGTGTATTCCGATCCCTGCGCGCCAATCAATCGTGGAGTGGCCTCTACCCATGCCGTGAAGAGCCCTGCCGGGATAGCCACCGCGAACCACGGAAGCAGCGGCAACACGTCGCGTCTCCAGTCAATCCGGCCGCGCTGCCACCAGAAGATCACCAGCAGCACCGCCGGTAAGGTGGCCGTAACCGTCTTACTCATCAGGGCCAGCACAAATAGACCTAATGCCCAAAAGTAAGTAGATCTTTGGCGCGTACCGTCAAAGCGCAAATACGTGAGGGCAGCCGCCAGGTAGAAGACGCCGGAAAGAGTGCTCTTCTGTTCGGAGATCCAGGCCACGGCCTCCACAAAGACGGGATGTACAGCAAAAAGGAAGCCTCCCAGCCACGCGCCAGGCAGCGCCAGGCGCCGCATGATCATCACCACCAGGCAGGCCGACGCAGCGTGCAGGACGATGTTCGTCAGATGGTAGCCCACAACGGCATCGCCCCAAATCCGGTGTTCCAACCAGAAAGCGCTATGGATTAGCGGGTAGTACTGCTGCGTGGCGCCTAGCTCAAACCAGATGCGCCAGAGGCCCTGCCAGGATTGCAGGGCCGGTGCGGTCACGTGGCTGACGTCATCCCAAACGAGCCCGCCTTGCAGCGCCGGACCGTATGCGATGAGCGCCGCTAGGAACAGCGCCGCATAACCGGCGGCCGATTTGAAATTTTGGGTTGTGGCCGAGGCGTCCCTGGTAGGGGCGGAGCGCGCCGGGCTCCGTTGCGCCATACGATGATCATATCCCAGGAACGGGATCGCCGCGGGGGGGCTAGGATCATCCAAGCGAGGCAAATTCCCCCTCTTACACGGTTATAAAACGGTATATCCCTTATTTCCATAACGTGTCCATGCACATCATCGGAAGATTCGAATTTCGCATGAACCTCTACTACCCATTCAAGTGGCATAACGGGAATCGCCTCACCTCCCGCACGAACTGCTGCCACCGAATGGCTGCCGTTTCTCGTATCCTTTAAAGACAATCATGACTTGCTTGAAAGTACTCATGAGCGCGCCGGCTCTGCTCCTTCTTGGTTGCGTAGCTTGGGCGCAAAATCCCGTTGCGGAAGGTCGCAAGACCTTTGAAACCCGCTGCTCCGTTTGCCACGGCGCCGATGGCAATGGCGGAGAGATGGGCCCGAGTATTGCACGACGGGTGCCCAATCTGACCGACCCTCAACTTAAGACCACCATTCTGCAAGGCCTGCCCACCCGCGGCATGCCGGCCAACAACGTGAGCGACGCGGAGATGCCGGCTTTGGTGGCCTTCTTGCGCTCTCTCCGCGCGCGCGGCGGCTTCGGCTTTCAACCGTATCCAGCCAAGATCAAGTTGATCAGCGGCGCTACGCTCGATGGAACCGTGGTTTCCGAAGCGTTCGACGAGGCCGCCCTGCGCACCTCAGCCGATAATCGTCTTCATCTTCTTCGCAAACTCCCTGGCGGCGTCTTCCGTGAAGTTACTTCAAAAGCCGATTGGCCCACTTACAACGGGGATATCGGCGGCAACCGTTTCACTAAGTTGACCCAGATCGATAAGAGCAACGTATTGCGCCTCGGCGCGCGCTGGATGTTCACCGTGCCGAACGTAGGCGGTCTGCAAATGACGCCCCTTGTGATCGATGGAGTCATGTACATTACCGCCGCCAACGAATGCTATGCACTCGATGCCGGCACGGGCCACATGATTTGGCATTATCAACGTCCGCGCACGCGCGGCCTGACTGGCGGCGGCGCCGGCGGCGCGAATCGCGGCGCGTCGTATGCCAACGGCAAGATCTTCATGAGTACAGACAATGCTCATCTCATCGCCCTCGATCGCTCCACCGGCGCGCTGGCATGGGATTCCGAGATCGCCGACTCACACCTTAACTACGGCACAACGTCGGCGCCGCTGGCCGTAGGCAATCTTGTCGTTACCGGAACCTCCGGAGGCGAGGAAGGCGCCCGCGGCGTGCTGGTCGCCTTCGATCAAGCTACCGGCAAAGAGGCATGGCGATTCTGGATCGTTCCCACGGCCGGCGAGCCTGGCTCCGAAACCTGGAAGGGCAAAGGAATCGAGCACGGTTCCGCCACGGCCTGGTTCACCGGCGTCTATGACGCCAGCACCGATACGCTCTTCTGGCAATCCGGCAATCCCGGCGAGGACTATAACGGCGACGACCGCCTCGGCGATAACCTCTATAGCGACTGCATCCTGGCCCTTGACCCCAAGACGGGAAAGCTGAAGTGGTATTACCAAACCACGCCTCACGATCTATGGGACTGGGACACCGAAGAAACGCCGCTCGTAATCGATGCCAATTGGCAGGGGCAGCCGCGCAAACTGCTGGTGCAGGGCAATCGCAACGGCTTCTTCTATATCTGGGACCGCACCAACGGAAAGCTCCTGCTGGGCAAGCAATTCCTCAAAGAACTGACATGGGCCAAGGGCATTGGACCCGATGGCCGTCCCATTCTGAATCCCGGCCAGGAACCATCCCCCACCGGCACCCGCGTCTGCCCTTCGCAGGACGGCGCCACCAACTGGTATTCGCCTTCCTTTAATCCGGCCACCGGTCTGTTCTACATGCAGACCAACGAAAAGTGTTCGCTCTATACCAAACGTTCCGAAGAATTCGCGTACGGCCGTTCCTTCCTGGGTGGCGCGCAGCGGGTTGACGCAAACCCCAAGCCTGAGCGAATACTTCGCGCCCTCGATCTACAGACCGGCGCCGTGAAATGGGAAGTGCCTGAGTACGGCAACGCCAACACTTGGGGCGGCACGCTGGCCACCTCGACCGGCATCGTCTTTTACCAGGAAGATAGCGGGGCCTTCGTTGCCGCCGACGCGCAGACGGGCGCCACGCTTTCCGCACTGCACTTCAACACCAACTGGCACTCCTCCCCCATGGTCTATGAGTTCGACGGGCAGGAGTTAATCGGAATCGTTGCCGGATCTACGGTAATGGGTCTGGGAATTGGCCAGTAAGCGGGAACGCGCCTAATGTGCTTTGGCCGGAAACGCCGCAAACTTACCCTCGCAGGCGTTCGGCGCGCCCGTGCCCGGTGTGCCCGCAATCTTGATATCGTCGCCCGTCGGACGAAAATTGACGGGCCCCGGGCCTAACAAGAGGTCCGCGTGGGATCCTGCAATCTTTACAGCGCCAGGGTCGTTTAGAAATAAGTTATCGAACCGCATTCCCAGGCGATGCGAAGCGTCGAATCCATCCAGGGTGATCTTCCCGGCCCCAACGATGCGCACGTTGTGCAGCGTGATGTTCGTAAATACCGGCAGCTTGTCGCGCGCGGGACCGGAAAACGAATAGTTCGAATCCATGTAGATCGGATTCTTGGTGTCGCGAATACAAACATCCTCGTAAACGATATCCTCCACCAATCCGCCGCGGCTCGAATTCGACTTGATGCGGATGCCGTTGTCCGCGCCATCAATCGAAAGATCGGTTACACGAATCGCGCTCGCGCCGCCGTCGGTTTCACTGCCGATAGACATGCCGTGTCCGCTATAGAAATGGTTGTGCGCAATGGTCATGTGCGTGGTGGGCGCGCCATGCCCCGCCTTAATCGCTACGTTGTCGTCGCCCGCGCGGATAAAGCAGTGGGTTATAGTGACATTGGTGGAGTTTCCGGGGTCGATGCCGTCGGTGTTGCGCGAATTCTTCGGCGAGTCGATAATCACGCCCCACGCGGTGAATCCGTTTCCATTGCTGTAAGAGACGTGGAAGTTCGGCGAGTTCCGCAGCGTAATTCGGTAAAGCGTGAAGTCGTCGGCGTGCGAAAGCGCCACCAGCCGTGGGCAATTTTGATTCTGGTTTTTGACCTTGGCCTCCTGCGCCAGGTCCCACCAGGAAACGTTTTGCCCGGCTAGTTTGTCACCCCCACGGCCGTCGATCGCGCCAGCGCCCATCACCGCGGCATGCGCCACGTTGTTTCCGGAGATCAGCGGCTTGCAACCGTGACCAGCCTGATTGACTATCCCGCAGCTTCCGCTCGCGACGTCGTAATCACGCGGGTTAAGACTCGCATAGAGTGTGGCCTTCGCATCAATGAGAAGCGCTACGCCGGCGCGCAGTTGCAGCGGGCCCGTAACGAACGCGCCCGCGGCGCCATCCGTCTTGAGTTCCACCGCATGACCGGCCGCGCAATGATCGAGAGCCGCTTGGATGCGCTCTGTGTCTGGATGGGCGTCGTCCGCGGCAGCCGCACGCGCCGTAAGCGCGGCGCACGCGGGCGGAATCATCGGTTCGGTAACCGAACGCGTATCCTGCCCATAACCCGCGCCGGCCAGAACCAATAGCCCGCACCCTACTCTGCAAATAAATGCGAGGCCAGCCACTTTACATATTCCTTGTTGCGCGTCTGCGTCTCCGCAATCACAGATGCCGGCAACCCATCCAAATGATCTTTGAAGAAACGTCCGTCTTCGTCTTTACAGCCGACCATGTTGCCCAGCCAGAACACCAGGAACAGGTTGCCGTCCACGCGTCCTGCGGATGCGTTGCCCAGATACGAACCGTGACCGGAGGCCCGATATTGCGCGGCCAGCGCGCTCTCTTCGCCGAATGCGCCTTTGGCTGCGAAACCCTCGCAGGCGGCCACCATACGATCGTAAAGCGCCCGCTCCCCGGAGCCTGCGGGCGATTCCGAAAGCACATCGAATAACTGAAGCTGTAACTCGCCCGAAATTTTGTAATTCAGTCTGCCATCTGTGGCCGAGCCGATCGAGCGCAGTACTTCCGGCTGCTTGCCGCTTCCCGAATGAATGCTCAAAGTGCCGTCGAAGTAATTCGCCACATCCGCCAGTTCGCGCACGCGATCTTTCAATTCGGCCATGGGATTGCTGTCAAACGCCCCATCGACGCGCGGCATCACTTCCGGCCACATTTTGTGAAACGTATATTTCTCCAGTGCGGCGCGCGACTCCGGATAGGCCTGGCGTTTCTTGAAACCCAGATTCGGCGGGACAAGTTGAGCCGGACGGCCGCGCTCCTTCAGCCAATGCATATAGAAGATCAGCTCTTTGGCGCTAGTGAGCGTTTCGGCTTCGTCAAGCGACGGCTCGAAGTCGAAGGCCGCGCCGTTGCGCGCCTTGAGAATGGCATCGAAGAGATCTTCGTTGAGCTTTAGACTGGGAGCGAACTTCACCGAGAGGCGCCTTATCTCGGCCGCGTCAAACAGGTAAGATGTTTCCTCGCACTCGAATGGCTTGGCGAAGGCCTCCACCACCCACCGCTGCTCATCGCCCGTAAGCCGTTGTTTGAAGAGGTCTTCGATCTGCGTTTCATTGAGCGGCTGCGGGTGACGCAGATCAGCGCGCAGATCGAACACGCGCGAAGTATCGGTAGTGAATTTCGTGTAGCCGGCCGCGTGGCGTATTGCTTCCTTCACCCATTCGACCGACTTTGCAATCGCCGCATCGTCGGCGCCGCTGACAATGAAATGGTCGGCCTCTGCGGTATATCCGCTGCGATAACCTCCGCGAATCGCGGCCCACAATCCGGCATGGTAAAGATCCTTAATGCTGACGCGCGTGTGGCCGGGCGCCGTCGGGTTCGAACCATCGCGGGCGGCGATCTCGGCATCGGTGGTCATCTCGCGCGTGGCGGAAAGCTGTACCGTGCTCGCCAGGTTGACGCCGGTGTCGTGCAGTATGTCGCGAAACGCATCGAAGACCGCGGGCAGGCTGACCTCGGGATGCCGGTTTCCGCTTGCGATGGCCGGCAAATCGCGCTGCGGCCGCGGCAGGAACGCCGTGTCGACGTTCTGCGCGAAAGCCGCAATGTTCGCGCGGTCCTTCGACCCAAAGGGATAAAGATAAGCCGTGACTCCATTTACGGTACGGGTCGCCGCGCCGGTTAAGCCGAATGCCCCGGCCTCGCCACCCGTTTGCAAAAGAAGCGGCGCGCCATTCTCTTCGAGCGCAATGAACAGCGCTTCCCCCGACCGTGTGAACGAATGGGGAAACCATACCGCCTTGGGGCTGAGTTCCGTGATGCCGGTCAACACGGCGGGAATTTCTGGGGCTGTCTGCATTTTGGAATTCCTAGAGGTCGAATTCATTCTAGACGATAGGTGAATTGCGTTCCTTCAGTCAAACGCGAAGTGATGAACGATCGATTTAAAAAAACTAAAGCCTCAACAGGCGGGGAAATCGCCGCTCCAAATCCGACCCGAAATCAGTTATTCTGGCCCTATGATTGAAGCTCCGGGACGAGTCAAGAATCTGGCCCCTCCGCCCACCTTTGCCACGGCTGCGGAGGAGCGCCGCCATCGAAAGGTCCACCTGGCGGGCGCCTTCCGCCTGTTCGCGCGCTTCGGCTTCAACGAAGGCGTGGCCGGACACATTACCGTTCGCGACCCGGAAAATCCCAATTGGTTCTGGGTGAATCCCTTTGGCATGCACTTCTCGCAAATTCGCGCCTCCGACCTGATTCTGGTGAACGACGAAGGGGAAGTGATCGAGGGCTCGCACCCCGTAAACACAGCCGCTTTCGCCATCCATTCGCGCGTGCATGCCGCCCGGCCCGATGCAGTGGCCGCCGCGCACGCCCACTCTACCTACGGCAAAACCTGGGCGTCGCTCGGCCGCTTGCTCGACCCCATCACGCAGGATGCCTGCGCCTTCTACGAAGACCATGGTCTGTTCGACGATTTCACCGGCGTCGTTTACGAAACCGCCGAGGGCGACCGCATCGCGCAAGCGCTAGGCAAAGGCAAAGCCCTGATTCTGCGCAACCACGGCCTGCTCACCGTAGGCGGCAGCGTCGATGAAGCTGCCTGGTACTTCATCACCATGGAGCGAAGCTGCCAGGTGCAATTGATGGCCGAAGCCGCTGGAAAGCCCGTCCCGATCTCGCACGAACACGCGCTCAGCACCCGCGATCAGGTAGCCGGCGGAATCAATGGCTGGTTCCAATTTCAACCCCTGTGGCAAATGATTAGCCGCGAAGAACCGGATATCTTCGAGTAGCCCCAGACGAGCAGCTTCATGCTCGCCAACCCAGCGAATACAGCGGGGGCCATCCGCGCGCAATCAATGTCCGTAATCGGACGCCGAACAAGCCTTGGTCGCGCGTTTCCCTTTAGAAGGCCGAGGTCGGCCACGTTCCAGAGCCGCTGCCTCTGTTAGGGCGTTAGCTCAGCCACATCGCGCTCCTACGCGGGCTGGATGCCGGGCTCACATATCGTCGGAAAACCTGGCTCGCCGATGCTTTGCGACTGAGTTCTCAGCACAAGCTTCAGCTCTTCGCCATCAGCGTTGATTCTCACGTCGCGGAAATCTCTGACGAGGGGCCGATGTCCCAACTGGCAGGCCGGAACAGTCGTAAGGAGTCCCACGACCTGCATCCCGGCCCTTAACCCGGCCTCGATACCGGGCCGTGTGTCTTCGAAAACCAGACATTCCGCGGGCGCCACGCCCAACCGCTCGGCTGCAAGTAAAAATCCTTCCGGGTTTGGCTTACCGTTGCGGATCTCGTCGACGGGCACAATAACCTTGGGAAGCGGCAACCCAGCGGTTGTGACGCGGGCTTCTGCAAGCGTCCGCCACGCGGAAGTCACGATCGCCCAAGGGTGGTTCTTTACTCCATGCAGAACCTCCGCGGCGCCAGGAACCGCTAAAATACCTTCGAGTTGCTCTTCCTCGTAGCGAGCCAACTCTTCCAATTCCTCTGCATGGTCGCGCTTGGTCAAAAAATGCTCCAGCGTGGCGATCGCCGGACGTCCATGTGAGAACGAGAGTACGGCCTCAAGGGGGATTTTATGCCGTGCGGCCCACCAACCCCAAGCACGTTCTACGGCGGGAGTAGAGTCAACCAGCGTGCCATCCATATCAAACAGCACTGCCTTGCATGTGAGGCTGATATCGTTACTCATACCTGACCATAGTTGCAGCTGCCCTCTCGAAAGTGAAGCGACTTGCGGCTGCAAGTGAGGAGCGACCGCCACACAACACCTCTCGTTGATCGACCTGAATCGTCGCTATGTGGATGGATTCCGATCCAATTCGTACCCTTCGCCAGCAAAAATACAGTTGGGAACGCTCGCGCTTTCCGCAGTCGCGGTCTACGCCAGCCGCCATCTCTACTGAAGGAATTCCGTCAGTGGCCTTCCCTGGATTCCGGAGAAATCCACCTTTAGCAGGAGCGCAATCGTGGCGGCGACATCGACATTCGGCTTCACCGGCGTCCGTACGCCGCGCCGGATCCCCGCGCCCCAGGCCACCAGAATCGCATTCAGATCCGGATCGGTATTCAGATACCCATGCGCGCCGGGTGACGCCCCGGCCGCAACATCGCTATTTACTTCACCGTTGAACGCTGCGTCGAAAGCGTAATCCGGCGACGCCGCGAGCACCATGTCGGACATCCGTCCGTTCGGCATTACCTTCGGAAAGCCCCACTTTGCATATTCCTCGGGCATAATCGTTTGGGTCACCCCCGGAATCGCACTCTGGAACGCTGCTAGCACGGCCTGCCGCTTCTCCTCGCGGGTGACGTACACCATCGCCGTTCCGCCTTCGGCGATAACCCAGCCGTCGCAATCGGTTTGGCTGCGGAGCAATCCCTTCTGCCGCAGCAGCGCATTGGGATGGATCAGGTGATGGTATGTCTTGAAGCCATGGTCTGAGACAACGAAGATGGTGGTCTGCTCGCGAATCCCCGCGCGATCCACCGCGTCCAGAATTCGTTGGACCTGCCGGTCGGCCAGTATCAGCGCCGTGTTCGCGGCAAGCGATGCGGCGCCATAGGAATGCTGCACCGAGTCGGTCAGCAGCAGATGGCACAGCAGCAGATTTGGCTTGTGCTTCTCGATGATGTGGACAGCGGCCCGCATCCAGACATCGTCGTGCATCGTGTTGTTGGTCTTCTTCCAGTTCTGGATTTCCTCCCCGGTCACCCCGCCGGTCGCGAGCATCTCGCGCTCCACGGTTCCATCGCTACTCGGCTCCTCCGGAAACGACCAATCCACCGTCGGCGGCTTATAGATCGCCACCCAGTCCACTTCCGCGGTCGTCAGTCCCGCATCGTGGGCCGCGTCATAGACCGTGCGATTTTCTACCAGTTCGGTCTTCGGAACCCAGGGTTCAATTCGGAGCGCCTTTCCCACGCCCGGCCGGACCGGCATTCCGTTATAGATCACATGATGTGTGGCGGCATCCACGCCGGAGATAATCGCCGTATGATTTGGCCATGTCACCGTCGGGTTAATCGGCTTCATTCCCTCCGCGGAAGCGCCTTCCGACATCAAGCGGCGCAGCACGGGAAATGGCAGATTCGAATTGTTCAGCGCATACGCGGGAAATCCGTCCAGGCTAATCACAATCACATGACGGTTCTTATCGGCCGCCCACAAAGCGGCCGTCCCAGCAAGCAGGCAGATCCAGACGCGGAAGAGCATCCCTCCACTGTAAACGCCTTCCGCTGCGATTCGTTGACAGCCATCGCCATATCACAGCACCAGCCGCAAGCTCGTAAACCACTACTCCACACGAGAATTGGCCGGAGCGGCAATCGATGCCGGCGGAGCCGCATGCCTGCTCGGGATTTAAATACGGGGATTGGCGCGGAGCACTGTCCCGGGCTGGGCGCGAGCCGACCGGCCCGCGCCATCCCAAGACGACGGTCGTTTGCCTATTCGAACAACTGGATCCAATTACACCAAGGCAGCTTTTGTTTGCTCGTTAGGCCGGCCGAGATCATAGCGATCCAGGTTCATGACCTTGTCCCATGCGGCCACAAAGTCCTTCACGAACTTCTCCTTGGATCCCGCGCAGGCATAGACCTCCGCGAAGGCACGCAGTTGCGAGTGCGAACCGAAGATCAGGTCGATGCGTGTTCCGGTCCACTTGAGGGCATTGGTCTTGCGGTCGCGGCCCTCGTACGAACCGTCTCCACCCGCCGCCGGTTGCCATTGCGTGCGCATGTCCAGCAGGTTGACGAAGAAGTCATTCGTCAAAACTCCCGGCGTCTGGGTGAAGACTCCGTGCTTGGAAGTGCCTGCATTCGCGCCCAGCACGCGAAGTCCGCCGAGCAGCACCGTCATCTCCGGGCCCGTCAGCCTCAGCAACTGCGCGCGGTCCACCAGGGCCTCCTCAGGCTGCATGAACTGGGGCTTGCCGCTAGTGTAGTTGCGGAAGCCATCGGCCCGCGGCTCGAGCGGAGCGAAAGAGGCCACGTCGGTTTGTTCCTGAGACGCGTCCATGCGTCCCGGCGTGAAGGGCGCCTTCACCTCGACTCCAGCGTCCTTCGCGGCCCTTTCGATTGCGGCGTTTCCACCCAGGACGATTAGGTCTGCAAGTGAGACCTTCTTGCCGAATTCCTTGCGGATGGTTTCCAGCTTGTCGAGCACCTTTGCAAGCTGCTTGGGCTGGTTGACCTCCCAATCCTTCTGGGGAGCAAGGCGGATGCGTGCACCATTCGCCCCGCCGCGCTTGTCGGAGCCTCGAAATGTCGATGCCGATGCCCAAGCCGTCGAAACCAGATCGGAGACCGAAAGACCGGAGGCGAGGATCTTTGCCTTCAGTGCAGCGGCATCGCTTTCATCGATCGGCGCATGGTCCACCGCGGGGATCGGGTCCTGCCAGATCAGAGTTTCCTTCGGCGTCAGCGGGCCAAGATAACGCGCGATCGGGCCCATGTCGCGGTGCGTGAGCTTGAACCAGGCGCGGGCGAATGCGTCGGCAAACTCATCCGGGTTTTCGTAGAACCGCCGCGAGATCTTCTCATATGCGGGATCTAACCGCAGCGCGAGATCGGTGGTCAGCATAGTGGGCACGCGCTTCTTGGTCTTATCGAACGGGTCCGGTACGGTTGCCTGGCCATTCTTGGCCCGCCATTGTTTTGCTCCCGCCGGACTGGTTGTCAGTTCCCACTCGTTTTCGAACAGGTTCTTGAAAAACAGGTTGCCCCACTTCGTTGGCGTCTGCGTCCAGGTGACTTCCGGACCACCAGTGATCGCATCGGCTCCGATTCCTGTGCCGAACTTACTTTTCCACCCGAGGCCCTGGTCTTCGATGGCGCCGCTTTCCGGCTCCGGCCCCACCAGCGATGGGTCGCCGGCGCCGTGGGTCTTGCCAAAAGTGTGGCCGCCGGCGATCAGCGCGACGGTCTCTTCGTCGTTCATGGCCATCCGGAAGAACGTCTCGCGGATATCCTTTGCCGCCGCCACCGGGTCCGGGTTGCCATTCGGACCTTCCGGGTTGACGTAGATCAGGCCCATCTGGACTGCGCCCAGCGGCTCCGACAGTTGACGCTCGCCGCTATAACGTTCATCGCCCAGCCACGTCCCTTCCGGACCCCAGTAAAGCTCCTCGGGCTCCCACACGTCGACACGTCCCCCGGCAAAACCGAACGTCTTGAAGCCCATCGATTCCAGCGCGACGTTGCCGGCCAGAATCATCAGGTCGGCCCACGAGATCTTCTCGCCATATTTCTGCTTGATGGGCCACAGCAGGCGGCGCGCCTTGTCCAGGTTCGCGTTGTCCGGCCAGCTATTCAGCGGCGCGAAGCGTTGCTGCCCTGCGCCGGCGCCGCCACGGCCGTCGGTAATCCGATAAGTCCCTGCGCTGTGCCATGCCATGCGGATCATAAACCCGCCGTAATGGCCGAAATCGGCTGGCCACCAATCCTGGGAGTCCGTCATTAGGGCATGCAGGTCCTTAATCACCGCATTGAGGTCAAGGCTTTCAAACTCTTTGGTATAGTCGAACCCCTCGCCCATGGGATCGGACAAGCTGGAATTCCGGTGGAGAACCGAGATGTCCAGGGCGTCCGGCCACCACTCGCGGTTCCTGCGCCCGCGCGGGCCCTGCGCGCCGTGCGCTACCGGGCACTTCGCGGCGCCTGCTACAGCTTGGTCCTTGTTGGCGGCAGCCGCCGCTGCCTCTGTTCCTTGTTTTTCCATCTGTTTATCCTTTCGTTTGCATTTAGAATATTTAGCGGGAAGCGCGCCGCGGCGCGCATTTGGTGCACAGTCCCCGGAAAATGAGTTCGCATTCGCGCAGCACCCGCTTGCCGAGCGAGGCTGCGGCAGGCCGGGGCACGTTATACCAGTCCACGTCCTCGACATTGCCGCAGCGGTCGCAGATGAAGTGGTAATGCCGCATGCCTTTCGCATCAAATCGGGCCGCGCGGCCCTCCATAGCTACTTCACGCACCAGACCAGCCTGCACCAAGTCACGCAAATTGTTATAAATTGTAGCCCTGGAAGAGCGCGGATCGACGCGGTTAACAGCTTCGAAGATCTCCGCCGCTGTGGGATGCCCGGCCTCTTCCATCAAGAACGCCATTACAGCGTAGCGCTGCGGAGTGCTCCGCAGACCGCTACCCGCCAAGCAGCGTTTAATCGCATCGGCATCCATGAACTATTTAGATTATATCTAACATAAAAGTTAATCGAGGCGCACCTTTTGTCACGTTTTACGTACTCGCGCCTCCATGTCCCGCAGTGGAATACTTGAATGCAACGCGCCACTCAAACATACGAACTAAAATTTTTCCGGACAATTTGTAGAAGTCCGATTTTATCGTTCGTCATTATAGTGAAGGCGGGGCAACTAGCCCGGCTGAAGACCATTTTAGGAGACGATATGCCGCAATATTTTGTTGCCGGTTACCTGCCCGATGACTTCGACCCTTCCCAAGTGGACGAAGCTATGGGTCGCGAGATCCACTCACTCAATAAGGAGATGATTGCTGCCGGCGTCAGGAGATTCGCCTGCGGCCTTGGGCCGGCGAAGTCGCTGCGAGGACAGAAGGATGGCGGAGTCCTCATCACCGACGGGCCGTACCTTGAGACTAAGGAACACATCGGTGGTTTTTGGATATTGGAATGCGCTGATATGGACGAGGCAGTCGCATGGGCGCGCCAAGGCGTCGCCGCCATGCGGGGGCAGGTCGAGGTGCGAGAGATCTTTTTCAATCCGGCGCCCGAGTAGCAACTGAGCGGTATGGCGGCAGCGAACCGGCGCTGTCGAACTGGCGAGGCGGAATAGAATATCTTCCGGCATCGCCGGCGCATGTACATCATTAATGTGTTCGCCTGACGACTAAGATGGAGTCGGGCGAACATGGGCGATGTCTCCAGGACGATCGAGGCGGTCTGGAAGCTCGAGTCTACGCGGCTCATCGCTGCAATTGCCCGCGTCACCCGCGATATCGGCATTGCAGAGGAACTGGCCCAGGACGCGCTCGTTGCAGCCCTTGAGCGGTGGCCTGAAGAAGGTATCCCTGAAAGTCCCGCTCCGTGGCTGATGACCGTGGCGAAGCGCCGTGCCATCGATAGCCTGCGCCGTGGGCAAATGCTGGTACAAAAGCACGAAGAAATTGCTCGCGAGCTTCAAGGGCAACAGCAGCGGCTCGGTGAGGCTATGGACCGGGCTCTGGATCAGGTGATCTACGATGACGTGCTGCGGCTTATCTTTACCGCGTGCCATCCGGTGCTTGCGGTGGAAGGACGCGTCGCGCTTACCTTGCGTTTGATCGGCGGTCTCACTACGGCGGAGATCGCCCGCGCCTTTCTTGTGCCTGAGAAAACCATGGGACAGCGGATCTTTCGCGCCAAGAAAACTCTCTCTGAAGCTCATGCGCCCTTTGAGACGCCTCGCGGGGAAGAGTTGCACGGCAGGGTCATGTCAGTGCTTTCTGTGGTGTATCTGATCTTCAATGAAGGCTATACCGCGACCACGGGGGAAGAGTGGATGCGTGCCGGGCTCTCCGACGAAGCGCTGCGACTGGGACGCATGCTGGCGCAACTTCTTCCCGGCGAGTCTGAAGTTCACGCACTTCTGGCTCTGATGGAACTCAACGCGTCGCGCACCGCGGCTCGCCGGGGAAGCAACGGTGAGGCGGTCTTGCTGCCGGATCAGGATCGCTCTTTGTGGGACGACGCGCAGATTCAGCGGGGTATGACTTCGCTGGAACATGCGCAAAGGTTAGGCGGTGAAGTCAAATACTATGCTCTACAGGCAGCGATTGTTGCCTGTCACATGCGGGCTCGCGCAGCGGAAGAGACTGACTGGGAGCGGATCGTTCTCCTCTATGACGCTCTGATGGAAACCGCGCCATCTCCCATCGTGTCACTGAATCGAGCAGTCGCTGTGAGTATGGCGCAAGGGCCGGCCGCCGGGCTTGATGCACTCGATGCCGTTGCCGCGCTCGCCGGCGACTCTGCGCTGGCTGGCTATCATCTGCTTCACAGTGTTCGCGGAGACCTATTGATGAAATTGGGCAGCCTCCCTGAGGCGCGTAAGGAAATCCAACTCGCCATTGCCATGACGCAAAACCTGCGGGAACAGGAATTGCTGACGGAGAGACTGAAGCAGATGGAGAAAGCCGCCCCGTCAACTTAGGTACGGTGCAGTCCTGTGAAACGGCGGCACTTGTGTCCGGTAACTCCCGGCTTGCCAAACCGAAAGCAATTCATATGAGCGAGACGCCATGTCGTATATGTGCTCCGGCCGGATTGCACTTGGATCATGCACCAACCGGAAGTTGCCCTGTAGTCTTACTCTTGCCGCAGCGCCGCCAGCGGATCAATTCGGGACGCTCGCCTTGCCGGCGCATAGCCAGCGAGAATCGCGGCGCCCAAGAGGACGACACCGGCCAGCGCCAGGGTTCCCGGATCGTTGGGCTGCGTCTCGAACAAAAACGATTTAACAAGCCGGGACGCGGTCAACGCGGCAGGCACACTGATCGCGAGTCCCACCGCCGCCAGTAATAGAACGCGGCGCAGAACCATCCAAACCACAGCCCTTCGTTGCGCCCCCAGCGCCATACGGATTCCAATCTCGCCGGCCTCGCGCGCAACGCTGTACGACATCGTTCCATAGAGTCCCACGCACGCCATCAGCAGAGCCAGAACCGCGAAACCCGAGCATAGTTTCGCGAACGTGAGTTCCCGGCTGATCGTCCGATCGATTTCCGCAGCCTGCGTGACCACGTTGGTGAGCGGTATACGGGAATCTGCCTCCCGCACGATCTCATGCACACTCTGGACATACCCCAGGGGATCGCCCGCAGTGCGCAGCGCGTAGGTCACTCGATCCGCAGAAAACTGGCTGACCGCTACGAACATGGTCATTGCACTCTCCTCTTCATTTTTCAGACCACCGTACCGCAGGTTAGCCGAGACGCCGACAATTTCGAGATCGCGCTTCTCGTCCGGGAGCGTGATGCGTCTGCCCACCGGATTCTCGTTCCCGAAGTAAGTTCGCGCCAGCCCCTCGCTGATGACTGCAACCGGCGAGGAGCCCGGTTGGTCGCGGTCGTCAATCTCACGCCCGGCCAGGATCGGAATCTGCATCGTCGTGAGGAAACGCGGTCCGGCGGCCAGGGCACGCGCGCCTACGACGGTAATAGCGCCGATCTTCATCGGCCCTCTGATTGCCGGCCCGGCGAAACCGGCGTTGATGATCGAGGATTGCGAAAGCGTCGCGCTGCTCACGCCGGGAATCGATTCGAGGCGCTTGCGCAGGTTCGCGTAAAAAGTGGTGATCTCCGGGTCGCGGTATCCGGCCTGGCGCGCATTCAACGAGAACAGAAGGACGTTCTCGCGAGCGTATCCTAATTGGACGGAGTGCAGGTTGTTGAGTGTCCGGATAAACAGACCGGCGGCGAACAGGATGAGGAATGAGATCGCGATTTGGGCGACCACCAGCAGGTGCTGTGCTCGGCGGCGCGGTCCGCCCCCGCGGCCATCCTTCAGCGTGGGCATGACATCCGGACGCGTCGACTGAATCGCTGGCGCCAGGCCAAAGAACAGGCCGCAAACCACAGAGAGCGCCGCCGTCACGCCCAGCACGTTCCAGTTCAATTCCGCGTGCAACGTAAAGTTCTCCTGCCCGTTGGAGAGCAGAAGCGTCAGCGATCGCACGCCCCAGATCGCAAACACGACTCCGAATGCCCCGCCGAGCGACGCCAGCATCACACTCTCGGTAAGCAACTGCCGCACGACGCGGAATCGTCCCGCTCCCAGGCTGAGTCGGACAGCCATTTCGCGGCGTCGCGCGGCGGCCCTTGCCAGCAGCAGATTGGCGATGTTCGCGCACGCAAGCGCGAGGATCAATCCCACCATCGTCAGGAGCACGTACAGGGGCTTGGAATATCGGCGGCGCAAACTGCCCAGACCGGCGGCGCCGGGATTCAGAATCAGCGCGGGCAGTTTGGCGCGTTCCCCGTCGGTGGTCGCGGTGGCGGCAACCCATTGATGGAAACGAGGCGCCAGCGCTGCCTGCGCCCGGGCCATGCTTACGCCGGGGCGCAGGCGGCCCATCATCTCGATCCAGTAGAAGTTTCCGTCGGGATACATAGCAGCCGCCTGGGCGCCGTCCACGAGCAGATTCGTGTGCAACGGAAGGTAAAGGTCCGGCGCCGCCGCTGGGTCGACTCCGAAGAATTCCGGCGGCGCAACGCCTATGACCGTAAAGGGCACGTTATCGACGAGAACCGGTTGTCCGATCGCACTCGACGGTCCCCCAAAGCGCTGCTGGCTGGTCGCAAAGCTAATGACCGCAACCGGCGCCGCGCCCGGACGGTCGTCTTCGGAGCCGAACAGACGTCCCGCGGCCGGCGACACTGCCAGACCGCGAAAATACTCACCGGTGACGTACTCCGTGCTGGCGCTCGTGGCCTGCCCCCGGATGGCCAGGGTCTTCTTATGTCCGTTGAAGTATCCGAAAAGCGTGGAAAAGACGGGATTCTCCTCGCGAAGCGTCTCGAAAGCGCCGTATGGGAAGATGCCAAGGACCATGTCACCTTTGTCGCCGGGCCACGCCAGGCCCTGTAGCCCGTGCATGACGTGGACCGACTCCTTGCCGCCGTCCTGGGGCGGCCTGCTATGCCAATTCAAGACCACCAGCGACTCGGGATTGGCCACCGGCAGCGAGCGTAACAGAATGGATTCCATCAAGCTGTAGATCGCAGTATTGGCCCCGATGCCGAGCGCCAGCGACAAGACCGCCAGGACGCTGAATGCCTTGTTGGCGGTCAAAGTGCGACAGCCATAGCGGATATCCTGGCCAAGCTCCGACCAAAACCGCGTCATCCAAATCTCCCGTGATTCTTCGTGCCTCAGGCCGGCGTTCCCAAAGCGCCGACGCGCTTCAGCCCGCGCGCGCTCCGCTGTCATACCGTCTGCCTGCAGTTCCGCGGCTTTTTCCGCAAGATGGAGTTCCATTTCCTCGCCCAGCGCCTCGCTGCGCCTGGCGCTTTCCATCCAATATCTCAGCCGTCGTATCAACATCTCCGTCACTCCGCTCCCATCACACGGGCGATCGCCAGCGTGAGTTTGGCGTACTTCCGAGTTTCAACCGCCAGCTGTTTGCGGCCAGCCGCAGTGATCTTGTAGATCCTCGCCCGCCGATTGTTCGACGTCACGCCCCAGACACCGTCGATCCAGCCGTTTAGCTCCAGCCGTTGGAGAGCGGGGTATAGCGAGCCCTCCTCGACCAGGAGCTCGTTGTCGGACGATTGTTGAATGAACTGGACTATGCCGTATCCATGGAGGTCGCGCAGCGACAGCGTCCGCAGAATCAACATGTCCAGTGATCCGGGCAGCGAATCGTTCTTTTGCGCCTTGCGTCCCATACCAAGAATTCTTAGCTTACAGCGGCGAGATTACGCAGGTCAAGTTCAGATTGGCTAGCGCTCGCGCCGAAATATGGTTCGGGGCGCTCACGCGCGTCAGATGCGCAGGCTTCGATCTGCGCGAAGAAACGCTGGAGTTCCTTAAAAGGCGGTGACGACAGCCACGCTAAGATGAAGTTATGGATGGCGTTCCGCGTCGCGCGTTTGTATTCATGCCGTTCGTGTTCGCGGGATGGATGGCGCTCTGGGTGCGCCGCGAGCGTCCGCTGCCAGAAGCGTCCATCAACGGGACTGGTGCGCCAGTGACGCTGGCCCTGCTTACCAATACCGGGCAACGGAAGGGAACCATCGAGGTGGATAAGATCATCAAGACCGATGCCGAATGGCGTAAAGAGCTTTCGGCGGACGAATACGCCGTCACGCGCAAGAAGGGCACCGAGCCGGCCTTTACGGGCCGCTATTGGAACAACCATCAAGCCGGCATGTATCGCTGCGTGTGCTGCGGTACGGCGCTCTTCCGGTCTGCGGATAAGTTCGATTCGGGCACGGGTTGGCCAAGTTTCAGCACCCCCGCAGCGGCGGAGAACGTCGAAACGGAGACCGACACCAGCTTCTTCATGAAGCGGACGGAGGTGCTGTGCAAGAAGTGCGATGCGCATCTGGGCCACGTCTTTCCAGACGGTCCCGAACCAACCGGCGACCGTTACTGCATTAACTCCGCTTCGCTCCGTTTCGAGCCGGAGACCAAGAGCTAGATGCCCTTCCCCATTCACCGCATGCGGCGCATGCGCGCCACGGCGCGACTGCGCGATTTGGTTCGCGAAACACGCCTCGATCCGAAGCAGTTCATTCTGCCGCTCTTCGTTTGTCCCGGCGAGGGCGTTCGGCGAGAGATCGGCGCCATGCCGAACAACTATCAGCTCTCGATCGACGAACTGGTAAAGGAATGCGCGGAGGTGCAATCGCTCGGCATCGGAGGCGTGATCCTATTCGGGCTACCCACGGCGAAGGACGAGATAGCCTCCGGGGCGTACGACGACGAGGGGATTGTGCAACGCGCCATCCGCGCGCTGCGCCGCGACCTGCCGGAATTGCTGATTGTCACCGACGTCTGCAACTGCGAGTACACCAGCCACGGCCATTGCGGCCTGATCCAGGAAGGCGATGTCACCGGCGAGGTGGATAACGACGCGACATTACAGTGGCTGGCGAAGAGCGCGCTCTCGCATGCGCGCGCCGGGGCGGATATCGTGGCGCCATCGGACATGATGGACGGGCGTGTGGCGGCGATCCGCACGGCGCTCGATGCCAACGGCTTCGCGAAGACGCCGATCATGGCGTATGCGGCCAAGTTCGCCTCGGTGTTTTACGGGCCGTTTCGGGAGGCCGCGGATTCCGCGCCGCAGTTCGGCGACCGGCGCAGCTACCAGATGGACCCGGCCAACGCGCGCGAGGCGATGCGCGAGATCGAACTTGATTTGGAAGAAGGCGCGGACATGATCATGGTGAAGCCGGCCATGCCGTATCTCGATCTGATCTGCCAGGCGCGCCAGCGGTTCGATGCGCCGATCGCCGCGTACCAGGTGAGCGGCGAATACTCGATGATCGTGGCCGCGGCGCGGAACGGCTGGATCGACTACGACCGGGCGATGATGGAAAGCTTGACCTCGATCGCGCGGGCTGGAGCGGGGACGATTCTGACTTATTTCGCGAAACCGGCGGCGCGACTGCTGGGCGCTTAGACTCGCAAGGTTCCAACCAGATCCTTCACGCTTTGCACTTTTTCCCGACGCAGGAATTCACCTAACTCGCGCGCGATGCGCAGGGGCGAGCGCGGGTCCCAAAATGTCGCCGTTCCTACCTGCACCGCGGAGGCGCCAGCGATCAGGAACTCGGCGGCATCCTCGCCGGAGGCAATGCCACCTAATCCGATGACCGGAATCTTCACAGCCTTCGCTGCCTGCCACACCATGCGTAACGCAATGGGCTTGATGGCGGGTCCCGATAAGCCTCCGATACCTGCGCCGATTTTGGCGCGCCGGGTCTTAGCGTCGATGGCGAGCGAGAGGAATGTGTTCACCAGCGACAGCGCGTCGGCGCCGGCTTCTTCCGCCGCGCGGGCGAGCGGCTCGATGGCGGCTACGTTGGGGGAGAGCTTGACGATGACCGGCCGCTTGGATACCTGTTTTACCGCCGTCACGACGCACGCCAGCAGCGCCGGGTCGCTCGAAAAATAGATGCCTCCGTGACTCGTGTTGGGGCAAGAAACATTCAACTCATAGGCTGCGAGGCCGGGGTGGTCTTCGAGGACGCGTGCGACTTCGACATAGTCTTCAATCTGGTATCCGAAAACGTTGGCGAAGACCGCAGTCTCGAAACGCGCCAGCGCGGGGAGTTTCTCCTTTACGAACGCGCGCACGCCGATGTTCTGTAAGCCAATGGAGTTGATCATGCCGCCGGTGGTCTCAACGACGCGCGGCGCGGGGTTGCCTTCGATAGGCTCGCGCGACAGGCCCTTTACCACCAAGCCGCCGAGCGCGTTCAAATCCACCAGCTTTTCGAACTCCACGCCGTAAGCGAATGTTCCCGAGGCGGCGATCACGGGGTTGCGCAGCGCGATTCCGCAGAGCGAGGTCGCGAGCGCGGGATTACTCAATCATGGCCTCGCCGAGCACGCGGCCTACTGACGACGACGGCATTGCCACGCCCATGGCCCGCGCCAGCGTGGGCGCAACGTCCACCGACTCTATCGGGGTTTCGTAAACGCCGGCACGGAATGCGGGCCCGTAGAGGAAAAGGGGGACGCGGACGTCGTAGTTGTAGAGCGAACCATAGCTCACGCCACGGCCCTGGCCGAAATCCTCCACATATTCCGGGCGATAGGAGAGCATGGCGTCGCCCGAGCGTTTGGGATGGAAACTGTTGCGGAACCGCCGCTGCCACTCATCGCCGGTGGAGCAGGTACCGCCAGCGGTGTAGTAGTTGGCCACCGACGGATTCGCGAGCGCGGCGCGCGCGGCAGCCAGACGAACCGGCTCCGGGTCGCGCCAGCCGCTGGTATCGAGATAGAGGAACGGATAGACGTACTTTTCAACAGCGCCAAACTGATTGGCATTCAGCGCCCTCGCGACGCCTTGCGCCAACGCTTCTCCGTTGACCGCCATGCGGGCGCGGTTTTGGGCCGACGGCAGAGGAGGCACGCCGTGTCCACCCACTACAGCAAGGGCAAATCCGTTCTCTCCCACGGTCCGGACCAGATCGGCCAGGAGCGCTTCGATCTCGCGGTCAAGCCGGAGCGCCATTTGCAGCATCAAGTGCGCGCCGGCGCCAGTTTCATGGCCGAGCTGCGCCGCCGCACTTGAAATCACGCACGCGAAATCCAAACCCTCGCTTTGCCCCAGGCGCTCGCGCACGATACTCTCGCGCAGCAGCTCGAAGGGCGCGGCCTGTGCGTAATAAGAGGAACGATAGAGGGTCTGAAACTGGCCAGGATGGTTCTGATCGTAGGTGAGCGTTCGGAGCGGGGGCGCGCCGGGCTTCGCGCCGAGCGCCATCCACTTGGCGTTGTGCAGATTTTCGGGCGAATTCTTGGTATTGAACTCACCTAACCACTCCGGGGTATCGCCGCGCGCTGCGAATTGGCCGCCGCCATCCATCCAAAGAACTCGGGCGTTCGCGGCGCCGGCGAAAATTCCGGCATGGGCGGCGGAATCGGCAATGGCGTATACTTGCGCTTCCGTGGCCTCCGCGACCTGCGCGGCGAGTGTGGTTGCGGTGAGCGCCTCCTCGCCGGCAAATACGACTTTCCTGGACGTGCGGTCATACCAGGAATCGGCTACGATTCCGTGCTGCGACGGCCACGCTCCGGTGGATAGGGTGGCGACTGTGGTCGCAGAGAAGGTACTGGCGGAATGGCGGCAGTCCGGAAAGTAAGCCCCGTGCTCCATTAGCCTCCGGAATCCACCTGAGACCAGTACTGGCAAAAGCTCGTCCAAGGAATTCGCGCCGAATTGCTCTAAAACTACCAGTACGAATAACTTAGGGCGAGGCGCCGCTGCCAAACACGTCCCACGCAGGCCTGCGAGCAGCGCGGCGCCGAAGGTACGGCGGCAAATGTCCATAAAAAAAGAGTTTATCAGACGATAAGTAGTGTGTTAGGTTGGACTTTTCAATAGCCAGGTTTTTCACATGACTGAACAAAGCAGCGTTTTGGGGCTAGCCACGATCCGGAAAAATCGCGGCATCACCTTAGAACAAATTGCGAAAGACACAAAAATCGGAGTCCGCACGCTCGAAGCGATCGAGCGCGGCGAGTTCCGCAAGCTCCCCGGCGGAATTTACGACACAAGCTACATTCGCCAGTACGCACGGGCGATTGACTATGACGAAACGGTCATTCTGAAGCTCTACTTGCGGGAACGCGGCGAGAGCGCGCCGGAGAAACCGCACCGGGGCTTTTTCAGTTCGTTCCGCACGGCATCTACGATCACGGGCTGAGCTGACTCTCCCGCGTGGCTGGCGTCCGGCTTCCTCGACCCGCGCCCTCTGGGTGGAGCAGGCGGCGTAGCTGCGGCAGCGGTCTCGCCCGGCGATTGGCCGTGTCTGACGAAGTGGCCGCGGGGCGTATAATCGAGCATCATGTACCGCATCTCCGCCGCGATCGTTACGGCCTTCGGACTTTGGACCTCCACTATTATGGGCGCGCAGGAGCCGCCCACCGATCCCAATATCAAGTTTGAAGTGGCGACGGTGAAGCCAACGGCGTCAGGGCAGCCGGCGGGGCCATGCGGAATTCGACCGCAACCCGGCGGACAGACGTATAGCGTGGAATGTATGCCGCTCAAAACGGTTCTTACGGTGATCTTTCGGCTGAAGCCGGATCAGATCACGGGAGGTCCGGGGTGGATGGAGAGCGACCGCTTCGATATCCGCGGCAAGGCGGAAAAGCCATCGAGCAACGATGAACTCCACACCATGATGGAGAACTTGCTGGTGGAGCGCTTCCACCTGAAGTTCCATTATGAGAAAAAGGAAATGCCGATCTATGCGCTGACCGTGGATAAAGGAGGCGCCAAGATGACGGCGCATCCGACGGGCAATGCGGGCGAAGCGTGGATTGACCAATCGCAGACGCAGTTTCTGCATATGAAGCTGGCGGCTACGTTTTGCCCAATGGAGTATCTTGCGTGGCGACTGGGCCAGTTTCTGGACCGGTCCGTGGTGGATATGACCGGCCTGAAGGGCGGCTACGATTTCAATCTGGAATTCACGCGCGAATTGCCGCCCAATATTCCGGAAGGCGCGCAGTTCAATGGCGCGCCAATCGACACATCGGGCGCTACGATTTATGAAGCGGTGCAAAAACAGCTTGGGCTGAAGTTGGACCGGCAAAAGGGACCGGTTCCGATTATGACGATCGACCATGCGGAGAAACCGGTGGACGGGAATTAGCGATTAAGCCGCCACGCTTAGCCCTTTACGGGGCGCGGCGGACAACTTTTTCGCACGCTGCAGACGGCGGTAGCGACTCACCATACGACCGATTTCCTCGGTTGAAAAAGCAAAATTCCGGTACTCGAAAGCTTCGGCCAGATTGTAGGTTTGACCTTCGCTTTCCGCCAGTTGCGCGAGACGCGCGGCCTCTTCGATGGCTTGCTGAAGCGCGGCTTTACGCTCTGACTGCAGCTTGCGGAGCTCGGCCATGTTCTTTTCGAAGCGGCGCTGAATGCGGCTCTCATAGAGGGTGAGCAGATTCAGATTGCGCGCTTCGGCGAGCCAGGTGCGGCCTTGCGCGAGCGAAGCGTCGATTTCGGGATCGCCGGTGGAGTCTTCGGACTCGAGGGATTTCGCGGCGCCTTCAGCGAAGATGGCGCTTTCGAGAGCGGCGGCGCGCATGAGACGCCAGCGGTCGTCGGCGATGGACTGGACTAAGCCCGATTCCATTTCGCCTTCGGGGGCGAGCGATTCTCGGATGCCGCTGCAGTGACGGTTGTAGGCTGCGTGCTCGGCGGGTGTCGCGAGAAGGATCTGACCTGTCAGGCCGTGTTTTACGGAATTCCAAGCGCGAGGGTCGCGGGGTTGCGGGGTGATGGGTTGTGGTTGCATGGCTTATCTCCGGTTCGAGTGTAGCGAGTGGGGTGGGGACGATTGGATGGGATTTGGTGAAAAATGGCTGTAAGTGGTTGGGGGGATTGGATGAAATTTTCTTGCCCGACGTGTCACTGCGATTTTGAGGCGGGTCGATAATGAATGTCTATGCCTGGCGATGAGCTGCGCGATGTGGAGATTCGGCTGGCAATTGCGAGGAAGGCTTCGCCGTTTGGAGTGGTGAAGTGGTCGCCGGATGGAAGGAGCATTGCGGCGACTGGCGGACCGGATATCAAGGGCGACGGGATTGTTTGGGTTTGGCGGCTGGACGGTTCCGAAGCACTGCTGCTTAAGGGACACGAGGGCGAGGTGAGAGACCTCGCCTGGTCGCCGGATGGGGCGAGCCTGGCCAGCGGATCCGATGACAAGACCGTGCGGGTGTGGGATGCGGCGACGGGGATCGCGCGTCACACGATCCAAGGACATGGAAACTTGGTGCGCAGCGTGGCGTGGTCGCCGGATGGGGCGAGCCTGGCCAGCGGATCCGGTGACAAGACCGTACGGGTGTGGGATGCGGCGACGGGGCGCGCGAGATTTACGCTGGAGGGTCATCAAACGCGAGTCGTTCTTCTAGCCTGGTCACGGGATAGCCGATTGCTGGCGTCGATTGGGGACGATGGCGAGGCTCTGATCTGGAATGCCGCGATTGGGCAACTCTTAAACCAGCGGCCTCCACTTCCGTTCTGGCAATATCCGGCAGGAGCCACCTTTGGCGGACGCGGCGGCGATCGGGATGCGGACGGGCTGGCAGTGACTGTTTGGATGCCGTCGATTTCAGCGGGGGCGATTGCCACGCAGGTTCTTCAGGCGTCAGCCAAGGTGATTGTCGCTGGTGACAGCAAGGCCGGCAAGACCTGCCTGGCCCGGCGTTTGGCCGAAGACCGTTACGAGGGCGGCCAAGCCACTACGCACGGCATGCAGATCTGGACGATGGCTCCGGAGAAACTGCACCCGGATGGCGCGGCACCGGACGGACACAGCCGCGAGGTTTTTCTTTGGGATTTAGGCGGCCAAGACGAATATCAATTGGTGAATCAGTTGTTCCTGCACGACAGCACAGTGGCGTTGGTTCTGTTCGATCCGTCGCGGGGCGCGGTAGGCATGGAATCGGCTAAGGCTTGGAACGACCGCATTGACACGCGGGCGAATCCGACGATTCGCAAGCTCTTGGTCCGGTCAAAAGCCGACGAGGCAGGGGTGGTCTCGCTGGCGGATGTAGAAGCGTTGCGGAAGCAACACGGATTTCAAAAGTTCGTTGCCGTGAGCGCCGCTACGGATGAGGACCCAGGCACCGCCGAACTCCGAGGTGCGCTGCATCACGCGATCGATTGGAGCAACGTCGTAGTGACCAGCCGTCCGGCTTCGTTTCAGGGGACTCGTAATCTGCTGACGGCGGCGCGGCAAGACGGCGAATGCGTCATCTATTTTGAGGATCTGGTAAGGCGCCTGGCAGGGGCGGCCATTTCGATTGAGGCAGCCGAACTGGAGACGACGCTCGCGCATCTGGCGCGCGAGGGTCAGATTGTAGATATCCGTCTGCGATCTGGCGACCGAGTGATCGTTCTACGAGTTGACGTGCTTTCCCGTTATGCGGGGTCGCTGGTGCAGGCGGCGCGGACGAACGCGCGCGGGTTGCCCGTGCTGGAACAGGATCGACTGTTGGCGAATGACATGGCTTTCCCGGGGCTCGCGGCCGGAGACCGGCTCGACCGTTCGCAAGAGAGAACGGTGCTGGAGTGCACGGCGCGATTGATGATCGAGCGGGGTATCTGTTTCGATCACCAGGGCCTGCTAATTTTCGCGACGCTCTTTGACGAGGGCGCAATGCGCGAGGGGACGCTGCCGCCTTCGGCGCCAGTCTATTACGATTTCAACGGGCCGATCGATAACATCTATGCGTCGCTTGTCGCGCGACTAGCAGTCAGCGGGACATTCGGACCGGTGCGTCTTTGGTCGCGCTACGCCGAATTCGGAGAGAGCAGCGGCGGCACCTTTGGATTGCGGCGAGCGGACGAAACGCGACGCGGGCACCTGGACCTTTACTTTGATGAAGTGAGCCCGGAGTTGCGGCGGCTGTTTCACGACTTCGTGAACGATCACCTGACGCAGGAAGGCGTCCGCGTAGTGAGCGGGTTGGGATTCGCGTGCCGGAAGTGCGACCGCGAGGTTTCCGCGGAAGACATCCGCTACCGGCTGGACAACGGGATGGACCAGATTGCCTGCCAGCGCTGCGGGACAGTTTATTCCTTATTTGCGGCCCCCGAGACTCCGACGACAGAGAGCAAGAAGGCGTTGGTTGCTCTCAAATGGGACGTGGAAGAGCGCACGCGCGTCGCAGAGCAGAAGGTAGCGGCGGCGGTGGCGCGTCCGCGGTTGGTAGATACGAGAGAGCCGCTGTGGATTTTGCACCTGAGCGACCTGCACTTTACAAGCCAGACCAAAAGAGATGCCGTGATGCAGCCGCTAATGGCCGACTTGCAGGAAGAGTTGGGGATAGGGCAGATCGATTACTTAGTAGCGTCGGGCGATTTTGCAGATAAGTGCAACGCCGCTGGGTTTGATGCGGCGCGGGAGTTCTTGCAGGCGCTTGGGGAACGGTTCGGGATCAGCCCGCTGAAGACGATTCTTGTACCGGGAAATCACGACTACACGCAAGATTCTTCGCATTTCGATTGGTCGCCATGGAAGGCGGACGGGAAATACGTCGACGGGCATCGCGAAGGTAGCCTGGTCTTCACGCCGAACGAGCGGTATGCCGAGCGGTTCAACGCCTTCCGGCGCTTCTATCATTCTTTTTATTCGACACAGGAGTATCCGCTGGACGCGGCGCGGCAGTTCGATCTGATCGCGGACGAGGAGGCGGGTCTTAGCTTTCTGTCTCTCAACTCGGCGTGGCGTGTGGATCAGTTCCGTCCAGAACGCGCGGAACTGAATAACGATGCGGTGGGCGCGGCGTTGATGAAGGCAGGGAAGGTCAAGTTGGGGATTTTGGATTGCCACCACGCGGCGGCGGGCGACCGGAAGGTGGCCGACACGGACGCGCTGCGGCGACTGGGGGCGGCGGGATTTCGGGTGTTGCTGCATGGGGATGTGCATAAGCATCGCGACGATGTGATGAATTATCTGGATGCAAGGCGGATTCACGCGGTAGGCGGCGGGGCGTTTGGGACGCGGATGGAGGATCGGCCGGAATCGACGCCCCGCTTATATTCGGCGTTGGAGGTGGCAAGGGATTTGGGATCGATACGCGTGATCCGGCGGCGGCAGAATACGGCAGAGGGGCCTTACGAGGCTCATGCCGTTTATCCGGGGGCGGATCAGCACTCGATGAGGGGCGATTATCGGATCGAGTTTACTGATGGATAATTGGTGTCTATGTCCGGCGACTCGTTGCGCGATGTAGAAATTCGGTTGGCAATCGCGAGAAAGGCATCGCCGTTCGGGGTGGTGCGATGGTCGCCGAATGGGAAGAGCATTGCGGCGGCGGGGGGCGAGGCGAGCGGCGATGGCGTTGTCTGGGTTTGGAAGCTTGACGGGCAAGAACCGCTGCTGTTGAAAGGGCACGGGGGCTCGATCAGGGATCTAGGATGGTCGCCTGACGGGGCGAGCGTCGCGAGCGGTTCGGACGACAGAACAGTGCGCGTGTGGGATGCCGCAACGGGGCGGGCGCGGCACGTGCTGGAGGGACATTGCGACCGGGTGCTGAGCGTGGCGTGGTCGCCGGATGGGGCGCGCCTGGTCAGCGGGTCTTCCGATAAGACTTTGCGCGTGTGGGATGCTGCGACTGGCCAATCGCGTCACGCGCTAAAGGGGCATAGCGATTGGGTCTTCAGTGTCGCGTGGTCGCCGGACGGCGCAAGCATCGCCAGCGGGTCTTCCGATAAAACGGTGCGGGTGTGGGACGGCGGGACGGGACGGGTCCGTTACACGCTCGAAGGGCATAGCAATCGGGTACACAGCGTGGCGTGGTCGCCGGACGGCGCAAGCCTGGCCAGCGGATCACACGACGCGAACGTCCGGGTGTGGGATGCCGCGTCGGGCCACGCGCGCTTTACCTTCGAAGGGCATAGCGACCGGGTGCAGAGCGTGGCGTGGTCGCCGGATGGGGCGAGCGTGGCTAGCGGCTCCTATGACAACACGGTGCGGATATGGGACGCCGTGACGGGGGGCGCGCGACACGTGCTCGAAGGACATCGGGATTGGGTTGTGAGCGTGGCTTGGTCGCGGGATGGCGCAAGCCTGGCCAGCGGGTCTTATGACACGACCACCCGTGTGTGGGATGCAGGGACCGGGCGCGCGCGTTACACGCTGGAAGGACACGGCGACCGGGTGTGGAGCGTGGCATGGTCACCAGATGGGACGGGGCTGGCCAGCGGATCTTCCGATAAGACGGTACGGATTTGGGATGCGGAGACGGGGCGTACGCGGCGGACGCTCGAAGGACACAGCGATCGGGTGCGGAGCGCGGCCTGGTCGCCCGATGCGGCGAATCTGGCTAGCGGGTTCGACGATAAGACCGTGCAGATTTGGGATGCCGGGACCGGGCGCGCGCGGCAAACGTTGGAGGGACACCGCGATTGGGTGCGGAGCGTGGCATGGTCGCCGGACGGGGCGAGTTTAGCGAGCGGTTCGGACGATAAGACGGTACGGGTTTGGGATGTGGGAGCGGGCCGCGCGCGGCACACGCTGGAAGGACATACCAATCTGGCGCTGAGCGTGGCGTGGTCGCCGGATGGGGCGAGCGTGGCAAGCGGATCTTACGACACGACGGTGCGGGTCTGGGATGCGAGAACGGGCCGCGCGCGGCATACGCTACAAGCGCATAGTAACCGGGTGAATAGCGTGGCATGGTCGCCGAACGGGGCGAGACTGGCCAGTGGATCGTCCGACAAGACGGTGCGCGTGTGGGATGCGGCCTCGGGCGAGGTGCGCTTCACACTTGAAGGACATAGCAATCGGGTGAACTGCGTGGCGTGGTCGCCGGATGGGGCGAGCGTGGCGAGCGGGTCCGACGACAACACGGTACGAGTTTGGAATGCGGCGACAGGCCAGGCGCGATTCGCTGTAGAAGGGCATCAGGCATCTGTGATTTTGCTGGCGTGGTCGGGCGATGGGCGTCTGCTGGTTTCGGTGAGCGAGGATTGCGAGATTCGGCTGTGGGCCGCGGAGAGCGGACAGCTAATGAATCGGCGGACGGCGCTGCCGTTTTGGCAGGCTCCGGCGGGGGTGGTGTTCGGATTCGGGGGCGCGGGCTGGGAGACGGAGGAGTTGACTGTCTCTGTGTGGCGACCCGTTATTTCGGGCGCTCCGGTTGCGCCACATGTTCTGCAGGCCTCTGCCAAGGTGATTTTGGCGGGCGACAGTAACGCGGGCAAGACTTGCCTGGCGCGGCGTCTGGCGGAAGACCGGTATGAGGTGGGCCAGACCACGACGCACGGAATGCACATCTGGACCATGGCGCCCGAGAAGCTTCACCCGGCCGGCGCGGCGCCGGAGGGGCAGACGCGCGAGGTCTTCCTGTGGGACCTGGGCGGGCAGGACGAGTATCAACTGGTGAACCAGTTGTTTCTACAGGACAGCACGGTGGCCCTGGTCCTGTTCGACGCGGCGCGCGGCGCGGTGGGAACGGAATCGGCCAAAGCCTGGAACGAAAGGATTGAGACGCGCGCGAACGCGGATATCCGCAAGCTGCTGATTCGTTCGAAGGCGGATGAGCCCGGCGTGGTGTTACAGGCGGACCTGGAGGATTTGAGAGCGCGGCTGGGGTTTCGGAAATTCATCGCGGTGAGCGCGGCGCGCGAGGGCGATGCGGGCATTGCGGAATTGCGCGAGGAACTGCATACTGCGATCGATTGGGGCGGCGTGGTTGTAACCAGCCGTCCGGCGGCGTTCCAGGAGATTCGCGACTTGATGGGTGCGGCGCGGCAGAGCGGTGAAAGCGTGTTGTATTTCGCCGATCTGGAGAGGCGGCTGGCGAATCGGCGGATTGTTCTGGAGTCTGGGGAATTGAATACGACCCTGGAGCATTTGGCGCGCGAAGGGCAGATTGTGGATATCCGGCTGCAATCGGGCGACCGGGCGATTGTGCTGCGGGTGGACGCGCTCTCGCGGTATGCGGGATCGCTGGTGCAGGCGGCGCGGACGAACGCGCGCGGGGTTCCGGTGTTGGAGCAGGCGCGCGTGCTTTCGCAGGACATGATCTTTCCGGGATTTGGGCATGGGGAGCGCCTCGACCGGGCGCAGGAGAAGACGCTGCTGGAGTGCGCGGCGCGATTGATGGTGGAGAGGGGAATCTGTTTCGATCACCAGGGACTGCTGATTTTTCCGACGCTGTTTATGGAGGGCGCGGTGCGGGAAGGTACGCCACCGGCCTCGGCGCCGGTATTTTACGATTTCAACGGGCCGATCGATAACATCTATGCGTCGCTGGTGGCGCGGCTGACGGTGAGCGGGAAGTTTGGGCCGGTGAGGCTATGGTCGCGCTATGCCGAGTTTGGGGAGAGCAGTGGCGGGACGTTCGGATTGCGGCGCGCGGATGAGACGCGGCGCGGGCGGCTGGATCTTTACTTCGATACGGCGACAAGCCCCGAGATGCGGCTGCTGTTCCGCGATTTTGTGAACGACCACCTGGGAAGCGAAGGCGTGCGGGTGCTGACTGGGTTGGGATTCGCGTGCCGGGAATGCGGGCGCGAGGTTTCGGCGGACGACATCCGCTACCGACTGCGCAACGGGATGGACCAGATCTCCTGCCAGCGCTGCGGAACGGCGTATTCGCTATTTGCGGCGGCGGAAACGCCGACAGTCGAGAGCCAGCAAGCGCTGGTGGCTTTTAAGTGGGACGTGGAGGAGCGCACGCGCGCGGCTGAGCAGAAGGTGACGGCGGCGATGGCGCGCGTACGGTTGGTGAAAAAGAACGAGCCGCTGCGGATTTTGCATTTGAGCGATCTGCACTTTTCGGGGCAGACGAAGAAGGACGCGACGATGCAGCCGCTGGCGGCCGATTTGCGCGATGAATTGGGAATGGGGCAGATCGACTATCTGGTGGCATCGGGCGATTTTGCGGATAAGTGCAATAGCGCGGGATTCGACGCGGCGCGGAGTTTCCTGCAGGAACTGGGGGAACGGTTTGGCGTGAGTCCGCTGAAGACGATTCTTGTGCCGGGGAATCACGATTACGCGCGAGGGTTCGAGCAGTTTTCGATTTCGGAGTGGAGGGAAGGCGGAAAGTATGAGGATGGACATCGCGAAGGGGGCGTGGTCTTCACGCCTAATGAGCGGTACGCGGAAAGGTTTAACGCTTTCCGGCGGTTCTATCATTCTTTTTACTCGACGCAGGAGTATCCGTTGGATGCGGCGCGGCAGTTCGAGGTGATTGCGGACGAGGAGACGGGGCTGCATTTTCTGTGCCTGAATTCGGCGTGGCGAGTGGATCAGTTTCGGCCAGAGCGCGCGGAGTTGAACAATGACGCGCTGAGCGCGGCGTTGACGAAGGCGGGGAAGGTGAAGCTGGGGATTTTGGTATGGCACCATGCGGCGGCAGGGGACCGGAAGGTGGCGGATACGGACGCTTTGCGGCGGCTGGGCGCGGCGGGATTTCGGGTGCTGCTGCATGGCGACGTGCATAAGCATCGCGACGATGTGATGAATTATCTGGATGCGGGGCGGCGGATTCACGTAGTGGGAGGGGGAGCGTTTGCGGTGCGGATGGAGGAGCGGCCGGAATCGACGCCGCGCCTTTATTCGGTGCTGGAGGTGGCGCGGGATTTGCGATCGGTGCGCGTGATCCGGCGGCGGCAGGATACGGCGGAGGGTCCCTATGAGGCGTTCGCGGTGTATCCGGGGGCGGATAAGCATACGATGAGGGGCGAGTATCGGATTGAGTTTGATGTGGCGGGTTGAAAGGATGCGGATGACGATTGTGAGACGTGGGGTGATGGCGCTAGCGCTGCTGGGCTTGGCGGCGATGGGCCAGCAGGTAGCGCGCCCGGACGGGCTTTACGCGGAGATCCGGACCTCGAAGGGGCTGATTGTGGCGCGGCTCGAGATGGATCGCACGCCAATGACGGTAGCGAACTTTGTCGGGTTGGCGGAAGGGACGATTGCGAATTCGGCGTTCGATCTGGGGCGGCCGTTCTTCGATGGCACGATTTACCATCGCGTGGTTCCGGGGCATGTGATTCAGACGGGCATTCCGCAATCGGATCGCGCTAAGGGTCCGGGATATATGTTCCCCAATGAGATTTATGCAGGGCTGAGTCACAATCATGCGGGCGCGCTGAATATGGCGAACAGCGGGCCGAATACGAATTCGTCACAGTTCTGCATCATGCTGGGCGACCGATCGTACCTGGATGGCAACTTCACGGTGTTCGGCGACACCGTGCAAGGGTTGGACGTGGTGATGAAGATCGCGCAGGGCGACGTGGTGGAGAGCGTGCGCATTGTGCGCGTGGGGGCGAAGGCGCAGGCGTTTCACCCGACAACGGAATCGTTCCGCGCCATGGTGAGCGCGGCTGAAGAGCTGGTGAAGGAGAACGTGGAGAAGAAGCGCGTGGCGGAGCAGGAATGGGTGGCGTCGCATTTTCCGCAAGCGGCGACGCAGAAGCCTGGACAGGGCACGGGCGCGGTGACGAGGCTTCGCTATCGCGGGACCGAGGTTCTGTATGTCGGCGATGTGCTGGGACGCAATGGGCCGCCGATTCAACCGGTGGTATTTGGCAGCGGCGAGAACGGCGTGCCGGGGTTTGTGGATACGCCGCAAGTTTTCACGGTGACGAAGATCAATCCTGGTTTCGACAGCGCGGTAGCGACGATGCATCCGGGCGAGCGGCGCGTGGTAGTTGTGCCAGCGGCGACGGGGTATGGGCGCGCGGGGCTCTATACGCCGGAGGTTCCGGGTAAACGGCGGTTCGTGATTTCGCCGAACGCGATGCTGGTTTACGAGATTGAGGCGCTGGATTAGGCGCGTTTGCGAAGGACCCATGTGGTCATGGAACGCTGGTTCTGCACCACGGTGGTCTTGATCGGGTCGAGAGCCTCACCGCCTAGCTGCGTGGTGAGTTTGAGCAGGAGCGGCTCATCGACCAGGTAGCGTTCGGAGCCATCGGGCAAGAGGTGACGGCGGCCTTCGATGGGCTGGATTTGCTTTTCGATGCCGATGGACGATGCGAGGCGGCAGAAGAAGAGACCGCCGGGTTTGAGGACGCGCCAGGCGCCGCGCAACATGGCGTCGAATTGGGCATCGTCGCGCGCGAAGTGGAGCACGGCGCTGGCCAGCACGACGTCGGCGAAGGCATCGGGAAACGACATCGACTCGATGGCTTCGACGCGGAAGTTCTCGGGCGTGGCGACGCTGCGGAGGAAGGCGATGGCGCGCGGGTCGGCATCGACGCCGAACACTTCGTAGCCTTCGCGCAGGAGATAGACGAGATTACGGCCGTAGCCGCAGCCGGCGTCGAGAATGCGCATGCCGGGAGCGATGCGGCCGCGCAGCAGTTGATCGAAGAGGTAGATATCGATCTGGCCAAACTGTTCTTGCAGATGGGGCATGGTTATTTTGCGTCATCTATGACGCGCGAATCGGCCTGGAACTTTCGATAGTTGGAGTAGGTGGTGCGGACATCGATGCGGAAGGCCGCGGCCAGCAGGAGCCGCGCGTTTACTTTCACGTGTTCCTCGGATTCCAGCCATGCGCTATCGTCATGGCGCGTCTGTTCGATGAGCAGGTGCAGGCCTTCGGTTGGGAGGCGAACCAGGATCTTGCCCCAGGACACGGGGGCGACGTTGTCGCCTTCGAACCGGGCCCAGCGGTATTCCGACTGATCGATCCAGACTTTGAAGTTGAATTTGGTCAGGATCTTCAGATCTTTACATTGCGGCGCAGCGTTGGGCAAGGGCTTGAGCTCCACGATCCAGGCGGGGCGGCCGTTTAGTGTCTCCGAGCCTGCGAGATGCGGATCGAACATCTTCAGAAATTCGTCCTGGCATAAGAGTTCTTCGGCGTTGGCTTTGCGCCGGGCCTCCTGGCGCTTGGCCTTCTCTTCCGGGGTGCGATGCTCCTGAGTTTGCGAACGGCTCGCCACAGCTTTATCGAACCGAGCCTGCTCGGCGCGCGCTTTGTCGGGCGGAAGCTCCTTGCCGTCTTTGCGGATCAAGCGCGAGACCGGCGCGCCATAGAGGTGCATCACTTCACGAGCCTCGCTGGTTACGCTCTTGACGCTGCCATCGGCGCCGAGCCGTTTCTCTTCTTCGTCTTCGATGTAGATGTAGTTGCGGGGAGGGGCGAGGTCGAGCGATTCATATTTGAGCGAGCGTTGGACGATGTCGCGTACGTCCGGCGCGGCAGCTGGTAGGGATGGTGGAGGAACCGCGGCTTCCACCGCGGCGGGACTCGGGACGGTTTTCTCCAGCACCGGCGGGGCGGCGCGCTCGCGCACGATGTGGCAGGAAGACTTGGAATCGAAGACGGCGCGGCAGAGCATGCCGTGTTCGCACTGCGCGCCCTCCGGCAAGTCGCAAGTCCCCGCCCCGCCGGGTTCGCTCTTCACTTTGTTTCCGGGCGCGGCTTCGACGGGCACGCGTTCGATGAAGCAGGGTTCGGTTCCGGCGGCCTTAACTGCACAGGCGAAACCCGTCATGCAGCGGAAGTCGGGCGGCAGCGGACAATCGGCGGACGGGAGCACGGAACCATCGAGGCCGTCGAGCGTCAGCTTCATCGCGGCCAGATCGAGGGTGACGGATCGCGCCTGCCCGAGGAGATCCATGCCAAGCCAGCCGTGAAGATCGGATGCGGCGTCGAGAGGGTCTTTGGCGTAGACCGGCGCCGGATTGAGTGGCGTTCGCAGGCCGCCGACGCGAAGGCTGGCTAGAGATATCGCGACCGTGCCATCGGGCGCATCGCGGCTGCCGAGTGGGACCGGCGAATTCATGCGGCCGGCGAACTCGCGCGCGAAGCCAGGAAAGAGCATGCTTTCGTATGAGCCGGTGTCGACGCCCAGGAGGAGCTTGGCGCCTTCTAGATCGGCCAGCGTCAACAGAAGATTGCCGGCGAGAGCGAGATTCGATTCGGCGAGATTTCGCGGCTGCGCCGGGAAGCCGAATTCCATGGTTCCGTCGGAGTTCCATCGCAGCGTCTCAAGGGCCAGAAACACGGGGAGGCCGATGGCGCCGCTGGCTTCATCGTCGCCGGCTTGCACCAGGAACAGGACGTTGCGCAGGTGGAAATTGCCGATGGTGAGGTCGTTGGCGACGGCAACGCCCGCGGCCTTCGCGTCCGGGTCGAAGCCACCGATTTCGATGGAGGTAGGCTGCACGGTGAGCCCCAGACGCTTGGCCTCGGCGGCGGTCATGAAGCAAGATTCGGCGCCGGTATCGACCATGTAATTGGCGGGCGCGCCGTTGATGCGCAGGGGCACGATGAGCTGGTTTTCAATTTCGGTGTAGAGGAGACGCGAACGGCCGCGCGCCGCGATGGCTTGATCCGGATAATCGGCGGCCGCGGAGAGGGCGGCACGGTAGTTTTCGAAATTGCGCAGGGCTGCGGAAGAGATGGCGCGCGTCTTTTCGAAGGACTGCATTAAGCGGTCCATTTTCGCCAGCAGCGCACGGCCGTCTTTGCGGCGTCCGCTGAATTCGTAAATGCGCAGCAGGCCCATGCCGGCTTCGAAGGCCTGCATGGGGTCCACGCCAGGCTTCATGGCGGCGAGGAAGTCCTTTTCGGCTTGCGGCCAATCGTGAAAGGCAAGCGCCAACTGCGCGCGATAAAAGGGCGATGGCGGCGGGCTATGCAGCATGGCGTCGCGAAAGTCGAACCAACGATTGGATTGGTAGAGGTTGTCGAGTTCGCCGGCGCGATGGGTGGCGGTTTGCGCGGTGAGGATTCGCGCAGCGAGAGCGACTGCGATGGCCAGCGTCTTAGTCATGGCGAAGTGTTACGACAGGGTCGATGCGCAGGGCACGCCGGGCTGGGATTACACTCGCCAGTATCGCGATCGCCAACATCAATAGCACCTGGATGTATAGTAATGGATCGCCAAACAGGCGGTGGAGAATGGGGTCGCGCACGAGATCGGTGGAGCGGTCCCACATTTCTTCGGCCGATTTCACGATGACGCCGATTGCCATTCCGATGAAGACGGGACGCAAGCCCTGGAACACGACGTTGCGGAAGATCAGACGCGGGGCGGACCCGAGAGCCACGCGGATGCCGATCTCCTTGCTGCGCTGGTTCACAAGGAACGCCATTACGCCATAAATGCCAACCGACGCCAGCGTGAGCGCGAGCAGCGTGAGAACTGTGATGACGGATGCCACGGCGTCGAAGAAACCGCGTTGCATAGCCACCGGCCCTTCGGCGACGTTGACGAATTGAAGGCCGGGTAACAGGCTGCTATCCAGCGTGGCGACGGCGGCCTGAGCGGCGGCTAGTGCGTTGCGGCGATCGCCGCGGATTCGGATCATCAGGCCGCCGAGGAATGTGCCCTTCGTACCGTCCGTAGGCAGGTAGACGTGCAGGGGGTCGGGCTCTTCGATGGATTCATGATGGACGTCGCGGGCGACGCCGATGACTTCGAAATTGTAGAATTTGTGGCCGTCGAGCGCGAGCGAGAGATGCTTGCCGACCGGGTCTTCTTTGGGCCAACAGATGCGGGCGGTGGATTCGCTGACCACGGCCACGGCTGCGCTCTGCGCCGTGTCCTGCCGCGTGAAACTTCGGCCGCGTTGCAGGGGGATGCCCATGGTTTCAAAGTAGCCGTCCGATTCGTGGCTTGCCAGAGTCACATCGTTCCAGTGGCCGGCCTTCATGGGAAAGCGAACCATATCGCTCTGCAGGGGAATGTCGCCAATCGCGGTAGCCGCAATCCCAGGCGCGGTCGAGATGGCGTCGCGTAGTTGTTGGTGCGTGACATCGCCATCGAACCCGACGAGATAGGTATTGCCGGTATCGAAGCCGAGGTCGGCGGCGGAGGTCTGCTTCAGTTCGGAAAGAGATCCGCCGCTGAAAAGCAGCAGGAGCAGCGAGACGGCGGCTTGCACGCCCAGAAGAGCGCCCCGCAGGCGCGAGCGGCCGAATTGGGATGCGCCGTCCGTCTTCATGGCCGAGTGGAGATCGAGCCGCGTGAAGCGGAGCGCGGGGGCGAGGCCGAAAAGGACTCCGGTGAGAAGGGAGAGGGCAAACCCGTAGGCCAGGAGGTGAACGCTGGGGCCGAGATCCGGCTGGGCCAGATTCAGATGATAGCCGCGGAAGAATTGCGCCACCAACACCCAAAACCATTGGCCCGCCCAAACGGAGAGAGGCAACGCGACGGCGCCGCCCAGCAATGCAATGAGGACACTTTCCAGGATCAAGTGGCGCGCCACGCGAGCACGGCCGGCGCCCATCGCCATACGGATGCCGATCTCACGCTGGCGGCCCGCGCCTCTGGCCAGCAGCATGTTGGCGACATTCGCGCACGCGGCCAGCAGCACGAGGCTGACAACACCTGAAACGATGGCGGCGATGGCGTGGATGCTGAAATCGCCGAGATCGCCAAAGTAGGACGTGCGCTGCAACTCGATGTGAGAGGCAACGGCGGGGTCATGAAAGCCGGCGTCATAGCGGCGAAGTAGTAGATCGGCTTCGGCCTGCGCTTGTGGTCGCGTCACCCTGCTGTTCAGGCGCGCAAGGATGCTGAAGTCTCGCGGGCCAAGACTGGAAGCGTCTGTTTTTTGCGGCGCGCGCGACGCAGGGGCGAGTTGCCGAAGCATGGAGAGCGGCGCCCAGAAATCGAACTCAACGGGAAGGAGATCGGTTCCGGTGAACTTCGGCGGCATGACGCCGATGATGAGGTAGGGTAAGCCGTTCAGCTTGATCGTTTGTCCGATCGCGTTGGGATCGCCTTGGAATCTGCGCTGCCAGAAACGGTGGGTCAGCACGACCACGGGGTTGCCGCCCGACAAGCTGTCTTCCCCGCTTCGGAGGGTGCGGCCCAGGCGTGCGGCGACCCCTAACGCGTCGAAATAGTTGGCGGAGACGGCGCGTCCGGCGAGGTGTTCTTTGGCGGGCGATGCGGCGATTTCGCCGAAGACCTCAACCGAATCTTCGGCTACGACGCTGGAAAACGCCGCGCTGTGATCGCGCAGGTATTGATACTCGCCCAGGGAGAAGCCGTAGGGATTGGAACCTTCTGCGCTTTGTGCGAATGAGCGCTTGAGACGCACGACGCTTTGCGGATGGGCAACGGGCAGCGGCTTGAGCGCGACGGCATCGTAGACGGCGAAGATGCTGGCGTTTGCTCCGAGACCCAGCGCGAGGGCGAACACGGCGAGCAGCGTAAAACCGGGGTTGCTTCTCAGGCCGCGCCACGCATAGTGGAGGTCCTGAAAGAGTTGCTCGATCCAGACGAAGGCGCGGGTTTCGCGATGCAGGTCCTTGGCCTGCGCGACGCCGCCGAGAGCGAGACGGGCGGCGCGCAGGGCTTCGTTCGACGAGAGGCCTTGGCGCTCGAATTCCTCGCGCAGCAAAGCCAGGTGCGATTCGACTTCGCGCGCCATTTCACGCTCGGCCTGACGCGCGCAAAAAAGATATGCCAGCCTGGAAAGGAATGGGCGCATTGGTTACGCTCCTTCGGCGAGCAGTTTTTCCACCAGGCCGGATGTCCGGCGCCAGCGGGCGGTTTCTTTGGCCAGCGCCTTCTCACCCGCTTTGGTGATGGCATAGAACTTCGCCTCGCGCTTGCTTTCCGTCACGCCCCAGACGCCTTTGATGCGGCCCTGCTGTTCCAGGCGTATGAGGGCGGGATAGAGCGTGCCCTGATTGAGATGCAACTGGTCACCCGAAACCTTCTCGAGCCGCGCGGCGATGCCGTAGGCGTGCTGGCTGCCCATGGTTTGGAGCACGCGAAGGACGATCAGGTCGAGAGTGCCCTGCAGGACGGCAATGCGCTCTTCGTCTTCACTTGGCATTCTAGTGAACCTCGCAATCGAGTATGGCGCGGCTTCACTGGGTTGTCAAGTGGAATGCAGTCTGCGCCGTCGCACCGTGAAGTTGTCAGAAACGTCTAGAGAGAATATCTTCCACGTTCCTGCTCCGACGCTGGCTTTCTTCCTTAGATAGCGCCATATTTCGACTAGATCCAGGGCAGCCTCTGGCGCAGGAATGAAGCCCCGCATTTTATTATTCGGGCTTCGCTTTTTGTTTGGCTAGATAAGCATCCAACGCGTCTTCGGGTATGCCCTCGCCCCGGTCGAACTGCGCGATGCCACGGCGAATTTTCGCGTTGATTGCCTCTCGATTGTCCATCAGCCGACGGTCTTGCTCGTCTTGGGTGTTGAGGAGATGCAACAGCGCTTCTTCCGATGCCTTTATTGTAACGATTACTTTCGTCTGGTCCCTCTCCAGGCACGCGACGATAGCATAGAGCTCTATAGCCCGATCTCGACGCCACGGCCGGTCTCGCGTGCGCGACGGTAAGCCAGGGCGGCGGCTGTCACGTCTTCGATGGCAAGGCCGAGGGACTTGAACAGGGTTACTTCTGTGGGGGATCGGCGGCCTTTGGCGGGGTCGTTGATTACTTCGCCCAGTTCGGCGCGGAGGTGAGTTTCGTCGAAGCGGCCTTCGCGCAGCGATTGAATGAAATCGCCCGATTCCTTGGTTATGGCGGCGCGGGAATCGGTGAAGAGGGCGGCGCGCGCCATCAGCGTGGGGTCGATCTCTCGCTGGGAAGGGCGGCAGGCGCCGATCGCGATTACGTGGGCGCCATCGCTTACCCATTCGCTGACGATGGCGGGGGTCACAGAACTGGTGGCGATCAACACTATATCGGCATCGCGTACGGCCTGCTCTGGGGACGCCATGGCGCGTACGGGAGATTGCGCGAATTCTTGTAGATGGGACGCGGTGGGGCTCCAGGCACGAATTTCGTGGAAATCATGAACAAACGGGAGCGCCGCCAAATGGCTGCGCGCCTGCACGCCCGAGCCGAGGATGGCCAGCGTTTTTCCATCGGGGCGCGCTAAATGCTTCACGGAAACTGCCGAGGCGGCGGCGGTGCGTAATTCGGTGATATAGCGGCCGTCCATCACGGCTGCGAGTTCGCCGGTGTCGGCGTCAAAGAGCGAAATGGCCGCGAGGTGGGTGTGTAGGCCGCGGGGAGCGTTGTCGGGAAATACCGTCACCAATTTCGCACCCAATACCTTGTGCGCCGCGTCGTAGGCGGGCATGGAGGCGAAGAAGGTGCGGTCGCGGACTTCGATGGCGGTGCGGACGGGTTGATCCACGCGGCCCGAAGAAAACGCGGCGAGCGCGGCTTCCATAACGCCGATCAGTTCGGATATCGAGAGCAGAGCCCGCACATCCGACTCGGCGAGCCACAGGGCCACCTAGCCGAACTCCTTCACGGGCGCCGCTTGCGCGGCGCCTACGCGGCCAGTCTCGATTTGGGCGACGAAGTAATTCTCCCCTCGACAAGGGCAGCCCGCCATGCGGCGAAGCATGGCGATCTGTCCCACGTGCGTAAGCGCATCGGCAACCGGACCCTGGAATAGCCTCTCGGGACTGGTGGCCAGGGACTGCTCGGAAGCCAGGCGCTGGTCGAAAGCTTCGAGCGCTGCAAAGAATCGAGCCATTCCAGCATCCCATTCGAGAGGCGGCGAATCGCGCCAGAAGTGTTTGCCATCGGCCAGCACGAGCGCCCAATCGAAAAGGTCGCCGAGGTGCGCCAGAATTTCGGCGGGGGTTCGACTGCCTGGCGCCGCGCGAAAGGCGGCGAATTCAGCAGGCGCCCCGCGCATGGCTTTCCCGCCCCGGTAGGCGAGTGTCGCTACGGTATGCCGCAATAAGCCAACATCGTTCATTTATAGCCTCGCAAAATCGATGAAGCCGCGCGCCGGATCGGCGCTCAAGAGGGAAACGCGGACACGGTCGCCGACGTCAAGCCCATCCTCTCCCCGCATCACACGTCCTTCCACGGGCGGATTCGAGATGCGTACGAAGACGCCTTTTTCGTTGGCCCCTGTGACTACACCTTGGAACGTTTGGCCTATGCGGCCTTGCATCGCCACGGCCGCCATCCGCTTGAGCATGTTGCGCTCTACCTTGCGCGCGGCGTCTTCCTTCATGGTGCAGTTGCGGGCGATGGCGTCGAGCTCTTCATCGGTGTATGGGGCAGGCTCGCGAGCAGCGGGATTCTCGATCAACGCTTTGACCAGACGCTGGGTTACCAGATCCGCAAAGCGGCGGTTCGGCGCGGTGGAATGCGTGTAATCGTGCGCGGCGAGCCCAAAGTGGCCTGGCGCGTCGCCGCCCGCGCGGGAGAGAACATATTCTCCGGGTCCCATCAGTTTTAGGACGCCCAAGGAAAGATCTTCGTAATGTTCCGGATCGGCTTTCTTGCGTTTGATCAGAAACGTGTTCAGCGCACCGGAGTCGGGCGTTGCCGGCAACTTCTCGCCAAGGCTTTGCGCGAGAGCCACAATCCGGTTCCAGCGAATGGGGTCTCTGACGATCCGACGGATGGAAGAGACGCCGGCATCGCTCAACGATAGCGCCATAGTTTCGTTGGCGGAGATCATGAAATCTTCGATCAACTGGGTGGCGTGATTGGTGACGCGCGCCTGGATATCGTGGATCTTCCCGTCGACGAACACGGGCTGCGCCTCGACGCGGTCGAAGTCGAGGGCCCCCATGCGAAAGCGCGCGGCGCGGAGTTTCTGCGCGGCTTCATCCTGAAGACGAAGCTGCGCTTGTAACGCGGAAGAGGCCGCAATCTTAGGAGGCGCGGCCGCCTTGCCTTCGAGCCAGGCTCCCGTGGCGTTGTAGGTCAATTGCGCATGATTGTGAACGCGCGCGCGGTAAATGGAGTGAGAAACAGACGACCCATCGTCTTTCACCACGAATTCGATTACGACGGCGGCGCGCTCGCCGGCTTCGGAAAGCGACGTGAGATCGGTCGAGAGCTTTTCGGGCAGCATGGGATACGTGTGCACGCCCGCGTAGACGCTGGTGGTTTCATGAGCGGCGTAGCGGTCGATGGGGGTATCTTTCGCCACCGCGCAATCGACGTCGGCGATGCCAACCAGGACGCGAATTCCCTCGGCGGTGCGTTCCGCCCATTCGATTTGATCGAGATCGCGGGAATCGTCGTTGTCGATGGACGACCAAAGCAGCCCAGTCAAATCACGCAGTTTCGGATCAGGCTCGGGATGGATGGTTTGAAGCTGGTTTAAGGCATCGGCAGGAAAGTCCGGCAGGAATCCGTCGGCTATCATCTCCTGGCGCGACGCGGCGACAAGGTCGAAATGGATGGGTGACATGAAACATCGAGCGTATCAGAACACATGGTATAACTAAACGTTCGAACTTTAGCTTTCGGGTACCCAATGCGGTTCTTCTTCTTACCGTTCTTCCTTTTTTTCAGTCCTTTAGCTCATACGCAGCAATATGTAATTTCCACGCTCGCAGGTGGGGCGCCTCCGCCCACTCCGATCGCAGCCAATCAGGCCTCCATCGGCGATCCACCGCGAGTCGCGGTGGATGGCGGCGGGAACCTTTACTTCGGGTCGTCGCATTCCCTATTCAAAGTGGATGCGTCCGGTGCGCTAACCCGCATTGCGGGCAATGGCAAAGCGGGCTACGCGGGGGACGGCGGGTCCGCGGTGGCGGCGCAACTGGAGTTCCCGGATGGCGTCGCCATGGATACCGCGGGGAATCTCTATGTGTCCGACAGCGCGGCGAATGTAGTCCGCCTGGTGTCCGCCGCCGGCGTGATAACGACGTATGCCGGAGGCGGCACGGCAGGATATTCCGGCGATGGAAGCCCGGCCGCGCTGGCGCAGCTAAGCGCCCCGAGAGGGCTCGCAATTGACGCTGCGGGCAACCTCTATATAGCGGATTCCGGCAATAACGTGGTGCGCAAAGTTTCAAAGGGCGGGGTGATTTCGACCGTGGCCGGCAACGGGTCGGCCGGCTACAGCGGCGACGGCGGCGCGGCCACGTCCGCCACTCTCAATCAGCCGGAAGGTCTCGCCGTGAATTCCGGAGGATTGCTCTACATCGCGGATACGTTCAACAATCGAGTTCGCGTGCTGGCTCTCAGCGGCATCATTCAGACCTTTGCGGGCACCGGTCTCTCTTCGTTTTCGGGAGACGGCGGCGCGCCCACCGCGGCGACGTTCTTTTTGCCAACCGACGTGGCCACGGATAATGGCGGCAATGTCTATATCGCCGATTACGGCAATAGCCGCATCCGTAAGGTGGCGCAGGGCAAGATTCAGACTGTGATCGGAGGCAACGGAAACGAAACGATCTTCAATGAGGCCGTCGCGACGTCTATCCGGCTGAACGGTCCCACGGGCGTTGCGGTGGATGGTTCGGGTGATATCTTCGTCGCCGAGGGGTCGACCGGCACGGGAAGCGGGCTTGGCGACGGGGATTATCGAATCTGGAAAATCGACTCTTCCGGGGTAGTTTCCACCGCCGCCGGCAACGGTATGAACAGCTATTCGGGGGATGGTGGCTCGGCAATGGCGGCGCAGATCAATGCGCCGGCAGCAGTGACTTTGGATGTCTCGGGCAATTTGTATATTGCGGACTCCGCGAATAACCGTATCCGCAAAATCACGCCTTCCGGGATTGTCACCACGGTGGCAGGGACCGGCGCCGGTGGTTATTCGGGCGACGGAAGCCCCGGGGTGCAGGCGCAATTGAAAAATCCACAGGGCCTCACAGCGGACGCCGATGGGAACGTCTACATCGCCGATTCGGGGAATAATCGTATTCGTAAGTTGCTGCCAGACGGCACGCTCATCACGATTGCGGGAAACGGAAACGCGAGCTTTTTTGGCGATGGCGGGGCGTCTAATTCGGCGTCGCTGCACAGTCCGCATGGAATCTATTCGGCGGGCGGCGGATACATTTATATAGCGGATACCGGTAACCAGCGAATCCGGGAACTGCTGCCGGATGGAACGATCACGACGGTGGCGGGAAATGGCGGGCAGGGTCCGGGCGGCGATGGAGGACCGGCGACAGGAGCGCAATTGAACCTGCCAACGGATGTGACGTTAGACGCGGCCGGGAACATATATATCGCCGACCAAGGAAACAATCGGGTGCGCATGGTGAGGCCGGATGGAACCATCTCCACATTCGCGGGTAGCGCGGCATATGGTCTGGGAGATGGAGGAAATGCCACCGCGGCGCAACTGGACGCCCCGACATCGGTCGCTGCGGACGCGGCAGGCAATGTTTATGTGTCCGATTCCGGCCATAACCGCGTGCGCGAGATTTCGGGCGGAATTATCTCGACGCTCGCCGGCACCGGTGACTGCTGTTACGGCGGCGACGGGGGCCCGGCGGGCTCCGGGCAGCTCACCACACCCAGCGGCCTGCTTGTAGATTCGTCGGGGCGCCTCGTGGTGAGCGACACCGGTAATAATGCCGTGCGGCTGATTCAGCAAGCACCTACGGGAAATGGCCCGGCGATTTCGGCGATCGCCAACGGCGCGAGCAACCAGACGGGAGCGATCGCGCCCGGCGAGATTGTGGTGATCTTCGGCAGTGGATTGGGGCCGGCACAACTCACCGCGCCGCCAGTGACCAACACGGCGGGGAACGCCGTGGGCCCTGTGCAGTTTAACGGAGTGGTGGTCCTGATAGACGGCACGCCGGCGCAGATCGTGTATGTTTCTGGAGGACAGATTTCGGCGATTGTGCCGCAGGGTATAACCGGACCTACGGCGCAGGTGGCAGTGCAGTATCTGGGACAGACGGGAGCGGCGGTGAGCATTCCGCTGGCGTTGGCCGCGCCCGCGCTATTTACGGTAAATGCGAGCGGCGCCGGTCAGGCGCTGGCGACCAATAGCGATGGCACGCTCAACGGAAGCAGCCACCCCGCGAAGCCGGGCAGCAACGTGACGCTATTCGTAAACGGGGTACCTTCGCAGTTCCTGGCGGGGCCCATTAACGTGACCATAGGCTCTCAGCAAGCGAGTGTTTCAGCGGTAACGGCGGCTGGTTCGGCGCCCGGAGTGACCGCGATTACGGTGCAAGTTCCGTTCGGCCCGAGCAATGTAGTGACTGCAGTTGTGGGGCTGCAGGTTGGATCTATTGCGAGCCCCGGCGGCGTGACATTGACAGTGGGCGGAAACTGAACGCCGATCTGTCTGTTGGTTAGCTCGTAAGAAGAAATCGTGGGTGGACTCGCGCTCGGGAACTTAGAATTGTCTACATGACGACGCTATGGATTGCCGGACTGGCTTTGGCGGCTCAGGTTTCCAGCTTCGAAGTAGCGTCGGTCAAAACCGGTCAAACCGCCCGCCGGTCCTCACGTGGTGTCGCTAATCATCAATCACGGGAGACTGAATATCGAAGCTGCCGAACTCAGGCAGATTGTTGGTCTGGCGTACGCGGTTCAGCGCATACGCGTTTTGGGCGGACCAGGATGGGCTGATTCCGACCAATTCGATATCGCCGCTGAGGCTGAGAGCGCCGACGCGACGCGGGACGAGATCCGGAGTATGCTGCAGACGCTGCTGGCGGAGAGGTTTAAACTCTCCGTGCATCGCGAGACGAAAGAAATTCCCACATACTCTTTGGTCCTCGCAAAGAGCGGGCCCAAGCTGAAAATTGCGGCGCCGGACAGGAAAAGCGGAATGGCCGACACCGTAGGCCGGAATTGCGAACGACAGACGGTCTTTGAGGCGTCGTCTCTCCGGCTGCTGGTGAACATGCTCGCCAATACGTTGGGCTATCCAGTCGTGGATAAGACCGGGCTCGATAAGCTCTACGATTACACGTTTGAGTGGCCAGATGCCGGGTCATCCTTGTTCGCTTCGGTAGACCAGCTAGGCCTGAAGCTTGAGGCGAAGAAGATGCCCGTCGAGGTCCTCGTGATGGATCGTGCGGAACGCCCTTCGGCTAACTAGCCAAGGCTGCGCCTTGATATCCCTGCGGGATATGGGAGTCGAGGAAGTCAAGGAAGTCGAGGAATGGCGGCGGTATACGCGCAGAGGATCGGCTGACTTCTTCCGAAGAGACAATCTGGATGCGCTCTTACGGGAGGTTGGTCTCAAGATCGCGGCATGATTCGACGCAACAGGTACAAAATTCTCGTTGGCGCCCGTATAACCGGAACTAATTAGTCCCTGGCTTCCGGCAGTTCATCACTCCACAGAGACCCACAAATTCCACCGCCAGGCTTACTTTTCGGTCTTATCGTTCCGCTTTGCGTTTTTGCCCTTTTCGGCGCCTTTGCGTTCAACTGGTCGCTCATTGCGCGCCTCGCCGTTGGGGCGGGATTCGTTAGTCGGGCGTGCTTCCGTATTGGGTCGGGCCTCACCGCCCGGTCTGGCCTCTGTGTTGGGGCGGGCTTCGCCGTTCGGCCTGCTTTCGGCATTTGGCCGAACCTCTGCCGGCCGGTTCGAAGGTTCAGCGGAACGCTCCGCGGGGCGCGGTTGAATAGCTGAAGGCGGACGGTCGTTACGTGCGGGCGGCGCGTTCGGCGGCGATCCCGCACCTGCGGGACGATTGGACGGCCGCCCAAATTGCATCGGCGGGCTATTGGCAGGCTGCCCCACCGTTCGGACAAATTGCGGGCGCGGCGGTTGGGAGGAGCGTATCGTATTCAACTGCGCTTGATCGAGCGGCCGTCCGGGATTCTGGCGCAACGCCTCTTGCCGCGCGGCAAAGCTGACGGCGGGCGGAGGCGGAGCTGAACGAGCCACAACCGTACGCTGCACGATTACGGTGGGCGGAGTGCGCACGATTACGGCGCCCCCGATAGGACTCGCGAGGACGCTCACGCGCTCAGGCGCGATAGGGGCCGTGTATCCCACAACGCGCGCCGAGACGAGCATTTCCGGCCGTACTGCGACGACGGCTACGCCAACGGGACGCGCACCTACAAAGACCTCATGTGGCACCACCGTCACCGCTCCCACCACGCGCTGGTTTACGTAAACGGCGTTGCCTACTTCGACGCGATTGATTACGGTCACGTCACGCACGTAGGCCACATTTACGTTGCGAATGTAGACGTCGCTCACGTGATACGCGGGGCGGTATACTTCGCCGGGGCCTAACGGGAACCAGGCAGCTACTCCGACGCCGATGCCGCCACCGCCCACGAACGCGACCAGGGCTGGAGAATAGACGGGCCGTACCGCGATAGCGCCGGGAACCCAATACCATCCGCCGCCGGCAAACGCCCAGCGGCCGTAATGAAATGGCGCGAAGCCCCATGGCATGTCGTCGATCCAAGTCCAACCCCACGGTTCGACCCAAGCCCAGTGGCCTTGGCGATAGGGCGCCCATCCTGCGGCGGCAACGTTGGGCTGCCATACCATGCCGTAGGGCGGAATGTTGACCCAACGGCCGTTGGCGTCGAGATCTTCGTATCCGACGGTCTCGCGGGGCACATAGCGCGCGGAAACGGTGGCGCGGTCTTCCCGCGCATCGCGGTCCTGGGTCCATCCATCGAAAGCATCGAACGGCGGGGCTCCGGAAAGCTCCTGCTGGACGTTATCCGTGCCAGTGAGGCGCGCCATCTGCCCGTTGCGGACATTGAAGGCGCCGGATTGTCCAGCGGTCACCTCGGCATCGCCCGAGCGTACTAAGAGGGCTGTTACGGCGTTATCCCCATCGGCGTTGATGCGGTAGTCGCCCGGCCGCAGCAAAGTGACGGAGACATTGGGAGTATCGACTTCGAGATTTTCGTTTGGCCCCAAATAGCGGATGTGCACATTCAGAGAGCCGGCCGTTAAGCTGAATTGCGCCAGTTGATCGTTCAGATTCACCACGGAAACGGCCGTCGCCTGGTCCATGCGAATGGCGGTCGAGCCGAGGTGGAGCTCGGCCTGGGCCCCCTGATCTGCCCAGAGATAGTCGCCTGTGTTGAGCGGATAGTTCAGCGTAGCCGCAGCCCAATCGTCCACACCGGACGGACGGAACGAGACGGGACCTTGTAAGAAATTGAGACGGGCCACGCGCGAAGGGGGATCGGCCTGTCCGAAGGCCGTAGCCGCTACCGTGAATAGGCCTGCAAGAATCTGAAGTTTGCGCATGCTTCCGCTTTTCCTCTCCACTATCTAAACACTTTGGATGGCGCGAAGACGCTGGCAGGTTTCATTAAAATACGGCAAGGAAACGGGATGATTCCGGGGGATGGCGATCAGCGTTCCGAACTGATGTCGATCACGATTCCGAAGTAACGCCGATCAGTTTTACGGCCGTAGTTCGGAACGGTGATCGACATCGGATTTGGAATGGCGGCGCAGAGACGGAGAGCGCGGCCGGCAATTCTGCCGAGAGCGTGGTTAGGCAAGATCCACGGGAAATCGTCCATACTTGACATAAGGTTCACATGACTCCCGAAGAAATCGAAGCGATAGTTGGCGGTTATCACGGAGACGCCTTTCGCGTGCTCGGTCCGCACGCGCGCGGCTCGAAAAATCGCCAGGCCAACCCGCGGTGGGAAGTGCGCGCATTTCTGCCACAGGCGGAATCGGTCAAAGTCGCTGCCGGCGGCGAGACGGTGGAGATGCAAAAGCTGCACGCCGATGGCTTCTTTTGCGCGCCGCTTCCGGGAGCTCCGGTCGAATACAAATTGCACGCGCGCTTGTGGGACGGCCGCGAAATCGAGATTGACGACCCGTACCGCTACGGACCGCAAATCTCGGACGCGGACATCTACCTGCATACAGAGGGTACGCTCTATGAGGCTTATCGCACCATGGGCGCGCACATTACCGAGACTGGCGTCCGCTTCGCCGTCTGGGCGCCCAATGCGTTGAACGTGAGCGTTGCAGGCGAGTTCAACGATTGGGACGTTCGCCGGCACCCGATGCGGCGGCGCAACGGCGGAATTTGGGAGCTGTTCATTCCGGGACTTCGCCCAGGCGCGGCATACAAATATCACGTCAGCTCGAAGTTCGCGGGATACCAGCAGCTCAAGGCCGACCCTTACGCGTTCTGCTGCGAGACCCCGCCGAAATCGGCATCCGTAGTTTGGAAGCTGGACAACTACAAGTGGAACGACAGCGAATGGATGAAAGCGCGCGCGGGGAAGGACTGGTTGAAATCGCCTGTCTCGGCTTATGAAGTGCACGCCGGCTCATGGATGCAGGGTCTAACCTACCGCGAGATGGCCGTCAAGCTGGTGGATTACGTGAAGCTGATGGGCTACACGCATATCGAGTTGCTGCCGATTATGGAGCACCCGTTCACGGGCTCGTGGGGTTACCAGGTGATTGGGTACTTCGCGCCTACATCGCGTTTCGGCACGCCGGACGATTTCCGATTCTTCGTGGACCGCTGCCATCAGGCGGGAATCGGCGTGATTGTGGATTGGGTGCCGGCGCACTTTCCAAGGGACGCCCATGGGCTGGGATTCTTCGATGGGACGGCGCTCTATGAGCATGCAGATCCACGGTTGGGCGAGCACCTTGATTGGGGAACCAAGATCTTTAATTTCGGCCGCAACGAGGTCCGCGCGTTCTTAATCTCGAACGCCCTCTTCTGGCTGAAGGAATATCACATTGACGCGCTGCGAGTGGATGCCGTGGCATCCATGCTCTATCTCGACTACTCGCGGAAACCCGGCGAGTGGATTCCCAATCAATACGGCGGCAACGAAAACATCGATGCGATTGAGTTCCTGCGCCGTTTCAACGAGCAGGCGCACAAGGTTCCCGGCGTATTCACAGCAGCCGAAGAATCGACTGCGTTCCCTGGCGTTTCGAAGCCGGTTTATCTGAGCGGTCTCGGCTTCACCATGAAGTGGAACATGGGCTGGATGCACGACATGCTGAATTACTTCAGCCACGACCCTGTCTATCGCAAATTCCAGCAGAACAATGTCACTTTTAGCATCATGTACGCCTTCAGCGAGAACTTCGTGCTCCCGATTTCGCATGACGAAGTGGTGTACGGCAAACGTTCGCTGCTCAGCAAGATGCCGGGCGACGAATGGCGGCAGTTCGCGAATGCGCGGGCGTTTTTGGCGTATATGTGGGCGCATCCGGGGAAAAAGCTGCTTTTCATGGGGCAAGAGATCGGTCAGCGCGAGGAGTGGAATCACGATTCGAGCGTGCCGTGGCATGTACTGGAATTCGAGCCACATCGCAAACTGCAAACTCTGGCGCGCGAATTGAACCGGATCTATGGCGCGAACCCGGCCCTCTACGAAGTGGATTTTCACTACACGGGATTTGAGTGGATCGATTTCCGAGACGCGGAATCGTCGGTAATTGCGTTCATCCGGCGCGCCGAAGATCCCAAAGACTTTCTGGTTTTCTGCTGCAACTTCACGCCGGTGCCGCGCGAAGGCTATGAATTGGGCGTGCCGGAGGCGGGTTTTTACGACGAGATACTCAACACCGATTCCGAGTTATTTGGCGGGACGAATTTGGGGAATGGAGGATTGGTATCCTCACGACCTGTGGCGAAACACAACCATCCACAGAGCATCTCGGTGACCCTGCCGCCGCTAGCGGTGGTGGCATTCCGGAAGCGGTAGGGCGCAGCGCTAGAGTACTTCACTTTCGCGTTCGATCTCCATTCCGATCCGCAGGTAGTAAATGGGAAATTCCGTGTCCGCTTCGGGCAGGTTCACGGCATCTTTTTCCGTTGTCACCATGGCGTCTGCGCCTTGCTGTGAGAAGCCGAGCATCAAGTGCGTCAATTCGTGCATGCGATAGCGGTGATGGTCCTCGAACTCCTCCCAGCCCGCAAGGTCGATGCCCAATTGCATCAGTGTTCGGCGAAACGATTGTGGGTTGCCGAGACCACAGAAAGCGCCGGCGCGGCGGAATGGCGGGGCATGAGGCGGGTAGCTTTGCCCGGAGTGGGCGTTGACCCACGCCTGTGGTTGCAGCGTTGCGCGCAGGATCGGGGCGCGTAGGTTCCAACGGCGTACAGTGCGCTCGATAGCGGGCGCGAGATCGGAAAACTCGACGCGCGTGAGCAGTACGATATCGGCGCGCGCAATGGCACTGAAGGGTTCGCGCAAGCGACCTAACGGAAAGACGCCGCCGCGGGCAAACGGATCGAGCGCATCGATAAGAACAATGTCGATGTCGCGTGCCAGCGCGGCATGCTGAAACCCATCGTCCAGAATTAGCGAATCGCAGTGGAACATTCGCAGCAGTTCCGCGCCGGCGGCAAAACGGTCGGAGCTGATCCCAACCGGCGCGAAGCCGGAACGCAGAAAGATTTGCGGTTCATCGCCCGTAAAGTAGGCTGGGATGGCCGTGGAGGGCGCGAGTGCCAGCAATTTTTCGTGCGAAACCCGGCCATAACCGCGGGTGAGAATTCCCGGCGTTTCGCCGCGGCTTTTCAGCAACTCCGCCACGCGCAGCACGCACGGGGTTTTGCCCGTTCCTCCCATGCTGAGATTACCGACGCTGATCACGCGGGCGTCCAGTTTCCGCGCGCGTCGCCGCCGGGTGAGCGCGCCCAACAGCCACGCCTTCTGTAGCGGCCAGCCGAGGATCAGGGTTGGTAGCGCGTGGCGGTAGCAAGGCAATCCGGCGTGATATCGATCGCGTACTTCCGTGGCTGCTCTTCCGCTCGCGCCGCGCTTCGATTCCGCGCACTCTCGCGCGCGCTGGCCAAGGGCACGCGCTTCCTCCGGCGAGTCGAGTAACCGCCCCAGCGCGCTGACCAGTTCCGTCGCACCTTCGATTTCGACAGAGGCCCGGGCGGCGCGGAAATCCTCCGCAATGACGCGGAAGTTTTCCATATGCGGGCCTATCACCACCGGCTTGCCGAACAGGGCGGGTTCCAGGATGTTATGCCCACCGGTATTGGCCAGCGTGCCGCCCATGAAGACGACGTCCGCCAGCGGAAACAGACCGCTCAACTCCCCGATGGTATCGAGCAGCAGTACGCCGGGCAGCACCATCACGTCCCCTTCGCCCAGATTGGAACGGCGCAGATGAGGGATGCCCGCCAGTTTGGCCGCCGTTTGGTCGAAGGTGGCGGGTTTGCGGGGCGCGAGGATCAGCAAGAGACCGGGCCGGCAAGCGGCCAATTCGCGAAAGGCGGCGAGCACCGCGTCGTCTTCGTCGGGCGGCATGGTACTGGCGGCGATCCAAACGGCTTGGGGACGGAGACGGCGGAGCAGTAATCGCACGGGCGAATCGAGCGCGGCCGGATGGGCTTCGAAATCGTACTTAAGATTTCCGGTGGCGCTGACGCGTTGGGGCGGCGCTCCCAAAGCGATAAAACGATCGCGCATTTCGTCCGATTGCGTCAGAATTCCGTTTGCGGCGGGCAGCACGCAATCGAAGAACCAGGCGAGATGGCGATAACGCGGAAACGCGCGGTCGGAGATTCGACCGTTTACCAGAAGCAGCGCTGCGTCGGTGCGCTTGGTTTCGCGGAAGAGATTCGGCCAGATCTCCGTTTCGGCGACGACCACGACGGAAGGCTGCAACGCGCGTAGGACGCGGCGTACAACGAATACGAAGTCAACGGGCGCGTAGAAGACGCCGTCCGCCAGGCCGCGCAGCTTTTCATCTGCAGTGGCCCGGCCCGCGAGCGTAGATACCGAGACGAAGATTGGCGCGTGGGGCAACTCAAGCCGCGTCTTCCGCAGGAAATCCGCGCAGCCGAGAACTTCACCCACCGAAACGGCGTGCAACCAGATTGCGCCTGGGCCAGTCTGAAGAAAAGAACGTGGTAACCAACCGAACCGTTCCGGCAGTGTGCGGAAGTAGCCGCGATCGATGGCGCCGCGGTAGAGGAAATATAATAGGACCAATGGCCAACCAAGCGCCTGAAGGATCCGGTAGAGGAGATAAATGCCTCTTATTTTCAAACGTTTGGCTCTAATCTTGAGTATAACCGCGGGTTTTGCCGGGAACAACGCGGCAGCGGACAAAGATCCACCCTTTCGCCCACCTGCGGCGGCTGACCTACCGCATCACCAGACCAATGGTAAGGTGACCATCGGCGCGGATCCTTACATCTCCGGCGAAAAAATGAAGTCCGCGTTCGGAAAATTGATTCCCTATCAGTATGGAGTGCTGCCAGTGCTGGTGGCATTTCAAAACGATAGCGGACAGACCATACGGATCAAGGACATGAAGGCGGAATATGTATTGCCCGATGGGCGGCGGGTAGAGGCCACTCCGGCCAGGGACGTTCGTTATTCGCACCCCGCAGGCCGGCCGAACGTGCCGGTAACGCCTATACCGCTGCCGAAAAAGAAGAACCCGCTGGATGCTTGGGAGATTGAGGGCCACGCCCTCGCGGCCGAGGCGATTCCCGCCGGGAATCCCGCTTTTGGATTTCTTTACTTTCAAGCCAGCTTACAGCAAGGCGCCGTGCTTTATTTGAGCGGCATGGTAGAGGCTGGAACGGGTAAGGAACTACTCTTTTTCGAGATCCCGTTGCAATAAATGGTCTCCGCCAGCGTTGCCGGATGTAAGGAGGCATCTGATGGAGGTTCGAATTCGCCACCGCAGCGGCAAGGAGTTGGAGGCGTCGGCGCGTTTTCACCGACTGCTCTGCGACCGGCCGTTGGCCGAAGGCGGCGACGACTGCGGCATGACGCCGTCGGAGTTAATGCTTTCGGCGTTAGGTTGCTGTACGATGTTTTCCGTCAGGGCTTATCTGCAAGCTCGCTATCTCACGCTAGACAATGTGGAGGTGCGGGTTTCCGCAACGAGAGGCGGCCGCCCGGCGCGCCTCACGGAGATCGGCATCGAAGTGGAAGCTCCTGGACTCAGCATCAAGCGACGGGACGGGCTGATGCGAACGCTGGAAGCATGCTCGCTGCTTCAAACCTTTTCCCATTCCCCTTCACCCAAAGTGAAGATCAGCCTTAAGACCGAGGCGCCGGTCGATCAGGAAGCCTGACAACTCTTCGGGGTTGGATCGGCCGTCGATTTAGTTGACGTAGAATGCGACCGATTTCGTTTGGGATGCGCCCGTTGGATCCTTCACCGTGACGTTCACCGAATATGAGCCGGGGGCCAGATGGAAGAGGCCGTTGTACGGGAAACGCTTGCCGATGCTTACGGCGTCCATTTTGACGGAATCGTGCAGGTTGGCGGCGGGCTTGCCGTTGGAGGTAACGCTCATCGTAAAGTCCCACTTACCTTCCATTCCGTTTTGCTGTACTTCCACCGATACCGAAGACCCTGCGACGGCCACCGTAATCTGGGGGTCACCGCCCACCGAAATAAAACTGTTGCCGGATTTCGGTGGAGTTGTGTAACGCAATGCGTCCTTCTCGGCGGGGTCCGTGGTCATGCGGAACTCATGCGTATTGGTTGGATCCACAAACTCGATGATGATGTTATTTCCGACGCCTTCAAGATATCGGTATCTCCACTGCTGGAACGGAACAGTTAGCGTGTTGCCGCCGCCCTCTGAAGGCGGGCGCTCATAGAAGCCACCGGACGCGTGGTCTTCGATTTCATCGGGCGGCCCGAAGGTGATGTAGATGCGGCCACGATCGGTCTTCCAGCCGGGAACGTAGGAAGCGAAGTGTTCATTGGCATAAGCGATGCGGCGATAGTGCTCTTGTTTGTATTCGTTCTCAGGCGTGCCTGGGGTGGGGTCGCGCTTCTGCCAGAACTGTTCGATGAACGTCTCGCGTTGCTCATCGGTTTCAATGGCTTTGAAGTCTTTGCGTTCTTGATCGCTGATGATGTAGGCTACATCTTCATTCAGCCACTTCTTATACTGATCGCTGATGATGTGCGCGGCGTCTTCTTTCAGCCACTTCTTGTAAAGTTGGGGCCTGGCGGCTGTTTGATCTTGCATTGCAGCGCTGGCCGTCCATCGCATCTGCTCAGCGGTCTGTTTTCTTGCGGCCTTTGCGCGCTGCGCTAGCGCATCCACTTGGCGCACTAATTCCATGTGTTCTTGTACGGCTAGAGATTTCGTATCCTGCTTTGTCGTGACCGGCAAGGTCGCCTGTGCATCGACAGCAGCCGTCGCCAGCGGCGCAATTACAGGCGCCGCGGCGGGGGCCTGCGTCTGTGCGTGAGTCTGGGGCAAGGGCGTCGATTGCCACGCCGCCAATCCGGCTGCGGTGGCAAGGATTACAACGATAGCGGAAGAAAGCGGCGCGATTCGAACGCGCGAGCGCTGCGGTTGATTGAGTATGCGGCGAATGCGTTTCACGAGACTTCCTCCTGTTGCGGCGAGTGCGAGCTCACGTGCGTTGAATCGGTTTTGTTCCAGAGCGGTGAGAGCGGCGGCGTATTCTCGGGCGTTGCCGCTCAGCGCCACGGCGAGATCGTCACAGCAGTTCTCACGCTCGGCGCGGATGATGTGCGAAATCCACCAGACGGCCGGGTGATAGAAGAGCAGGCCTTCGATGAAGGTCTGCACCAGATTGACAAGGTAGTCCTGGCGGCGGATGTGCGCCAGTTCGTGCGCGAGAATCGCTTCCACCTGCGCCACAGACAGACCGGCGAGCAATCCGACGGGCATCAGGATGATGGGACGCAAGTAGCCAATGACCACCGGCGCATCCGCGAGAGACGATTCGAAGAGGACGACAGGACGCGATACGCGAATGCGCTTTGCCAGTTGGTTGAGGCGCGCGGTCCAACACGTCTCTGCGCAGCATACGCCCGAGCGGCGCAGACGGCGCGCGGCGAGCCATCCCGCAAGCGCGCGCAAATGAAACGTCAGGACGCCCAGCATCCAGAAGGGCGCGAGCCAAGGCAAGAGGTCGGCGGCATGGAAGGCGCTCGAATAGGTTGTATCTGGAATCAGCGGATCGAGCTGTGGCGGCGGCGGTATCACGCCGTGAGGTCCGCCGGTGACGACGTGCGCGGGCCAGAGGTGCGCCAGTGTGAACGTGAAGCTTACAAGGATGGCTGCCAGCGCGAAACATGCGGCGGCGTAGCGCGCGCGAGCCGATCGCAGGGTGGAGAGCGCGGCCGCAAACAGCAGCGCCACCGCGGCGCCTTGCCACAGAGAATGCAAGAGCGTCCAGCCGAGCGCCTTCGCCAGCGGGGTTTGCGTCCAGAGTTCAATCCAAGTCATTTGCATCGCCTCCTAGTTCTGGGTTGGATCCTTTTCCAAATGGTCGATGACCAGCACTTCCACCGGCGCCTTGGACACCTCTAACTTGAGCCCGAGTTGCTGCTGCACCGCGGCGACGAGATCAGGGCCGCCTTCGCCCGCCGCCGGGATGGCGGACATCCAGGACAACGTAAATTCGTATCTTCCCTTTAGCCCGGTGGAGTCTGTCACAGGCTTGCCCAACTGGTTGGAGAGGATCCCCGCCAGATCTTCCATCGATGCGCTGAGCTGATGGGTGCGGGCGTAGCCGCTTTTCAACGCCACCAGCCATGAGCCTTCGCGCGGCGGAACGTTGGGGTAACCGTCGCCATGGACCTCTAACTCGTTTGGCGGCGCGGGCGGCAACGGATCGAAATTGTCGGCGGTGTTGGAGGCGGACGTTTCGGCCGAGTCTTTGAGCTTCGCTCCGCTTTTGCCGACGACCAGCGTGTATCCCGGCATCACTCTTTGTTCGCGATGCAGGACCAGCCGGAAACGCTCGCTCAGCAGATTCTGCAACATGGCGCGCAACTGAGCCTGGGTCGCGCCGGGCGGCAATTGGGCCTGCACCTCGAACGTATTCGCGTCGAGCGGTTTTGTGTCGGTAGCGGAAAGTTGAAAGCTGCGGACACGATAGGCCAGCAGGATTAGGTCGTGCGGAGTTATGTTGCTGTAGCGGATGCGACCGGGATCGCTGGTTCCCGGGCCGCCTTCTAATCCAGGTCTGCTTGGACGGGCGCTGGGTCTGGCTGGCTTGACGGAGGCGGCTTCAAAAACAATCGCGGCGGCCGATTGCGAATGCGCGAATGCCGCCGTGCATAAAAGCGCCGCCATGCTTGCGCGTGTGAGCTGTGCGATCATCGCGCGCCTTTTTCATGCTCGTCGAGCAGCTTGCGCAGCTCGGCAAGTTCCTGTTTCGAGACCTTACGCGCGGAAAGCGCGCCCATCATCAGGCTGCGCGCCGAGCCGTCGAATGCGCGCCGCAGAAGGTCGCCTGCCAGTTGCCGTTGCGTCCACTCCTGCGGGTTGGCGGCTTTATAAATATGAGCGCGCTGCGCTTCGTCGCGACGCACCAGACCCTTTTCCGCCATGATTTGCAGCATCTTCAAGACCGTGGTGTATTGCGCGGGGCGTCGCGTGACGATGGTTTCGTGCACGTCGCGGACCGTAGAGGGGCCGCGGCTCCAAAGCACGGTCAGAATTTCGAGTTCGGCGTCGGTAGGTCTGGGCGTTTCAGGCATCGATACGAAGAGCTTAATACGATGCTCTTCGTATGTCAAGAGGTTCTTAATGGAGTCTTCGTTGGCGCGAAAACCGGGGTTGCTTAGCGGCTTTCTACTTTGACCACGAAATAAGTTACGTGGCGGCCCTTATCTACCAGCATTTGATGCGGCGTGTTGGCCGGGATGTTGACCACGTCGCCGACAGCGACGTGATGGCGTTCGCCGCCGGTGACGGATGTACCGCGGATTTCGCCGGGACCGGTTTCATGGCCGCCTTCCACTTTGCCGCCTACGACGAGCGTCGCCTCGCCCGATTGGATGACGAAGATGTCGGCGAACTTTTGGTGCAACTCCGCGCCGCCCGAAGCTTCGCGGTGGGCCAGTTGCGTGTTGTAGTTGCCGTAATCGGACAACTTATCGCTCGCCAGTTTGTCGGCGCCCATTTTGGATGCGAGCGCGGCGCCGCGGGCCTTCAAGTCTGCGGCTGTCCAGATGGTGAAACCCTGCGGATCTGCGGCCATAAGCAGCATCATAAACGGTATTGCGAGCAGCGTGAGTTTTTTCATGACGTTCCTTTCGAATTAGCGCCCCATCCATCCGCCGTCTACGGTGAGCAGGGTACCGCTTACAAAGTCCGAAGCCGGCGATGCGAGAAAAACGACGGCGCCAGCTACGTCTTCAGGCGCGCCCCAACGGCCGGCGGGGATACGAGCCAGAATCGCGGGATTGCGCGCAGGGTCGGCGCGCAACGGGGCCGTGTTGTCGGTAGCGATGTAGCCGGGCGCGATTGCATTGACCTGCACGTTGTGACCGGCCCATTCATTCGAAAGCGCCTTGGTCAACTGGGCCAGGCCACCCTTGGCGGCGGCGTACGCGGGAACCGTAATGCCGCCCTGGAAGCTGAGCAAAGACGCGGTGAAGATGATTTTGCCCGATCCGCGCGCCACCATATCGCGGCCGAACTCGCGCGCCAAAACCCATTGCGCGTTGAGATTGATCTCGATGGTCTTGTCCCAATATTCGTCGGGGAATTCGGCCGCCGGCTTGCGTAGGATTGTTCCCGCATTGTTGACCAGGATATCCACGGGCGGGCACTCGCGCTTCACCGCTTCGATGAATGCACGCACGGCGGCACGGTCACCCAGGTCGCATGCATAACCCCAGAACTTACGGCCCAGAGCTGCTACGCGGTTTGCAATTTCGCTCCCTTCGATTTCGAGCGACGCGCTGGTTCCGATGATATCGGCGCCGGCTTCGGCGAGAGCAATCGCCATCGCCAGACCGATGCCGCGCCGGGCACCGGTAACAAGGGCGGTCTTGCCGTGCACTTGAAATCGTTCGAGTATCATGCGCTATTCACGGCGCGCCCAGCCCGTATGCCGTTCACCGATCCGGTTCACATTGTAAATCATGTAACAAAGTAAACTTGCATCGCGAAGAAATGGGGCACGTATAATGTAGCGTTGTCTCAGCCAATGCAGGAAACGCCAGACGCGTGCCATCCCGGGAAGAATGCGGAGTTCACCCTAACCGCCGACTTCGCAGAGCGCGTGGTTTGGGTGCACGAGAGAATCGGCTATGTAGACCAGTTTCTTTCGCCGAACGAGGTTGAGTTGGTGACACGCGAGCTGCAGTATGCCTATTGGCGGCCCAGTCCAACTTACCAGGCGATGCCGGACGGTACGCGGCGGGATGTGGTGAATGGCTTTCGATCGAGCGAATCTGCTTATTACCACTGGTTCACGCCCAAGCTTCTAGAGTTTCTTAGCGATCTCGATCAACGAGTGAGTACGGCTTTCGGGTTCGAGGCGCCGTGCATCGAGCCGTGGCAGGCGACCCGCTATATGCCGGGCGGATCCTTCGAATTTCACCGGGACTCGGGATACTGGAGCGACCACCCGGCCGGCGAGCGAATTACTACCTTCCTGCTGCATCTGATCCCGGCGGACGCCGGCGGAGCGACCGCCTTTCGGGCTTTGAGCCTGGACGTTCCAGCCACGCCAGGCCGTCTGGTTTTCTGGTTAAATCTGCTCGATAACGGACGAGCCGACTACCGCATGATCCACTCGGGCGCTCCGGTGGAAAAGGGAATCAAACTGACGCTGGCAAGCTGGCAGCGGGAGCGGCCCTTCCCGCGCGACCTGGCAGACCGCTCTACAATATCGAGCGACATGGATTAAGAAAGGGAGGCTAGACATGCAGACGAATCGGGAACAACAGATTATCAAACGAATTGCCGACCAGTACGGAACTGTCATCGATCTGACAAAGACGCCGGGCGTAATGATCGAAGTCTTACGGGAGTTTGGACCGACCATTCTCAAGGACCTCGGCGAGGACAACGGCGGCGGAGGCGGCGGTACTGGCGGAGTGAGCAGCGGGCCAACGGTTTCGTCAATCGCGATTGCGGGTCCGGGAAGCGGCAGCGTCGTGATCGAAGATTTGATGAGGGTCATTCTCGAACTGCGTCAGGAGATTATTAAGCTCTCCGAGCGAGTCGCGCCGGGACGGTAGGCGACCGACGCGTCGCCGCGGACCATGCTGATCACTTTCGAGGGTCTGGATTGCGGTGGCAAATCGTCGATCGTTCGCGACGTAGCCGTGCGATTGCGCGCGCGACTCAGCGCGCCTGTGATGCAATTATCCGATGTCTCCCAAGCTCCCACCGGGCGCCGGTTGAGCGAGGTGTACCAGACCGAGGAGCTCTTCGGAAAAGGGATAGCCGACTCCATCGTAATATCGCGATGCATGGCCGCGGCGGCGGATCTGTTCTATTTCGACGCCGCCCTGATCGCTCCCATGGTGGCGGCGGGGGGCGTAGTCCTGAAGGAGCGGCATATCGATACGCTGATCACGCATGAAGGGCCCGTCCTTAGCGGACGATTGGGGTGGACGGAACAGCGGGCGTTCGATTGGATTTCCACTATGTTCGAGCCTCTGCAGGTTCGACCGGCGCTGACAATTCTGGTGGACGCCCCGCTTGACGATCGCGAGCGGCGTCTGGAGGAGCGGCTGAAGATGGGCGGGGGCACGCTCTCTTCCGGGGAGGCCGAGGTGAATCGCGCGGCTTTCCGCATTCGCGGCGAATGGTACGAACGGATGCGAGAGAGGGATGGAGGCCGCTGGGTATCGATCGACAATCCGGACGGCGAGTTACAGCGATCCGTAGACCGCGCGATTGCGGCAATCCTCGACCGGCGATCCAACAGCGCCGGCCGACGTTTCCGCTGAGTCTTGGGTTCGTTCGTTCGCTGACGCCTCGTCTGCTATCCTAAAGGTGTCTCTCCAACCGGAATATACGCTTTGAAAGTCGGTTTTGTCAGTCTTGGGTGTCCCAAGAATCTAGTCGATAGCGAAGTCATGATGGGCGAACTGGTGGCTAAAGGCCACGAGTTGACGCCGCATCCCGACCAAGCCGACGTTCTTGTTGTCAACACCTGCAGCTTTATCGATCCTGCCAAGAAGGAATCGGTCGATACCATTCTGGAAATGGCGGAATACAAGAGGGTCGGGCGCGCCAAGAAACTGATTGTGGCGGGATGCCTGGTGGAGCGCTATCGCGGCGATATCCGTAAGGAAATGCCGGAAGTGGATGCGCTGATCGGCACCAACGAGTTGTCCCGCATCGTGGGGCTGTGCGAGGGCGTGGAAGGCGCGCCGAACCCAATTGAGCCGTACCTCTATCACGACCTGACGCCGCGCGTTCTCTCAACTCCGAAACATTACGCCTACATCAAGATTGCGGAAGGATGCGACCATCCATGCACGTTCTGCGTGATTCCGCAGTACCGGGGCAAATTTCGCAGCCGGCGTTTTGAATCGGTAATTTCGGAGGCCACGCGTCTGTTCCAACAGGGCGTACGCGAGATCAATCTGATTGGCCAGGATACGACGTGCTACGGCGAGGATTTCGGCCTGCGCGATGGGCTGGCGCAACTGCTGGCGCGACTGGCGCAAATCGAATCCCCGCGCGAGAAGTGGATCCGGTCTTTGTACGCCTATCCGAATAAGGTCACCCAGCGGCTCTTGGATACCCTTGCGGCGCATGATTCGCTGGTGAAGTATATCGATATGCCGCTGCAACATGCCAGCGCGCCCGTGCTGAAACGGATGAAGCGCGGTGCTTCGGGCGATATTTTTCTAAGGTTGATCGAGCGGGTGCGGCGAACCATTCCAGGCGTGGCGATCCGCACCAGCTTTATCGTCGGGTTTCCCGGCGAAACCGCGGAGGATTTCGAAGCGCTGTGCCAGTTCGTCGAGACGGCGCGCTTCGATAATCTGGGCGTGTTCACCTATTCCGACGAGGACACCAGCGCAAGCTTCGCTCTAGACGCCAAGGTAGATGGCCGCACGATTCAGAATCGCAAGCGGCGGCTGATGGCGATCCAGCGTAAGGTTGCGCGGTCGCGCAATCGCGCTTTGATTGGCAGGGAGGTCCCGGTGCTGGTCGAAGGGCTGTCGCAAGAGACCGATCTTCTATGGGAAGGCCGCATGTCCACGCAAGCCCCGGGGATCGACGGCGTAGCCCTCATCAATGATTTCGAGGGTGGCGAACCGCGCACCGGCGAGATGCGCACGTTGCGAATTACCGAGGCGCACGATTACGATGTGGTTGGCACGCTGCTGGAGCCGCTTGAAGACGTGCCGCATTACGCGCCGTCGCCTTTGATACAAATTGGCGCATAGGATGCGCCTGCGCTAATCGCGCCCCATTGAATATGAAGTGCCCCATTTGCAAAAAAGAAGTCGCGCTGGGCGCGGCCGATTTTCCCTTCTGCAGCGAACGCTGCCGCATGATCGATTTGGGTAAGTGGGCGTCCGAGGAGTATCGTATCTCCGAACCGGCGCCGGCTCAAGGCGCGGCGCCCGACGACGAGAACGCGGAGTGATCCGCCTGGCGAACATCATTTCGACATGGTTTGGCTGCGGACGCTCCCCCTTCGCACCGGGTACCGTAGGCTCGGCAGCGGCCATCGTGCTGGCAATTGCGATCGAGCGCTTCACGGGACTTGCCCCGTTCGCTTTCTGCCTGCTTGCGGCGCTGCTTTTCATTCCCGCAGCGTGGGCCGCCGGCGTTTCCGCGCGGGTGGCGCAACTGAAAGACCCGCAATTCGTGGTGGTTGACGAAGTAATCGGCCAGTGGATCGCTTTGGCCGGCGCCCGTACCCTGAGTTGGAAAAGCTACCTAGCGGCGTTCGCGCTGTTCCGGCTGTTCGACATCTGGAAGCCGGTTCCGGTACGTCAACTGGAGCGCCTTCCCGGCGGCCTGGGCATCAACGCCGATGACGCAATGGCGGGCGTTTATGCCGCGCTTGTCTTATTCGCAGCAGGATGTTTCAATCTTATTTAGTCATGCCGCTTCGCAAATCTTCCAATAACGGGCCTCAAATTTCGCAAGTCAGTCCGGCGGCCGCCATCGCGGGTGGGGAGTTACAAATCCGCGGCAAAGGCTTTGCGAAATCGGAACGGCCGCACGTGATGATTGGCGATGTCAGCGCGCCTATCATCATTGGCTCCGATTCATTTGTGATTGCACGCGTGCCCGAAGGCGCGAGCGCTGGCGAATTGGTAATCGAAAGCGGAAAACAGACAAGCGAATCGTGGGCGTGCGACATAGGCGTGCTGCTGGCGGAGAGCCTGCATCCGGTGGCGAACCCGGCGGTGGATTCCTTTGGCAACATCTTCACAACTTTCAGCGGGTCTCGCGGGCAGAAGACGCCGGTCGCGGTCTATCGCATCGATCTCAATTTCAATTTGAAGCCATTCATCAACGAACTGATGAACCCGACGTCGATGGCGTTCGATTCGCACGGAACGCTTTACGTTTCGAGCCGGTATGACGGCGTCGTGTACCAATCCACGCCCAACGGAAACACTTCCATTTATGTGGAAGGCATGGGCGTAGCCACAGGCATCGCGTTCGATCGCGAAGAGAATCTGTACGTTGGCGATCGCAGCGGGACAATTTTCAAGATCAGCCCCAATCGACAGATCTTCGTCTTTGCCACGCTCGAACCTTCCATTGCGGCATATCATCTGGCGTTCGGCTCCGATGGATATCTTTACGTCACCGGACCAACCACCTCAAGCTTCGATTGCATCCATCGCATTTCGCATGAAGGTGAAGTGGAGGTCTTCTATCGCGGTCTGGGGCGGCCGCAAGGCATGGCGTTCGACGAGGAAGGCAGGCTTTACGTCGCCGCTTCCATTTCGGGACGGCGCGGCGTGGTGCGTATCACGCCGGATAGGCATGCCGACTTGTTTCTTTCGGGACCTGGAATTGTCGGCCTCGCGTTTACGCCATCCCGCGCCATGGTGGTGGCGACGACCAACGCCATCTATCGCGTGGACGCCGGCATCAAGGGCATGCCTCTGATTCGATGAACGCGGAAATTATCGCGGTCGGATCGGAAATGTTGACGCCGCAGCGCGTCGATACCAACTCCCTCTATCTCACCTCGGAGTTGAATAATCTGGGCATCGAGGTAGTCACGAAGTGCGTGATCGGCGATGATCGGGAACGCCTGGCAGACGCCGTGCGGCGCGCCATTTCGCGATCGGAGATCGTAATCCTGTCGGGCGGTCTCGGGCCAACGGAGGACGATCTAACCCGCGAAGCGGTGGCCGACGCGCTCGGCCGTAAGCTGCTATTCCATTCCGAAATCGCCTCCGCGCTTGAGCAGCGCTTCGCGCAATTCAAACGCAAGATGGCCGAGATCAACAAGAGGCAGGCATTTGTGATTGAAGGCGCGCATCTGCTGCCGAATGATCGCGGCACCGCGCCAGGTCAATGGGTGGAGGAGTCGGGAGCCGTGGCGATGCTGCTTCCCGGTCCGCCGCACGAATTGAAGGCGATGTTCGAGCGCCAATGTCTACCGCGTCTGGAACGTATCGTTCCGCGGCTCTTCATCCGCACTCTTCAAATGCGAGTGGCGGGCATGGGCGAATCCGACGTAGACCAACTCATCGCGCCGGTCTACAAGAAGTACGAAAATCCGGTCACGACAATCTTAGCGGCTGCGGGCGATGTACAGATCCATCTGCGGGCGCGGTCCGCGAGCGTGGCCGAGGCCGATGCGCTACTTGCGGAGGTGGGCGGACCCATCGAGCTGCTGCTTGGCGATCGAATCTACTCACGAAATGGAGATCCGCTGGAAGTGGTGGTGGGCGAGATGCTTCATCAGCGCGGGGCAACGATTTCGGTTGCCGAGAGTTGCACGGGTGGCATGTTGGGCGAGCGTTTTACTGGGGCGGCTGGCAGTTCCGCATATTTTGTGGGCGGTTTTATCACCTATTCCAACGCGATGAAAGTGGAACTGCTCGGCGTAAGCCAAGAGACGCTCGATCGCTTCACGGCCGTCAGCGCGGAGACGGCGGAAGCGATGGCCATCGGCGCGCGGCGCCGCACCGGGTCCACATACGCGCTGTCGATAACGGGAGTCGCCGGCCCGGACCCGGGAAGCGAGGCTGCGCCCAAGGGCACGATCTATGTTGGGCTGGCCGATTCCGCCGGTATCCGGACTGCGCACCGCCAATTTCTAGGCGACCGGGCACGCATACGGACCTTCGCCGTGCAAATGGCGCTCGATCTGCTGCGGCGCAGGATGACGGATGCCTATTTGGAAAAGAGAATTCTGGGCTAAAGAAGGGTCTCTTAGAGGCCGCTGCTGCGGTGATTCACCAGCGCCAGGAACTCGTCGCGCGTCTTCTTCTGCGATCGGAAAATGCCCAACATGGCGCTCGTCATGGCCCCTGAATGCTGTTTTTCTACCCCTCGCATCATCATGCAAAAGTGACGAGCTTCGCAAATAACTCCCACACCCAACGGGTCGATGGTCTGTTGGATCGTCAATGCCACCTCCTGCGTCAAACGCTCCTGAATCTGCAGGCGGCGCGCGAAGGCGTCTACGATGCGCGGGATCTTGCTTAAGCCGATCACGCGTGTCTTCGGCAGGTACGCCACGTGCATCTTGCCGAAGAAGGGCAGCATGTGGTGCTCGCACATGCTAAAAAACTCGATGTCGCGCACCACTACCATCTCGTCGTACTTCACTTCGTAGAGGGCGTTGTTGACCAGCTTAGGAATATCAACCGAGTATCCGCTAGTCAAAAAGCGCAGCGCCTGCTCTACCCGCTCAGGCGTACGCTCGAGCCCCTCGCGGTGCGGATCTTCCCCAAGCCGTTCGATGATCTCGCGTACCAACGGAGCGATTGATGGCTCCGGCTTAGGACGCATCACCTTTACCAGCGCTTTACTCGATTTCATCAACCCTCAATTCAAAGATGTTGCGTTCGGTTTCCGCGATGCGGATTTTTTCCAGTTTGGGCCACTCGCCGGGAAATGCCGTGCCCCAATTGCGCTTCAGGCGACGGCCAATTTCAATCGCCAGGTTCTCCGTGGTGGGCACGGTGTCGCGAAAGGCCTCCGTATCCACATTCAAATTGTGGTGATCGAAGGGCATTAGGACCTCCCGCTTCACCAGCGCATCAAGGTCGCTTGGCCGCAGGGTCAAGCCAGTCGCAGCGTCCGCCGGACCACGCGCGCTTACTTCAATCGAATAGTTGTGCCCGTGTCCATACGGATTGTTGCACTTGCCGTAAATGCGGATATTGTCTTCCTCTCCCAATTGCGCTGAGTGCAGACGATGCGACGCAACGAACGTATAGCGGCGGGTCACGCGGAACATGGCTGTTCTCCGAAATAATCGACGAATAGCTCCGGCGTTTCATACAGGCGCACGGAGCGCAGCCTTCGATGCTCATTGCTCAGGTGCGGTTCCAGGCGCCGCCAAATCTCGCGCGTTAGATTCTCAGCAGTGGGCACCACGCGCTGAAACGGGGCTGCCTCGTAATTGAGGAACCGGTGATCGTACGGCTCCACGATTTCGCGGTTTAGCAGCTCTTTCAATTCTTTGAGATCGAGCACCATTCCTGTTACCGGATCCACGTCGCCCTCTACGCTCACCTCCACGAGGTAATTATGGCCGTGTCCGTTCGGATTTGCCCCGGCGCCGTATATCTTTATATTCTCTTCGTCGGAAAGCGCCGCGACGCGGCAGAGGTGCGATGCAGAAAATTCGACTTTACGGGTGATAATCATCGATCGCTTATTGGATGCCGGCTGTGCCTCGGTGGCTGCGGGAGCGGCGCGCGAGTACAATTAATTATAGACCTGTATCCGAAGACCATGCCACAACAGAAGACTGACCGCTGGCTGCGCGTCGCTATCTGCGCGCTTACCGTTGCACTTGTTTACGCCATTTATTGCAGCATTCATCAGCGCGTGGTGATCGCCGGAGAATCAGCGCCCAACTTCAGCCTCACTGCGGAGAACGGCCACACGGTCTCGCTTAACAACTTTGGGGGCAAAGTCCTGCTGTTGAATTTCTGGGCGAGCTGGTGTCCGCCTTGCGTAGAGGAGACACCCTCGCTAGACCAGTTGAGTCGCGAGTTTGGCCCCAAAGGCCTGGTAGTGCTGGCCGTCAGCGTGGATGAGAAGGAGGCCGCCTACCGCTCTTTCTTGCAGCGCTTTCATCCCGATTTTCTCACTGTGCGCGACTTGAAGCTGCATGAAGACTACGGTACCTTTATCTATCCCGAAACCTATATTGTCAGTTCCGACGGGCGCGTGCTGCGCAAAATTGCAGAGGCTGTGGATTGGACGAATCCGCAAATGACTGAGTACATCGCATCGCTTCTACAATAATGGTCGCCGCATTGTTCATTTACGCAGCCTTGGTGGACAACGTCCGGGGTCTTCTCGCCCAGCAGAATTTCGACGCAGCCGAGCGACAGGCGCGCGCAGCCGAGGCGCGGGGAATCACTCCGGAGGTAGCCGCTGCCTTCTCGTGGATCGCTCGCGGCGAACTCGACGCCAAACGGTACGACAAGGCTGACACCTATGCCGCCGAGACGCGCAAGCTTTCCGATGCGCTATTGCGCACGCGCCACCTGGATGCCGAACCTGTGTTGCCGATTGCTCTTGGCGCTTCTATCGAAGTACATGCGCAAGCGCTTGCCGCGACCGGCCAGCGTTCTGAAGCCGTGTCGTTCTTGCGCGATCAAGCGAAGCTGTTCATCGGCACGTCGGTTGTGGAACGTATCCGCAAGAATCTCAACCTGCTGAGCATGGAAGGAAAACCGGCGCCTGAATTAGATACCAGCGATTGGCTCGGCTCGAGACCCCCCACCCTGGCGAGCCTTCGGGGGAAACCGGTGTTGTTGTTTTTCTGGGCCCATTGGTGCGTGGATTGTAAAGCAGAAGTCTCTATCATTGCGAAGATGCAGCGGATCTACGGACCGAAGGGACTTATAGTAATCGGCCCGACCAAGTTTTACGGTTACATAGGTAATGGGGACGATGCGAAGCCGGCCGTGGAGAAGCCTTACATCGATCAGGTGAGGCGGCGGTTCTACTTTTCGATTGCCCCGATGCCTACACCCCTCAGCGAAAAGAATTTCAGCGCCTATGGAGCCAGCACGGTTCCGACGCTAGTATTGGTCGATTCGAGCGGTGTCGTGCGTCTGTACCATCCCGGCGCCATGAGTGAGCCCGAGTTGTCGGTTAAGATACGTTCTCTTTTGGGCAAGTGATTTTGTACTAAGCTGGCGCATGCGTGCGAGGCTGGTCGCTGTTTGTTTTAAATTGCGCGTACTGCTCCAATGTTTCAATAAGCGTATCTAACCTGGATCGCTGCGCATATAAGAATTCAAGCGCGCCGGAGTAGTCGGGATCATTTGGCATAATTGGAATCGGATTCTTAGCGAACATAGTCAAGATGTACCAGAACGTTTTTGGTAGTTCAATAGTACTATAGGACATTTCCTGATGAAATGTGGATTTCAGCCCATTTCTTTAAATGTGCCCCCGCTGATTCGTATTTTTATAGCTTGTAACTTATTGAAATGAAATCTGTCTGGATCGATCAATGCGCTGTATCCGTTCAAGAAGCAGTCGTTCCTACGCGACCGCCGGGGTATTCCTTGCTGCATTTATTGGTCGGCGGGATTTGTAACACTGATCTCGAACTACAGAAAGGGTATTACAGCTTTACCGGTACACCCGGGCATGAATTCGTTGCGGAGGTGGTCGAATCGGACGCGGCGGTACTCGTTGGCAAGCGCGTGGTTGGCGAGATCAACCTCGCGTGCACTCACTGCTCCTGGTGTCGCAAAGGGTTAGGGCGGCACTGCCCGAATCGTACGGTCTTAGGAATTGTTAACCAGCCCGGAGCCTTTTCTGAATTCTTCGTGCTGCCGGACCGCAATTTGCATGTCCTGCCGGATTGGCTACCGACAGAGCGCGCCGTATTTACCGAGCCGCTTGCCGCGGCATGCGAGATTCTCGACCAGGTGGCGATTCCGCCTGGCGAAGCCGTAGCGGTGTTAGGAGACGGCAAACTGGGGTTATTGATTGCGCAGGTTCTCTGCGCGCACGGCTACCCCGTTCGGCTGTTCGGCCGCCACTGGGAGAAGCTGCGCATTGCCGCGGCGGCCGGCGTATTGACGGAGCTGACAGATGGTAAGCTGCCTGTCGCTGAATTCGATTGGGTGGTGGATGCAACGGGCAACGCGGAAGGCCTGCGCGCCGCTGCGTCGATGGCGAAGCCACGCGGCACGGTGATTCTGAAGTCTACCGTGCATGGCTCGGTGGCGATGGATATGGCGCCCGTCATCGTCAACGAGATCACGCTGGTTGGTTCGCGCTGCGGTCGCTTTGAAGCGGCTCTGCCGTTAATCGAGCATGAGTTAATCCGTCTGGATGAGATGATCACCGCCCGCTTCCCGCTGAACGAGGCCCCGGCCGCGTTCGCCCGCGCAGCCGAGCGAGGCGCGCTCAAAGTGTTGCTGCAAGGGTAGGCATTACGCGGGTTGCTGTTGCGTCATGCAATGCAGCGCGCCCAGACCCCAGATCAACGACGTGCAATCGATTCCCGAAACCGTCCGGCCAGGAAAGCATTTCGCAAGCGTATTCAGCGCGAGCCGGTCGGCCGGATCGTTAAACGTTGGAACCAGCACCAGCCCGTTCACGACGTAGAAGTTCGCGTAACTGGCCGGCAACCGAATTCCCGCGAAAACCAGAGGCCGCGGCATGGGCAGTTTGATTACGTGCAATCCCGTTTGTTTAAGCAGCGCATAGTTCTCGCGAAGGGGCTCATAGTTCGCGTCGGCGCGATCGTCTTCCGACGCCACCACAACCGTATCCGGCGCCACGAACCGCGCGAGATCGTCGACATGGCCGTGGGTGTCATCGCCTGTGATGCCCTTACGCAGCCAAATCACGCGCTCGATTCCCAGATAGTCGCGCAAGCTTCGCTCAATTTCCTTCCGCTTCATTCCCGGGTTGCGCGCCTGCACGTCGCTCAACAGGCACTCTTCGGTGGTCAACAGCAGTCCCGCGCCGTTCCCATCGATGCTGCCGCCTTCCAGCACCATCTCCGGCGTCCAGGTCTCAACAGCGGTCTGCTTTGCCACGAAATGTCCGGCCGCGTCATCCAGCTCATGGTTGGGATATTTCGCCCATCCGTTGAACCGCCATTTGATGGCCCCCACTGCGCCGCTGCGGTTGCGCACGAAGAGCGGACAGTAATCGCGCGTCCAGACCCGGTCGGTGGGACATTCGAAAAACTCCACCGCGTCCATCACGGCGCCGGCCTTCCCGAGCGCGCCGCGCGCCTGGCGTTCCATCGCGGGCGTCGCCACTAAAATCCTTACTTTCTCTACACGGCTCAGCTTACGTACGATTTCGGCGTAGACCCAAGGTATGGGCGCGAATCGCCCCGGCCAGTCGCCGCGGTTGTGTGGCCATGCGATCCAGGTGGCGTCATGCGGCTCCCACTCGGCCGGCATGCGGAAGTCCGCACGCCGCGGAACGGCAGTGGTCAATCAATCACCCGGTTCAGAATGGGCGCATAGGCGTCGATGCGCCGGTCGCGCAGGAACGGCCAGTTGCGGCGCGTCTCCTCGATGCGGCGGGGGTCGCATTCCACCAGCAGTGTTTGCTCGTCAGAGTGGTTCGCTTCGGCCAACACTACGCCAAAGGGATCGGCGACGAACGAGCCGCCCCAGAATTCCAGACCATGTTCGGGCGGCCCTTCGAAACCGACGCGGTTCACCGCCGCCACATAGAGACCGTTCGCAATGGCATGCGCGCGCTGAATAGTACGCCAGGCGTCATGCTGCGCCGCGCCGAATTCGGCCTTTTCCGCCGGATGCCAGCCAATGGCCGTGGGATAAATCAACACTTGGGCGCCGGCGAGCGCGGCTAGGCGCGCCGCCTCGGGATACCATTGGTCCCAACACACCAGCGGCGCAATGCGCGCAAAGCGCGTATGGAAGCAGCGGAAGCCAAGGTCGCCCGGCGTAAAGTAATATTTTTCGAAATAGAGCGGGTCGTCGGGAATGTGCATCTTGCGATAGGCGCCCAGAAGTTCGCCATCCGCATCAATCGCCAGCGCCGTATTGTGATACACGCCCGCCATTCGCCGTTCGAAGATAGAGCCGATAATTACCACGCGCAGCTCTCGCGCCAGACGCGTAAAGCTCGCTTTGGTGGGTCCATCGAGAGGCTCGGCCAGATCGAACAAGTCGGCGCTTTCCTCGCGGCAGAAATATTGCGAGCGGAACAACTCCTGCACCGAGATCACTTGCGCCCCATTGCCCGCAGCCTCGCGAATGCGCCACTCGGCCTTCGAGAGATTCTCGTTCGGATCTTTCGCGCAAGCCATCTGAATCAGGCCTAGCGTGAATTTTTGTTGATGCACACCATTATTGTAGCGGCGGGCGCATTGTTATCATTGTTGCTCCGCGTCAATTCCCATGGCATTTTCCGCGCTCGCTCTTTTCGATATCGATGGAACGCTTGTCCGCCGCGCTGGCGCGCATCACCGCGAAGCCCTGGTTCATGGCGTGCGCCGCGTGACCGGAATCGAGACCACCACCGAAGGCATTCCCGTGCAAGGTATGCTCGACCCCGTAATCATCGAGCACATGCTGCGCAGGGCCGGCGCCCCGCGGACTACCATTCGCGATGCCATGCCAGAGATTCAACGCGCGGCTGAGAGCTTCTATTTGCGCGCCTGCCCTGAGCTACGCGATAAGCATTGCCCGGCGGTAGAATCCACGCTCGAAAAGCTGGCGCGTAACGGCGTGCTGCTGGCATTGGTGACGGGTAATTTGACGCGCATCGGGTGGCGCAAGCTCGATCGCGCGGGTCTCAAGGGACACTTCCGATTCGGCGCCTTTGGAGAAATGGCGAAGACGCGCGCCGGTCTCGCAAAATGGGCAGTCGCCGAAGCGCGCAGACGGCTCTGGATCCATCGCGCAACGCCCATTTCATTGATCGGCGACGCCACTAGCGACATCATCGCCGCCAAGGCCAATGGCATCTGTTCCATTTCGGTGGGGACCGGGATTACTCCCAGGGAGGAGTTAGTCGCGCTTGCGCCGGATTATCTGCTGCGTAACTTATATGAATTGCGCTTGCGGATGCTTCTGCCGAACGCCTAGCTGAGTGGTGCGTGCCGTTTCAGAGTCGGTCGCCCATCGTCGCCTAGCGGGTCGTTACCCGTATCCGGCGCGCGGCGCAGTTGCGGTTTGGTGGGGTCCACCAGCTTTTTGCTCTTATCGGGAGCCATTAACCGGTCGCGCATGACTTTGAATCCCGAAGTCGTGACGATATATTCCGGTTTCCCCGGCAGAATTGAGTTGATCTCTTTTTCGGTCTGAGCGATCCGGTCTGAATCCATGGGATGCGTTGAGAGAAGCTTCGCTACGGCGCCCGGTTGAGAGCGCTGCATCGACTCCATCTTTTCGAAGATGCTGATCGCGCCGTTGGGGTCGTATCCCGCCGCCCACATATACTGCACGCCCAGGAAGTCTGCCTCGGATTCGTCATGCCGCGTAAAACTCAAGAACGTCATCGGGATGACGGCGTTGGCGGCTTGCCGAGCGGCGTATCCGCCCAATCCGCCCAATAGTACGCCGATTGGCAGCGTACCCAGATGAGCAAGTTGATTCTGCGTTGCCCGGCAGGTCAGGTGTCGAGCCGCCACATGCGCGATCTCGTGCGCCATCGCCGCCGCCAGTTCGTCCTCTTCATCTGCAATTTTGATCAGCCCGGTGTTAACAAAAATGAACCCTCCCGGCAGCGCAAACGCGTTTGGGTTATCGTCTTCAATCACCTGAAAGGAGAAGGGAACCTTGGCATCCGAATTCCTCGCCAGATTCTGCCCCAGACGATTCACGAATTCAGCCACAATCGGGTCATCGACAATCTTCGCCTGGCGTGCAACCTCCGTGGAAAGCTGCTTGCCTAGCGCCATTTCCTTCTCAATCGAGTAGAAGTTCAAGCACTTGCCAACGTCGCGGTCGCCAATCTGATTGGGGTTGTTCCTCTTGTTCTTCGGATTATCGCCGGCGAAAGCGGTGGCGCTCAATAGCGCACCGGTCAGGATTAGGCTCAAACTCAGTCGCACGGCGCCTCCTCAGGGGCTTGTACGTATTGTAGTGGAAATCGGAGGCGCGCGAAACCGGTCGAGGGTTTCGCCTAGCGCGTAACCAATTTGTCCAGTGTGGTATACCGGCCCCGATGCGCCTCTGTCTCCGCCTTCGTCTGAAGGTCGATGTGCATATACTCGGCCGGTTGACCCGTCTTCACCACGGGCCAGTGAGGTAGCTTTGCGCCGTTGGGATTCCCGGTCTTTATGAAGTTCGCAAAGTACTCCTCCATCGTATGCGAGACCTTGTAATCGTCAGGCGTCCAATCGAACACCTTATTCGTCGCCAGGTTGCCCATCGCATATTCGATCTCGGCCGAATGCACTGCGCCTGCCGGCGGTGGCGGCGGCGTTCCAGGGCCCGTCCCTTTGGTCACTCCGCCGGCCAGCCCCGCGGTGGCGTTCCCCATTGCTGCCGTCATTCGCGGGCGCGGGCGAGAGTAATAGTAGCGGTACACGGGCTTGCCGCCCGTTTCGGCGCACATATCGATCCACTTCCACGTACTGAAAGCGATAAACCGCGCGCTGGCCAGTTCCGTCGCGACATCCTTTACCTCTGCATCGTTCGCAGGCGTCCATTCCACTAGTACCGCGCTGGCATTCGCCCCATAAAGGCGATTAATCGCCTTTACGAAATTCTCTTTGGTCGGCTCGTCGCGTCCTAGCACGCTTCGCGCGCCCTGCTCTTCCGAGTTCCACCCCGCCAACAGCGGAACGTGGGCCTGTTTGCCCGCCGCGAAGATCGCCGCCGGGTCTTCGGGAAAGAAGTAACCATCCACCACTGCATTGAATCGCGGCATCCCCTGCTTTCCAGCCGCCGCGAGCAACTGATCCGCCGGCATCGCGCGCAACGCCGCCACGTCCGCTACGCCCAAAGCCGTCAGCAGTTTTGCTCCCTGCTCCTCCGACGCCGCCAATGGTCCGGCCGGCAACGCTCCCAAAATGGATCCACTCTCTCCGATCGCCCCGGCAATCAAATCCTTCGAGAGCGGCGATGCCATCTGCGCGCTCACCGCGATCGAACCAGCCGATTCCCCCGCGATGGTCACCCTCTTCGGGTCCCCGCCGAATGCCGCGATATTTTCCTGCACCCATCGCAGCGCAGCGCTCTGATCGAGCAGCGTCCAGTTCCCCGAAGCGTGATGCGGCGAGGCTTTCGTCAGGTCTGCGTGCGTATAGAATCCGAACACGCCCAACCGGTAGTTCACGGTCAGCGCCACGATTCCCTTGGCCGCCATGCTTTCGCCGTCATACCGCGGCTCCGACCCATCGCCGGCCTGGAAGCCACCGCCGAAGAAATAGACCAGCACCGGCAATTTCTCCCGGCCAGTCTTCGCCGGCGTCCAAACGTTCAAGTAAAGGCAATCTTCGCTCATCCCGTTCGATCGGAAATTCATGTCGCCGAACAATGGCAACTGCATGCAGCGCGGACCAAATGTCTTTGTCTGTTTAACGCCCGACCAATTCTTAACCGGCGCCGGCGCGGCAAACCGAAGCTCACCCTCCGGCGGAGCGGCAAAGGGAATTCCCTTGAATGCCCGCACGCCATTGGCTTGCGGACCCGTGCCTTCTACCTCGCCATTCGCCGTCTTCACCCGGTCCGGTCCCGCGGCAATCGCCGTGGCCGCACCCAACAGCATCGCCATACCAATCACTCCGCACATGGAGATTCGCTTCATGCCCTGCCCCCTTATTCGCTTTGGAACGCGGCACAATTATATCAATGGGGTGGCATATGGTAAATAGACCGAATTGGGTCATCTAAAATGTCACTGAAGAGCTCCTTGTTGGGTCAAATGAAAAAGTAACCGAACGCGTGAGGCAGCCAGTCCCCGATCGAGAACGAATCGGGGCGCCGGCAGGATGGATATGCACTCACGCGAGCAGTACCTGGCCGCGCTGCGAGACGAGTACTTGCGTGGCAATAAGAAACAGAAGACACGGTTGTTGAACGAGGCCCGGAAGCGGACCAAGCTGAATCGGAAGGTATTGATCCGCAAGCTGACACGCGTTCCGGCTGTGGCGGAAAAACCCAAGCGGCGGCCGAGAGCGACGATCTATGGCGTGGAATTGAGAACGCCCCTGATCCGCGTTTGGGAGCTGTTTGATTTCCCGTGCGGGCAACGACTGGCGCCGATCCTGCGGGAGCAGACGGAGCGGCTACGGGCCAGCGGCGGGTTGAAGTGCAGCCAGGCGGTGGCAGAGCTCTTGCAGCAGGTTTCGCCGAAAACCATCGACCGGTTGCTGCGGCGCGAGCGGGAGGTGCGGTGTCTGAAGCAGCATCGTCGGCCGCCGGTGCATCCGCTACTGTACCAGCGGGTTCCGGTGAAGACTTCGGCCGACTGGAACCGGCAGGAAGTCGGGAATCTGCAGTTGGACTACGTGCTGCATTGCGGGCGCACCACAGCAGGGGAATATCTGCTGACGCTGTCGGCCACCGACATCGCCACCGGGTGGTGGGAGGGATCACCGCAAAAAGGGCGATCGCAGAAGGCGACGCAGGAGAGCTTGGAGAGAATCCGGCAGCGAGTGCCATTCCGGATGCAAGAGGTGCATCCCGACAACGATTCGGGAATTCTCAATGACCTGCTGTGGAATTATTGTCGGCGGCATCGCATCCGGATGAGCCGGTCGCGGCCGTATCAAAAGAACGACAACGCGTGGGTGGAGCAGAAGAACTGGACGCACGTGCGGAAGGTCGTAGGGTACGGGCGGTTCACCACGGCGGCGCAGTGCGAGGTGTTGCGACAACTGTATCTGGCCGCGGCGGATTTTCGGAACTTCTTGCAGCCGGCGATGAAGCTGAAAGAGAAAGTGCGGGAAGGAGGGAAGGTGCGTCGGGTATATGAGGAGCCGCGCACGCCGTATCAGCGATTGCTGGAGTTGGGGACGTTGAAGCCGCCACAACGACGAGCGTTGGAGAAGCGGTATCAGGCATTGGACCCGGTAAAGCTACGCCGCCGAATCGAACAATTGCGGGCAGAACTTTTCGATCTGCTGAGAAGCGAAAACGAGGTAGCCGTTCCCAAAATTCGGCGGCATGGTCCCAGTATCCAGTTGCAGCGCCGAAGGGCAGTACGCGCGCCCTGAGGCAAAACCTTCAATAAGGAAAGCCGGGCAAAGGCGGCCCGGCTGCCTTCGCGTTCTTTATGCCCAAGGCCTCCGCTCCGAAGCTTCACCAAAGAAATGTGGCTCTTGGAATACAAAGCGAGAAAGCCCTTCGGCACCGTTGGGTCACCGAAGGGCTGCAGCCGATTTCTTCGGAGCCAGCTCCGTCGCATCGGCCTTGGGCATCCGTCCCGGGCGCGACCCCGAAACGGACAGGCGTGGAGCACGACATCAGTCGCCGTACCCGAACCAGAATTGCAACCGAGGTCTCCGCTCCGGATGCAGAGGCCTCGGTCTCCACAAGCGTGCCACGAGGAGCCTCCCCAAGGAGGATCTTGGTATCCCTCGGCAGCTCGTTGACCGCTGTAGCAGAGCCAACCCCGCCGCAGCGATCTTGGATGTCCCTGCTCGGGGTGCGACCCCTCGCAGATCGATTTCAGACTACGACAAGGAGGAAAAGCCTGGCGCGTTCGGTTACTTTCTTACGTGACCCAACGATACCCATTTCGGTTACCTGGTTAAATGACTTGACGCGTAGACGCCTGACCCGATGTACGAATGACCGTCTTCGTGGAAAGTGACTGTCCGGAAATTTCGAATCGGCGCTTCACGTATTTCCTATCGATACCCGCGGTTTGCCCCCGGCGTAGGCTCTTGACTAGTGTACTAATACACTAGTACAATTCGCTTTTGGGAGGGACCCGGCATTATGGGGGCCTGGCATCCGCTCGAATCATTCCGCAACGATCTTCGTTACGCGCTACGCCTGATGCGTAGAAGCCCAGGGTTTTCCGCGGTCGCGGCGCTGTCTCTCGCATTAGGCATCGGCTCCAACACCGCCATTTTCAGCCTCATCAATACGCTTATGCTCCGGACCCTGCCCGTGTCGAAGCCGGAGCAATTGGTCGAGCTGCTTCACACGTATCCCGGTGATCCACCTGTGAATGGCTATAGCCAGGAGATGTTTCGCTACATGCGCGACCACAACCAGAGACTCTCCGGCCTTGTTGCCGCTTCGGATGCGCGGCTTTCTGTGCGTCTGGAAGATGGGGAAACGCAGTTCGTGGACGCCGAATTCGTCGACGGCAACTTCTTCCCCGTTCTCGGCGTAACGACCGCCATCGGTAGGACCCTCGCTCCGGGCGATGATCGCGCAAATGCGGATACCGCGCCGGTGGCCACGGTGAGTTGGGCGTTTTGGAAGAGCCGTTTTCAGATGGATCCCGCAATCGTCGGCAAACGCATCGTCGTCGAAAACGCACCGGTGACGATAGTCGGCGTGGCCGCGCGTCCATTCATCGGCGTCGAAGTGGAATACGCGCCCCAAGTATGGCTGCCTCTTTCGACGCAGGCGCGAATCCAGGGACCTAATCACCGTGCCGGCGTCGGCCTCATCGGACGGTTGCGGCCCGGCGTGTCACCGGTTTCGGCCAGGACGGAAATGAGTGCGCTCTTTCTGCAGACGTTCCCCGAAGCAATGTTACGCAACGATCCCAAACTCCGCAGAACCACGTTTGAACTTGCGTCCGCCGGAGCCGGCATTTCGCATTTGCGCGGTCAATTCAGTCGTCCGCTGCTGGCGTTGATGGCAGTGGTGACTCTGCTGTTGCTCATCGCATGCGCCAACGTAGCCGGCATGTTGCTGGCGCGGACGGCGGGTCGGAGAAAGGAAATGGCGGTGCGGGTTTCATTGGGCGCCGGACGGCTTCGATTATTAAGCCAGGCGCTAACGGAATCCTTGCTGCTCTCCGCGGCAGGCGGAGCGCTCGGCGTATTATTCGCCTACTTTATCGCCGGCGCTCTGGCTCGGACCATCGAAAGCGGGCGCTATCTCTCACCCATCAAACTGCACATAGAGTTGGACGTCCGCGTGATGCTGTTCACCGCCCTCACCGCACTCGCAACCGGACTGCTCTTCGGCATCACCCCGGCTTTGCGCGCCATGCGGACCGCACCCGCATCCGCGTTGCAGGGCTTCCACGGCGCGGGCGAAACCAAGCTCGGACGGCGATTCGGCCAAGGCCTCGTTGTGGCGCAGGTGGCTTTATCGCTGGCGCTGTTGAGCGCGGCTGGATCATTCATTCGTTATCTCTCCAACTTGCGTGGCGCCGGCCTCGGCTTCGAGCGTAACGGCATCCTGCTGGTGACGCTTGACCCGGCGCGTGGCGGATATAGCGGCGAACGGTTGGGCCGCGCCTATCACGAACTGCTCACGCGTCTAGCGGCAATTCCTGGCGTCCGCTCCGCCACGCTCAGCGGGACCACGCCCATCAACGGCGCCGCTGCCAGCCGGTTCGTTGACGTGGAGGGCTTCGAGGAAGCTCCCGCGCGGCGCGAGCGCGTCATGTTGAATTGGGTTGCGCCGAAATATTTCGCGACGTTCGGTACGCCGCTCTTGGCCGGGCGAGATTTTACCTGGAGTGAGCGCGGCACGCCTCCCGCGATCGTCAATCGCGCCATGGCGCGCTACTACTTCGGCGGCGAAAACCCAATCGGGCGGCGCTTCACATTGGAACGTGAACCGGCGCCGCGGGAAATCGTGGGCGTGGTTGGCGATGCCAAGTACGACGAGTTGCATGACGCGCCGCCCCGTACCATTTACCTCCCCGCCTTTCGCGCCGGCGGCGTGGAGGGAAATCGCTTCGCGTTGAGAACCAACGTGGAACCGGAATCCGTCGCCCCGGATGTCCGGCGTGCGCTGCGCGCCACCATGAGCACAGTCCCCATCTCGAACCTGACCACGCTTGCCGATCAGATGGACGCATCCATTGTTCCGGAGCGGCTGCTAGCCATGCTTTCCAGATGGTTCGCCGTCACTGGCGTGCTGCTCGCCGCGATTGGACTCTATGGGCTGCTTTCGTATTCGGTAACGCGGCGCACCCGGGAAATTGGCGTGCGCATGGCGCTTGGCGCTGTGCGGGGCGAGGTAATCGGAATGGTATTGGGCGATGCCCTATGGATGCTGGCGGCCGGAGTAGCCGCGGGCGCACTGCTCGCATTCTGGAGTTTGCGCCTCGCTGCCCGTCTGGTTCCGGATCTTCCCATCTCGAACGCAGCACCTATATTGTTCGGCGGTGCGATGTTAGCGGCAATCGGCCTGATTGCGGCCTACCTGCCGGCGCGGCGGGCCGCTCGCGTGGAACCGATGGCTGCTTTGCGATATGAGTAGGCGCGTCCTTCGCGTATCGTAAGTACATGACCCCCGACGCGGCGCTGCACGAGCGCTATGCGCATCATTTTCCGGTGCGCGATCACCTGGTTTATTTAAATCACGCGGCTGTTGCGCCTCTGTGCCGGCCCGCGGCCGATGCGATGAAAGATATGGCGGATGACTGCCTTACTTTCGGCAGCCTACATTATCAGACCTGGCTCGAAACGTACGAGGGCGTGCGCCGCGCCGCCGCGCGCCTGATCGCCGCCCAACCCAGCGAGATTGCTCTTGTCAAGAATACTTCGGAAGGCATTGCCACCGTCGCAATGGGTCTCGATTGGCAGCCGGGCGACCGCGTCGTGGGTTTTCGCGAGGAGTTCCCCGCGAACCTGTATCCATGGCGCCGTTTGGAAGCGCGCGGCGTCAAAATAACCTGGCTTTCGGTTTTCGATCCGCTCGATCGCATCGACGCAGCCTGCAAAGGCGCACGCCTGCTGTCGATCAGCTTTGTCGGATTTCTCAACGGCTACCGCGCTCCCATTCGTGAGATCGGGGAAATCTGCCGGAGGCGCGGATGCATTTACTTCGTGGACGCAATCCAGGGATTAGGCGCGTTTCCCCTCGACGTCGGCGAATGTCACATTGACGCCCTCGCGGCCGATGGACACAAGTGGCTGCTGGGTCCGGAAGGCTGTGGCCTGCTATATATTTCCCAAGCGCTGCAACAGCGCGTCGAGCCCGTCGAATTCGGCTGGACCAATGTAGCCTCGTACGAGGACTACGCCTCGCGCGACATGACCCTGCGCAGCGATGCGGGCCGCTACGAATGCGGCACCTTGAATACCATCGGCTGTTACGGTCTGCGGGCTTCGCTCGAACTGCTGCTCGAAGTCGGCGTCGATCAGATTGCTCCGGCGGTGCAATCTCTGGGCGATCGAATCGCGGCAGGCGTCCGCGCCAAAGGCTACGAAGTCCTGGGCGAGCGCACGCCCCAGACCGGCGCGGGGATCGTGAGCTTTCGCAAGAGCCGCGTCGACGCCGCCGACGTCGTGCTCCGTCTGCGCGAACGCGGCATCACCGCGGCGCCGCGCGCGGGATGGGTCCGCACGGCGCCGCATTTTTATATCTCGCCCGAAGACATCGACCGCATGTTGCACGAATTACCTTGAACCGCGCCTGCTACAATACGCCTTCGTTATGCAAGTTCTGCAGGCCGGCCAGCACAAGCTGATCTATCTGGAACTCGACGCCGACGCGCTATCCACTTTGGCGCGCCAGGCGGGTTTCGAGATTAAAACCAAAGATAGCCGGCGCTCTATCCAACTCGACCTCAGCGCGCCGGGCCGCCAAGCCCCGCTACTGCTCTTTGACGCCGCGGACCCGGCGAACCTAGGGTGGTTTTCGCGCTGCCAGTTCTATGTCGACGGACGCTCCGGCGCCGTGATGCAGACGCCCATTCTTCTGGCAAACAAGCGCGACCGCTCCGGTCACGCTGCGCGTAATGCCGTGCGGTTGGTGATCGCCAAGGAACTGCCGGCCAACTTTCGTCTGCCTGGAAAACAGGCCCTCAACGAACAGGTCTTCTACGTCCTGTTGCAGACTTTCCTGCGCGCACTCACCGAAATTGGGGTGGCCGTGTGCGGCGCTGGAGCTGTCATGCCGCTCGCCGGCCATACCGAATCCATCGGACCGCGTAATTAATCCGAAGAGCCGCCAAATACACCCGAATCAGCGATAGTAGGCGCATAGACCCAGATGTTATGGAACGTGGCGTCAACCGATAAGCGCGTCGTAAACGTTATGCTCCCCAACCCAAAACCAAACGTACTCGTCGCCGAGCTTGACTGCCAAAGCTCGGTATTTTAGCGTCACTCGCGCGGACCAGACTTCTTGCCCGTTGCGGTCGCCGATCTTCTTGAATTTCAGCGAAGGGTGTTGCGGGTTGTCTTTCACCAACGCAAACTGTTTATCGGCCCGTGCGCGGATATCTGCGGGCAGGGCATCATAATCATTCCAGAAATCCGCGCTCGCGCGATGGATCATTGCCCGCGCTAGAGGATTCGTGTTTTTCCAGCATTGTGGTCAGCCAAAGCGCGCTTGATACGCGCGTCGATGCGTCCAGCGTCAAGATCGGCCTTAAGCTGCGCATCGATCTGCTGTGGATGGCGCTGGTCAAGCCACTGATACAGTTGGTCGATCTGCCGAGGTGTCAGCGCATCTATGGCGCGTTCAATTTCCCGGATCGAATTTAAGCTCATGGCCTATCCTGCTTCATTTTAACGTGGTCGAGATTACACATGGGAGGCGGACATGATGGCGGTCGTTTCCTAATAAATCCCCTTAACCGTCCCGCCATCCACTGCAATCGATGTACCCGTCACATAACTTGCGCGCTCTGAGGCCAGAAACACCACCACATTCGCGAACTCCTCCGGCTGCCCCACTCGCCCTAACGGCGCCTGCGCCGACCATCGCGCCTCGATCTCCTTTGGCGTCACGCCTTGTTTGGCCGCCAATGTCGAGGAAAGGTCCAGGAGCCGGGCCGTGGCCGTGAATCCGGGACAGACATTGTTAACAAGAATGTTGTAAGGACCGTATTCATTGGCGAGCGTTTTCACTAGCCCGCTCACGCCGGCGCGGATCGAGTTGGAAAGAATCAAGCCTTCCACCGGCTGCTTTACCGAAACCGAAGTGATTGCGATGAATCGTCCCCAGCGTCGCGTCTGCATCAGCGGCAAGGTCTCTTTCGCGAGATGCACCGTGCTCATCAGATTCAAGCCGGCTGATTTATGCCAATCCTCCAAGCTCGTATCGGCGAAGCTCTTCGAGGGAGGTCCGCCGGAATTGGCGACGCAAATATCGACTCGGCCGAAGCGCTCCTGCGTTTCCGCGACGAAAGCGTGAACCTCCGCCGCCACCGTAACATCCGTAGCCCGCGCGAAGACCTCGGCGCCGGTTGCAGCACGGATCTCCGCCGCCGTTTCATCCAGCGTTTTTTGCGTGCGCGCACAAAGCGCCAGCCTGGCGCCTTCGCGCGCCAAGCCCAACGCCACCGCTTTGCCCAATCCCGTACTCGAGGCCGCCACAATGGCGACGCGATCTTGCAGTCCTAGATCCATGGCTTTATTTCTTGCGAAGATAATCGTCGGTCTTGTTGATCCAGTCGTACCGCAGCGGGCTGAAGACATCGATATCAAGCGTGTCCTCCAGCGCCACGGCGGAATGCGGCACGTTAGAGGGAATCACCAGCACCTGTCCTTTTCCGACGACGACGTCTTTGCCCTCGATGTGAAATTGCAGCGCTCCTTCCATGATGTATGTGATCTGCTCAGCGTCATGCTGGTGTTCGGGCACCACGCCGCCCTTGGCGATGAAGATCTGCGCGATCATGCATTTCTCGCCCACGATCATCTTTCGCCCGATCTGATCGTTCATCTGTTCTTTGGGCATCTCGTCCCAGGTGAAGAATTCCATATGGCAGCCATTATAATTAAGGAATCCTTTCAGGAGCACAAAAGATGAACGCGTTCCGTTTTCGCCGCGCGACATGGTCCGCAATTCTTGCGGTTTCAGTCGGCTCCGCCCTATCCTACGCGGCCGACGCCAACCTTTGGAAAGTCGCCCCGCCCCCACCCGCCTCGCGTAATGCAGGCCGCGTTACCGATCTCGCTGCGCGCCGTAAAACCATGGCGGAGCAGATTGGCGACAAAGGCATTCTGATTCTCTATGCCGCCGAGCCTCGCAACTATGCGGGCGATGTGGATTGGCCCTTCCGCCAGGAGAACAACTTCTTCTATCTCACGGGTATCGATCAGACCGGCAATGCCCTGGTCATGATTCCCGGCGCCGGGCGTTACAAAGAAATCCTCTTCATGGCGCCCTCGAATCCATCGCAGGAAAGTTGGACCGGACACATTCTTATTCCGGATGAAGCGCGCAAGATCTCGGGCATCGATACCGTCTGGGACGCACGCCTGCTTCCGCAGTTTCTCGCCGCTCTGATGCCGGACGCGAAGACGGTGTTCATGCCTGAGAACACCGGCCGCGGGGGGCGCGGCGCGAGGGGTGGCGGGGGCGGACGTGGTATGCCGCCCGCGCCTGCTCCCGCGGTCGATTGGACCGCCGAGTTCAAGCCGACAATCGATCTGGTCGCCGCTCGCCAGGCGCAGGTCTACATGATCTCGCAAGGCCGTGCCGCGGAATATTCCCGCGAAATCGAAATAGCCGGCAAACTGGCCGCCCTCAATCCGCCCATTACGGTGAAGAACCCGTCTCAGATCTTCGGCGCCATGCGTAAGGTGAAGTCGGCGCGTGAACTCGATCTGGTGCAACAGGCGGTAGACATTACGGCGGAGGGCTTCCAGCGCGCTTACGCGCTCGGAGTGCCGGGTACACCCGAATTCGAAATCCAGGCGCAGTTCGAATTCACTTTCCTGCGCCGCGATTCGCACTGGGGCTATCCCTGCATTGTCGCTTCGGGCGTAAATGCCACCACGCTGCATTACGAGTCGAACAAAGACACCATGAAGGCGGGCGACTTGCTGTTGATGGATGACGCCGCCGAATTCGATGGGTACAGCGCCGATGTCACCCGCACCATCCCGGTAAGCGGCAAGTTCAGCAAGGAACAGGCCGATATTTACCGTCTGGTTTGGGAAGCGCAGCAGGCGGGTTTTGCGCAAGCGCTCCCCGGTCACACCGAAGGCGGCAACAAGCCCGATACCATTAACGGCGCCGTCACCGAGGTCTTTCGCAAGGGCCTCTACAAACTGGGCCTCATCAGCGATCCCGATAGCGACCAGCAGGTGCGCATCTGGTTCAATCACGGCGTTGGCCACGGCATCGGATTGAACGTACACGATCTTTCGAGCGGTGCGGAGTTGCAGCCCGGCATGACGGTTACCATCGAGCCTGGCATCTACATCCGTCCCGATGTTCTGGACAACCTGCCCAAGACGCCTGAGAATGAAAAGTTCATCTCCGCTGTGAAGCCGGCTTTTGAAAAATACAAAGGGATCGGCGTGCGCATCGAAGATGACGTGGAAATCACGAATGGCAAACCTAAGATGATGTCGGCCTCCATTCCCTCCAAACTCGAAGATGTGGAAGCGACCATCGCTGAGTTACGCAAGGCAATGAAGACGGCGCCGCCGAGGTAATTCAGAGGGACACATGGACGATATCCTAAGCGTCGATTTTTCGGGCACCGTCGCGTTGACTGCGATGGTCCTGTTCACGCTGAATATCTTGATGGGTCTGCTGGTTTCCGTGAATTACAACCCGCAGATCTGGTGGCCGCATCGCAAGTTGCCCTTTCCATTTTGGAAGCTGCATAACTGGAACGGCTATATCGCCCTGTGCGTAGCGGTCTTCCATCCGCTAATTCTGCTCTTTGTCGATCCAAAAGATCGGTTCCGGCTTCGCGATATTTTGCTGCCTCTGCATTCGCCGCATCAGACGCTTTACAATAACCTGGGCGCAATCACGTTCTATCTGTTGCTCTTCGTCGTGGTCACGTCGTACTTCCGCCCGCAACTTCGCTACCGCCCCTGGAAGAAGCTACATTACGTGGCGTATGCCGCCGCGGCCTTTATGTACGTTCACGGAACGCTGATCGACCCCGAGCTGAAAGATCGGCCGACGGATTTCCTGGATGGAGAGAAGCTGCTAGTGGAATTGTGTTTCGCGGTAGTAGTCGCGGCGTCCGTCTGGCGCTGGAAGTTCGGGACGGAGAAGCAAAGATACCTGGCGGCAAAAGCCGCGAAAGCCAACTGACCCCGGCGGGGTCCGTAAGAAAATATGACGAAGCCCGCTGTCGAACGTTGCCTGGCGCGCGTGAGCAAGATCTGCCTGGCGTTTCCCGAAGCGACCTGCGAGATCGCGGGCGACCATGCCATCTATCGCATTCGCAAGAAGCCGTTCGCCTATTTCCTGAACAATCACCACGGCGACGGAATCGTGTCCATATCAGCCAAGGTGGCCCGTGGCGACAACGCCGCCCTCATCCCATCACAACCCGCCCGCTTCTACCCGCCGGCCTACATCTTCTCCAGAGGCTGGGTAGCCTTGCATCTCGATGCCGGTGAAATCGAGTGGGCAGAAGTGCGCGAACTCATCAGCGACAGCTACCGCCGCATCGCGCAGAAGACGCTGGCTGCGATGGTGAAGATTGAGGACGAGTAAAAAACCTAAACCACCTGCAGCACCAGACACTTCAAATAGAGCGTCTCCGGCACCGTCAACAGAATCGGGTGATCCTGGCTCTGCGTTCGCCTCTCCAGAACGCGCACCGTCCGTCGCGCGTCGAGCGATGCCTGCGCCAGCACTTCCAACAGCGCCGCTTCGCTCAGATGGTGCGAGCACGAACAGGTCACCAACACGCCGCCCGGCGGCAATAAACGCAGCGCGCGCAGGTTGATCTCTTTATATGCGCCGCCCGCCGCCTCCAGATTTTTGCGCGATTTGGTGAACGCCGGAGGGTCAAGCACCACCATCTCGAACTCGCGGCGCGCGCTATTGTATTGGTTGAGCAGTTCGAAGACGTCCGCCTCGCGGAACTCCACGTTGCCAATGGCGTTTGCGGCCGCATTCGCCTTGGCTCTTTCGAGCGCGGGCCCAGAGCTATCTACTGCTTCGACCGATTCGCATTTCGGCGCCAGATGCAGCGCAAAGCCGCCCGTCGAGGAGAAGCAGTCGAGCGCTCGCCCGCCGCGTGCGTATTGTGCCGCTGCCAGATAGTTCTCGCGCTGATCCAGAAAAACGCCCGTCTTCTGGCCGTGCATCAAATCGGCTGTGAGTGTGAGGGCGTTCATGCGCAGCGAAACCTGGCCGGGGATATCTCCCGCTACCACCGTAGTCTCGAGCGGCAGTTCCTCTTTAGTCCGCACCGCAGCGTCGTTCCGCGCTACGATGCCGCGCGGCTGGAAGATCTCTTCCAGGCAGGACACAATCGTCTGCTTCGCGGCATCCATCCCCTGGTCGAGCGTTTGCATCACAAGGTATTCGCCGTAGCGATCCACAATCAGCGCGGGCAGCAGGTCGCCCTCGCCATGCGCCACGCGATATGCGTCGGTGTCTCGAACCACCATCCGGCGGTGCGCTTCTGCGGAGCGCAATCGGCCAAGATAAAATTCGCGGTCGATTTCCTGTATCTCGGGCGTCAGCATGCGCAGAGCGATCTGCGATGACGAACTATAGTGCGCCATGCCCAGCGCGCGGCCGCGCGGGTCAATTACCTTCACGGCTTCACCGGGCCGCGCCTGTGCGCGTTCCGTAACGTCGCTCGTGAAAATCCACACGTGTCCGGCGGCCACCCGTTCGGCGGCCTTACGGTTAACCTGGATTTCCGTCATCGCATCGCCTGCAGGCGGGCGACACGATCGGCAGTGGATGGGTGCGTCGAGAAAAGACGCATGATAGATTCGCCGGTGAACGGCTGGATGATGAACATGTGAGCGGTAGCAGGGGTTGCTTGCATAGGAATTCGCTTGGACCAGCCGTCGAGTTTTTGCAAGCAGTTAATCAGCGGATAGGGCGACCCAACATACTTGGCGGACGCCGCGTCGGCATCGTACTCACGCGAGCGCGAGATCGCCATCTGAATCAACATCGCAGCAATCGGCGCCAGAATCATCATGAAAATCGCGCCGATTCCGCCGCCGCGGCGGTCGTCATCGCGATCGCCTCCGCCCATGCCAAACCACATCGACATGCGCGCCAAAAACGTGATGGCGGCGGCGATCATGGCCGCGATTGAGCTGATAAGGATATCGCGATGCAGCACGTGCCCCAGTTCGTGCGCCACCACGCCCTCGATTTCGTTATCGTTCATCAGTTGCAAGACGCCTGCGGTAAAAGCCACCGAAGCATGAGTGGGGTTGCGTCCCGTTGCGAAGGCGTTGGGCGAAGGGTCGGGAATCAGCCACAGCTTCGGCATAGGCAGGCCCATGCGCTGCGTGAGACCCCGCACGATGGGTTCGACGCGCCGGTAGACTTCCGTATTCTCTTCCGGCGTTACCGGCTGCGCATTGTAAGTCATGAGCGCGATCTTCTCGGAAAAGAAGTAACCCGAAAAGTTCATCACCGCCGCAATGCCGAGCGCCCAATAAAGACCCTGGCGGCCGCCCAGCGCCTCCCCTCCGACGAGAAGAAGGCCGCTGAGCAGACCCAGTAGCAACGCGGTTTTTAGTGCGTTCATGTCAAAATCTCCAGTGGCGCGGACCGACGCCCGCGCCACCTCTTATGCGGCTTTATTACGCGGCGAGGGGGACAAGCTTTTCGATAAGAAGCTCGCCTTCCTGGGTCGCAGCGTCCACCATTACGGTGTCGCCTTCCAGGAACTCGCCATTCAACAGTTTCAGCGCCAGCGGATCCTGTATCAAGCGCTGAATTGCTCTACGCATCGGCCTCGCTCCGTACTGTGGCTCATAGCCTTCGGAGATAATTCGGTCCTTTGCCGCAGGCGTTACTTCCAATTTCATCTTACGCTCCTTGAGCAGCTTCGCCACGGTCTGCAACTGAATATCTACGATGCGCACCAGGTGATCCCGCGTTAAGGAGTTAAATACGATGATATCGTCAACTCGATTCAGAAACTCAGGCCTGAACTGCTGGCGCAAAGCCTCGAACAAACGCTTGCGGGTATCGGCGTTACGCGCGTCTTTTCCATGCACCGAGAATCCGATGGTATTTTTCTCCACCATGCCGGTGCCAATGTTGGACGTCATTACGATGATGGTGTTCTTAAAGCTCACCAAGCGGCCTTGTCCATCCGTGAGGCGGCCGTCATCGAGAATCTGCAGCAACATGTGAAAGACATCGGGGTGCGCCTTCTCGATCTCATCGAATAATATGACCGAATAGGGCCGCCGCCGCACTTGTTCGGTAAGTTGACCGCCTTCTTCGAAGCCAACGTATCCGGGGGGCGAACCTACCATGCGCGCCACCGCGTGTTTTTCCATATATTCGGACATATCGACGCGAATCATCGCCTTATCGTCGTCGAACAGGTATTGCGCCATCGCGCGTACCAACTCGGTCTTACCGACGCCGGTGGGCCCGAGGAAGATGAAGCTGCCAATGGGGCGCGAAGGATCGCTCAAGCCCGCGCGATTGCGGAGAATCGCGTTCGACACAAGCCTTACGGCTTCGTCCTGGCCGATCACCCGGTCCTTGAGGCGCTCGGGCATCTGCACTAGTTTTTGGATTTCGCCTTCCATCACGCGCGTCACCGGAATTCCGGTCCACTTCGCGACGATGCGGGCGATATCGTCTTCGCCGATCTCTTCCTTAAGAAGAGCGTTCTCTTTGACGGCCTCCAGTTCCTGCTCAGCCGCCTGTATGTCCTTCTCCATTTGAGACAGGCTGCCGTAGCGCAATTCCGCGGCCTTCTCCCAATCGCCGGAGCGACTGGCTTTGCTCTCTTCCTCGCGCATCTGCTCCTGTTCTTCTTTTAATCGGCGCACGCGGCCAATCGCGGACTTCTCGCGGTTCCAGCGCTCCTTCAGCGTTGCAGCCTCGCCGCGCACCCGTTCGAGTTCGTTTTCGACGAAGCGCAGCCGTTCGTGCGACCCCGGGTCGTTCTCTTTACTCAGTGCCTGCCGCTCAATCTCCAAATGCGAGATGGATCGATCCAGGTCGTCGATTTCGATGGGCATCGAGCCAATCTGCAGTCGCAGCGCGGAGCCGGCTTCATCGATCAAATCGATCGCCTTATCGGGCAGAAACCGGTCGGCGATATAGCGATGAGACAACATTGCGGCGGCAATAATTGCGGAATCCTTGATGCGCACCCCATGGTGAATCTCGAACTTTTCTTTAAGGCCGCGCAGGATGGCGATCGTATCGTCTATCGAGGGCTCGCCCACTTGTACCGTTTGGAAGCGGCGCGCCAGAGCGGCGTCTTTTTCAACGTGCTTCTTATATTCGTTGAGCGTCGTTGCGCCAATGCATCGCAACTCGCCGCGTGCAAGCGCCGGTTTTAGGAGGTTCGCGGCGTCAATCGCTCCTTCGGCCCCGCCGGCTCCAACCAGGGTATGTAATTCATCGATGAAGCAGATAATCTCGCCCTTCGAGTCTATGATTTCGCGCACTACGGATTTAAGGCGGTCCTCGAACTCGCCCCGGAACTTCGTTCCCGCGATCATAGAACCCAGATCGATCGACACCAGCTTCTTGTGCTGTAGTTGATCGGGCACGTCGCCGCGCACGATGCGCTGCGCCAAGCCTTCGACGATTGCCGTCTTTCCCACACCTGGCTCACCGATAAGTACAGGGTTGTTTTTGGTGCGGCGGCTGAGGACCTGCATCACCCGCCGAATCTCATCTTCGCGTCCGATCACCGGGTCAAGCTTGCCTTGCCGGGCGGATTCGGTGAGATCGTGCGCATAGCGCTCCAGCGCCTGGTATTTAGTTTCAGGGTTCTGGTCAGTGACGCGTTGCGTACCACGCACCGAAACCAGCGCCTTCAGAATCGCATCATGCGTCGCGCCGGCCTTGTCCAGCAATTGTCCGGCGGCATCGCCCCGTTGCGCGGCAATCGAAAGCAGCAGGTGCTCGGTCGAGACGAATTCATCTTTGAACCGGGCAGCCTCGTCAAAAGCATGTTCCAGTACCTGGTTTAGCGGTTGAGAAAGATACATGCCTGGTTGCATGCCGCTGGTTTTGGGCAGCGCCTCCAGTTGGCGGCGCGCTTCGGTGACGATGGCATCCGGATGAACGCCGCATTTTTCCAACACGGGACGGACGATGCCCTCGGCCTCTTGCGCCAACGCGACCAGCAGATGCAAAGGAAACATCACCTGGCTATCGTTCTCGCCCGCGATCTGTTGAGTAAGCTGTAAGGCCTCTTGGGCCTTTTGGGTAAGTTTGTCTAATCGGAACATTTTATTCCCTAAATCTGGAGACGATTCCCAGACCGACTCATAACACGTTTGTCTCCAAAGACAATTAGGGGCAGGCGGTAGTCCGCCTGCCCCGTGAAAAAAACCATGGGCGGATTAATGCCCTATAAAGTTAGATGCTTCATTGTGCTGCTTCGATCTTGATCTGGCGGGGCTTGGCGGCTTCCTTTTTGGGAAGCTTTACCGTGAGCACGCCGTTCTTGAAGGACGCGGCCACGTTGCCCGTGTCGAAAGTGTTTGGAACGGTAAAGCTACGCGTAAAGTTGCCGTAGCTACGCTCGATGCGGTGAAAGCCCTTTTCCGACTTTTCGCTTTCGAACTTGCGCTCCCCAGCGACAGTCAGGGTCAGGTTCTCTACCCGCACGTCGACATCTTTTGGATCGACATCCGGGAGATCGGCCTTCAGCACCAGCTCGTTTTCGGTTTCATAGATATCTACGGCAGGCGTCCAGGGCCGGTTGGTCTGCGGTTCGGTAAGCAGCCGCGAAAATGCATCCTCGAAGGATCGGAAGTTGACTAATGGATCGAAATGACTGAGAGACATGATGTTGTAGCTCCTCTTTTAGGAATTGGTTGAGAGGCCGTTGCCTCATCTGTGTTAATCATAAAATATGCGTCGTTAGTTGTCAAGTATTGTTGCGTGGTTGTTTGATATATTTTCCGAGTTCGGGAGTTGCGCTACTATGGGGCCGTGAAGTTCTTGATTTCCGTGATGCGCGGCCTCCACATGACAATAGGCATCCATACCCCTCCGCCGGAGCAAGAACGCCTGTATGTCTTTGTATGGATTGGAATTATCATCTTTATGGCCGCTGGCCTCGCCTTACTTTTCTACGTGCTCGGCTGAGTTGTCGCCAGCGCGCGCCCAACCCCCAATTGCCCGCAGCATTGACATATAACTCGGAATTCGATATAACAAAATCCGAGTATGAACGCAGAAGTGCAAGGTTTCCTGCCGCTCTCGCCCGCTAACCTCTACATCCTGTTATCCCTGGCCGAGGAAGACCGGCACGGGTATGGCATCATGCAGGAAGTCACCCGTCAGTCGTCTGGCCAGTACAAGCTGGGCCCCGGCACACTCTATGACAATCTGCAAAAGCTGATGAACCAGGGCATCGTCGAGGACGCGCCCCGGCGTTCGGCGGACGATGATCCGCGGCGCCGCTATTACCGGCTGACGCCGTTCGGGCGTGAAGTCCTCGCAGCCGATGTCGAACGGTTGGAAGAGCTGATTCATGCTGCCAAAGGCCGGTTGCGCGCCCGGAGGGTCACATGACCCGCGAACTCTATTCGGGCTTGGTATGGCTGCACCCACGCCCATTTCGCGCCGAGTTCGGCGAAGAAATGTTGTGGATCTTCGACGAGTCCGCGGCCCAGGCGCCGTGGCGAACCGTGCCGGGACTCTTTGCGGATATCCTAATCTCCATTCCGCGCCAGTGGGTGATCGGCTGCGGCACCTGGAAGATTGCGGCCGGCTTCGTCGGCGGCATTCTGCATTTGTGGCTGGTCTTCGGTCTGCTGATGCTGCGTCCGCCCTTGATCCACATGCCACCCGCGACCGGCGAAGAGCCTATCATTTTTCACCACGAGGAGAAACCCCCATCGAACTGCGCGACGTCGGCAAACTATATTCCGGCATCCCAGCGGTAAGAAATGTCAGCTTCGTGGCGCGCGCAGGCGAAGTCACCGGCTACCTAGGCCCAAACGGCTCCGGTAAATCGACCACGCTCAAGATGATCACCGGGCTGATCGAGCCCAGCGAAGGAGAGATCCTCTTCGATGGCAAGCCGATTTCGCGCAATCGCATAACTTACCGGCAGCGCTTCGGCTACGTGCCCGAGGAGCCGCACCTTTACACGCACCTCACTGGCGCCGAATACCTCGTAATGGTTGGCGAGTTGCGCGGTTTGCCCCGCGCATCAATTGTCGAGAAAGTGGATGGGTTTCTTCGCCTGCTCTCGCTGCATGGCGATCGCTACGTACCCATTTCCTCCTATTCGAAGGGCATGCGGCAGAAAATTCTGCTGATCGCGGCGCTGCTGCACAATCCCGATCTGGTACTTCTCGACGAGCCTTTCTCCGGCCTCGATGTGAATTCCGCCCTGGTCCTGCGCGGCCTTATTCAGCAGTTGGCTGCCCGCGGAAAGGTGGTGCTCTTCAGTTCGCACGAGTTGGACACCGTCGAGCGGGTCTGCTCGCATATCGTGATCCTGCACAAGGGAAAAGTAGTAGCCAACGATTCCATCGAACGTCTGCGGACGCTGATGTCGCTCCCCACGCTCGAAGGTATCTTCTCGCAACTTGCTATCGAGCAAAACACGGACGCAATAACGCAACAGATCGTGGAACTAATCGAAGCGTAAGACCGAGACACGCCTCGCCTAGGAGATTTGCTGGACAGAGCCGCCTAAGAAAACACTCGCCTTTGTTTGCTTGTCGCCTTGCGTGATCCCTGCACCGCTTCACCGGCCGACGGGTGGTCGCACGGGAAAACAAGAACGACGCGTCGTAAACGGAGGGCAAGTTGGACGAGATGGTCCGGAAAGCCCTGATGAAGTCCCGCCGAGCGCCACATAGCCCGCCAGCGTCCTCCGCTTAATCCGAGGTCGGTTAGCGCATCGCGCCCATCTGAATGATAGAGAAGGTCGCGCCCTGCGGATCGGAGATTACTGAAAAGCGTCCCACATTAGGAATGTTCGTCGGCGGCACGCAAATTTTTGCGCCCAGAGAACCCGCCTTTGCGGCGCGTTCCTCGCAATCTGAGACCGTGATGTAGATCATCCAGTGCGGCGGAACGCCTTTCCAGATATCGCCGCGCATCGGCATGAGGCCGCCGATGCTTTCGCCGTGGTTTACCCATTCCACATACTCCGCGCTCTCCACCCCGGTCTCAGGCTTGGTTTTCCAACCGAGAAGCCCACCGTAGAACGCCACTGCGCCGGCCGGGTCGGGCGTGGTAAGTTCCGGCCACATCGCGCGGTTCAAGGGCCCGCCATGCGTGGCGCCAATGTTTGCCTTTCCGTGCCAGAGCGTAGAGTGCGCGCCCTGCGGATCCTTAATGATGGCCATCCGGCCCGGCGCGCCAATATCGTGCGGGCCCATCACAACCTCTCCGCCCAGTCCGGCTACCTTGGCGGCCGTCTCTTCGAGGTCCGGCGCCGAGAAATAGACGCCCCAATTTGGCGGCATTCCCGCAGGCGCCTGGTAGAGGGCCGCCGCGTCGTTACCCTCGGATTGGAAGATGGTATAGACGCCCATCGGCATCTGCGAATCGATGTAAGTCCAGCCAAACATCTCTCCGTAAAACTTCTTTGAGGCCTCGGGATCGCTGCTGGCCAGTTCCGACCAGACGAATGAACCGGGCTTATAACTCTCGATTTTTGCCATGTTTCACCTCCGCGCCATTGAGAATATCGGCACGATTATAATGGAACGCCCGTGAATAAGGAATTACTCTTTTCGGAAGGCAGCGCGTGCCACAAAACCAGGCAAGGGTGAAAGGCCGTCTTCTCTGCGGTGAAAAAAGTAAGCCTCTTGTTATCATGTTCTTGACGATTTCCGTGAACCGCTACCCTTTCCTCGATTGGATGCGCGGCCTGGCCGTGTTGATCATGATCCAGTGCCATACCTTCAATTCGTTCGCGCGGCTGGATGTGCGTCAAGGCGGCCCCTATATTCTTTCGCAATTCGTTGGCGGGATGGCCGCGCCACTCTTCCTGTTCATGGCAGGCATGACTTTCGGCTTCCAGATGGAAAGTCTGGAGCGGCGCGAGCCGCGCCGCGGACGACGTTACCTCACGGCATTGCGGCGCGCGGGATACATCATGACCATCGCATTCGCCTTCCGCGCCAGCAATTGGGTTGCGAGTCTGCCGCGTCCGGATTGGCAGGAAATCTTTAAGGTGGATATCCTCAACTCGATGGCGCTCGCTATGGCCGCCTTCGCCACGATTGCCGCCCTCGGCGCGAAGGATCGCCTTCGCTATTCGATCGCAGGCGCGCTGCTGGTGGCTTGCCTCTCACCCGTGGTGGGCAATCTGAATTGGAGCGCCGTGCCACAGTTTGTGCAGGATTATCTGGCGCCTGGCGAGACGCGTGGCCGGTTCCCGTTCTTCCCGTATGCCTCCTACATCGGCTTCGGGATCGCTACCGGCGCCATGGTGAAACGCACCGACGGCTCCTCCCTCGATCGCTTAATGCAGTGGTGCGCCATCGCCGGTTTCGCGTTCATCTTCTGCGCGCAATACTTCGCCAATCTTCCGTTTTCCATTTACTCGTCAGTCGATTTCTGGCGCAACAGCCCATCATTGATTTTCATCCGCGTGGGAGTCTCGCTCGCTATGCTTTCCACCGCCTACTTATGGACCACTTACGCAGCGGCCCCGCGCTGGAGTTGGATGCAGGCGCTGGGCAAACAATCGCTGTTGGTCTATTGGGTTCACATCATGCTGGTCTACGGCAACATCGTGAAGCACCTCAAACGGACCATGACGATTCCCGAAACGGCGTTTGCGGTGTGCGTCGTGGTCGCGCTCATGGTGGCCCTGGCGGCGGCGCGACTGGAATGGAAAAAACGGGCCGGCAAAAAACCGAAGGCCATCTTATATGAGACCGGAAACCCAACAACAAGCCCTGCAGGAACCCCAGCAGGAACCCTGGTTACGCGGCCCAATTGAAGGCGTTCACCCGCTAACCACGCCGGTGCTCTACGCCTTTCAGCAAGCGCGCGAAGATCTCGCGCGTTACACCGCGGGCTTGACGCCCAATCAACTTTGGGCGCGCCCGCACGGCTTCGGATCGGCCGGCTTCCACATTCGCCATATTGCAGGTAGCACGGAACGTCTTCTGTCTTACCTTGAGCAGCGGACGCTCACGCCGCAACAACTGGCGGCCATTGAGCGCGAGCACGACCCTGGTATGAATCGCGACGAGTTGCTCGCTCACTTCGATCAATCTTTGCGGAAGCCGAAAACATCGTACGCCGCATCGACCCAGCAACCCTCGCCGAGCCCCGCTATGTCGGGCGCCAACGCTTGCCTACTACCGTGATCGGCCTGCTGACGCACATCGCCGAGCATACGCAACGGCATATTGGGCAGGCGATCAGTGCTGCTAAATGGGCCGCCATAGAAGTCTGAAGCTACAATAATCGTCCATGCGCCGTAAGCTGGAACTCTACTTCGAATTCGAAGCCCTCGGCGCCACATGGAAGACTGAAATCCTTGCCGGGTTCACCACGTTTATGACGATGGCGTACATCGTCTTCGTGAACCCTTCGATCCTGCACGAGACCGGCATGCCTCTCGCAGGGGTAACCGCGGCGACCTGCCTTTCGGCGGCTCTGGGCAGTTTCCTCATGGGCGGCTTCGCGCGCTATCCCATCGCCCTCGCGCCCGGGATGGGCCTCAATGCCTACTTCACCTACTCGGTTGTCAAAGGCATGGGAATTCCGTGGCAGACCGCGCTGGGCGCCGTATTCATTTCGGGAGTTGCTTTTCTGTTGCTCACTGCGCTTGGGCTCCGCCAACTCATTCTGAACGCAATTCCGCGCGAATTGTACGCCGCGGTTGCGGCGGGGGTAGGGTTCTTCATTGCGCTCATCGGCTTCCGCAACTCAGGTATCGTTGTGCCAAGCGCGGCGACCCTGGTTACGTTGGGGAACCTCGCAGCGCCATCCACTGCGCTTGCGATCTTCGGGTTAATCCTGATCGCGGTCCTGCTGGCGTGGCGCGTGCGCGCAGCTATGCTGATCGGCATTCTGGCGACCACAACCGTGGGCCTGCTCACGGGAATCGCCCAATGGACCCCGCAGCCCTATGGAATCGGCGAAATGACTTCCACGTTCGGCAAGCTCGATGTAGCGGCCGCGCTCCGAATCGGATTTTTCGAAGTAATCTTCGTCTTCCTGTTTGTCGACCTGTTCGACAACCTAGGCACGCTGGTAGCCGTTGGCAAGAAAGCCAAGCTCTTTGACGGGTCGCACCGCATCCCACGCATCAACCGGATCCTGTTTTCAGACGCGGCCGCGACAGTGGCGGGGTCGCTTGCGGGCACGTCCACAGTCGTCAGCTACGTAGAAAGCACGGCTGGAGTAGCAGCAGGCGGCCGGACGGGAATTCCGGCGGTGGTGGTCGGCATGCTCTTCCTGGCCGCGCTGTTCGTTGCGCCGTTGGTGGGCGCTATCCCCGCCGCCGCTACCGCTCCCGCGCTTATCCTGGTCGGCAGCATGATGGTGAGTGTGGTGACCGAAATAGATTGGCAGGAACCGGAAGTCGCCATTCCCGCATTCCTGACGATCATGGCGATTCCGCTCTCGTTCAGTATCGCCAACGGACTTGCGTTTGGTTTTGTCGCATACGCCGCCATCAAACTACTGCGCGGGAAATTTCGTGAGGTGAATTGGTTTGTCTATGTGCTCGCAGGCGTCTTCGTGCTTAGATTTATTTATCTATCGGCGTGAGCTCGCCGTGCTCCGTTCTGCACCCGCGCAGGTAAGATACAAAGGTGAGCGTTGAAAAATTAAAGCTCAAAGAAAATCACAGGTGGAAAAGCAAGCCCGGGAATTCCATTTGCGTAATCGACCGCGGCGTTCTGCGCTTCGACTACCCAAGCCACTGGATCGTTGAGCCAGAGGATGGCGCCGTGCATCTTCACGATCAGACGCCATCGGTTGAAAGTTGCGATTTGGGAGTGTCAGTGTTCCCCGTCCCCGCGGAACTGGCGCGCGAGATATCGCTCGACGATGCCCTCCGTGATTCCCTTGACAAGGAGCGGAAGCCGTATCGGCAGTCGGAGATCAAGCGGGCTCTGCGCGGAGACCTGGAAATCGCGTGGTTGGAACAGGATTACCTCGACGCGGAATACAAACGGGATGCGCGATTCCGCGTTGCTCTGGTGCGTGGGGCGGTACTTTGTCTGATCTCGATGAATTACTGGTTGAATCGCGCCGCTGAACTCGAACCCGTGTGGGACGAACTGCTCCGGACCCTCGTGATGGGGCTCCACGTCGAAGACCCCACCGCCGGACCGGTCGTACAGTGAAAGCTATACCGCAGTCTGCTAACTGCGCCAGGCTCACGTCGGATTATTTGACTGCTGCGCGCCAGTAGGGTGGCAGCGTCGTTTTTGTATCCAAAAGGATTTCGCGTATTGCTTTGCGGTCTGTCGTGGTGAGCCGCGAGTATCTCTTGTCGGGATCCTGTCCCCCCAGCACATCGAAGAGCTTTCGATACACACGGTCTCTAGCCAGATCGGGCAGCCCGTCAAACGCGGCATCATAGATCATATAGCTGAGCGGATAGCGGAATAAACGCGTCTGCAAATCGAAATCTCTTAGCGAACGTCCCTCTCGATCGCGCGGCCCGCGGGCCGCAAACGTCGAGGTGAAGGAGGAAACACCCGCCATCGGCGATGGCATCCGGGCTTCGTCGACGAAGAGCATATAAGACACAAGTTGATCGGTCAGAAATTCTAGCCGGTCGTGGAATTCGTCCAGCTTGCCTTCCTGCGTTGCGAGACGAACCTCCCAGCCTAACCTGGTAAGAAAGGCTGTCATGCGAGTTTGATGCTCCAAAGTCATCAACGCGATGAGGTCGCTGGTCGGCGCGAGATAGGTTGAGGTTTCCAAGCGCCCGGTTAGGCTCTTAAGATTCAGGGTGTCCGTACGATCGAAAACGGTTGGCTGACTATCGTCCCGCGCGAAGGCATTTCCACGATGCTGTAGGTCGCCCGATGTTCCTGTAACGTACCAGCCGCCCCAACGCTGATCGAGAGGCGTCCGGCCGTCCACAATTGTGGCAGCAGCCGTAAACCGTAGCGAACCGTCCGGGCGCGGAACCACGGACGTAGCCAACAAACTCGGGACATAAAGCGTTCCTGGAATAAGGTGGCAATTCAGGCACTCTTGCGTTCGCCGCAAGAACATCGGCTTCGCGGTCTTCTCGCGGTCCATCGTGTAAAAAATAATTCCCCGCTTCGGATCAAGCGCCGTCAACTCCATAACGTTACCGTTCGGCACGAACCCGACGGCTACATTGTCATTGAAATAGAGGGCACGAGGGCTAATCGGGGAAATCTTTGGACCTTGGAAACTGGTCCTCGAAAAAACCAACATTTGCGAGTCCACGTTGATATCAAGGCGCTTCAGTAGACTTGGCAGGTAGCCCCACTTGGCGTTGTACTCCAACTTCGCCTCACCAAGGTCCAGCTTTTTCTGAAGCTGCGCAATTGGCCCGTCGGGCGCTTCCTTGACGTATCCGAGCGCTGGATGATCGTAAGGCAGATAGGGGAAGTCGCTGGAGTCATCTCGCGCCGCCCAAACCGCGACGGAAGCCAAAATCGCCATCGCCAATCCCACTGGAATCCATCGCCTCGGTCGCAGTACTTTCACTGCTTTATCCTATCGCCCGCCGGATTTCCTGGGTATGACTTGAGTCACGCCCACCGAACACGCGGCAACGTGATACTGCTAGTAAATAGTGGACAAAATCGCCGCTCTCCAGCGCACTGTGTTGTTTGGCGCCCTACCCGTTAACGCTTTGCAAGAATTGGCTGTTCTCGCCCAGGCGCGCGACCTGGTGCGCGGAGAGGTATTGTTCCTCGCGGGCGAAAGAGCCGAGGGACTATTTGTGATTGTGTCTGGCCAGATCCGCGCCTATCGCGTCAATTCGCAAGGACGGGAGCAGACGATTCACATGGAGAGTACCGGCGCCACCTTGGCGGAAGTACCCGTGTTCGACGATGGGCCGTATCCCGCCACAGCCGTGGCTGAGGAGCGAACCACCGTTTTGTTTCTCGAAAAAACCGGGGTTTGCCGATTCATGTTGCGACACCCGCAAGTTGGCCTGACCGCATTAAGGCTAATGGCGCAGCGCCTGCGCGGCCACGCGGAACTTGTAGACGCCTTAGCGCTTCAGCAGGTGGGGCAACGTCTCGCCTATTTCCTGCTGGCGCAGGGTCGTGAACACGGCGTTGGCACAGATTCAGGCCTAAAGGTGGACATCGCGCTATCTAATGAAGAACTGGCCAAGCGTATCGGTTCAGTACGAGAAGTAATCTCCCGCACGCTGACGCGCTTGGAAAGCGAGGGGCTGATCGTTCAAACTCATACGGCTCAACCATCGCGACAGCGCTATATCCTTATCGTGGATGAAGCCCGGCTTACCCAATACGCGGCGGCGGGCGAGTTCCGGTGAGAGCCAGACGGAGGAGACCTTTTCTTCATCGCTTCTTCTTCGCGGCAAGATATTCGCGCAACGCGATAGCGTTGTTGTGTTCGCAATCGCGCGCAGCGAATAAAAGCGTGGCGGTCTTGCGTGTTTTTGCGCGGATCTCCTCTAATGCCGCGGCAGACTCTTCGCTGTCCAGTTCCCTGGCGTAACGGCGCTTGAACTCGGACCATCGCTCCGCCTTATGTCCAAACCACTTTCGGAGACTGGTGCTCGGAGCCACATCCTTCAGCCAGAGATCAACGGCAGCGGCCTCCTTGGAAAGTCCACGTGGCCACATTCGATCCACCAGAATGCGGCTTCCGTCAAGTTTTTCGGGTTCGTCGTAGACTCGCTTTACGCGTATCATCCGAGGTCCTCATCCATCTGACCACCGGCAAGCCAACTTCTTTGCGCCGCCGAAAGCCTACATCGAAACACCTTTTAAGTTTAGCCTCGCCGACGCTAGCACTGCCCGATTACGCGTACTTCCTAACGGTGCTGGAAATACCCCGCGTTAATCTGCACGTAATGGGACCACCTCGCCGGAAGGTCATCGATTGAAAAAATCGCCTGAACTGGACAGACCGGGACGCAGGCCCCGCAGTCGATGCACTCCTCCGGATTGATGTAGAGCTGTGTCGCTGCTCCGAAGGGCTCCTCATCTTTCCTCGGATGAATGCAATCGACCGGGCATGCATCAACGCAGGCGGTATCCTTTACGCCAATGCACGGCTCCGCGATTATAAATGCCATGGCCCGTTCCCGCTTAGCAGGCTCGCTTCAAGTGACGCGGCTCGCGGAAAGAGTACGTTGTTTTCCAGGTGAACATGCAGGTGCAAATCCCGCTCTAATTCCGCAAGCCCGCGGATCAGTGCCTTGTAGGTTACGCAAGCGTATTCCGGATGTCCGAAGTCGCCAGTGATATGCCGAATCCTGCGGAGAATCTCGCCAGCGTTCTCATGCTCCGCTTCCATCCGATGGATCGGACTGGCGATTGCGCCAAATTCCGTCTTTGGCGCCGGCCGCCTCGCTTCCACCGCTTCCTCAATCAAGCGGATGGCCGGGAAGATGATCGACTCCTCCTCCCCCATGTGCGGTTCCAACTCCGCTCGTAACTCTGCAAACGCCTCCGGCAGCCCAGTCAACGTGGGCCCGTAGCGCTGATTGTAAACGCGGTTGACCTTATCCAGGCGCGGTTGTATTGCCGGCAGTTCGCGCCGAAGATAACCATGATGAACCGTTGTGATATGGTCGATCAGATCATGAAGCGTGCTGGTGGACCAGTCTCGTTCCGGCGCTGGGCTGTCACGCAATGCGGCGTTTAATTCCTCTCTGATCACGCCGACGTCATGCCCCTTCTGGCGGCAAACTTCATCGAGAGAACGCTTCCCACCGCAGCAATAGTCGATGCCGTATTTCTCAAAGACCCTTACGGCGGCGAGAGAATTGGCAGCGATTCCGGCAACGGTCGCGTTTTCAATGTGGTTCATGATGGCTCCTCAGCCCATTGTGCGAAGAATTGCGCGATAAAGACGTGACCGGAGTCACGACCGTCGCTCTCGCCGCGAAGCGCGGGCCTTTCTGTGTGACTTCATGTCAATGGATCCCATATCAGCCCCAGCCCGCTATTCTCGGAACACGTGATCGACACCACTCCGGCCACATATAATGGTAATTTCCGGTTCGCGGGAGCAATTCATGAGATTTCACGTAATCGTTTGCGTCACCGTCTTCGCTATCACCGGAGCGGCGCAGACCCTGCCGGCGGTTGTAGAAGCTCCGGGCGGCAGTTTCATGCTCCGCGGCGGTACGGTTCACCCCATCTCCGGCGCGACTATCGAGGACGGCTCGGTGCTCGTGCGGAACGGAAAGATTGTCGGTGTCGGCAAAAACCTCCCCGCGCCCGCAGGCTATAAAATTATCGACGTTAAAGGACAGCAGATCTACCCGGGCATGATCGATGCGGCTTCCATGATGGGGCTGGATTCTACAACCGCGGAACTCAAATCGGATGCCGACGAGATAGGCCTCTTGAATCCGCAGCTTCGCGCCGTCACCGCGATGAATCCCGCAAGCGAGCATATTCCGGCCTCGCGCGCCAACGGCGTAACCGGCGTAATCGAAATGCCGGAAGGCGATTTGATTTCGGGGCAGATGTCACTCATCCATCTGGACGATTCCGGGAACAACCAAGCCATGACTATTGTTCCCACGGCGGCGATTCATCTCCGGTTTCCCGCCCTCATCATTCATCCGGTGCGTCCAACGGAAAACACCGATGCGGACGACGATCCCGCCGAGCCCGAGCCTATTCCGTACGAAGTAGCAAAGAAGGATTACGACGACAAAATGGCGACTCTCCTCGAATTCTTCGATGAAGCGCGCCAGTATCAGCGGGAAAAACTTGCCCATGCCTCCGGTTTCGAGACCAATTTGAAACTCGAAGCGATGATTCCGGTGCTCGAAGGCAAGACGCCGTTGTTCGTGACCGCCGTACGCGAGCGGGAGATTCGCGAGGCCATCGAGTTCGCCGATAAGCAGAAAGTTAAGATTATCCTGGCGAATGCTTATGAGTGCTATAAGGTAATTCCAGAAATCAAGGCGCACAATATTCCGGTAGTTCTTGGGCCCACGTTTTCGCTGCCGCTCAATCCCGACGACCCTTACGATCGCTCCTACACCACGCCGGCCGAGTTGCAAAAGGCGGGCATTAAGTTCGCGATCGCCAGCTTCAGCGCGCGGCAATCCCGCAATCTGCCCTTCCAGGCTGCGGCCGCGGTGCCTTTCGGCTTGGCCCATGACGATGCCTATCGTGCGGTTTCGCTGAGCGCGGCGGAGATCTTCGGCGTAGCCAAGCAGATGGGGTCCATTGAAGAAGGTAAATCCGCGGATCTTATCGTTGCCGATGGCGATCCAATGGAAGTCACGACCAACGTGAAGATGGTCTTCATCGGCGGCAAACCCGAAAGTCTCGACACGCGGCAGAAACAGCTTTACGAGAAGTATTCGGGGAATAAGCCAAAGTAGCGCCGCGCCGTTCATGAAGCACGTCATCGCCGGCACAGCGGGTCATATCGATCACGGGAAGACCGCGCTGGTGAAGGCCCTCACCGGTGTTGATGCGGATCGCCTGCCGGAGGAAAAGCGGCGCGGCATCACCATCGATCTCGGCTTCGCCCATCTCGATCTCACCCCTAGTCTGCGCATCGGATTCGTCGACGTGCCAGGCCATGAGCGCTTCGTAAAGAATATGCTCGCGGGCGTGGGCGGAATCGATATTTTGCTCTTCGTAGTCGCCGCCGATGAATCCATCAAGCCGCAAACGCGCGAGCACTTCGATATCTGCCGTCTGCTTGAAATCCCGCGCGGCATAATCGCGTTGACCAAGAGCGATCTTGCCGATGCCGACATGCTCGGCTTGGTGAAATTGGAGGTCGAGGAACTGACGGCGGGCTCATTTCTTGAAGGCGCGCCCATCTTGCCAGTCAGTTCTACCACCGGCCTTGGTATCGCTGCGTTGAAAGCGGAACTGGAGCGCGTTGCCCTCGCCATTCCAGCGCGCGATCCGGCTGGTCCTTTCCGTCTGCCCATCGATCGCGTGTTTACTGTGAAGGGATTCGGTACCGTCGCCACGGGCACGTTGATTTCGGGCGCAATCGAAAAGGAGCAGGAAGTGGAACTCATCCCGGCGCGCCGCGATGGCCCCAGAAGGACGTTACGCGTAAGAGGGGTGGAGGCGCACGGCGCCCAGGTCGTACGTGCTGTGGCTGGGCAGCGCACGGCGCTGAACCTTCCGGGAATTGAACCTTCCGAACTGAAACGTGGGGACTCTCTCGCCGCGCCGAACATGTTTCGCGCCGTCACCCAAGTCGACTGCCGGTTGCAGCTCTTGCGCTCTGCCAAGCCGCTGAAGCATCGTGCGCCGGTCCATTTCCACTCGGGAACCGCCGAGATCGAAGCTGAGGTGCGTCTCTTCGGCGCGGCATCGCTGAAACCTGGCGAGACCGCCTACGCTCGCCTTGTTCTGAGCAACCCGGCGCTGCTGCTTCCCGGCGACCGCTTCATCATCCGCATGTTCTCCCCAGTTACCACCATCGGCGGCGGCTGCGTGATCGACACCGGCGCTTTCCGCTACCGCAAAGGCTACGATGTCGCGGCGCGCCTGGATGCCCTTTCTTCGTCCGAGCCCGTTCGGCGCATCGCCGCTCTTGTCGGCGAAGCAAGCTATGGCATTGCTCTTGGCGAATTGGTTGCGCGTACGGGAATGACGGAATCCGCTATTGCAGCAGCCGCAGCCAAAGCTCCTATCGTCGCTCTCACGCCGCCATACTATATCGATCGCGCATGGTTTCAGGCCGCCAGTAGCCGGCTTGAAAAATCTGTCCGCGAATTCCACCGCGCGCACCCTTTGCTACCGGGGATAGCTGTCCACGATCTTCGCAGCGCGGAACTGCCCCAGGCGCCGGCGCTCGTCCTCAGCGCTTTGCTCACCGCGTCCAAGGAGATTACGGTCGAAGGCGAAATCGCGCGCCTCCGGGGGCACAAAGTAGCCTTGCGCGACGACGAGGAACATGCCCGCGCCGCGATCGAGCGCGCCTTTGAATCCGCCGGCCTCGCCGCTCCTTCAGCCGCCGAGGCGTTAGCCCAATCGGGCGTTGAGGCTGTGCGCGCGCGAGAGCTGATGCATATCCTTCTGCGCGAGAAAAAGCTGGTTCGCATCGATGCCAGCCTGACGCTACACCACAGCGCGCTGGCCCGCCTCCGCGAACTGCTTGCTCCCCGCCGCGGCATGCGCTTCCAGGTTCCCGCATTCAAGGAGTGGACCGGCGTTTCGCGAAAGTACGCCATTCCGCTACTCGAGTTTCTCGATCGCGAGCGCATTACCAGGCGCGAAGGCGACGAGAGAATCGTCCTATAGTGTTAAAATTCTTCAAATCCCATGTTTCGCCTTTTTAAGTCAACCGATTCCGCCGCTGCGGCGCCGCCGCTGGGACACCTGGAAACCGACGTCATGGACGTTCTGTGGAACTTCGGTGAAGGTAATGTTCGGGATGTGATTCAGCGTCTCAGCCGGCCCCTTGCCTATACAACGGTGATGACGACGCTCGACCGCCTCTACAAGAAGGGTCTTCTTGCTCGCAGGAAATCGGAGCGCGCGTTCGTCTATGCCCCGGAGCTAAGCCGGGATGAGTGGAAGCACAAGCGGGCGGGCGATTTCCTCGCCGCATTTCTGGCGGGCCCTCAAACGTCTGGCGAACTATTGATTTCCTGCCTGGTAGACGCGGTAGGTTCGCGAGATGAAGCGCTCCTCAATGAGCTCGAGCGCAAAATCAAGATCAAACGCAAGGAACTGAGCCGGAGGGAAAAACCGTGATTCTTCCGTACGCCTGGCGCTTGCTGTGTCTGTGTCTGGCGACATTTTTTCTGGTTCACCTGGCGCTATCGCTGCTCATGCGCGCGCTCGCGCCGTGGATCTTACGGCGCACGGAACGGATGGGAACGCGCCAGCCGGCTAGCGCTGCGGCGCTGCTATTGTTGGCGGTGCGTCTGTTTCCGCCGGCTTGCGCGATAGCCTTTGTCGTAGGACTTTGCCTGCCGAGTTTTCTCGCCTATGAAAGCGAACGTGGAGCCGAAACGGCAGGGGCGCCGTTTCTGGCCGCGGCGGCGTTCGGCGCCTCGGTATGGGCTCTCTCATTGGCGCGCAGTGTCAGGGCGTTGATTCGTTCCCAGCGCTGCATGCCACGTGGGGCCGCCACTTTGGCCGGCGGGTCGGAAGCTGTCTGGCTTTGGGAAGGATCGATGCCGTTTGTTGGACTTGCGGGCATCCTTCGGCCGCGGGTTATCGTCTCGCGCAGCGTCACCAGGGCGCTCGATGCCAATCAATTGGCGGCGGCGCTGCGGCACGAACATGCGCATCGGGTGGCAGCCGATAACTTGAAGCGGCTTTTCCTTTTGCTCGCTCCGGATGCACTCCCCGGCCTTCCCTTGTTCCGCGCCGTAGAGCGGTCTTGGGCACGCTTCGTCGAATGGGCAGCCGACGACATGGCGGTCGCTCAGGACGTAGGCTGCTCGGTCTCGCTTGCCGAAGCGCTGGTGCGCGTGGCCAGGCTGGGCGCAGCGCCGCAGCTTTCCCCTGTCGTAAGTCGCTTTGTACCTGCGGATGAGGATGTTTCAACCCGAGTAAATCGGCTCCTCAACGGGCCGCCGCCAGTGGAAACCCGCTCGCGAAGATTCGGCGCCACTCTTGCCCTTGCAGCCGTGGCCGCCCCTTTTGTCGCTGCCATCGGCGCCCCTGGGTCGCTCAGCGCGATACACGAATTGTTAGAACGCTGGATGCACTAATTCCAGGCTTCAAGGTTGTCACAAGTAAGTCGGCCCAAGCCGAAGGCTGCGAAATTCGGCTTACTCGATCCGGCTACGATTCGCGCCTGGCAGTAAATCCTGCATATTTCCTTCGCCTCATCGCAAAACGATTTAACCCGAAACTTCAAAAAATGTTTAGCTAGAATTGCAACATTCGGATATCATACCCACTGGCTGCGAATTCGACCCGTCCATGTGAGGTAGTATGAATCGATACTGTTCGAGAGTCATGTTTCTAGCATGGCTCGTGCTTCTTTCGTCTAATCTTTTCGCGCAATCGGAGCGTGGTACGGTCACCGGCGCGGTGCGCGATTCCTCAGACGCTGTCGTCCCGGCAGCGAAAGTTATTGTCACCAACGGCGCAACCAATGTTGCAATCAGCGCCACAACTAACGATCAGGGTGAGTTTACCGTCCCCAGCTTACAGCCCGGTACATACACAGTCCGGGTTGAAAAGCAGGGCTTCCGCCCTACCGAAGTAAAAGGTCTTTCCGTGGATGCGGGCAGCAACGTTCGGGCCGATGTGAAACTGGAACTCGGCGCGTCCACGCAGACTGTTGAGGTCCAGGCGACCGCGGTCCAATTGCAGGCCGAGGATGCGAAGAACAGCGTTACGCTTCAGAATAAACTGGTCGATGATCTTCCGCTGGTTGTCAGCGGAACCGTAAGAACGCCGTTCGACCTGGCATCCCTCACACCCGACGCCAAGAACCTTGGCGGGGACAACGGTTTCAGCGTGGGAGGCGGCCAGGTGGCGGCCTATGGCACCTCTCTCGATGGCGTCTCCACTAACACGAGCCGCGCCCTCTCGAAGAGTTGGGTGGCATCGAATGCGCCATCTGTAGAGGCGATCGAACAGTTCACCGTCGATACGAATGGATACAAAGCCGAGTACGGTCATGCGGGCGGCGGCAACCTGACTTACGCATCGAAGTCCGGCACCAATCAGTTGCACGGCTCGGCATACGAATTCCTGCGGAACAACGACTTCGACGCCAATAACTGGTTTAGCAATCGGTCAGGCATTGCAAATTCAATTTACAAGCAGAACGATTTTGGCGCCACGGCAGGCGGCCCCATCTGGATTCCCAAACTGATCCACGGAAAAAATAAGAGCTTCTTCTTTTTCTCCTATGAAGGTTTCCGCAACCGCACCGGCGCCAACGGTACGACGTTCACCGTTCCCACTTCCGAAATGTACAACGGAGATTTTTCAAAATGGGTGACCTCGGCCGGCCAGCAGATTCCGATTTATAATCCACTTTCGCAAGTGACCAATGCGGACGGAACAGTTACCCGCCAGCCTTTTCCCGGAAACGTAATTCCCAAGAATCTTTGGAGCCCGGCGGCGATCAAAGCGTTAGGCGTTTTCCAAGGTAGCGGATCGATAGCGCCGAACAACGGCGCTGCCGCCGGCACAGCGGCGTACGTCGCGAATAACTACCTGGTAACCTCGGGCACCCAGGTATACCCTGTCAACAAGTACAGTATCAAGGGCGATCATGTCTTCAACGACAAGCACCGGCTTTCCGGCTATTGGGGGCATGATCGCGAGCATCAAACGCCAGGCCCCGATGGGCCGGCCACTCTGCCCGGTCTTTACACGAACTATAACGACCTGACGCAAGGGACCGACGTTTTCCGCATGAGTTGGGACTGGACGTTAACCCCAACCAAGCTGAACCACTTTTACGCCGGCGGCAATAACTGGACCCAGGACCACAAACCGCCGCAGGAATACATCGGCAACTGGCAGAACAAGTTCTGCCTGGGCAACGTCCCCAACTGTAATGAGAATCTTGTGAATCTCTTTTCGGGCGGGACGGGCGATACCTACAGTACTTGGGGCGGACAGGCGGACAACGGTTCGGAAAACACTGTCTACGCGTTTAACGACGATTTCGTTTGGATTAAGGGAAATCACACGTTCAAGTTCGGCGGCATGTATCAGCTTAACCACTACAACGGCTTCGGCCGCCAGTGCGAGGCCGGATGCGCTGGATTCAGTTACGAAGAGACCGGCGTTCCGGGGGGAACCAATCCCAACGCCGGCGGCAACGCCTTCGCCTCGTTCCTTCTAGGCTATGCCGATAGCGGCCAGATCGATACCGTGCGTTTCATAGGCCAGCAGTTCTACTATTTTGGCGGATTCGCGCAGGACGACTGGCGCGTGTCCCAGAAGCTTGTCCTGAACTTTGGCGTACGCTGGGACGGCAATCTTCCGCCCACTGGTTTGGGAAACCGATGGACCGATTTTGGCCCCAACACGCCCAATCCCGGAGCTGGAAACATTCCAGGCGCCGTCATATTTTCTGGTAACTGCCAGGGTTGCGCGGGTACCCGCACCCTCGCCAATATGTGGCCATGGGGCTTCGGCCCGCACCTGGGGGCGGCTTACTCGGTAAGTCCGAAGACCGTGATTCGCGCAGCTTACGCCCGGTCTTACGGCGCGCTTGTATCGGTAAGCGGTTCTACCCATAACTCAGGGTATACGCTGACGCAGACGTTCTCGAACACCAGCAACGGCGTAACCCCGACTTATACTCTGGATTCCGGAATGCCGCCATGGACGGCGCCGCCGTTCGTCAACCCCGCGGTTTCGAACGGCACAAGCGTCGCATGGTTCCAAGGCAGCGAAACCACGAAGTTGCCCGCCTACGACAACTTTAATTTTTCGATTCAGCGGCAGTTAGGCTCGTCGATGTTTGCGGAGATTCAGTATAGCGGCGTCATGGGCGAGCATTTACAGACTGAACTGCTGGATTACAACCAGATCAGTCCGAGCTATCTGACCAGGTTCGGCACGGTAGCGCAGAGCGTGACGGTGTTGAACAGCCAGATTACCTCGGCCACCGGAAAGGCTTCGGGAGTTCCACTCCCCTATCCAACCTTCACGGGAACGGTCGCACAGGCGCTCCGTCCATATCCTCAGTACAACGTGATCGATACTTATGCGGGACAAGGCGATCACAGCGGTCACTCCACATATCATGCCGCTATCCTGAAGCTACAAAAGCGGCTTTCCTCCGGCCTGACTTTTACGGCTTCATACGTATTTTCGAAGCTGCTGACTGACTCCGATTCGGCGTGGGGCGCGGCTTACGCGGCCGATTTCTTCAACCGCGGCCTGGAGAAGTCCATTGGACAGTATGATGTTACTCACGACTTCAAATTCGCAGCGGTTTACGACCTGCCGTTCGGCCGAAACCAAAAGTATCTCTCGAAGGGACCCGCCTCCTGGATAATCGGCAATTGGCGTATCTCCACCATCAATCTCTATGCCAGCGGCACCCCCGTAGGCGTGGGCACGTCGGTTACGCTGCCAATCTATGCGCCGGGCGATTCCGGCTCGACTCGCGTACCGGCTTATGTTACTTCCTACAATGGATGGCAGCCAAGTTATAGCGGAAAATTCGATCCTTCCGTTGACGCCTTCTTCGTGCCCTATTGCACAAGCGCTACTTCGGCCTGCAGCGGTCCATTTCCCAATCAAGGATCCGGCACGGCCTTGAGCGGAATCGGTAACGAGACCCGCTACAACCCGAAGCTCCGCCTGTTCCCGAATCTCACGGAAAATATGTCACTCACGCGAAGCTTCCCCATCCGTGAACGGACCCGTGTCGAATTCCGCGCCGAAGCGTTCAACGTCTTCAACCGCGTGCGCTTCGGAACAGGTAGCACGCAACTGCAAAGTCAGACGTTTGGAATACTAAGCGGGTCGGGCAGCCAAATCAACACCCCGCGTAATTTGCAGTTGGCTTTGAAGGTGTACTTCTAATCGAGGAGCAAAGCGCTGGGGCGCGCGACACCTCCCTGGACCTACGATCGGTGGTAGTAGTTAGCGCCGTTTTGTAGCCTATTGTTAATCCAGGGAGGATTATGTCTCGATTTTGTTGCCTGTGCGCGATATTTGCGTATGCGCTTTCCTTAACCGCCCAAACCCCCGATACCGCAACCATTATTGGCACTATTACCGATGCAAGCAAGGCCCCGGTGGTCGGCGTACAGGTCACCCTCAAGAGCTCGGATAGCAATCTGCAGCGCAATGTGACCACCGACGCGTCGGGCTCTTATTCCATTGAGGGGCTGCCGATCGCCGGCCGCTACCAGATCATCGCTTCCAAGCAGGGTTTTGCCGACGCCAAGCTGTCCGACGTAGCTTTGCAGGGGGGCGCCACCGCAACCATCAATCTCCAATTAAATGTCGCCGCCGGGGAAACTCGCGTTACCGTGACCGGCGTCGCCGGCGAAGTCCGCGGCGATGAGCCGCAACTTGGCACGTTCCTGAAGGAACGGCAGATTGAAGAGACGCCCCTTCCCAACCAGCGCATCACCTTTCTGCCGCTGCTGAACGCCGCCAACCGGCCCGCCATCAATCAGGGCGACGTCTTCATGAACGAAGATCTGTTCACCAGCAACGGCGCCGGCCGCCGCCAGGCTTGGTTCGAAGTGGATGGCAGCACCGGCAACGATTCCTGGGGACGCCAGACTATCTTCAGCAACATTCCTCGCTCGGCCGTACTCGAAATGGCAGTGCTGACCAATGCATTCTCGGCCGAATATGGCGGCAGCACCGGCACGGTGGTCAATATCGTGACCAAATCCGGTGGAAACGCCTTTCACGGTGAAGTGATGGAATTATGGCGCCCCGCCGAAACCTCAGCCTCTCTTGCCGGATTCACTACTGCCAACGCTTCGAGCGGTAACGACATCTCGAGCGACTCGCTCGGACAAAGCGACGTTTCGCTTTCCGGTCCCATCGGTTCGAGCGGCGCCACCCACTTCTTCGTGGCCGGCGAACTGAGCCGTGAAGATCGAGGCTCGCCTGTTATATCGCCAGTCTCTCCCGGAGTTTTCGTCGGGCATTATCGCGGCGCGCTCGGATACTTTCGTCTCGACCACCGCCTCAACGACAAGAACAACCTGTTTTTCCGCAGCGACGCGGATGGCTTCCATGACACCAATCCGAACGGCACGGTGGGCGGCAATAACCTGCCCAGCGTAGATCGCGTTTTCCGGCGCCGGACCTACTCGGAGGAATTCGGCGAAACGGCCGTTCTGAGCCCAACTCTCTTGAATAATCTGCGTCTGCAATTCCAGTTGGCCTCGCCCATCACCGAATTCGATCCGGTGATCTACGGCACGCAATACAGCGTGCCGATCTCCGCCGGCGGCACGTTTACTTCGGGAACCTCGCAGTCGGCGTTGCTAATGAACCGGCAATACCAATTCAATGACGTGGTGTCGGCAGTTTGGGGACATCACCAGGTGAAGTTCGGCGCCGACGTGATCTTCGCCCATACTGGCGGCAACAGCAAGGAATTCGGCGGCCCAATCTACCTGGGTATGTTCAGTTACAATCCCTGCACGCTGGCACTTAGCGTCTGCGAGAGCTCAACGTTTTTGAATAACATCGCCAACGTCAAAAGCTACACCCAGAGTTACGGCAACGCAAACTATGCCGTCAACGACACTCTATGGGCGATGTTCCTGCAGGATGACTGGAAGGTCCGCAAGAACCTTACGGTCAACCTTGGCCTGCGCTACGAGCGTCAAACCTTTACCGATTCCACTAAGAACTTCGCGCCGCGCGTCGGCTTTGCGTATAACATCGCAGGCGATGGCAAAACCATCATTCGCGGTGGATTCGGCATCTATTACTCCCAAATCGTGGACAATTCCCAAGCCAACTATGCGCTTACCGGGCCCACCGGCGTCTTCAACTACACCGCCTCCCCGGGCCAAGTCGGATTCCCCACCAGCGTGGCTGCTGCGCCCCTACCCGCGTTTCCCGCCACTGCCGTTGCGCCGTTGCGCAGCCTATATCTACGGCCGGGCGACTCTTCCTATTACAACCAGTTCCTCCCGACCAACGTGCTCGCCAATTACCAAAACGGTCTGTGGAATCCCTACTCCGAACAATGGAGCATTGGCGTCGAACGCCAGATCATCCCGCACTGGGTATTGAGCGTGGATTACGTAGGCGCGCACACGCTGAATATCAACCGCCCGCTTGATGTCGACCCGCCGAGCTCATTCGTCCGCACGGCGCCCGGGCAGGTTCGCACCGCGCAAGCGGCTAACTGCACGCGTCCCTATTGGATCTACTGGTATCAACAGGCTGGAACGGCTTGCAATCCGAATACGGCCACCAATCCGCAGCCCCCCTACGCCGCAATTCAGGCCGATGTCAATGATGGCTATCTTTACTACGACGCGCTCGACGTCAATCTCACCCACAACTTTAGTCATCATGCCTCCATGCTGGTGAGCTACACCTGGTCGCACGCCATCGATAACGTCGATCCCGATGCCACCGGTCAGAATCCAAATGATCCGCTGCAGACCGGAAAGATTGAGAACGGCAACGCCCTGTTTGATCAGCGCCAGCGCTTTGTCGCCAGCGGGTTTTATATTCTACCCGGCAAGATCACCGTGGGCGGCGTTCTGACGCTCGCCACGGGCCTGCCCTTCAATTACGTCACCGGCGCCAACAACAGCGGCGATGGCGCTACTACCGACCGCCCGGTGATCAATGGCGTGGTAGTGGGCCGCAACACGGGTCACGGCCGCCCAATCTACGACTTCTCTCCCTTCATCGAACGCCCCTTCGTTCTCTTCAATGAGCGCGTGCGCGTCATTCCGCGGGTTGAAGCGTTCAACGCCACCAATCACCCGAACTTCGTAGGCTACAGCGGAACCTATGGCAACGGAGCCGCTCCAGGCGTTGGGTTTGGAGCGCCAACAGCGGGAATCACCGCTCAGTTGCCTGCGCGGTCGATCCAGTTTTCGCTACACGTGGCTTTCTAAGATTGGCGCCCGGGCCGCGGGACGGTCGAGTGGACGGTATCCTGATCCAATGGACTGGCAACTCGACTCGCCCGAGGCCCGCGTGCTCGGCGCTCTCATGGAGAAGGAAGTCGCGACTCCCGATTATTACCCTCTTTCCCTGAACGCCCTTGTGAATGCCTGCAATCAAAAATCGAACCGCGAGCCGGTAGTCGACTACGACGAGGACACAGTTGAGGTTGCGCTCGAAAGCCTGCGCACAAAAGGCCTGTCCGTGCGCATCTCGGGCGAAAGCCGCGTCCCCAAACACGGCCAGCGCTTTACCGAAAAATTCAACCTGGGCAGGCGCGAAGCGGGAGTGATGTGCGTGCTGCTCCTGCGGGGTCCGCAAACCCCCGGAGAACTGCGCGGCCGCACCGAGCGGCTCTACCAATTCGACGATATAGAGGCCGTCGAAAACACTTTGATTCATCTCGCGGAACAGGAATTCGTCCGTAAATTGCCCCGCCAAAGTGGATCCCGGGAAGCCCGCTGGGCGCATTTGCTGTGCGGCGAGCCTGACGGCGCCGCCGATAACACGGTGGAGGCTGCGAGCTACACGCCGGCCCCTGACACTCGCGGCGTCCTGGATAAAATCACCGCGCTCGAAGATGAACTCGCACAACTGCGCCGCGAATTCGACGATTTCCGCCGGCGGTTCGAGTAATGCCGGAATTCGATGCGATTCTCATTCCTGGCGGCGGATTGACCAGCACGGGAGCCCTTCCGCCCTTCGTCCGCGCGCGCCTGGACCGCGCCCTCACACATTCCGCCGAGTTTTATATTCCGCTCAGCGCCGGCACGCCGCATGTTCCACCGGCGCTCGACGCGCGCGGCTACCCCATTTTCGAGGCCCTTCCGGCCGCGCAATACCTGCACGAACGAGGCATCCCTCAACGGCAAATTCTCGCCGAAGTCTTTTCCTACGACACCATTGGCAATGCTTATTTCACGCGGACGGTGCACACCGACCCGCGCGGGTTTCGGCGTCTGCTGACCGTAAACTCGCGATTCCACATGCCCCGTACCGAGGCCATCTTCCGCTGGGTCTTTGGGGCCGCGCCCAACCCTGGCTATGAACTTTCGTTCGAAGCCACCGAAGACGCCGGTCTTTCTCCCGAAGCGCTCGATGCACGCGAGGAGCGGGAGCGCGCAAGCACCAAAGCGGTGCATGCCCTTGCCGCCCGCATTACGACCTTGCGCGACCTGCATCGTTGGCTGTTCTCCGAGCACGGCGCCTACGCCTGGGACTTACATGATTCCGCCTATCGCCCCATCGATGGAGCACTCGCGGAAACATACGGCAGCGCGAAATGATACGATAACGCCCGATGTTCCGATCTCCTTTCCTGTTCTTCGCTTTTCTGGCCGTGCTTGCCGCGCAAACCCCGCAGCCTATCGTGCTGCACGCCGCACGCTTGATCGATGTTGAAACAGGCCGCGTAATCGCTCCCGGTGAAGTGCTGGTACGCGGCGACCACATCGTAGAAGCCGGCGCTTCGGTAGCGCATCCCGCCGGCGCCGAGATTATCGACCTGGGGGCGCGCACCCTGCTGCCTGGCTTGATCGATGCGCATGTTCATTTGTTCCTGCATCCCGGAGCCGAAGACCTGCAAACCGTTCAAGAGTCTATTCCCCAACGAACGATCCTCGCCGTGCTTGCCGCGCGCGACGATCTGATGGCCGGGTTCACCGCGGAGCGCGATATGGGCACGGAGGGCGCCGGTTCGGCGGATACGGCCGTGCGCAACGCGATCGATCGAGGTCTGGTCCCTGGCCCGCGCCTACGGATCAGCGGCAATGCCATAGATCTGCTGGGCGGCCACGAAGACGCTATTAATTTCAACCCCGCGCAGCATATCTTGTCCAACGCTACCTATGCCAACGACGCGGCCCAGTTACTGGAGGTAATGCGCCAGCAATATAAAGAGGGGGCGGATTTCACCAAGATCTACCAGACCGGGAAAGATGCAATAGTCGATGGACGGCTGGTCACGCCGTATCAATACACGGTTGAGCAATTGGAAGCCGCGGTCAAGGAGGCTGCGCGGGTTGGCAAACGCGTGGCTGTGCATGCCACAGGCGAACCGGGAACGCTCTACGCCGCTCGCGCCGGCGTGGTCTCCATAGATCATGCCTTCGCTTTGAGCGACGAAACCATGCGCCTGATGAAAGACCGCGGCATCTTTGCCGTGCCGACATTTACTATCTCGGAATATTTCGCCAACCACGCCGCCACGCCGGCCGCCGCGGCATTCGAACGAAAGCTTCTCGAATTGCACGCGCAGAGCTTTCGCAAGCAGCTTGCTGTGGGAGTGCCTGTCGCCATGGGTTCGGACGTCGGCCCTTTTCCGCATGGCACGCAGGCCCGCGAATTCGTTCTTATGGTGCAGTACGGCATGAAACCATTGGCCGCGCTACAGGCAGGCACATGGAATGGCGCCAAGTTATTGGGCTGGGATGGTCAAATCGGAGCTTTGAAGGCTGGCTATCTGGCCGACATTGTGGCCGTAGAAGGCAATCCACTAGAAGACATTGCCGTGCTTGAAAAGGTGAGCTTCGTGATGAAAGGCGGGGTTACGTACAAAAAATAATACGCAGGCGAGTCTGCTATCGACTCGCCTGCGCTACTGAAGTTACGAAAAGCTGCGGATGGCCTCGGCTTCGTCTTCCTTCACCTCAAAAACGGTATAAAGCTTGGTGATCTGAAGAAGATCTTTCACCCGCTTGTTGAGGTTCAGCAGTTTTAGCTGGCCGCCAGTATTGGTCACGGTGGTATATCCCGAAACCAGTTCGCCAATTCCGGAACTATCGATATAAGTCACGTCGGCAAGGTTTAGCAGAATCTTGTTCTGATTCTTGGCCACCATTTCGCGCAGCGTCTCGCGTAGCGCAGCCGACCCTTCGCCCAACGTGATCCGCCCTGCTACATCGATGACGCTTACATTGCCCACTTGCCGGGTACTCAACTTTACACTCACTGAAATATGCCTCCTGGCGGATAGCCGCCGCTTCTACTTTGACTCCACGTTTTTAACTAAAGTTACTTCGGTGCCGCCCGATTCCAGATGCCGCAAATCCACTGCGTCCATGAAGGACCGCATCAAAAAAATCCCGCGCCCTGAGGTCCGTAGCAAATTCTCCGGCGCTAAAGGATCGGGCAGGTGTTCAAAATCGAATCCGTTACCCTGGTCGGCAATCGTAATTGTGAACCGGTCCCGCGTCACCGAAAGCGAAAACCGCACCTGCTTATTTGTGTTGTACTGATTCCCGTGTACTACTGCGTTGACCATCGCCTCGCGGATGGCCATCCCGATCTTCATCAGATCTTCTTCTTCGAAGCCCGCCCGCTGCGCCGCGCTCGCCGTCAGTTCCTCCGCCTGGTCGACGCTGTCAAGGGTCGAAGTCAGTAACCGTTCCACGGTTTCAGGTTCGTGGCGCGTGTTTTCCCGCATAGGGCATAGCGGCCGAATTCGGCCAAAGTCGAACCGTCAGAATAAATTACCGGCGTTCCCAAAGTCAAGCTCGATCCCGTCCGGCGGCCTCCAGGAAAAACGTTACACTGGTCTTTCTTCGCCGTGAGCGCCATCGAATTTCAGCAGGTTTCGAAGAGCTATGCCATCTATGAAGCGCCGTCCGGTCGCCTTCAGGAGCTGCTCACCTTCAACCGGATCCGTCGCCATCGCGACTTTTGGGCGCTCCGCGATGTCTCGTTTGAAGTCAAACGCGGCGAAACGTTTTGCGTTGTTGGCGAGAACGGCTCCGGCAAGAGCACGTTGCTACAGATCGTCGCAGGCATCCTCCAGCCCACTTCCGGCAGGGTCGCCATGAACGGACGCGTCTCCGCGCTGCTCGAACTCGGCGCGGGCTTCAATCCCGAATTCAGCGGACGCGACAACGTTTATCTCAACGCCTCAATCTTAGGGTTCACCAAGCGCCAGATCGATCGCAGGTATCGTGACATAGCTGACTTCGCGGAAATCGGCGACTTCATCGACCAGCCCGTGAAAACCTATTCGAGCGGAATGGCGGTGCGCCTGGCCTTCGCCGTCGCCATCCACGTTGATCCCGAAATTCTGCTAGTTGATGAAGCCCTCGCCGTTGGCGACATCTACTTTCGCCAGCGCTGCATGCGCAAAGTGCACGAGTTGCGAGCGCGCGGCGTTACGGTGCTCTTTGTGTCGCATGCCACAGCCGACGTCAAAGCTTTGGGTGACCGCGTCCTCTGGCTGGAACACGGCCACGTCGTAGAACTGGGCGCGCCCGACGCCGTGATTTCACGCTATCTGGCGGCCATGACCGCCAAAGATTCCACCTACCGCCGCCACGAAGTGGAAACTCATCTCGCAGGTCCTGCGCGTGCCGCGGTATGCGCGCCCGAAATCGTCGAAACGATTCCCAATATCGACCGGCGCCATGGCGATGGCCGCGCCAAGATTATCGGCATCGCCATTCTCGATGAGAATGGGTTCGCGCTGCACATGCTCGAGCCTTCTTCGCGCATTCTGGTGCGCATCAGCGTTCGCGCCCACGCCATGCTGCGCATGCCTAACGTAGGGTTCATGCTGCGCAATCAGCTCGGCATCGATTTTTCCGGCTTGAATACCGCGCGCGAAGGCTATGAACTCGCGCCGATGCAGGCCGGGGACATCGTAACCGTTGATTTCTACGTCGACCTGCCTGAGCTTTACCCAGCGTCATTTTCATTTTCCCCAGCCATCGCCGATGGCCCGCTCGATTCCTACGGCATGTGCGACTGGATCGACAACGCCATCACTTTGCAGATGAGCCGGGGCGAAGGCGAAATCTACGGGTACATTCATCTACCCTGCCGCATTGAAGTCAACGCGCCGGTTCTGGAGAAGCCCGTTGTCTGAATTCACCGGCGAACGTGTGATTCCCGGCGAGGTCGATATTGACCTTTTCAATGAACACATGGCGCGCTATGCGTTCGCCGCACGGTTGGCGCGCGGCAAGCGCGCGCTCGATGCCGGGTGCGGCGCGGGATACGGATCGGCTGAACTCGCGCGCGCCGCGCAGAGCGTGGTGGGAATCGATTGCGCCGCCGACGCCATCGAATTCGCGCGGGCTCGTTATCAAGCGTCCAATCTCGTCTTCGAACGGGCGTCTTGCGCCGCGCTTCCTTATGCCGACGCAAGTTTCGATTTGATCGTGGCCTTCGAAGTAATCGAACACCTGTCCAATTGGCGGGAATTTTTGCAGGAAGCGCGCCGCACGCTGGCCCCGAACGGGCAGTTCATCGTTTCCACGCCCAACAAGGTCTACTACGGCGAATCGCGTGGCGACCAGGGAGAGAATCCGTTCCACGTGCATGAATTCGAATTCGCCGAATTCCGCGATGAGCTTCGTAATGTATTTCCGTACGTCTCTTTGTTTCTCGAGAATCACGTCGAGGGAGTGACGTTCCGCCCACATGAAGCCGGCAATACGGCCGAGGTGCGCGTAGATCCTGGCGATGCCATCCCCGAGGAATCGCATTTCTTTGTCGCTGTCTGCGCGCATCGCCCGCAACTCGGCAATCCGACCTTTGTCTATATTCCGCGCGCAGGAAACGTGCTGCGCGAACGGGAACGCCATATAGCCCTTCTGGAAGCCGAGTTGGCGCAAAAGAACGAGTGGCTCGAGACCGCCAAGGCTTCCCTGAGCGGCTTGCAGCACGAGCACGAAAAGCAAACCGAAGAGCTCCTACGCAGCAATCGCTGGGCTGAGGAACTGAATGCCGAACTGACGGCCCGACGCGCCCGCGTGACCGAATTGCAGGATGAGTTGGCTACCGTAGCGGAAGGCTACGCCAGTAAGGTCGCTAGCCTCGAAGACGACATTCGCGAGAAGACCCAATGGGCGCTTGATATTGAAAGCAGTCTGAAGGCCGACGTCGCGAGACAAACTGCCGAACTGGCGCGCGCCGTAGAAGCCCTGCATCACACTGAAGTGGAGTTGGAGAGCCGGACCGCCTGGGCGCACAATCTTGACGCCGAACTCCATGGCGTTCGAGAGCAGGTGGCCGTCTATCGCCAATCGCGATGGGTCAAGCTAGGCCGCAAGGTCGGATTAGGGCCGTCCTTCCCGGCGAGTTGAAATGGCGCTGCTGAAGCGAATTCTCCGAGCCCTCCCTCTGTTGCTGCTGTCGCCCTTCCTGATCGCGATCAGCGCGTTGGCCTTGGCGATCTCCGACCTTTTTAAGCCTGGGCCGTCGAAAATCCCGAGCCACCCGTCTACCCCTCCTCCTGGCGCCGGTCCTCAAGGGGCCTCCGCCGTCATCCCCAATTGGAACGGCCGCGATCTGTTGCAGAAGTATCTCCCGTCCGTCATCGAAGCCTTCTCGGGCAATCCGGCCAACGAAGTCATCGTGGTCGATAACGGCTCGACGGACGGATCGGCCGACTTCCTCCGCGCAAATTTTCCGCAGGTAAAGCTCTTGGCGCTCCCGCGTAACCTGGGATTCGGTGGAGGCTCGAACGCCGGTTTCGACGCGGCCGCGAACCCCGTTGTTGTTCTGCTCAACAGCGACATGCGCGTAGCGCCCGATTTCCTCTCGCCCCTGCTCGAAGGTTTCCGCGATCCAGAGGTCTTCTCCGTCGCGTGCCAGATCTTCTTCAGCGATCCCACAAAGCTGCGCGAAGAAACCGGCCTCACCCAGGCTTGGTGGGAGGATGGCGGATTGCGCGTCCGCCATCGGATTGACGACGCCGTCACCGATCTTTTCCCCTGCTTCTACGGCGGCGGCGGATCCTGCGCCTTCGACCGCCAGAAGTTCCTCGAATTGGGCGGCTTCGACCCATTGCTGGAACCCTTTTATCTGGAGGACACAGACCTCGGTTTCATGGCCTGGAAGCGTGGGTGGAAGGTGCTCTACCAACCTCGCAGCGTCGTTTTTCATGAACATCGCGGCACTATCGGCAAGCGCTTCCGTGAAGACCAGATCCAGGCTGTACTCAAGAAGAATTTCCTGCTGTTCTGCTGGAAAAACATCCACGAATGGGGCAGGCTCGCTTCCCACCTCGCTTCCGCGTGGGCGGGTTGCCTGATCGGCGTGCTCTTCGGCGATGCTGTTGGACGTCCGAATTTACCCGCTCTCTGGCGTGCCTTTCGTCAGTTGCCGGGCGCCTTGCGTTCCCGTCGACGAGCGCAGGCGCTCTCACGAATCTCCGATACGGAGGCCTTTCGCCGTCCACTCGGCGGCTATTATCGGGATTGCTTTGCCGCCTTCGAACCGAGTCCAACACCGCTGCGCGTCCTTTTCGTTTCGCCCTATCCCATTTGCCCGCCCATCCATGGCGGCGGCGTCTTCATGTATCAGACCCTTCGCGAGATGACAAAACTCGCGGAGGTGCACGTTGTGGAACTCCTCGATTGGCCCGATCAGGAAAAGGACAACCTGGAGCTGCGAGAATTCTGCGCCTCCGCCGAAATGCTGGTGCGTCCCACCGGCAAACCGCGCGATATGGGGTCACTCCTGCCCTACGCCGTACGCGAATTCGCCAATTCCGATCTCGAGTGGGTAATTCATCGCCAGCTCTTTCTAAAACGAATCGACGTCCTACAACTCGAATACACCCCGCTCGCGCAATACCGAGGGGCGTTTCGACGCATTGTCACCGCGCTGTTCGAGCACGACGTCTACTTCCAATCCATCGTTCGCGCCTTCGGACGGCAGATCGGCGCGGTCAGCGAAATCAAAGCGCGCGTGGAATATTTGCGGGCGCTGCATTACGAACTGCGCGCCTTGCCGCCCTTTGACCAGGTGCAGGTCTGCACCCCCGCACAGCGCGACTACCTGCTGGAATTCCGCCCCGCGCTCGCCGAAAAATTACGAGCCGGTCTGCGCGCCGGCATCGACACCTCGCGCTATACCTTCCGCACCGAGGGTCGGGAACCGCTTACCATGCTCTTCATTGGCAGCTTTCGGCATGACCCGAACAGAGTGGCGCTCGATTGGTTCGTTCGCCACGCGCTGCCGGCCATTCTGAAGCGCGAGCCGCGCGCACGCCTCGTCGTAGCAGGTTCGGAGCCGCCGCCCACGCATGCGTATGCCGATTACGCCGCCAACCTGGACATGCTCGGCTACGTGGAAGATATTCGTGACCCTCTGGCGAAATATGCGGTCTTCGTATGTCCTATCCTCAGCGGATCGGGCGTACGCGTGAAGCTGCTCGAAGCCTTTGCCGCGGGAATCCCCGTCGTTTCCACCAGGGTCGGCGCGGAAGGCCTGGCGAAAGAAGATGGCGCGATCTGCGCGCTGGCCGACGACCCAACCGAATTTGCCGCCCGAGTCCTCGCCATGTTCGAGAACCCCGATGCCGCTGCGCAATTGGCCGCTCGAGCACGCGCCGAGGTGGAAGCCAACTGGGATATGGCCGCAATAACAGGCAAGCTGGTCGAAGGGTATGCCGAACTTGCGCGCGACAAACGCGTAAAAGAGCTGGCGTGAGACCATGGAGACGTTGGAAAACAGGAACGAAGCGTCGGTTTACGAAAAAAGCCCGGCGGCTACCCTGGAAAGTGCGCGCGAAATCGTGATCGCTCACGGTTGGAACGCTACCTCTTATCAAATCCTTAACCCGGGTATTCGTCATTGGTTTTCGTCCAACCTTCCTTCCGTGATCGGCTACACGCAACGAGGCAGGGTCCTGCTTGTGGCGGGCTCACCCATCTGCGATACGGATTCTCTCCTCAAAGTCTGCGATGAATTTGAAGTGTTCGCGCGTGGCCAGGGTTGCCGTGTCTGCTATGTTTGCGCGGAAGAGCGTCTGCGTAGTCTGTTCGCCGGCTCGCCGAATCACGCCACAATCGCGCTGGGGTCCCAGCCTGTTTGGCATCCTGGCGCATGGCCCTCGGTCCTTCGCAACCGCGCGTCGCTCCGCGCGCAGTTGCATCGGGCTCGGAATAAAGGCGTGACGGTGGAATCGGTGGAAATTCAAGATGCCGCAAATAACCCTGAGTTGCGCCGCGTGCTTCGGGAATGGCTGGACGGACGCCATCTTCCGCCGCTCCACTTCCTGGTAGAGCCGAACGTATTGGACGGCGTGCTTGCCGACCGCATCATCCTTCTCGCTCGCCGCGACAGCGTCCCCGTGGCCTTTCTGGTTGCATCTCCAACGCGAGCCAGGAATGGCTATCTGGTGGAGCTTCTGGCGCGATCGCCGGCTGCGCCCAACGGAACCAGCGAGCTGCTCATCGATGCGGCCATGCGCCGCTTCGCGGAGGATAGCTGCGAGTACGCCACGCTCGGCCTCGTCGCTCTAGCCCACGCCGCTGATGGCGAGATCGGCCGCAATCCCTCATGGCTGCGCGCGCTGATCTACTTCGCACGCGCTCATGCCAACCGCTTCTACAATTTCCGGGGATTAGAACACTTCCGCGTCAAAATGGTTCCGGAACGGTGGGAGCCGGTCTTCGCAATCGCCAACGAACCGCAATTTTCGCCCTTCACTTTATATGCCATGGGCGCCGCTTTTTCCGGCATTGCGCCCTGGGCCGCGATCGCTTTGGGCATCGCCAAAGCGGCGCGTGAAGAAGTGCGAGCCGTCTTTCGGGGCCAACGCGGCCGCCTGACCACGCCCCGGATTCCACGCGGATGATGCCGCACGCGGGACACGTCGCCATTCACGGGCGAGGCGTGGCCGCGGCGTGCTGCGCCCATCTGCTGAAGGCCGCCGGGGTCCCCGTTTCCATCACGCACCCATCCCAGGTTCGCGTGCCGGCGATCCTAGTGAGCTTCGCCACACAGATGTTGATGTGCGACGTCTTTCAAAAGGAATCGCTGTTTGACGACATGCCGCGCATCGACCGCCGCATCGTGAGTTGGGGATCCAACCGCGAACCGGCCGCGCTGCCGCACGCAGCCGTAGTGATCTCAGAGAACACCCTGCTCTACCGTCTGCACGTCGAGCCGTCCGGCCATACCGAAGGCGACGCGGAGTGGGCGCTATTCGCGTCGCGTCCTCTCCCGGAATCGGTTTTGGAACTGCCGTTTGGATCGCGCAAAGCCACTGCCGCGGCGGCGATCTTGAAAGCGTCGCAGACCACCGCGTGCTGGGTGGAGTCGCTCGCAAGCGGTTGGCTGTTCCTGATTCCCGGATGGCTTATTGCCGTTGGGGGCTCGCCGGAGGCGCTCCTTGCTCAGAGCCAGTTGGTTGCACCGCAGATCGATGCGTTAACCGGCGAAGCCTCGGAATTTCCGGCATACCCTCGCATTGCGGATCCGCTCGGCGTGCCCGGGCGTCTCATTTGCGGAGCCGCAGCCATGGCTTTCGACCCTATCTGCGGCGATGGAACCGGCAACGCTGTGCGTGAGGCGATCCTGGCAGCGGCCCTGATTCGCGCGGCAGGCCGTGGAGAAGACGTGGAGAGCTTACTGTCCCATTACCGCGCGCGTCTGATTGCCGGCTTCCGGCGTCACCTGGAACTTACCCTCGAGTTCTATCGCGCCGGAAATACCGGTCAGTGGTGGGAAGAAGAAATTCGCCAGATGGAGCGCGGCGTCGCATGGTGCGCGCAACAACTAGCCGCGTTGCCTCCATTTCGTTACCGCCTGGACAACTTCGATCTCGTGCCGATCAACGCCCGCTAAGCGCGAGCACCGAATACGCGGTCGCCGCGTCTGACATAAAGCGTCCAGCGTCGGACGCCGGATCGCGTTTCTTGTTCATCGAAGTGGCCAACCACCCGCCCCCGGCATCCTGGTTATGCTCCAGCCACGCCATGCCTTTGGCGATCTGCGCCTGGGCCGATTTCACACCGGATTCGCGTAGCGCGACCACCATGAGACCCGTGCCGTAGCCATCGCTGGTAGCATCCATTGACGTGCCATCCTTGCGCTTCCAATCCTTCATGACCAACGAAGCTTCCGTCCAGCCGCCATCGTCGCGCTGCTTGGAAACAATTTCCGCCGCAATCGCCGCCCGCTGCTCAGGCTTAAGCAGTTGCGGCAATTTGCCCGAGGCCCACAGCGCCACCGCGCGGTTCAGCGTAGACTGCGTTCCCACTTCGCGTTGCAAGTAGCCGGCAAGCAGCGCCACGTTCTCCTGAAATTCGGGGCTTGGTCCAGCCCCAGCCGCGAGGCCGCCCAGCGCCGCGCCCCAGAAGGCCGAATCGTCGGCTTCCCATGGTTCGTTATGGAAATTGAGCCAGGTCCACGAGCCCGCCTTGTCGCCGGTCTTGAGTTGCAGATCCCACATATTACGCATAGCGTCTTTGGCGGCAGGCTCGTCGTAGCGGGCCAGAATCAGCGCGTTCAACACAGCCTCGGTTCCGCGCGCCTCGGCCGATTTCGGCGCTCCATTCTTCGCATCGCTATAGAAGGGCTGAACTTCGTTCCATAACCCCACACGCTTCGAGATGTTATCGAGGAACTTACGTTCGCTTGGCGAAGGCGCCTGCTCGTGCAGCGGCGTGCGCAGGGCCGGACGGCTCAGTGCGTAGGGCAGCGAAGTATGGCACGAGACACAAAACGTGTCGTGATCGCGAGCAGCCGAAGGCCACGCTGCCCACCAAGCCATTCGCCCATCGAGATAGGCGGCGGCGGATTCGCGGCTCCATGATTTCGTTTCCGCGCTCTGGGCTTGCGCCGTACACGCAAAAAGGACTGCTAAGAGGACTGTCTTCATACATCCCTCGCTTCTTTGCAGTATACCGGTTACAGCACAAACGCGGCGAACCATTGGACTTCCTGGTAATAGCGATGCGCCATGTCCCATGCCGGTCGGCCGCCATGATAGTTACCGGGATAGCGCACGAACTTGGCCGGCGTCTTGACGTTACCCGCATAAGTGATCGAGGGAAGCGACACATTAGTTCGTTATTGCCGCGCTCCCAAGTGCGCGCGATTATATCGGAATTGGTACCGCTTCACACGTCTTCCTTGTCGCGCTGTTCTTTCAGCGACAGACGCCGCTCGGCCCCAGCGTGAAACTAGTGCTGAGGGCATACAAGTGGCTAAAAAGGCGGGACAGATCCTGGTGGAAACGATGCTCGATTGGGGCATCGATACGATTTTCGGCATCCCCGGCGACGGGGTAAACGGCATCATCGAAGCGCTCCGGCAGAACAGTGAGCGAATCCGTTTTATACAAACACGGCATGAAGAGGCGGCCGCATTCATGGCTTGTGCGTGGGCTAAGTTCACGGGCAAGCTGGGGGCATGTATTGCCACGTCCGGGCCTGGCGGCATTCATCTGCTGAATGGCCTCTACGACGCAAAGATGGACGGTCAGCCCGTCCTCGCCATTACCGGTATGCAGTTTCACGACCTGATTGGCACCCAAACTCAGCAGGACGTCGCCCTCGATAAACTCTTCATGGACGTCTGCGTGTTTAACGAGCGCGTCATGGGCGCGGCGCACATGCAGAACGTGGCGGAACTGGCGTGCCGCACGGCGCTGGCGAGGCGTGGTGTGGCGCATATCACCATGCCTGTCGACCTGCAGGAACAATCGATAAAAGACGATGAACGCTCCCCACGCAACCGTGCGGGCCATGTGTCGAACGTCTATGCCAAGAGCGCGCGCATTCCCGCCGCGGAGGATTTGCGGGAAGCGGCGAAGCTCTTAAAGCAAGGCAAGAAGATTGCAATTCTTGCCGGTCGGGGAGCGCTCTCCGCCGGCGATGAATTGGAGCAGGTGGCTGAGCTTCTAGGCGCGCCCATCGTCAAGGCGTTGCTTGGCAAGGCGTGCGTTTCCGACGATAGCCCGCTCACCACGGGCGGCATCGGTCTCCTTGGTACCGAACCTTCGCAGGACGCGCTCGAAGGGTGCGACACCCTGTTAATAGTCGGCGCGAGTTTTCCCTACATCGAGTTTTATCCCAAGCCGGGCAAGGCGCGCGCGGTGCAGATCGATATCGACCCGGCACGCATCGGCCTGCGATATCCGGTGGACGTGGGTTTGGTTGGAGACTGCGCAAACACACTGCGCGAACTGATTCCTTTCCTTGAGCGCAACCAGGATCGCAGCTTCCTGGAAACCGCTCAGGCGTCGATGAAGGAATGGCGCGAGTTGATGGTGAAGCGCGGCACGGATGAAACGAAGCCCTTAAAGCCCGACGTTGTGGCTTACGAATTAGGCAAGCGACTGCCGGCGAATGCCATCGTCACCAGCGATTCGGGAACCATCACCACCTTTTGGGCGCGCCAGATTCCCGCCAGGCGCGGTCAAATGCATTCCTGCTCCGGAAATCTCGCTACCATGGCATGCGGGCTCCCCTATGCCATCGCGGCTCAACTGGCTCATCCAGAGCGGCCCGTAGTGGCATTCGTGGGCGACGGCGGCTTCACCATGCTCATGGGCGAATTGGCAACCTGCGTCAAGTACAAGTTGCCGGTGAAGATTGTCATCATCAAGAACAACACGCTGGGACAGATCCGGTGGGAGCAGATGGTGTTTCTAGGCAATCCCGAATACGTCTGCGATCTGCAGCCCATCGATTTCGCAGCCGTGGCGCGGGGGTTCGGCGCGGCAAGCTTCGTCATCGACGATCCGAAGCGCTGCGGCGCTATCCTCGAACAGGCTTTGGCGACGGAAGGTCCGGTGGTGATTGAAGCCGTAGTCGATCCGAATTCGCCTCCGCTGCCTGCCAAGATCAAAGCCACTCAGGCGCTGCGTCTGGCAGAGGCGATGGTTCGTGGCGAAAAAGATACTGTCGAGATCATGAAGAGTATCGCTGGCTCCAAAGTGCGGGAATTGGTATAAGACGTAGGTGCATTACGATAACGTCGATACCCTGATCATCGGGGCTGGCGCAGCAGGCTTGGCGGCGTTTCGTGAGTTGCATCAGGCCTCTGTGCACGTATCGTGCATAGAGGCGCTTGATCGCATCGGCGGACGAATATGCACTGTGCACGATCCGCTCTCCCCGTTAGCCATCGAGCTTGGCGCCGAGTTTGTGCACGGAAAGCCCCCTCAGGTTTGGGATCTTGTCACTGCAAACGCCTTGCCCATCGTGGAACGAGTGCATGAGATTCACTATCCGGAAAATCCGAATCAGGACTGCGATGACGGTATGTGGCGCCTGCTTTCGGCCATGGAAAAGGCAGCGGAGAAGGGTCCCGACGAGAGCTTCCAATCGTTTGCCACCCGCTCCGATTTCGACAAAGCCGCGAAACATGCCGCCACATCCTACGTCGAAGGCTTCAACGCGGCGAGGAGTGAAATTATCGGCATTCACTCGTTAGCCGAGGACTCTAAGGCGGCGGAAGCCATTGACGGCGACCGTTCGTTTCACCTCTTCCAGGGTTATGACGCGGTGGCCCGCGCGCTATTGCCCGCTTTCGCGAGACTTCACCTGAATACCGTCGCCGAGCGCATCGAATGGAAGCCCGGCGAAGTTACGGTGCATGTACGTTCCACCCTTGATGGAAGCTCCGGTAAAATTGAGGCGCGCCGGCTCATTGTGACGGTCTCCTTAGGAGTGCTGCAGGCGAATGCAATCGAATTCAGTCCCCAACCCGAGCCACTCGCCGCCGCCAGAGAACTGGCATTCGGCCAGGTCATGCGTGTCACTTTGCGCTTTGAACGTACGCCGGATTTTCTGCGCCCGGGCTTCCTTCTTTCGGATGAGCCCGTCTTTCCAACCTGGTGGACCACGCTTCCCGTCCATGCGCCCGTAATTACGGGTTGGAGCGCGGGACCCAAGGCCGAACCGCTCTTGGGACAGTCCAAAACAGTAATCGTCGGCCGCGCCATGGATTCTCTGCGGCGTATTGTCCGCGCTGAACTGCCTCCGTTTGCCGCGGCGTATTTCCACGACTGGCAGACCAACCCGTTCTTCCGCGGCGCATATAGCTACGTCCCGGCTGGTAAACTCGGCGCGCGCACAAAATTGGCCCAACCGGTGGCGGGAACACTCTACTTCGCCGGCGAGGCCGCAAATCTCTCGGGACACAGCGCCACCGTCCACGGCGCAATCGAATCAGGCGTGAATGCGGCTCGAAGTGCTATCGCGCACGCGCGCGGCGGTTCAGACGTAATCCAGCGCGCGTAGGGACAAGCAGTCTAATCGCTTCCGGTTGTAAGTTGAAGAGCGGATGCCCCCGACCGCCTGACAGGAAGAAAGAAAATGCCAACCGACTTACAACCCGTACCGCAACGCCGTCTCGGATCAACTGACGCCATGGTATCGATGATTGGCCTCGGAGGATCGCACATTGGCTCAGGGAAGTTACGGACGAAGGAGGCCGTCGACCTGATCCAGGCCGCCCTGGACGCCGGAATTAATTTCTTGGACAACTCTTGGGACTACAATGACGGCGACAGCGAAAAGAGAGTTGGCAAAGCCCTGAAGGGCGGCTATCGGGACAAGGCATTCGTGATGACGAAAGTGGATGGCCGCTCCAGAAAAGAAGCTGCCAAACAGATCGATGAATCGTTGACGCGGCTCGAGTGCGGTCATATCGATCTCTTGCAACATCACGAAGTGATTCGGTTCGAGGATCCCGACCGGATCTTTGCGGAAGACGGCGCGATGGGGGCGTTTCTCAAAGCGCAGCAGGCAGGCAAAATTCGCTATATCGGATTCACTGGCCACAAAGACCCGCGCATTCACTTGTACATGCTGGAAACCGCGGAGCGGCATGGCTTCCGCTTCGACGCCGTCCAGATGCCCTTGAACGTGATGGATGCGCACTTCCGAAGCTTCGGAAAGCTGGTGTTGCCAAAACTGGTGGACGAAGGCATCGGTGTTTTGGGCATGAAGAGCATAGGAAACGGCGTGCTGCTCAAGAGCGGCCTGGTGACTCCCCAGGAGTGCCTGCGTTATGCTCTGAGCTTGCCGACGTCGGTAGTAATCAACGGCATCGATAGCTTTGAGTTATTGGACCAGGCTTTAGATGTAGCGCGGACCTTCCAGCCGATGACCGCGGCGGAAACCGAAGAACTCTTGGCCCGGACGGCGAAAGCCGCGGAAGGCGGAACCTACGAACTGTTCAAGACGACTCAACATTTCGATTCCACCGCTGCGAATCCGGAGTGGCTCGGCAAAGATCCTGAGAGGGTGGGGACGCTGGTATCGGATTAAGGCCGGCGTCAATATGGGCGCATTCCGCGATAATTCCCCGGCGGCGAATATTCGCAAACCCAAATTTCCCGGTTGCCGCCGTGCGCGACCGCGCAGCCCAGTTCTTTGGTGTCTCGCCACACGATCTGCGTATAATGGCCGCACATGCGGTTTTCCTTGCAACGGTTTGCTGCGTAATCGAAGTCTTTCGCTTCGGAGACCCATCCGTTGACGATTTGTTGCGGTAGATATTCTGAGCCCGTTACTTCGTATAAGTTTTGGCCCCAAGGCGAGTTCGGGCGATGCCGGAACGCGCCATCTTTTATCAGCAGATCCGCCCACTCCTGCGCGCCTCGCGCCAACTTATCGGACCACGCCAACGGTTTCAGGCCCAGCCGCGCGCGCACCGCATTGTGCGCACCGAGCATTTGTTCCTGCAGGGATGGCGTCAGGGCCAAAGCAAGCAGGACCAACCCTTTCATGACCCTATGCTACTACGCTCCTTCAGTACCGCCCATCTTCGAGACACGTTAGAGTGATTAGACGAAGGCTGATGGATGTTGAAAGGAATGCTATTGCTTCGCTCGATCGGTCTGGCGGCGCTGCTACTAACCTCGCTCTCCGCGCAGAGAAAGCCATTCACCCCAGTCGACCTATGGGATTGGCGCGAAGTTACCGAAGTTCGCATCGCCCCGGATGGCAAGACGGCTGTCTACGTGGAATCCCGAAGAGACCGCGCTGCGGATTCGGTGAATTCAAACTTGTGGATCGCGACAACCGACGGACGCTCCCACCGGGCGATTACATCGGGTGCGTGGCGGGATTGGTCGCCGCGCTGGGCAGCCGATGCACCGGAGGGCGCGCAAACTTTCGCCTATCTCACGAATCGAAACGGACACACGCAGCTTCGCATCCGTCAGATCGCCGGGGACAAGGATTCACAAGCGGGCGATTTCACGGAAACGCCGCTGGCAATCGCTTTATCGCCGCGCGGCGACGCCATCGCGTTCACAGCCATGGTTCGGCAAAAACCCGTGGCTCCGTGGTTGCCCGGCTCCCTTTTGCCGTTTCTGCGGGCCGCCGTGGAAGGGCATGTGCAACTATTTGTAACTTCCGCATCCGGCGCCGCTCCCCGGCGTCTGACCACGGGCGATCTCAACTGGATGGGAGAACCGGCGTGGATGCCCGACGGCCAATCCATCTTGTGCGCTGCGGCAGGCGATCCCGATCCCGAACATCCCCTTCGGGAAGCCGCCATCTTTAGCGTGCGGCTGGCTGACGGCGCCATGAAGCAGATAACAGACACCCAAGGGCGCGACCAACAACCCACGCCCTCTCCCGATGGCAGTCGCATCGCCTGGCTTTCAACTAAGTTGCCGCCAGGAATCGGCCACGGCGCGGGAGAGAGCTACCGCGTGCGGCAACTGTACGTGATGAACCGCGACGGCAGCCGCGTAAAAGAGCTGACAGGCGCGTTTGATCGCGACGTAGCCAGGCCGCAATGGAGCTCCGACTCGCGCACGGTCTATTTCCTTGCGGAGGACTCCGGCGCCACGCACCTCTTCGCGGCCCGCAATGACGGTTCAGTGCGGCCTGTTACTAAGGGCCCCGGACGGCTGCGCGATTTCTCGCTGGCGGACAATGGACGCGCGGCCGCCATCCGCGCCAGCCCGCAAGAGGCCGGCGACGTGATCTCGTTCGCAGCCGATCTTCCGGGCGGCGTAGCCACTTTGTATTCACCCAATGAACACTTACTGGCGGAACGGGAGATCGGCTCCGTGGAAGAGATGCGCTACGATTCGGCCGGACATTCGATTCAAGCCTGGTTGGTTAAGCCGCCCGCATTCGACACGTCGAAAAAATACCCGCTTCTGCTCGATATCCGGGATTCGCCGCGAGCGATGAACGGTACGGAATTTGACTTGCGCTCACAGGTGTTCGCCGCGGCTGGCTTTGTCGTGTTACTGGCGAATCCACGCGGTTCACCCGGTTATGGGGAGCAGTTCGGCAACTTACTCGCCACACGCAACCCCGGGGATGACGCCGACGACTTGTTACGGGGGGTGGATGCGGCCGTAGCCAAAGGGTATATCGATTCTAAAAAACTTACACTGTCAGGCGGATTGGTCGCGGCTTGGATTCTCGGACATACCGATCGATTCGCCGCCGCGGTGCTGCGCTATGCCGTCGCGGATCGCGTCGCGGAAATGGCGCTCTCGCCCGACGGGCTGCTGCGTGCGGCAGAGATGGGCGCGATGCCTTGGGATGACCCTGCGCAATATTGGCAGCATTCGCCCCTATATTTCGCTGCCGGTTTCAAAACTCCGGCCCTGGTTCTGTCGCATGCCGGCGATGCGCAGGGCCGCGAGCTCTACTTTGCCCTGCAGGCGCGCAAAGTGGATTCAGCACTACTCGAGTTGCCGCGTCCGGAAACCCCGTCGCAGCCGGTCGAAGCGCTCAAAGCCGAACTCGGGTGGTTAACAAAGTGATTCGGTAGTCCGGACAAGACTCACTTGAGCTCGCGTACCTGCCTGGATAGATCGTCGAGCGATTTCCGCAATCTGCGATTCTCCAGAATCTCCGCATCCAGGTCCGATCTGATTTTTGATACCTGTTCCGCCAATCCGCCATCCTGCCGTGGGACATCCAAATCCGGCTTAACCGCTTCGTCCGGCAATTCACCCAGAAAGAAGGTCGCTTCACGACTCTGGCGGCCATCCGGTTGCGTGAGAGTAAGTGTAACGTCGACGCGATCGGATTTGCGCGCGACCGTGAATACTCCTGAGAGAAGGTGTGCGTGGTCGAGCAAAATCTCCTGCGGACGTCCCACGCCGCTCAGGCTCAAGACTCCCCCCGCAGCCTGCATAACCTCGCTCGATCTCCCGTTCCAGCGTATCTGCAGTTCCCCCACGATATCGAGCGTATTAAGCCCAAAATCGCCAGTCGACGCTGTATTTCGGGAGATAAACGCGCGGGGCAGCCATAGATCGCGCGTCACATAAGCTCCTGCCCCGATTGCCGCGCCGACAGCCAGCGGAAGTGCCACCTTGGCCCATCGCGGTGGCTGCGAGGAGTGATGGTCGAGAAAGCGTGGAAGCAGCGATGGCCTTTCAGTCGCCGGCTCCGGATTCGGCGGCGGCTCGCTTCGGGTCAACCGCGTTTCTACTGCCGCCGCAACGGCAGTCGAGGCCATAGGCACGCGTTGTGTGGCCGTGGGGGGGGATTCCACCAGAGGCTTGACGTCGGATGGCTCGAGCGTGAATTCCTTATAGGAAGCTTCACTGTGAATGGAACCGCCCGCGTCGCGGAAAAAGAAGCCGGCGCGCATCGGTAGATAGGTGTGCGGCCTTAGCACCAGGGCTACCTGCCATGGTTCCTTGAAAAATTCAGAGTGTAAGTCCAGGTCCGCGACGGAAAGAAAGATTTCGCTACGCGTATGCGAATGATACCAGCCGACCGGACGCTCTTCGCCCTGAATGGATGCGAGCAACTTGGACAGCCTCTTTCGGTCGTCAGGGGAAAGTACAAAGGAAGGCCCGAACGCATGCTCGCAATCAAGCTGCGCGTAATCGGAAACAATTAGCCGTCCGCTTTCCCACTTGCCTAGTAAGATGCCGCCGATTTCAACGCCGCCGCGCGGTAGCGAGAAGAATGCCTCTGACACCGCCAGGCGGATGGCTTCCATGGCGCGTGCCGAATACTCAATGACGAAGGGGGATTCAGCCGAACTCCAGATCGCACTCTCCGTCATGGATCCAGTTTGGCACAGGACCAGCTAATCTTCCAGAATCACCTGCGCCATTGCCATTTCCACGGTATGCGTCATGGATAAAGACACATTCTTCACTCCCATCGATTTTGCCACGCGCGCGGCGACGCCTTGAAAACGTAGAGTGGGTTTTCCCGAAGGTAGGTTAGTCACTTCAAAATCCTGCCAGGTTACCCCGTGGCGCCACCCCGTTCCAATCGCCTTCATCCCGGCTTCCTTAGCGGCAAAACGCGCGGCATACCGCTCGAAGCGGTTAGCCTTGCGTTCTACATATGCGATTTCGAGGGGAGTAAATACACGCGTTCTGAAACGTTCGCCAAAACGTTCGAATGAGGCTCGGATGCGGGGCACTTCGGCTAAGTCGATCCCTGTTCCAAGAATCATCGATTACAAAGTAAAAAACGCGAAGCCGGCGTCCATCGCCTCGGCCTTCGCGCCTTTTCTCCTAAAGTACACCGGAACTATTCGCTCTTACCAGCCGCCATTTTCTTGCGGTGCTCCGCCCAGCGTTTCTTCTGCGCCGCCGCGATGCGCTTGCGCGCTTCCGGACTTAGTATACGCTTTACTACCTTCGCCTTCGCCTGTCCCTGCGCTGGAGAAACTCCCGCGTGCTTTCCGCCTAACCTGGCTTCGATCTGGCGAATCTTCTCATCGATCTTTTGTTTCTCCATCTGATAGCCCACAAGAGCCATCTGAAGGGTACTTAAGTCTTCGGCGTTTCTGCCTCTTGGCATACTGGAATTCTCCCCCGCAATACTATAACATAAGGGTAATCAGACAGAAGCAACTTATAGCCTTCGATAAAGTAATGCGAGTAGTAGTCCAGCGAGTCTCTCAAGCCCAGGTCCGCGTTAATTTTAGTACCATCGGCGCAATACGTACCGGACTGGTGGTATTGATCGGCATCTCACATGATGACAACCAACGTGACGCCGATTATCTTTTGGATAAGATCACTGGCCTACGCGTCTTTCCCGATTCTGACCATAAGATGAATTTGAACGTCGAGCAAGCCGCTGGGTCTCTTCTGCTTATCTCGCAATTTACCCTCTATGCAGACTGTCGCCGCGGACGCCGGCCTAGCTTCGACCGTGCCGCGCCGGCCGTACAGGCGCGAATTCTCTACGATTACTTTGTAGAACAGGCCAGGCGCACGCCGATTCCCGTAGAGACAGGCGTATTTCAGGAAACGATGCAGGTAGAACTTGTTAATGAGGGCCCGGTGACAATCTGGATCGATTCAACGGAGAGAGACCTAAAAGCAAAAAGGGGCGGGCTTTCGCCCGCCCCTTAGGAAACAACTGTTTATTGGCGGGTCATGTACTTGTCGTAGAGTCTGGTTTGCTTATTGGTCAGATCGACTTCCTTGCCCTTAACATAGATGTGCTCGATCTTGGTCTGAATCTCCAAAAGGTCGCCATTGGTGATGACCAGGTCGGCCCACTTACCCTTTTCAACCGATCCGATTTTGTCCGCTTGTCCCCACATCTCCGCGGGATTGATGGTGACTGCCTTTAAGGCTTCGTCGACCGGTAAGCCGAACGCCACAGCGGTCGCAGCCTGATAAGGTAGGTTGCGGACAAACTCGTTAGTAAACGTACCGAACGCAAACTTGACGCCGGCCTTATAGAATTCGTTTGGCAGCGTCATAGCTTGGTCGTAAGAATCGTCCTGATGGTCAGGCAGCGCAAGAACACGGCCCAGCACAACCGGGATGTTGTGAGACTTCAGTTCGGCGCCCACTTTACCTACTTCGCGCGGACCCATAATCACGATCTTCACGTGCTGCTTATCTGCGAATTGGATCGCATCGTGAATCGAGTCTGACGTGCTGGCGGATACCGCAAGTGGCATCTTCCCGTCGAGTACCGGCATCATCGCTTCCATCTTCAGGTCGGGTACAAATCCTGCAGAATGGGCCGCCTTTTCATTCTTATAGCGTCTGGCCTCGTCGAAGAACTCGTTGATTTTGGTAATCGCTTCGTCATATTGGCGCCGCGCATTGCCGCCCCCCGCTCCACCGGCGTCCCCGCCGGCGATCGCTTCAGGGTTAAATCCACCGCCGCGACCACCGCGTCCACCCATGCTGGGGAAGGTCAACTGCATCGCCGCCGACCGGCTGATTTCCATATCCTCCCAGGTCCAGCCTGAGGTATGAATCAGCGCAGCCTGACCCGCAATCGATTGACCCCGCCCTCCGCGTCCTCCGCCGCCGCCCGGCAACGTGATTGCGCTCGTGATGCCGTTTACGCGTACTACGCCGAAATGCTCACTCTCCGGATTGACTGCGACCAGTGCGCGTAATTGCGGCATGAAATCGCCCTGCTCCCCGGTATCTACCGTCACTGCCGTGGATTCGATTTCCTGCAGGCCCAGGTTAGTCGCCGAATCGATCATTCCCGGATAGACGCGCAGCCCTTTTCCTTCGATGACCTTCATTCCTTTAGGAGGCGTAATCTTAGCTGAGATTTCGGTAATTTTCCCATGCTGAATCAGAACGGAAACCCCCTGCATCGGCTTCGACGTTACCGGATATACATCCACTCCGCGGATCAAAAACGTATCGTCCGCACCCGCCAGCGCCACAAGTGCGCAAGCCAGTAAGAGCCCTGTAAGCTTCATCCAATCCTCCCGCCGCGGCCCCCGCGGCCGCCGTTCTGTGGCTGCTGGGTTTTCAACTTATCCACCAGTTTCTGCTTTTCAGCCGCTTTGGCAGCCAAACCGCTGACTTCTTTATCGCGGTCAAAGTATACCGAGCCATCGATCAATACCTTCTGCACCTTGGCGAAATCCGACAGAGGGTACTTATCGTAGATCACGATATCCGCATCCTTCCCTACGTCGATTGAACCGACGCGATTGTCGATGCCCAATTGCTTTGCCGGGTTCAACGTAACCATAGCCAACGCTTCCGTCTCGGTTGCGCCGCCGTACTTCATCGCCTTACCCGCTTCCGTGTTGAGATGGCGCATTAATTCGGCGTCGTCGCTATTTAGGCTGACCACTACGTTCTTTCGCGTCATCAGGGTTGCGTTGAAGGGAATCGCATCCGCGGCCTCTATCTTGTAATCCCACCAATCGCTGAACGTTGAGCCACCCGCATTGTGCGCCGCAATCTCTTTAGCCACCTTATAGCCTTCGAGTACGTGCTGGAAGGTGCGGATCTTGAAACCGTAATCGTCCGCCACGCGAATCAGCATCAGAATTTCGTCCGCCCGATAGCAGTGCGAATGCACGTAGCGGTCGCCTTCGAGAACTTCCTTCAACGGCTCGAGTCTAAGATCCTTCCGCGGGGGCATTGGATGTTCGCCGCGCGCCACCGCTGCCTTGTAGCCATCCCATTCGGCCTTGTATGCTTTGGCGTCGTTGAACGCCTCGCGAATCACATCCTCCACGCCCATGCGGGTTCCCGGATAACGCGTCGGCGTGACGGCCGCGCCGCGTCCGCCCTGCGGATTTCCCGCGCGCTTCACATTTTCGCCCAGCGCGAATTTGATACCCGGTTTCGCTCCTTCGAAAATCATCGCCGGCGCATCCTTGCCCCAGCGCATCTTCAAAACGATCGTCTGACCCCCGATGGAATCGGCCGAACCGTGGAGAATATTGGCCGTAGTAACTCCACCAGCCAATGCCCGGTAAATCGAAATCTCCTCGGGATCGATCACATCTTTGATATTCACCATCGAGGAAACGGAAAGACTGCCTTCGTTAACTCCTCCGTCTACCGCGATGTGCGAGTGGCAATCGATGATGCCTGGCATCACGTATTGCCCGGCGGCGTCGATGATCGTCGCGCCCGTTGGTTCCATCACCTTCTCGCCCACATCGGTGATCTTGCCATCCTTCACTACGATTGACCCTTTTACAGTGCCATGCGTAACTGTCAGGATGGTGGCATTGCGGATGACGATGGTCTCCGCGCATAGGGGCGTCAGCGCAGCCAATGCCGCGATCAATAACTTTTTCATCGGTTTCCTCCGGGGGCGTCAGTCGCAGCCGCTCCGCGTCCGCCTGTCTCGGCAGCGGGCGCATACTTCTTGCCGTCCACAAATACCATTTCGACTTTGGTGTTGTTCTCGAAAATGTCGCCGCGCGTAACTACCAGGTTGGCAATCTTGCCCTTCTCAATACTGCCCAGACGGTCGGAGACGCCGTAGAACTCCGCGGGCGTCAACGTCAACGCGCGCAACGCTTGCTCGCGCGTGAGACCGGCGTCCATGGCCTTCTTAACGGCGCGCTGCAATTCCCGCGGCGTATCGATGCCGTCGGAATAAAGCGCGAACTTCACCCCTGCCTTCTGCAGTAGAGCCGGCGCGGAAGGCGCCATTTCGTAAGTTTCTAACTGGCGCATGCTTTCGTCCTCTAGGTGTACATCTTGACCCGCGGGCGGCGTGGGCCACTTCATGCTGACCAGCACCGGCAAGTTGGCCTTTTTGAGCATCGCGACGGCCTCGGGCCGATAGGCCTCGCGCGCACCGTAAATGATCGTTGGCTGCTTGAATTCCGCCGCGAGCCCGATGATGCGTTCAATCTCCACCTCGCGATTGGCCGGCAGTAAAATGCGCTTCGAATCCAGCACGCCCTCGAGCGCCCGATCGTATGCGGGCCTTGCCATGCCGCGCGGGTTCTTCGCATAGGCTTCCTTTTGCATCTTGTAGTAATCGGCATCGATGTAGATCTGCCGGATATAAGCAATGATGCCCATCAGCGAGCCGGGAAATCCGCCCCCCCCGCCTCCTCCTCCGCCGCCGCGCCCGATCGAGATATATTGCCCTACCGGCGACTCCACCACCAGTGCGCCCGCTTTATCATCGGTGGCCAAATCGATGATCGAGCCTTGTCCCGCAAAGATTCCGCGCGTCGGAAAGGTTACCGCCGTGGTTACTCCACCCCCGCGGACTGTTTCAATGCGTCGGTCGGCAGCCGAAATTTCATCCGCCGCCACTAACCAACTCGTGGTCTGTGGGCGATCCTGCGGTCCATTCGATCGTGGTTGCGCCGCGGCAGCCGCAGCCAGTGCCGCGAGCGGGTTAGCCTGGGGCTGCGCGGCTTGGTTCCGGCCGCCGCCGCGACCAGTCCCGCCTGCCGCGGCAGTAGGGGCCGCTCCCGCGATTCCCACGGTGCTGAGCGCATCGATCAAGCCGGGGTACACGGTCATGCCTTCGCCGTCCACTACCCACGCGTCGGCGGGAACCTGGACATTCTCTCCGACCGCTTCGATCAGGCCCTTTCTTAACACCACGGTGCCTTTGGCTATGGTGGCGCCGCTGACGGTTACGATTTTCGCGTTACGTATGGCAACGGCCGAGGAACTATCGGCCCATGCGTACGCAGCGAGAAGGAATAATGCTGCTGCGAGTCTCTTCATAAAGGTAAGGCCATATTATATAGCGTTTCCCTCTAGAGGTTGATAGAAGGGCTTGGAACTTGTGGCATGAGCCCGCCCCCGAAGAGATAACGCTCGCCATTGGCCTTACGAAAGCAGCAATTCCAAATCTTCCTTCTTCAAATTCCGAATCAAGCTGTTATCCGCCTGAATAATCGCGGCTGCTAAATCCCGCTTACTAGCTTGTAATTCAAGCACCTTCTCTTCCACCGTCCCGCGCGCGATTAACCGGTAGGCAAACACATTCCGAGTCTGCCCGATTCGATGGGCCCGATCGACGGCCTGCGCCTCTACTGCCGGGTTCCACCACGGGTCAAGCAGGAACACATACTCCGCCGCCGTCAGGTTGAGTCCCAAGCCGCCCGCCTTCAGACTGATTAGAAAGAGCTTGCATTCAGGATCGTTCTGAAACCGCTCCACGTGCGCCTGCCGGTCGCGAGTCTTGCCGTCGAGATATTCGTAAGTCACGCCCAGGTCGTCCAGCCGCTGGCGAACAATCCTCAACATACTCGTGAACTGCGAAAACACCAGCGCCTTGTGTCCTTCATCCAACACTTCGCGCAGTTGCTCGATCAGCGTATCCAACTTGGCGCTTCCGGCCCCGATGCGCTTGGGGTCGACTAAGCCCGGATGGCACGCGGCCTGGCGAAGCCGCAGCAGCGCCTCGAGCACCTGTATCTTCGATTTCGCGATGCCGTCCGCAGCGATTTTCCCCAGCAACGACGCGCGATAGTGTTCGCGTAATTCGTTATAGAGCTTGCGCTGTTCGGGCTCCATCTCGCAGTAAACGGTCTGCTCCGTCTTCGCCGGCAATTCCCGTGCTACCTGTTCTTTGGTTCGGCGCAAAATGAAGGGACGCAAGGCACACGCCAACATCTTCCGCGTATCCTCATCCGCGTGACGCGAACCGGCGCCTGCCAGCTTGAATACGCTCGCCGCGCCCAACATCCCCGGATTCAGAAACTCGAAGAGCGACCACAACTCACCCAAATGATTCTCCACCGGCGTTCCACTTAGCGCCAGCCGGTGCTTCCCGCGCAACAGTCGGGCCGCCTTGGATGATTCCGTATCCGAATTCTTGATTGCTTGCGCCTCGTCCAGCACCACGTAATCGAACTCCGTCTCGGTAAGCCGGGTAACGTCGCGCCGCAAGGTTCCGTAAGTAATCAACACCACATCGTAGTCCGTGAAATCCACTTTGCCGCGCGCCAGGCCGGTGTAATCGAGCACGCGCAGTTGTGGCGTGAAGCGCTCCGCCTCTTGCTGCCAATTAAAGACCAACGATCGCGGAACCACAACTAACGAAGGGCTAATTGCCTCCCCCGCCGCGCGAGCCTCGCGCCGCTTTTCGAACAGCGCCAGCACTTGGGCAGTCTTACCCACGCCCATATCGTCGGCCAGGCATCCGCCAAACCCGAAACGCCTCAAAAACTCAATCCACCCCAAGCCCTCGCGTTGGTAGTCGCGTAACTGCCCCACGAAGCCGGCCGGCTGCGTCGCCACCTCCACGCCATGAAACTGGCGCAATTCGTCCCGCACAAGCGCGAACGTAGCGTCGCATGTAGCCTCGGGTTGGGCCGCCAGCAGCGCATCCAGCAGCCCGGCCTGGCTGCGCCGAAACCGGATGTGCCCCTCTTCCGTTGCGCCCATTCCCGCCATCGCGCCGATCTTGAGTAGCCATTCCTCCGGGATAACGCCATAGGCGCCGTCGCCCAACCGCACCATCGTCTCGCCTCGTCGCAGCGCTTCCAGCAATTCGGGTAGCCGCGCCGTGCCCCCCTCGTAGTCCACTTCGCCGTGCAACTCGAACCAGTCCACACCGCTCGAAACCCCGATGTGAAACGCGCCCGGTTTGCGGAAGATCTTTCCTTCGGCCTCAATATGCCATCCGGTTTGCACCAGCGCGCGCACCACGTGCGGCAGTTTCTTCGGAGGCAGTTCCCACACGGGGTCCCGAAAGGCAGCGCTTTCCAGACGGACGCCGGCATCGGTCAACAGCGCAGCAGCGGCGCTTTCTGCCGCCGCGTCGCGACGATGAAAACGGCGGCTCTCCGGGTCGTACCATCCACGCTCGCGGTCCATCGAGAATGCTACATGCCCGTCATAGTCGAAGGAGAGGTCTGCTACCAGCGGCGCGCCCGGGCGCGAATCCTTGGCGCCACGGATCCTGAGGCATGGCTTTGGCGTCACCAGCACCTCTTCGAATTGGATCTCTTCCGGCACTTCGAGCGACGGCAGCTTCGGCGTCGCCAGCAACGCGGCCAGGAACTCTTCGCGATCTGCTTCCGGCGCGACAATCGGACCGTTGCGGCGCAGGTGCTGGATCCATTCGTAAGGAGCGTCTTCTGCTAGAGGGGCAACTACGTTCTTGGTAAAGATCAGTCCGCCCGGCGTCACCAGCGCAACATCCGCCAGCCGCATCCGTTCCTCGCCGCGCTGGAAAAATCCCATCGCTTCCCAATTGCCCTTTCCGCCGCGGCGAACTTCCATCGCGAACCCCCACGCGCCGCCATCGTCCCACCCGAGCCGTGACAGATCCTCCGAAGCGCTGGTACCTCGCAAAAATAGCCGTCCCGTTGCGGATGCCATCCGAATCACCGAAGCCGCCAGCGGATGCTCCAGCTTGCACTGAGCCCCCAGTTCGCCCCCATTCCAGGCGCTGAAGCCCCAATATTGCGATGCTCCCGCCATCGTTCCCAGAACTTCGCGATCCTCCCGCAACGGCAGTTCCGCGAACTGCTCGCGTTTGATAGACGCCCGCGAGTTGCGGGAATAGGTTCCGTCCTTCTTGCGGTCATGGGTTTCGATGACCAGGATCAGCTGGCCTGCCGTAATACTGGATGGAACCTCCACCACGTACAAAATCTCCCGCTTCGTCGGCCAGGTCGCATGATTCCATTTGGAATTCGGATCGGGCGCCGCAATCTCAGCCAGATGATGCCGCCACGCCGCCGGCTTCGGTGGCGCAACCGGTACGCGCTCGCTTTGGAGCTCGAAATCCTTTTCCGAAACTGCCGCATCATCGAGCGCCAGTTCGTTGTCCGCCGCTGCCGATGAAAGGAATCCGCGCGATTCCGCGGTCAATACGGCCGCCCACAAATGTTTGCAAGGACCGTTCGACTCGAAATAGGGGCAGTCGCACCGAACCGTAAGCTCGCCCGGCTGCCACGACATGTGAACCGCATATTGTTGCGATCCGCGGATGGTCGCCTCTATTTTGGTATCCGATCCCTCCTCGATCCGCACAAGCTTCTGCCAGTGGTACTGTTCGCCGCGCCGGCGGACGGCAATTGGGAAATCGGGGGCTAATCTCGATGAGAGATTCATGCCATTCGGTAAAATTTTGGGGAGTATCCTTCCATTTTACCGCCGATTCGCCAACAGCGTTTTGCCGCCGCTGCTTAACACGATGCGGACCTGATCGTCACCCACTAAGGCGCGGAATCGCGGCATCTGATCGTTGTCCGCTACCAGGTAGCAAGGTTTGGGCGCAAGCCACATATTTTTCCATTGCTCATCGGTAAGAAACACATCCGGCGCGCCCGGCGCGTAAGATCCGTACACCAGGTTGTTGAAGCGCCCGTTGAGCAGCCACGCTCGCTGCCCTGTGTAAAAGAAGACCGAGGAGAACGTGTAGTAGTGGTGATCGATCACCAAAGTTCCCGGCGGTTGCGTCAGTAAGGCATTCGCAAGCGGCCGAGAGGAGAGAAATGGGTCGAATGTCACTAGCGCCATCCGCGCCGCATGAAAGAAGATCACCATCATCGCCGCCGCCGCAAGATAAGTTCGGCGCCCTCGCCATAACAGCACCCCCGCTACCCCGATCGCAAACGCTATCCCCACCACCAGAAGCGGCGCCCGAAGATATGCGAACGATTCGATAGTCAGATCCTCCATGTGTCCCAGCGAAAGTGTATACGCCCCCGGATTGTGGCTCAGCGCGCCCGAGATATCGCCCGGGGCCGGCAGGTTTCGCACCCAGAACCACAACCCAAAAACAGCCGCGCCCGCGCATGCCGCCACTGCACCCATAGCGCGCGTGCCCCAATCGACCCACCTTCCGCCCTTCGCCATAGCGCAGCCAATCAATAAAGCTACCGCGGGGTAACACGGCATCGAGTAATACTCCTGCGTCGTGGAGAACGTAAAGAACACTAAGATGAAGCCCGTCCAGCAAAGCGCCATCATGCGCATGCGGCCTGCGCGATCGATGGGGCGATAAGACAACCGCGCCGCCGCCGGAAGATAGACGCTCCACGGAAAAAGCCACACCATGTGGAACAGCCAGAACCATAGGCGGGGCACCGTATTGTAATCGCGCGGATAACGCAGATTCAGAAACCGCAGGAGTTGTTCGTTGATGAAATAGAACCAGAAGAAACCGTGATATTCCCCCGGCGCGCTGTGCATCGTGAATTCGAAATAAGGGGGGTTACGCAGCGTCGCCAGAATATGCCATGGCGCCGCGATCGCCAGGATAATGACAACCCCGCTGAAAACATGCAGCCGCCGCCACATCTGACGGCTCAGCAGTTGACGCGTGAGTAAAAGATAGATACCCATCGCCGCCACGGGAAATACCACCCCGATGAGGCTCTTGAGCAGTAATCCCACACCCATGCTCGCCGCCATAACCGCGGCCCACAAACGGGGATTTTTTTCTTGCTCATCGACCGCCCGCAAAAACGCCCACACCGCGAGAGCAATCGATGCCGTTTGCATCACATCCGGAATCTGAATGCGCGTGAATAAAAACAGGCCGATACCCGTAGCCATGCATAGACCGGCATAGAACCCCGCCCGTTTACCGAATGCCCAGATACCCATCGCGGCGGTAAGCCACGCTAATCCCACCGAAGACAGGGCCACCGGGATACGTGCAACCCAATCGTGCACGCCGAAGATCTTGTAGCAGATCGCGATTAGCCAGTAGATAAGCGGGGCTTTTTCGAGATATGCCACGCCATCCAGGCGCGCTGTAACCCAGTCGCCCGAATCGAGCATATTACGCGCGATTTGCGCCTGAACCGCGTCTACATCGTCCATTAAGGAAGGTGGAGAAATGATGCAACCCAGGTAGATCGATGCCGCAATCAGCGCAACAATTAGCCCAATGGTTGCGTTAGAAAGCCCTGGAGTGACGTTCGAAAGGGGATTACGTACGGGGCCGGACACGCGAAGTAACAATAACTCTAACACATGGATTTACTAAGGAAAATGTAACGAATTCCCCCCACGGCGGCGTCCTACCTTCGATGGCGATTCCCTGGCAGACGCTGTTTCTTTTCATTGCGGCAATCCCTTTTATCTACTATTGCATTGCAATATATAGTTCCTGGCGTTTCTTCCACCAGCCGCCGGCCCGCGCGAAGGGGGATTTTACCCCTCCCATCAGCATCCTCAAGCCGATCCGCGGCGTCGATCCTGGCGCCTATGAGAATTTCGCTAGTTTCTGCCGTCAGGATTATCCCGAATACGAAATTATCTTCTGCGTCAGCGGACACAACGACCCCGTTGCGCCATTGATCGAGCGCCTGCAGCAGGAGTTCCCGGAGCGCCGAATCGTGCTTCTCTACGGCTCGGGCCGGGTGGCCGCCAACGATAAAGTCGCCAAACTGGCGCGCATGGTGGAAGAGGCCCGCCACGAATATGTGGTCATCAATGATAGCGACGTGCGTGCCCACGCCGGTTACCTGAGAAGCGTTGTGGCGCCACTATGCGACCCCAAAATCGGCGCCACAACCTGCTTCTACACCGGGATTCAGGAAAAGAGTTTGACCGATAGCGTGCAGGCCGTTGGCATGCTCTCGGATTTCTACGCCGGCATCCTCGTGGCGTGGCAACTGGATGGCGTCAAGTTTGCTCTCGGACCCACCATTGCCACCACCCGCGCCCATCTCTCCGGCTTCGGCGGATACGCCGCCCTTGAAAATCGCACGGCCGACGACCTGTTAGTGGGCCGCTTAATTGCCGAACAAGGTCTCGAAGTAAAGCTGCTTCCCTACACCGTCGACGCTGTGGCCGATTACCATTCCATGCGCGAGTTGATCCACAAGCGTCTTCGATGGATCGTCGTCATGCGCCACATGCGTCCCTGGGGTCATTTCGGACTACTTCTTACGCAGGGCCTTCCTTGGTGCCTGGCGGCCGTCGCCCTCCGTCCTACCGCCACTGTGGCGGCAACCTATCTGGGGACTTACTGCGCGCTACGGTGCGCGATGACGTGGCTCATTGGCGTACACGGCTTGAAGCAGTCCTCCGTCTGGCGTCGTATGCCGCTCATCCCCGTCTGGGACACGCTATCTTTCCTGATCTGGATGACAAGCTTTCTTCGTCGCAGCATTCGCTGGCGCGGCGCCGATTATTACGTCGGAGCGGGCGGAGCCCTCGCGCCGGCGGCCGGTATTTCAGAGTCCTAACGCACGCACGCTACAATCGATTTAGTGCCCCCCGATTCCGCCAGTCTCTCCGAACCGCCAGGGGAACTTACGCCTCCTCAGCTTTTGCCCGCGCAGCCTCCGCCGCAATCCCTCGATCCCGTCGACGTCCTCTATCGCGAACTGGAAGAGAAAATCCGCGAGTATCGCCCCAAAGACGATCTCGCGCCGCTCGTCAAAGCCTATCGCTTCGCCCGCCAATATCACGAAAATCAAACCCGCGATTCCGGCGAGCCGTATATGGCCCACCCGGTCATGGTCGCCCACATTCTTGCCGATATGCGCATGGATCTTGTCGCCATGCAGACCGGCCTGCTGCATGACGTTGTAGAAGACACCAGCGTCACCGTCGAACAAGTGCGCAAGGAATTCGGCGAAGATGTCGCGCACTGCGTCGACGGCGTTACCAAGCTCTCCAAGCTCGATTTTTCGTCGGCCGAAGAGCGCCAAGCCGAAAGCGTTCGCAAAATGCTGTTGGCCATGGTGGAAGACATCCGCGTCATCATGGTCAAGCTTGCCGACCGGCTGCACAACATGCGCACGCTCGGCTACCTCAGTCCTGAGCGCCGTGAGCGCATTGCGCGCGAGACCATTGAAATCTACGCGCCCATTGCGCACCGCTTGGGAATGGGCAAAGTGCGCGGCGAGCTTGAAGACCTGGCCTTCCAGCACCTTGAGCCCGACGCTTACAAAGAGATCATCGCCGCCATCGAAACCAAACGGCATTCGAACGAAGAGTTCCTCGAAGAAATTCGCCAGACCGTCGAAGCCGAATTGCGCCGCGAGGGCATCCCCGCGCGCATCGATGGACGCGTCAAGCGGCCCTACTCCGTTTTTCAGAAGCTCCGCCGTCAGAAAATCACCGTCGATCAGGTATATGATTTGATGGCGTTGCGGATCATCACCGATTCGGTGAAGAACTGCTACGCGGCGCTCGGCGTAATCCACAATAAGTGGCGTCCCATTCCCGGCCGCATCAAAGATTTCATCGCCATTCCGCGGCCCAATCTCTATCAATCCCTCCACACCTCTGTAGTCGGTCCGCACGGACAAACCTTCGAGGTGCAGATCCGAACCGAAGAGATGCATCGCATCGCCGAGGAAGGCATCGCGGCGCACTGGAAGTATAAAGAGGGGCGTAAGGGACCAGCGGCCGACGATCAGCGTATCGCCTGGCTGCGCCACCTCATCGAATGGCAGCGCGACGTGCAGGACCCCACCGAGTTCATGTCCACCCTCAAGGTGGATCTTTACCCCGATGAGGTCTATGCCTTCACGCCGCGCGGCAAAGTGATCGTGCTGCCGCGCGATGCCACCCCGATCGATTTCGCCTACGCGATCCACTCCGATGTAGGCGCGTCGTGCACGGGCGCCAAAGTAAATGGCCGCATCGTGCCGCTCCGCTCCTCCCTGCACAATGGCGATGTCGTCGAAATTATGACGCAGACTGGTCATGAGCCAAGTAAAGACTGGCTGGCCTTCGTCAAAACCGCCCGCGCTCGCAACAAGATCAAGCACATCATCAATGCCAGCGAGCGGTTGAAAGCGATCGATATCGGGGAAAAATATCTCGAAAAGGAAGCGCGCCGCTTCGGCGTCCAACTCGGCAGAATCGGCAAGCACGAGATGGAAAAGGTCGCCTCGGATTATGGTTACGGCAAGATGGAAGATCTGTATGCCGCGCTCGGTTACGGCCGTTTCTCGGCGCGCCAGGTCTTGGCCAAAGTAGCGCCCGAGATCGTTACCGAAGAGACCGCGGCGCCGTCCATTCCCGATGCTCCTCCGCCTGGCGCGCCACAGCGCCAGCGTGATTCGGACAATGTCATCAAAGTTCGCGGTATCGATGACCTCATGGTTTATCGCGCCAAGTGCTGCAACCCCATTCGCGGAGAATCTATCGTTGGCTATGTCACGCGCGGCAAGGGCGTCGCGGTTCATTCCAAGATGTGCCCCAACGTGCAGAATCTGCTGTATGACTCTGAACGCAAAATGGAAGTGGAATGGGCGCGCTCAGCCGAAGAATCGTTCCCGGTCCGGCTGACCGTGCACACCGACGATAGGCCCGGTCTGTTGAATCAACTGACGTCTGTGTTGGTCGACGAAGATGCGAATATTCGCAGTCTGGAAGCCAAGACGCATCTCGATCAGGATGGCGCAATCGTCGAAATGACCATAGATGTTCGCGACAAGAAGCAGCTTGAGAAACTGGTCGGCGCCATGCGGCGCATCTCAGGCATCCGCGATGTCGAACGCTTGCTGCACTAAAACGCTGAATTCTCCACATGTCTAACAGCACCGATCCGGAACATATTGCGATTTCGAAGTCCAAAGGCATCAAGATCGATTGGAAGGATGGCCATTCGAGCGATTACGCGCTCGTCTATCTTCGCGATAGGTGCCCCTGCGCCGGCTGCACCGGAGCGCATGGCACGCCGCCCCGCCAACCCGAAGCCAACAATCCATTTCCAATGTTCAAACCGAACTTGAAGATGCTAAATGCCGAGCCCGTCGGCGGCTATGCGATTCGTATCTATTGGAGCGATGGGCATAGCTCAGGCATTTATTCCTACCACCACCTACGCCTGATTTGTCCTTGCCCCGAGTGCTCAAAGTAGTTTTGTAACCTTCCGCTCTGTCTTTGCCGAGTTATCGCTCGCTTGGTCCTTAGAGTGCACATGTATCCCCCGAAAGCGCCAGTCGGCCCCGAGCCAGCTGGAAGGTACGATAAGCCACTACTAAGGAAGAGGAGTGAACAATACAATGAATACCCGAAGCTTAACAATCGCAGCTAGCGCTTTGGCGTTGGGGCTCGCCACGTTAGTAACGCCGAGTCCAATCCAAGCCCAGCCACTATGGGACCGAGTCGATGTCAATCTGCCATATTCCGTCAGCATTGGTGACAAGACTCTTCAACCCGGTAACTATATCATTCAACAATTAGACAGCCCCAGCGGCGGGAGCCAGGTGTTGCTTATTTATGGCGATAACGGCATGAAGTTTGAAACATCGTCACTTACTATCCCGACCCTGGAAAACCGGACACAGTCGGACACCCGCGTGATTTTGCATCACATCGGCAATGACTACTATTTCGACAAGGTTTGGATTCAAGGTAAAGACTACGGTTATGAATTCCCGCTGCCTAATAGCGTAAAGATGCGTCAGAAGGAAGCGATGCAGCCCGTATCGGTAGCCGCCACTGCTTCGTCCGTGCCCGCCAGCACCGTGCAAGCCACTACCGGCGCCGCAACCACGACAGCCGCTACCAATCAGACAACTGCGCAGCAGACGACAACGGCTCGCCAGACTACGCCGCAACAGACCATGCAGCAGCAGACCACGCCGCAGCAGACCACTCAACCCCAGACTAGTCAACAGCCAGTGACGACGGCGCAGGCCACTAATCCGCCGGCTACCATGACTCCCGCGACCACCATGCAGAGCAGCGCTGACCGTTCCAGCAGCACGCCCGCGATGCCGCATACGTCAGCCGACTGGTTGATGATGCTGATCAGCGGTGGCGCCCTGACAGGACTTGGCGCGAAACTTCGCAGCAAACGGTCGTAGGTAATAACTTGGAAGGAATGTCGTAGGTAATAACTTGGAAGGAATAGAGAAATGCGCGCACGCCGGCTCAAACGAATCTTCAGTTATCTGTTGATTGCCGGCGGCGCGCTATTCTTGTTTCTCGGCGCTCGCGACCTCGTCGATTCCCGCTTGGGGCAAACAGAGGCGCAGCGCGATTTTCAATTAACTTCCCCTGTGAAGCCCTCACCATTCAACGAATCCCCTAGCGCACCTGCGTCTGCTTCACCTGCTGCACCCCCGCAACTTGGCGATGCGATCGCGAAACTGTCAATCCCTAGTCTCGAGACGAATTTGTATGTCGTCGAAGGCGATGGCAGTCGCGAATTGCGCCGCGGTCCCGGCCATGTAAAGGGAAGCGCGATGCCCGGCGAAGATGGTAATTGCCTGATCGCCGGCCATCGGGATACTCATTTTCGAATCTTGAAGGATATTCGCAAGGGAGATGAAATCCTTTTACAGACTCGCACGGGCGAATACAGGTATCGAGTAGAAACCACCCAAATCGTTTCACCGAAGAATACTGCATCCCTTCGGCCCACGTCGGACGCGCAGTTGCACCTCATCACCTGCTATCCCTTTTACTATGTCGGGTCCGCCCCCAAGCGCTTCATTGTAGAAGCCCAATTGGAAGGTGAACCCGTCGTCGCCGAAACGCGTCCTGCCACGCCTGTCGCGCAAGCCCGCTAGTCCCGTAAAATAGAAGAATGGCCGACACCGCCGAAGAGTTCTACCGCATAGAAAAGTTACCACCCTATGTCTTTGCCGTTCTCAATGAGAAATGCGCCATTGCTCGCGCCGAAGGCATAGACGTTATCGATCTCGGCATGGGGAATCCCGACGGACCGACACCCCGGCCGGTCGTAAAAAAGCTCATCGAAGAGTCTCGGCATGCTCGCAATCATAGATATTCTGCATCGCGCGGCATCACGCCGCTGCGCCACGCAATAGTGCGCCGCTATAAGACGAATTATGACGTGGATTTAGACGCCGAACGCGAAGCCATCGTGACCATCGGCGCCAAGGATGCCTTGGCCCATCTGCTTCTCGCAACGCTTGCGCCGGGCGACGCCGTAGTGGCGCCGAATCCCGCATATCCCATCCATCAGTACGGCGTAGTTTTGGCCGAGGGCCACGCCTGCATGCTGCCCATGCCCGACGCGCCCACCTTCCTTCATAACCTGGAACACCTCTATCGCACGGCGGAACGAAAGCCCAAGTTCATTTTGATTTCGTTCCCGCACAACCCCACCGCCATTTGCGCCGATCCCGAATTCTTCCGCGAGATCGTGCGCCTCGCCAGCCATTACGGAGCCTACATCATTCACGATTTCGCTTATGCGGATCTCGGCTTCGATGGCTATAAGCCCCCCAGTATTTTGCAGGTGGAGGGCGCGAAGGACGTAGCTGTCGAAATCTTTTCCATGTCGAAAAGTTACAATATGGCGGGCTGGCGTGTCGGCTTCTGCTTGGGGAACCCTCACTTAATCGCCGCTTTAACGCGCATCAAGAGTTATCTCGATTACGGCGTCTTCCAACCCATTCAGCTTGCCGCTGTTACTGCCCTCGAGGAGTGCGAAGCAGATACGCGCAAGATCTGCGCGACTTATCAAAAAAGACGGGACGTCCTGGTTAAAGGGTTAGACCGCGCCGGATGGCAAGTGGAAAAGCCGCGCGGCACAATGTTTCTATGGGCCGCGATTCCCGAACGCTTTCGCTCGTTGAGTTCGCTCGAATTCGCCATGCGGATGCTCGAAAAAGCGCGCGTAGCAGTATCGCCCGGCATCGGGTTCGGACCGATGGGCGAAGGGCACGTAAGGTTTTCTCTCATCGAAAACCCGAAACGCCTGAACGAAGCCACCGCGCGCATCGGGGAGTTTCTGAAATCGGAAATATAAGGTCATTGCGTGTGTCGTTTAAGTCTGCGATAACAACATCAGGAAGAATGTAAGATGTCTGCCGCACTGTTGCCTTTCGATACCGCCGCCGACTCCCTTCCGCGCAAGAAATTCTCGCGCGAAGAGGTCGAGCGCCTCAACAAAGAGGGCTTTTTCGACGGACAGCGCTACGAACTCATTGATGGAGATTTGATTGACAAGATGGGTCAAAACCCGGGTCATGCGATTGCGCTTCGCCGTGTTATGGCGGCGTTAATGAGATTTATCGAACCGATTCTTGTGCAGGTTCAGATACCGATCTAGGTCGCAGGCAAAGATCGCGAACGCAGTCTTCCCGAGCCAGACATCTCCGTACTCGCGAGCACGCGATCCGACCATGAGGGACGCATCGCACGCGGCGATGAAGTCATCCTCGTAGTAGAAGTTTCAGACACAACAGCCAGGTTCGATCTATCGCGTAAGGCGGCAATCTACGGTAGCGCAGGTGTTCCCGAATATTGGGTCTTAGATATCCAGCGTCGCGTCTTGATCGTTCATCGCGAGCCGCGAGACGGAGCTTACCGTTCGATTCAGTTTTTCAATGAGACGGATACGGTGTCACTCGATGGCCGCAACGAAACCATCTCCGTTGCCGATCTCTTCCCTACCGCACCTGATACGGCACGCTGATATCAATCGTTTTGGGTGGAAAACAGGTATTGCTGTTACAAGCCTGATATTTCAACTTGCCGGCCGCGGAGCCGGGTCCAGCCGTTGCGTTCCCAGCTATTTTGAAATTTGCGATCAGATCGAACTTCCCAGTAAACACCGACAGTTGCATGCCCGCAACGGCCTCTGTGCTGGCTTTGGGATACACCACTGAGCCCGCTTGCAGTGCGCCCGTCGAGGTCCACGTCAGACTAAGCGGAATCAGATATTCTTCGCTCGGCTTGTTGCTGTTCACGTGAAAACCCGGGTCGATCGACACCGGAACCTTCGATTGCACCGCATCACCGCGCTTCCCCTCTACTTTCTGAGGAGGGCCGGCCTGCAGATGTCCGCTACCTTGGGCCGGGCTGTGCGGGACGCAGAAGGCCAACGTCAGGGACAAGGCCAGGCTTCGAATCCAAAAGCTGAGCGACTTCATCTTCAAATACCTTCCGGCTCGCGAGCCCAACGTGGACCGCGGCAATCTTTCCTTCTCGGTCGATCAAGAATGTTTCGGGTAGCGACTCCACATTGCCGTACATTTCCGCTGTCGTATCGTTTCCAATTACGACGCGGTAGTTCATCTCCGCTTCCTTCATGAACGGCTTGACCACTTCCCAGCCTTCATCGTCCATGGCAACGCCCAGCACTTCGAATCCACGGTCCTTATTCTTACGTTCCATGTCGATCAGCCAGGGGATCTCCACCTTACACGGTGGGCACCAGGTAGCCCAAAAATCGAGCATCACCACCTTGCCGCGATAGTCGACCAGGTGAACCGTTTTACCGTCGGCGTCCTTGAGCGCGAAGTCTGGCGCTTCATGGCGGTCCTTGTCCGGTTTGACTGAGGCGGCTCTCACAAGCATCGGCGAGGAGGAACAGCCCTGCATAAAGCAGCCCACAATCAATGCCGAGGCGAACGCGGTGCAATATCGGAAAGCAGACACAAATATTCCTAATTTAATTATATCGATAATTCCCACCCGTCCTGTGCAACCTGGAACCATTCCCGCCGGCGGGCGCTCCAGGAAGGCCGGAGTGTAAACTCCTCATGCTTCGCGATGCCGGAATAGAGCCACGCCGCGGTATCGCAGAAGCTCTCGCAGCAGTATTCACGCCATTTTCGCGTCCGGCGCTTCCGATCTTCGGGCGTCAGCTTCCGCTTCCGAGATTCCGCGGCCCAGCCGAGTTCGCCGCGCGCGCGGTCTTCGATTTCCGCGCTTATTAACCGCTCAAAGGAGAGCCGCAGCGGATTTCCCGCCCGTATCCACACAAAATGAAACAGCTCGTGAACGAAGATCCGGGGAAACTCCGCGCGCGTGCAATTGAATAGAATCCGCCGTTCGCGCAAGAATGCGCCCGCGTGCACGGCGCCGTGCCGGTCGCGCAAACCCCGCGCGACGCCCAAGCGAATAGGCTTTCCGGTGAGCGAAGGAAGTTGGCGAAGAATCGGATTTACGGCCGCGACCGCCTTAACGTTCGCTTCCCATTCGATTTCAGGAAAACTCACGGGCTTCGGCGTGGTGTCTCACATCGATCCCCTTCACCAGGAAGAGCACGTCTTCCGCGATGTTCGTGGCGTGGTCCGCGATGCGCTCCAGATGCTGCACGATAAACAACAGGTCGACGGCGCGATTGATAGTCGTGTGCTCCCGCTGCATGAATTCAATCAGCTCGTTATATACCGAATCGCGCAGGCTATCCACCTCGTCGTCCGCCAGCAGGACCTCGCGAGCCATATCGGCGTCGTTACGCGCGAACGCATCGAGCGCGCGATGCACCATACTCTCGGCCAGCTCGGCGATGCGTGGAATATCTACCAGCGGGCGCAGCGCCGGCTCCTTCATCAGCGCCAGCGCGCGCTCGGTAATGTTTACGGCCAGATCGCCCATCCGCTCCAGATCGCTATTCATCTTGATCACGGCAGTGATGAAGCGAAGGTCGCGCGCCATAGGTTGGAAAAGCGCCAGCATGCGCGTTGCGAGGTCGTCGATCTCCATCTCGCGCTGGTTCACTTGAGCCTCGTTCCACATCACTTCTTTGGCGCGATCTTCATCGCGCTCGACCAGCGCATAGACGCTGTTGTGGATGGCTGCTTCCACCAAGCCGCCCATCTCGAGCAGCTTGCTCTGTAACTCTTCCAGTTCTTCGCGAAAATGAAGCATGTTTTAGTCGATCCCCAACTCTAACCGAACCTGCCTGTAATATAGTCTTCCGTTTCCTTCTTTGCCGGCCGCTTAAAGATAATTGGCGTGCGGTCGAACTCGATCAACTTGCCCATCAGGAAGAAGCCCGTGTATTCCGCCACGCGCGCCGCCTGTTGCATGTTATGCGTCACAATCACCTGCGTGGTGACCTTCTTCAAGCTAAACATCAGGTCTTCGATCTTCGCGGTCGCGATCGGGTCCAGAGCCGAGCACGGTTCGTCTAGCAGTAGCACTTCCGGATCAACCGCCAGCGCGCGCGCTATACACAAGCGCTGTTGCTGGCCGCCCGAGAGAGAATAGGCCGATTGGTGCAGCTTATCCTTCACCTCATCCCATAACGCCGCAACTTTAAGGCTGTGTTCCACTTTGTCGTGCAGAGATCCATTGCCCTTTAGCCCGTTGATGCGGATTCCATAAGCTACATTGTCGAAAATCGATTTGGGGAACGGGTTCGGTCGCTGAAATACCATGCCCACGCGCCGGCGCAGGTTGGTCACGTCTACATCCATTACGTTTTCGCCGTCAAGCGTCACAGATCCTTCGGCGCGCGCGCCGCGAATCATTTCGTGGATGCGATTCAGGGTTCGTAGAAACGTCGATTTTCCGCAGCCGGATGGCCCGATCAAAGCGGTGATCTGCATTTCAGGAATGGTGATATTAATGTCGTGCAGCGCCTGAAACGAACCGTAGAAGAAATTCAGATTTTTGACAGAGATTTTGGTCACCGCCGGAACCGCTTTGACGCCGGGCGCGGTTTGCGGTATTTCGATCGGCTTTATAGCCGGTTCGTGCGGAGACGCTACATATTCAGGAGACATTTCCATTTACCCTAACCCTTCTGTACGGCGATTCCGCGTGAAGCAATCCAGCGCGCCGAAATGTTAGTTACTAAAACCATGGTTAACAAAACCAATCCAGCAGCCCATGCCTGGCGGTGATAATCGTCAAACGGCGCCATGGCGTGTTTATAGATCATAACCGGAAGTGCGGCTGTAGGCTGCCGCAGGCCTGATGGCCAGAATTCATTATTGAGCGCGGTAAACAGCAGTGGCGCGCTTTCGCCCGCGATGCGTGCCACACCCAGAATCATTCCGGTGAGTATGCCCCGCATCGCCGCTGGAACCGCGACGGTTCCGATCACCTTCCACTTCGGCGCGCCTAACGCCAGCGCGCCTTCGCGCAGTGACCGCGGGACATTGAGAAGAAACTGCTCGGTACTGCGCATGGTAATGGGAATCAGCATCAGGCTCAGAGCAAATCCACCAGCCAAGGCGGAGAACGTATGCATCGGCACCACGATCACTGTCCATGCGAAGATGCCGACCACAATCGAAGGAACGCCGTTCAATAAATCGGCCATGTAGCGTACCATGAAACCAAACGTCTTGCCGCTGAATTCCGCCAGATAAACACCGCCCAAAAATCCGACCGGCAGGCCGATCAATGCGGCCAGACCGATCATCAATGCGCTCCCCACAATCGCATTCGCCATCCCGCCGCCAATCTCGCCCGTCGGTTTCGGCAGTTTGGTCAGGAAATTCCAATCGATAGAGGTGGCGCCGTTGTAGACCAGGTAGCCGAAAACAATGAATAAGATCGATACGGTCAAGACCGTGCAGACGCCGGTGAGCGTCAGCATAACCTTGTTGACCAGCTTGCGATATGCCAAACGGTTCATGCCGCTCTACCCGTTCCCTTGCCCGCCGTGGCGATCACCAGAATTCGGGCGAGAGCGTTGATGACAATAGTGAGCAAGAATAGCACCAGGCCGATCTCGACCAGCGAACTGAGGTGAAGATCATCACTTGCTTCGGCGAATTCATTGGCGATGACCGATGCGATCGTATAGCCGTTCGAGAAAAGCGACGTGTGCAGCGTGGTGTCGTTGCCAATGACCATCGTCACTGCCATAGTTTCGCCCAATGCGCGCGCCAGCCCAAGAAAAATTGAGCCGAAAATTCCCAGACGCGCGTAGGGAACTACAACTTGAATCGTGGATTCCCATCTCGTGGCGCCTAGCGCGAGAGCCGCCTCGCGTTGATCGCGCGGCACTTCAAGCAGCGCCTCACGCGAGATGGAAATGATAAACGGAAAGGTCATGATCGCCAGAATTACCCCGGCGGTCAAGTAACCGCCGCCGAACGCTGGCCCGCTAAAGAGAACGCCGATCACAGGCAATAAGCCAAGCGTATGTTTCAGGAAGGGCTCGACATACGATCGCATGAGCGGAATCAGCGTGAAAATGGCGATGAGTCCGAAGATGACGCTGGGAACGGCCGCCAGAAGCTCCACCAGAAAGGTGGACCACTCCGCGAGCCGCCGCGGCGCTAACTCCGCGAGGAAGATAGCGGCGCCCACCCCTAACGGCACAGAGATAAACAATGCAATTACTGAGGTAAGGACAGTCCCGTACACAAAAGGCAGAGCGCCGAACTGTCCGTTGGCCGGATCCCAATCTTGTGTAACCAGGAAATTAAGACCAAACTTGTGACGCGAGGGAGCACAGTGAATCCATAGCTCCCAGACTAGAAACACAGTCACTAGGAGCACGCTGGAAGCAAAGAGTAAGGCGACGAAGTGCGCTACCGCGTCGCCTCCCCGCAGGCTTGCCAATAAACTCTTGGTCCGACCGGATCCGCCTGCTGTGAGTGCCGGAGCCGACATCTTACTTCACCAGGGGTAATTGCTTGAGTTCGGCAGCAACCACTTCTTTCGGCAGTGGCGCGTAGCCTAGCGGCGGCGCCAGTTTTTGTCCATCCTTCAACGCCCAGCCCAGAAAGCCCTTAACCGCATCGCGCTTCTTGGCGTCCGGTATGGTGCTCGGAATCAGCAGGTAAGTCATGGTCGAGATAGGATAGGCCGACTTACCAGGAGCATTGGTAATAGAAGCGGGGAAACTGGTAAGTCCGGCGGCCGCGGCGGTGACGGATTCAACGCTCGCATTGATGAAACTGCCGGCGGCGTTCTTCACCTGGCCGTATTGCATGCCCTTATTGGTGAGGATAAACGTTAACTCAACATAACCAATGGATCCAGGGGTCTGCTTGATGGCCCCCGCCACGCCGTCGTTCTGCGCCTGCCCTGTTCCGGTGGGCCACTTTGGGCTCTGATTCACCCCGGGTCCGGACTTCCACTCAGGACTCACCTTGGCTAAATATTCGGTGAAAACGAAAGTTGTACCGCTGCCGTCTGAACGATGGACCACGGCAATGTCATCGTTCGGAAGCTTTACGCCGGGGTTTAACGCGGCCAGTTGCTTATCGTTCCATTTGGTGATCTTGCCCAGGAAGATCCCCGCAAGCACCTCGCCGGTGAACTTCAACTGAGTTGTTACTTGGGGTAGGTTATAAGCAGGTACGATTCCGCCGAGAACGGTGGGGAAGTAGATTGGCTTTACCTTTTGTGCGGCCATTTCCTCGTCCGTGAGCGGCCGGTCGGACGCCCCGAAATCCACCGTGCCCGCAGTAAGCTGCTTAATTCCTCCGCCGGAGCCAATGGCTTGGTAGTTGACCTCGATACCGGCGTGAGCGGTCTTATAATCGCTAAACCACTTTTTGTAAATGAACTCGGGGAAAGTCGCGCCCGCTGCGTTGATGGATTGCGCTGCGGCAATCCCCGCTATTCCCGTCGCGGCTATGGCCATCAAAGCCAGTTTCTTTGTCGTTCTCATTATTGTTTCCTCTTTCTACCGTCGCACGACATTGTTACAGTTCGGTTTAGATCCGGTTAGGGATCTGCAACAAGCATTGCCGCATGGCTATTCGGGTACCCAAATCGAAACGGGCGGTCCCGATTCACTGTCTCGAACAGCCGAAGGCGCCCATCGAGGGCAGTACCAATCGACACAATTGGACCCTTCGCAGATCGGCAGTGAAAGGCGAGTATAGAGCGTGGTGTGTTAGAGCCGAATGACGGAGTTATTACAATGGCGTCAATATCACGCGCCGTTTGAATGGTTTAGAGGCGGCAACGTAACCGTAAATGTGGTCCCTTGGCCAAGACGGCTATCCACGGAAACCGACCCTCCCATTTGTTCCACAGCGTGCTTCACAATCGCCAGGCCAAGTCCAGTGCCGCCTGTGGCCCGGGACCGCGCCTTATCAACACGATAGAACCGCTCGAAAATGCGCGGTAGATCGCGGGAAGGGATTCCCAATCCCGTATCGCATACCCGCACGACGATGCCGCTTTGCTTTTGCTTCATCTCGACCCGAACATCCCCGTCAGGGCGGTTAAACTTGATGGCATTGTCCAAAAGATTCACCCACACCTGCTCTAGTCGAATCTCGTAGCCGAGTACTTCAAGGTCCTCCTCGTTTTGAAAAGCAAGCTTCACGCCGCGCGCCTTCGCCACCGGTTCCACGGTGCGAAGAGCGGATGAAATGCTGTTGCGCAGTGAGACCGGCTCAGGCGAGGGTGGCTTGCCGCCCTCCAGAGTGGAGAGCACCAGCAAATCGGAGACGATGTTGGCCAATTGGCGCGCCTTATTCAAGATGATCTCCGCAAAGCGCCGGCTGTTTTCATGGTCGTCGATTGCGCCCTCGAGCAGAGTCTCTGCGTATCCGCTGATAGCCGCGAGCGGAGTGCGAAGTTCATGCGAGACGTTGGCGACGAAATCTTTCCGTACGCGTTCCAGGCGCTCAATCTCCGTGATGTCGTAGAACATTCCGATTGCGCCGCGCGCGGGGGCGCCGGCGAGAGGCGTCACTTGAACAGCGAAGGTTCGCAGGCCGAGAGCGGAGAGGGTCAAGCGCCCCTGTATCGATTCGCCGGAAGTGAAGACGGCGTTGAACATTTCGAGTAATTCGTGATCGCGCACAACCTGTACCAGTGGCGTGCGTTGAGCGAGCGGCAGGCGCACCTCCATGGCGCTGGCGAAGGCCCGGTTGAGAAATGTGATGTGAAACTGAGGATCAATAGCCACAACGCCTTCTACCATGCTCCCTAGGATGGCTTCCAGACGCGAGCTTTCCCGCTGCAGATTATCGACAGCCTCTTGCAGTCTCTCGGCTGCAATCTCCGACGTCGAGCGTGCCTTCTCAAGAAAATAGGAGAACAGGATATTGGCTCCGACGACGCCCGCCACGCCGATCGTCGCGGCCGATGCAATGATGCCCCAAAGGGTCGACGCGGGAAGAAAGACCTTGAGCGCCAGTAGAGAAAACGCTGTCAGGCCCGCGCCGACTGCCATGCTCGGGCGAAGACTCGTCCCATTCCACATTTAGCCATTATGAGGCTAGTAAGTCTACGATCGTTAGTCGATTCGAACTTAAAAGGACGCGGTATCGCCGCTAGAGAAAGTTATTTCTGAGGAGAATACCCGCCGCACTCAATTTCACCAATTTGTCATCTAACCTTAATTTTTCTGTGGCGGTTCGACTGTTACTCTCTCGGAGAAAAGCACAAGATCAGGAGAAAAACAGCGAATGATCAGACAGGGATTGGCACGTTTCGGCAGGGTGATAGCGCTGACGTTATCGTTGGCGGTCGTTTTGCCGGCGCAGCAGAGTCCGGACGAGATTGCGCAACTCAAGGCCCAAGTGCAACAACTGCAGCAACAACTGCAAGCGATATCGAAGAAGCTCGAAGAAGTGGCCACAAAGGATGGCCTGGCGGCAAGCGGCGGCGCCAGCGAAACGAATGCCCCGGCGGCGGCCTCTGTTCCCCAGCCTGTGCGCCCGCTGATTGCGAGCACGACACCAATGATCGCCCCTCCACCGGTAACGCGGCCTTCGGCCGCTCCGTACTCGTCGCCCGTCTCCGCACCGAAACCCTTTCCGCAGGGCGCCGTACCCGACTCTCCACTCCAGATCAAAATCGGAGACGCCTATATCACGCCGATCGGCTTTATGGATTTCACAGGCGTATGGCGCAATAAGAACGATGGAGGAAGCATCGGAACCAGCTTCGGATCTGTTGCCTACGGCAACATCTACCAGACCAACCTCAGCGAATTCCGCCTCAGCATGCAGAACTCGCGCGTCGGTTTCCGCGTGGACGCCATGGTAAAGGGCGCGCAAGTAATTGGCTATATGGAAGCAGATTTCCTGGGCAACAATCCCGCCAACGTCCTTGTGAGCAGCGATAGCAACACCATGCGCTCGCGAGTCTATTGGGTGGACATCTCCAAGGGAAGTTGGGAAATCCTGGGCGGGCAGACGTGGAGCTTGATTACGCCCGGCCGCACCGGCATTAGTCCGTTGCCCGGCAATCTCTTCTACACACAGGATATCGACGTGAATTATCAGGCTGGCTTGGTTTGGGGCCGCATTCCGGAGTTTCGCTTCGTGTATCACGCCCCCGGAAACAAAGTGCACTTCGCCATCGCGGCCGACAACCCCGAGCAGTACGTCGGCGGTTCCGGCGGTGGTCCGGTTCCCACCTTCCCGGCGGCGCTAACCACCTATCCCGGCGGTCAATTAAACAATGGCGCGACCACGACTGGCGTTCCCAACCTCGCGCCGGATATCATCGCCAAGCTCGCGTTCGATCCTTCGACCCACGCGCACATCGAATTCGGCGGATTGGAACGCAATTTCAGAGTGTGGAATCCCAACAACCTAACGCATTATTCCGCCTTGGGCGCCGGAGGGTTCTTGAACTTGAATTTCGAAGTTGCCAAGGGTTTCCGCATCGTCACGAATAACTTCTGGAGCGATGGCGGAGGCCGCTACATTTTCGGACAGGCGCCCGATCTGATCGCCCGCGCCGATGGCAGCCTCTCCCCAGTTCATTCCGGTTCCACCGTGAGCGGTTTTGAATACGTGCATAAGAATACTCAGGTCTACGGCTATTACGGCGCTATCTACGTTGCGCGCAACTCGGCGCTTGATGCCAACGGCAAGACGCTGGTCGGTTACGGCTTCCCGGGTTCGGCCGCATCGAACAACCGCACCATTCAAGAAGGTACTTTCGGGCTCACCCAGGCCATCTGGCGAGACGCGAGATACGGCGCTCTCCAGTTGATGTTCCAATACTCGTACCTGCAACGGAATCCATGGGCCGTGGCGCTTGGACAACCGTCGAACGCCAACGTGAACATGGCGTTCTGGAATCTGCGGTACACACTGCCCGGCTCAGCGCCGGCAAGGAAGTAGTCTCTTCACAAGAACGAAGGTAACTCGAGGGAGATGGCTTTCCGCCATCTCCCTCTTTTATTGATGCCTCCCGGCAAGCGCCGTGGCCACTTCCCAATTGAACTGCACGAATTTGTAGAGGCCCTCTTCGGGAATGCGCTCCTGATCGCTATGCGCGCCGAAGCCCTTGGGAGCATCCTCTTCGTCAGTCATGGGGCCGATGCCGTAGCATTGCACGCCTTTGGCGCGCAGGAACGCCATGTCGGTAGCGCCGGTGCTCATTTGTGGAATCGTGATGACGTTGTAGACCTTGCGATTGGCGGCTTCAATGATCCGGAAAGTCTCTCCGTCGATGCGCGAGGCTGGCGCCACCGGACGGTTATTCCGGTCGTTGGGTACGATTTCCACGGACGGGTCGTCTATAACCTGGCGCATCAACTCGTAGAACTTGGGCATATCTTCATCGGGCAGCGCGCGCACGTCGAGCGTGGCCCGCGCTTCGGATGGAATTACATTGGTTTGATAACCGCCCGAAATCATGTTGGGCGAAATCGACGTGTGCAACATGGAGTAGTGGCCTGGTTCGTTTTCCGCCAGATATTCGCGCGCGGCGGCCGACTTCGCCGCGTCGAAGAGCGCGTTGTACCGCGCAGCGGCATCCGGGCTGCTGACGCCCGCCAGCCTTTCGAAATAATAGCGGGTGGTGTCGCTCAGCCGCATGGGCGGGTCCCACATGGAGATCTTCTCGACGGCGCGGGAAAGATGCAGAATCGGGTTCGTGCGCAGCGGACGTGAGCCGTGCCCGGACACGCCATGAGCAACCAGTTCGACGCCACGCGGCAGTTTCTCCACCGTCTGGACGAGCGCATAACGAACCTTACCCTCGCGCCGATTGACGTTGCCACCCTCCGCTAGGCAGATTTCGGCCTCGATATCCGCCCAGTTTTGCTCCACCAGATGCGCGATGCCCGCTCCAGTGGAGGCCTCTTCTCCGGCTTCGGCTACGAAGATGACGTCGCGGTCCAGCGGGATCTTGAGCCGCTTAAGCAGGATCATCGTCATCATGCCGGCCGTCATGTTGTCTTTATCGTCGATCGTGCCACGCCCGTAGATATATCCGCCGTCGCGCGTCGCGCTGAAGGGACCGAACTTCCACTTAGCCGGATCGACCTTCACCGTGTCGGTGTGACCCATGATGAGCAGCGGCCTCTTCGACCCGTTGCCTTTAAGGCGCGCGATGAGATTCGCGCGCACCGGCTCTTTAGCCGAAACGATTACCGGGATTCCTTCCGCTTCGAGCGTCTTCTTCACATAATCGACGACCTTGGTTTCATTACCGGGCGGGTCTTGCGTATCCATCTGGACTACGGCGGTGAAATGCTTTAAGGTCTCGGCGTTGATGGCAGGCCAATCGGGAGTCTGCGCGAAACACGCGAACGCGAGCAGTGGCAGCAGCGGCGTACGGATCATCCAAATAGTCTATATCGCGGCTTGCCGTGAAAAGTTACTTGACCAATTGCCAGTTCTCGTCGAACAGGCCGGCGACGTTCAAGTCAGGAACGTCGGAACCCTCTTTAACTTTGACGATGGCGTAATCGCCCCATTGCGGCATGCCGTAATCGCCATTGTATTCACGATCGGGTATGGTCAAGCCGGTGTTTAACACAACGTATTTTGCGGGGTTCAGGGGATTGGGATAGATCAGGGCCGGGAAGTTGTCTTTGGCAGAAAACGACTGACCGCCAAGCGTGACCGTTTCCCTGGTCCAGCGAACGGGAAGTTTGCCGTTGATCTTCGCGATCCATTTGTTGCTGCCGGGGTCGCCAAAGAGGACGACATGATATTTCGCGAAATCGGCCTCGGTTACGTCCTTATCGTCTTTGACGAAGGGATGGCCGCGGAAAAACTTGGCCCAGAGGCGGTCGAAGCGGGCAAGTGAACGAAGCGCCTGCTGGTTCACGGCCTCATTCCAGGGCGTGCCGGTAGGACGCACCAACAGGAATGGATCGAGGAAGGCATCGTCGATGGGGCCTTGCAGCGCGTGCGTCTTATGCAGACCCGCAAGCTTCGTGTTCTTATCGACCTTCCAGGAGGAGCCGGTTTTTTCCAGCGCGATCTCGGGAGCGGCCTTCACGTGAAGGTCCTGACCATCAATACGAATGTTTTTGGCATGGTCCGTTTCGCGCAGCGTGAGACGCGTCAGGTTTTTGGTTTTAATATCGTATTGCGCGCCGCCATCGCTACGCTGCGCATCGATTTCGGCACGCTCGTAATGTTTTTCCAAACCATCGAGCGAAGCCCAATAATCGCGGTTGTAACGCGTGGTGTAGGTCAAGAAGCGCAAGTGATCGGGCGAAACCTGTCCCTTATCGCCCCACACTTTGAGGAAGTCGTCGAGTCGCTGGCGGACCAGCGGACTGGTGCCGTGGCCAGTGTTCTGCGAAATCATGAAGAGGCCGGGGCGCCTTTGGAATGCAGGAAATCGGGTTCGCCTTCGGAGGGAAAGCCCTCTTTTTCCAACTGAGCTCTGGTTCGCAGCGAAGATTCCAACTGGCCGCGATTGGGCGTACCCGGCGGCGGAACCGGTACGGTGGGCGTCTGCGTATCGGCATCGCCGTCATGGCCTGCCAAGGGGAGATTGAAAATGTTGAGCGCCCATTCGGGCATGTTCTCCCAAATGCGCAAAACCGCATATTGATAAGGCTGCAGACCGGGCATGGAGCCGCGGGGAGACCAGGTTCCGGCGCCGATTTCGGCGGCCGCGAAGCGATCCGGATAATGCAGGGCGATGTGCCATGCGCCCTCACCGCCCATGGAGAACCCGCGCAAAATTATGCGGCGATCGTCTATCTTGCAGCGCTTTTCCATGGCGGCGATGGCTTCAAAAATATCCGCCTCGCCGGCCCAGTGGTAGCCCGCGCTGTTGACACGGCCGAAGACATCGACCTGGATCTGGCCATTGTCCGCGACCGGCGGCCGCCCGGGACCGGAATTGGGAAAAGCGAAGAGGAACTCCGATTCGATGGTGTTGTTCTGGCGTCCGTGCAACGAGACGTAGAGGCGCGTGGGCTTGGTTCCATCGTAAGAAGCGGGCACCGTCACGCCATAGGGTTGCACCGAGCCATCGATGGCAGAGTAATAACCGCGAGTCTGTTTCGGAGCCGTCGTCCAAGGCGATTGACCGCTATCTAATTGCCTGGCGCGGTCGATTCCGGTATTGAGTACGGCCAACGCGTGATTGATTCCGTTTTGGTTGGTGACCTGCTCGGGGAACTCGAGCAGCATCTGGCCGGCTTTGGCGTAAATTTCGACATCGGCCACAAGATCGGAATCGACGTGTTTCGATTTCAGGCCCTTGACCATGCCTTCGAGTTCGCCGGTCTTCTCCCGAATCTGCTGGATATCCTCCGCCTTGGGCTGAAAGGGCGGACCACCTCTCTGGGCGGCCGCCGTCAAGACGGCGAACGCAAAAATCGCAATACGCTTCATTCGAATGTGACCGCCTTAAACGAGAACGTCTTTTACCACTTCGCCGTAAACGTCGGTGAGCCGGAAATCGCGTCCGGCGTAACGATAAGTCAGCTTGGTGTGATCTACGCCCATCTGGTTGAGCAAGGTGGCGTGCAGATCGTGAATGGAGACGCGGTTTTCGACCGCCTTGAAACCAAACTCATCGGTGGCGCCGTAAGCCAAGCCGCCCTTGAAGCCGCCGCCCGCCACCCACATGGTGTAGCCGTAGGGATTGTGATCGCGGCCGTCGCCACTTTCGGAAACGGGAGTGCGCCCGAATTCGCCGCCCCACACGACGAGGGTGGAATCGAGCATGCCGCGGCGTTTCAAATCGCGAATCAGCGCGGCTGCCGCCTGGTCCATATCGGGGACGCGCTTCTCGAGGTTCTTATTGATGCCCGAGTGATCGTCCCAGACTTGGCCTGCTCCGTAATAGAGGTGGATATAACGAACGCCCGCTTCCACTAGACGGCGCGCCATGATGCAGCCGTTGGCAAACGGCGTGGAGCCATACTCGTCACGAATCGCCTGCGGCTCTTTGCGGATATCGTAGACATCGGCCGCTTCAAACTGCATGCGGTAAGCCGCTTCCATGGCTTTGATGCGCCCATCGAGAAACGAATCCTGGCCGAAGGAATCGCTGAAGCCCTGGTTGAGGGCGGCGAGCGCATCCATCTCACGCCGCTGCTCGGTCGCGCCCAGAAATTGATTGCGCAGGTTGGCGATCATCTTCTCGGGTTCGATTTCGGCGTCGTTGAAGGCCACGCCCTGATGCTCGGCAGGCAGGAACCCAGCGCGCCAGAGGGACGAACTGCCGCCGCCGCCGCCGGGCGTCAGCACGACAAACGAAGGCAGATTCTGGTTTTCAGACCCTAACCCGTAGGAGACCCAGGCGCCGAACGAGGGACGGTTGGCCAGGATGCTTCCCGAGTGAATCAGGCTGCGCGCGGGAACGTGGGTGGGGTTGAAGGTATACATGGAGCGGATGACACAGACATCGTCGATGACTGTGGACATCTGCGGCATCAGCGAACTGAGTTCAATCCCACTCTTGCCGGCTTTCTTATATTCGAACGGCGAAGGCAGCAGACCGCCGGTTTGCCGCTCTGTGCGCAGGTTGACAGCGTCCGGGCGCTCGCCCTGGTGCTTGAGGAGATTGGGCTTGGGATCGAACATATCGATCTGCGAGGGGCCGCCCGCCATGAACAAGAAGATGATGTTCTTGGCCTTGACCGGTAGTTTCGGGCCGCCGTAATGACTCACGGCGGCGGCGGACGCCGTTTGCTCGCCCAGCAGAGCGGCGAGACCCACGGAGCCCAAGCCTCCGCAAAGGGATTGGATCATGTTTCTGCGAGACAGGTGAGCAGGCTGGAAGGCCTGCCCAAAGGGGAATTTGTTCATGGCCAGAAAATCTCCTCGTTGGTTGACAACAGAATCTGAGCGTACTGCTCGAGCAGCGTCTGCTTGATGGCGGGATCCGCGGGACGGTCCAGATAAGCCGCCGCGAGAGCCACTTCATGCGCGTTGGGATCGCGCGATAGGACCTTGCGGTAAAGATCGCGGATCTTAGCAGGCACATCCGAATCCGTGTCTACGGAAGTTGCGAGCGTGGACGAAAGGTTGTCAATCCAGGCGCTATTCATCAGGAATAGCTGCTGCAATGAGGTCACGGTCAAATCGCGCGTGGCAGTGGTCTGGATGGGATCGGGAAAATCGTATTCGCGCAGCAGTCCGTTGACGCGGCTGCGGCTGATGCGCGCGTATACCGTGCGCCGGAAGTTGGTAGGACTATCGGCCTCTTCGGACGGCCCATACATCACGTCGCTGAGTTTGCCCGCTGTGCGCAGGAGCGAGTCGCGGTAGGACTCAATATCCATGCGGCGCGGATTCATGCGCCAGAGCAGGGCATTCACCGAATCGGCCGCGTCGCCATCGGCCCGCGGATGGCTGGACTGGCGGTAGGCGGCGGACATCATGATCTCGCGATTGAGCCATTTTAGCGACCAGCCGTGAGCGATAAAGCGCGCGGACAGATCGTCGAGCAGTTCCGGATGGGTGGGCTTTTCTCCCTGGGTTCCGAAATCGCTAGGCGTACCCACCAAGCCTTTGCCGAAGTGCCAAGCCCAGACGCGATTGACGATCACGCGCGCCGAGAGCGGGGCGCCATCGCTAAAGATGCGGTCGGCGAATTCGGCGCGCCCGGAGCCATGATGGGAAGTGCTATCGCCCTTGGAAAGCACGGTCAGAAAATGGTGCGGCTCAGGCGGCCCATCGGCGGTGACGCTGCCATGGGGCATCACGGGAAGCTCTCGCGATTCGCCAGGTTTGTAGTTGATGAATGTGTAATGCGCGTCCGTGCCATCGGCGAATTGCGCCGCGTCATATACGGAGTTGAAGAAAGGCTCTTTCGCAGCCGGATTGGCCCCTCCGCCACGGCGGCCGCCACCAGCGGCGACTCTTGGCGCGCCGGGTTGGCGCGGGGGCGGGAACGTCCAAAAGCGTTCGAGGTGCTGGGTAAGCTGCGGATACGTGCCGCGTATGCCTTCCATTTCCTGATGGAGGCTTTCGATTTCCGCCTTCCACTTATCCACGCGCTCCTTGGCGCCGACAACGGTGGAGGCTTCATTGGTGAGCAGGTCCGCGGAGTAGCGCAAATCGAAGAGGCGTCTTTGGATCCAGAGGAACCGTTCTTCCACTTTCGGATCCACTGCAAAGGTGGGCCGCTCGGCGCGCATGGTGGAGGCGAACATGCCGGCCATGGAGTAATAGTCTTTGGTAGGGATGGGATCGAATTTATGATCGTGGCAGCGAGCGCAAGCGACCGTCATGCCGAGGATGCCACGCGACACGGCGTCGACGCGCTCATCCCAATCGTCGGTGAGAAAACCGTAGATCACTTCGTAAGAGAGGCGCTGGTCTTTGTGATAAACAGGCGCGGCGCCGAGATAGCCCAGGGCGCGGAGGTCATCATGCGCGACGCCGGGCATTTCATCGGCGGCCAACTGCAGTTTGACGAAACGGTCATAAGGCATGTCGGCGTTTACGGCATCGATGATCCAATCGCGATACCGCCACGCCGTGGGATAGCCAGGGTTGGTGGCTTCGCCGGTGGGGTTGTCTTCCGCAAAACGCGCGACATCCATCCAGTGGCGGCCCCATCGCTCCCCGTAGCGCGGCGACGCGAGCAGGGTATCGATCAGCTCTTCGTATGCCTTCGGGTTGCGATTGTTGACGTAGGCTTCTTCCTCTTCAAAGGTCGGTTTATAACCGACTAAATCGATATAGGCGCGCTGGACCAGTTCGCGGGGGGCGGCAGGCGGCGACGGCGGCAGGGCTTTATGTTTCGGGCCGGCCGTATCGAGCTTGGCGAGGATAAAGCGGTCAATCTTGGTTTTGGCCCAGGCTGCGTTTTTCACGCGCGGCGCGGGGAGTTCATTAACTGGCTGAAAGGCCCACCACTTGCGACCATCTTCAATCGACATGCCTTTCAAAGGCGCGGGTGCGGGGGCTGCTCCGGCGGTCTCAACGCGCGGATCCGGCGCGCCGGAGGCGATCCAGCGCTCGATATCGGCGATAACGTTATCAGGAAGTTTGCCGGTAGGCGGCATCTGCAACTGGGGGTTGGTGTAATGGATGGCCTGTACCAATTTGCTCTGGTCCGGCTTTCCGGGAACGATCACTGGTCCGGACGCGCCACCTTTGGCGAGACCGGCCTTGGTATCCACAACGAGGCCGCCCATTGGCGAACTTAGCTTAGATGAGTGGCAGCCGTAGCACTTGGCCACCAGCACGGGACGGATTTTGGTTTCGAAAAACTCCGCATCCGGCTGTTGCGCGAGTAAGGGCAGGCACGCAGGCGCCAATAGAAAGAGATATCGCGCGAGTGCGGACATATAGTTAATAGGATACATCCGCGCGACGGAAGTTACCTGCGTTACCCGACTTTTCGTCACACAAGTTCGGCGCCAAACTGCCCTAGGGGAAACGCCGGGGGCGCGAGGATTCGGGCATTTAGGCGGCTAAGGGGCCGTCTTCCTCGGAAAACTCGCCTTCCTCGGAGTCTTCTTCGGGTTCCAGTTCGAACCCGGGGCTGCCGGCGCCCAATTTCCAGGCGCGGTGGAGGCGGTTGCGGCGGTCTATTGTGCGTTCGATTTCGGGAGTTGAAAAAATGAACCCACCGTGGTCGCTGGCGGGCTCGAAATCGGTCGCGGGATCGTAGTAGGGTTCCCCTTCCGCTTCAGCCAGTTGCGCGAGCCGGATGGCTTCGGTGCGGGCGTTGACGAAGGCGGCCTTGCGCCTGGCCTGCATAGCTTCTAACTGCACGGTGTTCTTTTCGATGGCGCGGCGGATGCGGTTTTCGTAGAGGGTGAGGAGTTGGAGGCTTTTGGCCTGCTCGATCCAGGTCTGGCCCTCGGCTAGCGCGGCGTCGAGATGCGGGTCGCCCGAATCGGCGGCTTCGGCGCGGGTCTGGTGGCCGAGGGCGAAGACGGAGTGCTCGAGAGAACGAGCGCGTTTGAGGCGCCAGCGATCTTCGGCGATTTCCCGGGCGAGATCGGATTCGATGATGCCGACGGGCGTCAGGGCTTCGAGATAGGCGCTGCAGTGCGCTTCGAAGGCCGCGGAATCTTCGAGGGTGGCAACGTGGATTTTGCCTGTCAAGTAATGCCTAGAAGCATTGAGTGACGAGCGGCGTTTGCCTTCGGGTGTTTTGGGTCCGGTGCTCTTTTGCGCGTTGGCGCGGTTGGCTGCGAGTTGTTTATCGGTCATGTGTTACTTACCTCGATTCGAGGGTAGCTGACGGGGGTGACGGTTTTAGGGGGTTAGGGCTGTAAGTGATTGAGGGGCGGGGGGAATTAATTTCTGAAATCGTGAACCGGGTGAGGGATTGTTTCACGAGGCAACAAGTTAGTTTGCCCTTGATATTCCTCGTGAGGCACGTTCTGTTGACCAGCGAATTTGAAGCGTGGTGGCGATCCCGGAGGTAGCGGCAGCCTGACCAGCGACGACACCATGTACCTACGACTGGCAACTCGTGAACATCTACCAAGGCATCTTCTGCACCCCCTAATCTCAGCAAGCAACTCGACATCATCATTGCCAACGCACTCGTCTGTCCACGGTTCGAGACCGCGGGAGGCATCCGGTTCTATCCGTGCGAATCGGTCGTTGCAGTCGGACAAATCAAGTCCTCGCTGACGAGCGATGCGGAACTGCAGTCCGCCCTCGCCAATCTGGAATCAGTCAAGGAGTTGGATCGCTCAGCGAGCGGGAGAGCGTTCGATACGGAGTTTGGCGAAGCGATTGATCACGTCAATAACCACCTGCACCAAGTCTTCACCTTTCTGATGATCTGCGGGAAGGCACTCAAGAGCGAGACGATGCACGAAAAGATCATGAACCGCGTCCTTGAGACGGCGCCTCACGTATGGACCAATATCATCTTCGCGCTAGATCAGTATCTCGTGACGTTCGCTTGTGATGACGGCGTCTGTCCGAATCCGCTCCACGCGCGGGGTGTCGCGCTCCAACAAGCCACGGATTCTGACGAATTGCTCATGCGCTTCTACCTCTATCTTGGTCAAGCCATCGAAGTGACGCGCGTGAGTGGACTGCCGCTGTGGTCGTACTTGAGCTCGGCACAATCGTTGAGCACCACCATCTTCTACGACACGATGGACTTCCCACCACGATTCTTGTCCCAGATCACCATCGGATGAATCTGGTGCGTCAGATCGCGACAGCGCGGATTCACACGAAGGTGACGAGCGCCTCGTTCGGAAACGTCTTCGCTCGTCGCTTCTTCCTGTCCGTCTTCATCTCCGCGACCAGCAATTTCTTGTGGTTTTCGAGGTGCTGGAGTGCCTCGCCCATATGCTTTCGCAGGTACGCAGTCTCATCAATGACGTAGGCCTCAACACGCTGCACCGGGATCTGCCCCGCACCCCTGAATCTCGCAGTGAGGGATTCCGCCAGGGGCGCGGTTGATGGTGCACTGAAGAGCAATGCCTGGTTCGGGTCGGTCGCATCGGAGAACGTGAAGTCACCCAAGGGATCGACCTTCCACATCGCCTCTTTCATCTTGAGGTGCCCGAGCGCGTTGTTCGACGCGAAGAATAGGTAGTACACGACCCGGTGGTCACGATCGCGCATCTCAAAGTACCGCACGAACCGCACCACCTTCTGGAGTTGGCGGTGGTAGAGGTTCTTGAGTCCCTCCGCTCGGTCTCCCGTACCAAACGCGATCTGCACTGCCTCGTCCGTGCCGAACGTCTCCGTGATGTGCGCACGAATGTTCTCGTCCGGGTGCGTGAGCCACCGGTTGATCGAATCCGCCATAAACGTGATCAGGACCTCGCGCTTGTCCTTCGCCAAGAGTCGCTTGATGAGCGCGTATGGGATGCCGGCGAACCCGAACGGGTCGATGAGGGCGAACGTCGGGGGGATCTGGCCGCGCTCTTGATCAAGCGCGTCCAGGAGCGCGGTCAAGTGTGCCGCGAACGTGCCTTCCTCCACGTGCACCTTGAAATGCCCTGGCAGTGGGATCGCGGCGATGAGGCCGTTGAGGTGCGCGACACGATCATTCCGCTCCTCCACGAAGAGGAACACGAGTTCTCCGGCCAAGTTCGCGCGATGCGTCCTGGCCGCCTCGAGGACAATGATCGGGGAGCCGGGCTCTCCACCTGCGTACTGTCCGGGGCCGGAAAACCCGTCGATGTAGACGATCCGCTTGTTGTACGTACCGAGGATTGGCAGCCACGCGTCCAAGTATTTGCGCAGGATTTGGTGCTTCGCACTCGTGTGGGGCTCTATCGGCCAGATGGTATCTTTCGGTACTGCCACGTCCAACCATTAAAACAAATACAATGATTCTTGTGCGTATGATAATGCTGCCAATGTCCCTCAATTGAATACGGAAAGAGGAGCACCATGGCCACGAACTCCCCCATCGAATGGACAGACGCGACATGGAACCCGGTCACGGGTTGCGACAAGATCAGCCCTGGCTGCAAGAACTGCTACGCGGAGCGACTCGCGCGTAGGCTGCAGGCCATGGGCAACAAGAATTACCGGAACGGGTTCGGCGTGACACTCCAACCGCACATGCTCCAGCATCCGTTGCACTGGAGGGCTCCTAAGCGGATCTTCGTGAATTCCATGAGCGATCTCTTTCATGACGAGGTCCCGCTCGAGTACATCCAGCGCGTGTTCCGGGTCATGAACCAGGCTGACTGGCACCAGTACCAGATCCTCACGAAGCGCGCCGAGCGCCTGGAGGAATTGAGCGATCGGCTCGCGTGGGCACCGCACATCTGGATGGGCGTGAGCGTCGAGAGCGAGAAGTACCTCAGCCGCATCGATCACCTCCGACGCACGAGCGCGCACATCAAGTTCCTTTCCATCGAGCCACTCCTAGCTCGACTCGGGAAAATCAACCTGCGCGGGATCGACTGGGTGATCGTTGGCGGAGAATCAGGACCCGGCGCACGGCCAATGCAGGCAGATTGGGTCACGGCCATCAGGGACCAGTGCGGCAGGGCAGGCGTCGCGTTCTTTTTCAAGCAATGGGGCGGCGTCCAGAAAAGCAAGACCGGACGAACCCTGGACGGCCGCACGTGGGATGAGATGCCTTCGGCAATACAGCTGGTTTCACTCACCGCCAGCTAACGCCAGTCTCCCTCTATCGGCATGACGCTCTTGCGCACCCGCAGGCCGCTGGATGGGACCGGCTCTTGGGCACCGCAGAGCAAGCAATGTGTCGTTCTGTGATCCTCATTCGCCGGGAGGCAGGACGGCGCGAGTTCACCCTGTGCGGCCCTCGAGCGGAACGCGTCAGCGAGCTCCTCCACCAGGCAAGGGAGTACTAGACGCTCAACCCACCCGGCGGACGATAGTTTTAGGCGGGGCGTGGAGGGAGCTGTGCTCTGTTTGTGCTCGATCTGGTTCCTGAAGGATGGTGTTGTGCGGAACCGGCGTAAACTCTATCGCCAGCCATACGCGGGACCTTTGAAAGTCAGTCATGGCGCAGGGCTTGGGCTGGCTGGATACGCAGAGCGCGGCGAGCGGGAATGCAAACGGCGAGGCTAACGATTCCCAGAAACGCGACGACGGCTGTGAGATAGGCGAGCGGATCGGCCGGTCGTAAGCTTGAAAGGTTGTGGCGAAGTACTGAGGAAACGGCTGCTGCGCCGAGCATTCCGAGTGCGATGCCTAAGGCGACCGGAGCGACAAGCGGCCTCAGCACAGCGCGCACGACGCCTGAGCGAGCGGCGCCGAGGGCAACGCGGACGCCGATCTCTCGCGTACGCTGGCTGACAGAGTAGCCGGTGAGGCCGGCCAGACCGATGGCAGCGAGGAGGGTGGCGAGCAGGCCGAGCGCACTTAAGATCCAGACAAGACGACGGCTCTGAGCGACGGCGTCCTCATAGGCTGTGCTAAGGAGCGTGTAACCGGGGCGCAGTTTAGGGTCCGGGGCCCCGGCGAGAGCGATGAGAGGAGCGGTAAGACTGCCGGGATTGCGGAAAGCTCTGACGACGATCGAAGCGTCGCGAAAGTCCTGAGGAAGTATTGGGTAATAGGCGGCCATCGCGCCGGTGTCTTGAATGTCGAAGCTGCCGGCTTTGGCGACTACGCCTATCACAGTGGCGGGGCTGATATTGGTCAGGCGTTTTCCAAGTGGGTCTTCGCCGGGCCAGTGCCAGCGGGCGAACGAGTCGCTGACGATAACGACGTCGCGCTCGGCGGGATTGAAAAGGCGCCCCTCGGTGAGATGCAGCCCGAGGGTGGAGAAAAAGCCGGCATCGACGCGGTTGATGAGGATTTTGTGTCCGCGGTCGATGAAACCGGAACTGATGTTACCCCAGACCGGGAGCCACGTGACTGCTGCGCTTTCGACGCCTGGCACTCCAGTCAGGCGATGGAGGAGGTCGTCGAAATAGTGTTGGGCGGAGGCGTCTTGGTAGCCATGCGCATGAAGACCGGGTGAAAGGGTAAGCGTGGTTCGATAGTCAAAGCCGGGATCGAGGATGAGGAGTTCGGCGAAGCTTCGGACTAACTGAGCGGAGACGATAAGGAGGAGACAACTGGCGCCGACCTGGCAACCGAGGAAGACGGAGCGGGCACGACCAGCGTGCGGGGCCGAACCGGTGAGCCTTAGCGCGGGGGCAAGTCCAAAGGCGGCGGCGGCAAACAGAGCTATGGCGAGGGTGACGGCCATGATGCGCCAATCGAGCGCAAGCGCCCAGTTTTTGGGATCGTCATTTGCCGTGAGAAAGACCTGCAGGGCGATGGCGCTCAGGAGCCATGCGACAAGGCTTCCAGCCACAGCGAGCACCGTACTTTCCGTGAGTAACTGCCGCACGATGCGCCCGCGACTGGCGCCCAGAGCGAGACGCGTGCGGATTTCGCGGTCGCGGGCGACGCCGCGGGCGAGTAGAAGAGACCCGAGATTGGCGCAGGCAACCACCAGGATCAGGATGATCAGGGTAACGGCCATCGCTGCCGCAGCGATTTCCTGAGGGTGCATTCGATTGCTGCTGAAGGGCGCCATGCCCAGGCGCTCGTCTTTGCTTACGGCTTCGGGATGAGACTGGCGAAGCGCAGCGGCGAGCACATGGCTTTCTTCTTCGGCGGCATGAACCGTGACGCCGGGATTCAGGCGGGCGACACCAAATACCGATGGCGAAGTCCAGTCAGTCAGAAGGGTACTGCCTTCAACGATGAGCGACTGTTTGGCAAGGGGCATCCAGAAATCTTCGCGGCGGCCATTCGGATCGTTCATAATGCCGGCCACTCGGACGATTTTTCCGTTGAGCCGGAGCGTTTGGCCGATCAGGCCGGGTGAGGCTGCAAGCCGATACTCCCAGAAACGGCGGCTGACAACGACGGCGGGTTCAGCGTCAGCCGATTCATCGAACGCCGCGAGACCGCGCCCGCGGACCATTGGCGGAGCCTGTTCCACGAAGTACGATGCGGTTACGAAGTTTACCCGGACAGTCTCCGCGTCGTGGCCCGGTTCAGTTTGGCCGAAGGTGACTGAATCTTCGTGAGAGGCGATGACCGCGCGGAATGATCGGGCGTGTTGGCCGTAGAAAGCAAGGACGGGCCAGGCGATGGTGTTCCCGGAGCCATTTGGGAACCAGCGGACGAGTTCGACGAGGGTGTCAGGGTCGCGGACGGTGGGGGTGATTTCAAGGAGCAGAAGGCGAAAGGCGGTGAGGTTAACGCCGACGCCCAGGGCCAGTACGAGGAGTGCAGTGAGGACGAAGGCTGGGGATTTGCGAAGGAGGCGGAAGGCGTAACTGAGGTCCTGAAAAAGGCGGTCGATCCAGGTCCAGCCCCAGACTTCGCGGGTGGATTCGAGGTGACGGAGCGAGCTTCCGAAGGCGGAGTTTCGGCGGCCGTCGGCTTCCGCTTCGGCAAGGTGCGCGTCCATTTCCTCGGTGAGTTCGCGTTCGACGCGGCGGCGATTCAGGAGGCAGAAAATTCGGCGGAATAGTTCGGTCATGCTGGTGCTCCGTCAGGCGAATTTGAGGACCGCCTGGATGGCTTGGGTCATGTTGGTGTAGCCCGAGAGTTCGGAGGTGAGTTGACGGCGGCCGGCGGGCGTCAGGCTGTAGAATCGGACGCGGCGTTTGGTTGCCGAGACACCCCATTCGGCCTCGACCCAACCCTTCATCAGCATCTTTTGAAGCGCCGGGTAAAGCGAACCTTCCTCTACCTGAAGTACCTCTCCAGAAACCTGACGGATGCGCTGGGAGATCGCGTAGCCGTGCAGAGGGCGAGTCTGAAGGACGCGAAGGACGAGCATGATCAACGTGCCGGGAACGAGTTCTGGGGTTTCAGGCATTGGTAATCTATGCATAGACTACCAACAGGTCTATCGGCTGTCAACCTGGAGGCGGCATATGGCGCGCTGGATTTCCTCACGCGCCTCAGGGACGCTGCCCATTTTCATCCGCAGGTCTCCGCGAACGCTGTGAAGCAGATGATAGCCAGCCAGCGCAGCGTCACCGGCGAACGCGGCGATGGCATCGAGTGCATCAAGCCCCGCGGCCGGCCCTTGCGCCATACTCAGCAGGCCAGTTCCCAAGGGCACCTAAAATGACGGCCCTTATAATCGAATAGTGCCGCGCCTCGTTACCCTCATTCCCGGAGATGGAATTGGACCAGAAGTCGCTGAAGCTACCGCGCGGGCCGTGGAGGCCACAGGCGCCGATATCGAATGGGAGCAGGTTGACGCCGGTGAGCGCGCGCTCGCAATTCACGGCGCGTTGATTCCGGACGATCTCTTCGCCTCACTCGAGGTAACGCGTGTCGGCTTGAAGGGTCCCACCGCCACTCCCATCGGCGGCGGGCATGCCAGCATCAACGTCGCGCTACGCAAGAAGCTGGGACTGTACGTCAACTTCCGGCCCGTGCGCATGCTGCCCGGCTTGAAGACGCGATTCTCCGATCTCGATCTGGATTTAGCCATCTTCCGCGAGAACACGGAAGATCTCTACTCGGGACTCGAGCACGAAGTAGTGCCGGGCGTAGTAGAGAGCCTGAAGATCATCACGCAGAACGCGTCCATGCGCATTGCGCGGGCGGCCTTCGAATGGGCGCGGCGCGAGGGGCGCAAGAAGGTTTCGTCCATCCACAAAGCCAACATCATGAAGATGAGCGACGGCCTGTTTCTCAAGTGCTGTCGCGAGGTGGCTGCGCAGTATCCCGAGATTCAATACAACGAATTAATCGTGGATAACGCCTGCATGCAACTGGTGATCCGGCCGGAAACTTTCGATGTGTTAGTGATGCCAAATCTTTATGGCGACATCATTTCCGATCTCACAGCCGGCTTGGTGGGCGGCCTGGGCATCGTGCCGGGCGCGAATATCGGCGACCACCACGCAATTTTCGAAGCCGTCCACGGAACGGCGCCGGATATCGCCGGCAAGGGTCTTGCGAACCCCACGGCGCTCATGCAATCCGCGTCGCTGATGCTGGCGCACTTAGGCGAGCGTGAACCCGCCGCGCGGTTGCAGCGAGGCTTGCATGAAGTCTATGCAGCCGGAGAGCATCTCACCGGCGACGTCGGCGGAAAGGCTTCGACGAAAGAGTTCACCGACGCCGTGATCGAGCGCATGAACGGCAGCTGAGGGCAATAGACTCTTGCGGTCATCGGGAGACCATTTTTTTCATCGCGCAGAGGACAGAACAAACCGGATTTTCTCATTCTGGCTCTCGACTCCCTCGACTTTTGACTCCCCAAAACCGTCAACGCACCAGCGAATTGAACAACAGCTTGTAAGTCCCATGCATCTGCGCGCGGTGTTGCGCCGGGAATCCAATTAGTACAACCTTGCCTTGTCCCAACTTGGCCGACACCACGGCTGCTTTACGTGCGATATTCTCTTCGCCCACCAGCCACCCGCTCTCCAGTAGGTCCCGATCTTCGTACCGCGCAACGATTTCGTAGTTCTCGGCGCTGGGCGCCGTAATCTCAAACGCTGGGCTGTCTAAATAGAGCGCCAGTCCATGAGACGGCATCCCGTACGCCATCGGATTCGTATTGTCGTAGGCCGTCTTGAGTGTAGAGCCTGGACACCAGAATTCCTTGGTAGTCTTGCCTGCCAGAACGTTGCGAACGCCAATCCCGAGCCGGTCCACCGCAAATGCCGTCGAGGCATTCAGCGTCACTAAAGTACCGCCTTTCTGCACAAAGTCCCGGATGGCATTGACGCCTTCCGTGCCGAACCCGGTGCGATACTCCGGCGGCGTATTGCCACCGCGTCCGCCGCCGCCCCCTTCTCCACCGGCTCCCCGCCCTGCAGCAGGCGCGGCAGGTGCGGCCGCTGCTCCCCGTCCCCCGCGGCCTCCAGCGGCGGCTGCGGGAGTCGCCGCTTCGCCGGTCAGAGTCGCCGTGCTGTCGTTCGGAATGACCAGGACGTCGTACTTTTCGTTAAGATTCCCGGCCTTGATTTCAGGGTCGAATATCGACTTGTAAGCGAAATTGAATTGTTCTAACACCAGACGGCTCCAGCCCTCATCGATGTTGCCGCCGCCAAATCGTTGGTACATCGCGACACGCGGGCGTTTGATGTCATGCACGCCGCTCGAAACCGGCCCACGAAGCGGCGTGAAATCGACGCCGGTCTCTTTGGCTACGGCCTCCAAGGTAGCCTCGGAACCGGAGGGCGCCAGGAAGTCGCCCGCGCGCAATCCGGCGGAAGGTTTGTCCACGCGCCGCAACGCAACGCCCTTCTCGAATAACAGGTTCATTGCGCGGAAGCTGTCGTTGAGCCGGCCATCCATCGAGTAGCCGTTCGCGCTGCGCGTCACTTTTCCCACGACTTCCACAGGGCCCTTCAGCTTTTCCATCGCGACTTCCCGGAGTTCGTCCACAGGGTCCACGCGAACGCCCATGTATTCGAACATGGTGTCTGTGGCCATGTCGTACGGGCGTATCGGAGTACCGTCGCGGTTTCTGGTCCATTCGTTGTCGGGAAAGAACGTTCGCCCGAGCAAATAGCGGATCAAACCCATCTTGGGCTGCGCCAGCGAAACAACGAAAGAGCCCGCCGGATAAGTCATGCCCGCGTCTGTGGTGAACGATTTGGCGGCCCGCTGGATCTCGATGCCTTGTATCAGCAGTTTGTTGATGAACTTGATGGACGTCAGCGGATCGTGCTGCAGCGTGGAGATCAAATACGCGGCAGGCTTCCCGGCGGCGCCGCGTTCCGTCTGCCGTTTACCCTTGAGATAGGCATTCCAGAGAACCGTCTCGCGATTTCGGGCTGCGAGGTCGAGCGTCGCCCAGGCGGAGACTTTCTGGCGCTCCACGATATCCCGCAGATGCCACCACCCACCCGGCCACGGGTTAGGAAAGATCGTTTCCGGTTCGTACACGGGAAGGTTGCGCGTGTTGCCGCCGCGCAGCTCGTCGGCATGGACAAATTGCGGCGTTGCCAGGCGCGCTGCCGCCGATTCCGTCAGCATTCCGGCAATGTTGTGAAAAGGCGTGATCCAATGAAAGCCAAAGTGGCCCCATCCGGAATAAACGGCGTCATTAATGGCCCCGGATAGGTCGGCCTCCTCTTCTTTGTATGCCATATGCGCGCCATACCAGCTCAGCTCCCGCCAGAGAAGTGGGTCGGCAAACGGCCGGATGGGTTCCGCGTACGGCGGCAGGTAAATACGCGCACCGTTCGCGCCCATGCCGTGATGATCGACGTACGCCTCGGGTTTCCATTCTGTAAACAGAATTTTCGCCATGTATTGCGAGTCGGGTATGTTCGTCTGAAACGCGTCGCGGTTGTTGTCGTGACCGGCGTATTTCTGATACAGCCAAGGCGGATTGGTTCCCTCGTACTGCGTACCGAGTTGCTTGTTGTACCAATCGGTGACCATGATCTCGCCGTCCGGATTGAAACACGGCACTTCAATGAAGATGACGTTGTCCAGAATGCGGCGCGCCTCTTCGTCCTTCCTGGCCAGTAAATCGTATGCCAGTTCCGGAGCCATTTGCGTGCCGCCAATCTCGGTCGCGTGCATACTCATGGATTGCACCACCACCGCTTTACCTTCATCCACCAGGGCGTGAGCCTGCGCGTCCGTCAACCCGCGGGGGTCGCTGAGACTCAAGTTGACTTGCCGCAGCCGGTCGAGCTTCGCAAAGTTGCCGGGCGCGGTAATAATGACCATCAGGAACGGGTTTCCCTCGGAGGTGGGACCCATGTTAATGACCTTCATCCGCCCACCGCTTTGTTTCTCGATCGCGCCGTAATACTCGACGATCTTGTCCCAGCGGGCCATCTTCTTATCGGCGCCGAGTTGAAAGCCGAAGAACTTTTCCGGCGTGGTAATTTCCTGCGCGAAAGCCGTTTGCAGAATGAGGACAGTAGAGAGAATCAACCGATTGCGCATAGAGCTCCTTTCGAAAGGGCCGGCCTCGATGCTTACCAAAGCTGGCGACGTTGCCCTATTCGGCGGCAAGAAAGCAGAGAGATATTCTACAGGAGCGCCGCCGATTCTAACAAGGCGTTGAACGACTATCATTGGTAGTTGCACGCGGCAGCGGGTATGTTGCTTTTGGAGGTTAGGGAACCGAAATGACAAGGCTGAATCGGCGGAGCGTTCTTCGAAAGACTGGGCTGGCATTGCTGGGCGTGGGCGCCGCCGCGGGCACCGAACCGCAGGCGGCGCCCCAACACACAGGATCAAAGGCGCCGGCCGCGCCCAGTCCCAAAGCGGACGATTGCAACTGTCTGCTAGGCAGCGACGGTTCGCCGCTTGACACCGGCATCAGCGAAGTTCGCCCCGTAATCGACCGCTACCAGGTGGAATTGCGCGATCTGGAACGCGTCTACGCGCTGCGGGGATCTGCCGTACGCCAGGCCAGGTTAGAGAAATTCTACGCCGACCAATTGCGCCTGCTCGATCAGATCCGGTTCGATGCCATCAGTCAGCCAGGAAAGATTGACTACCTCTTGCTGCGTAGCCGTCTCGAGCGTGAGCAGAAACAGGTGATTGCGGAAGGCCGCCTCGATGCGGACATCGCAGCACTCATTCCGTTCCAACAGACCGTCATCGGTTTCGAAGAAGCGCGCCGTCGCATGGAAACCATTGATGGCCAGAAATCCGCCGTTGCGCTCGATCGGTTGATTAAGGATATCGCCGTCGCCAAAGACTCCATGAGCGGCGTCAAGAAGAATCCGGCGGCGCTCAACGCGGCCGCGCAGCGCCTGGAACAACTGCGCGGTACGCTGCGCGCCTGGTATGACTTTTACGCGCTCTACGATCCTAAGTTCGTGTGGTGGGCGGATGCCGGGTACAAGAAAGCCGATGACGCCATCGAAGCGCACGCGCAGTTTCTGCACACCGAGTCCGGGGTTGGCGGCGCGCTCCAGGCCGGAGGCGGCGGGCGTGGCGGCCGCGGAGGCGCTGGTGGAGGTGGCGGCGGCCGGCGTGGCGGCGCCCCCAATGCCTCAACCGCCGATACCGGCGTGGGCGGCGGAAGAGGCCGCGGTGCGGGACGCAGCGGCGCTCCCATGGGGAGCAACGAAGAACTATCCGGCGCAGGGCCGGCCGGCAACGATGTGTTGATCGATGCCTTGCAGACCGCGATGATTCCGTACACGCCGGATGAGCTTGTCACGTTGGCGAACAAGGAATTCGCTTGGTGCGACAAGGAAATGCTGCGCGCCTCGACGGAGATGGGGTTCGGCAGCGATTGGAAGAAAGCGCAGGAAGTCGTCAAGAATTCCTACGTCGAGCCGGGTCAGATGATCTACCTGGTGCGAGACTTGTCCCGCGAGGCAATCAAATTCGTCGAAGATCACGAACTGGTAACCCTCCCGCCCCTTCTCAAAGAAGACTATTGGGAAGAGGCCATGACGCCACAGGGACAGTTGACCGCCCCATTTTTCCTCGGAGGAGCGGTGATTCAGGTGTCCTCACCCGCCAGCAGCCAGACCATTGAAGAGCGCTTGGAGGCGTTGCGCGGCAACAATATCTACTTCGCGCGCGCGACGGTCTTCCACGAGCTGATTCCCGGCCATCACATGCAGGGATATATGACGCAGCGCTACCGAAACTATCGCAGTATCTTCAGCACGCCGTTCTGGACTGAGGGCATGGCGTTTTATTGGGAGATGCTTCTGTGGGATCTCGGCTTCACGCACACGCCTGAGCAGCGCATCGGCGCTCTCTTTTGGAGAATGCATCGCTGCGCGCGCATCATTTTCTCACTGAGCTTCCACCTCCGCAAAATGACGCCAGTGGAGTGCGTGCAATTCCTGGTGGATCGCGTGGGCTTCGAAAAGGCCAACGCGGAAGGCGAGGTGCGCCGCTCGTTCAATGGTTCCTACGCGCCCATCTACCAATGCGCCTATATGCTTGGCGCGCTGCAATTCTACGCTTTGCACAAGGAACTGGTCGGCTCCGGCAAAATGACCAATCGGACATTTCACGATGCCATCTATCGAGAGGGCAATATGCCGGTCGAGATGGTCCGGCTGGCGGTGAATGGGCAGAAGGTCACGCGCGACTATCGAACCAGTTGGAAGTTTTACGGTTCGCTGGGCTGACGTACGCAGGGCTCCAACACGCCTGCAAGGGCCCTGCCTACTTTCCGGTGAAGGCGCTCATATGATGCATCAGGGCGCAACTGAGATGGCCCAGAACAAACCAGATAACCGCTTCAAGGACCCTCTTCCATCCGCGCGTCATATGCATCGCTCCCCTGCGTCTCCGATCACGCGTGCCCGACAATCTCTTCCAGCACGTCGTTAGGTACGTTCGCGCCCGGCAGAGAAATAGTGAAGCGGGTGCCGTGGCCCGGCGTGCTTGCTACTTCGATCTTTCCGTCGTGCGCCTTGACAATCCAGGCCACGAAACTCAATCCCAACCCGAGGCCCTGCTCGGGACTCGGCGCGGTTCCCGATCCGGGAACGCGGTAGAAGCGGTCGAAGATGTGGGGCAAGTGTTCCGTCGGTATGCCTCGCCCGGTGTCCTCGATAGCGATCTCAATATGGTCGCCATACGACCGAAGTTGTACGCTCACGCGGCCGTTCTCAGGAGTGAACTTGATCGCGTTTGACAATAAGTTCGTCACCATGCGTTCAATCTGCACGCGGTCCACTTCGGCGAAGCACTCGCCGGGCAAATCGGCGGTAAGCCGGATGTTCGAAGCCTCCGCCGGAATCTGAAACTGCTCCACCAGATCCTCAAGCGTTTCACAAAGATTCAAGCGCGACTTCTGCAACGCGAGCTGCCCCGATTCCGCCTGCGAGAGCAGCAGCAGCGCGCGCACGATCTGCGAGAGGCGATCGATATCCTGTAGCGCGTTGAACATTGCCTCGCGGTATTGGTCCGTCGTCTTCGCGGTGAAAAGCGCGACTTCCAGCTGCCCGCGAATGCCCGTGATAGGCGTGCGCAATTCGTGCGATACGTCCGTTGAGAACTGTTTCATTTGCTGGAAAGAGGCTTCGAGCCGCTCGATCATGCGGTTGAAGGTGAGAATCAGGTAATCCAATTCGTCGCCCGCCTGCCGGGTGGGAATGCGCAGGCTCAAGTTCGAACCCGTGATTCGCTGCGCGGTACGCGCAACGTCGCGTACGGGCCGCAGCGCGCGCCCCGCAATAATCCACCCCATCACCAAACCCAGGATCAGCGATGCAGGGAAGACTCCGGCGTAAATCCACGTAAAGCCGGCGAGGATTTTCTCGTTCGGCTCGAGCGACGTACAGATGGCAACATAGAACGGCGTGCGCTGCGTGGTGAAGTGTGGTTCGTCGAATACCACGCCATAGCGAATCAGAAATGGCTCGCCGTGCTTGCTGATGCGCCTAACGAACACCGGGGCGTTCGGCTTGCCCGACGCCAAAGCGTCGCGCACCCGTTTGGCGATTACGGATGGCGAGTCCACGCCAAGATCTTCGTAAACCGCGGATTCGGCGGCGGCATTGGAATCTGTGCCATTGATAACTTCATCCAGCGGATTTCCCCGCTCATCGGCCACTAGATACACCTTTTGCAACTGCGATACGCTGGCGCTCTCATCCAGATCGTCGGAATCGTAATTCCAATTGGCTTTGAAGGGTTTCGTATAGGTGAGCCGGTCGATGTGCAGATAGCCCTTCATCGTGAGCCACTCCTGCGAGAGTAGCTCTTGCGACTGATCGTTCAATGTCTTGCGTAGACGCTCACCGAAGAAACCGGTGAAAGCGATCAGCATCACCGCGAAGAAGAGCGCGTAACTTGCCGTGAGTTGGAATCGCAGTCCTCGCGCCAGACGCCGCAGATCGGTCGCCCGAAGCACGTTATCCCTGCCGCTCCAGAGCCGGCTCGGCGGGTTGACCAGCCGGTTTTTCCGGCGCATCGATCATGTAGCCGATGCCGCGCACCGTCTGGATAAGTTTCTGTGGGAACCGGTCGTCGATCTTGCTGCGCAGATGTCGAATGTAGACGTCCACAATGTTGGTAAGACCGTCATAATCCATGTCCCATACGTGCTCCACAATCATGGTGCGGCTCAACGGCCGTCCGCGATTGCGCATCATATATTCCAGGATGCCGAATTCCTTGGGCGCAAGCTCGATCGTTTCGCCGCTGCGGGTCACTTTTCGCCGCAACGCGTCGAGCGCCAGATCGGCGACTTGCAGTTTTTCGGGCGCGGGTTGGCCGCGCCGCAACAGCGCGCGTACGCGCGCCAGCAACTCGACGAACGCGAACGGCTTCGTCAGGTAGTCGTCGGCCCCGGTTTCGAGCCCTTTAACGCGGTCGTCCAGCGTGCCGCGCGCGCTTAAAATCAATACCGGAGGGCCGGCTTTGCGGTTGCGGATCTTTTCCAGTACCTGCAGGCCGTCCACATCCGGCAGCATCATGTCGAGAATTACCAGATCGTAATCGGCGGCATGAATGTGTTCCATTGCAGCCCCGCCCGTGGCAGCGGCGTCCACGGCGTATCCCGCCCCTTGCAAACCGCGGCACAGGAAATCGGCGATGCGTTTTTCATCTTCCACGACCAGCAGTCGCATTTGTTCTTAGGGTAACAATTCCGCCGTGGGCCATCACTGCTTAATGCCTGTCAGCGCGGCCAGAGTAGCCCGCGCCGAGGATTCCCATGAGAAATTCCGAGCCTGGCGCGGTCCGGCGGCAGCTAATTGCGCCCGCAGCGCCTCGTCGTCGGTGATGAGCGCCATCGCGCGCGCCATCTCTTGCGGGTCGTCCGGGTTGAACTTAAGGGCCGCGTCTCCGGCCAGGCTCCTCAGCGGTTCGATGTCGGAACACGCCATCGGAATACCGGCGGCCAAGGCTTCGAGGACAGGAAGGCCGAAACCCTCGAAACGCGAGGGATAGACAAATGCCCAGGCGCGCGCGAACAGATCATAGACCCGTTCGCGAAGAACCCATCCTGGAAACTCCACCGCGTCCTCTAATTGCAACTCCCGCCGCAACTCCTGCAGCGGTCCCGTGAAAAAACCATGCAGGCCGCACACAATCAATCGAAACTCGGGATGCTCGCGCCGAAAGATTGCGAAGGCGCGCAACAGACCGTCCAGATTTTTATGTGGATGCAATGTCGACGCGGCCAGCAGGAACTTCTCCGGCTTCCGTTTGCCGCGGATGGTTTCGAACTCCGGATCCACGCCGTGCGGAATCACGACAATTTTGTCTGAGGGCATTTGCGGATAAAAGCGCAGCAGGTCTTGCGCGGTGGCATCCGAAATTGCAATCAGCCGCCGCGATCGTCTTGCCGACCAATAGAGAAGGAATCGCCAGAACGGCCGATCGAACCAGCGAAAGTATTCCGGGTGCCGCTTATGCTGCATGTCGTGAAAGACGGTTACTTGCGGGCACGCACAAAACAGGGGCGCCGTAAAGCCCGGATTGAGCATGGCATCCAGCCGCAAATGCCGCGCCGCAAGTGGTAAAGCGGTCTGCTCCCATAGGATGCGCGCGGGCCGGAAAGTTGCGGGCACCCCCTGCGGTACGCGCGTGAAATTCGCGGCCTTGGGAATCAGATCGGGGCCGGTCTCGCGATTGGTAAAGACAAAGTAGTGGTTGGACGAATCAATCGCCGCCAAAGCGCGCAACAGAGCGCGTAGATAAACTTCGGTGCCGCCCACGCCTCCCGGAATCAAGTACAGAGCATTGATTCCGATGCGCGCCATTCTAGTGTCCGGCGGCAGCGGGCCGCGCCTGCATGGCGAGGCGTTGCCGCGCGACGATCAGACCCTGGCGGGCCGGTTCCAGTTGCGGGTCGAGCAGCAGAGCGTGCTGGTATTCGCGAATGGCATCCGCGGGGCGATTCGTGTTCACGTAGACGATGGCCTTGTAGGCATATGTGGAAGCGAAGGAGGGGTCGATCTTTTCCGCCCTTTCGAGCGCACCCATCGCAAGGGTCCATTCCTGTCGCTCGCCGTAAACCTTTGCGATCTGTGTGTAGACATGCGCGGTTTGTTCCAATCCGGCGGCCTCGCGAAACTTGGCCAGCGCCTTCTCCGGCTGGGTCGCGCAATCGAGCGCCAGGCCCCAATCCACCAGCAGGTTATAGCGCGAATAACCATCGGGTGTGAAGTGGTCGGTTTTCTCGAACTCCGTTGCGGAACGGGCGCAATCGCCCGCATCGAAGTAGGCGTTAGCCAATTGGAAGTGATCGCGCGGCTTGCCGGGCGATTTCGCCTCCGAATCCTGCCATAGCGCCAATTCCGAAGACCAAACCTCGGCGCGGGCGTGCGTCACCACCGCCGCCAATAGTAAGATTGCGACGCAGGCTGCCGTCAGCGTAGGACGAGGCAGCTTGATACGCCGCACCAAATCGGCGGCCACCAGCAGCAATCCAAAGATGGCAAAGTACAGGCGCCGTTCGGCAAACGGATCGCGTATGGGCAAAATCGAAGACGTGGGGGAGAGCAGAATCAGAAAAGCGAAGAAACCGTAGGATGCCTGGGGAAACTGCCGCCGGTAGCGCCATGCGAGGGCGATCAGCGCCAACAAGACGATGAGTCCTACAATCGCGCCGCGATCCAAAATGGTGCGCGAAAAGGGAAAATCCCAATCGGCATTGAGACCGAAGGGCAGGAAAAACTCCCGAATATAAACAAAAATGGCACGAAATTCTGTGAACAGATATTGATACCAGGGCAGATCCTTCATGCCAAATCCCGCCGTTTGGGCGTTGAAGATAAGCGGCGCAAATCGGACCAGCCCGACTAGGGCGCCCAGCGCCAGGGTTCCATAGAGCTTCCAGTTTTCGCGAATGCCACGGAATGAGAATCCCGGGTTCCACCAGTAATCCGTAAGCAACAGAAGCGCCGGCAGCGCGATGGTCTGTTCTTTGGAAGCGAGCGCCGCTAGAAATAAGACAATCACCGCGGCCGTAGTTCCCCACGTAACGCTCGTATTTCTGCGATAGAGAAAGACTGCAAACGCCGCGAAAAAGAACAGGGAACTCAGCGCCTCGGAACGTCCCGCCAGATAGGCTACGGCTTCCGATTGAACCGGATGCAGTAGAAACAAGGCCGCGCAGAAGCCCGCGAGGGGCGTCCGCGCGCGCTGTTCCACGCCACCCCAGTCCAGCAGGCGCCGCACGACGAAGAACATCAGTCCCGACGCGATGCAGTGAATCAGGACATTTAATACGTGATAAGAAAATGTGTCGGCCCCCGACATCTGGACATTGGCCCAGTAGGTGAGCATCAAGGCGGGCCGGATCCGGTTGAGCCATTCACCAATCGACGCGGCTGCGCTCGGTAGCGTGGGCATTAACGTCGTGTCATCGAAGAGAAATGGTCCGTGCATAGCCGGGCCGTAGGCCCAGAACACGATAATCAGCGCGCCCGTAATCGCCGCAACCAAAGGCCAGGGGGAGGGCCCTGCCGCCACGGGTCTGCTTTTCGTCTGCGCCTTTTCGGTTTTCTTAGGCTTCATGGCGTTCCGCGGTCTGCGTGCGCAAGTGCTGAATGTGGAACTCCAGGATAGCCACACGCTGGGCGAGCGCGATGTTGTCGTCACGAAGATGGGACACGATCACCGAGTAGCGGAAGAACATAATCAGGAAAACAGCCGCGGCCGTCAGAAATAGGGCAAGCGGCGGGTCATTGCCCAATCCGATGCGCTGGGCCGCGTATTGCATTACCCACGGTATGCGCGAAAGCACCAGCAATCCCACCGCGGCGCCCAGCCAGCTCACCGAATACTCCACGCGGATGTGCGCGCGGCGAATCGAGAACAGAACCAGCAGCAGCAAAACGATAGCGACAACGGTGGTTACGTTTAAGAGGCGCTCCATATTTCCCCCAGCGCGCGTTTCCTCATTTCTATGTTAGTTTCTATTCTCGCGGGTCGCCTGGCACGCGGTTTTGATGCAGACGGCGTTCGTATTTCAATACGTTGACGAAGACGCCCAACAGCACATGGGCAATATAGTAGAACGATTTCAATGCCGTAATGCTAGACCGTCCGGTGGTGCGACGGCGCATTTTGCATGGAACTTCACGAAAGCGGAAGCGCCTGCGCTGTAAGACTACCAACGCCTCAATTTCGGGATATTCCAATGGAAAGCTGCTCGCGAAGACCTGTAATGCGCTCTGGTTCACGCCTACGAAGCCGGATGTAGGGTCATGTACCGTCTGGCCTAAGATCGGCCGCAGTACCGCGCGAAAGAAACGGATTCCCAGCTTGCGCAGGAAACTGGATCCCGAGGCATCCATATCCACGAAGCGGGAACCGATCACCATCTCGCATCCCGATGTCTTCAATGCGTCAAAAACTCGCGGAATGTCCGCCGCATTGTGCTGGCCATCGCCATCTACCCGAATCACATACCGATAGCCCAGTTCAAAGGCAAGTTTGTAACCCGCCTGCACCGCGCCGCCCAAACCCAGGTGGTGGGGAAGGGGAAGTATTTCCGCGCCGGCCCGGCGCGCCGCCGCCACCGTGCCATCGCGGGAAAAATCGTCGATGACCAGCACCGGCGCTTGCGGCATGTGGCGGCGGACCTCGGTCACCACGCCCGCGATGGCGCCCTCTTCGTTAAACGCTGGAATGATAATCAGCAGCGATTCCGGGCTGCGCGCCTCGGCGACCCGTATCAGAGAATGACCGTTCAAAGCTCGGCCACTTTCCGGGCGCGAATGGAATGCGTCCGCATCAGATGGCTGAAAACGGCCGGCGTAATGCGCGCGCGCGATCGAATCCGCCGCCGTTCACGCCATAGCCGCGGCGCCGCGCCCAGAACCGCGAGATGAGCGCGCAGGACATACCACAACATTTTCGGACCAGCGTTTCCCTCCGCGCGGAAACGCGCCGCCGCGCCGCGCCCTTCGAATATATACCAGGCGTGCCACCAATAGCGCGTGAGTGAAACCAGGGGTGCGGCCATGAGCATGCGCCAGGGAAAGTTCTTGGCCAGCACGAAGAGCCGGTTGCGCTCCACATAGTAGGCCTTCAAGGCCGATGCCCGCCCGGCCGAATAAGAGTAGTGGTGCTCTACCACGGCACCCGGCACATAGAGGCATTTCCATCCGGCCCAACGCGCGCGAAGTCCCAGGTCGGTATCCTCGCAGTAAAGGAAAAAGTCGCCATCAAAACCGCCTGTCTCTTCGAGCATCGCGCGGCGGTAAAGCGCAGCCGAACCGCTCGGAAACAGGATCTCCTCGACAACCGGAAAATCCTCCGGCGGCCGTCCGTGGCCGCGCTGTTTGCTGCTGGCATCGCGCGCAATCAGCATGCCGGCGGAATCGATCCGTTCTTCGCCAAATAAGCGCACCTGGGAGGCGCACATTCCCACATCCGGGCGCGATTCCACAGCCGCGAGCAATGCATCGAGCCATCCGGGAGCGGGTGCCGCATCATCGTTTAGGCTAACGACAAACGCGGAAGTGGAAGCTTCGATACCTTGGTTGATTGCCGCGCCGAAACCGTGGTTGGAAGTGTTCTCAATGATCCGAACATTGGCTGCGATTCCGTTAATTTTTGCTAATCCGCGGCCGCTGTTATCGACGACAATTACTTCGAAATCCCTACGGGTTTGCAGGTTGAGCGCCTCGATGCACTCGCGAAGCCGGGCATCAGCGGTCAGCGTGGGGATAATTATTGAGACCAAAATATCCGGCAAAGTCTTATTTTACAGTGCGGAAGCCCTGTTGCCCGCAAATGGCGGGTTCCATAATCTTTCGGCCAGGAACATTGGCTTTTTTTCACGTGAGGGGGATAGACCACAGTGTAGCTCGGTGGTAACATCCTTCGTGGAGGTTACGCCTAAACCAGTACTATGACCAAAAAGCTGCTTTTTGTAGTTGCGATTTTGTGCGCCCTGACTCTGGCCGTTATGGCGGCGGACGTCAGTGGCAAGTGGACCTGGGAACAACAAGGACGGAACGGCGCTACGACGTCGACCCTGACTCTGAAGGCCGATGGTTCGAAGCTTACCGGTAGTCTCGATGCCGGCCGCGGCGGCCCCACCGAGATCTCGGACGGCACGGTAAATGGAAACTCCATCACGTTTTCGGTGAAGCGCGAATTCAACGGAAATACGATGAAGACCGATTACAAGGGAACCCTCGACGGCGATTCTTTGACGTTGGAGTTCATGCGTCCGGGCCGTGGCGGTGCAGAGCCGACCCCGATGAAGGTGACCGCGAAGCGCGCGACCACATAGTCTTAACCGATCCGGCGGCTACGCTGGGTTAAAAGGGGCGGCGTTTCCGCATTCGTGCGAGAAACGGCCGCCCTTTTGTTTTTTTATTCAGCTAACAACAACATCGTTTGCAATGCCGCCAAACTGTTTGCTACCATCGATTGGAGCGATCGGAATTCCTTCCTTGCACCGCCACCAATCCAACCAACGGAGTTAAAAAATCAACTGAATGAGCTTTACCGTATTTCTAGGCAACCTGCCCGCGTGGGTAACTGCCGACGACATTAAGCAATGGCTCGCCGCCGAGGACCTCGTCGCCGACGCCGTAAAAGTAATCCGCAACCACGAAACCCAAGAATCGAAAGGCTTCGCATTTGTCGAAGCTCCCACATCGGACGAAATGACCTCTATCATTAAGCGGTTTGATAGAGCGCCTTTAGAAGACAGGCTTCTGCGCGCCAACCCAGCCCAACCTCCCAAGGGGAAGGACGGCAAAAGCCCGCTAGCCATGCAAGCCCCGCAGAGCGCAGCGCCCAACGGCGTTCGCCCTTCACGCGGCGCCGAACGCCCCAGAAGGCGTGGTGGAAAAGACCGGGAGCCATCGCCCCGAAGCGCCTTCGCGAACGAATTGGCCAAGATTCTCTAGCCTCATCACCTATTCCGCCCTAAAAGCTTGGCCGCCCTTGCGCTTCAACGCAAGCAGATGACGGCTATCTCTTGAGACGATGTAAGTTGCTTCTTGCCGCCCAGGCCCATTCCAGTGACGGTTATGTTATTGGTAGAATCGGCTTCGCGCCGGTTCTTTTGGGAACGGGCCGGAGTATTCATCCTAAAATCGCCTTTCCTGGCGAGATTCGGTCTCGAGATTATCCCCTAACATTTATCTCTCCGGCCAGCACACCTGTGACGGCGGGTCACATTCAGTTGGCTCGCATCCGCTTTCTTTTCACGGTATGATTGCTGGCATGTGGCGTGCTTTGTCGCAGCCCATGAAATACCTCTGGGCGAGCGTCCTGTTGGTGGCAGGTCTCCCGCTCTTTGCCGGAACGCAGGATTCCGAGTTCAACGTCAATACGCGCTATACGGTCGAAGATATTCACGTAGCGTCCGACGGTTGGACGGCAAGCCTGGTTTCCGATCACGATACCCACATTAGTTCCGGACTAAAAAAGGATCTGGCGGCATTGATCGGCCAAAAGTTGAACCCTGCCGCGCTCGATGAACTTGGCCGCCGCTTACGCAAGGAATTTCACGCGCGCACGGTGAATCACCATGTTCTGCGCGGGAAAACGCCGGATGCGGTGCAGGTTTTTTACGACATCCAGCTACGGCCTGCGCGCTTCGATCTCGCAGTGCCGAAGTTCGCCTATACCTCTAACCAAGGCTGGAACGGTACGGGCGAGGCTACAGCTACCGTCAATCACAATTCGCTCACGGTCGGGTTTGCGAGCGACGGCGACGAACTGCTGGAGCGCTATACTGGCTTTGAGGCCCGCTACGAAAACTCGCGCCTGGGAAGCGACCGTCTGCGTTTCCGCTTCGAATTCGATACCTTCCACGATCTTTGGAGCGACAACACCCGCGCCGCGGGTCCAGCCGATATCTATCGCACACGCGAAAACGTCGAGCCGGTACTTTCGTTTCAAGTCGCCCGTCCGCTTTCGATCAGTTTTGGCGCCAGTTTCGAACAGATGCAAATGGGGGGGGCCGCGCCCCGCATGGAAGCGGCCGATGCATTCATCGCCAGCGCCCGTTTCCATTCCCGGGTCGAAAATGAAGTGGATCGGCATGATTTCGATTCGGGTTACGATCTCCGTTCGGGCGCGCGCGCGTTGTCCAGCGATTTCGCCTATAACCGGCACCACATGGAATTTCGCTATACTTGGACACGCGGCAAACAAGTGGTGATTGACGACGCGATGGCAGGCGTGATCACCGGCAAGGCTCCGTTATACGAGCGTTTCAGTCTAGGCAACTCCAGTACTTTGCGTGGCTGGAACAAGTATGAGATCGATCCGCTTGGCGGAAACCGAATGCTGCACAATTCCGTCGAGTACAGATACGGAGCGTTTCAAGCGTTCTTCGATATGGGCGCGATTTGGGACGTCGGAGAAACCGTAGTTGCCCGCAATTCGGCGGGCGTAGGCATCCGGGAAGGACCGTTTTCGATTGCGGTCGCCATCCCATTAAGAGACGGGCGAATTGAGCCTGTCTTGATGATTGGGATGAACTATTGACGGTGGCATGATTATTTGATTCAAGACGCGAGAGGGCAAGGAACGACGCGGCGCAGTTGGCTTCTGGCCTGCTTAGCTATCCCTCTATCCCGCGTCCGCGCTGCATCGAATTTCTCGGTAACGTACGACGGCGATAACCTTTATCCGGCCGCACCCGATTTTCACTTTCTCACCCCGAAGGTGGTGGCGCGGCTGCGTGATTCCGCCGATACGCAGGCCTTTATTTCGCAGTTGACGATTCTCAGCGCGCAGAGCGATATGCCTTTGCGGCAGGCGCATGCGCGGCTGGTAGTGAGCTACTCCATTTGGGAAGAGACATTCCAAGTCGCCATCCCGGGTGTTCGCTCGCAGGCGGGTCTCACCGCGGCGCAGGCGGAGTCGTGGTGTCTCGAAAACCTCGCCGTCAGCGCTTCGGGTTTGGACCCGTCGAAGCCTTTCCGCATTCGTTTCGAGTTACGCAGCGTGCGCCGAACCGACTACAGCCGGGTACTCGGCGATCTGGGGATCAGCATTGTCAGCATGATCGATATCTTCAGCCGCAAAGCCGGAGCGGGCGAAGATACCTGGACTCGGGAGACGGGCTGGCTGCGTTTGATCGATCTGCCGCGGCTTTCCGGCCGACCCGCGCACCGCGGGTGAACCGGCTTCGCAACAGGCTCATTCTTGTTTTTCTGGCGGCCACCCTCGCGCCCCTGGGCGCAACCCTCTGGGTTACCACCACGCTGCTCAATTTGAAGTCCAATTATCTGGCGGTGAACCGGCTGGATTCGCTGGCGCATTCGCTCAGTCAAACCGGACGCGAACTCTTCGCGCAACTCAAGCAGCAATCCCAATCCGGCGCGCTGGCGCCAACAAAGTATACGGCAGAGACCCGTGCGCAATGGCCGGCTGCCGTCAAAGCGTTCGCCGATAGCAATCAGGCGGAGCACTTCGTCACCGCCGGCGTCGACGGCGATACGCTCGAATACCTCAAGCGAAGCGGCCCGGAAATCTGGCTCTACTCTATTCACCTCACGGACGTACGCATGGATCGTCTGGAACGCGAGATCCACGACGCTGGCGCATTCTCCGCCTACGTGAAAGAGAGCGACCTGCAGCGCGGATTTCTGCTCACCTATATCGTGCTCGCCGCCTGCTTTTGGCTGGTAGCGCTCGCCGTGCTGGTTTATCTCGCGCATCGTATCAGCCGCCCCATTCAGAGCCTTACCGCCGGGCTCACCCAGCTCGCGGCGGGGGATCTCAACGCGCGCGTCCCCGCCACCCGCGACGACGAAGTGGGATTCGCCATTCAGGCCTTCAACAGCATGGCGGAGCGCCTCAAGGCCACCACCGAGCGCCTGGTGACCGTACGCCAACTCGAAGGCCTGCAATTGCTGGCGCGAAAGATGGCGCATGAAGTGAAAAATTCCCTTACACCGATTCGCCTCACGGTGGAAGAGATGATCGCACGGTATGACGAGGCCGACCGCCCATTCATGGAACAGGCTGCCCAGATTGTGGTCGACGAGATTGAAACGCTGGAGCGCCGCGTACGCGCCTTCTCGCAATTCGCGGCCGAGCCGCCGGTCCGTCCGCAAGCTGTGGAAGTAAATGGCCTGCTGCATGAGCGCATCGCGTTCCTCAAGACGGCGCACGGCGAAGTGACCTATGATTGCCGACTCGACGATAGCGCGCCCGAAGCCTTCGTCGATCTCGATCTGCTCAAAGGAATCCTCACGAATTTACTTGAAAATGCGGCCGAGGCAGCCGGCGAGGGAGGCCGTATCCTCACGGCTTCGGCGGCGGAAAACGGACACGTAACCATCGAAGTACACGATTCGGGTCCCGGGCTGAGCGAACAGGCGAAGGCGTCGCTCTTTCAGCCGACGATTTCATTTAAGAAGCGCGGTATGGGATTAGGGCTTTCCATAGCGCGAAGAAGCGCACTGCTTTCGGGCGGAGACATTGTGTTGGTGAAAGGAGAACTGGGCGGCGCAGGATTCCGCGTGCTGCTACCAGTGGCAAATGATGGCTACCAAACGCGTTCTAATCGTGGATGATGAAGAGAATATCGGCCGCTCGCTGCGCATGATTCTGGAGCGCGAAGGCTACAGCGTGAATCTCTGCAAGAGCGTGGCGGATTTTTCCAAGCATCCCGCCGCGCAAACGGCCGACGTTTACCTGTTCGATATGAAGCTGCCGGACGGCAACGGCATCGACCTGCTGCGGGCGCTCAAGCAGAACAACGGCGGCTCGCCGGCAGTGATGATCTCGGGCCACGGCACCATCGCCGACGCGGTGGAGGCTACGCGCGCTGGCGCCTTCGATTTTCTGGAAAAGCCGCTCAGCCGCGACCGCGTGCTGCTGGCCGTAAAGAACGCCATCGAGCACTTCAACTTGCGCCAGGAAAACGAGCGCCTGCGCGAGCTGGTAGGCAGTAGCGCGACACCCAAGATGATCGGGTCCAGCCCCGCCTGGCAGCGCGCCGTCGACCAGGCGTCCATGGCCGCAAGGTCCGATGCGCGTGTGCTGCTCATCGGCGAATCGGGCACCGGCAAGGAGCTCCTGGCCGCGCACATCCATGCTTCGAGCCCGTTCTCTGGCGGTCCATTCGTTAAAGTCAACTGCGCCGCCATCCCCACCGAATTGATTGAAACGGAACTCTTTGGTCACGAAAAAGGCTCATTCACCGGCGCTACCGCCACCCGGCGCGGGAAGTTTGAGCTAGCTGACGGCGGCACAATTTTCCTCGACGAAGTGGGCGATTTGCACGGCGCATCGCAAGCGAAGCTGCTGCGCGTATTGCAGGAAGGTGAATTCCACCGGGTGGGCGGAGAGCAGATCATCCGCGTGAACGTGCGCGTGATCTCAGCCACCAATCGCGACCTCACGTCGATGGTTTCCCAGGATAAGTTTCGCGAAGATCTCTTTTATCGCCTCAGCGTGGTCCCCATCCGCGTGCCGGCGTTACGCGAGCGGCCGCACGATATCCGTCTGCTGGCCGAATATTTTCTGGAGGATTTCTGTGCGCGCAACAACTTCAAGCCGAAAAAACTCGACGACACCGTCTTCTCCATGCTGGAAAGCTACGCGTGGCCGGGCAATGCACGGGAGCTGCGCAATGTCATCGAGCGCATGGCCATTCTCACCCAAGGAGAGCGCCTGACGCGCGACGCGATCCCGGTAGAGATTCGCGTACAGCGCGAAACGGGGCCGAAATCGACTATCCAGGAAGCCCGCGAATCGGCCGAGCGGGAGCACATTCTGCGCGCGCTGGAGGAATCGAATTGGAACGTTTCCGGCGCGGCACGGGCTTTGGGAATGGAGCGGACCAATTTGCACAAGCGGATTCGCGCTCTGGGGCTCAGCCGGGGAAAGTAGATTTTGCCGCGAGCCGCCAAGGCTGAGGGCGCCAATTCCTGATCATCCGAACCGGCTCTTCCGTTTCCGCCGCACTACCAACTGCGGCAAGCTCACCGCCTTGCGCATCGAGACCAGCCAACCTGGCGGTAGGTCCTTTTCGACAGGCAGTGTTGCGCCGTGCACGCTGCGGGCCTTCGGAACGATCGGCTCAACTCCAAAGCTTGCGTACGACTTGAATCAGAACCGTTGAACTGATTACGAGAACTACTAGCAATCCATAGGCGTAGCCCATGCGGCCGTACAGGAAGTTGCCCACGGTGAAGAGTCCCGCCCAAATGGTAATACATCCTGCAAACCACCCCAGCAGCGCTAGCGGGAAGTTACGTGCATCCGCCTCCTGCGTTTCGGAAACACCCGCGAGTTCCCGAATCGGTTCCCAGCCTGGGCCCGCCGGGTGAACTTTTCGATAGAACGCGATCAGCGTCTCACGGTCCGTTTGAGGGCCGACATACGCCGTGGTCACCCAACAGATAGTAGTGATAATGACCGTAATCACCAGTGCCTGCGCCGCCCCAATTGCCACGCCGTTCCGCGCCAGCAGCAGCAGCGTAATAGACGCGAGGAAGGAGCTAACCATGGCCACGATCTCGCACCACGCAGTGACCCGCCACCAGAACCAGCGCACCAGATAGAGAAGGCCCGTGCCCGCACCAACTTGCAAAATAATATTGAAACTGTCCGCCGCGGTATCCAATGCGAAAACCATTGCCGAGGAGCCAATGAAGAGAATCACCGTCGCCACGCGGCCCGCGGTTACATAGTGGTGGTCGGGAGCCGTTGTATTTACGAAGCGGCGGTAGAAATCGTGGACCAGATAGGATGCGCCCCAGTTCAGATGCGTCAAAATCGTTGACGAGTTAGCGGCTATCAACCCTCCCAGCATCAATCCAATCCAGCCAACCGGCAAGAACCGCAGCATCGCCGGGAACGCAATATCGTGACCAATCAAACGGGGGTCGAGATGTGGAAACGCACGCTGAATGTCGCCGAGCGTTGGGTATACAAGGATCGACGCCAGGCCGACGAGAATCCACGGCCACGGCCGCAGAATATAGTGCGCGAGGTTGAAGAACAGCGTGCCGCCCAAAGCGTCTTTTTCCGATTTCGATGCCAGCATGCGTTGCGCGATGTAGCTGCCGCCGCCCGGCTCGGCGCCCGGATACCAAACCGCCCACCATTGCACGGCGATTGGCAAGATGAACACAGCCACCGCGAGGTCCCAATTATTGGTGAAATCGGGCAGCATGTTCAGGTAGTTGATACCGCCTGGGCCGCGCACGGCCGAAAGCTTCTCCACCAGTCCATGCAGGCCCCCCACTTGCGGTAACTCGACGGCAAAATAGGCGGCGGCGATAACGGCGCTCATCTTGATGAAGAACTGCACCATATCGATCACCAGGACGCCCCACAGCCCCGAATGCGTCGCAAAGACGACATTGAGAACGCCAACCGCAAGCAGCGTCTGCCAGCGCTCGAACCCGAAAAGAACGGCGGCAATCTTGCACGCCGCTAAATTCACCGTCGCCATAATGATGCAGTTGAAGAACAGGCCCAGATAAATGGCGCGAAACCCGCGCACCGCGCTGGCTGCTTTGCCCGAGTAGCGCAGCTCGTAGAATTCGAGATCCGTGAGCACGCCGGAACGACGCCACAAGCGAGCGTAAAAGAAGACCGTCGCTACCCCGGTCAGCGTGAACGCCCACCAGCGCCAATTTCCCGCCACCCCTTCGGTTCGCACAAAATTGGCCACCAGATTCGGCGTATCGCTCGAGAAGGTGGTAGCCACCATCGAAAGCCCGGCAAGCCACCACGGCACGGATCGTCCGGAGGCGAAGAATTCCGCAGTACTCTTGCCGGAGCGTTTGGCGACAAACAATGCCGGCGCGAAACAAATCAGGACACAGATCCCGGCGATGATCCAGTCGATGGTATGAAGCTGCATGCTTAAAGAAGAAGTGTACGCCCTTTTACTCGCTTACAACGCGCCATCGCCCGCTTCAGCCTCAAATACTGTCCACCTTGCGCTAAGGGCCTTCCGCACAATTGGAGCCTCGGGCCGCTCGCAAAGCACAACCACGCTGCCTCCAAAACCCGCACCTGTCAAGCGAGCGCCAAGCGACCCGGCATCCACCGCGAGTTCTACGATGCGGTCGAGTTCGGGGTGGCTCACCTGCAACCGGTCTCGCAAGCTCGCGTGCGATTCCGACAAAAGCTTGCCGAATCCGACCGCATCGCCCTTCTCCATCGCCGTCACGGCCGCCGCGACGCGCGCTGATTCACTAGCCACATGAGTCATTGCGCCCGCGGAAGTGCGTACCGCGTTGTACCGATCCCGCGCCGCACCCGATTTTTCGACGCTTACGCCGCTATCGGCTACAAGGAACGCCCAATCGGCGGGGACCGGGACATGTCGCACGGCAATCGGGTTGAAACTCACTAATGACGCATACCCGGCGCGCGATGCCAACGCTGCCGCATGATCCATTCCGCCGCCGCGAGTACCCACGAACTGCTCACCATCGGGCAGCACATCCATCAACTCTTCGAAGCTTGCGCTCCACTCATTCGCGCGCAGCAGCGCCAGCGTAAACGCGACAAGCAATGCCGACGACGAAGACAGCCCCACTGCCGCCGGCAAGTTGGACGTCACCGATGCGTCAAGGCCGCGGCCCGTGCCCCATTTCTGCGTCACCGCCATTGCCGCGGCGCGCAAATAGTTTTCCCAATCGCCCGCCCCCACCGGCTCAAGAGCGGAATGCCATTCAAACTCCCGCGCGCCATACGGACCGCTCACCGCCCGAATGCGCCCATCCTGACGTGGCTCGAACGTCACCTCAACGCGCTGCCGCAACGCCATAGGTAATACGGATAAACCGTGATAATCGATATGCTCGCCGATCAAATTGACCCGCCCCGGCGCCCAAACTCTTTGTTGCATTTCCGCTCGTTCCCGATCACGATACCACTATGAGCCTTTCGCGCTGGTCGCTGTTCTTCATGGTTGCCGCAACGCTTGCAGCGGCGGACCTGCCTTCGCCTGCGTTGCTTGCGCTAAATAAGGAAGGCACGCTGGCCATCGTAAACCCGGCCACGAAACAGGTAATCGCGAAGGTACGGGTAGGCGAAAGCCCGCATGAAACGGCCGCCACGCCCGATGGCAAGCTCGCCTTCGTCAGTAACTACGGAAGCGCTACGCCCGGCAGCACCATTTCCGTAATCGATCTTGCCACGCAAAAAGAGATCCATCGCGTCGATCTGGGCCCGTTGCGCCGGCCGCACGGCCTCGCGGTCTTCGATGGCAAACTCTACTTCACCTGTGAGATCAACAAGATCATCGGCCGATACGATCCGGCAACTAATCAAGTGGATTGGATGCTCGGCACAGGTCAAGACCAGACTCACATGATTGAGTTGAACCGGGATGGCAGCCAGATTTACACCGCGAATATATCCGGCAACACCATCAGCATCATCGACCGCAACGGCGCCGCAAGCTGGCTGGTCACCTCAATCCCCGTCGGGAAAGGGCCCGAGGGCTTCGACGTCACGCCCGATGGCAAGGAACTCTGGGCGGCCGGGTCGCGCGATGGTTCTGTCTCGGTGATCGATATTGCGAACAAACGCGTGACGCGCACGTTTAACGTGCAGACCAAGCGATCGAACCGCCTCCGCTTTACACCCGATGGACGGCTGGTGCTAATTTCCGATCTCGACGCGGGCGATTTACTCATACTGGAGCGCGAAACGCGCCGCGAACTCAAGCGCATCAAGCTGGGGAAGGAGCTTGCCGGGATCTTGATAACACCCGATGGCGCCCGCGCCTATGTGGCTGCGACAGGCGACAATAACATCGCCGTAATCGATCTCAAGACGTTCGACCTGGTCGACCGTATCATGACGGGGCAAAACCCAGACGGCATGGCTTGGGTAAAGTAGAGCCCATTCTTAACGTTCTTAACGCGAATCTTCGAAACAGCCTGGAGCTCGCAGCCGTCGTCTAGCTATAGGCTCCAAACCCGGCTCTTATGAATTCGAGCGCGAACCGCCGCACCGTCCTTTTCTCTTGGCTCTTCGTTGGCGCGCTGCTTGCGGTATGCGCAACGCTTGGCATTCTTCAATACCGCTGGATCTCAGCGGTCAACGTAACCGCGCGCGAACACATGCGAGACGGTCTGCGTGCGGATCTAACCCGCATCAGTCAGGACTTCAATACGCAGCTCTCAGGCGCCAGTTATAGCTTGGCGGGATCTCAAAACCGCCAGAATGCGTCATCTTTCCAATCGCAGTTCGTTGCGCGATATGCGCAGTGGAAGAGCACGTCCCGGCAAGCGGAGATCTTCGATCGCATCGCCGTTGCGATCCCGGATTCTCAGGGCATTTCTTTGCAAGTGTTGGATCTCAATCGCGGCGTCCTGACACCCGCCGATTGGCCTCCGGAATGGACCGCCCTCCATCATCGACTCGAAAGAAATTCCGCTATGCGAGGCGACAATCGCGAACCGGGGCCGCCGCCCGAGGCTGGCGAATTCCGATCGTCCGGCGAAGACGACGGCCTTGCCTTCGAAGTCCCAGTCTTTGAAGCCCCATCCAACGATCGCGGACCGGGTCGCGGCTTCGGACCTCGCGAGCACGAAATCGCATGGGTAATCTTCAATCTGAATCTGCCTTATGTGCGTCAGACGATGCTTCCTAATCTGCTGCGGCGCGATCTCCGCGCGAGTGGCAATTTGGATTATCAGGTTGAAGTGCTTTCCCACAACAATCCCGATTCCGTCATCTTTCAATCCGATCCTCATACAGCCTCCGGTTTGGGCGATTCCTCCGACGCCTCTGTCAGCCTTTTCGAGCCGCAAATCAACTTTGCAGGCCGCCGTAGCGGACCCGGTGGCCCTGGTGGCGGGGGCGGACCATGGGGCAGCCGCGGCCGGGGGCCTGGCGGCGGTCCGGGCCGCGGTCCGTCAGGCGACATCGGACGCTGGAAAATGTATGCGCGCCACCGCGCGGGGTCGCTCGACGCGGTAATGGAACAGACGCGCCTCCGCAATTTGAGCGTCACGGGCGGCGTATTGCTGCTCATGCTCGTCACGGCGTTTGCCCTGCTCCGTTACACCATCCGCGCGCAGCGTCTGGCTAACACGCAGATGGATTTCGTCGCCGGGGTCTCGCATGAACTGCGCACGCCGCTTACCGTCATCCACACGGCAGCCTATAATCTGCAGGGCAAGCTTGCCCGTAACCCTGTACAGGTAGAGCAATATGGCGCCATGATCCAACGCGAGAGCGCGCGTCTGCGCGATCTGGTGGAACAGGTGCTGCGATTCGCTAATGCCAGCGCCGGCCGTGTAGTTCATGAACTGGAGCCGCTGTCAGTCGCGCGCATTGTAGAAGAAACCGTCGAAGCAAGCCGCCCAGGGATCGATAGCTCCACGTGCGTGCTGGAATCGAGCGTAGACGATGGACTCCCTCCGGTGCTGGGCGACCCACAAGCGCTGCGCCATGCGTTTGAAAACCTGGTTAACAACGCGGTGAAATACGGCGCCAAGGATGGGCGCTGGATTGGCGTGTATGTCTCGAAGGCGGCCGATGATTCATCCTCGGTCGAAATTCGTGTGGCCGATCATGGCCCCGGCATTCCCGAACACGAGCAGAGCCGCATCTTCGACCCGTTCTTCCGCGGCGCTCGCGCCATACAGGATCAAATCCACGGCACGGGACTCGGGTTGAGCCTGGTGAAGAGAATCATTGAAGCGCACGGCGGCAGCATCCGCGTAAAGAGCGCGCCTCTGCACGGAACCGAATTCATCGTGCGCATCCCCGCACTTCCGGAGGCAGCCGCATGAGTTCCCGTATTCTGCTGGTGGAAGACGAACCCGGCGTGGCCGTTACCCTCTCCGACCTTCTTATCGGTGAGGGTTACGCCGTCGACATCGCAGTCGATGGCCCGACGGGACTACAACGCGCCGTCGCTGAGCCCTTCGATCTGGTAATTCTCGATGTGATGCTGCCTGGCAAGAACGGCTTCGACGTATGCCGCGATCTGCGTCAGCAAGGCAAAGACATGGCCGTAATGATGTTGACCGCCAAATCACAGCTTACCGATCGGGTGGTTGGACTCAAACTCGGGGCCGACGATTACGTCGCGAAACCATTTGAGCCCGCCGAGTTGCTGGCGCGCGTCGAAGCCCTACTGCGCCGCGTGAAGAAGAGAAAGCTGCCTCCCGTGACCCGCTTCCAATTCGCCGACGTCGATATCGATTTCGAAAAAGGCGTCGTCCGCAAAGGCGAAACTCCCGTCAGTCTCGCCGGCAAAGAGATGGAGCTATTGCGCTACCTGATCGACCACCGCGGAAAGGTTGTGCCCCGCGACGAACTCCTGGAAGCCGTATGGCAATACCACCCCGGCGTCTCGTCGCGAACTATCGATGTCCACGTAGCCTGGCTGCGACAGAAACTCGAGCCCAATCCCGGCTCCCCCCAACACATTCACACCGTTCGAGGGGTAGGCTATCGATTCGCAGCCTAAAAGCCGGCACAACCACCACCGCACCGAACGCCACACTACCAGTGCGCCATCAAGTCAAAGCCAAAAGCCGAAGCATTCGCCCGCGAAATCCGCAGCGAAGCCCCGGCCGAATTCTGACTACCTCGACTCCCCAGACTTCCTCGACTCCCGTATTCCGCAGGAATACCAAGGGCACCGCCCTTGCGCGCTACCTCGGCCAGCTATTCACCAAATTAAAGGCATTCACGCTGCCGATGCCCGTCGCGAAATTCCAACCCGCCGCGGCGGCGAATGCCGGACTGTACGAGTTGCTCGTGCCCGAAAGCGCGCCGTTGGCCTGCGAGACGCCGCCCCCGCGCCGCCCACCGCTGGCCGCCGCGACGGCGCCGTAGCAATTCTCCGAGCCCGCGCAGTTGACGTCGATATCACCCTGCGTCACGTTATGGAACACGCAAGCGCTCACGCCCGGATCGCCATTTGACGAGTCGCATGTCGACCCCGCCGCCAACTGGTAGTACACGTAGTTGGGATTTCCCTGCGCGCTATTCGTTTTCTGATTTACCAACGCTTGAATTCCGGCCATAATCGGCGAGGCAAACGAGGTGCCTCCCGCGCCCGCCCAACCGCTGGGATCGCCCGTGCACGCCGCTCCGCCATTACGCTGGTCAGACCAGCACATCACGTAGTAGTGTCCCCAAACGCCCGTGCCGGAGAACAGCGACACGTCAGGGATGTCGCGCACCCCGTCGCTCGGAATACCCGTGAGGCCCGATTGCCATGAGGGTTTGGCATATCCCTGACATCCGCCCCCGACCACTCCTTCGAAGGCGGGCGCACCCGTCGCGCAACCGCTCGGTCCCCCGCTTCCCGCCGCAACCTGCAGCAAACCGTCGCGCTGCGCCGTGGAACTGCCGCACAGTCCGCCTGAACCATAGGTCGCGCTGAAACCCAGTGCGCTCGCTAATAATCCACTCGCGCATGAGTCGTTCCACGGAATTTCGGGAATGTAAGACAAGGCGGAACCATAAGTCGCGGAGTTCGTTGAGGCCCAGTAAGTGGAGGTAGTATTGGCATAAGAATCGCCGAAATCGGTTCCGCCGACGGCCACGTTGTAGGGCGTGGATGCCCACGCGCTTACGCCGATACCATGCGTCGCGCCGCTCGCGCCCGCATCGCATGCCGCCGCGCCCTCATCGCCCGCGGCGACGAACACCGAGATGCCCTCCGCGGCCGCCTGCTGATAGGTCGTGTTGAAGATCGAATTGGCCGCTTCGCCATTTTCCGCCTCGCAGATGCCATAACTCACGCTGATAATCGAAGGCGGGTTCGCGCTATTCACCAGATTCTGCAGCGCGATCACCGTGCCATCTGTGCTCCGCGTACTTGCGCACGCAGCCACCAGGATATTCGCGGAAGGCGCCGCGGCCGTGGCCCATTCCGCATCTAGAATCGCTTCGCCATCGTCCCCGCCTCCCAGCCCGGGCGCGCCGCAATTGCTTCCGCCCGAGGCCGGAGCCGGTTGCACTACGCTGAGCGAACCGTCCGTGTATTGCGATAGACCGAATGTGGAGCGAAACGTATCCCAATCCGAGTTGCTATACAGCCGGGCATCTTCCACCACTGCGATCGTCTGGCCAAGCCCCGTATAACCCGCGCCGAAAAGGGGAGTCAGGTTATAGATGGTCGCCAGATCGGAGGGCGTGATTGCCTGAGTCTGGTACCCTTGCGAGGTAAATGTGTACTGGGGCCGTGCTCTCTTCATCGGATGCGCTTTGAAGTCGTGCAGCGAAGCCAGACCCTTGACAGCGGCGGCGAGCGCTTCGGGAATCTGCGGATCGCTCATATTCGCCACGTGACTCTCGCCCCCCACGTTGAGGTGATGGATCTCCGTATGGAACGCCCGACGCACTTGCCCAGCATTCCCCGAAAAATCGACGGTCATGCGGCTGGGATATACGGAGTGAACCGTAAAGCCCTTTCCTTGCAACCAAGTTGTGACCGTATCGATGTCTGATTGCGCCGGACCGTACAGTGCGCCGAACTGCGCGGCCGTCATCCATTTGTGGTAACTCGATGACTTTGGGTTAGTTAATGCGTCCACAGCCGCCGCGGCTGCGGCTTCTTGCTCCGCCGGACGCTTCAACTGGAGCAGGATATGGTCCATCGCGAAATCGTCAGCCACCGCACCCGCGTCGTTCGCCGCATTCGCTTCGGAGCGCGTGTTTCCCGCCATGCGATGAAGTCTGGTTTCGTCAACCGGCGATGTAATGAGCGGACGGGGCCTACGTGCGTTTTGCGCTAACAGGCCGGCCGGAAAAAGTGTGCAAATGGTAAGAATCGAACAGATAGAAAAATTACGCAAAGACATCGAAACTCCAGAGCAATATAAAGACTGGCTACGCTAAAACTGACGCCGAATTAATAGAAAGCGTTGCGAACGGCTGGAATTTTAACGTTCTTAGCAGTGCTCCACCGCCCTATCGCGGCGATCTTAACCGGAATTGCGCACTGCGTGTTCCACCAGGGGCCGTTCTTCTTAACAATTAGCATGGCGGCCGATTGCATGCCGCGCGTATCGCCGCCGGCCTTCTGTCCGCCCTCAAGCGCCGCCAGCGAACGCATGGAAAGATGTCCCGCGCTATTTTCGAACCCCTTCACCACATCCTCGCCCGCCAGGATGTTGCCCTGCGCCGTACAGTATTTGCCGTCGCTGTTGCCCGCCCAGGGAGTAGCCTTAGGCCCCGTGAACGCGGCGTTCACACTTGATATTCATCACCGCGAACGGGCGTCCGGCCTTACCCCCAGTTTTCGGGGTTCGGGTCGGCCTGCGGATATTGGGCTTGGGCAACGGCGGAACTCGGCACTTGCGGCTCCAGTTGGTTTTTGCGGGCGCTGCCAATTTATACCGAAATTCCGTGCGGGAACGGAAATCTTGCGCTGCTCAGAATGCGGCCGGCCTGCTCAGGCTGAGGAGTCGAAAGGCAGCTTCGCTTGCATGGCCGCGCGAGTCCAATGCCGACGCGCGAACGCGCGGAAAGCAGCGCGCGCCCCTCCAACCTTTCGCGACGCCGTAAACTGCGGTATCTTTGACAAATCATGGAACCCCGTCTTGCCCCCGCGCCCAGCCGCGCGGAAGTCTACAATAAGGCCCGTCTTTTTCTTGTCAGTGTGCTCGCGCTGCTCACCGCGGGCATCGCCGCATCTTTGCGCGCCACCGTGGCCAACGATCTGCAGCGCATCTTTCTCGATCCCATCGATAAGGATCACTCCGGCGCCATGATCGGTTACATTCTGGGCTTGCCGTTTCTGGGTTTTGCCGTTACGATCGCGATCGGCAGTCCCTTGCTGGACATCATCGGAATGGAACTGCTGCTGCCGCTCTCCGGTATCTGCTTTATCGGCGGGACGCTAACCATCATGTTCGCCGGCTCGCTCGCGTCTGGCGCTGGCGTATACACAGCCCTTTGTGTCGGGGCTCTAATCACGGGCATCGGGTGGGGTCTTGTGGAGACAGTGGTCAATCCGCTCTGCGCATCGCTTTATCCCACAGAAAAAGCGGCCCGCCTCAACGCGCTGCATGCCTGGTGGCCCGGTGGATTGATCGCCGGCGGTTTGCTTGGCTATGGCCTGAGTCAGACGGACGTCAGTTGGCAGGTTAAATTGGCGCTAATCCTGATTCCCGCGCTCGCGGTGGTCGTCTTATGCCTGGGCGTCAAGTTCCCCCCCACGGAACGCGCCGCTTCAGGCGTTTCCTTCGGCCGCATGTTTCGCGAGCTGTTGAATCCCATGTTCCTGGTGCTTTTCTGTTCCATGTTTCTCACGGCTGCCAGCGAGCTAGCCCCCGGGCAATGGGTGGACCTCGCGCTCACGCGCACCGTTCACATGCGCGGCATCCTGCTTCTGGTTTATGTCAGCGGCCTCATGTTCGCCGCGCGGCATTTCGCCGGGCCCATCGTGCACAAGCTCTCTGCCATAGGCCTATTGTGGTGCTCGTGTCTGCTCGCTTCGTTGGGTCTCGTCGCCTTGAGCTTTGCCAATTCTCCCATCACCGGAATCCTGGCAGCCACCCTATGGGGCGTTGGCGTCTGCTACATGTGGCCCACCATGTTGGCGACAGCCTCCGAGCGCTTTCCGTATGGCGGCGCCTTACTGATGGGCTTGATGGGAACGGCCGGGACCCTTTCCATTAATTTCGTACTGCCCGCCATGGGCGGCATCTTCGATTCCAAAAAGATAGAGGCGGCCGGCGGCGTTGCCGCCTTCAACGCGCTGCAACCCGGCGCGAAACTCGATAGCGTGCTGAGTATCGCATCGCAAGCGTCGTTCCGCGCCGTAGCGATTCTGCCCGCCATCTTGCTCATCGTTTTCGGCGCAATCTGGCTGTTCGATCGCTCAAAGGGCGGATTCAAGCCCGTGAAGATCGATTAAATGCGGAGGGGGAAGTCAGATCGCCGCGCAACGGTCCAGCCGTTGGCGATTCTGACTTCCTCGACTCCCTCGACTTGCTGAACCCTCTACTTCAGTTCCCCTTTTAACACCTCGATAGCCTTTTCCACCTGGCGGTCATGTCCGGTTAGGAAATCGGGCGGCGTGTTATCCACCAGAAAATCGGGAATCACGCCGTAGTTTTCCATGTCCTCGCCGCGTGCCGTGGTGATGGCCGAACCAGGCGTCCGCAGCGTCTCGCCGTCTAACAAGGTGAACGATCCGGTGCCGATCACCGCGGCCATCGTTGGCATGCCGATTAGCTTGCCCAGACCCAGCGTGCGGAATCCATCGGGGAACATTTCGGCATCGCTCGCCGAGCGCTCGTTCTGTAGCACCACCATCGGCCCGAAAAACGCCTGCGAGGGACGGGATACGTCGATGGAATCGCGGTTGCGCGACGATTGATACGCCTTACGCTGGTTTAGGATTTGCAGCAGTTCCTGGTCGATTCCACCGCCGCCGTTGAAGCGTTCGTCGATAATCAACGCCTTCTTGTCCTGGTTTTCCAGCAAATCGCGCTGGAACTTGGCGAGCGATGGCGCATCCATCGCCTTGATATGCAGGTAACCCACTTGGCCGCCCGAGAGCGTCCGCACCATGGCCGCATGATCGTCTACCCAGCGCGCATATTCCAGATCGCTGTTCTGCGCGGCGGTCAACGGATCCAAAGTAACCGTCCAAGCGCCGTCCATCGTAGGCTTCGAATTCACCACGAATTCGAACTTCTTCTCCGGCATGATATTGAACAGCTTCCAGTAATTTTCGCTGGTCTTCAGATCTTTGCCGTTTACCGCCAGAATAAAGTTTCCCGGGGCCAACTTCACGTACTCGTGATCCGCCGGACCTTTGCGATATATGTACGACACTTTGTAAAACCCGGACGCATCGGCCGCCAGATCGAAGCCGGGGTATCGCGTGGCAATGCGCTCGGCGCGCGTCGGTTCGCCTGGCAGACGCGTGCCCCCCGAAATGCCGGTATGCGAAGAGTCCAGCTCTCCAATCATTTCCATGATCACGTTTTGCAGCTCTTCCAGATCCGCAATGTTACCCAGCAGCGCTTCGTACTTGTCCTTCGCCGCCGCCCAATTAGCCCCGTGCATCTTGGGGTCGTAGTAACGGTTCTTCATCACCCGCCAGGCCTCTTCAAAGACCTGCTTGCGTTCGGCGGGAATGTCGATCACCATACGCACCGAGAAATCGATATGCCGCGGTCCCGCCCCCGCTGCCGCCGTCGATGTGGCCGTTGTGGCGCCACCTCCGCGCCCCCCACTTCCGCCCCGTCCACCGCCGCCCGCGGCTGCAGCAGGGGCCGCGGCCGTGTCCGCGCCGCCGCCTCCGCCGATGGCGAGGGTGTAGAGACTGCCGCCCTGAAGGAAATAAATCGCGCGCCCGTCGCGCGACCATTGTGGCTCGTTACCGCCGCCAAAGCCTCCGCCGCCACCTCGCCCGCCTCTTCCTCGGCCCGCCGCCGCATCTGTCGGAGTCGTGCTTAACCGCGTCAGCCGGCTGCCATCTTCGGCGATGGTGTAATACGCTGGGCCGGCGCCTGCGCCGGCGCCCGGACCCTCGTCGGCCGCCCCGCCCGCGGCCTGGAACAAATAGGTTCGGCTGTCGGGCGATGGGACCACGTTGTTCACCGATCCAGGCATGCGCGTAAGCTGCGCAATCCGCCGGTCCAGCCCGTCCCAAATAATCTTCACTTGAACGGCGGGGGCTGCTCCCGCGCCGGCGCGTGCTCCGCGCCCGGTTCCGGCGTTGTCCGCAGCTTCCGCCTGCGCTTCGGTATCGACATCGGCCGAGTTCGGGTCCTTCTCTATCGGAAGCAGCGAGACCCCATAGAGCTGCGATGTCTGCCGGGCCGTAGATGCCACACTCTGCGAGCCCACGCTGCCGATAAACAGGAGCTTCCTGCCGTCGGCAGTCCACTTGGCATCGCGCGCCGAAAGAAATTCGCCGCTGCCGCCCTCCATCTGGTGTTCCTGTCCGGTGGCCAGTTCCTTGATGTAGATATGCTGCCGCAGCAGGCGGTCGGATTTCGAGTAAGAAACGAAGGCCCCATCGGGCGAGAACTGCGGCGTCCCAATGTTGCCGGCGTCGCTCGAGGCCAACTCGTCGGTCTTGCCGCTATCCACAGTCACCCGGCGCAGTTTATGATCGGAGCCGTTGTACAGCAGCGACTTCGAGTCGGGCGCCCAGACGATGCCGCTCTTATCCGAATCGAGGTTGCTCAACTGTTTCACTGTCTTGCCGAGCTCGTCGGATAGAAACACTTCCTGGCGGCCGGTGCGGTCGGAAACGAAAGCGATCCACTTCCCGTTAGGCGACCAGCGCGGGTCCTGTTCCTTCCACGGCGTGTCGGTAACGCGTTGCGTCTCGCCGCGGTCGGTGGCGATCGTAAAAATCTCCCCGTGCACCGCAATGGCGGCGCGCCGGTTCGAAGGCGAGATGCTAAACCCTTCGGCGGCGTTTGCCAACGTAACCAGTTCTGTATCGTTTTCCTTCACGTCGGACTTGATCTCCACGCGGATCTCGGTTGATTTTCCGCTCGCCACGTCCAGCTTCCAGATACCGAAGTTATCTTCGTAAACAATCGTCTTGCCGTCGGCCGAGATGCTGGGGAAGTACAAATTGCCGTCCCCGTGCTTGGTGACCTGCACCGGCTTGCCGCCCTTATCGGAAAGTTTGTAGATGTTGTTGACGCTTTTCATCACCTCCGGGCTGCCGAACTTAACGCCCTTCTCATTGGGCAGCATATCCGCCACGAAGTAGATTTCATTGCCCGCATACATCGGCCAGAGATAGTTGCCCTTGTAATCGGGATCCTCCAACTTCGTGAATTTCTTCGAGGCGATGTCCTCTACCCAGAGATCCACCGCGTAGCTGCCGCGATAGTGCTTGCGCGACCATACTCCGGGATGGCGCGAGAAAGCCATCTTGCTCCCGTCCTGCGAGAAACTGGCCGAAGATCCCCAGTCCGTGGAGATCGGCGTCTCGATGCCGCCATCCACCGGAACTTCCCAAAGCGTGGCTACCGAAGGAAACGCGCCGTTGCCGCGCGTAGAGGAAAACACCACCTTCTTTCCGTCATTGCTCCAGCCGACCACGTTATCGGGCGCCGTGTGAAAGGTCAGTTGGCGCGGCTTGCCGCCCGCCGTCGGGATTACGAAGACGTCGTAGTTCCCGTCGCGGTTGGATGAAAAGGCAATCATCGATCCGTCCGGTGAGAAGCGCGGGAACTGATCACGCGCCGCGTTATCGGTGAGCCGCTCGGCGCCGGAGCCGTTTTCATTGGCAGTCCAGATGTCGCCGAGATAACTAAACGCTACTTTGCCTTTTGAGTAAGCGGGATGGCGCAGCAGTTTCACTTGCGCTTGCATCAGGACGGGAAGCAACAGCAGGGCCGCCGCGAGTAGGGCCTTTCGCATGGTCAAACCTCCAGGTAAGGAATATTGAAATCTTACTACGTTGCGCCCCGGCGCACCCGGTCAGGCCGGGTTCAGTCACTTTGCTACAATCGCCGTCGAGGCCCTCCTATGCCGCCTGAGAACGATCTCACCCGCCGCGATTTGATCAAAGCCGCCGGAGCGGCCGCCGTGACCGCGGCGCCGTTTATTCAAACTGTGAAAGCCGCCAACGAGAAGGTGCAATACGGCTTGATCGGTACGGGTAGCCGCGGCAATTACCTGTTAGGCCATCTCAAGGAGATCGACACCGGCCGCTGCGTCGCGCTCTGCGATATCCAGCCCACGCAACTCGAACACGGCGTCAAGACCATTGGCAACAATCCGGCGAAATACTCGGATTATCGAGAGTTGCTCAGTCGCAACGATCTGGATGCTGTCTTCATCACCACGCCCCTCTTTACCCACTACGGCATGACGCATGACGCGCTGCAATCCGGACGGCACGTTTTCTGCGAGAAGTGCCTGGTGTTCAAGCCGAACGAGGTGCACAGCCTACGCGCGCTGGTGCAAGAGCATCCCAAGCAGGTCCTCCAGACCGGCTTGCAGCGCCGCTACAGCGGCTTTTATCAGACCGTCAAGCAGATGGTCGACAAGGGCATCCTGGGAAATGTGCACCACATTCATGCGCAGTGGCACCGCAACATGATCAACCGTCCCAGCCCATCGTGGACAATGAAGCCGGGCGGCGAATCAAACATCAATAACTGGCGGCTCTTCCGTTCCATGTCGGGTGGTCTCACGGCGGAGCTGTGTTCGCATCAGGTGGATATCTCCGATTGGATGATGGGATCTTCGCCCGAGTTCGTCATGGGATTGGGCAGCCTCGACACCCTGAAAGATGGACGCAACGTTTATGACAATCTTCAGCTGATCTACAAATATCCCGCCGGCCAGAAGATGACCTACTCGGCCATCAGCACGAATCAATTCGTACCGTATTTCAATGGGTCGCGCGCCGAGATGGGCGAGATCATCATGGGTACCGAGGGGGCCGTCGAGATCACGGTGGGCGATGATAGTCACCCGGCCATCGCCTGGTGGTATCGCGAGCCCCCGAAAACCACCAGCGTGCAGCCGGCAAGCAAAGAAGACCATTTCGTGGCCGGCGCGACCATGGTAGCTGCTAGCAGCGGCGCCATGGGCCCCATTCCGCTGATGACCAGCGACACGGATATCACCGCCAACGACGGCTTCTTCAGCCGCGAAGTGAAGTACGCCAAGCGGTGGCTCTATCAAAAAGGCGTCTTTATGCAGGAAGAGCCAGTCAACCCGGTGGATACGGAACTGCGCTCGTTCCTGCAGAACTGCCGCGATGGACAGCGCCCGCGAGCGGACGTTGAAGTGGGCTTGAACGACGCGGTAGCTGTAATATTATCCAACCAGGCGATGGACGAAGGCCGCAAGGTTTACTTCAACGAGATCGAAAAGATGGGCCGTGGAGAAGCGGGGCACAAGACGCTTTAGCAACACTTGTTGCCACCCTGTCGCGCGGATCCGTGATATATTTTCTCGACAGGAGCCGCCCGTGGAACCAGTAAGATCCAAAATACCGAGTGAAGCTGTAGCGCTTTATAACCTCTTCATCCATGGCGAGATCAGCCGCCGCGACTTTATGGATGGGTTGCAGAAGTTCGCCGTAGGCGGTCTGGCCACGGCAGCCATTTTGCAGGCATTGATGCCGAACTATGCTCTGGGCCAACAGGTGTCCAAGACCGACGACCGCATCAAGGCGAGCTATGAGACCGTGCCATCGCCGCAAGGGAACGGGAGCATCAAAGGATATTTGGTCCGGCCCGTCAGCGCCGACAAGCGCAACGCGACGCCCTCCAAACTACCAGGCGTTATTGTTGTCCACGAAAACCGGGGCCTGAATCCTCATATCGAGGACATCGCCCGGCGATTTGCCCTTGCCAACTTTATGGCCTTCGCGCCCGATGGACTCACCTCCGTTGGCGGCTTTCCCGGGGATGACTATAACGGCGGAGAGCTATTCCGCAAGGTGGATGGCAAGAAGATGGCGGAGGACTTCGTCGCCGCGGCCATGTGGTTGAAGTCGCGATCGGACTGCACGGGCAAGATCGCCGCTACCGGTTTCTGCTATGGCGGCGGCATCGCCAATACTTTGGCCGTCCGTTTGGGCGCCGACATAGGAGCCGCGGCGCCGTTCTATGGAGCCGTTCCTGCCAAGGACGATATCCCCAAGATCAAAGCGGCCATTCTGGTCCATCACGGCGCGCTCGATACGCGTTTGGCGGCCACCTGGCCGGCTTACGATGCGGCCTTGAAGGAAGCGAACGTTCCGCACGAAGGATACATCTACCCCAACTGCGTGCATGGCTTCAATTGCGACGCGACGCCTGAGCGTTACAACAAAGCCGCTGCCGATCTCGCCTGGCAACGCACCATTGACTGGTTTAACAAGTACGTACGCACCTAATTAAAACTCATACAAAACAGCAAGGGCGTCTTCCGCGCCGGATGCGCAGAAGACGCCCGTGATATTGAAATCGAAAATCAGGACTATTGCACCGTCACTGAATCGACGTAGATCGTTCCCGCCCACAGCTTCGAAGAGTCGAATTCGATTCCGATCTCCGTGAACGGAATCACGGCATTCGCGGGAACCACTACGCTCACTTTATTCCAGGCATTCGGCGTGAGTTTGGAAAGGTTCACGATGGTGCTGGTCCAAGTCCAGTTCTTATCCATGAAGAAGGGCTCGATGCCGGTGAGATTGGTCAGCGCCGCGCTGGATACCCAGATGCTGAAAGTTACTGTCGATCCCGCCTTTACCGCGGCCGGAGGCGCCGCCCACACCGTGCCCTTAGCCTGAAAGGTTCCAGAGGCGATGAAATTCACGGCCATGGAGTGCGTCCCCGTGCTTGCCTCAACCGTGGAACTGGAGACGCTGTGTACTCCAGGTGTAACCGCCCAACCCGTTACGCCAGTCTCGAAGTCGAACATCATCGTCGGGGGAGGAGGCGGCGGCGTGACGCCGGCGGGCGTGCAAACCGTGCCGGCGATGTTGTTGATCGCCCCTTCCATCGCGCACAGCAGAGTGCCGGCAGCGGTGTCCTTGCCCAGTTCCCAAGTCATCATTCCCGCCAGGTTTTGGCCGCGCGCCCAGACGGCCTTCTGCTTAATGGTGGTCGCGTCGTCGTAGACCCAGAGCAGCAGGTTTTTGGAATCGAAGGCCCAGGCAGATCCATCGCTATCGTGCGCCACCGATACGTTCAAATTGGTCGTGCCAGCCGAAGTATCCAAGGTCTGCGTCACGATGCTCTCATAGTCGGTATCCTGCGTGGCCGGGCCGCTGTTCGCGGTGGCGGGGGTCTGCACCGGACCATTGGACACTGCGGCAGCCTGTGACAGAAGCGTGGAAAGCGGAGTGCCGGTAGTATCGCCCTTGAAGTTGCCCGCGTAATGGACGCCGTAGAACGGAACGCCGAGTACGATCTTGCTGGGCGGAATCCCTTGACCGATCAGATCGGGGATATTGACGATGATCGAGCTGTAAGGGGCCGTGGAAATGGGGCTGGTGTTCCAGGAACCAGAGTAATCGTAAGTCATCACGTTGAAGAAATTCACATACTGTGTCGCGCCCGTGCTCGAGAAATCGATGTTCTGGAGCTGCCAACCGGGACCGTTGTTCGGGCTGATGGCGGAGGTGACCAGAAGCTGCTGCAGCACTGCGGGATGGTTCGTCTTATAAGTATCCAGCTTGGTTCGAAATGCGGCCAAGAGTTTGGTATAGTCGGCGGCGTCCGCCGCGGACTTGGGAAACTCCCAGTCGATATCGATGCCATCGAAGAGGCCAGTCACTTTGGGAGTCGCGTACCCGCCATCGATGAACATATTTACGCAAGACTGCGCGAAGGCGTCGCGGTGAACGTCGTCGGCGGCGTTGGTGAAATTACCCGAGCCCAGGGCGCCCCCGATCGAGATCAAGATTTTCAGGTTAGGATTCGACGTCTTAAGCGCCTTCAACTTCTGGAGGGTTCCGTTGGCTCCAGTCTCTCCAGCAGGGTCGTGCAAAACGCACGAATACGCGTGAGTCGGCGGCGTGGTATTCGCATTCGTGATCGTGTCCTTGATATCCGCAAAGGCATAATTCAGATGAGTTAAGCGTGCGAGCGAACCGTTTGTTACCAGCGTGCTTGGCGGGAAGGTCGTCGATTCCATGTAATAGCCGACCACGACGGGTGAAGCGACCTGCGCGCAAGCGAAAACGCCTGAGAGCAATAGCAGCGCCGAAAGACGAGCGGTCCGCGAGGGAACTGCCGAAGTCGTAGCCGAAATCTTAGTTTGCAATGAATGAGTATTAGTGAACACCGTAATCTCCTTAAATTCTTTCTCTCGGACCGGCTGTTTTCTATTCGCTACAGCCGTTCTCAGACTGGTATGCGACGGAGGTCGATGTTTTCTTCTGTTTTCTTAGGAATTATTTTTCGGGTGCCTTTACGTACGAGGATTCGAAAGCGGTTTGCGGCAACAGTTTTGCGCGGTGTAGAATTTCATGGCGCGTGTAATTCCATATCTCCCCCATGGCTGAACTCGATTCCCCCATCACGGCGCTCTTGGTTCGCTGGCGTGACGGCGACCAGCAGGCGCTGAACTCGCTTACCGGACTTGTCTATGACAATCTCCGCAGGATAGCCGCCCGTCATCTCTCGCGTGAGCGCGCGGGATTCACGCTTTCCGCCACCGAAGTGGTCCACGAAGCATACCAGCGCCTTGCGGGCGCCGAAATCTCCTGGCAAGACCGGGCGCATTTTCTCTCGGTGGCATCCCGCCAGATGCGGCAGTTGCTGGTCGACTATGCGCGCACCCGCGGACGTCAGAAGCGAGGCGGCGAAGGGTGGCGGCGCGTCACCATGGCGGAAGTGGGAAGGGCCATGGGCTCTGAGCCCGTCGACATTCTGATCATCGAGGAGGCGTTGGAACGGTTAGCCAGTTTCGATCCGCGCAAGGCCAATATTGTCGACCTAATGGTTTTCGGCGGCTTGACCGGCAAAGATGTTTCCGAGGTAATGAACATCTCCGAGCAGACGCTTTGGCGGGAGTGGCGCATGGCGAAAGCATGGCTTCACCAGGAGCTGAAGTCGCTCGCGCCGCCTTCTTGAAGCTTACTGACCCGCCCTCTCGTGTTGCTTCTGCAGCGCCAGATTGCAGCGGGCCAGCGCGGCGGCTGCCTCCGCGTTTCCGGAGTGTTCGGGAGGCAACAGCCTGTGGCGTATCTCCACCGCCCGCACCAGAGGCGCTTTAGCTTCTGCCGCGCGGCCTTCGGAGAGCAACGCCGACCCCAGGCCAACAAGGGCCTCGGCACCGATGGTATGGCCCTGTTTAAACTTCGCATCCGCAATGACGATTGCCTGGCGATACCGCTGCTCAGCGGCGCGATAACTGCCTTCCGCCACAAGAACCCGTCCCATGTGATTGAGGCTTCGCATGACGTTTTCGTTATCCGGCCCGTAGACCTTCTCCCGGATCTCGAGACCCCGCTCAATTTTCTTGTGCGCATCGGGGAGATCTTTCATCGCGAGGTCCACTAATCCTACGCGATCGAGGTTATCCGCCAGATCCGGATTATCGGGATTACCCAGGGCGGCGCGCGTCGCGAGCGCTGCTTGCAGCAACTCGCGGGCACGACGTAAGTCGCCTAGCGCGAGTTCGGTCAAACCAAGTTGTCCCTGGCAGTTGGCAGTGCCCAGCGAACGGGGGCCAGAGAGCCTGACCGACATTGCCAAAGCCTCTTCGCCCAGTTGTTCCGCCTCCTTGTAATGCCCAAGTTCCCGCTCGTCGGCGCTGAGATCCGTCAAGCTGAGGGCAATGGCCGGATGTTCGTTGCCGTATACTTTCCGCAGAATCTCAAGACCCTGCCGAAGAGTCTTTGCGGCCTCCGCAAATTGCGCGGTTCTGCCCAATACATATGCCAGCAGGTTTAAAGTCAAAGGCACGTTGGGATGGTTCGCGCCGAGCACCGCCGTCTCCGACGCGAGATTCTCCCGCGCCAGCGTCTCCGCGGCGCTGTAGTCTCCCTGGTTTGCCAGCACTGCGACAAGGTCGTTCTTAGCGCTCAGCGCGCGAAGGCTATTGGGCCCTTTGGTTTCGGTATAGAGCGCGATCACCTGCAGGTAGCGCTGCTTCGCGCCGTCCAGATCCCCGAGCATCCGGCGCACCTCTCCCAGACCCTCCACTGCCTGTATAGCCATCTCGCTCTTCGGTCCATCCAGTTTGCTGGAAGTGGCCAACACGCTTTGATAGTACTGGCCGGCGCGATCGAATTCTCCCCGGTCGCTTGCAATGGTGGCACGGATCAAGAGTGATTCCGCGACTTCCCTCGAATCCGGTCCCACCACGCGGCTGCGGATTGCCTGCGCCTGGCTCAGCAGGGCATCGGCGCGATCGAAGACGCCTAACTCCCGGTAAGTCGTACCCAGAATGTTATACAGACGCGCCTCTTCGAGTGGTTGTCCGGAGAGTTCTTCGGGAATTCGCTTGGCGCCGCGATCCAGAATGTCGCGCACATCGGCGCCCCGGCCCTGGGTTTGCTCCGGGCTGAAGCCGGCGAACAGGCTTACCAGAAAGTCGGAAATGCGGTTGGCGGTGGCGGCCTCTTTGTGCGCGCTGCGAGTCTCGAAGGCGAGACCAATGCTCAGCGCGGTGGTGACGACGGCGAACAGCGACGCGGCGGCCGTCGCAGCCCAGTGCCGCGAGATGAACCGGCTGGCCCGATACCACCAGGAATCGGCGCGCGCGAGGACCGGGAAGCCTTGCAGATAACGCCGCAGATCCTCGGAAAGCTCCCCCGCCGACACATACCGGCGAGCGGGATTTTTGTGCATGGCTTTCAAGACAATGTTGTCCAGATCGGCCCCGATCTTTTCGCCGCGGGCTTTACCCACGCTTCCCAAGGCCGTGCTGGGCCGTTCCGGAACGGCCTCGCAAATCAGCCGTTCCAAGCTCGCGGGGGTGAGATTTGCCCCGCGAAACGGTCGCCTTCCCGAGATCAATTCGTAAAGGAGAATGCCGAGCGCATAGACGTCGGTTGCAGTCGTGACCGGCTCGCCGCGAATCTGTTCCGGGCTGGCATACTCCGGCGTCATGAGCCGCTCCGCTGGGCGTGTCAGTGGAATCGTCTGATCAAGACCATCCGTACTGAGCAATTTCGCAATACCGAAATCGAGCAGCTTCGGCGTTCCATCACGCGTGACCATGATGTTTGCCGGTTTGATATCGCGGTGGACAATCAGGTTCTGATGCGCGTATTGTACGGCGGCGCAGACATGCCGGAACAACTCGACGCGTTCGGCAACGCCGAGAGCCGCTTGATCGCTATAGACATCGATGGCGGCGCCTTCAATGAACTCCATCACCAGATAAGGAAGTCCCGAAGAGGTAATGCCGCCATCCAGAAGCCGTGCGATATTCTCGTGCGTCAGTCTCGCGAGTATCTGCCGCTCGGCTCGGAATCTCGCCTGCAGTTCGAAGGAAGGTCCCAGACCGCCGCGTAATACTTTGATCGCGACGTTCTGACGGAACTGGTCGTCCACGCGGCGGGCGCAGTAGACAGTCCCCATCCCTCCGTGTCCAATGACACCGGTGATCTGGTAAGCGCCAATTCGCTCGCCTTCGGTGGGTGTCGCCGCCCCTAATGCCTCGGAAGCGCTGGCTTCCACCGCGCGTTCCAGAAAGCCACCCGACTGCTCGCAGGAATCGATCAGGTTATCGATCTGTCGCCGTATCTCGGTGTCTGCGCCGCAGACTCCTTCGAGAAAAGGGCCCCTTGCCTCCGGCTCTAACTCCAGCGCGCTGTTGACTACTTCCTGAATATGTTGCCATTTAGTCGGCGTCACGGGTGATTCCGGTGGACATTTACCACAGCATAGTCTACCCTGTTTCGATTTTCGGACGCCGCCTAAGCCCCATACGGGCCGCCGGCCGTGGAGAGCGCCTGAGTGCTCATTACTCTCCCCAGACTATTGAAACCGGTAAAGGGAGCCGCCAGCAAGCCCTCATGGTCCCCATCTTGGGTTGGGGCAGCATGTCACGCGTCTGGCTAGCGCGGACTCTCACGCTTGCTACAATTTCCGTGTGGCCCGCGTCCTGATGGTCTCATCCGAGGCCGCGCCGCTCGCGAAAACGGGCGGCCTGGCTGACGTCGTTGCGGCATTACCCTCGGCATTACAGGAGTTCGGCGATCAGGCCGCAGTGGTGATTCCGCGCTACGGATTCATCGATCTGCGCGGCGCCAGACGCGTCTATGATAGCCTGCCTGTCTACTTGGGGACCCACCGTTACGACACGTCGGTTTATCAGGCGCCAGAAGAATATCCGCTCTATCTCATTAACTGCCCACCGCTTTTCGGGCGGCCGGGCCTCTATGGAGAAGCCGGCGCCGATTACCCGGACAACCACATTCGATTCGCCGTCTTCTGCCGCGCGGCGTTGGCGGTGGCGCGCAACCTGTTCCGCTGCGACATTCTGCATTGTCACGATTGGCAAGCCGGGTTGGTTCCGGCATACCTGAAGAGCACCTTCGCCACGGATCCCACTTTTTTCGGCGTGAAGACGCTGTTCACCATCCACAATTTGGGCTACCAAGGGCTGTTTCCGCGAACAGCTCTGGCCGATGCCGCAATCGACACAGCGCTTTATCATGCTAGAGGCCTCGAATTCTTCGGGCAGGTCAGTTATATCAAGGGCGGAATCGAGTTCGCGGATGCGCTCAACACCGTCAGCCCGACTTACGCTCGTGAAATCCAAGGACCGGAACTAGGCTTTGGAATGGATAGCGCCTTGCGGGCCCGCGCCGGCGTTTTATCGGGCATTCTGAACGGAGTGGATTACCGCGAATGGAGTCCGGACGTCGATCCGCTTCTGCCCGCGCATTACTCAACCGATGACCTTAGTGGAAAGGCGATCTGCAAAGAGCATCTGTTGCGCGAGTTCGGCCTGCCCGCCGAGGCGATGGATCGACCGCTCATTGGGATCGTGTCGCGGTTTGCCGTGCAGAAGGGCGCCGATCTCATCGCTCCGGCGGCTGCCGGCATTGTGGATGCGGGTGCGTACATGGTGGTTTTGGGATCGGGCGAACGGGAGTACGAAGACCTGTTCCGCCGCATGGAAGCGGATTTTCCCGGCCGGATCGCAGTGCGGGTTGGTTTCGATAACCGCCTGGCGCATTTGGTGGAGGCCGGCGCCGATCTTTTCCTGATGCCCAGCCGCTATGAACCGTGCGGGCTGAACCAGATTTATAGCCTGCGCTATGGCGCGGTTCCAGTGGTGCGCGCTACTGGCGGCCTGGATGATACCATCGATAGTGAGACGGGGTTCAAGTTCACCGGTTACTCCGCTGAGGCCCTTATGGGCGCGGTTCGACAGGCGCTCGATGCCTTCGATGACCCGAAAGCGTGGCGCGAGAGAATGCGGCTCGGCATGCAGCGCGATTTTTCATGGAAGGCTTCGGCCGCTCAATACTCGGCGCTGTACCGCCGGCTGCTGGGCGCGGTATGAATCTTTTCGGTTGGTTGAGATTCTAATATTTAGGAGACAAAATGGCAGGTCCGAATACTTTGACGTTTACCGATGCGGCTTTCGATCAGGAAGTGTTGCGGTCGGATGTTCCGGTTTTGGTGGACTTTTGGGCGGAATGGTGCGGCCCGTGCAGGCAGATCGCGCCCGCAATCGATGCGCTAGCCACCGAATACGCCGGCAAGGTGAAGGTTGGCAAACTGGATGTAGATTCCAATGGCGGCACGGCCATGCGCTACAACGTGCGTGGAATCCCCACGCTGCTCCTTTTCAAGGGCGGACAGGTTGTGGAGCAACGCGTCGGCGCACTGGGCAAATCCGAGCTGCAGAAGATGCTCGAATCCCACGTGGATGCGACTGCCGCGGTGAACCCTGTTCCTGTAGCGGAAAAAGTTTAAGGTAACGGTTTTCAACGCAAGAGGGCCGGGGGCTTGACCGCTTCCCGGCCCTTTTTGCGTCTGGAGTTACGGTTTAGGCAGTGGCCAGTATTCCGGAAGAACCGTCAACATCTGTAGTTCCTCCGGTGAAAAGCGCTTCTGGAACTGCGGCCGGGCGAGAATCTCCGCCCGTTTTTCGGGCGTAACATTGCTTAGCCGCGCGTAAGCGCCCCTTACTTCCCTAAGCCGATCCGGCGGCAGCGCGTTCATGGCCTTGATCTGCGCTCGAACCAGTCCCTGCTTGTCGGGCGGCAAACCGTAGAACTCATTGGCCCAACCCAACTGCTTCTGCTTTTGAGCGTCGTTCTGTTTGTCGAAGTTTTCCAACATCCGGCGCGCGTTCACCTGCTGCTGAGGCGTTAGCTTCTCAATTGCCCGTTCGCGCTGTTCGGGCGTCATGGCGCGCAGGCGCGCGATTGGATTGTCCGGATTCGGGAGCTTGCCCGCGCCCTTGGGCACGCCGCCAGCTACGGCCGGGTTTGGTCCGCCTGGATGCTCAATTTTCGCCGTCGGAGGTGGATTCTTAGGCGGTTTGGGCGCTTTAGGCGGCTTGTTCTGATCGGCATAGCCGGCGATCGCCGTTCCCAGCCACACTACGGCCGCGATTTGAATAGCGCGTATCACCCCTATTACCAAAGAAACACACTACTACATTTTAGATTGGGCGGGCTGGGTAACCACCAGATGGTTGAACTCGCGCAGCATTTCCATGTCATCCAGCGCACGTTCTACCTGTTCGGGTTGCAAGGTCTCCCCTTCGGCCGAAAGCGCGGCTGGCCTCGGCGTAGGCACGGGGGCAGGACGCTCCCAGACGATGACGGCGGCAACCAACAGCGCCGCCGCGGCAGCCAGCGGAAGCCCCTGACGAATGAGCGACGGCGTACGGAAAGGAGTACTGACCGAGGCAACCAGGCGATCCCACCACGAGGTTTGCGCAATTTGCTCGTGAAGACGGTGGTCGAAAGCAGCTGACACTGGGGCGGGATCGAAGAGATCGAGGGCGTCCCAAACAAACCTTTGACCTTTTACGAATTCGTGGCACGCGGGACAAATTTCCAGGTGTTTTTCGAGCAGCGCGGCGTCGGGCGCGTTCAGCGAGCCCGCGACGTAATCCAGCAGCCGTTCTTCCCGATTTTCCATTGAGCAAGTCATTTACAGCCTCTTCCCTCAAGCCATATGGGCCAAACGGGCGCGCAGCGTTTCGTACGCCCGAAAAAGCAGAGATTTTACAGCCGATTCCGAGCAATTGAGCGCCCGGGCTATCTGCGAATATTCCATCTCTTCGTATTTGTGCATCAGGACCGCCGCTCGTTGTTTTTCCGGCAGCGTTTGGATTGCCTTTTTTACCTCGCCCAACCTCGCCTGATACAACATCGCCTGCTCGATGGTCGGCCGGGTGTCGGAAACCTGACGTACCGGTTGATCATCGATCACATCATCCAGACTTTCCTGCTTCCGCTCCTTCTTGCCGTCGCGCAGCGAATTCAGCGCCAAGTGGGTGGCAATGCGGAACAACCAGGTCGTGAATTTCGCTGTGGGCTCATAGGAAGCCCGCGAACGATAGACCCGCAGGAAGACCTCTTGCGCCAGTTCTTCCGCCACCGCCGGGTTTTGCACCATGCGATAGAGAAAGTGGATCACGGGATTTCGATGCTTCTCCAGCAGTACGCCAAAGCTGGCGTCGTCGCCACCCTTGACGCGAAGCATCAGCTCGGCATCGTAATCGATGGCAGCTGCAAGTCCCGCCATATCTTTCTTAACCCGTTCGTCCATCCGAGGTTGCGCTCCAGGAGCCCTAAATTATGGCCCCAGCGCTATTCCCCTTTGAGGGATCGTTCCATAAGCCGGCGGATTGCCTCGCGGGGAGTTATGCCGAAGTGTAGCATCTGAAACATCTGCTCCGAAATCGGCATTTCCACGGAGTAACGGCGCGCCAGATCCACCACCGCATTAGTGGTCTTGATGCCTTCGGCCACCATTTTCATCGAGCTTACGATCTCGTCCAGTTTCCGGCCATGCGCAAGTTCGATACCCACCTGGCGATTGCGGCTCAACTCCCCACTGCAGGTCAATACCAAGTCTCCAAGGCCGGCTAAGCCGCTTAAAGTCTGCTGCTTACCGCCCATAGCGACGGCCAGACGCGTCATTTCAGCCAAGCCGCGCGTTATCAGTGCGGCGGACGCGTTATTCCCTAATCCCATTCCATGTAACGCGCCCGCGCCGATCGCGACTACATTCTTGATGGAGCCGCCGGCCTCGACGCCGGTTGGATCCGTACTTCGGTAAAGCCGGAACGCCGGTCCGGAGAAGGCCGATTGAACGGAATGACCCAGATCGGCGTCGTCAGAGGCGACCACCAGGGCCGTGGGTTCGAACCTCGCTACGTCCCGGGCGAACGTGGGGCCGGAAAGCACGGCGATTTGCGGGGAAAAGCGCGGTTCCAGAACCTGGCGGATTACCTGGGACATGCGGAGCAAGGTTCCGTTCTCCAGGCCCTTGGTGGCGCTGACAAATACCATCCCTGCGTGTAGTAGCGGCGCCATCTGGCCGAAGACGCTTCTCACCAGATGAGACGGCATCACGCTCAGGACGATTTCAGCCCCATCAAGCGCGTGGGCCAGATCGCTGGTGGCCTCGGCATGGGACGGGATCTCAAAGCCGGGCAGGTAGACGTCGTTGATGCGCGTCTCGAGAAGGCGATGGGCGAGATCGGGTTCGTACACCCAGAGGCGGATTCGTGCGAAACGCGGGCCCAGCGCGATGGCAAGAGCGGTGCCCCAGCTTCCGGCGCCTACGATGGCAAGATTGGCTGCGAGGTTTTTCACCGCGGCATGCCGGCCGATGAGGCCCCGAAGCGGAAACGATTCTCTACGCCTTCATGGAGGCGCTCGATATTCTCGCGATGTCGAAGGATGAGGAACGCCGCCGCGACAACCGACGCGAAAAAAACAGGCAGTTGCGGGTGCTGAATAATCCAGACCGCAAGCGGAAAGGTAGCCGCCATGCAAATGGAGCCGAGGGAGATGTACCTGCTCCACGCCACCACCGCTACAAAGACGATGAGCACGCAAAAGAGCGCGAGCGGGGTGAGGCACAGGAATGCGCCGATGAAACTCGCAACGGCCTTGCCGCCTTTAAATCCGAGGAAGACAGAATACGCATGGCCCGCGATGACGGCGAGCGCCGCAAGCGACATCCAGATGGGCTGTTCGCCGGTCAGGCGCCCGGCAATCCAGACGGCTGCGTATCCTTTGGCGATATCGAGGAGCAGCGTCGCGATGCCCGCGGCGCGGCCGCTGGTGCGGAGGACGTTGGTTGCGCCGATGTTGCCGCTGCCGGAGGAGCGCACGTCGGCGCCGGTGGTGAGGCGGACGAGCAGATAGCCGAAAGGGATCGCGCCGAGCACGTAGGCAATAAGCAAAGCGAAAAGCGGAGTCATGTGTGGGTGAGCGGAAATTCCGCAAGTTTAGTGTACACGGAACCGGTGGGCTTCAATTGGCTGCGATACAAAAAGAAGGCGCTTGCCTGGAAGGCGGCGAAGTCGAGCGATGCCTCGCGAGCAATCGCCTGGTGGAGCGGCGCTAGGTCGATACGATCTTTGATACGGGCCAGGGTCAAATGCGGTGAATAGGGGCGCTTCTCGCTGATGACGCCGAGCGCGGCAGTGGCCGAATCGGTTGCCGCCGCGAGTTCGACCAAGCCCGGCGCGTCGACGCCGCACCAGAAATTGCGCGGGGATTTCGCGTTGGGAAAGAAGCCGAGATTGCGGATGTGGGAATCGATAGGCCGCCGCGACGGGATGGCGGCAAGCGCCGCTCTCAGTTCGCCGACCCGCTCTTCGGGCCACTCTCCGATGAATTTGGTAGTGACGTGCAGATTGGAGGGTGGGCTCCAATTGATAGGGGCCGTGGGCTTGAGGCGAATGACCAGGTGTTCCAGTCGGCGGACGATCTCGTTTGGCAGATCGAGCGCAGTAAAGAGGCGCATCGTAGCGCTACCGCGGCGTGATGAGGCCGCCCAGCTTATCCTGCTCGCCAGCGGCGGTGCGCGGAAAGCGCGTAGAATAGGCCTCGGGATATTTGAGGCCAGAGCCAGTGTTGTAGATTACGATGCGGTCACTCGCTTTCAGGAATCCCGAGGCGAGCAGTTTCTCAAGCGCTGAGATGCAAGCGGCGCCTTCCGGAGCCGCATAAATTCCCTCTTCGGATGCGAGGCGGATTCCGGCATCGAGCATTTCGTCGTCACTGACAGCGATCGCCGTGCCGCCCGATGCGCGCACGGCTTCCAGCACCAGAAAATCGCCAAGGGCTTTGGGAACGCGCAAGCCGCTGGCGACCGTTTGGGCGTTTTCAAAAAACTTGCTGCGCGCTTCTCCCGCTTCGAAGGCGCGGACAATGGGCGCGCAGCCTTCGGCCTGGACGGCAATCATCTTGGGCCGCCGGGAACCGATCCAGCCGAGCTTTTCCATTTCATCGAAGGCCTTCCACATACCGATTAGGCCGACGCCCCCGCCGGTTGGATAGAAGATGGCGTCGGGCAATTCCCAACCCATCTGCTCGGCGACCTCATACCCCATGGTCTTCTTGCCTTCGATGCGATATGGCTCTTTCAGCGTGCTGACATCGAACCATCCTTCTTTCGGGCCACGCTCAGCCACAATCTTGCCGCAATCGCTAATCAGGCCATCCACCAGCGTGACGTTGGCCCCATAGGCCTTGCACTCGAGATAGTTTGCCTGCGGAACGTCGCGCGGCATGAAGATATGCGACTCAATTCCGGCGGCCGCCGCGTAGGCTGCGAGCGCGCTGGCCGCATTTCCGGCGGAGGGAATTGCCAGCTTCTTTATGCCCAATTCGAATGCCATCGAGATGGCGCAGGAAAGGCCTCGCGCTTTGAAGGACGCCGTGGGATTCAGCCCCTCATCCTTCACCCACACCGACTCGGCGCCCAACCGCGCGCCCAGCCGCTTGGTTCGGATTAGCGGAGTCCAACCCTCACCCAAGGAAATGATGGCATTGTCGGCGGCCGGCAGGACGGGCGCGTAACGCCACATCGTGGCGGGGCCGTTAGGGACGTCACGGCGCCGCCACCTGACACGGATGGTATCGAGATCGTAACGAACCAGCAGCGGACCGCCGCAAGAGCACAAATTCTGAACGGTTCCGGCCTCGAACCGCTGTTTACACAAGCTGCATTCGAGATGGGTGGCTTTAGACATATGGGGAAATATGAGTCTAACACCAGCCATCGGGAACACTTGCGACAAATCGCCGCAAGTGTTGCGCTGGAATTACTGCTGCGCGGCGACCGTGGTAGCGACGCCGGTTGTGGTGGGCGGCTGATAGCGCAGCACGTAGTGCTGCATGGCGACTTCAACCCAGCTCATACCGTCTGTTCGCGCTTCCTGCAACGCCTTGGCGTTGTTCCACCCGTCGTGTGAGATGCGGTAGCAGGCCACCATTGTGCCTGTACGATCGGCGCCGCGTCTGCAATGGATAAAAACCGGGCCGGCAGACTCATCGTTGAAGAGCGCCATGACCTTGTCCACCGCATCCGGCGACGGGGCCGACATTCCCTGCAGTGGGATATTTATGTAGTGCATTCCCGCGTTCTCGACGGCTTTTTTCTCAGCGGCCGAGCGGCCATCCGTTTCCCGCAGATCGATGATTGTTTTGACACCCAATTTGGCCAGGTTTTGAAAACCAGCATCGGTTGGCTGCGCGCCCCGGTAGATGCGGTCATTCACCCGATGGAAATTTTCCACGCCAGCAACCTGCGCGGCTGCCATTGAAGATAAAGCTGTGGAGCCAATTACCACCACCGCGGTGGCAAAGAGGTGTTGGAGGAATCGAGCCTTTGGGTTTTTCATATGCACTCAATTTGATGCATCGCCCCCTTCCGAAGTTGCCTAAAGCCGGAGTTCCACCTGCCTTTATATGGCCCGAACTGGCTGTTTTGTAGGCTTTCTAACGGCCATCCGATAACCGAGCTCCAGTGCTACCAGGAAGCCATAGAAGAGGGGAAGGCGGATATCCGACTTCACGAGCCAATAGTAATGAATCACCCCAGCGACAGCGGTAACGTAAATGAGCCGGTGGAGCTTTTGCCAGCGCTTGCCGCCCAGGCGCCGGATCGAACCTGCGGTGGAAGTGACGGCGAGTGGGATCAAGAGCACGAAACCGGTAAAGCCGGCAGTGACATACGGCCGCTTGGCAATATCCGCGAGAATCGCGGGCATATCGAAAAACTGATCAAGCCCGACATAAGCCATGAAGTGCAGGCAGGCGTAGAAAAATGCGAAGAGGCCAATCAGCCGGCGGAACCGGATCAACTCCGGGGAGCCCAGCAGTTCACGCAAAGGCGTGATGGCGAGGGTAGCGACGATCAAACGTAATGTCCAGTCGCCGGTGAAGTGTTCGACGCGTTCGATCGGATTGGCGCCCAGATCGCTCTTCCATGCCAGCCACGCGAGGTATGCCAGAGGCGCAAGACACATTACCCAGATGGCTGGCTTGACCCACTTGGCTTTCCGCATTGGATCCGTGAATTTTGGGCTTAGTAATACTTGCGCAGATCCATGCCGTTGTAGAGGCTTGCCACCTCGTCCCCATAGCCGTTGAACATCAGCGTAGGGCGGCGCCGGAACTCGCCCAGGCGGCGCTCTGTGGCCTGGCTCCAGCGCGGATGATCCACCTTGGGATTCACATTCGAGTAGAAGCCATACTCGCGAGAATTCGCAATGTTCCAGGTGGTGGGCGGCTCTTTGGCGACGAACTTAATCTTGACGATCGATTTAATGCTCTTGAAGCCGTACTTCCAGGGCAGCGTGATGCGCAGGGGAGCTCCATCCTGTGGAGGCAGCGTCTCGCCGTACATTCCGACGGAAACAAACGCCAGCGGATGCATCGCCTCGTCCAGCCTCAGTCCCTCGACGTAAGGCAGTTCGATGCCAGCCTGCGATGGGCCCCACATCACCTTGGGATCGTAAAGGCTCTCGAAGGCCACATACTTTGCTTTAGGGGTGGGAGTCACCTTCTTCAGCAATGTACTCAGCGAATAGCCCGCCCAGGGAACCACAATGGACCAAGCCTCGACACAGCGATGCCGATAGATGCGCTCCTCGATAGGCGCGACCTTCATAATGTCATCGAGCGAGAGCTTGACGGGCTTTTGCACTTCGCCCTCAATGGAGAGGGTCCACGGCGAAGTCTTCAACTTTTGCGCCAGTGTGGCGGGCTGTTCCTTGCTGGTGCCGAATTCGTAATAGTTGTTGTAATGAGTTACGGCTTGCTGCGGGGTTATGGCTTCGCCGGCGGTGGTCAGCGTGCCTTTTTCCAAGTTGGGAATCTTGGTTTCGGCGGCCAGCGCGCGTCGCGCCAGGAACGCTGCAGGCAACGCGGTCAGGAAGGTGCGGCGGTTGAAATAAAGGCTCTGGGGAGTGATATCGGAATAGCGGAGATCTGCAGCCCTGCGGATTAGCATCTTGACCCTCTGATTTATTTATACGACAGGCAGGGGAAAAGCGGTTTTGTGAATGAAGCAGGGCCGGCCGCGAATGCGGGGCCGGCCCTGCTTCCTTACTGGATTAGAAGTTCAACCGCGCCACGAACTCCAGGCTGCGAGCGCCCGGGTCGTTGGTGTTGTTGAGGTCGCGGAAGGCAGTGGTGGTCTGTCCGAAGGAGCTGCCTATCGCGCTGCTGATACTGCCGCCCGTAGCGCCGCCGCCATCGATGGCAATATTGGGGTGGTTGAATACGTTGAGCGCCTGTACGCGGAATTCGAAATTCAGCCGCTCTTTGATCTGCGTACGTTTCACCAGGCTGACATCCCATTTGGAGAGCCAAGGACCCCACAGGAATACCTGATCGCAAATCTGACCCGCTGTGTTGCACTGTCCGATGTACGGGGCGCTCGGGTTGAACGTCCCACTGACGCCGGCAGCCGCTAGCGTGTTCTGAATCAATGGTTGCGGCAGGAAGTAAGCGGTCCCCGTGGCGGTGCCGTTGGCGTTCACCTGGCTGGTGAAATTGATGTTCATCATGCTCTGCAGTTGACCGGCGGTCATGTTGTGCAGCACCACGCCGCCATCGGCCTGATTGAACGTATCGCGGCCGCTGGTGATATTGATCGGCACGCCGCTTTGCAGCCGTCCCACGCCGGCGATTTCCCAGCCGGACACAGCCTTGCCGACTATGCCATGGGCGCTACTCAGCATCGAGCGGCCCTTGCCGAAGGGTAGCTGGTAGATCCACGTCGCTTTGATGCCGTGACGGATATCGAAGTTGGTGGGGCCTTTGAAGCCGCCCCAATTGCGCAACGTAGGCGTATTCGCGTCGGTCAGCGATTTGGAAAACGCATAGCTTGCTTGCAGTTGAAGCCCGGTAGCAAGCCGCCGGCGTACTTCGACCTGGCCCGAGTTGTAGGTGCTGGAATTACGGTTGGTCATTTCCGAGGAGGCCCCACCATTGTTGGGGTTCACCTGGAAGAGATTGATTGGATATCCCGCCTTGGTGAGATTCGCCATGCGTGTGGCGTTGGTAGCGATGCCGTTGGCGGTTGCGCCAGCCTGACCCTGGGTAAGTTGCGTGACGGTGGTCTGATCGGTGCTGCTTCCAATGGCTGTCGTGATAATCGGAATGGCTACCTGTCCAGGCAATCCCTGGTTTCCATAGTTATTGCTGGCCAGTTTAATTCCCGTGCCTGAGGATGACGACAACAAAAGTTGGCCGACCGAAATGCCATTGGCAATTGCCAGGTTATTCTGCGCGGCCTGGAACTGCTGGGCGAAGCCGTTTTCGACGGTATTTACTTCGTTGAGGTTCACACTGGACCACAGGTCCGCGGCATGGTTGGCGACGTAGCGAACCTCCACCACGGTGTCGCGGCCAACTTGGCGCTGCAAACCAAGCGTCCAGCTTTCGATGTATTCCGCCTTGATGCTCGGATTCCAGTCCGATACGTTCTGACCGCTCTGCACGGCCAACGGGAACGAAGGGTTGGGGAAGGAAGGATCGACCGAGCTGGGAACCACAGATGGGAAGACGCCGTCGCTAAAAAGCACGCCGCCCGCCGGGAAAATGTTCGGATTGGCGCTTGCGCTGGCGCTCGTGCTGAGCGTACGCCCCTGATTGCCGCTCCAAACGCCGTCCAGATATCCAATTCCCTGACGATTGGTTGAAACGCTGAACCCGCCACGAACTACGGCGTCATCGCCGGTGAGCCAGTGGAAAATTCCGCCTTTCGCAATACGGTAGGCTATGCCAATTGTCGGACTAAAATGGCCAATGCCAGGATCAAATCCGCCAACCCCGGGGGGCACCAACGAAAATACAGGCGGCGAGCCAGCCAGCACGCCCGGCTTGAACAGATTTCCCACACCCGATACGCCATACAGGCCTGCGAAGCCGGGACGCGTATAAAGGTTGTCCAAATTCTGAATGGCGCCCTGGCGATCCCAACGAACGCCGCCTGTGATTGTCAGGTTCGATGTCACCCGCCACGTGTCTTGGACGTACCCTGCGAATTCGCGCATATGATCGCGATCCACTGAGTAGTTCGGGCCATATGTCCTGCTCTGTTCGCCGAGAACGGCAGAACTGGTTACCGAACTGACGCGTCCAGAGAGAATTGCGTAAAGATTTGCCGCATCGCTCAACTGCGTGGCGCTCGCGCCAGGCAACGTAGTCGTGGTGAACAATGAGGTTGCGCCCGTGTTGTCCGGATCTCCCGTGGCCTGCCCCAGCGTTACGGTATTGAGCAGCGACGAATTTGCCGCCGCCTGCCAGGCGTTGACCTGGGTAAAGTTGAAGCCGAAATTGAAGAGGTGATTTTTCTTCAGATAGCTGACGTTGTCGTTCACCTGGTACACCGGCGTGCTACGGGGAGCAAACCCCGTATAGTTACCGGTGTAAGGGTTGGTCATGTATCCGCCGAAGTTGACCAGCTTTCCGTTCCAAATTCCGTAATCGGCGGTCGAAAGGCCGTCGCCCAACGCGTTGGCGCCGCCCTGAATGCCGCCCGAAAATTCATTGGTGATGTTTGACGTGATGACGGAACGCACGCCGATAGTTCCAGTCCAGTTGATTCCATACTGGCCTTCGAGATCGGATGCGCCCAGCTGAGTTCCCGTACCGGGCAGAATGGCGAGCGTACCGTTCAAACCATCCGGAGTGCGGCCGTTGATCTGATAATTCCAAACGAAGTTGATGTGGTTTTTCTCATTGAGGTTGTAATCGATGCGCGCCGTTTGGAACTTACGATTGTTTACCGCCTTCGGATTCCAGGAGAAGTTGTTGCGGTTGTAGTCGTTATTCGTCGTGATGCGATTGACCAGCGTGCCGCCGGCGCTGGTGAGCTGATTAATGAGCCCATAGGTCTTGGCCAATATCGGATCGCCAGAGGTTGGAAATGCCCGGACTCCTGCCGGCAGCGTCGGATTGGCCGCCGCCGCCAAGGAATACAGATTGACGGTTCGGACCGCGCCGTTGGCGTTGTAAGTGAAAACCCCGCTGGCGGCAGCGGGCGTGAGCCATGTTCCCGTTTCCGTGAAGGATTGGGGCAGGTCGAAGAATTCAAACGACTCGAAGAAGAAAAGCTTGTTCTTCCAAACGGGTCCGCCGATCGTGAAGCCGTATTCGTTCAGGTTGATTCTGTCTTTCGCGGCTCCCTGAAGGCAACTGAAAAAGTAGCAGGCTTCGAATATCGAATTCCGATTGGTCTCATAGACGCCGCCATGGAACTGATTGGTTCCGGCCTTCGTGACGAACTTGATCTGCACGGCGCCTTCGCCGAGCGAATCGGCGCCGGCCGCGGCCGTGCTCATAGTCATTTCCTCAATAGCCTGGGTGCGCGGTTGCACCGAGTTGAAGACCGCATCCGGATTGCTCTTGGTCGCATTGTCCTGCACGTTGACGCCATCGATCGTGATGTTGATGGTGGTTTGCGGCAGGCCGTTGATGGTCGCGTAACGGACTCCGCTGGGATTCTGCGTGCCGGGTTGGGTCGCAATCAATTCCGTGACGTTGTGGCTGGTAAACGGAAGATCGTTGATTTGCCGCCCCTGCAGCGTCGAGCTGACGGTGGCGGAATCCGTCTGTACGATCTCCGCGCCGGCGGTTACTTCCACTGTTTCAGTCGCCGCGCCCACAGACAGCCGGATATTTACGGTTGCGGGTACGCCGGCATCGAGAACGACATTATCGTTTGTGGCGGATTTGAATCCTTCACGCGTCACCGTTACTTTATATACGCCGGTTTGCAGCGCGGGCAGCGCCCAATACCCTTTTTCGTCGGTGGTGACGTGAAAGCTCTGGTTGGTAGCAGTTTGAACTACGAGAACCTGGGCGCCCGGTACAGATGCGCCTTGGGGATCGGTGACCGTCCCATCGAGACGGGAAGTGGTTGTTACCTGAGAGAAACCTGAAAACGCCGCAGCACATAGCAGCAGCGCGCATGTGACAACTGCTCGCATGAAAAACCCCTCCAAAAAAAGAACAGGATTTATCGATAATAGTACATTTTGACGATCGGGTTAACGATCTGTTTGAAGATCCATTTGCAAATTCTTGCGCGCATCTGTGCGACAATTTGCGGACTATAGTACGAAAAACGAGAGGATTTTCTCAACTTCCGGGAAACATATGGAGAAAAAGGGCTTAAAATCTGTTAGCGGGGAAAACCGCCTTACAACTGTTGAGAAGTTCTAGTAATACTCCAACGGAACGGGAGGGTCTATGTCGCAGCGGATAGGCCGGGAAATTTTGGAGTTGCGCCGAGCGGGACAACGGCTGGAAAGCGCCTCGAAGGAGTGGGAGAACGCATACCGGCGCTATTGGGGAGCGATTCTCGCCTTGAGCCGAAAGACGGCGGAGAGCCGTCGCACTTGCGGCACAAGATTCGGAGGGCATAAGAAATAAAGCGCTCGACCTTTCGGCAAAGGCGGGCAAGCACCGGCAGCGGATCGTCTGCAGCTCTCGTTTCTACTCTCCGCCGAGCCGGCTCGATTACCCGGCGATGAACAACTACCGTTGAACCCGGCCCGATCCACCATCCTTGAGCAACGCATTGACTTCGCCGACGGTGATGCGGCTGAAGTCGCCCTGGATTGAATGCTTCAAACAGCTTGCCCCTACCGCGAAATCGAGCGATTCCTGCGGCGTAGGTAATTCCAGTAGACCGTAGATCAACCCTGCAGCGAAGGAGTCGCCGCCGCCAACGCGGTCCACGATGTGGGTGATGTCGTACTGGCGGCTGAGGATAAAATTCTTCCGGTCGTTGAAGCACGCCGACCAGCCGTTATGTGACGCGTTATGGGACTCGCGCAACGTAATTGCAATCCCGCGCACGTTGGGATACGCCGCGAGGACTTTTGCGGTGAGCGCCTCATACTGCGCCGGATCGAGCTTTCCCGAGTGCACGTCGGCGTTTGAGCTGATGCCGAGCGCCATTTGTACATCTTCTTCGTTTGCGATAATGATGTCCGCGTGTTCGACAAGGGACGGCATCGCATCTTTGGCGGCAGCGCCCCATTTCCACAAGTTCTTGCGATAGTTCAGATCGCAAGACACCATTACGCCGGACGCCTTCGCGCTACGCACGCTCTCTACGGCGAGCGCCGCAAGCGATTCGCTGATCGCCGGCGTGATGCCGGTGATATGAAACCATCGCGCGCCGGAAAAGATGCTGCCCCAAGGAAGCGCGCCCGGCTTCGCTAAAGAAATGGAGCTATATTCGCGATCGTAGACTACCTTGGATGGCCGCTGATTGGCGCCCGCCTCGAGATAATAGATCCCCATTCTTCCCGTAGCTCGCAGAATCGGCGAGGTGTCCACGCCGAACCGCCGCAGTTCGCCTATTACCGCATCGGCGATGGGATTGTCGGGCGGCAACACGGTCGCGAAGGCCGAAGGAACGCCGAGATTAGCCAATGCCACCGCGACGTTGGCTTCGCCACCGCCGAAGGTCGCGCAGAACTGGGGCGTCTGCAGGAAGCGCTCAAATCCGGGAGGCGTGAGACGCAACATAATCTCGCCGAAGGTAACTACAGGGCTATGGCTCATGCGGCCCTATGATGGTATCAAAGCAGGAGTTACATGGCGAGTTTGCCATGATAGATCAAGTCCTTTACACGGAAATCCGCCTCGCGTTCAGGAAACGGGAGTCCCGGCAAGTACAATCGAAGCTCAATCGATTTGTCGGTAGGTTGCACCATGCGCGGAAAGACGATTCGCAGCACGGGATCAGATGGCGCCGGCGGGAACACGCCCGCAACGGGATAAGATCGCGACGCGACGCGCATCGAGGTCTCTTTCTCCAGTCGCTTCCATGCATCCCCCTCCCGCGAGAGACCACTGAGCGTGGGGTAGGCAACCGCCAGCACGAAGATCTTTTCGCGGTTATTGACCAGGAAATCGGTGTAGTCAGGGTCGGGTTGGCGCAGCGGATTGTGCGTTCGCAGGCGCGCTTCGGACTCCGCCTGCTCGATGGGCAGCGCGGTCGCGAACCACATCAGCACTTCCGGCGCAGGTGCGAGCGTCTGCGCCCAGGGGCTCGAGGTGCGCATGCGTTCGATTTCGCTGCCGGTCCATTGTTCCGGCGGTTTCACCTCCCAGAACGGTTGCGCGAAGAAGAACATCAGCGCGAGCCAGCCGTGCATACTGGAACATCATGTCACTAATTCGCGCCGGCCGGGAAGAGGATTTGGCGCAAGTGCTCGCCATCCAGGCATCCGCGCCGGCAGAGGCATCCCAGTGGGATCCACGGGAGTATTTGGGGTATGATTTCCGCGTTTACATCGATGAAGGCAAGGTGGCAGGCTTCGTTGTTTACCGTATGACCTCAAGCGATGAATGTGAGCTCTTGAATTTGGCCGTCGCACGCCCATTCCGTCGCCGCGGCATCGGCGCGCAGATGGTGAAATCGCTCATTGAATCGTTCCAAACAACCCGGACTATTTGTGTTTTCTTAGAGGTTCGCGAGTCCAATTGGGGGGCCATGGAATTCTACAAGTGCTTGGGTTTTCAACAAGTTAGCATTCGCAAAAACTACTATGACTTTCCATCCGAATCGGCTATTGTCATGAGGTTTCAGTCATGTTAATGTGGCGGATGGATGGTGAAAGCTGTCCCTCAATCTACGCGGATGAGATTACCCACCGAGCCTTGTTTCCGAACCGATCGACTCGGCGCGGCAACCTCAATTGGGAGGAATTGCCTATGGAACGGAACGCACAAGAGGACCTGAAAGCGCATCTGATGGCCACCAGCGAGGAGTATCGCACGCTCGCTAGCCAGCATTTGGATTTTGCAAAGAAGCTGGACGATCTTGAATCGCTTCACCATCTGACAGAGGACGAACAGTTGGAGGAGACGCGGTTAAAGAAGCTGAAACTTCATTTGAAAGACCAGATGGAGGCGATCTTGAGCCAGTACCGGGCTCAACAAGTCGCCTAACATCAGGTGCGCTGATAAAGAACCAAAGATAGATGGTGTGAGGCCCGGCCGGCTCTCTGGTCGGGCTTTCGCATTTATAGCCCGATTGGAAGAGCCATGAACGAAAATTGCGATGGCGACGAACCCATTCGCATCCCCGTGACCGATGTGTTGGACCTCCATTCCGTTCGTCCGCGGGACGTAAAGGGCGTGGTCGAGGAATACCTCGAAGAGGCCCGGAAGCTTGGGTTATATGCATTGCGCATCATTCACGGACGGGGAATCGGCGTCCAGCGTGAAACCGTACGAGGGGTTCTAGCGCGCGCAACCTTCGTCGAATCGTTCGGCGATGCGCCGGCCGAAGCTGGTGGCTGGGGCGCCACAATTGTCACTCTACAGCGCGGCCGCCGAGATAAGCAGAAAACTGTCCTTCCGTAATCCGCCCTACTGGAATGCCGTGAATTCTTGCGTGCTTGCGATCCCGGAACGCCTTCCGCAATTGTTATAGTTGGTTTGAGCGAATGAACCTCCCGAATACGCTCACCATCGCGCGTATTTTCTTTGTGCCTCTGTTAGTGGCGGCGCTGGTGCAGGAGCGCGTCGGACTGACTGTTGCCGGCGTCCACGTCACTAATGATTGGCTCGCGCTAGCTATCTTTCTGGTTGCGGCGGCTACCGACCTGCTAGATGGCTATCTGGCACGCCGCTGGCGGCAGGTCACGACTATCGGAACGCTGCTCGACCCAATAGCTGACAAGATGCTGGTGTCCGCTGCCCTGATTTCGCTTGTTCAAGTGGGCGCGTTGCCGGCATGGATGTGCATCTTAATTGTGGGTCGTGAATTCGCTGTTTCCGGACTGCGCAGCATCGCTGCCGCGGAGGGCTATACGCTCAAAGCCAACGATCTGGGGAAGACTAAAATGCTGGCGCAGGTTGCAGCTATATCGGCCATGCTAATCAGCGTTCGGCATGTGGCGATCCGAACCTGGTCAATGGGATTGATGTGGATCGTAGTCTTCTTTTCCATACTCTCGGCCGTCAGTTACTTCCGCAAGTTCTGGCATAAGATCGATGGACGGGTGAAGCAACGCCGGCGCCAGGAGTTATTACATTTGGAGCGCAAACGCCAGCGTGCAATGATGCGTCAGAGAAGGCCATCCGGTAAAGCCGAGGGCTTAGGCGGCGCAACAATCTGGAAACCACCGGAAGTCAATTGAACCGTTCGCACTTGGCCTTTCGGCCCAACTGCTGGAATCGGTTTGCCGTTTACGGTAATCGCCACGCCTCCGGCATTGCCCAAGCGCAGAACTACGAGTCCGCTTGCCTCTACCGTACGCGTTTCATTGGCGGCGAGCGTTCCAGAAAAAGCAAATTTGCCGTCCGCGCGGGCAAGAACCCAAACCGGCTCATCCGCGGTAATTTCAACTTTTACCGGGCCTGAGGGTTTTAGGGCGGGAGGAACTCCGGCTGTCGGGGTCCCGCTATCAGCACTCGCGGCATTGGCCGGCGCGGGCTGTGATGACGCATCCTGTGGAACAACGGCTGCGGCTGCCGGCGCCGTTTGGGCAAGCGCATCCGGCGGCGCCACAGAATCAACCGCAGTGGAATCGTTCGCTGCAGGCGGAACTGCCGGGGCGGGAGTAATCGCGGACTGCGTCTTTGGCGATAGCTCGTGGTGAGTTGAGCTAGCGGAGGCGATTCGATGCTGGCGCTGCCATAGTCCGAAAACGATGGAACAGCCGAGCATCACAGCAATTACAAGGCCCAGCGCCGGCAGCCACGACCCGGAATCTAAACGGCGCGTCGAAATGGAATCGACGCGCGGTGAAAATTCGGTTGTCCCCACGGGCGCAACCTTTGGTGCGCTTTCCGCGAACGGAGGCGAGTTGGCAGGCCCAAGCGTACGCTGTACTTCCGCCGCCGCTTCCTCTTCGTCGACATCCAGCATGCGGGCATACTGGCGCACAAAACTCTTCGCGAAGACGCCTCCCGGCAAACGATCGAACTGCTCCTGTTCGATAGCCTCGAGGAATCGGCTTGAGATCTTTAATTCGCGCGAGACCTGACCCAAATCGAGATTGCGCCTCTCCCGCTCGCGGCGTAAGATCTCGCCAATGGATGTCATAACTCCGTGCTCCCACTTCTAAACTCATCATACTATAGGAAATAGCTGACTTAATTGCGCTTTGTTAGCATATTCGCTTGATCTCCGTCGTAGTTGTAAGCTGGAACCGAAAAGATCTTCTGCGAGCGTGCCTAGCATCACTGACCCGTCAGACCAACATTCAGTTTGAAACTATCGTTGTCGATAATGGTTCCGCCGACGGCTCTGCCGAAATGTCTGAAAACGAATTCGGCGCCCAGGTGATTCGTAATCGCGAAAATCGAGGGTTCTGCGCTGCGAACAATCAGGGTATCGCCATTGCGCGCGGCGAGTTTATCGCGCTGTTAAACAACGACGCCGAAGCGGAGGCGGGTTGGTTGGAAGCACTCCACCGGGCGTGCTCGAAGAGCGCCGACGTTGGAATGGCCGCCAGTAAGATATTGGTTTGGGAAGACCCTTCGCGCATCGATAAGGTGGGCCACCTCATTTTCCCCGACGGCCAGAACCGAGGTCGCGGGTCTGGGGCGCTGGATCGCGGCCAGTTCGATTCGGAAGAAGAGACGTTGTGGCCCGATGGCTGCGCGGCCATGTACCGTAAAGAGATGCTCGACGCGATCGGCGGCTTCGACGAAGATCTCTTCGCCTATGGCGACGACGCGGAACTCGGTCTGCGCGCGCGCATCGCTGGGTGGAAATGCATCTACGCGCCCGATGCCATGGTGCGTCACCATCGCGGTTCCACCATGGGCAAAGGCTCCGGGAAGCGCCTGGCATTGATCGAACGCAACCGTGTTCTGCTCGCGGCCAAGCTGTTTCCGTGGAGCTTGCTGTGGCGCAATCCGTTCTACTTTGCGATGCGTATTGCGGCAGGGGCGGTTCTGGCGCAACGTGGCGACGGCGACACCGCGCATTTCCCTGGTGTACGCGGCAAGCTTCGTATGGCCGCCGCCATCGTGCGCGGCGACGCTGCCGCGCTTCCACTGATTCCCAGGATGTTGCGCAAGCGCTCCGGAATCTCACGCATTCGAAAGCTGACGCCGCGCGACGTGCATCGCCTGATTCTGGCAAATCGTCTGGGTTGGAAAGACGTGGCATGAGCGCGTGCCTCATTTGCGGAAGCGTGGACGCAGCCACGGTGCTCACGGGTTCGGACCGTCTCTATGGCACAACCTCTCGCGACTTCCGTGTGATCGAATGTGGTGAGTGCGGCCTGTTGCGGCTCGACCCACAGCCTTCACCGGAAGAACTCGGTCAATACTACCCCGCCAATTACTGGTACGCTCCCGACCGCAGCGCTGCCGGCCGGCTGGAGGAGACCTATCGACGTGTTGTCCTGCGCGATCATGTGCGTTTCGCAGCGCACGCCATTCGCGATTCTGGCGCCCGGGGGCCTTTGCTCGACGCTGGCTGCGGCGGCGGCCTATTTCTCGGAATGATGCGTGAGCGCGGCTTCCGTGTATTGGGCCTGGATTATTCGCGCGATGCCGCTGCGATTGCATGGAAGCGCCAGCAGGCGCCCAGCGTGTGCGCCACCCTCGATGCCGCGCCATTTGCCGCCGGAAGCCTCGGCGCCATCGCCATGTTTCATGTCATCGAGCATCTCTACGATCCCGGTGCTTACCTTTCCGCCGCGCACGAGTTGCTTGAGCCGGCGGGACGCCTCATCGTGCAGGTTCCCAACGCATCCTCGTGGCAGTTCCGTTTGCTGGGGGGCGCGTGGAACGGCATCGATGTGCCGCGACATCTCTTCGATTACCGCGCGCGCGACCTCGAAAAACTGCTTGAAGCGAGTGGGTTCCGCGTGCTGCGCCGCAAGTTTTTTTCTCTTCGCGATAATCCCGCCGGGCTCGCCAGCAGCCTCGCGCCATCGCTCGACCCCATGGCCCGCCGCGTTCGGGGTATCGCTGAGAGTGGGCCGGTACGCGTTGTGAAAGACGTCGCATACCTTGCGCTCACTGCCGCGGCGCTGCCCTTTGCTCTCGCCGAGGCCGCGGCCGGAAGCGGTTCTACCGTGATGATTGAGGCCGGCCGCCGGTGAAATACACCGGAATTGCGTATCGCCTGCCGCGACCCGTGCGACGGCATGTTTTGCATTTCGAATGTGAAATAGCCGATGCCGTCCGCGCTTTTGCCGCGGCGCTTCCGCAGGGCGCGCGTGTGCTCGATGCCGGAGCGGGCGAAGGGCAGTACGCAGCCGAATTCGCGCGCCAGCGCTACTGCGGCGTCGATCTCGCGGTTGGCGATACGACGTGGAATTACAGCCGGCTCGACGCCATTGCCGATCTCACCGCGCTGCCCTTCCGTAACGCAGCGTTCGACGCCGCGCTACACATCGTCACCATCGAACATCTTCGCGACCCAGCCCGCGCGCTGGAAGAAATGGCGCGCACGCTCGCGCCCGGCAAGGCGCTGCTTATTGCCGCCCCGCACGAATGGGAAGTGCATCAAGCCCCGCACGATTACTTTCGCTACACGCGCTACGGACTTGCCTACTTGCTTGACCGGGCTGGTCTTGACGTTGTGGAGATGCGGCCTGCCGGCGGATATTTCCGTCTGCTCGCGAGGCGGTTGCTCAACGGATTACAATTCTTCACAGGGGGCGCGCGCTGGCTGCTGTTTCTACCGGCCGCGCTGTTGCTGATTCCACCTGCGCTGATTCTGCCGTTTCTAGATCCGCTAGACCGCGACCGCAATTTCACCCTGGGATACATCTGCACCGCGCGCAAACGTGCTTAAAGGAAACCTTGGACGGAGCTATCGTAGTAGACAAGCCGGAGGGCTGGACGTCGCACGACGTTGTGGGCAAGCTACGGCGCATCGCGCAAACCAAAAAGATTGGCCATTTGGGCACGCTCGACCCTATCGCCACCGGCGTGCTGCCGCTGGTGGTGGGCCGCGCTACGCGGTTGGCGCAATTCTATAAGCGCAGCGACAAGATCTATGAAGGTGTTATCCGCTTCGGCTGGGCAACGAACACGTATGATCGTGCCGGCGAGCCACTCGGCGAAAAGCGGGAAGTCAGTCTTGATGCGGCCGAACTGGAGCGCCACGCGGCGCGGTTTCGCGGGGCGTTTCTGCAAATGCCTCCACCCGTCTCCGCCAAGCAAGTTGCCGGTCGCCGCGCCTATGAGCTGGCGCGCAAGGATATTGCATTCGAGCTTGCCCCTTCGCCGGTACATGTCTACGAGTTGACGGTACTCTCCATAGACGGCGACTTGGTCAGACTGCGCGTGCACTGTTCGGGTGGAACTTATATACGCTCCATCGCGCACGATTTGGGCGTGTCCCTGGCGTGCGGCGCGCATATTTCGGAACTGCGCCGCCTTCGCAGCGGCGAATTCGAGATCGAGCAGTCGCGTACGATCGCGCAACTGGAAACGCTTGCCGCCGATGGCAGTTTAATCGACGCATTTGTACCGATGGGGCAATTGCTTCCCAACTTCCCGAGCGTGTTTGTGGATGACATTTCAGTTGCGCAAATTCGCAATGGCCGCAATTTCCACGCGTCACCGTTCCGTTCGCTGCCTGACGCGAAGTTTGTGAAGGCGGTGACCGCGCAAGGCGGTCTGGTAGCGATTGGGGAAGCTGTGTTGCCAAATGTCTATCATCCGGCGGTGGTGCTGTGAAGTACGATAGGCCGCCGCTGAAAAAGCTGCACTCGCTCGTTCCTTCCAAGCTTGTGCTTCTAGAAAAGCTATCCACCGAACTTCTTTTGGAAACGCTTGAACCCGGTTCGAAGGCTTGCCTAAAAACGCGGAGTGACGGCACTATCCTCGACGGGCATCATCGCATCCATGTGCTCCGGATGCGCAATATCGACGTAGACGTGCTGCCGCGCGAGGTTATATTGAAAGAGGACGCTACTTTTATGGACGAAAGCTGATGCCGAGCGAATTCTACCAAGTCAGCGGCCCTTGGTCTGGCAAGCTGTGGATTGGGGCGCGCCCGCGCGGCGGCGATTGGGCGGAGGATGAAATCCGGCGCTGGCGAAGCAAAGGTGCAAGCGCGGTGATTTCTCTGCTCACGCCTGACGAGGAGCGTGACCTGGACCTCCAAAGCGAAGCGTCCATTGCGCGCGACCAAGGCATGGCATTTCTGTCCATACCTGTTGGCGATCGCGATATCCCCACGTCGGAAACCGACTTCGCTCATGCCGTGGAATGGTTGGACGAAGCTCTCGCAGCCGGCGAAATAGTGGTCGTCCATTGCCGGCAAGGTATTGGACGGAGCGGCATGGCAGCAGCATGCGTGCTGATTCTGAACGGCGCCGATCCGTCTGTCGCCATCGCACAAGTTAGCTCGGCGCGCGGACTCGCCGTTCCCGAAACCGAAGCGCAAAGGGAATGGATCATGCGCTACGCTGCCCGTCTGGTGCGCGCAAGTTAAGCCGGCTGCGCTCATTGCTAGAATGGAAGTTCGATGCTGAAGCGCTTCATCCTTTGGGATTACCCCCGCGGTGGTTGGCAATACGACGTGGTGGTTGGCATCATTCTGGCCTTTATCTTCCTTACTCCCCACGAGTGGTTCGGCGACCAGCCTCGCATTGCCAAAGCCAGCAACATCGCGATGATTTCCTCGGATAATGGCCTCTCCGCGTTTTTCATTCAAGCGAATCTTGTCGCCGGGATCCCCGAGGCGCAGCGTACGGCTAGGGTAAACCAGCTTCTGCAAATCCGGACAGGGGATAAGCGCCTCGCCGTAGCGCGGATCGAGCCGGTGCGCGATTCGGAAGGCGATCTCGAAGGCTACATGGCATTCGCCCGGCACTGAGGATTCCTTCATGCGCGCTTTGATGCTTCTTGCCTTGTTTCCGTTCAGCCTGGCCGGTTTCGCCGCCGACCCGGGGCTTCAGGCAGTCTTTGAGCGCATGGATAAGGCATCCACCGCTTTCAAAGGCTTTACCGCGGACCTTGAGAAGATCGATTATTATCAGATCGTCGAAACCACCGATAAGAGCGTCGGAACCATGGCTGTACGCAAATCCGGGCCGCACAGCATTCAGGTATTGGAAAAAATCGAGACGCAAAATGGCAATCCCGATGGCGAACAGATGGAACTCAGCGCCACGCGCTTCAGGATCTACCACGCCAAAGCGAACACCGTTTCCGAATACGATCTTGGCAAGAAGTATCGCGGGGCTGAGGAAGCCGCGCTCGCAGTTCTCGGCGGCTCTTCGAAAGATCTGCAGCAGGACTACAAAGTTACCTATGGCGGCCCCGATACCGTGAACGGCCAAGCCTGCGTACGGCTTGTCCTGAACCCCAATGATCCGCAATTTGCCCAAACCTTCCCCAAGCTCGAAGTTTGGATTTCAGACCAAACTGGAATTGCCATCCAACAAAAGCTTTATCAAAAAGGCGAGAAGGACTACCAGATTCAAACTTACAAGAACATGAAGTTCGGTACGATATCCGAAGACCAAGTGAAAATGAAGCTACCGAAAAACGTCAAGGTAGAGCGCGCCAAATAATCCCACCATATTCAGGCCCCATGAAGACTAAGTCCAGTGTCCAGCGTTTGCAGTATCTCGATTGGGTACGCGGACTCGGCGCCGTGATCATGCTGCAAGGTCACGTATTCGATTCTTTCTTGCAGCCGCATCTTCGCCCCGGCGCCGCCTTCACTTTTTCCCAATTCGTCGGCGGCATGCCCCCGGCGATGTTTCTTTTTCTCACTGGCGTCACTCTCGCCTTTCTCATGAATTCAAGCGAGCGCAAAGGCGTCCCGCCGGGCCGGCGCGTTTGGATCTCGCTCAGCCGGTCCGGGTATCTTTTCTTTCTGGCCTTCGCTTTCCGCGCCTTCATGCTGGTCGCCGGCATCCCGGTCTCCACCTGGTCCGATTTTCTGCGCGTCGATATTCTCAACTGCATGGGCTTCTCCATTGCCGCGCTTTCTGTAATGGCGGTCTTCCGGACCGCGGAGCGCGCCCGTCTCTGCGCCGTGTTGGGTTTCGCCATTGCCTTTGCATCACCGCTTGTGTCCCAAATGGATTGGTCGGGAGTGCCCTGGATGCTGCGCGCATACATCGTCCCGGACCATCGCTTCTTCGGACTTTTTCCCTGGGGCGCCTACCTCGCATTCGGTGTATCCGCCGGCAGCGCCTTGCGCCTTATCCCCGCAGAACGCCTCGATCGCGCCATGCAGTGGAGCGCCCTGGCAGCCGCCGGCATGATCGCCTGCTGCCAGTATTTTGCGCAGTCGTCCTATTCCCTCTACGCCGCGTCCGACTTTTGGCTCAACAGTCCGGCGCAAATCTTCATCAAGCAAAGCGTCATTCTGATCATGCTGGCCTTCGCCTTCGTCTGGACGCAGTATCTTGCGCGCAATGGATGGAGTTGGATCCGGCAGTTCGGCACAACCTCGCTTCTGGTCTATTGGGTCCACATCGAGCTCATCTACGGTCGCTGGATGTGGTTTTTCAAAGAAAACCTGAACGTCCTCCAAACCCTCCTCGTTTCCGTGTCGGTCATTCTTCTCATGTTGGGAATCTCGGCCGCTAAGACCAATTGGGTTGGATTGCGGGGCTGGCTAAGACGCTACACTCGAGGCGCCCCCACAAGTAGGCTGCCGGATCCCCTCACCGTCGATACAACGGAATAATTTCGCCGCTGATATTCTGGATGTTCGCCCGGGGACTCGGTTCGCAAGGGGTCGGCAAGCTGTTCCGCGAGTTCGGCCCGGATCTCTAAACCTCTCTTGCACAAGTAGCGTTCACCAGCGGTGATGCACGCCGCCGCGGATTCGCTCGTCGTAGATTCGCCCTACCATGCGCATCGTTTCTTCCGAAAGGGGCGCCAAATCCGAAGCCGCGCAATTTTCGGTCGCCTGCGCCGGATTTTTCGCCCCTGGAATCGCGCACGTCACCGCATCGAACATCAGAATCCAGCGCAATGCGAATTGTGGCATCGTAACGCCTTCCGGCAGTAGCGCTCGAATCTCGTCTACCGCGGCCAGACCTTGCTCGTAATCGACCCCAGAGAACGTCTCGCCCACATCGAAGGCTTCGCCGTGCCGGTTGAAATTTCGGTGATCGTCGGCGGCGAACTGCGATTTGCGGTTCAGTTTTCCGGTCAACATTCCGCTTGCCAGCGGGACGCGCGCCAGAATGCCTACCTTCTTCTCTTTTGCGTGGCCGAAGAACAGATTTGCCGGCCGCTGCCGGAAGCAGTTGAAGATGATCTGCACCGTCTGGACGTTCGGATATTCAATTGCTTTCAGCGCCTCTTCCACACGTTCCACGCTAACGCCGTAATAGCGGATCTTGCCTGCTTCCACCATCCGGTCCAGTAGGCCGAAAACCTCCGGACGGTAATAGACATCGGTGGGCGGGCAATGGAGTTGCACCAGATCGAGACAATCGGTGGATAGGTTGCGCAAGCTGTCTTCGATAAACCCGGCGAGGTTCTTCTCGGTGTATCCATCCGCTGTGTGGGGCGAGAGTCGTCGCCCGGCCTTGGTTGCGACCACAATCTCTTCTTTGCGTTCGCGCTTCAATTGCGCGATCAGGCGTTCGCTGCGGCCCATGCCATAAACGTCGGCCGTATCGATGAAGTTGACGCCGCAATCGATGGCGGCGCGCAAGGCGGCCATCGATTCGGCATCGTCCACGCTGCCCCATGCGCCGCCTATAGCCCACGCGCCGAAGCTGATTTCCGAGACCTTCCAGGGAGTTCTTCCCAATTGACGGTATTTCATAGGAGAGGCTTCCAGTATCGCCCGGAAGCCGATACGGCGCTCGATCTGTTCCGCGGCGCGGGCTTCGACAGGGCCACAGCGATCAGTGAGGACCGCGGCCTTTCTACAGCGGGCGCACCAAATAATAGGGCTGATTTGCGCGCATGGCATCGAATCCCGGATGCAGCCAGACTCGCTCCGCAGCGTGGAGACCAGATGGCGGATGCTTCATGCGCACTTCGAAGTAATACTGCAGGGGATACATAGACGCCGTGTAGTCCGCCGCGATCGACGCGCGTAAGCGGTCGCTATCCGATAATGGCAACATCTGCACCGATTGCCACCGCTCCGCTTGATTGAAGTGCCGGTACCACAGCCGCGCGGCCGCGTTTTGCGGCGCCTTGAGTTCGATGTAGAGCGGCTCTTTATCGCGCAGATGCGGCGCCGGCGTGTGGCTACAAGTGATACTTCCGCGCGGTTGCGTGCCCAGTGCAACTGCGACGGCAGCCTCGGCCCGTGGCGCTAACGCCGTCGGCGCCACTTCCGCGCTTAAGCGCTTCGACATATCGGCAATATCGGCATCAATGGCAGGAAGCCGGTCCAGCCAATGCCCTCGCAGCCACGGCAACTCACCGACCGTGACGTCGGCAACATACACGCTGCGCGCGCCTTCCGCCATCTTGGCCCATGTCTCGCGCGCCACGCGATACATCTTCACCGCTTCCTCAAGAGCTGCGCGATCTCCGGTTCGTTCGTGAATCGCATATAGCAATCCCGCGCGGAAGCGCGCCGCGAAGAAGCGTCCTAAAGCGGCTTGCATCGCGACATCGATAGCCATGCGCCGCGCATCCGGGTTCTTGGCCGCGCCAGCCTGCGCCAGTTGCGACGTCGCACTCTGCGCCAGGTCTTCCAGCCACTGCGCGACTTCGATGGGCGAATACTTCCCGCTATATTCGCCCTTCAGTAACTCGCCCGCAAATTCGTTCACGCCCGCAAACAACTGGGGATCGAATGGGCTCGCATTTCCGAATGTTCTGGGCGGCGGCGTATCGGTGTACGGATTGTTATGCGCCGGATCTACCATCGGCTGGGACGTATACATCTCAGGCCAGTAAGTATTGTTCGCGGCGGACGGCGCGTGCGCGCTCGTTACTATCGGCAGAATGCGGCTCGCGCTCTCGAGAGCCTTCTCCATTCCCTGCGACGCAAGACGCGCTTCCGGGTTGTACAACGCGGCGCCCCAGACTTGATAGGTACGCAGATATTTTTGCCAATCCCAGCGCGGATTGAGCGAGGCATCCGCATAACCACAACGACCGCCGGACTTGCCCGATCCGCGCCGCCCTTTGAATGAAAGCGGCTCCATAATTTCTGCGCCGCTCGATCCGCATATCTCGAACGCTTTCGCATACGCGGCGGCCGTCACCGGATCGCCCCAAATCAGCAGGCGCTGGGTGCCAGGCCATACGCGATGCACGACGCTGTAACGCCGGTCCTCGCGCATCAAATCGGCGAAACTATAGCGTGTGAAGCTGCGCGTGCCGGTACTCAGCGCCATCAAACCCGTGCGTGCGCCGTGGGGCATTTCCTGCTCCCGAATCGAAGCCTGATGGTAAGGCATGCCCATGTGTTCCGCGACGAACTTGGGCGAGACAGAAACCGGCAGGCCGCTTGCGAGAGCAACATCGATCATGCGTTGGTCAATGCCCTTGGCGTGCATGTCGATTTCGATCTTTCGCCCGCAACGAACCACGCCCTCAAACACCGTCTTCCAGAAGTCGTAGCTGCCCTCCGTGACGCCGCTCTCGCCGTGAATGCGGAATGTGACGCCCGATACCGCCGGACACGCGCGTAACAACGCGGTGAGGGCATCGCGGGAGTACGCGGCGTGATTCTGCGCCGTCAGACCCTCGATGGTGTAGTTGGCCTTGGGACTGTTGGCCCACTCGTATCCGTGCATCCAAAGCCCAAGTTGGAAGTGCAGCCCGTGCGCGGCCGCCTGATCGGAGATGTATCGCAACGTCTCCAGATTGCGATCGCGCTCAGCAGGGGGTAGCCCCACCGCGCGAACGTTATAACCAGGTACATCAAGGAAGAATGGATACGTGAACAGGAAGTAAGCATCGGTCACTTCCCGCAAAAAATCGTAGCCGATGCCAAACGCCAGTTGAAACCGGTTGAAATGGTTTTCGGCGAGCATGGAGAAGTAAGCCGGCCACATATCACGGTCGTTGAACCATGGCTTATCTTCGACGTCGCTGACAAAGAGGCGCATCACGCTGCGAACGCGCGCCGCCGCCGGTGGATCCGCGGCGCGCAGCAACGGCGCAGCGGCGGTAGCTAGAAGAAATTCGCGGCGGTCGAGGCGCATGTATTAAACATATCTCAACGCTGCGATGAGGGTCTTGAAGCTGCTGCCACTCTTGCATGCCAATGCCGATCAATGGGTTATTCATAACATGCATGCGCGGCACTAAATTCCATGGCGCGCAGGAATTACATGAAGAGAAGTGTCAATATTTCGCGATAGTACGCCATCCTGTCGAAACACTAGTACCAACATCACCGTAATTTATTGAATCCGCACATGCGGCTGAAGACATGCTTGATGAATCGCGGGGAAACCCCAAAGGAGAACATTAATGCGACGCTTACTAACATTGGCGGCTTCCGCGGCGTTATTTGCAGGTCTTGCCTGTGCGGAGACATGGACTGGAAGATTGGTCGATGCGAACTGTACAAATCAAGACAAGACCGCGAAAGACTGCGATGCCGGCAGTACAGCGAGTTCTTTCCTGCTAGTAGTCGACGGCAAAACTTATCAGTTGGATGATGCCGGGAATCGTAAGGCGATGGCTGCGATTAAAAATCGCGCCGACCGCGCGGCCGACCCCAACAATCCCAAGGCTTCGGAAGTGATTGCGAAGGTAACCGGCGATAAAAATGGCAGCATTCTGAAAGTTGACGCAGTCGAGGTGCAATAGTAAAAGTCAACACTCATGCGGCCTGATTCGCGTTTTCGAACGATGCGCGAACGGGCCGCTACCCTGCTGATTACTGCCGTGTTACGCGATCACCAGCAATAAGTCCTTACCTTCCACATGTTGTCCAGCCTGAACCAATAGTTGTTTCACGACGCCCGCTTGGGGCGTATAAATCGTGCTCTGCATCTTCATAGCCTCTATTACAAGTAGGGGGTCGCCCTTCTTGAGATGCCGGTTCAGTTCGACCGCAATCGAGGAAACCACACCGGGAATGGGCGCGCCAATCTCACCTGGCTTCGCCGGGTCGGCCTTCACGCGCGTTGGCTGCTTCACTTCCAGCTTGCGATCTCGAACGCTCGTTTCGCGTGGTTGCCCGTTGAGTTCGAAGAAGACAGTGCGCGTACCATCGGCGTGCGCCTCGCCAACCGTCTGGAACTTAATCGCAAGCGATTTTCCCGGCTCAAGCTCAACGGTAATGTCCGCTCCCCGCTCCATTCCGTAATAAAACTGGGGCGTGGGAAGTTTGTCGACGTCGCCCCACAGTTGGCGCTTGCGCGCGAACTCGACGAATACGTCGGGATACATCAGGTAACTGAGCGTTTCGTCGTGCGTCGGCTTGCGGCCGATTTTCTTCTCAACCGTTGCCGCGGTCTCCTGCATATCAATCTTTGGCAGGTGCGCTCCCGGCCGTCCGCGGTGGGGCTTCCGCCCGCGCAAAATGAGCTTTTGCAGCCGCCGGGGCCAGCCGCCATCCGGCTCCCCTAGGGAACCCATAAACATATCAATCACCGAACTGGGCGGGTTCAAGTTGTGGTCCGGAGGCAATGCCGCGAACTGATCCATTGTCATGTTCTGGTTGACCAGGAAGATGGCCATATCTCCCACCACTTTGCTCGACGGCGTCACCTTAACGATATCGCCGAAGGCCATGTTGACATCCGCGTAGGTGCGCGCAATTTGCGGCCATCGCGCACCCAGGCCAATCGCTTCCGCCTGTTCTCTCAAGTTGGTATATTGTCCGCCCGGCATCTCATGGGCGTATACCTCGGCCGTGCCGCTCTTGGGTCCGGTATCGAATGGCGCGTAGTATTCGCGCACAACCTCCCAGTAATCGGCGCACTGGTTCAGTGCATCGAGATCGAGTCCCGTTCCGCGCTTGGTATGCTCCAACGCCGCAACAATCGAGTTCAGGTTCGGCTGACTGGTCTGTCCGCTCATCGATGCTATGGCGCCATCGGCAATATGTACGCCCGCTTCGGCCGCTTTTAACACCGAAGCTGCATTGATGCCGCTGGTATCGTGCGTATGGAAATGGATCGGAATGCCGATCTCCTGGCGCAACGTTCTTACCAGCTTTTCTGCGGCGTAGGGGCGGCACAGCCCCGCCATATCTTTGATGGCGAGCATGTGCGCGCCCATCCGCTCTAGCTCTTTCGCCATGCGCACGTAATAATCTAACGAGTATTTGTCGCGTTTCGGATCGAGAATATCGCCGGTGTAACAGACGGCCGCCTCGCACACCGATTTCGTTCGACGCACAGCCTCCATTGACGCCTTCATGTTGGGCAGCCAATTGAGCGAATCGAAAATGCGGAATATATCCATGCCCTGCGCGGAGGCTTCGTAGATGAATTCAGCGACGACGTTATCGGGGTATGCCGTATATCCCACCGCGTTCGACGCGCGCAGCAGCATCTGGAAACAGATGTTCGGAACCGCTCGCCGCAGCCCCCGCAGCCGCGCGAAAGGGTCCTCATGCAGGAAGCGCATGGCTACATCAAACGTGGCGCCGCCCCACACTTCCAGGCTGAAAAGATTATGCAGCCGATGCGTGACAAAGTTCGCAATGCCCAGCATGTCGTAGCTGCGCACGCGCGTCGCCAGAAGAGATTGGTGGGCGTCGCGGAACGTCGTATCGGTCAGCAACAGCCGCTTTTGCGCTAATGTCCACTGCGCAAATGCCTCCGCCCCTAAGCGATCGAGAAGTTGCTTGGTACCCTCAGGCGCCACGTTCGGGTTGTGCGGCGGCGCTGGAGGCGTACGCAATCGCGCCGGCACGGGCTTCCCCGCAACCGACGGATTTCCGTTGACGATGACGTCCGCTAGATAAGTTAGTAGCTTCGTTGCCCTGTCGCGCCGTGCCGGAAAGCGGAACAGCGCCGGAGTTTCTTCCAGCCATCGCGTGGTGGCGCGGCCGGCCTGAAAATCCGCGTGGTTGACCACATTCTCAAGAAACGGAATGTTTGTCTTTACCCCGCGTACACGGAACTCGCGAAGGCTGCGATCCATTCGCTGGCAGGCGTGTTGAAATTCAACGCCCCAGGCCGTCGTCTTCACCAGCAGCGAATCGTAATAGGGAGTAATCACCGCGCCGCTGTAGGCCGACCCGCCATCGAGCCGGATGCCAAAGCCAGCGGGCGAGCGGTATGTCGATAGTTTTCCGTAGTCGGGCGCGAAGTGATTCGCCGGGTCTTCCGTGGTGATGCGGCACTGCAACGCATAGCCATATAGCGGAACCGCTTCCTGCCGCGGCAGGTTGATCTCAGACCCGTGCAGATCGAAGCCCTGGGCGATCTGTATCTGACAGCGGACAATGTCCACGCCCGTTACCATCTCGGTGACGGTGTGTTCCACCTGGATGCGCGGGTTTACTTCGATGAAGTACCATTCGCCCGAATCCGCGTCCACCAGAAACTCCACCGTTCCGGCATTGTAATAGCCGGCCGCGCGTGCAATGCGAACCGCGGCGTCCGCCAGTTCCGCGCGAACGGTCGGATCAAGCGCAACCGCCGGCGCCACCTCCACCACCTTTTGATGCCGCCTCTGCACCGAACAGTCGCGTTCGTATAAGTGCAGGATATTGCCATGCCGGTCGCCCAGTACCTGTACTTCGATGTGTTTGGCGCGGCGAACGAACCGTTCCAGAAAGACGGCACCGTTGCCAAAGGCGGCCTTTGCTTCGCGGCGCGCCTCTTCCAGGCGAACGGCGAAATCCGCCGCCTTGTCCACTACGCGCATCCCACGGCCGCCTCCGCCGAATGCTGCTTTGACGATGAGCGGGAATCCGATCTCGTTCGCGATCTTCTTCGCCCGCGCCGCGGTCGTCACCGCAGCGTCCGTTCCGGGAACCACACGGACGCCGGCCTCCTGCGCTAGTTTACGCGCCGCGGTCTTATCGCCGAGAAGTTCCAGCAATTGAGGCCCAGGCCCGATAAAATCAATGCCTGCGCCCTCACACGCCCGCGCCAACTGCGGATTTTCGGAGAGGAAGCCATAACCCGGGTGGATGGCGTCGACATTCTTTTCGCGCGCTAAGGCAACAATACCTTCCGTATCCAGGTAGGCTTCTACCGGTCCCTTGCCCGCGCCGACGAGGTAAGCCTCATCTGCCTTGAAGCGGTGCAAAGCAAGCCGGTCTTCTTGCGAATAGATCGCGACCGTGCGCAACCCAAGTTCGTTGGCCGCGCGCAGAATGCGAATCGCGATCTCGCCCCGGTTGAGCGCCAGTAATTTTCTCATTGAACCTTGAGAATAACAACTCCGGTTGGGAGTCGCGCTATTGCCACCCTCTCGTCTCTAAACAGACAGCGCATTGTTACGGACTGTATCCAACAGAACCGGCCGATGTTACCGCCGTGCCCTCTTTCACCGAAGAACTATGGACGTGTTTCTTATACTTCGAAAACGTGGGCAAAGGTTATGCGCCCGCTGTCTTGTTTCCTTTGAGACGAAGACGACACAACTGGAGTGCGACAAATGAAAGCAACTCAACGAATCTATCTAGCGGCTGGGATCTTGATCTTCGGGTTTGGAATGGCCAAGCCTTCTTTAGCAATTACGGGATGTACCAATGCGTACCTTAGCGGCACCTATAATGCGCAAATCAATAACATCGCATTGCAAAACGTAATTAATACGCTTAACTCGTCGATGGGCAGTACCGGGACAACGGGAACCACCGGCACAACGGGAATGACCGGAACAAGCGGCGCCACGGGGACAACCGGCTCTGCGTCCACAGGAGGCTTAGGCGGAAATTCCTCGAGCATCAATGGAAACGTTCCTGCCCTCGGACGCTTCTTTTTTGATGGCAACGGCAATATTATGGGCCTCGCCGCCGGTTCTACTAACTCCGCGCCTACGTTAGGTGTGGCGGGTACTTACTCAGTAGCCAGTAATTGTACTGCCACTATCACGCTCAATACCGGGCAACACTATAACGCCGTAGTAGTCGATCAGGGTAACCAAGCCCTGTTCGTACAGAGCGATGCAAGCGGCAACGGCGCGGCAGGCATGCTGCAGCGTTCCAGCAACTCCTGCGTCGCGTCCCAATATCCTCAAAGCTTCGGCTTTGAGCTCGCTGGCGCAATAGCGGCCACCGGAACAACAGGCATGACGGGAACGACAGGAACCACCGGCATGACGGGAACGACAGGAACTACTGGCACGACGGGAACCACCGGCACCACCGGCACGACGGGAACAACAGGAACGACAGGCACGACAGGCACGACAGGCACGACAGGGACGACTGGCACCACAGGAACGACCGGGACCACTGGAACAACAGGCACGACGGGAACAACAGGAACGACCGGGACCACCGGAACAACAGGCACGACGGGAACAACAGGAACGACGGGCACGACCGGAACAACGGGAACGACCGGTTCGACGGGAACAACAGGCACAACTGGCACGACCGGTTCAACCGGATCCTCAGGCAGCACCGTCAACGTGACGCCATTTTCGGTTGTGGGAATTCTGAACCTGGATGGTAACGGCAACTTCACGGTTACCGAGTATCAATACGCATCCACTGGTACGCAGACGCTGAATGGCAATGGCACCTATACCGTAGGGTCAAATTGCGTCCTGAACCTTTCATTCGTCAAAGCGCCGGCGGGAACCCCCGGAGCTCTCACGCCGCCAGCCAGTATCTCTGCGCTGCTCGGTACGACGTCCAACACAACCAATAACGGCACGTCCAACGGTTTGATTACAATCCAGCCGACAAACGGTCAGGCTGTATCCGGAATTGTAATTAGCCAGTAAGCCGTAGTTGTCGCAGTTCAGTGCATAACAGGGATCTCCGCGTCGGGAGAAACAACGCCCGCCGCGGAGATCCTAACTTTGGCCAAGCCGGGTTGTGTGGTTTCCGGTAACATAAAATCAAAACGATACACGTTAACCTCTCCCGGATTTCCGAGTTGAGTAACTACTCTGGCCGGGATTCCGTTCACCGTTACCTCAAGTCTTACCAAGGCTGTAGCAAGAGGTTCGCGCGGAAACGCGTCCCCTGCGGCTACCTCTGGACTCGTCGGACCCAAGTCTGTGGCGAACGCAATGATGCGTTCGCCTGGTTTGGCCGCGGCAGCCGTGGTAACCGGCTTCCAATCCGCATCGAAGAAGCGGAGGATCCTCGGCGTGAGTGGTAATGGCGACTGTGGAATCTCTACTAACCCATCGGCGCCATAATCGAACACCGCATCAAACGCCTGCATCTGCCGCTCGCTGGGCGGGGAGTGCGTACGCGAGACACGCTCCACTTCAATCGTGCGATCACGATAAACCAGGCGCACGATGAAGAGCAGGTCTTCCACGTTCGGTTCGATAGGATCGTTTAGGAACAACAATCGCGCACCCCTGGGCATGGTTGCGTGCAACTGGCGCAATCTTGCAGCAATCGACATCACAACGGGCGATTCCTCTGTAATGCTGGTGACATCACGTAAAGCCACGTATTTGCCATGGGCATAAATTGGCCAGGCAATGGCTATAAGCACTGCGGCGGCCGCCGCGCGCTCCGTCCAAAAAGGGATCGAGCGAATTCTTCGAACGCGGTTTACCGCTATCCCGATCAGGCTTCCCGCGTATAAAGCGCACCCCAGCAATGGAATATAGTACTGAGGCCCCCCGCGGGGAGGCACGAAAGCAATCGGCAGCGCGGACGCGAGGGTGAACCCCCAGGCATAGATCAATGGCTTGGAACGCAGGCCGAGTGCGAGCAGCAGCAACACGGCGGTGAACACCGCTGCTCCGGCCGGATTGAGTTGCCGGTTCGTGGCGAAAATCTCCCCCAGAAAATGTACGCTAGTCAGAGTGAACTGCGCGGCGGTGAATTGAGGCTTGTACGCCGCGTTTTGGGTGAGGGGACCAATGCGTCCCGCGATAAATGCCAACGTCAGGACGCACAGTGCGGCGAAGGTGGTGAAGTTGCCCTTTCGTTCATAGATGATTTCATAGAGCGCAATTGCCGCGGGCAGCGCCACGGCCATTTCCTTAGAGTTCAACGAGCAGATAAAGAGCGCGGCCAGCGCCGCGTATTCAAGCGCCCTCGGTGTTCGCCCGCTCTGTCGAATCGTTAGGTAAAGCAATATGGCTGCGAAGAAGAAGAAACCGCACAACACGTCGAAGATGTATCCGGTGTCGAAATAAAGCGCCGCCCACTTTTCCTGATACGCGAAGAGCAGCCCCACAGCTAATGCCGCGAAGCGAGAGCCGGTGAGACGCCGCGCAATGCAATAGACCAGGAGAATGTTCGCCAGAAGCAACGCCAGATCCACCGCATGGAATGGAGCGGGGTGGAACCCTGCAAAGAAGTAAATTACGCGATACCACGCTTCACCCATGGGCCGGATGAAGTCGGACGACAGAAAAAAGAGCAGGTTCGCTTTGATCAGCGCCGCACGGGGAAAGTACCACGCGCGGTAGAGGTTCATACAATCGTCAGGGCTGAAGCCCGCGCGTAACGCGGGACGGGTGAGACGAAAGAAATACACCCAAATGGCGAGAATCCCGAACGCCGCCAGGCGGCGGTCGATTCTCTCATTTCCATGCGTGGTCAAGAAACCATGGTAAGACGAGGAAACCGTTGTTTAGTCGAGGTGGCAGAGGCGGCAGGCGAGATGCGAATCCGTTGGCCCGGAATAAGCCAAGGCATAAATCTGTCCATGGGCCTTCCAGGCGGATGCGCCATGGCGAGCCGGGGCGTCCAAGGTTCCACCGCGCCCCACAAGCAACACCGCGTCATGTCCTTCCACACGGTAGAGCACTTCGCCGATATGCGCGCCGCCGCGTTCGATGGCGCGGGCGCCCATGAGTTGCGCGGCGGTTGCCGCCGGAATAGACACCGCAACCTCGGCATGAGTGCGCAGCCAACCCTCGATCTCGTGCGGGTCGGTGGAGCGGAAGTCGGCGGGCCGGCTCTTGTCTAGTTCGGCTTGCGCCAATTGGCTGAGGCTTGGCCCGGGGATGGAAAACGTAACGGCTACGGTAGCGGCGACAATGGCGGCGAACGCTACCCAGGCCCATGCGCCGGCGCGCGGCGGGCTAGAGACAGGTCTGGCCGCTGCCCGGTTCACGCGCGCCCAAAGCTCTTCCGGCGCGCGAACGGGCGCCAGCCGTTCCGCTAATTCCAGTTCCAACCAGTCAGACATTTGGATCTCCAGGGCGCAACAGCCTGTTCCCAAGCGCTTTGTGAGCTCGATTCAGCCGCGAGGCAACGGTTCCCGTGGAACAATTCAATATCGCCCCAATCTCCTCGTAGGACAGACCTTCGGTATATCGCAAGACGATCACCATCTTCAGAGGCGGCGAAAGACGCTCGATTGCATCGCGCAAACTGGTTCGAACCTCGGCGCGGAGTAAATCCGCCAGCGCATCGGCAGAGGCCCGCAACGTGGTGAGCAAGGCGTCCGCGAGGGGAACCAGGCGTCTTGAGCGTCGCCTGTAGTCAAAGCAGCAGTTCACCGTTAGCCTGTAAATCCAGGTCTGCAAGGCGGCTTCGGCCCGAAACTCCGGAATCGCTCCGAAGAGCTTAAGGAACGTATCCTGAGCAATATCCATGGCGACGGATGCATCGCCGGAATAGCGCAATGCGATCGAATAGACGCGGTCGCGATGCATCTCAAAAATCTCGCGGAACGCCTCGCGCTCGCCGCGTTGGCAAGCTTCCACCAGTTCCCGCTCAGAGCGCTCCAGCACCATTCGTGTTCAGGCTACCAAGACTTTTGGACGCGCGGGGATTCCGCTTTCTTCCATAGTTCTTTTCTAAAGCTACCAGCGCCGGCGTCGATATGGGATTTGGGCCGCCGACCTGACTTCAGCCGAGCCGCGTTAGCGCATCGGGGGCCGCTGATATCCGGGGATCTCATGAACACACCGCAAACTACGGCAGGCAATCGCGGCTCGCAGGGTTCGCAACTTGCGCGCGCTTCGGATATCATTTCCGCCCTCTCCTATGCGCTCGATTTGACCGAAGGGCAGCCACTCGGACACTCGGTCCAGAGCTGCATGATCGGGATGCGCCTGGCGCGCCAAATCGGTCTTCCCATTCAGGCCCAGGCGGACCTTTATTATGCCCTGTTGTTAAAAGACGCAGGATGCAGCAGTAACGCCTCAAAACTCTTTCACATCATCAATTCGGACGAAATCAGGGCTAAGGGAGACTTGAAAGACAAGGACTGGACCAAAGTCGGTTGGGAAAGCCTGCATTACGCGATTGATCACGTGGCCACCGGCAAGCCGTTCATGGAACGCGTCCGCACCTTGTTACGGGTAGCGGCCAACCAGCAAACGGAGTCATGCGATCTGGTGAAGATCCGTTGCGAACGGGGCGCGTCCATTGCGCGCCGCATGGGATTCCGAGAACCCGTCGGAGCAGCGATTCACAGCCTGGACGAGCATTGGAATGGCGGAGGATATCCCGATGGTCTGCGCGGCGAAAACATCCCTTTGTTCTCGCGCATTATGAATCTCTCCCAGACGCTGGCCGTTTTTTACGTGACCCACGGGCCCCGAGCCGCCACAGATGTGATGGAACGCCGATCGAACCGATGGTTCGATCCCGACCTGGTAAAAGCCGCGAGAGCGTTGATCAAGTCCAAGGTTCTCTGGGAGGATTTAGACGACATCAACGTCATTGAGCACATTTCCCCGCTAGAGCCCCAGGAATACACCTTGATGGCCGGCGAAGACATGCTCGACAACATTTGCATGGCTTTTGCCGAAGTGATCGATGCCAAGTCGCCCTTTACCTATCGCCATTCCAACGGAGTTGCCGCAGCCGCGATTACTATTGCCGGACAACTCGGCATGTCCGCAGCCGAGATAGTATCGATCCGTCGCGCGGCGCTGCTGCACGATATCGGCAAACTCTCTGTTCCGAACACGATCTTGGAAAAGCCCGGCAAGCTGACGGAGCAGGAATGGGATGTGGTGAAGAAGCATCCCTACTACACGTGGGAAATCCTGCGGCGCATACCCGGCTTTCAAGAGTTAAGCGAAGTGGCCGCCGCGCATCACGAGAAGTTGGACGGCTCTGGTTATTTTCGTCAGTGGGGCGCGGATCAGTTGAATACCCCGGCGCGCATTCTCGCCGTGGCCGACGTATATGACGCTCTTGCGGCCAAGCGCCCGTATCGCGATGCGCTGCCGCTCGAAACGGTTTTTCAGATCATGCACAAAGAGGCGCCGCGCGCTCTGGATGCAGAGTGTCTGGAAGCGCTGCAGACGTCCAGAGCTAATGTCTCGACATCTCTTGCCGCTCTCGCGGCTGGAGTGGGCACGTCGCAATCACCCGAATTTAAGTCGCAATCACCCGAAGTGAAAACGACAACATTAAACGCAAATCTAATTGAGGTAAGCAAATGAAAAAGATTACGCGGCTCTCTTTGGGCCTGCTCGCAGCTTCGAATCTGTGCCACGCTCAGGGCTTTTATTGGAATACCGCAAGCGCGCGCTCTATGGCTCTGGGCGGTATTTATGTGCCGTCTTCCGCCGGAGTACTGGACGCCCTGGCAGTGAACCCGGCGGGTTTGGCATCCCTCGACGGCGCCGTCGCCGACATCAGTCTGGCGAGCGCCTTTGCCCGGGGAAGTTTCACTGATTCGACGAATGCGAACGCCCCGCTGGGCACTTCGCCGGGCGCAATTCCTTACGGCGCGTTTGGCGTGCACATCGGGAAATCCCGCTTCAGTTTCGGAGTGGGCGCCATGCCTGAACTCACCTCCGTCACCGACTGGCATTACGTCGACGGCAAGGGCGTCGCCGGCGCAAGTTACGGACAGCAGCAGGAGAAATCGGCGATTCTCGCGATGCGGTCGGTCGCGGGCCTCGGCGTCTATGTGTCCTCGCATTTGTCGCTCGGCGTGTCCTTCGGAGCGGACTACAATTCGAACACGCTGGAGGCGCCCTACACATTCCAAAGCCAGCCAGTGGTGAAGGGCTTAAAGACAATGCTCGATTTGCACACTAATGGGTTTGGATATAACACGAGCGTTGGCGCGCTGATTCGACCGTCGCGCAAAGTACAGTTCACGGTGGCGTGGAAATCGCAAACGGTCATCGATAGCACCGGCAGCGCAACCGGCAGCCTGTCCCAACAGTTTTCGGCTCTTGGCATCGCGGCGAATCCCGCGTTTCAGTACTCAGCCACGGTGCACAATGTACTGCCGCAATCGGTCAACGCCGGCGTGGTCTGGCATATGAATCCGCGCTGGATGTTCGCGCTGCAAGGTGACTGGATCAACTGGGGCGATGCGTTTCAAACGCTGCCGGTGGCCTTGCGAAATGGAAACAACGCGGTCGTCAATAGCCTGTTGAATTCAACCTCGCTGAATGACGGCGTGCCACTGGATTGGAAAGACCAGTACTCGGTGAATGCCGGTTTCGAACGGATGCTAACCGAAAGCGTCTCGGTCATGGGCGGGTATGCGCACGCCAATAACCCCGTCCCATCCTCCACGCTTTCGCCCCTCACGGCGGCTATTCTCTCGAATCAATTCTCCACCGGCATTGGCTGGCGACATGGCCGCACAACCTTCAACGCGGCATACTCCATCGACCCCACAGCCAAAGCGTCGGTTGCTCAAAGCGCCTTGCTCTCTGGCGAATACGACAACAGCACGGTCAAGGTAGGAATGCAGGCAGTGACCCTGTCGATGTCGGTGCGGATCTCAAAAGCTGCTTCGAGCCACTAGTTGTGGCGTCTGAGGCGGAATGTTCGCTTAAGAGACAACCTCCACGTCAAGCAGCGCCACCCAATACTGAACGGATTGCAGAGCGAAGCCGATGAGAATCAACCCAACACCGAACACGCCCATGGTTTTCTCGCGCACGTGATCTGCAATCCATTCCACGAAGGACGTGCATGTGCTGGAGAACGCGGTGACCCCTCCTATCGCCAGTCCGGCCTTCAACCCAACGCCTACCGCGATCGTCCCCTCGTGGGCCACCAGCGCGCTGACATATCCGGTGAGAGCGTAGCCAACCGTGCGATTCACCGCTGCGAGAGCCTGATGCTTAGTCAATCGAGGGCGCGTCGCGGGTTGATAATCGAGGGTCGGACGTATGCCGGCCCGATATGCGAGGACCTGTCCTACCGTGCTCAGGATGCCAAACACCACCCCAAAAACGGTTCCAAACAAGTAAGCCGTGCCCACACCGAAGCCGAGGCCCCGAATGGCGCTCATCGCCGCGTCGTACCATAAGCCCCGCTTGGCTGCGTGTTTCGAGAAGCGAGCATACTCCCACGCGAGTGTGAGGCCGTGCGAGGCGCCCGTCGCTAGTCCAAATACCGGGCCGAAGGCGATGGCGTACCCGCCGCCGAAGAGCGCGCCGTAGGTGACTCCCCGCGTGAGAGTGCGAAGTGGCCCATGCTCGCCGCCCAGAATGTCATAGGCCAGATATAACGCTCCCAGCACGTCGAGTGAACTGCCAATGATGCTGATCAATGCGAGGGTGTGCTTCTCGATCATCATTGGATGTCGGCGAATTGCCCGTTTTGCAGAATCAAGAACTCGGCTGGCGCGCGAGCGCTGAGCTGTTGTCGCGGGGCGTCGAGGGTCTCATCCGCTAGCTGGAAAGTTCCGTGGTGGATCGCGATGCTGGTCTTGGGGGACAGAATCTCGTGCGCGCGAAGCGCGTCGCTCGGGTCCATGTGCACCGCAGACATGAACCAGCGTGGCTGGTATGCTCCAATCGGCAAAAGGGCGAGATGCGGCGATCCGAACTGCTCCCGAATCTGCGCGAAGTGGGGGCCGAAGGCAGTATCGCCGGCATAATAGATCAGCCTTTCCCGGCCTTCAATCACATAGCCGCACCAAAGCGTGGCGTTGCGGTCGAAGAGTCGCCGGCTTGAGAAATGTAGCGCCGGAACGGAGTGAATGCGGAAGCCCGGCAGCGACAGCGATTCCCCCCAATCCAACTCATGCGCCGGACCGATATTGTCCCGGCGAAGCAACCTGGAGACGCCCGCCGGGACCACAAACGTGGAATGTCCAAGCGCGGCCAGGCGCCGTAGAGAGGGCAGATCCAGATGGTCGTAGTGATTGTGGCTAATCAGCACAATGTCGATGCGCGGTAGATCCTGCCAGGATACCCCAGGTATTCTGCTGCGCCGCGGACCAATCCATGAGAGCGGACTGGCGCGCTCGGACCAAATTGGGTCCGTCAAGATGCTCAGATCGGCTTGCTGCAGGAGTATTGTCGAGTGATTCACCAGCGTGGCTCGCACTCCGTCGCCTTCAATGCGGCGCGTGGGGACGGATGGCTCGACGTCCGAAACGAATTTGGGCGACGCTTCCGGTCTGGTGGTCAGCTTCCACCGCAGAAAATCGAGAAAGCCTGGCGCCTGCTTCGCATCAGGATTGTAGAAGCGCGTTCCGTCAAAGTGTTTCGGAAATCGCCGGCCGCTATCACCATCCCGCATGAATCGTTATTCCGCGGGCTGCCGGCTGAACCATGGCTCCTAAACCAGCAGCGCTTTCACGACATTCCCTGCCACGTCCGTCAAGCGGTAGTCGCGGCCTGCGTGGCGGAAGGTCAACTTCGTATGGTCGAAGCCCAGGCAGTTCAGAATCGTGGCATGAAAGTCGTGAACGTGGCACTCATTCTCCACAATCTTGGCGCCGAATTCGTCCGTCTTTCCGTACGCCATGCCGGCCTTGATGCCGCCGCCTGCAAGCCACGACGAATAGGCGCGGTTGTAATGTCCCCGGCCCATCTCGCCTTCCGCGGTGGGCGAGCGCCCGAATTCAGTAGTGAAAACCACCAGCGTGTCCTTTAACATGCCGCGCGATTTCAAGTCCGCTAGCAGGCCCGCCACCGGCTGGTCGATCTTGCGCGCCAGCGGTTCATGGTCGTGGATGTTGCCATGCGCATCCCAGTTCTTGCTCGACCCCGTATCGATGAGTTCAACGAAACGCACGCCCTGCTCAATCAATCGCCGCGCCACAAGACACTGCCAGCCGAAGCCGGTAGTCGCGCCGCGCTCCATACCGTAAAGCTTGAATGTGGCGTCCGTCTCCTTCGCAAGATCCAGCGCGCGCGGCATCTCCATCTGCATGCCAAATGCGGTCTCGAACGACTTAATGCGCGCATCCAGCATCGGGTCGCCGGCGTGGCGCGCTTCGTGTTTGCGATTGAACTTCTCGAGCAGACTCAATTCCAGCTTCTGCATGTCGGCCGAAGGCGCGCGGCGGTTCAAGTCGGGTACCGGCTCGGGACCGCTCGCGATGCGCGTGCCCGAATAAATCCCGGGCAGGAAATCCGACGACCAGATCTGACTGCCGGCGTATGGCATCTCCGGCGCCAGCACCACGTAGCACGGCAGGTTTTGATTTTCCGTGCCCAAGCCGTAAGTCACCCACGAGCCCACGCTGGGCCGCTTGAAAGTCACCGAACCTGTGTGGATACCGAGCGTCGCCTGGAAATGATCGTTATGATCGCCGCGCATTGAGCGGACTACGCATAGATCGTCGGCGCACTCGGCGATGTGCGGAAACAGGTCGGTAATCTCGATGCCCGATTGCCCGCGTGGTTTCGCTGCCCACGGCGACCCAAGCATCTTCTTGTTATTCACCTCTTTGTTGTCGCGCTGATATTCGGCCAGTCGCGGCTTAGGGTCGAACGAATCGACATGCGACATTCCGCCGCTGAGATAGATCCAGATCACGCGCTTGGCCGTGCCGGGGAAGTGCGGCGCCTTGGGAGCGAGCGGATTGACCGCGGCTACGGGCGCGCCGTTGGCTAATAACTCGCTCACCAGGGCCGGAAACAAACTTGTCCCCAGCATTAAGGAACGCAGCGCGCCGCGGCGCGTGTCTTCGTGTGCCATAAGATCAATCCAAAGTCATAAATTCATTGGCGCCCAGCAGTACCCGCATCAGACTGCCCCAAACCGCACGCGCCCTTTCCAATTCGGGAGTCCCTGTTTCCGCCAGTGCGTGTCGCGCGCTCAAAAGAAACTGTCGCGCATCGCGCACTTCGTCCGGCGTCGGCGCGCGTCCATAAAGCAGCTTGTACGCATATCCCAGCCGCTCCGCGTCCGACCCGAAATTCATTCCCACGCGTATCGCCAACGCGTCCGCCTGCGCATGAAAGAACGGATCGTTCATCACGTAGAGCGCCTGCAGTGCGGTAGTGGTCAACGGCCGGACGCCAGTCTCCGCATTCGCATCGGCGCCGTCGAAAAGTTCGAGAAAAGGCTGCCGCCGAATCCGTTGCTGCATCAGATAAACACTGCGCTTGTTGTTGGCGTATGTAGCGTCCGCGCCGATAAACGGCGTGTGTTGCGTGTACTTCCACTGCATCTCGGGCGGAAATGGCTGCTCACCGCCCGGCGCCGGGTCCAGATTGCCGCTTACCGCGAGCAGCGAATCGCGAATCTCTTCCGCGTCCAACCTGCGCCGGTTGAAGCGCCAGAGATACTCGTTTTTTGAGTCCTTCAGCGCATCCGCATCGTTCATACCGCTCCCCATCTGATAGGCGCGCGTGAGCAAAATTCGCCGGTTCAGCTTCTTGATCGACCAGCCATCCTCAATGAAGCGCGAAGTCAGATAATCGAGCAGTTCGGGATTGGACGGCGCCTCGCCACGCGCCCCAAAATCGTCCGGCGTCGCGACGATGCCCTGGCCGAAATGCCAGGCCCACACGCGGTTTACGATCACGCGCGCCGTCAGTGGATTTTTCGGATCGGTAACCCACTGCGCCAGTTCCAGCCGCCCGCTGCCCTTTTCGTCAGGCGGAAGCTTTTGCCCTCCAAGAATGGTCAGGAAGTCGCGCGGCGCAATCGGCCCCAGTGTGCCCGGCTCGCCGCGCACCATGATCTTTGCATCCACCGGTTTGCCGTCCGAAACAGAATACGCCTTCGCCAAGTACGGATACTGCGCTGCCCACTTACGGCCATCGGCTTGATCGTCCTGTTCCGCTTTGCGTTTTTCGGCCGCGTCCTTGAACTTGATCCGTCCTGCTTTGATGTCCTCAATGCGGTTATCAAGCCCCGAAAGCTGGCCCTCCACTTCCTTCAACTTGTCCGCTTCCGCCGGGTTGAGCGCGGTGAAGCCATAGGTGTGCGGATAGATCTCGGTGCCGGCATGCGCGTAGTTGGTGCTCTTGAAAATGCCGTAGAGCCCGTAATAATCGGCGGTCGGGATGGGGTCGAATTTGTGATCGTGGCAACGCGCGCAAGCGATGGTCAAGCCCAGGACGCCCTTGCCCAAGTTATCGATGGTGTCGTCAATGGTGAGATTAAAATCGGCGGCGCGCGACCCGAAACGCCGTGAGTTCGCCAGATAGCCGGTGGCAATAATATCGGCCTGCCACTGCTCCTTGTTCTTCGTAACCAGGTCTTCCTTGGCTGCGATCAGATCTCCCGCAATCTGTTCGCGAACGAATTGATCGTAGGGCTCATCCCGGTTGAACGCGGCGATCACCCAATTGCGGTAGCGGTACATCGATGGCACGGGGAAATCGGCGTTATCGCCGGAGGTGTCGGCATAACGCACAACGTCCAGCCAGTGCCTTCCCCACTTCTCGCCATATTGTTGCGAGGCGAGCAGCCGGTCCACCACCTTCTCGAAGGCCTTGGGTGACGTGTCCTTCAGAAACGCATCGATCTCTTCGGGTGATGGCGGCAGGCCAACCAGATCGTAAGTCACTCGCCGAATCAGAGTCAGCTTTGAGGCGCGCGCTTGTGGCGTGAGCTTCTTCTCGTCCAGCTTCGCCTTAATAAATTGATCGATCGCGGACTGGTTCCACTCGGCCGGCGTAGCCCGTGGCGGCGTGGGATCCTTCACCGTCTGAAATGCCCAGTGCTGATGCGCCTTCGTCCAATCGTAGGTGGATGTAGCCGGAGCGCCATCGGTTCGCGGATCGGGCGCGCCCATCTTGATCCATGTAACCAGCGCATCGACCTCCACCGGCTCCAACGACTTGCCCGGCGGCATGCTGAGCCCGTTAGCGGTATGTTTCACCGCGGCTACCACCAAGCTATCTTCCGGCCTACCCGGAACGACAGCCGGAACTCCCGTTTTTCCGCCGCGCAGCATACCCGCTTTCGAATCGAGCAGCAGGCCGCTCATCGGGCTCGCCAGTTTCGAGCTATGGCACCCGTAGCAATTCGCAGCCAGCAGCGGACGGATATTCTTCTCGAAGTAGGCAATGCCTTCGGGCGAAGGACCAGGCGTGGGCACAGGCTGGGCGAAGCAGTACGCCGTGAAAATCAGCGCCACTCCAACACGCCGCATGCAATCAGTTTGTCACATAGGCCACACCGGAGCAATCCGGGTAACGCCGGGCAATGCCGCCTCCAGAGATCCGGCTGGGACGGTACAATTGCTGGGTTATAGAGACTATGCCGATCAAGTCCCTGGCCGACCAGGTTGAGCCGCGGTTTCAGGCGGCGCTCGACGCTCTCATCGGCCAGATCAAGCAGGATCGCTCCATCCTCGCCGCGGTGCTTTGCGGCAGCCTGTCGCACGACAAAGTGTGGTCGAAGTCCGACATCGATCTGCTTCTTGTAACCATTGACGATAAGAAGACTGAGAAGGCAGGCGTTTTCCTCTACGCCGATGGCATCAACGTGCATGCCTCACTGATGCCGCGCGCCGAATTTCGCAAATCCATCGAAGGGTCGATACGCAATTCCTTCATGCACTCCCTTGTCGCAAAAGGACGGCTTCTCTACACGCATGACGAGGCGATCGCGGATCTCTGCCGGCAACTTCACTTGCTCGGCGAACGCGACACGCAGCTACAATTACTGGCCTCGGCGAACTACGCTCTGCCGTCTCTCTATAAGGCCCACAAGTGGTTGCTCACGCGTGGAGACCTTGAATACACGGCGCTTTGGATTCTCTTTACCGCGAATATCCTCGCGAAAATCGAGGTGCTCGGCGCGCGCCTGCTTGCCGATCGTGAGGTCCTTCCCCAGGCAATGAAGCTGAACCCGGCCTTCTTCAAAACCATCTACGCCGATCTACTCAATTCGAAGAAGACCACGAAGAGCGTACAGGGCGCGCTCGCGGCGATCGATCAATACCTGGCGGAGCGTACGCAGGCGCTCTTCGGCCCGCTGATCGATCATCTGCGCGAAGTGGGCGAAGCTCGTTCGGCGACCGATATCGAAGATCACTTCTACCGCAATTTCGGCATTCAAGGCGTCACAGGGGCATGCGAATATCTGGCCGATCGCGGCATCTTCGGTAAAGCGGCGCTGCCAGTGAAATTGACCAAGCGGAGTAATCTCAACGTCGAAGAGTTGGCGTTTTTCTATGTTGGGGAGGCCTCGAATGAATGGTAAGACGCCAAGCGCAAAAAAGTCAGCCCCACGCACCACCATTGCCGTGCAAGGCGCGCGCGTACACAACCTCAAAAACATCTCGCTCGAACTGCCGCGCGACCGTCTCATTGTGGTCACCGGCCTCTCCGGTTCGGGCAAGTCAAGCCTGGCATTCGACACGATCTATGCCGAAGGCCAGCGCCGCTACATGGAATCGCTCTCCACCTACGCCAAACGGTTTGTGTCGCAAGTCGCCAAGCCGGATGTCGACTTTGTCTTCGGCCTCTCGCCCGTAATCTCCATCGAGCAGAAGACCACTGGCAGCAATCCCCGCTCCACCGTCGGCACCATGACCGATATTGCGAGCTACTTGAATCTTCTTTTCGCGACCATTGCCGAGGCCCACTGCCCGCGAACCGGGGAGCGCGTCCCAAGCCGGTCCGCAAGCCAGATTCTGGAAGCCATTCTTTCGCTGCCGCAAGGCGCCGAGCTGGAGTTGCGCGCCCCCATATTCCCGGTTTACGGCGAAGAGCTCGAATTCGTCTTCACGGAGGTTCGCAAGAAAGGCTGCCGGCTTCTCATCATTGACGGCAAGACCGTTGATCTTTCGGCTGAAGTCTCCATCGACGAAGCCAAGGTCAAGAACATGGATGCGGTCGTCGACCGCGTCGTAATCGGCGCGAAACACGAAAAGGCCATCAAGGCGGCTATCGCGGCGGCGCTGCTGGTGGGCGACGGCCTGATGCAAGCCCACGTAGTAAAAGGCGCCGGCAAGGCCGAGACCGATCGCTTTTACAAAGGCCTGTGCAGCGCCACGCATCATTTCGTATACGGCGGCATCGAGCCTCAGTACTTCATGTTCAATAATCCCGAGAGTGCCTGCCGCACCTGCGGCGGCCTGGGGGTCCACAAGATTACCCATCCGGAACTGCTCGTGCCCGACCCGACGCGCAGCATCGTGACCGGATGTTTCGTCAAGGAAGCGTACAAGTACAACCCGGACACGTGGGATGGCCGCGTGATGTACACCCTTGCGAAGACCCTGGGTTTCTCGCTCGACATCCCGTGGGAGAAGCTGCCGGAGCGCGTGCGCAATCTCATCCTCTATGGCATCGAGGAGAAATTGAAGCTCGCCGTGCCGCCCGAATCGAAGATCATACGCGACGATTGGATAGGCAAAGAGGTCCGTTTCGGCGGCATTGCGCGGCGCATCGAGCGGCACTATCGCCGTTACCGCCAACGTGGCGAAGCCAGCGCAGGCATGGAAGAGTGGCTTGAAAAAGTCATGGTGGAGCGCACCTGTCCCGATTGCAACGGTGCGCGGCTGCGCGCAACCCGCCTGCTCTTCACCATCGCCGGCAAGACCATCCACGATTTCGGCAACCTGCACTTCGATGAGCTGCATGCGTTTCTCGGCTCGCTGAAGCCAACCGGCAGTGGCGCCGATGCCGGCCGGCAGGTGTTAAGTGAGATCCGCAGCCGCCTGCAACTATTGCTTGGTATCGGGCTTGACTATCTCAACCTCAATCGCCGTTCGAGTACGTTATCGGGCGGCGAGTCGCAACGCATTCGCCTCTCCACGCAAATCGGCTCGGGATTAATGGGAATGCTCTACGTGCTCGATGAGCCAAGCATCGGTCTTCATCCCAAGGACAACGTAAAGATGATCGCAACCCTTGAGAGCCTGCGCGATATCGGCAACACGGTAATTGTCGTCGAGCACGATCAGGACACGGTGGCCGCCGCGGATTACATCGTCGAGATGGGACCGGGCCCGGGAGTTCATGGCGGCAACGTGGTTGTTCAGGGAACAATTGACGATGTAGTCGCCTGCAAAGCGTCCCCTACTGGACAATTTATTTCCGGCAAGCGTTGGATCGCCATGCCCAAGCAGCGCCGCAAGGGCAATGGGGCGTTGCTCACCGTGCGCGGCGCGCGCGAGAACAACCTGCGGGGCGTCGATGTCGAGTTTCCCCTCGGCAAGCTGGTGGCGATCACGGGCGCGTCCGGTTCGGGCAAAAGCACATTGATCAACGAGATCCTGTACAAGGCGCTGTGGAAGCGCCTGGTCGATACCCGCACGCTGCCCGGCGACCACGATTCCATCGAAGGCGCCGAGCGCGTCTTCAAAGTGGTTAACATCGATCAATCGCCCATCGGCCGCAACAGCCGCTCCAATCCCGCGACCTACATCGGCTTCTACGATGCCATCCGCGACCTGTTCACGCGCGCGCCCCTTTCGGTGGAACGCGAATACAAGGCCGGACGCTTCAGCTTCAACGTCAAAGGCGGCCGCTGCGAGGAGTGCCAGGGCGAAGGCGTGATCACCACGCAGCTTTACTTCATGCCGGATGTGGAAGTGATGTGCGCCGCCTGCAAAGGCGCGCGCTTCCGCGCCGAGACACTGGAAGTTACGGTACGCGGCAAGACCATCACGGATATCCTAAACCTGTCCGTGGAGGAGGGAGTCGCCTTCTTCGCGGAAGAGCCGGCGATCGGCAAAAAGATCGAGGTGCTCAACGATCTCGGTTTGGGATATCTGACGCTCGGCCAGTCGGCCACCACCCTCTCGGGCGGTGAAGCGCAGCGCATCAAAATCGCTGCCGAGCTTTCGAAGTTACAACGCGCGAAACACACGCTCTACATTCTCGATGAGCCCACCACCGGCCTGCACCTGGCCGACATCGAACGTTTGCTCGAGTGCCTGAACCGTCTGGTGGACGCCGGCCACACCGTTCTGGTTATTGAGCATCACCTGGACGTGATCAAGACTGCGGACCACGTAATCGATCTCGGACCCGAAGGGGGACACGCCGGCGGCGAAGTAATAGCGATGGGAACACCCGAGGAGATCGCCGCGTGCGCGCGCTCGCACACCGGCCGATTCCTTAAGGCGCACTTGCGGAAGGAGACATCGACCGCATCGACGCCCGCTCGTACTCGGCGTTAAACTCGCAGCCGATCAGCGCGATGATCGCGAGCAGATACATCCACACCAGCAGCGCGATGCCCGCGCCTACCGAACCGTACATCACGTTGTAATGGCCGATGTGACGGGCATACCACGCGAATCCCGAGGTCGCGCCCAGCCACAGAATCGTCGCCAGAATCGAACCGGGCCAAACGTAGCGCCAGCGCTGCTTACGGTAGGGGCCGAAATAATACAGGGTCGCGCTGACCATGACTGTTGTTGCGAAGGCAACCAAATAGCGCGCCAGCTGGCTCAGCAACTCCCAAACCCACGCTAGCGGGGTCCAGATAGGGTCTACCTTAAACCAGTTCATCACGACGCCCTCCACCTGGCCGCCGAAAAGAATCAGCAGCGACGCCGCCAATAGGGGGACCGCGGCCAGCAACACAAGTGCAAAGCCCACCAGGTTGCTGCGAATCACTCCACGGCTGCGCGGTACGCGGTATGCCGCCTGGAAACCATCGATGAGGCTCTTGATTACGCCAGAGGCGGCGAAGATTGAAATGAAAGCCGCGACAACCAGCAGCAGCAAAGGCCTGGAGCCGGTGACAGTGAATTGCCGCAGCACCAGATCTTCGGTGTCCGGCGGGATAATCTCTTTCAGCGCGTTCTCCATCATGTCGTAGAAGAACGCCGCCCGCGTTTCCACCAGAATCGCGGCTGCGGACGTCAGTACCGGGAAAAAGGCCAGGAGCGCGGAGTATGCCGCGGCCTTTGCGATGCCGAAACAGTTATCATCGACTGCGGCCAACACGCTGCGGCGCAACAGCCAGAATAGATTGCGCGGAGTCAAGCGCATGGGCTGGACATCGAACTCTCACTTAAGCACGACTTTGGCCAAACCCGTGTTATTGGCGCTGTCCGATACGCGTATTGCCACCAAATGCTCGCCGGCTTTCAGGTCGGAAAGATCGAGCGTAAACTTTTCCCGCAGCGAATCGATCACTCCATCGGCCGCTTCTACGGGAATCCAGTCGCCCGCGTCTAAAGAATATTCACAGCGGCGTAGACCGGATGCGCCATCCACCGCCTCCCATTCGATGTGCGCCGCGCCGTTCGTATAGCGCGAGAGGTTCACCGTGACTACCGGCGGCGTATTATCGATCATCACCGGCGCGCTATCCAGAATCGCTTCGCGCGCCGTGCCGGGCGGGTTTGACTCGCGGTCCGATGCGATTACCCGGAAATAGTATTTGCCATCCGCCAGTACGTCGGCATCGAAGGTGAGCGACGCTTCGTGGGTCGCCGATTTCAATACCTTCCACTGCATCTCATCGGCGCCCCGGAAATACACGTTGTAAAGGAGTCTGTCTCCATCCGGATCGTCGGCTTGCCAAGCAATGGTGACCTGCTGCGTATAGGCCCGCTGCAAGGTCTGCGTGGATGTGCCGGTGGAATTTGGGGCCGCATCGCCGCTATCGGTTACGGTCACCGAATAGGCGGCGGAAGAGGAAGGCGCCGGCTGCGCGCGCTGCGGCACGGCCTGCGAGACCACGTTAATGCTTTTCAGGACCGGCGGCGAATTTTGTGGCAGATAAGCCAAAGAAACGGAGTTTAGAATCGGGGTAGCGCCGCTCGCGCCCGTCATTTCCAGCTTCCACTGGATAAACCGGGCGTTGGGGCTCGCGATACGCGAACCGTTGGCCTCGGTAAGCGGAGCCGACCATTCGCTCCAGGTGCGGTCCGGTTTAGCGGAATTGCCGGAGCGCGTGCGGAACGTAATTTTCCCGCCGGCTTGCAAGTCGGCGCGCCAACTCATGCTGCCCCATTTGGATGGCGTCCCGGAATCGTGCACCGGCGCCTCGTACGTTCCGCTGGCGCCCGCCGTTTCCCCCAACCGGAAGATGCGGCCCATGTTGCCCGTGGCGGCGAGAATCGAATGATCGGCCGCCAGCAGACGTAGCGTTTCACTTTCGTTGGTCTGTGCGACCAGCGTTACCCGCCGGTCGGGAGAGAGTCCATAGATACGACCATCCTGATCGGTAGAAAAGAGAATCTGCTTTTCCAGAGCCAGCAGGTCATAGGCGTTCTCCTCCTTCGAAGTCCATAGCGTCTCCACCGTATTATCGGGATTGATGCGATACACCGCCGATTTTTCGACATTGCTCGAATCGCCCACGGCGGAAAAGCTGCTGGTGACCTGGGGGGTCGGCGCCACGGGCTGTTGCGGCTTGATGTCCTGCGGCTTAATCTCGGCGGCGTTTTGCGAAGCCGCGTCCACCGAAACCGTAATCTGCGTGGCAGGCGCCGTTACCGTGTTCGTCGGCTGGGTGGCCTGCGCGGCGGCCTGCGCCTGCTTGGCAACGGACCCGCCCAGCGCCGCGGCGTACACCGTGCCATCCGGCATGGGAACAATGGCGCGGATCTCCGGCAGATTCGAATCGTAGAGTACAAACGCCTTGTCCTTGGCCGTGATCCGGTAAAGGATTCCATTCGGTTCCGTGCCCGCCAGCAGCCTGCCTTGCGAATCGACGGCGAGACCGGTGATGTGCGATTGTCCAGTCTCGTAATATATCTCGCCTTTGCCTGCCGATTCCACGCGAAACACTTTGCCCTGATCGCCGGTGCCGATATAGAGCGCCGCCGTGGGGCCCGGCGCAATTGCCAGTGCCCAGATGTAGCGCGCATGGGGCGCGAAGTATTCCGTCGCCACGCCCTTCTCGATGCGGTAAACCTTGCCGTCGGGCGATGTTCCCGCATAAACCGCGCCATCGCCGCCTGCTGTAATCGCGAAAACCTCGGGCTCAGGCGCTGTCCAATAGAGCGAAGAGTTCCCGGCGCGGTCGATCTTATAAACCCGGCCGCGATTTCCGGTGGCTGCATAGATCGCGCCATCGGTTCCTTCCGCCGCTGCCCAAACCACCGGCTGATCGGACGTGAATACCGGGTCCATCTTCGGTCCCAGCGTAATCCGTCCATCGCGGCTGAGCGAGATGCCGTCGAACTTGCCGCGGATGAAATCCGCCCACGAGTTCATTTCCCAGGCCGTCGTGCCGCTTGCATAGGCAGCGGTTGTCGCCATCGCTGCCGCTGCAATGGGAGAAAGAGCAAAACGGAGCCGGCTCACTCTTTCACCTCCACCTGAACCGTTTTGACGCCGGAAATTACCGCGCCGTCTCCTTCGATCTGCATTTCCGCTATTTTTGAGTTACGCGAACTCGAGATCCCCAGCAGATTCGCCACCGCTCCGTCCAGAATCATCGACACGGAAGGCGGGGGAGCCGGCAGATCGACGCCTTCCAACTGGAACGCCGGGTCGGCGCGCCACACGCGAACGTATGCCCTGGTATTCGGGTGCAGCTCGTTAACCGTGTCGATCAACTGCCGTGGACTGCGAGGGCTCGACGTTAGAATCTGACGAAAGTCGGTCAGGTTGGCCACGCTGGCGTCCGACACAGTGAAATAAAGCTGGCCAGGCGCGGCGCCGATCGGAACCTGATAATCCACCTTGCGGTTGGTCTCCGCGCCATCGTCGCCCGTGAGCATCACGTTGAGCTGCAACTTGTCTCCTGCGTGAACCTCATGGCGGGAGAGGGTGACGCCATCGATATTCAGTTGACGCTTTTCATCGAACGCTTCGATGTTGAGTGAAATCTTTTTCAATTTGAGCGAGTTGAAACCGCTCTGCAGTATGTATGCCGCCGGTACCGCCGTGTTGAGCGAGACCTGCGTGGCGGCGCCGTTTTCCGCGGAGTAAAGGTTGTCCAGGCGCACGGCGGCCGGGGCGTTCTGGAATTCCATTTCCCCCGTCACCCGCAAAGTGGCCGCCCCCAATGTTCGTTCCGTACGATCGATCACCGAAAACACTGCCATTTGCAGCAGCAGAGGCGAGAGCAGCGGATCGTTGACCATTTGCACGCGGTAGGATTCCACAGCCTTCGACGATCGCGTGACGGTAAGCGACATCGGAACCATGGAAGCGCGTGCGCCCAGTTCCCCTGAAACCGCCGTGCTGCGATCCTGCAAGATCGAACCCATCCACTCGCGAGCGCTCGAGAGCTTGAACGACGTGTTGACGTTGGGCATCAGCGCGATCACGTCGGCGCGCGCGAAGGGCAAAGAAGTTGCGCCGATATCGAGGAAGCGATGCCCAAAAGCATAAAGGTGAGTTCCGTCGATATACGTCACCGTGCCATCGGCGCCCACGCCCATGTCGCCCGACATCAACTGCACACTGATCATTGAGCCCGGCTTCAGGTCGGCGGGGTTGCCCATCTTCGGTTCCGCTTCCGAGCCGGCGGAGATACCCTGCCGCGGTTCCAGTCCGAGCGCACGCAGTTGCGGCGCAAAGGCGTCGAGCGTAGCGCGCGTGAATCCTCCGAATGAAATGGGTGTGGCGATATCTGCGATGCGCGCATCGCCAGCCATGACAGGTTCGGCGCGGGGAATCCGCCGCGTCAGGTCGCGCTCTGCCAGAGCGAGCTGCGGTCGTGAAGCGGGCGCAGCGGCGGGCGAAGAGCGCAGCATGTCCTCAATGGGACGAATGCCCGCGATGGGGTCTTTGGAGAACGGAAACGCCATGGCCACCGCTCCAATCAGTTTGCCGTCGATGTATACGGGGCTGCCGCTCATACCCTGCATGACGCCGGTATGTTCCAGCGGGCCGCCGGAGAGCCTGGCTAAGATGAGCGATTCCTTGGGACCGATGTTTTCCAGCACGCCGAGTATTTCCACGTCGAAATCGGAGATCTGGCTGCCGGTGAAGACCGTGCGCCCCACTCCGTGCATACCAGCATGAATCTGTTTGAGCGGCAGAATCGGGGTCTGCGCGTAAATGGCGGCGGAAAAGAGCAGCAGCATCGCGGCTGCTGCGAAGCGTGGCACAGACATATTGTAGCTGCCACTCCGTTCAGGGACGGGCGAGGACTGCCGTACGATTATTTTGAAAAAACCCACGAATGGAATGGCGCTGAGACCCCAAAAAGTGTTACTATAATTACACAGGACAATCGAATCGCGGCATTTCAGTTGTTAGGAAATGTCCGCACCGCCACAATCAGCGTTGTAAGTACTCAGTAGTAATTCGTTTCATCTGAAGCGTTAAATCCGAACCATAAACCCATGAGATTTGCTCTAATCGTCCTACTTATGCTCGTTTGCGTCTGCCATTTGCAACATCATGCTGTGGCCAACTCATTGATTTTAAACCCTGAATTGATTTTAAACTCTGAATTGGATAAATCGCCCACCCCGAAACCTACTCGCGAAGAGACTCACGCAATGATCCGCGCCTCAGCCCTCAAGCACAATGTGTCTGCGGCATTCGTGAAAAGCATCGTGGCGGCTGAATCGAACTTCGATTCCACAGTTGTCTCCGCTAAAGGAGCGATTGGCTTGATGCAATTGATGCCACAAACGGCCATGGAATACGGTGTGGACCCGACCATCCCCGAGCAGAATATCGATGGAGGAACACACTATCTTAGCGTACTGATCCGCCGATACCAAAAATCGCGCAATTGGTTGCGGCGTACAATAGCTGCCTACAATGCCGGTCCGGGCATGGTGGATCGCTATCGCGGAGTTCCGCCCTTTCGAGAAACGCGGAACTACGTGGCTCGCGTTTTAACCTACTTCCGTCAATTCAGCAAGGAAGGCTAGCCGAGAAGCGCCGTCAGGCCCCATTTGTGCGGCGGCATTTTGGGGCAGTGGCGCCGCACGAGGCTTGCGATGATGGCGTCCTTTTCGATGTCCTGTTTGCGATAAGCCGGCGCGGTGTAGCCTCTCGATTACGTTGCCCCACGCACGCAGCGACCCAGGTTGCGCCGCTAACAGCGATGTAAAGCCAAGGCAAGCCGCGAAACAACACACCCACAGCCTGCGCCCGTAGCGATAAGGGCGCCAACGAGGAGCCGCGCCATCCACTAGCCGGTTCACCCTCGTGACTAAGTCCTGGTCATGCGTCAGGAGCGGCATCATCGCCGCCGGAGCGGTCCTCGAGACACCCAACTGGGCCATCCGAACCAACGCCGCCGCCAAGGACAGCGATCGCGCCGAATCTCCCGCAGCCGCTCTGTCATCGGCCGCCCGCTCCGTAAACCTCGACCAGGCGTCATCTAACAGGCGAAGTCCACGGTAGAACGGCAGCGGATCCGGGGACAGTAAAACGAGCATTCGTTTCAGGTTGTCCATCGCGAAATGGTGCGCGCGTTCATGCCGTAGCGCAGCCGCAAGCTCTGTCGCCGAAAGGGCGGTTACTACTGGCGCGGAAATTACCAGGCGAGGTTCGCGGATTCCGACCAGGGCAAAGAAAGGAAAACCTCCCTCAACAACCAGCGCCGAAGACCGTTCACCGGGGAGGCGGAGTACTCTGCCCGCTCGCTGGCAATGCCGCAGGTAACGGAAGGTTTTTGAGATTGAGACCCAGCCGCGCACTTGGGGAATGAGTAGCGAGAGAATGCCCAGCAGCGCTGAGCCCCAGCACGGAATGCCCACTCCTTCGGCATGTTCGCTGCGCTCAATCCATATATAGGTCGGGGCCGTCCAGATTGCCACGAAAAGGGCGATAACGGGCGCTAGCAAACGAATGAGAAGAAGCAGTTGCGCAGCGGAGTGTGGGCGAAGCCGCCCTCCGATGCGAATAAGTGCTGGCGCGAGCAAACGAACCGCCAGGCTGAGCGCCAGGTGTACCAGGAAAAACGACGCCAGGCACAAACAAATAATCCGCGGGACGAACTCAAGTGTCACGTTGCTTGCCTTGTTCTATTCGGCGGCGCTTCTCTTCTATCTTTTCCAGAAGCTGGTCCAGCAGAGACTCATCGTTACCGGCAATCGATTCCACCAGGAATGACGCCACCTCCGATCTTGGCAGCGGCGACGCCTGCGTTACTGCGATCAGATTGCCCACCATTCGCCTCGCCCAATCCTCTCGCGAAAAGCGCGGAGCATAGACGAGGGCAGTCTCCCCAGGCCGCTTGTCGACAAAATCTTTGCGATGAAGACGGTCGAGCGCACTTACTATTGTGGAGTGCGCACGTTGACGCCCCAAACGGGGAACCACATCGCGTACGCCACACCAACCGTGCTCCCAGAGAATCTCCATGAGCTCAAATTCCAGCCCGCCCAAAGTCGGGGATTTGGGTTCGATGTCGCCCTTGTTCGGAATATCGTGGTCCATGCAGACAGAAACATTCCGCAAAGCTCCCTGGTAACTCCCAGCGGCCCGGAACGTAAAGCTGAGTTTACCAATTACCCGGCCAATTTAAGGGCCCACTGGCCGAAAGAGTAGATCTACAGTATGTACGAATGCCGCCTAGTGCGAAATAGGAATCAGGGCCTGAATATTATCTCCGTCAGCCTGCTGCAGCATGTCGATCTCGAGACTACACGATGTTACTCCAGTGGCGTTGAGCGCCATTCCAGTGGGCACCGTGAAGTTCACCTGATACAAGCCCGCCAACCCAGGCGCCAATCCCTGATATGCCACGGACGCTTGATTCGGATTTCCATTGGCATCCCAAAGGTAGACTTGGACGGGGTATACCGCGGTCACGCCGGAGGGCGCAGCCGTTCCGGCCGTTACGGCTGGACTGACCGCGCCTAATCCCGTCAGGAACAACTGCACGGTTTCGTTGGCCTTTGCCGGGCTGCTGTTGCTCACCAGGCTATAGTCCGCGTGGAGCACTGCGCTATTCCCGATGCCGCCGGAAGGCACCGTGAAGATGCCGGGCGAGGTCAACCCCGTATAGGACTGGACCGTATTAGAGGGGGTGCCGTTCGAGATCACCTGAACGCTCAGCGTAGATCCATCGCTGGGCGCGGTATACGGCACTACTGCGTTCAACTGCGTCGGACTGACCAGGTAGATAGGCGCCGGAGCCCCGTTAATCATCACCTGCACGCCGCCCAGAATGCCGGGAAATGGCGCGGAAGCCTCCTGCAGAGTTGAGACCGACGTAAAGCCGGTGCCGTAAAGCGAAATCACTTCACCCGGCGAGAGTTGCGCTGTAAAGGGAGCGTTGCTGGCGGCGTTTACTACCCCGGTCGGGTTTAGAAAGACCCCGCTTCCACTATAGGACGGAACTTTCGCCCAAATTTGCAGGTAATAATCGCCTTCGCCGCCGGTTTGAAAGGCGTAATTTCCACCTCCGCCGACCGCAAAATAATAACCGTTGCCAGACGACGTTCCATCGGTCCCTGGCACAAAACTATCGCTATAGGTTTGATCGAAAGCCTCGCCCGCGAAGCCATCCTGGTTGAACCGCGCGTGCACCAGTTCCGTCTGAATCGATGGCAGTTCGTTGCTCGAGCCGGAAGCGGCGTCCACGCCGCCGTTGCTGCCTGTTACGTTCTCCACGAACGAATCGAAATAGAGGCCGGAAAAGATCGAGTCGCCGCCCGTCGAGACGGCCTTCACGCCCACCTGCATATCCCATCCTGTGGGTGAGCCGGAGACGAAGAAACTACCGTCGGGTGACACATATAAATTCTTTGCGCCCGAAATCAACTGATTTGCCGTCGAAACTCCGGTGGGCGGCGGAAAGGTGATGGTTCCGCTGCCTGCTGCAACCAGCGTGTACGTCGCTCCGGTAATGGTCTGCGTAGCCGAGGCGTCGTTGAGAGCGCTCGAAGAGCCCGTAAGCGTCAGAGTGCCGAAATTGCCGTTGCCATCGGACGTGGCATTGAAGCTTAGATTGCGCATGGAAGTGAGGCTTCCGCCGGCGAACTCCAGGCCTCCCACGCGATACGTTCCGCTGAGCGTCGCCTTGGAAGAATTCGTACTCGGGGGAATCGCGACGAACATGTCCAGATAGCTCGACTCCGTGCTGCTGGCGATTACCACGCCGTTCGCGCTCACGCCTCCATACAATGTTGCCGAACCTTGCGAGAACGGGTTGGAAATGGCCACTTCGCCGCTTGGCATCACGTTGTAAGTGCCGGTTCCCGTTACAGGGAGTGCGATGCTGGTGCTATTGAAGTAGACGCCGCTTCCAAGCGTGGTGAAGTTGCCGTTACCGTCAAAGGTCAAAGTGCCGGCGAAGCTTGCCGCGTAATCGTTCGGATAACCTATTACGCCCAGATAGCGGACGAAGTACGCTCCCTTTAGAGCGGCATTGGTGCTGGGCGCCTGTGCGGCGAGGGGCGTGGCAGCACAGAAAATGGCGGCGCATGCCAGTGTAAACCGGCGGGAAATTCGATGGCGCATATCTAATCATCGCACGCGCTATCAGGGCCATAAGACCGCGTTTGTTAAGGATACATAAGATACTTGGCGCGCAAATCCACAAAATGTGAAAGGCTGTCCATAAAACCATCCACTATGGTCCGCGGATCGTCGCCCGCTGTCAGCCGCGCGATCGCAGCATTGGAACCAATCAATCGCGCGTCCGTGGCGAAGTCGATTTTTCCGGGATAAAGCGTCTGCAGTGCGCCCGCTATTTCGAAGCCGAGCCGCGTCGCATCCAGCAGATCGCGGTTCGTGATTTCGAAACGCACGCCTTCGATGCGCTTTCCCTTAAAATTCGATTCCGTCGGCGTAAAACTGGTGGCATAAACACGCACGCCCGGAATCTGCCGGGAATCCAGATATGCCGCTAATTCACGGCCGCCAATGAAATCCGCCCCGATCTGCTCGAAGGGCGAATCCGTGCCGCGCCCAACCGAATAGTTCTTTGACGCTTCCAGCAGGCATACTCCGGGGTAGAGGATAGCCGCCTTCAGACTTCGCATATTAGGCGACGGGTTAATCCACGCCAGGTCACTCGAGTCAAACCAATCCCCGCGCTGCCAATCCAGCATCCGCACTACCGTGAGCTTGGCGGCGATCTTGTTCTCGCCATTGTAAAGTTGCGCCAGTTCGCCCATCGTCATGCCGTGACGCATCGGCAATCCCGGCCAATAACCGATGAACGATTTATTGGCGGCGTCGAGTATCGGCCCCTCCACATGCGTGCCGGTGATGGGGTTTGGCCGGTCGAGCACGTAGTATTCGATCCCCGCCTTCGCCGCCGCTTCCATTCCGTAAGCCATGGTGGTCTCATAGGTGTAACAGCGCGCGCCAACGTCTTGAATATCGAAGACCAGCGCGTCCAGTCCGCGCAGCATTTCGGGCGTCGGTCGCTGTGTGGCGCCGTAGAGGCTGAAGATCTTAAGGTCGGTTCTGAAGTCCACGGCATCCTGGATGCCTTGCCGGTCCTCGACGCCCAGAAAGCCATGCTCGGGGGAAAATAACGCAGTGAGTTTCACCCCGGCCTGACGCATCAAATCGATGTTGCGGCGCCCCTGGCTATCGAGCCCCGTCTGATTGGTGATGAGCCCCACCCGCTTCCCCTGCAGCGGGGCGAAGCCGCTGGCCACTAAAACATCCAGCCCTGTCTGTGTCTTCGCATTGCGGCCAATGTCTCGATGCACTCCCGCCGCCGTGAATGTATCGTTATAGCTAGTGAGCGTCACGCCCCGCACCGCGATTCCGACCGATGCCGCTACAATTGTCGCCACCTTCGAGCGAAGCGGTGAGAGCGCCGGACGCAGCGAGGGATGCACGCTGTTGGCTAGCAGAATCACGTAGCTGCGCGTCGAAGGGTCTATCCAGATGGACGTGCCCGTGAACCCGGTATGCCCAAACGATCCGATAGGGAACAACTCGCCGCGATTGCGCGAAAGCGGCGAGTCAATATCCCAACCCAGCCCGCGAAGAATCGGCTGATCGGGCGGGCTCTGCGGCTCGGTGAACTTTTGAATGGTAAGCGGATTGAAGACGCGTTGACCATCCAGTTCGCCTCCATTCAGCATCATCTGCGCGAAGCGCGCAAGCTCGTCGCCGGTGGAGAACAGTCCCGCATGTCCCGCCACTCCGCCCATATTGCGCGCCGTAGGGTCGTGGACCACGCCGCGCAAGATCCTATCCGTCCCGGCTAATCGTTCGGTGGGTGCGATGCGCGGGATCAGCGCAGGAGCGGGCAGGAAAGTGGTCTCATTCATCTGCAGCGGAATAAAGACATTAGTCCGCGCATAATCGTTAAGCATCTGCCCGCTGAGGCGATGCACCAGCTCGCCTAAGAGAATGAAGTTGATGTCGCTGTAAACGAAACGCGCGCCTGGCGGGCCGTCGGGTGGCGTGGTGCAGGCCAGGCGAATGCCGGTGTCATAACCGGTCCAGGGTGTAGTGAGCGCGACATCCGGCTTCAATCCGGAAAAGTGCGTGAACAGATTGCGGATGGTGATGTTGCTCTTGCCGCCCTGAAATTCCGGGATGTACTGCGTAATCTTGTCATTCAGTTGAAACTTACCCTCTTCGAACAGCTTCATCAATGATGAGGTGGTGGCGATGACCTTCGTGAGGGAGGCAAGGTCGAAGACCGTATCGAGCGTCATCGCCTCCGCTTTGGGAACCTCGGCGCGGTTCCCGTACGCCTTGCGGTAAATGACACGCCCGTCGTGCCCCACAATGAGTACCGCGCCAGGCAGTTGCTTCTGCTGGATCGCGTGATCGATCGCTGCATCCACGGCGGCTGCGCCCGTGAAGTCCTGCGCCACCATCGCGGTATGCACCGCCGCGGACGCCAGCATCAGGCGCCAGAGAGATCTCATATATTCAGGATAATCAAATCAGAGTCATCTGCCGCGGGTCGGGTTCCATTAACTTGGCCCGCTCAAGGTCCGAGTGACCAGGGTCAAATTTGCGAATCAGGTTGTTCAGAGTGAGAGAGGTCTGCCAGATCTCAAACAACAGCGTGCAACGCGGGCATCCCCCAAGGATCGCTCCCAACCCATCCACGGCGGGGTTGTAGCGTTTATGCTTGCTGCAACGCCCATTAAATTTGCGGGAGCGGATCTTCACGGCGGCCCCCTCATTGTAGATGGCCTCCAGGGAACGGGCAATACCGATAGCCGTTCTATGGCTGCTCCATCGAGGGCCCCTTGCGCTCCTCGGCTCCGGAAGTTCGCGCGGAGCGCGACACCACCATTCCGACTCCCTCGACTCCCCTCGCCCGTCTACAACCGGACTCAACCATTCCCCACGACGGCCACGTCCGCGAGTTCGAAAGGTCAAATATGATTGATACCATATGCGGTATCATATTGCGAGATGCCCGCCGACAAAATGCTCCGGAGGATGCGCGAAGACCGCATCGGTTGGCGCATCCAAGAGTTAAAAACAATTGCCGAAGCAAATTTCATTGAATGGCGGATGCCGGGGCATGGTGGCAGCCATGTTATTTTTAGCGCGGCCGGCGTGCGCGAAATTGTGTCGGTGCCCGCGAAGCGGCCAATCAAGCCAATTTACATCAAACAATTTGTGGCGCTTATCGACGCCGCAAAAGAAGGCAGAGCAAATTGAGAGCAAAATATGGATCGAAAACTTGACCAGTATCAATTTACGGTTCGCCCACTTTCAAAGGAGGAGGGTGGCGGTTATCTCGTAGAGTATCCCGATATACCGGGATGCATGTCCGACGGCGAAACCATCGAAGAGGCGATCGCAAACGGCAGAGAAGCGCTCCGCGATTCTCTTGCAGTTCTCAGAGAGTCCGATCGCAAGCTACCAAAGCCCAGCATTGACGCTGCTCAATGGCGGCAACGCCTACCCCGAACCCTCTACTCGAAACTTACGAAACAGGCGAAAATCGAAGGCGTCAGCATTAATAGTCTCGTCACCGCGATCATCGCCGAGGCTATCGGGTCAAAACAGACGCAGCACCGCCATTAGACGTCTTGATGCTGATTAGTGCTAAGCGCCCTCTCTGTTGAGAAAGACGAACCTACCGTGCCGCCATCAACGCGCGCAACCGTCGCGCGCGCTCCGGGGCCCGTAGTTGGCGTAGTGCCTTAGCTTCGATCTGCCGGATGCGTTCGCGGGTAACATCGAACTCCTGGCCGATCTCCTCGAGCGTATGCTCGCGTTCGCAGCCGATGCCGAAGCGCATGCGGATTACTTTCTCCTCTTTTGGGGAGAGAGTCTTGAGAATGCCGGCGGTCTCGTCGCGGACGTTCGATTCGATCACCGCGTCCACGGGAGAGCCCACCCAGCGGTCTTCGATGAGATCGCCCAATGCCGATTCGCCATCGCGGCCCACCGGCGTTTCGAGAGATACCGGGTCGCGAGAGATAGTCTTCAGCTTCTGAACCTTCTCGACCGGGATATCCATCCGCCGGCCGATCTCTTCGTTGGTCGGCGTCCGCCCCAGTTCCTTTTCGAGCTCGCGTGTAGCCCGCAGGAACTTGTTCATGCTCTCGTTCATGTGCACCGGAATGCGGATGGTGCGCGATTGATCGGCAATGGCGCGCGTGATTGCCTGACGGATCCACCACGTGGCGTAGGTTGAGAACTTGTACCCGCGGCGGTATTCGAACTTGTCGGCCGCGCGCATCAGACCAATGTTTCCTTCCTGAATCAGGTCCAGCAGGTGCAGGCCGCGATTGACATACTTCTTCGCTACCGAAACCACCAGCCGGAGGTTCGCTTCCACCAGATCTTTTTTGGCGCGCTCGGCTTCCGCTTCTCCGTGACGAATTACGGTGAGGCTGTGCTTCAGTTCGGGAAGAGTGGCCCCGGCAACGGCTTCGCGTTTGCGGATTTCCCGCTTCAATTCCCGCAGGCGAACCTGATTAGCAGCGAGATTACGCGCTTCCAGGCGCTTGATTTCGCCATCCAGATGATTGATTTCATCCACGGCGCGTTCGATTTCCCGGGCGAATTCCTTCCACTTAATGGAACGGAACGGGCAGCGGCGAATCGCGATCGATGTCCCTACTTTGGCCCGGCTAACCTTGGCGCAAAGACGCTTGCGCGGCTTCTTGTTGGCCATGGGGCTGTTTTCCAGCTTTTCTTCGAGCTGCTGCAGTTTTTTGTGCTGCGTAATCACGTCTGCGAAGCGTTCGGAAGCGTCTGTCCGAATCGCCACATCCTGCGGGCTGCCTTCTTCGGTGTCGCCCAGATCGGCAACGCCGTCCAGTTCCACCGCGCCCTTTTTCAACTGTTCGGAAAGCTCTACGACGACGCCTTGAACCAGCGCGGAGCGGCTAATTGCCTTTTGCATCCGCAGCTTTCCACGCTCCATTCGCCGGGCGAGATCCACTTCGCCTTCGCGCGTAAGAAGCGGAACGGCGCCCATTTCACGCAAATAAACCCTGACCGGGTCGTCCGTGTAAATTGATTCCTCAACCGGCGGCGCATGCAGGAAATCCGGCTCATGCCCAGCTTCAGAATCGAAAAACTTCGCATCTTCTTCAAAAGCAAGCCCTAAAGCTTCGGGATGTTCAGCTAAAAATTGATCTTCGAACTGATCCACTCAGTATCACCTCCCCCAAAAAACACGCTCCGACGCCAGCGTATACCTAATATGGGGTATGTATGGGAAAATTGTACGAAATGCCGATCCTCGCCTTCAGGCGTGAAGCTCAATTGCATTCGCGGTTCGACTTCCGGACAATGATACCATCTTTCGCAGACGAAGTTAAGCCCTATTGTAATGGATGCAGAAAGACCGGTTTGGTTACATCGCCGGGCTGAATCTTTACGGCAACTTCTGGCGCATCAATGTCTTCAGTTCATTAAAGAAGGCTTCCTCGTCCTGGAAATCACGGTAGACGGACGCGAACCGGACGTACGCAATTTTATCTAGCGCCTTCAGGTTCTCCATCAAATACTCCCCAATTTCCGCGGTGGAAATCTCCCGGTCCGGCGAATCGCTGACCATCGATTCCACCCGATTCACCATCTCCGATAGCCGCCCCATACTGACGGGTCGCTTTTCGCAAGCCTTAAGCAGCCCTCCCAGCACCTTCTGCCGGTCAAATTTCTCGCGCCGGCCGTCCTTCTTAATCGCCATGTAGGGCACTTCGTCAATTCGCTCATACGTGGTATAGCGCTTCTCGCAACCCAGACATTCCCGCCGCCGGCGAATAGCATCGCCCTCTTTGCTTTCGCGGGAATCTACCACTTTATCTTCTAAATGATTGCAAAAAGGACACTTCATCTAAATGCGTCTACCGTAAAGGCAGCAAAGACGCGGAGACGCTCTGGCAAGCGTTCTTCTCCGCGTTCTCCGCCCCCACGGCGAAGGCGCCTTCCTCTCTTGACTCGAAACTTTGAACCTATCATGATAAAGCCTCGTTTCTCACTATGGAAGAGCGAGGAATATGGCAGCTGCCGCGCCAGCTTGGAGGGTTTTCGAACAACACGCCACCGGTATACTCACCGTGCGGACGGGCGGCGATGTGAAAGAGCCTTTGGCTACGACTCACCCCGGCAATCCCGATATCAGTCTGGTCTCCCGCTGTCTGCGCGGCGATGAAGCCGCCTGGGAAGACTTGATTCGCGTCCATTCACGCCGGGTGTATGGATTGTGCTTCCGCTTTACAAATAGTGGGTCCGAAGCGCAGGACTTGACCCAGGAGGTCTTCCTTCGCGTATTTCGCACCTTGAAAACCTTCCGTTCCACGGAAGGCTCGTTCGTTACCTGGTTGACGCGGGTAACGCGTAACCTCTTGATCGACAACTATCGTCGAAGTCGTCAGGAGCGTGCCACTGATTCCATTGAAGAACAGCTTCCCGTCATCGAAGAGGAAGGCGCCGCGGCCTCTGCCCGGCCCGACCAGTTGGTGGCAGGCCGTGAAGCAAGCGATATCTTGCAGGCCGCCCTGCAGCAGTTGTCGCCGGATTTGCGCGAGGCCGTGATCCTGCGCGATTTACAGGAATTGGAATACCGCGAGATTGCCGATGTGCTCCAGATACCGGAGGGCACGGTAAAGTCTCGCATTAATCGGGGTCGGGCCGAACTGGCGCGGCGCCTGAAACGACAGAAACAGGCGTTATGAGCTGCGCGGAACTGGAAATTCTCATCTGCGACTATGTGGACGGTACGCTCGATGCGGCCGGCCGCGCGGTTGTGGAGAGCCATCTCGCTCAGTGCCCATCCTGCGCCGCGCTGGCAGCCGATTCCGCGGAAGCCGTGCAGTTCATGGAGCGCGCCGCCGCGGTTGAGCCGCCGCCGCAGCTCATCACGCGCATTCTTTTTGACGCGCCGTGGCGCAAAAGCGCCCAGGTTTCGGGCGTGCGCGGCTGGCTGGACCGAATCTTTTCGTCCATGCTGCAGCCGCGGCTGGTAATGGGTATGGCAATGTCGGTGCTGTCGCTTTCGCTGATGTTTAATACCGTGCGGCAGTTGAAACCGTCCGATCTCGAGCCCTCGAAAGTGGTGGCCGGCATCGAGGACCGCGCCGCTCGCGCCTGGGCGCGCACCGTTAAGTTTTACGACAACCTGAAGGTGGTTTATCAGGTGCAGAGCCTGCTGCACGAGTGGCAACAGCAGGACGAAGAGCAGCAACCCAAGCCAGCAAAATCGGCAGGCAAGCCGGAAGCGGAAAACGATCCGCACCGTCTGCCGGTAAAGTCCGTTCCGGAAAAAACACAGTAAGTAAGGGGAAAATATGAATTGCCAGAATCATCCTGAATTGCCTGCCACTGCCTATTGCCGGACTTGCGGCATGCCGGTTTGCGACGCCTGCCGCCGCGACGCCTTTGGGACAGTCTATTGCGCGGAACATGCTCCCGCGCCGTCCATGGCGGCAGCGCAGTCCTTCGCGCCCCCGCCGCCTCCGCCACCCATTCCCAACGCCGGGTATGCGCCTCCTCCTCCGGAGCAGCCCCGCGTTGGATTTGCGGCGGGTCCGCAGGCCTATCCCGCCCCTCCCCGTACCGGCTCGGTTTCCCCGGCTCTGGCTTTTTTCCTTGGTTTGGTGCCCGGCGTCGGCGCCATTTATAACGGCCAGTACGCCAAAGGCATCGTGCATGGGCTCATTTGGGGATTGCTGATGAGCATCGCCGATTCGCGCGCTGCCCGCGGCTTGGAGCCGATCTTCGTCATGCTCGTGATCGTCTGGTGGGCCTACATGGCCATCGAAGCGCATCGCACGGCGCAGAAGATCGAAGCCGGCGAACCGGTCGATGAATTCTCCAGTCTGGTTAGCCTGAATGGCCGTGGCGATCAAGCCGTTGTGGCTGGCGTAATTCTGGTGGTGTTGGGCGTGATTCTGCTGCTGCGCACGCTCAACGTGCTCGATATCGATGAGCTCATGGCGCGTTACTGGCCAGTCCTTCTCATCGGCGGGGGCGCCTGGCTGCTATGGGGCCGGATTACGGGACACAACCAGGCCCCTGCGCGTCCCGCGGAGGCGCGCCATGAGAGATAGACACGGCTTTGACGGCGCCCGCGCATACCGCGGGCCCATCATGATCATTACCGTCGGCGTGCTTTTCGCGTTGAATAACTTCACGCAATTTAGCTTCGGCGAAACCTGGCCCGTCTTAATCATCGTCGCCGGGCTGATCAGCCTGCTGGGGCGAAGCGTCGCGCCGCCCCCCCAGCCGCCTCCACCACCCTTCACAACGTTTCAACCTCCGGTTCCGCCCCCCGTCGCGCCCCCCGGAGGCTATCGTCAAACCCCGTATTCGCAGACTAACGACCCTAGAAGCCAGGGAGGCCAGTCGTGAGAAGATCCATCACCGGTCCCATCATTCTGTTGCTCATTGGCGGCCTGTTCCTTTGGCGCAACTTTAATCCCGGCGTGCCGGTTTTCGACCTGTTGTCGCAATACTGGCCATTCGTCCTGATCCTCTGGGGCGTGATGCGTCTCGCCGAGGCCGTCTTGAATCGCGGCCAGTTGCGCTCCGGATTCAGTGGCGGCGAGATCGTGCTCATCGTTTTCATCTGCATTGTTGGCGGCAGCGCTTGGCAGGCCCGGCAGTTCGGCCTGCACTTCGATGGACGGGGCCTTGATATCTTCGGCGACTCCTACGATTACCCCATCGACGCGAAAGCTCCCGCCGCCGGTATGACCCGCGTTGTGTTTGAGAACCCGCGCGGCAACATCCGCGTAACTGGCGGCGACGTTGCCGAAGTCACCGTCACCGGTCACAAATCGATTCGCGCTTACAAACGCGCCGATGCCGACCGCACCAATGAAAATACGCCGGTCGAGATCTTGCCCCAGGGCGACCACCTGGTGGTGCGCACCAATCAAGATCACGCCCCCGATAACCAGCGCATCGATGACGATCTGGAAGTTACCGTTCCCCGCGCGTTGGCCGTCGAATCTCGCAACAACGTGGGCGACGCCGAAGTCTCCGACGTTCATGGCGACGTGGAACTAGCCAGCAATCATGGCGATCTCCGCCTCGCCCGCATCGGTGGCAACGCCCGGCTCTCCATCGGACACAGCGATGTAGTCAACCTGACCGATGTCGGCGGCAAAGTGGATCTGGATGGCCACGGCTCCGACCTCACCATGGAAAATATTACCGGCCAAGTCACCGTCAATGGATCGTATAGCGGCGCAATCGAGTTCAAGAACTTAGCCAAGCCGCTCGATTTTGAAGGCGTCCGCGGCACGGAGTTGCACGTCGCGGCGATTCCGGGCACGGTCCACTTGGATCTCTCATCCCTAACGGCGAATAACGTGACCGGCCCAATGCGTTTCACGGCCCGCTCGCGCGACATTCACCTCGAGCAGTTCACGCAATCCATCCAGGTGGAGACCGACCGCGGCGATATTGACCTGCACCCGGGCAAGGCGCCTCTCTCCACCATTGAGGCCACCACCAAAAATGGCGCCATTAGCCTGTCGATTCCCGAAGGCGCGGCCTTCCAACTCGAAGGAACCGTCGAACGCGGTGAGGCCGCCAATGAATATGGACCGCCCCTGAACCAGGAAAATTCGGGCCGCCGCGCCACTATTCACGGCGGGGTAGGAAACGGACCCACAATCACGCTGCTCTCCAACCGCGGGCGAATCGTAGTAGAAAAAGCCGGCGTCAATGCCGAACAGGCCGGCAAGAGTCTGAAGGACAGTGAAGTGAAGATGTGATGACGCTGGTCATCCTCTTCCTAGTCAATGTCCTTAATTTTTATGATCGCCTGACGCTTGGCGTCGTTGCCGAACCGGTGCGCCATGAATTTCACCTCAGCGACGCGCAGCTTGGCGGCCTCACCACCGCCTTCACAGTTCTCTATGCTTTGGCCGGATTGCCGTTGGGGCGCCTTTCCGATACCAAGAGCCGAAAGGGAATCCTGGCTTGCGGCGTGGCCGTCTGGTCCGGATTGACGGCGTTGGGCGGCTTCGCATCGAGCTATGCCTTTCTGATGGCAACGCGGGTAGGCGTGGGCATCGGTGAAGCGGCCTGTGCCCCTGCCGCCACCAGTTGGATCGGCGACGTGGTTAAGCCCGAACGCCGCACGCGCGCGCTTGCCTGGTTCATGATGGCCGTCCCCGTGGGCATCATGCTCAGCTATTCCGTGGGAGGTCCGGTCTCACAGGCCTACGGATGGCGCGTCGCCCTGGCGCTTGCGGCGCTGCCGGCCATCGCGCTGATTCCGGCGTTGCTGGCCTTACGGGAACCTGCTCGCATATCCCGCGCCCGTGCGACTGCCGCCAGCCCCGCCGCCCTGGCGCGCATGCCCGTTTTCTGGTGGATTGCCCTCTCCGGCGCGGTAGTAAACTTTGCTCTCTACTCCTTTTCGGCATTCTTCCCCGCGTTCCTGACCCGCTTTCACCATCTTTCGGTGGCGCAAGCTGGGGTTTGGGGCGGCATTGGCACAGGCGTAGCAGGAATCGCCGGCGCCCTCTGCGCCGGCGCGCTAGGCGATCGCGTTAGCCGCAATTTTGCCCGCTCGCGGATGCGCCTGGCGGCCGCGGCGTCGCTTGCCGCCGCCCCCTTCGCATTCGCCGCCATTGCCCGCCCTTCGGGCGCGGTCGCCTCGGCAATCGCCTTGATGATGCTCGCCTACGGCCTGTTGCAGATGTACTACGGCCTGGTCTATGCGGCTATGCACGATGTCGTTGCGCCTGAATTACGCGGCGCAGCCATGGGCGCTTACTTCATGGTTCAGTATCTTGGGGGAGCTGCCTGGGGTCCGCTGTTGACCGGCCGCTTGAGCGACCACTTCGCGCGCGTCGCCGCAAGCGCAGGCGCGGCCGTAGAGGCCTCTCGCGCTATTGGACTCCACCAGGCCATGTATGCTATCCCTGCGTTGGCGGCGGTTTTGGCGGGGGTATTGTGGGCGGGGGCAGCCGCGGTCCGTCAAATAGAACGCGTAGCCTGACTTAACCGGCAGACGCGGAGATCGCTTGCGTCGCCAGATCCACGGACCACACGCCCTCGAAATCGACAAAGTAGGCGCGTACCTCAAGCTCGGGGATCGCTCGCCGCACGCAGTTTGCCGCACGGCGTAACTCCTCTTCCTGCCGTTGGGCTTCGAGACTCGCGTCGCCGCCAAAGCCTACCGCCAACCCTCCGTAGGCTCCACAATCGGAATGCAGCATTAATATCGCAAGCTTGGTCCCATGCAGGCGCACCGACTTCCGAATCTGATCCAGTACGAATTCGCGATCGGTTGGACAGTCAGGCGATGCCAGCGATTTCGCCCCGCCGGCAATCTGGATAGAGTCGGAATTCACGATCCCGATCCGCTTGAGATATTTGGCAGACCCCAATTGGAATCGCTTATCGAAGCACCACACCACTGCCGCGTCGCAATGGTATTTCTCACGCGGAGCGTCGAAATGAAAGACCTTTTCCAACACGCAGCACCGCCTACTCGATGGTCTCCGGCGCGAGTTCGATATCCTTCTCGCCCGCCGCCTTCCGTTCGGTGTACTTCTTCACCCAGGCTTCCCAACTGCGTCCGTCCGCCATATCGCGGCCGGTAAACGACAATCCCTCGATCTCGGTCACCGGCACGGTGACCTTCTTGCCCGCCGTCTTTAATAAGATACGTATCTTCGATGCGCCGCGATCGAAAATATAACCCTCGAGCTTATCGCCTGTCTTGAGTTGCACCGTCACGTCGCCGCGATAGTCGAATGCCTGCTCCACTCCGTCCGCCAGTTTCTCTTTGGATGCGACCTCGGTCCCTTGCAACGTAGGCTTGGCCGCAATCGCGTCGATCTGCACCAGCGCCTTATGCGGGCTCTCGTTCTCTACCTGCCGCAAGGCCTCCGCGTCGCGATAACGCGAGGTAAGCATGGCGCGCATGGTCGCGAATACGCCGCGCAGAGAAAAGGTGTAATTCACAGCCGACGCTTCATATCCGGAATGCAGCATGCAATTGGCGCACTTCGGGTTGCCCGATTCGTAGCCGTACTTCGACCAATCGGTGGAATCCGTCAATTCCCTGTACGATTCCGCGTAGCCATCCTGCTGCAGATAACATGGCCGCTGCCAGCCAAAGATCGAGTACGCCGGCATACCCCACGGGGTGCACTCAAAATTGCGCTTCCCCATCAGAAATTCGAGGAACAGCGGAGACATATTGAACTGCCACTTCGGATCGCGGTTCGACAGAATCTTCCGAAACATCGAAATGTTCCGCTCGCGCCCCATGAAGTGCTGCTGATCGGGGGCCTTGTCGTAGGAGTAGCCGGGCGAGAGCATCATGCCTTCTACGCCCGCATCCATCATTTCCGTAAAAAACGCGCGCACCGATTTCGAATCGGCGCCATCGAAGACGGTAGTGTTCGTCGTAACCCGGAAGCCCCGCGCCACAGCCTCGCGAATGGCCGCGATCGCCAGATCGTAACCACCCTCTTTGCACACGGAAAGATCGTGGTGTTCCTTCTGGCCATCCATGTGGACCGAAAAAGTAAGGTATTTGCTCGGCGTGAACAGGTGCAACTTCTCCTTAAGCAGCAGCCCGTTGGTGCACATGTAAACATATTTCTTGCGCGCCACCAGCCCCTTAACGATCTCGTCAATCTGCGGATGCATCAGCGGCTCGCCGCCTGGAATAGCAACCGTCGGTACGCCGCATTCCTCCACCGCCCGAAAGCATTCCTCAGGAGTCAGGTTCTGCTTCAAAACGTGGCCCGGATATTGAATCTTGCCGCATCCCGCGCACGCCAGATTACAGCGATAGAGCGGTTCGAGCATGAGCACGAGTGGATAGCGTTTGCGGCCCTTTAGCTTTTGCCTGAGGACGTAGCTGGCGACCGTCCACATCTGGGACGCAGGAACTGGCATATATATTTAGACTACACGAACCCGTCCCAGGACGTTTACGGGTGGAAAATCCACAGCATCTCTATCGTCGCGGGTCCTTCATCCGATAAGTACCATGTGAGTTGTCGACGCATTACGGCATTCGTGCTGGGTTTGGGCCTTGTCTGCCCGCTGACTGCGGGGGAGATTCGCGGCGTGGTTGTGGTCAAGCGCAAATTGACCAGGCGCGTAGCCGCCCCGTCTCTGAACACCTACGAACGCGGCGCCGCTGTTCCCATGGCCGTCGAAGAGGAAGACCCGCTAGCCTACGAGCGCACGCACACCGTGGTCTATCTCGAGGGTGAATTTCCGGCGGCTCACCCCATCACCAAGAGCATGCAGCAGGAAAACCGGGCCTTCGGTCCGGATCTTGTCGTTACGCCGGCCGGATCTTCGGTGTCGTTCCCGAATCTGGATCCCATCTTCCACAACGTGTTTTCGCTTTCCAAGACCAAGAGCTTCGATCTCGGGAACTACAGCAAGGGCCAGACCCGGACGGTCACCTTTACCAAGCCGGGAGTCGTGCTGGTGAATTGCCGCCTGCATACCAATATGAGCGCCGTCATCGTAGTGACCCCCAACAGCTTCTACGCCTCCCCAGACGCGGAGGGCCGCTTCGTGATCAAAGGCGTGCCCGCCGGCAAATTCACTGTGACCGCCTGGCATAAAGCCGCTGGATTTCTGCACCAGGAGGTGACGGTGGCGGATGGCGCGCCAGCTGAAATAGAGTTTCTCGTTCCGCTTGGCGATAACACCGATCCGCGGCTCTCCGCCACGCGCAGGTAAGCCATGCGCTTCAGCACCAGAACGTTTCTGCTTTCCTCGGCGCCCAACATCGCGCTATTGATCGGCGCGTTCTACTTTGTGGAGAATTTGACCGTATCGGCGTTGACCAACGACGCCAAGCGCTCGTTACGGCAAACCCAGTCCGTCATGGCTCAATCGCGTACCCGGTCCGAAGCCGAAAGCGTGCGTTTGCTGAAAATCGTCGCCGAAAACGCACCGCTTAAGGCCGCGATGCAGCTCATGGCAATGGAGCGGAATAACCCCGACGCCAAACGAACTGTGGAAGACCAGATCAAAGAGATCTGTGTCCCGCTCGACCTCGGCTTCCTCAGCGTCTCCTACCCCAGCGGCAAGTTCATGGCGGGGATGATCCACACAGCGGATGGTTGGGCCGCAATGGAGCCAGGCCGCCTGTCTTCCCCTTCGGGCGGTTTTGTCTGGGCTGATGGCACCGTCTATACAGTAACCACCAACCGCGTTACGCAGGCCGGCGAAGATCTCGGACAGGTTTCGATTGGTAGAACCTTCAATCTCGCCGAAGTGGGAACCCCGGCCGTGCTCGTGCATGGCGATCAAATCTTGCTTTCGGCTATTCCGGGAATATCCGGCTACGAACTCGAGCGCGGGTCAAAGGCGTGTAACGGACGGTCGGATTGCCAGCTTCGATTAGCAAACGGAAACTATCTATTCACCAGGCTCAGCGGTTCGCTGAGCGGCGATGATTGTGCTTTGATCAGTCTGGAGAACCTCGACGAAGCGACCGGTCCGGCCGCCGCGCGATTGCAAAAGCTGTTTCTCGCCGCCGGAATCGGCGCGCTCGGCTTTGCGCTATTAGGCAGCTTGCTCTCCGCGCGTGCCATCGTAAAGCCGCTCGCGACAATGATCGCTCATTTGCGGACCAGCGAGAAAAGCGGCGTTTTGGGTGAGTTCCGCGAGGCCCCCGGCACGGTTCGGGAGGTCCGCGAGCTTACCGAAAGCTTCAACCGCGCCGCATCCGCCAACCGTAAGAGCAAGGAAGATCTCCAGCGCGCTTACCTGGAATTTACCGGCTCCCTGGCAAGCGCGCTCGATGCTCGCGATACCTACACCGCGGGGCACAGTAGCCGCGTCAGCGAGTATTCCTGCGCCATTGCCGCCGGTCTCGGCCTGTCCGCTGGCGAGGTGAGGGAAATCCAGATCGGAGCCTTGCTGCACGATATCGGAAAGATCGGGATAAGCGATAGCGTCCTCCAGAAACCGGGAAAACTTACCACGGAGGAATTCGACATCATCCAGCGCCACCCCACCATCGGACGTCACATCCTGGAGGGCGTCAACGGGTTTCAACCCTATTTGGACGTGGTGGAACTCCATCACGAAAATTGGGATGGCACGGGATATCCACGTGGTCTGCGAGGCGAGGATGTCCCGCGGGCCGCCAGGATCGTACATGTGGCGGACGCGTTTGACGCCATGACTTCCAACCGGCCATACCGGCGCGGCATGGGGGCGTCCGAAGCCTTTGGCATTCTCAACCGTTTCGCGGGCACGCAATTCGACCCCGTGATCGTCAATGCGTTCCTAAACCTTGGCCTGGGTACAAGCGATCTTGCGCGTCTGCTGGAGAACGTAAATGCGGAGAGCACGATCCTGGAGTTGAAATCGGCATGAAATTAGCAGTGAGCGCAGTCTTCGCCTTGGGCATCTGTTTTGGCCAGGAGGCTCAATCCGGTTTTCAAATCGAGGGGACGTTGAGCGCCGGATCGCAATACGCCCCTCAGCTAACGGTTGCGCCTCGCGATGGCTCGCCCTGGGATGCTGGCATGCGGCTCGTGCTCTATCCGCAGTGGAGAATCAGCACTCACTGGAGCTTCCTGAGCGCGGTTCAATTGCGATCGCGGCCATTCTTCTTTCAGGAGTTCGCCACCCAGGGGTATGGCCTGAAGGCCGACGTGCTGCAAGCCCAACTGGCCTACTCACGCGTTTTCAAAGATCGCTCATTCTCGATTCGCGCCGGCCAGATGTCGAGCGCGTTCGGATCATTCCTGCTGCGCTATGACGATTCGCGCAATCCGCTGATCGACATGCCGGTTTCCTACGGTTACTACCAAGGCGTAACCACTTTGGGCCTGATGGGCGCGGAGGTAGACGCCTCCATTCGCCGCCTCGACGTCCGCGCTCAATTCACGAACTCCTCGCCCGCGGATCGGCGAAGCATCTCTAGCGACGGCCAGTACGGAGATTGGACCGGCGGGGCGGGATACACCATAGTCCAAGGCGTGCGCGTCGGGGCCTCCGCTTTCCGGGGACCTTACCTTTATCGCGAATTCGCCTTCTACCTGCCCGGCGAGGCGTCGGCGCAAACCTTGCCGGCCACCGGCTACAGCATCGAATTGGAAGCGGCTCGTGGACCCTGGAACTTCAACGCCGAGATTCAGAAATTTCAATACGCCTACACGGTCATTCCAACCTACACGGAAAAAGTCTGGTATGCCGAGTTGAAGCGCACGTTAGGCCCCCGATGGTATGCCGCCTTCCGTGTGGATCATCTGTCCGCGGATTATGGCAAGTGGCAAACGGTTTACGAGACCGCGCTTGGCTTTCGGCCGAATCGCTTCCAGCTTGTGAAGCTCGAATATGAGCGCCAGAACGGTCCCGCCACACCGGGGTCGCTTGGGAATATTCTCGCCCTGCAACTAGTCACTAAGCTATCGCCCCTCGCATTCACCAGCCACTAAGATTCGTTGCGATTTACCGTGTGGTCACTTTGCCAGAGCCAACGTCCGTGCGATGGCATCGTCGGGCGCGCAGGAGGCGGGCCGCGCATTCCACAGCGACGCGGCCAACCGTGCGTTGGCGTCGGCGGCATCGCTGAGAGAATCCGGACGACGCTTGCGCGCCAGTCCAGTGCTGGCTTCGCGCGCCGCGTCTTGAACGGAAGGGGGAAGCTTTTCCGCGCCGCCGAAGCAGGTCTCCACGCTTTGCAGAACCGTCGCAAGAAGCTCCCGGCTGCGGGCATATCGCTGCGCTGCGCTCAAGCCCCGCGCCGTTACGTCCAATGCGAGAATCCGCGAGCATTCTTCCGCGCGTTGCGCCGCCGTTTGGTTGGATGCGTCCATCGCCAGCAGCCGTCGGTAGGAACCCTCCGCGGCGCTGTATTCGGCGTTCCCGAATTCGGCATCCGCCAGTCCTTTCAAGCCCTCGGCGTCCTGCGGAGCGCGCTGCGTCAAATCGCGGAACAGATCCTCGGCATTCTTGAAAACCCCTAGCCCGAATAGCATGCTCGCGACCCTTTTCGGGGCCGTGAGGTCCCCCGGTGGAATCGCCGCGGCAGCCGACAGCAATTCGGCCTTCGCCTGCTCTTTGCGTCCCGCCTTCTCCAGCATGCCGGCCAATTCTAATCGCGCATCGAACTGGTTATGGCGAGCGTTGCCGGGCCAGGAACCGTAGATCGCGCGCTGATACTCCGCCACCGCTTCATCCACTCTGCCTTCCTGCGCCGAGACGCGCGCCAGGGCGAGATTGGCCGTGCCGCTCCCCGGCTTTTCGCGCAGGTATTCGTTCAGATAGATCGGCGCGTCCTCTACATTTCCGGCTTCCACCAGCGCCTCGCCCAGGGCCAGCCGGTACTCCGCGTTATGCGAGGTCGAAAGCGCTTCGCGGAAGTGCGCGACGGCCTCGTCATACCTGCCTTGCTTCATCAACTCCTGCGCTGCCGCATAAGTGGCGCGCGCGCGGCTCGTCCTCTGCATGCGCATGAAGTAGTTGAGAAAGCCCATCAGCAGTGCGAGCGCTACTATCGCCGCCATTACTCCCGCGAACAGCCGTGCGGATGTCTGCTTTTCGGCCGGAACTCCGGCAGGCTGGGTAATCGCGTAAGTATCCAGAATGTCCTGCACCGATATCGCGCCGCGCAGTTCGCGAATATTCGTCCGGCTTACCACCGGCAGGGCGGAAAGCCCGCTCTGCACAATACGCCGCATCGCCGAATCGAGCGAGTGGTCGGGATGAATGTGGGGAAAGCTCCCCTCGGTTAAATGCTCGGTCGGACCCGGGTCGTGAATCAAATCGGCTAACGTTTGGCCGCTGAATCCGCCGGAAGCCGCGGCTTCCAGAGCGTCGAGGGTAATCATCCCGCGGAGCCCGCGTTCATCCGTAACCGGCCATGCGCGCCGCTCCCGGTCGACGGACGATAATGCCTGCGCTGGCGTCATAGTCGCCGAGAGCGGGTGGGGTTCACCCTTCATTGCTAGCGCTACGGTTACCAGTTCCTCCCGGGCGCGCGCTCCCGAAGGCAGGTGAATGCCGTCCTGGTGCTGCAGCGCCTCATAGATGGGCTCTTCCTGCAGGCGGCTGGAGATGAAATAGCTGATCAGGTTGGCGATCATCAAAGGCACGATGATGGAGTAATCGCGAGTGATTTCGAAGATCATGATCACCGAAGTCAGCGGCACGCGCACCGTTCCCGCGAAGGCGGCGCCCATGCCCACCAATGCGTACGCTCCCACGCTCCCCGTGTAATCGGGCAGGAGAAGATGCGCCACGCCGCCGACAGCCCCGCCCGTCATGGCGCCCATGAACAGGCTCGGGCCGAAGATGCCGCCCGCATTCCCCGATGCGTAGCACGTCGCAGTCGCAATCACCTTCAGAAACACCAGCAGGGCCATCGTCGAGAGCAGCAGCTTACCGTTGAGCGCTTGATCGACGAAGCCGTAACCTACCCCGAGCACCTGCGGCACAAACCATCCAAATATGCCAACCATCAGGCCGCCCGCGACCGGTTGCACCCATGCCGTCGATTTCGGTAGCGCGAGAAATTTCTTCCTTTGCCACATCAGGAGCTTGACGAACGATACGGACACAAGCCCGCCCACCACCCCGAGCACCGCGTAGAATACGAACTCGATCGGATGCACCAACTGATACGCCGGCACATGGAACAACGGCTCATCTCCCAGCAGAAGGTGCAGCACCATCCACGACGTTGCCGAGCTAAGCACGATGGAGCCAAGAACGGGCGCGTGCATGTCGCCCATCACCTCTTCGAGCGTAAAGAGCACCGCTGCGATGGGCGTATTGAACGCCGCCGCCAGCGCCGCCGCCGCGCCAATCGGCAGCAACGCGCGCACGCTTCTTGGCGAAAGGCCCAGCTTCCTGCCCAACACCGACGCAATCCCCGCGCTCAAATGGACCGATGGACCTTCGCGCCCCAGAGCAATTCCGCTCGCTAGCGTGAGCGAACACAAGCTGAATTTGCCCAGCACGGTCTTCATGCTTATATATCCGTCGCGCAGGAATAACGCGGTCTTTGTTTGTGGAATGCCGCTGCCGCGCGCCTCCGGAAAATAGCGTGAGAGAAAAAATCCCGAAATCAACGCCCCGGCGACCGGAATAAAGATGCGACGCCAGGCGGCGCCATCCGCCGGATATAGTTTGGATCCTAGGTTTTCCGTGAGGAGAATAAACGCAACCACCACCATCCCCACCACAGCTCCAATAATCAGTGTGAGCACAAGCAGCACGCGATCTTCGCTTTGTAGCGACGCCTGCGTTAGCGCTCCAAAAGAAGATTTATGCGTGGCTTCTGCGGGGCTGCTGGGTATGGCCAATGATCCTCCGGAAAAATTCAGTCTAACTTACCGCTGCTTGCCAATCTGTAGCGAAGCGCGCAATGGCGCCACAGCGCTTGTCTACAACTATGGCCCCAATGAAACAGTGCGCGCTCCTAAATCGCCGCCGGCATACCACCGCCTAAATGCCCGTATAGTCTTTGACTAAGTGGCGCGGTTTGCTTGACAAGACTTCGCGTGAAGCCCTATACTCCGAGATAAATTTCAAGCGGGATATATCAACCTGCGGCTTTGTTTGCCGCCTCGAAGGCCAGAGTGTGGCCGGCTTGCATCCGTCTAGGGAGGTAATATGTTTCGTCTCGCTTTACGCCGCCTGTTCCCAATTTTTATAGCCTTCTGTGCATTCTCTAATCCGGTCTTCGCCCAAAAGGCCACCGGCGAGATTCATGGCGTCGTTTACGATCCGTCGCGCACAGCAGTGCCAAAAGCTCAAATAGTAGTGACGGACACTGCCACCGGAGTAACAAAAGCCGCCGCCAGTGGAACGGATGGCTCCTACTTAGTCCCCAATCTGCTCGATGGCACTTACACCATAACCGTAACTGCTCCTGGATTTGAACGGTCCGTTTACTCTGGCGTAGTCGTGGATGCCGGACGCGTTACCGACATGCCGTTGGCTGTAAAGCTGGGCGCTGTTACCGAAAGCGTGCAAGTCGCCGCCGATGCCACGCCGCTCGAAACCAGCTCCAATCAGGTAGGAACAACCGTTCGCAATGACGCCATCATCGATCTCCCGCTTGCCGCCCGTGACACCCTGACATTCGCGTCGCTTTCCGCTGGCTATGCGAATGGCACGTTCAACGGTCTCTTTCAGGCGGCATTGAATATTAGTCTGGATGGCGCTAACGTCAACGACAATCGCAACAAGAGCGGCAACGGGTTTCTCTCCCTGGTCCCTCTGCGCCTCGATGCCATTGACGAAGTTTCCGTTTCCACCTCTGGCCTGGAAGCGGATGCCGGGGCCGGCGGCGCCATGACGATTCAGTTCACCACCAAGCGTGGAACAAGCCACTATCACGGCAGCCTTTTCGAACAATTTCAGAACGACGATCTGAACGCAAATTCATTCTTCAATAACATGCGCCGGCTTCCAATTACTAAGGTGCGTGCTAACGATTTCGGCGGCGATCTCGGCGGCCCGCTCAAACTCCCTGGCCTTGGGTTTCTCAAGCAAAAGTTGTTCTTCTTCGTGAATTTCGAAGCCGCGCCGCGGCCCGGCTCCGCCAACGCCAGCACTACGTTATTAACTCCCGAAGCCCAAAGCGGCGTCTTCCGTTATGCCGGCTCCGATGGTCAACAACATACCGTGAACGTGCTCAACCTGGCAGCCGCCAACGGCTACAAAGGGGCTATCGACCCCACCGTAGCTAGCGTGCTGAGCGTGATCAACGGCAGCGTCGCCAAAGGCACGCTCCTTCCCAGCAGCGCCAACCTTTATCAGCAATCTCTGAACTGGAAGATAGCCACCGGCTCTCTCGATCTATATCCCACGGCGCGCCTCGATTACCAGATCACCGACAAAGTCGCATGGCATATTTCCTGGAACCTGCAGCATGAGCACATCAATCCCACCGGCTCCACCTACCCGGGCATCGCTGGACAGGCCGGCGAAAGTAAGTTCACTCACTACTCCCTTGCCAACGGCGTCGATTGGAGCATTAAGCCCAACCTCTATAACTCGGTGAAGATCGGGATACAGAGCAGCGTCAACGGAACCAATATTGGCAATTCTGTCCACCAGTGGGCGGCGCAGAACGACAAGGTGATTAGCTTTGGCAGCGGTATCAGTCCGTTCATTCCCAATGCCGTCCCTGAAATTACCGACAGCCCCGCCTATACCGTTTCCGACGATCTCAGCTGGATCAAAGGCCGGCATACGTTGAAGTTTGGCGGAAGCGGGCTTTACACCAGGTTTTATGACAGTCAGTATTATCAAAATTCTGGTATCTTAACTTACTCCCTCGGCATTGCCAGTAACGATCCGATCAACTCCATTTTCACAACCGCAAATATCCCATTCATCAATAGCTCTGATGTGGCCACGGCCGCGCAACTCTACGCCACCTTAACCGGGCGGGTTAGCACTATTGGCGGATACAATAACATCAACGAAAAAACGCGCCAGTTCGAGAAGTACGCGCCGCTGACCTACCGCGAAAATTATGCGTCGTGGGGCCTCTACTTCCAGGATTCCTTCCATGTCAGTCAACACTTCACGGTGAACTACGGACTGCGGTGGCAATTCACTGGCGTCATGACGAATACCAACGGAACATTCATGTCGCCCACGCTCAGCGACCTGCTGGCGCCTTCCTATGCAAACTTTCAACCTGGCGTACTGATGCCGAACTACGTGCCTTCCATCGCGCAGCGTTCTGTAACTTACGCGCCTGACCACATCAATCCCTCGCCAAACATCGGCTTCGCGTGGAACCCCGAGGGCGCGAGCGGTCTTATTGGAAAACTGTTGGGCCATGGACAGACCGTCATCCGGTCTAGTTACAGCATTAATTACTTCGATGAGGGCCTGAATGACTATTATTGGGTTAACACCAACGCGGGCAACTGGCAGCAGATCTCGGCCACAGCCGGTACCCAGTTCGCGCCAGGCGCTCTGACGCTGCAATCGCCGGATCCCTCATTCCTTGTCGCGCCGCCCGCCTTCACGCCGCCTTTCCAGGAAGGCCAGTTCGCGTTTCAAGGCTACAACGTCGGCACTACCAAAGGACATGCGAACGGCGCGGGATTGCCTGAAATGAAGAACCCATATGTCCAAAGTTGGAACTTCGGCATCCAGCGGGAGATCAGTAAAAACACGGTGCTCGAAGCCCGCTATGTGGGCAATAAGACCACCCACAAATGGCACCTCTACGGCGTCCAGGAAGTGAATATCTTCGAGAATGGCTTCTTGCCGGAGTTCCAGAACGCGCAGAAGAATCTGGCCATCAACGTAGCCAACGGCGTGAACAGTTTCCAGAACCGGGGTCTGCCCGGGCAAGTGGCCCTGCCCATTTTCGAAAATGCGTTTGCGGCCCGCGGCACTCAGCCGGCTTTAGCCAGCAGCCAGGGTTTTGCCAGCAACACCTTCATCAACGATCTCAACCTGGGTCTGGCCGGCAGCGCAGCGTCAACGCTGGCAGGTCCCAGCAGTCCAACCTATTACTGCCGTCTGGTCGGAAGCAATTTCAACCCTTGCGTGCAATACGGCTACAACACCCCAGGCGCCTATCCCATCAATTTCTTCGTTCCCAACCCGTATGTTGCGGATTTAACTCTGACCGACGATAACTCCTACGCCACGTATAATTCGTTTCAATTAACGGTTCGGCACCGCCTCAGCGGCGGCCTTACGGTAACCGGGAATTACACGTTCTCCAAAGCGTTGAGCGATATGTATGGCGGCAGTAACACGCTAACTAACTACTACACCACCATCCGCGATTTCGGCTTGAACAAGGGGCCCATTCCGCAGGATGTACGCCAGGCGTTCCAGTCCTACTTCACGTACAACCTGCCATTCGGCAAAGGCCGAGCGTTCAATATCTCCAACGGTATGCTGAATCGCATAGCCGGCGGCTGGTCGATAGCCGGAATCTGGACGCTTACCTCAGGCCACGTGGGGAAATTGACCAGCGGCGAGCACACCGTTAACGTCAATCAAGGTACGGATTCAGGCGTAGTTCTTAACGGCCTCACCCTTTCCCAGCTTTCAAGCGAACTCACCACCTTCAGCAACGGTCCCACCGGCACTACGCTATATAGCGCCGCCCGCTCATTGATCGGCTCAACCGGACGCGCCAACACGCAATACCTCGCGTTGCCCACGACGCCTGGTCAGTTCGGACAGTATCTGTTTGTCTACGGGCCGAAGTTCTTCAGCGCCGATATGTCCCTGAATAAGGACATCCCCATCAACGAACGCGCCCATTTCAGCATCCAGGCGGAGTTTCTCAACTTCATGAATCACCCGGTGTTTAGCGACACCACCACAAGTTACAACATTAATTCCACGTCGTTCGGGCAGACTAGCACCACCGCCGTAGGCCCACGCGTGATACAACTTCGCGCTTACCTGCGTTGGTAGAGAGCATGGTCGCGGCCGGTACATCCGCGGCCATTCCTGTTTTCTTACAATAGAGGAAGGTGCTGTCTTCCTTCGATCCCCTCACTGCCGAATGGTTCGCGACGCGCTTGGGCAAGCCCACCGAGCCGCAGATCCAAGGATGGCCGCTTATCCGCGCCGGCCGGGACGCCCTGATTTCCGCGCCCACCGGCTCCGGCAAAACGCTCGCGGCGTTTCTGGTGTGCGTCGACGACCTGATTCGCCAGGCGCGCACGGGCGCTCTTCCGGAAGAGACCCAGGTGCTCTATGTCTCGCCGCTCAAGGCGCTCAGCAACGACGTCCATAAGAATCTCGAAGTACCGCTTGCCGAAATTTCCGAGCTGGCCGTGAAACGGTTCGTCAAGCTGGCGCGCATCCGCACCGCCCTGCGCACCGGCGATACTCCGCAGGCCGAGCGCCAGCGCATGACGCGCGAGCATCCGCATATTCTGGTCACTACGCCTGAATCGCTCTACATCCTCCTCACCTCCACGCGCCCGCGCGAGATGCTTAAAGGAGTTCGCACCGTCATCGTCGACGAGATCCACGCCGTCGCCGACGATAAGCGTGGCTCGCACCTCGCGCTCAGCCTCGCGCGACTCGATCAATTGGTCGAACAGAACGGCGGCCGTCGCCCGCAGCGCATCGGGCTCTCGGCAACCGTGAAGCCGATTGAGGACGTCGCAAAGTTTCTGGGACCCGACGTCGCGATTGTCAATGTGGGCCATCGCCGCGCGATGGAGATTTCCATCGAAACGCCGCGCGATGAGTTAGGTCCTGTCGCCAGTAACGAGATGTGGGGCGAAATCTACGATCGAACCACAGAGCTGATCCAGCAGCATCGCACAACGCTCGTGTTCGTGAATACGCGCCGCCTCTCTGAGCGCGTAACGCACCATCTAACGGAGCGATTGGGCGAGGGCGCCGTTCTGCCGCACCACGGAAGCCTCTCGCGAAAACTGCGTTTGGAAGCCGAACGCCGTTTGAAGAGCGGCGAACTGAAGGCCGTCGTGGCAACCGCGTCGCTTGAGTTGGGCATCGATATCGGTTCGGTAGATCTGGTCTGCCAAATCGGCTCGCCGCGCTCGATCGGCGTGGCCCTGCAGCGCATCGGCCGCGCCGGACACTGGGTGGGCGCGCTTCCGAAGGGCCGCCTGTTCGTCACTACGCGCGATGAGCTGGTCGAATGCGCCGCACTGGTTCGCGCCATCCACTCGGGCGAATTGGATAAGATCGAGATCCCGCGCAACCCCCTCGATATCCTCGCCCAACAGATGGTAGCCACGTGCGCCTCTCTCGATGACATCGGTGAAGATGAACTGTTCGATCTGATGCGCAAGGCGTGGCCGTTCCGAACCCTCGAACGTCACGATTTCGAAGCCGTGCTTGCCACGCTCGCCGAAGGCATCGCCACTTCGCGCGGCCGCTCCGGCGCTTACCTGCATCATGACGCCGTCAATCGCCGCGTGCGTGCGCGGCGCGGAGCACGCTTGACCGCCATCACCTCCGGCGGCGCAATTCCGGAAACGGCTCAATATATGGTGGTCGCCGAGCCCGAAGGAATCACAGTCGGAACGCTCGATGAGGATTTCGCGGTCGAGAGCCTGGCGGGTGACATTTTCCTGTTGGGCACCACTTCCTGGCGCATCAAGCGCGTGGAGCAGGGGCGCGTGCGCGTTGAAGATGCCCACGGCGCGCCGCCATCCATCCCGTTCTGGAATGGCGAAGCGCCCGGCCGCACGCTTGAGCTATCGCGTGAAATCGGAAAGTTGCGCGAAGACATCATTCGCGACCCTTCCATCGAATGGTTGATGCGCGATTGTGGTCTCGATCGGCGGGGAGCCGAGCAGGCTTCCCTCTACGTCCGCGCCGGACGTGCCGCGCTGGGCGCGCTGCCCACCGACCGGCGCGTTGTCGCCGAGCGCTTCTTCGACGAAGGCGGCGGCATGCAGTTGGTGATCCATGCCCCCTTCGGCGCGCGCATCAATCGCGCCTGGGGCCTTGCCCTGCGCAAACGCTTTTGCCGATCGTTCAATTTCGAATTACAGGCGGCCGCGACCGATAACGGCATCAACATCTCGCTCGGCGAGCAGCATTCCTTTCCGCTCGAAGCTGTGTTCGAATTCCTGCGCCCCGAAACCGTGGAAGACGTGCTCACCCACGCATTAATCGCCGCTCCCATGTTCACCGCGCGCTGGCGCTGGAACGCCAATCGGGCGCTCGCCATTCCGCGATTTCAAGGCGGCAAAAAAGTTCCTCCGCCCATTCAGCGAATGAAGGCAGACGATCTGATGGCCGCCGTGTTTCCCGATCTCGCCGCGTGCCCTGAAAATCTCACCGAAGAGATTCGCATTCCCGATCACCCCCTCGTCAAAGAAACCATCGAGAATTGCCTCCGCGAAGCCATGGATGTCGATAACCTGCGCGCCATGTTGACCGACCTTCGCGATGGCGTAATTGAGCGCGTGGCCATCGACACGGCCGAGCCCTCGCCCTTTTCGCACGAGATACTCAATGCCAATCCGTATGCCTATCTCGACGACGCGCCGCTTGAAGAACGTCGCGCACGCGCCGTCCAAATGCGAAGCTCGCTGCGCACCGATTTTTCAAGCGAAGGCGCGGGAGCTCTCGACCAGGAAGCCATCGCGACCGTAGCCGCCGAAGCCTGGCCCGCCATTCGCGACGCCGATGAGTTGCATGAGGCGCTGTTGGGCTTCGGCGTGATGCCACCGGCCGATGGCGAATTGACCGTGATGTTCGACGACCTGGCGGCGCACCGCCGTGCCTCCACGCTGACGTCCGAAGGCCGCCCGTTCTGGGTGGTCGCCGAACGGTTAAATCTGGTGCGCACGGCATACCCGAATGCCGCCATTGAACCCCCCATCGTCGCGCCGCCGTCCGCACGCGGCGTCCCCGAAACGCCGGAGCGTTGCGCGGCCGAAATTCTGCGCGGATGGTTCGAATGCACATGCCCCCTTCGCGCCTCCGAATTAGCGCGCGATCTTGCCATGCCGCGTGACTTAGTGGATCAAGCCTTGGCCCAGCTCGAAGCCGAGGGTCAGATTCTTCGCGGAAGATTCACCACGCGCGATCCCAATGCCGAGATCGAATGGTGCCACCGCCGCCTGTTGGCGCGCATTCACCGCTTAACGCTTGGCCGTTTGCGCCGCGAAATCGAGCCCGTCACCACCGCCGAATTCTTCGCATTTCTCCATCGCTGGCAGCATCTCTCGCCTGGAAGCCAATTGCACGGAGTGGATGGGACACTGCAGATCGTCAAGCAGCTTCAGGGTTGCGAGTTTCCAGCGGCAGCGTGGGAATCGGAAGTGTTGCCGCGGCGGATTGCAAACTACGACCCTGAATATCTCGATCAGCTTTGTCTTGCTGGCGAAGTAACTTGGGGACGCCTCTCGCCACACCCCGCCTTCGAACGGGAAGAAGACGACCGGCGCCGCGTGCGCCCCACGCGCGTCGCCCCGCTCGCCATTTTCCTCAGAGACGACGCCGGTTGGCTGCTCGCCACGCCGCAACCTTCGCCCAAAGATTCGCTTTCACACCCAGCCCAGGAATTGTTGGCGGTACTAGAAACGCGTGGAGCAAGTTTCTTTCCCGATCTGACGCGCGCCACCGGACGTCTCGCCAGCGAAGTGGAAGACGGCCTTTGGGAGTTGGTGGCCGCGGGCCTGGTCACCGCTGATGGATTCGAGAATTTGCGCGCGCTTCTCGACCCGAAACGCCGCCGCGGTGAAGGCAGAGGCCGCACCGCCCGTCCGCGTCACGCCGCCGGCCGATGGGCCGTGCTGCGTCACACCGAAGCCGCGCCCGATGGTAACACCGCCGCATTTGCCCGCCAGTTGCTGACGCGCTGGGGCGTGGTTTTCCGAGACGCGGCCGCGCGTGAACCGCTTGCACCCGCGTGGCGCGATCTGCTGGTAGAACTCCGCAGAATGGAATCGCGCGGCGAAATCCGCGGCGGCCGCTTTGTCTCGTCCTACATCGGCGAGCAGTTCGCCCTGCCGGAAGCGCTCGACCTGTTGCGGGCGATCCGAAGAACAGGCGAAACGGCAGCCGCGCCGGATATGCCCGGCCCGTGGGCCGCGCTGCAGAATCGACAGGAGCCCAGCGTCGTTACCGCGTAACGACGCCGGGCCGTCTCAAAGCTCACTCGCCGAATTGGTCAAAGCCGTCAGCAAGCTCTCTCCCGACGGAGACCCAAGACCCGTAACTGCATCCCAACCGCGCGTCGCCGAAAACGCGCCGTTATTTCCGCTGGTAATGTCACGGAACGCGCCCGAAGTTTGCGGCAGCGCATAAATTAACGGCTGAAGAAAACCGACCGGTTCGCCCAACCTCTGGTTCAGCAAAGCGATCAACGCGCTCCATAGCGGAGCCACCGCGCTGGTCCCGCCCAGCACCACCGACTCCCCATCCACCAGGATGTTATAGCCGGTGTACGGGTCGGCATCGCCGCTCACGTCCGGCACGCCGCGGCCACCGCCCGTCGGCGGTTTGATCTTCGCGTTCGCCTGCCACGAGGGCAACGGAAATTGCGTGCTGTACCCACCGCCGCTCGAACCGCCATTCGAACCGTCGTTCCACACGGTCTCGCTCGTAATGGCTCCGTTGGCGCCTTGCAGGCTGGTTCCACCGCATGCCAGAACGTGCGGGCTTGACGATGGGAAATCGACATGATTGGCGCCATCGGTCTCGCCATCGCTTGACCCATCGTCGCCAGAAGCCACGCAAATAGTTACGCCGAGCGCGGCCGCGTCCTGCGCGGCAGAGTCGAATGCGGTCATCGCCTGCGCCGTCCAGCTAGATTCCGGTCCACCCCAACTGATCGAAATCACCGACGGTTTGTTCTTGGAATCGTGAATCGCCGTAGTGAGGGCGTCCTGAAAACCCTGATCCGTGTTTGGCGCGAAATAGACCACAATCTTCGCCCCAGGCGCTATCGCTCCCACCACTTCGATGTCCAACAAGACTTCGCCATCCGCGCTATCCGCATTGGTAGGGCTGTTCGTACCCTTGTCCACTGATACGGAAGTAACCGACGGCTCCTTGATTCCCAGTGAGGCGAAATAGTTCTTGAGATCGGCAGTCTTATACCCGCCGCCTAATTCCAAAATGCCAACGGTCTCTCCCGTTCCATCCACGTCAAGCGGAAATTGATAAAGCTCGGCTACCTGACGCGGTGAGTAGGAAACGCCGGCCGCCGCCGCCCGCACTCGAAAGTGGGCTCTCGCCTGGGGGCGGTTGTCGAGGCCAAGCACCGCTTCTACAGAGGGCGCCAAATCCGCGGGCAGCTTGACGCCGCCGGTGCAAGCCCGGTAAGTCCGGCCTTGGTGCTCATAGCGCTCGAACTTGCTATCGAACGCCTGTTCCATATTCGCCGCTGTTCCCCGCAGTTTTACGGTGCGCCTTTCCGGGGAGACTTCGGTTACGGTCAAGTTATTTTTCTTGGCGAACGCTTCCACCTGCTGAATCGCCGCGGGATCGGCCCCGTAATTGGCGGCGAACTCTTCACGCGAAACGCGCACCCCGCCTTCAGCCGGTGAAAGCGGCCGGTTTCTGGGCTTGAGAATGATCGAGACCTCGATCATCTCCGTCTTGGGTTGTTCGCCTACACGCACGCCAACCGGTGCGCACTTGCTTCCTGGAAGTACAACCTTGTCATCGCTCATAGCGTTACCTTTTGACAGTTTGAACGGTTTGCATCCCGCATGGGTTCTGAAAAATGTTCAGCTCGTGCGTATCGCTACAAAAGCATGCCCCGCGCCGCCGGCGCTTCCCGAACCTACTTGACAAAAACAATATACATGTTCCCGCCCCGGTCGCCGTTGTGGCCCAGTGTTACGCTTTCGGCTTGGTCCGCCTTACGTTGATAAAGGTGCATCGGAACTCCTCCAACCACGATGCTGCGCGCCGTCACGGGGAACTGCGTTGTCAGCCAGTTTGGCGGCGGAATGCGGTCGTCGTGCGCAATCGTGATCGTGGTTCCGGATTTGACCGCCACCTCCATCAAGTCGACGGCGATATACAGTTGGTCGATCAACGCAGATTCAATGTAATCGGCCCCAATTAAATCCGGCGGTAACGCGCCGAAGGGCATGAGGCTATCTACATAAACCCGCTTGCCGGTCGCGGCCCCGCTTTGCACACGGACCCCTGTCGCGGTTCCCGAATACGAAAACGACGTGATGTATTGACCGGTGGCGGCCGGGGCGCCGCTTCTGGAACGGGCCCAACGCCGCCGAAACTCGCCGGCCGGACTGGCGTCACGGTTTGCATCGCCGGCAGCAGAACGGAGTATCCATTCTGCACCGGAATTGCATTCGATTGAACCGTGAGACTTGCTGGCTGCAGCTCGGCGCCTTTCACGCGGATGGTTACAGCCCCGGCCGTGCGCGTGGCGCGTATTGCGACGCGGTTCACGCCCGCTTCCAAATCGAGATAAGCGTTGTTCGTCGATTTGACCTTCCCACTGTTATAGCCGCCGCGCCAGACGCCCGGCCCTTCCGTCGTAAAATCGACACGCTGCTGAAAGGTGGGAGAGCGTTCGCCTTTGGCGTCCACGGCCTCTACGTCGATCAGCAAAATGTCCGATCCGTCTGCGCGCCATCCGCCCGGCGCGGTAATCGGCGTCATCTTCAGCGCCACCGGCGCCCCGACCGTGTGTTTGCTGGTAGTAGCCACCGCCTTCCCCCCGCTATACGCCACGGCCTTGATCTCGCCGGGCTGCCACGCCACATCGGGAAACGTAAACAAGTAACTATCCGCGGGCTTGCTTCGGCCAAGCGATTTGCCGTTGACGAACAGCTCGACCTCTTCCGCATTCGAAGTTACATAGATCGTCTTCTTTGTGCCCGCGGGGTATGTCCAATGGCCGATGATAAAGACCTGCGGATCGTCGCGAAACATAGTCTGGCAGACGTAGTAGGCCTCCTTTGGTAGCCGCACTCCATCCACCTCGCCGCCCGCGCGTGCTACTTCGGTGGACACGCGTCCTCCGCTTGTCGAATCGGAAAAGATCCAGTTCGCGCCGCCCGCATGATTCGCCGCGCCGATCTTCTTCACGTACTGCGCCACTTGATTGACGGCATACTGCTCCGAAGTCAAGTCGTAAGTCTGGCCCTTCGCCTCGGGATACCCAAAGTTAGGCGGCGAGTAATCGTCCCAAACCCTCCGCGGCGATTCCTCGCGGTCGTACTCGCCCTCCACCACGGGCAGCCGTGCAATCTCGCGGCCGCCTTCGGTGCCGATGCCAATATCCATGAACTCCGCCGTCGCTTCATCCGCGCGCCGGTGAGCGTAAACGCGGCCGCCATGCGGGTCGTACTGATCCATATAGCCGCGCAGTTCCTTGGCATGCTCGTGCGAGACCTTCTGGTTGCCGCCTTCCCAGATCAGGATCGAAGGATGATTGCGGTAATAGATAATCATGTCGCGCCATGCCGCGGCGCGAATGGTCCACGCATTTCCTACCGCGTCGCCTTCCCCGTCCACCCCAGGCTGGTCCGCGATGATACCCAAACGGTCGCCGGCGTCTAACGCCCCTGGCGCGCCCGCGCAGTGTCCCCAGCGAATAAAGTTTCCGCCCGCGTCTTTCATCAGCGAGAGCGTGAAGAAATGCATCCAATCGGGTAATGCCGCCCCAAGACCAGGCCATTCGTCGGTCGGTTTCTGTCCCCAGCCGTGCAGCTTTATGTGATGTCCATTAATGAATAATCCGCTATTCACATCCCAGCGCGCCGAACGGATGCCGAACGGAATGCGCTGCGTATCCACCACCTGCCCGCCCACGCGCAACGAAAGCGCAGCCGTGTAGAGATATGGATACGCCGGTTCCCAAAGTTGCGGATTTCCCATTACGCCGCCCAGCTTTACCGTGATATTCCCGCCCGCTGGCATCGGTCCCGGCGCTCTCCATTCCGCCAGCAGCCTGCCATCGCCGCTGAGGACTTGCGCCACTACTTCTACGTTGGTCGGCAATCCGCGATCGTTCTCGATAGGGACTTCCATATTGATTCGCGCGGAATGATCCGAGATCTCCGTGGCGTAAACATATGGACCGGCGGTTTGCAGGAAGCTATAGAGCGGCAATGAAATATGCAGACCGTCGGTCACATGCAGATACACGTTGCGATAAATGCCGCCGTGCGCGGGATGCCAATGCGGGCTGTTCCATGGCAAATCGGTGTTAACGATCTTCGCCAGGTCGGTTTCTTTAGTAAAGGTGTTGTCCGCCATCACTGCGATCACATTTTTTGCGCCGAACCGGAGACCAAGCGTAATCTCGAACCCGAAGGGAATAAAGCCGCTTTTGCTTGTCCCCAGCAGCTTTCCGTTCAGATAGACCTCCGCCACCTGTCGCACGGCCTCAAACTCGATGAAGACATTCTTGCCACGCATCGTATCGGGCGGCGTGAAGGTCTTGCGATACCAGGTCTTGCCTGACCAGAGATTCATTTCACCGACATGGTTGGGCGTCGACCAGTCATCGAACGTGTCTACATCGTTAAAGGTGTGGGGCAGGGAAACGTTCGACCATGCGCTGTCGTCGAAATCGACTGCGGAGGCGTTGGGCGGATCGGCCTTGATGAACTTCCAATCCGGATCGAAGTTCAACTTCTGGGCCTGCGCCGCCAGCGACAAAACCAGTAGCGCAAAAAATCTCTTCACCACGAAAATGCCTCCGGACATAACGATTCTATCGTTACCCCGGAGGCGTGAAGGAACTTGCCGAACGCTGGTCTCGTTCGCTTATGCCCAGACCTTGTCCACTGCGGCCATGAACTTATTCATCTCTTCCTGCGTGCCCACAGTTACCCGGACCTTGGTTGGCCACACTGGCCACTGTCGTCCCACGATCACTTTTTGGGCCGCCATCGCCTGCGCGAATTCCGCGTGGGGACGCTTCGCTTCCATCATGAAAAAATTGGCCTCGCTGGGTACGAAAGAGATCCCCTTCTTCTCGAAGTATGCGAAGACGCTATCGCGAACTTGAACCATCTGGCCGCGCCGCTCCGCGACCAGGTTCTTGACGTTCATGCTGGCGGCGGCGCAAGCGAGTCCCGTTACCGGCAGAAACCCGGCGCTCGCAAAGGGACGCAGTTTCTGCAACAACTCGGGGCGGGCCGCCGCAAAACCAGCGCGGAGACCTGCCATGCCGTAAATCTTCGAGAAGGTCCTCAACACCACGACATCCTTATCGGCCGCGACAAGATCCGCCGCCGAGACCGCCTTAGTAGTGAAGTGGATGTACGCCTCGTCCACTACCACCACGGCATCTTTTTTCTTGTTGGCAAGCAGGAACTCGAGATCTTTGCGTCCCGTCAGCGTAGCCGATGGATTATTGGGATTGCAGATGTAATACGCACCGGCGTCGGGGTCTGCCTTCAACATCGCGCGCACGTCGTGGCTGAAATCGTCGGCCAACGGAACGCGCACCACCTTCGATCCGATGAACGCGGGCGCGCCGCCTCCATAGCCGGGGTTCGCCATCACCCAACTCCGCGTGGGCGATGTGAATGCGCACGTGGCTGCGTGCAATGGATCGCTCGAACCCGCGGTGGAAAGAATATACTCCGGCTTGACGCCAAGCTGCTCAGCCGCGGCATTGCGGAAATCGGAAGATTCGCTGCCTGGGTTGTATCGCCAGCCGTGCGGCGCCACCTTCGCAATGGCGTCGAGCCCTTCCTTGCACGGCCCCATCGGGTTTTCATTCTGGTTGATCACCACCGTGTCTGGATCCATCGCGCGGCGCATCCCGCCGCCCGCGCCGCGTCCCGGCCGCTGTTGCTGCTGCGCGTCCTGCGCCATGGCGAATTCGTTATAAAAAGGAAGCGCGGCCCCGGCCGAAAGCAGGGCGCCGATGCGTCCAATCTGGCGGCGGGTGAAGCCTCGTTGGGTGAGTGATTCCATCTGGTTGCTAGCGATCGACATTCGTCAAAGTCTCCTATAGAAAATGAAGCCGGATGGGCTTTATACACCGGCTCTATACAGGGAGCGGTTTGCGGAGACGCGCCGCGGAATGAATGATCACAAAGTTACGGTAACAAGGAGTCGATGTCAAGGGGTAGGATGCTCCCATTGCGCTTGCATCCACCTAACGCTTTTGAGAAAATACCCTTCGCAGTTTGAAACGTTGTTTGGACGCGCCTCGTAAGTTTCTAGCAAGCCTCGAAAGTCCGCTTTCCTTGCCAGGGAGTCCCAAGAGCACGACGAACAATTTCAGGAGATAAGTAGTGAAGGAAAAAGGCACAGTGAAGTGGTTTAATGCCGCCAAAGGCTACGGTTTTATCCAACGGTCGAGCGGCGATGACGTATTCGTTCACTTTTCCGCCATCCAGGCGAACGGCTACCGTTCGCTCGATGAGGGCGCGGAGGTGGAATTTGAGGTGAAGCAAGGTCCGAAAGGACTGCAGGCCGAAAACGTAAACAGGGTATAGAGCGCTACAAGATTCAGATCCGACAAATAAGGGGCCCTTCGCGGGGCCCTTTTTTATTTGGGCCAACGTTTTTCCTCCCCATTAAATTAAGCAACGTGCACTTTCGTCAGCCGCGCCTCCTTCCGCGGTGGCTCCCCCGTCGGCGGCCGCATTTGCGCGTTCAGGGCGCCTCGTGTGAGGGCCAACTCCCGCTCCGCCGCGCGCAGTTCCGTGACGTCATGCGCCACTGCGCTGGCGCCGGCAATCTTACCCGCTGAATCGCGAATCGGCGCATAATGCACTTCAAAGGTCCTGCGCGTTTCCCCCTGCACAATCAATTCTTCCGAAGTGCTGGATTCGCGGCCCTGTAGCGCGAGCCTCCACGCATCAATTGCCGCCCTCGCCTGCAATTGATATTGGAATCGCAGTTCCGTCACTCTCGTGCGTCGCCCAATCTCGCAGCCAGTCATGCCTAGAATTGCCGCGCGGTATGCCCGGTTCGAGGCAACGTAGCGATACTCGGTGTCAATCACCGCGATCAGGTCGCGGCTCCCTTCCATGATTCCTTCCAATAGATCGTTCGCGCAACGTAACTCCTGCGACAGCCGGGCGCGGTCTTCGCGCGCGCTTTTCAGATCTGAGATATCGCGGAAGACTACGGTCAGGCCGCCGGTGTAGCGGTTTGGAAAGACCCCGACTTCCATCCACCGGTCCCGCATGGAATGAATCGCTTCGAACGTTTCAGGCTCCCGAGTAGTCATCACCCGCCGGTAGACCCGCTCGAACTCCGTCCCCAACATTTCGGGCGCCACGTCCCACATGCATTTTCCCGCCAGATCTCCTTTCGGTTTCCCGGTCATCCGCTCGCCCTGTGGATTTACATAAAGATATTTGAAGTCGGCATCGAATACGAAGAGTCCGTCGCGGATGGAATGCAAGGTCTCAATCGAGCGCTGCTCCGCAGCCAACGCACGCTTGCGCGCATCCCGTTCGCGAGCGACCGTGTCGTTGCGCTCCTCTTTGGCCAGGTCGCACGCGCGCCGGTTGCGTAAACTCTTCCGCAAACCTAATGCCAGGCCGCCCGCGGCCGCAATACTTAAAGGGATTCGATAGGGGTAACTGCCCGCCGCCGTCGTGAGCAACAACACGAGCAAGCTAATGGAAGCGATGAGTTCGTTGCGGCTCTCTTGCCGAACCAGACCGGGGAATATCATAACCACCCTCCCCGGCTCGATGAAGCCAAAACCGGGGTCTACTTATTAAGTGCCCCCGTCCCGCTCCGTTTCTCAAAAAAAATCACGCTGAATCGGTCATGCTGGAATTACGCATCAACGTCTCATGCCTTGCGAGGAGAGTTCCCCATTCCTTCTCGATGCGATGGCGCCACGAGTCGGAGGGCAGGCTGCCCTTGGCCTGGTAGCTTTCGCGTCGCGCTGTTTCGGCGGCGATCGCCTCGCGGGCCGGGCCGAAATCCCCAAGTTCAAGCCGGCCATAAAGCCGTTTGATCGCTCGATTGGGATCGGCGATCAATGCTTCGTAGGTTAAGGTGGCGTAACGATTCGCCGGCAGCCCAGCCGTCCCCTCAGCCAGCTTTTCGTCAAAACGCGGTCGATCCTTCAGCACTGCTTCGCGGATTTCATCGTCCGGCGGTATAGGCCCGAAGGCGTACAATTCGAACATTTTCCGCCACATCCGCACCACCGATTCGAAATTGGTGACCGGGTCGCGCACAATCAGGATGTAACGCGCTTCTGGCAGCAACTCGCGTAGTGTAGAGACCCGGAAGCCGTGCGTTGGCGACTTGAGTATCATTGGCCGCTGGGCGCCCCGCGCCGATACTCCAGCCAGGAAACTAAGAAAGACCTCACCCCAGCGCTTTGTGTCCTCTGGTGAAAGATCCTTCGGATCGGCCAACTGCAAAGCCCGTGGCAGGATCTCGGGCATCAGCAGAGCTTCATAAGGGGAGCGAGCCCCCAGAGCAAGCAGGGCAAACTCATCCTCCTGCGGCGAACTCGGCCGAACCTCCATTTCGTCCATTGGACGCTTTGCGCTCACACCTTCGCTCGCCAGCGCGGAGGCCTCCGTCAGCACGAAGTGATGGGCGTTCATGCAGGCGTGCGTCGTCGGATAGGTATAGCGATTGTCCAGGCAAAGCAGTTCGTGCAGCAACGTGGTGCCCGAGCGCCAGTAACCCAGCACGACGATTGCATTGCGATAATTCGCTTGAGCCAGTTGCGCGCTTGCCACCTTTGCCTGAAGCCCGGCCAGTGTGGAGAAAAGGGAGCCCGGAACCAGCGTTTGCCATAGTAACGGAGGGCTCGGCCGCAGACGCCAGTTCCGCCGAAGTTGGCGCCACGCTCCGGAGGTGAGGTTCAGGTATTGGCGGCTCACGTGAATCCCACGTGGATCTTTTTCACTAAATTACGTCTACACCGGCAGACCAAGACAGCTGTTCCAGAGCAGTCTGTCAAAATGCGCCAATTGCAGCCATGGCCAGCGTTATGCGAGTCGAAATTGCGAGATTAAGCTCGCAGCGTTCAGATCGATATATTTCCAGCCGCGAGGAATTATCCCGTCCATTCCGCAAAGCGGACTTTTCGAAAATGTGATTATAACAACTATAGTAATGATATGAAAAGGGTTAAACTGTGATTAATAACCCGAACTTTTTGAGATACTATTACTATCGGCGGGTTAAATTAGTAGTGGCATTGTTTTTCTTTCAAGCAAATTGGATGCGGGCGTAAATAAATTCAAGAAAAGTTGCGAGTCCGTCGCACTGGTTTGTTAGAGGAAACAGACCGATGGGAATTGACGTCTTGAAAACGCACAAGAAGGTCAAGGTCGAAAGGGTTGAGTCGCCGGCCCCCACCTATCCCGAAGCAAGAGGATCGCTGGGGCCGGGATACGAGATCCTAACCTCGCCCCACAGTCCGCTCTACACGAACAAGCTCGAGGAAGAACTTCGACGTCAGCGTTCGTGGCTGGAAACCACCCTGCGTTTCCTGGGCGACGGCGTACTGGTGGCCGATCAGCAAGAGCGCGTGTGCTGCATTAACGAAGCCGCCCTCGCCATCCTTGAGATCACTCGTGAAGCTGCCTTAGGCAGGCCTTTGAATAGTGTTCTACAACTTCGCTACCACTGGAGTGGCCTGCCGGTGGAAGACTTGGCCGCCATCGCGGGTGGTGAAGAGCGTCCTGTGACGCTTCCGCTCGACATTGATGTCATCAGCGGCGCCGGAAAGCAGACACGGGTCGAGGGCGCCGTCGCCGCCTGTCGCGTAGCCGGCAAAAACTCCGGCTGCGTCGTCCTGTTTTCGCGGCGGCGCCCAGTCCAAGTCCGGCGAACGCGAGAAGCGCGATGACGAGTCGAGAGAATACGGCCCGTAACTGAGTCGGCCCAACACTCCGACTGCGCCTTCACTCCCCCGGCAGCGCGCAGCGCCATCATCCCGGCTGCCACGATTCCGCCCGCTGCGGAAGAAACCCCCGCCAGCTGCGCGCTAGCGCAACAATCCTCGACTCCTGGCTCCCTCGACCTCCTCGACTCCCAAGCCGACAGGCTTACCGAGCCGGAGCCCACCCTACTTCTGCTCCGCGGCATCCACCCGCGCCCGCGCCAGTTCCGATTCTGCCAGCGCCACGCCCGGGTCCGTCGCTGCCGCCTGATCGTTGATCAACAGCTGTCGGTTTGCCTCGCTCACCGCCGCGCGCGCCTTTTCCAGATCGATCTCTTCCGCGAATTCGGCAATATCGGCCAGCACGCGAATGTGATCGGGCAGTACCTCCACAAATCCACGGTGAATCGCCATCGACTTGGTCAATCCCGATTGCGCCGTGTATTTGAGCACCCCGCTACCCAGCAGGCTAAGCAGCGGTGCGTGTCCGGGCAATACGCCGATATATCCCGCCAGGGCGGGAATCTGCGCCTCCGTCACGGCCTCTTTTACCAGTTGGCGCTCCGGAGTGACTATCTCGAGATCGATCGTTTCCGCCATCTTTACTTACCGGCTATTTCTTTCGCTTTCGCCTGTACTTCCTCAATCGTGCCCTGCATGTAGAATGCCTGCTCCGGCAAATCGTCATACTTGCCTTCGCAGATCGCGCGGAAGCCCTTAATGCTGTCTTCGAGCTTCACGTATCTCCCGGGGATGCCCGTGAATTGCTCGGCGACGTGGAACGGCTGCGAAAGGAACTTTTGGATCTTGCGGGCGCGCGCCACGCTCAGCTTATCTTCGTCCGAAAGTTCGTCGATGCCTAGAATCGCGATGATGTCCTGCAAATCCTTGTAGCGCTGCAAGACATTCTTCACCATCTGCGCCGTGTCGTAATGATCGTCGCCGATGATGCGTGGGTCGAGAATGCGCGAACTGGAAGCCAGCGGATCCACCGCGGGGTAAATGCCCAGCGCCGCGATTTCGCGGGAAAGGTTCGTCGTCGCATCAAGATGCGCGAACGCCGTTGCCGGCGCCGGATCGGTGTAGTCGTCGGCGGGCACGTAGATCGCCTGTACCGACGTGATCGAGCCCTTCTTGGTTGAAGTGATTCGCTCTTGCAGTTCTCCCATTTCGGTGGCAAGATTCGGCTGGTATCCCACTGCCGAGGGCATGCGGCCCAACAGCGCCGAAACTTCCGAACCTGCCTGCGTGAAGCGGAAAATGTTGTCGATGAAGAGCAGCACGTCCTGCCCTTCCTCATCGCGGAAATATTCGGCTACCGTAAGTCCTGTCAAGCCTACGCGCAAACGCGCTCCGGGCGGCTCGGTCATCTGGCCATAAATCAACGCGCATTTCGATTTGGTGTAATCGTGCGGATCGATTACGCCGCCTTCCTGCATTTCGAGCCACAGATCGTTTCCTTCGCGAGTGCGCTCGCCCACTCCGGCGAAAACGGAAACGCCGCCGTGCTTCATGGCAATGTTGTTGATCAACTCCATGATGATGACGGTCTTGCCTACCCCTGCGCCGCCGAAGAGGCCGATCTTGCCGCCGCGGAGGTATGGCTCCAGCAGGTCGATCACCTTGATGCCCGTCTCGAACATTTCAAGACGTGTCGATTGTTCCTCGAAGCTGGGCGCCTGCCGGTGAATCGGATAGTGCTTCTTGGCATTGACCGGGCCCATCTTGTCCACGGGCTCGCCAATCACGTTAAGCACGCGGCCCAGCGTTTCCGGCCCCACCGGCACTTCCACCGGGTGGCCCAGGCTCTCCGCCTTCATGCCGCGCACCAGCCCTTCGGTAGGTTGCAGCGCAATCGTGCGCACGCGTCCTTCGCCGATATGCTGCTGCGCCTCGCAAATAATATCGATCGGTTGGGGTGCGTTAAAGCCCTCGCTGGTCACCCGGATCGCGGTGTGAATCAGTGGTACGTGCCCCTCGGGAAATTCGCAGTCCACGGCCGGTCCGGCCACCTGGACTACCTTACCCACCACGGTTGCAACAGTTGTCGCCATAAAATTCCTCTTCTTCGCCCTATTCCGCCGCCGCCGCGCCGCTCACTACTTCGATAATTTCTTTGGTGATGCTCGCCTGGCGCACGCGGTTCAAATTCAATGTCAAACTCTCGATTACGTCGGCCGCGTTATTCGTTGCCGCATCCATCGCCGTCATTCGCGCCGCGTGTTCCGCGGCCGAGGATTCAAGAAGCGCCCGGTAAAACTCCATCTCCACGTACCGCGGAAGCAGCCCTTCCAGCATTTCGCCCGGCGGTTGCTCGAAGATGTAATCCACGGACGCCTGCTCCGCCTGAACCTCTACCGGCAGTATCCGCGCCAGCGTTACCTTTTGCGTCATCACGCTCTTGAATTCGTTGTAGAGCAGGTAAACCGCATCCACTTCGCCTTCCGAGAACATTTGCATCGCGCGCCGCGCAATACCCGCCATGTCTTCGTAACGCGGCTTGGCTGCCAGGTTGATCTGGTCGCCGGAAATCTTGCCGCTGCGCTTGCGGAAAAAATCACGGCCCTTGCGGCCCACCAACTCGAGCGTTACTTCAGCGCCGCCATGTTCCGCCGGAAAGCGCACCGCCGTCTTAATTAAATTGCTGTTGAATGCGCCGGCCAGGCCCTTGTCGCCCGAAATCAATGCCAACAAGACCCGTTTTTCCGGCCTCTGCGCCAATAGCGGATTTGCCGAGACGCGGTCGTCGCCCGCCGCTGCGGTGGCAACGTTCGAGATCACCTTGCGCAGCGTCGCCGCGTACGGCCGCGCCGCGATCACCCGATCTTGCGCGCGCCGCAGCTTGGCCGCGGAGACCATCTTCATGGCCTTCGTGATCTGCTGCGTGTTCTTCACCGAGCGGATGCGCCGCCGGATGTCGATCAAACTAGGCATGCGCGGCTACCGGCTGGTGTTCCGCTACGAAGCGGGCTTTGAATTCCTTAATCGCCGCCGTCAACTTAGACTTGAGCGTGTCGTCGAGAGCCTTCTTGTTGCGAATCTCCTCGAAGATCGTCGGGTGCGCACTCTCGATGAACCGGTACAATTCCTCTTCGAACTTGCGGCACTGCTCAATCGGCAGATCGTCGATGAAGCCCTGCGTGCCGGCGTAAATAATCGCGATCTGCTTTTCGAGCGGCAGCGGCTGGTACTGCCCCTGCTTCAGGATTTCCGTCAGATGCTTGCCACGGTTCAGCTGTTGCTGCGATGCCTTATCGAGATCGGAGCCGAACTGCGCAAAGGCCGCCAGCGCGCGATACTGCGCCAGGTCGAGCCGCATGCTGCCGGCAATTGACTTCATCGCCTTGGTCTGCGCGTTGCCGCCTACGCGGCTAACCGAGATGCCGACGTTGATGGCCGGGCGTTGGCCCGAGTTAAACAGATCGGCTTCGAGGAAGATCTGGCCGTCGGTGATCGAGATGACGTTGGTCGGAATATACGCCGAAACGTCGCCCGCCTGCGTCTCGATGAACGGTAGCGCCGTCAGCGATCCGCCGCCCTGTTCGGCGCTCAACTTCGAGGCGCGCTCCAGCAACCGGCTATGCAAATAGAACACGTCGCCCGGAAACGCCTCGCGTCCCGGGGGCCGGCGCAGCAGCAGCGAGATCTCACGATAGGCTGCCGCGTGCTTCGAAAGATCGTCGTACACGCAGAGAACGTGACCGCCCTTGTCGCGGAAATACTCACCAATCGCGGTGCCAGAGAATGGCGCCAGATACTGCATGGGCGCCGGGTCCGACGCCGACGCCGATACCACAATGGTGTACTCCATTGCGCCCGCGTCTTCGAGCGTCTTCACCACCTGCGCCACCGTGGAACGCTTCTGGCCGATCGCGACATAGATGCAAATCATGTCGCCGCCCTTTTGATTAATGATGGTGTCGAGCGCGATGGCCGTCTTTCCCGTCTGCCGGTCGCCGATAATCAGCTCGCGTTGCCCACGGCCAATCGGAATCATGGCGTCCACCGCCTTGATGCCGGTCTGCATCGGCTCTTTCACGGGTTGGCGATCCACCACGCCCGGCGCGATGCGCTCAATTGGGTTGAAGCCGTCGTTGTGGATGGCGCCTTTGCCGTCGATCGGCGCCCCCAGCGCGTCGACCACGCGGCCGATCATCGCCTTCCCTACCGGCACGGACATGATTTGTCCCGTGCGCTTGACTTCGTCGCCTTCCTTGATTTCCGTATATTCGCCCAGCAGCACGGCGCCTACCTGGTCTTCTTCCAGGTTCATCGCGATTCCCGAAACGCCGTGCGGGAACGAGATCAACTCGCCCGACATCACTCGTTCCAGGCCGTGAACGCGCGCAATGCCGTCACCCATTGAGATCACCGACCCGGTTTCCGACACGTCCATCGCCTTGTCGTAATTCTCAATCTCCTGGCGCAGGATGCTGGTTATTTCATCCGCTCGAATCTGAGCCATAATTTCTTCCCCGTTTTAACCTTCCGCGCTCAATCGCTTTTCAAGCGATTGCAGCGAGCCGCGCACCGACCCGTCATACACGGTTGATCCAACCTTGGCTATCACCCCGCCGATCAGCGACGGATCCACCGCGAACGTCATACGGATGCGCTTGCCTGTAAGCTTTTCAAGTTCCGCCGCCAGCCCCGCACGCTCAGCGTCGTTCATTGCCCCGGCCGTGGCAATCTGGGCCGGTAGAATTCCTGTGCGCTCATCGAGCGCCGCTTGGAATGCCAGAATAATCTCGCTCAACAACCCAATTCGCCGGCGATCGGCGAGCACGAACAGAAAGTTCCGCGTCACCTTAGAGGACTTCAAGATGTCGCCGAGTCGCCCGATAACGGTCTTCTTTCGGCTTGTGGGAATGGCGGGCGTTTCGAGCGCCAAAGCCAAATCTCGCGATTCTCGAATCGTGGCTTCGAATGCCCGCAGTTCGGCCATCGCCGCCTCCGGGGACAGCGTCGAACCGCTGGATGTGACTACGTCCGCAAGGGCATTCGCGTATCGCGTGGCTACGGCGGAAAGGGTCATCGTGATTTTTTAGTTGGCCGGCGCGCTCTTGCCGGCGCCGTCGAGGTTCTTGACAAAGTCGCGCACCAACGCCTGCTGAGCGTCGGGCGTCATTCGGGCGCGAATTTTCTCGCCCGCCATTTGCACCGCCAGTTCGGCCGAAAAGCGCTTCAAATCCATCCGGGCCATCTTGCCCGCCGCGGCGATCTCCTGTTCCGCGTTGCTCTGGATCTTGGCGATCTCAGCCGATGTCTTTGCGTTTGCATTACGTTCGAGCGAGTCCAATTCCTGCCGGGATTCGGTTCGCAGCGCCGCCAGATCGTTTTCCAGATTGGCGAGCCGCCGGTCCACTTCCGCCGAGCGCGCTTCCGCGTCCTGCCGCGTTTTGGTTGCTTCCACAATCTCCCGCTCGATGCGCTGGCTGCGGGCGGCAAAAAATGGAGCGCCGTACTTCTTGATGAGATAGCCCAAGCCGATCGCCAGAATGGCGAAATTGGCCCACAAAAGGACCATCTCCATCAAGGGGCTCAGGCCGGATGCCGTCTTTTCGACCGCGCCTTCGTCCCGCGCAAAGAGCGTCACGGCGGAAAGCGCGAATGCCAGCAAAAGCCTGCGGCTTTGACGCGTCATGCCGCTCTCCCGCGCAAAATGGAATCCGCAATCTGGTTCGCCAGCGACTCGCTATCTTTCGCCAGAGACACCTTCGCGGCTTCCACATCCTGGGCCAGTTGCTGTCTGGCCTCGCGAACGGATGCCTCCGTTCGGCTGCGCGCCGCCGCGATCTCGCCCGCGGCGCGTTCTTGTGCTTCTTTGTGCGCCTTTTCTTGAGTCTGATAAATTTCGCTGCGCGCCGCCCGCAAAGTGGCTTCGTATTCGGCGGTCTTTGCCGCCGCCCGTTCCAGGCTCTGCTCTGCGAGTTTGCGCGCTCCCTCGGTCGCTTCGTAGCGCTGCCGCAGCACTTTGTCGAGCGGCTGAAAGAACATGAACTTCAAGTAAAGCGTAAGGAAAATCAGCAACAGAAATGTAGGCAGGGCTGTCAGCAGAAGCTCGCCCAACTGGTGAACGATTTTGTCCATGAGAGAACAGCGGAAGAGAACTGGGCCGTACTAAGAAAATCAGAGTAACATGCGGCATGGGGAGCGTCAACCGCGCGGAACTATCTATTGGTCCATGCGCCAGGGCGAAAAGTTGGTCCAGCTTTTCAGTGCTCTAGCGATGAAATCCCGGCCCTCGGCGGCATGGCAACCGGCGCAGGCATTCGGAACTTTCAACGTGTCCGTCGTCGCGGGCGTGATGAATTTGAAGGTATGCGCCCTTACGTTAATATCCGCGATGGTCTGCTCGATTTTAGGCATATGGCAGTTGATGCATTCGTTGCCTGGGCTGCCGGCTTTATGGTGCGTATGCGCTTCGATGCTGGAAGCGCGCGGACCATTCGGTGAAGTGGGTCCGTGGCACTCCAGGCACAAGACATTTGCCGGTTTGACGAGATCCGCGTTGTTCTCCGTGCCATGGACATCGTGGCAGCTAAAGCAGCTCACGCCGTGCGTATACATCTGGCTGGTAACAAAGTCATTGCCCTGCATCCTGTTCTTGTGCGCTGTGCCGTCCGCGAAATGAGTAAATGACTGTTGTCCCAGCTTGTGCTCTTCCAGTTTCCAGAAATCCTGAAGATTCTTGCCTGCCTCGAATCCTACCGGCCAGTCGTAATACTTTCCCTCTATAGGATTTATCAAAGGTTGCCCTTGCGAGTGGCACTGTATGCAAACGTTGTTCGCCTGCACATAATCCAAACGCGCGGGGTTAATGATGTTCGTCCGGGAAGGCTTCGAAACATGCTCGGCGCCTGGCCCGTGGCACTTTTCGCAGCCGACGTTCCACTCCGTGACAGTCTTCGTCCGAATGTCGTAATTTACCGAGTGGCAGCCGTCGCACAGCGGACCCGTCGGGCGCTGCATATTGTCGTTCGGATAAAACGCCGTCCACCAGTCGGATCCCGGGGCCGCCTGGTAGGCCCGCCAAACCCGATGTGTCACGTCCCATTGCGCGCCGAGCGGATAATAATCGTCCCCCTTTTTCGTGAAGTACCGCTGCTTCCACTTGCTGCCGTAAACGAAAGCGATATCGTCTTTGGTGAACTTCACCAGTGGGTCGGGGCGCGAAAGATCGGGAAGGATGGCGTCCGGGTGCGTCTTCGGATCGCGTACAACATTTGCCATGAGCGTCTTGCTCCAGCGGTTGTACATCGCCGCATGGCACTTCTGGCAAGCCGCTGAGCCCGTATAACTGCCGGAAATCTGGGCGGCCGCCGTGAGCGGAATCAGCAGCAGTATCGTGCAGACGAGGCGCATACGCTCCAGGATATCGCTAGCAGGGCAGGTTTAAACCGTTCTCCGCCCGGGCCGGAACCGCTTTAGCGCCGCCGCGAACACGCACATGCCCACCCCCGCCATCATTAGTAGCGCCCCCGATTCAGGTTCCGCCGCCGCCGTTCCCCCCGTCAACGCTCCACCCGTCAATGGTCCAGCCGTCAATGCTCTACCCATTAATGCTCCACCCGTCGTTGCTCCTCCATTGTTCAGCGCCGCGCTATAGACCATGCCGCCCGTACTCAGCGGCCCTCCCGAGAGGCTTACCGTCAAATCCTGCCGCAAGCTCCGCCCCTGCACGCCGACCGTGATGTCCGGCCCGGCATAAGTCAGAATCAACTCCGCCTCGGAAACCGCGAAAAGGGCCTGCGAAAGCGGGCTCGAAAGCGAAAGCGTATCCATCAGCCCCGAGATAGGGCCGCTGTATCCCGAACTTTGCGCATATCCACTCGTCCAACCAATCGAACCCGGAAACACCGCCGAGACCGTTGCGTCCGCCGATTCGATTTCCGCTGCGAATTGGCCGGTCACATTCCCCGGCATCGACGCGAACATGAAGTTGATCATCCCGGGATAAGCGGACATCCCCATCCCAGCCGCATAGTTGGCATAACTGCTCGACGAGAAAAGGAATTCCAGCGAATCGCCATTCTGCAGAGTCTGCGTGGATTGCGTTGACACATCGATAGTGCCGCCCCACAAGCTCCCGGCAAGCGTGTACGCGCACATCCCGATGCCAAGAGAAAGTCTCATCCCGCTGCAATTCTAGAGCGATCCACCTTGCCCCAACAGGGCTTAAAGTACTGGTACAGTTCTCCAAGAGACAATTGCGACTAAGGCCATCACCTAGCCGTGCAACCCAGCTCCGGCCGCAGCGGCTTGCAACTGCCGGCCGCGCGTTTCACAATGATGGCAACCATGTGTCGGCGAACGGTTCTCGCTCTTGTGATCGCTATCGCCCTTCACGCGCAATCGCCCGCGTCCAGCTCGGGCATAAAATTCGAAGTGGCATCCATAAAGCCGACCCCGCCGGGTACGGCGATAACCGGGATTCAACCAGCCCCAGGCGGCCAGCGCTACCTGGCCACGAACGTCAACTTAAAATTTATGATCCAGACGGCGTATGGCGTCGTCGCCGATCAGGTCGTCGGAGGACCCGATTGGATCAACCGCGATCGATTCGACATGGACGCAAAGGCGGAGCGTGCATCGACCATCGAAGAGTTACACGTTATGCTGCAAGCCCTCCTCGCAGAGCGGTTTCAACTGGCATTCCGCCGTCAAACGAAGGAGCTGCCGGTATACGTGCTGACGGTGGAAAAAGGCGGACCAAGCCTGACGCCTCACGATCCACAAAACAGCGGCGAATCCCTCATCTATTCCACGGTTACTGGACCGCTCCATATCAAAATAGACGCCACCGCGGGTTCAATGGATGATTTCGCGCTCAAGATTCGGCGTTTCATCGACCGTCCGGTGATTAACAAAACCGGTCTCAAGGGAGGATATGACTTCAGCATGTTCTTTACGATGTCACCGCCGGAATCCATGCATGAAGGCATGCTCGGGCACGACGGCAAGCCGATCGATTTTTCAGGCCCCACCATCTTCGAAGCGTTACGGAAACAGATAGGCCTGCATCTCGAGACCGGAAAGGCCCCGTTAGATATCATGCTGATCGATCACGTGGCGAAACCGGGCGAGAACTGATCAACCGCTGCTCACCGCTCGCGTAACTCATAGATCACAGTCTCCCCGGTTCGAGCCGCCTCACGATACAATCCGAACCATTCCCGCAGCTCCGGATATCGCGCAATCGATAACTCGGGGTTGAACAAGCTTAAGCCGTCCAATACAAACGTCGGCCGCGATCTTGCCAGCTCCGCTCGCCGACTCGCCGCCGAAGGCCAATCGATCGTTTTCGACTGCGTCAGGTGCCGGTCCGCCGGAACTCCTGTGAGCGGTTGCGAATCGAGATAGAGGGTCCCCGCCGGCAGTCCGGTGTAGACATAAAGCTCGGGCCGGTAGCCCCAGACAAAAAGCGTATCGCCGGCTCGCGCCAACCCTCGCGTCAATGTCGCGGCAGCCGCGCTGTCGCGGTCCATCGCCGTGTCGCGCCACGTACGCCCGTCAAGCGCGCGTACATAGTCGGGCGCAAAACGCACCAAAGGAATCGCCAGCAGCGCCGCAATCCAGATCGCCCGCTTGCCAAGCAGTGTAAAACCGCGCCCGCCCATCACCACCACTGGTGGCACTAAAAGAAAGTAATACCGCGGGAAGAAACGCATACCAGCGCTAACACCGGCCATCGACAGCGCCAGCCAGGCAAGCCACTTCCACTTCCGCTCAGGCGATCTCCAGAGAAACACGACCGCCGCCCCCGCTGCCGCCGCGTGAAAGCCGATCCAGTTCGCGCTCCGCAGCACCCCGTTCCATAGCGGATTCGCCACAAACGGACTTGCCGCGTATACGCGTCCCCACTCCCAAACCTCCAGCCAGTAAGCGCCCCACGCGCCCGCCGCCCACAACCACGCCGCGCCCGTTGCTGTCACCGCCAGAAACCCCGCCGCGATCCAAAGCGCGCCCGAAACGTCCCACAACGCACAGATAGCGAGTACGAACAAAGCCTTTGGACTGATCCAGAACGCCACGCCAATTACAGCGCCGCACCACAGCCCACGCCGTTTCCACGCCAGCCACACCGCCCCCATATGCGGCGCCAGCAACAGCAGATCGGACGCTGCCGGAATCGCGGTTGCCGGAAAATCGAAGATCAGGTAAAAGGCTGTTAGCCCGGCGGCCCAAAATCCCTCGCGCCGTGACCACAAATCGCGTGCAAAGCCAAAAGCCACGCCGCATGCCGCCCACGCATAGACTGCGTCTAAGATGCGCAACGACGCCCCGTCGCGCGCGCCGCAAAGCAGATGGAACATTGCCACCAGCGGCGGCTTATCGTTCCAGACGTCGCGATAGATCGTTTTTCCGAACAGCATCTGCCGCGCGGTGGCCAGCGGCAGCGCGTCTCCCTCCCAAAGAATTCCGGTGTGGCAGAGCCGGGATATGAGGAGTGCCGCGAGCAGCGCCGCCGATAGAGCCGTCACGAACCACGCCGATGAGTTCAACCAGCCGCGGGTAGTTTTGATCTCCCCAGCATATCGGCTATAGTGTTCACAAGGAAGCAGGCAAAGAAAAAGCGAAGAAGATGGAGGACGTCCAGCAACAACTCGCCGCGCTTCGCCGTCGCATCGCGCTCGTCGATCGCAAGTATCGTTCCGTGCGCGGCGTCCCCACCCTCCGGCCCGCCCCGCGTCCGCCACAGCAAGGCGTCGAAGAACTGCTGTCTGGTGAAGTCGTGCCCACGCTCTACGGCGCTCACTTCGAAACCGAGCGTGTCTGGCAGCGCCATCGCCGTCATGGCTGCGTCGGCATCGCCGATCTCAACGACCTTCCCGCCGATCTGCTCGATTCTCTCTCCGGCGGAGGCATCCCCCATACGCGCCCTGAAAAATGGGCCTTCCTCGATACCGAAACCACCGGCCTCGGCGCCGGCGCATGCGCCTTTCTCGTAGGTGTGGGCTCAATCGATCTCTCCGGCTTCCGCCTGCGCCAATTCTTCCTGCGCGAGTATCGCGACGAGCCCTCGTTGCTTTGGCGCCTCTCGGAACACCTGTCGCAGTTCGACGCGCTCATCACCTATAACGGCCGCATATTCGATCAGCACTTGCTCGAATCGCGCTATGCGTTAGCGCGCATTCCTCATCCCTTCGAGCGCCTTCCGCACCTGGACCTCCTCTTTGGCGCGCGCCGTCTCTGGAAATTGCGCTTGGAATCCTGCCGCCTGATCGATCTCGAAGTCGAAATTCTCGGCGCCGAACGACAGGGCGATCTGCCGGGTGAAATGATCCCTTATTACTACTTCGAATACCAGCGCACGCAGCAGGCTTTCCGTCTGGTCCCCATCTTCCACCACAATGCGCTCGATATCCTGTCGCTTGCCTGTCTGACCGCGATTGTCCCCGCCGCCTTCCGCTCGCCGCTCGAGGCCGGCTTGCGGCACGGCGCCGATCTCATCGGTCTCGCGCGTTGGCTGCGCACCGTCGGCCGCAGGGAAGAAGTGCTCGGCGTACTGCAGCGCGCCGTCGACATAGGCTTACCCGATTCTCTGCTTTTTCGCGCTCTAAAGGACATCGAACGGGAGGAGCGGCGGCACGCTCGTATCGCCAAGCGCGCCGCCAAAGACCTGGCGCGGGCTAGCGCGCCGAGGGGCCGTTCACGGAAACCGGCCCGTTCCCCGCGGTAAGGCGCACCGTATCCGCTGACCCGTTCATTTGCAGCGTATGCTTCTCACTGCGTGCATCGGTCAACGCGCTTCGGCACATCGCGGCCTTACAAGTGAAAGGTGACTGTCCGTTCGTCTCCACCCGCACGCTTGAGCGAAACGCGTCGGGCGCCGTCAATTGGACCGGCCCGTTCATCGTACTCGCATCCAGCCGCGCTCCATTCCAGACGTCGCCCAAAATCTTGATCGATAGCGGCCCGTTGACCGCGGCCAACTTGACATCGCCGCCTTGCCCGGAAAAGGAGATCGGCCCGTTGGTCGTCTGCGCGTCAACCACGCCGGCGCAATCTTGCACCGAAACCGGTCCGTTGACGGCCTTCGCCTTTACCGTGCCCCCTACGCCACGCACCGCAATCGGTCCGTTGACAGTAGTCAATTCCACGCTGCCGCCGCGCGGAGCCTGCACAATCAGGTAGACCTGCCATTGCGCGTTGTTATCCGCAAAGGCCGGTCCGTGCGCTTCCACGCGCCACCCGCTGCGTACCACTGAAGTCCCTGCCACGGCCTGCTGCGCCGTCGATTGATCGTCCGCCACCGCAACGCGGCAAGCCTCCACCGCATAATCCGCGCGATCCGTCCCGACTACGTGGATCGCCCCGCCGGAGCCGCCGTCGATCTGCACGGACCCGCCTTGGATCGTGAATTTGTCCACCGCTTGCGCCAGAGCGCCATCCGTCTTTACGCGAAGATCCGCGCAGGACGTGACGTTGCCGTCGAAGTTAACGTTCAGATTATGACGATTGGTTTGCGCCTGTGCGGGCGCAATTGCAAGAACTGTGGCAGCTACAGCGGCGGCTCCGGCCATTCGGAGAGCGGCAAGATTCATCTTCGGGCTCCTTGTAGCCGGATAGACGCTCGGGAGCCGCGAAGGTTAGTGGATGATCGCCGGGTCGTGTACTTCCGTGCCCAAGCCCGCGTACATCTCCTTCACCTTAATCACCTTGTCGCCGCTGAAGGTGACGAATGTGAACTTCCCAGGGGCCGCGCCGTACACCCACTCCTCTGTGTCGAGGCCGTCGTTTGACTCTCGCGACTTGTGCGCCGGCCGGCCCATAGCCAACACCACCTGGTCATGCGACATTCCCTCGATCACTCGTTTGTCCGCAATCGCCTTCTTCGTCTCGGGCGGCAGCGTGTCCGCGAACAGCTCAGTGGCCGAATGCTGCTCGAAATCCAGCACCCCCGCCAGCATCTTTTTCACCTCGGTTGCCTTCACCGGTTCGAGTGGCTTATGGAACAGGATCTCGATCGTCGTGCCGCCTGGGGCGTTCGCATCGCCGTTTCCAACCGGAACCTGGGTCGGATTGTTGGTCCCTCCCATGCCGATGGAGACGCCGCGATACCAGTGCTGGCCGCCTTTGAATCCACCATTCAGCTGAAGAATGATGCGGTCGCTGCCAATCTCCACCTTTGTGATCTGGATCAGGTCGCCTACGCGCGCAGCCGGCCCGCTCTCCTTTGCAATGCCAGCCCACGCCGTTTTGTCATACGTGCCGTCTGAGCTAAGCTCCAGATTTTTCTTGGAGCGCGGCACCAGCACTTTGGCCTTGGCATATTCCGCCATCAGCCCGCGAGTGATTTCCACGCGATCTTCGAAAGTAAGCTTCTCCGCCGCCCGTAACAGGCGCGGCGTGGTCGAAACGGCCGCCATCAGGACGGCAATTGCAGCGGCGGTTCGCATATAGCGGTCTCCACAGGCGGGTCCGTCAGAGGCGAGAATTGCCGCCGCGCGGGTGCTCTTCGAACATAAAGGAACAGTAAAACCACCACCGCGGTAGCCAATATGCTGGCCTCCGGGCCGTAAGCGGAACCGCTCCAGAGCGCGCCGGCGGTCCACGACATCTCGTAGCCCGTCACCTTCATTGTAAGCCCGCTCACTCGCTCCCCAAAAAGCGGGAGTGAAACGTTCCAGCCGAAATGCAGCCCGATCGGTAGCCAGAGGTCCCGGCTGCGCAGAAAGGCGTATCCAAAAACCCCGCCGAATCCAATCGTATTCAAAATGCCAAGCCAGCTCGTATTCGGATTCATTAGGTGAAGCGCGCCGAATAGAACGGCGCAGATTCCCACGCTGGGCCATGCGCCAAATGCCGGAAGCAGGGTTTGAAATCCGAACCCGCGAAACAGAATCTCCTCGGCGGCCGAGCCCACCAGCAGGAAGATGCCCAGATAAATCGCCGCCCAAATTGTGGGATGATCCCCTGGTATCCACACAAAATGGGCCGCCCCCGCCGCCCAGGCCGGCGCCAACGTGAGGCAGGCCCCGCCCACTCCGCCTATCAACCCCAGTGCAAGGTTATCCGCCGATGCTCGATTCCACTTCAGCCCGATGGCGGCCACCCCTAGCCCGTTATAAATCTTCAGCGCCAGCCAGTTGGCAAAGAGCGCCGCGGCAAGGTTGGCCAGCGTCATTCCCGCCAGAATTCCCAGCATCCCCTGCAACAGAAATCCGAAGCCTAAAAACAGCGGCGTCAGATAAAAGAACGCATAGACCACCACGTGCGAAATTTCGCGCACCGGGTCTTTGCGGGAGGGCATCGGCTTACCTTACCATCATGTTTAGCATGCCAGCTCGCCGCATCTTGCAGTTGGGGGACCCTTTCTTGCGCCAGCCCTCCACGCCCGCTTCCCCCGTCGAATCGGCCGCTATCTTCGCCGATCTGCGCGATACACTGCACGAGTTCCAGCGCACCCACGGCTTCGGCCGCGGCATCAGCGCCGTGCAAATCGGCGAGTTGAAGCGGCTCGTCTATATCGAAATCGGCGGCCGCGCCTACCACCTGCGCAATCCCGTCTACGAATTCCAGAGCGACCGGAAATTCGCTCTCTGGGACGACTGCTTTTCGTTCCCGGAACTGCTCGTGTGGCTGGAACGCCATCAAACCGTTCGCATCCGCTACGAAGACGAATCCGGCTTGCCGCAAATCGTCGAGGCATCGGACGCATTTTCCGAGCTGCTGCAGCACGAGATCGATCATCTCGATGGCATTCTTGCCGTCGACCACGCTCTGGGCCCGAACGCCCTATGTACGCGCGAGGAATATAACCGGCGCGGACTGGCGTCGTCGGCCGGCTTTTGAGCGACGAAATCCATCGCGGGTGGGCTCCGCTGCGCCGGCCCCTCTTCCGCAATCTGTGGCTTGCCGCGCTCGTGTCGAACGTTGGCGGCTGGATGCAGGACACCGCCGGCGCGTGGCTGATGACGGCCCTTACCACCTCGCCCCTGCTAATTGCCTTGATGCAGACCGCCGCCAGCCTCCCGGCGGTCGGTCTGGCATACCCGGCCGGCGCCGCCGCCGATATTTTCGATCGCCGCCGCCTGCTGATCTTCTGGCAGTCGTGGATGCTTGCCAGCGTGGCGATCCTAAGCGCCCTTACGCTCGTGGGCATCGTCTCTCCTGGAACGCTATTAGCGCTTACCTTCCTCCTCAATATCGGCTCGGCGTTGAACAATCCCGCGTGGCAAGCCATCGTGCCGGAATTGGTTCCGCGCAGAGAACTTCCCGACGCCATCTCCATTAACAGCGCGGGCTTCAATCTCGCGCGCGCGGCAGGGCCGGCTCTAGGCGGCTTCGCCGTTGCAGCATTCGCTACCGCCGCGCGCGGCGCTGGCGTCGTCTTCTCCGTGAACGCAGCGTCGTTCGTGGCCGTGATCGCGGTACTGGTCGCATGGCAACGCACGCCGCCGTTCAAGAGTGCGTTGCCCTCCGAGCGCATCTTCGGTTCCATGCGATCGGGCGCGCGCTATCTGCGGCATTCACCCCCGCTGCAGGCGGTCTTTCTGCGTGCGTTCCTCTTCACCACCTTCGCCAGCGCGATCTGGGCGCTGCTGGCGGTCGTCGCCAGCCAGGACTTGCACAAGGGCGCCATGGGCTACGGCCTGCTGAATGGATGCCTCGGCGCCGGCGCGGTGCTCGGGGCAGCCTCCCTGCCGAAACTGCGCCGCATGGTTTCGGCCGATGCCATCACCGTTTCGGCCACGCTGATCTTTGTCTGCGCTCTCGCGGTGCTGGGCCTTTCGCACTCCACGCCCCTGCTGGTCTTTTGGCTGCTCGCCGCTGGATTCGCCTGGACCAGCACCACCTCCACCTTCAACGTCGCCGTGCAACTTTCCGTTCCCGGCTGGGTGCAGGCGCGCGCTCTGGGCGCGTACCAGACTTTGTTTTGGGGCGGCATGGCTTTCGGCAGTTCGCTTTGGGGATTCATCGCCGAACGTGCTTCCACCACCAGTTCGCTGCTTGCCGCTTCGGCCGGGATGTTGTTGTCTCTACCCTTCGCGCTGCGCTTCCACCTGCTGCGCGGGGCTCCGCCCGATCTCAGCCCCTATCAACTCAACCGTCCCGGTCCACAGGTTGCGATCGAACCCAACCCCGAGGACGGCCCCGTGCTGGTGAGCGTCGAATACCGGATTCGCAACGCCGATTACTCTCAATTCACCCATGCCATCCACCAATTGCGAGCCGTGCGTATGCGTGACGGCGCCATCCGCTGGGGCGTCTTCCGTGACACCGCCGCGCCCGATCGCATTGTCGAAAACTTCGTAGTCGAGTCCTGGCTGGAATTTCTGCGTGAGCGCGAGCGGATGACAAAATCGGACCGCGCGATTTTGGATCACGCGCGCTCGTTTCACCAGGGAGAAGGCTTGCCCGTGGCGTCATTCATGATTTACGCGCGCGAGACGGGCTGAAACCACCGATTAATCGTTTGCAATGGTTTTCAACCACTTGCATGCCAGCAGTTGTTCATCGTTGGTGACCAGCGTCATGCCATAGACGGACGCTGTCGCCGCCAGAAATACGTCGCCAGGATCGCCCTGCGGCAACTGCAAATGACTCGCCTCGATAGCCACTGCGAAGTTGAAAGGCGCCTCTTGAAATTCCGGACGAGCGAGCGTCTGTTCGATATAGGCCGAAAAAGTCACTTTGGTCTTGAGCCTGCCCCGCCGCGCCATTTGACCCGCCTCCCAAATGGAGACCGGCGATATGTAAAGCTCATTCTTTGAGTTCTGGATCTCGCGCTTTACGGCCCGACTCAGCTTTTCCGGTTGACTGATCAACCAAATCCAGATATGCGTATCCAGCAGGAGCTTCATCGATCTTCGTAAGTCCAGTTGTCGAACGCGCCGACAGGGCCCACGATATCGCCGCAAATCTCAATCTCGTCGCGCATGCATCCGAATAATGACTTCCTTGAAGTAGGCGCCTTAGCCGGCACAATCTCCGCGATAGGTTTACCAAACCGCGTGATGCGAACTGGCGTCCCCGTGCGCCGAACATTTTCCAGCACTCCCAGACAGGTGGCCTTGAATTTGGAAATCGCGATCTCTTGCATACAAAGCCAATTTTACCATGGTCAATGACCATGGTCAGACCCCCAAAATCTGCCTGCCGCCTGAATCCCGTGAACTTCCCCTATAATCAAAAGAAAGTGCCCTTACGAGGAATCCCTATCGATGTCTACGCTTGAAGTGTCCCCCGCCGAGGCCCCATCTGGCCAGCGGCCCGGACCCATCGTCAACGATTTCAGCATCCAAGTCGCCACCGTGAATGGCTCCGGCAGCCAGACAGCCAACAATGTTCTCATGCGCTCCATTTTTCAGATGGGCGTCCCGGTTTCGGGCAAGAACATGTTTCCTTCCAACATCGCCGGGCTGCCCACCTGGTTCACCATTCGCGCATCCAAAAGCGGCCATGTCGCGCGGCGTAAGGAGATCGATTTCCTGATCGCCATGAATCCCGAGACCGCCCGCGAAGACGCAATGAAGCTCGGCGCCGGCGCGGCGGTAGTTTATGACGAGCCCCTGAAGCTGAACGAACTGCGCAGCGATCTTCACTTCTATCCCGTTCCGTTCGATAAGCTCGTCGGCCCCGTCTGTCCCGAGGCCAAATTGCGCAAGCTCGTGCGCAACATGATCTACGACGGCGTGGTGGCCTGGGTGCTCTCTATTGAAATGGAGGAGATGCGCAATGCCCTGGTACGCCAGTTCGGCAAGCGCAAAGCCAAAGCCGCCGATCTGAACTGGGGCGCGGCCCAGGCCGGTTACGATTTCGCCGCCAAGACCTTCACTAAAACCGACCCCTTTCGCGTGGAACGTATGAACGGCACCGCGGGCAAGATCATCATCGATGGGAATGCCGCGTGCGCTCTGGGCGCGATGTTCGCGGGCGTCACCGTGGTCACCTGGTATCCCATCACGCCTTCGTCCTCGCTGGTCGAATCGCTGCAGGTTTACCTCAGGAAGTACCGCAACGATCCCGCCACCGGCAAGGCAACTTACGCTGTGGTCCAGGCGGAAGACGAACTCGCCTCCATCGGCATGGCGCTCGGCGCCGGATGGGCGGGCGCCCGTTCCATGACTTCCACCGCCGGCCCCGGCATCTCGCTGATGAGCGAGTTTATCGGCTTGGGTTACTACGCCGAGATCCCCACCGTCATTTTCGATGTGGAACGCGTCGGCCCTTCCACTGGCCTGCCCACGCGCACCGCGCAGGGCGATATCCTTTCGAACGCACTCCTTTCCCATGGCGATACGCGTCACCCCATGTTCTTTCCGGCGACGCCCGAGGAATGTTTCAACCTCACCATGGACGCCTTCGACTTCGCCGAGAAATTTCAGACGCCGGTCTTCGTCATGACCGATCTCGATCTCGGCATGAACAGTTGGATGGCAGACCCATTCCCCTATCCCGAGAAACCTATCGATCGCGGCAAAATACTCAGCGCCGAAGATCTCAACCGCTTGGGCGGCTTCGGGCGCTATGAAGATGTGGATGGGGATGGCATCCCTTACCGCACCCTTCCCGGCACCAAACACCCCAAGGCGGCGTACTTCACTCGTGGTAGCGGTCACAACGCGAAGGCCCTATATACCGAGCGCGAAGACGACTATGTGAACAACATGGATCGCCTCGCCCGGAAGTTCGAAACCATGCGCCAGTTCGTACCCGCGCCGGTGGTAACCACGAACCCGAGGGCCAAAATCGGCTACGTTGGTTCCGGCACGTCCGATTTCGCCGTGCGGGAAAGCATCGAGCAACTGCAGGCGGAATATTCGATCGAGGCCAGTTACCTGCGCCTGCGCGCATACCCGTTCACCGCGCATCTTATCGATTTCATCCGCCGCCACGACCGGGTTTACGTAGTCGATCAAAACCGCGATGCGCAATGGCTCGCATTGATGCGCCTCGAACTCGAACCCGAGTTGATCGCCAAACTGCGCAGCGTCCGCTACTATGGCGGCCTGCCGCTTGACGCGCGTACGCTAACCGATGGTGTCGTGATCCAGGAGGGCAAATGAGCGCCACTGTAACTCCGCCGCAACCGAAGAAGACCAACCGCCTCGGTCTCGAGGTACTCAACTACAAGGGCGGTAAGACCACGCTCTGCGCCGGTTGCGGACATAACGCCATTTCCGAGCGCATCGTCGAATGCTTTTATGAGCTGGGCGTGGAGCCTACCAGCGTCGCGAAATTCAGCGGCATTGGCTGTTCGTCCAAATCCCCTGCGTATTTCCTGGGCCTTTCGCATGGCTTCAACAGCGTCCATGGACGCATGCCTTCGATCGCCACCGGCGCCCTGCTCGCAAACAAGTCCATGCTTGGTCTGGGCGTCACCGGCGACGGTGATACGGCCTCCATCGGTCTAGGCCAGTTCATGCATCTCGTCCGCAGGAACTTGCCCCTCATTTACGTCATCGAAAACAACGGCGTCTACGGGTTGACCAAAGGCCAATTCTCCGCCACCGCCGATATCGGTTCCACTGCCAAAGGCGGGGCTGCCAATGAGCTTCCTCCCTTCGATTGCTGCGCTCTCGCCCTGAAGTGGGGCGCCACCTTCGTCGCCCGGTCTTTCAGCGGCGATAAAAGGCAGCTTCAGGCCATCCTTAAAGCTGCCATTGGCCACCATGGACTGGCAGTAATAGACGTTATTTCTCCGTGCGTCACATTTAACGATCATGATGGTTCTACTAAGAGCTACGGCTATATGAAAGACCATGAAATGGCGTTGCACGAATTGGATTATGTTCCCTTTTTCGAGGATATTGCGGTAGAAATTCCAGAAGGCGATGTAACTGATGTGCGCCTCCATGACGGCTCGCACTTACGCATTCGCAAACTGGATCGCGATTTCGATCCGACCGATCGCTTGGCCGCGCTGGCCGCTCTGGAAGACGCTGAAACTAAAGGTGAAGTGCTCACGGGAGTGTTATACCTGAACACCTCCAAACCAGCTTTCACCGATCTGCTCAACTTGTCCGATGATCCTTTAGCGACGCTTCCCTTGGCTCAATTGCGGCCCTCGCGGGAAGCCTTAAATGAACTAATGGATCAATTACGGTAATTACCTGGGGTAATTATTTTACTAGTAACCCCGTTTCGGATTGATTTGTCCATTACGTAATGGTAATATCGACTCCGGTCTGTCATCCTCCGAGACAGATTGCAGTAGACCTTTAACGCTCCACGCCTTTATTGGCGTGGGGCTTTTTTTATGCAACCAATTGGAGAATAAACCGCTCCATTATTATGCGGTCGTCCGGCCGCGCGTCGCGTAGTCCGCGGTCAGCCTCAAAAATCAGCCGCATGGCCCGTTCAAGCTGCGTCTTGCCGAATTTCGAGGCCGTCTGCGAGATCTGATCGGCGCGCGACCCCCACATCGGCACGCCCAGCCGGGTGAAGTGCGATTGAATCTGCGAACCGCTCTTCAACCCCGCCTCGCGCGCTGCCAGCGCCAAGCGGAATTGGGTGGAAAGAAATGCCAGCGCAAGCGGCAGGTACTCGCCCTCGCGCGTCAGAGTGTCCAGCGCTTCCAGCGCCCGCGCCCGGTCCCGTTTTCCCAACGCGTTCACCAGCGCAAAAATCGTGGTCGCGCGGGCATCCGGAACTAGCGCCGAGATATCGTCAACCGTTACCATTCGGTTACCCGCATAGAGCGCCAGTTTCTCTATCTCGACCGCGATGCGGGCGATATCCGCGCCCATCGCCTCTACCAGCAGATCGAGCGCGCTTTCTTCGACGCGAAATCCAGCCTTGGCCGCCAGGGCTTCGGCTTCGCGCCGCGCCTCGTGACTCGCGAAACGCCGCAATTCAATTACATCGGGGATCGCCGCATAGAATTTCCGCACGCGGTCTTGCTTGCGTTTGTCGTCGCCCTCGAAATCAAAGCGGATGGCCTCGAAGACCAGCGCCACGCCCGGCGTCGGGTCTTTCATATACGCCGCCAGCGGAGCCGCGTTGCCCGCCGGTCCGTCTCCGTCTTCGTCCTCGACCACCGCTTTGCCGCGCGGCAGAGCCGCCTCCGCGTTCACTATCCAGATCAGCCGCTCAGAGGCAAATAGGGAAAGCGATCGCGCATCGTCAAGGGCTTCCACCAGCGAGATCTCGGTAAGATCGTGCTGCGTCATAGACCCCTCGGGGTACGCGCTCACGAAGGCCTCCTTCACCCGCCGCCGTTCATAGGCTTCAGGGCCGAGCAGCATTGCCGCCGCCGGAGGAGCGCCCTTCTTTATTCGCGAAATGAGTTGCGCTGCAGTCATTGAAGCCCTAGAAATTCTCCAGGATCGCCGAAACTACCGACCGCGCCGCATCCCGCGCCACTCGTTCGATGGCCGTCCCGCTCTCGTCGAAGTAAGTTTGCGGATCGGCCGAAATTTCGTAGCGTTCGCGAAACTCGAGTCCCGGCCGGGTGAAGAGCACTTTGCCGCTCGCGCGGTCGGTGAGGGTGATCTGGATGGTCACCACCACTTCCACGCCCGTGGCCCGCCCGCTGGCCGGGTCGAAAATGATCGGGTACGCGTTCATGCTGGCAAGCGTACCCTTCAAGACCGCATCGGCCTGGTTGGGGTCGGCCACGATGTTGTATTTGGTGCGCGTGTGAAATTCGCTCGCAATGTCCTGCGGCAGCAGCCGCGCCAGCTTGTATCTCAAGGTTCCGTTGCCGAACGCCGGAATCGCGATGGTATTCACGCTCTTCGGCATCCACTGCGCCTTCCCGCCAACGTGATAGCCGCAGCCCGCCGATATCGCGGCAAACGCGGCAAGCGCGGCAAACGGTGCGGGGACCGCGCCGCCAGAAGGCCTCACGTCAATTGCCTCGCCACCATCACGGCGTTCTCCGCCGCCAGTCGCACGTTGTCCGCCGCCAGCCAAAACCATACCGCTTCCGCGTTGTTGCGATCGGGAGTAATCGCGCCCACCGAGATGCCGCTTTGTCCCGCTTGTCCGATATTGTTGGGTGGATCGAAGTCTTCGGTCAGCACCTCGATGGCATCGGCCGCGAGCCCGCTTGCGATGGCCTCAACTCCCGGATTGCCATCAAACTCCACCCATGCCGAGAAGCTGTAGCCGTGGAACACGGGCGCATGCACTACGCGCAAAGAGGGCATGGGCGCGCCTTCGCCCTCGCCTTCAAGGCCCAAAAGCGTCGCCAGGTGCCGCTCGATGCGCAGTTCGGTTTCTTCCAGCGAAACCGGGGCCTCCGTTCCGTATTTGGCCAGCATGGCGAAACTCGCCTGTGTATCGAAGACGGCCTTCGACATGGACTTGAATGAAAGCAGACTCACCGTCTGATTCTGGAGTTCCTCAACACCTTTTCTGCCGTGCTCGCTTGCCGGGGCGAAGACTTGAATCACAGCCTGACGGACGGGATCGTGCTCATGCAGGCGCCTTAGAAAAAGCGCCAGCGCGATCGCCGCCGGATGCGCGATCACATGCACCGCCGGCGGATCCGGTTCGGGGGAAGGTTCAAGCATGGGCGCACGCAGGCGTGCGTCCGGGCGCTCCTCCGCGGCGAATGTCAAATCGATCACAGCGAAATCGGGTGTCTCGCCCGCCAATTCCAACGCCTTGATGCTCGCTTCCGCCGATCCCGCCAGAATCACCGCGCGCGCATCCACGAGCGCCTCTTCGTTCAGCGCCTGCACTACGGCGGGCTCATCGCCCAATCGCGTGAGTGAGCCTTCCTGGTCTTCATTCTCTGCGATCAGGCGCAGCGGCAGCGATGGGTCGGCGTTCGCCGCCAGGTCCCGCACTTCCCTGCCTAAGAGCGTATCGCTTCCCACCAGCGCTATCCGCGGATTATAGAGGGGCCTAGCCAATTGGAAGCTCCGGCGCAGGTTTGCCCTGCCCATGTCGCGAGTGCCGCACGCGCCGCCGGGCCGCGCCGCCCAGGCGAATCGCGATGCCGCTGACTACATATGCGGTCGACATCGCCAGCAAGATCAGTTGCGCATAGTTCCACATGCCGTATATGAAAGCCCCCAACAAAATCAGAATAAGAGGCGTGTACGGCTTCGAAAGGTTCACGCCCTTGAAACTGTAGTACCGCCACGTGCTGACCATTAGAAAGCCCAACAGCAGGAGCAAGGCCATCCAAGCCGCGGAAATGGGCCACCATGTCACCGGCTCGCCGCCCGACGCAAACACGACCGATGCCACCATCCCCGCCGCCGCGGGAATCGGCAGCCCTACAAAATACTTGCGGTTCGGCCGCCCCGGATTCTTAGGGACGGGATTCTTCTGCACGTTGAAGCGCGCCAGGCGCACCGCGCCGCACAGTAGGAACAGGAAAGAGATGAAATATCCCGCGTTGTGGACCTCGCGTAAAATTCCTTCATTGAGCTGATTGACAAACTGGAGGCCCCACGCGAAGGCCAGAATCGCGGGCGCTATTCCGAAGCTGACTACATCCGCCAGGGAATCCATCTCGCGTCCGAAATCGCTCGTGGTGTTGGTCATGCGCGCAATTCTTCCATCCAGGCCATCCAGAAATACTGCCGCGCCAATGGCCTGCGCGGCCACCCGAAAGTGCTCGTCCGCGCCTGCGACGCCTCCCGAAGCCATGAGCGCTCCCCGAAAGGTGCGCAGAATTGCGATGTATCCCAGAAAAATATTGCCCGCGGTAAACAGCGTTGGCAGCGCGTAAGCCGCACGCCGGGGCCTTCGCTCCGGCGAATTCGGATCGACTAACCGATCCTTAAGGGCCATGCGATCCTCTTCCTTCCGCTATCCGCCGCGCGATCACGCTCGATCCCGCCGAAACGCGCATACCGGGCCGCACCACAATTTCCCATTCCGGCCCCAGCAGCACGTCCATACGGGAACCGAATTTGATTAGCCCGATGCGCTCGCCCGTGGTTACCCGGTCACCCGGTTTCTTACGGAACACAATTCGCCGCGCGATGAGCCCCGCGATCTGCTTGAACACCACGCTCGTTCCCTCGCCTTCGACTGTTACGACGTTCTGTTCGTTTTGCGCCGAACACTCCTCACGGCTCGCCACATGGAACTTGCCCGCCTGGTATTGCACCTTCGAGATCTCGCCGGCGATGGGCGTGCGGTTTACGTGTACGTCAAAGATGTTCAGAAAGATGCTGATGCGATTGAGCTTCGCGCTTTCGGCCTTCACCGTCACCACCTTGCCATCGGCCGGGGAAACGGCTACGTCGCCGGACGGAATCACGCGCTCCGGATCGCGGAAGAAATACAGACAAAAGGCCGCCAGGATCCAAAGCGGCGCGGCAAACCAGGGGCCGGCGGCCCAGGTTATGAGACCACCCGCCGCGGCCAGCGCAAGCGCGTAATAAATGCCATCGAGAACAATCACCGAAACTTCATTTTCCCACACGCCCGGATATAACACCGCCGCGCTGAAGAAAGAGCCGCGTCAATGGCGTGGAAGCCAGGCGGTGCGCCTTAATCCTGTTCACCGAGAGTTTGGGCGTACGTTTTGCCGTAAGGATAGAACAGCTCCTTACGGCCTTGCTGCCACGCCGCTTTCATTTCAGGCGTTGTGATGTCCCAGTCCGGCCGGCATTTCTTAATGACGGCGCGCAGGTCCTGGCGGAGATCTTCCAGAGTAGGGCGGCCGAAGAACCAATAGCCGTTGTAGATCTTGTGAACCAGCAGCCCGGGCTCGAGAACAATCGTGTGCGGGATCATCGGGTTATTGACTGGATCGGTATATTCGGCGATATCGAGATCCTTTTGGACGATCCGGCCCGCGTCTGAGAGGAACGGCCAGTGGGCGGCGACTCCGCTGCGATATTCATTCGTTTGAGTGATGTTATCGGTGCTAATCGTGACTAGCCGGCAGTAGCCAACCTCAAGCTCACGATGTAACTCGACAAGCCCTTCAGCCTGCCGGCGGTCCTTGGGGCAGAAACCTCCGCGGCTCAAGACCAGAACCATTGGATGCGGTCCTTGCAACTCGGAAAGCTTGCGGCGTTTCGCCGCGTGGTCGGAGAGCTCATAGTCGGGGAAGGCAGCCCCCGGGACAATGTCAGATCGCATTGCGATTCGCCAACCTCACATCGTCAGAACGACGCGGAACTGCGCGTCGCCGCTCATCATGCGCGCATACGCCTCGGCTGCCTTTTCGAGGGGAAATGTTTCAATCATCGGCCGCACGCCGGTTAATTCGGAGAAGCGTAGCGTGTCCTCGGAATCGACCGGCGTTCCCGCGGCCCACCCTTGAATCGTCCGGCTTCCCGAAATGAGCTGTACCGGCGTAACCTCAATCGGGTCGAATGACACCCCGATCACCATCAGCTTACCGTTCGGCCCCAAGCCGTCGAACAGCTCAGACATCGACTTCGAGCTGGGCGCTGTCGCGAGAATGACCTGTGCGCCGCCCAGCTTTTGCAACTCCTCCGCCGCCTTGGTCGATGCACTGTCGATGTACACACTCGCGCCCAGCTTCTTGCCAGAGCCGCATTCCCGGCGCCGCGGCCAATCGCCACCACCTTGTACCCGAACTTATTCGCGAATTGAACTCCCAGGTGACCCAGACCGCCGATTCCCACCACCGCGACCACATCGCCAGGCGATGCGCCGCTGTGCCGCAATGCGTTAAAGGTGGTAATGCCGGCGCAAAGCAGCGGCGCTGCTTCGGCGGCATTCAGCGTTTCCGGTATCGCCACCAGCGCCTCAGCCGGAGCCAGCATGTATTGCTGGTATCCGCCGTCATAGCTGATGCCGGGAATCTTCAGGTTTTGGCAATTACGAAAATCTCCGCGTCTGCAAGCGAGACATGTGCCATCGTGGCCGCCATGCCAGCCGACGCCTACGCGCTGTCCCTGCTTCCATGCGGAAACGCCCGCGCCCAGTTCATCGATTAAGCCCACAATTTCATGGCCTGGAACACGCGGATATTGAATCCCGGGCCATTGGCCTTCTTTCGTCAGCACGTCACTGTGGCAAACCCCGCAAGCCTGCACCTTGATTCGGACCTGCCCAAGATCCGGTTTAGGAATCTCGCGCTCGACAATCTCAAAATCGGCTCCCGCCGCGGGAACTTGCGCAACCTTCATTGGCGCTGCGGCTATTTTCGTAGATGGCATCATGCCTCCCTTTCGATTCTCACTGCTGTTGATATCTTTCCCGTTTCCCTGAAGCGATCTCGCCACACCCAGGCTGCACCCGCTGGAAGGGCATTTGGGTTCCTGTTATGCCGCCACCTCAAAAATCACTTCCAGCTCTACCGGAACTCCCAGCGGAAGGCTTGCCACTCCATACACGCAGCGACAAGGATTCTTCTCTTTTCCGAAGACGTCTTGCAGTAACTCGGAAGCCGCATCGGCCACTTTGGGATGATCGCGGAAATCCCCTGACGTAGCCACGGAGACGCCTAGCCGGACGATCCGCGTCACCTTGTCGAGCGATCCCAAATGACGCTGCGCGACAGACAGGACGTTGAGCGTAGCCAGGTGAGCCGCCTTGCGCCCCACTTCCACATCGAGTTCCGCGCCCACGCGCCCGGTGAACTTCGCGCCGCCGCCTTCGGTCGGAAGCATGCCGCTCAGAAAGAGAAGACTGCCCGTCTGCACCGCTTCCACATAACTGCCGAACGGCGCAGGCGGCTGAGGCAGGCGGATGCCAAGCTCCCTCAATCGCTGCTCAGCGCCCGCCCGCGGAAACTCATCGGAAGTTGCCATTTGCTCCTTCGAGGCCGGATTCATTCATATCTCCGATGAGGCGCCGCTGACAGAAGCGTCGGGAAAATATGTTGGCGTCACCTAGCATTCTCGCTCCCGCCACGTTGGCGTGCAATCGCTAAGTGTGAACTACGGAACGCTCAATTTTCATGGCCGCGGTCTCCGAGGCGCCTGGGTAACGAATCTAGATAAGAAAAAAATCGCCTACTCGCGAAGAAAAAGATGCGATCCATCGCTTTCGGAAGTAGACGGCAAGAACTGATCTCGAAAGGAAACTCTCATGAAACGCTACATGCTCCTGTTCCTATTGTCCGCCGCTTCGGCTTTTGCGCAGTTTGGCAACACCTGCATTACATTTACCGTGAACCCTAATACCGGAATTGACTATCCTGACTGTTCATCCAGCAACAACGGATCCCCTCGATTGACGGAGATCGACCACGTGGGGTCATCGAATGGGTTGCAGGTTTACAACCTCGTCGCCGGCACGCTGGGTTCTCAGGCCCCATCCATCTGTTTCGGGCAGGCGGAGCCGTATGATCCCGTGACCAACACCTTCCCCGATCCGATACATGGAAACCTTAGTACTGCGCAGTGGATCTATGTATGCCGGCCGGTCTATCAGCTATCCACATGGAATCCGAGCACTGGCGTCATCCAGGTCGGCGCCCAGGACGCATTCAGCCGGAATGACAGCCCGGGAATACCCGCGTCTCTGAGAGCGCCGATGGTGATGCTGACCAACAATGACACCGGTAAGTCGTCCATTGTTTATTACAAAACGGCTCCCGATAATCCTCACGCCGGTCCCTCGCTGGTCACAGTGAATCAGGTGACGTCCTTGGGCATCTATGCGGGCAGCGGCCTCGCGCGCTATCAAGCCAGCGGATACGGTTTTTCTACGGCCTTCGCCGGAGCCCCGCCGTCCTCCCTGGTTCCCACGGTAGAACTCCTAACCGCGCAGTTCGTGTCCCTGGACTCGCTGGGCGAGGTATTGTCGCGGACCCCCGCGTCGTTCACCGCCTCCCTCGCCGCAAATACGCAGTACACGACGGTTTGGCTTCCCGTTCAGCAGGCTCCTCAAGTGATCGATTCAAGCGCCACCACGGTCATCTTCCAAACGGTCCCGCTCAATCCCCTGCAAACGGTGCAAATGCCTCCCATCGCCGCCGGCGGAGTGGCAATGTCGGAACGGCCGCATGGCTCCGCTGTGTTGCCTCCTCTACCGAACCCAACCCTTCTGGTTCCTACGATTGTGCGTGGTTACCTGCTGACTAACCCAGGCCGCGTCGGAACTGCGTTCAACTTTCAGCCATAGTGCGAATAAGTTTTCGGAGGATGGACCCAATCGGCCGAGCCCCGGCACGTTTGACCTTATCGAGAATGGCAGACGTTTCGCCTTCCGGTCAAGCAGCTCGGGCTCGGGCCGATTGATGGAAATCACAACAGCGCGGGACCACTTGGAGAAAGCGCGCAAGCGGAAGAGCGGCGGGCGGCAATTTAGTGCGACTTCAGCCGATCAAGTCCCGTCTGAAGCATGGCCGCGAGATGGTCGGGCGTCTCACCGGGGAAAGAGAAGGTGGGTGCCTTGTGGCGCCCTGTCAATACGAGTCGAGGCTCGTCCCCAGAACCGCAATAGTCGGCATTCAATTCGTGGTATTTGTTCCACGGCCAATTGTACATGGGCCAAAACTCAGCCGCTCCGAAGCATCCACGTCCGGCGCGCCCCTGAGAAACCGCGCGCGCCATTCCGTCGGAGTCCTCCCCGAGCGCCTTGATCGTGCGAGTGACTGCCTCCTGATCGAGATAGATCCGGTCGCTGGCTTTGTCGCTGGATAAATCGATCCGTACGCCGCGAATCTGTTTCGAAGGCTGCGTATCGTCTTCCACGATCAGGGCCGTCACAACGGCATGCACATCGCCGTGGTCCACGCGCCCCAGTTCGATCGTCCAGGCGGTACGGGTGTTAGCCTGTTGCGCAAAGGCCTCCATCGGAGAGGGCTCCCAAACGTCGGCTCCGCTCTGCGGAAACGCGGCCGCAATCGTAACGCCCGCAAGAATCCATGTGCCAAGTAGTCGCATATGCTTCCTGGTAAGAAGTTTCGCAGTTTCTAAGACGGGCGGTGAGGCCCGAGCGTTAACGAGTGCGTAGTAGCCTGAATGACATGCCCATCGATTCAGACAGCACGCCGGTCAAAACGGCCATCACGCCATGGCTTTCGGTGCGAAAGAGTGCACAAGCCCTGGAATTTTACAAGTCGGCCTTCGGCGCAACCGAGGTCTATCGCTTGGACGGTCCCGACGAAAGCATCGTGGCTAGATTGTCCATCGACGGCGCCGAGTTTTGGTTAAGCGGCGAATCACCGGAACAGGCCAACCCTAGCCCCGAGCCTGTTGGCGGCTCGTCTATTCGCATCATCCTGACGGTCGCCGACCCCGACGCGGTCTTTGCCCGCGCACTCCAGGCCGGCGCATCGCAAGTCTACCCCGTAAGCGAAGGGCATGGCTGGCGAGTCGGACGAGTGAGCGATCCCTTTGGTCATCACTGGGAGATCGGCCGCTTGGTAGAATAAAACAGCCGCGTTCACCCGTTCTAAAGGAACTTCAGTGAACACATTTCGCGCGCTTCTTCTTGCCGCATTCCTCTCGACAGCAGCTTTTCCGGCCAAATTGGCGATCTCCACTTACCTGAGGGATGGTTTTACGCCCGCGGCCATCGCCTCGGATTCGCAGGGCAATGTCTTTCTCGCCGGCAGCGCTGTGACTGACCCGGCCTCGCAGATGATGGGCGCCGTGGTGGCAAAGGTCGATCCGAAGGGCGCGCAATATCTTTACTTCTCCTATCTCGATGGCGCGGCCGCCGATCAGGTCTCGGCGATAGCCATCGACAGCTCCGGCAACGCTTACGTGGCCGGATCCACCACCAATCCAAATTTCCCAACCGTGGGCGGCGCGGCGCTAGGCTTGGGGCCGGCGAACACCACAGACACGCGGTCGTTTGTCACCAAGCTCAGCGCCCAGGGGCAAGTCATCTTTTCCGTGCTGATTGGCGGAGCGGCCGCGTCGGCGGCAAAGGGCATCGCCCTCACGCCGCAAGGCCAGATTCTGGTGAGTGGAAACGCCTTCGGCAAGGGATTTCCCTCAACTCCGGGAGCCTACGCCGTAGCGGACTCAACCGGTCAATGGTTTCTGCTGGAATTGGACGCAGCCGCGAGCAAGGTGATTTTTTCCGCGACCGGCATCGGCGGCAGCTCGATTGCCCTCGATGCAACGGGCAATATCTACGTGGCGGGCAGCAGCACCGCCGCGAACTACCCCACCACGCCGGGCGCGTATCAGACCACGTTTCCGCCGGCGTTCTACTGTTTCGGGTTCTGTCAAAGCGGCTTCAACGGCAACTTACAGCATGTTACTAAAACGGACGCGGCCGCCTCCAAACTGATCTACTCGACAGGAGCGAATGTCGGAGGGTCCACTACCAACACGGGTCTCGCGGTGGATTCGGCGGGCAATGCCTACGTGACCGGCACGGTTTTCGAAGGCAATTATCCTTATACGGTCAGCGCGCCCACTGGCGCTACCAGTTACCTGACGAAGCTGGATCCTACCGGGGCGAAGGCTCTCTTTTCCATTCCTGCTGGCGGGGCCGGTGTGGCGCTGGATGCTTCGGGCGCAGTCTTTGTAGGTGGCGCAGTCACCAGCATCAATCCTTACGTCCTTGGGCTACCTGGCCCTGCGCAGCCCGTAGTAATTCCGGCGATATTCTCTGGGCTGCCGCCGGTCTGCGTGCCGAACTTCAATACGGCAGTCAGCGAGGCATACGTCTTGAAGGTGGACCCGGCCACCGGAACCGTGCAGGACGGCCAGTGGATCGATGGCTCCGCCCCGGGCGCGACCGGGATTACCTTGGCGGGCGGCAAGGTATGGATGACCGGGCCTACGCCAGGTCCGCAAGTGCCCACTTTGCCCGGGGCGCTGACCCCGCAAAATCTTGGCGCTGGATTTCTAGAGGGCGTGTACCTGTCGGCGGTCGATTTTTCCGCGGCGACTGCGGGGCCGTCCATCGCCTGTGTGCTGGATGGAGGCAACCTGTCGCACGTGGGCGCCGTTGCGGGATTCCAGATAATTTCTGTTTTCGGCGCGAATCTGGGGCCGGCCACTGGCGCTCCGGCGCCGAACGGTTCCGCGCCCTCCATTGCCGGCGTCACGGTAACTTTCGATGGCGTTCCAGGGCAACTGCTGTATGTTTCGGCGTCGCAGATCAATGTGGCCGTGCCCCCTGCTCCTGTGCAGAATACAGAAGGGCCGCCGAAATCCTCCACCGTGATGCAGATCACTTATAACGGCGGCAGCGTGCAACGGCAATTCCCCTTCACCGCTTCGAATCTGAATCTGTTCGCCGATCTTTCTACTAACCAGAACCCTTGCCCCAACGTCCCAACGAGTGACCCCGGATATCAAGCGGTGGCGGCTAATGCGGATGGGTCGTCCAATTCCTGCACCAATCCTGCAAAGGCGGGTTCGACACTGTCGCTATTCGTGCATGGGGTGGGCGGGTTCGTTTCTCCGGCCCCTCAGTTGAGGAATTTGGTAGCTTCAGTCGGTTTCGGCTGCACCGCATTGGCCACCAGCGCGGAGCTGGTTACGGAGTTCGTTTATAAAGTGGATATAACTTTGCCCGCGTCGTTCGCGCAGTGCAATGTATTTTTTAGCGGCGCCCAAGGCATTCCACTCAGCTTAAGCTACAACAATGCTCCGGTGGGGCCGCTGGTGGTTCCGGCGGACCTGGCCGGTCCGGTGCTGAATTTTTCACCTCCCGGAACGCCGATGTTGATGATTGTATGGGTACAGCAGTAAGCGGCGCGCTCGGCGGTAACTTCTTCAGTTCCGGCCGGCAGTTAGTCGACGGCGCTCTCAGGAGACAAAATGGGAAACCTTGTTCAGGACATACGCTACGGTTTGCGGAACCTGGGGCGAAACCCGGGCTTCATGCTGATCGTGGCGTTGACGCTGGCCCTCGGAATCGGGGCGAACACCATCATCTTCAGCGTCATCACCAACACCGTATTGAAGCCGCTGCCATTTCCCGATGCCGACCGCCTGGCGCTGGTCTGGGAAACGTTCGGCAAAGGTCCTGACAACTGGAACATTGTGTCGGCTCCGAATTTCTGGGACTTTCAACGGCAGAGCCACTCGTTTGAATCGATGGCTATCTTCGACTCCGCGGGACGAGGGTATAACCTCTCGGCCTCGGCCAATTCGCGAGAGGCGGAACAGGTTTCCGGCCTGCGCGTATCCGCCGGGTTCTTTTCGGTGCTGGGCGCCAAGCCCTTTCTCGGCAGAACATTTCTTCCCGAGGAGGAGTTGCCCGGCAAGGATCATGTGGTCGTCCTAAGCTATGGGCTGTGGAAGACACGCTACGGCGGCGATGTTTCGCTAGTGGGAAATCCGATTCGCGTGGATGGCGCGGATTTCACCGTAGTAGGCGTGATGCCGCGCGACTTCGCCTGGCAATTCTGGAGCGGGCCGCGCAAGCTATGGACGCCCGTTGGCTATACCAAGACCGATTACGGTCGCGGCAATAACAGCTTTATCTCGATTGCGCGTTTGCGGCCGGGAGTCAGCATGGCGCAGGCCAGGACAGAGATGGAGTCCATTGGAAAACACGTTGCCGCGGAGTACCCGAAGGACGATGCCGATATGGGAGCCACCGTGTCTCCCCTGGGCGAGTTCGATACCCAAGGGCTTCGAACAACCATGCTGATGCTACTTGCGGCCGTGGCGTTCGTGCTGCTGATTGCCTGCGTCAATGTCGCGAACCTGCTATTGGCGAAAGGCGCCGCGCGGCAGAGAGAATTTGCCATCCGGCGGGCGCTTGGCGCCCCGGGATCGCGAATTGCGCGGCAACTGATTACAGAGAATGTTCTACTGGCGTTCGCGGGTGGTGTGGCGGGGTTGGTGGTCGCGGCATTGGCCAACCCTTTGCTATTTCGCGTTTTCAAACTGGAAGCTCTGTCCCTGCCGATGCGACCCATGGAATCCATTGCCATGGATGGCCGGGTGTTTGCCTTTGCGCTCGGTGTCTCTTTTCTGACCGCGCTGCTGTTCGGCGTCGCCCCGGCGTTGAGCGCGTTGCGCTCGAATGTGAATGGACCGCTGAAAGAGGGCGGACGCACCGGAAGCGCCGGGGGCCAGAATCGGCTGCGTCATGTGCTGGTGGCGTCCGAAGTAGCGCTGGCGCTGGTGGTGCTTTCGGGCGCCGGCCTGATGATCAAAAGCATGACTCGGCTGCTGGGGGTAGACCCCGGTCTGAATCCGAAAAACGTGCTTAGCATGGAGATGTCGGTTCCCCAGGAAGAGATTTATGTGGGGCCTCCAGGGCTGCCTCGCTTCTGCCAGGATCTCGAGGAACAGGTGGCCGCAATTCCTGGAGTGGTATCGGTAGGCGCGGTGGCGCATTTGCCATTTCGCGGAAATGCCAGCCGCAGTTTCCAGATTGAGGGCCGGCCCCCCGCGGACCCGGCGCGTATGCCAGGGGCAAGTTACTCGGTGGCATGCCCGAACTACTTCCGAACCATGGGCATTCCGATTCTGAAGGGGCGAGAGTTCACGCGGCAGGATACCGTCAGCGCGCCGGGGGCGATTGTGATCAATGAGGCAATGGCCCGCGCCAACTGGCCGAATGAGGATCCTCTGGGGAAAGCCATCCGGCTGAGCGGTTCGAACGGGCCGCGGCTGACCGTCGTCGGCGTGGCGGGGGACGTTCATTTTCGAGGCCTGGACGCTCCATCGCGCCCGCAGTTCTTCCGGCCCTATCAACAGGCGGGATGGCCGGAGATGAACATCGTCGTGCGCACCAGCAACGCGCCGGCGACATTCGAAACGGCGGTCAAGAAGGCGCTCGCCATCGTCATGCCGGACAGGCCGGTTTCGCCCGGAGTGACCATGGAAGAGATCATTCACAACTCCACGGGTTCACGTCGGTTGCCCATGCTATTGCTGAGCGTCTTTTCTGGCGTGGCTTTGGTCCTGGCGGCGGTTGGAATCGTCGGGGTGGTGGGCAATTCGGTTGCGCAGCGTACGCAGGAGATCGGAATTCGCATGGCGCTCGGCGCCGGCGCCTTGGATGTCCTTCGCCTCATCGTGAATAGCAGCATGGCGTGGGTGCTGGTAGGGCTGGTGGTTGGAGTCGCAGGGTCGGCTGGACTTACGCAACTGCTTGGCAGAATGCTATATGACGTGCGGCCGCTCGATCCGGTAGTGTTGGGCGGAGTGTCGACGCTATTAGCTGCGGTGGCGTTATTCGCGAGCTACCTGCCGGCCCGGCGCGCCGCGAAAATCGACCCGATTATTGCCTTGCGCTGCGATTGAGCCGCGTCCGCGATTCGGCGGCGGCAATAATCCACTCGGCAACTTACACGGTAAGTTACCTCCTGTATGCGAATCTGTCGGCGGCAATCGGACGTTTGAGCCCAAGTCTAAGCGCGCTTTTCGGTTGCGGCAGTTTACTGGTTAGTCAAATGCTCTTACAACTGCGCATGCGAATACCACGAATTGCGTTCGCCCCCGAATGGGAGCTACATATCCCGCGGCAGCGACGAACTTGCATTCGGGTTTTCATCTTGGGAGAGTTATGTCCGACAAAAACACAATTAGAGATTTACTGATAGACGAGATTAAAGACCTTTACTCTGCTGAAAAGCAGTTAACCAAGGCGATTCCGAAAATGGCTAAGGGTTCCACTGACCCCGCGCTGCAAACGGCGTTTCGAGACCATCTCATCGAGACTCAAGGTCAAGTCTCGCGGCTGGAGCAGGTCGCACAAATCCTTGAAACCAAGCCCACCGGCAAGAAATGCGTCGGTATGGAAGGCTGCATCCAGGAAGGCGCTGAGGCATTGGAGGAAGAGGGCGACGACGCCGTTCTCGACCTCGGGATCATCGGGGCAGGCAGTCGGGTGGAGCACTATGAGATGGCGGGTTATCTGACAGCCATTAGTTTGGCCAAACGGCTGGGGGAAAATGAGATTGTCAGCCTTCTCAGTGAATCTCTAGCTCAGGAAGAAGCCGCCGAGCAAAAGCTGCGAAAGATCGCGGCTACCCTGCTCAAGAGCACGTCCACAGCATCTGCGGCCAGCTAACCGCAAAGCTTATTTGGGGAGCGTCCAAGGCATCTTTGCGGCTGGCGCTCCCTAAGTTACAGATCCCCGCAGTCATTACCCGCCATTTTGTCCTTGCCAAATCCCCTGAATGCAGTAACTTTTTCCGGACTATCGTGTACATAGTGAATTGGAGCTAAGCGCCCCGTGGTCCGAGGCGCCTTTAGCAATTTAGACTACTCTAATACTCGCTCGTCCTTGCGTGTGGATCGGCTGAACGAACCGCCTTCTCTCCCGAGGTAGCGATATCCACCGCGCCGGTTTCCTCCAACAGATGTTTTGCTCGAGTAACTTCGTCTGACGTGTCGCAATGGACGGATAACAGCACCCCGCCTTCCTTGAGATGGCCCTCGTACCGCTTCGCTTCGTACTCTGGAATCCCCATGCCAACCAGTGCGCCGATAAGGCCGCCAACCGTCCCGCCAACTCCCAAACCGGCTAAGGCGCCCATAATTGGGCCGGCCGCGATGAACGGACCCAGACCAGGGATAGCCAGCGCGCCCATTCCTGCCAGTAATCCTAGGGTTCCGCCAATGACGCCCCCTGTAGTGACTCCCGTCGTGGTACCCTCGGGCGCTTTAGTGTTTTTTTCGTGCGCAAACGCCTTCGTACTCTCATTGTCCGGCAGTAGTACGGATATGTCGCTCTGCGAAAAGCCTTCCCCGGCTAGAATGTCCACCGCGCGTTCTGCTTGATCCGCGGTCTTGTAAATACCGAATACCGCTTCGTTCTTGCTTGCCATAATAGGCTCCTTAACGTAAATTGATCCCCAATAACATGGAGAGGAGTACGCATCATCCAAAATGCATGCGAAGACTGCAGGCAGACCTTCTGCCCATTTGTTCAGTTCGTTTAGCCTCTACCCGAGGCTGCCTGTCCTGGACATTTCGGCGCCAGCGACTTCTCCTGCCCTCGTTCTGATCCCCGTCGCACGGCCCCGCGCCTCTAAGCGTGACCTTCCGGTCCAGTTACCGTTTTGAACTTCACACGGTGGTATAAGCAATCGGATGCCCGCGCTGAACCGAGCGGCTACAGCTGCAAAGGTTCCACGAAGGCCCCCGCGTCGCATACAAGCGGGCAAGTGGCGCATTGCGCCACCCCAGTCACGTCACTTCAAAATACCCCTACTCCCATAATTCCAAACGACTTACCACGAACCTCCAACCCAGAAATTACCACCGCCCCCGCTATCCTATAACCGGAGGTGGACCCATGTCCCCACAAAAGCAAGCATCCCAACGAGCCAACGCGCAACTCATCCTCCGGTCCTCGCACCGCGGAAGGCAAAGCCCGTTCCAGTCAGAATTCCACCCGGCACTCACTCTGTAGCAAGAAATTTCTTGTCGCTCCGGAAGATCGCGCCGAGTTCAACCTTCACTACAACGAACTGCTAGCCGCGTTAGCGCCGAAGGGCGCCATCGAGAGCAAACTCGCCGAAGCGATCGTTATCGATGAATGGCGCCTCACACGCGCCCGCACCCTCGAAAGCGAGATCTTCGCCCGGAGCCACATGAAATCCAAAGACGGATTCTTCGCCGGCGCCGAGACCTGGCTCGCGCACGCTAAGGAACTTGCCTTACTCACCCTCTACGAGCAGCGCATCAACCGCGTCCTTGTACGCAACAAAGCCGAACTCGAAGCCAAACAAGCCGCCCGCAAGGCAGCCCACCCTGCTGAGTCGAAGACTAGATCCGCCGCTTCCGAATCCGATCACGCGCTCGTTCATGCGAACGCCGCCGAGAACGCTGGCTTCGTTCGTTCGAGCGAATGCCCAATTCCCCCGAGCGCTGGCTTCGTTCATTCCAGCAGCACAACCTCCAGTTCCGAAGAGCCGCTCACCCCGCCCGAGCCCATTCCAATCCCGTTCGCAGAGACGCAACGCGCCGCATAATATGGCAAAGCCCACCTCCACAGCCCCCACGTCGCCCGCTCAATCGCCCGAACTATGCCAACACAACCGGGTATACCGCCGCCTCTCTGCGCCTCCGCCTCGGGAAACGGCCCTCATTCAACCTATAGTCCACAAAAACATTGACATCGGCTATCCCCGGCAGTATAAGTCTCCAATGGGTCTTAGCAAAGCTGTCTCGCAAAAGTTATGCGCCGGCGCGTTTCTGGCGGCACTCGCCCTTGCGCTCCCGTTCGCGTCTCCAGCGATAGCTCAGGTAGTTACCGCGACTCTCACCGGCGCCGTTACCGATTCCTCTGGAGCCATGGTTCCCGAGGCGAAAGTAACCGCCATCGAAACTTCCACCGGAGTAAGTCGCACCACCATCACCAGCGCCGATGGCGTCTACACCATGCCCTTCCTGGCGCCGGGCATTTATCGTGTAGAGATCCAAAAAGCCGGCTTCAAGACATTCACCGAAGGCAACCTGCAGTTGGAAGTCTCATCCGTCGGACGGGTAAACGCCATCCTCACTCCCGGCAGTCAAAAGGAGACGGTCCAGGTAACCGCCGAATCGCCGCTGTTACAAGTGGAGAGCGCCGATGTGGCCAAGAGCTTCGATTCCAATACCGCGGTCGAATTGCCCATGCCGGATCGCAGCGCGCAGGCCATGGCTGGTCTGATGGCGGGCGTGAACGTGCCCACGCTCTATAGCTCCGGTAGCGGAATTCTGGAAAATGGAGCCTTCACTTATATGTTTAATGCCAATGGCCAGGTGCTCGGCGCCAACAACACCATGGTCGATGGCATCGACAACATGGATATGGCGTTGGGCTTGACGCTCTACCAGCCGGCCACCGAAGACGTGTCCGAAGTTCACGTCATCACCAACTCCTACAGCGCGGAATTTGGCAAAGTGGGTGGCGCCGTGGTCAACATCGTCACCAAAGGCGGCACCAACCAGTTCCATGGATCGCTTTTCGAATTCAATAAGACCGCCATCCTCGGCGCTCGCAACGTTTTCAATCAGGCGCCGCTGCCCAAGGCTGGCTTAGTGAACAACGATTACGGCGCGGCCGGCGGCGGACCCATCCGCAAAAACAGGACCTTTTTCTTCGCCAGTTGGGAAGGCAGGAAGTATTACTCCAGAAGTGAGACCACGGCCACCACCGCACAGCCGGCCTGGCTCAACGGGGACTTCAGCGCCGTGCCCGGCCTTCAGCTTTACGACCCCAACACCGGCGCCTCTAACGGCTCTGGAAAGACGCCGTACCCCAATAACATTGTGCCCGCCAATGAAATCAGTCCGGTATCGAAAAAACTCCTGCAATACATACCGGTCCCAAACTTAGTCGTCGCCGGCGCGGAGCCTTTGACTCTGAACTATATCTACTCAGCGCCCACCGACTATAACTCCAACAGCTTTGACGGACGCATCGATCATAACTTCAGCGATCGGTCGAAACTCGCCGTCAAGTTCGACACGCTCCCCGTGCATACTTATGAGGGAACCTTGTATACCGGCACGGGCGCGGGCAACGATCTTGTGTCGGACAATTACACAATTACCGGCGCGATTGACTATACCTATCTGTTCAGCTCAAACATGATTATGGAAACGCGCGTCAACGTGAACCGTTGGGTGGCGCATATCAAGTGTACCGACACCGTGACCAACGCCCAGTTAGGTATTTACGATCCCAATCCCGACAATATCTCCACGCAAAGCCTCGCTACCATCGGCGGCATCGGCATCGGCGGCTTCGGACAAAACTACGAATGCCCCACCATCGACCACGATACCGTCTTCCCTTTCTCCAACACGTGGACCAAGAGCTTTAGCAAGCACTCCCTGAAGTGGGGAGGGGATTTCGTGCGCTACCGCAACGATCGTTTTCAAGTTCAAGGAAGCGGCCAAACCGGTGGGCGGGGCACCTTTACCTTCAGCCCCACCATTACCGAAAATTATCTGGGCGCCGCCGGCGGTTCCCCGCTCGGCCTGTATGGCTCCACTGTGAATGCCTTCGCCGCTTTCATGTTGGGCCTGCCCGCCGAGATACAGCGTGCGCAAATCCTGTTAAGCCCCACCATGCGCCAGAGCCATGTCGATGGCTTCGTGCAGGATTCCTACAAAGTCACTCCCCGGCTGACTCTCGATATCGGTCTTCGCTACGATTTCTACGAAGCTCCGAAAGTCAGATATCCCGGCGGCGCCTCCAATTACGAGCCCTCGAATAACACGCTGATCATCGCCGGTTATGGAAATATCAGCCTCAGTGACGGCGTAAACTCCAAGCCCGGCTACTGGGGGCCCCGTCTCGGCATCGCCTACAGTTTGGGAAGCAAAACCGCAATTCGCGCCGGCTACGGAATCAGCTATTGGGAGCAGCGCTTCGGTTGGACCGGCGGTTCGCTGAATAACCAGTACCCCGTCATTTACAATCAGCAGGTCGGCACTACCAGTCAGTACACGCCCGCTGGAAGCTTAGCCGCGATTACGCCCGTGCAGTATTTCGCCGTGCCCAGCAATGGCATCGTCAGTCCGGCCCCCAACCAGGCCTTTTACTACATTCCTTCGCACTTCAACCTGCCCGGCGTCTACACCTGGAACGTGACGCTGCAGCGCCAGTTTACTCCCACTTTGGTCGTCGATGCCGGCTGGGTAGCCAATCAAGGGCGCGATCTTCCTTATGCCTACAACATCAACCAAGGTCCTCCCGGCGGCGGCCCCAATGCCGAAATACTGAACGTCCTCTATGGACGTACCGCCTCCACTACCATTCGCGCCTACGGAGCCAATAGCAACTACAACTCGCTGCAAGTCAACGCCACCAAGAAATTCGCCCGCGGTTTCCATGTAAGCCTGGCGTATACATTCAGTAAGTCGCTCGATGAAACCGCCGAGAATGGCGGCTTCCTCAATCCCAATAACTTTAAACAGTCCTATGGCCCTTCGAGCTTCGATCAGGCGCAGATGGTGACCATCAATCATGTTTACGAACTCCCATTCGGCAAAGGCCAGCCCCTGTTGAATAGCCATAAAATCGCCAGCGCCATCCTCGGCGGCTGGCAGGTTAGCGGGATCTTCCGCTACTTCACCGGACTCCCGTTCACGGCCGGCGCCGCCGCCACCAATGCCAATTGCGCCTCGTGTTCAGTGGTTCCAGAGATCCTGGGTACACCCGTGTATCCGGGCTTGTATGGTCCCGGTCGGCAATACCTTTCGCCGTCGGCCTTCGGCCTGGAACCGACTGGCACGCGCGGAAATTCAGGTCGTGATAATCTGCGTGGGCCCGGCATGACGGTTTACGATGCCAACATCGTTCGCAAATTCCATATAAAAGAAAGAGCCACGGCGGAATTTCGCATGGAAGCGGCCAACGTTACCAACCATCCGCACTGGGGAAATCCCAGCGCCACCGTCAATACAGCCACCTTCGGCCAGATCAGTACCGCCAGCAATCCGCGCCAGGCGCAAGTCGGAATGCGGTTGACCTTTTGAAGCCCGTGTAAAGTATTAGTATCCCGGTAATGGAGTTTGGATAACGATGCACACCCCGAAAAGTAGACGTAAAGTCTTTGTAGCTACGTGCGCGGGATTAGCGGCCGCGATATTCGCCATGGTCTCTGGTCCGTCGGCGGTTCACGCGCAGAACCGCATGACGTTCTCGAAGGCTTCCACCAGCAGCGGCCATATCGCGCTTGGACTCGCGCTCCGCAAGCTCAGCGTCTCCGGTACTTTTCTGCAGGCGCCCGCCCACCCCGACGACGAAACCAATGCGCTCTTCACCTACTTCGGGTACGGCCAGGGTCTGCGCGTCATCGATGTCCAGAATAATCGCGGCGACGGCGGCCAGAACGAAATCGGACCGGAACTGTTCCGCGATATCGCCGTGCTGCGCACTTCCGAGTTGCTCTCCGCGCATCGTATCGATGGCGCCGAGCAGTATTTCACGCGCGCCATCGACTACGGCTACTCCTTCGATCCAGAGGAAGTCATCGCCAAGTGGGGCCGTAAAGATATCGTTGGCGATTACGTTCGCTTGTGGCGAACCCTTCGTCCCGACGTAATCGTCACCATGAACGTTCAGGGCCGCGGCGGAGACCGCGCGCATGAGGCCACCACTGTTCTGGTTCGTGATTCATTTCGCGCCGCGGGCGATCCATCCATGTATCCCGAACAGTTCGAGGAAGGCCTGCGGCCATGGCAGCCCAAGAAGCTCTACTTCGCGGGCGCGCCATTCGTTCCCGCCGAGCCTGGAGCCGCCCCTGGGGGAGCCGCTGGAGCCGCCGCGAACGGCGGCCGCGGTGGTCGAGGCCGGGGAGCCGCGCAAGGCGCTGATGCTCCCAAGCTCACCTCCGTCCCTACCGATGGATATGACGAGCTCTTAGGCCGCACCTATGCCGAAATCGCGTCCGACGCGCACAGCAATCACAAGTGTCAAGGCACCGGCGTAGGTGGAGGCCGCGGCGGCCCGGCCGGAGCTGCCGCCACCGCTGCCGGCGGACGCGGTGGACGAGGAGGCCGTGGCAATGCCGCGGCCGCAACTACCGGGAACGGCCGCGGCGGGGCCCCTGAGGTCGCTCAAGCAGCCGCCGGCGGACCGCAAGCCGGACGGGGTGGTGGTGGCTTCGGCGGCGCTCGTGGTTATTCCTTGGTTGACACCACGCTTCCCGCGCAAATGGGGAAACAGGAAGCGGGTGTTTTTGAAGGCATCGACACCAGTCTCACTTCCATCGCGCAATACGCGCCCAACGCGCCGCGCGCGCTTACCGATGGTCTCGCCGCTATTCTCGCCGATGCCAAGGCCGCCCAGAAGGCATTTGCCGATGGCAACGATGCGGGAACAGCCGCGCCCGTCGAGGCCGGCCTTACCGCCATTCGCGAGTTGCGCGCCCAGCTAGGCGCCATGGGCCTTAGCGATGCCGCGCGCTACGAAGTCGATTTTCGCCTCAAGTGGAAAGAGCGCGAGTATCAGGATGCCGTCCTCGCCGCGCACGATATCACCTTCGATGCGCTTTCCGACGATGGTCTGGTAACTGGCGGACAGCCCATACAACTTTCTCTTACCGCCGTGAATCATGGAGCTTCGGAAGTCAGCGTCACCAGCGTCGAGATCGCCGGTTTCGATGGGCCGGCCGATTGCAAGCCAGGCGCGGCCAAGAAAGATGCCACTTATACCTGCAGCGCCGCGGCGCATGTACCGAAAGACGCCAAGCTCACCACGCCCTACTTCCACGATAACTACTGGAAGCACCCTGAGAACCAGGCCATCCAGATCTTCGATCCCAGCGTGCCCTTCGGCGTTCCCTTTGCGCCCTCGCCCTTCCGCGTTACGTTCCATGTGAAAGCGGGCAGCGTCGACATCACCAAAGAATTGCCGGTGGAATATCGCTACGTGAAGGATATCTACTTCGGCGATAAGCGCATGGAGCTCAACGTCGTTCCCGATTTCTCCGTACGCGTCACCCCCACGCTGGCGGTGTTCCCCACGTCCGCGGGTGCTGCCAGAGCCGCCGATCGCGAGATTCATGTTTCAGTCACCAACGGAACCAAGGGCGCGGCCAAGGCCTCCGTTGCCCTGGAGCTGCCTCCAGGTTGGAAGTCCGTGCCGGCCACCGTGCCCGTCAGCTTCTCTCATGAAGACGAATCGCTCTCTGCCCGTTTCATGGTCACGCCGCCGGCGCAAGTCAAAACCGGCGACTACGCGTTGCGCGCTGTCGTCACCTCGTCTGTCACGGGTGATCAAAGATTCGCCAACGGATATCAGGACATCGAATATCCCCACGTGCAGCGCCGGCAGGTGATTAAGCCGGCCGAAATCTCTCTCAAAGTGATCGACGTGAAAACCGCTCCCAATCTCAGCGTCGGCTACATCGAAGGCGTAGGCGACCAGGTTCCGCAGGCCATTCAACAGCTCGGCGCCAAGCTTGCTTTCATTGACCAGGATGAACTCGCCTGGGGCGATCTCTCGAAGCACGACGTCATTGTCACCGGTGTTCGCGCCTATGAGCGCCGCGCCGATCTGCGTGCTTATGACCGCCGTTTGCTGGACTACGTGGAACGCGGCGGCACGGTCATCGTGCAGTACAACAAAATGGAGTTCAACCGCGAGGATTATGGCCCGTATCCCGCGAAAGTAAGCAGCAACCGCGTCACCGATGAAACCGCTCCGGTCAAAATTCTGGCCGCAAGCAACCCGGTCTTCAACTTCCCCAACAAGATCGGCGCCGGCGCCTGGGCCGGCTGGGTGCAGGAACGCGGCCTCTATTTCCTCGGAGAGAAGGACCCGAAGTATATCGACCTTGTTTCCATGGTGGACCCCTTCAAGGACAACCCCGGTGACAAACTAGGCTCCTTAGTCGAAGTCAAATATGGCAAGGGCCGATGGCTCTATCTCGGACTCGGCCTCTGGCGTCAACTTCCTGCGGGAACCACGGGCGCCTACCAGTTGCTGGCCAATCTGATCAGTCTGCCAAAGGCGCCTGCGGCCGCCGCCACGCCAGTTCACAGAGCTGCCGGACCGGTGGGCGGAGGCCGCTAGAAGGGTGCCCCGTTTCGCGCCCGAATATGTCAAATGCGTTCTGAACGATAACTTCGAAGATGCCAAGGCGCAGTTGCTTGCGCCCTTGATGGCCATCCACTACGCGCATCTCGTGATGCTCGTTGAAACAGCCATCGTGCCCCGAGTCGAGGGGCGCATCATTCGCGCCGCGCTTGACGCCATCAATCCCCAGGCGGTCCGGCAAACGCCCTATGACGGCGTCTGCGAAGACCTCTTTTTCCATATCGAAAGCATGATTACCGCCGCTTGCGGAGCCGATATCGCCGGTCGTCTACATACCGCGCGCAGCCGCAATGACATCGATATGACCATGTACCGCATGCGGCAGCGCGAGTGCATCCTCGATCTTCTGGCGGCCACATTTGAAATGCGCCGCGTGCTCTTGGACCTCGCCGGCCGCCATCGCGAGACCATTTTTGCCGTCCACACGCACACGCAGCGTGCGCAGCCGACCACCGTTGCTCACTACCTGCTGGCCGTCGTCGAGCAGTTCGAGCGGGATGCGGAACGGCTCATCGCCGCTTACCGGCATACCAACCGCAATCCCCTGGGAGCGTGCGCCATCACCGGCACCGGCTTCCCCATCGACCGGCAACTCACCTCCGATCTGCTGGGTTTCGACGGGCCCACCGTAAACACCTACGGCAGCATCGCAACCGTGGACTACCTCCTGGAAAGCGCATCCGCCGCCGCCGTTCTGCTCGTGGGTCATGGCCGCGTTGTGCAGGATTTCCTGCTCTGGAGCACTTCCGAATTCAACTATCTCCGGCTCGGCGACGGGTTCGTGCAATCGAGCAGCATCATGCCTCAGAAGCGGAACCCCGTTGCGCTGGAACACGCCCGCGCCATCGGCAGCAAAGCGCTAGGTCAATCGCAGGCCATCCTCTTGAGCGTCCACAACACGCCATTCGGCGACATCGTGGATACGGAAGACGACTTGCAGCCCCTGGTCTTCGCCATGTTCCGCGATGCCACCCGCGCCGTGGAACTGGTCGCGGCCGCTATGACCACGGCGGAGTTCGACGCCGCGCGACTCGAAGCTCGCGCCGGTGACGGCTGGACCACGCTGACGGAGCTTGCCGACACGTTGGCCCGAGAGCACGGCTTGCCCTTTCGTACCGCGCATGCCATCGCCGCGCGCCTGATCGCGCTGCGCCTCCATCATCCGCAGACGAACCTTGCCGCCTTGCTCGCCGAGGCGTCTGGCGAGCTGTTGGACGCGCCGCTGGTCTACTCGGAATCCGCCTTGGAGACGATCTTGAGCCCGCGCCACTTTGTCGACGTCCGCCGCACCTTAGGCGGCCCCGCGCCGTCGGAAACCGCGCGCGCCGCCGGCGTTTCCTCCGAGAAGTTAGAAGCCGACGAAGCTTGGCAGGCTGCCGCGGTTCGCGCGCTGAAGGAAGCTCAAAGCAAGCTGGCCGGCCGCGGCGCCTCACTCTAACTCCTTGATCGCGCAGCCACTGAAGGTAGAATCTAAAAGAACCTTAACCACATCGAATAGAGAGGATGGGAACAAATGCCGCTACGTATCAATGACACTGCGCCTGACTTCACCGCTGAAACCACGCAAGGACCGATTCATTTCCATGAATGGATTGGCGACGGATGGGCGATTCTGTTTTCGCATCCCAAGGACTTCACGCCGGTCTGCACCACCGAGCTTGGATACATGGCTGGCCTGCAGCCCGAATTCGAGCGCCGCAATACCAAGATTATCGGTCTGAGCGTCGATCCGGTTACGAGCCATGGCAAGTGGGCCGGCGACATCGAAGAGACGCAGGGCCACAAGGTGAACTTCCCCATGATCGGCGATCCGAAGCTGGAAGTCGCCAAGCTGTACGATATGCTTCCGGCGGACGCTGGCGAGACCTCGGAAGGCCGCACGCCCGTTACGAACGCGACCGTCCGCACGGTGTTCGTCGTCGGCCCCGATAAGAAGATCAAGCTTACGCTCGCCTATCCCATGAGCACAGGACGCAATTTCGATGAGATCCTGCGTGCGCTCGATTCCATGCAGCTCACCTCGAAACATAAAGTTTCAACGCCCGCGAATTGGAAGCCGGGCGAAGACGTGGTCATCGGCGCCGCGATTTCGGACGAGGAAGCTAAGAAAATCTGGCCCGAAGGCTGGAAGACGCCTAAACCCTATCTGCGGATTGCGCGCCAACCGCAGTAAGTTCCCCTGCGTCGGTTCGGGTCCGGCCCGAGACGCTCTCGAGACGCCGCGTAAGGCGCGGGATATCGTCTTCGCGGCAGGGCTCGGGCACGGGCAGATCGAGCGCCACCTGCGACCCCTCGCCTTCCGCTCCCTTCGCCAGCACAATAACGCGCGAGCCCAATAGCAGAGCTTCGTGCGTGTTGTGGGTTACGAAGAGAATGGTCGCGCCCAGACTGCGCCATAAGCGGCGGATCAGTTGCTGCATTTCGGCGCGTGTCCCGGGGTCGAGCGCGCTGAACGCTTCATCCATCAAGAGAATCCGCGGCTTGGTCATGAGAGCCTGCGCGATCGCCACTCGCTGTTGCATGCCGCCCGAAAGCTCGTCGGGATACTTGCGGGCATCGTCTGCATGCAAGCCGATGCGTCTCAGATAATCCATCGCCTCCACGCGAAACTCGCGGCGGCGACGGTGGAAGCGCGGGGTCATACGTCCGAAGAGGCCAAACTCAATCGTCTCCGGACCGAAGGTGAGGTTGTCGAGCACCGTGCGGTCGGGGAACAGAGCGTACTTTTGCGGAACATATCCGCGCGTGCGATCGGGCCGATCATGCACGCGGCCGTCAATCGCAATGCGCCCGGCGGCGGGTTGTTCCGAACCTAGTATCAACCGCAGCAGGGTGGACTTTCCGCAGCCCGTCTGACCCAGCACGCACACGAATTCGCCTGCGTGAATCGTGAGATCGATAGAGTCCAGAACGGTCCTCGGCGGCGCGCCGTAGCGCATCGAGAGACCGGAAATTTCGATCAAAGGCATCGGATTACGCCTCTCTAAACCAGGGATGCAGCTTGCGATTCACGGTGCGCATCCCTAAATCCACCAGGAAGAGCAGCAGTGCGACCCAGAGCACATATGGAATGATCACATCCATGCCCATATGGCGACGCAGCAGCGCGATCCGGTAGGCCAAGCCATCCGTGGAAGCGATCATCTCGCCCGCGAAGAGAAACAGCATCACCGATTTCAAATTGAGACGGATGCTGTTGAGCACGCGCGGAAGAATTTGCTTAAGCGCTACGCGATAGGCCACGTCGAAATCGCGGGCGCCCAGGGTGAAGGCCTTCACGGTCTGTTCGGAGGGCACGGATCGCACCAGGTTGAACGTGTCGAGAATGATAGTGGGAGCGACGCCGATCACGATCAGCATCACCTTCGCTAACTCGTCGATGCCGAACGCAATGAAAAGGATAGGCAGTAGAGACAGGGCGACGATCTTATCGAAGAACAGAGCGAAACGCAGGAAGAAGGCTCCCACGTAAGGGAACAGGCCCATGTGCAGGCCCAGCATTACCGCCGGGATGAGCAACAGCATGCTGTAGATAAAACGGCGTCCGGTGGCTTTCGTATCCTTCCAGAGCATGCTGTTGAGGAAGCGCTGCGGCAGCGAGGCTGCATCCGGCTGCGCTTCATCTTCCTCCGCGGGACGCAGCGCGGCGTCATACATGCCGCGCGCCATCTGCGCAACGGTTGGCATGACGCGGTCTTCAGGATTATCCGCATGACGCGCGTGCGAGACGTAGAAGTAACCGGCGAGTCCTAAGGCGAAGAGCATCCAGGAAAGCGAGATCGCGCTGACTCGGGCTGGTCTGGCGTGGATGGAAAGCAGTCCCGCGCGCATCACAATTTCTCCGCGCCTTGCATGAACGACAGATCGAATATCAGCCGCACGCGATCGGGTTTGCCTTGAACCGATCCATCCGGATAACGAATCGCGACATCGTCCACCGATTTCGTGTTGGCCCCGAGCAGTTGGTGGTCAAAGCAGAATTGCCGGACCAGTGCCATCTTCTGTTTGAGATCGGCCGAGGCGCCGAAATCGGCGGCGGATTTCGCCGTATAGAACATTTTCGTGGTGCTGAGCTGTTCTTTGTAGGAAGCGAGCGTATCCTGCGAGCCCTCGGCGATTGCGGCCAGCACTTTGTCCGCGGCGGGGCCTTGCGCGGACATCTGCGCCAAGACTTCATACCACGCGCCGGTGAGCGCCTTGGCGAAGCGTTGTCCTGCACCATCCGGCCGCGCCAGTATATCGGTACGAACCACCATCAGGTCGAGAATCTCACCCGGGATCTGGGAGGAATTGAATAGCAATGACACGCCCTTTTGCTTCGCGATCTGCGAAACCATGGGCTTCCAGGTCACCACCGCGGCGGCGCTCGTATCGCCGATGAAGCCCGCTGCAATATCGGAATCCGAAGTGTTGATCGACCGAACTTGTTTGATCTGCGCGCGAAGTCCGTTGATGGTCATGGCGCGATCGAAAAGGTATTCGGAGACGGTCTTCTGCACCAGCAGCATTTTCTTGCCGGCCAGGTCTTTCATCTGAACGCCGTTGCGCGTAAGCAGCGCGTCGTTGCCGTTCGAATAATCGCCGATCAGGACGACGGTGGTGGGAACGCCCGAAGCAGCCGGCATGTCCAGCGCTTCCATGTTCGTCATGGCGCAGGCGTCGATGTTCTTGGCTACGAATGCGTCGAGAGAAGGGGCATAATCGAAGCGCTGTACTTTAATCGAGACATTGTATTTATCGGCCCATTTGCGCAGGATGCCGGATTTGTTCATGTAGTAATAGGGGGTCCACCCGGCGTAAATGGACCAGCCGACGGTGAAAGACGGCTTCTGCCCCAATGCGGACAAAGCAAATATCAAAAAGAGAAATAGCTCGCGCGGCATCGTCGTCACTCGATTTCGTGCCTGCGAAGGACGACATGGCCTGCCAGGTTTTCCGTAGTCTAGCACGTGACGAAATCGCCGACTGCGGGGTCTAATTTATCCGCCCGATTCAGGATTTTGATCGCAGAACGCGATGGCGCCCGGCGTGCCAACAGTCAGGAAAGTGAATGCACCGATGCGCATGGCGGCATGGCTGGCGCTCTTGGCTTTGGCAGCCCGAGGGCAGTTCAGAAGCACCGTTCCGCTGGTATTGGCACCGGTCACGGTGACCGATGCGAAGGGTCACCCGGTGAATGGACTTACCGAGCGCGACTTAGCATTCTTCGACAACAGCGTGCCACAAAAGGTACAGTTGCAGCCGGTTATAGACCCAATATCCCTCGCGGTATTGGTTCAAGTGAGCCCGGACTCCTCGGCGATGCTCGACAAGCTCGGAGGAAGTGGGGTATTGTTCTCCGATCTTCTGGCGGCACAGTCGGGAGAGACGGCTATTTTGACCTTCAGCGATACCGTGAGACTCGCGCAGGACTTCACGGACGATTCGGGAAAGCTGAAGAGCGTCCTGAAAAATCTTCGCCCTAAATGGGATGGCGCCGCGCTCTACGATGGCATCGGCGATGCCATTCACCTGCTCGATAAACGCGACCCGTCGCGCCGGCGTATCCTCTTGGTGATTGCGCAACCGCGGGATCGCTCAAGCAAAATGAAACTAGAGGCACTATTGCGCGACTCCGCGTTGCAGAACGTGACCATTTACTGGCTGACTTACTCGACGTTTCTAACTCCATTTACCACCAAAACGAAGACAGTTTGGGATCGTATGACCGACGAGCAAAAGAAAGATCCGAGGCGCATGCAGGGCGCTCATCCGTTTCCTCTTCCGGAGGAAGAGGTCGGCTTGCCGCCCGATATCGCGCCTGGAAGCCTCTTCAACATCTTCACGTCACTGGCGCAGCGAACCAAGGTAGACGCCGCGGCGCTTCTTTCGCGAACCACCGGAGGGCGCACCTTCGGCTTTTTGAAGCAAAGCGGTCTGGAAGAGGCGATACACGCCGTGGCCGATGAGGCGCACCAGCAATATATTGCGAGCTTCGCGCCTAAGCCAGATAACGCCGGGGTCTTTCATCCGCTGCGGGCGGAGGTGAAGGCGAGGCCTGACCTCACCGTGAGAACACGGACCGGATATTGGAGCGTGCAGTAGGCGCCGGTTGCCTTGACACCCGCAACAAAACGAGACCATACTTCCGAACAGAGGCGATCATGGGATTTCGCGTCGTCAGTTTGGCGTTGACCTTATGCGTGGCTGGCGCCCCGTGCCAGGAACAGCAGGACGCTGCCATATACGCATCGTTTCTTTCGACCGTCGCCGATATGAGGCCGACGTTGGATCATGGGGAAAAGCCTGCCGCCGCCGACCCGGCCGTCGCCGCTCTACCCCGGATTCAAGATCTGATCGGACTGACCGACGCCGAAGCGGATCTGCTGAATGCCGCCGCTGCCGCTTATTCGTCCGCAATGCGCGACCTGTACGAATCCCGAACGGCGCTAACCATGGAATCTCTATTCGAATTTGTGGAAACGGGAAAACACTCGGACGCTATTCAACAGAAGCTAAAGGACGTCGAAAGCAAGCGAAACGAACTGGCGATGACTCAGGTTCGCCGGCTGAAGACGGCGCTTCCGGAGGCGAGTTTCGCTGAGATCGACGCCTACGTTCATACCCGGTTTCGCGATCGCAAAAGTGTATCGGCGTCGCCCGCACCTTCAAAAAAATAGCGCTGGAACCGAGTCTACTGGCGGTCGTAAACGATTTTAATCTTTTCGGTGGTGGCCGCTGCGCCGCCGGTGGCGGTCAACATTTTTCCGTCGGCCGAGACCACGTAGGCGAAGCGGTAGAACGGCTTGCTATCTTTCTTGACAACTAACGTCAAGGACCGCGCGCCTGTTTTGGTCATCGCGATCGCCCAACCGGGCGCAAGGGTGGGTCCGCTACAGGCATAGTTTTTGCCGTTGAGCTTTCCGTCGCAAGTCATACCCATGGCGGGCTCCTTAAACGCGAGCCTGCTGCCCTCGGAGGCTGCAAATTCAATGATGTCGGCTGAGCCAGACTGAACGCCTTTGGTCTTCCACTTTCCCGCCAGTCCCGGACCGCCACTGATGCGTTGAAAAGTGGTTGTCTCGTCTATAGGCTCGCCATTGGGTTTCGTGCCTTTCGAACTCACGGTAAGGATGCCATCCGCGCCTAACCGCAGCGTATCGGTAGTAAGCTGTTTGCCGTTCAATTTCCAGGTGGTCTGCCAAGTATTGGCGCCGACGCTTTTCCAGGCGGTGGAGTTGCCCAAGCCATCGGAGTAATCTTTTTCATCCAGCCTAAAGTTATAAGAGTGGCCGTCCGCGGTAGATCGCCACTCGCCTGAGGGCAGCGCCGTATAAGTGATCGTGGTGGATCCAAAATCGCTCTTGGCATAATTGACCGCCCATTTGCCGGCAAATGGTAAATCGTTAGCAGCCAGCCCGATCGCGGCGCCGAAAACAAAGAGTAGTAGAATTCGTGAACGCATGATCGGTCTTTCCCTATCGACGCTCCTTCTTTGGATTTGGGTTCAAGTCCTTCTTGAGGCGGCTTACAATATCGGAGGCGGTGCGATCCATTTCCTTCGAATCCGAGCCTTTGGGCGGGTCATATAACGACCACACCACCTGGTGGGACTTGGGACTCACCAGGAAAAGCGTGCCTTTACTGGCGCCGAACGTGCTTCGGACAATCGGCAACTTAGTTTCGGTATCGATAGGCAACAATGGCGCCGATTTATCTTTTTCCTTCTCGGGCGGCGGCGCGATTTTCTTGACGGGCTCGGGGCTAGGAAGAAGGGTGTCCAACTGCTGTTCAAACCCCTCGCCGATGTGGTCGGTTAGAATGGCGTCGGCAGCTTTCGGATCGGTCACCACCAGGAAAATATGGTCGCTGGTTAGCCGGCTCGCCAAGTATTGGTCCATGCCTCTAGGCATCTGCAGGATGTATACCGACCGCACGCTCGCCAGATCGGCGGCATTCAAGACTGGCAGGCCAAGCGCAATCGCAATGCAAGACAGGAGACAGCTCACGCGCCACTTCATTTGTTCCATCATATCAATCGACGCTTGGCGGCCAGAAAAAGTCTGCATTTATGGGGAATCATGTATAAAGGCCAGTCGATAGCAGTTATCATCCCGTGCCTCAACGAGGAGCAGGGCGTCGAAAAGGTTCTGCGCGCGTTACCGGAGTTCGTAGACGAAATCATCGTGGTGGACAACGCTTCGACCGACCGGACTTCGGATGTCGCCGCCGCACTGGGCGCCAAGGTCATCCGTGAAGATGTTCGCGGCTACGGCCGCAGCTACAAACGCGGATTCGCCGTAGCCACTACCGATCTCATCATCACGCTCGATGGCGATCATAGCTACCCAGCCGACGCGCTTTCGTATCTCATAGAAGCCTTCCTTCACCTCGACATCGATTTCCTGAATGCCTCGCGCTTTCCGGTGCGCGACAGGCGCGCAATGAGCTTGAAGAACAAGTTCGGCAACCTCGTACTCTCCATCGCATTCTCGGCGCTTTTCTTCCGCTGGGTACGAGATTCTCAATCCGGCATGTGGGTTTTCCGCCGCAAGATTTTGAAGGAGATGAAGCTTGAATCGGATGGCATGGCGTTCTCGGAAGAGATCAAAATCGAGGCTGTGCGCAATCGGCAGATTCGCTTCGGCGAGATCTCCATTCAGTACTCTTCGCGCCTTGGCGAAACCAAGTTGAACGCGTGGCGCGACGGGTTTCAGAATCTCTCTTTTCTGGCTAAGAAGCGATTCCTGCGATGACCGTTGCCGCCGTCGTGCCGGTGTGGAATGGCCGCGAACTCTTGGGGCGAATGCTTGACAGTCTCACGCGACAGACCCATCAGCCTGCGGCATTGATCGTAGCGGACAACGGCTCGACGGATGGTGCTCCCGATCTGGCGCGCGCGTATGGAGCGCGGGTGATTGCTATGGGCCGCAACGCCGGGTTCGCCGCCGCGGTTAATCGCGGTATTCGGGAATGCGCCGTTTTGAAGCCCAAACCAGATGCGATCGCCGTGCTGAATAGCGATGTCGAACTTGCGCCAGATTACCTCGAGAAACTCGCAGGGGCCGATGCATGGTTCGCCACGGGCAAGCTGTTGACGCCGTCTTCCGATCGCATTGATGGAACCTTCGACGCCATCTGCCGCGGCGGCGCCGCGTGGCGAGTCGGCTCCGGACGTAAGGACGGCCCAATGTTTTCTGTGCGCCGCGCCGTAGCCTTGGTCCCTCTAACGGCGGCGCTCTTTCGCGGAGAGATTTTCGAACGCGTGGGCCTGCTGGACGAGCGCTTCGAATCCTATCTGGAAGATGTCGATTTCGGCTTGCGCTGCGCCGCCCACGGCATCGAAGGGGTTTTTGAACCGGCTGCCGTGGCGTGGCACCAAGGCAGCGCCACGCTTGGGCGATGGCATCCTGAAACTGTGCGGCGCATTGCGCGCAACCAAGTCTATCTTCTGGCGCGGCACTATCCATCTTCGCTGCTCAGGCGTTGGATACGGCCCATTCTCGCCGCGCATCTTCTCTGGGGCGGAGTCGCAGTACGTCATGGAACTGGCTTCGCCTGGTTGCGAGGTCTGACACAGGGAATCGCCTCCTTTTCTGCGATGCGAAAGCCGGGCGCACTAATGCCGGAGAAAATAATGGAAAGTTTGCTGTCTTCTCACGAACGGACCATTTACCAGTTTCAAGCGTCTACCGAATACGATGCTTACTGGCGATGGTATTTCCGGTTGGGCGGATGTGAGGCAAAACGACACATGGGCAGTAGCTGAATGGACGCCATCGGAATCGTTATCGTGACCTACAATTCGGCTGCGGAAATTGGGGTATGCCTCGATGCCGCGCTGACAACGGGTGCAGAAATCGTAGTAGTCGATAACGGATCGTCCGACGGCACCATCGCCGAGGCGGCGCGGCGTGGAGTACGCCTTATCGCGAATAGTGGGAATCGGGGGTTCGCGGCGGCGGTGAATCAGGGCTTTGGCGCGCTTGATTGCCCATTCATCCTGCTACTGAACCCCGACGCTATCATCCAGACGAGTCTCGAACCATTGCGCGAAGCGTGCCGGCTTCCCAGTGTGGCCGGAGCGGGCGGCAAGCTTGTTAGCGCCAGTGGAATTCCGCAGCTGGGTTTCATGGTGCGGCGTCAACCCACGCCGGCGGCCCTGATTTTGGAAGCTCTCTTGCTCAACAGAGTCTGGCCTAACAATCCTATCAACTATCGTTATCGGGCTTTGGACTTACCCACCGAAGCGGCCATCGCCGTCGAGCAACCGGCTGGGGCATTTCTTATGCTGCGACGTGATGTTTGGTACGAACTGGGTGGTTTCGACGAAGGTTTCCACCCGCTGTGGTTCGAAGACGTCGATTTTTGTCGCCGCGCTATGAATTGTGGCTATCTTTTATACTTCGTTCCGGCGGCTGTTGCAAAACATACCGGAGGTCACTCGATTCCGCAGCTAACAGTAGAGATGCGGCGGTTTTATTGGTATGGTAGTTTACTGAGGTTTACGGCCAAGCACTTCCGTCCATTAGGTTTCCGGGCGGTTTGTCTGGCAGTAGTAACGGGCTCTGTCATGCGCGGCTTCGTAGAAGCTGTGCTTGAAAGGAGCCTTCGGCCCATCGCCGCGTGCGGTAAAGTCGTGCGGCTTGCCAGCCGGTGTTTCTTTGCCGGTTGGCGGGAGAGACCGGTTGCATCGTCTCCTCAAAGTTAATAGACGGATGTTGAGCGGAAGTTCCGGACATCAGGTTCTTATTCATGGCGCACAGCGACTTTGTATCCGTAACTATAGTCACCTACAATAGCGGCCGCTTTATCAAACGCTGTATAGAATCCGTACTCGCACAGCGCTATCCGCTGAAAGAAATCGTCATTGTGGATAACGCCTCCACCGATGGCACGATCGACATTCTGGAACAGTTCGAAGACCGCTGCCAGATTTACTACAACGACGACAATGCGGGCTTTGCGGCCGCCCAGAACCAGGCGATCGCGCTTTCTAGCGGCGACTGGGTACTCACACTTAATCCGGATGTTCTTCTTCTGCCGAACTTCATTCAGGCGCTAGTGGATGCGGGTCAGTTCGATTCGAAGATCGGCACGGTGTGCGGCAAGCTGCTCACAATGACTGCGCACTTCGAGATACCCGAGCAGCCCGTAGTCGATTCGACCGGCATCTATTTCAACCCGATGCTGCGCCATCTGGACCGCGGGAGCCAAGAGATAGATAACGGCCACTACCTGCAGTATGAGTATGTGTTCGGCGCAACCGCCGCGGCGGCGCTTTATCGACGCGCCATGATCGACGATATCTCGCTTGACGGGGAGTTTTTCGATTCGGACTTTTTCGTCTATCGGGAGGATGCGGACGTCGCGTGGCGCGCGCAGTTGATGGGATGGAAGTGCATGTACGCGCCGTATGCGCGTGGATATCATGTGCGCAAGGTTCTTCCAGGCAATCGACGGGCGCTTCCGCCCGAGATTAATATGCACTCCGTAAAGAACCGTTTCCTGATGCGCATTAAGAACATCTCGCCCGATTTGTATCGTCGCAATGTATTGTCCATCACGGTGCGCGATTTCGCCGTGGTGATGTGTTGCCTTCTGTGGGAGCACAGTTCGCTAAAAGCGTTCTGGTTGCTGGCACGCAGCTTCCCGCGCACGTTTGCCAAGCGCCGCCTCATACAATCGCGCCGTCGCGTGGACAGTGAATACATGGCGAGCTGGTTCCAATATGCGCCCGTGAGCAAACAAGCTCCCAAAAAAATGCCGCGCCCCGCGCAACGCGAAGGCGCGCGTGAAGCGGCCAAGCCAGCGCGAATGTAAGTGCGGATTGCGATTGCCGGCACTCGCGGCATACCCGGCCGCTACGGCGGCTTCGAGACCTTCGCAGAGGAACTTTCCACACGCCTGGCCGAGAGCGGGCACGACGTTGTAGTCTACTGCCGAGAGCGGCATCCCCAACCTTTCTACCGCGGCGTTCGACTGCAGTATCTGCCGACCATTCGACATAAGTATTTCGATACGCTGGCGCACACCTTTCTTTCGACTTTGCATCTGCTGGCGCACCGCGCCGATGCCGTTCTCTATTGCAACGGCGCGAACGCGATCTTCACGCTTGCGCCGCGCATTTTCGGGATGCCGGTGGCGTTAAATGTGGACGGCATCGAACGCATGCGCAAGAAATGGAATCGCGCGGCGAAGGCCTGGTATTACCTCTCCGAATGGCTGGCGACATTTTGTCCCACTGTGGTGGTGACCGATGCGCGGACCATTCAGGATTATTACCGGGACCGATGGAGAAAGGAGAGCGTCTTCATTCCTTATGGCGCGGATATCGGCAAGCTGGAATCCGCAGTCACGCTGGAGAAGTTGGGACTTGAACGAGGCCGCTATCTGCTCTATGTCAGCCGTATGGAGCCGGAGAACCATCCGCTTGAGGTGCGCGAGGCGTTCGAGGGTGTTGCGACCGGTCTCAAGCTGGCCCTGATTGGCGATGCCCCGTATGCGCATGAGTACATCCAACGCGTGCGAGATACCAAGGACTCGCGCGTGGTGATCCCTGGGGCGATTTACGGAGAAGGTTACCGCGAACTGGGTTCGCACTGCTTTGCCTATATCCATGCCACGGAAGTAGGAGGCACGCATCCCGCACTGATCGAGGCAATGGGTCGCGGAGCGCTGGTGCTTTATCGAAATACTCCAGAGAACGCCGAGGTTGCGGGCGATGCCGGCATTCCGTTTGAGCCGGAGGAGCTAAGAGTCAAGATCGCTATCATGCTGAACATGGATGAAACGCAGCGGGCCGAATTGCGGCGCAAGGCGCAGGAGAGAGCGCGTGCGCGGTACTCATGGGAGACCGTAACCGGCCAATATGAGGAGCTCTTCAAAACCATCAGGCGCTGAGAGTCTCTAGTGTCCTGAGCGAGAAATACGTTGAGTAAATAACGTTTCGGCCTCATACTTGGGCATGCGATCAGGCCGTCCCAAGAAACCACTGGAAATTGCCGATGCTGATCGGGCGAAATTGAGCCTGATGGCGCGACGGCCGAAGTCAGCGCAGGCCATGGCGATGCGCGCCCGGATCGTGCTCAATTGTGGGGAGGGCTTGAACAACTCGGAGGTCGCTCGGAAACTGCAGATTACCGGCGCGACAGTGGGAAAGTGGCGGCAACGGTTTATTGAGTTCGGGTTGGATGGCTTACTGGATGAGCCGCGTGTCGGCGCGCCCCGCAAGATCACCGATCAGCAGATTGAGGATGTCGTCACCAAGACGCTGGAATCAATGCCAGCCAACAGCACGCATTGGAGCACCCGTCTCATGGCGCAAGAGGTGGGCCTGACGCAGAATGCAATCGTGCGAATCTGGCGTGCTTTCGGATTGCAGCCGCACCGCGTAGAGAATTTCAAGTTCTCCAAAGATCCTCAATTTGTTGAGAAGGTGCGGGATATCGTAGGGTTGTACCTGAATCCGCCGGATCGTGCGATCGTGCTGTGTGTGGACGAAAAGAGTCAGGTTCAGGCGTTGAATCGGACGCAGCCGATTCTGCCGCTGGCGCCAGGCGTGCCAGCCCGGCAGTCCCACGACTACGAGCGGCACGGAGTCACATCGTTGTTCGCTGCCATGGATGTGGCTTCGGGAGTAACCATCAGCACGTGCTACCGCCGTCACCGGCATCAGGAGTTCATACGCTTCCTCGATGAGATCGAAGCTAATCTTCCCAGCGGCCACGATGTGCACCTGGTAATGGATAACTATGGCACTCACAAGGTAGCCAAGGTGCGCGGCTGGCTAAAGCGTCATCCGCGGTACGTGATTCATTTCACGCCGACCAGCGGTAGTTGGCTGAACCTGGTGGAGCGGCTGTTCGGGGAGGTGACGGAACGATGCGTCCGTCGCGGCAGTCACACTGCTGTGCGCGCGCTGGAGAAGGCCATGCTCGACTATTTGGACAAGCGCAACGAGAATCCCAAGCCCTTCGTTTGGACTGCCGACGCGGATCTAATTCTCGGGAAGGTCGCGCGACTTTCTAAACGCATCTCTCGCTCAGGACACTAGGCTGTCTGTAACAGTTGGCCCCAATTCATACTTGCGGCGAATTTCTGCCCGATCGCCAAGAGTGTTGGGATCTCTGAGATATCCGCTTCGTCGATGTCACTCGGAAGTTCGGGGTTGACGATCTGCATGATCCCGGGCCATTGCCGGTTTACGGCATCATCGACCCAATCTTCCGAGCTATCGACTAGAGTACTGGTTGTCCATTCGACCGTTGCGAGCAGGCCCTTGGGCGGATTGTCCGAACCCGGATAGTAACCTGTACCGAGCGAGATCACCGCGGTATCTTCAGGCGAGAAATCATCATATATAAACGCTTCGACACAGGCCTGATACGCCGGATTCGCGGTGCCGCCGGCGCCGCCATCGAAGAAGTAAAGAGTCTTTCCTTCGATGCCATCGATCTTCCAGCTATCGAAGTAAGTGGGCGCACAAGACGATGCCACGGCGGCGTCGATCAGTTTCACCGCGCCAGTGGTGCCGCTATTCTTCGGATTGTCCTTCACGAAGAACCAATTATGACCATTCATGGCAGTGGCGGAGATCATAACGCCAATTGGGCTATCGTTGACCAGCCTTGCCGACGCGACGCCGAATACGTCGACCATAACGTTACGCAGGTTCTTCGGGTCATACTTATAACCCTCGGCGATCTGCTTGGCGTCGGCGATTATGCCTGTAGGAGTGAAGATCTCCTTGGAACGATCGGTGTAGACCTTGAGTATTTCGGTCGCCGGCAATCCGTCCGCGACGGAGGCGGCAATCAATGCTCCGGTAGATGTTCCCGCGCAATAATCGACGTGGTCACGCGTAAGACCGCCTAACTGCGATTCGAGTTCGACCAGGCAGCAGGCCGGAATGATGCCGCGGATTCCGCCGCCGCGGATACTTAAGATGTGGCGCATAGTGGGTCTCCTAGCCTATCCAAGGTACTGCGCGTAAAGACTGCGCGCAACCCCGGTATCACTAGTACCTTTTATAATCGCGCGCCCGTCAGGAAAGAGCGTCATCTCATAGCCATTCTTCGAGAATCGCAGCGCAAATTCGTTAGCTGACACGTCTCCCAGCGGAAGGAGGCGCGCGCGCAATTCCTGCAGATCGACCGGGCGCTCTCGTCCGCGTATCTGGACGGCATTGCGTCCGCAGAGAGTGACTGGAGGCAAGTCGCGTTCCTCTAAGAACGGGAACTCGCGGCGCGCACAGCAAGGACAGTCGAGGTCGCGTTCCGGCGCGTCGATCTGCCGCAGCGTTCCTTCCCACACGTCTATGGTGGAGATGCGCGCGCGAACTTTTTCTGCGTGCCCGGAGAGCAACTTCAACGCATCGGCAACCTGCAGAGAGGCGACGGCTGAGATGATCACATTCAACACGCCGGTGGTCTCGCAGGTCGGCTGCGCGCCCTCAGGGGGATTCGGATAGACGCATCGCAGACACGGCGTGCGCCCGGGGATGACAGGCATGGTCAAGCCGTAACTGCCAACCGCAGCCCCATAAATCCAGGGGATGCCGCGGCTCACGGCGAAGTCATTAATCAGATAGCGGACATCGAAGTTGTCAGTTCCATCTAGAATCACGTCGGCGCTATCGAGCAGATAGTGTGCGTTTGCGGCTGTCAAATCGGCGACCACGCCTCGCACCGAAATGAGTGAATTCATACGCTGGATGTGACGTTCGGCTGCAATCGCTTTCGGAAGCGCTTCGGCGGCGTCGGCCTCTTCAAAGAGCCATTGCCGATGCAGGTTGCTGCTCTCGATGTAGTCGCGATCGATTATGGTCAGGCGTCCCACGCCTGCCCTGGCCAGCGCCGCGGCATGGAAGCTGCCTAAGGCGCCGCATCCGGCGATGACAGCGTGCGAGCGGAGGATGGCTTCCTGGCCGGCCTCGCCAATCCCCGAAAAAAGGACCTGCCGCGAATAGCGCTCGCGGGCAGCCATATCCATGCCGTCGATAGTAACAAACTTGCTATCAAAGGGGCTTACGTTATCATAAGAACGGTGCGCCCGCGGTTCTCTCTGCTCGCTTGCGGCATCCTGCTTACAGCGACGCTGCCGCGAATCCTCTTCGCGCAGTACGAACAGTTTGAAGGGCAGAAGGTTACCGTCATCCGATTCGACCCCGAGCAGCAACCACTCGAAGCGGACCAACTTCATCAGATTCTTCCGTTGAAAATGGGGGAGCCGCTAAAGATGGAGACCGTGCGCGCTTCTCTCGACCGCCTTTTCGCGACCGGGCGGTATGCGGATATCTCGGTAGATGCGCAGCCCTATAGCGGCGGCGTCGCCATCACATTTATTACGAAGCATAGTTGGTTCATCGGTGGGGTTCGCGACGCCGGTGATATCGACACGCCGCCAGGCGCGAACCAGTTGGCCAACGCCGGCAACCTCGATTTAGGCCAACCCTACACCGAAGCGAAGCTGACGGAGGCGGAAGCGGCGCAGCGGCGCCTGATGGAACTGAATGGCCTTTTTCGTCCCAGCCTTCATGCCGTATTCGATTGGGATGAGGCGTATCAGCAGGTGAGCATTCGTTTCGAAGTGGATAGCGGTCCTCGCGCGCGTTTCGGTCCGCCGGTAGTCGAGGGCGATCTCAAGATGGAAATGGATCGCATTCTGAGGGCATTGAAGTTCCGGCGCTGGCTTATTCACACGTGGAAGCCGATGACGCAAACGCGCATGCAGCAAGGCTTGAACGGGGTTCGCGAACTCTACGAGAAGCAGAACCGGCTGGAAGCGAAAGTGACGCTGGATGGCGTGAAGTACGATTCGGAGACCGCCACCGCGACGCCTACGCTACATATCGATGCCGGTCCGCGGATCGCGTTTCGTGCGATTGGCGCCAACATCAGCAAGAAGCAGCTTCACAAGTACATCCCTGTTTTCCAGGAACACGCCGTGGATAACGATCTGCTGGTGGAAGGCGCACGCAATTTGAGGGACTATCTCGAAACCCAGGGCTACTTCGACGCCGATGTGCAGTTCAAACGGCAGGAGGTGGTCAACGATCAGGCTCAGATCGATTACCTGATCGCGCCCGGCGTGCGGCACAAAGTGATGGAGATCCTAATCACCGGTAACAAGGTTTTCGATACCAATACGATTCGCGAACGCATGTATCTGCGGTCGACATCGTTCCTGCAGTTTCCTCACGGCCGCTACAGTGAAAACCTGCTCAGCCGGGATGAGGATTCCATTCGCAATCTCTATCAGTCAAGCGGTTATCGCGACGTGAAAGTAACACATCGGATCGAAGATCAGAACCGGCCTGGTCAGAAGGTGAGCACGGTGAACATTCACCTGCATATCGACGAGGGACCGCAGTATCTGATTGGGAAGCTTACCGTGACCGGCATTGACAGCATTGATCGGACGAAGCTACTCGGTCAGTTGAGCTCCGTCGAAAACCAGCCGTTCAGTGAATACAACATCGCGGTGGACCGCGATGTGATTCTGAACCAATACTTCGCGATGGGATTCGCGCAGGCGACGTTCGAATGGACTTCGAAGCCAGTGGAACCGAACCGGTTCGATTTGGATTATATCGTTCACGAAGGCGGCCAGGAATTTGTCCGCCAGGTGATTTACACGGGAACCCGTCATACAAAACCGAAGCTGATTAACAACATGCTGGAGCTCAACCCGGGCGATCCGCTTTCCCCTCTTGCGATGACGGATACGCAGCGGCAGCTTTATAACCTGGGCCTCTTTTCGCGGGTGGATACAGCGATTCAAGATCCTGACGGAGAAACGTCCAGTAAGTATGTGCTTTACGACATACAGGAAGGACGTCGATATTCGATGCGGTTTGGCTTGGGCGCAGAGTTCGCGCGCATCGGGGGTTGCCAAACCTGTCTCGATGCGCCCGCCGGCCAGGCCGGCTTTGCGCCGCGCTTTTCGTTCGATGTCACGCGCAGCAATTTGTGGGGCGAGGGTCACAGCATTACATTGGGAACGCGCGTGTCGACGCTCGAGCAGCGGGCTGTCCTGACTTATATCTGGCCGCGCTTCCGCCACAACCCGAATCTGACGCTCCTTTTTAACGGCCTCTACGACAACTCGCGCGACGTGCGTACCTTTTCCTACAAGCGGGTGGAAGGCTCCGTGCGGCTTGACCAGCGCGTGTCGAAATCGACGAAATTTTCATGGGCCTACACGAACCGGCGAGTCAGCATCGATGAATCGACGTTGAAGATTACGCCATTCCTGATACCCCTGCTCTCGCAACCGGTGCGGCTGGGCCTGATTTCGGGCGCGATGATTCAGGACCATCGGGACGACCCAGTTGAGCCCCATAAAGGCTATTACCTTTCGATAGACGCAGGACTTGCCGAACACTTCCTTGGTTCGCAGCGCAACTTTTTCCGATTGCTAGCACGGCATTCTTCCTATTACAAACTGGGCAAGCGCTTTGTTTTTGCGCGCAGCACGCAGTTCGGCGAAATCTTGGCGTTTGACTATACCGGTACGGCGTTCGATTCGATTCCACTACCGGAGCGCTTCTTTGCGGGCGGCGACACCACGAATCGCGGATTCGGCGAAGAGCAGTCGGGCCCGCGCGACCTGGATACAGGATTTCCCATCGGCGGCACGGCTCTTTTTTTCAATCAATTCGAACTGCGCTTTCCGTTGATTGGAGAGAACATTGGCCTGGTGCTTTTTCATGATATGGGCAACACGTTCACCCGTTTGACGGACATCTCGTTTCGCGTCCACCAACGCAATCTGCAAGATTTCAACTATATGGTTCACGCGGTGGGCGTGGGGTTAAGATACCGCACGCCGGTAGGGCCTCTGCGGGTGGACCTGGCGTACAGCATCAATCCGCCAAAATTTTTCGGCTATCCGGGAACGGAGGAGGAACTGTTGAACGCCGGCGTGAATCCGTGTTCGACTCCCGGAGTTTGCACGCAGACCGGCTTGAGTCACTTTCAATATTTCTTTTCGATCGGACAGACATTTTGAGACGGGTTGCTCCATGGATTGCGGTTTGCGCGCTGGTGGTTTCAGCCACTATCATCGATCGCATCGCGGTCTCTGTGGCCAATCGCGTGATTGCGGCAAGCGATATCAACCGCGAAATTCGCGTCACAGCGTTTCTGAATGGCGTCAAACCCGATTTGAGCGCGGCGGCGCGCCGGGCTGCGGCGGACCGTCTAGTGGAGCAGACATTGGTGCGTCTTGAAGTGGAGAACAGCCGGTATCCAATGCCTACCGTGGCAGAGGTGCAACCCGCGCTTGAACAATTTAAGAAAAAACAGTATTCGGACGATAGCGCTTACCGGCGCGCGCTGGCGGCGGCCGGGATTGCGGAACAAGACGTGCTGAACGAGTTGGTCTGGCAGAGAACGCTGCTTTCTTATGTGGATGTTCGCTTCCGTCCGGCGGTGCAAGTCTCCGACCAAGAGATTCAGGATTACTTCCAGAACGTAGTCAAACCTGCTGCGGAAGCGGCGCATCCAGAGACGCCGGCAACGCTCGACGATTACAGGAATCAGATAGAAGAAACGCTGGCGGGGAAAAAGGAGGACCAGGAGTTGGACCGCTGGATTAAGCAAGCGAAGCAGCGCAACACCATTGTGTATCATGACGAGGCGTTTCAATGAGCGGAGCTAGAGCGTGGCGCATCATTTGGAGGATTGCCGCGGTCGTTGCAGGTTTGCTGCTTCTGCTTGCCGTATTGGTTGTGTTCACGCTGCAAAGCAGCTGGTTCTACAACAAAGTCCGTGTGATCGCCATAGACACGGTGGAGAAAGCGACAGGAGGGCACGTAGAGATTGGGGCGTTCCGCTTCGATTGGAAGCAGCTACGCGCGGAGTTTACGGATTTCACGCTGCACGGAACCGAACCCGCGGGCAAGCCACCCCTGCTTCACGCGGCGAAAGTCGCGGTGGTACTGAAGATCGTTTCACTTTGGAAGCGAGACGTGGATCTTCAAGCGCTCGAAGTCGCGGCGCCTGCGGTGTATTTGATTGTGGCGCCAGACGGGTCGACCAACGTGCCGTCGCCAAAAATAGCCAGCAAACGCGGCAACACGATGCAGACTCTGCTGAAGTTGGCCGTCACCCGATTTGCTTTGTGGAACGGCACATTCGAGGTGGCATCGCGCGGTAAGACTCCTTTCGACGCTACCGGGCAAAATCTGAATGCAAATCTCAGCTATGACGCCACGACGCCGCGGTATCACGGCGAGATTTCGGTACAGAGGCTCGAGGCGCAAGTTGCCGGTCTTAAGCGGACGGCTTTGGCGATCTCCGCCGTGATTTCCGCTGAGCAAGATCGCGTCGGCATCGAATCCGCCAAAGTTTCGACGCAAGGCATTGATTTACAACTCGCCGGCGAAGTGCGTAATCTAGCCGACCCGCGTGTAAATGTGAAATACGTTTTGAAGGCCAACGCTCTGGCAGTGCAGAAGATTCTCGGGACAAAGTACGTGGACCGCGGGGCAGTGGATCTCGCGGGTAACGCGCAATGGGCAGGCGCTGGGAACTACTCGGTGACGGGCGCGCTGCACGCTTACGACGTGTATTACCGCGGCGGAGCGACGCGCATCCAAAACGCGAGAGCGGATGGCTCGCTGGTTTTCAATCCCAAAGAGAGGGAGTTGCGGGGGGTGCGCTATTCAGGCTCGGCAAACGGGGTTGCGGTTGCGGGCCGGATTGAGACCGCGGCCTTACGCGGGGAAGATCTGAATCTTCGCGGCCTAACCGCCGGCGGGCTGGGTGGGCAGTTTCAAGGTGAAGCGCAACTGCGGAAGTTTGACCACTACACCGTGAGCGGCGTCTTTTCGGGCCTGGACATCCGGCGCGCGTTCGCGCTTTTTAGCGCTGAGGCGCTGCCGTGGGATGGATTGGTCTCAGGAACCGCGAAGCTGGAGGGTTCGCTGAAGCGTTCGAGCGAGTTGGTCATCACAAGCGGTCTGGACATCGCGCCATCGGCGCAGGGACCGCCAGTTCATGGCAAAGTTGCCGCGATATATAACGTGGGTGCGGGGATTCTCGATCTGGGCAACTCTACCTTGTCCTTGCCAAATTCGCGCGTCGATTTTTCGGGAGCGCTCGGCCGTCAACTGCAAGTGCATCTGGAATCGCGCGATCTCAATGACTTTCTTCCGGTTCTGGGCACGAATGCGAACGCCCTGCCAGTGAAGCTGCAAAACGGGTCCTTAATCTTCGACGGAACGGCATCGGGCAAACTCGATGCGTTGCAGGCTGTCGGACATGTGACGGTTGCGAATGCCTTGTACAACGACGAAGGCATCGATTCCTTCACCGCCGACATTACGGCTTCTCCCAATGCCGTTCAATTGAGGAACGCGACCGCCATACGCGGACCTTTGCGGGCGCAGTTTTCTTTCAACGCGGCTCTGCGGGATTGGAAGACCGAACCGTCGGGCGCAATCTCAGGCAGCGCTACAGTACGGAATGCAAGCGTCTCCGATATTGCCGCGGCGGTGAAGGTGGATGCGTCGGCGGTAAAGGGCACGGTGGATCTGACCGCCCAGGTTTCGGGCTCATTCGGCGATCCCAAAGCGACGGCGGATGTCAGTGCGACCAAGGGCGCGATTGACGGAGAGCCGTTTGACCATTTCACGGCGCACATCGCGTATAGCGGCAACACGGTGGACCTGACCGCGGGCGAATTGGACGCTCCCGGGAAGCGCGTTACGGTTACCGCTTCTTACGCTCATTCGCCCGACCATTTCGATACTGGCCGACTGCGTTTCCAGATGGCGAGCAACGTCATGGCTCTGGCGCAGATTCATCTGGTACAGCAAGACCGCCCGGCCGTGCAGGGGACGCTTGAACTTAGCGCCAATGGAACGGTGGACCTGGCGCCGCCATCCCATGGGTCGTCCGGATATCGGATCCAAGATTTGCATGCAAATTTATCCGCATTGGGCCTACGACTGGGGGCGCAGCCATTCGGCGATGTGCGTCTTACGGCGAATTCACAAAACGGAACAATGAGCGCGCATCTGGTTTCCAACTTTGCCGATTCGGCAATCCAAGGCGACGGTCAGTGGCAACTAACGGGCGACTACCCCGGCAGTGCGACCATCAATTTCTCCAAGCTCGATTTCGCCCAGTTGAACAGTTGGCTTTCGCCCAACGCAGGCGCGCCTGATTTCGCCGGCTCGGCGGAAGGAAGCCTGCGCGTCGAAGGGAGCATACTTAAGCCCGCGACGCTAACCGCGGAATTGAGCATTCCGAAGTTTCAAATTACCTCCGCTCAGAAATTCGCTGGAGTGACTCCGTTTGTGCTCTCGAACTCCGGGCCAATCGCCGCGCGCCTCACCAATTCCACTGTAACTGTGGAGAACGCGCACTTCACGGGACCTTCGACCGACTTGTCGCTTACGGGTAAGGCGACTTTGCAGCCCAAGGTTGCGCTCGATCTGCGTGCCAGCGGGCATATCGATCTTGGGCTGCTGCACAGTCTCAATCGCGATTTTCTTGCGACCGGGAGCATCGTTGCCGACGCCACGATCCGTGGAGATTTCGCTTCTCCACAAGTAAACGGACGACTGCAATTCCAGAACGCGACCTTCAACATCACCGATGTTCCGAACGGGATCGCGAACGCTAAGGGAACGATTATATTTAGCGGCAGCCGCGCAACCGTGCAAGACTTTTCGGGCGAAACAGGCGGCGGTAAAATTCAACTGACCGGCTTTGCCACCTATACCAGCGGAGAGGCGGTATTTCGATTGCACGCGAGGGCGGAGCAGGTGCGGATCCGCAAGCCAGAGGGCGTCAGTACGGTGGCCAACGCCGACCTCAGCCTCAGCGGAACCACCCAACGCAGCCTGCTTTCCGGCACGCTCACGATTCAGCGAGTGGCATTCAACCCCCAATCAGACTTGAGCTCGCTGCTTACCTCATCGGCGCAACCCATTGAAACTCCTTCCGCGCAGACGGGTTTTTTGGCTGGGCTGAGTCTCGATGTACAAATCTCCACCGCACCAGACATCCAGGTGCAGACATCACTCACACAAGATGTGCAAATCGAAGCAAACCTGCGGTTACGCGGGACGGTAACGAACCCCGCAATGCTGGGCCGCGTCAATATCAACCAAGGACAACTTACGTTCTTCGGGACGAAATATCAGGTTAGTGACGGGTCGATTTCATTCTACAATCCAACGAAAATCGCGCCGGTGCTCGATATCGATCTGACTACGAAGGCGCAGGGGATCGAGATCACTCTCACTATATCCGGTCCGATTGATCATTTGACTTTGACGCCTAGCTCAGATTCATCGCTGCAATACAACGACATCATTTCGCTTTTGGTCACGGGGCGGCCGCCGACTCAGGACCCGGCATTGCTGTCTGGGCAGAACGCGCTGGGGCCGGGCGCGTTTCAGTCGTTGGGCGCGTCGGCGCTTTTGGGCCAGGCGATTGCCGCGCCGGTGACCGGACGTCTACAACGATTTTTCGGCGTGAGCAGCTTAAAGATCGATCCGACGATTCCCGGGATCGATGCGAATCCACAGGCGCGGCTAACCTTGCAGCAACAAGTGACGCCGAATATTACGTTCACTTACATTACGAGCGTGACCACGACAAACCCGCAGATTGTTCAGGTGGAATGGTCGCTCAGCAGTAAATGGTCGGTGGTGGCGCTGCGAGAAGAGAACGGAATGACCGGGATGGACTTCTACTTTAAGAAGAAATTCTAGTTAGCAGTCAGTACTGTCTGGGAGGGGCTTCGGTGATTGCCGCGCCACTTGCAGACGGCGCAGGCTTCAGCTTGGCCAAGGTCGCATCGCGAAAATCGAAACGATCGCTTACCAGATCTTGCGCGGTGAAGCCGGCCTTTGCGATTCCCTCGTGGTCATGTTCGTTTCTCCCGGTCAAGACGTGATACAACTCGTGCGCCACAATGCGCGCAAGCGCCCTTCCATAAATGAAGTTGCGCTGCAGGACGGGTTCAGTCGCCAGGGACGGCATGAGAAGACGGGTGACGGCATCGCAATTTACCGTGCTGAAGGGCAGTATATGGCCATCCATCACAGGGGTTGACGCAAGCGGTTCGCGGTCTTCACTAGGCGCGACTGACAGCGTGGCACCGGCCGGCGCACCGCAAATGCCTCGCAATTCAACCACGGCGAGACTGGCAATTTCGGGATACAGTTCTTGCGCGGCGCGCGTATCGCGCCATTCGATTGCATATCCGGCCGTCGCCATAATCTGGCTTAACTCCCGCTGCATCCACTGCAAGGGGGGATTTGGCTGATCTGAGGAGGTCTTTAGATACACCGCAAGATTAGGCTCGATGGAATCCGAGGAGCCGGCAGACACACACGCAATGAACAGGCAGGACACTGCCACCGATCGCGCAAACATGGCGCAAAGCCTCTCGTATTATACCGGTTTCGGAAGTTCTGAAGTTTAACGGGTTACCCGAGGCCCTGTTACAATAGCCAATTCACTACATGTTAGAAGATTCCATCCGGCAACAGGAGACCCTTTTCCTGGCGCGGATCGCCTCCGCCGCCACTCTGGAAGAGCTGGAATCTGCGCGCGTCGAGGCCCTTGGACGTAAGGGCGCGCTTACGCTGGTAAGCAAGGAGATGGGCAAGTTTGCCGCAGAAGATCGCGCGCGCTTCGGCAAACTGCTCAACGCCGCCAAACAGCAACTGGAGGCCGCGCTCGAGGCCAAAAAGGCCGCGTTCGAATCCGCCGCGCTGAACGCGCGCCTCGATAGCGAATGGCTCGATCTGACCCTTCCCGCGCCCGGGCCCCGCCGTGGACATCTGCATCCCATCACGCGTATCCAGCGGGAGCTTGAGAGCCTCTTCCGGTCGCTCGGCTTCGCAGTGCTCGATGGGCCCGAGATCGAAACCGAATACCACAACTTCGACGCGCTGAATATCCCGTCCGATCACCCGGCGCGTGACATGCAGGATACCTTCTGGCTGGAGGGTGGCAACCTGCTTCGCACCCACACCTCTCCCGTGCAGGTGCGTGGCATGGAACGCCTCGGGCCGCCCCTGCGAATGATCGCGCCCGGCCGCGTGTTTCGTAATGAGAGCGTCGACGCATCCCACGAGCACACGTTTTATCAACTGGAAGGCATGATGATCGATCGCGACGTTTCCGTGGCGAATCTCATCTACTTCATGAAGACTCTGCTCGGCGCCATCTTCCACCGCGAAGTCGTGGTGCGCCTGCGCCCCGGTTACTTTCCCTTCGTCGAGCCGGGCTTCGAACTGGATATTCAATGCCTGATCTGCGGCGGCCCAGGCTGCCCCGTCTGTAAGCAAAGCGGTTGGGTAGAACTTCTACCCTGCGGTCTGGTCAACCCCAAGGTGTTGCGCATGAGCGGCATCGACCCTGCCGAGTGGAACGGCTTCGCCTTCGGCTTGGGATTGACGCGCCTCGCCATGATGCGCTACGGCATCGGCGACATCCGCCAATTGCAAGGCGGAGATCTGCGGTTTTTGGAACAGTTTTAAAGAGCCCGAGGAACCCTTGAAGTTCTCCTATAACTGGATTCGCGAATTAGTCGATGGCCTGGATTGTCAGCCGGCCGCCCTCGAGCGTCTCATCACGCTCAAGACCGCGGAGTGCGAGGGCATCGAGCCTGTCAGTGAGTTGCTGGCCGGCGCCTGTCTTGCGCGCGTGGAATCGGTAGAGCCCATCGCGCAGTCGCACAACGTCAAGGCCGTCATCGACACCGGACGCCACGGACGCAAGACGATCGTCTGCGGCGCGAAGAATTGTCGCCCGGGCATTGTCGCGGTCTACGTAGCCATCGGCAAAAAGACCATCGCCGGCGTGGAAAGCGACGGCATGCTCGCGAGCGCGGCCGAACTGGGCATCAATCGCGATCACGAAGGAATTCTTGAGCTCACGGGCGCTCCCGGCGACCCTGTTCCCGGCTGCGCGCCGGATTTCGCCATCGAGATCGACAACAAATCGATCACCCATCGCCCCGACCTCTGGGGACATCACGGCATGGCGCGCGAAGTTGCCGCCATTCTTTCCGGCAAGCTGAAAGATCCCGTGAAGCTGGGCCTGCTGCCGCACGGCGCCTCTGCGGTGAAGGTCAAAGTCGAGAGTTTCGATCTTTGCCCGCGGTACTCCGCGCTCGCCATCGAAAACATTACAGTCGGACCCTCACCCCTGTGGCTGCAACAGCGCCTTCACGCGATCGGCCTGAATGCCATCAACAATGTTGTCGACATGACGAACTTCGTGATGGCCGAGCTGGCTCAGCCGATGCACGCATTCGACGCCGATAAACTCCACGGCGATACTATCTTCGTCCGCGCTGCGCTACCGGACGAGCCGTTCCACGCGCTCAACGGCGAGACTTACGCGCTCGATCCCTCAAATCTTGTAATTGCCGACGCGGCCGGCGCCATCGGCCTGGCCGGAGTCATCGGCGGAATGGAGAGTTCCATCGGCGCCGGAACCACTCGCGTTGTTCTGGAGAGCGCCAACTTCAAAGCCGCCTCCGGGCGGAAGACCGCCGCCACGCTGAAGCTGCGCACCGATGCGTCCATGCGCTTCGAAAAGTCGCAGGACCCCGCCAATACGCTGCGCGGTCTCGCGCGCGCCGTTGAGATTCTGCGTGAAAGCTCACCCGGCTTGCGCATCGCCGGGGGCGTGGTGGATTGCGGAAGAGAAATCCCCGCGCCGCCCGCCATTGAATTGTCCCTGGAGTGGCTGGCCCGCAAATTAGGCCGTGAGATTCCTGCAGCCGAAGTTCGGGCCATCCTGGAACGTTTGGAATTCGGCGTGGCCGAACCGCGCCCGGGAATCTTCTCCGTAACCGTTCCTTCCTGGCGGGCCACCAAGGACGTCTCGATGCGCGACGATCTTGTGGAAGAGGTCGGCCGCATGATTGGCTACGATTCCATTCCGCCCGTCGCGCCGCGCGTCGCGGCCACCGTGCCGCCGGAAAATGCCCAGCGCGAATTCCAGCACGAAACCCGCGACGTCTTTGTCGATCTCGGTTTCACTGAAGTCTACAACTACTCCTTCATCGGCGAGGATGCCGCCCGCGCCTTCGGTTTCGATCCCCAGGCACAGTTGCGGGTTGCCAACCCAATCGCCGCCGATCAGGAGTTCATGCGCGCGTCGCTTTTGCCCGGCATCTGGAAGAACATTCTCGAAAACGCCAAGTATAAGGAGTCGTTCCGGATATTCGAACTGGGCCTTGAGGTCCATCGCCAGCCGGCCGGCCTTCCGCACGAAATTCCGCACCTCGCCGCGGCAATCTACGAACGCCATGGCGATGGCGCCGGCAGCCTCTTTGAGTTGAAGCGTGCGGCGGAATGTCTGATGCCCGGAGCACAGGCGATTCCCACCGAAGCCCGCCCTTACGAGCATCCCGCGCGCGCAGCTTCCGTAGTTTGGCGCGGCGACACCGTGGGACGTCTCTTCGAACTGCATCCGTCCATGATCGAACCGGGACGTGGGGCGGTGCTCGATCTCGACCTGCGCGTCATCGGTGACTTGTGTGCGGCCGAATCGGTGCGTTACGCTCCCATCCGCCGCTACCCATCCAGTGCGTTCGACCTATCGGTGATTTGCGGCCTGCGCGAAATGGCCGGCGATCTCGAATCGCGCTTCGCCGCGGCCGCGGGCGAACTACTGGAAAAGGTGGAGTTCGTCCGTCAGTATTCCGGGCCACCGCTCGAGGAGGGCCGGAAGAGCGTTACCTTCCGCACGACCGTCGGTTCCGTGGAGCGCACGCTGTCTTCCGAAGAAGTGACCGCGGTGCGCGACCGAATCATTGCGCAAATGCGTCAACAGGGTTACGACTTACGCGCGTGATGGCGCGTTCCGGCGAGCCCGGAATCGCAAGGGCGCAAGACCACATTCGCGCGGGCAGCGGAATTCGACATCAGGCTATCACTGCATACGTCGGTTTAAGTTTGGGGCGTAGCTATCCTGCCTGTGCGAACTCCGCGTCAAGATCCGGGAAACTCTATGCCGCCGGCTGCTTCAGCTCCAGTGGCTGCGCGAACACGATGGCCGGCTCCGCCACGCGCTGGCGAGGCCGCAGGCCGAGTTGGTGCATGATGCGGCCCACGTGATCCGGATCGTAACGGATGCCGAAGCGAACGTCGATGGCTTGGGCGAGTCGCGCGGTGGTCCAACGATCGTCGCTGAATCCAGCAGCGCGAGCGCCGGTTTGAAATAGCTCGATAACGCCTTCGCGTTGTTCTCGGTTAAGGCGGCTGGGACGGCCTGTTGCCCGCCGCTTGCGCAGCGTCTCCACCCCCCTGTCTAATGCCCGATGCCAACGGGATGCCGTCGTCCGGCTAACGCCGAACTTTCGGGCAATGTGGGACTGAGATAGTCCGTTTTGCAGGTCCTGCGCGGCTAGCAGGCGCCTGCTTTCCATTTCGTCGCGAGTCAGAATGCCTTGTGCGGCTGTCTCCATGGTTCGCGCGCGGATGTTCGAATTACCAGAGCGACCCTAGAATACCAAAAAGCATTTCGGATTGGAATTGTTTTTTGCTGCCAACGTCAAACGGCGGGCGATTTCGCCGCGCGGCGTGTACGAAATCGCAGGAATGCCAGGCCGCAGAGTCCAGCGATCAGCGGTACGCCGGTGAATGGTTCGGGGGTTGTGACCTCGAAGCCGATTTGCCCGTCGGCTCCATTGGCCGTTCCCACGAAAGATCCCTCATCGTTGATGGCGTTGATCTGTACGCCCGATTCGCCCGCAAGCTGAATCTGTGTGAGGAAACCATTGTGGTAAAGATAGTCGCCGCCCACGATAGTCCCGCTGTCATTAAATCCGGTTGGCGCAAAAGGCAGTATGCCCAGATTGCGCAAGTTGCCATTTGTGTCGATCAGGTAGTTGCCGCTGCTATCTCGCCCTAGAATCTGACCCAGATTATTGATCGCGATCGGTGTATAGGACAAGGGAGCGAAGGCTCCATTCAAGAGCTGAAACCCGCCGCTGTCCCCCGTCAATTGATTCAGATACGTACCGATGATCTGGCCATTGTCATTGATGCCTCTTACGAAAGTATTGTCGAAACCCACCGGAAGACCGGGATAGTTGATCGCCGAAACGACATAGCCGTCCGGCTGGTATAGCGAAGGCGCGCTAACCCCGTCTACGGCAAAACCGAAGTTATCCAAGAACGCATCGCCCATATAGTTTCCGACGATTGTCCCCGAATCGTTGATGCCGGTTGGATAAACGGCCACGTTATTAAAGGTGTCCGGGTTCAAGCCATAAAAAGCCCCGTAACTACCGTTCGCGTCCAGGAAGCCAAAGTCAGGCACTCCGGAAGCGATTTTGCTCCAAATGCCTATCGTCTGCGGAAAGTGACCGGTGATTACCCCGGCATCGTTGATCGCGGTTGGAACTGTATTCCCGCCCTCGATAACAAAGAGTCCCAACTGCGCCGCGTTGGCGATATTTGGATCGGGAACGTTAGGAAAGGTGATGGTTTGAAACGGCGCCGTAACGACATCCGCCGCGGCAGGAATCACGCCAAGTGAGGCGCAGACGAGTGACAAAGATATCCCAAGCTTCATAGTTGATCAGGCCCTGGACCCGTTGAATCGTTAGAAGGTTAGCACGCGCCGGGCCGGAGACGACGAGATTTCTTGCGCCGCATAATGAAAACAGTACTGAACGGTCTATATAAAAAAGACTCATCAGAAGAAATCGTGGGCAGACGGCGTCTCGGGGAGCTTGCCAAGTGCGTGATAGAGAGCGAGCTCGAAGACGCGATATGTACGAAACCCGTAGGATTTTCTCATGATGACTTTGGCCTTGTTGTTCAGACCCTCGACCGCGCCACTGGAGATTAGTTTTCGAGCGCGGAAATAGCTGAGTTTGCCCGGTTCTGGAACCTCTTATTCCGCCCTCAGCGCGGCCACCGGATCACCGGATGCAGCCTTCCACGCAGGCCGCGCGCTCGCGATTGCCCCGATTCCGAGCATTACCACAGCGGCCCCGATGTAGGTCGCCGGATCGGTGGCTGTGATCTCGTAGAGGATACTTGCCAGCAGGCGCGAGAGAAAAAGTGCGCCCGCGGCGCTGACGATCAGACCTGTCGCGAGCGGAAGCATGGCCCCGCGCATGATTAATGCGACCACTCCACCTGGCGTCGCCCCAAGCGCCACACGAATCCCGACTTCACGCACACGCAGGGTAGTGGTGTATGCCACAACGCTATAGACGCCAGCCGACGTCAGGACCAACGCAAGCGCTCCGAGGACCGAAAATAGCCAGGCCGAGAAGCGCGGACGCCAAATCGAACTGGCGATGATATTGTCCATCATCTCCACCTTTACAATGGGCTGATCGGGGTCGACGGCCCAGACTTCCTTGCGGATAGTCGCGGCAAGCGTCATCGGGTCGCGAGCCGTTCGCACGACCAGGGTCGACAGGAAGACACCGAACATCACCTGCTGATATGGCCGGTACTGTTCCGCCTTGGGCGGGGCCTCGTAGCTCATCACCGGAGTATTCTTGACGACGCCGACAATCGTCACGTTGCCGCCCGGCAGGAATTGGCCGACAGGGTTGCGGTCAGGAAAAAGCGCGCGAGCCATGAACTCGTTGATGATCACGACTGGCGGTGAGTTCAGCGTGTCGGCGTCGGTGAAGGCGCGGCCAGCCAGAATCGGAATACCCATCACTGAAAAATACTGCGAGCTAATAGTTCGCGCAGGTACAATGATGCCTTCGAGGCCGGGAATCGGGTCCGATAACGATGTGTTCACCCCCGAAAGCGGCAAGTTGTTAACTACCGCCACGGCATCCACGCCAGGGATGCGCTGGAGCCGCTCGACCACTTCGCGATAGTACGACATCTGGCGCGCTTTGGTTGCGTACTTGCCGCGGGGCGTAGTTTGCGTCAGGCTGCCGATAGGCGTGCGCATAGTGAGTACATTCTCGGTGCGAAGCCCATGGTCTGCCTGCTGCAGCCGAATGAGGCTGCGGACCATCAACCCGGAGCCCACCAGCAGTAGGAAGGCAAACGCCGCTTCGCAGGCGATTAGGACCGAGAACAACCGGGAGGCGCCGCGCGACCCGTCGGAACGCTGGGTAGCGCGCAGGCCAGCTTGCAGATCGGTCCGCGCCGCAATGAGCATCGGCGCCAAGCTGAAGGTGGCGGCCATAATGACGCAAAGCGCTGCGTTAAATGCGAGTACTCTTCCGTCAATGGCTACCCATTGAAGGTGCGGCATGACCAGGGGCATCGCGGCCAACTGCCGGCCCAGGAAGCTTAGAGTGAGCTGCGCGACGGCAATTCCTGCGGCGCTGCCGGCGACCACGAGCACAACACTCTCGGCCAGCAGTTGGCGGAGCAAACGTCCGAGCCCGGCGCCGAGTGCGGCGCGAACCGCCATTTCCCTCTGCCGCTGCACGGCGCGGCTCAAGATGAGGCTTGCGACATCGGCGCATGCGATGAGCAGCACCAGGCCGACTGCCGCCAGGATCAACACCAGGGTCTGTTCGTACTTGAGGCCGATATCGTCGCGCCAGGGCTTGATGGTGATGCGCCAGCCAGGATACTTTTTCGGATCGTCGTGCTGCCATTGGCGCGCCACCACGTCGAGAGCGCTCTGTGCCTGTGCGAAGCTGATCCCCTCTCGAAGACGCGCGGTGACCATCTGGACGCCCATTCCTCCGGGATTCACCCGGAGAGGGAGCCACATTTCGACGTCACTGTAAGGGAAATCAAATTCCGGCGGCATCACGCCGACGATCGTGTAAGGCTCGTCCGAGATGGTGATGGCTTTACCGATCACGTTGCGATCCGCGTGGAATTTGCGGCGCCAAAGACGATCGCTCAGCACGGCCTCATGATCCGCCTCACCAAGGGTCCGTCCCAGTTGGGCCCGCTTACCTAGTATCGGGAACAGGTCTTTCGTAACGCGGCGGCTGACTACCTGATCTGGCTCGCCCGCACCGTAAAATGTGACATCGTCCCGAATATGAGCGGCGATCTTCTCGAAGAGATCGACCCGACGGCTCAAGACCAGGAAGTCGTCCAATAAGATCCGGCCCCCGTTATTTCGGGTGCTCGTCTCCTCGATGCGAGCCAGCCGCGACGCGGCAGCGTAAGGAAGCGGCCGCAGCAGAACCGCGTCCACGATGCTGAAGATGGCGGTGTTCGCCCCGATTCCGAGTGCCAGGATTGCGATTACGGCAGCCGCAAATGAAGGGTTATGGCGGAGCCAGCGAAAAGCCCACAGGATGTCCCGACCCATACTAAAGAATTAGTATATAGCCGCTGATTGCGCGATTGTCAACCATCACTCTCTAGGCGTTGCGGACCGAATAACGACTCCGGCCGATTGCCGCTCGATCATTCGGAGAATTGGTCTCCGTGACGCGCAGCATAGATACCCTTCGCGACCAGGCAGGGTCGAACGAAGCCCACCGGGCAGAGGGAGCCACCTCTGCCGGTTTGCCCGACTCTGCCTCCAGTCGATAGAGTGCTTGCGCGGGAAATAGGTCCGTCAGTTTTCCGTTGGATGCTCGATGTGATCGACAACAACCGTCGGAATCTTCCCGCTTGCGGCTCTGAGACGCAGCCCGAGTTGTTCCTGTAGCGCCGCGAACAGGGAGGGCGCTCTGGAGTCGCCCGTCTCATCACGATCCCAAACGAGCTCGAAATCGAACTCACCTTCGAGCTGTGTGTGATCTTCAACGGTCCTGCCGAGTTGGCGGCGCAGGCTGATGGCTAAGCTCGGCATCGATATCTTGGCGGCTTTCATCGTAATTACGGTCCCATTACCGTTGGTGCTCATGAGTCGGTCGGAAGTTCCATGGACCGCAAGCCTGGGTCCGCCTTTTGCGATTTCCAGATGATAGACTGGGCCCTCTTTTGTATCGCGGTGGACCTTAAAGCGGAAACGCTCCTCCAGCAGCGCCATCATCACGTCCGATTTTCGCTCTTGTGTCACGGGCTCGGTACTGACCGTCTTGCCGTCAATGTCGTAGCTTGCCGTGTCCGTCCACGAGGGAACGCCGATCATCTGGCTATCTTCAACCATAGTCGCCATTTGGATCATCTTACGGACCGACAGATTTCGGCCCCTGAAGCGGCCGCCGGGAAGGAAGTCAGCATCGGAACTGCCGCCGGTTCGGTTGATTTTGATTGACGCAACTTCAAAATGGTACGGCGCCAAAGGGCAGAACTTGATGAATTGGACTGAGCACTCAGAAGCTCGGCCACAGAACCTCCAAGAACGATGACGGCCAGCGCCATTGAGGCCCGTGCGGAATAGCCAGAGACCAGCCCTCGCAAACCAAAAACCCGTGTTCCCATGCGTGTGAATACTCGATCGAAAGCGCAAAGTTACAACCGGCCGGCCAGGATCAGGTCGCGCGTGGCGCACTAACAAAAGTCGCCGTTCGGCCGATATATGCCTTGTAAGGGGGCGAATGGAATCCGACGTTTTGATTGTGGACGACTCCGCGGCTATCCGCAAAATTCTGCAGAGGGTGCTGCGACAGACTGGAATGTCCATCGACGCCATTCATGAAGCGGGCGATGGGCAAGAGGCGCTGGATCTTCTGAAAATCCATCCCGTGCGCATGATCCTGAGCGATATCAACATGCCCAAAATGGATGGTTTGCAGATGCTGGCCGCCCTAAAGGCGACACCGGAAGGGCGCGACACGCCGGTGGTGATGATCACTACCGAGGGCGGTGAAGCCAAGGTAGCCGAAGCAGTCCGATTGGGCGCGGCCGGCTATGTACGCAAGCCCTTTACCGCCGACCAAATAAAGGAGAAGCTGGCTGGAATCCTAGAGCCGGCAATAACATTATGAGTTTGCAGGATTTCATTCTCGACGCCATCAACCAATCCGCCTTACAGGTCTTTTCCACAATGCTTGGCGTGGAACTTCATCCGGGTGAATTGGTCCAGGCGGCAGCCGTCGAGGATCCTCCCTGCGAGGTAGTCGCGCTGATTGGCATCGCCGGCGCTTGGGCCGGCGCAGGCAATATCAGTTGTTCCGCAGTTACGGCATGCAAGGTCTGTGCCCACATGCTCATGACGGAAGCCCCAGCCGTGAACGAGGATGTCCTCGACGCGGTTGCCGAACTTACTAATATGATCGTGGGCAACGTCAAGACGGAGCTTGAATCCCGCGTCGGACCACTTGGGTTAAGTATTCCCACAGTGGTATATGGCAGAAATTTCCACACCAAGACCTCCGGCGCGCCTGGCTGGATCGTGTTGCGTTTCCGCTGGGATGATGATGCGTTTACCGTAAAGCTTTGCCTGGCGCCTCATCATCGCAGCCCGCAACCCACGCCCTACTCCATGCTGGAAAAGGCGGCGCCGATTCTTGAGACCGCGGGCGCGCTCAGCGACTAATTGAAGGAGATAACCGATTGGCCTCTACACTTCTCGCTAAGGATACCGCCGCGCCCGTGCGTGCTGATGTGCGCGCGGGAAAATACCTCACTTTCCAACTGGCCAACGAAGAGTTTGGAATACGCGTGCTGAAGGTGCGTGAAATCATGGGCGTGCAGGAGATTACCGCCGTTCCGCAAACGCCCGCGCACGTCAAGGGCGTGATTAATCTCCGCGGCAAAGTGATCCCCGTAATCGACCTGCGGCTGAAGTTCGGCCTGCCCGCCGTGGAATATACGCAGCGTACCTGCATCATCGTGACCCAGGTGGCGGGAGAGCAGTCGTCTACTATTCCGATGGGAATCGTCGTCGATGGCGTCTCCGAGGTGCTGAACCTTGCAGGTCAGGAAATCGAAGACACGCCCGATTTCGGTGAAGACATCGGCGGAGAATACCTCTTAGGTATGGCGAAGGTGAAAGGAAAGGTCAAGATTCTGCTCGATATCGACCGTATCCTTTCCGCACAAGACCTGCAAAAACTGAACGCGATCTTTGAATAGGAAACCGACCACCGCATGCCAACGCAAAAACTGAGTTTCGGCTATAAAATGACCGCCGCGCTGGGAATTGCCGCCGGTCTCAATCTGGTTCTGCTGTCCTTTGCTCCAACATTGCTTTTTGGTCTCCTCGCGGCCGCCGCAGTTTGCGGAACGGGAGCGGCGTTCCTCGTAGTGCGATCCGCGTCCGTCGCATTGCGAGGCATCGCCGGCGCCATGTGGCGCGCGTCGAGTGAGGTGTCCAATGCATCGCGCGAAGTGGCGTCCAGCAGCCAGTTCGCGGCCCAAGGCGCCTCGGAACAGGCTGCCACTCTGCAAGAGACTTCCGCCTCGCTCACGGAAATCACGTCGCTCACGCGCAAGAACGCGGAAAGCATGCAGGCCGCGGCCGGCCTTGTCGGAGAAACCAATCGTTTGGTGGAAGACGCCAATCGCAACCTCGAAGCCATGGTCGGTTCTATGAAAGACATCAACGGTTCCAGCGAAAAAATCTCCAAAATTATCCGCGTCATTGATGAAATTGCCTTCCAGACCAATATCCTGGCGCTTAACGCCGCCGTGGAAGCCGCGCGTGCCGGAGAGGCCGGCATGGGCTTCGCGGTCGTCGCCGATGAGGTCCGCAATCTTGCGCAACGCAGCGCCCAAGCCGCCAAAGACACGGCCCTGCTGATCGAAGAGTCCATCGCTAAGTCGAATATCGGCAGCGCCAAACTCGATCAGGTCGCCGAGTCCGTCCGCAAAATCACGGGCCGGGCCACCCAGGTGAAGACCTTGGTGGACAACGTAGATGGAGCCAGCCAGCAGCAGGCGCGCGGTATCGAACAGATCGCGGCCGCCGCCGGACAAATGGAACAGCTCACACAGAAGAATGCGGCCAGCGCCGAACGCAGCGCGTCGGCGGGAGAAGATCTCGCATCCCACGCCAAGGGATTAATTTCGCTAGTTCAAAAACTTCAGGACCTGTCCGGGGCCTCCTTCGACAATTCCGCGCCCAGCACAAGGCGTCCCTCCTCGCGCGTTCCCGTTCCCGCCTCGATAGGGTCGCGGCGGCCGAACAGCCGTACCGCCTTCCCTCTCGACGATAACGAAGCTTCCTAAAAAACCCGTCAGGAGATTGCCCCTCCGCCAGGAAACGAACATGGATAAGATTCGTCAATTGGTCCACGAGCCGGCGGTCCAAACCGCCGACGACCTCTTGCGCCAGGCCGCCCTCCTTCAGGACTCCGCGGCGAGCGCGCCGCCCGTTTCCATTGCTCTTGATCCTGAACTCATCGGTGATTTCGTCTTGGAAAGCCGTGACCACCTGGTGAATATTGAGGGCCAACTCCTCACGCTTGAGCGTGACGCCGCCAATACCGAAGCGCTCAACTCTGTCTTCCGCAGTTTCCATACCATTAAGGGCCTCGCCGGCTTTTTGGAACTGTGGGATGTTCAGAAACTCGCCCATGAAGTGGAAACCGTCCTCGACGCCGCCCGCAATGGCGAATTAACGCTCGCGCCGGACGGAATCGACGTCATCCTCGAAAGCGCCGATTTCCTGCAGCGCTACCTTCAGCACCTGGAATCGGTACAGCGCCACGAATCGTCCACTGCGCCAGTCTTGGATGAAGCTCTTCTCGCCAGCGTTCGCGTCATCCCGTCGGCGGCGCAGGAGCGTCTCGCAACGGCTGCGAACCCGCTGGCAGCGGTTCATCCACTGCAGGAGCTCACCACCGAGTCCGATTCTTCAGTCCCGAAGCGCAATCAGGCTGCAACTATCCGCGTACATACCGCCAAGCTCGATTACCTGGCCGACATGGCGGGCGAAATGCTCATCGCCGAGTCGCTGGTGCGCCATGACCCCGAGATCTCGGGCCTTCGCAGTCCGCGCCTGCAGCGCAACATCCAACAGCTTACGCGCATTACCGCCGAACTGCAGAAGACGGCCATGGCCATGCGCTTGATTCCTATCGGTCCCACGTTTCGCCGCATGGAGCGTCTGGTTCGCGATCTTTCCCGCCAGTTCGGCAAGAACGTCGTGATGGAAACCCAGGGCGACGACATCGAGTTCGATCGCAGCATTATTGAGGAACTCGCCGACCCTCTGATGCACATGATCCGCAACTCGCTCGATCACGGCATCGAAGTTCCCGAAGAACGCGCCCGCGCTGGCAAGCCCGCAGCTGCGCGGGTCCTGCTAAAGGCCCACCATCAAGCCGGTCTCGTGGTGATCGAAATTGCGGATGACGGCCGCGGCCTCGATCGCGACCGCATAGCCGCCAAGGCCGTCGAAAGAAATCTCATCCAATCGCCTGAAGGTCTTAGCGACACCGAGATTTACAATCTCATCTTCGAAGCCGGTTTCAGCACGGCCCAGCAAGTTACCAATGTCAGCGGACGCGGCGTCGGTATGGATGTCGTGCGCAAGCACATCGAAAAACTCCGCGGTCGCATCGAAATCCGTTCGACGGCAGGGCAGGGCGCTTCCTTTTTCCTCAAGCTTCCACTCACCCTCGCCATTATTGAGGGCTTGGTGGTAGGCGTGGGACGGGAACGGTATATCCTGCCGATCTTCAACGTACGTGAATTGATTCGCCCCGTCGCCGACATGGTTTGGACCGTGCAGCACAAGGGGGAAATGGCTCTCGTGCGGGGCGATCTGCTGCCTGTCATTCGTCTCTACAAGAAGTTTGGCGTCGCGCCGCGTTCAGAAGATCAGCATGAATCCGTCCTCGTCGTCGCGGACGTAGAAGGCCGCCGTTTCTGCCTGATGGTGGATGAACTCATCGGCAAGCAGGAAGTAGTCATCAAGAGCCTGGGGGAAACACTGAAAGACATTCCCGGCATCGCCGGCGGCGCGATCCTGGGCGACGGTCGCGTCGGCCTCATCCTCGATCTGGAACGGATCGTTTGATGCCTGCGGCCGAAGTCATTTCTTCACAGCTGCCGCGTCTCTCCTCTCGCGAATTCGAGGAAATCCGCCAGCTTGCGTACCGCGCCTTCGGGCTCGATCTGAAGCCGGGTAAGGAAGAGATGGTCTCCGCGCGTCTCTGGCGCCTGTTGGGGGCCGGCAACTTCCGCTCTTTTCACGAATATGCTCGCCATGTTGCGACCGAACCGACCGGCGCCGCGCTGGCCACTCTCATCGACGCACTCGCCACTAATCACACGACATTTCTTAGAGAACGTGAGCATTTCGAATTTTTCAAACAGCGCCTCATTCCCGGTCTGGCCCGCCGCGGCTTAGCCGAAATCTGGTGCGCCGCCTGCTCTACCGGTGAGGAGGTCTATACGCTTGCCTGCGTCTGGAACGACGTTGCTCCCGAGCAGCGGTTGCGTATCGTAGCGAGCGATATTTCGAACAAAGCTTTACGCCGAGCGCAAGCCGGCGAATATTCTACGGAGGCGTGCGCCCCGTTGCCTGCCGCCTGGCTTCGACGTTACTTTGAACCAGTGCAGCGGCCTGATCTCCGCTATCAGGTCAGCGCTCGTCTGCGTTCGCAGGTTGAGTACAAGCGCGTCAATCTGATGGATCAGCTTCCCTGGCGGCGTCAATTCCCCGCTATCTTCTGCCGCAACGTGATGATCTATTTCGATCGTCAGACCCAACAGGACGTTGTCCGCCGTATCGCGGATTGCCTGGAGCCAGGAGGCTATTTGTTTACCGGTCACGCGGAAAGCCTGGCGGGTATCACCCACTCGTTGGAATACATTCAGCCCGCGCTCTACCGTAAGCCCGGGGACCTGAGGGTGGGATGACAACTGTCGTTGTGGGCATGGCCGATTGCCGCGTCTCCGCGGTTTCCGAAGAGTGCGTTGCAACTTATGCCCTGGGCTCTTGCATCGGTCTCGCCGTCTATGACCGGAACGCCCGCGTCGGCGGCCTGCTGCATTTTATGCTGCCCGATTCGTCTATCGCCGCAAAGGGCGAAAAGAATCCGTTCAAGTTCGCCGATACCGGAATTCCCCGTTTGCTGAATGAGGTTTGTGCGCTGGGGGCGTCCAAGGTTCACCTGGAAGTCTGGGCGGCCGGCGCGGCCCATATGCTCGAAAGCGCCGGCGGATTCGAAATTGGGAAGCGCAACCATCAGACGTTACGCCGTCTGCTCTGGAAGTTCGGTCTACTGTTGCAGGCCGAGGCCATAGGGGGCAACCAATCGCGTTCGGTTCGCCTCGAAATCGGCACAGGGAATTTCTGGGTTCAGGAATCCGGCGAAGAGCGAAAGCTCCTCAAGCCGGCAAGGAAAGGAGGAAATCGATGCCATTTCGCATCATGATCGTAGACGATTCGCCCGCCATGCGCGCGTTTATTCAGCGCGTCATCGATCTGTCGGCGATTGAAGTGGCCGGCTGTATCCAGGCGTCGAACGGCTTCGAGGCCCTGCAAATATTGCGCACCGAAAAGGTCGACGCGATTCTGACTGACATAAATATGCCCGTAATGGATGGTGAAGAATTCCTTCGTCGCGTGGCGGACGATGAAGTTCTGCGATGGATTCCCGTCATCGTCGTCTCCACGGATGCTTCGGATTGCCGCATCGCGCGGATGAGGGAGTTGGGAGCGCGCAGCTACATCGGTAAACCGTTCCGCCCGGAGGAACTACGAGCCGCGATCGAGGAAGGGATAGGACCGGCCTATGTGTGACAACCGATTCGATACCGCTTTGAGGGATTCGGTAGTGGAAACTCTGGAAGAAATGTTCTTCGTGCGTGACCTCGGCGAGGCAGACCCGGGGGCGCCCCTGCCGGCCGGGAACTCATGGCGCGCGTCGATTTCGTCGGCGCCCCGTCGGGTTGGCTCACCTTGCGAGCTGGCCTCGAATCCGCACGTTCCCTCGCCGCCGATTTTCTCGGCGAAGACCAGGAGTCGATCGCCGATGAGCAGGCCACGGACGTCTTTGCCGAGTTGGCCAACATTGTTTGCGGCGCCGTGCTGACTCGAACCGAACGCTCCTCCACATTTCGCCTTTCGTCGCCGCGCATCTCTCCTCCCCAGGAGCGCTCTGCTTCGGAAGACGGCTCAGAGTATGTTGTGACTTTGGCCAATGGACCTCTTGCCGTATTCCTGAAAATGGAGGAGTCCTGGTGTCCCGCCGGCGAAAAATCCGTGTCTTGATTGTCGACGATTCCGCCATCGTCCGCCGGTTGTTAAGTGACGCGCTCTCCTTCGAGGAAGATCTCGAAGTGGTCGGCACGGCGCCCGATCCTTATGTGGCCCGCGACAAGATCCTCGCGCTCGATCCGGACGTGCTGACGCTCGACATCGAAATGCCACGCATGGACGGACTCACTTTCCTTCGCAAGCTGATGCAGTTTCATCCTATGCCGGCCGTAGTGATCAGTTCGCTTGCGCAGGCAAATTGCCAGGCCGCGCTGGATGCAATGGCATTCGGCGCCGTGGAGGTGTTGGCCAAACCCGGCGGCCCGTACTCTGTCGGCGAATTGCGTTTGACTTTATCCGCTAAAATTCGCGCAGCCGCGCAGGCCAAATGGCGCGCCTTGGAAAAAATGCCTGCCGCCGAACCGGTGGCCCCGCGCGAGTTTGCGCCTGAGACGGTTATTGCCATAGGCGCCTCCACCGGCGGCACGGAAGCCATTGCCGTTCTCATGAAATCCCTGCCCCCCGGCGCGCCGCCTATTCTGATCGCTCAACACATTCCGTCCGTCTTCTCGCGGGCATTCGCGGATCGTCTCAATGCCAACTGCGCTTTCGAAGTGAAGGAGGCGGCCGATGGCGACGAATTGCGCCCCGGCCTTGCGCTGGTTGCCCCCGGCGATCACCACATGCTCTTACGCAAGAGTCTGGGCCGCTACTCGGTGCAAGTGAAATCGGGCCCGCGCGTCTGCTATCAGCGCCCATCGGTGGATGTCCTATTCTTCTCCGTGGCGGAAACTGCCGCTGCACACGCGACCGGCGTCCTGTTAACCGGCATGGGTTCCGACGGCGCCCAGGGCCTTTTAAAAATGCGGCAGGCCGGGGCCCACACCATCGCGCAGGACGAAGCCACCAGCGCCATTTTCGGCATGCCGCGCGAAGCCATTCAATTGGGGGCGGCACAGCGGGTTCTTCCTCTTCATCAGATCGCGGGTAAGATGCTGGGCGAGCGCCGGCGTCCCGTTCCCATCGCGGGGTAACTGCCATCGCGTTTGCGAAGGCCCGTACGCTCCAAGTCAAGATTCCGTTCTTGTTCGATGACGAACGATGTCATACTGCGAGCAGGAGGAGAATCATGGCTGCAAAAAAGAGCGCATCGAAGAAGAAGACTTCCGCCAAAGGACAGGCGAAGGTAGGCAAGGTCATGCACGAATACAAGCACGGCCAACTCAAATCCGGCGGCAAGGCCAAAGTGAAAAATCGCAAACAGGCCGTGGCCATCGCATTAAGCGAAGCGCGCAAGTCTGGCGCGAAAGTAGCGCCGAAGAAGAAGGCCGCCAAAAAATCCTCGGCGAAAAAGTCATCCACTAAAAAGAAAAGCTGAAAAATGGACGGCGCCACGGGCATCTTCATCGACTTCTCGGTTCGTAAGCTTGGACAACTTACCGAGCGTATCGAGTCGTGTCTCGATCGACTAACCGAAGAACAGGTCTGGGAACGAGGCGGCGAAAACGAGAATGCCGTCGGTAACCTCGCATTGCATCTCAGCGGCAACGTGCGCCAGTGGATTGTCTCCAGTGTCGGCGGGGCGCCGGACATGCGGGAACGCGATGCCGAGTTCGCCGCCCGCGGCGGCGCCACGATTCCCGATCTGAAGCGCCACCTGCGCGGTGCCGTCGACGAGGCTTCAGGCGTCCTGCTGAAGCTCCCGGACGAACGTCTCACCGAGCGCGTCGTTATCCAGAAATACGAAGTCCCGATACTCGAAGCCATCTACCACGTCGTCGAGCACTTCTCGATGCACACGGGCCAGATCGTCTTCGCCACCAAAATGCTTACCGGTGCGGATCTCGGCTTTTACGCCCACTTGCGTTCGACCGCCGTGCATGGTCAGAAAATGCCTTGAGCGGGCATGGCCCCAGTCTCACCAAATCTTACAGGCCTGCGCCCGCACCATCGCTTGTCCCGTCTTGCACGAAAACGCCTTCTGAAATTCGGGCAAGTTGGACACCACGCCATTGATGCGATACTCGAGCGGCGAATGCGGATCGGTGATCGCCGTAACGCGTTTGCTTTCCGGCCGCTCGTCGCCGCAAGCCCACTGCGCCATGCCGATGAAGAAGCGCTGATCGGGAGTAAATCCATCGACTGTCCGCAGGCTCTGCCCCTGCGTAGCTGCCTTCCATGCAATATAGGCCAGCAGCGTTCCGCCCAGGTCGGCCACGTCCTCGCCTTCGGTCAGCTTGCTGTTGATCTTGATGTTGTCAACCACCGTGTATTGCGCATACTGATTCACTACGCAGGCCGCGCGTTTCTCGAATTGGGTCGAGTCCTGCGCGGTCCACCAATCGCGCAAATTGCCTTTCGCGTCGAACTGCCGCCCTTCGTCGTCGAAGCCGTGCGTCAATTCGTGTCCGATGGTCGCGCCTGTGTTGCCGTAATTCGGCGCATCATCCATGCGAGGATCGAAAAGGGGCGGCTGCAATACGCCCGCCGGAAAATTGATGTCGTTCATTTGCGCGTCGTAATACGCATTCACCGTCGGCGGCGTCATCTGCCATTCCGTCCGGTCGACCGGCCTGCCGATCTTATCCAATTGCCGCTTCGATTCAAAGATCGTCGCCCGGTCGCGGTTGCCGGCGAAGTCGCCGCGAACAATGCGGAGCGCGCTGTAATCGCGCCAGCGGTTCGGATACCCGATCTTGTTCGCCACCACCCGCAGCTTCTCCATCGCCTGCCGCTTGGTCTCCGGACCCATCCAGTCCAGCCGCTGAATCTCGCCTTCCATCGCCTTTTCGATTTGTTGCGTCATCGCCAGCGCCCGCGCCTTCGTCTCGGGCGAAAACGTCTTGGCTACGAAAATCTGGCCTAGAGCTTCACCCAGATCGTTGTCTACGTAGCGCACGCAGCGCTTCCACCGGGGCTGCATCTCGCTCACGCCACGCAGGTACTTGCTATAGAAGTCGAATCCCGCGCGTACGAAAGGCGCCGATAGGTACGGCGACTTCTCGCGGGCCAGATGCCATCGTAGATATTGCTTCCAATCGGCGATGCTATGGGACTTAAGTAGCCGCTCGACCTCCTCGAAGAACTTCGGCTCCGTCACGTTCACTTCCGCCTGAGCGGGAAGAGCCGCGGCCTTCCAATAGACCGCCCAGTGGAACGAGGGCGTCAGTTGCGCTAGCTGCGCAGCGGTCAATTTATGAAACAGGTTATGCGGTTCGCGTTTTTCCACGCGGGTCAGCGATGCCTGCGCGAGCGCCGTTTCTATTGCCATCACGGTCTGCGCTTCGGCCTTCGCCGCGGCGGCGTTGTCGCCTAGTAACCCGAAGACGCGCGCCACGTAGTCCAGGTATTTCCCCCGCGTCTCCTGGGACTTCGCGTCGGTCTTGACGTAATAGTCACGATCCGGCAACCCCAGTCCGCTCGCGGTGGCGAACGCGATCACGCGACTGGAATCGGCGTAATCCTGGGAGGAGCCGAAACCGAACAGCGGGCTGACCTGCCCAGACATTAGGTGCAACCTCGCCAGCAAAGGCGGCAACTCCGAAAGATCCTTCATTTTTTCGATCGCGTCCAGATCCGTTCGCAACGGCGTTGCGCCTGCTTTGTCTACCGCCGCTTCGTCCATGCACGCGCTGAAATAATCGCCGATCTTCTGCTCGTTCGCCGATCGTCCGGCCGCCGGTTTCGCGGCCGCGTCGAGGATGCCCCAGAGATATCTTTGGTTTTCGTTCCCAAGCTTCGCGTACACATCCCAGCGCGATTGGTCGGCGGGGATCGGGTTCTGCTTCAACCAGTTGCCGCAGGCGAACTTGGCGAAATCTACGCACGGATTCGCCGAACGGTCCATGAAACCTACATCGAGACTTGGGGTATAAGGCAGTGAAGTAAGCGGACGGTCCTGAGCCCACAGGCACAGAGGCAGGAAGAGCAACGCCAACAGGCACGAATGTTTCATCGGATACAGCTTACTCTACCCGGTATTGCCTCAGTCCAGATCACTCTTGATTCCCGATTTGTTTAATGGTACAAACTGTAGCATGACAAAGCGTACCGTAGCGGCCGCTGGTGTCCGGGCGCCCCTCGCGGAGTTGGAGAACGAAGTGATGCAGGCCGTGTGGGGCGCCGCTGGCCCGTCCACGGTCGAGTCCGTTCATCGTGTCGTGTCCCGCCGCCGTGACATCAAGGAAACGTCGGTCCGCACCATGCTCCGGCGCCTCGAAGCCAAAGGTTATCTCAAACATGAAGAGGAGGGACGAGCCTACGTTTATCGCGCCGCGCAGCCCGCCCGTAATGTTGCGGCGCATGCCGTGCGGCAAATCATCGACCGTTTCTGTCGCGGATCGGTTGAGGAGTTGGTTAGCGGCATGGTCGATGCCAAGATGTTGAGCAATGCCGAAATGGACCGTCTCGAAGCGTTCGTCCGCGTCCGCAAACAGAAAGGGAAGTAATGCAGACCATTCTCGAAGTGCTTGCGCAATGCGCCCTGCGATCGGCCTTGGTTGCCGCCGGTACGGGTGCGATTCTCCAGGTCCTGCGAGCGAAGGCGCCGCGCCTGCGTCATGCCGTCTGGGCCGGCGTGGTGGTATGGATGTTGGCCTTGCCGGTCTGGACCATCTGGGGGCCAAAGGCTGCGGTGACGCTGAGCCGCTCCGTGGCGCCGCTGGAAGCCGTGTCAGTCGCGGGGCTGCCCGAGCCTTACAGACCCCCGGTCCCCAGTAGAGCCTGGACATGGCAAAACTATGTCGTCGCCGCATACCTTGTCGGGTTCTCGGTTCTATTCGTGCGGCTTGCCATCGGCACGGCGCGGGCGCGCAAGCTGGTTAGGCGCGCTACTAGGTCTGAGGGCAGACTCACTAGCGGTTGCTGCGCCGTTCCAATTACCATCGGGTGGTTCAATCCGGTCGTGATTCTACCTGCAAACTGGCGAGACTGGTGTCCGTCGCAGCTTGAGGCGGTTCTCCTCCATGAGGGTGAAACACGCGCGCCGCCGCGATCCTCTGGTGCAGTGGCTGGCGCTGCTCAATCGCGCGGTCTTTTGGTTCTATCCGCTCGCCTGGTGGATGGAGCGCCATCTCTCCGCGCTGGCCGAGGAAGCGTGCGACGCAACCGTGCTGGCGCGCGGCCACGATCCATTCCTGTACTCCGAATCCCTTATGCAAATGGCGCGCGCCATGCGGCAAGCCGGCGCCCGCGTGGACCTTGTCGGCATGGCCATGCCCGGAGCTTCCCTGCCGCGGAGAATTCGCCTCATTCTCGAGGGCCGTCCCGCGCCGCGGATTTCGCGCGCACGGCTGGCCGGCGTAGCGGCAGCATGCATCGTAACGTCGGCAACGTTCACCTTGCTCGCTGTTACTGAGTCGCCGCAACGTCCCGTTGACGCCGCTCTATCGGGCACGGTGGAAGACGCCGATGGCGCCCGCGTGCCGCGATGTAGCATCACGGTGCGCAATCAGGACGGCGCCGCCATTGCGACTGCGTCGACAAATGCCGTCGGCGCCTATCGCTTTGGGCCGCTTGTCCCCGGCCGTTATGCCTTGGAATTCCGTGCGCCCGGTTTCGCTCTGCGGACAATCCCGGTGCAAGTTGAGCAGGGTAAACCATCGCGCATCGACGCCACGCTCGATCTCGGTCAAATCACTGAGTCCGTGGCAGTCGTTGCGCCCAAGCTGGCGGGGGCGCCCTCCGCCACGCAGACCGCACCCAAGCCCGGTCCCATCGCGGTAGGAGGATCGGTGCAGGCGGCGCGCCTGTTGAGGCAGCCGCAACCTGTCTATCCTCCTGAGTTAAGGCAGCAGGGCATCAAAGGCACGGTGATCGTGCGAGCCCAGATATCGCGCGAGGGAACGCCACAAAATATTCACGTACTGAATGGCGACGAAGTCGATCCTCGCTTGGCCGAAGCCGCCCTGGAGAGCGTGCGCCGATGGCGCTATCAGCCGTCGAAACTGAACAACGCGCCCGTCGAAACCACCACCACGATCGCGGTGGAGTTCCGTCTGGGAAACTGAGCGGCTTCGTACCGCGCCAAGCCTCCATCAACGGGAAGTGGTGCGCCAGTGACGCTGGCCCCGAGACGGAAACAGAATATCTTCCGGCATCGCCGCCGCATATACATCATTAACGTGTTCGCCTGACGACTAGCCCAGGACGCGCTCATTGCAGCTCTTGAGCGGTGGCCGGAAGAAGGTATCCCTGAAAGTCCCGCTCCGTGGCTGATGACCGCGGCGAAGCGCCGTCCATCGATAGCTGCGCCCGGGGGCAAATGCTGGTACAAAACACGAAGAAATTGTTCCGGAGCTTCAAGGTCAACAGCAGTGGCTCGGAGAGGCTATTGACCGGGCTCTGGATCAGGTGATCGACGATGACGTGCTGCGGCTTATCTTTACCGCGTTCCATCCGGTGCTTGCGGTGGAAGGACGCGTCGCGCTTACGTTGCGTTTGATCGGCGGCCTCACTACGGCGGAGATCGCCCGCGCCTTTCTTGTGCCTGAGAAAACCATGGGACAGCGGATCTTTCGCGCCAAGAAAACTCTCTCTGAAGCTCATGCGCCTTTTGAGACGCCTCGCGGAAAGAGTTGCACGGCAGCGTGAAGTCGTCGCGCACTGCGGCTCGCCGGGGAAGCAACGGTGAGGCGGCCTTGCTGCTGGATCAGGACCGCTATTTTTGGGACGAGGCGCAGATTCAAGCGGGGAATGGCCTCGCTCGAACACGCGCAAAGGCTAGGCGGTGAAGTCAAATACTATGCTTTGCAGGCTGCAATTATTGCCTGTCACATGCGAACTCGGCGCAGCGGAAGAGACTGACTGGGCGGATCGTTCTGCTTTATGACGCTCTGATGCAAACCGCGCCATCTCCCATCGTGTCACTGAATCGAGCAGTCGCTGCTCATGCTACGCGATTCGCGCGTGAGTTCGGGCTCAATTTGCGCCAGCCGATCGAGCGCGGCGCCGAAGCGGTCGCCGGATGCGGCGAAGCCGATGCGGAAGTAAGCGGGCATGCCGAAACAGTCGCCCGGGGCAAGCAGAAGGCCACGCTCCAGCGCGCCAACGCAGAAGGCGCGAGCATCGCTTGCATCGGCCAGGCGAACAAACGCGGTCATGCCTCCGCTGGGCGCGGTGAAATGGTACCGATCCCGGCGTTGGGCGAAGAAGCGATCGAGCCGCGCAAGATTCTCCACGGCGATTCTGCATGCACGGGAGTAGATGGCCTCGCGATTCCGCAGAGCCAGCGCGCCTAATCGTTCCGAAATCGCGGCGCTGCACACCGTGAAATACGTGCGTCCGTTCAGATACGCGTTGCGGCGCGCGGCATCGGGCTCTACGATCCAACCGAGCCGCAGGCCACTGAGACAGAGCGCCTTCGAGAAATCACCCAGCACCGTGGCGTGCGGCAGGCGCGCAGCCGTATGTGCAGACGGGCCGTGATAAATGGGATGGTAGACCTGATCGCAAAGAAATTGCACGCCTCGCGCCGCACAGAAATCGTGCAGCCCCTCCATTTCCGCGTCGCTCAAAGTTGCGCCTGTGGGATTGTGTGGGGAATTCACTAGAACAAGGCTCGTGTGACCGTCGATCAGACTGCGGATCTCATCGGGATCGATGCGGAATCCGGCCTCCTGACGCAAGACGTAGTGCCGCGCTTCGATGCCGAACGCCTGCGCCATGGAATCGTAAGTAGGGAAACCGGGCCGCGGCAGCACAATGTTGGCGCCCCGCACAGCCGCGCCGGAAAAGATCAGCATGAGGGCTTCCGCGCCGCCGGTGGTGATCTGGATTCGCTCCGGATCGCAGCCTTCAAGAGAGGCAACTGCCTCTATGAGCGCGCGAGTGCCGGTGGAACGGACGTACGAGATGGGCGCGTCCAGCAGTTCTTCCAGATCGCCGCCCAGCGAGAGCAACTCGCGCAGCGTCCAAACCGGACCGGTACTCGACCCAAGATCGAATTCGACGGGCGGCTTGGCGGTGTGCTTTTGGCCCAGCCATTCATCCAGGAGAAACGGTGGGAGGTTCATGCTTGAGCATACTATGCCGAACCGACATGCAGGAACGGCGCATCGTTAGACGCCGTTACACAACGCGTTTCGGAATTGTCATCGCATATTAACCCTGGAATGGCACAGTAACGATTACGCATATCGGCTATCCTTTATGGAAGAAATGGCGAAAAGGGACACTGGCGGCGCCGCCGCGCACGCGTTAGCGGAGACGCAGCACAAGCAGGCCGCGGGCGATCTCGCATTCGATAATCCTGAGCTATACATCAATCGCGAATTGAGCCTGCTCGCCTTTCAGCGGCGCGTGCTGGAGGAGGCGGAGGATGAACGCAATCCGCTGTTGGAGCGCGTCAAATTCCTCTCTATTCTCGGCTCCAATCTGGACGAATTCTTCATGGTGCGCGTGGCGGGTCTGGCGGCGCAGATGGAAACGGGGACGATGGAGGTTGGCCCAGACCGCATGAGCCCGCGCGCCCAATTGATTGCGATCCGGCGTGAAGTCAAGCGCATGCTGAACGAAGCGCGCAAGTGCCTGGATAAACTCATGCTCGGGCTTGCCAAGGAAGATATCTTCGTCTTCGATTATGCCGATTTAAACGACGCGCAGCTCAGGCGGGCCACGCGGTATTTCGAACAGACCGTCTTTCCTGTACTAACGCCACTGGCTTTCGACCCGGGCCGCCCCTTTCCGCACATCTCGAATCTGAGCCTGAACCTGGCCGTGACGATTCGCGACCGTTCCGGTCAAGAGAGGTTCGCGCGCCTCAAGGTGCCAGATTCGCTGCCGCAACTGTTACCGCTCTCACCTGCGCCCAAGCCCAAGGGCAAGCGCGATTCGAAGCCTAAGCGTACCGACCTGGTTTGGCTCGAGCAAGTGATTGCGGCCAATTTGCCGGCCCTTTTTCCGGGTATGGAAATCGTGCAGGCCCACCCTTTCCATGTGACGCGCGACGCGGACATCGCGATTAAAGAACTGGAAGCGGAGGATCTTCTGGAAAGTATTGAAGAAGGTGTTCGGCAGCGGCGGTTCGGCAGCGTAATCCGCCTGGTGGTTACGCCCGATATGCCGGCATCGATGCTCACGATTTTGATGAACAACCTGGAGATAGGGCCCTCGGACGTCTATCGGCATCCGCGGCCGCTCTCTCTCAAGCGGTTGTTCAGCCTATATAGCCTCGACCGGCCCGATTTGAAGGATGGTCCGTTCGTCCCTGGCACGCCGTCTGAGCTTACGAACCTGCCGGAAGAGGACGACATGTTCGCCGTCATCCGGCGCAATGATATTTTTCTCCATCATCCCTTCGACTCCTTCCAGCCCGTAGTGGAGTTTCTACGCAAGGCGGCGCGCGACCCGGGCGTATTGGCGATCAAAATCTGCCTCTACCGAACAGGCCGCAATTCGCCCATTGTCGAGGCCCTGCTCGAGGCTATTGAGGAGGATAAACAGGTTGCCGCGCTGGTGGAGCTAAAGGCGCGGTTCGATGAGGAAAGCAACATCGAATGGGCAAAGGCGTTGGAACGCGCCGGCGTCCACGTGGTTTATGGGCTGATTGGATTGAAGATTCACAGCAAGGTGGCGCTAGTGGTTCGGCGCGAGCAGGATCGCATTGCCCGCTACGTGCATCTTTCAACGGGTAACTACAACTCGGTGACTGCCCATATTTATACGGATATGGGACTCTTCACGGCTGACGAAGATATTGCCGACGATGTCAGTAACCTGTTCAATTACGTAACCGGCTATTCGTATAAGTCCGACTATAAAAAGTTATTGGTCTCGCCGGTAAATTCGCGCCACAGAATGGAAGCGTTGATCGAACGAGAGATTAAGCATGCTAAGGCCGGCCGCGAGGCGCGTCTGATTTTCAAGATGAATGCGCTGGTGGATCCGCCGATGATCCGCGCCCTTTATCGCGCTTCGGGCGCCGGCGTCAAGATACAACTGTTGGTACGCGGAACCTGCTGCCTGCGTCCTGGCGTGCCCGGCGTCAGCGAGAATATCGAAGTTTTCAGTGTGGTTGGCCGGTTTCTGGAGCACAGCCGCGTTTACTACTTCCTGAATGGCGGCAGCGAACAAGTATACATGGGCAGCGCGGATCTGATGCCGCGTAACATCGACCACCGCGTCGAAGTAATTGCGCCCATCGAAGATCGCAAGATTGTCCGCCATATTTGCGATGAGGTATTGGCCGTCTATCTTGCGGATACGGCCAAAACCCGGCAGATGCTCCCGAGCGGCAGTTATATACGCAGGAAGCCGATAGACGGAAAGAAGGCGCTCAATGCACAGGAGTGGCTCCTGAAGCACAACCGAAAAGCTACCCCTCGCGGACGAATCACAAGGTCTCGATCACTGTCGTGAGGCGCATTCATCGGCAGGCGTTTTTCTGCAATTATGCGCTGCCGAGCTTAGCTGCCGATCAGATGGAACAGCCAGAACAGGCCGCCCGAGAGCAGCATGGATGCAGGCAGCGTAAGCACCCAAGCCATCAGGAGATTGCGCACCGTTTCCCATTGCAGACCGGAATGGTTCGCGGCCATGGTTCCCGCCACGCCGGAGGACAACACGTGGGTGGTACTTACGGGCATGCCTAGATGATCGGCGCCGAGAATGGTCAGCATGGCGGTGATTTCCGCCGCCGCACCCTGCGCGTAGCTCAGGTGCTGCTTACCGATCTTTTCACCGACAGTAATAACGATACGCTTCCAGCCGACCATGGTGCCAAGGCCCAGAGACAACGCGACGGCAACCTTCACCCATGGCGGAATGAATTTGGTGGCGCTATCGATGTGCGTTTTGTAGTTATCGAGCGTGGTCCAATCGTCCGCCGCAATGTTCGGAGATTTTTCCTTCTTCATCAGACGGAGCGTCTCGCTAGCGATGTACATGTTGTTGCGGAAGTTGGGGACATCCTTGGAGGGCACGTATTTCAATTCGCGAAAGTGCGCGGTCTCGTCGGCAAGACTGGTGATCATCTGCTCCAAGTTGGCCATGGTATTGGGCTGCGCGTTGTGCGTTCGGAGGTAATCGGTAAGAGCGGCGCGTGGGTCGGTGGGCGACGTACCGGCGGGAACGTATTTGTGGACGGTGGTTGCAGAGACACGCGAAACGGCGACGAAGTCCTGCGTCTGGGCTGGGGTAATGGCGTGGTTCAAGGCATACGCGGTGGGAACGGTACCGACGAGGATGAGCATGATCAAGCCCATGCCCTTCTGGCCATCATTCGAGCCGTGGGCAAAACTAACCCCGGTACACGTGAGCCACAGCAGCGCGCGGATCCCCATAGGCGGCGGTTGGTTCCCTTTGGGCGCTTCGTAAAGCTTCCGATCTTTGACCAGCATCTTTGTAATTGTGAGCAGGAGCGCGGCTACGCCAAAACCGACAACCGGGGAAAGTAATAACGTCTTACCAACGTTCGCAGCCTGACTCCAATCCACGCCGCTTGTTCCGCTGCCGGCATTAATAAGCTGGTTGGCGACGCCGACGCCAATGATCGATCCGATCATCGTATGGGAACTGGAAGACGGCAGACCCAGGAACCAGGTGCCGAGATTCCAAATGATGGCGGCCGCCAACAACGCAAACACCATATAGAAGCCGGAGCCGGCCCCTACTTGCAGAATCAATTCCACGGGCAACAGAGAAATGATGCCGAACGCCACCAGACCGGTGGACGTCAGCACGCCAATGAAGTTCCACAAACCCGACCAGACCACCGCGATGTGGGGATCGAGTGAGTGCGTATAGATTACGGTTGCGACCGCGTTCGCCGTATCGTGAAAACCGTTGACGAATTCGAAGCCGAGCGCGACAAACAGCGCGACCGCGAGCAATATGTAGGGATAAACCGAACCACCATGTACCGCTGAAAGATCGGATACCAATTGCGACCCGACATACGTGAAGCCAACAACCAGGGCAAGCCCGAAGACAAGCAGTCCGATTTTCCCTGGTCCCTTACCAAGTTTCGCGTCTAATGCTGTGGCTGGCGCGGCAGCGGCCATGTTTACACCTCGGCTTGCCAGTCTACAGAACTCTTGTTACAGCAGGATTAATATCTGCGGAATTTGCGCAGCACGATGGTTAGATATAGCGCAGGCAAGCGCGGCCCAGATAGATTTCATCGCCGGCGCGGAGTTTTTCGCCGCGGCGGTTGCCGGCAGGTACTTCGATCGAGCGGCCGTCGCGAAAGACCCTGGTCCCGAATTCGCTCTCATCGTCGCAGAGCCGATATTCGCCGTCTTCCAAGCGGATGTGGGCATGCTTGCGGGAGACGGTGGCGTTAGCCTCGTCGGCGCCCTCTTCGAAGACGATGGCGTTGCGGCGAACCACGCGGTGCTCGGAGTCGGTAAGCTCCGCCATGCGGCCGATGTTGACGCGCAGGCCGCTGAGTTCGTATTCCGGCTGTTGGGTCTTTCCTTTGACTACCACCAGACGCGTGGGTTTAGCGGCTGTTTGCGCAGGAACCGAAGCGGGCTTAGCGGAATACTCGATGATGAACGGCTTGGCGCCCGTCTCGGCGGTTCGCACTTCGACCGAAAAATCGCGCGGGATCTCGCATCCGGCCGTCTCGAACGCCTCGCGGATATCGGCCTCCAGGCGCTCGCCGAACGCGGTTTCGAGCATTGCGCGGCGATTGGCATCGGGTGAAACGATGGTCACAACCACGCGCGCGAAAGGAAATATGCGGCGGCCGCGGGCGAGGGTCTCGATCTTGGTTTCCATTTCATCGAGAATGGCGCGGTGGGTGAGCAACAATTCGTTCGATTCGGCGGCGCCGAAGAGGCGCTCAGTCCACCGCTGGAAGCCGCGCTCAATGCTTTTTTCGATGCCGGAAAAGAGGCTCATAGTTGGATTGGGTTCACTGGGCCAGGCTCATTGGATTAACCCCAATTTAACCGCCGCGTTGACAATTTCGGCGGCGGCCGGCGCGGCGGCGGTTCCCCCATAGACTCCATTTTCCACCAGGACGGAGAAAGCAATCCTGTGTGGCGCGGCGCTGCCATATGGCGCGAAGCCGATGAACCAGGCGTGCGAATCGGCATTTTGCAATTCGGCGGTGCCGGTCTTGCCGGCCATGGGAACTACGGCGGATGCGGCGCGGCGGCCGGTTCCATTGGTCACGACTTCGCGCATGAACTTGGCGAGAGTTTGGGCTTGATCGGCCCCCAGCACCGCTTGCGGCGCGTTGGTGCGGGTGTTGGTTTCATCCACCAGCCAACGGCCTTCGGGCATTTGACCGGCATTGGCAACTGTTGCCGCGACGCGCGCCATCTGGAACGGTGATGCGACGACTTGCCCTTGTCCATAAGCGGATTGCGGCAGGAACTTTTTCAATTGCGCGGCGGTGTTGGGAGAGGCGGCATTGATGCCGAGCAATGTCGCGGTTTCGAGCAGCGGCTGCGCGCCAACATCGTAAGTGCCAAGTTGGGCGAAGTAGGCGTTGCAGGACACGACGATGCCGCGTTCCATGTCGACGTTTCCATGCGGGTTCTTATCTTCCACGTCGTCCCGGATGGGGCGGTTCCAGCCCTTGATGTAGTTGCCGGAGCGGCCATCGGGAAGCCGGATGCACTCATAGGTCTTGTGCGTAAGGCCTTGGTCTTTTCGCAGAGCGGCGATCGCGGTGACCACTTTGAAAGTGGATCCGGGTGGATAAAGGCCGTAACGGGCGCGATCGAGGTAGGGGTTGGAATCGGATTCGGGTGTCTGATCGGCGACAGGCAGCGGAAGGCTGACGGCAGCGAGAAGATCGCCGGTAGCAGGGTCCATGACGACGGCGGCGCCCTTGTCGCGATTGGATTGCTGGAGCTGCTTGCGGAGAATCTCCGCGATGCGCACTTCGAGGCGGGCGTCGAGCGACATTTTAACGTTACGGGCGCGATCGAGAATGCGGCGTACGGCGGGGTTTTGCGGATCGTAGCGGTGGCGCAAGAGCGGGACCAGTTCGCGGTAATCGTAACGCAGAACGCGCTCGGTGGCGTGAGTCTTGGGATTTTTGATTTCCACCAAAGTGGGCCGGTCATCATAGCCGCGCAAGCGGCGGGCGGAGTCTCGCTCGACAAACGAGGTGTTGCTGGCAGCCCAACGCGTTCGCGTGCGGAGATCGCCCAGAAAATCGAAGAGCAGGCCGCCAAAGGGGTAGTGACGAGACTCGTTGCGCGGGCACGCGCGATCGATATCGATTCCCAGCTGCTGGTATTCGGCCCGACGCTTTTCGAGCTCGGACCAATCGCTGGTCGCTAACGGCAGGCCATTGCGGTCATAGATACTGCCCATAGGAATTTCACGCATGACCAACTGAAACCGCGGATTGTATTGATAACGGCGGGCGCCATCGGCTTGCACGACGAGCGTGCCTTGCCCCACAACAGCATCACTGTGCAGAACCTGGACATAGGCTGCTTTGGCGAGGACCAGCGCGCCGGCGGCTGCCAGAGTGAGACCGAGGGCAGCAGCGGGAACGCGGAAAGGGGCGGAAGGCTTCGCGTCGCCTGCACGCGAAGATATCGAGAGCAGGATTCCAATTACCGCGAAGTTGGCCAGCATCGACGTGCGCCCGTAACTGAGGAATGGCGTTACTACGCCGGAGAGCGGAAATACGCCCAGCGCGCCGGCGGAAATGAGAAGGATTTGTAAGGCGGTCGCAGCGGCAAGCCCCGCGGCAAGAAAGAATTCGTAGTCGGTGCGCGCACGCATCGCAATGCGGAGGGCGCGATAGACGATGAGGGCATACAGCGCGAAGACCGCGGCAACGCCGAGGAATCCCCACTCTTCGCCCAGGGCGGAAAGGATGAGATCCGTGTGAGCCGCGGGCACGATGGATGGGTCGCCAAGTCCAATGCCCATGCCGGCGGCGCCGCCGGTAGCGAAGGCCCAGAGGGAGTGCGCAAGCTGGTCGCCTCCGTGAACCATGTTGTTCCACGGCGAGAGCCACATGGAGACACGCTCACCAACAGTTCGTGGCACGCCAAGAACATATCCGGCAAAAAATCCGGCTGCTACGAGGGCGAGTCCGATGGCCGGGACGAACGCGCTGCCGCGCGCGATTCCATAGAGCGCAAGGAACAGGCAGGCGAAGACCAGCGCCGGGCCCATATCTCGTTGCAGAAAAAAGAATGCTACCGAAAGCGCCACACAGACGGCGACAGGCAGCGTATATTCGACCGGTGGGATGTCGAAATGGCGCGTGAGCGCGGATAGTGAGGCGCGGGTTTCGCGCGCATGGCGCAAAACATCCCAGCGGCTGGCGAAATATCCGGCCAGGAAGAAGACCAGCAGCAGGCGGATAATTTCCACGGGCTGGAAGCCGAGCAGGTTCACTTTGGCGTCGCTCGACCCGGGTCCGGAGCCAAAGATAATCAGCAAAACCGAGAGCGCGAAACTAACGAGGAGTGGGATGAAGCTGAGCTTCCCGAAAAGGCGGTGGAAGTCGAGCGTGGCGAGAGCGGCGAAGAGGATGCATCCTATGACCGCGCCTTGAGCGAAATCGGCAAACAGAAGATTGTCGCGAATAGGGTCCCGCAGGCTCACCATGAGGATGAAGCCGATGCCGCAGAGCAACAGCGCGGCTGGAAGCAGAGATTGATCGCCGGTAAAGCGCGCCAGGCTGAGGAAGATGTGGGCGGCCAGAAACGCGGCGAAGAAGAGAGAGGCCCAGAGAAAGAACGAACGGCGGAAATGGTCGGGCGTGCGGACGGCCAACAGCGGCTTCAACTGCCGGAACTGCTCCGCAGTCAGGAGCGGCGCCGATTGGCGGCCGGCCAGGCGGTCGCGAAGCGACTTCAAATTGCGCGCGGCGAGTTCATCGGCATTAATCCTTAGGCGAGCCAGGGCGCCCACGTTCGAGAGAGATCCGGAGACGTAATAGATTTTCTGTGCCGCGAAGCTGCGCAGCGCATTATCCGCAAATACGGGCGTGAGAACGGGCAGCAGGTCTTCGCGCGCATTCAGAGTGTTGAGGTTCAGCGGCGCGGGGTTGGCTTGCAGCGCGACCCGGCGCGATTGGTAAACCAGATAAAAGCCGGCGGAGAGGACAACACATGCGCCGAGCAGCCAAATCAGCTCATTCGTTCGCCAGGCGCGAACGCCGGCGGGAGTAAGCGCCTTGCGCTCAGCGGCCCTACTGTGAGTGACTGCCATTATTGATTTCCTGCAGACGGGTGGTCACGCTATCGAGGCTCGACTGGACACGCTTGATGTTGGAGGCGGCATTTCCGTAGGGCGCGATGGCCTGGTAAAGGTTGAGGGCATGCGTGTAATCATCGGAGGCGCGCGTAAATTGATCCTTCTCTTGAGGCAAGCCCCGCACGTTGTAAGAATCACGAAAGAGGCGGTCGGCGCGGTCGCGGTATCCATCGGCGAGTTCGGATTTCTCGCGATTGCCGATCTGGTAACCGAGATGGGCCGCCTGCTGGAGCGCGGCATCGGCTTTATCCACGTCTCTGAAGCCGTAAATGTAAAGGAGCGCCAATCCTAGTTCCGGGTCGGGCGATCGGGGCAGAAGTTTTTGGGCCTGAGTGAATTTCTCAGCGGCGACAGTCAACTGCTTGGATTCGTGGTGGCGCGTGCCTTCGATGCGGGCTATGTGGCCTTCGCAGAGGCGAAGAGCGCCGCGGGCGGCTTCGTCATCGGGGTCGACCGCAAGAGCGTGGGCGAGGAGAGATTGAGCACGCTGCCAATCCTTCTCATAGACAATCTGGGTGTCGTTGCGGAAACGAGCGATCGTAAGGTTGGCAGCCGCAGTGAGGCGGCTATCCACGGCGTGCCGCGCGCTAGAGAGCGCCCAGGATGTGGGGTCCGATTTCGCAAGATCGTTCCATTTAGAAAAAACCTCGTCGGGATCGGTGAGTTGTTCAGACTTAATTGCGCGCTCGAGCTCGTGCGCTTGCGTGCGTAAAGAGAAGAAGCCGTAGATGGACCAGGCGCCGTAGAGAATGCAGCCCAGTGCTAATAGAGCGATGACGCGCGTGAAGGTGGAAAAGGCGGAGCGGTGTTTGCGAGGGGCGGCGGGTTGAGACTTGGGCTCGGCTTTGGGTGACTGCGTGCGGCGGGTCTCTTCCGAGGATCCCGCCGTGGATCCGGTAGTGAAAGTCCGGCGCGTGGAATCATCGGCGTCGGGCTTTTGCGGGCGAGTGGTGCGGCGGGTGGGGATCTCATTTTCCAATGCGCCAAGCGCCGGCCAGAGATCCGTGCCACTGGCTCCGGCGCGGAAGAGGATCAGCTCGTTGCCGAAGTCGCGAGCGGAGTGATAACGGACGGCCGGATCATTGGCGAGCGCCTTCATCAGGATGCGCCGCAACGGAATGGGGCAGGGATCGGGCGCGGGGGGCGGCGGAATGCGGCTGCGGATCATGCGCTCTAACCGCTCGGTGCTCTCGGCCTGATAGGGCTGCAGGCCTGTCACCATCTCGTAGAGCATCACGGCCAACGACCAGAGATCGGATTGCGCATTGACCTCACCTGAATCGAGGCGCTCGGGCGAGGCATAGGGGACGCTGCCAAACTCGTTACGAGTGAGGCGGCGCGAGAGCGAGAGCGCTTTGGCGATACCGAAATCGAGCACCCGAATTTCCCCATGAGCGTCGACGCGGATGTTCTTGGGTTTAATATCGCCGTGTACGATGCCCTGGAAGGTGCGGCCCTCGGATGCCGTTTCGAGATTATGGGCATGGTCGAGAGTCTCGGCGACGGCGATGGCGGCGTCGGTGGCGAACTCAATGGCCAGCGGACCGCGGCGCATCAACTCGGCGAGATCCTGGCCATCGATGTATTCCATAGCGACAAAGAAGAACCCGTCAAGATCGCCAAATTCATATACCCGGACAACGCGCGGATCGACCGCGGCGAGTTGTTGCTGCAGACCCGCGCCGCGGCGTTCGGCCTCAATGACGTCGCGCGTCTCCGAATCGGCGATGTGCTCCACCAGTTTGAGGGCTACTTCCCGGTTCGTCTCCGAATCGTTCGCAAGATAGACATCGGCCATGCCGCCGCGGCCCAGTTTGCGCACGATTTCGAATTTTCCGAGCTTCCGGCTGGCGCTGAGAATCATTGGTCCTTGCCTTTTCGGTTGGACGCAGCGCCGCGGCCCGGAACAACGTCGTGGCCCGGAACAGCGCCCCGCCCGGAAGTGAAGTTGCGCGCGGGCGGCCGGAGGTCGAGCAGGAAGTTGTGTTGGCGGACGGTGGCGCCCGGAATATCGGCCGGCAGATCGAGCGGAGCCTTTTCGAAGACGTTCCCCATCAGCTGAGGTCTGGCCTCGCCGTGAAGCACGATGGCCGCTTTATCCCGCTCGAAGCTGTTATGGAAGAGCCACGGATTGACCAGGCCTTCCATGATCACGCCGGCTTGGGAGCAGTCGTGTATTGCGTTGGCAGTAAGCTGCGGCGCGCGCGGGCCGGCGATCTGGACGCCTGTTCCGGCGCCTTCGATCTCTGTATTCTCGATGTCGACGGACGAATTCTGAATAGAGATTCCGATTTCGAGCGGGTTTTGGGCATCGCCCGCAATCAGAAAGCCCGCGAAGCGGCCGCGTTCCACGCCCGTGGCGGTCACCGCGGTGTTATTCAGCGCGGAAGCAATGAGACGCGCCTCCCGAGGCACACGGCTGCGGAGCGTGACGCCGCTTTTCAAAAAGACGTGCTCGCGATACTCGCCGGCAACAACTTCGACCGTATCGCCGTTGCGGGATCCGGCCATAGCGGCCGCGATGGTGGGGTACGCGGCGCCGGGGCCGGCGGTGAGAACGCGCGGTTCGATGATGACGGGGGGCTTGGGTTTATATAGTACATAGACGACGGCGGCCGCGAAGGCGAGGTTGAAAAGCGCGGCGGCGATGGGCCACAGCCTGCTGCGCCGTGGTTTGGGGCTGACCGCCAACACGGGCGCGGTGAAGCGTTCACCCTCTACAATCAGGACCGTGACGTTGTCCTTGCCACCAGCGGCATTGGCAGCTTCGATAAGGACGCGAGCGGCGGCATCCGGGTCGCCGGCGTGGCGCTCAACCGCGCGCTCGATCTCGGCCGCAGGCACCTGGTCACTCAATCCATCGCTGCAGAGAAGAAGGGCGCTTTCGGCGTCGAAGGGGAGACGCTCGATATCGATGAAATTGGGGTCGTCAGGCGCGTGCTCCTCGGAGCCGACATCGCGGAACACTTCGTTACGGCGCGGATGGCGCATAGCCTCGGCTTCGCCGATTTCGCCGGCGTCTTCGCGCTCGCCGACGGGGGAGTGGTCGCGCGTGACTTTGCGAATTTCGCCGCGGCGAATGAGGTAAATACGGGAATCGCCCACGTGGCCAATATGAGCCGTTCCGTTTTCCACCACAGCGAGGGTGAGAACGCACGCCATGCCTTGCCACTCGGGGTTGGTACCGGCGGCGGCCAGAATTTCGTTATTGGCGAGGGCGATAGCCTCCCGAATGCGAAGCTCGACGGCGCCGGTCTGACGCTCAAGACGAGCTCGAATACGTTCTACGGCAATGGCGGCGGCCTTTTCACCAGCCGCGTGCCCGCCGATGCCATCCACCACAAGGAAAATACCGCGCTCGGGATCGAGGTGGAACGCGTCCTCATTGTTGCGGCGGACGCGTCCGGGGTCGGTGCGGGCGGCGGATTTGAGCACGGTCATGACCATAGGGGCGCGCCTGGGCCTAAGGTGATGACGATTTTCGCGGGCATTTGGTTCGCCGATTTCGCAAACAGCATTCCTATTATCGGTTTAGCACGATGTGCCAGCCGAAGGAGGCCTTGGTATTTCGCCGCATTTCGACCCGAAACCCGCGAACTGAGAACTCAACCTCAACGTCTGCGGCATTTACCTCGTCCAGGACGTCCCCGGCGCGCGCAACAACGACAGTCATGCGCGTTACCGCATGGCGGCATCCCTCGCAAGCGTTCCGGGGCCGCCGGTCCCGCGCCTGCGATGAAATCAGCGTTAACCGGACTACTGCGACTTCGTCTTCTTCAATTCGCGCTGATGGTCGAGATAGCTTTCGCCTTCGGTGATCCATCCCGGCGCAGTTTCGCCCTTGAGGTAGTATCCGAACCAGGCGAAAATGCGGCGCTGATAATCCACCTGATCCGCCTTCTTACGTAATCCGTGATCCTCGCCGCCGTAGACCAGCAGCACCACATTCTTGCGGGCGCGGCGGGCGATGTTGTACAGCTCGATGCCCTGATGATAGAAGACGGTTCCATCGGCGTCGCCCACTTCAATCATCAACGGGGTTGTCATTGTGGAGACTCCAAAGACGGCCGAATTGCGGATGTAAGCCTGAAGATCCTCGTAAAGAGGAACTTCCATACGCTGTTGACCGGTTTCGATGTGGTCTGTTTCGGCGATGCCGGAGCTCCAGTGGTGGTTGCCGTAATTGCTGATCAAATCGGTAATCGGCGCTCCCGCCACTGCGGCGGAGAAGATGGTGGTGTGCGTGGCCAGGAAGCTGGCGTCGAACCCTCCCCATGAGTGACCCACGATGCCGACTTTATCCACCACGCCCTTCTCCTGAACCTTCTTCACAGCAGCGGTGACGCAATCGGCCACGGAAAGTCCGGGTTCACGCTTCGTGAAGACGATATCGGGCTGCAAGACGAAATAACCGTGGCTGGTCATCGCGCTGACGCTGTAGTAACTTCTTTCTGAAGGCGCGTTATAGCGATGAAGACCGTCGGACAACTTCTCATACATATAGACGATCATGGGATATTTCTTGCCGGCTTCGTAACCTGCCGGATAGTCGAGAATTCCCTGTAGGCGCGTTCCGTTTGATGACTTATACTCGATTAACTCGGAGCGTCCCCAGGTATACTTACTCTGAAACGGATTCGTGTCGGTAACACGCTTCGCATCCTTGAGATCGGCACCGGCTACGAAGAGGTTCGGCGATTCTTCGAAAGTCTCCGAGAGATAGTCGAAGACCGGGGCATCGGCTGCCTTGGCCAGGCGTTCAATGCTCTTGTCGCCCAGGACCAGCCTTTCGGGAGCAGCGGCGCCCGGCTTAAGCACGGCGTAGCCCGATTTCTTCGACCAGACTCCAAAGAGGCTTAAGTAGACTGGCTTTTCCAGATCTATGAAGTCATCATCCGAATTGAGGCGAACGTAGCGATGGCGCAACTGCTCGGAAGAGCCATCCGTAAGACGCGTAGCGCGCGAACCATCGGGCGAGACCTTCCAAAGATCGTATTTATCGTAGAGGATTACATCACCATCGTTCTTGGTCCACCCCGCCACCCCGAACGGCGGCTTTTGCTTAACCGTCTCATCGGATTCATGATCCACAAACGAAGTCTTGATGTTCTTAGTGACATTGACAGCCGCACGTGTAGCTATATCGACCACCCAATACTGATCGTTTTCGAGATAGAGAAGATAGCGGCCGCCGGGGCTTGGCTGCAGATAGCGATCTTCAGCCAGTTTGTCTTTGATTTTCGTGCGCTTGGCGGTGGCGAGATCGACTAAGTAGATATCCGCTGCCGGACGGCCGATGCTGCGGTCCATGGCATATTCTTTCCATTCCGCCGCATAGGCCAAATTGCCGCGCTTCAGCGGCGTTACCTGTTCGGTATATTCCGTTCCGAGAGGGGTAAACCCGCCCGAGGATACATGCCACGCGGCCAGCATATTCCTGCGGCCGTTCTGCGCCGCATTCTTCACCTGATGCGCCATCACTTCGGTGTCGCGCCAGTTCCAGACATCGACAGTTGGTTGATCGTCCGCGGCCGCGCCCGTATCGGATGTTGCGCCGTCGCTTGAATCTGACGCCCCCGCGCCGCCTCTGCCGCTACGCCGTGGGGCCGGGGGTTTGTCGTACCAATCGGACAAGCCGACAAAGATATTGTCGCCATCCTCCGACCAAGAGGGCCGGCGGAAAGTAACGGTACGTAATCCGGCGGGAAATTTTGCATCGGAGGTCGGATCGTAGACGCGGGCCGTTTCTGAGGGATCGTTTAGATGGGTCCAAGCCAGCGCAATGTAACTGGGGCCATCGTGCTTGTCATCGGTCTTCGACTTTAAGGCCGCCAGATCCGCACTGTCTTTGCGCCAGGCAAGGTTGCTGTAACTGGACGAGGACGAATCGAGCACGCGCAGCGAGCCGGTTTGTGCATCGAAAAGTTGAATGCCATTGCCGGTCTTGTCCCCCGTCGAAATCGCCAGGGCGAGCAGCGTTCCACGGTGTTTCAGATCCTGCCAGGCGAATTCCGAGACGTTGCCGAGCGCTGTGTCCCGGCCAGTGGCGAGTTGGCGCAGCACCAGCGTCGCGCCGGGCATATTATCGTCTTGACCATTTGCACCACCGCCGCCACGGCCTCCGCGGCCGCCCCCGCCTCGACCGCCGGCGCCGCGTCCGGCCGCGCCCGTAGCGCCCGCCGCGCGCTCCGGCGCGTATTGGCGCATCGCCAGCCACGTGCCCGCCGGGCTAAAGACAAAGGATTCGACGCCATCAATAGTGGTCTGTTCGCCGGTGGCAAGATTCATCAGACCAAGCTTGTTCTGTACCGGCCGGTTATCGGCGCGCATACGGTCGGCTTGCGTCTCCGAATAGCCTATGCTGAAGGCAAGCCATGCCGAATCGGAGGAGTATGCGGGCTGCGCGCCGAATGCCGTGATTTTCGTCGTACCGGCAGCGATATTTGTCACACGTAGCTCGTTATTGCCGTTGGACCGGTTGATTCCATAGACCAGCCACTTGCCGTCGGGCGACAGGCCGCCGGTGCTAACGCCGCCACCGCCGCGGCCGCCGCCCCCGGCTTCAACCAGCGTCTCCCATTGGCCGTAGTCGGCCGGCGCGGGGGCAAGTTTGGTTTGCGCAGCTAGGCTGCACGTGAAAAGAAGCGCAATGATGGTCTGGCGCATGGAGATAAAAGTATCACACGGAATGGACTAGGACCGCTCTGGCTCACTTAGATGTGTCGCGAGCACGCCTCGCCTGGAGGCGCGATTGAGGTAGTGGCACGCGCCAGTAAAAAGATCTACTATTGTTACGATAAATCCAGCCTGAGGTCACCCGCATGCGCCGAGCCGTTCTGTGCCTAGCTGTTGCTGTGCTTTCCTTGTCCCCGACTTTCGCCCAGCGCGGAGGACGCGGCGCTGGCGGCCTTCCGCAAAATCTGGCGTTCCGCTTCATGGGGCCGGCTGTCGGCAACCGCATCTCCGCGGCCGCGGGCGTCGTGGGCGACGTCAATACCTCGTATTCGGGAGCGGCATCGGGCGGAGTTTGGAAATCGACGGATAAGGGCGCTACTTGGACGCCGGTATTCGATTCGATGCCGGTGCAGGCAATCGGCGCGCTGGCGGTCTCGGTTTCAGACCCGAAACAGGTGTGGGCGGGCACCGGTGAGGCGTGGGCAATTCGAGATTCCGACATGATGGGAAACGGAATCTACAAATCGATCGATGCGGGTGCGACGTGGCAGCACATGGGTCTTGACGAAACGGGCAGGATCGGCAGAATCATCGTACATCCCACTAACGCCAGTATTGTTTACGCATGCGCGCTGGGCCGGGTCACCGGTCCGCAGCAGGAGCGCGGCGTTTTCAAGACCACCGACGGAGGACAAAACTGGACGCGCGTTCTGTTTGTCGACCCGAACACCGGATGTTCCGGGCTGAATATCGACGCCAACGACCCCAACACGCTGTTCGCCGGCATGTGGCAAGTGGAGATGCATACTTATGCGATGTTCAGCGGCGGCCCATCGAGTGGCGTCTATGTCACTCACGATGGCGGTGCGAATTGGACCCATATCGAAGGTCATGGCCTTCCTCAATCGCCCGTCGGGAAGATCGATGTCGCGCCCGCGCCATCCAACTCAAAGCGCGTCTATGCGTTGATTCAGACTGCCGATCAGGGCTCGATTTGGCGTTCCGACGATGGCGGTGTGAACTGGACCAATGGAAGCTGGCAGCGCGCGCTGATCGGGCGCGCCGGCTATTACATCAAGCTGGCTGTGAACCCTAAGAACGCGGATGAGGTCTTCGTTGCCAACAGCAGCTTCTGGCATTCGACGGACGGCGGAAAATCGTTCACCACGCTGAACTGGGGCGGGGACACCCACGATATCTGGATCGACCCCACCGACCCCAATCGCATCATGATGACGCACGACGGCGGCATGTTCATGACCTTCGACCATGGAACCACGCAAAGCCGCGTCACCTTGCCCATCGGGCAGATGTATCACGTGGCGGTGGATAACGATTATCCGTACAAGATTTACGGCAACATGCAGGATGACGGGACCATGCGCGGACTGAATACCACGCAAGAAGAAGGCGCGAATGTGCCGGGACAGGCAGGTCGCAGCGGGCGCGGTGGGCGCGGCGGCGGACGTGGGGGGTTCGGAGGGGGCGCGGGGTTGGTGGGCGCTTGGGAACACAATCTGGGCGGATGCGAATCGGGCTTCACGCTGCCCGATCTTACGGACACCAACATTGTGTGGGCTACATGTTACGGCGATGAAGTGACGCGTTACGACGCGCGCACCAAGATGGCACGCTCCATCAGCCCTTATTTACATACCCTCGATTCGGCGCCGAACCAGTCGAAATATCGCTGCCATTGGACCCCGCCGCTGGCGATTGATCCCTTCGACCACAACACGGTCTATTACGGTTGCCAGGTGATCTTCCGGACTTCTAATGGAGGACAAAGTTGGACGGTAATCAGTCAGGATTTATCGACGCAGGATCCGAAGTACATCATCCCGTCGGGCGGCATCGTGGGCGATAACCTGGGGCAGTTTTACGGCGAGGTGGTATTTGCGATCGCTCCCTCGGAAATTCAAAAAGGTCTGATCTGGGCGGGCACGAACGATGGCAAGGTCTGGTATACGCGCGATGCCGGCGCGCATTGGAATGACGTTTCGAAAGGCATTAGCGGCATGCCGAATATGGCAACGATTTCGAAGATTGAACCGTCGCATTTTGACCCGGGCACGGCTTACATCTGCGCCGACGCGCACCTGATGGACAATCGCGATCCCTTTATTTTTAAAACGACGGATTTCGGCAAGACCTGGACCAAAATCACCGGCAATCTTCCTACTAAACATCCGCTGGACTATGCGCGGGTAGTGGCGGAAAACCCGAACAAGAAAGGCATGCTCTTCACCGGAACCGGCAACGCGCTTTTCTACACGCTCGATGACGGAACAACCTGGAAGCCGCTGCAGGAAGGTTTACCCCACGCCCCCGTGAGCTGGGTTGTGGTTCAAAAGCAAGCGCACGATGTAGTGCTTTCCACTTACGGCCGCGGGTTCTATATCATGCACGACATCACACCGCTCGAACAAGGCGTATTGGATTCCACCGCCACCACGGCGCTTCTGGTGGCGCCGCGCCCTGCCGTTCGCGACCCTCGCGGGGCCACGGCGGAGTTCAGCTTCAGGCTTTCCTCGTTGCCGAAGGCGCCGGTGCAAATGGAAGTGCTCGACCCAAAAGGCGCGCTAGTGGCGAAGCTTCCGGATATTACCGCCCACGTAGGCCTCAACCGCGTTGCCTGGGACATGCATTACCCACCGCCTCGCCTCATCGCGTTACGGACAACGCCCACCGAGGATCCGCACATCTGGGAAGAGCCGCGCTTTCAAAACGAAGACACGCGCGCGATCACGCACTGGGGTCTTGCGCAAGCGGAAATAGGCCCCATCGCGGGCCCGGGCGCTTACACGCTGCGTATGACGGTGGATGGCCAGACATCGTCAAAGCCGTTCGAGATCGTCTTGCCGCCCAACAGCCACGGCAAAGACGCCGATATCCAATCGTCAGTGCACTATCAGCTTAAATTGCGGGACGACATTACAGCGACTTCCGACATGACCAACCAACTCGAGTGGATGCGGAAGCAACTCGAGGATCAGTCGAAGACGGTACAAGGCAAGGAGCCGCTGCTAAAGGCCATCGACGATATCGACAAGAAGATGCAGGCCGTGGAATACAAGATGATCACGCGCGCGGAGGCTTTGAGCGACGACAAGTACTTCCCGACCGCGTATCGCATCTATATGAACCTGATTTGGCTGAATGGCGAGATGGGAACAGGGGCCGGCGATGTAGCGGGCACGGCGGATTACGGTCCCACAGAAACCGGAATAGGCCTGGTGCTCGATTTGGAAAAACAGCTCGACGCTGTGAAGGCGGAATATAAGACTCTGATGGATCGCGACGTGCCGGCGTTCAACAAGTCGATCGACGGAAGCGGTCTTGCGCCTCTGAAGACTAGCGGCGCACCCCCGCCGCCGGCCAGGACCGGCGGCCGGTTCGGCGGGTAAAGAACGAGGGCGTCAAAGCGTGGTTTTGAGAGCGACCCATTCCACAACGGGGTTCAAGCTTCCCGTGGCTTGCGTCAACGCACCGAGTTCATCGAAGTTGATCAAGAGGACATCGGCTGAGAGAAGGACCACGCCGGCGTTATCGGTGAAGGTCAGGTGACCTTGCGGATTCGTGAACACGCTGACCACATTGGGCGGTGTTAGAACCCAGGTTCCGGCGTCGGTTCCAATAGGCGTCCCAGTGGGCGAGTCGATGGTTGCGGTAAACGTGCCATCGGCGTTGAAGGTCGGGGTAAACAATGCGTTTCCAAGAGAGAACAACCAGGGCCCGCGAAGCACATTGAAGATTGCTTGCGTGTTGGTTCCTCCAACGCTTGTACCACCCGGTATTGTCGCCAGCGATAGCGAGGAAATGGTCCACAGGCGGCCTGCGCCAACCGTGGCGGCGTTGCTGGTATCGTCGCCAATCCAGAGGTTCCCACCCGAATCGAGAGCGAGAAGATTGGTCTTTGCGGCGGCGAAGGAAAAGTTCGTCGCGTTGGCTCCCTGGTGATCAGCGCCGCCTTGCGATACCAGTGCGAAGGTTCCCGTGGACGCGGTATAGCGCCACACCTGGCTGCTGCCTTGAATTTGGGGATCCCCCGCAACGGAGAAGAAGACGGAATTGATTCCGTCGCTCGTAATGCCCACATGCGCGATGCCGCTAAAGCCGTCTGCTATGGGAGTGGCGTTGCAGCCGCCGGTGCAAGCGCCGCTTGTGGCATTACGGATCACTGACAAGGAGTCTATCGAAGCGATGTAAAGATCGGCGCCGATGAACGCGAAGCCGCGGGCGGGGTGGCCTTGCGGAGTATTGCCCACGCTTTGGACGATCTGAGTTGTGCCTGAGCCGGGACTCAGCACGCGTTTGACGTTGCCGTTCTTGAGGAATCCGACATATAGGTTGCCGTCCGGCCCCACGGCGACGGCGGTGGGTTGGTTGCCATCTAAGCCCGCGGTGGTTGCGATGTAGGTGGACGGACCAGCGAAGGCGCCCGTTCCCTGATCGAGGGCCAGGCGCAGAATACCGCGTGCGCTGGAGGGCGTGTTCTTGGTATCGACGACGCCCTGCGTAACATAGACCACCCCGTTACTGCCCAGGGCAGCCTGGCCAAAAGTCGCTGGTACTGTTGTCGCCGAAATCGGCAATTTCAACGAGCCGCTGACGCCGATAGCCAAGACGGGATCTAAAGCTCCTTGTTGAGTCGCCACAACGGGCGCAAAGCCTTGCGAGGCATCGCAGACCCAAGTTTGTGCGCCAATGACGACCCCTCCCGCTGGAGCCGTGGGCGCGACTGCGCCCGGACTGGGATTGGGCAGAATTGCCGCGGCGCTACGCAATTCAGCCTGAACGGCCGCCGCGTGCACGGCAGAGACAGCGAATATCGCGGCTATGGCTAACGTGGCCATTTGTCGTGATGCCCGGATACGATTTTGTTTCATTGAGATTACCTTTTCCTTTCCATCAGTTACTCAGGGCGACTTATGAGAAGTTGCCCGCTGATTAGGACGGCAACGCTGCGCAAGTAGAACAGAATCGTGGCGGGAATCTCAGTTACAAATGAGATAAATAGATTTGTTAATAACCTGCATCAGACGGGGCTCGCACCGAACAGCCAGGTGAGCAGTTCACCGAATCGCGATCCCCAGGCGGCCTCATTATGCCCCGCGCCTGCGAACTCGCGATAGAGCAGGTCACCCCCCTCGCGCCATCCGCTCTCCGCCAGGACGTCGCGCAAGAGGCGCGCGTCGTCAACCACCTGTTGCGCGGAATTGCCTTCGTCGGTTCCTGTGTCCAGCCAGATGCGAGGCCTCACTGTGCCCTGGAATCGCCTCACCATTCCCAGGATAGAGCGCTGATCCCACCATACGGAGGGCGACATTACCGCGACCTTGCCGAATACTCCCGGGTAGAGAAGCCCAGCTTCGATCGATGCCAAGCCGCCCAGCGACGAACCGCCCACGGCCGTATCCACCGCGCCGCGGCGCGTGCGATATTGCGAATCGATAAACGGTTTCAGCTCGCGGGCCAGCATCTGCGCGTAGCGATCGGCCTTGCCGCCCTTGCGGAATTCGGAATCGCGCGTGGGCGTGTATTCCGAAATGCGGCGCACGCCGGTATTGTAGACCCCCACCAGCAAGACCGGCTCGATGACGGAATGAAGAATGAGATCGTCCGCGGTTACATCGGCACGCCAATCCTGGCCGCCGAAGGCCGTCGCAGGGTCGAAAAGATTTTGGCCGTCTTGCAGATAGAAGACGGGATATCGGGACGTGGACGCGTCATAGCCCGGTGGAACGTAGACCACAATATTGCGAGGTGTTGAAAGGTAACTGGTGGGAAAGCGGGTGTGAAGGCGAAGGCGGCCTTCGTCTTTGGCGCGGCGATCGGGCAAGGTATCAGTTTAAGACATCGCTGAAAGTTGGTAAAACACTTGTTATGGCCGTATTGATTGACGCGATCAATGTAAAGCGAAGGACGTTATTTGAGTTGGACAACATTCCATTTTCCTGCCTGGAAGCCGAGGTGAACACGCCTTCGGCGCGCGGCGGCCAGACGCTCGTGCGCCTTAAGATTCGCAACCTCTTGACGAACGCGGTTTTTGAGAAGACGTTTAAGGCAAGCGACAAGTTTAAGGAGCCGGATCTGCAACAGGTCCAAGCTTCCTATCTTTATAGCGATGGCGACGGTTCTCACTTCCTTGACCAGGAAAGCTTCGAGACCCTCACGCTTTCTGACGAGGTGATCGGGAACGCGCTCGATTTCCTGATCGGAGGCGGCATTGTCGAGTTGCTAAAGTACAACGGGAACCCCATCGGGTTAGAACTGCCGACTTTTGTCGAACTGGAAGTGACGTCTACCGAACCGGGCGTGCGGGGCGACTCCGCCAGTGGCGGCGCTACTAAGCAAGCCAAGCTCGAGACCGGCCTCGAAATTCGCGTTCCTCTCTTTATCAAAGAAGGCGAAAAGGTAAAGGTGTCAACCGAAACGCGGTCGTTTTCCGGACGGGCTTGACAGGGCTTGGCGGCGCTCCTTCCTGCTAAAATCGCCTCCAATGCGCCGAGACTACGTCAAGTGGTACAGTCCCTCCTTACACCGCGACATGGAACTGCTGGCGTTCGGCGAACGCGGGTTCCCCGTAGTCGTTTTTCCGACCTCGGGCGGGCGTTTCTGGGAATACGAAGACCGCGGCATGGTGAGTGCCCTCGCGCCGAAAATTGAGCGCGGCGAGCTACAGGTGATCTGTCTCGACTCCGTCGATCGCGAATCCTGGTACAACGAAGGGATTCATCCGGCGGACCGACTGCACCGGCAGAATGCCTTCGACGCCTATTTCGCTCTAGAGGCTGCTCCGTTTGTTCGCGACCGCACCAGCTGGCCACAAATGGGCGCGACGGGTTGCAGCTTTGGCGGATACCATGCGGTCAACTTGGCGCTGCGACATCCGGATCTGATCACTTACGTGGTGAGTATGTCGGGAGGATTCGATATTCCCAAGCGGTTCTTGCATGGGTATTACGACCAGAATGCGTACCTGCACGCGCCGCTGGACTATCTGCCGGCGATGGAGGACCCCTGGTTTTTGGACCGCTTGCGGCGCAACTATTTCGTCCTTGCCGTGGGCAATCACGATCCGCTTTTCGATCAGAACGTGAAGCTGGCGCATTGGCTGGGCGTGAAGAATATTCCACACGCGCTTGACGTATGGGAAGGCTTCGGTCACGATTGGCCATGGTGGCATCAAATGGCGGCGAAGTTCTTGGGGTGAGGAGGCGGGAGCGGGAATGAAGAAAATAGGCGTGCTTTACGGCATGGAGGAGACGTTTCCACCCGCGCTGGTGGATCGCATCAACTCCATGGGCGTCTCTGGGGTGACGGCCGAGCATCTAAAGACGGGTGGCGTTCACATGGCGGAGCCTTCCGGCTACGCCGTGATTGTCGACCGCATCTCGCACGACATTCCGTTCTACCGCTCGTATCTCAAAAATGCCGTGCTGACGGGAACCACGGTCATTAACAATCCATTCTGGTGGAGCGCCGACGATAAGTTTTTCAACTATGCATTGGCGACTAAGCTGGGCGTTGCGATTCCACCTACCGTGCTGCTGCCGCATAAAAGGCATCCTCCCGGTACGACGGACCGCTCGATGCGCAATCTGGAATATCCGCTGAACTGGGACGCCATCTTCAAATACGTTGGATTTCCCGCGTTTCTAAAGCCGCACGATGGCGGCGGGTGGAAGAGCGTCTACAAGGTGGATTCACCGGAAGAGTTTTTTGCGGCTTACGATGAGTCGGAAACCCTTTGCATGACCTTGCAGCGGGGCGTGCGTTTCCAGGAGTATTTCCGCTGTTATGTGGTCGATCAGAAAAAAGTCCAAGTGATGCGCTATGACCCGGGCCAACCGCATCACTTGCGCTACGTAGCGGGGAATCCGCCGCCCGAAGCGACATTGGGCAAGCGAATCGTCAACGATGCGCTCACCCTTTGCCGCGCGCTGGGTTACGACCTCAACACAGTCGAGTTCGCGGTGGAAGACGGCGTGCCGTATGCGATCGATTTCATGAACCCCGCGCCGGATGCCGGACTCGAATCGGTGGGCCCCGAGAATTTCGAATGGGTGGTGGCGAATGTGGCGCAAATGGCGGTAGAGCGCGCGCTCGAACCGGCCGCCGCGCCGCCGTATCATTGGGCCAAATTGCTTGCTCCGGAGAATCGATCATGGACGGCAAAGCCGTAGTTACCCGCCCGAGCTTTAGCATCGGGATCGAAGAGGAGTATCAGACGATCGATCCCGAAACACGGGATCTTCGCTCGCACATTCAGGCGGAGATTGTGCAGAAGGGCAAGTTGATTCTGGCCGAGCGGGTGAAGCCCGAAATGCACCAATCCGTGGTCGAAATCGGCACCGGAGTGTGTCGCAATATCACCGACGCGAAGGAAGAAGTGAGGATGATCCGCCGCAAGATTGTGGAGCTTGCGCGCGATAACGGCTTGCGCCTTGCGGCGGCCGGGACGCATCCCTTCGCCGATTGGAGCAAACAGGAGATCTACCCCGACGACCGTTACCGCGTGATTGTCGAAGACATGAAGATGGTGGCGCGCGCCAATCTGATCTTTGGACTGCACGTTCACATTGGGGTGGAAGATCGCGAAACAGCGATTCAGCTGATGAATAGCGCGCGCTATTTCCTGCCGCACCTGCTGGCGCTTTCGACGAACTCGCCGTTCTGGCAGGGAATGGACACGGGTTTTCACTCGTACCGATGCAAGGTTTTTGAACGCTTCCCGCGCACTAATATTCCAGACCTCTACCAGAGCTGGTCGGAATTCGAAGACTACGTCGACCTGCTGATCCACACCAATTGCATCGATAACGCGAAGAAGATCTGGTGGGACATACGCCCACATCCACACTTTCCTACGCTGGAGTTTCGCGTGTGCGATATGCCGATGCGGTATGAAGAGACCATCGCCATCGCCGCCATCTGCCAGGCCATCATCGCCAAGCTTTATAAACTGCACGAGCGCAATCTGAGTTTTCGCCATTACAACCGCGCGCTGATTATGGAAAACAAATGGCGCGCTGGGCGCTATGGCTTGGATGGAAAGTTGATCGATTTCGGCAAGCAAACCGAAGTCCCGACGCGCAGTCTGATTCACGAGATACTGGAATTTGTCAGCGACGTCGTGCCCGAATTGGGCAGCGAACGCGAGATCGCATACACGCACCGCATCCTTGAGGAGGGCAGCGGAGCCACGCGACAAAGGCGCGTGTTTCAGGAGACCAACGATTTGAAAAAAGTAGTTGACTATACGATTGCGGAGACCGAAACCGGGCTGTTCGAATCCTATGCGGGGGAGCGCCTGTGAGCGCGAGGGAAACCTTGCGCGCCATGCCGTTTGACGCGGCGCTCGCGCCCGGCGCGCGTAATGCGGTGACCACGTGTCTGCGCATCCAGCCGGAAGAGCGAGTGACGCTCATCACAGACCATGCGTGTCTGGAGATTGGCGCGGCGCTGGCGCATGAACTGGAAGAGCGCAATTTAGACTATCGTGCGTGGATCCTGGAAGAACTGGCGCCGCGCCCGCTAGTGGACATGCCGCGTGAAGTGCTGGACGATCTGGAAACGGCCAACGTCAGCATCTTCGCGGTGAAGGCTCAGGCCAATGAATTGCGCACCCGCATGCAGATGACTGACGTGGTCAACCGGCGCCAGATACGTCACGCGCACATGGTAAATATCGATCGCCGCATCATGCTGGAAGGCATGCGCGCAGATTTCGCCGAAGTGGATCGCATCAGCACGCAGGTTTGGCAGATGGCGAGCGCCGCCAAGGAGATTCGCGCCGTCAACCCCGCGGGTACCGAAATCACCGGCCGCTTTTCGCCGCAATTGAAGTGGCTCAAGACGAGCGGCATCATCAGTCCGCACAAGTGGGGCAATCTGCCCGGTGGAGAAACCTTTACGACGCCGGAATGCGTGGAGGGAACGTTCGTTATCGATGGCGTGGTGGGCGATTATCTCTGCGAGAAGTACGGCGACCTGGGTGAAACGCCGCTCACCATTGAGGTCCGCGGCAACCGACTGCGCGAGGCGCATAGCGCCAACAAGCAATTGGAAGAGGAGTTCTGGCGCTATTGCCACACGGACGAAAACAGCGATCGCGTGGGAGAGTTCGCCATCGGCACCAATATCGGCGTGCGCGACGTCATCGGTAATATTTTGCAGGACGAAAAGATTCCGGGCATCCACATTGCGTTCGGCAATCCATATGGCGCGCACACGGGCGCGGATTGGTATTCGGGAACGCACATCGACGTAGTGGGGCGCAAGTTCGACGTGTGGATCGACGGGCGCCAGATTATGCAAAGCGGAGTGTTCCTGCTTGATTCGCTCACGCCGGCAGCAGTTTAACGAAAACTTTTCGCCGCGGCAGTATCACCGCTTCCTCGAGATTCTCGAGCGGGAATGCGGTGAGCCTCCGCAGTTTCGTCACAGCGAAACACCGGTGTTTTTACCGGCCGAGTTGATTGCGAAGATGGTGCGTTACGGGCGGGAGATGGTGGAGCAGCTTCTCGCCAACCGGGAATACGAACGCGCATCGCGGGCGGCCATTCCGGCCGAGTTTCGCGCGCCGAATGAGGATTCCGTCCCGTTGTTCGTGCAGGCCGATTTCGGGCTCGACTCGGAGGTAGAACCGAAGCTGGTTGAGATCCAGGGATTCCCGACGCTCTACGCCTATCAGCCGGTCATGGCGGCGGCATATCGCGAAGCCTATGCGATCGATGACTCTCTTGCGGTATTGCCAGACGGGTTAACGCGTTCCGAGTACGACGCTTTGATGCGGCGCGCTATTGTTGCCGGCCACGACCCGGAAAACGTAGTGCTGCTCGAAATCGACCCGTGGAACCAGAAGACACGACATGATTTCGTGTTGACCGAGCGAGCCTGGGGCGTGCCGACCGTGGATATCGCAGGCGTTCGCAAGGAAGGCCGTAGACTCTACTATGAGCGCGGCGGACGCGCCATTCCCATCCACCGGATTTACAACCGTGCGATCGTTGATGAGATAGTCCGCCGTGGGGCGCGCATAGCCTTCGATTTCCGCGACGAGTTGGACGTGGAATGGGCGGGGCATCCGAACTGGTTCTTCCGGTTGAGTAAGTTCTCGCTGCCGTATCTGAACCACGCCGCGGTTCCACGCACGCAATTTCTAGATCGGGTGGGATCGGTAGAACACCCCGAACGATATGTTCTGAAACCGCTTTACTCCTTCGCGGGGACGGGCGTGATCGTGGGGCCGACAGCGGAACAGATTGCAGCGGTGCCTGAGGAGAAGCGCGGCGGCTACATTCTGCAGGAGCGCGTGGATTTCCGGCCGGTGGTGGAAACGCCGCACGGGGCGGACAAGATCGAAGTGCGAATCATGTATGTGTGGTTGGACCGGCTGCGCGTGGTGAACACGATCATTCGCATGGGCCGTGGATCGCAAATGGGTGTAGATCACAACAAGCAAATGGAATGGGTTGGCGGATCGGCCGCGTTCATTGAGTAGCGGCCGGAGCCAATTACTCCACGGCCACAGTGACGGTGTTGCTCACCACGCTACCTTGCTTCAGGTATAGAGGCAACGCGAGACCGGGCGGCATGGTGGCGGGCAGCATCACGTTTACCTGATAGAGACCCGGCGTTCCGGGACTTACGCCCGCGTACGCGGCGGTAAGGCTTGCGCCGCCCACTACGACAGTCACTGGCGTGGCAGCGGCGCCCGTCGAGGAGGTCGCTCCGAACCCGGTTGCGTAAATGACAATGACGCCGCCGCGCTTGACCGGGTTCGATTGTGTGTTGAGGCTGTTATCCGCGTTCGCGATGGCCGCTTGGGAAGATGAGATCGAAAAGATGGCCGGCGCGACCGGGCTGACCGCAACCTGCTGCTGTGCCGTTCCGTTGCTCGAAGTGACAGTCAGTTGCGCGGAACTGGACGCCGCGACGGTGGCGGGGACCTGAGCGTTCACCTGAAACGCCGTCGCGGCAATCACGCTCGCGGCTTGCCCGCCTATTTGCACGCTTGCCCCTGCGAGGCCCGCTCCGAAGATGGAGATCAATCCGCCTGGCGCGATTTGGTTTGTAAAGCTGGCCGCATTCAGAACGCCCGAGATTATGCTCGTAAGCGGGCCGACAGTCCATTGCTCATTCGCTTGAATGACTTGCCAAGAGGCGGCCGCCGAGCCGGTGAAAGAAAGGCGCGACCCGTTTGCCGAAAGATCGGTGAACGTCACGTTGTAATGTCCCGGGCCCACCGCATCGAGTTCGTAGGGTGACGATGTGCCATCACAGGCCGCAAAGTAGAGAACCCCGGACAGCATGAGACTAGGACCGCAGCTTCCGGCCGCGGAGCCCAGCGTCACGCCGGTATTTGAGCCAACGACGAAGCCGGGCGAGGAAGGCGTTTGCGGCAGAAGGCGAACCGCGCTGGTCAGCATACCTTGAATGGACTGGCCAGACGCGGTGAATCCTGTCAAATAGGCGTTGAGATTGGTTTGTGCGAATGCCGGGTTCGGATCGGTGATCAGGATGCTACCGTCCGCGGCCACGCCGCTCGCCACTACGAAGTGAGAGCCCTGGTTTCCGAGTGACAGCGCCAGTAGCACCGGCGCTCCGGAAGCTACTAAGTCGCGAATGCTGTTCAGATCGGCCGGTTCGATCTGGACGGTAAGGCCATTGGACACAAAGGCTCCTAGCCGCCATAGATTCACCGTTTGATCGGTACTGACTCCGAGCGTCACGTAGCCATCGCAGATCTTGTTTCCTTGAGAGTCGGTGGCGCAGAAGGATGTCACAAATTGATTCAAGGTCACCGCGTCGGCCAAGCCGTTCGGCTGTGGGAGCTCCCCACGCGATTGGTGATAGCGGAGGATAGAGGCGGCCGCGGTGAGCAGCGCGCCCTTGCTCTGGATGGTATCGCTGCCGTTACCCAGAGTGCCGCTCACGGCTTGTGTCAGGGCTGGAAAATTCGTCAGCGAGAAAGCGGCGGCTACGGCGCTGAACGTGGCGACCTGCTTTCCCGCCGTCGCGGTGGCGAGTGCGATTCCGGCGGCAGGCGGCATGCGAACGGTAGCGCTTGCCATTCCGTTCGCATCCGTGACGGCGGAAGACGGCTGCACCTGCGCGCCCGGTGATGCGGCAAAGGTTACCGTCTGGCCAGCGACGGGGCTGCCATTCTGATCTTTGACCATCACGACCAACGGCAGCGGCAGTCTCGCGCCTGGCGCGCCATTTTGTTGATTGCCGCTGACGGCGCTTATGGTAAGCGCGCTCGAAGACGTAGTGTAGACCGTGTAAGTTGCCTGCGCCGTGGCGGAGCTTGCGGAATCGACGGCTTTCACCGTGACCGTCCCCGCAACCGTGTTTGAGGCAACCCACGAATCCCAGGCATAAGTTCCGCCGGAAGCGGTGACCAGGAAATCGGCCTGTCCGGTTTGCGACACGCGTATGGTGGCGCCATTCGCAAATCCGCCGATCACCAGATGCACTGCTGTTCCCGCGCGCACCGCGCCTGGGGTAGCCGTGACGACCGGTTGACGCGGCGTATCCACCTCTGTGGCTTGCAACGCGCCGGGCGCGTAGTAGATATAGCCGCCTTCGAAATCCTGCCGCTGCTGTCCGCTAACCGGACGCTCCAGCGTGATGGGGGCTCCGAGATTACCCGCAGGGCCGCCGCCGGCATTATAGACGGCCAGTATCAGACCGGAGACGAGATACGGCTGGCCCGCAAGCGACCCTGCGGTAGCCGCTAAGATGGCCCCGGTTTGGAACTTTTGCGCAAGGCCGGTGGTGCCGCGGAACGTCGCGAAGGAAGTAACAGGGCTCGCAGGTAAGCCGGCCAAACCAGTTTCGTAGCCGAGGGATTGCCATCCACTCAGAATGACTCCCGTAACCAATTGCGCCGGGTTGCCGGCGAGGGCCCCGTTCTGAAACATCTGTCTTCCACCGGCCGTGGCGTCCGCGAGGGGATAACCCAGTAAGCCGGCAGGTCCTCCAAGCTGTAAGTACTGCGTGAGAATTGCGCCACTTACTATGTAGCCCGCGCTTGCGCTATCCGAAACCGCGATTAAGTAAGCGGTTCCCGACGCTGCGGTAACTTGCTGCACATATCCCGCGCCGACTCGCGTAACGCCGGACGCGGTGGGGACCACGACGATTAGCCCATCGCGAGAAATCGCGTCCTGAAACGCTAGCTGAATGGCCGTGCTGGGCGCGCCTTGTCCAATGGCGCAACAGTACGAAGACGAGACCGTCACCGACAGCGTGCTGGTTTGGCCCTCTGCCACAGCGGTTACGGTCGCGCTTCCGGAGCCCACGCCGTATAAGACCACCGATGCGCCGCTGCCCTGGATTTGCACCACTTTCGTGTTAGAGGAACTCCAAGTCACGGGCCTGTTGCTGACTGCGACTCCGCCCGCCGCAGCCAGCGTAGCTTGCACAGGCAACGTCCCACCGGGCGCCATTTGCGCCGATCCGCCGGCCGGGATCGCGGCATTGGTCGAAAGAACGAGCGAAGCCACCGCCGGCTGCAGAGTCGCCACCAATGTGGTGGGGTTGTAGGAAATGGCGCCGCGCTCAAAGGCCTGTTGACGCATCCCATTCGGAAGAAGCACCTCGACGGTGACAGGCATCCCCATCGCGCCAGCCTCCGCGCCATTGGCCGCATAAATGGGAAAGATAGGGGGCCTGACGGCGAAGGTTCCTGTATACCGGCCGCCATTCAGGTTATCGACGGCGCCTTGGTCGAACTGTTGCGAGATCGCCGAAGAGCCATACCGGCTGGCAATCTGCGATAAGACCGCCGTGGCGGGACCAAAGGTAGAGATTCCACCAAGACTGTTCCACGGCGTGAAGAACGGGTCGGTGATATAGAAATTCTGACTTCCATTGGGAAGCGGAGAGTTGTAGAGAAAGAGAGCATAGTCGCCGGAGAAGGCCTGCCATTGGCAGGAATTCCCAGCAGCGGCTGCAGACACCAATGTCGGACAGGCCGTAGTATGGGTCGTCGGAAAACCGGCGCTCGAATACCCCAGGTAACCGTAGTAACCAAACATTGCCGGGCTGACCTGGAACACGTTCATGGTTGCGGTCGAGTCCGGTTTGATTAGCGCGTAAGTTTGCGTCTTATCCGCGGCGCCCGGAAAGGTTTGAATAAGTCCTGTAGATAGGAAGGCCGTTACGTTTCCAGTTGGCGCGCCCACAAGCGAACTAAATCCGTTGCGATTATAGGCAGCGAAAAAGGCCGCCTGAACGTCGGCCGTGGAACCAGCTCCTACCAGGGAACCTGTTGTTTGGGAGAGCGCGCTGAGGCAGCACAATCCCAGCATGCCTGCGATTCTCAGCAAGGGCATCGTAACGCTCGATTATAAGTGACGGCAGCGAGGCTTGGTAGCCGCGCGCAGATTAAATCCCGCAAAAGAAATTGGAACCTTGCGCCGTAAGTGCGTGTAGGCGAAGCACCTTGCAACCGCGCTAAAATTGAGCCCAGTCTTCAGGGAAAAGGAACCATTTTGGCCACTGATTACCGTCCGCAACCAGGCCAGCGTAGCGCCTCGGGTGGCGTAACGCCGCGTCCTAGTGACCGGACTTTCGAGCTCAAAAGCGAAATCCACCGCAAGCTGATCGGTGCGTTGAACCTGGAGCGCGTGGCATCCGTGCCGCGCGACCGCGTTCGGTCTGAGATCCGCGACGTTGTGGAACAGTTGCTCGCCGATGAGCGCGTCCCGATGACGACGGTGGAACAGAACCGCATCATTGAAGAGGTTCTGGACGAAGTCCTGGGCTTGGGACCGCTCGAACCGCTGCTCAAAGAGCCCTCGATTTCGGACATTCTAGTCTGCGGTTACGACAAAGTGTATATCGAGCGCGGCGGAAAGCTCTCGCTGACCACAGTGCGCTTCAAAGACAACGCGCACCTGCTGCACATTATCGACAAGATCGTGTCGCAGGTTGGCCGCCGTATCGACGAGGCGCAGCCCATTGTGGACGCGCGGCTGCTCGACGGCTCGCGCGTGAATGCGATCATCGCCCCACTGGCGCTGGACGGGCCGGCGCTTTCCATCCGGCGTTTCGGCCGCCACGTGATCACGTCGGATGAAATGGTGGAGAACCAGACCGTGACTCGGGGCATGCTGCGGTTTCTCGCGGCGTGCGTTGAGGCGAAGACGAATATTCTGATTTCGGGCGGAACGGGCTCGGGTAAGACGACCACGCTCAATGCGCTCTCGCGCTTTATTCCGGAGGAGGAGCGCATTATCACCATTGAAGACACGGCTGAATTGCAATTGCAGCAGCGGCATGTTGTAAAGTTCGAAACGCGTCCCCCGAACCTGAACAAAACGGGTGGCATCAACCAGCGGCACCTGTTGCGCACTTCGTTGCGGATGCGGCCCGACCGCATTATTGTGGGTGAGTGCCGCGGCGCGGAAGCGCTCGAAATGTTGCAGGCGATGAACAGCGGCGTGGAAGGCTCAATGAGCACGGTTCACGCCAACTCGCCGCGCGATGCTTTTTCACGCCTGGAAGCGATGGTATTGATGAGCGATTTGCAGATTCCATCGCGCGTGATTCTGCAGCAACTGGCGGGGGCGGTCAAGTTGGTGCTGCAGGTAAGCCGCCTACAAGACGGCTCGCGCAAGATCATAAGCATCGCGGAAGTACGGGGTGTCAAAGACGACCGCATCGACGTCCGCGACATTTTCTTCTTTGACCGAACCGGCGTCACCGCCGCGGGCAAGGTGCAAGGTCGATTCCGAAGCTCCGGTGAAGAGCCCAAGATTTTGGAACGGCTCAAGACATTCGGCATCGAACTGCCGCAAGCAGTGTTCGACGAAGTGGTGGAAGTGAATTTATAGCGACGCCCGGCGAGATGGCCAGTTCACCCGCGTCTAGAATTCCTCATCGTCAGCAATCTTCGACTTTTTCCCCTTGCGGCGAAGAATGAGGACTGCCAGTACGACGACCAGCAGGATGGCGGCAACTAGCTTGACGAGCGAATCGGACGACATGAGAGCTCCTTGGGGTGAAACGGCAGTATAAATGATTGCGGACAGAGACGCCAGTGAAGAAGGAACGCTAACCCGATAGCGGGCAAGATGCCGATTCTATTTAATCCGCAACTTTCCCGCGAAATCGCTCGCACGCGTAAACTCATCCTGCAATTCACGCGTGCGCAGGTTTTCCCGGATATGCTCGAGCTTCTGGATATAAGCCGTCAGCGCCCGGTCGATGCGATCCGCGTTGGTGGCCAGTATGTCGCGCCATAAATCGTAAGAGCTGAGCGCGAGTCGCGTCATATCCCTCAAACCCGAGCCCGATACGGTGGACTGACCTTCGAGCAATCGCTCTTGCAGCATCGCGGCGAGCGCCGTTGACGCTAATTGCGGCAGATGGGATGTGAGCGCCACGATGGCGTCGTGCGCTTCGCAATCGAGCGCCGCCACGCGCGCGCCGATGCCCGTAAGCCAGGAGCGGAATTCGTGAACCGCGTCCGTTTCCATCGCGGCGGCTTCGACCGGAGTCAGCACCCAGATTTGACCGGAGAAGAGATCGGCGGAAGCTTCCTTTGCGCCACGGCGCTCCTTGCCCGCCATGGGGTGACCGCCCAGAAACTGGCAGCGCGTGAGGTGTTGCATGGCGGTGTCGACAATTTCGCACTTCGTGCTGCCGGCGTCGGTCACTAGCGCACCCGGTTTTACGATTGCATCGAGATGGCGCAGCGTGTCGACGATGCGGCCGATGGTCTGCGAAAGAAAGATCAAATCGGCGGCGCCCGCCGCTTCAGCGAGAGTGGCGCCGCGATCGATTGCGCCCGTGCCGATCGCGTCGGAAATGGCGCGCGAGGAGCTCACGCCAAGGATCTGGCCATTGAAGCCAGCCTTCCGAAGAGCCAGACCAAAGGAGGCGCCGATCAGGCCTGTTCCGACAATCGCGAGAGTCTTCATATCAGATCGTGCGGCCCACGGCCTGGGCGATGCGATGGATTTGCGCCATAAGTTCCTCGAATTGCTCGGGACGCAGCGACTGGGCGCCGTCGCTGAGCGCGTGGTCCGGGTCGGGATGCACTTCAATAAGCAAACCGTCGGCCCCTGCGGCCACAGCCGCGCGCGCCATGGGCGCTACCTTATCGCGGCGGCCTGTGCCATGCGAAGGGTCCGCGATCATCGGCAGGTGAGAGAGGGATTTCACCACGGGAATGGCCGAAATATCCATCGTGTTGCGCGTGTAGGTCTCAAAGGTGCGGATGCCGCGTTCGCATAAGATCACGTCGTAGTTGCCGCCGGCCAGCACGTATTCGGCGGATAACAGCAGTTCCTCGATAGTGGCCGCGATGCCGCGCTTCAACAGCACCGGTTTGCGCTGTACGCCCAGCTCGCGCAGCAAATTGAAGTTCTGCATGTTGCGCGCGCCCACCTGCAGGATGTCCGCATATTGCGCCAGCAACGGAATCTGTGCGATCTCCATCACTTCGCTGACGACCAGCAATCCGTGGCGATCTGCCGCGGCACGAAGTAAGGCGAGCCCTTCTTCGCCCATACCCTGGAAGCTATATGGCGAGCTGCGCGGTTTAAACGCGCCGCCTCGAATCACCCTCGCGCCCGCATGGGCGACGATTTCAGCGCACCGCTCAATCTGCTCTTGGCTTTCGACGCTGCACGGGCCGGCCATGACGACGATGCGCTCGCCGCCAATCTCCACTCCGCCTACCTTTACCACTGTGCCATCCGGCCGGAAACCGCGGCTCGCCAACTTGTACGGGGAGACGATGCGATGAGCCTCTTTAACGCCTTCCATTACCTCAAACGATGCCAGGTCGAAATCGTCGCGCCCCCCCACGCCGCCCAGCAGCGTGTGAATCACGCCCGTGGAACGGTGCACGTTGAACCCAAGCTCGACGAGACGCTCCACTACGGCCTCAACCTGCGGTTCGGTCGCGCCCTGCTGCATTACGATCAGCATCTACTTGCCCTCATCCTTCTGCATACGGTCGCGCTGGATGCCGCGCATTTCGTCGATGATGCGCTCAAAAATGCGCCGCACGGCGTCATTGCCGATAGGGCCGCGGTTGGCAGCCGCGATGTTGGCGAAGACCTGATCTTCACGGCGCGGCTCATAGACCGGTAACTGCGCTTCGCGCTTCACGCGTCCGATGGATTCCACAATTACCGTACGTTCGTTCAACAGCGCCACCAGACGGCGATCAATCTCATCGATTGTCACGCGACACTCTTCCAGCTTGGCGCGCGCTTGTTCGGGCGTCACGCGTGGGCTCCGAAGCCGCCGCGTAACTGGCGGACGAACGATTCCAACTCCTGCGGAAGGTGCGGATCTGCGCCGTGCTTTTCAATGACGCGAACCAGCGCGCTGCCTACCACCACCGCGTCGGCCTGAGCGGCCACTTGCGCGACATGTTCCGGGCGCGAGATGCCGAAACCCACGGCAAGCGGAAGATCGGTGACGGCGCGCATCGATTGGACCAGCGGCGCGACGGTATCTGAGAGCGAATCGCGCTCGCCCGTGACGCCGGTTCGCGAGACCAGATAGACAAAACCGGTGGAGTATTGCGCTACCAATTTGAGACGGCGTTCGGTGCTGGTAGGCGCGGCAAGGAAGACCGTGTCCAAACCGTGGTTGTGCATGGCGCCGGTATAATCATGCGCCTCTTCGACGCTGGCATCGATCAACAGACAGCCATCAATGCCGGCTTGAGCGGCATCTTTCGCAAGCCGCTCGAGACCATAACGCACCACCGGATTCAAATAGGTGAAGAGCAGCAGCGGGACCTCAGAGCGTTTGCGGACCTGACGCGCGATGTCGAGAACTCCCGCTAAAGTCGTTCCCGCGGCCAAAGCGCGCTCGCCCGCCCGTTGAATCACGGGACCATCGGCAATGGGGTCTGAGAAGGGAACGCCAAGCTCGATGAGATCGGCGCCGCCGCGCACCAGGGCCTCGACCAGTTCTGGCGTATGCGCAGGAGCGGGATCGCCCGCGGTGATATAGGCGATGAGACCCTTGCGTCCATCGCGCTTCAGGTTATGAAACAGCGTTCCGATTCGCGTCATGCGAGGTCGAGTTCCGGGAAGTTCTCGCGATAGATGTCGATGTCCTTATCGCCGCGGCCGGATACATTCACAATAAAGACTTGGTCCTTGGCATCGCGCGCGCGGCGGAACGCTTCGGCTAGCGCATGCGACGATTCAAGCGCGGGTATGATGCCTTCCGTTCGCGAAAGCTGCATGGCGGCGGCCAGCGCTTCGCCGTCGGAAGCAGCCACGTATTCGGCGCGATGCTGATCGTGCAGCCACGCATGTTCAGGTCCGATCATGGGGTAATCCAGTCCGGCCGAAACGGAATGCGTGAGCGAAACCTGGCCGTCTTCGTTCTGCAAGAGGTAGCTGTGCGAGCCTTGCAGCACGCCCGGAGCGCCCCCACGGAAACGCGCGGCATGATCGCCGATCTTTTCGCTGCGGCCGCCCGCTTCGATACCGATCAACTTCACGGCGGCGTCCGGCAGGAAGGCGTGAAAGATACCAATGGCGTTCGATCCACCGCCAACACAGGCAAAGATGGAATCGGGCAGGCGGCCCTCCGCGTCCAAAATCTGCCGTCGCGCTTCTTCGCCGATACATTTGTGAAAATCGCGGACCATCATCGGATACGGATGCGCGCCCAGTGCGGACCCAAGCAAATAGTACGTATCGGCGACATTGGTGACCCAATCGCGCATGGCTTCGCTGATGGCGTCTTTGAGCGTACGGCTGCCCGTAGCCACGCCTTGCACCTTCGCGCCCAGCAGGCGCATACGAAAGACGTTGAGCCGCTGCCGGCGCATATCCTCTTCGCCCATGTAGACCACGCAATCGAGACCAAGCAGCGCACATACGGTGGCGGTAGCGACGCCGTGCTGTCCGGCGCCAGTTTCGGCAATGATCCGGCGCTTGCCCATACGACGCGCCAGCAGCGCCTGGCCCAGCGCGTTGTTAATCTTATGCGCGCCGGTATGCAGCAGGTCTTCACGCTTCAACCAGAGCCGGGCGCCGCCGATGCTTTCGCTAAGGCGCTGAGCGTAATACAGCGGCGTCGGGCGCCCCGCATAGTTATGCAGCAGACCGGCCAGCTCGGCCTGAAACGCGGCTTCGGCGCGGGCATCCAGGTAGGCTTTCTCAAGCTCCTCGATCGGCGCCATGAGCACTTCGGGTACAAAGCGGCCTCCGTATGGTCCGAAGTGTCCGGCGGCGTCCGGTTGCAAGGTCATAAGGCAATCGCCTCGGGCGTGGCCTGCACGGCGGCTTGGAGGGCGGCCTGAATGAATGCGAGCATTTTGCGGTGGTCCTTTTTCCCCGGCGCGCTTTCGACGCGCGAGCACGCATCGACGCCCCAGGGTCGCGAAATGGAAATGGCGCGCGCTACATTTGTGGAGTCTAACCCCCCGGCCAGCACGATGCGCATCGCCGCGCCGCTCGCCATACCCCAATCGAACGTGCGGCCCGCACCGCCGTAGAGGTCACCGGCGGGACCGTCCAGCAGCAGGGCTTCGGCGGCGGAATGCAGGTAGGGAGCGAAGGTGAAGGCAGGCGTCACGCGCGCCGCTTTCCAAACCGCGATATTCGCGGGATAATCCGCCTCCCCCTCTTCGCCATGGAGTTGCGCGGTATCAAGCGCCACAATGCGCGCGATTTCGGCGATGCGGCCGCGGTCTTCGTTCACGAAAACGCCCACGCGGCGCACTCCCTCCGTGGGGATGCGCGCCGCGTCCTCCGGCGCAATGTAACGCGGACTGCGCGGATAAAAATTGAAGCCGATGGCCGTCGCGCCCGCGGCAATGGCGGCCGCCGCATCCTCCGCGTTGGTAATTCCGCAGATCTTGACGATCATAAGGAGACCAGTTTTCGTAGCGCGCCTTCGGGGTCGCCCGATTTCATCAGATGTTCGCCCACCAGGAAGGCATGAAAGCCCGCGGCGCGCAGAGTGGCAAGGTCGCGCGCGTTGTTGATGCCGCTTTCACTAACCAGCAAAGCGTTCGCCGGCATGTGTTCGGCGAGCCGAAGCGAAGTATCGAGCGACACTTCGAAGGTGGCGAGATCGCGGTTATTGACGCCGATGAGATCGGCCCCGGCGTCGATCGCCGTGGCAAGTTCCGCACGATTATGGACCTCTACCAGCGCCGCCATCCGGTAGTGCGCCGCGGCTTCGCGGAAATCGCGAATTTCACGCTCGGTCAAAATGGCCGCAATTAACAAAATCGCGTCCGCTCCGTGCGCCGCGGCTTCCACAATCTGCGAGTGCGCAATATTGAAATCCTTTCGCAAAATCGGCAGTTCGATTGCATTGCGTGCAGCCTCCAGATCGCTGAGGCTGCCTTGAAAGTAGGGAGCGTCCGTGAGGACCGACACAGTAGCGGCACCCCCCGCTTGATATGAGCGGGCCGTCCGCGCAGGGTCGAAATCGGCCGCAAGAACACCGCGGCTGGGAGACGCTTTCTTGACCTCTGCGATGATCGCTGGAGTCTTTCCCCGCAGCGCGGCGCAAAAATCGCGACGGCGCGGAAGTTGGGCTTCAGCCACGGCCTCCCATGATGCAAGCGCGCCTTCGCCGGCCGCCGCCTCGACTCGCTTGGTGGCGACAATTCGGGCCAAAATGTCTGGAATGGTCTCTATCAAGGGTGTTCTTTCATCTTATCGTAGCTATTGCGTGGGTTGTCCGGCGAGGCCGCATTGGCCTTAATTGGCTAGTCTTAAGGCCGGCATTTTGTGTTGAAGTAAGGTCAAATGAAGTTCCGCCGGCGTTCCACCAAAGTCGTCGCCACGTTGGGCCCGGTGAGCGATTCGCCCGAAGCCGTGAACCGCCTTTTGCAGGCGGGCGTGGATGTCTTCCGCCTCAACGCCTCGCACGGATCGAACGAAGATCGCGCTGCGCTTATCTCCGTTATCCGCGGCGTCGCCGCCGAACTGGGAGTGCGTCCCGGTATCCTGCTCGATCTGCAAGGCCCCAAGATTCGCCTCGGCAGATTCGCCGGGGGCGAGGCATTTCTGGAAGAGGGGTCGCGCTTTTCCATCACGATTCACACCGTCACCGGCACTGCGGAGCTCGCGTCCACCACCTACCAACATCTTGCGCGCGACGTTAGCCCGGGCGACCGTGTTCTCTTAGCGGACGGCAATCTCGAGTTATGCGTTCTCGAAACGGACGGCGCCTGCGTCGTCACGAAAGTGGTCTGCGGCGGTACCATCAGTGATCGCAAGGGCATCAATCTGCCCGGCGTAAAACTCAGCACGCCTTCGCTGACTGAGAAAGATATCGCCGACCTCGAATTCGCACTTGCACACAAGGTGGATTTTCTAGCGCTTTCCTTCGTCCGCACCGGCGAAGACGTTCGCCAATTGCGCGAACTTCTCGATTCACGGGGCAGCAGGATTCCGATCATCTCGAAAATCGAAAAACCTGAAGCTATGGATAATCTGGACGCCATCCTGAAATTCTCAGATGGCGTCATGGTGGCAAGAGGTGACCTGGGCGTCGAAACCGCGCTGGAAAAGGTTCCGACCATGCAGAAGTCCATCATCGAGAAAGCCCGCTTACACGGCCGTTTTGTGATTACCGCCACCCAGATGCTCGAATCGATGATCGATCATCCCGTCCCTACCCGCGCCGAAGTCAGCGATGTCGCCAACGCCATTTACGATGGGACCGACGCCGTGATGCTTTCGGCCGAAACCGCCAGCGGAAGGTATCCTGTAGAAGCGGTGCGGCGGATGGTCTCTATCGCCCGCGAAGTGGAATCGGTGGTTGCCCGCAAGGGATTTCCATCGCCTACCCCGGTGGCTGGCAATTCCACTCACGCCGATATCATTGCCAGCGCGGCCTATCACGCGGCATGCTCGGCGGGCGTCGCAGCCATCGTCGTGTTTACCGCGAGCGGCTTCAGCGCGCGCCTCATCGCCAGCTACCGGCCACCGGTCCCAATCTATGCCTTTACGCCTAGCGAGACCACTCTGCGCGCCCTCTCCATCGTCTACGGAGTGCGTCCCATCTTCTCGCCCGACGCGGCCTCCGCTGACGAAATGTTGAACGTAGTCGATCAGACTTTGCTGCCGCTCGGCTGGCTTCAGCCGGGCCAGAGCATTGTCGTCGTTGCTGGCCAGCCGGTAGGGCGCGCCGGTACAACGAACTTGATTAAACTCTACTCGGTGGGAGCGTCAGGCCGCACGTAGGCTCCCCTCTCAGCGCAGAAATCCGCTCATCTTAGTGGTCTTTGAGCTGAGTTCATCGTTACGCGGATCGTCAAGCGCAAGGATGCGGCGCAACTCGGGCGATAGCCGCGCCTGAGTCTCGGGGCGCAACAGGGCCTTCTGATACAGTTGTTGCGGCTTGTCGCCGCGTGTGTACAAGGCATGCAGCGCGCGGCGCGGCTTGCCGGTGCGGTTCGCCGTTCCTCCGTGCCATGCGTGGGTATTCATCACCACCACGGCGCCCGCTTCGCCCAGCACGAGAATCTCTTCGGGATGAGCCGCCTGCGGGTCGGCAAGCGCCTGCTGTGGCAATTGGCGTCGGCGTTGCGTCCCCGGCAGGATCCGCGTGGCGCCGTTATGGGGTGTGAAATCATCCAGCAGCCAGAGGGTGTTGCACACCCAGAAGCCGGAATCGTCGGCGATCGCGCCCAGGTCGCAATGCAAAGGTTGGCATTCTGGCCACCAGGGATCCGTCGAACGCGCATTCAGACTGCTGAGCTTGAAATCGTCGCCCAGGACGTGCCGCACAGCGTCCAGCACCTGAGGATGCGAGATCACGCGCTCGAAGACCTCGCCCTTATCCACCAGATTCGCCAGGCGCCGCGCACCGGGTTCTTTGCGGAACTCCGAGCCTGCGTTTTCGCCTTCCTCCTCCCAAAGACGCTCCACGTTGCGGCGAATCTCGTCCAGAAAACCGGCATCCACCAAGCCGGGAAAGCATGCCCAACCTGCCTCGTCCAGCTGTCGCAACTGCTCCTCACTCATAGCCTGTACCCCTAGTTCGTTTGCAACATGCCGATGTCGCGCAGCCAATCGCCCAACCTTAATTGCCAGGTGGTGGCGACCGGGGAGGGATTCTTGGTGTTTGGATTGATGCCGAAACCATGACCGCCCGAAGCATAAACATGCACCTCAGTCTTGATTCCCGCGGCCTTCAGCATAGGATACAAACCCGCCAGAGCGGTGGACGGCCCGCGATCGTTATCCGCACAGAGCAGAAATGTGACTGGCATGTCTTTCGGGATGGTGTAGTTCTCGGCGCGAATTCCAGGATAGATCAGCGCATCGAAATCCGGCCGGGAGCCGATCCGGTCGATCGGGTCTGCTGTTTCCGGTTTTCCGGCGTCGAATCGCGTCGATGCCAGCGCGGCAACTTCCCCGCCCGCGGAGAAACCCATGATGCCCACCCGCGCCGGATTCACATGCCACTCTGCGGCGCGATTCCGTATGAGGCGGATGGCGCGCTGCGCATCGGCCAGCGCATGCTCCTCAATCTTGTAGGTTGAGCCTGGTTCGCGCGCCAGACGGTACTTGAGAACGAAGCCCGCCACGCCGATGCTGTTGAGATACTCGGCGACGTATGTACCTTCCTGATCGAAGTTCAGAAACTGATGGCCTCCGCCAGGTGCAATCACCATCGCAGCGCCGGTGGCCTTTTCCGCTGGTGGTAGAAAGACCGTAATCGAAGGGTTGTGGACGCTCGTTACCTTGAGGTAACCATGATCCTTGTTCGGAGGCTCATCCACTTCCTTTGCGGTCTTGCCTTCTGACCCTGGCGCTCCCTTGCTCCAAAGCGAAATTTCTGGGTGATTGGCCGCCAGGGCCAACCCCGCAAACAAAAGAGAAACCGCAACCGCTTTCGCGTTCATGCCAAAATTCTACACCCGCTACTTAGCCGCGCTTTCCACGGAAGCGTTCAGGCCGTTGAAAATCTTTTCATAGAGACCGTTGCTGGCCGCGAACCGCAGCGGCTTCACCCGTTCCACGCAGATCTCTGTCGCGTCCGGTTGCGTTTTTAGAATTTCCATCGATTCGGCGAGGTAGGCGTCGAGTGGCATGGCGCGAGGATCCGCGGCCCCATCCAGCAGGTCGGTCGCGACATACGGCGGAATCAGCTCCAGAACATCCGTTGTCGTGCCTCGCAGTTGATGGCGCAAGGACTGCGTGTACGAATGAATCGCCGCCTTGGTCGCACAATAAGTAGGCGTCGCGGTCAAGGGAACAAATGCCAGCCCGGATGAGACGTTCATGATTACCGAGTGAGCCTGCTTCTGCAGCAACGGCAGCAGCGCCGCGGTGAGCCGGATGGGGCCAAGCAGATTCGTGGCGATGATGGCCTCGGCATCGGCCAGACTGTCCGGGGGCGCCGCCAGGTTTTCGAACCGCATAATACCGGCGTTGTTGATCAATACATTCAGCGCGGGGTAACGCTTTGCCATAGCAGCCGCGAAGGCCCGGATCTTCGCGGGGTCTTCGACGTCGAGCGTCAAAGACTCCATGCCCGAATTCGCCGCCACCGTTTCGTCCAGCGCTTGTTGGCGGCGGCCCGCGATAATGAGACGGTTGCCCAGGCGGTGGAATGCTTCCGCAAGTCCTCGGCCGATGCCCGAGCCGCCACCTGTGATCAGAATCGTATTGCCAACAGTCTGCATATGAGTATTTCAGCGCTGTTTGCGCGGGGGTGCAACCCGCAATCGTCGGGGATGCCTTCTGCCACGTGGAGGCGCGCCGCCACATTCTCAAACAGCCGAAGCCCGGCGCTGTGGCGCCGGTCACTGCGAAAAATGCGACGCGTTCTTTGCGAGCTCCATTTGATTCGCGGGAAATTGAAAGATCGGCGCGCAGTATATGCCCCACTTCGCCAGACGAAATTCCATCGCGGTCTTCAGAACGCCGAGACCATAAATGGAACTACGGCGGAAGTTGATGGAAGAGGCCTCTGGAAAGTAAAGCGTGGGGCACGAGATTTCGCCCAAACGCGCCCCCAACAGAATCGCCTGCGCGAGTATCTGGTTATCGAAGACGAAATCGTCCGAATTGCGTTCCAGCGGCAAGGAATGCAGCAACTCTTTGCTGTACGCGCGATATCCGGTGTGATATTCCGAAAGATGGGCGCCCATCATGATGTTCTGGCACGCCGTCAACACGCGATTGGCAATGTACTTATAGAGCGGCATGCCGCCTTTAAGCGCTCCGCCCATCAACAACCGCGATCCGAGCGCCGCGTCGTAGACGCCGAACGCCACCATGCTGGCCATGGCCGTCACCAGCAGCGGCGAATATTGATAATCGGGGTGCGTCATCACCACCACGTCCGCGCCGGCGGCCAGGGCCTGTGCGTAGCAGGTTTTTTGATTGCCGCCATAACCCCGGTTTCGCTCATGCACGTGCACCGTGAGATTCAAGCGGCGGGCTACCTCGGCCGTTTCGTCGGTGGAGTGGTCGTCAACCAGAATGGTCTCATCCACCGTCTCGGGCAGTTCGCGGACCGTAGCTTCCAGCGTGCGGGCGGCGTTGTAGGCAGGCAAGACTACAACGATGCGCTTACCGTTAATCATCGAGTGCCTACAGTGTAGCTTATGACACCTCGACCCTAGTTCTGCGCCGCAATGACGGGATTATACTCGGGGAAGTGGCCGAAACCCTCGTAGATGACGACCTTCCGTTTCGTCATTACACGCTCAAACACCGCCTTGTGGCGTGGGTAAGCGTGCATATTTTCGATTCCACTGTTTATACGGTTCGCCATGGCTTGCTGAAAGGCATGAAGCGAAAAGGCGGCTTGGGCTGGGTTCCCCCATTATTCTCGGCCGGCGTCATGACCGCCGAGCAGAGATTTTGGTCCGGCCTCGATCTGAGCGGCATGACCGTCTACGACATCGGCGCCTTTCATGGCCTGCTTACGCTACTCTTCGCTTCGAAGGCGAAGACCGTAATCTCTTTCGAACCCAATACGCAAAACCGCAAACGCTTGATGGAGAATCTGGCCCTGAATGGAATACAAAATGTCCAGGTTCGCCCCTTTGGCGTTGGCTCGCGCAGTGAAACGCTAAAGATGGTCGGAAGTCCGCTCATGCCTGGCGGTTCGAGCGTGGATGAAAAGATGGTGGCGGAGTTGGAACGGAGTGGCATGGGGACCGTGATGGAAGAGATTAACGTCGTCGCGCTCGACGAAGAGATTCCCCACGCAAATCTGCCGCCGCCCGATTTCATCAAGATAGATATCGAGGGCTGGGAAATCGAAGCGTTGCGCGGCGCCCGTCATACCATTGAACGATATAAGCCCGCGTTATTTCTCGAAATGCACGGCGAAACCATTCGCGACAAGAAACGCAAGGCGGCCGATATCGTCGAATTCCTCTGGCAGGCCGGCTACCGGCGCATCCTTCACGTAGAGACCGGCGAAGCGATCGCGCCCGAAAACGCGGCGGCGGCGATGGAAGGTCACTTGTATTGCCGATGAACCCGAGCGGGGGAAGGGATCTTTTCCGCTATCCTGTACCTTTGGAGCGATTCTATTGAACCGGATTGGATTAGCGTTTCGCAGTTTCTTTGCCCTTCTTTTCAACGGCTTTTTGTCCGACGACCTGATGCGCGATTTGCACCTGACGCGCCGTGAAGCGGCGCCCCCGCCCAAGCCGGCGGCGCCCGCCGCGCCTGTTGTCCGCGCTTCGGATGGCGCATTGCAAATGATCGCGATTCTGCAGCGGGATTCGCGGCTGGTCGACTTCCTGATGGAAGATATCACCGGCTATGCCGATGACCAGATCGGGGCGGCCGTCCGCGAACTTCACGATCAGTGCCGCGACTCCCTGGCGCGATATGTGAAGCTCGAACCGGTAATCGACGGCGTGGAAGGCACCTACGCGAAGGCGCCCTCTAAAGACCCGAATGTGGTGAAGTTCGTGGGCAACGTTCCCGCCAAAACGCCCGAGGGTGGCACGCTGCGGCACAAAGGATGGCGCGCGTCGAAGGTGGATCTGCCCGCGCTTGGCGCCAAGCAGGACGCGGCGATTGTTGCTCCGGCCGAAATGGAAATCGAGTAGATCCCTTGCCATCGAAGTACGTCATCGGAATCGATCTCGGCACAACGAACTCCGCCCTAGCTTACGCGGAGTTACGTCCTGACGCCGACCCGTTTGCGCCAGCCAACGTGCAAATGCTCGAAATTCCCCAATTGGTGAATCCGGGCGAAGTGCGTGAAGAGCCACTGTTGCCGTCATTCCTCTATCTGCCTGGGGCCAACGATTTTCCTGCTGGGTCGCTTGCCTTGCCCTGGGATCCAAATCCCGCATCTGTGGCCGGCCGTCTCGCGCAGAAACGCGGCGTGGAAAACGCCGGCCGGCTCGTATCGTCGGCGAAATCGTGGCTCTCGCACTCAGGAGTGGACCGGACTTCGCCCTTGCTGCCCTTTCGCGCTCCGGAAGGCGTGGAGAAAATCTCGCCCGTCGAAGCCAGCCGCCGGTATCTGGAACATCTGCGCGATGCGTGGAACGCTAAAATACCGGACGCTCCCTTCACGCAACAGGAGGCGCTGGTCACTGTGCCCGCCTCGTTCGACGCGGTAGCTCGGGAACTGACCGTCGAGGCTGCCAAACAGGCAGGTTACGGCGAGATAACCCTCCTCGAAGAGCCGCAGGCTGCCTTTTATGCCTGGATCGAGAAGCATGGCGATTGGCGCGAGCGCGTGCATGTGGGCGATCTGATTCTCGTCGCCGATGTTGGCGGCGGCACCACCGATTTCACGCTCATCGCAGTCACGGAACGCAACGGCGAACTTTCTCTCGACAGAGTGGCTGTGGGCGACCACATCCTGCTCGGCGGAGACAACATCGACCTCGCACTCGCCGGCGTGGTCTCGCAACGGCTGGCCGAAAAGGGCACGCGCATCGATAGCCGTCAATTGCAGACGCTGTGGGCCAATTGCCGCGTGGCGAAGGAAAGACTGCTCGAACCGGGGTCGAAGGCTAAGGAACAGCCCGTCACAATTCTAGGTAAAGGCTCCGGCTTGGTGGGCGGAACGATCAAAGCCACCCTTTTGCGCGAGGATATTGAGCGCGTGTTGAGCGATGGGTTTCTGCCGGCGGTGGCGAGTACCGATATGCCTGCCCAGCAACGACGCAGCGGTTTCCAGGAGTTGGGACTTCCCTACGCCGCGGACGCCGCAATTACCCGCCACTTGGCCCGCTTCCTGCGGCAACAGGCGGCGCATGCCGAACATGGCGAAATCCGCCGCGGACCGAGTGGGTTGGCCTGCCCGACGCATGTGCTGTTCAACGGCGGCGTGCTGAATGCCACCCTGGTACGCGAACGGATTCTAGAGACTTTGAACGCCTGGCTGCACGCCGAAGGATTGCCGCCGGTAGAAGCCCTCAGCGGCGAGGATTTGATGCACGCGGTCTCGCGCGGCGCGGCATATTACGGCCTGGCGCGCCACGGCCGCGGCGTGCGCATCCGCGGCGGCGTGCCACGGACATATTATGTCGCCGTGGAATCCGCCATGCCATCTATTCCAGGTTTCCCGGCGCCGTTAAAGGCTCTGGCGGTCGTCCCGTTCGGAATGGAAGAAGGGACGCAGGTCCGCATTCCCGGCCGGGAATTTGGCTTGGTAGCCGGGCAAACCGCGGAGTTTCGATTCTTCACCTCGACCGCGCGCAAGGACGACCAACCGGGGGAATTGATCGAGGATTTCGGCGATCAATTGGAAGAGCTGCCACCGATTGAGGCGAGCTTCACCGCGGGCGACGGCGCGCCCGAGGTAGTCCCCGTGTCCTTTGAGAGCGTGGTCACCGAGACCGGCGTCTTGCAACTCTGGTGCGTGGCGCGCGACGGGCGACGCTGGAAGCTCGAGTTCAACGTGCGAGAGCGCGTTTCTTCCTAACTAACAGCGCGCACCGTCTGCCCGTGTCTCCCGCAGTTCACCAAATCGCCTTCACCCCAAACTGAATCTGCCGCGATGTGGTCGCCATGGAGGTGATGACGCCGGCCGTCGGCGAAGGAATCGTCGACGCGGACGTGTACACCACTCCGTTCGGCGTGCCGAAATTGGTCCGGTTCAGCACGTTGAAAAACTCCGCGCGAAGTTGCAGCTTCGCCTTCTCGGATATCGGCGTCGTCTTCAGCACCGAGAAATCCAGTTCCGCGAGGCCCGGTCCAGTCAGCACGTCGCGCCCCACGTTTCCGTAGGTCCCCGTCGCGGGCGCCACAAACGCCGCCGGGTTGAAATATCGATTAGGCGACCCCAGAATCACGGGCCCGCTAAACGCCGGGTTCCATGAGGGGCGCACCGGGTTGCGGCTGTCGCCGTTGTTCGACGGGTTGTATCCCAGTTGCGGCGTGAACGGAAAGCCCGATTGCAGCGTCTCGATCGCGCTGACCGTCCAGCCGTTCGCCAGCCTGCTCTTGCCCAGCGGCAGCTCGTAGCTCCCGTGAATCGATGCCAGATTCCTCACGTCCGAAGTCGAGGGTCCCCAGTCGAGTTTCGGGTTCAGCGGATACATTACGAATCCCGGAGCGTTCGCGGCCACGCTGCTATTCCACGCCGTGCCATCGTCCAGGCTCTTCGACCATGTGTAGACGCCGCGCAAGTCCAGCCCCCGAGTCACGCGTCGATGTACATCGATTTCCAAGGCGTTATAGGAACTCAATCCCTCGGAAAGCCATGTCGTGGTATTCGCCAGGTTTGGATTCGCCAGCGCCGCCCCGGTGGGATAAAACAGCGCGCCGTTGAGGACCTGGGGAACCGGTTCGTTCGCATCCACCGAAAGCATCTCATGGTATCCATGCGAGCCCACATATCCCACTCCCAACGTGGTCCGCGGCGCGATTTGCTGTTCCACTTTCAGCGTCCACGTGAGAACTGTGGGCGTGTAAGCGTCGGGTTGCACGCCGCTGGGCGAGATCTTTGTGCCCGCGGGAAGTGGCGACCCGGGCGCGATATTGAGCCCTGCAAGCGGCACGTTTTTCAGCGTCTGCGTCGTATTGAACGGCGCAGTCTGGTCGAGCCGGTAATCCAGGTTATCCAACAGGGCCCGGTATGCGCCGAACCCGGCATGAATCACGGTCTTGCTCTTGCCGAATGGATCCCAGGAAAGCCCCACGCGCGGCTCCGGCAGAAATTTCGCGCGATTAACCGTAAAAACAGAATTGCCAATAACGGGATTTGTCTGGATCACTCCATTACCATCGAAAACATAATTCGCCGCTCGCCCATGCGCTTCGTTCCATCCATTCGTAGATTCAAAACGGAAGCCAACACGCAGGCTAAGGTTCGGGCGCAGCTTGATCACATCCTGCACGAAACCGGCGGTCTCGAGCGATCGCCAGGCAACCGGCGTCGGTTGAGGAACCACCGTGAACGTGGAGATTGTACCCTGCAGAAACGTGCTCAGACTGCTGAACGATGCCTGTCCGTATTGATCCTGCGCCAGATTGTCGTTCGCCTGCACGCGCTGGAACCAGATGCCTGCCTCGATTTGATGAATCCCGTGCGAGATTGCCACGTGGTCGTCATAGGTGAAGAGGTTGCGCACCGCCGTCAGATCGCTGCCGGCGTTGGTTCCCGCGCCGCTGATCGATGAGGCGCCATTCAGCGCCGTGCCGCCGCCAATTACCACCGCGCCGATGGGTTGGCTCGCCACCCATCCTGGCAGATTCACGGGCGTCTCGCCCGTAAAGAAATAGCCTGCGCGCGAGAAACCGAAGCGCGCCGTATTCAACAGCGTCGGCGAAAAAACGTGCTGCTCCTGCACGCTCGCCACCTGTTCGCGCAGGCTCTCCACAACCGAGCTCAGCGGATTCACCGTCGGCGTATTCGCGTCGCTATCGTCAACCGTGTAGACGCCAAATAGAGTGTCCCGATCGGAGAAGTTGTAATCGATCCGCACCGTGCCGAAATCTTCGCGGATCCGTTGCAGCGGATGGCTGAATGCCTCGGCGATGCCGCCGCCCAATTCCGGCCCATTCTGAACCGGCCAGAGGGCCAGCAGCGGCGCCGCGGCCGCGGAAGCCGTTGCACGCGAAGCGTTGTCCGGAACCAGCGTCACATCGCTCAATCCCAAATTCTGCCGGTACCCCTCATAATTGCCGAAGACGAAGAGCCTGTTTTTGCGAATCGGCCCGCCGCCCGCCGCTCCAAATTCGTTACGCTGGAATTCCGGAATGGATCCCTGGTCGAAGAAGTTGCGCGCATCAAGCGCGCTGTTGCGCAGAAACTCATACGCCGCGCCGTGGAACACGTTCGATCCTGAGGCCGTCACGATGCTCAACTGCGCGCCGGGCCGCTTGCCATACTCCGCGCCGTAAGCGTCGGTAACCACGTTGAATTCCCGCACCGCGTCCACACCTAGCAACTGCCCGCTGGTTCCCCCCGGCGTGTTGTTGATCAGCGACGCTCCCGTGTATTCGATCCCATTCAACAGGAATAGATTCTCCTGCGGACGCCGTCCCGAAACCGCAAACATATTGCCTACCGACGAATTCGACGTCCCTGTCCCGCCCGAACGTTCGGCCGTATAGTTCACCACGGCGGGATTCAGCGCCATCAGTTCGTCATAGCTGCGCCCATTGAGCGGCAGGTCTTTTACTTCGCGCTCACCCACCAGGCCAGACGTCTGTTGCGTTGAGAGATTTACCGCCGCGGGTGATTCCTCAACCGTGACCGCTTGCTTAAAGTCGCCCACCACCAACGTCAGATCCACTGTGGCAGTCTGTCCCACCACCAGATCGATTCCAGCCTTGGTTTGGGATGCAAAACCGGCTCGCGTAGCCGTGACGCGGTACTTCCCAATTGCAATTGAAGGCGCCGAATACCGCCCCGTGTCGTCCGCCTCCAGTTTGCGTAGAGCCCCCGTCTCCAGGTTCTCCACCACCACCGCCGCCCCGGGTAACGCCGCACCCGAAGCGTCCCGGATCGTCCCGCTAATCGATGCGCCCACCACCTGCGCACACACTGGAAGCGCCGCCGCCAAGGATAGAAGCGCCAGCATAATACCGCGAGGAAGTTTCGCTCTCATAATCATTCTATTCTCTATAGAGTATAGGGTGATTATTGGAATGTCAACGGAGTTTGGGCAGAGTTCTGTCTCGGTCGATTTACTTAAGCCCGCGCGGCCTTGAGCGCCAGCAGCACTGCCGCCGCCACTTGAACCACCACTCGCGATGTAGCCATGAGCAACGGAACTGTCGCCCTCCAGGCCGCCGCCGGAAGAGCTCGAAGCAGGACGTAAATCAATAGGGGCGTGAATACGCGAGTACCGGAATAGCAGTCCTCCCAAAAATTTCGCGGCAAACACAATCCAATTACGGTCCACACCGCCATCGCCGCTTCTACCTGGCCAAAACCGTTTCGGCGGATCAGCCATACGGTGAGTACCGCCGCCAGCAGAAAACCCAATATCGCCAGCCTGTCCAGCCACCCGAGTTCAGCATTTACGGCTCCCCCAAACGGATATGCCATTGGATGTAATAGCGTCTCGAAAATGCCCCTGAGCGGAATCAGTTGTGCGGCCTTGTAATGTGTATCGTCCGGCGTCCTCGACGCCACCCACCAGGACCACGCCATGCCCGGTAGCATCGCGGTGGCCCATATTCCCGCCTTCACCAACCGGCGCTCCGTCAATAGCGCTAGACACGCCGCGGCCGCTAACGCAAATCCTGTATCCCGGGTCAAACATGCCAGCGCTAAAATCACGTACGCCTTCGCGTCTTGGCCCAACCGAACATAAAGTGCAAACCCCACACATAATGCCGTGAACGCCAAATCTACCGTGAGCCGCTCGAGTGAAATCAGCGCAGCCGGCGCCAGTAAGAACAGCGTCGCCAAATAGCATGGAATCCCCAATGAATCCAGATATCGGCACAGCCACCAGGCGCCCGAAAACAGGAAGAGCAGGTTTACCGCGATATAGGCGGCATCGATCCACGGCTGCCGCCCCGCCGCCAGAACGAAGGCCGCCGCAGGCAGCAGGATTCTTCCGTAACGAACCCGCGCACTGTCCATATAACGCCAGTTCTTCGTCCGAATCAGCGGATCGTGGGCTACGTAGTGATACATCTGTCCGTCGTAACCAGTGCTATTGGGGAAGATGTAGATCCGTTCACCGGCAAGCGATGGAGGCGTCTGAAATTTCGAGCCCGTGCAGAACAGCGCCGTCCAATTCCCCCCGTACCGGCAGGTCACCAGAACAAACTGCAAGGCCAGCCCGGCTAGGGAACACAACAAAGCGGCGGTAAGGCAGGCCCGAGGGCGTCGGTTACCATAGGTCGACGAAACTCGCAGTTTTCCTCCAGACTCAACGCCGGAAGCATACCGGCACTGAGGATCGCCGCCAGGAAGGCCTGGACCGCCGGACGTCTAGGAGCGCGCTTCCTGCGCCGAATATAACCGCGCCAGTAGATCGTCGGGAATCTTCAGGTTCCCATCGCAGCCCGTGCCCAGGCTTACGTCAGGCTTCACCGCCCCATGGAAATCCGAGCCCCCGGTGACCTGCAATCCGTACCGGCGCGCTAGCTCCAGGTAAAGAGCCGTATGCTCCGGCGAATGGTCGCTGTGATAGGCTTCGATCGCCGTCAATCCCATCTCGCACAGCTCCGGCATCAGCGCCGGTACGTCCCCTTTAACTCGAATTGGATGCGCAAGCGACGAAATCCCGCCCGCCTCGCGAATCCACTGCACGCCTTCCGCAAACATAGGCTCGCGCCGGTAAACGTAGCCGATGGCCGATTCATCCAGGTATCTGTCAAATGCCTCGCGCAGGTTCGGGACATAACCCTTTTCCACCATCATCTGCGCGAAGTGGGGACGTCCCGTCATGCCGCGGCCGCGCGCCTCCGCCTCCTCGAGCGTGATATCCATTCCCAGTTCTTGCAGGCGCGCCACCAGCCGGATGTTGCGGTCGCGCCGCGCCGCTTGAATATCCTGAATTTGCGTGCGGAAATCGCCCAGGCCGCTGGTATTCAGGAAATATCCCAGTAGGTGGACCGAACGCCCATGCAGCTTGGTCGAAAGCTCGATTCCGCAAATCAATTCGAGCCCAACCGCCTGCGCGTCGGAAAGCGCGAGATCATAGCCCGCGAAGGTGTCGTGGTCCGTAATACCCAGAGCGTTGACGCCTACGCGGCGCGCCTCCGCTACGAGCTGCGCGGGCGAAAAAGTCCCGTCCGATTCATTGGTGTGAGAGTGGAGGTCGATCAATGGAGACTAAACCTAAACGCTCCAGTGTAGCCCATATTCGGCCTGCGCTCTCTTCCGGTTTTTCGCGGGACGAATTTACCGTTACCTCGGGATTCATTGGCGGCTCGTAAGGATCTGTGATGCCGGTAAACTGTGGAATCTCGCCGGCCAGCGCCTTCTTGTAGAGACCCTTCACGTCACGGTCGGCCAGGACCTCGATCGGACATTCCACATAAACCTCAACAAAGTTCGCGATTCGTGCGCGCAGTTCCTGGCGGACTCCACGATAAGGCGATATCGCCGCCGCGATCGCGATTACGCCGTGCCGGGAAAGCAGTTCGCAAACGAAGCCGATGCGCCGGACATTCTCGTCGCGGTCCTCTTTACCGAAGCCCAGGCCCTTCGAAAGGTGCGTGCGCACCACGTCGCCGTCAAGCACCTCCACCTTCGCGCCCGCCTCGCGCAGACGGTTTTCGAGCAACGCCGAGATCGTGCTCTTCCCCGCGCCCGACATGCCGGTGAACCAGAGCGTGAATCCTTGGTGCGTCACGAAGCCCGTCGCACCTTTCCATCGGGACCGAAGTGGATGCCGCACTCCTTGTGCGCCTCCAGTTCCCACCACCAGCGCCCCGCGCGCGGGTCTTCGCCCGCCACGATGGCGCGCGTGCAAGGCGCGCAGCCGATGCTGGCGTATCCTCGCGCATAGAGAGGATGCACCGGAACCCGATTGACTCGCGTGTATTCCTCCAATTGAGCCGAAGTCCAATCGGCGAGAGGGTTGATCTTAAGCGGAGTCGCCCCGAACTCGACCTTCGGGGTATTTGCCCGCACATCGGAATGCTCCCGCCGGATTCCCGTCGCCCATGCCCTTAAAGTCGCCAACTTCCGCTCTAACGGACGTACCTTGCGAACATCGCAGCAACTATGCCGTCCCTCCACGCTCTCGTAAAATAGATCGGGACCGCGCGGTGCAATCAACCGCTGGACTTCAATCGGCTCCGGCTGAACGATTTCTGTCGCGATGCCGTAACGCTCCCGCACCGTTTCCACCATCCGGTAAGTCTCATCCGGCAATCGGCCCGTGTCTAGGGTGAAAACCCGGACATGCGGCGAGATACGCGTGGCAAGGTCCAAAATCGCCATGCCTTCTTTTTGAAAACTTGTGGCGATCGCGAAGCTCGTGCCATAGGTCTCGATAACCCATGCCAAAATCTCGGATGCCGAGGAAGCCTCGAGATTTTCCACCGGGTTGAGTGAAGTCGGCAATCTATATCAAGATTATGGGGTTTCCGCGATATCTGTCAAACTGCACCCACGGCGCGGGGCTTTCCACTCCCGCGTCGTGGACTTTTGGGCGGAGGAATCTAGCGGCGCCGAGAAAAGGCGAGTTCCGGAATCTCTTCGCGCAGACGCTCCAAATCGAGATCCTCGGCTAGAGATAGATCAAGTACGCGCACGTGTTGGCCTTCACGCAGTTCTTGCAGGCGCAACTCACGACCATTGGCGAACCGAACTGCATCGCGGTAGCTATGCGCCGACGCGTTAAGTTGGGTGAACGTCACATCCTCAGCGCAGCCAACCCCGAATTCGGCCTGCAGACGCGCCGGAATGTCCTCCAGGCGCAACCGCGCGCCGGGTGGAATGCAAACCGCGCATACGGCTTCAGCTTCGGGAGGTTGGAAAAACTCTTTGAATGCCGCCCAGAAAGTCTTGCGGGCCACCGGAGCGGGCCGCCGTTGGAGATCGTCCGGCGCCGCCAGCCCAAGTGAGCCAGTCGGAAAACGATGGGAGACTAATTCTTCTCCTTCGCGCGCGAGACGGTTTGGAACTGCCATCAGCGAATAGTCACACATGATTCGCTATTTCCTCCATAATTCGAGTGTCCAGCCGAAGGCTCGAATTTGACAAGGTTAAATCGGCCCCGCTGGTTCGTTTGATAACCGGGCCTCTGTACGATCAGATACAAGGCTTAATCCAGGCCTGCGGCGGCTGTTAGAATGCGACTAATGGACTCAGAAGTCACTCCGGTAGAGGCTCCAGTGGCCGAATCCAATGCCGCTTGGCGGCGCGTACAATTGGCACGCCATCCGAAGCGTCCGCACGCCCTGGATTATGTCGACCGCATCTGCACCGATTTTCAGGAGATCCACGGTGACCGCCTCTTCGGGGACGACCCTGCAATCGTCACTGGGCTCGCACATTTCGAAGGCAAGCCGTTGATGATTGTGGCAGAGCAAAAAGGCCGCGACACCAAGCAGAAGGTCTTCCGCAATTTCGGCATGCCAAAACCGGAAGGCTATCGCAAAGCGCTGCGTGCCATGCAGGTCGCCGCGAAGTTCAACCGCCCCATCGTTACGCTGATCGATACCCCAGGCGCCTATCCCGGTGTGGACGCCGAAGAGCGCGGCCAGGCGGAAGCCATCGCGCGCAATCTGCGGGAGATGTCCAGGCTGCCTGTGCCCGTGATTGCGGTGTGCATCGGTGAAGGCGGCAGCGGCGGCGCATTGGCCTTGGGCGTGGGTAGCGTGGTTCTGATGCTCGAAAACGCTGTCTATAGCGTAATTTCCCCCGAGAACTGCGCCAATATCATCTTCAAAGATGCCAGCAAAGCACAGCAGGTAGCGCCATTCATGCGCCTGACCGCAGAGGATTTGCTGGAATTGAAGTTGATCGATGGAATCGTGCCCGAACCGGCTGGCGGCGCCCACGAAGACGTCGCTTTAGCGGCCGAAAATCTTCGCCAGGCCTTAAGTAAATGGCTGGCCGAGTTGTCCTCGCTAAGCGCCGCGCAACTTGTCGATCAGCGCTACGATAAGTTCCGCAAGATGGGCAATTTCTTCGTCTCGTAGATGGAAACTGCATCCCGCGCGCTATTGCACCACAACAAACAGACTGCCTTCCGTAATTCCCTGTGGCGCCGCGCGTTGCAACATCTGCGCTAATTCCTTGGTCGATTTACGCCCATCCAGCGTCTCCCGAAAAGCTTCCGCCACGGCGCCGGTTTGCTCCGCCGTTTCGTGGGCGAACTCCAGGCGGAAATGTCGGATTCCCGCTTCCAGCCACTTTTCCAGATGCCCCGCCGCTTGCTGCGCCTCCGCGCCGAAGACGGTATTGCGGCAGCCCACATCCGCCAGCACAGGGTGCTCCCGGCCAGACGAATCTCGCAACGCCACGCTGTGCTTTTCGCAAGGGCGGCCGCAATCCCGATAACTCGTCCCCGTGGAGAGAAAACGGCAGAAAACGCAATGCTCCGTATGGAACACCGGCAGATGATGGAACGCCACAGCCTCGATGCGTTCGCCGCCCGAAGCCCCTGCAAGTTCGACGATCTGCGCGGCATTGAGATCGTGCGTGGGCGTGAGGCGATCGATTCCCAAATCGAAAAGCTCCGCGGCCGCAATCGCATTCGCCGCATTCAAACTGAAATCGGCGATCAGCTCCGGATGGGCGCGGCCGCGCAAGGCGTGCAACAATCCCGCCGAGCGCGCCAGAATAGGACAATCGCAGCTCAGCAGAAAATCGGCGATGCGTTCCTCGCCCGGCTTCAACACGCGCGGACTTGCCACGCGAGGCGCAAGGCCCGCGGCGCGGATTCGCTCCAGAGACGGACGTAGTCCGTATAGATCGAGATAGTCGAGCGTAATGGTCGCCGGGCGGAACGCGATGGCCGCTTCCAGTTGTGCAGGCGTCCGCACCAGTAAGTGGATCTCGCTAGAGCGGCTCAGGTGGCGCGGGCCTTCTGGCCTGCGCGGAACCTTTACGTAAACCCCGTGCGCGGGCGCATCGGTCTTCGTACCCTGCGCCGCCTGCAACTGCTCCACAGCCTGGCGCCGCAACTGGTTGAGCAGAGACGCCGGGGCGAACGGCGAACCCGTCATTTCCAGTTCAACAGCCGCCAATTCGTACGGCGTGTTGCCCAGGCGTCCCAATTGCGCGGACAAAAACGGAACGTCCAACGCGCGGTTCTCTGCCGCGCTCAGCGCCTCAGGCGAGCAAACAGTAACGCTGACCTTCCCCACGCGCCATTCCGTCTCGAGCGCTTCCCCCTCGCGCGCCTTCACCCGTACATTGACGGGCTGTTTGCGTAGCGGCGCCGCCGCGTCAATATACGGGCGCACGGTCTTGTCCAGCTCCGGGTCATGTGTGCGCCACACCCAATCGCCCACCCGGATTCGCCCGCCATCAATCGCCCCATTCCCAAAACGCAACTCCACCGCACCCTTGCGCCGAGCCACTTCGAACACCCGGCCGCCCTCTTCACGCTCTTCCGGACTGCGCCAATCCGCCGCATCGAACACCACGCCATCGCCCGGTTTGAGCTGCGATACCGAGTCGGCGGCGGAAGGTTCTACAGCTACGCCGCCATCGAAAATCCGCTTTACGCTGCCCATGAACACGCCGCGATGGCGCGGAGCGCGTCCCGTTACCACCGCCTGGTGGTTCGTTCCCGCAAGAAAGTGAGGACCCAACCCGCGCGAATAGACCTGTTCAAGCGGCAACTCGGCGGCGGAATCGATAGGCCGCATAATCCCCGCGCAGGCGTCATCCACAGCCTGACGATACGCGCGCGTCGTCAGCGCCACGTAATCCGAATCCTTGTAACGACCTTCGATCTTCAGCGCGGAAACGCCTATTTTTACGATTTCCGGAATCTGGCGCAATGCATAAAGATCGCCCGGTGAAAGCAGATAGCGGGCGTCCCCCAGCGGTTGGACCTCGCCGTCCACCATCAGTTCGTACGGCAGCCGGCAGGCCTGCGCGCATTGTCCGCGATTGGCGCTGCGCCCGCCCCACGCTTCGGATGAAAAGCATTGGCCCGAATAGGATACGCACAGCGCGCCGTGAACGAACATTTCCAGCTCGCAATCGGTCTCGGCGCGGATCGCCCGGATCTCTTCCAGCGACAACTCACGAGCCATCACCACCCGGCTTACCCCCAGGCGCTGGGCGAAACGGACGCCATCCGCGCTCGTAACGCTCATTTGCGTGCTGCCGTGAATCTCCAGCCCCGGCGCGATCTCGCGCGCCATCTTCACCGCCCCCAAATCCTGCACGATGATTGAGTCGGCCCCCGCCTCCGCGATGCCGGCAAGCGTGCGCGCCGCGTCATCGATTTCGTCATCGAACAGCAGGGTATTGAAGGTAACGTATCCCTTTACGCCTCGCCTGTGAAGCGTGCGCATGACCTCCGGTAATTCTTCCAGCGAAAAGCCGACCTTCGCTCGCGCCGTGAAATGTTTTAGGCCGAAATATACGGCGTCTGCGCCGGCTTCAATCGCCGTGCGCAGTTGCGGCCAATAGCCCGCGGGACTCATGATTTCGGGCTTGGACACCACGTTTCAGCGTAACAAACGGCGTGTCCGTTAAGATAGGAAGGGCATGATCAAGATCTTCGCGTTGGCTGCGATCTGCGCGGCCACCGCATCTGCGCAACTCCCCTCTGGCTCTTTATGGCTCGATCCGGGCGACGTCGCCAAACTCGATTTCGCGGGCTCGGTGGGCGCGCCGGTGAGCCAACCGAAACCGCCCTTTACCTTTCTGCGGGAGGATTCGACCGGCACCCAGCCTAAGATCTTCGTCAAGGATTCCAACGGGGCCACGTGGAATGTGAAGTTCGGCAATGAGGTGCGCTCCGAATCCTTCTGCTGGCGCGTGGTGCGCGCGTGCGGCTACTTCGCCGAGCCAAGCTTTTTCGTTGCTTCCGGCAAGCTGCAAGGCTTTCAACCGACCAAACGCACGGACCCAACCCTTCACGCGGACGGCAGCTTCACCGATGCGCGCTTCCAATATCGCGACCCCGATCTGAAGTTTCTGGCAAACAAGAACTGGTACTTCGACAAGCCGCCCTTCGGAGGAACCAAAGAGATGAGTGGGCTCAAGATCCTCATCATGCTCTTTTCCAATTGGGATAACAAAGACGCGCGCGTCGGCGCCAGCGGCCCCAACACAGCGGTTTTTCAGTTATCCAAAACCTTTGGCACGCGCTTCATCTACGCCTTCACCGATTGGGGTTCCGGCTTGGGCGGTATCGAACCTGGCGCCCGATCGGACTGGCGATGCGGTCCCTTTCTCGAACAGAGTGAGCATTGGGTGAGTGCGGGGGCAAAGGAAACGCTGACATTCCGCTACGACGGAAATATCACTCAGGGATTCCGCACCGGAATCTCCTTGGCGGACGGGGCCTGGTTCCTGAAATATCTCGGAGCCATTACCGATGCTCAGCTCCATGCCGGCCTCGCGGCCAGCGGCGCGAGCGATGCGGATTCAGCGTGCTTCGTGAAGTCCTTGCGCGAGCGCATCGAACAACTGCGCGCCGCCGCCAGGACCGGAACCAATTAGTCCCCAATAAGTCCCCGCTGCAACCCCGAACCCGATTTGAGATACTAAGCTGCCATAGGAGTCCTGCATGCTTCGAAAGTCCCTGCTCTGCATTCTTGCGCTTGCCGCGCTAGTAAGCGCGCAAACCGCGCCTCCCTCCCCACAGACGCAACGCGGCCGTGCAGCCGGCGCGTCCACCGCAGACGCGAACGAGGAAGCCAATGCGAGCGCCAACGGTGGGCGTGGTCAGACCATGAAGCAGTTGGCCAAAGGCACGCTGTACGCCGCCGCCTCCATGGCCCCGCAGGCCACTCTCGCCGCCGAACACATGCTGAGCGATGGCGGGAATGCCTTCGACGCCATTGTCGCGGGCCAGGCCATTCTCGGCCTCGCGCAGCCGAGTTTGAACGGCATGGGCAGCGACGCCACGTTGCTGATTTACGATGCCAAGGCGCAGAAGGTCTGGTCTTTAAACGCCGAAGGTACGGCTCCGAAATTAGCCACCATTGAGTGGTACAAGACGCACCAGGATGGCAAGATTCCCGTTAACGATTCGCTGCTCGCTGGCACCGTTCCCGGCGTGATGGATGCCTGGTACATCATGCTCTCTAAGTGGGGAACGAAGACTTTCGCCGATGTTCTTGCGCCCGCTATCGAAATGGCCGAGCGCGGTCTGCCGATCGGCGGTCGCGGCATGAATACGGCCGCGCTACGCAAATATCCCACTAGCATGAAACTCTTCGCGCCGCCCGATGGCAACCGCTGGACGGAAGGCGAAGTATGGAAGAACCCCGACCTGGCCCGCACCTGGCGTCGATTGGTTGAGGCGGAAAAGCGCGCCTCCAGCAAGGGTCGCCTGGCCGGCCTCAAGGCCGCGCGCGATCTGTTCTACAAAGGCGATATCGCCCGCGAAATGGCCAAGTTTTCGGAAGAAAACGGCGGCCTGTTCCGCTATGAGGATTTCGCAAACTACTCAGCCAAGCTGGAAGAACCTGTTTCAACCGATTACCGCGGCTACACCGTCTACAAGAATCCCTCTGCAAGCCAGGGACCGGCCGAGCTCTTCGCCCTCAATATCCTGGAAGGCTACGACCTCAAGAAGATGGGCCTCAATTCCGTCGATTATATCCACACCACGGTTGAGGCCGTGAAGTTAGCCATGGCCGACCGCGATAAGTATCTCGGCGACATGGATTTCATTAAGATTCCGTATCGTGGTCTGCTTTCCAAAGAATACGCCGCCGCACGCCGCGCGCAAATCGACCCGGCGAAGGCATCGCTCGAATTCCGTCCCGGCGATGTCACTCCTTACGCCGGCACGGACTATAAACCTGCGGACTATCCCACCGATGTCGATTTTCGTGGCGCAGCCAGCCACGAAGGCGATACCAGTTATATCTCTGTGGTGGATCGCGACCGCAACCTGATCTCGTTCACGCCCAGCCTGCACAGCGCCTATGGCACGAAGATAGCGATCGGAAATCTGGGCTTTATCTTCAACTGCCGCGGCGACTATTATTCGCTGGTCGAAGGCCATGCCAATGCGCTCGCGCCCGGCAAGCGCCCGCGCAGCACGCTGCAAGGCACCCTGGTCATGAAAGACGGCAAGCCCTACTTCGTTACCGGCAGCCCCGGCGCGGACGACCAGGTGATGCGCACCATTCAGACGCTGCTCAACATGATCGATTTCGGCATGAATATGCAGCAGGCCATCGAATCCCCGCGCTGGGCCACGCGCAGTTTCCCCGCGTCGCCCTTCCCGCACACCATGTATCCAGGCGATTTGCTTCTCGAGAGCCGTATTCCCGAATCCGTGAAAGCCGAACTCGAAAAGCGCGGCCACAAAGTGACGATGCGCGGTCCCTGGTCCATGAACGACAGCGCCGGAATTGTAATCGACTGGAAAAACGGCGCCGTAAGCGCAGCCGCAGATCCCCGGACTACAGCTTCGGGTTTAGCCTGGTAGAGTTTCCGTTCTCGGCGGGTATGATCCACCAATAAAGGGAACGATCAGGGTTGAGACGCTTCACGGCGCATGCTGTCGATCACCCACATCCGGACCAACGTGGAAACCTCCAGTGTCTTACGTTTCGCCAGGCGTTCGATCATGCTCTTAGCGGCGGGCGGGATTCGAATATTGAGCTGCTTAGTATTCGGCTGATTCCAGTACGCGACCAACATGCGTTCGAGGTCTTCATGATCCGTGTCGATTTCTGCGATGCCTTGGTCTAAAAGATCGAATCCCTCGTGGCGATCGAAGAAATCCGCCAATTCCGTATCGCTGGCGTCACTTCGAGGGAGCCGAGACTTGGCCGCACTGCCCTTTTTCTTTGCTACTTTCATAAGAGCTTTCGGTATCTTCGTTTTTCGCCCGGACTCATCTCACGCATGTGAAAGACGATTTCACTGCCGATTTCGCGTCGGTAGGCGACGTGCAGGTAATCGCCGGCACAGTTTCTGCCATACAACTCGTAGACATTTTTCTGTCCACGCCTCGATCGCAGCTTTAGCGGACCACCTTCGATAAGCTCAAAGAAGTCCAGTTCCCGATAGCCGTGCCTGAAGGCGCTTTCCACAAAAACCACCAATCGACTCTACGTATAGCACAGGCTAGCCTTTCTAGAAATGGGCATTCCGCCCCTACTCCCCCATCTCACGCCGGATCGCCTCCGCAATGCTCGCGCTGAAGCTTTCCACCTGCGTCAGATCCGGCCCCTCCACCATCACCCGAGCCAGCGGTTCGGTGCCGGAAAACCGCACCAGCACACGTCCCGCGCCGCCGAACGCCTCTTCCACGCGGCGGATTTCTGTGGCCACCGCGGGATTCTCCAGCAATCCCTTCTTCTCGCGCACCCGAATGTTCACCAGCCGCTGCGGATAAATCTCCAGGTCGGCGGTAAGTTCATCCAGACCCTTGGCTGAGCTTTTCGCGATATCGAAAACGCGCAATGCCGTTAACAAGCCGTCGCCCGTGGTCGCGAATTCGCGGAAGATCACGTGGCCCGATTGTTCCCCGCCCAGCGCGGCGTCCAACTCCACCATCTCTTCCAACACATACTTATCGCCCACCGGCGTGCGCGTCATGCGGATGCCGTTCGCCGCAAGGGCGCGCTCCAGGCCCAGGTTCGACATCACCGTGGCCACCACCGTATCGCCGCGCAGTTTCCCGGCGGATTTGAGCGCGCGCCCCACCATCAGCAACACCGCGTCGCCGTCCACGATCTTGCCGCTTTCAGCCACGAAGATCGCTCGGTCGGCGTCGCCATCGAACGCCACTCCGAAGCCAGCGCCATTGGCCAACACGGCGTCGCGTAAGCCCTCCACGTGCAGTGCGCCGCAATTCAGGTTAATGTTACGTCCGTCGGGCGCGGCATTGATCATCACCACGTCGGCGCCTAATCGCCCAAACAGGCGCGGCGCAAGCCGACACGCGGCGCCGTTGCCGCAATCCACTACGATTCGCATCCCGTCAAAGCGGGCCGAAACCGTGGAGACCAGGAAATCGAGGTAGCGATCGTCGAGCGAATCGTCCGGCGCCAGCTCTATGGCTTGCGGGGACATTCCCGACTCGCGCAGGCTCAAGATTTCGTTCTCGATCTCGTGCTCTTCGCTATCCGGCAGTTTGTAGCCGCTATGGCTGAAGACCTTGAGACCATTGTCGCGAAATGGGTTGTGCGAGGCCGAGATCATCACGCCGGCGGCATAAGCTCCGGTGCGCGTCAAATACGCCACGCCCGGCGTCGTAATCACCCCGGCGTAATCCGCCGCCACGCCGCGGTTTGCAAGTCCGCCCGCGACCATTTCTGCGATCCACCGCCCGCTTTCGCGCGTATCCGCGCCAATCAAAATACGCGGCGCCCCCGTGCCCTTGGCATGGCTTCTCGCGTCGTCCGCCAAGGCCACGCCAAACGCATAGACCGTGGCGGCATCCAGCGGATATTCCCCAGCCACCCCACGGATGCCATCCGTTCCGAATAATTGTTTACCCAAACCAACCCCTTGTCTCTGTGACTACTGCTTCCTCATAGTAACCGTCACGCTCACCCGCGGCGAGGATTCGATGTGCACGAAGGGATCGGCCACAAATGCGTTCACCTGAAATGTCTGTGAGCCAACGGCGTCCGAAACGTCTACCGGGTCCGTCTCTACCTGTTTAGTCGCTTCCACATGACTCGCCGGGCCGTCGATTTTTATAGTCGCGGGCGTCTCTGTATCGATGGCGACGGAATATCCGTTTCTTCCCGCGCCGTTGAAACGTACGTGCACCGGCACCTCGCGGTAGACGACGGGTTCAAAGTTAAAGCGCACCTCGCCTGGTATCGCGCCCACCAGTCGCACGCCGCGCGGCAGCTTAAGCGCGCTGCTGTCGATCGCATATGTGTGCTCGCCGGGCGTGGCCGACGACATGTCGAGCATGATCTGTGGATGCACGTTCTCGCCTCCCAAGCCTTGCAGTTGGCCGGACGGCCCGCGTAATTCCAACAGAACCGTCGTCACGGGGTTGGACGCCATATCCAAATCGGCGGGCATATTCTTGTATTCCACCTGGGTCGGAACAAAAGCCGAGAGCTCGGGTTCGCTCGCCACCAGCACCCAAATGACCAGCGCAGCCGCTAGCGAGAGCAGCTTCCATCCCACCCGATCGAAGATCAGACCGAACGCCGCCTTGAGAAAACGTGTCATCCCTGGCCGCTTCTTGGAGTGGAATGAGTCTCGACGGGAGGTGGCTCGGGGGCGAGCGGAACGTCCGCCGGAAACTCGTCGATAGGCGAGAGCCTGGGGCGCTCGACGCCGAAATGGCGATTAATCTGTTCTCCAACCTCGTTCAGCGTAAGCCCCTGCGTCAGTTCGCCGAACGCCGCCGCCGCAATACGCCCGGTCTCTTCGGAGACCACCAACGCCAGGCAATCGGTTTCCTCGGTGATCCCAATCGCGGCGCGGTGGCGCGTGCCGAGCTTCAAAGATACTGCCGGATTGGTGGTCAACGGCAGGAAGCACGCCGCCGCCGCAATCCTCTCCTTCTGGATGATTACGGCTCCATCGTGCAACGGCATGGGGGGTTGAAAGATGGAGAGCAGCAAATCGCGCGAGATGTGCGCATCCATGGTCACGCCGCTCTCGACGAACGTACGCAAGCCGATATCGCGTTCCAGCACGATCAGTGCGCCCGTCTTCGTTTCCGAAAACTGTTCAATCGCCAGCAGGATCTCACTCGCCGACTCCGGAGCCCGGAATCCGCCCGCCAGCCCGAACCACCTCTTACGGCCAATGCGCGCCAGCGTCCGCCGGATCTCCGATTGGAACAGAACAATGATGGCGATGCCCAAGTACGGAACAATGAACGAAAGCACCGAGCGTAGCGCCTCGAGACCAGCCCACAGCGCCGCCGCATAGAGCAGCACCATCACCAGAATCCCCGCTACTATGTGCCCCGCGCGCGTGCCGCGCACCACCATCAGACACTGATAGATGAGAAACGCCACCACCAGAATGTCGATAATCGAAGCTACCGTAAGATCGGGCAGAGACGACCGAAAGTGGGCTAGGCGCGACATCGTTATTTCGTGGGGTTAAAACCATCTTAGCGTGGGATCGAGGCTGACTTCGACACGGAGATTCTAAACGGCGCTTCTCGCCCTTAACCCGGGGCCCGTGCGCCCCTGCCTCGAATCGTAACCCCGTCTCCTCCACTACAATCGAATTATGTCCTTCGTCCCCATCGCAGACGCGATTGAGGAGATCCGCGCCGGCCGCATCGTGGTTGTAGTTGACGACGAGGACCGTGAAAATGAGGGCGATCTCACAATCGCCGCCGAGAAAATCACCCCCGAAATCGTCAACTTCATGGCGACTCACGGACGCGGGCTTATTTGCCTTACGCTCACAGCCGAACGCTGCGACGCTCTACGATTGCCGCTCATCTCGCCGCAAAATACTTCTACCTTCGGCACCGCCTTCTGTGAATCAATTGATGCGCGCGAAGGCGTCACGACCGGAATCTCCGCCGCCGATCGAACCCGAACCATCCTCACCGCCATCGACCCCAACTGCAAACCGCAGGATTTGGCGCGCCCAGGCCATATATTCCCACTGCGCGCCAGCGAAGGGGGCGTCCTCGTACGCGCCGGACAAACCGAGGCGGCCTGCGACTTGGCGCGGCTTGCCGGCCTCACGCCGGCCGGCGTAATCTGCGAAATCATGAACGAAGACGGCACCATGGCCCGCGTGCCGCAACTCAAGGAATTCTGTTCCCGCCACGGTTTCAAGATGGCCTCCGTAGCCGATCTCATCCGCTATCGTTTGAAGACCGAGCGCTTCATCCACCGCGCCGCCGAAGGCTGCATTGAGACGGAGTTCGGGGTATTTCGCACCATCGCATATTCCAGCGAACTGAATCGCGAATACCATCTCGCGCTGGTTCGCGGCGATGTCGCCGGACGCGAAGGCGTATTGGTGCGCATGCATTCGCGCTGCGTTTATGGCGATGTTTTTGGCTCCACGCTCTGCGATTGCGGACGCCTCATGCGCGGCGCTCTCGGCGCAATTGCCAAGGAGGGCGCGGGCGTTCTCGTCTACTTACACGAGACCGGTCCCGGCTTCCGCATCGAACGCGATCCCGACGGCATCCGCCGCATGGCGCCCCACGGCCGGGAGTTACACCCGTTACAGCATGAGCACGGCCTCGGAGCCCAAATTCTTTCCGATCTGGGACTGCACACCATCCGTCTGCTAACCAACCATCCGCGTAAAGTGGTTGCACTGGAAGGTTTTGGTATTGAAATCGTCGATCAAATCGCGGTCCCTTCCGATGATAGTGAACTGACCGCTAACAACCGGGACGTCCCGGTCGTCAAGATGTTATGAACACGCGGATTCTTGCTACCGCCTCGGTACTCGGCGCCTTTGCCGGCTCGCTGCCCGCGGCTGACCCACAACTGCTCAAACTGATTATGCCCGACGTCAAGGTGATTTCAGACGTGAACGTCGCACAGGCGAAACTCACGCCGTTCGGCCAATTCGTGCTCGGCGAGTTCCAAAACAGCGGCGTTTCGCACATAACAGCTTTGACCGGTTTCGATCCCGCAAAGGACCTGAACGAGCTCCTTTGCGCTTCGAACGGCACGAAAGGCACAGGCGTCGCACTTGCAACCGGCATTTTCGACCCCACCAAGATCGCTGCGCTCGCCGCTCACGAGGGATCGGTCACCGAAACCTACCAAGGTGTAAACATCCTGGAAGATTCCAAGAAGATAAACGGGGTGGCGTTTCTGAACCCCGGCCTGATGGCAGCCGGCGATATAGCGGACGTGAAGGCCGCGATTGATCGCCAATCGGCGCCCACGACGGTGCCTACGCCGCTCATGACTCAGATCACAACCTTGAGTAACACCGAGGACGCGTGGATAATTTCGACCATCCCGCCCGCCTCCCTGAATGCCGCCCCGGCGACAAACAAACCAGAAACGGTCAATGGCATCTCAATTCCGCCCAACGTACTACAGCAGGTGCAGAGCGGCTATGCCGGCGTAAAGTTCGGATCAAATATTACAGTAACCGCCCAAGCGCAGACCGCCGACGCCCAGACCGCAACGAATCTCGCGGGCCTGCTCCAATTACTCCAGAACCTCGCCCAGATGCAAGCCGCGCAAAGCCCAGACGCTGCCGCTTTAGCGCAATCCATCGCCATCACCGCCCAAGGCAGCACCGTAAACTTCTCCGCAAGCCTCCCCGAAGATCAGTTTCAAAAGCTGCTACAACCCAAAGCCAAAAGCCACACCGCCCGCAAAAAATAGGGCTCCCATACCCACACCAAACAAGACCAGCGCGCGGTTCTGACTAGCTAGCACTGCACCGCGCGCAAATCTCGGCGCTCAATGGAAACTCGCGCCACTCTCCTAAAATCTGCCAACCCATTCTCAAGCCTGACAAAAAACCCAGAGGTTTCGGCATTCGTTGTCGGCCGCTGACCGGTGAAGTGAAGAACCTGACTCCTTCAACTCCCCTGACCCCCGATTCACATGTCCCGAAGGGAAATCCTGGCGCGCACGCAAAGCCCAGCGGCCAGAACCTCGCGCTCCATTCCACTAGATTTTTGACTCTCCCCCGCGCGTCAAGCGCGAGCTCCGGCGCCCCCGCACAAATCGCGACGCTCAACAAGAACCCCTCGCTCCATTCTGGCTTCCTCGACTCCCTCGACTCCCTCGACTTCCATGGCCCGCAGGGCCATCAAGGGCAAAGCCCTTGCGCCCTACCGGGCGATGAACCCATCGACATCAATATAGTCGTCCTTCGCTTCCTCCCGCTTCCGCCCGGTAGCGTGCAATACAACAAGATGCCGCCCCTGGCCCAGGCAGCAGAATTCGAGCCGGTTCTGCCATTCGGGCGTCGGCGCGTAGAGATCGATTTCGTGCGCCGTGCCATCGATTTCCAGGTTCGCGATGCCCCGGTTGTTTGCTTTCGTAAAAATATACGTCAGGGCGCTTCCTTCAAAAGCAAAGGCGGCCTCCGCGCCAGGCGAATCGGTGTAGCTGATGGTGTGACGATAGGGGCCGGTAAACCCGTGGCTGCGCGTCCATGCTCCGCGAAAACGGAAGGAAGGGTCGAAGTCGTCATATGACCCGGGATACACCAGCGCCGGCGGCGAGTACTCAAGCTTGGCTTCCAGATCCGCGTCGCTGAGCTTCTCGCATTCGGCGGTAATGTGAGCGGCATAGTCGCGCCCGTTTTCGATCAGAGGCGTCGTACACGTGGCCAGGAACTCCGAAAGGGCCGGGGGCGAGAGCAGATCGTCATCCGGTCCTGCCCTTCGTGAGATGAAATCCCGGATCCCGAGGCGCGAGAAGAGGTGACGTAGCGCCGCGGCTGTATCCGAGGTCGCAATCTGCTGGAAGACGCTGTGCTGATGCCAGTGATACTCGTAAGCGCTCGATCCCACATCCGCCAAATCTTGCTCGACCAGCAACAAGACGTGGCCTTGAGGATGCGCTTGGCGATATCGAATAGTAACGTCGCGCAGCGGGAGATTCTCATGAATGACGCGCGTCCGGCCGCCCGGACGGAAAACCGCGGGCGCGTAAAAATCCTTGTGGTACCAGCCTGAGACGGGTGCAAAATACGCGTTCAGCGCAATGCAACCAAGCGCTGCGGCGAAAAGTGCCGTGTAGAGCCGGGGTTGCCGCCGGATGAAACGGGATGCGAAAAGCGCAAAGGGAATAACCAGCAGCGGCATCGCTGGATACACGTAGCGGGCGTAAGGTTGCGAGGACATTACGATTGCGCCTGCCACCAGCGCGACGGCGCCGGCGAGACGCGCGGCGTAACTGCGCGCGGCGAAGAGCGCGACCGCGGCCAGTGGAATCAGGAACAGGTATTGGAATCCAAACGCGCCCTTGAGACCTTCCAGATAGCGATCGGTATGAAAGGCAAGGTCGAAAGGCGTATTCCACGAGAGCGCCTGGGTAAAGGCGTTATTGCGGAATTCGACGCCGTGCTGAAGCAGCGGCGACGGAAACTTGCCATTGAGAAAGGGAAAGACCGGGTTGCCCGTTCTTGCAAAGGCAATCAGATAAGGCGGAGCGGCAAATGCAAGCAGCAGTCCCGCTGCAATCAACGCGGGCTTACGCGCTCGGCGGCGGCGCAATTCGAAGACGGCGAACGCAAGCGCCACCAATACAAAGGCGCAGGCCCCAAACTTCGCCGATGCCGCGGTTCCACCAAGCGCCGCGGCAAACCAAAGGTTCCTCACGCCACCGGCATCGTGATAGCGCCACAATGCCATCACCATGCCGAAGATCATCACCGCCACAAAGTTTTCGATAAACAGCGATCCCGTGACCAGGTGAACCAGCGGGGTGCTGGCGAAAAGCGCAGTGGCGACTAACGCCGGCGCGGTTGGCAGCCACTCGCGCGCGGCGCGAAACAGCAGCGCGGCGAGCGCGAGCAGCAGCGCAAAATTAAGTAGCCCTGTAGCCGCTTCGCCGCCCAGAAGGTAGACGATCGTGTAAGAGAAATCGGCCGCCATCGGCATCACGGACCAAACAAAGAGGCTCGGATGGAAGGTCATCGCGTGATGCGCGGCGATATCGGCTGCGATGGCAAGATGCATCGTCAAGCCATCGGCGCTCGATTCCGGTTCGATGGCGGCGAACCAGTGAATAGACAAAACCGCCAGCAGCAATGCAAACGCCCCGCGCACCCGCCAGGTCGGAAGTTCAATCGATCCGAGCGCCGCGAGCCACCGGCGAACCCGCACCACCGTTCCACGCGCATTGAGCGCGATCGGCAGAGCCAATACCGCGGCCCACACCACTCCGTAGTTCACGGGGATCCGCGCCGTTAACGTCATGAGCAGCGCATAGATGCCGATTCCCACCAACGTGAAAAAGAGTTCGGAGTTCTCGGGCTTCTTAGTCGCGAGAGGCAAGCGCTCCAACGCCGCCCGTCCCACGACGTTGGCCGAAAGAAGAAAGAAGAGCACCGCCAGCACGGCAAGCGGACCTGTCGCAAGCGCCGTAGCGCCCAGCAGCACAGCCGCGAATAGCGGCGCATATGCCCACGGAAAGATCAGCATCAGCGGCAGGCTCACCGCCCCAAATAGAGCGCCGAAATGGAAAAACCGGCGTTGTCCCCATGGCAGCCAAATGAACTGATCGAAAAGGTGACCGGTGGCGAAACCGTAGATTCCACCTGCGATGGCGGCCACGAGCAGGACAAACGTTAGGGCCGCGACAAACCGTGTAATGGCGCGGTCCGGACGCACCAATGCAAGAAACCGGATCAGCGGCCACACCGCGCTCGCGGAGGGCGTACGTTGCCGCTCGATGCGTTCCTCGACAATAGGAACGGAATGTTCGGCGGCTGCCACCAGAGCTTCGAGATGGAACTCAGGACCGCGCGATTCCAGCAGAAGCAGATGTGGAACCAGATTCGCCGGAATCGATCGCGGAGACGCCCATGGATCCGATACTTTGATGCCGGTCAACAAGCGCGTCGCCACATCGGAACGGGAGCGTGGAGGTGCGGCTAGTGTTAATGCGTCGTGTCGGCGCGAGACGCTTGCGATCTGGTCCGCCCTGTCGGTCTCCTGAGCGAGCACGATGGAATCGAGCGCCGGCCCCTCTTCCAGTGCGCGATGCATCCCGGCGCGGGCCGCTGCCCCTTCTCCCACGCGCGTTGCGTGTGTTACCACCAATACGCCGAGCTCGCGCAACTGCTCGAAGATGCCGCTTGATTCCGGCCCGCTGCCATCGTCCACCGCCACAATGACTGCAAACTCATCCCGCGGAATCGATTCGACCAGGCGCACAAGCGCGTCGGAGGGCCGATAGGCCGGAAGAATCAAGGCCTTCACTTCTTCCTCCGCGCGAACTTCATACCGGTCCAATCTTTGTCCACCGCGCAGATTTTGTAGTCGACCAGACCTACCGCGAGGGCCGCTGCACGTACATCGGTCGCCACAAAATCGCACGGCAAACTGCCCGACCGTTTGGGATAGATAATCCATACCGACGCGTCTTTCGGCATATGCAAGCTGACTCGCTCGGCGGCGAAGACCATCTCCGCGCTGGTGCGCACGAACCACACTACCAGCTTTGTGTCGGCAAAAATCTTAGACTGGAAAGCGAAATCCTCCAGCCCATCGATGGTCTCTTCGAAACCCTCCGGCGCGCCAAGCAATGCGCAGGCCACGCCGTTATGAAGGCCGAGTTTGCGCGCGAGGCCCGACCCGGCGTAACGTTCCATGTACGGACGTGGCTTTAATGGGTCGGGCCGCGGGGCTTTCAAGGCTTTGCGGACCGCGGGCACCACGCTCTTCCACGGCGCAAAGACCTCGTCCGGCAGCTCCTCGCGAGCCACCGCGACCTTTTCCTCGACGCCACCGGCAAACACCATGGGAATTTGCCGCGTAGACGCGCTCGACCGTATGGCCGCGCCGACAGCGCGCCCATGCGATGGCAATCGATCAAGGTCGATGACGATAACTGCCGGTGGGTTCTCTTTGATCGTCCCAATGACGCGCGAGGTATTCAATCGCGAGCTGTCTACCGTAAAACCGGCATGCTGCAGCGTCGCCGCGCGCTCGCGCGCGATATCGGCATTCCAGCAGATGAGGCGGATTAGAGGGAGTAAGGACAGAGCGCTATTTTCGCATCCTGCGAGTAGCGCCGGCGTGACTTCCGCGAGTATGCGAGCCCTAACGCTTCAGTTCCAACAGCAGCGCGTCCAGCCCCTTAGCGCGGTAAATATCAGTTAAGCGCTGCTCCTCGAGAGAAGGCGGCACCGCTTTGCGAAGCATGGGCTCGTCCAGGTTTCGCCGGCTGGGCACCCAAATCTTGCCATCCGCAAACTGCACCTGGCTCACAAATCCGGTCATCCCCTGGATCTTCAATGCCCGGCCGTTGTGCGAAAGATCAATCGCCTTGTCCTGCAGCACCTGCGTAGTCCGGCCGGCGGGAAGATACAAGTCGGGACCCGACGCCGGTACCGACGCGGCCATATACTGCCCTCCGCTTTCGTCGCGCACCAGCCATCCAAGCTCCACGTATTTCACAGGCTTGCTCGAAAGATTGCGTACTTCGATGCGCGGCGACCGCACCTCGTTGCCCGCCACCTGCGCCCATCCGCCAATTGCTTCTACCGGGGCGTCCGGGAACTGCAGGAAAGCAAACCTCTCTGTTCGTTCAGGCCCCAGCGCGGCCGAAGTCACCGACGGCCCACGAGGCATCCGCCACTCCAACTGCGGACGCAGTCGCTGCCGCTCCATGCTGGAAAAAATCTCGCGCTTCAGACCCTCCACGCCGGATTGCGCCAGCGACCGCCGGAAATAATCACGATCGCGCTGCGCTTCCATCTCCCAGGCAGTCATCGTGCGTTGTGCGTTAAGGTCGGTTCCGTAAAAGGAGAGATCGTCGAAGAGCACGCCTTCGAGGCGCACATCAAGCAACGGACCCGCGCCTTGATAAGGTTTCATCAATTGCGCGTCGATGCGAACCGGGAAGGTCTCGCCCGGGCCCACGTTCATGCCTGTATACGATTGGGAAGCCTTGCCCCCCACCGCCACTTCCTGCGCCACCACCCCCAGCTTCACGCTGTGTATGCGGTGCGTTCCAATGTTCCGCAGCACCAGCGAAAGATGAAGATCGATCAATAGCGCCGCGCCCCGGGCCGCTGTTCGCGATTCGCCTGTGGTGTCGTCGAGCACCACCACCGGAGAATCCTTCGGGAACTTGACGCTCACCGAATTGTTCGAAAGCGGTGCGTCCTGCGCCAACAAGGCCGCGGGAACAAAGAGCGCCGCCGACAGAACCCGGCTTGTGAATCTATTGCGCATCTACCTCGCTCACAGTCATATATAACGTGTTCGGGTCGGTATAGCGCGCTTGCACCGAACCCCCGGCGCTGGCCGAAAGCTGTACGCCCTCCGCGCCGCGGTACATCAAGCGCATGGCTTGGTTGCCAATGCCGTCAGGCGCCGTCTGCAGCGCCGAGTTCTCTTCCCGGTCAATCTTCAAACGCGGCCGTTCCAGAATGATGCCGGTAACCGCAAGCGCCGCGATACTCGCCAAGGCCACCGCGGAGCGCCATCCCAAATGCAGCGTGGTCTTCGAATGGGCCGAACTAACGCACTCGCCCGCCGATAATCCCAAACGGATGTTAGCGCCCATCTCGGCCGCCATCTGATTCCACGGCAGTTCAGGAAGCTTCGCCAGATCTGCCATCGATTCCCGCAAAGCTTGAAACGCCGACACTTCTTTCCGGCAGCGCGGGCAGCCCGCCAGATGCCGTTCCATTCTCCAGCGCGCAAATGCGCCCAAATCGCCGCCTGCCTGTAATGCCAGCGCCGCTTGGTTGGGGTGTCTCATCGTGCTACCGCTTTCTCTTTTCCATATATCGCCGGAGTTTGGTCCGTGCGTTGGCGATATGCGAACGCACCGTCGCCTTCGAGCACTTCATCTGGTCCGCCACATCCTCCGCCGACATTCCTTCTACATCACGCATCGTCAATGCCGCGCGCTCCCTCGGACTCAACAGCCGCAGCCCATCTTCCAGGTACTCGCGATGTTCGCTCCGCAGCAGCAACTGTTCCGGACTTTCCGAGCCAGTGTAATGCGCATCTTCGATTTCGCAGAACTGCGCCCGCCCGCTACGCCGTAGAAAATCAATGGCCGTGTTCGTAGCGATTCGCGAAAGCCAGTGCGCGGCCTTCTGTTCGTCTTTGAGCTGTTCTTTGTGTTGCAGGGCCTTGATGAAGGCTTCTTGAGTCAGGTCCTGCGCATCGGCGACATTGCGGACAATGTGATAGATCTGGGCGAAGATACGGCGCAAGTGCTCGGCGACGAAGCGGTCTTGCCGCTCCGCCATCTCCAGCCCGGGCTCGATGGCTTCGCTCATCCGGCTGTAAACGGCTGTTCCCACAGGGTTTCTACGACTCTACTAAACATGACGCAGAAACCGCGAAAACGTGGAAACAAAACGGTCGTTCCGGTCTTATTCTACCTTGACTGTTAGAATCACAAAAAGGTCCGCGTCGTCGTTCAGCCGAACCTTGCCCAGCACCAGTTTCTGTCCCTCGTGCACGGTAATATCGCTGCTGATGGAAGATACAAGGTTGTACTGCGTGGGTCCTGGCGTCTCCAACTTGAACTGAAACGGACGGATAGACACGGATTTATGGTCGGAAGCGACCGTAACGCGGCCGTAATCAATCGTGTATCGGAAGGCATATTGCCCGTCTATCAGCCGATCGGTAGAAGAAGCCCCCCCTCCGAGACGGTGGCCACCGCGCTCAGCAAATCATATCGCGTATAAATCATGGACCGCTTCATTTCCGTAATTGCATCGTCCAGTTCCTTGGGTATCGGGTTCAGCTTTGCGGTGCCGGAGTTGCTCCGGCCGGCGCGGATCAAATAGGCGAGGTAGTGCACTTGCGCACCCGCCGCCGGCGGCGTATCGTACCTCTTCAGGAACTCAATAGTCCGGTCGCGCCAATCCGTCGCAACAGCGGGCCCATTGGGACTGATCAGCGCCAATCGGATGTTTGGTGAAAAATCGATGAGAACCCCGTACAATGCGCCCGCCACGCGGCAAACGGCCTGGGCCGATGGCCCGTCGAGATTCTTGAACTCGTAAAGCGACGGTTCAACGCGCTGCGAAACTAGCGCCCGCTGCTGCGCGTGGCCCGCGGCCAGAGGAACAAGCACCGCCACAAGCGGCAAGAACGCCCGTCTATTCATAGGATCCTTCCTTTGCCTGCAACAAAATAATGGTCACGTTCGGATTGCCCGTCTCAATGCGCATCTCGACCGCCGACTCTGACCCCATATCGGACGGCATATCTTCGCCGGTGATCTCCCGCAGCAGCGCGAGATCAATCGTCGGAATCTCCGCGCGCCTCGCCCGTCGCCGTTTCGCCACATGGTGCGATGCAACCCGCGCCGCTGGAATACCTCGCACTGCGACAACCGGGGCCGCTGCCGTCGCTTCCACCGGTGGCGCCGGACGCGTGTCCAGCCGCGTGCCCGGATGCGCCAAAACCAGCCCAATAATCAGAGCTGCCGCGGCAGCCAGACCTAAACCGTATCGCCGCACCCGCCGCTCGCGCACAATCGCCGCACGAATTCCCAGCCGCATGGCCGCATAGTCCACCACCGCCGCATCCAACGGAGCCGCCAGCGCCAACCGCTCACTCTCCAATTCCTCAGCCAGCGCCGCGCAAGCCGGGCACGCCCGCAAATGCCCTTCCACCGCGTCCGAAAACCCGCCGCCCGTCTCGTCCGCGATTCGCTCTTCCCACTGCTCGCAGCTCATCTCACTCCTCCAAACCGTTCCGCGAACACCTTCCGCAGCCGCAGCCGCGCCCGCGAAATCTGCGAGCGCACCGTCGTTTCCGAAGATCCCAAAATCCGCGCCACTTCCCCCGTGCTCAGCCCTTCCATTTCGCGCAACAGCAGCGCCGCCCGCTCCGTCTCCGGCAGGCATCGCAGCGCCAATTGCAAATGCCGCTCCCGCTCGCTAGCCGCCGCCATCTGCTCCGGCCCGGCCGTTGGGTCGGGCTTTGCATCCGCCCCACCCTCCATCGCGACCAGCCGCGATCGCCGCTTCGCGCGCCCAATATCGCGGCACGCGTTCACCACCACCGTGCAAAGCCACGGACCAATCGCCGCCTCGGAATCGATCTGCCCCAAGTTTCTGTGCAGCCGCAGAAAGGCCTCCTGCATCGCATCCTTTGCGTCTTCCGCATTGCCCGCGATCCGTAGAGCCAAGCCGTAAATTCTGCGCTCATGTATCGCAACCAGGCGTTCGAACGCGTCCAGATCGCCGCTCCGCGCCGCGGCAAGCAGCTCCGGCTCGGTCCGCCCCATCAGCATTGCGCCCGCCGCCAGATCAGCCACATCCACTTATACGCCGGCTGCGGACGAAACGTTGAAAGCAACTACTTCGCTAAGCTAAATAGTATGAGACCCGTTGCCATAATCGGCATTGGAAAAACCCCCTTCGGCGCCTTTCCGGACCGCGATCTGCGCTCCCTCGCCGTCGAAGCGGGTGAAAAAGCATTAAAGAACGGCGGCGTCGAGCCCGTCCAAATCGAATCGTTCTATCTTGGTAATTTCGCCGGACCCTCTTTCGTCGGACAAAACCACCTCGCCCCCTACGTATCCACCGCCTTGGGCATCCATGGCGTGCCTTCCACCCGCATCGAGGCCGCCTGCGCCTCCAGCGGCTCCGCGTTCTTCCACGGCTGGGCCGAAGTCGCGGCCGGTATCAACGACATCGTCATGGTGGCCGGCGTCGAAAAAATGACGTCCCAGCCCACCGCGCGCGTCAGTCAGATTCTCGCCGAAGCCGGCGATTGCTCCGGCGAAATGAAGGCCGGCTCCACCTTCGCCTCCCTCTTCGCCATGATCGCCCGCCGCTACATGTACGATTTCAACGTCCCCAAAGAATATCTCTCCGCCGTCGCCGTCAAAAACCACGCCAATGGCGCCCTCAATCCTGATGCCCACATGCGCAAGGTCATTACCCTCGAACAAGCCATGAAGGCCAAGCCCATCGCCGAGCCGCTAAATCTATACGACTGCTCTCTCATCAGCGACGGCGCCGCCGCTGTCATTCTCGCCCCCCTCGAACGCGCCCGCGAATTCACCTCTAAGCCCGTCCGTATATTAGGCGTCGCGCAGGCCTCCGATTATGTCGCGCTCGATCAGAAAGACGACATCACCACCTTCCCCGCCGTCCGCCGCGCCGGTCAGAAGGCCTATCAAATGGCCGCGCTCGCGCCGCACGACATCGAATTCGCCGAGATTCACGACTGCTTCACCATCGCCGAAATCATCGCCACCGAAGACCTCGGTTTCTTCCCCCGCGGCGAGGGCGGAAAGTTCGCCTTTGAAGGCCAGACGTCGCGATCCGGCAAGATTCCCGTCAACACCAGCGGCGGCTTGAAATCGAAGGGACATCCGGTCGGCGCCACCGGCGTTGCGCAGATCGTCGATCTCGCCTTGCAGATCCGCTGCGAAGCCGGTGAGCGGCAGATCCCGCGCCACTCGGTAGGCCTTGCGCAAAACCTCGGCGGCTCGGGCGCAACCTGCGTCGTCAGCATTCTGGGGGCGGCATGAGGAACGGCACGGTCTACACCGAAACGGTGATTTACTCCGCGCCTGAAGCCTTCGCAGCCGAAGCACCCTACCAAACCGCCATCGTCTCTCTCGAAGAAGGCGGACGCCTCACCGTCCGCATCGCGGGCGACCGCGTTTCCATCGGCGATCGCGTTCTCGAAACCGAATCCCGCGACGGCGTGCCGTTTTTCGTCAAAGCTTAGCGCATCGCGCCTCCATCGTGGGCCTCCAAAGTAAGCCCTGAGTGTGAAGAAAGCGATTCCCATCGGTCATTCGACAGGCCGCGGAGAAGTTATTCACTACGTCCCGGAGCACGGTAAAAGCGCTCGATTGGGCGACTATCTCAATCGGGTGAAACACTGTCCACCAGGTGCCACCGTAATGTGGCGCGGTTGTCCCGCCGCACGGATATCGAACTCGGGTTCCTTTTGACCATCCAACTTGTGGGTAATTAAATTAAAAGTTCAGTCGGACGCTTACTTCAAAATCGCTACCCTTACATAGCAAGTCAAGTGGTTGGGTAAGGCGGTAAAAATTAAACGGCGCGGTGAGGCCGGAAAACATTCTTCCGGACTTCCGCGCCTGTGTAATCGTTACTAGCGATGATTTAGAAGTACAGCTTCGTGCTCAATTGAATTAAGCGCGGACCACCGAAACCGGTGATTTCCCCAAAGGTCGCACTGTTCACAGCGGCCGAAGGGCCGTTCCAGTTGGCATGATTCATGATGTTGAAGAACTCTCCACGAAGCTCCAACTTCCAGCGCTCCTTGAAATGAAAGTTGCGGCTAAGGGACATGTCCCACTGAATGGAACCGGGACCATGGAAGATATCCCGTCCGGCGTTACCGAAAGTTCCCGGCGCTTGGCAATAGGGGTTGCCGGCATACTGCGCCAGCGCGCAACTGCCGGCGAAAGCCGCGGGATTAAACCACTGGACAAGCGTGTGTGGAAGTGAACTCACGCCCGGCACTACGTTGGGCCGGTCGCTGTTCTCACCTGTCAAAGAAACGTCCGTGCCGTCGGTGACCGAGAAAGGCTGGCCCGAATTGAAGCTGACGATCGGCGCTACCTGCCAGCCTTCGGTCACCCCTTTGAGAGCGCCCGTGCCGATACCCGGGCTCGTGGCGACTAACGTCGTATTAAAGATGTGCCGGCGGTCGAAGTTGCAATCGCCCCTTTCGGCATCGCGATTGTTCGGATTTTGATAGTTGTTACCGGCCAATTCACCGCCGAAGTCCCAGGTAGTGATGCAGTGCGACTCCGTGTAGTTTGCAAGCCAGGTAAAGCCATGAGAGAAGCGGTGCTCAGCCTTGAGCAGCAGGGCGTGGTAACTGGCTGTCGCTCCCGCGTCGGTCTGGTCAATAGCGCTGTAGTAGGCGCCTTGCGTCGGATTCAACAGCGTTAGAAAACGACGGGCCGGCTCGTTCTGAGTGGTGGCGGTGGGGCTTGGCTGTGGCACATTGATATCGTTTGAGCCCGGGATATTAACCGTGTGGTTCCCGATATAAGTCGCCGTCACGAGCCAGTCCTTCGCCAATTGACGTTGATAACTGAAATTCCACTGCAGAATGTATTCCACGGGTACGTTCGGTGGAATCGTAACGTAAGTGCCTTGAGACGGGAAGATTGCCGCGCCGGGGAACGGATCGCCAGGGACGCCCGTGGGCGATACGTAGCCGAGGTAGGGATTCGAGAATGGCCCTGAGTTCGTACCCAATGCAATCGAGGAAGCGTAAGGTGGATTCGTCGTCCAGCGCTCTGGATAAAACAGCTCGAGGTTATCGTGCAATAGGCCGAAACCAGCGCGGATCGTTTGCTTTCCCTCACCCTTGGGGTCCCACACCAGACCGAGCCGAGGGGATACATCCGGCCAGTGGCTGTTTGCGAACGCGCAGCCGTTGTGGTTGGGCGAATCTTGGCCAAACAGTAATCCCGCCGGAGCGGCCGGATATTGGCTGCTGTGGTACCCGGCCAGATACTCAGCCAACGAGAACTGATTGCCGCGGCACTGCTTGTCGAACGCAGGCTGATAAGGCTCCCAACGAGCGCCCGCGTTGATTGTTAAATGCGACGTAGCGCGGAAGGTATCCTGCACGTAGAAAGCGAAAACGGTCTGGCGGATGTAATCCGACAAGGCGTTGCCATCCGTCAGACCGGTCAGTTTGCCGAGTTCCAGGTCAGCTAGTGAGTCACCCGTGTTTGACGTGCTGCTCCCGGTGAAGGTCCACTGCCCGTTCGCCTGTTGATTGTTCAGGGAATTGAATTGTTGCTTGCGGCCGTCGAACCCGAACCCGATTTGATGCTTACCCTTGTTAATCGTAAAGTCGTCAGAAGCCTGATAGGTATTGACGTTGAAGTATCCTGGCGCACAGGTGCCACAAGCGACGTTGAAATAGTTGCTGACCGTAATTTGGACGTAATTGTCGGGCATGTTATCTGCGAAATTGGTAATGCCCAACGCTTGCGGACCGAACAGGTTGGGAGCCGATCCGCGGTTATCCGCGCGCCGGTCGAACGTCGCGTGGAAAGAATTCACCATGGTCGGGCTCACGATATACGTGTCGCCCAACGTTGCCGTCACCGTGTTATCCAGGTTGCCAGGATTTGGGCCTGTGGTTAGTGCGTTCTTCCCATCGAAAAAACGTTGCGCGGTGTAGTTGTAGTTGAAAAACCGGCCGTAAATGGTGTGCTTTTCGCTGCGGACATAATCCACGCGTCCAATGTATTGCCAATCCGGATTATTGGATGGCTGGCCGTAAAGGAATAGGCCGCAGGGATCGGTCGAGGTAGGAATATACTTGCTGAGCAGCTTTACCGCTGCGGGATCGAAACGGCTGGTCGGGATAATACTGCCAGGGAAGGGATTGCCCGTCGTGGGATCTTTCAAAGTAATGGCCTTCGACTGGCAGCCACCCGCGGATGTAGCGGCGTCCTCCACCGAAAAATTGCCCTGGGCCGTCAAAGCAGTAGGGACATGCGCCGTGGTGCTGGCGGGGTTGCTGCGCTGCGCCGTTTGTTGGTATCCCCCAAAGAAGAACAACTTGTCGCGAACGATCCTGCCACCAGCGGTCCCGCCAAACTGATTGCGCTTCAAAGAGTCTCGCACCGGTTGGGAGACGGAACCGGACGGTAGAACCAAACCTTTGGGCCTGGCGTTAAGTTCGTAATTGCGGAAAAACTCGAAGAGATCGCCATGAAAAGCATTGGCGCCGGACTTAGTCACAATATTAACCACCCCGCCGGGATGCAATCCGAATTGCGCCTGCATAGCATTAGTTTGCACGCTGAATTCCTGTACCGCGTCCGGAAAAGGGATGGGTAGGTTGACGTTACTAAAGGCGTCGTTGTTATCGCCGCCGTCCAGCAGGTAGTTCACGCCATTAGCTTGGCCGCCGGCCAGCGAGAAAGTGCCCGATCCGTTGGAACCCTGAATATTTTTGCTGCCTGTCAAATCGCCTGCCGGAGCGGTGCTGCCACCGCCAACCAGGGTTAACAGTTGGGTCAGGTTGCGCCCGTTGAGCGGCAGATCTACGATTTTGCGTTGTTCGACTACCTGTGCAATGGCGCTGTCCTTGGTTTCCACCATCGACGCGTCTGCGGCAACCTCGATAGTCTCGGTGACGGAGCCGACGCTTAAACTGACATTGATTTCACTGGTACGACCGACCTCCAGAATGATTCCTGTTTGACGATAGTCCTTAAAACCAGGCGACTTTACCTCAAACGTATAGGGCCCCGGCGGCAGATTGCCCACCTGGAAGCGGCCTTGCGCATCGGTGACTCCGTTGTGCGGCGTCCGGGTATCTGTTTGCGTTAAGGTGACAGGCACGCCCGGAATTACTTTGCCGGAGGAGTCCGATATGATGCCATCTACTTCCGCAACTGCCACCGCTTGCGCATGCAACCCGGAAGAGGTAAGAGAAAGACAGACTATAGCTGCAAGCAGGCACGTAGCCGCAGTTTTCCAACGATCAACACAGATCATAAGACCACCCAAAGCTCCTTGTACGGATTGTCTAACGGTTTACCTTATTTTGCAATAGATCGTGCGCCCCTTAACAACTAAGTAACTTGTCGGCGCCCTTCTCCATGAGGATTCCACCATCATTAACACCAAAGTTAGGAATCTCAGAATTCTAGAGCCTGCCATTCGTTTCGTCAAACCAATTTTCTTGAACGGATCGTTGAGAAAACTTAAACGATACCTGAAGGCGAGGCCGGTCACTTCCCATATGGAGTCTCGCTCGAAAACACTGGCTCGCCTGGAATCTGAAACGACGCCGGCGGATCGGGATGCGCGGGATCAAACCGCGGCATGTCGATCAGATATTTGGCTAGCGGCGACTTCGCATCTTTTAATCTCTGTGCCACGCATTTCGCAAATTCGTAACTGCCATAGTTATCATGATGTGTGGTGTCTTTACCGGCGAATGCCAGGTGCGCGTCCACGCGGCCGAGCGCCTCGTAAAATGACTTACTCATGGCGTTTAAATCCACCAGCGCGATGTGCTCTTCGGCGGAAACCTCACGCACGGCCCGCGGGTAATCGCCCAGGCTGTTCGCGATTGCGCCATCCGGATCGAACGTCAAGCGGTTCATCGAAGTGACCACAATCGGCGTGGCGCCGCGGCCAAGCGCATCTTCCACGAATCGCTTCAGATCGGCCTTGTATGTGGTCATCGCGCCCACGCCTTCTCCTTTTTCTTTCTGATCGTTGTGGCCCATCTGTATCAAGAGATAGTCCCCTGTTTTGAGCACGCTCATGACCTTTAGCCAGCGCTTCTCTCCCAGGAAGCCTCGCAGAGATTCGCCGGATTCGCCATGGTTTGCGACTCCAATGTCCGGCTTGAAAAATGCCGTGATCATCTGTCCCCAACTATTGAATGGTTCGAGCGGCTGATCCGTGGAAGTAGAATCCCCAACAATGTAAAGGGTTGGAAGACGATCCGCTTTTTCAATATCGAGGACAGAAACAGCGGGATTCGAATTGGTAAATTCGAGCGTCAGCTTGTCATCCCATGCCCAAGCCTCAGAGCCCTTTTCGCGATCTTTCAGTCGAACCTCGCCGTCACCGGCAATCTGGGGACGCCGCACATTTACGATAAACGTTCGCGTCGCATATTCACCCGGCTTGGTTTGGACTCCCTCTACCATCAGGCGGCGCAATTCGGCCTTAATCGTGGTTAGAGTCGCTGTGCCAGGGGCGCCTAGCCTCACTGTCACGCGATAATTGCCCTCTTCGGGTACGCGCACAGAAAAGTAATAAGGTGGTTTGCCCGTGGCGGCCTTTTCGTAGCCGAAGCCGGCGGCGTCCGTGTAGACATTCGTGGGAGCGATCTTCGACAAATCGAAGTGGAAGGCGTTAGTTGATTGGGCAGCGAGAGTGCCGGAAAGAGTGATTGCGAGCAACACCACGGACGCTTTCATGTAGGCCTACATGCTACGGTTCGCCGCGACTTCCAGCAACCCGATTCTCCGCGAGCTCCCAGGTTTTGCTATTGCAAACGTCAAACTGAGAATACGCTTTGGAGGGGCTTCTGATTGTGGCGCTTAATGGGGTTATGGAAGGTTTAACATGTTGGCGCTCTGGGGCGCCGTTTCGTAATAGGTAACTGTCTCCCGTAGCGGACCGCCAAAGGTCTGCCATTCGACCGCCCACGCGCCATTACCCCGCGGCGAGATTGGGATTAATGGCCGGGTCGGTTACCATCGAGGCTGGAGCCAAATGAAACCCAACGTGGCACGCCACATCGTTTCTTTCCTGCTGGTTTGTGCGGCGGCCGGATCCGCGGTCCACGCGCAAATCGTCGTCAATACTTTCGGCGCGAAGGGCGATGGCGTCACCGTCGACACAGCTGCCATTCAAAAGGCCCTGGACGAAGCCGCGAAATCGAAAGCCACAGTAGTCTTTAAACCAGGCACATACTTAACCGGGGCGCTCTTCGTGAAGGGCAACACGCAGCTTCAGATCGATGAGGGCGTCGAACTGCGCGGCGTGCGGGATCTCGCCGCGTATCCGATCATGCCCACCCGCGTTGCGGGAATTGAAATGAAGTGGCCGGCCGCGCTGATTAATGTTTATGAGCAATCCAATGTGCAGATTTCGGGCAAGGGCGTAGTGGACGGCGACGGTAAGATCTGGTGGGACAAATATTGGAAAATGCGTCGCGAAGAGTATGAGCCCAAGGGCATCCGCTGGGCCGTCGACTATGATTGCCAGCGTCCTCGGCTAATCCAAATTTATAAATCGTCGAACGTGCGTCTGCAAGGCCTGACGCTCAAGCGTTCCGGATTCTGGACCGTTCACGTCTGCTACTCGCAGGATGTGAACGTCGATTCCCTGACCATTCGCAATAATATCGATGGCAAAGGCCCATCCACCGACGGCATCGACATCGATTCCTCGGCGAATGTCGTAGTGGAAGACAACGACATCGATTGCAACGACGACGCCATCTGCCTCAAAGCCGGGCGCGATGCCGACGGCCTGCGCGTGAACCGGCCGACGGAAAAGATCCGCATCCGCCACAACACGGTGCGTGGAGGAGCGGCGGGGGTCACAATCGGCAGTGAGACTTCGGGTGGCATGCGCGACATCGACGTAGACCGCATCACCGTAATGCCAGGCGTTCCCAACGGCATCCTATTTAAATCCGCCAATACGCGCGGCGGCCTCATGCAAGGCATTCGCATTCGCAACATCGAGATGCATGGCGTGCCCCGGCCGATCAGCATAACCATGAACTGGAATCCGTCCTACAGCTATGCCAAATTACCTGACGGAATGAAGGATGTTCCGGACTATTGGCGCGTGCTGCTGGCGCCCGTTTCACCGGAAAAGGGATTGCCGCATTTTCGCGACGTGCATATCTCCGATATGGTCGCGACCGGGGCCCAGCAGGCATTCACGGTGAGCGCTTATCCCGAGGCGCCGCTGCGGGATTTTGAATTCAAAAACATTCGCATCGAAGCCAAGAGCGCGGGTTCCATTCAGAACGCGCTGAATTGGAGCTTCACTGGCGTCGCTATCAAGACCGCCGATGGAAGCCGTGTCGCAGTGAAAAATAGCAGCGGCGTAACCGGTTTGCAGTAGCGAGAACCAAGAAATAACCTACCTGCAAATTCAAAAGCCAGGCAGCGCCGGCGTACTCGCTGCCGGCGCTGCCTGGCCTCTCACTCCCGCCTAATTCATCGGCGGCTTTTTGCGCGGTCTCGGCGTACGCTTCTTCGCGCCATCGCCCTGCTGCTGCTTACGCGGAGCGCGCGGCCGCCGTTGCGGTTTCGGAACAGGCGCCGGTTCGGGAATCTCTCCGGTAGCTGTTGGCTGGCCGGGAACGATGGGCTGCGGCTCGTCCTCTTCCTCGATCACTTCCGGCTGTTCGGGCTCCGGAGGCGGCGCCGGTGGATGGAATTCAGCGCCCAAATAGACGCTGAGGCCCTTCTCCTCGTCCGCTTGGATACGCACCAAGCCCTTGTCCTGCGCGTAATTCAGAAGCTCGCTGAATATCTGGAAGCCGTAATCGCTCCAGTTGAATTCCGGCCGCTCCTGCCGCACCCACTCCGCCAGTTCTTCTGCCGGCGCACCGTTGTCGATATCCATGCGATGCGTTTCCAGCACATCGCGCAGCAGCGGAATCGCCTCTTCGGGTTTCGCCCCGGGCTTCTCCGGCGCGCCGCCGCCCTTCATGCGGATCATGTAGCGGCCTTCGCCGCCTGTCACTTCGACGTAATCCGCCTTCTGCAGTTTCTCCACGAAATCGGTAAAGTTGCCGGCCCCGTAGGCGCGCTCGTTGAACGCGGAATCCAGCTGCAGCATGGTCGATTTCAGCAACCCGAGCTGCGGTCGAACTTCGCGTCGTTCCAGCACGCTTAGCGCCCGTTCCACCAGGGGCATCGCCTGCGTCAGATCGAGCGTTTGCCGCCGGTTCTGCGGCCGTTGTTGCGGTTGTTGCTGCTGCGGCGGCTTATCGGAGTGCGCCTGCGGCGGCCTGTCCTGTTGTGGTTGCGGATGATGGACCGGCCGCGACGGCCGCTCGTCGATCACCGACTCATAAGCGATGAACTCGTGGCAGTTTTTCTGCAGAATCGTGCTGGTGAAGGCTCGCCCGCCCACCACGAAAATGCGTTTGTCGTATTGTTTGAGCTTGTTCACCAGGGCGATGAAATCGCTGTCTCCGCTGACAATGCAGAAGGCATTGATGTGATCGTGGGTGAACGCCATTTCAAGCGCGTCCAGCGCCAAATTGATATCGGCGCCGTTCTTGTCGCCACGCGGCGAGGGGTCGCGCTGCACCATCTGCACCGCGTGCTCGGAAAGCGCGCGCGTTGCCGATTCCTGTCTACCCCAATTCGCGTAAGCGAACTTGGTGACAATTTCGCCGCGTTCTTTCAGCGCATCCAGCACCGCAGCCACATCGAATTCGCGGTGCAGAGTGGACTTCACGCCGATCTCGATGTTATCGAAATCGATAAACACGGCGATCTTCAGTTTTTGTTCCATTCAGTAATTCCTTAATGCCGGCTTCGACGCTTTCGGACCATTTCGGTCCCGCCGCGTCTTTCAGGCCGATGGCCCGCCAGCGGCTACGCAAGTAACCTAGGGGTAGTGTACCGCAGAGGCGAACGCTTCGCGCGGACCCTGCTTCGCTTCATAACTGGCGCCCGTCGTCGCGCGCCACAGCCGCATCACTCCGTCGCGCGCTCCAATCCGCGCCCGCCAATACAATCATGGATGCCACAAAGCTCCACAGCAGAATGGTCGCGGAATGTTGAAAGACTCCGTATTCGGCGCTAATCTTAGCCTGCATCACTCGCCACGCCACAAGATTGAGGTACTTTAAAGCCTCTAGCACGATCCCGGTCAGGATCGCAGCCGCTGCCGCGCCGCGGGGGTCGATCTTGCGGTTCGGCAGCAGCCAGTAGACCAGAAACAGAGCCAGAATCGAAAGCGGAAGCGCGGCGATTTTGAAAATCACCAGGTTGAGCCACACTTCTACGTTTGCATGCGCGCCAGCCCAATCCGATAGCCACTTCTTGTTCAGCGCCGTAAACATGAGCGAGAGCAGCGCCAGCGAGCCACACGCGAAGATCATGCCAAGCGCCACCAGTTGATTGCGCCAGTAAGGCCGGTTTCGCTCTACTCCCCAAGCCCGGTTTAAGGCTACTTCGAGTGGCTCGAAGACGCCATTGGCTGTCAATAGGAGAAGAAACATCGAGCCTAGCTCGACCGATGACCGCGGCGAGTTGCGCCGCACAAACACGCTCAGATCGCCGGGAAAGTAATCGTCCAATGCGACATAGATGGCCTGCACCGCCGCCGGCCAATGCAAAACATTGCGGCAGAAGGAAAGCATCACCGTGAGAAATGGATAGAACGAAAGCAGTACGCTCGCTGCGATGGCGAGAGCGTAGACATGCGCCTCGGTTTCCATCAGGTAATTGGCGGTAGGACGCCAGCGGATACGGATCAAGGTAAAGAGTCTAGTGGCCGTTGCCGGCAGGAGGAGCAGCGGGAGGAGCAGCCGGAGGCGCGTTGCCGCCCTTGCCCTTGCCGTCCCCTTGCGCTCCGCCAGTGGTTGAGCCGACGGGGCCGCCGACGCCGCCCACACCGGGAAGACCGGTACGGCGCTGCGCCAGAACCTGTATAAGGTCGCGAGATGCCCGCAACACGCCTTGCACGATCCCGCCCTTATTGATTTGCCTGCCGATTAGACCCTGGCCTCGAAAGATACGGACCGATTCCCCCGGATGTAACAGGGGTTCCATGCCAGGCGCCGTTACATTTTGGACCTGCACCAAACCCTCGTCGCAGCTAACCAAGGTTGTGCCGTCGGCATCTTCTACCACCACGTCGAAGACAGTGCCGCGTACAGAAATGACTGCGGTGGGCGTCGTCACGCTGTTACTATTCGGGCCCTTCGAATGATCGATGAAGACCTTCACCCGGCCCATAATGACATTGAGCAGGTGCGACCAACCCGGCCAGTCTTGCCGGAAGATCACGGTCGCATTCTCGTAAACCTCGAACGTGCTGCCGTCCTGCAGATGAAAAGAGGCGAAGCTGTTCGGTCCGGTGACGATGATTTCCTGTGCGTTCACGGTGCTGCCGGCATAAAGCGGCTTGTCCACCCGTCCATCCTTCATGAGAGAGACCTGCCCCATCATCTTTTCTACCGTGGCGGCAGGTCTCTGCGCGTGAAGCGGCGCGAGACATATTAATGTTGCGAACGCGAGCGCGGCAACGCGGCCAAGCCACGAGATTAAAGGACGCTGGAGCATCAGGACTTTCGTGAAGCGGGAACACTCCACCTTATCTGCCACACCAAAAATCAGTCTAGCATCAAACATGCAAAAGCAACTCTGTGCCCGCGATTAAGCTTTGCTCACAAAGCACGTAAATTCAGGTATTTGATGCGAAGTGCCGATATACGTTTTGAGGTAAAATGAGACCTGCTGTGTGTCAAAAAAGCACAAGGCGTGTTCCGGTTTTGGTACTAGCCCTTACCGCGGTCGCAGCGGCACAGACTTCGCCGGATTGGCGTAAGGTAGGTGGCCCGTCGGTGGATCTCGCCTTGGCCTCTCCGGCAACTGGCCCTGTCGAACGCGTCTGGTTTTCCGCGGGCGGCGTGCTGTTCGCTCGTACTGCTTCCGGCAAAATCTATCAGACGGCCGATTTCGACGCGTGGTCTCCAGTAACTTCCGCGATGGAATCGCCCGCCCCAACTCCGTCTCCAGCAGTTCGCCTTCCCGAATTAGGGGCGCAGATTGTCAGCGCGGCGGGCGATAGTGTATCCATTTTCGGCTTGGGGCGACAGCTTTCCCGTTCGCAGGATGGCGGGCGCACCTGGAGCAGCTTGACCGGTTACCACGGCCGTTCGGTGATCGGCGTGGCGCAGCATAGCGTTGCGATATCGCCGGCCGATGCAAACCAGATCGTGGTGGCGAACAATTACGGTGTGTGGCGTACCCTCGATGGTGGATCCACGTGGAGCGGCCTTAACCTTGCATTTCCTAATCTGCCGGTGCAGCGAATTCTCACGACGCCAACCGGCGCCGCGGGAACGCGGATAGCGGCAGAAGGCTTGGGCGAGTTGGAACTGCCTCCGGGCGGCTCCGTGTGGGAAATTTCCACAGCCAGCGATCTCATAGAACAGGCCACCGCGAAGCAGCGTTATTCCTCATTATTGGGCGCCGACATTCATGCAATTGCAGCGTCGAAAACAATCGTATATGTCGGCTCAAAGGATGGACGCCTTTGGGTTTCACGCGACAATGGCAGGAATTTCGATCTTCCGCATGCGGCGGGCGGACCGGTGGAGAGCATCTTCGCCGATCCATCCGAATCGAACGTAGCCGTTGCCGCGCTCGGGGCGCCGGACCCCATGTTTTGCGGACGGTCGATTTCGGCGGAGTATGGGATGCTCTCGACTCTCCCAGCCTGCCGGCGGTTGCGGCCCACGGGATTACAGCTGATCGGGCAACAGGCTCCGTCTACGTGGCTACCGATAAAGGCGTGTTCTTTGGACATGCGGATCTCGAAACCGCATCGATCAATACCGTCGCCTGGCAAAATTTGACTTCGCATTTGCCTCAAGGCGCCTCGGCGACGGATGTGCGGCTCGATCCCGCCGGCGTTCAACTCTACATCGCATTAGAGGGTTATGGTTTGTGGGCCGCGTCTGCTCCTCACGTTCGACGCGCCTGGCGCATTGTGGACGCGGCGGATTCAACGGTGAGACCCGCGGCCCCCGGATCGTTGCTTAGCGTCCTCGGCGCGAACGTGAGTTCCGCTAGCGATGGCGCTCTGCGCTATCCGGTGCTGATGGCCACTGACAGCGGCTCGCAAATCCAAGTTCCATTTGAGGTGACCGGATCTACGGTGGCACTTGCATTGGAAACGGCTAACGGGCGCCTGGTGGCAAATTTGCCTATGCAGTCGGTCTCACCAGGAATTCTCTTGGGCGTGGGCAATGTCCCTATGCTCTACGATGCCGATACGAACCTGCCGCTTGATCTGCGAAATGCAGCCCATTCGAATGGGCGTATCGCGATTCTGGCAACGGGTCTGGGAAAAGTGCGCCCGGATTGGCAAAGCGGCATTCCCGCACCGGAAAACGCTCCCGCAGTTGTCGCGTCGGTGCAAGCGTTCCTTAACGGCGCCGCTATTCAAGTGACGCGCGCAACACTTGCACCTGGCCATATAGGCTTTTACCTCGTAGAGCTTCAGCTTCCGTCAATTACCAATGCCGGAGCGTCTGAATTGCACTTGACCGTTGACGGTCACGAAAGCAATCATGTACCGGTTTGGATCGAGCCCTAAATTCGACCCATCAGCAGCAGTATCACGAGAATAAGAACAATTAAGCCTAGACCGCCGCTCGGATAGTATCCCCAACCTCGACTATACGGCCACGCTGGCACTGTTCCAAATAGCAAGACAATTAGAATAATCAGTAACAGTAGCATTCGTTCGCTCCCATTAATGACGGTGCAAATACCAAACCGTTGTAAGACCGCGCACGCAATTACTCATCGGCCAGATTTTCGTTGATTTCCTGCGCCAGCGCTTCTATCGAAGTCACCTCGCTAAACTCCTCCACCGCCTCTCCAGGAGTTCGCACGCCGAGCCGCATCGAAATGCGATGCAGCATTTGAAGTACGAGCGTCATTTCGCGCTCGGCCAGTAAGTTAATCTGCAAATCGAGATGGGCCCGTTGGTCGGCGCGCTTGCTCATTCGATTCTGCTTCATTAACACAAAAGTAGAAAGAAAAATCGCTTCCAGAGACACGACAACACTCAATAGCAGAAATGGAAACCTATCGAATCGCGGGATCGCGCGTATAACGCCCAAATTTACTAAAATCCAGGCGCCATAAAAAAGGGCGTGGATCACAACGAAAGTCAAGCTGCCGGAGAACCCACCTATCCAGTCTGCAACACGGTCAGCGACGCTTCGGTCGCGGACGTAACTCGCCTCTAACCGGGCGATCGCTTCAATATTCCGCCGGACTGCGCTTGGCGCGTCCTCCGTCAGGTTTTGCAAAGGGAGCTCAGCCATGTTCTGAATTTAGAAAAGGGCGGCGCTTTCAGCCGCCCTTTTAACCGGCTCATTCCGAAGAGCTGGAGCCACCGGCGCCCCGTGTAATGGGGCCGCTTCCAGCGCCTTGCCGCGCTCCTTTGACGGCGCAGTGCTCAGCGTGCTTTTGAAGCTCGTTCTGATTGTTGAACCGCTGTCCACATTTGTCGCAAACTAAGTTCTCAGACATATGCGTTCCTTTCTCATGGTTGGAGCAGCGCGCGTTTATCAATACTTATTGCAATCCCGGCGCCACTATCGCTAGCCCAAGAGAATACAGGTGACAGATACAGCTAATGCGCCCTGCTCGCGCGGAGAATAGGGAAAAACTGCTCTCGGCCTCCACTTGCTTAATGGTTGGCCGTCTCGGTCTCCAAGGCGACGCGGCGGATCTCAAGAATAAGATTCATCACCAGCCGCTCGATTTCATCCCGAATTTCGCAGTGTCGTTGATAGTCTTCACATATCGGGTCGTCAATATCCCATACGATGACTCGCTCTCCCGAAACGGGACCAAGGTTGGCGCCGGACATGTTCACCACCAAATCGAAGCGCGCGCGACTGAACTGGCGCAGGTGCTTGGGAAAGTGAGCCGTCACATCGATGTCTCTCTCGCGCATGGCTCGCGCCGTATCCGGCGCCACCTGCGCGGCGGGAGCCAAACCAGCGCTCGCGGGCGCCATTACGTCGCTGCCATACACGCGCGCGAATGCCTCAGCCATCTGACTGCGGCACGAATTGCCGATACAAACGAACAGAACCTTCTTGCGATCTTCGGGGATCATAACTTGTCTACAAAGAACCGATGCACTCGCGTATCCGATGTTAGTTCGGGGTGAAATGTCGCCGCCAGATGCGAGCCTTGTTCTACTAAGACCGGATCGCCGGCATACCTGGCCAGCACCCGGACGTTGGGTCCCGTCTGACGGATGATAGGCGCGCGAATAAACAGTGCTTCCAGTTTATCGGGCGGCTGATCCTTCCGCTTGCCCGAATTCCCGCCGGCCGTGAACTCCCGCGTGAGCTCGATCTCTGCCACACGGCTGTCTACCTGGCGGCCGTAGGCGTTCCGCTCTACCGAAAGATCCATCAGGCCCAGACTCTCCTGCGCCGGATTCGACACCTCAGTCGCCAGAAGAATGGCGCCCGCGCACGTTCCGAAGATCGGACGGCGCCGTCCGAACTGTGCCAGGGCATCGAACAGATTGTCATAATGCAGCAGCTTGAGCATGGTCGTGCTCTCACCACCTGGAATCACAAGACCGTCGATGGCGTCGAGTTGTCCGGCTTCACGCACAAAGACCGGCTCGGCGCCAGCGCGTTCCAAGGCCGCGCCGTGCGCCGCAAAATCTCCTTGCAACGCCAATATGCCCACTCTTTTCATTCTCGAAAGGGCTCCCTACCAGCCCCGCGTTTGCAATAGCTCGCCTTCGGGCAGCTTGGAGATATCGAGCCCGGGCATGGCATCACCCAACTCGCGGCTGGCTTCGAGTAGTTTTTCGGGGTTGTTGAAATTCTTAGCGGCCTTCACGATGGCATTCGCGCGCGCCTGCGGGTCGGACGACTTGAAGATACCCGAACCTACAAACACGGCCTCGGCGCCGAGTTGCATAACCAACGCCGCATCGGCCGGCGTAGCGATACCGCCCGCCGAGAAATTCGGCGTCGGCAACTTGCCATGTTTCGCCACCCACTCCACCAACTCGAGCGGCGCCTGCAGCTTCTTGGCTTCATGCACCAGCTCTTCCTTCCCCAGCACCGTAAGCTGCCGCATTTCCTTCACGATGGTGCGGATGTGACGCACGGCCTCCACAATATTGCCTGAGCCCGCTTCGCCCTTGGTACGGATCATCGCGGCGCCTTCCGCAATGCGCCGCAGCGCCTCGCCCAAATTGCGCGCGCCGCAGACGAAGGGTACTTTGAAATCGTTCTTATCGATGTGATGTTCTTCATCGGCGGGTGTGAGCACTTCGCTCTCATCGATGTAATCGGCCCCTAGCGCTTCGAGGATGCGAGCCTCCATAAAATGGCCGATGCGCGCCTTAGCCATCACTGGAATAGTGACGGTGCGCATGATCTCTTCCATTTTAGAAATGCTCGCCATGCGCGCCACGCCGCCCTCTTTACGAATATCGGCGGGTACGCGCTCAAGCGCCATCACGGCGGTGGCGCCGGCCTCTTCCGCAATCTTTGCCTGCTCGGCGTTAGTGACGTCCATAATGACGCCGCCCTTCAGCATTTCCGCCAGGCCGACCTTTACTCGAAACTGCTCGCTAGAGAATTGAAACATTCGAAACTCCTCAATTAGAAATCTTTTGACCAGGGGCCTTTTTACACCATCGCCGGCGCCGGCTCGAAGCTTTGCGCGGCGGCCTCAATTTCCGCCGCGATGAGTCTTCCCAGCACCGCCACACCCCGCCGGATCTCTTCCGGCGGTAAACCCGCGAAGCTCAAACGAAGGGCGCCTGCATCCTGTCGCGAGACCGCAAAATACCGGCCCGGCAGATATGCCACACCCTCTTTCCGCGCACGAGTCAAAAGTTGCGCGGCGTCCAGCGGCTCGGCCAGACGCACCCATATGTTCATGCCCCCCTGCGGGTGCGTCCAACGCGTTCCCGCCGGCAGATACTCGCGGCACGCATCCAGCGTTGCGCGCAATCGTTTCCCGCCCGATTCCAATACGCGCGCGCGGTGCGCCGCCAGTCGGCCCGATTCTGCAAATTCGAGCAACACCGCCTGCGACAGCTGGTCCGTATGCAGATCGGACGCCTCTTTCGCGTTTCGCATGCGATCGATCAGCGCTTTGGGGCCTAACGCCCAGCCGACCCGCAGACCTGGGAAACTCACCTTCGAGAAACTGCGCAGCAGCACCGTTCCGCCTTGGTTGTCGAGCTGCTTTATGGCTGCGATTGGTTCGCCCTCATAGCGCAGCTCGCCGTAGGCGTCGTTTTCCACCACCGGAATCCCCTTCGCGCGCGCCGCCTGCAAAAGCGCGCGGCGTGAAGTTTCGGGCAGCGTAACGCCCGTGGGGTTCTGGAAATTCGATGTCACAATGACGAACCGCGGATGGTCCCGTTCGAGTACTCGCTCGAACTGCCCGATGTCGATGCCATCCGCGCCGACGGGGATGCCCGCCAGTTGAACGCCCGTGCCCGTCAAAAGGTTCTTTAGCCCCGGATACACCGGGTCTTCAATGGCAACCGTGTCTCCCGGTCGCAACAACACACGCGCAATCAGATCGAGCGCCTGTTGGCATCCGTTGGTAACAATCAGATCATCGCCCGGCGCAGCAAGGCCCTGGGCGCGCGCCGCTTCCAAAAGATAGCGGCGTAGGGGTTCATAGCCGCTCGGCGATCCAAGCTGCAGGATATCTGCCAAGTCGTCGCGTTTCAGGACAGCCTCGCAACTGGCGCGAAAATCATCCAGCGGGAAAAGGTCGCGGGAGGGTCGCGACATCACGAAGCTGATTTCGCGGCCCACCGCGGCACTGGAAATGCCGAAGGCCGAATCGCCTCGGTCGAACAGCGTGCCCCAATTAATTCCAGGTGCTAAACCTGGTTTGACCGCTGGCGATCCGGCGGTCACGAAGCTGCCGCGTCCCACCTGTCCCGCAATCAGACCCTCTGCTTCCAAAAGTTCATATGCGGCAGAAATCGTGGTGCGGTTCAGTCCAAGGTGACCAGCCAATTCACGAGTGGCTGGCAAGCGCTCCCCGCGTTCCAGCTCGCCGGAACGGATTTGCCCAGCGATTTGCTCAAAGAGCTGGCGGTACAGTGGCACCTCGGAATGGGGATTCAAAACCACTCAGCCAAAGCATACCATATTGGATGGCTAACCAGCGTGGTTTTGTCTGCGCTACAATCCTAGAACGATGCGCCTTGTGGCGGCCCTTCTCTTCGCACTTTTCGCGGCCAGCGCCTTTTCTGCTCAGAAAAAAAAGAAAGAGGAAGAGACCCAGACGCTCAAGGTGCCCGAAGAACTACCTAGCGCCGTAGTAGGGGAAACCCGTCGGCTCACCTTTCACACTACTCCGCTTTCCGCCAAAGGACTACTTTCGCCGCAGGTGCGCGAAGCTCTCAAAGCCTTACAGCATGAAGCGGGCGGCGAGACGGTGCTCAAGATTCGCGTATTTGTGGCGGGCTCGGCCGACCTTCGTCATGTGCGCGATCTGATAAGCGAATTCTTCACCTCTCATAAGCAGCCCCTTCCGACCATCGCGCTGGTAAAGGTGGGCGCGCTGCCGCTCGAAGGCGCTCAAGTGGTATTCGAAGGCATTGCCGCAGCGAAGAAGGACGTAAATCCCTTCGGTCTGGCGTTTCTCTCGCCAGCCGTGGCGACGGCCGAAGATCCACTGGGGCCCGTGCCGCCGCTCATGGAAAAATCCCTCGCTGGCTTGCGCCAGTCGCTGACAGCCAACAAATTGGCGCCCGCCGATGTCACTCGCCTTACGTGCTTTGTCAGTTCCCTCGCCGGCATCTCTGAGACGCTTCACAGCGTAGAAGCGGATTATCCCCACGCTGCGCTCGATTTCGTGCAACCCGCGCGTGCTCCACGCGAAGCCATGGCCGCATGCGAAGCCGTGGCGCGACTGGCGGCGGAGCCCGCATCGCCCATCGAATTCGCCGGCAGCGCCGACGGCGAATCGCAGGCCGCGCTGGTTGGGGCGCCGGAGGTAGTGTTAACCGGCAGCCAGTATTCGTTTGGGTATCAGGAATCGGACGCCCGTCTTGCGTTCGACCGTTTGAAGAAGTCGATCGAGCAGGCAGGAGCGAAGCCCTCCAACGTCGTATACGCGCATTATTACCCTCTTTCACCCAGTCTCGCCACGGAGGTACGTAAGGTCCGCACCGATTTCTTCCAGGCTCCTGCGGCGACCACCTTACTCTTCGAGGGGTTACCCTCTATGGACGCGGGATTTGGGGTGGACGTTGTCGCGGTAAAATAAAAGCTAATTATGCATCGCCGTATTATGGTCGCTTGCTTAGGCGCTTTGGTTTTGAGCGTCCCCGCAATTCCGCAACAGACGCCCGCTACTCCCGCCACTAAGGTGAATATACCCGCTGCAACCGGGCAAATTCCTCCCGCGCAGGCGCCTCAGCAACAGGCAACCCCGCAGGACACCGGCACGACGATCCGGTCGGAGTCGACCGAAGTCATTGTGCCTGTCACGGTCACCGATGAGAAGGGAAAGTTCCTTTCCAACCTGGAGGCGAAGGATTTCCGAATCTTGGATGAAGGCCGCCCGCAAAAAATCAAGTTCTTTAGCCACGACCCACGGCAACCGGTAGTGATCGGGTTCCTGCTCGACATGAGCAGCAGCGCGCGTATTCATTGGAAGACGTTTCAGGATTCCATCATGGAGATGGTTTGGGCGTTGCTGCCGGGTGGACCGAATTATTCGGGCTACCTGATCACCTATTCGACCGAAGCGGAGTTGGCCGTCAATACGACGCAGGATTCCGAGAAGATTACCGATAAGATCCGGACGCTCCGTCCGGGGGGCGCATCCTCGCTGTTCGACGCCGTCTACCGCGCTTGCACCGACCGCAAGCTGGTCCCGGGCGAACCATACGAGCCCCGCCGCGTGATTATCATCGTGGGCGACGGGCACGATAGCTCCAGCAAGAAGAGCATGGGCGAAGTGCTGGAACTTGCGCAACGCAACCTGGTCACCATCTACGCAATCAGCACGCAAAACTTCGGCTTCGAGAATCCCGACCAATATGTGTTGGAAAAGCTGGTGGGCGATACCGGCGGGCGCATCGAATACCCGCTGAACAATCTCTATAAGGACGTTTCGGGATACCTTTCCCATCCGACGGACGAGGGAAACTATGCCTTCACTGTCGGCACGGGTGGATATGCCGCCGAGATTTCGAGCGGTATTGTCAAAGCGGTCGGCGGAATTGCGGGCGATATCAACCAGCAATATGTGATGCGCTACGTTCCCGACATCGAAGACGTCAAAAAGCTCCAATTCCGGCGCATTAAGGTGGATATACCCGGGTTGCCTAACGTGGTCATCCGGACGAAGCCTGGTTATTGGGCGGCGCCGGCGCAGCGCTCGGTACAGAACTAATGCCGGGTCCGGTCGTCTCCATCTCCGGACGCCCGGGCGTTTACGCCGTCCTCGAAGCTTCATTGCCTGGACGCGAGCCGCGTAACATCGGCGTCGTGCTCATCGACTCAACCACCGGCCACGGTTGGCTGAAGATGCGCGGCGCATATGACGACGTCGCCGATCCCGCGGACGCGGAAGTCTTGCTTGCGCTCGAAGACGATCTGCGCGGACAGATGGCGGAAGAAGGAGCAGAAGCGCTGCTCGACCGGATGGAAGATAGCCTCTCAAACGCGATTCGCATCAGCGACCGCCGTGAGGTAACGGCCGAATCGTTCACGCGGACTGTCTCCCAACTTTACGAAGAGCATGTCGAGCCGGTCGAAGTGCGCCGCTTCGAGACGCACCTGCCGCTTTACTCCCTGCGCGCGGCGGCCGGGCGACTGGGCGAAGAGATGCCCGCGGAGGCGGAGGATTGGGTGCCCGCACCCCCAAGCCTCAAGCTTGACCAGAATCTATTCGTGGCCCATGTCGTGGGGCACTCGATGGAGCCGCGAATTCCGGACGGCAGCTTGAACCTGTTCCGGTTCAATCCGGTGGGTTCGCGGCAGGGAAAGATTGTATTGGTGGAGCGTTTCGGCATCACCGATGCGACCGCGCGATATACCATCAAGCGCTACACCAGCGAGAAACGGCGCGATGGCGAGCAGTGGGAACACACGCGCATTCGCCTGGAGCCGTTGAACCCCGATTACGAAGCTTGGGACGTGGACCCGGAAGGTTTCGCCGTGGTCGCCGAATGGCTGCGCGTCATCGAGTGAGCCGCAAGCACGCCGATCGGGCCCGCCGATTGATTGCCTGGTATGAGGCCGGGCATCGCGATCTTCCCTGGCGCGCAACCGACGACCCGTATCGCATCTGGATCTCCGAGATCATGCTGCAGCAGACCCGGGCGCAGGCGGTGATTCCCTATTACAATCGCTTTCTACGCCGTTTCCCCACTTTGGAGGCGCTTGCGGAATCGGCCGAAGAAGACGTGTTGACGCTCTGGGCGGGTCTCGGCTACTATTCGCGCGCGCGCAACCTGCGACGCGCGGCGCAGCAGATGGCTGGCTACGGAGGCTTCCCAAAAGATTTTGAGGGCCTGCGCGCGCTGCCGGGCATTGGAGACTACACGGCGGCCGCCATCGCGAGCATCGCGTTCGGATTGCCACACGCCGTACTCGATGGCAACGTTCTGCGCGTTGTGGCGCGGGTGGAAAATGACGCTGCCGATATCGGTAGCGCGCGCACGCGGCAACGTTTTCGGGATATTGCGCAAGCGTGGCTGGATGTCAGACGGCCCGGGCCCTTTAACCAAGCCATGATGGAGCTTGGCGCGACAATCTGTTTGCCGAAGAATCCCTCGTGCGCGGAGTGTCCGCTGGCCGCCGGATGCGGAGCGCGGGTGGCAGGAACGGTCGCACAGCTTCCTATAAAGCTGCGGCGGATCGCGCCGATTAAGCTGGAAGGAACCTTACTGATTGTTCGCTACGAGGGCAAAACGTTATTGCGGCGACGCGCGGCGAGTGAAAGCCGGATGGCAGGATTCTGGGATCTTCCTTCGCCCGCCGATCTTCCCGGCGCTCGCATCGTGCGCAAACTCGGCGAGATCCGCCACACGATCACGCATCATCGGTACACATTGACGGTCGCACTCGCTGAGACGCGCGCGGCGAAGAGCCCGTTTCGCTGGTTCGACAGTGCCGAACTGGAAGGCGTGCCGCTGAGCACCACCGCGCGCAAGGCTTTGGCATTGGAAGCCAAATTTATCCTTTCTTAACAAATGGACTTGCGAAAATCAGTGTTCATAATTTCTATGACGCGTCAACGGAAAATTATTTTGGCCAAGGCGGCACTGGTTATGGGGACTTTGCCGATCTTGCTTTGGGCCCACGAATATGGCCCAGACCCCGGATACTGCGCCGTGCCGAATGAGAACGGCGGATCGAGCGGGGCAACCTGCGCCAGCGTTGGCTGCCATACCGGAACGGCAAATAGTGCCAGTAACAAAGGAAGCGTCGCTGTTACCTTTCCGAACGGCATGACATATACGCCGGGAGTTCCGCAGACGCTTTCGGTGACGGTTACCGATTCCACAGAAAAGGCCGCCGGCTTTGAGTTGACGGCGCGTCAGGCATCTTCAACCTCCACCGTTGCGGGCAGTTTCTCTTCGAATGATTCGAATACTCAGGTTCTCTGTTCGCAACCTAACCTGCAGATCTTTACGCAGGTAAGTAGCAGCTCTTCATGCAAGTCGGGTTACCCGTTGCAATATATCGAGCATAGTCTGGCGGGATATACGGCCTCGGTGGGTAAGCTACCCTACACCTTCACATTTACATGGACGCCGCCGGCAACAGATGTCGGCAACATTACCATCTATGTGGCAGGATTAGCCGGCGTAGGCAACCCGCCGAATCAGGACGGCGATCACGTTTATTCCACCAAGTACACGCTGACGCCGAATACGGGCGGCGGAAGCGCGCCGGCGATCACATCCGGTGGCATCGTGAGCGCGAGCGCCTTCGGAGGCTTCTCCGCCGCGACGGCTGGATCATGGATCGAAATCTATGGCACGAACCTAGGGCCATCCACGGCCTACACTTGGGCCGGCAGCGATTTTAACGGCAACAATGCGCCGACGTCATTGCAGGGCGTCAGCCTCACGGTCAACGGAATACCCGCCTTTCTCGATTACGTGAGCGCAATCCAGGTCAACGCGCAAGTTCCGAGCGGCGTAGGGACGGGCTCGGCCACCGTGGTCCTGACGAATTCCAACGGAAGCAGCGCGCCCTATGCGCTCACGCTCAACCCACTCGAGCCGGGGCTGCTGACCACTTCCCAATTCCTGATCGGCGGTAAGCAATACGTGGCAGCGCTGCACACGGATGGCACGTTTGTTGCGCCCACTACGGCATCCTCGCTGGGAACGCCGGCCAAACCCGGCGAAACGATTTTGATGTATGGCGTCGGCTTTGGGACCGTTTCGCCTTCCACTTTGCCCGGCGTAATTACCACCGTATCCAACACGGTGACGAATCCCATGCAGTTGACTCTCGGTGGTACAAGCGCCAGCCTTGCCTATGACGGCCTCGCGCCCGGTTATGTCGGCCTTTATCAGTTCAACGTGGTCGTGCCCTCGTCGCTGGCAAATAGCGACGCCGTCCCGCTAACGTTCAGGCTGGGCAGTAGCAGCAACATCCAAACGCTCTACACGGCAGTTCATAATTAGGCGTGGAGCAATTCGCACTGGAATTCGACCTCTCGCCGCAGCGGCGGGTGTTGAGCGTCAGCGAGCTGAACGCGGCCATCCGCGCGACGCTCGATGCCGAGTTTCAAGACGTGTGGGTCTCGGGCGAAATCTCGGGGCTCAAACTGGCCCAGAGCGGGCACTACTACTTCACGCTGAAGGAACGCGAATCGCAGGTGCGGTGCGTGGCGTTCCGTTCGTCGCATCGCTACTGGAAGTTCAAGCCGCAGGACGGCCTGGCGGTGCTGGCGCGCGGGCGCATTGACGTCTACGAAGCACGCGGCGAGTATCAACTTCTGGTTGAGTTGATGGAGCCGCAGGGGGTTGGCGCGTTGCAACTCGCCTTCGAGCAGCTCAAGAAGAAGCTGGCGTCTGAGGGCCTGTTCGCGGCCGAACGCAAACGGGCGCTGCCTCGCTTTCCGCGGCGCATCGGAATTGTGACTTCGCCGCGCGGCGCGGCCATCGCGGACATGCTCCACATTCTGACGCGGCGATTTCCCGGATTGCACATCAGGCTCTATCCCGCGCTGGTGCAGGGAGAGGGATCGGTAGAAGAAGTCTGCCGCGGCATTGCGTACTTCAGCCGCAGCGGCTGGGCCGAATTGGTAATTGCAGGCCGAGGCGGCGGCTCGCTGGAAGATCTGTGGACCTTCAACGAAGAGGCGGTAGCGCGCGCTATTGCCGCCTGCAGCGTGCCGGTAATTTCGGCGGTAGGGCATGAGACCGATGTCACCATCGCGGACTATGTCGCCGATCTGCGCGCGCCGACGCCTTCGGCCGCGGCGGAACTGGCAGTGCCGTTGCTCGACGACCTGCTCGAGCGCATTGCGGTGGCGCGGACCAAAGGCGCGCAGGGACTACGCTACCGAATCGCCATGCTGAGCCGGCGGCTACACCAACAGGGAATCGACCGCGCGCTGGGCGTGCTGCATCGACGCGTGGGACGAAACCTGCAGCGAGTAGACGAGCAGGAGTTCCGGCTGCGGGATCGCGTTCGCGGGTCGATAGAGGCGCGAGAAAGAACTCGGCGCGAGTTGGAAGCGCGCGTGCGGCGATTCGACATGCGACCGCGCCTGGCGGCGGACCGGAGGCGTTTGGATGGCGCAATGGTTTCGGCCGCGCAGCAGATGCAGCGACTGCTCACGGCGCGGAGGCGACGCATGGAGCAGGCTGCCGCCATGCTCTCGCAGTTGAGCCCTCTACTTGTACTGGAACGGGGATACGCGATCGTTTCCCGCGGCGGCGCAGTCTTGACCGATGCTTCGACGGCAGGCGCCGGGTCGCATATTCACGTACGGTTAGCGAAAGGCGAGTTGGATGCGACGGTCGATTAGGCCTGTTGCTGGGCGATGGGTCCGATGATTGGCAGCGCAGGCGAACGGCCCTGATACGTGCTCACGATCATGTAGATCCAAAGCGCGAAACAGGCGAGATCGAAGACCAGCGAAAAAATACCGGCGAACCACCATCCGATCATGTGCGAGATCAGGGTGTCGAAGATACCCAGAGCGATGGCTATGATAATAACGGCGACGTTGAGGAAGATCGATTGAAACGCATGGAAGCGCACGGTCCTGTTCTGGTTGTATGGCGGGAGAACCAGAAATAGGATACCGGTAATGAATCCAAGCACATAACAAAGCGCGGATGCGGCGTTGTCGGTCATCGCGGCGGCGCCGGCCGGCGGAACCGGGGGAGGATATACTCCCATAGGCGCATTCGGCGGCGGGGGCGGAGGGGATGCCGGGCCAGCGCCTACCGTTGCGCCGCACTTCGCGCAGAACCGTCCTTCAACTTGAGATCCACAACTCGCGCAAAACGGCATTGCCACTTCCTCCTAGTCAGAACTTTAATTCGCGACCAAACGTATTCGCAAGGTACTACTGTACTCCCTGTTACCCGGCGGCCAATGCTGCGTGGAGGCTTACGGCCCAGCCACCGAGCCAAACTATCACCAAGGCCGCGACATATGCAAGCGCGCTTTTGCGGATCCATCGGGCCGCGGGCGCCGTCCAATTTCGCGCGCCCGCCCACTGCGCGACCGCCAGCGCCAGCACGACGAGGGTAAACATTCCTAGTCCGATAACGGCGACAGGGCCCGCCGGGGCCATGTTCCAGGCCCGGGCGAACTCGCCATGCAAACTCATCACGACGCTACGCGTAAGGCCGCATGTGGGACAGGGAAGACCGGTCGCGGCGCGGAACGCGCATGTGACGTTCAGCGCGCGACCCATAAAGTAGACGCGCGCCTCATCCGCTCGCAGCAAGGCACGGCCCGCGACCAGATCGGCGAGCGTTACCGCTCCGATCAGAAACGCCGGAAAACCCGGCCGCGCAGATGGAGCCACCTTTCGCACGCTATCTCATATTGATTACGTAACAGTTCACGGCCTTATCGTGAAGCGTCTGACGGCGGGGATCCCACAAAGGCCACAGCAGATCGAGCATGGGAAGGAAGGGGATAAAACCCATCACGACCTTTACCAGGAGGCGCACAAAGGCCGACCCGGTGGTCAGTAGATTTCGGTTGGAGTCCACCACCATTACCTTTACGACTCCCTGCCCGATGGAATATCCGCGCTGGGCCACAAGAAATACGCTGTTGTAGATGCCGACAAATAAGGTGGAGAGCGGAAAGAGAAGAATCATCACGCAGCAAAATCCCGTGGACGCCCCTCCCCAATTCCCACCTTCATTCAGCCCGTCCGCAAGGTGGAACGTGGAGGCGAGCAAGGCGCCAACGACCAGGTATAGAAACGCCATGCCGACGCCGATCAGCAGCGCGTCGATAATGTAGCCGAGGGCGCGCGTACCCCACTGGGCATAGTCCCAGACCTGCGGGGCGGGATAGGACGGAGCGGCGTAGGCGGGGGTAAACGGCTGCGGCTGCGCCGGCGGCGGAGTGGAACTCTGCAAATTCGCACCGCACGTGGGGCAGTACGTCAATCCGTCGGTAACGGAGGCCCCGCATTTGGGACAGTACATCCAGCTCCTCCTTCATGAAAATCGATTTACATTATCACGGTTGGAGCGAAATGTCAGCGCCGCGGCGACAGGTCAGGATGCGTGTGGTACTAACGACCGGGTTGACCGAGTACGGCAAAGGGGATTATAGCCCCCGCAATGCCGCCGCCGATTACGGCCAGGTTTCCCGCGCCAAGATAATCGACGAGAAGGCCGACCAAGGCGCCCATACCGGCGCCGACGATGGCCACCATGATTCTCTTGGTCATAATCCTATGGTAGCGAATTCGCAATGGCCTCTAAACTTTTCCCGACTTGAGCCGATTGTTCCTCAAGGACGGGTAATGACTCCACGCGCACACATGGACGATTGGCAGAGCCTACTGATTGGGGAAAGTTGGGAAATGCGGCAGGTTCATCGCACGATTGAACTTGCCGGACAGCGCCGCGCCACGGTGCTAATTACCGGCGAAAGCGGAACGGGCAAGGAAAGAGCCGCCCGCGCGCTCCATTTAGCAAGTCCTCGATGCAGGGCGTCGTGGGTGGCGGTCAACTGCACCGCCCTGCCTGAAAATCTGTTGGAGGCTGAACTGTTCGGACACACGCGCGGCGCTTTTACCGGAGCGATGCAGAGCCGGGTGGGGCGATTCGAGCAGGCGAATAACGGTACCTTGTTCCTGGACGAGATTGGCGACTTGCCGCTCGATTTGCAGGGGAAACTGCTACGGGTGCTGCAGGAACGAGAATTCCAGCGTCTGGGAAGCTCCGAAACCGTTCCAATCGATGTACGCGTGATCGCGGCAACCAATTGCGATCTTATGGTTCGCATCGAGGAAGGCCGTTTCCGCGAAGACCTGTACTATCGCCTCAGCGTAGTTCCGCTGGCGATGCCTGCCCTGCGCCAGCGCCGGCTCGATATCCCGATGCTAGCGGGTCACTTTAGCGCCAAGATCTGCGAGATGGAGGGCGTTGCGCTAAAATCCATCGAACCCGAGGCCTTAGAAAAGCTCTGCGCCTACGATTGGCCCGGCAACGTGCGGCAGTTAGAAAATGCCATCGAAGCCGCTGTGGCATTGAGCGGCGACCGCCGGACGCTGACGACATCCGATTTCCCCCTGCCGACCGTCAAACCCACCCCGATCGAGGCAAACGGGATTCCCACCATCGCACTGCCCGACAACGGTCTCGATTACGATCAGACCCTGGCATTCATCGAGCGCAGTATCCTGCAGCAGGCGCTGAAAAGGACCGGCGGAAACAAGAAGGCCGCCGCCGATATGCTGCATTTGAAACGCACCACGCTCTCGGCCAAGGTTCGCACGCTTGCAACCCGTTATTGCGCCTGAGGGAGTTTTTTCACGACGTTAGGAAAGGTCCAATCCTCGGGATTTGCCGGCGGCTTGAATTCGTCGGTGCTGAATATGCGAAACCGCTCGCCGCTGGCCGCCACTTCCAAGATCAACGCAACCTCAAAGCGCGGGCCCTGGAAATAGCTCACGCGGATCCGGTGGATACCGCCTGCAAGTTCGACGCGCGCCTCACGCCGGGTCGCGGGATGGATGCCATCGTTATCGATGGCTTCGCGGTCATCGATCTCCAGCCGGGAGCCATCGTCAGAGACCAGAGCGAAGCGGTATACGCCAGGTTTCTGAATCCAAAATTTCCCGGTGTAATCGAGGGCGAACCACTCGAAACGCTTCGTGACGCCCGGGAATCCGGCCTTGAAGTTTTGCGGCGGAATATTTAGCGATGAGGTGTAGATGGTTCCGGCCGGCTTGAGCCGGGTGAAATCGGGCAAGCGGCTGGAATCGTGTTTGATGTGGTAGACAAAACCACGCAGGCCCGAAGGAATCACGACGGTGGTTCCAAAGTGAGCGACAGGCTCATCCTGCGCTGCAAGACATGCGCAAGCAAAAAGCGCCGAGAGTATAAGCGAGCATTTCAATCGATTAACCCATTTCTCACGGCGAACCGCACCATCTCATTAATGCTGTGCAGATTCAGTTTTTCCATGATTCGCCCGCGGTGAGCATCCACCGTATAAACGCTCAGGTTCAGTACGACCGCAATCTCTTTGTTGGTTTTGCCCTCGGCCAGCATCTGCAATACCTCCCGCTCGCGGCTGGTCAACATGTCGATGGGATTGGTCACATGCCGCCGGTAATCGTCCAGCACGGCGTTAGAAACGGCCGGGCTGATGTAGCCTTCGCCCTGCGCGACCGCGCGAATTGCGGAGACGAGGTCGCCCGCAACGGAATCCTTCAACAGGTAGCCGCGAGCGCCGGCGCGCAGAATTTCACGCACGTAAACGGAATCCTTGTGCATGCTGAGGGCGACGACGCGGGCGTGGGGCGCGGTTTCCGCCATGCGGCGGGTGGCCTCAATGCCGTTCAACTCAGGCATGGCAACATCCATTACGACGATATCGGGCTTGAGCGAGCCGGCCAGAGCGAGCGCTTCCCGCCCATTGCCAGCCTCGCCGACGATTTCCATGTCGGGTTGCTCGGCGAGGATCATTTTGAAGCCCTGCCGAACCACGGCATGGTCGTCAGCCAGCAGGATGCGAATTCGTTTCATTCCTGAGCGGCGCCCGCACCTCAATTAGAACACCGCCGCCGGGCGCAGACTGGATCTCCACATCTCCTCCGGCGCTGCGCGCCCGGGCGCGCATGCCGATCATCCCCATGCCACCGCTCGTGGAGCTCTGCGGCGAAAGCCCGTGACCATCGTCTCGTATGGAGAGGCGGATCTCGTTCGCATGCGATTCGAGCTTCATTTCCACGCGCTTGGCGCCAGAGTGGCGGGCGACGTTCGTCAATGCCTCCTGCGCAATGCGGAACAGGTGGATCTCGGTTTCATCGGCCAGGCGCTCGGGGTGATTGGAGTCGAACGTAACGGCGATGCCCGTGCGCGCGGTGAAGCCTTCGTCCAGCCAACGCAGGCCGGCTTCGAGACCGAAATCGTCGAGGATGGTGGGGTGCAGCAACTGGGAGAGCTGCCGCACGTTCCCGATGGCTTCATCGGCCAGACGCAGGCAATCTTCGAGGCGTTCGCTATTTACCCGGCCGCCATTATCCAGGGCGCCGAGGTTAGTCTTTATGGCGGTGAGCTGCTGCCCCAATTCGTCGTGGAGTTCGTGAGAGAAACGCCGCGCGGTCGCCTCCTGATCTTCCAGCATGTGGAAGGAGACGCGGCTCAGCTCGCCAGTCTGCCACTCCATGCGGCGCGTAAGATCGAGCGTCATTTTGATGGTAACGGCGGCAAAAATCAACGCCAATAGCACGCTGGCGAAGGCGAAGGCGACCGTGAGCGCCAGCAGCCGGGTGGAACGTTGATCGATCTGGCCCTGCGCGGCGCTGACCTTGCGGTATTCGGCCTCGATGAGGCGAGCCACCACCGAAACAAAGTCTTCGTGGTCGCGAAATAGCTCGGTGGGAGCGAAAGTCTCGGGCTCCTCGGTATTGAGAATGCGCCGCGCCTCCTGCGAGAACTGCGTCGAGGATTGCTTAAGGCGAGCCCATAACTCATGCTCGGGAGTATGGGCGCCCTCAGTCGAAATGCGGTCTATATCACGATCGGCCTCATCGAGTTGCCGCAGGATGTGGACGTAATCGAGGGAATCGGGGTCGCGCGCCATCGCTGAAAAGACATCGCTGAGGCTGGTCTGCTGGCGATGCATCTCATCAATGAGGCCGTTGGTGACGGATTGCTCACGCACCATACTGGCTGCATTCCGTTGAATGGACTGGATATTGTAGACGCCCACGGTTGCCGCGGCCAACAGCAGCAAGATCACGAGCGAGAAGCCGGCCGCCAGAACGCGCAAAATCCTGCGATGAGTAATGGGCCCCGGCGTCACCATGGCGCTTCCAGTATCGCTAATGAATCTTAATCGCGATAGACCCAAATTAGGCGCCCAATATAGCCTACGCAGGCTATCGAGTAATTCGGCCAAATACCGCAAGATGGATTTGTGAGCGGGCGATACAAAAAACGGCCCGCTGGGAGAAAAAAATGAAAAACACGATTTTTGCACTCGCTCTGACGGCCATCGCCGTGCCGTTTACTTTCGCCGCGCAGACCGCGGCTACACCCGCCAACGCTTCCGCGCAGGCTCCTGCGACTATGTCGAAGAGCGCTGCGAAGACAACCACCAAGAAGAGCCACAAAAAGGGCGTGAAAAAGTCGGCTGTTAAGACCGATAGCGCGGCTGTCCCTGCCGCAGCTTCTTCGCCGGTGAAGAAGTAACTTCACAACCGGCGCGCCGCGCGATGCAGGAGGAGGCGGCGCGGATTTCTGGTAGAGCGCGGGCTTCGGTCCGCGCTCTTTTTATTTTGGGCTGAATGACTTTCCAATATTCGGATGTCAAGGAACTTCGGCCACTTCCCATACGCGGCCGAGTGGCGCCGGCGTCTGGAATGCGGCCACAAGAACGCCTTTATGGTGACTTTAGCCGCCCTACAAAATATAGAAACGGGTTATGCGGCTCTTCGCAGCGTCTTGCGGGGCGCTCCGGAGAGCATTCTTGCCTCGTTGAGGCGGCGCCAGCGGGAGATCTCGCGGGCGATTTCGTCGGTTGAAAATTCAAAATTGCGAAGCAGGAACGCCTCGGCCGGATTGTAGATTTGGCCTTTCGATTCCGCCAGTTGCAAGAGCGCGGCGGCTTCAGCGATAGCTTCCGCCAGGGCGGCTTTGCGCTCAGCCTGAAGTTTGCGCAGCTCAGCCATGTTCTTTTCGAAGCGGCGTTGGATGCGGCTCTCGTAGAGCGTAAGCAGATTGAGGTTGCGGGCTTCGGCGGTCCAGGTGCGACCCGCGGAGAGGGCGGCGTCGAGTTCGGGGTCGCCGGTGGCATCGGCGGATTCGGCGGCGAACTTTTCGGAGGCTTCGGCGAAGATGGAGCTTTCGAGAGTGGCGGCGCGCTGGAGACGCCAGCGGTCATCGGCAATCGCCTGGGCTAACTCGGTTTCCATGAAGCCTTCGGGCGCGAGCGATTCGTGGAGGCCGCGGCATAGGTTGTTGTAGGCCATCTGATCGCCTTGCGTCAGCAGATAGATCTTGCCGGTAAGCCCGTGCTTGAGATTGCTGAGGGCGCGACGGTCGCGGGGAGTTTCTGGTTGTGGATGCATCTTCTTATCTCCGGGCTCAGTTTAGCGAGCCAGGGATTGGAGATTGGGCGGGGTTTGGTGAAGATTCGCCGTAAGTGATTGGCCCGATGAGGCGAACTTTATTTTGGAAATTGGTGATCAAGAAAATCGCGCCGTCCAAATCCGAGCTTTGTACGAGTAGCGTATCCCGCCCGAATAGCGTTTACCGCCCGAACCGATTTCGAAATCTAACACAACCGGATTTACGACCCCGGCGCGCTCTTCTTGCGAGGGAACGAGCCCGCCGGCGAGCGTGAGTTAGCCGAAGGACCCGTCCGAGTCGGCGGACGAAGAGGCCTGAAAAGCGTTCGGATCCGCGCCCTTTGTACCGGTGCGGTCCGGCTATAGCTTCGCATATGCCGCGCGAGACCGTTGCAGTACGGGCAGATCCTGATCGGCGTCTTTCCAAAGCGCGAAGAAACTCTGATAGGCCGTCCTGGCCCTGGTCACTTCGCCCGAGGCTGCATATGCCCAGCCCTGTTCCAGGTACGCCAGCGCGCCGACCGGATCGGCGAGAACAATACCGCGGTGATCGAGGATCTTCTGAAATTCCGCCACCGCTTCCGCGCCCCGCCCCGCCATGAGGTACGCCTCGCCACGGACATGAGGCATGGGGGGGTCGGTGTCGATGGCTACGACTTGCTGGCACCGCAGCGCTATTTTTTGAGCGAGTTCGCCTCGGCCGCAACCCACGTCGAGAGCTAGCTTGAAGGATGGCGGAATCGAACGGAGTGCCAGGTGATGGTAAGTGGGTGTTGTGATTCCAGGGCATGCGGGTTCTTGTCACAAGTATGCAGGGGAATTCATGGAGCTTTGTACGAGTCGCGCGTTATCCGGCCGGAAAGTGATACGATGCCTGGAATCGCCTCAATGGGCCCTCCACATTCCATCGCGCATTACCGGATCACCGCCAAGCTCGGCGAAGGCGGCATGGGCGAAGTGTGGCGGGCTACCGACACTAAGCTGGGGCGCGAGGTAGCGATCAAAGTCCTGCCGGACGTTTTCGCCAAGGACGCCGATCGCATGGCGCGGTTCCAGCGCGAGGCCCAGGTGCTGGCGTCGCTCAATCATCCGAACATCGCGGGGATCTACGGGGTCGAAGAACGCGCGCTCGTGATGGAACTGGTCGAGGGCGTCACTCTCGCCGAGCGTATCGCCAAAGGCCCGATCCCTCTGGACGAAGCGCTCGATATCGCGCGGCAGATCGGCGAAGCTCTCGAAGCCGCGCACGATAAAGGCATCGTTCACCGCGATCTCAAGCCGGCCAACATCAAACTGACCCCGGACGGTCGCGTGAAGGTCCTCGATTTCGGCTTGGCCAAGGCCATGGGGGGAGATGCGGCTACCGCGGACCCCGTCAACTCTCCCACGCTCACCATGCAAGCCACGGTGGCCGGCGTGATCATGGGCACCGCAGGGTACATGGCCCCGGAGCAGGCCAAGGGGAAACCCGTCGACCGCCGGGCCGACATCTGGGCGTTCGGTGTTGTCCTCTACGAGATGCTCAACAGCCGGACACTGTTCGCCGGCGAAACCATCTCCGATACTCTCGCCGCCGTCCTGACTCGCGAACCGGATCTCGACTCCATCCCGCCCAAGGTTCGCAACCTGCTCCGAAGCTGCCTGGAGAAAGACCCCAAAAAGCGGCTGCGCGATATCGGCGATGCCTGGCGCCTCCTCGAGCAACCGTCCGCGTCGGCCACAACGCCCGTCGCCGCGGCACGCCATGCTTACCTGCCCTGGATCGCCGCTTCCGTCCTGGGGGTGATCGCCATCACTCTGGCTGCGCTCCACTCCGTCGAAGCGCCCCCGCAAACGCCGGTTACGCGATTCACGATTCCGCCGCCCGAGAACGGGTCGTTCGGCCAATGGCTGGCCCTCTCGCCTGACGGCCGCCATCTCGCGTTCACCGGTATTGCCGGCGACGGCGGACTGCGCATCTGGCTGCGATCGTTCGACTCGCTGGAATTGCGCTCCCTGGTGACCATCGAGGGATCTTCCACATTCTCGCTCTTCTGGTCTCCGAACAGCCGCTTCGTGGTGTATCAATCCGCCGGGAAGATCCGCAAGATCGATATTGCCGGAGGGCCAACCCAAACGTTGTGCGATGCGCCGCCCGTGATGCTAGGCGGCTCCTGGAACAAGGATGGCGTGATCCTTTTCGGCAACAACAGCGGCCCCATCCTACGGGTTCCCTCGACCGGAGGCAAAGCCGAGCCCGTCACGCAATTGGAGGAGTCCCGCGACGAAGCCCTCCATACCGATCCGATCTTCCTGCCCGACGGCGTGCATTTTGTCTATCTCCGCGACTCCAGAAAAGCCGACGAAAAAGGGGTCTACGTCGGCTCCATCGAAGCCAAACCGGCAGCACAAAGCCTGAAACGCATCGCAGCCACCGAGTTTAGCGCCGGCTTCGCGCCGGCCCGCGGCAGCGCGCCCGCCTACCTGTTATTCCTGCGGGAGGACACTCTGATGGCGCAACCGTTCGATCTCCGGCGAATGGAGACGATGGGCGAAACCCTGCCGATTGCCGAGCACGTGGGCACCTTCATATCGCGCTCGTTCTTCTCCGTTTCGCGGGAGGGAACGCTGGCATATCGCAGCGGTAGCGGCGCGTCCTCCCAACTCGTCTCGTATGACCGCCAGGGCCACCCGACCGGGAATTCCAGCACCGGCCTCGACTTCCTGGACCCTGCTTTCTCGCCAGACGCTTCCCGCGTCCTCTACTCGGGCGCCACCGGGGCACCCTTGCGCGAGCTTTGGCTTTACGACATCGCGCGCGGCATCCAATCGCGTCTCACGTTCCTGCCGGAAGGCGCCGAATCCGGCGTGTGGTCCCCGGACGGACGGACCATCGCCTTTACTTCCGCGCGCCAGACCGGAATCTACCTGATGGACGCGGGAAGCGCCGGCGAACCGAAGCGGGTTTTCGAAAGGGGCTCAGGCGCCACGCTGGAAAGCTGGTCTTCCGACGGCCGATTTCTCGTGTATACCGAGGCCCGCCACGGTTACGATGTCGTGGCCCTCCCGCTCTCCGGATCCGGAAACGATCGCAATCCGATTCCAATCGCCGCCTCCGAAGCCGCCGAGATGCACGGCCAGGTGTCTCCGGACTCGCAGTGGGTCGCGTACGACTCAAACGAATCGGGCAAGACCGAGGTCTTCATCCGCCCTTTCCCGCCCAGCGGAGACCGCGCCGGCAAATGGCAGGTTTCGGCCGCCGGGGGATCGCAGCCGCGCTGGCGCGGCGACGGCAAGGAGTTGTTCTACATTGATCCGGACCACCGCCTGATGGCGGTCGACATCCAATTACAGCCTGGGTTTCAGTCCGGTGTGCCCCACACTCTATTTACCACGCCGGCGATCTCCGGGAACACCTTGCAGTACCAATACGATGTCACGCGAGACGGTAAGCGCTTCGTGCTCGTCGCTCCCGCCGGAGGCGCAGTTTCGGCTCCCGTAACCGTCGTACAGAACTGGCAGGGCGGCTTGCGGAAATAGGGCGGGGAGGGACGGCCAACGGAGAGGCGGAGATAGCGCCGGATCTACCTGGTCACGGTCCGGGCTGTCAGTTTCGTTACTGAGGCGGGTTCGGGGGAAAGCCGTGGATTGCTCAACGATCGACCGGGCCATTTCCGACTGCCGGTTGGTCGGCCGCTCGGAAGTTGGCTGTGTGTCCACGGCAAGTAGAACCTACGTCACCGTATCCGCGTAAAAGAGCTCATTGCATTTCACGCCGCCGGCCTAAGCGATGGCAGTATTGAGCCGATTCAATACTTCCGTTGTTTCCACAGGCGGATAGTGGCGATGGACGCTTGGGTGTACCCCGGTGGATCGGTGACTGTCCCGAGGGAATTACGGGATGTGATTGTGTTAGTGGTCAACTGGCCGCCCACGTAGAAGCCGGCCGAATCCATCAAGTTCAGGACGCAGTGCATGACGCCGGCGCCCTTTTCGGGGAAGTCAGATCTCGTTTGAATGCATTCGCCGTTCCAGGTGATTGCTGTGCGCCCGAGTTGTAGTTCCATATAGAACGTGAAAATGGCTGGATCCGTCTTCTGGCCGACGCAGGCATGAGCGGTGGCAATAGTCTTCATGTTCGCGCTGACCACGCGGCCGTCGGAGGATCGGCTGGAGGTGGAGTGGAAGGAGTATCGGTCTTCGTAAATAGGCGTGACGCCTGTTTTTGCCACGGCGCAGAAGTCGGTGGGAGCCACGCGGGACTCGCGGACGGAGCGGGCGATGTAGATTTCCTCTACTTGGGCACGCGCGAGGGCCGGGGATGCTAACAGGGAGCCAAGAACCCACAGGGAACGGCCGAGACTACTGAAGTTCATCACCGGGAGTATAACAGGCGCGGTTCTCGAGGGTCGGCGAGGCGGCTTCACTCTGCGCGACGCACTGGGTATTTCTTGGGAAGACTGCCCGGCTAGTCGTGGAAAGACGGTGTAGCGTTTACTGTAGCCAGGGGGTGGTTGGTCGGCATTCCGTACGGAGTTCGAACGGCAAGCCGGCTGACCGCCTTCTCCGCGTCGCGCGTTTTCCGACCAGAGCGGCACACGGCTCGTCGGAAAGCTCCGTCATTGCTGGTGCGAAGGGGATTTATGAACACGGGAGGGCGAATCGCTCAGACCAATTTTGGCCATTCCGCGAGTAGCGACCATAGGCTCGGAGCGCCGCCGGCTGATGCAAGCGCGTAGATGGAGGACTAAACAGACAAGACGATCATATTCGGAGTGGCTGCCGATCCGATACCAGACAACACGGTCTGCCTTCATAACCGCCAACGCGCGGTAACGGAGGCCGATGCGGGCGGAGTAGATATTGTCCTCACCTTCCAGCCCTCGTTAGCTAGCGAAGCGAGGATTGCGATGCGATCGCGTCCTGCTCATTCTCGGGGAGAGCGCCGAGTTTCTCCAGAGCCTTTTCCATCAGACTCGACATAATCTCAGGGTTAACAGCGACGCCTCGATGCCAATCAAGCCGGTTTGACGATCATGCGCCGCTTAGGGACAGCCGGGGCATGGCTAGGCGGTTTCTCCTTCGGCCTACATTCGGTGGCTGTAGAAGCGGTCGCTGGACCGGCGGGCAAAAGCGCACTTTTCCCGGCGTCTCTTGCCTGGCCGTGGGCAAGCATTTGTACCAGATCGATGCAATCGCCGCCTCCCGTGAGAGTGCACCTGGACGCTCAAAATCACCGGTGGAACCGGCCGTTTCCAGAACGCCTCCGGGGCACTGACTCTCACGGAGACGGCGAGGCCGATATTGGCCGACGCCATGAACAATCCGCTGTTCTTCACCGAGGCAGGCGATCTGACGGGAACGATCTCCGGACTTGCTTTCGAGGAGGAATCTCAATCGGTGAAACGGTAGGCAGGACTTTTCCCGCGGCCATTCGCCAGGCGCCACACTCTGTCCCTAGCAGCCACTCCGGTGGCCGCTCACCCAATCCGCATACGTCCGCGCCATGGAATTGATCAAGAATCAACGCACTATTTCCTCTGACGAGTCAGAAATCTAAGTGCGCCGCCTTCTTTTTACGGGCCGAGAAAAGCGGCTATTGTGAAGTCATGGATTGGCAGCACAACGGCGTTAAGATTGTTCCGGCCGGGGATCTTGATTCGAATACGCCACAGACTCCTGGCATGACGCGGGCTGCGGCCATTACACATGCGCGCACGGGGGCGAGCAAGCTGTGGGCGGGCACGGTCGTCGTTCAGCCGGATGCGAAGACCGGTCCTCACCATCACGGCGAATTGGAAACGGTACTTTATATCGTGCGGGGAAGAGCGCGCATGCGATGGGGAGACCGGCTGGAGTTCAGTGGCGAGGCGGGGCCGGGCGATTTTATCTATGTACCTCCGTATGTGCCGCATCAGGAGATTAACGCTCTTCCGGATGAACCCTGCGAGGCCGTGGTCGTGCGAAGCGGTCAGGACCCGATTGTGGTGAACCTCGAGCTCGAAAGTCCCGAGCCAAGCGGCGCGGGCAGAGGATCGACGCCTTTTCATCCGAAAGCTTAATCGACGGAGCGCCCGTACTCGACTCACACTGTTTGCCCATATTGCGGTAACGTTATCAGAGAGGTGACCATGTCCACACGCAATTCCCTCCCTTCCACAATCGCCACGATCTGCTTCGCCGTAGCCGCGCTCGATCCATCGCTTCATGCCCAGCCTCGCACGCGTCCTCAGCAGGCGCGCCCGGCCGAAAAATACGCCACTGTCCTCACCCGCCTCGCCGCCATGACTTCGACGCCCGTCACTTCCTGGCGCGCTCACGCCGCGGATGGCCTGCCGCATGGCGAAGACCCCGCGCTCGACGATTCTCAATGGACATCCCTTACGCTCACTGGTGGTGGCCGTGGCGGGAATGGCGGCGCGGCTGCCCCGGGCAATGGCCACACCTGGTATCGCACGACGATCGAGATTCCTGCGACGGTGGGCGGCCGCGAAATCCGCGGCTCGCGCGTGCGTCTTGCCGTGCGGTTGCAGAACGATGGCCGTATCTTCTTCAACGGCGCCCTGGTGGCGCAGGCCGATAGCCGCACCCTCGATCCCATCCTGATAACCGAGAAGGCAGTCGCCGGCGAAAAGATTCGGGTCGCGATCCGCACGCCCTACCACGCCGAAGCCGGACGCCTCACGGGGGCCCAGTTGCTCATCGATAATCCAGGCCAGCCCGATCCGGGCGATTTGCGCGGCGATATCATTGCCGCCGAAGAGACCGCCGGCGCCTTTCCCAACGGCAAGGACGATCACGAGCGTCAGCTCGATTCCGCCGTCAAGGCTATCGATTTCGCCGCTCTCGATCGCAACGATCAGGCGGGGTTCGCGCGATCGCTGGTTGCCGCGTCGCGTGGCCTTCAGCCGCTGCGCGATTGGATGCAGCAGTTCACGGTAAAGGCCGTCGGCAACGCTCACATCGATATGGCGTGGCTGTGGTCCTGGACGGAAACGGTGGAGGTTGTGCGCGACACCTTCACGACCGCCCTTGAGCTGATGCGCGAATACCCCGGCTTCACATTCGCGCAATCGAGCGTGCAGGATTACGCGTGGATGCGCGACAAATATCCCGCGCTCTTCGACCAGATCCGTAAGCGCGTCGATGAGGGCCGATGGGAGCTGGTGGGCGGCATGTGGGTGGAGCCCGATCTCAACATGCCGGATGGTGAATCGCTGGTGCGCCAGCTCCTCACCGGGACGCGATTTTTTGAGAAGGAGTTCAACAAGTCCACCAAGGTTGGCTGGAATCCCGATTCCTTCGGTTATAACTGGCAGCTTCCTCAAATTTACAAACGCGCCGGGTTCGATAGTTTCGTCACGCAGAAGATGTCATGGAACGAAACCAACGTCTTCCCTTACAAATTATTCTGGTGGCAGGCGCCGGACGGCAGCAAGGTGCTCACGTATTTTCCGCACGGCTACAGCCGAGGAATTGACCAGGCTCAGTTAGCCGAAGATGTCGCCACTTATGTGCCTGACGACCACGCGCCCGAGATTATGCATCTGTACGGAGTGGGCGATCACGGCGGCGGCCCCACCCGGCAGATGCTGGATGAAGCCGTAAAGCTGAAAGAGCCCACCACCGTATTTCCCAAACTCGAATTCGGGACGGCCCGCGGCTTCTTCGACGACCTGGAACATAAAATCGATAGCGGCGATCTCAAGCCGCCCACCTGGGATAACGAGCTCTATCTCGAATACCATCGCGGCTGTTACACGACGCAGTCGGAAACCAAGAAGCAGATTCGGCGCAATGAGGAACAGTTGCAAAACGCCGAAAAGTTCGCCGCCGTCGATTACCTGCGCACAGGCTCTTATCCTAACGGCCGCTTCGAAGAGATCTGGAAGCGCGTGCTGTTCGATATGTTCCACGACGTAATGCCGGGCTCGGGAATCGCGGTGAACTACGTCGAGGCGCTCGAAAATTTGAGGGACGCCCACCGCGATAGCGGCGCGATTCTGGATAGCGCCATCGGCGACATCGCCTCGCGCGTAGATACGCAAGGCGCCGGCATTCCTGTGGTGGTCTATAACCCGCTCTCCTGGGAGCGCACGGATGCGGTTACTGTCGATTTGCACACGCCGCCCGCCGGACAACGCTACGAAGCCCGCGATTCCGCCGGCGCGCCGCTACTCTCACAAATTATTTCGCAACGTTCCGCCACGCAAGGCGTCACACTTGAGGTCATGGCGAAGAACGTTCCGCCGGTGGGTTACGAGACGATCCACATCGTCACCGTTCCCGCCGCGCGCGCGCCAACCACCCCGCTCAAAGTGGCGGGTACGTCGATTGAGAACGAATTCTTTCGCATGAAGATCGACCCTAAAACCGGCTGTGTGACAAGCCTGATTACAAAGGCCGATAACAAGGAATCGGTCGCCGCGGGCGGCTGCGGCGGCCTGCTGCAGACGTTCGTCGATCGCCCGGCGCAGCAGGACGCGTGGGAGATCAAGTTCGATGAAAAGAGCTGGGACCTGAAGCAGCCGGAATCCGTGAAGGTGGTGGAGAGCGGGCCCGAGCGGGCCATTGTACACATTACCGACAAGTTTCAAAACTCGACCTTCGAGCGCGATGTAATCGTTCGCGCCGGAGATCCGCGCGTCGACGTGAACCTGCATGCGGATTGGCATGAGAACCATATTCTGCTGAAGGTAGGCTTCCCCTCGGCGGCGCAGAGCGACAAAGCGACCTTCGAGATTCCTTACGGCACGATCCAGCGGCCCACGACGCGCCGCAACTCTATTGAGCAGGCCATGTTCGAAGTGCCGGCTCTGCGGTGGGGAGATATCTCGAATGAGACGCAGGGCGTCAGTTTGCTCAACGCAAGCAAGTATGGATACGATGCCAAGGACAACGTCATCCGCATCTCTCTTCTGCGCTCACCCAATATGCCCGCGCCGGATAACCACGTCGCCGATCAGGGCGTTCACGACATGACTTATGCGCTCTACGCCCACTCCGGCGATTGGCGCGCGGGCAAGACGATGCGCCAGGGCTACGAACTCAACTACCCGCTAATCGCTCTCCCCACCGAGGCGCACACGGGCGCGCTTCCCGCGAAACACGCTTTCGCGCGGATCGAGCCCGGCAATGTGGTCCTTACGGTGATGAAGAAGGCCGAGGACGATGGCGCGCTCATCTTCCGCTTCTACGAGTTCGAAGGCAAGACGGCCCATGTCAAACTTGACCTTCCCGAAAAGGCCGCCAAAGCGACCGAAGCCAATCTGATGGAAAAACGCGAGGGCGCAGTCCAGCTTGCAGCCGATGGCCGCAGCCTCACGCTTGAGACCAAGCCTTATGAGATCCGCACGGTTGCCGTGACGTTCACGCCGGAAAAATAGTATGCCGAACAAACGGGTGCGCAACAAGCATCGTCACCCCACGGTGGTGGACATCGCCAAGCTGGCCGGCGTGGCGCCCATGACGGTGTCGCGCGTCATTAATGGATCGGGTTACGTAAGCGCCAGGCTACGCGAGAAGGTACAGAGCGTCATCGATAAGATGGAATACCATCCCAATGCGCTCGCACGGGGATTGAAAAGCCAGCGCTCGCACGTGATCGGCATTCTGGCGCCGGATATACAAAATCCGTTTTCCGCAGAATTGGCAGGCAGTATTCAGGACGTGCTGCTCGAGAGCGGATACACGTCGTTTATTTCTACCACCGAGCAAAGCTCGAAACGCGAGCTTGCCGCGCTGGCCGCTTTCTTCGATCATCGCGTGGCCGGAATTGTGGTCGCTACCATGGAGACCGAGGCCGGGAACGAGGCACTCGACCGGTTCACGCGCCGTGGATTGCCCATCGTGCTGGTCGGCCGATCGAGCGGGCCCGATAACATCGCCCGCGTCACGGCGGATCATTGGAAGGGCGCCTATGACGCGGTCGCGCACCTGATTTCGCGCGGCCATACGCGCATCGGCTACATCGGCGGTTCCGCGGTTACGGCGGGCCGGCTCCGCCGCTTTCACGGTTATCTCGAAGCGATGAGCGCCCACGGGCTCGAAGTTCACGAAAAATGGATTGCAGGGCCCGAGGCCGAAACCGGACCCGGCTATTCCAAACAGGCCGATGGATACGCCGCTATGGAACGCCTGCTTGCCTTGCCGCAGCGACCTACCGCCGTTTTCGCGCGCAACGACTTTACCGCCATGGGCGCGATGAGCGCCGCACGCGACCTCGGCGTTTCCATACCCGATGAAATGGCGATAGCCGGCTTCGATAACGTTCCGCAATCCGCCTTCACCACGCCGCCGCTTACCACGGTGGCGCAATCGACGGCGGAGCAGGGTCGCGCCGCGGCCAAAATGCTGCTGGACCGGATAGAGAATCGCGTCACCACTGCCCCGGCCGAACTATGTTTGGAGTGCCGTCTCATCATTCGCGGTTCCACCGTCGTCGATTGGAAAGCTCAACATTCAGAGACCATACATGCATAACTACCTCGATTTAACAGGAAAGACCGCGTTGGTTACCGGAGCATCGTCGGGCATTGGCGCGGCCACCGCGCTGGTACTTGCGGATTTAGGCGCCGCCGTCGCCATTGGTTACCACAATAACCAGAAAGGCGCGGACGAAGTCGCGGCGAAGATTGCGTCCAGCGGCGGAAAGGCGATCACGCTCAAAGCCGACGTCAGCAAAGCCGCTGAAGCCACCTCACTTGTCACGCGCGCAGCGGAGGCGTTAGCGCCGCTCGATATTCTAGTCAACAACGCGGGCTCGCTTGTTGGCCGGATGCCACTGGCTAAGATCACCGAGGAAGGCTGGGATTACGTGATGGATCTCAACCTGAAGAGCGCGGTTCTCTGCTCGCAGGCTGCCGCGCCCTCCATGGTGGCGCGGAAGTCGGGGGCCATCATTAACGTGGTGTCGATTGCGGCGCGCAACGGAGGAGGTCCCGGCGCGGGCCCGTACTCAGCCGCCAAAGCCGGTTTGATCGCTTTCACCAAGTCGCTGGCGAAGGAGCTTGCGCCCAGCGGCGTCCGCGTCAACGGAATCTCCCCCGGGGTGATCGATACCCCGTTTCACGAAGTTTTCTCGACCCCGGAAATGATCGCGAATTTCGTGAAGGGCATCCCGTTAGGGCGCACCGGCGCTTCGATAGAATGCGCCAAAGTAATCGCGTTTCTGGCGTCCGAAGCGGCGAGCTATATCATCGGCGAAACGGTGGAAGTCAACGGCGGACAATTAATGTTGTAGGCGCAGAGCGCGCCTTGTTTACTCAACTCAATAACTGTTCCAGCCGTGTACCGCGCCGCACGATGGTTTGATTGCGCTCCGGGCCGGTAGACACGCACCCGATCTCGATACCGCTGCGCTCTTTGAGGAAAGCCAGATAGTCCTTAGCCTTCACGGGCAGCTCATCGAATTCCGCAATGCCGAAAGTAGAACCGCCCCAACCCGGCATGCACTCATAGACGGGCTCGATCTTCTCTACTTCGGAAATAGTAGGCGGCATCTCGGTTACTTCAGCCCCGCCGATCCGGTAGCCCACGCATACCGGAATCTTCTCGAACTCATCCAGCACGTCGAGTTTCGTCACCACCAGGCTGTCGAACCCGTTAATATCCGCCGTGTACTTCATCAGCGGAACATCGAACCAGCCGCACCGCCGCGGACGCCCTGTCACCGCGCCGAACTCTTTGCCGCGCTCACGAATCCGCTCGCCCGCGCCATCCAGCGCTTCGGTGGGAAATGGTCCGCCGCCCACCCGCGTAACGTAGGCCTTGGCCACGCCGATTACGCCCGTAATCCGGTTTGGCGCCACGCCCGTCCCGGTGCACGCGCCACCCGCCGAAGCATTCGAGGAAGTGACGAACGGGTACGTGCCGTGGTCGATATCCAGCATGGTTCCTTGCGCGCCCTCGAACATGAGGGACTTTCCCGCGCGAATGGCATGGTTCAACAAAACGGCGGTATCGCGGACCATAGGCCGGATGCGCTCCCCGAATTGCACGTATTCTTCGCGAACGCGCGCGAAATCAATCTCCTCGGAGATCCCGAACAGCTTCGCGATGGCGGCCTTCTCTTCCATGACGGAATCGTAGTGGGCGCGAAAGGCCGCCGCGTCCAACAGATCGGCGATGCGCACGCCGCGCCGGCCGATCTTGTCCTCATAGCAGGGGCCGATGCCGCGCGAAGTGGTGCCGATTGAAATTCGCCCCGGCCGCCCTTCCGACATCTTCTCCATCATGCGGTGCGCGGGAAACAATACATGCGCGCGGCTGCTGATGAAGAGATGATTGCGCACATCGATACCGGCCGATTCCAGACCGTCGATTTCGCTCAGCAGCGCCGCCGGATCGAGCACCAGCCCGTTGCCGATTACCGCCATCTTGCCCGGGCGGAGAATGCCGCTCGGAATCAGTTTCAGTACGAACTTTTTTTCGCCGATAAAGATTGTGTGGCCGGCATTGTTGCCGCCCTGATAGCGAACGACGATATCGAACTTTTCGGAGAAGAGATCGACGATCTTCCCCTTGCCCTCATCGCCCCACTGCGATCCAAGAATAATGACGTTTTTCATCGGAAGCAAACCTACTTATTCTACCGTGCAGTTTGCCTCCTGACCCAAAGACCAGCGCTACTCCGACTTCACGAACCGCTTAAAGAAACTGTCTTTGTACCATTCCGGACGCGCCGGATCGTTCGCCACGCGTTCCAACAACGCCGCGATTACATGGTCGAACTTGGCCGCCGCTTCCTTATCCACGGGTTGCTTCAGGTCATCGTTCGGTTTGTGATAGATATCGCGAACCCAATTGCGCCGCGTGGTTTCGTCGGGCGATCCCTTTTCATATCCAAACTTGAACGCCAAAGCCGGAATGCCTTGCTTGATGAAGCTGTATTGATCGCTGCGGATGAAACGGTTCTGGTCGGGTTCCTGGTCGGACTGCACCTTGACGCCGATGCTCTCGGCGGCGAGACGCACCTGATCTCCCAGCGTCGATTCGGTCAGTCCCTGCACTTCGATCACTTTGAGCGGATAGAGCGGCAGAAACATATCGAGGTTGATATCGGCCACGATGGCGTTTCGCGGAACCGTCGGATGGGCGGCGAAATAATGCGACCCCAGTTCGCCCTTCTCCTCCGCCGCGAGCGCGATGAACACGACGGAGCGCTTCAGCTTGGCTTTCGAAGACGACATCAGACGGGCGATCTCAAGCACCGAGGCGATGCCCGATGCATCGTCCATGGCGCCGTTGTAGATGGCATCCCCATTGACGGCCCGGCCGACGCCGAGATGATCGAGGTGCGCCGACATGATGACGTATTCGCCCTTCAACTTCTTATCGGATCCTGGCAAAATACCGACTACATTGGGAGCTTCGAACGCCTCATGCTTCATGACAGTCTTGGCGTGCAGCGTACCCTTGAGATCGAAGGCGGGAATGGGTTCATTGGCGCGGGCTTGCTTTTGCAACTCTTCCAGGGTGTGGCCCGAGCCTTCCAGAATCTTCGCGGCGCCCCGCGCCGTGAGGGTAAGCAAGACCTGTTGTCCAGCCGAATCCTGCAGCGCGGGGTCGGTCAATGCGACCGCGGGCGCAGGCGTGAAGCCGCCGCGTCCCCCGCGCCCGCCTGCCGCGGCGCCTCGTCCGGCCGGGGCAGGGGTATCGCCGGCAGGGGGCGTGTCGCCAGCCGCCGGGGCCGCGTTGCCGCCACCGTTGCCGCCGCGTCCGCCCGCGTTGATGGTCGCAATACCAATAGCGCCGGCGCGCTTCAGGGCAGCCCATCGTTCGCCTGCCGACTGGTAATGCGACATCAGATTTCCAGGCACGCCGGGCACTGTGCCGCCGCTGAAGTAAACCGCGATTTTGCCGTGGAGGTCGACTCCCTTCAAATCATCGATGTTGTTCTCTGGAATCACGAAGGCGTGGCCCACGAAGGCCATCGGGGCCTCCAGCGAAGACGGCGGGTCGCTACGATTGCCGATGGTGGCGTCGGCGCCGATGGCGAGGGCTTCGCTGGCGCCGTCGCGCGTCAGTTCCAGGCTGGATTGCGCGGGGTCGAGCGATCGCCACTCGAACTTCACGGGCTGTTGATAGGCCGACGTACCGCCCGGCTTGAGCCCCATGCGTTCGAACTCACCGGAGACATACTCCACCGCCTTACGGTAGCCGTCTTTGCCGACTTCGCGTCCTTCCAGCTTATCGTCGGCGAGAAAAGCAACGTGCGCCCACCAGCGATTGCCCTCCGCCGCGTAGTCGGCGGCGAACAGCGATGCCGCGGCGAAAAGCAGAATGGCCACTTTTTGCATAAAGATTGTTATAACACCCGCGACGGCCGCCAACGACGGTAGGAACCGGCGCCCAACCCTTGGCCGGCGTTCGAACCGGCGGGGACGGGTGAATCTTTGCCAAATATCTGGTAACCTGACTCAAATTATGAGTCTGGTGGGGCAGGATTTGCGTTTCGGGGCGCGCCTGCTTGCAAGATCTCGCGGTTTCACTGCAATCGCGTTGGCCACTTTGGCGTTCGGCATTGGGGCTGCCACGTCCATCTTCAGCGTCGTCGATGCTGTCTTGTTTAAACCACTTTCCTTCCGCGATCCGGATCGCGTGGTAGTGATCTGGGAGAAGAATCCAGCGCTCAACCGTTTTCGCATGTCGGTGGCTGTGGCAAATTATCGGGATTTGCGCCCGCAGGCGCATACAGTGGAGGGCGTCTCCGCAATTTTCGACACGACTGCCAACCTTAACGGCGGACCGAACGGCCGCATCGATCCCGAAGAGTTGAAGGCCGAACGGGTTTCGTCTAACCTGCTGCCTATGCTTGGCGTCCGGCTGGCGCGAGGACGCATGTTCACCGCCGAGGAGGATCGCCCGGGCCACGGAAACGTCGTCATCCTTAGCCACTCACTGTGGGACCGCAAGTTCGCCTTGGACCCGGCAATTGTGGGAAAGAATATTCGGCTGCGCGATCAACTATATACGGTGGTGGGGGTTCTTCCAGCCGGTTTCGGCGTGCTGGACCCTATGGTGGACGTCTATGTACCGCTCGCGTTGAACCCGAGCGACCCACGCTTTGCGGGCGCGCGCATGCTGATGCTGGTGGCGCGTCTGAAGCCGGGCGTCACGCTGGCGCAGGCACAGAAGGAGATGGAAGAGATTGGAACGCAACTGGAGCAAATTAATCCGGCGCTCAATCGCGGATGGCGTCCCAACCTTTTTCTTATCCAGGAGGAGTTAATCGGAAAGTCGCGGGACGCAATGTGGGTGCTGTTGGGCGCGGTGGGACTGTTGCTGCTGATGGCCTGCGCGAATGTGGCGAATCTACTGCTTGTCAAAGGCGCTTCGCGGCAGCGGGAGGTCGCGATCCGCACAGCGCTGGGCGCCAGCCGGCAGCGGCTAGTGGCGCAATTCCTGGCGGAGAGCGTGATGTTGGCGCTGGCCGGCGGGATATTGGGTTTGGCGCTGGCACGCGCCTCGGTTCTGTTGATTTCGAGGCTGGGCCCTGCGAGCATCCCGCGATTGACAGAGGCCCGCCTGGATTGGAGAGTATTTCTATTTGCCTTGGGGATTTCCGCCGTGGCCGGCATGCTATTCGGCATCGCCCCCGCGCTACAAGGGTCACGGGCCAAGGTAAACACAGCGTTGATGGATGGCGGCCGCGGGGGCACCGCGGGACGGTCGGCGCGACTGCTGCGCGGCGCCCTGGTGGTGCTAGAGATCTCGCTCGCGCTGGTGCTGCTGATTGGCGCGGGGCTGCTGATGCGGGGATTGGCGCGGCTGCAGGCGGTGGATCCTGGCTTCCAGCCTAGCCACCTATTAACCATCCGCGTGCCTCTGGGCGGCGGGAGGAATAACGCGATCGAGCGGCGCGTAGCGTTTTTTCAACACTTGACGGATCGCATCGGCGCGCTGCCAGGCGTTAGGGCCGTGGGCGCCGTGAGCGCACTTCCGCTTACTGGGCTCGGCAACGGATCGCAATTCTGGATCGACGGCAGACCCGTTCCTCAGTCTGATCACCGGCCTTTAGGCGTGACCAGAGGCGTAACACCGGGATATTTCCAGACGATGGGAATTCCGTTGATCGCGGGCCGGTTTTTCGACGAACGCGACACGCCGACCTCTACGCCCGTAGCGATCATCGACGAAACCATGGCCCGGCGCTATTGGCCCGAAGGAGGGGCAATTGGAGGCCGAGTGATGACGGATGCTAACGATAAGGTAGAGGAGATCGTCGGATTGGTAGGCGCCGTCAAGCCGGATCAACTGGAAGGCGACGATTGGCCGACCATTTACATGCCGCATTCGCAAAAGCACGACCAGACCATGATCGTAGTGGCTCGGACGGTCAATGCGCCTCTATCCGAGGCCGCGGCAGCCGAACGCGCGGTGCACGATCTGGACCCGGAACAGCCCGTGGCCGACGTTCGGACCATGGATCGGGTTGTGGACCAGGCCTTGGCCGGTTCGCGCTTCAACACGGTGGCGCTCGATATCTTCGCGGCCATCGCCTTTCTGATGGCGGCAGTGGGAATCTATGGCGTGGTTTCCTACGATGCCGCGGCGCGGACGAACGAAATCGGTATCCGAATGGCTTTGGGCGCGGAGCGGCGCGATGTGCTTAAGCTGGTAGTGGTTCAAGGCGCGCGGCTAGCGGCGTTGGGAATCGCTATCGGCCTGGCGGCCGCCTATGAGCTGACATGGTTGATGCGATCGATGCTGTTTGGCGTGAACCCGCGCGATTTTGGGACGTTCGCGGCGGTGGCGGCATTGCTCGGCGTGGTGGCCCTGGCGGCAAGTTATCTTCCGTCGCTGCGGGCGGCGGCGCTCGATCCGGCTCGGGCGCTGCGGCATGAGTAAGCGCGGCAAGTAACTACAGGATAAACATGATCACCCTGCGGAACGTTGAGAAGTTCTACGAAGGCGGCTACGGACGCACCTATGTGCTGCGCCGGATTAGCGGCGAAATAAAAGAAGGCGAGTTCGTGACCATTATGGGCCCGTCAGGCGCGGGCAAATCCACCTTGCTGAGCATCCTTGGGATGCTGGATGGCGCGTGGACCGGAGAGTTTGAGTTCTTCGGCCAGCAGGTGCACCGCATGAAGCCAAAAGACCGCGTGGAATTGAACAAGAAGTATATCGGCTTCGTGTTTCAGAGCTATCACCTGATCGATAATCTGACGGTCTACGAAAATCTGGATATTCCACTTTCCTATCGGAACGTTAAGAGCTCGGAGCGCGCGTCCATTGTTTGCGACGCGCTCGACCGCTTCCACATTGTTGGTAAGCGCGACCTTTATCCAAGCCAGCTTTCGGGTGGACAGCAACAGTTGGTGGCGGTGGCCCGCGCGGTAATTGCCAACCCTAAATTGATTCTTGCCGACGAGCCCACGGGCAATCTGCACTCCAGCCAGGGCAAGGAGATCATGGAGCTATTCAAGAAGCTCAACGAGGAAGGGACCACGATCGTGCAGGTAACGCACTCGCACGCCAACGCCGAATATGGAAACCGCCTGATCAACCTGGCCGATGGCTGGATTGTCGCCTGATTTGCTTCACGGCGCTTCCATTTATTTCCGCCGGCGGCGAATGTCGCGTTTTGCGGCGGCGCTGGGGATCACACCGGAAACGCGGGTACTGGATATTGGCGGCACGCCCGAATGTTGGGACTTGCTGCCGGTGCGTCCGCGCCTCACGCTGCTGAACACGCCGCGCGCGAGGGACGAACTGGCCGGCGCTATGGAGTGGGTGGCAGGGGATGGGCGCGCACTGCCGTTTCGCGACGGAGCGTTCGACGTGGTGTTCAGCAATTCTGTCATCGAGCACGTCGGCGACCCCGAAAGCCAACGGCGATTTGCGAATGAAGTGGCGCGCGTGGGGCGCTCTTATTGGGTGCAGACGCCAAACCGGTGGTTCCCGGTGGAGCAGCATCTGTTCACGCCCCTGGTCCACTGGCTGCCGCGAGGGTGGCAACGGACCCTTGTCCCGCGGCTTAATGTCTGGCAATTTCTGGTCAAACCTACGGAGGACCGGCGGCGGTTCTATATCGAGCATTATCTGCGCGACGTGAAATTGCTCAGTGGAACGGAGCTGCGCCGTCTGTTTCCGGGAGCGCTTGTAATCCGGGAGCGACTTCTTGGGTGCACGAAATCACTGGTGGCAGTCAAGCGGGCATCGTAGCCGGATCGAAGAAAGCGGCAGCGAGATAAGATGGGATCTTTGGACTATCCCGCATGATCGCTTCACCGACTTATGTAAAGCCTGCTCCCGATGATGCGGAACTCACGCCGCTTCTGAAGGTCTCCTTTTATTGCTTCTGCCTTTTCAACCTGGCGTATTACAGCCGCTTTTTCGAGTGGAAGCTGATCTACCTGCACGTGCCGTTAATTACCAGTTGCATCGCAATACTGGGCGCCTCACTGGAGGGCAAATTATTGGCCACGGTGGGCTCGAAGATTGGGGCCTGCATGGCGGCCCTGACGGCAATATACGCCGTGAATGTGCCGTTCAGTACCTGGCGGGGCGAGAGCTTTGAAGTGTTTACCCAACTATGGCTGAAGGCGGTAATGGCATTCCTGATCGCCGGCGCGCTGGTAGTAACTTTCAAGCAATGCCGCACGGCGCTTTACTCAATTGGATGGGGCGCCGCCATTGCGTCGCTGCTTGCCAATCTGAACGGAAGGGCGTCCGGCGGCCGCCTGGTGGTGGGACGAGGAACACTCGGAAACGCAAACGAGTTGGCATTCATTCTTCTGCTTGGCCTGCCGTTCATGTGGCTGATGGTGGGGGATAAAGAAGCGGCGAAACCCAAGCGTTTGCTGGCCCTGGGAATGATATGCAGCATGGGCTATGCCCTATTGCTCACCGGGTCGCGCGCGGGGTTCGTCGGCTTTTGTATCTTATGCGTGATGCTGTTTCTACACGCTCCGGCTTTTGGCAAGGTGGCGCTGGTAGTAAGCGCCGCGGCTCTTGCAGCGTTGCTTCTGATCTGCTTTCCCAAAGTGATAGAACGCTACAAGACGATGTTCACGGGGTCGCAAGTTATTGCCGAGGCGCAGACTTCAACCGAGGCTGTCGAAATCGACTCTGCAATTGAGTCAACCGAGGCCCGGCGCAGACTTCTGATGAACAGCCTAAAAGTTACGGCGGAGCACCCGCTTATGGGAGTCGGGCTGGGCGCTTTCGGAAGTTATATGGCCAGCGAGGAAAGGGCCGCGGGCCTCAATCCTCACTATCAGGGCACCCACAACACCTATACGCAGGTTTCATCGGAAGCGGGGATTCCGGCGCTGCTTTGTTTTGTTGGCATCATCCTGTTCAGTTTTCAGGGATTACGCCGGGTCTACAAGCGGGCAAGACGCTCACCGACAAAGATCGGAAACCAGGTGGCGAGCGTCTGTTTTGCGTTGATCGCGACTTTGACTGCGTACGCCGTCTGTGTCTTTTTCGATTTTGTCGCATACGATGCGACCTTACCCGTGTTGGCCGGGTTTGCCGTGGCGCTTACGAGCGCGGGGGCCCGTGCGCTGGACGCCGCGGAACGAATCCAGGCGCCACTAGCAGCGCCTCCCACGCCGGTGTTTCCCATACGGCGACGGTATCCGCTACAACCCGCGATCTCCTCGCGGCTGTAAACTCTGGAAATCCACTTTGCTTCCGCGACCCGGAAAGTTGTATCTTCGGGAAAGAACAGGAGACATTCGTATGAACCGTTTTCACGCCGTCGCTCTCGCTCTGTTTAGCGCGAGCCTTCTTTCCGCCGCTGAGTTGCCGCAGGTCGGTCAAGTAGCACCGCAATTTTCATTGCCGTCCCAGGACGGCTCGAACGTTGCGCTAAAAGACTTTCACGGCAAATGGATCGTCCTGTATTTCTATCCCAAGGACATGACACAGGGCTGCACCATCGAAGCACACAATTTCCAGACCGATCTGCCGAAGTACGATGCCGATAAGGCCGTGATTGTGGGCGTTAGCGTGGATAACACCGACAGCCACAAGGAATTCTGCGCGCAGCAGAGCCTAACCTTTAAACTTCTGTCCGATACGGACAAGAAGGTGGTCGACATGTACGGATCGCTTGCCGGAAGTGGCGTGGCGTCACGAAATACGTTTCTGATCGACCCCTCGGGCAAGATCGTAAAGGTATGGACGCGCGTCAGCCCAATGGCGCACAGCAAAGAAGTGCTGGAAGCGCTCGATTCGATGAAGAAGTAGCACGCGGCGCGGGCCGGCTGGTGGGAAACGCGGCCTGCCGGTGGTCCGCATCAAGGACAGTTTGCAGCACGCTCCTTGCAGTTGGGGGCTCCTCTACCTGCGGAGCTTCCCTAACTATTTGGCGTCGCCCGATCCAATCTGCATACGAATTCGCCCCTGAGCGGCCCTGCGCCCTACGTATCCAAAGCCCGACAAGTAGCCAGGACGCGCTGCTGATGATGACCGCCGGGGGTTCATAATTAACGTACCCGCCTCCTATGCCGCACTTCGTTTCGTACCTCTTTCGTCTTCACGCCGTATGATCCACTGGCGATTACCTGTGCGGCGGGGGCGCTGATCGGCGCCGGTACAGCGCGCTGCAACAATCGATCCATGACCGCCATAGCTAACCAGAAATAAAAAACGGCGGTTGGAGGTTAACCCTCCAACCGCCGATTATCTAGAAACGCGGAGCTTCCGTGCTATTTAGCCGGCAGGGTTCCGGCCAGGAACACAGACCTCCATTGAGTATTTCGACCTTGCCCGGCGGCACGGAGCACGCGGAACTGTACCGCGTCACCCGGCTTTAGCGCCGCGCCGATATGTTGAACGTCCGTTATGGAGTTCACAGGCTTATTGTTGATTGACAGCAGAACGTCGTCCGGAGCAAGGCCGGTATCATACGCGAAGGAACTGGGCTCCACGCTCGAAATCAGCACGCCACCATCTTCCCGAATACCGCGGGACTGGCGTTGGCTTGCATTGAGCGGTTGGATCTCCATCCCAAAGACTTGCTGAGCGGCTTCGTCGTGGGTCGCTTCTGGTTTGGCGCCGGCGCCGAAATCTTCGGGGAAGAGTTGAGCCAGATCGCCGACGATCACTTTCAGATCTTCACGCTTACCATCGTGCAAAACCGCCAAATTGACCGCTTGGCCGATCGGCGTTGCCGTCACAGTATCGATCAGGTCGTCGCCGGTATGCAGGGCCTTTCCATTGATCGAAAGGATGATGTCGCCGGCCTTCATGCCACCTTTGTCGGAGGGACCGCCGGGAACTACCGATTGCACAAACACGCCTTCGGAAACGCCATTCGCCTTCAACAGGCTACGGCCTTGTTCCGTGTCCGACTGGGTGAACTGAATGCCGATCGAGCCGCGCGTCACCTTGCCGTTCTTAATGATCTGGTTGTAAACATTGGCGCCGGTGTTAATGGGCACTGCAAAGCCAATGCCCTGATATCCACCAGAACGCGATGCGATGGCGGTATTAATGCCAATCACTTCACCACGCATGTCGAGCAGGGGGCCGCCGCTGTTGCCTGGGTTAATGGCGGCATCGGTCTGCAGGAAGTGCTGGAATTGGTGGTTGCCTTCACCCGCTTCAGCCGGCAAAGAACGTTCCTTGGCGCTGATAATACCCGCGGTAACCGTATTTTCGAAGGTTAGGGGAGAACCGATCGCCAACACCCAATCGCCAACTTGGACGGCATCCGAGTTGCCGATTTTCAAGGGCGTGAAATCATGTTTGCCCTCCACTTTAATGATGGCGAGGTCGGTCGGCGCGTCAACGCCGATCACCTTGGCATCGTACTGCGTGGGATCCCCAATGAATTTCACCCGGATGCGCGAAGCCTTATCGACTACGTGGTTGTTCGTGAGCACGTAGCCCGCGCGGTCCACGACAACCCCAGAGCCAAGTGCTTCGGTGGGCTGCGATTCCATCGGGTTTCCGCCGCCGAAGGGGCTCCCGCCAAAGAACCGGTAGAGGAAATCGTCCGCTCCGCCTTGGTCGTCATCCGGAGGCGCCGTTTGGCCGCGGCGACGGGGCGTCGCCTGGGCGCGCACGGGTTTAGGCTGGTACTCGGTGGATATATTTACTACCGAAGGGCCCGCCATCTTGGCAATTTGGCTGAACGTTGTAGATAGCTGAACAGGGCTGGGGATGGTTAGCGGGGTGGCGTCGGCAGCGGCCGAATTATTCTCGCTTCTCGCTGCCTTAACGCCGGAGCTAACCAGAGTTCCAAGCACGATGCCAAGCGACAGCGTGAACAGGATCATGGTGAAAGAAAGTAACTTTTGGGTTTTAAACCGATCGAAAATACTCATGGACTTTACGTCTCCTCCGCGCATCACAGCCGGAAATCATTATAATTCCTAACCGTATCGCGACGCTATTTATGATGGATGTTGACGCGCACTCGCCGGTTTCAACTCCACCAACAAAACACCGCCCAGGATGAGGGCCGCTCCTGCGGTTCCCGACCGGGAAAGCCCTTCACCCGCAATTAGATACGACGTCATCCACGCCACCACCGGCTCCAGCATATAAATCAAAGCGGTGCGGGTAGAGGTTGTGAACTTTTGAGCCCACGCCTGCACCGTGAACGCCATTGCCGTGGCCAGAAGCCCTGTAATCAGTATGCCCCACAAGACTGTCGGCTGCCACTGCACATGGGGCGTTTCCGCCCATGGAAACAGCGTCAAAGCCAGCACTGCGGCCGTACCAACCTGCGCTATCGATAACAATTCGAATCTTATCCTTCCAGAAAAATTTCCCAGGGTAACAATGTGTGCGGCGAAAGCGACTGCGCCGAACAGCGTTAGAATGTCACCCCGATTAATAGCGCCTGAAGCGCCTGGAAGCGTCATCAGGGCCAATCCTGCCATTGCAAATAAAAGGCCGAAAACCTCGGAAATCCGCGGTCTAATCCCATAGACGGACGAAGCGAACAAAGGTACCAAAACGGACGTCAAGCCGGTCAGGAAGGCGGATTTTGGAGCTGAAGTAAAACGCAGCCCTTGGGTTTGAAAAAGGTAACCGAGGAACAGAAAGAGGCCAACCAGCAATCCCGGGGCTGCTTCTTTCCAGCTAAAGCGGGAAAAGAGCGCTTTGCGATATAGCAGGCTCAAGGCTAGAGCCGCCAGCGAAAAGCGCAGGGCTAGGAAGAGGATTGCCGAAACTCCGCCCAGAGCGCTCTTGACCAAGGTAAAAGTTGCGCCCCAGACGATGGTGTTGAGCACCAGTCCAAGTTCCGCCGAAGTACGCGTACGAGACGACGCGCCCCCCGCCCTCAAGCAGCTTCACCGCGCATGAGCAATAACAGGGTAAGCAGAATTCGTTTTAGCCCCAGGTCCCGTCCCTCCGGGCGGTACCATTCCTGGGTGGTGTGTGCGCCGCCGCCCGAGCCGCCGCCGCCGATTGCGAGTGCGGGGATGCCCAGCGAGAGCGGAATATTCGCATCGGTGGAGGAGGTATCCAAATGCGAACGGATGCCGAGATGGGAATCGACCGTCTTCAGGTAGCGCAGTATGGCGGCGGATTCGGGCAACGCGGCAGCGGGACGCGACCCGATTTCTTTTAATTTTGCAGAGACCTTTCCACCCGACGCGCGCTGATTTTCAATCTCTCGTGCGCGATCGACGGCAGATTCCAGCGCTTCGACGAGTTCATCCAGCTTCTGATTGTCTTCCGATCGAATGTCCACCTTGGCGCGAGCCGATTGGGCGATCGCGTTCACGCTCGATCCGCCCTCGATGAGACCGACATTGAGCGCCGATTTGGGATTTCCGCCGGCTCGGGTATCGGAGAAGAGCGAGACAGCGCGCGAAAGAGCATGTACCGGATTGCCGACTCCAAAATCGCTCCAGCTATGCCCGCCCGGACCGGCAAAAACCATCTCGAAACGGCGGCTGCCAAGGGCGCGGGTGGTAATGTGGCCGGTCTCGGCGCCATCGACCACCAGAAAGGCCTCAATCTTCTTGCCGGCAGCGAACTTGCACAGCTGGCGCATGCCGGTCAGATTTCCCTCGCCCTCTTCGCCGACGTTGGCAGCGAGCAGCAATCCGCGCGAAAATCCGGGCAGGGGCGAACCCGATTTCCACGTCCTCGCCACGGCAAGCAGGGAAGCCAGCCCCGCACCGTTATCGGAGATTCCCGGTCCGCGAAACGCGCCATCCGAGGCCACAGAGATATCATCTTTGTTGCGCGGCGCTATCACGGTATCGAGATGGGCGGTGAGAGCGATATACGGAGCATCGCCAGACGTGGCCAGTACGTTTCCCACCCTGTCGATCGCTGTCGTCCAGCCCGCGGCCCGGAATTCGGATTGAAACCAGAGGGCTCGCTCCTGCTCGAGAAACGTAGGCGCGGGGACGCGGCACAACGCTAGATGGATTTCGTTAATCCACTGTTTTTCGCGCGTAAACCACTGCAAACGCTCACGAATTGCGCTATGGCCGGTGAGCTCTTCGAGATTCGCGCCGGTCGCGGAGTTTACGGCCATGCCTCCTCAGTTTAGCAGCGGGTTCCGCAAGGTCGGCATATCGCGCTGATGTATTATAGAATTCAAACGCGGAAAACCACCGAGCGCCGTTCTGTAACTTATGGCGCTATTCTAGGTAATGCGTAGTTTGTGGAATTGTACGCGAAGGGGAACTTTAAAATGATGCGCAGCGCCAGTGCGGGCCTAACTTATGAGGATCCACTTACTTATCTTCCTCGTAAGCCTGTTCAGGAATATGCCAGAGGACGAGTGATTTATGACGCGCAAAATCCCTCGACCGATTTATATGTCGTGATTTTAGGGCGCGTAAAAATCAGCAATACCGCCGAGGACGGTTGTCAGACCGTAGGCCGCCTGGTTCGAGCAGAGGGCTTGTTCGGAGAATCATGCCTCATCGGTCCGTTGGACCGTACTGAATCGGCAACTGCGTTGGATAACGTAACACTGATGTCGTGGAGCCGGACGGAAATTGAATCGCAGATAGAACGTGAGCCGCGGCTAGGGATCGCGCTTTCACAATATCTGGTTCGGGAGTGTCTCGAACTACAAGACCGCATTGAGAGCATGGCGGTGCACAAGACTCCAGAGCGCGTGATGCTGGCCCTGCTGCAGCTGGCGAGCGACCTCGGCACTCCGACGCCTGAGGGCGCAGCCCGCGTAGCCTCGCTAACGCATCATACGATTGCGGAATTCGTAGGCACATCGCGTGAAATCGTCACCTTCCAGATGAACCGCCTGCGCCGCATGGGTTTAATTCGGTATTCGCGGAAGTACATCGACGTCTATACGCAAGCAATGCGGGAGACGCTGAAACAGCAAGGGATGAGCATCCCGCGAGGCACGCAGGGAATGACGCAGCGCGCCGGCGGATGGTCGTCTTAAATTCGCGGAAATCGGCTAAGCGGAAACGTATCGAGCGGCGTCGAGCGCTGCTGCACTAATACTCCGCCGTCGACGGTAAGACACGTACCGGTCATATAGCGGGCATCATCGCTGGCGAGAAAGACTGTAGGGCCGGCGAGCTCTTCGGGATCGCCCAAGCGTCCCATGGGCACGACCAGGCCGCGCTCTGCGGCGGTGGCGTCCTCAATATCGTAAGTTCGGATCAAACCTGGAACAATTGCATTGACACGCACATTGTAAGGCGCAAGGTCGAGGGCCATGGCGCGGGTCATGGCCTCAATTCCTCCCTTCGATGCATCGTATGCCACATTACCGCGATGAGCGCGCGTGGCGCCCCCGCTAGACATGTGGATGATATTGCCGGCGCCCTTACGCGCCATTACGTGAGCGGCGCGCAGCGAGCACAGGAAGGCGCCCTTCAGGTTTACGCCAAGGACATGATCCCACCAGGCTTCGTCCCCCTCCAGGAAATGGCGCGCGGCGTAGATATCGCCGGCATTGTTAACCAGGACGTCGATGGTTCCGAAGCGGGCGAGCAGAGCGTCGAACATGGCCTCAACTTGCGACTTGCTTGAGACATCGGCGGCGATGGGAAGCGATTGTGGAATGCTTGTGGCGGCTTCCCGTGCGCGATCTTCACTCAAGTCGTTAATGGCGACCAACGCGCCTTCGGACGCGAACCGTTGCGCGATAGCGAGTCCAATGCCGTGCCCGGCGCCAGTGACCAGAACTACTTTTCCGGCGAAGCGAGAGTTCATGGATGTAGGCTAGCAGTCTGCTAGCGCACGGTCTATTCTGCGTGCAGGGTCTATTCTGGAGGTATCGGACAGCGCGTCATCATCCTCGGCGGCGGCTTTGGCGGCCTCTACGCGGCGCGTGCGATGCGGCATGCGCCGGTGGAACTCACGCTCATTGACCGGCGCAACTTCCATCTCTTTCAGCCTTTGCTCTATCAAGTGGCCACGGGCTCGCTCTCGCCGGGCGAGATCTCTGCACCGCTGCGCGGCGTTCTGAGCAAGCAACGCAACACTCGGGTGCTGATGGGCGAAGCGGCCGATATCGATCCGCATGCGCGGCGTTTAGTCATGAAAGACGGCGGCGTGTTCGAATACGATTACCTGCTGGTTTCGACGGGCTCGAAGACGTCTTACTATGGCAACGACAATTGGCGCGGATCCGCGCCTAGCCTGAAAACCGTGGAAGAGGCAACCGCCATCAGGCACAAAATTCTCTTTGCGTTCGAAGCGGCCGAACGCGCCACCGATCCGGCGCAGCGGCGCGCATGGCTCACGTTCGTCATCGTGGGCGCGGGGGCGACGGGCGTTGAATTGGGCGGTGCCCTTGGTGAAATTGCGCGTCACACGCTGAAGCATGACTTCCGCGAGATTCGTCCGCAGGAGGCGCGGATTCTCCTGCTGGACGGATCGCCGCATGTATTGCCTTCCTATCCGGAAGACCTGGCACGCGATGCGGAGCGCGCCCTCATCCATCTGGGAGTACAGGTGCATGCGGGCGTGCGAGTGACCGCGATTGATGCCAATGGCGTGACGTTCCGGAACCAGCGGGGAGAATCGGAGCGGCTCGAATCGAAAACGGTTTTATGGGCGGGCGGAGTGACGGTCACTACGTTTGGACGAACGCTCGCGGAACGCACGGGAGCGCAGACCGATAAGCAGGGACACATCCACGTGAATCCGGATCTCACGATTCCGAACTTTCCAGAAATCTACGTAGTGGGCGATCTCGCCTTGGTCAACGGCCCTAATGGCAAACCTCTTCCGGGCGTGGCGCAAGTGGCGATGCAGGGCGGCGCCTACGCGGCGAAGGCGATCGCGGCGCGCGTGGCGGGCGGCGAACGCAAAGAGGCGCGACCATTTCATTATTTCGATTTGGGCGATCTGGCTGTGATTGGCAGAGGGTCAGCCGTGGCGAAGATTTTCGGCGTTCATCTTTCTGGATGGATCGCGTGGCTGGTTTGGCTTTTCATTCACCTGATGAACCTGGTGCAGTTTCAGAACCGGCTTCTGGTATTCGTGCAGTGGGGAATCCAGTTCGTCACGTTTGGCCGCGGCGCGCGTTTGATTACGGGCGATAATCCTACGGAAGAGTAGCTTCGACCTCGGCCGGGGCGGAGCGAACGGAAGCGAATTCGGCGACGAAGCGCAACTTGCCGGCCGGCGTGCGGACACCGGCGAGCACGTTGACCTGACGCAGACCCTCGGCATCGGGGAGACCGACGAAATCGACTTGCTGGCGGACACCGTCAAGTTCCACCTTCACGTTGCCGCGGTCGGCATTTTCCGGCAGGCCGCGGACCCAAAAACTGAAGAAACGGTGGCTGAGCGAAAAGCGGCCGGGGCGCCAATCCAAGGCATCGCACACGGACGTGACTTCGAGGGATTCGACGGACGCGGCAACATCGACCGCAATGCGCAGCGGTTCGCTCCAGCCAGCGCCGGCGGTACGTACGCGAACCTCTTGCCAGCCGGCGTCGAGGCCCGGCGGGAGCTTAAAGTTGGCGCGCCAATGGCCTTGAGGCGTCGCAAGCGTCAAGACCGGAGCGGCGCCGAAATCGCCTACCTCAGCTTGCATGTTTGCGAGTGTCCAGGGTTCCACATCGGCGGCTTCGACCTGCACGTAGTCGTCGTCGCCCGAGTGAAAGTTGATGCCGAAGTTTTCGGCGTGCCGGGCGGCGATTAATTGCGGGGCGGGCTTGCTTGGCTGGTCTTTCGGCCAGCGTCTATGACATGCGACCGCGGCGCCATAATCATGAACGGACGCTAATTCCGCGCGAGCGAAGCCGGCCGTGCGGCACATCTCGACGAGGCAGCGGGGAGTAGGAGCAAACCAGTTGTCGAACTGTCCTCCGAATTCATCGCGCTCGAAAAAGCGAAGCAGAGAATGCTCTTCGACCTGCATGCCAGGCAGAAAACGATCCGTAAGCGCGAACGATTCCACCGCAGCCAAATCATTGGTCACGCTGCAGACCCGTTCCAGCGCAAGAAGAGGATGTTTGAGGTGGTAGAGAACGCCGAGGAAGAGCACGATGTCGAACCGCCCGAGCTTCCCGGGATCCACCTCGTACACGTTCATCTGACGATATTCGGCGCGCGAACCGAGCGCCGCGTGCATCTCACGAAACCGGGGATTGTCCCAGCGGTCGATAGAAACCACTTCAGCGCCGCGCCGCTCGAGCTCGAAGGTAAACCATCCATCCCAGGCCCCGATGTCGAGCGCCCGCTTGCCACTCAGGTCATCCGGGATGGGAAATTGGGCAACACGCGCTTTCTGCGCGGCAAGGCTATTGACGCCTTCGATTTGGGTTCCATCGGGCAGTTCGAAGCTGTGCCACCAGCCTTGTTTGGACAGGCGTCGATGCCAGTCTTCGATGTAGGCCAGCGGATCCGCGGACATTTAGAGATTGCGAACCGGCGGCGAGCAAGACCGCCGGCTCTAGCGGAGCTTACGCGGTTAGCCCTTCAGCGCAACAGGGGCGAGGTCGCGGCTGGAGATTACGCGATCAATCATGCCATATTCCACGGCTTGATCCGGTTCCATGATATAGTCGCGATCCACGTCGCGCGAGACGCGCTCCACCGTTTGGCCGGTGGCATCGGCTAGCCTCTTGTTGAGGATCTCGCGCATGCGAAGAATCTCTCGCGCGTAAATATCGATATCCGCCGCCTGTCCAGCAAGGCCTTGCATGGAGGGCTGGTGGATCATGATGCGGGAGTTCGGCAGGCTAAAGCGCTTGCCCTTGGCGCCTTCGGCCAACAGCACCGCAGCCATGGAAGCCGCCTGTCCGACGCAAATGGTAACGATGTCGGGCCGAATGAACGCCATGGTGTCGAGAATGGCGAGGCCTGCTGTGATGGAGCCGCCCGGAGAGTTGATATAGATTGAAATATCCTTTTCGGGATCCTCCGCCTCCAGAAAAAGCAGTTGGGCGATGATCAAGTTCGCCACCTGGTCGTCAATCGGAGTGCCCAGGAAGATGATGTTCTCTTTCAACAGCCGTGAGTAGATGTCGTACGCGCGTTCTCCCCGTGAGGTCTGCTCGACCACCATGGGGACTAGAACCGAGGATGCCATTGTGCCTCCGGAGATATAGATGCTTGCCAACCCTTTGGGGCGTCAAACCGCCGTGGAGCTATATGCTGGCGGCCGAGGATGCTCCAAACATCTATGATACGCGAATGCGGGCAGCGCACGTTATTGGACCGGGACTGCCACGGACGATACAGGGATACCGGCGCCGGTTAACGCAGCCTCCACCTCCGCGGGGCGAAGCCGGCTGGCGTCGAATTCAACCGTAATCCCGTCGAGCGAAGGGTCGAGTTTCACATGTTGGATGCCGTAGAGAGCATGGGCATCGGAGATGCGAGCCATCATGGCGTCGTCGAGTGGGCGCTGCAAGTGGAAATGGATCTGCACCTTAGTCATGATTGTTCAGGATAACTCTTCCGGCGCGATCAACTCATTCAAATTGGCGGTCACGCCAATCAGCTCACAGCGATATTCGCCGGTAATGCGCAAGGTAGTGTCCTTACGCAGCACGTTCATTTTGCGCCGTTGGGGAAAGACCACCCACACTTCGGCGGCGCCTTCTTCCAGGTACGCCTCGGCTTTACGATCGATCTCCTCAGCGGAGTTGCCGCGCGAAACGATTTCGATTGCAATCATGGGGGCGCCTTGCAGCCAATCCGATACGGGCTGATTGGGCCACGTTACGCTGATATCCGGAATCAGCCAGCCACGTTTTAGCTGATAGCCTTCCAAAATCCAGACTCGCGATTCGTCCACCATAGTTTCCAGTAGCTTTTGAAACGCCCTGACTATTTTTGAATGGTTATGTTTCGCAGGCGGCACAGAGATCAGTTCTCCATCCAGCAGTTCGTGCTTACCCGGCTCGTCGGGCATGCTCAGATATTGTTCGGCGGTGAGCAGCGTGACTGTGCCCATGTCCGTATTGTATCCGTAAGCTTCTATGGCAGGTTGGCGCGATGATTGACTGGGCCACAACCGGAGCCTAATCCAGGGCTTGTACGGATGGCTTCATAAATGAATTGCTTTGCGCGCGCGGCGGATTCGGCCAGCGGCAGGCCGAGCGCGAGACAGGCGGTGAGCGCGGCGGAGTGGGTGCAGCCGCTACCATGCGTGTGCGGCGTTTCCAGGCGCGGACTTGCGAACTCGTGGAAAGCTTCGCCGTCGAAGAGCAGATCTACGGGGTCTCCATCGGAATGGCCCCCTTTCACAATGGCGGCGCGCGCGCCCATCTCGCAGAGGCGATGCGCGATACGGCGCAGATCGGCGGGCGACGACGCGCGAATGCCAGTGAGCGCCTCTGCCTCCGGTAGATTTGGCGTAATTACCGCGGCGCGCGGGATCAGCCTGTCACGGAGAGCCCTGAAGGCATCCTCGGAAAGTAGACGCGCGCCGTGCGTGGCGATCAAAACGGGGTCAACCACCAGCGGAAAGGGGAAGGCTCCTGCCATTTCGGCAACGGCTTCGACAATCGCCGCCGAGCCAAGCGCGCCAGTTTTAACCGCGGTGGGCGGAATGTCCTCTATGACGGCGGCGATTTGTTGCCGCACCAGGTCGGCGGCCAGGATTTCAACCCGTGAGAGGCGCGCAGTATTTTGGACGGTGATTAGCGTGACGACGGCCTCGCCATAGACGCCGAATTGGTGAAACGTCTTCAGATCGGCTTGGATTCCGGCGCCGCCGCTGGGGTCGGAACCGGCGATGGTAAGGGCTGCCGGAAGCATTTATCCCAGAGTACCGGGTTTAAAGCCGTCTCAATTCCATTGTTTACGATAAAAGCCTTGTGTTTGAGAGGCGGAATTTGGTATACCAAGTCAAACTTGCAGAGTTGTAGTCTAGCTAACGGAGTTTAGTCTCAAAGGGCCAAGTAATTTTATGAGGGATACCAGACGCAACTGGCGTCGCCATGTCGCGACGGCCGGCTTTCTTTCCGCATTGCTGCTGATTCCAGCGGCTTTTAGCCAAACCATGACAACCGGCGATATTGTCGGAACAGTCACCGATTCCACTGGGGCAGTTGTTCCCAAGGCGACCGTCACCGCTAAGTTGCTGGACGAAAATTCCACCCGAACCCAGGTCGCCAACGACAAGGGCGCATTTCGTTTCTCGTTGATGAAACCTGGGGATTACTCGATTGAAGCCACCTCAACCGGTTTGAAGTCGAATACCCAAAAATTCAACCTCCTGGTCGGACAGGAAGCCACCGTCAACCTTTCAGTCGCGGTGCAAGGGACCTCGGAAGTGATCGAAGTTCGCGCCGAGACCTCGATCCTGCAGACCGAGAACGCCAACCTCGCAACCGGTTTTAACACTGCGCAGGTGGCGGAACTGCCGATGAATGGCGGCGATATCACGAACGTCATGTTCACTGTTCCAGGCGTGATCGCCGGTGGAGGCTGCGGCCAAGGAAACGCATGCGTCAACGGCATCCCCGGCGCGTCGATTCTGTACACGCTGAATGGCGCCGACGACATGGATCCGTACCTCAATATCAACAACTCTGGCGCAAGCAACAATACGCTCGGTTCGAACGAAGTCGCGGAAGCGGCGGTGGTGCTTAACGCTTATAGCGCCGATTACGGACGCATGGCCGGCGCGCAGGTAAATATCGTCGGCAAGTCCGGCGGCAACGGCTTTCATGGCAATCTTTTCCATAATTACAACGACAAGATTTTCAACGCCAACGATTTCTTTAATAACCAGGCGGGTTTACAGGAACCACGCTCGGACGCGCACAATTTCGGCGCCTCGGGCAGCGGTCCCATCAAGAAAAACAAGGCCTTCTTTTTTGCTAATTACGAAAGCCTACGGTATGCTTTGCCCACTTCGGGCGTAGTCCACATTCCTTCCCCCCAGCTTGAGACATACACGCTGGCGCATATTCCGGCAGCCTCGACCACGCTCTACAACGACGCGTTCTCGTTGTGGAACAACGCCCCCGCCGCGAAGACCGCCGTTCCCGAGACCAATGGCAGCGGTCCGCTGCAGGACGGCAACAAGCATTTGGGCTGCGGCACGGGCACGTTCTGGAATTCCAATATCCAGGCTCCCGGCGGCGGCATCTTTGGCACAACCGTTCCCTGCACGTATGCCTTCGCCGAGAACGCCAGCGAGCAGAATTCCGAATCGCTGTTCACGGCGCGCGTTGACTATAACCTCAACGAAAAACAGAAATTCGCGTTTCGCTACAACTACGATTGGGGCGTACAGGCAACCGGCCCGAGCTTCATCAACCCTGCCTTCAATCAACAGAGCACGCAGCCCGCTCATAGCGGCCAGTTGACCTACACGTATACGATCACGCCGAATATTGTGAACAACTTCATCGGTTCCGGATCATGGTACACCGCGATTTTCGGATATCCGAGCGAATCCGCGGCCTTGGCCCTGATGCCGGAAACGATGAGCCCTGGCGACGGATGCTGCTCCTCAGTGGGTACCGCAACCAACTTCCCCCAAGGCCGCAATGTGGGCCAGGCGCAGTTCGTGGACGACCTCACGGTGATTCACGGCAAGCATACGTTCAAAGCCGGTATCAATTACCGTTACGACAAGATCACCGATTTCACGAACAATGAATCCTCATTCAACGGATTCTACAGCTTCGCGGATCTAACGGATTTCACCACCGCGCAAATCAACGCAACGGGTCTGGGCGATTCATTCACGCAAAGCTTCCCCAACCTGCTGCAGGTGCATCTGCGCATGAGCTCGCTCGGCGCCTATGTACAGGACGAATGGAAGATACGGCCCAATCTGACTCTGACGCTGGGCTTCCGGATCGAACATGACGGCAATCCGGCCTGCGTGGACAACTGCTTCGCACGCATGAACACGCAGTTCGGGACCCCCGGCTACGTGGGAGGGGCGAACGTCCCTTACAACCAGACCATCACGACCGGCTTGCACAACTTGTATCAGAATCTGGAATCCGTGGTGCCGGAGCCACGCTTTGGCTTCGCATGGTCTCCCTTCGGGCAAGGCAAGACGGTCATCCGCGGCGGTATTGGACTCTTCTCCAACCTGTTTGCGGGCAGCGTCGCATCGAGCGTGTTCCGGAATGCTCCGAGCGTATTTAACGCCAACGTCAAATTCGGTGAAGTCGGATTGCCGACCGACACAGCCAGTTCCGCATATGCCGCGGCGGCAGCGGCGGGCGTCTTCCGTACCGGATTCTCCGCGGGCGATACGCTCACGCAGCTCCAATCCGCATTAGGGAAGATTCCGTTCAGCGCTCCCAGCTACTATTCGGCCCCTAACAACTTCGTGGCCCCCAAGGTGACGGAATGGAGCCTTTCGATTGAGCACCCGGTCACGCATCACGACGTGCTGGCGCTCACGTATGCCGGCAACCACGGGTTCGACCAGTCTCTTTCCAATGGTTGGGCCAATGGCTTCCTACAACTCACCAACGGGACGAACAAATACTACGGGACGAGCTTCGCCGGTTTGCCTACGGCCGCTCCCGATCCACGATTCCTGACGGTCACGCAAATCCTGACCCAGGGATACTCCAACTATGACGGCCTCACGGTTCAGCTTCGCCACGCGTTCAGCCACGGTTTCCAAGGCCAGATCGGCTACACCTGGTCGCATGCGCTGGGCTTGAGTACGATTTACAATCCGTACAACCTGGCGTTCGGCTATGGAAACGAAGGCATCGACCGGCGCCACGCCGTTGTTTCCGATCTGATCTGGCAGGAGCCGAAGTTTGGAAACAAGTATCTGAACTTCGTAGCAGGCGGATGGACCTTCGGCGGTAAGATGTATATCTTCTCCGGAACGCCGTTCTCCTCTTCGGACAGCAAGATCAGCGCCCAGATCAACTCAGGTGGCGGGTTCAGCGGCACGTTCCTCGCAACCGTGATCGATCCGAAAATCGCAACCAACTGCACCGCGGTGCACGGCAGCTCCACTCCCCCGTGCTTCACCACCAGCCAGTTCGAAACGTACAACAACACTTCGGGCGTATCGACGCCGATCCAGTCCGACTTCGGTCAAACTGGACCGGGCGTTTTCCGCGGCCCCGGCTACTTCAACCTTGACACCAACATCACGAAGAAGTTCTTCATCCGCGAAAAGATGAATTTTGAATTGGGCTCGCAGTTCTACAACATGCTCAACCATCCGAACTTCTCGAACCCGACGGCATCCATCACTTCGGGTTCGCTCGGCACGACATCAGGCGATATTGCTCCGCCGACCAGCATTTACGGGTCGGGGCAAGGCGCACTGGTTACCGGCCGCGTGATTGTGATCACGGCTAAGTTCAGCTTTTGATGTAGTTCCGCGCCGCGCCTTCTAAACGGAGGCGCGGCGCCCTGTTCTAGATTCATCCTCCCCGCCCCGTAGCGGGCTCTACCAGCTCCCGTCCAGCTTTTTGATCCCTGTTCGAAGAATTACCACAACGAATTCTGACGCAAGAATCGCCGAAGACCTCGTGTACCGTCGATCGCCATTCTCCAAAGACCGGAAGAATGTGATATACCATGTCAAACACTAACGGCTGAGTTATCAGCTGTACGGAGCTTTACTGCAAAGGGGTTTTATGAGGGATACGAAACGCAACGGGCGCCGCCGTTTGGCGACAGCCTTAATTTTTGGCACGCTGCTATTGGCGTTGATTCCTACGGCCTTTAGCCAAACCATCACCACCGCCGACGCAGTTGGCGTGGTGAGTGACGCGACCGGAGCGGTTGTTCCGGGCGCCCAGGTGACGATCAAGTCCGCAGAATCGGGTGAATCGAGGACGGAAGCGACGAACGGCTCGGGGCAATATCGTTTCCCGCTGATGAAGCCCGGCGAATACACACTCTCTGCCGATGCCAAGGGCCTGAAGTCGAATACTCTGAAAATCACGCTCCTCGTAGGCCAGGCGGTGGAAGCGAATATTACGATGAATCCGCAGGGAACCTCGACCACGGTAGAAGTTACCGCGACCGCGGCGATCCTACAGACCGAAAACGCCAACCTGGAGACCAGTTTCAACAAGACCCAGGTCGACAAACTTCCGATGCCCGGTGGTGATCTCACCACCTTGGCCATGACCGCTCCCGGCATTCGCGTGAATGTGACCGGCGGTTCCAGCAATATGAACGCGAACGGAATCCCGGGCGCGAGCATTCTCTATACGCTGGACGGCATGGACCAGAACGACCCCGCGAACAATCTCAATAACTCGGGCGCGAGCAACAACCTGCTGGGCGCTAATGCGGTAGGCGAGGTGGCGGTTGTTATGAACGCCTATAGCCCTCAATATGGGCGCATGGCCGGCGCTCAGGTCAACATGGTCGGCATGTCCGGCGCGAACCAGTTTCACGGAAATGTTTTCTACAATTTCAACTGGGAAAAGCTCAACGCGAACTCATTCTTTAACAACTCCTCGAACACCCGAAGAGGCCGATCGGATGCCCACAATTTCGGAGGCCGGATTGGCGGACCGGTGTGGAAGAACAAGATCTTCTTCTTCTTCGACACCGAAAACCTTCGCTATGTTCTGCCCTCATCCGGAGTGATTTCACTCCCGTCGCCCCAGCTCCAGGCCTATACACTGGCGCACGTCGGCGCTGCCCAGCTTCCTTTGTACAAGGACTATTTTGCTTTGGTAGCCGGCTCTCCCGGAATCGGCAACGCCGTACCGGTGACGAACGGAACAGGCCAGCTGCAGGACAGCAAAAAGCATTTGGGATGCGGCATTAATACCTTCTCCGGCACGCCCACCGGAACGGGTGGGACCTTTGGCATAGACACCCCCTGCGCGGTGGCCTTCGGCACGAACAATACCGAAATCAACACGGAACAACTGTTCAACGTTCGCGGGGACGTCAATATCTCGAACAGTCAAAAACTTTCGCTGCGCTACTATCACGATGCGGGCGTCCAGGCGACGGGGACCAGCCCGATCAATCCGCTGTATAACTCCGTCAGCCACCAGCCGTCTTATCAAATGGCCCTCACTCATACCTGGGTCGCGACACCGAACATCGTGAATACCGTTACCGCCTCGGTTCTTTGGTATACCGCTCTCTTTGGCGTTCAGGACTTCAGCAAGACGCAGGCGCTTATGCCGGATGGAATCTCAATCGGCGACGGCGGCGCGGTGGGCGGCGGCTTCGCCTCTGTCGGCAATGGAGCGTTTCCCAACGGAAGAAACGTCGGCCATTTCCAGGTCAATGACGACTTCTCCTGGACCAAAGGCAGCCACACGATCAAAGCCGGCGTGAACGCCCGCTACGATCAATACACCTATACCAGTATTGCTTCGGGAGCGTTTCTCGGCTCGTATAGCTTGGGCGATTTATCGGACTTCGCCAACGGCAAGCTCAATTTCAATGGAAACGCGCTGAGCAGCTTCAGCCAGTCTTTCCCGCTTTACGGAGCGCTCCATTTCCGAATCCCTTCGGCTGATTTTTACCTCTCCGACGAATGGGCGGTTACGAAGAATCTGAAGTTGACCTACGGCTTGCGGCTGGAACAGAACGCCAACCCCACCTGCGTGGAAAACTGCTTCGTGCTCACCAACGTGCCGTTCAATTCTACGAGCTATCAAGGCGGCGTCAATGTCCCCTACAACAGCACGCTGAAGACGACCAAGAATCTCTTCTACAACTCGGAAGGCCCCATTGTGCAGCCGCGCATTGGGATTGCTTACAAGCCGCCGTTCGGAAATAACAAGACGGTGATCCGCGGCGGCATCGGGCTCTTCGCCACGAACTATACGGATGGCCTGGGCGGGACCCTCGCCAATCAGGTGCCGAACAAGTTCGCTCCTTCGGGGTTGACCTTCGGCAACGTCGGATTCATCGGCGACCCCACCACCGCAGCCTACACCGCTCAGGTCTCTGCAAACGCCTTCCAGAGTGGGTTTAACTCGGGTTTTACGCTGGCTCAGATCCAGAACGCGGTAAAGCCGGCGACTTTCAGCACACCCAGCATCAGCTCTTTCCCCAACACTTTCCTTCCGCCGCATACCATTGAGTGGAGCTTTGAAATCCAGCAAGAGATCAACAAAAACAATATGGTCACGGTCTCTTATGTGGGCAACCACGGCTACGATATTCAAGAGACTGTCAACGCCAACATGTTTGCCAGTTCCACCAGCATCAAGAACTACGGGGTGCTGTACGGAGGTTTGCCGGGGGCCGCGCCGGACCCGCGCTTCGTGACCGTGACGCAGTACTACAACAACGGCATCAGCAACTACAACGCTCTCACGGTGCAATACCGGCACGCGTTCCAATACGGGCTAACGACCCAGTTCCACTACACCTATAGCCACGCTCTGGGTACCATCGGTTACGAAAATCCGTTCAACCTCAATGGCAGCTACGGCAACCTGGGCTTTGACAATCGTCATCAGGTGTCCGGCGATTTGCTTTGGAACCAACCCTTCAAAGCGTCGAACAGGGCGCTGAACGGCTTGATCGCGGGATGGACCGTGGGTCTGAAGATGTATATCTACAGCGCCGCTCCCTTCAGCGTGAGTGACAGCAAGATTGCAACCAGCGTCAACGCTTCGGGCGTACTCACCCCGCTGGCGGATCTGGTGGCTCCGAGCGCTTTCGGCACGCACTGTAACTCGAGCAACTCGATCGGCCAGGCCTGCATGCCCTTCACCGACTTTGCCACTTACCCCGGCTCGGGCATTGCGGCGCCGCTCCAGACCGATTGGGGCAATATCTCGCCCAACAGCTTCCGCGGCCCAGGGTATTTCGATACCGACGTGACCGTGCAGCGAACCTTCGCGTTCAAGGAGAGATATAAGTTTGTCCTTGGCGCGCAGGCTTACAATGTGCTCAACCACCCGAATTTTGCCAATCCTTCGGGCAGCCTGACATCGAACTCCTTCGGACAAATCACCAGCACTCTGGGTCCGCCTACCAGCATTTACGGTACGGGCCAAGGCGCTTCGGTTTCGGGGCGTTTGGTAGTTCTCACCGGAACGTTTTCGTTCTAGTAGGTCCGGAAGATCCTTTCCGATAGATGAGCGCGGCCCGTAAATGGGCCGCGCTTTTTTTTGCCAGCTATCATGGTGATAGTCGTGCCGGTCCGTCTTCTTTTCGTCGCCCTCGCCTTTTCCTGTTTCGCTGCGACCGGTCCCGACGCAGATTCCGCAAGTCTCACCGCACACCGGTTGAATCGGGCCGAGTACAATTACTCCGTTCACGATCTGCTCGGCGTCGATTTCCAACCCGCCGCCGATTTTCCACAAGACGATTCCGGATTTGGCTTCGATAACATCGCCAGCGCCCTTTCCCTTTCTCCGCTCCTGATGGAGCGATACTTGAACGCTGCGGAAACGGTGGCGCGCGCGGCCGTGTTCGGCGCCCGCCCATCGACGGCCGCGGGCGCCGTCTATTTGAATTCGCGGCACGAAACCTGGCTCTTTCCCTGGCCAGATTATGATCGCACCGGTCTCAGCCTCACCTCATCGCTGCATGTGCGTCAGATGTTTCCGCTCTCGGCCGAGTATCGGTTCGCGGTCACAATTGAGGGAGAGGACCCTTCTAAGACGCCGCTTACACTTGGCGTCTGGATAGACGGAAGACTACTGGCGCAAGCCAATGCTTCGCCAGGTACGTTCAACGGGCGGAGAGTCGAACTGCGAGGCGTGGTAGCTGCCGGCGAACACACGGTTTCGGTTTCCTGGCTGGACGCCGCCCAAGGGTTGACCAGCGACAGACCGCTCACGGCCTACGCGCGGTCCGTCGAGATCGGCGGCCCTTTCGACGCCAAGGCGGGTCCATCGACAGAGAGCCTGAAACTGGTCTACGCGTGCGGCCATCTCGATGGTCATCATACGAGTGAATGCCCGCGTATCATCGTTAGCGCACTGGCGCGCCGCGCATTCCGGCGTCCGGTGACAGAGCGCGAGACAGGACGCTTATTGGGGCTGGTCTCGCAAACGCTCGAAAAGGGCGGCTCATTCGAAGAGGGCATCTCGGCGGCAATTGAAGCCATTCTCGTGTCGCCGAATTTCCTTTTCCGGCTGGAACCCGGCGGCACGGCAAAGCCCGGCTTACAATCCGCGACGCCGCTCGAGCTGGCCTCGCGCCTTTCCTATTTCCTATGGAGCAGCGTACCTGACGAAGAGCTTCTGCATTCCGCCGAGACTGGCTCTTTGAATCAGCCGGGTGTCGTTACAACGCAGGTACGCCGAATGCTGGCCGATTCGAAGTCATCGCGTCTGGCGGAGAATTTCGGCGGCCAATGGCTGGAGACGCGGCGGTTGGAAACGGTCAAGCCAGACGCGCGAACCTTTCCCCAGTTCGACGACTATTTACGGTTCTCGATGCAGCGCGAATCGCAACTATTCTTTGAGCATCTGATTCGCGAAGATGGCTCTATACTCGATTTCCTGGACGCCAAGTACGCCTTTCTCAACGAGCGCATGGCCCGCTTTTACGGAATTCACGACGTCACGGGGCCCGAATTCCGAAAGGTCGATCTCACCGGTACGCCGCGCACGGGCGTGTTCACGCAGGCAGCGGTGTTGACGGTTTCTTCCTACCCCAGCCGTACATCGCCCGTGCTGCGCGGCAAATGGATCTTAAGCAACCTGTTGAATACGCCTCCGGCGCCGCCCCCGCCCGATGTTCCGAATCTCAGCGAAGCGGCCATCGGAAAGTCGGCGTCGCTGCGCGCGCAGATGGAGGCGCACCGTACGAATCCCGTGTGCGCGGGCTGCCACGCGATGATGGACCCTCTAGGCTTCAGTCTGGAACATTTCAACGCAATAGGCCAATGGCGCGTGGCGGACGGAAACTTTCCAATCGACGCCTCCGGCAAACTACCCGACGGCCGGACCTTCGACGGGTCCGCCGGGCTGAGCGCGATTTTGGCAGCGAACCCCGATGCCTTCGCCCGCTGTTTCACAGAAAAGCTACTCACTTACGCCCTGGGGCGGGGCTTAGAGTCGTCCGATGAGGCGGCGGTGAATGCGATCGTAGCGCGCGCCGCGCGTGATCGATATCGGCTTGGAACGATTGTGCTTGAGATCGCCGGCAGCGCTCCCTTTCAGTTGCAGGCAACTTCAATGCGAAAATCGGATGAGGGCGGACGTGTTTCTCACCCGTAAACATCTTTCGCGGAGGACGCTGCTGCGAGGCGCGGGCGCGGCCATTGCCTTGCCCTGGCTCGACGCGATGCAACCCGCCATGGCCGCGGCAAAGCCCGGTCCGCTGCGCGCGTCGTTCGTCTACGTTCCCAATGGCATCGTCATGCGGGAGTGGACGCCGCAAATCATTGGCCCCGGATTCGATTTGCCATGGATTCTGCGGCCGCTGGGACCTCTGCGAAACGATTTGATGGTTCTGAGCGGCCTCGATCATCACAACGCGCTCGCGCTGGGCGATGGCGGCGGCGACCACGCGCGGGCCGGAGCGTGTTTCCTTACCGGCGTACATCCCAAGAAGAGCGCCGGCGCGGATATCGCCAACGGAATTTCGGCCGATCAAGTAATCGCCCGCACGCTTGAGGGCGCCACGCGTTTCCCCTCTCTCGAATTGGGTTGCGAGGGCGGCGCCGCGGTAGGCAATTGCGATTCCGGCTATAGCTGCGCCTACAGCAACAGCATTTCGTGGCGCGGCCCGGCGACCCCTATGCCGCCTGAAGTGAATCCGCGTCTGGTCTTCGAACGCCTGTTTGGCGGTGGCGGCGATGTCTCGCTCGGTCCCGCGGCGCAGGCGCGGCGCGCGGCATCCCGCAAGAGCATCCTTGACATGGCGCAAGAGGATGCGCGGGGTCTCGAAAAAGACCTCGGGCCGCCCGACCGGCTCAAGCTGGATGAATACCTTTACGCAATCCGTGAAATCGAACGCCGCATCGAGAACGCCGAATCGCAAAAGCCGCAGCTAGCGCCCGGACTTGACCGCCCCGCCGGCATTCCGTCGTTATTTTCCGAGCATTTGAAGCTGCTCTACGATTTGCAGGTGGCGGCCTTCCAGGGAGACGCAACCCGCGTGGCCACCACATTAGTCGGCCGGGAAAGCAGTTCGCGCGTGTATTCGGAACTCGGTCTTACGGAAGAGCACCACGCGCTCACGCATCATCGCGGCGACCCCGCGCTCATCGAAAAGGTGACGAAGATCAATACCTTCCACATGGAGTTGTTCGCCTACTTCCTCCGCAAGTTGAAAGCATCGCAGGAAGGCGATGGCACTCTGCTCGACCGCGCCATGGTTGTCTATGCCAGCGCCATTTCCGATGGTGACTCCCATAGTCACTTGAGTTTGCCCGTGCTGTTGGCAGGGCGCGGAGGCGGATGGACAACGGGACGGCACGTCCAATATCGCCCGGGCACGCCCATGACGAATCTATATATGGCCTTGCTCGACAAGATGGGCGCGCACGTGGAAAGGCTCGGCGATAGCAACGGGGCCGCGGAACTGTGATCGGGTTAGATGTAACGCGCTACCGCGCGAGAGCTTCGCGGCGCTCCGCAACGTACTTCTCGCGATAGTCTGCCAGGGCGTGTGAGAGAGCCTGCCGCGCTACAGTCGCCGGACCTACCTGTTTCCCCTCTACTTGAACTACGGATAGAAGGTCGCGCGTGGTTGAGGTGATGAACACTTCATCAGCCGCTTCGAGATCGGCTGGGGTAAACGTCTTGGCGCTCACGCGAAAACCCGGCGCCTGGACTTCGCCCAACAATAATTCGCGCGTGATGCCCGGCAGACAACCCGAGGTAAGCGGCGGCGTGCACACCTCATTCCCGTTCGCGATGAAGATGTTCGCCGAAGTGCACTCCGAAACATCGCCGTGTTCGTTGAGCAAAACCACTTCGTCGAATCCACGCGATTGAGCCGATTCGAGCCACGTAAGATTCATCGCCCACGAAAGAATCTTTGTTCCAGAAAAAGGAGAGGCAGCATAGCGGGCATTCGGTTGATATGCCAATTTGGCGCTCGCGCCCCAATCCTTAGACTCCGCGGTGAGCGCGATCAGGTCGCTCTCCCGGCCGGTGGAGGGCCCGGCCCACATGCCGCCGCCATTCCTGACTACCGCCACGCGCAGCGTGCACTCGGCAGCCTGGTTGGCTTCGACTAATTCGAGCAACTTCGCGCGCACCGTCTCCGGATCTTTGGGTAGAGCAACGTGCATCGCGACCGCGTCTCGGCTCATTCGCGCCCAGTGACGTTCGAAAGCAAAAGGAACGCCGTGGGCCACGCGCAATGTGGTGAAAACGCCCCAGCCTGAGAGCAGGCCGACCTGCCCGGGAGAAAGGCTCAAATCCGATGCGGCGCAAATGGCATCGTTATGAAGGACATGCGGGTGGATCACGATGCCATTTTATCGAATGCCGGGGCTATCCGCCGATGCGCCAGTTTCGAAATGGATTAACCCGTCCATCCCGGCACGCGGAGATCAACTCGGGCAGGCGCTCGCGGCGCTTATAGAGCCGCTCGAGCAACTGTTCTAGAGCGTCCTCTTCACCCGCCACCCAGTGCGAAGGAACGCGCTTCCACGCCAAATCCATCGCTTCTTCGGGAAAATGCCGAGTCTGTCCCAGCCATGGGTCGAAATCGGAAAGCGAGCGAACGTTATCGTATACGGAGTGCCGTGGGTAAAGACCGTGCAAGGGCGAGTCGCTGAAATCCCAACTGGGACCGTTGAAGGCGAAGCCATGATCGATCATGCGGGCGACAAATCCCGGACTCGCGCCCGAGCGCTCGTCGGCCTCGCGGCGGACCATGGCGCGATAGAACACTGCCTGGCGGCCGTCCGTGTTGCCGACCCATTTGTCGAAAACGAGAATGGCGCGGAAATCCTCCAGATTGACGACCTGGCCCAGCAGCGCCTCCGGCAGGAAATCATAGACCGCCAGCCGGCCCGGATCGCCGGGGTAGCGCGAGCCGAATTGCCATCCCGGCTCGACCGGAATTCGCTTTGTGCCGAGCGTCAAATGAACATCCGGGTGCGCGGCGAGAAACTCTTCGCTGACGTGAACGAGCGCCGTTTCAGGTGACGCGATCTTCAGATATTCGAGCAGGGCGCCGCACAGCAGTTCGTTTACAAGCACACGCCAATGCTGGGGATTGTTGCGGAACTTGACGACATACCAGTTGCCGTCGTCGGCCTCAAGCAGATGGGACTGCGCGCCTCCTCGCATTTTGCGGACATAACGGATCGCGGTGAGCGGCATTGGAAACGAATTGCAGTAACCTAGAGTAGTAACACACGGCTCGAAAATCCCGCGCTCGCGCGGAATGGCGCAACGCGCGGCCGTGTTTTGCCGGAGAGGAAACGAAGTCGGATGGCTGAAACAGGAATTCCCACACCAGCGGAAGCGGCGGCAGAAACCGGACCGGGCGCAGGGCGTGGTCCAGACGAGATCGCTCTGGAGTTGATGAAGTTTATAGCAGTGTCGACGGGATACGGAAGAACGGGTCAATCTTCGGCGGGATTTTCCGGCAAACCCGGAACGAAATCCATCGATGAACAGGCGGAAGCGTTGCTGGAACTGTTTCAGCGCTGCCGTCGCGCAGTGAAGGAAGGCTAAGCCGCGGCGTTCCGGCGTAGAAGCAGAGTAGCGGTGTAAACTGGGGATCGCCCGTAGCGGCCTCCTCGTATGACACGACGCACTCTCTTGCAATCGACGCCTCTCATTGCGGCGGCGCAGAGCCGCCAGGCGGCATCCGCGCAGAGTTCCCCGCCGAACATCGTTTTCATTATTTCCGATCAGTTCCGCGCGGATAACCTGGGTTGCCTGGGCGCGAACCCCATGGGGCTCACGCCGAACCTGGATGCCTTAGCGCGGCGCGGCGTGCTCTTTCGTTCCGCAATCGTCAATCATCCGGTCTGCGCACCCGCGCGCGCCTGCTTCTTCACGGGGCAATACGAAGAAAAGCACGGCGTCTGGCGTAATGCCCTGGGGATAGACCCAGCCGCAGTCACGCTTGCGACGGTGTTGCGCGCGCGTGGCTATTCCGCCAATTACATCGGCAAATGGCACCTTGCGCCCGACGGGCAGGACCCGGCGAGCCGCGGACCCGTCGCAGCAAACCACCGCGGTGGATTTCTGGACCTTTGGGAGGCGGCCAACGCCCTGGAACTGACCTCTCATGCCTATGACGGGAACATCTTCGATGCGGACGGCAAAGCCATTCCGTTTTCCGGCATTTACCGCGACGACTTTCTCACCCAGCGCGGCGTCGGGTTTCTGCGCACACGCGCGAAGCCGCCGTTTCTGCTGGTGATGTCGTATCTCAATACGCACCATCAGAATGATGTGGACGAATATATTCCGCCTAAGGAATTGGCGGGAAAGTATCACGATTTTTTTGTGCCGCAGGATCTGCGTCCTTTGCCGGGGTCGTGGCCGAGCCAGCTTGGCGATTACTACGGATGCGTATCGAACATCGATAATGCCGTGGCCACCATGCTCGGCGCCTTGAAGCAGCAGGGATTCCTGGATAACACTATTGTGCTGTTCACCAGCGATCACGGATGCCACTTTAAGACGCGCAATACCGAGTACAAACGCAGCCCGCACGAGAGCTCGATTCATGTCCCGTTGATCGTCGCTGGGCCTGGGTTTGACAAGTCGCTCGAAGTACGCGAGTTAGTAAGCCAAGTGGATGTGACGCCGACCTTGCTCGAAGCTTGCGGCGCCGCCGTTCCACAGACCATGCAGGGGCGCAGCCTTCTACCGCTGGTTCAAGGCCGGCGCGATGGCTGGCGCGACGAAGTCTACATTCATATGAGCGAGTTCATGACCGGCCGGATTCTCCGCACGCCGCGATGGACTTACGCGGTGGCGGCGCCAAAACGCCCTGGATGGCGCGCGGTGGCGGATGCGGATCTGTACGTCGAATATATGCTTTACGATAATGCGGCCGATCCGTGGCAGCACACAAACCTGGCAGGCCGGCCCGATACGGCTGCGGTTACGCGCGAGTTGCGCGACCGGCTGCTGGCGAGGATAGTCGAGGCGGGAGGCAGGCGCCCCACAATTGAGCCCTCGTATTTCCCCTACAGTTAAGACTCCCCAGGGCGGGCGCCCTTACGTGCACGAAGTAAAGCCAACGCGGCGCCGGAGCTATGCCAACATGGAGTAATGTCCGTTGCCGTAAAACTGATCGACCCATTGCAGAACGAGCTTCTGGCGAGTCTCGAAGCGAAAGCCAAACAGCCGAATCCCTTCTTTCGGGCCATGGCAAACCGCCCGGATGTGCTTAAGAATTACGTTCCCTTTTATGTCTCCGTGGTGGGACAAGGGTCTGTGGAACGCCGCGTGAAATCGCTGGTCTACATGACCTGCTCCTACGCGAATGAGTGCCCTTTTTGCATCGCAGCCAATACCGCCGGCGCAAAGAAAGCGGGCGTGACCGATGACGAAATGCAGTGGCTGCAGACCGAGCAGGATCAGAACTTCAACGCGGCGGAACGCGCCGCGATTCTCTACGCGCGCGAATTGACGCAAACGGCGGATGCCGAAGACACGCGAACCGCGCTTGCGGAGCATTTCACCAGTGAGCAGATCGTGGAGATCACGCTAGTGATCGGCATTGCGAACTTGAACAACCGGTTCAACAACGGGCTCAATATTCTGCCCGAGGACTAATGGCGCTTCTCAGCGGGATTCATCCGGTGGCGGAGGCGCTGCGAGCCAAACGTCCGCTCGACCGCATTGTAGTTGCTCAAGGCGCCGGCGGCCCGAAACTTCAGGAAATCATCGACCTCGCACGGCGCGCGGGAGTGCCGGTTCGCTTCGAGCCGCGATCCTCGCTCGACCGCCTGGCCGCCAGTTCGGCGCACCAGGGCGTGATCGCGATGGGCGCCGCAAACAAGTACGCCGATCTCGATTCGGCGACAGCCACGCAACTGGTAGTGGTGCTCGATGGCGTGGAGGATCCCCACAATCTGGGAGCCATTATACGCACCGCGCACGCAGCTGGGGCCGGCGCGGTGATCATTCCGGAGCGGCGCGCCGCCAGTGTGACGGACGCGGTGGCGAAGGCCGCGGCGGGCGCTCTCGAACATCTTCCGATCGTGCGTGTGACCAACATCAATCGCGCGCTGGAAGATCTGAAGCAGAAGCAATACTGGATCTACGGTCTCGATGAGCGCGGAACCGAGGCCTATGACCGCGTCGAGTACGCCACGCCGACCGCAATCGTGATGGGCGGCGAGGGCAAGGGATTGCACGAACAGGTGCGCAAGCATTGCGACGCTTTGGTGCGTATTCCCATGGCTGGGAAGATTTCGTCGCTCAATGTATCGGTAGCGGCGGGAGTGGTGTTGTTCGAGTGGCGGCGCAGGCTGCCGCAACCAGCGAGCCGATAAAAACTGCGGTACGGAACGAGCCACGGCAAGACGTTCTCTGCCAAGATCTATGCATCGTCGGTTTGGGCCAGGCGCAGCGGGAAACGGGTGTGCCTGTTTAGCCAGGAGAGCCCCGCGAAGTAGCCGGAAACAACGGCCGCTCCGCCGCATAGTAGAATCGTTGGGTATGCGGCGCGTCTCTGTTCTGCTTCTGATTGCTGCCGCCGTGCCGGTTTGGGCCGCGCAGCCGGTTCGCGCGCGCCATGGCATGGTGGTCACGCGTGAAACCCACGCCACTCAGGCAGGCCTGAAGATTCTCGCATCGGGTGGAAATGCGATAGACGCCGCTGTCGCGGTGGGATTTGCGCTGGCTGTGACGCACTCGAGTGCCGGGAACCTGGGCGGCGGCGGATTTATGTTGGTGCGGTTGGCCGATGGACGCACCACCTTCATCGATTTCCGCGAACGCGCGCCGGAAGCGGCCTCGCACGACATGTATCTCGATGCGAACGGCAAACTGACGCGCGACAGCCTTACCGGTTACCGCGCCTCGGGCGTTCCGGGGACCGTCGCGGGTCTCGAATATGCATCCAAGCATTTCGGCAAGCGGCCGTGGGCAGAGCTGGTGCAGCCGGCCATCGATCTTGCCGCTCAAGGCTTTCCGCTCTCCTACGCGCAAGCGAATGGATTGCGTGGCGGCGGATTGGGCGCCTTCCCGGAATCGAAGCGCATCTTCCAGCGGGATGGCAAATTTTACGAAGCCGGCGATGTCTTTGTGCAATCGGATCTTGCGAAGACCCTTACGCGCATCGCCCAAACAGGAAGCCAGGATTTTTATCACGGCGAAACGGCCCACATGCTCGCTGCCGACATGAAGGCGCACAACGGCACAATCACGCTCGCCGATCTGGAATCTTACAAGGCTATCGAGCGAAAGCCTTTGTATGGCAAGTATCGCGGCTATGAGATCGTGACCGCGCCACCGCCCAGTTCCGGCGGAGTTGGTATTTTGCAAATGTTGGGCGTGCTCGAAGGAACGGGATATGAAACAGGCGGCGCTGGATCGGCCGAGGTAGTTCACTACATGACTGAGGCTATGCGCCGGTTCTTCGCCGACCGCAACCAGTGGATGGGCGATCCGGATTTCGTGAAAGTGCCCGTCAAGGGAATGCTCGATCCCGAGTACATCAAGAAGTTGCGGGCATCCATCGACCCCGTTCTCGCCACCCCGAGCTCCGAGGTGAAGGCAGGAGCGTTCACCGGCCCTGAATCATTCGAGACTACCCACTTCACGGTGGCGGACGAAGACGGAGACATCGTCAGCCTGACGTATACATTGAACGGCGGGTACGGCAGCAAAGTGACGGCCACGGGTTTGGGATTTCTGCTGAATAACGAAATGGACGACTTCACCGCCAAGCCCGGCGAAGCCAACATGTTTGGCCTGGTACAAGGCGAAGCCAATTCGATCGCGCCGCACAAGACGCCGCTTTCCGCCATGACGCCGACGATCATATTGAAAGACGGCAAGCCGTTTCTTGCCCTTGGGTCGCCCGGCGGGCCTACCATCATCAACAGCGTGCTTGAAGTCATTGTCAACGCGATCGACTTCCATATGAACGTGCAAGACGCGGTTAACTGGCCGCGATTCCATCATCAGCACCTGCCGGATGAGCTGCGCGTCGAACCCGGATATTCGCCCGATACAGTTGCCATTCTCGAAAAGAACGGCTACAAGGTGCGGCGCACCAATGCGCAGGGCGAGGTGGCAGCTATCGAATTTGCGGACGGGTGGCTCGAAGGCGCGGCCGACCCGCGCACGGAAGGAACGGCGGCCGGGCGCTGACTCTCGAATGAAGCACATCGTTTCCACGCATTTTTTTGTGAACAACCGGCTTACCGTGGCGATGCTCAGCCGCATGCAGCAAGCCGGGATTGAGGCGGTCGAGATCTTCTGCGCGCGGCAGCATCTGGATTTCCGCAACAAGGCGCAGGTGGCCGAACTCGGCCATTGGTTCCGCGATTCCACATTGCAGTTGCATTCGCTGCACTCGCCCATGTACACCGACGAGATCTGGGGAAAGTCGGGCCCGCATTCGGTGGTGACGATCACCGAACCGGTGAAATCGCTCCGTCTGCAGTGGGTGGATGAGATCAAACGCGCGCTCGAAGTCGCCGAGGTGATTCCATGCCGCTACCTGATTCAGCATATGGGCGTGGGCGGCGAAGAGTTCGATATGCGGAAGTTCGACGCGGCCTTCTCGGCGCTGGAAGAACTAACGCTCTTCGCGCGGCATCGCGGGGTAGAGATTCTGCTCGAAAACATCCCCAATGAGCTTTCCAGCGCCGAGCGCCTTCTGCTGTTTGATGAAGTGACGCACATCGGATTAAACTACGCCTTCGATACAGGCCACGCGCACATGAACGAGGGCGTGGAAAAGGCTTACAACCTGATGAAAGAACGCATCCGCTCGACGCATGTCCATGACAATAACGGCGTGGACGACAAGCATCTCTGGCCGCTGCTGCAGCAAGGCGGCACCATCGATTGGAAGAATACGATGAGCTTGTTGCGTGGTCGTGACGGGCAGTATCCGCTGCTGCTGGAACTAAAGGAGCAGCCGGAGTTCGCGGCCAACCCGATCGATTCCATTTTGCGCGTCTTCGACAGGCTGGAAGAACAGTAGCGCGGTCAGCGGCCCAACGTAAATTTCACGTCGATGCTTACGTTCACTTCCACCGGCTTGTCGTTCACCATTGCCGGCTTGTAGGTCCACAGCTTCGCCGCGTTCAGCGCGGCGTTGAAGAGCATCGGGTTCCCACTCTCCACCACCAGGCTGCGTACCATTCCATCCTTACCCACAATCGCTTTCATACTTACCGGGCCCGCAACGCGCAGACGCCGCGCCAGCGATGGATAGGCGGGCTGGGGATTCGAGATTGGCCTCCCCGGCTTTACGTGAGCGCCGGAGTTTGGCGCGTCGGACTTCTTCTCCTGGGATGCGGGAATCGGATCGCCATAAGAGGTAACCACGGTCGAGCCGTGGAACGCCAGCGCGTCCCTGACAATCGAGGCCTGCGGGCCGCCAGGTGCGATCTCGAGATATTTGTGAAAGGCATCTAGCGCCTGCTCGGGCAGCATCGCCTTGCCATCCTCCGTGACCCGCGCCTGCGAGGTGAGGGCGCAGCCATATTGAAAATAGATCTCGGGTATGCCCGGGGCCGCCTCGGCGGCCTTCTTCAACGCGCCCACAGCCGCATCGGGATGCTCGGAGTTCAAAAGCATAACGCCGAACGTGTAGTAATACTGCGCCGCTTTCAATGGGTCGAGCGCGGCGGCCTTCTCCACTTCCGGCATTAATTCGTCAAAATGCCCGGAAGCCGCCAGGGCGAGGGCGTAGCCATTATGGTAGGCAGCGTCGTTTGAGTCTTTCTCAACCGCTTTGGAGTACGCTTCCAAGCTTTTCTGCAAAGCCGCGCCGGACCCGGGGCCGCGTTCGGAACGCGCCATGCCAAAATAGGCTTCGCCCAATCGCGCCCAGGCAGCCGCGCGCGTTGGGTCGAGGCGCACCGCCTCGTTCAACGAAGTTACCGCGTCGTCCCAGTGGCGGTCTTGGATTGCAAGCACGCCCATCTGGAAAGAATGATAGAGCCGTTCGTTGGAATCGCTGGGAGCGGCATTTTGCGAAACGCTTTGCGCCATCCCAGCCGTCGCAACGGTAAGAGCGAAACACGCAATCCTCGGGAAACCCATCTGCTTCTATTATGCGGGAACCGTCAGCAGGCTATCGTTCGGATAGTAATGATCCACGTTTTCCGGCGTAATCACCTGGTGTCCGATAAATAAGGCGGGCGCGACCGCCTTGCGGCCTAGGATGTCGAGCGCGAGGCGGATCAATCCGTCGCCATACTTCTCAGGAAAAAATGCCACCGAGGCGATCAGGCGAGTGTTGGCGGTGCGCAACTCGACGCGCGCTTCAGGCTCGGCATTGTGTCCGACAATCGCGCACTCCGCGGCCCGCCCCGCCTCCTGAAAGGCTCGCATCGCGCCTAACGCGCTCGAATCGTTGGCCGCGCCAACCAATATCCGTTTAGCCTTGGATTCGCGCAGATGTTTGCGCACGCGCTCAAGCCCGGTTTGAAACTGGCCGTCGCCATCGATCGATACCGTGCGGCAGCGTTCGGTCAACCGAATCACTTCCGCAATGCCCGTAGACATGCCACGCATGCGCGCCTTGGGAAGCGAACCCGCGCGGTGCAACTCGATCAGCAGGACTTCGTCAACCTCGCCGGCCCAATGGCGCTTGGCCCATCGGCCGAGATAATGGCCGCCCATCAGACCGGCCTGATAATTATTCGCGCCGAAGTACGTGGCGCCCGGGTGGGGAATGTCGATGGCGATAAATGGAATGCTCGCTTCGAGGTATTTCGATGCGATGGCCGGCGCAATCATCTCATCGGTCTGGAACTCGATCACCAGATCCACCTGTTCTTTGATGAGATAGTCGGCGGTGCGTAGTGCGATCTTGGGCTGATAGCGGTTATCGACCACCAGAAGTTCGATATGCTCGCGTTCCGCCGCGCGAACCAACCCCAAACGCACTTCGCGATCGAATGAGGCGTCTTGTCCCTGCGCCGCATAGCCGATGCGATAAAGGCGGCGACGTCTCACCTCGGAAGCCAGCCGGTAGTGATTCTCGCCGACTTTATCCAGGAACCCGCACTGGTGCAGCGTGTAGAGCAGCCGAAAGCACATGCCCTTGTTGAATCCGGTGCGCGCCACTACATCCCGCAGGCGCAAAACGTCCCCCGCCGTTTGAAACGATTCGAGTACGCGCGAGGCATGCACCAGCGACTTAACCATGTAGCGCGTATGGTTCGAACTCGTCACCGGACTGTTGTAGCAGTTTTGAATAGCAAAACACAACGGGGCGCGGCATGCTCCCCCGGATGTCCCAAACGAACCCCACCAATTTACGAGTGACACAACTTCAAAAATCGCTAGCCCTCACATAACAAAGTACATCGCGGTTCCCTGGTCGGCGTTTCGCAAACCCAGTCGTGTAGTCTCGAATCGGGAGGCAGTCACGCCTCCCGCCGGAGCATACATGACAGACGAACAGTTAGCCGCAAACCGCGCCAACGCGCAGCTCAGCACGGGTCCCAAGACTCCCGAGGGCAAGCGCCGCGCCAGCTTAAATTCTTACCGTCACGGCCTGAGCGGCCAGATTCACATCTCGACGCCCGAAGAGACCGAAGTCTTCCGCGCGCACTGCGACGCGATCCGCGGTGAGTACAACCCCGCCGGGCCCACTGAGACCTATCTCGCCCAGTCCATCGCCGAAGATATGTGGCGTCTGCAGCGCGCCCGCGCCCTCGAAAATGGCATCTTCGCCCAGGGCTTCCGTCAACACTTCGACGAAATGAACGCCGGTCATCCGGAAGTCGATACCGCCTTGGCCCAATCCCAAACCTGGGTCGAGCAGGCGCACAACCTTCAGCTCCTGACGGTCTACGAAGGCCGCATCCGCCGCACGCTGGAAAAGAACACCGCCCAGCTCAAAGCCCTTCAGGCCGAGCGCAAAGCCGCCCACGAAAGGGCCATGGGCCAAGCCGCGCTCTTCGTCGAACATGCCGAAAGCCAAGAGGAAATCTACGAACCGGCCGATGACTTCGTACCCGCCAGCGAGTGGGGCGGCTTCGTTTTTTCAGCTCCCGAAATCGCGCGCCGTCGTGAGCGTGAAGAGCGCTTACAAGAAGCCCGCGATTACCACTACGACGTCCGCCATGGCAATTTTGACGATTCGGACGATTCCGACGACGACGAAATCGCCGCATAAATCCGACCAGCCCGTGCCAGCATCCGCCGCGTCTGCAACCTCCGCACCCGAAGTTCGCGCGAAGCGCGACGTCACCATTCCGACTCCCTCGACGTCTGACTCCTCGCCCGTCTACAACCGACTCAAACATGCCTACGCCCGCCACGTCGGCGCGAAAGTTCGCGCGAAGCGCGACGCCACCATTCCGACTCCCTCGACTCCCTCGACTTCTGACTTCCCCCCGGCCCCCGCCCCCCGGCCCCCTACAACGTCGCCGTCGATGCCCCCGACGTACCAGTCGCATTCGTCAACGTCACCGTGACCGAAGTAATCCCGCTCACGTTTCCCGAAACCGTGAATGGAATCGTAAAGCTGAACTGGCTTCCATATTGAGCCGATGCCGGGTTCTGATACCACGCGGTGAATAGGGTCTGCACCGGGAGAGTGACCGTCGTGGTTTGTAAGTTCGATCCTGCTGCCGGCGCAAAGGTAAACGTTGCCTGCGTAATTGCGCGGGTCGGATCGAACCCGCTTATTGTCACCGTAAATCCCGTACTGGTAGTAGCCGCGGTGACGGCCGAAATTGTAGGTGCGGCGGGCGCGATCGAGATGTTGCGTGTAGGCGCCGGCGAAGGCGTGATGTCGGCGCCATTGGCGGCGATCAATTGCGCCGTGATCGTAATGACGCCGGCCACGGTGCCGGTTTGAACGCCAACCGTCGTCAGTGACGTGGTTGCCCCCGCCGGTATCGTCACGCTGGCGGTGCGGCCTCCGCTCGAGAACTGAATGTTGGGGTCGTCCGCGCCGGCCGCTGGAGCAAAGGTCAGCGTCAGCTGCACCGTCACGTCCACCGGATACGGCGCGCTGAAAGTTACCGAAGTGGTTGGCTGCGAGCCCGGGGTTCCGTTTGCCGGTAGCCCGCTGAAGCTCACGCTGGGCGCGGTGGGCAGGCTGATCGCAAAATTGATGATTTCGCTCGCTGTCTGCTTGTTGGCGTCGGTTACGGTGACGGTCGCGGCAAAGGTTCCAAGCTGAGTGGAGGCGCCGCTGAGAGTCCCGTTGCTTGCGAGGGTAACGCCTGGGGGTAGACCCGTTGCGGTCCAACTGTAGGGCAGCGTGCCTCCGGTGGCCCCGAAGCTTGCCGAGAACGGCGTGCCTAGCGGGCCGGAAATGCTCGTCGTAGTAATTGTCAATGGCGCGGGGTTAATCGTGAGGCTCAGGGTTTTCGATGCGGTAGCCCCGATTGAATCCTTCACCGTCGCAGTCACCGCGAACGCGCCCATGGTATTGGGCGTGCCACCGATCGAGCCGATCACAGAAACAGTGAGACCGTCCGGCAACCCTACGGCGGACCATGTGTAAGGCGGGGTTCCACCCCCCGCATTGAGCCCGAATGAATACGCGACGGTCAACTGTCCGTCGGGTAAGCTTGTGGTACTAACGACCAGAGGACCCGGCGCAATCGTAACCGTGTAAGTCGAAGTGGTCTTCGTACCCGTAGAGTCTGTCACCGTCACGGAGATAGAGAGGCTTCCGGAAGCGGTCGGCGTGCCCGTGACTGTACCATTGCTGGCGACAGTCAATCCTGACCCCGCTGTTCCGCTCCACGTATATGGCCCCACCCCGCCGGTCGCGGTTAATGTAGCTGCATACGGCTGCCCCATTTGACCGTTCGGTAACGTCCCGGTAATGACCAGCGGCGCCGGCGTGACGGTAATGGTGAAAGTTTGCGACGACGTTCCGGGCGGTGACTGGCTATCGATAGCGGTAACCGTGAAGGTGTATGTCCCCGGCGTGGATGGAGTGCCGCTCAAAGTGCCGTTGGAAAAGCTGGTGCCGGGAGGCGCCGTGCCGCTGAGCGTATAGACGTAGGGGCCTACTCCGCCGCTTGCGGAGACTACGACAGTAAGAGGGGTATTGACTCCAACATTGGGTGGGGCCGTGCCGGTCACCGTGACGGGGCCGGGCGCAATCGTAATCGTAAGGATCTGAGTCGCCGTACTCTGTGCGGAATCGGTAACTTGAACAGTAAACGTAGAAGTCCCAGGTACTTTTGGCGTGCCATACAATTGCCCGGCGAGTGCCAGTTGCACGTTAAGAGGCAGGCTGCCGCCGATGACGTTAAAGATATAGTTGCCGGTTCCGCCGGAGGCGCCGATCAGTGTCGCGTAGATCTGTCCTACTGCGCCCGCCGGCAGCGACTGCGTAGTAATTTGCAAGGGCGGCGCCTGAGGAGGTGGTATGACGGACCCGCCGGCGATTGATAGGGAATATAGACCCTGCGTGGTTTGTCCCACCGAATCGGTAATGGAGACTGCGACCGGAAAAGTTCCGGCAGCCGTAGGCGTTCCCGAGATTACGCCGGTGCCGATGTTGATGCTAAGTCCCGGGGGAAGGCCGCTTGCCGACCAGGTGTAAGGCGCCACCCCTCCCGTAGCTGAGACGCTCGCAACGTAGGGCTGCTGGATACTTCCCGAAGGGAGGAAGTTGGTCGTGACCGTAAAGAGCGAATTGATGGGCAGGGTATAAATAGCCTGCGTGGTTTGATCGTTGAAATCGAAAACCGAGACAGTCACTGAATAAGTTCCGGACGTCGCGGGGGTTCCTGAAATCACCCCCGTGCCGCTGGCAATGCTCAGTCCCACGGGAAGGCCGCTCGCCGACCAGGTATAGGGCGCCATGCCGCCGCTGACGGAGACCGTTGTGCTGTACGGCTGCTGCAGGCTCCCTGGGGGTAAAGCGCCGGTGGTAATCGTAAAGCCCGAATTAATCTGTAAGGTATAAATCGTCTGAGTGGTTTGTTGGCTGGAATCGGAAACCGCGACAGTCACCGAATAAGCTCCAGACGGCGCAGGCGTTCCCGAAATTACCCCCGTGCCTGCCGCGATGCTCAATCCTTGCGGAAGGCCGCTTGCCGACCAGGTGTAAGGCGTTGTGCCGCCCGTTGCTGAGACCGTTGCGGTGTAAGGCTGGACGAGCGTGCCTGCGGGCAGAGTAGCGGTGGTAATAGTGAAAGTCGATGTAATCTGCAGCGTGTATATTGCCTGCGTGGCCTGTGACGCGGAATCGGAAACGAAGACGGTCACCGAATAGGTTCCGGAACTGTTAGGCGTTCCCGAAATAACGCCAGTATCAACGGCGATGGCCAGTCCTGTGGGAAGGCCGGTCGCAGACCAGGTGTAAGGCGTTGTGCCGCCCGTCGCCGCGACGGTTGCACTGTACGATTGACGGATCGTCCCCGCGGGTAAAGAAAGGGTCGTGATGGTAAAGAGCGAGTTGACCTGCAGGGTGTACGACGCCTGTGTGCTTTGTCCACTGGAATCGGAAACGAAGACGGTGACGGAAGATGCTCCGGAGCTCGTGGGCGCGCCTGAGATTACACCCGTTCCTGCTGCGATATTTAGACCGGGCGGAAGCCCCGTAGCGGACCACGTATAAGGCGTCACCCCGCCGATTGCGGCGACGGTTGCGCTATAGGATTGCTGGGCCCTGCCCGCAGGTAGAGACGTGGTTGTGATCGTAAGCAGGGTATTAATCGATAGGGAGTAGGTCGCGTGCGCGGTCTGTTGGCTGGAATCGGTAACCGTGACGGCCACCGAAAAAGTTCCCGTAGTCGTGGGTGTTCCGGAGATAGCGCCTGTGCTGGGCGAAATGCTCAATCCCGCCGGAAGGCCCGTCGCTGACCAGGCATAAGGGGTCACGCCTCCCGTAGCGAAGACAGTCGTATTGTAGGCTTGCTGGATCCTCCCCGCGGGTAGTGAGCCGGTCGTGATCGTCAGCAGCGCATTGATCTGCAGCGGGTATGTTGCCTGGGTGGTTTGCTGGCTGGAATCGGAAACGGTGACGGTCACCGAAAAGGACCCGGACGTTGTCGGCGTTCCTGAGATCGAGCCGGTGCTCGGAGCGATGCTGAGTCCCGCGGGAAGGCCGGTTGCCGACCAGGTGTAGGGCGTTACGCCGCCGGTGGCCGAAACCGTTACGCTATACGGCTGCTGGATCCTCCCCGTTGGTAGGGAGCTGGTCATGATCGTAAGCAGTGAATTGATCTGTAAGGTATAGATCGCCTGTGTCGTTTGTTGGCTGGAATCGGAAGCGGTGACGGTCACCGAAAAAGACCCGGGGGTGGTAGGCGTTCCAGAGATGACGCCGGTGGTGGGCGCAATGCTAAGTCCCGCGGGAAGGCCCGTAGCCGACCACGTATACGGTGTAACGCCGCCGGTGGCGGAAACCGTCGCGCTGTAGGCGTGTTGGCTTCTCCCCACCGGCAGAGAGCTGGTAGTGATTGTAAAGGAGGAGGTAATCTGCAGGGAATAAATTGCCTGCGTCGATTGCTGGTTGGCGTCGGAAACGGTGACCGTCACCGAAAAAGTTCCAGACGTCGCCGGCGTTCCCGAAATTACGCCGGTATTCGGTGCGATGCTGAGGCCGCTCGGAAGGCCGCTCGCCGACCACGTGAAAGGCGTCGTGCCGCCCGTGGCGGCCACGGTTGCGCTGTAAGCTTGCTGGATTCTTCCGTTCGGAAGAGATGGAGTCGTGATCGTGAAAGGCGAACTGATTTGGAAGGAATAAATAGCCTGCGCGCTTTGTTGGCTGGAATCGGAAACGGTAACCGTCACCGAAAAAGCGCCGGAGGTTGTAGGCGTTCCCGAGATTACGCCGGCGCCGGGTGCGATGCTCAGGCCGGCCGGAAGGCCGGTTGCCGACCACGTATAAGGCGTGACGCCACCGGTCGCCGAAACTGTTGTGCTGTAGGCCTGATGGATCGCCCCACTGGGAAGAGAGCCCGTTGTAATCGTCAGCAGCGAGACAAGCACCAGAGAATAGTTCGCTTGAGCGGTTTGCCCGCCGGAATCTGACACCATGACGGTCACCGGAAAGGTTCCTGAAATGGTGGGCGTTCCTGAGATCGTGCCCGTGCTCGGTGCGATGCTCAGGCCGGATGGAAGGCCGCTGGCCGACCACGTGTAAGGCGTCGTGCCGCCTGTGGCCGCTACAGTCGCGCTGTACGACTGTAAAATCGTTCCCGCCGGTAAAGAAGAAGTGGTAATCGTGAGCAGCGAACTAATCGCCAGCGAGTAGTTGGCATGCGCGGTCTGCGAGTCCGAGTCCGTGACAGTTACGGTCACGGGAAAGGTTCCGGTAACCGTAGGTGTTCCCGAGATAATGCCGGTGGTCGGTGCGATGGTCAAGCCGCTAGGCAGTCCGGTGGCGGACCAGGAGTAGGGCGCACCTCCCCCAGTAGCCGTGAGAGTGGCGCTATAGGCCTGCTGAATGATCCCGCCGGGTAGAGAGGGTGTTGTGACGGTAAGGAGGGAGTTAATTTGCAGCGGATAGATTGCCTGCGCCGTTTGCCCGCCCGAATCGGAAGCGTCTACGGTGACGGAAAACGCCCCGGAAGTCGTGGGTGTTCCTGAGATCACCCCTGTGCTCGCCGCAATAGCAAGTCCTGCCGGAAGACCCGTAGCCGACCAGGTGTAAGGCGCAGTGCCGCCGGTCGCGGAGACGCTCGCGCTATAAGACTGGCGGAACCCTCCAGCCGGCAGAGAAGCGGTCGTGATCGTAAAGGACGAGTTGATTTGCAGGGAATAGATAGCCTGGGCGGTGTGCGCGGCGGAATCCGAAGCATCTACTGTGACGGAAAACGCCCCGGAGGCGGTGGGCGTTCCCGAGATAACGCCTGTGCTGGCTGCGATGGTCAGTCCTGCTGGAAGGCCCGTGGCCGACCACGTGTAAGGCGTACTGCCGCCCGTGGCTGAGACAGTTGTGCTGTAGAACTGTTGAACCGCGCCCGCCGGTAAAGAAGTGGTCGTGATCGAAAAGGGCGAAGTAATCTGCAGCGAGTAAATGGCCTGCGCGCTCTGGCTGCCGGTATCGGAAACGAAGACCGTGACGGAAAAGGCTCCGGAAGTTGTGGGTACGCCGGAGATCACACCGGTGCTTGGAGCGATGCTCAGTCCTGAGGGCAGGCCAGTAGCGGACCACGTGTAAGTTCCCGTGCCGCCCGAGGCCGAAACCGTCGTGTTGTATTGCTGCTGAATCGCGCCGGCCGGAAGACTGGTAGTTGTGATGGCCAGGCGTGAGACCACAGTCAAGCTTTGATTTAGGGTGAGGACGTTTCCCCATGCATCCGTAATGGTTGGCGTGAAGGTAAACGTTCCCACCTGCGAGGGGGTGCCGACCAGTGGGTTTCCTGTTGCCGAGGTGGGCGTTAAACCAGGGGGAAGCGACGGGGTTTGTAGCGTGAATGGTCCTGTGCCTCCCGTGAAAAATGTCTGGAGATAGCTGATTCCTAAAATGCCTGGGGGCAGCGTTCCTGCGGGCGCCAGGCTGTGATTGATGACGAAGGTGGACCCGCCGGAGGTTTTGGTAACGTGCGTCGTATTCGATGTTTGGACAACCGTGATAACGGCGGCTCCGGAGGATGCATAAAGGCTTTGAGGAACATTAGCGACAATTTGATTGGATCCCGCGCTGAGTATCGCGAGTGGGGTAGTGACGCCGTTTTCCGTCCAGTCCACCACAAGGCTGTCTTCGAAGGTGCCGTTAATAAAGAGTTGAATGGCCGAGGCCGACGTGCCGGCCGTAATTGCGGCGCCGTTGGTAGCAGAGAAAAGCCCGGACTGCAGCGAGGTGATGTGCGGCGTCTGCGCCATCAGCAGCGTAGGGGCGCCCGCCAAGGCTAAGAACGCAAGTTTGCCTATCCAGATTCGTTGTCTGGTCATAATGTGCCTCCGGACACAGAAGGGTAAAGTCAATTATTGGGGTTTAAGAGTACGAAATGCAATCGCGCGTAACATTAAGCACCGCTTAAATGTTAGCGACCGGACGATCCAAAGCCTCCCGCGCCGCGCACAGACTCGGCCAAATCCTCCTCCGCCCAATCGACGGCTTCGTACTTCGTGACAATCATTTGCGCGATTCGGTCGCCTGCCCGGACGGCGTAAGGCTCCCGGCCGAGGTTTAGTAGAATCACACGAACTTCGCCGCGATAGCCGGGGTCGATGGTCCCGGGCGCGTTCGGCATGGTGATCGCATGCTTTAGCGCAAGCCCGCTGCGAGGCCGCACCTGCGCTTCGTAGCCGGATGGAATTTCAATGGTTAAACCCGTTGGGACAAGGCGTGGCACGCCGGGTTCAAGCACCGAGTCTTCCACCGAGCAGAGGTCCATTCCCGCATCTTCGGTTGGACCATGGGCGTAGGCGGGCAAAATGGCGGCGGGGTGAACCTTTCGAATTCGAATCTGCATGGGGGCGTTGTTATCATAACCTCTTGACCGGAACCAAGCGCGTGATCACGGTGGCGCCGATGCCGCCCGAGAAATCGGCCTACGCCTTGGCGCGTTATAGCCGCTCGCCGGATTCGATTCGCGCTTCCATCGATTGGGTGCGCACGCACGATTCGCAGAAATTTCTGGAAAGTTTTTATTTCCAGTACGGGCACGCCTCCATCGCCGATCTGGGACACACAGTTACATGTTTCGAGGGCGTTTCCGAGTTGGCCGCGACTGAGATTGAACACGAGCCTCTCTGGGACGGGCAGGCGAAATCCTCCCGCTACCAGGACTTTTCACAAGCTGGATTCGTCACGCCCCCGGAGTTCTGCGGCGCCGGGACGGAAGCCCAGGCCGAAACCTACCAATCTGCGGGAAAGGCTTTGCTAGCCGCGTACGGTGAGGTCAACGAACTGGTTTTCGCCTATCTTTCGGACAGTCATCCACGGCCCGAGGACATGAAACCCGAAGCCTATCGCCGCAACATTGCGGCGCGGGCCTTCGATGTAGCGCGGTACCTGCTGTTTTGGGGCGTCCCCACGAATGTTGGACAGGTGGCCAGCATTCGCACGCTGGAAAAGCAAATCCGCCGCTGGAAGGCGTCGGAATATGCGGAATTGCGTTCGCTGGGCGATGAACTCGCGCAGGCGTGCGCATTACCTCCCGATTGCGTGTGGGATCCCTCGGCCACCGCCGAGCCTCTGGCTCCTACACTGGCTCGCCACGCGGACGCGGATGAGCATGTCACTCGTTCGCGCGAGGCGGTGAAGCTATGGGCGCGGCAGAATTTGCCTTTCCGCCGCTCTGCGGAACCCCAACCCGTAGATCTGTTGAAGCCGACGCACACCGCGGCCGACATCGCCGCGACGCTGCTGTATCCGGTTACCGATCGTCCGTTTCGTGAGCTCTATGAACTCGCCTGCGAGTGGAGCGCGGCAGTGCGCGCGGAGGTTATCGAAGCCGCGCTTGGAAAGAACGTCCGCCGCGGCGAATTGCCCATGGGATTCCGCGGCGGCCTTTACGCCTACGACTTCGCGATCGACATCGGCGCCTACCGCGACCTGCACCGGCATCGCCGCTGCCAGCAGTTCCGCCAGGACTACGCGGGAAATCTCGGGTTCGATACGCCCCAAATTATGTTGCAAGCGGGCGTGGCCGATCGCTACGAATCCGCCATGCGCGCCGCGCTCGACGCCATGCGGCAATTGCCTTCCCCGGGCGCCCAATATCTGCTGCCCTTTGGCGCCCGCTCGCGCTTCCTTTTCAAGATGGATTTCGCCGAAGCCGAATACATCTCCCGCCTGCGCAGCGGCGTGAAGGGGCATTTCAGCTACCGGGAAATCGCCTGGGAGATGAAACGGAAAATGGAAGAGGTCGAGCCCGAGTTGGGCAGGCTGATCGATTCAACGCCGCCCTGGGTGGAAGACTTACTCAAGCGATAGGTGGCCATAAATGCGTCCGGCGCCCCGGAGAGGCCCGGAAACCCCCTTTGACACCGGTATTTCCAAAATGCTAAGGTCCATTCATTCCCCCGTCCGGAATCTGGAGGCTAAATGAAAACTTTGACGACGCAAATGGAGCGTGATTTCGCCGATCGGGGCGTGTCCCGCCGTAACTTTGGACGTATCGCCGCCATGATTTCGGCGGGCGCGACGTTGCCTTTTCTTACCGAGCCGGGCTTGGCACAGCTGTCGGCGATCCGCGGCAAGATTCCAGACGACGCGGTAATGATCAACTCGAACGAAAACCCGCTCGGACCGTGTCCGGAAGCGGCCGAAGCGGTGCATGCAATGGTCGCCAAGGGCGGCCGGTACCTCTTTAACCTCACCAGCGATTTCGAGAGTCTTCTGGCTGAGCAGGAAGGCCTCAAGGCCAATTATGTGAAGGCCTATGCGGGGTCGAGCGCGGCGCTGATGCAATCGGCGATCGCGTTCACTTCTCCCGACAAGCCCTTCGTCACGGCCGATCCCGGTTATGAGGCTGGCGAAAGATCCGCGAGCACCATGGGCGCGCAGGTAATTCGCGTGCCGCTGACCAAGACCTACGCGCACGATGTTCGCGTCATGTTGGAAAAAGGCCAGAAGGCGGGGCTCTTCTACATCTGCAATCCCAACAACCCGTCGGGTACGCTGACACCGCAGGAGGACATCCGATGGCTGGTCGAAAACAAGCCGAAGGGTTCGGTGGTGATGATCGACGAAGCCTACACGCATATTTCGACCGCGCCGTTCAACTCCGATCTGGTGGCCAAGGATAAAGACGTCGTCATTCTGCGCACATTCTCGAAGATTTACGGTATGGCCGGTCTCCGCGCCGGCGCGGCATTGGCCCGTCCCGACCTGCTGGCCTCTCTCGGCAAATACAGTGGCGGCATGATGCCGATTACCGGGATGGCGGCGGCTACGGCAAGTTTGAAGGTGAAGGACCTGATTCCCGAACGGCGGAAGAAGATCGGCGCCGTCCGCGACGACTTGCAGGCGTTCCTCGACAAGCACAATTTCAAATATGTGCCGTCGGTTTCGAACTGCATCATGATCGACGTGGGGCAGAAGCCCACGCGCGATGTGATCGCCGCGTTGCAGGCGGAAAAGGTTTACGTCGGACGCGTCTGGCCGAGCTGGCCGACCAAGGTGCGCGTCACAATCGGCTTGCAGTCAGAGATGGACAAGTTCAAGACTGCTTTCGTTAAAGTAATGGCGTAAAAGTGGAACAGGCCTCGGCCCGTCATCCATGCGTCTGATCCTTTCGATCCTCTGCTTATCCGCCGCCGCTTTCACTCAAGGACGCGGCGGCGGGGTGGCAACCCCAACTCCTACCAACACCCCCGCTCCGCCGGCCGCCGCCGCTGCTCAACCTAATAATGGACAGGATGAGCTGATGAAACACGTCGACGATTTGATGTGGCATGTCCTACTGGGTGATATCGCCGAGATAGACAAGGTGGAATACACCAGCCTGCCGCCGACTCACATACCCAACCGGACTGCGCCCGGAGCCGGGAATCCGCTGATTATTCGCGCGTACACGTTCATTCCCAAAAATCTTGACAAGTCGAAGAAGCAGCCGCTCATCGTGTTCTGCCACCAAGGCGTTCACGCCAATGAAGATACGCGCGACGCGCATGTCTTCCGCGAATTGCTGGAACAGGGCTACTCGATCATCGCTTCCGATTACCGCGGAAGCACCGGTTATGGCCGCGGCTTTTATGAGGCGATCGACTACGGCGGGCGCGAAGTGGACGACGTTCATATGGGCATGCAGTGGATGCTGGATAACTATTCGTTCCTCGACCCAAAGCGAGTGGGTATTATCGGCTGGAGCCATGGCGGCCTCATCACGCTCATGAATATCTTCGAGCACCCGAAGGATTATGCCGTCGCTTATGCCGGCGTACCCGCAAGCGATCTGGTGGCGCGAATGGGGTACGAGCCCGCGAGCTATGCGGCGCTTTATTCAGCGCCGTATCACATCGGCAAAACGGTGCGTGACGATGTGATGGAATACCGGAGGCGTTCGCCGGTTTATCATGCCAAAGAATTGGCGACTCCGCTGTTGATCCACACCAACACCAACGACGAAGACGTGAACGTGCTGGAAGTGGAACACCTGATAGAAGCCCTGAAGGCTGAGGGCAAGACGTCACTTTTCCAATACAAGATTTATCAGGACGCTCCGGGCGGACACTACTTCAACCGCATCGATACAAAGCTGGCGAAAGAATCGCGACACGAGATTTATGCGTTTCTGGCAGGTTATCTGAAGCCGGAGCGTTTCAAGTAAGTAGGGGGCTTTCGACGTTCGCCCTCGCGTGGTTATCGGGCGAGATTACGGATTCGTTTCCGAGGCTCGACTCGTTACCGATCTCACCCGGTAAGCAGTGTACTCGCCGACTTAATTAGGCCGGTTCCAGTAAGTACAGCCGTCGATCCACGCTTTGGCGATTTGCGGCGTCATTGGCAGTGAGTCTACTATTTCTCTTTCGGAGGAGATCCAATGCGCGTTACCGTTCTCGCACTGCTAGGCAGCGTCCTTGCCACTTCTGCGGCGGCTCAGCAATCAGGGCTGGCGGAACATGTCTTCTATTTCGCAGCCGGCGATACGCCCCAGACTATGCAGGAAGCGGTCAACGCAATACGTACGGTTGTGGGGCTTACGCAGACGGCTTACTCGACTGACGCGAGATCGCTGACGATCCAAGCGACGTCGGCGGACACAGCGATGGCTGCGTGGATTTTTCAGGAATTGGAAGCGCCCGCGTCCACGCAGGCGGAATCGCAGGTAGACCAGTATCCCGGTCTCACTTCCGACGGCGATCAACTGCGCGTCTTCCGCCTCGCCCATACCAGTTCACTGAATACGTTCCAAGAAATCGTTAACACGATTCGGGTGATACCCCTGCTGAGCAAAGCCTTTCCTTATACTGCGACCTGGACGATTGTCGCGCGCGGGGATGAAGCCAGGCTCGGACAGGCCGAGTGGTTGTTCCGACAACTCGATCAGCCACCTCCCCCGGCGGGTCAGCCCCGTGCAGAACAGGAATTTCACTCGGCGGATGAAAATGCGCCGGAGTCCCGCGTTGTGTACTTCGCGCACGCCGGAACGCCACAAGGCCAACAGGAAATCGTGAATGCGGTACGAGTCATTCCCGAGCTTACGCGAGTCTTTCCCGTGATGGGCAAAGGCGCGCTCGCCATTGCGGGTCCCGCCGCTCCGGTTTCGCTTGCAGAGTGGCTCTTCACGCAACTCGATCGATCAGGGCCTGAAGCGGCGGCCAAGGCCTCGGCGGTTCAGGAAGTACGTTCCGCTGCCGATGTGGCGCAGGTATTTTTTCTGCCCGCGTCCGTTGATTCGCAGAGCTTTCATGATGTGGTCACTTCAATCCGCACAGCGACATCGCCGGCGCGGGTGTTTCCCTGCACGTCAAGCGACGCGGTGGCCTTGCGCGGAACACCTGAGCAACTGGCTCAGGCCGCGTCGATTCTTCGCAGCTCGGCTAAGTTCTAGGAATTTCCGCGGCCGAAACCCTGGTTTTCGGGGTTCGTGAATATACCGCCTGCGACCGACATGGTGTTGATGGGCCGTAGTAATGACCCTATTAGAAGAGATACAGTCGAATGTTTTTCAACTGTGGCGCCGGGAGACAAAGACGGGACAGCAGGGCGCTTCTCGAACTATCTTAAGGAGCTACAGAGCTTCGCTAATGGACTGGTTTCCGGGCCGATTCAGAAGCGAATTGGCGAGAGAGCACTTGAAAGAAACCTGTCGAGACGGGGGTCGCGTGATATTCCATGATGGCGCCTTGTTGACGAAGTTTGGCGGTTAGGGCCCCGGTATCGATATGCTGCACGGCGATGTTATTGTGTACCGCCATGGCAGCGGCGACACCGGCGGCTTGCCCGAGGATCATGTACTGCGGCTCCATACGCAGTGAAGAATACGCCACGTGACTGGCCGAGAAGCAGACGGGAACGAGCAGATTCGAAGTCTGATCCTGTTTGGGAAGCATGACGCGATAGGGAATCTGGTAAGGCGTGACGGGAACCTGTACGTCGCCTTCGTTTTCAACGAAACCACTGGAGGTAACGATGCGTTCGACGTTGTGCGAATCGCTGTTGTAAGACCCCATGCCGATGGGGTCGGGTTTGACGAGGTCGGTCTGGAGATCGCGCTGGGTCATGACGAAGCCCCCGATCATGCGCCGCGCTTCACGGATGTAGAGTTGGTGCGGCCAGTTGGCGTTATCGGTGAATTCGTCCTTTGCGAGTCCCCAGCGGTTGATCTCGTCATGTAACGACTTGGGTACGCGAGGATCGTGCGCAAGGAACCAGAAGAAGCCTTGCGTGTAATCGACGTGCGCTTGCCAGATTTCAGCGCGGCGTTGGTAGGAACCGTCGGGATAATCCCAACTGGCCCCGATGTAGTCGGTGGAAAAGGGCCCGTTGTTATTGAAATCGGCTTTGTGATTGGGGATTGGAGCGACCAGCGCAAAGTCACTGAGGTGGATGGCGGCATTCGGTTTCGCCGAGAGCGCCGCCAGCAAACGAGCCAACAATTCGTAACGATGGGCATCGTATGCGGGAGGTTTGGGGAGCGGGACCTGGTTGGCGGGATCGTCGGAAAGGATCATGCGGAAGTTGTAGCTTTGTACTTTTTTATCGGCGGAGCCGGGAGCGGCGAGTGGGGCGGACTGAATTTCCGGCAAGAGCGCCCCGTGGTCGTCCAGAGCGCGGAGCGGAACTGAGAATTGATGCTGCGGGGTGTGTTCGCGGACGCCGGCGAGACTTTCCCCATACTGTGAGGAGGCTTCGCGGCCCCAGGTGTAGCTGACGCCGGCCTGCGCCATGAGGTCGCCCTCGTAACTGCAATCGGCGAAGACGCGGGCCTGATAGACGGACCCGTCTTGCATGGTTACAGAAGCGATGCGGAGGTCTTGCTTGGCGACGCCGCCTTTTTCGCGGAGGCGCTTATCAAGAAGAACGTCAACTCCCACACGTGAGAGCCAGTCGCGAAGGACGCGCTCGGCCACGCCGGGTTCGTAGAACCAGGCGACCTGCTGATCGAAACGGTTCATCTCATAGTGGCGGCCGACCAGCCAGTAGAACTCGAGGGCGTCACCACCGATGACCTCTCGCTTGCCGACATCGGTGCGAGACAGACCGCCGGTTGCCATACCGCCGATGTGATGCCCGGGTTCGAGGAGTACAACCTTGAGCCCTTCACGAGCCGCGGCGATGGCAGTGATGGCGCCACCCGCGGTTCCGCCGTAGACGACGAGATCGTAAACGGCGGGAGGCGGGACGGCTGCAAAGAGAGCCGGCGCTAACGCCAGAAGGGTGAGGGAGCATGGCAATGATCGCATGGTATGGAGCAATTATGGCATTCGGATGCGGGAGGTAACGGGGGCTTGAGGGATTCCTATGGACTAGCGAGAGTGCAGCGAAATTGAGGTTGTCCCTGGCAAGGTCGGCGGCCGGCCCGTTATTAAGGGTACCCGCGCGGAGCCCGATGTGATTTCTGGTCGATGAAGAATACGGCCGGACGGCAGAACAGATTCATGCCAGCTTCCCTACGGCGCCGGTCGATACGATCCTTAAGATCCGCGCCTTCGCCCACAGGCACCAGTTGCAGCCGTGAAGGTTCTTCTGGACGCCAATGTCCCGCATGACCTGCGGCCGTTTCTGTGCGACCACGATACGTTCACAGCTGCGTACTTGGCGCTGGCCTGAAGAAGCTGCCGAGGGTGGCGGCTTCGACGTCCTAGTGACTGGCGATAAGAGCCTGGATCACGAATAGAACGTGGAAGGGCGAAAGATCGCTCTGGTTTCGCTTTCCGCCGTTAGCTAGCCTGTGATTGAGCGCATGTCGGGATCGTGGCGGCGGTTCATGGGTGGAAGCGCAAATCAGAAATGTACGCGTGAATTGTAGAAATTGGCTGGCGGAGGAAGAGGGATTCGAACCCCCGTGCGAGTTTCCCCGCAAACGGTTTTCAAGACCGCCGGTTTCAACCACTCACCCATTCCTCCGTTCCTATCGTACCCGATCTTAGACGGCTAGCCGGGGAACGGGTGGGCTTTAGGCCTATTGGCGCTGGAGTACGGCGTCCAATTTGGCGTTCAATTCCTTTAACTGCGTCATCACCTCGTCGTGCTGCATGGTGTCTGCGTCCGGCGTCCGGCGCTGGACATAAAAGGTCCCTCCGGGTTCCAGAACACAGCGATGGACGTCGTCTACGCTGTCGAATCCTTGCCGATGGAGGACGGTCATCAGTTCGGATTGGGTCAGTAACTCCTTGGCCAATTCGCGCTTCAGGATTTTGCCGTTGTCGACGAGGACGGTAGGCTTGCCTTCGAACACCTGGTCGAGGCGCCGATGCTGGAACAGGTAGCGAATGACGAGATAGTTCACGCTCAAGAGCGTGAAAGCGCCGATTAATCCGCCTGAGACGGAGTTGTCATTGCCGATGATCGCGTTTTGCACGGTGTTCGATAGCGACAACAGCACCACCAGGTCGAAGGGGTTGAGTTGCGCCAGTTCGCGCTTGCCGAAAATACGCAGCGCAATCACCATGAAGGCGTAAACTATCACGGGCCGCAACATCTTTTCTATTACGGGCGCGCCGAGCGCGAAGATATCGTGCCACATTGTGTCGGAGACAAGCCATCCCGCCATGTGTTTGGAACCTCTATGGAAGATTATGGCTGAAGACGGGCTGGCGCCGGGGCGTCGAGTTCGGTAAAACAGGAGAAGGCCGAAATGTTTCAGCTCTGTGGTTCAATAACTGTGGATATTTTTCGGACGACTGTCGGAATCGCTGCGCAGGCGCCTGATTGCGGAGGGTTTCCGCGCAGTCTGGGCAAGGGTTGGATCGCGGCGTTTTATACAGAGGCTAAGCGTCTCAAAACAGAGAGCGAAAATAACGAGGGGCGGAAGCCGCCACGCCGGATAAGGTAGGATCTTCGCGCCATGTCCGCACAAAACGCCAACGTAACGGAAAAGGGCCTTCCCACGAACGTCGATGCCGAGCGCTTCGTCCTCGGGTCGATTCTGCTCGACGACACGTTCTACATTCAAGCCGCCGGATCGCTGGATTCAGGCGACTTCAGTCTCGAGAAGCACCGCCGCATCTTTCAACGGATGGGCGAATTGCAGGATCGCGGGGAGAAGATTGACCGCATTACCGTCGCCAACGAGTTAATGAAGTTTAACGAACTCGAAGCCTGCGACGGGCTGAGCTACCTTGTCTCGCTCGACGACGGGCTACCGCAGATTCCGAACCTGGATAGCTATATTCGGATCGTAAAGGACAAGTCCGTGCTGCGGCGCATCATCTTCGCGTCGCAGAACATGATGAACCGGTGCCTGCTGGGCGAGGAGCATCCGGACGAGATTCTAGCGGGCGCGGAAGAGACGCTTCTCAAGCTGGGCGAGGCACGCGTCAAGACGGGGCTGCTTGACGCGCATCAGATTCTCGAAAGCTACGAAGGCGGCATCAATGCCTTCCTCGACCCCAGCAAACGGCTCAAAGGCGTCAGCACTGGATTTGCCAAGCTGGACGAGATGACAGGCGGCATGCATGGTGGCGATCTCTTCATTCTGGCCGCGCGGCCTTCGATGGGGAAGACGGCGCTGGCGCTGAACATCGCGCAACACGTCTCTCTGCGTCTTAAACAGACGGCCGCCGTGTTTTCCCTCGAAATGTCGAAGGAGTCTCTGCTGACGCGTATGTTGTGCGCCGCGGCTCGCGTGGATAGCCAGCGGTTCCGGGCGGGATACCTGACGCAGGATGAGCGCCGCAAGCTGAATACGGCATTGCATGAGCTGGTGGATTCGCCGCTCTACATCGACGACACGGCGGGCATCCATCTGATGGATATGCATGCCAAGCTGCGGCGGTTACAAGCGGAGCGCGGCAAGATCGGGCTGGTAATCGTCGACTACCTGCAGTTGATGACGGGACGCGGGCGATTCGAGAATCGCAACCAGGAAGTGAGCGCGCTCTCGCGCGGCATGAAGCTGCTGGCGAAGGAGCTGAACGTTCCGATGCTGGTGCTCTCGCAGTTGAGCCGCGCGGTGGAAACGCGGCAGGGCGATCACCGTCCGCAATTGAGCGACTTGCGCGAATCGGGCTCGATCGAGCAGGATGCCGATCTGGTAGGCTTCATCTTCCGCGAAGAGGTATACCACCGCGAACGTGAAGACCTACGTGGATTGGCAGAGTTGATCGTCGCTAAACAGCGCAACGGACCGGTGGGCACGGTGAACCTGGTGTTTCTGCATGCGCAGACGAAATTTGAAAATCGCGCAGAGGATACGGGCGAAGCGCTGGAAGAGTAGCGGCGGAGAGGGGCCGGCAGACGCGCCGGAGGGGCCAAAACATTTTTGCCTTCTGGTGTTTCCAGGTTTTCCGCGTCAAAATCTCAAGGCGTGCGCCTTTTACTTACGTTCCCACCAAATGAAAAAGGCCCCGGCGAACCGGGGCCTTGCAGTGATTTCGATCATCGCCCCTAATGGGCGCACCCACAACTACTTCTTCTTTTTTGCGGGGGCCTTCTTTTTCGGGGCGGCTTTCTTGGCTGCACTCTTCATCGATTGATTCTCCCTAACATCAAATTTTGCGATCAGAAAAATCGCAATGTGATTCATATATAAGGTTGTTCGAGATGAAAGTCAAGAAAAAAATGCATTCGAGCGATTCTTCATTCCAATTTCCGCGCTTCGAAGCGTCGCTCACGGAATCTGAAGAGACATTATGCTCGTACACTAAGCAAGAGGATTGTAAAAAGCCGATGATGCTTTCGCTCTTGATGGCAGTACTCGCGGAAGGCGATGCAGATCTTGTCTCACGTCTGCAACGTCGCGATCCGCAGGCGCTGGCCGAGCTCTATGATCGCTACGGGCGTCTGGCGTACTCGCTCATCGTACGCGTGGTGAGAGACGGCGCGCTGGCCGAAGACCTGGTGCAGGAGACTTTTCTGCGCGTGTGGAACCGCGCGCAGGGCTTCGATGCGCAGCGCGGCGCACTTGGCCCATGGCTGCTCGCCGTTGCGCGTAACCTCGCCATCGATTATCTGCGCTCGACGGGTGGACGCGAGCGCAACGCCATTGAACTGGATGAATGCGGCCATCCCTCGCTCTACATCGATATGGAGCGGGACATCCTGGCGTCCGATAAGGTGCGTCTCATTCGCGCCGCATTGGACCGGCTGGCGCCCAAGCAGCGTGAAGTCATCGAACTCGCTTACTTCGAAGGGTTGACGCAAACCGAGATGGCGGTAAGGATGGGCGAACCACTCGGAACGGTCAAAACGTGGGTCCGCGCCGCCCTCAAGAACTTGCGCCAAGAGTTCGGACAGGCGGTGATCGCATGACCCATGAAGAATTGCAGGGGCAGTATGAACTTTACGCAATGGGTGTGGCGGACGATCCCGAACGTGGCGAGATTCGCGAGCATCTGGAACGCGGATGCGAGGTTTGCATGGCGGAGATGAGGCAAGCAAAACAGATTGTTTCGATGATGGGGGCTTCGGCGCCGCCACAGACGCCCTCCTCGAAACTGCGCAAACGTATCCTGGCGTCGGTGGGCTATGAACAGCGGAGTTACGGCCTGGCGCCATGGTTCGGCGCATTGGCAGCGCTATGCTTCGTCGCTGCGATTTATTTCGCCGGACGCGAGCGCAGCTATGTGGAAGAAATGGTGATCTTGCGCAGCCAAATGGGCCAGCAAGCGATCGAACTGACGCGTCTCACGGAGATCATGACCATCATGAACGGCGTCAACACGCGCGAGGTCACCTTCGGCACCGGGGCAAAGGGCAAAGTATTCGTTAACCCGCAATCGGGCGTGGTACTGATGGCCACGAATCTTCCTTCCGCGCCGGCCGGAAAGACTTATGAGATGTGGGTGATTCCGAAGGGCGCGGGCGCCAAGCCTTCGCCAGCGGGCCTATTCCAGCCGCAGCCGGATGGCACAGTGACGCATGTACTGAACGGGCCGGTGGATCTCACGACCCTGGCGGCAGTGGCCGTGACGGTGGAAGACTCGGGCGGCGCTCCGCAGCCGACTTCGACGCCGATCATTGTGGCGGCGATGCAATAAGCGGCGCGGGTCCGGGGCGCTGCTAACTCCAGCGCCCGGCGAGCGGAGTAACGGGGTCGGCTACCGATTGGAATCGCACCAGCCGTACGCGGTCTGCGTTTTTCATCGATGTGAGGGGCATGACGCCGCTATCGAGCAGCATCTCCGCTACCTCATCGGTAAGTAACACCTCTGCACAGGGTTTCACTTGCGATTCGCCGTCCTGCTGGAACACGTGCGCCGGCAATCCATCGATATCGCGCACGGAATTCGGCCGCATAGCCCATCCGTAGCGCGTGAAGGCTTCACCCAACAGGTACGCACATGCGATTGCAGGGTGTCCCCACAGGTACCGCTCGTGCTCGGGCGTCGCGCTAAGCTCTTCGAACGCGAACGATTCCGTTTCCAACCCGCGCTTTCCATATGGCATGCGCAGCAGGAAGCGCGGCATCGCCAGCCCGATCCAACGCGCGTGGGTCGATTGCCGCAACTCCGCGAAGGCCTTTCCCAATCCCACTTCACCCAGGCCCAGGCCGGCGATGAAGGGCGCTCCGGCAATGCGGGCGACAAAGGAGATCTCTTTGAGAGAATCCTGGTCCTTCGGCTCGAAATAGTAGAGGCCGGCAAGCACGCCCCAAGAATCGTCGCCCACCGCAAGGCGGAGGGCCTCCGCAGTGACCTCTTCACACGGTAGATCCAGCAGGAAAATGCGGAGGCTTTCACCGGTTTCGAGACGCCGCACCAGAAAGTAAAGGCCGCGCCACGCCGCCTCGAGCATTTGAAAGCGGGGGTGATGCATGAGGGCGCGCATCTCTCCGGCGATTGCGCGGTCGGTTTGGGCGACCATCTCGGACTTTCGCGGATTGTCGCCCGGCGCGGCGTAGGGCGCGACGATATCGTGCAGCAACTGATCCCAGTCACTGCGCCGCGCGGGCGCGGCCGGAGTTGCCGTTTCGCCCATCATGTCGCGTAGCAGGTCGGCGCCGGAATGTGACGTCGCCGTGGATGTCTTAAGCGGGGGAGGCGCAATGGAGCCGTCCTCCAATCCTTCACGCAATTCCCGTAGCCGCTGAAAAGGGGTGACCTTCAGGAGGAGGCGATCCGGATGGAAATCATCCAGCTCACGGAAGCTCACCGTTATCTCACTGCCGCCGATGGGAAGGCGCAGTTCCGGAGCGACGCGCTCCATCACAGCGTCGAAGTTATCGCGATCGACCTCGATGGCGCGGCGGTTTTTCCCCGCGCCGCCGCTGAAATCGGCGGCTATCAGGATACGGAACGGAATGTCCGGGTCGACCGGTTCAGCTTGTTGTGACTCCTCAGAGACATCCAACTCGACCGAGCTTAAGGTGTTGGTGCGTGGCATGGCTTTTCCAAACTGTATACTAAGCGGCGCCCGCGCGGCAACGTTACAATAGCGGAACGTGACCAAATATATTCGTTACCGTACTGCTTCCACGGCTGCTTACGGCATTCTCGATGGAGAAACCGTTCGCGAGATTCGCGGCAGCCTGTTCGGCGAGCATGGGACGACCGGAACGACGCTCGCGCTCTCGGAGGTGAAGTTACTGTACCCGTGCGAGCCAACTAAGATTCTCTGCGTAGGCTTAAATTACAAGAGTCATCTAGGCGGACGCCCCCAGCCCACCCGCCCGGAGATCTTTTATAAGCCGCTCAGCGCTTTGCAAGATCCCGGCGGCCCAATTGTTACGCCGCGCGACGCCACCGACCTGCATTACGAAGGCGAACTGGTAGTGGTGATGGGCAAGCAAGCCCGCCATGTCACGGCTAAGGAAGCTGGCTCCGCCATTTTTGGCGTCACCTGCGGCAACGACGTCAGCGAGCGTAACTGGCAGCACGGCGCGGGCAAAGATCTGCAATGGTGGCGAGCTAAAGGCTCAGACACGTTCGCGCCGTTCGGGCCCATCATCGCGACCGGCGCCGATTATGGAAATCTCCAACTCACCACGCGGCTTAACGGCGAGGTGGTGCAGCAGCAGTATACGTCCGATCTGATTTTCGACTGCGCCTCGATCGTAAGTTGGATCAGCCAATGGTTAACGCTATTTCCCGGCGACGTGATTTACACGGGAACGCCAGGAAGCACGCGCAAGATGTCCCCGGGCGATGTGGTGCAGGTTGAGCTTTCGGGTGTGGGCGTACTCGAAAATCCAGTGGCGTAGCGCGTGCAAGACGCACGGCGAGGAACCGCTCCGAATGAAGGCTCTCGCTCTAACTCTTGCTCTGGTTTGCTCGCTGGTTGGCTGCCGAACGAACGAAACGCCGCGGGAACAGGTGAACGATCTCGAAATTACCGCTAACATCAAATCGAAACTTGCGTCCGACATCGGTCTTTCGACTGTCCCGGATGTCTCGGTTAACTCGACGGAAGGCGTTGTAACACTTTCTGGGTCTGTCGATAGCGATGCGACGAAAGCGCGGGTGGAAAGCATCGCGCGCGGCGTTCCAAAAGTCGTACGCGTGGTGGATAGCCTACAGGTCGCTCCCAAGCCGCACGGGTAAACGAAATAGCCCGCCTTAAAAGATCGCCGTACCGATGCTATAGACCAAGATCGCCAGGACGGCCAGTGTGAACCACACGTACATTCGATCGCGCTCTACTGCGAAGGCAACCAGTGAGAAAATCACCCGGGCTACGGGAGTTGCAATTAAGACTAGAAGTCCGGCTTCGATCATCCTCTCGGGCCAATTGAGGCTTCGGAATGCGCCTAGTCCCTGCACCTCGGGATGAAAGTGGGTGTAATCCGGAACCGAGCGGCCGCTGGATGCCACGTACCAGATACCGCCCGCCAAAACTAGCGCAGCGGCCAACCCGACGCCATCGCGCAACAGATTCCCGATGATTGTTTCCATCCGCTCATCGGTCATTAAATGCGTCCCGTTATGCCGTGATAAATCATTTCAGCCGCCAGAGCCGCAACCACGAAGGCAAATATTAGTCTGAGCGACCGCGTTCCGGTGACCGTCAGCAGGCGGGCGCCCGTGAGAGATCCACTAAGCACTCCCAGCATCACCGGCATGGCCAGCCGTGGATCGATATAGCCCCGGCTCAGATAAATGCCCGCGCTCGCCGCTGCCGTTACGCCGATCATGAAGTTGCTGGTGGTTGTGGAGGCTTTGAACGGAATGCGCATGATCTGATCCATTGCGACCACCTTCATGGCCCCGGAACCGATTCCCAGTAGACCTGACAATATTCCGGCGCCGAACATGAGTGTGAACCCCGCCTTTACACGCTGCACATGGTAATGCGTCTTGCCGGGCGGCGTGGGGTAATCGCCGTCTAGTTTCAAGCGCACCGCGGCGCGATTCGCTTCCGACGCGAGCGTCTCCGTCCGTTGCTGTAGTGAATGCCACGCCGAATATAGGAGCACGGCGCCGAAGATGATCGCAAGGGCGGAGGCGGGCGCTATTGAGATCAGGTGAGCCCCCGCGACTGCCCCCAGCGTGGTCGCGATCTCAAGAAACATCCCTACACGCACATTACTGAAACCTTCTTTAACGAACGCGGCCGCCGCGCCCGAAGAGGTCGCGATCACCGATACCAAAGATGCGCCCATGGCATAGTGCAGATCTACGCCCAGGAGCAGCGTCAGCGCAGGAGTTACGACAACGCCGCCACCCAATCCGGTCAGCGAACCGAGGAAACCAGCCGCGGCGGAGATGCCGAATACCACGCCGGAAAAGGCGAGAACATCCATGAGCGATTCACAATTTCAGGAAGTGCTGGTAAGGTTTCGTTCGATGGCGAACTTCACCAAGCCGACCAAATCGTGCACGTTGAGCTTTCGCATGAGGCTGGCGCGGTAGGTATCGACGGTCTTCGGGCTAATTTCCAGGCGCTCCGCAATATCTTTGGCGCGCGTTCCATTTATTAGCTGCGTGAAGACTTCCAACTCGCGCGGGCTAAGCAAAGCCATGGGGTCGCGGGCGGCAGATTCTTCGCGAGCGAAGAGCCCCGCGCCGCGCAGTAAGGGCGAAACGTAGACGCCTCCATCCTTCACGAACTGAATGGCGTCGAGCAGGTGGCGAGCCGGCCCGTCTTTTAACAGATATGCATCGGCGCCCGCGCGCAAAGCTTCTTTAACCGTGTGATCGTCGCGGCTGATGGAAAGGATCATCAGCTTCGCCGTAACGCCGGCGCTGCGAAGCCGCCGAATCACTTCGGCGCCAGTAATCCCGGGCATGTGCAGATCGAGAATCGCAAAATCGGGACGCTCACTGCCAATCATCTCGAGAGCTGTATGTCCATCTGAGGCTTGCCCGAGAATTCGCATGCCATTAGCGGTGCACAATGCCGCAAACCCTTCCCTGACGATCGCGTGGTCGTCCGCCAGGACCATGGTGATGGCTCTCGCTTCATTCATTCCAGCCAACTAAGCCGTCGCGTGCTTCGAACGGGGTCCAAACTCTCAGCGTCGTGCTACCCCGGGAACTTTCCACTTCAACCTTGGCGCCCGCTTCCGCGGCGGCGTCACGAATGGAGCGCAGCCCCAATCCCGATCCGGTTCCCACGGCGGCGTCGAATCCTCTTCCATTGTCCCCTAGGGTTAAAACAATTCTATCGCTTAATGTTTTCAGTGTCATCTCCACTTGGGAGGCTTCGGAGTGGCGTGCGATATTGGAAAGCGCCTCCTGCGCGGCCCGGTACAGCAGCACCTTGATTTCCTGCTCGGGTTCGCGCGACAGGGGCTCGATGTAGAGCCGAGCGTCGAACCGCTGTGGAATTCCGGCGCCAATCCACAATTGCGTCAGCGCTTGCTCGAGAGTAAGGCGTTGCCATTCGGGCGGATACAGACGGAGTGAAATGCCGCGTATCTCTTGCAGCGCCTCCTGCGACAGCGCGCGAATTCGCGCCAACGCTTCCAGCAGCGGTTCAGCGGGATCTGGCGTTTGCATCGCGATCACATCCAGTTGCAGCCTAATCGCGGCCAGCAGTTGTCCCACACCGGTGTGCAATTCCCGCCCGAGTCTCTGCCGCTCGCGCTCAACTTGGCCGAGCGCGGACACGCCGCAGCCTTTTCGGAGGCGGCGCATCCTGGCAGCAAGCCGACGTTCTGCGTTCTCCAGCCGGAAATACCGTTCCAGCAGCTTGTCCGCAAGCGGTGATTCGATGGCGCCGGGTCGCTCGGCTTGAGCGGCGAAGAGCAATGTGTCCGGCATGACCAATGCCGGCCAGATGCGAAAGCTGGCTCCGCCCCGCAGGTAATCCGTGATTACCGCTTGCAGGGGCGCTTCACCTAACACAGAGCGAGCGTGCTGGCTCATCCAGACCACACGGCCTTGACGATCGCACTCGAAAAGAAACGGATGCGAAACGCCACCGGCGCCGGGATCCGACGCTTCTGTCAAACCAGAATTCTCCTAACTGTTAGGGATTATTCTTAACAGAACGCCAGCATAGCATGGGTCTGGCGAATCGATTAATGTCTAACATGAATCTAAACTTACTTGCTTGCAATAGATTCAATGAACGGGTATATCTTATATTCGGATGGCAAGATCGATAGGAATTCTCCCAGGCGTAGCGGCGTTTCTGGCCGGCGTGGCCGCGGCAGTTCTTGTAGAAGGCGGCCGGCAAAAGCGCGGCTCTGGCCAAGCCGCGAGTTCGGAACTGAAGGGCGGGTTAGCCAAACTGGAGGCGCGGGTGATGGCGCAAGAGACCGCAAACTCGGCGCGTTTCGTGCAGATCGAGAGCAAGTTGGAAGACTATTCGGTCCGTCTGGCGGATGTTCCCTCGACTTCGCAGATTGTCTCGGCGATGGAGGAGATTCTGGCTAGAACCATGTCCTCGCTCGACAAACGCCTTACGTCGCAAGCATCGTCCATTGAAACGCTCAAGACTACCGTAACGCAAACGGATAGTCTGCTCGAGCGGGTTTTAGAATCGCTCGATTCGATGCAGTCTTTGACCGATGCCGGCGAAGTGGCTGAAGAGGCTCTCTCCAAAAGCCATTAGCTGATGGATTCGACCAAAACGGAAGGAGGCCTTGGAAACGGGCTCACATCTCTAATTGGAATTTGCTGTTTTCCGCGCCGCAGGTGTGACCTTTCGACGCACTTCCGATCGGTCTTGATATTCCAGCAAACCTGAGCTGCCTTTGATGGCGGGGCTTAGGCTTGTCCAGGAATAAGAAAAAGGGACCGAGTCCTAAAATGGAACGTCGTCGTCCGTAATCCCTTGATTGAAATCGTCGGAGGGGGCCGACGGCGCAGCTACCGGTTGCGGCCGCTGGGCGGAGCGTGGCATGGAGACTGGACGGTCGAAATCGGGTGCGGGCGCGCCCCCGGCTGAATCGCCTCTGCCGCCGAGCAGGATCAGGTCGTCGACAACCACTTCGGTGACGTAACGCTTCTGACCTTCCTTATCTTCATAGTTGCGGGTCTGCAGGCGTCCTTCGACATACACCTGCTTGCCCTTCAGAAGATAATTGGCAAGGTTTTCCGACCGCCACATAATGACGTTATGCCAGTCGGTTTCTTCCTTCCACTCGCCCGATTGTTGATCTTTCCATCGGCGGTTGGTGGCAATGGTGAATGTGGAGCGGGACACGCCGCTGGGCGTAAACTTGGTCTCCGCATCTTTGCCGAGATGGCCCAGCAACGTGACTTTGTTGATGCTTCGAGAAGCCATAACTAGGGAAAACTTTAGCACAAAGCGAACGGCGGCGAAGCGCGGCGCCTTACACCCGTTCACTTAATAGGCAGGGAAGCCGCGGTTGCGGGACAGGCGGCGAACGCGGCCAGGGCTTCCTGTTTCGGAAAGTATGGCGAAACGGAGGAAAGCGAACGCTGCAGGTATTCGCGCGACGCGCCGCAAGAGCCTCCGGCTACAGCCGCCAAACCCCGCCACGCTCTCGCATCGGCGTGCCATGGCGTGGCTTCATCCGCATTGAGCGCGCTGGAAAATTCGTTCTCAGCGCGCACGAATTCTTTACGCCGGTAGAGCAAAACGCCGCGGTAGAAATGCGCCTCCGCTATGCCGGCATCGCTGCCTTCTTTGGCAAAGGCTGCGCGACCGGCGCGATCATAATCTTCGAGCGGATCGCCGCGGCCGGAGCGTTCTTTCGTCAGCCCTCGCAGGAACAGGGCGCGAGGGTTGGATGGATCCGCTTTTAGCGCATCCTCCAAAATCGGGAGCGCGCCCGCGTCATTTCCCGACGCCAGTTCCGCGCCAGCCCACTCCGTCAGCATCGCTGAGGATTCCGGGCGGGGGTACAGGCGCTGCAACATCGGATCTTGCTGGACGCGACGCCAAGCCTGCACCGCGTATGCGTCATCCGAAGCGGCCTCCGAATAGTTCGCGAGTCGAAACGCCTCTGCCCCCGCGACCCATTTTGTCCACGCCGCCGAATTTGCGACGGCAAAACGGCGCGCGGCTTCGGAACGATTACCCTTTTCTAACGCCATCCGGCCCAGCCATGCGCTGCCAAGTTCGTGGACAGCGCGGCAAAATTCTGCACCCGCGACATTCGTTTGGCAATCTGATGCATCTACGGCTCCCGTCAACGATTGCTCCTGGGAGTCAAGCGGAGCACCAGCAACCAGCCGTGCGACCGCAGCCAGAACACGCCACGTTGACGACACGGTGACGGGACTCTTTTGTTTGGAGGCGGACGCTTGCGAATCTGCTATGGCGTCATCGAAACTTTCGGCGGCATGGGAAAGAGCGGGGCGATCATTGGTAACTATTGCGCGCGCTAAGGCGCAATAGGCCTTTTGAAAAACAATGATGGGGGTCTCTTCGGGTGTCGCCACCGAAAGAAGCATTGCCTGTGATTCCAGGCAAGTGGTTGAGGAAGCGAGATTAGGTGCACTTTCGGTTACGACGCGTTCAAAATCGGCGCGTGCGGCCATTTCCAGCGGAAGCTTACGGTCATCCGCACTCAAGGGTAAGAGCAGCAAGCCGAGGACAAGGAGCCTCATGCTTCGATGATCGCACCATTGGGGCCGATGTACGACATCGTACGACGAAAGTGTTCAGTTAAGCGGCTCGCTGGTTAGCGTCAAACTGTGGCATGCGGGGCGGCCGCAGAAGCTCCGGATGACAGGCCGGACAACACTCGGCGCAATACCAGCCATGGAGTTCCTCGGGCATGTGAAGTTTACCTGGCCATTCGCCGCAGGAGTCACAGCAACCTTTTAGGCGTTCGGAAATATGACAAGTAGTTCCCATGGCTCGAGAAATGAGCAATCGAATTACCAAATTAAGACGGCGGAGGCGGGGCTTAATTCCCCTTCGCGAAGGCGCTTCCGGGCTTCCAATGAGGACGCGCGTCCGCGTTCGCCAAGGTGGCGACTAACTTATTGAAAAAATCGTTGAACTTTGCGGCAGCTTCGGGAACCCACGGCTGATTCAGGTCATCGAGGGGCGTGTGATAGCGCTTGGCATACCACTCGCGATACGCCGCTTCTTCGGGCGTGCCAGGTATGTAGCCGAAAATAAAGCCGGTAGATGGCACGCCAATCTGCATGAAGTTGTAATGATCGGAGCGCCGCAGCAGATTGCGCCCCGGCTCGGGATCCGGCTGGATTTTGATGTCCATTGAGGCGGCCACGGTTTTCACGGTGTCGCCCAGCGTGGATTCATCAATCGCGAGCATGGTCAACGTATGCAGCGGAAATATAGGACGCAATTGATCGAGATTAATATCCGCCACCATGCGCTCTTTTGGTACGGTTGGATGCGCGGTGAAATATTTTGAACCTAAGAGACCTTTCTCTTCGCCAGTCACCACGCAGAACAGAATCGAGCGCTTCAGCTTTGCGCCGGATTCATGAAGCCGCTCCGCCATATCGATGAGCGTGGCAACATAGGCAGCGTCATCGAACGCGCCGTTGTAGATGTTGTCTTCGCCCCAAGGCGAACCGACGCCATAGCCATCGAGATGCGCCGAGACCACCACGTATTCCTTGGCCAGCAGCGGGTCCGCGCCGGGCAACTCGGCGATGATGTTGTCCGATTGCAGATCGAGGCTGTCGAAACTCAGGTGGGCTTTCAGCGTGGCCGGAATGGCGAACCATGGCAGGGGCTTTTGTTCTTCTCGCAGGGTCAACAGTTCTTTATAAGTGTGGTTCGAGCCTTCAAAGAGCTTCTCGGCGAATTCCGGGTTGAAGCGGAAGGCGATGGCTCCGTCGCCGCGGCCGCCGCGCGCCGCAGGCGCGGGACCGCCGGCGACTGTCATTTGCACGGCGTACTGCACGGGCCAGCGCGGCGGTTCAGGTCCGGCTGTGCCATCGATAGAAAGCGTGCCGGCAATTCCGGCTCGGCCATTGTTGCCGCCGCGCCCCCCGGCGGCCCCGCTTAGTTGCACCAGAATTTTACCCTTGAGGTCCAACCCTTCCGGCGCCTCGCCCGCTCCAGCGAAAACGAGCGGCGCGTCGATCGATTCCGGACCGCCTAAGCGCGCCTGCGTGCTGATTTGCCGCAGCCACTCAAGCTTCTCTGTGCCATTGGCGCGCGCCAACTCGACCGTTGATCGATCCGCTCGAAACCGAACCTCGTGCAATGGTACGGTCTGATAAAATCCGTGGTCTCCGGCGGGCTTGAGGCCATTGCGTTCGAATTGCGCCGCGACGTAAGCGGCTGCCTTGCGATATTCTTCGCTGCCGGTGTCGCGACCCTTCATCGAATCGTTCGAGAGCGCCGTTAAGTGCGCCCACCAACGACGCGTGGCGTTATCCGGTTGGGTGGCGAAAAGGGCGCAGGCAATCGCAAAAACGGGCCATCGGCGAGCATTCATTCTTGCCACGATATCACGGCTAAAAAGGCGGCTTACGTGAGTGGTTGTGCGCCATCCCCACTTTCCTGTCCGGCACTCGGGTAAGGGCTCAATCCCCCTGGGTTGTAAAAAACCTCATACACGCTCCATGACCGGCCCTCGTCAGTTTAGTAGACTCGCCTTCATGAAAATTCATTTGCTTGTGCTTGCTGTCGCGGGGTGCGCGGCGGCTCAAGCCCCCAACGAGCCCGCTCCTTTCCTGCAACTGACCCGTATTCCCAACGGCAGCAAGGCCGTCCGCCCGTATACCGGGGCTAAGATGCCGGTGGATGTGATTGGCATGACGTCAATGACCGGCCTGCCGGAAACCTGGCTGGTAGAAGGGCACCAGACGTTCGCCAGCATTGAAGATCTTGACACCGCGCTGCATGCGGTTGCGCCCACCGGGCCGGCGAACCAATTCGGCGAATCCCAATCGGACGAATTGCTCGGCGCGCCGCGCACCATCATCGCTGCCTACCAGCCCAGGTACTCTTACCGCCCGGGCGAAGCCAACCGCAACTTGCCGAAATCACGTTATTTCCGGATCTCGATTTACCGCGACAAATCGGCCTCAAGCGACATCGACCGCATCGTTTCGATGCGCCGCACCGAATACGATAGCGTGAATCTCGACCGGCCGGAGTTGGCCTATCGCGTAATTTCCGGCGCGCCCGCCGGAACCTACTTGATGCTGGCGCCGTTAACTTCACTTCGTCAGATCGACGAGGGCATGTTGCGGCTGCCGTCTTATGCGGAACCGGCCACGGGGCAGGCGGCGAACGTGGAATTGAACCGCGAACATTTACTTTTCCGCATCGATCCGCGATTAAGCTACGTCTCCACCGAGTTCGCTGGGCCGGACGCCGCCTTCTGGAATCCGCAGCGGCAGTAGTGGTCAGGTGGTATGGTCACGCGGCGGAAAGGGCCACGTGGAATTCGCGGCGCGTAGTCTTGGTGCGCAGTCTCTTTGATCAAGGGGTTGGGACTAGAAGACTTTTCGGAAGGTCAAATTGATGCGGGTGGCATCGGTCAACGGATGCCGCCCCTCTTTCAGAGGGGCGATGCCGTGATACACAAATCGGGCGGGGCCGCCCCACACCACTACGTCGCCGCTTTCCAGGCGCAGCCTTCGGATGGGGTCGCCGCGGCGCTTACCGCCCCAGAGAAATACGGCGGGCAGTCCGAGCGACACGGAAACGATGGGCGCCCAGGCATCCTTCTCATCGCGATCCTGATGGAGACTCAACTTCGAGCCCACTGCGTAGCGATTGATCAGACAAGCATCGGGAGCGTAGGCGGCGAAGCCGGCGTCGGCCGCGGCGCGCACGGCCAGGCCGTGGAAGATGGCCGGCATGGGCGGCCACGGAGCGCCTGTGCCGGGATCGGATGGGTCATAGCGGTAGCCGGAACGGTCGGATACCCAGCCGACGCGGCCACAGTTGGTCATCGCGACCGACATGGTGTAGCCGCCGGGGGTGACCAGACGGCGGAAAGGCGCGGTTTGCGCAACCATGGCTACCTCTTCTACCAGCGCAGTCGCCTCGCCGGCGGCGAAACCGCGCAGCCAGACGGCGCCTTCTTCCAGCGTCTCGCGGGAAGGAAGCGACGGCTCGTTCTCGAACAGAGGAGTCATGGCGCGAGGCCTCTGGCCTTACTTATGATAGGCACATGGAAGACGCGGCGGAATTCGGCAAGGTGGAAGGGGCGGACGGCATCCTTACCATCCGGGGCGGCGACAATGTTCGCGGATGGAACGGCATTCGTTACAAAGCGGGCCTGTCGGCGAAAAACGTGGGATCGAAGAAGTTATCCATGAACGTGGCTACCATCCCGCCGGGAGGGGTGGCGTATGCGCACATTCACGTGGATTTCGAGGTGATGCTCTATATCCTGGCGGGCCGCGTGCGGCACGAATATGGGCCGGCGCTGGAACAATCGATCGAGAACGAGGCCGGGGATTTCATCTTTATCGAGCCCGACGTTCCGCATGAAGTTTTCAACCTCAGCGACACGGAGCCTGTGGTTGCCGTGGTGGCGCGCTCAGACGCCAGTGAATGGGAGAACATCGTGAACTTTACGAGGCCGCCGAAATCCTAGGGCGGGTGCGAGACTGGGAGCATGGCCAAGCAACCAACCACTTCTCTTCGCCCGCATCTAGCCAAGCTGTTGCGCATGGAGGGCGCGCATTTGAGTTTTAAGGATGCCGTCGCCGATTTTCCCGAGCCACTGCGGGGCGTTAAACCGCGCGGCGCGCCGCATACCGCATGGCAGTTGATTGAACACATGCGCATCGCGCAGGAGGACATTCTGGACTTCAGCCGGAATGCGGAATATCGCGAGAAAAAGTGGCCGGACGATTATTGGCCGAAGGAAGAAGCGCCGCCCACTCCTGACGCTTGGGACAAGAGCGTGAAACAGTTTGAAAGCGACTTGAAAGAGATGCAGTCGCTAACCGCCGATACGAAACACGATTTGCTGGCAGCTATTCCGCATGGAAAGGGACAGACTCTGCTGCGCGAGATCCTGGTGGTGGCGGACCATAATTCGTATCACTTGGGGCAGTTGATGTTCCTGCGCAAAACGCTGGAAGCTTGAATGATCAACTACACAGCCGGCCGATGACCGTCTTGAGATAGTCGACGCATTTATAAAGATCTGCTACTGCGACGTGTTCCCCCGTTCGATGCGCGACGGTCATGTCGCCGGGACCGAAAACGACCGTTTCACGGGTCAAGCCGCTCAGGTGCGCCGCTTCCGAGCCAAAGGCGATGGTGGCGGCAGGGTTGGTGGTGAGCGCAGAGAGCATGTTCACCAGATTTGTGGTTTTCGAAGGTACGAAAGCGGGGTCCATCCGCTGTACATGGAATTCGGCGTTGAATCCGGGCATGGATTGGCGCAAGGTAGCAAGTTCGTGTGAGATGAGGTCCGCGGCGAAGTTCGGGGATTGGCCGGGGATTGGCCGCCATTCGACCAGAAGGCGGCATTCGCCGGGTACGATATTCTTGGCGGTTCCGCCCTCAATGATGCCGAGGTTCAGTGTGGTGAACGGCGGATTGAACGTGGGGTCAGTTTGCTCTTCTAATTTACCGGCGACGCGTTCGAGAGCTAGCGCTACGCGCGCGGCATCGTAGATGGCGGAGCGACCCTCGGAGGGAAACGCGCTATGGGCTTCTTTGCCGTGCACGGTTATCGTGCCAAGCGCGTAGCCCTTTCCGGCTCGGACGACGTGCAGTTGGGTGGGCTCTCCGATGATCATGTAATTGGTGGAAACGGTCTTTTGCGCGGCCAGACGCTTCGCGCCGACGCAGCCCACCTCTTCGTCGGCGGTTATGACGAGAGCAATCGGCTTACGAAGGGACCCCAGTTCGATCTCATCGAGCGCGGCCAACGCACACGCGAGAAAAGCCTTGACGTCACAACTTCCGCGCCCATAGAGGTTGCCGTCGTGAATTGCCGGGTGAACGGCTTCGCTCCAGTCCGAATCAAAGGGCACGGTGTCGGAATGGCAGACGAGGGCGAATTCGGCGTGCGCGCTGGATGCATTCCTGGTGAGGGCGACTAAGTTGGTCTTCGGAACTCCCGCGGCGTCCGTGTAGGAATCGAAGCGAATTTCCCAGGGTTTCGGGCGGAGACGCGCGACTACATAATCGACTACCGCCTGGTTACTCATGGCCGAGACCGAAGGGATAGCGACCAAATCGAGAAGTACCTGCTCCACCGGTTTCATGATTGGGCGCCCCACAGTTGGCGCTGCGCTTCGGTGAAGCGCGCCACGATCTCTTCCTGCAGCGCGTGCCTGCCTTCCGCGACTACCTGCCGGCCGCCGATGAATACTTCGCGAATCGCGCTACGGGCGCCCGCAAAGACAACGTTACTCAAGAGCGATTGTTCTGCGGCGCCGGCGATGGACGGATCGTCCAGATCCACGGTGAAAAAATCTGCGAGCTGGCCTTCTTCGAGAGTTCCCGCATCGGCGCCGACGCTGGCGGCGCCGGTCTGCGTCGCGTTACGGAACAAACGGACGGCGAGGCTGTCGACCTCCATGTCTGGCGCGAGGACAGCGCGCTGCAGTAGCTTCAGGCGCAGATGGTATTCGTATTCACGCGCGTCTTCGAGCAAGTCGATCTGGACATTGCTATCGGAGCCATAACAAACGTCGACGCCGCGGGAAACGAGGCGCTCAGAGGGGCCAATGCCGTCGCCGAGATTGCGTTCGGTGGTGGGGCAGGCGCAGATCTTGGCATTGTTTGCGCGCAGGGATTCGATCTCGGCATCGGTTATGTGGATGGCGTGTATGGCCGTGAAACCGGCGTTGAGAATACGGAGCTTATCTAGCAGAGCAATTGGCCGCGCCCCATACTCGCCTTCGCACGCTTCGATTTCGGCGGGCTGCTCCGCCACATGCATGTGAACTTTCAGATCGAGCTGCTCGGCAAAGCGCGCCACTTCCGACAGATAGGGCGCCGGCACCGCGCGAATGCTATGGGGCGCCACCGAGACCCAGGCGCGTTCGGGCGGATAGTTGCCCGCGAGGGAGCTTTGCAGAGTGTCCGTATCGGCGAGGAAATCTTCCACACGCGGGGTGATGAAGCGCGCTTGCAGCGGGTTGGGCTCTTTCTGCCATCCGGCGCGAACGTAGGCGGTGCGCTGCAGGGCTATACGCACGCCGACCTCTTGCGCCGCACGCACCACCAGATGCGCCAAGAGATTCCGTTCCTCATAGGGGGTTCCGTCTGCCGCATGATGCAGGTAGTGAAACTCGCCTACGGTGGTGATGCCGCTCAATACCATTTCGAGAAATGCCATACGGGCGGCGTGATAGATATCGTCTGGCGAGAGGCGCGTGGCGGCATGATACATGGCTTCGCGCCAAGTCCAAAACGTGTCGCGGCCGGCATGGGTGCGATGCTCGGTACGCCCACGGATGGCTCGCTGAAACGAATGCGAGTGCGCATTGACAAGGCCCGGCAGAATGGCGCGCCGGGGCAAATGACGCGCTACCCGCAAATCGCCGGGCGATTGAGAAATACGCGCAATGCGGCCGTGGGGATCGCAAACGACCGCACGGCCGCTGACGAACCGGCCTTCGCAATAGACAAGATCAGGCAACCAGGCGGTCTGGCCGGCATCGGCGCTCATGGGCAGCGGCCTTTCAAATTCCGCTGGCGCGAACCCAGAAGCTCTCGGTCCAGCGGCCGCCGGCGGGAACGCTTTGCAGCCCCGTATACTTTCCGTCGTGCGCCAGATTGACGCCGCTGGTAACCGCCGTCATTGGCTCAAAGCAGATGAAGTCGCGCGTTTGGCCGGGTGGCGGAGCGGGTTCCCACACGACGGCGGCCGGGTATTTTGGCCCGAACATCGCCTCCACCATGCGGCCGGCGGCACTGATGGAAAAATGGGCGCGGCCGGCAGAGTCGCGTTCTAAATCGATGAAGCCGTCATCAAGCGTTCGATCTTTGAGAGGAAGTGGCGACGGAAGATCCATCGGCCGGAACTCGCCGGTGGGAATGAGACGCTGATCGGCGACAACGCGCTGGCGGGCGGGGATGTGAGCGACCCACTCATCGCGCGGGATATCGGGAATCCGGTAGTAAGGGTGGAAACCAACCATGAGCGGCATCGGCTGGGAGCTGAGGTTGACGACGGTGAGCCGCACTTCGAGAACGCCCGCGGCCAGACTGTACGTCAGCTCGTACTCGTGGGCAAAGGGCCATTGCGCCATCAAATCGGGCTCCTTCCAGAACTCGAAGCGGCTGGTGACGTGCGCGGATTGGCTGTCGGCGGCAGTTTCCGTCACGCGCCACAGAGGCGAGTTTCCCAGCAGGCCGTGTATCGGCAGAGCGCCGCGCACGTTGCCCAGCAACAGGTTGAAGGCATACTTCTTGCCATTGGCCCAAAAGCCCTGCTCGGTCATGCGATTCGCCCAGGGCGCGAGCAACGGGATGGCGCACTGCGCGGGACGCTTCGCGAATTCGCCTATGTCCGCGTAAGGAAAGTGCAAGATGTTGTGGCCGTGGACTTTCATCTCATAGGCGAGGTTTCCAATGGAGGGGACGATAGACACCTCCACGCCGCTGGCCGCGTCGCTCAATCGTACGATGGCGATGCCATGGTCTTCCATCTGCCGTGCGGCATACGGTTGGGCGAAGGCGGCGAAAGCTGCGAGTAGAATTGCGGCAATGGCCTTGACGGGGAAACGCATCCGTTCCATCTTACCCCCGCCTAACCTTGTATGCTGGATAGAATCCGGAGGCTGACAGATGACCGATCGAGGCATGCGGCGGGAGATTACCAGACGGCAATGGGTCCAATTTGCGGCGGGACTATCGGCTGCGGCACGAGTAGCGATGGGCCAAACGGAGCGCGGAGGCGCTGCGGAGTATCGTACGCAGGGCTCCATGCTGACGCTGGAAAATCCTCACGTGGCGATGACCTGGCGCGTCTCAGGCGACCACTTGTCGGGCGTAGAATTCCTGGACCGTCGCAATAGCCAGAAGGTTGCGCTGGCCGCCGATGCGTTCCGGTTGGAATTGGCCGGCGGCCGGGCTTTGCGATCGAGTGAAATGACGGTGGTGGAGAAGCCGAAGTCCTCGCATCTTAAGGGCGAACCGAAGTCCAGCCAGAGAGCGGGAAGACGCGCGGGCCGGGAGTTGACCGCCGCGTTTCGCGATAAGGAATCCGGCGCGCTGGTGAAGTGGCGCGCGATTTTGCTGGACGATTCCCGGTATGTGCGACAGGAAGTAACGATTACCGCGGGCGACCAGGATTTGCCGCTGCGCGAGATTTTTCTTTGGAACTTCGATGCGCCTGGGGCCAAGGCTGTGGGCACTGTCAAAGGATCGCCCGTGGTAACGGGTACGTTCTACCTGGGCTTCGAGCACCCTCTTTCCATGACTAAGGTGGCGGAGACGCACGTGAGTTGCTCACTGCCGCGGCAGTTGCCGGTGCGAGCCGGACAATCGATGTCGTGCTCGTCAGTAATCGGAACCACCCCGGAAGGACAGATGCGGCGAGGCTTCCTGGACTATGTGGAAGATCAGCGGGCGCATCCGTTTCGTACGTTCCTGCATTACAACAGCTGGTACGACCTGGGCTTCTTCAATCATTACGACGAGAAGGGCGTGCTCAACCGGATCAACGCCTTCGGCACGGAACTGCACTCAAAGCGAGGCGTGACGCTCGATTCCTTTCTCTTCGACGACGGATGGGACGACCCGGCGAGCCTTTGGAACTTTCATTCCGGATTCCCTAACGGTTTCACCAATGCCGCCAAAGCCGCGTCGACCTATGGCGCGGGTATTGGTGTGTGGCTTTCGCCTTGGGGCGGGTACGGCGATCCGAAGGCGCAGCGCGTGAAGTATGGCCGGGAACAGGGCTTCGAGATTGTGAAGGACGGGTTCGCGCTTTCGGGTCCGAAGTATTATGCGCGTTTTCGCGAAGTGTGCGAACACATGATGGCGGAGTTCAAGGTCAACCAATTTAAGATTGACGGAACCGGGAACGCCAATAGCGTGGTGGAAGGAAGCAAGTTCGATAGCGACTTCGATGCGGCCATTTCGTTGATTGGCGACTTGCGGAAGACTAACCCGGACCTCTATGTGAATCTAACGACGGGCACGTATCCTTCACCGTTCTGGCTGCGCTACGCCGATTCCATCTGGCGCGGTGGCAGCGACCATGATTTCGCCGGCGTGGGGACGTGGCGGCAGAAGTGGATCACTTACCGAGACGCGAATACATTTCGACGGGTTGTAACGGCGGGTCCCTTGTATCCGATCAACTCGCTGATGCTGCACGGCATGATCTATGCCAATAAGGCCAAGAATCTGGGCACGGACGAGGGCGGCGACTTTCGTAGCGAGGTTCGCAGCTACTTTGGGACTGGAACGCAACTGCAAGAGATGTACATCTCACCGGAACTGCTATCGGCCGACAACTGGGACGACCTTGCAGAGGCGGCGAAATGGTCGCGAAGCAATGCGCCAACGCTGATCGACAATCACTGGATAGGCGGCAACCCCGCGCAACTGGAGCCCTATGGATGGGCGGCATGGTCGCCCGCGGCGGGCATTTTATCGATGAGGAATCCGAACGAGAAGGAGCAGACGCTGAGCATCGACGTCGCGACCGCTTTCGAATTGCCACCCGGCGCCCCGACCCGATATCAAGCGGCGAGCCCGTGGAAGAGCGATGCGGGACGGGATGCGCAAACGCTCGAAGCCGGCAAACCGCGGGAGTTCCGCCTGGCGCCTTTCGAGGTAGTCAACTTAGTTTGCCGGGCCGGGTAAGAAGGGCTATTCTTCCTTTTTATTGGGATGCGCTTCCAAATAGGCTTCGCGCGTTTGCCGAATGCACTCTCTTGCTTCGCGGGGCCCGCGCCAGCCTAGCATGCGGGTCTTCTTGCCTTCCAATTCCTTATAGATGGTGAAAAAGTGCTCGATTTCGCGGAGGGCGTGCGGAAAGACCTGATCAATAGTGTGGATCTGGTCGAAGCGCGGATTTCGATTCGGAACGGCCAGGATTTTCTGGTCGGGCTCGTTCTCATCCACCATATCGAGCATGCCGACGGGACGTACGACCATCATGACTCCGGTGAAGCTGGCGTCGTCAACGATCGTGAGGACGTCCAAAGGATCGCGATCTTGAGCCAGTGTACCCGGAATAAACCCGTAATCGCCGGGATAGTGTAAGGGAGAATATAGGGCGCGGTCAAGGCGAAAGAGATTGAGCGTGCCGTCGTACTCGTATTTGTTGCTCGAATTTTTGGGGATCTCAACGATCATGCGGACTACCTCGGGACAGTCCGGCCCTGGTTCTAAATCGTATAGACGCGTGTGCACTAATCTATCGTAGCTCGATCACGCTGGTGCAAAAGGCGCAGCGATGAGCGGCGACGGGGATTTCACTTAGACATTCCGGACACTTCTTAGTGGTGGGATCGGGGCTGGCTTCGCCCCGCCGCATGCGCGCGATAAGAGTATTGACGGGCAAGACGACCAGGAAGTAGACGGCGGCGCTAATGAGGATAAATGTAATAGCTGCATTAACGAAATCACCAACGGGAAAATGGCTTCCATTAATGGTGAAAGCGATCGCGGAAAAATCCGGTTTGCCGACCACCGCGGCGATCAGCGGCGTGATTAGGTCTTTAACCAGCGCGGTCACAACCGCCCCGAACGCGGCGCCTATGACAACCGCGACGGCCAGATCGAGGACATTGCCTCGCATCAGGAATTGCTTAAACCCGCCCATGCGTCATGCTCCAGCCCGAAGGAATCCGGCGAAACGTTCCAGCGCGGGCTCAAGAATCGATCGTTCCGCAGCATAGCATATTCGGACAAATCCTTCGCCGCCCGCTCCAAACGCCACGCCCGGCGCGAGGCCTACGCGCGTTTCTTCGAGCAGGCGCCGGCAGAAGGCGAACGAATCCGTGAGGCCGTCAATACGCGGAAACACGTAAAAGGCGCCGTCGGGCTTGGGCACGGTAATGCCTGAGATTCCCGAAAGCGCGTCGAGGCAGAGGTCGCGATTTTCCTTCAGGCGCTGCAACATGGCGAGCAGTTCGCCCTCGCCATCCGCCAATGCGGTTTCGCCGGCCTTCTGCGTGAAACTGGGGGCGCAGGAGACCACAAACTCATTTGTCTGCGTGACCTTCGCGGCCATGTCGCGGCGCGCCACCAGGTAGCCAAGACGCCAGCCGGTCATGCAATACGTTTTCGAAAACGACTGCGCCACGATGACGGCATCATCGCGCGTGGCCTTACGCAAAATCGAGGGCACGGGCGCGCCGAGACTGGCGCCGGCGTAATAGAGACGGTCGTAGACTTCGTCGGCAAGCAGCCAGAGGTGATGACGGCGGGTGAAATCGAGCAGGCCCTGTTGCTCTTCTTCGGTCGCGACCCAGCCCAATGGGTTGGACGGTGAGGTGTAGACCAGAAGCCGGGTTCGCGGGGTCACCTTGCGCTCCAGGGCGTCAAAATCGATGCGGTAACGATCGCCGCAGAGAGGGTGCGGAATCTCATGCACTACCGCATTCGACAACATCACATTGGCGCTGCCGTTGGGCCATGCCGGAGTGAGAACGATGGCATGATCGCCGGGATCGAGCGCGCAACGTACTGCAAGGTTTAATGCCTGCACGCCGGACGCGGTGACCACGATCTCTTTCGCAGGGTCAAGCTCGACGCCGTGCAGCTTGCGGTAATGCGCCGCCAACGCGCGCCGCGTGGAGGGCAGGCCGGCGTTCTCGGTATAGAACGTGAAGCCGTCATGCATGGCGCGAATGGCAGCTTGCTTGATGTAGTCGGGCGTGGGCAGGTTCGATTCGCCGAAGTAGAGTCGCAGCACGCCATCCATGGACATTGCGATCTCGGCCAATTCGCGGATGCGCGAATGGGGAACTTGGGCCACGGAAGCGGCGACTGAGGGCATGGGGATATTGTCGCATCGGGTCCACGGTGAATTTCAAACTTCCTCTTATAATGGAGGCTCGATGCCCGATCGCTTCCGCATTGCCGCAATTACCGATGAGTTCACACCTGATTTGGAGGCCGCTAGCGACGCGATGCAGGCGGTTGGTATGACCGGCGCGGAGCTGCGAATGCTGTGGGGCAAGAACATCATCGATTTGACCAATGAAGAGGTGGACCGGGCGATCGAGATCGCGCGCGCGCACGGATTCAAGATCGTTTCGATTGCATCGCCGCTTCTCAAATGCGTGCTGCCCGATGCGCCGGCGGTGGATGAACGCTTCCAGCAGGATTCATTCGCCTCAAAACATACGTTCGGCGATCAGCCGCGCCTGGCGGCGCGCGCATTCGAAATCGCGGAACGCACGGGGGCCCGCATCATACGCGTGTTCTCTTATTGGCGAACCGTGCAGCCGGAAGCTTGCTTTAGCCGGATTGTGGACGCGTTGCGCGGTCTGGCGGAGCAGGCGGCGGCGCGTGACATCACTATCGGCATCGAGAACGAACACGCCTGCAATATCGGCACAGGGGAAGAGACCGCGCGTTTGCTGGCGGCGCTCGATCACCCGAACCTAAAAGTGGTTTGGGACCTAGCCAATGCGCTGGTAGCGGGCGAAAATCCGATGGCAGGATACGCGAAACTTCCGGTCGCGCGCATTGCGCATGTGCATGCGAAGGATTGCACGGTGGAGAGCCACAAGGCGACCTGGCTCGAACTGGGAACAGGCGCAATTCCCTGGCCGGCCCAGGTGGATGCGCTGGCGCGCGATGGATATGCCGGGTGGATCAGTCTGGAGACCCATTGGCCCGGACCGGACGGCAACAAGTTCGAAGGCAGCGTGATTTGCGGGCGCAATTTGAAGAGGCTGGCGGGATAAGAGTAGCGACGTCTCAATTCTCAAGCGCTGGAGAGGACTTTTCAAGCCGGAAATGTGGTTTCGGTTAACATAGCGGCTTCTCGCCCCAATACCATAAGCGGGAGATAATGAAGACGACGGCAGCAAGCTATGACGACTTCCAAAACGATGCTTTCCGACGAATCGCAACAGCAGATTGACCAGCTTGCGCGAGATCAGGATCGCGAACCCGCGGAGGTGCTGGAGGAAGCGGTGCGCCGTTATGCGGCGGCCTGCAGGCTGGACCGGTTCGCCGATAAGATGGGCGCGCGGGCCCAGGAAAAAGGCATTTGCGAAGAAAATGTCGCGCGTCTGGTCGAAGAGGTTCGTCGCGAAAACACCGAGCGCGGCCGGTAGGTGGCGCGCGTAACGGCCGACACGAACATCCTGGTTTCCGGGCTGGTTTACAAGCGCGGTAAGCCTTATGAGTTACTGCTCATGGCGCTCGCCGGCTCCATAAATCTGACAGTATCCCAGCACATACTTGACGAAATGGCGGATGTCCTGGCGCGAAAGTTCGACGCCAATCGGGAAGAAATCACCGAGGCAAATCTGATTGTGCGCGACGCCGCGCGCGTGGTCATACCCGCCGTGCGGTTGGACGTCATTAAAGAAGACCCGCCGGACAATCGCATTCTGGAGTGCGCCGTAACGGCGGGAGCGGAATACATCGCGACGGGCGATAAAGACCTGCTGCGCCTCGGGAGCTATGACAGCATTAAGATCCTGACGGTTTCCGACTTTCTCAATACCGTACGCGCCCAACATCTGGCGCGGTAGTTTGAACCCGGACGGCAACAAGTTCGAAGGCAGCGTGATTTGCGGGCGCAATTTGAAAAAGCTCGCCAGGTCAGAGTAGCGATGGCTCAATTCTCTACCGGTATCTTCTCGGCTCGATCGACTACTAACACCGACAGAGGACCTTTCGTGGCTTCGAGTTTTAGGCCAAGCTGCTCTGCTACGGCCACGAAGAGATTCGGCGCGGCATCCGCAGCCTCTGCGCTGCTGGGCCGCGGCAAATACGCAAAGCCGCGCCACCGATCGTCAGGCATGAAATCGAGCGCGATTTCGTAATCGCCGGCGAGACCCGTGTCGTCCGTTACCGGGCCGCTCAATATGGTGGTGAGAAAGTCGGCGAATTGCGCCAGCGAACGGTGGTGAGCCTCGTAGTGAAGATGTCCGTTGACGATGGTCATGGCGAACGGGGGTCCGGCGGGCGGTGGCTCAGGCGAGCGCTTCAGCCTTGAGACGACCTTCCCCGACACAAGCCTGTAATGCGGCAGATTTCTGGGATCCCGATGAACAGCCAAGTGGAAGCGCTCGGCCAGAAGGTTTTGCAGCATGAGGCGGTACTGCTGCTTAGTCGCGCCGGCCGGAATCTTGGCAGCGACATCGTACCCGCTTTCTTTTCCGCCATGAATCATCCACTCGGGGGAGATTAACTCGTAGAATTGCAGATTGTAAGCCAGCGTTACCAAATAGCTGAGCGCGACATTCGTACACATCAGCGTCCCCGGATCTGGTGTTCCCGGGCCGCCACGGCAGAGGTTGGGCGATAGATTCTTTGGGGATGGGTCAGACCGCTTGACCGATGCGGCATCGAATGCCGGGAGGGAGGGGGCTTGGCCGAAAATTACCGTATTCAGAAGAATTACCAGGGCCGTGTGAGACAACAGTTTCCGCATAGGTGGAGGACTCAAAGATCGAGGCGTTGTACGGCGACCGGCGCGGCGTTTTCGAATAACAGCGTCTCTTCCAGTTCGCCATCAACACGGGCCTGTGCAATGCGGCGCTGGTTCCATAGGAAGACCGCGGCCATCGCCAGGGGAATCAGGGGGAAGTATAAGGGATGGCGCAGCATCCACGCATCCAACCGGCCGCCAAGCTGTATGAATAATGCAAACGACACAATGTGAACCACGAGCAGCGCAAGGAAATTATCGCCGAATGGCGGAAGTGGACACGTTAGCGGAATCTTTCGATATCCTGCCAGCAGAACATCGGCGAGCGCGAGCGACAGGGTCAACACAACTAGTGTATGCAGTGCTGCCGCGAACAGGCCCCGGTCTCGCCAGGCGAAGGCGAACGCGGGCGCGAGCACAAAGGGAACTAGAAAACTCAAGATCACCCTCCGCGGGGCGCCTAGCGTCGGATTCGACTTCGGGTCGAGAGTGGCCCGGAAGACCCAGTTCGCCGCAACGCCGGCAGGCAATTCGAAGGCGATGCGCAAACCGAGAATGAGCAGGTAGGACACCGTGAAGGGGGCTTCCAGGCGCGTTTCGGGGTTCGTGACGAGCGCCTGTTGAATCCCCAATAGCCACCCCAAACCGAGCGCTACCGAAATGCACATGCGATGCGCTTCATTGCGGAGCATTGCCCGCAGGATGAAGCGATGGCAGGCGCGCTCGAATGCCGCCGCGCCCGCGCCGAAGAGATCGAGAAACGCGAGCGCGAGCCGCGCCAGCCGTTGCTTTCCTGGAGGCTTTCCGCCTTCCAGGATTCCTGCAAAACTTCGCCGATAGCCCAATGCGTACGCCGCCATCATCCACAAGACAACCACGGCAAAAGACTCAAGCGCCATGTATGCCATTCGTTCCATGGCGGGCGAAACGTGCCCTTCGAGCCATTGATACAACCCGAGGAACCACAGGGGAGGAAAGAAGCGGCCGATCGAGCGTGGGTCCCGGGAGACGGCCGACCCTGCGACAAATAAGATCGCCGAGCCGATCAGGATGGCGCCGCGCACCCAGGAAGAGCAGGCGCGGAACATCGCGCGCGGCAAGACCGCAGCGAGAGTGCCCAGCAGGGCCAACACCGCGCTGAACATGAAAAGGCTGGCCAGCACGAGACAAATAATGTGCGCCCCGATGAAACGCGCGATGTCGACGGTTCCGAGGTGAGCATAGGAGCCGGCGACCAAGGGGAAAAAGAGGGTTGATGCGCCGTTGACATCCAAGGCCACCAGACTCACGGCGAACGCGACGGCGGCCGCATTGGCCAGAAAAATGGACCGCGAATTGACGGGCAATGGCGCGAGATTGAGAAAATCCTGCGAATCGGGCAGGATGCGGTCCCACTTCAGAGCCGTGAGAATTCCGGCGACGCTCATGGCGAGTCCGATGAAGAAATATTTGTCCGGCGCGGAGAAGGCATAGATATTCGGCTGGCGGCGGTGCAGGATGAAATCCTGCAGCGAGGAATATTTTTGGAATAGCAGGAAGGAAAAGAACGCTCCGGGCGCGGCTAGAACACCCAATAGGGGCCCGGCGCCGAATTCGAATTCCGTGCTCTCGGATTCGTGTCCGCTGCGCACCAGCCGCGCAAGAAAATGACGCACCAGCCGCAAGAACGGCTTGTACGTTGGCTTACCGCGCGGGAGCGAGAACCGCGGCTGCGAGGTTTTGAGCGATTCGGCCAATATCCACCTGTTCCGTCAACTGCATGAATCCGGCTTCCAAACTGTGCCCGGCGAAACCCGCCTGCATCTCACCAATAGGTCCCGAGCCGACTACCACTCCGCGCTTGAGCAACACCAGATGCGAACACATTTTCTCTACCTGTTCCAGCACCGGAGAGGAAAACAGAATGGCCTTTCCCTTCCGCGCCAACAGTTCCACCAGTTCTCGCGTCACCGCCGCGCTGGTTACGTCGAGGCCAGAAAACGGTTCGTCCAGTACCAGCAATTCCGGATCGTGCATCATGGCGGCAATCAGCACGATTCGTTGGCGCATGCCTTTCGAATAAGACGCAATCGGGCTATCGCGATGCGGATAAAGCGTGTAACCCTGCAGCATCGCCGAGGCCTTGTCGCGAAACACCGCCGGCGGAATCTGGCGCAGGGTCGCGGCCAATTCCAGGTATTCCCACCCGGTCAGGAACCCGTAAAGATCGGGTTGCTCGGGTACATATCCCAAGTTTCGTTTGTAGAGTGTTAGATCCTGCTGGATGCGGCCGCCGCGAAACAGGACGTGGCCGCTCGTGGGCTCAACCAATCCCGTAACCATTTTGACGATGGTGCTCTTTCCCGAACCATTCGGCCCGAGCACGCCTAGAATCTCGCCTGCGCGGATCGAAAAAGCGATATCGCGTACAACCAGCGTTGCGCCGTATTTTTTTGCCAGATTCTGAGCCTGAAGCACGTCCGCGCTCATCCCATTGTTGACGCCTTTACACACAGAAAGTTCCCGGCATGGGGATCGTGGATGATTTAGCCACGCAAACATCGGCAAATTCGTGGCAGAATGGTGGATTCGGACCGTTGCGGAAATCCAGCAAGCTAGCTAAAATCAACGCGTTCGCACGTAATCCCAGGAGGAATCATGTCGGTTGAGCAGAGGGTGAAGCAGATTATTGTCGAGCAACTCGGAGTTGACGAGAGCCAGGTAGACATGAACGCGTCGTTTGTCGATGATTTGGGCGCCGATTCGCTTGACATCGTCGAACTCGTCATGGCGTTCGAAGAAGCCTTTGAATTAGAAATTCCCGATGAAGACGCGGAGAAGATCACCACAGTGAAGGACGCCGTCTCTTACATCGAGAACAAGACCAACAAGAAGTAGCCGTCCAGGAGACCAGTTTGCCGCGAAGAGTGGTAGTGACCGGCGTCGGCCTGGTGACGGCGTTGGGAATCGGCACGGATGAAACCTGGGATGCGATTCGCGCCGGTAAATGCGGAATCGGCCCGATTACCCAATTCGACGCCAAGGCGTTTTCCTGCCGGATCGCGGGCGAGGTCAAGGGCTTTGATCCCGGCGCCTTCATTGAGAAAAAAGAGATCAAGAAGATGGGGCGTTTCATCCAGTTCGCCATTGCGGCGGCTGAGTTCGCCCTGCGAGGATCAGGTCTAAAAGTTACGCCCGAAGACGCCGAGCGCGTGGGCGTTTATATTGGCAGCGGTATAGGCGGGTTCGAAGTCATTGAGCGCGAACATCAGACGCTACTCGAACATGGTCCGCGCCGTATCTCGCCGTTTTTCATTCCGGCGACCATTATCAATCTCGCGTCCGGGTACGTATCGATTCGCAGCGGCGCGAAAGGTCCGAATTCGGCCACGGCAACGGCCTGCACTACCAGCGCCCACTCGATAGGCGATTCCTTCCGCCTCATTCAACACAACGATGCCGATGCCATGATCTGCGGCGGCACCGAAGCCTGCATCACGCCCATGGGAATCGGCGGATTTGCCGCCATGCGAGCTCTCTCCACGCGCAACGACGAACCGCTGCGGGCTTCGCGCCCCTGGGATAAAGACCGGGACGGTTTCGTGGTGGGCGAAGGCGCCGGAATTTTGGTGCTGGAAGAATTGGAGTTCGCGCGCGCCCGCGGCGCAAATATTCTGGCTGAAGTGGTTGGTTATGGCATGAGCGCCGACGCCTTCCACGTAACCGCGCCACCGGAAAATGGCGACGGGGCCTTCCGCGTGATGCGCAACGCGCTCCGCGATGCGGGCATTGAGCCGCATCAGGTGGATTACATTAACGCCCACGGAACCTCTACCGAAGTGGGCGACCGCGCCGAGACGATGGCCATCAAGCGCGCGTTTGGCGACCACGCTTACAAGGTAGCCGTCAGTTCCACGAAATCGATGACCGGCCATCTGCTTGGGGGCGCCGGCGGCCTGGAAGCGGGGATTACGGTGCTGGCGATTCGCGATCAGATCGCGCCGCCGACCATTAATCTGGACGAGCCCGACCCAGTCTGCGATTTGGATTTCGTGCCGCATCGCGCGCGGCCGATGAAGATCGATTATGCGCTCTCGAACAGCTTCGGCTTCGGCGGAACAAACGGAGCGCTGGTATTTAAAAAGGTTTGACGTGATGTGGGCCTCGCAGCCCGCGCCTTTACTCCATGAAGATCATCGTTGCCATTAAACAAGTCCCTTCTCGCGATTCTCAGCTGCGCGTAGCCGCGTCGGGCAAGTGGATTGAAGAGACCGACCTCGCTTACGAAATCAACGAGCCGGATGCATATGCCCTGGAAGCCGCGCTGCAACTGAGGGAAAAGCATAGCGGCGAGGTAATCGCGCTCTGCGCCGCTCCCGAGCGGGCCGGTCAAACCATTCGCGAAGCGCTGGCGAAGGGCGCCGACCGCGCGATCCACATCGAAGAAGACATGGGCGCATTCGATCCGCTGGCCGCGGCGCGAGTGCTGGCCGCCGCGATCAAAGCGGAATCGCCCGACCTGGTTCTCACCGGTTTGCAATCGGACGATCTGGGCTATGGACAGACCGGCGTTATCCTGGCCGAACTGCTCGGACTGCCGCACGCGACCATCGTGATGCAAGTGGAGAAGCTGGATGGCGCTATCCGGGTTAAACGCGAACTGGAAGACGGGTGGTTTCAGCACGTCGAAATGCCGTTGCCGGCATTGCTAACAATTCAATCCGGCATCAGCAAACTGCGCTACGCAACGCTCATGGGAATCAAGAAAGCTAAATCGAAAGAAGTAAAGCGCCTGAACGCCGCCGATCTTGGTATCGCGCCGGGCGCGCCTGCGATTGTAACGGAGCGTATTTATCTTCCGGAGCGCACGAAGCGCACGCAGTTGTTCGAGGGCAATCCTAAAGAAGCGGCGGCAAAGTTAGTTGAGAAGCTCAAGTTCGAGGCGCGGGTCATATGAGCATCCTGGCCGTAATGGAGCACCGCGGCGGCGCGTGGAATCGCATGTCGTTCGAGACGCTGGCCGCCGCCCAGCAATTTGCCCGCGAACTCAACACTAGCGCCTGCGCTGCCGTGCTTGGCGATGCCATCGATCCTCTGGCGGCTGAGCTCGCGGGAAACCAACTGGAAAAGGTTTACGCCGTTGAGCATGCGCTGTTAAAGGATTACACCCCGGAGGCCTATTCGCTCGCTTTGCGCGAATTAATCGAGCGCGTCAAACCGACGCTGGTGATTTTCCCGCACTCTTATCAAGTACGAGATTTCCTGCCGAAGCTGGCAACGTCGCTCGGCAAGGTGGCGGTGAGCGACGTGGTTTCGCACCGCATCGAAAACGGCGGGGTTGTCTTTGTTCGCCAGCTTTTCCAGGGCAAGGTAAATGTCGACGTGCGCTTCGCCGGCGAGGCTCCGAACTTCGCATCGCTGCAGGCCGGGGCGTTTCGCGCCGATCAACTAGCGGAGGGCTCGTCTCCAGTGGAGAAGTTCTCGCCGCAGATTGCGGCCACTGACATTCGCACCAAGCCGCTCGAACTCTTCCGCGAATCGCAACGCGCCGTCGATTTGAGCGCGGCTGAAATCATCGTGTCGGTTGGCCGTGGGATCAAGGAGGCGGATAACATTCCGATCGTCCAGAAACTGGCCGACGCGTTAGGCGCCGAACTTGCCGCCTCGCGCCCCATCTGCGACGCCGGCTGGCTTCCCATGGAGCGGCAGGTCGGCAGCTCGGGCCAGACGGTGGCGCCCAAGATGTATATGGCGATTGGAATCTCCGGCGCCATTCAGCATCTGGTGGGGATGAAGGGCTCGCGCGTAGTGGTTGCGATCAATAAGGATTCCAACGCGCCGATCTTTGAGATTGCCGATTACGGAATTGTGGGCGACTTGTTCCAGATTGTGCCGGAGTTGATTGCCGCGCTGGGGGAGCAAGGGCGGCGCCCTTGATGGCCCTGCGGGCCACGGGAGTCAGAAGTCAAGGGAGTCAGAAGTCAAGGGAGTCGAGGGAGTCGGAATGGGGGCGCTGACGCGCACAGCTCCAGCGATCCGCTAGCCCGCAAATCTCACAGTAGGCGATGGGCGTTTTTTCGGCGAACGCAGCGGGTGTGACGTCTCCATCGGCCCCGTAAGTTCTTGAGGCGAGATGATGGCAAGGTTGTGAGAACTGCGGCGTCGCACGGTCACCGTTTTCTCACCTTGGTACAAGCTGCTGTACTTGGTTTCCCTTGCCATCTGGCAGGCCTTCTATGCGTGCACGGCTGGGTGGCCTACCGGAGCGCTGGGTAAGCGCAGGACGAAGCGGGCTCCGTGACCGGGTTGGGATTCTACCCATAGGTCGCCGCCGTGTTCGATTACGGTTTGGCGGGTTAGGGCCAAGCCTAGGCCTAGGCCGTTGCGCTTGCCGGCTGTTACGAAGGGCTGGAATAGGTTTTGGCGGATTTCGGGGGCGATACCGGGGCCGGTGTCCTCTACTTGAATCAGCACGGAATCCTGGTCGATCGACGCTGAAATGCGCACCTGGCCGCCTTCGGGCATGGCTTCGAGCGCGTTGCCGATCAGGTTTACGAAGGCGCGCTCCATGCGGCTACGATCGAGGGGGATTTCGATTTCGGGCGGGATCGAGAGAGAGATTGCTACACCCTGCGATTCGGCAACGGAGGCTAGCGAATCGCTGGCGGCCGAGGCTACTTCCCGCAGACGGCAGATCTCCGGCGCGGCGCTTTTGCCGCGTGATACGTTCAGCAGGTCCTGCAAAAGCTCTTGAATGCGACGCGATGCGCGGTAGATATTTCCCGCCAAGCGCTTCATATGGCTGGGGGGCAAATCGGCGTCCACCATCATCTCGGCCCCGCCGTAAATCGCCGCCAGCGGATTACGCAGGTCGTGGACGATGGACCCGGAGAGCCGTCCGATGGTGGAGATTCGCTCCTGCCGGATGAGGTCCTCACGGGCCTGGCGGATGGATGCGCACATGTTATTGAAGGTGCTCGCCAGACGTCCCATCTCATCCTCGCTACTCACCTCCACCGAGATGGCATAGTTCTGCCGCGCCACCTCGGCCGCGGCGCGGTCGAGCTGCTTCACGGGTTCCACAATGCGGCGCGCCAGGAGGTAGGTCAGGACCAGCGCCGCGCTGACGGCGATTACCCACGTCAGGATGATGTTCCAATACAGACTGTCGATCCGCCGCTGCGAACCATCGAAGCAGCGCAGGATGTAGAGGTCGCCCACTTTCCGGCCGGCGATATCCGGCAGCGGCGTTTCGAGTTGCGCATAGCGCGACACGCCGTCGCTCACCAATTGCGTGTCCCTCGCCCCCACAAGATTCTTAGTCACTGCCGCGGTAGCGCGCGGATTCAGCGTAGAGGCCACTGTAGCGCCGCCAGGCTGCAGAAAGAGAAATTCGCTGCCCGTCGCCTCCTTCAGCTTCTGCGCCACCAATGCGTCCACGCGGTAACCTGCCACCAGCACGTTCGCTAAGCGCTGCTGACCGGGTCCGGAGTCGACGTAGACAGGCGTAACCGAGATGTGGAACAGCTCGCCATCCTGTAGATAGAATCCGGGCGCCTGGCGCGGGAACCGGGTGGCGGCGGCGCGGAAAATCTCCGTATTGCCCGCCAATGCCGGCGGCATCTCACCGCCCAGGGACGCCACGAACTTTCCGAACGGGTTAAATACCAGAAAAATCGCGTTGGAATCGGAGACCTTGCCCCACAGCTCGCCGGCGGTATCTGAAATGGTTGCCTGGTCGCCTGTGCCGAACGCCAGACGCACTTCCGGCATGTCCGCCAGTACGCGCGTCACTTTGTCGAGGGTGTCAGCGCGAGAATCCCAGAGCGAAGTGTAGGCTTGGAAGCTGTTCTGCACTTCGCCTTGAAGGCTTTGATTCATCGTGCGGGTGATCGCGTTGAGCACAATCTCGCCCGTAAATGCGAAGAGCACGGTCACCGCGACGATTGTCGAGAGCAGAATTTTCCACAGCAGCGATAGGCGCGAAAACCAGCGCATCAGTTCGATCCCCCGTTATACGTCCCCGGTTGGGCGTAGGGCTTACCGTGCTTATCCAAGTGCGGCGCAGGCACGTATCCTGTTTCAGTTACCGAAATCAACGGCAGCGCGAGGCCGGCCTCGGGAACTGTAATGCGGCGTTCCAGGAATTTCAAGTTGGCAGGCTGCGCTCGCTCGTGGAAGATATGGAATTGATACTCCCCGGGAGGCACTCCCGCAACGGCGAACTTACCCGATTCGGGCGTGACCGCGTAATACGCCGTTGGCACTACCGCGATGATGGCGCTCATGGTGGAATGAATATTACAGAACACGCGCACGATGCCCGGGTGCTTGAACGTGACCGATTGGCTCGACCCCGGCGCGTATAATCCCGTGTCGAACGGTTGACCGCTGAAGTTTGAAAAGGCGTTGTGATAGAACGGATCGAGATTGGGAAAGTCCACGGTGCCGCCAACCGGGATAGCGATCACGTGAGGTATGAAGTGCTTATCCTGCTGCACCATCTTCACTGACTTGGGGGCGGGGGCCTGGCCTTTTTCGAGCGGTTCAAGCCATATCACTACGCCCGCGTAGTCCTTGTGTTTGTGCACGGCCGGGTCAAGCGAGTTCGCTAACTCTACGCCCCCCGTCACCGTGGCGGCGTGCGCAACAAGGATTGACAGCACCGCCGCCGGCGCGATACGGCCCATCCCGGTTCCTATCCTAGAACAGGTACGCCAGCGCCAGATCATAGTGGTTCGTTAACCTCGTTCCATAGCCGATGTACAGCGTGCGGAATTGCGAAATCTCAGGTCCCAACAGCACATTGGGGGCGAGCCGATAAAACAGGTTAGCGCCATATTGAGTACTGCGGCTGACATCGCCCGCGCCTAGAACCGCGCTTTCATAATACTGAACCCCTGTAAACAGATGGAAGTCCAGCCGGGGAGTCGTATGAACTGTAAACTGCGTCCAGCCGCCGCGCGCGCGGATGGCCATAGCCCGGTGGCCATATACGAAGTATCCCTGGTTGACGATTCCTGTGCCCAGATTGCTCACGTTTTGTCCGGTGAAGAACGCGCCGGTCCATTCCACGCGCTTGTAAGGGTTGAAGAACCAATCGCCTGAGAACACGGTCGAAGGAATGGAAAGGCCCCCAGCGTGAGTCGTACTTTCGTGAAAGCCCCAGGCGGCTTCGAAGCGCCGGTCGTCATCCAGCCGGTGATAGAATTCGAAGCGCCCCTCGGCCCCGGGTCTGCTCGGGGCGACGGTAACCGGCGAGGTAGTAGAAGCATCGTAAGGCGGTACTTCATGGGTCTGCACGACCCCAACGCGCGCGCGCAGACCGGTGAAGTTGGTGAAAGCAAAGTCCTGCTCAACGCGAACCTGGGGCAGCCACAGCCAAAGATTTCCGGCGCCAGTTAAAGGCGATATCCCGACCTGCGCCAGCGACGATGGTTCTCGTGGATTGAAGATCGGCTTATCGATGCCAATCATGACTTTCGTGGTTTTCCAATCGACGCCAATAGAGCCCGTTCGTAGCCGAAACATCGAGTTGAAGCTGATGCCCCCGGTGAAGAAGTCCATTGCGAGCGCGCCATGGACGGTCCCGCCCAAGAAGGTTTGAGGTCCGTGATATTCCAACCCGATAATGGTCTGCCGCATCGTGGCTCCGCCGGCCTCGGGCGAGGCCGTTAACGCGGCGGCTGTGGGGTATTCCGCCCCGCCCCCATATTGCGAGTTCAGGTAAGCGTTGAATAGAGCCATGCCCGTGATGCGAATTGGGAATTTTTGCGAGGCCTCGACCTTGGTCTGCGACTGCTCCTCGACTCGCTGTTCCTGGATAGCCACGCGTTCTTCGAGCGTGGGCGTGGCGGGCGTCGCCGCTTCGACGGGCGGCGGCTGCGGCCGTGCCGCCGCAAGGTCTGCCTGGAGCTGACGCACTTGGGCGGTGAGATCGCGATTCTCCCGCTCCAGGTTGTCGAGACGCTGTAGAATCTGGCCAATCTCGGCCGTCTGCGCCGCCAGCGAAATGGGTAGCGCGAGCCCCAGAAAAAGCAGGCTATTGAGTCTTACCATCGAGAATGTGCTCCAGTTTGCGGCGGACGGCCGCTGGGGAAAACGGCTTGGTGAAGAATGCGCTCACGCCCAAATGAGCCACGCGCTCCGGCGTAGCCGGGTCGGTATCGCCGCTGATTACTACGACCGGTATGGCGCTCACACGCGGGTGGCTGCGCAAACGCCGGATGAATTCAAACCCGTCCATGAGCGGCATATTCAGATCGGTAACCACAACGGCTACGCGGGCGTCTTGCGACAAAATGCGTAAAGCTTCCGCGCCCGACGAAGCGGTGATCACGGCTAAAGCGGGGATGGCGAGCAGCGCGACTTCGAGGGTGGCGGCGGCATTGTCCGAATCGTCGACTATCAGCACGGCCCGCATACTCGCTTCAGGGCGCCCTTCGCCCTCTGTCTTCATGTGAGCTATTGTCGCTCGATCCATCGGAGGGGGCGTGGCGGAAAGGCGCCCTTTCTGTAAAATCGCCTGACGGCGCAACCCGCGTTATATTAATACAACCTATATGCCGATGCGGGATTGGAAATCCATAGCAAGAGCGAGTGGCCTGGCAATCGACGGCATCGATCTCGATCGCATCGCGGACCCGCTCGAATCTCTCGAAACTCTCTTTCGTCCATTAGTGAAAGATCTTCCCTCCCACCTGGAGCCTGTGCTCGAGTTTCACGCGGAGGCTGACTCCGAGTGACTATTCGCGAGGCCGCAGACGCGCTTCGGGAGAAGCGGGTCTCACCGGTCGAACTCACCACCACAGCCCTTGCACGCGTCCAGCGCCTGGATGCCACGCTCCACGCTTTCATTACGATCACAGCCGATTACGCGCTGGAACGGGCGCGCCAGGCGGAGACCGAACTCGCATCCGGCCGCGACCGCGGTCCGCTTCACGGCATTCCGATCGCGGTTAAAGACCTTTTCGCAATGCGAGGCGTTCGAAATACAGCGGGCTCCAAGATTTTTGAAAACTTCGTGCCTGATTTCGATTCAGCGGTAGTGGAGCGTCTCGAAGCCGCCGGCGCGGTAATTTTGGGCAAGCTCAACATGCACGAACTTGCCTACGGCATTTCGTCGGCTAACCCGCATTACGGCGCGGTGCACAACCCTTGGGACCTCAAACGCAGCCCCGGCGGATCGAGCGGTGGATCTGGCGCTGCCGTGGCCGCCAACATCGTCTATGGCGCCATGGGCAGTGACACGGGCGGATCGATTCGGATTCCCGCCGCCTATTGCGGCACGGTAGGTCTCAAAGCTACTTATGGACGCGTCAGCCGCTTCGGCGCGCTGCCGCTTGGATACTCCCTCGATCACATGGGTCCGCTGACCCGCTGTGTACGGGACGCGGCAATTTTTCTCAACGCGATCGCCGGGCGCGACCGTCGCGATAGCACTTCTTCGCGGCGACCGGTAGTCGATTTCGTTCCCGACGAAGACTGCTCAATCCGCGGCGTGCGCATCGGCTTCCCGGAGAACTTCTATTTCGATAACATCGACCCGGATGTGGAATCCGCCGTACGCGGCGCGATCGCCCGCGCAGAGTCGATGGGTGCGACGCTGCGACCGATTTCCGTTCCCGACATCGCCGCGCTGAACGTCGCCGGTCAGGTGACGCTACTGTCCGAAGCATCGGCTATCCTGGAACCCCATCTCGAGCGACGCGACGCCTTCGGCCCCGATGTTCTTGCCCGCCTTGATCAAGGCCGGCTCATCCCCGCCACAGACTATATCAACGCGCAACGCATCCGCCGTAAATTAGCCGCCGAGTTCGAAAAGCTGTGGACGCAGGTGGATTGCTTTTTCGCCCCTACTACTCCCAACACCGCTCCACGTATCGGAGAGAATACCGTCCGTCTCGGAGGGCGCGATGAGGATACCCGTATCGCTGCTACCCGGCTTGTCCGTGGAATTAACGTAGTGGGATTACCCGCGCTTTCCATCCCTTGCGGCTTGAGCGGCGGAGGCCTTCCTATTGGACTTCAGATTGTAGGGCCCGCATTTGACGAGTCAATCTTACTTAGGGTCGGCGCGGCCCTGGAAGATGGCGGCGTGGGCATTCCGCCGTGCCCGTTGACGTAACCCAGGATATGGATTCCGAAACAGGCAATGAACCAGAGCGCAACATAGCTCAGACCGCGCTCCTGTGTTATTCTGTTCACAATCTGCGACCGCGACAATCCCACTGTAAATCCAACCTGGAGGAAGGATGAGCCCCCAAGAAGTATTAGACTTTGCAAAGAAGAACGAAGCTAAACAGCTCGACCTGAGGTTCACGGATATCCCGAGCTTGCAGCATCACGTTTCCTATCCGATCGGCCAGCTCAGCATTGACAGCTTTGATGAAGGTTTCGGCATGGATGGATCGAGCATCCGCGGTTGGGCGGCGATCCACGAAAGCGACATGCTGCTGATTCCGGATCCCAACACGGCCGTTATGGATCCGTTCGCCGAGATCCCCACGCTGATCATGAATGGCGACGTCAAGGACCCGATCACGAAGCAGCGTTACGAGCGCGACCCCCGGTGGATTGCGCAAAAGGCCGAGATCTTCCTGAAGAACAGCGGTCTTGCAGACACCGCCTATTTCGGCGCCGAAGCCGAGTTCTTCGTGTTCGATAACGTCAGCTTCGACCAAAATCAGCACTCCGGATTTTATTTCATCGACGCCGAAGAGGGACGCTGGAACTCTGGGCGCCGCGAGGACAACCTAGGCTACCGGCCCCGTTATAAGGAAGGCTACTTCCCGGTTCCGCCCACCGACCACTACCAGGATCTGCGCAGCGAAATGGTGCAGACCATGATCAAGTGCGGGCTGGATGTGGAATGCCACCACCACGAAGTCGCCACCGGCGGCCAGTGCGAGATCGATCAGCGCTTCGACACGCTGGTGAAATCCGCGGACAACATGATGTTGTACAAATACATCGTGCGCAACGTGGCCAACCAGTACGGCAAGACCGTAACGTTCATGCCCAAGCCGATCTTCTCAGACAACGGCAGCGGCATGCACACGCACCAGAGTCTGTGGAAGGGCGGCAAGCCGCTGTTCGCAGGCGACGGGTATGCGGGATTGAGCCAGATGGGCCTGCATTATATCGGCGGCCTATTGAAGCATGCGCGCGCTCTTTCCGCCATCATCGCGCCCACCACCAACAGCTATAAGCGTCTGGTACCGGGTTATGAAGCTCCGGTCAACCTGGCCTATTCGCGCCGCAACCGTTCGGCTGCGTGCCGCATTCCCATGTATTCGGCAAGTCCCAAGGCTAAGCGCGTCGAGTTCCGTCCGCCGGATCCGGCGGCCAACCCATACCTCGCTTTCGCCGCGATGATGATGGCCGGCATGGATGGCGTACTCAACAAGATCGATCCAGGCGAGCCGCTCGATAAGGACATCTATGATCTCTCGCCCGAAGAGATGAAGAGCGTTCCTTCCATGCCCGGATCTCTCGATGAAGCATTAAGCTGCCTGGAAGACGACCATGCCTTCATGCTGCGCGGCGACGTCTTCACCGAGGAGCTGATCGAAACTTTTATCGACTACAAGCGCAAGAACGAAGCGGAGGCGGTACGTTTGCGCCCGCATCCGTACGAATTCGCGCTGTATTACGATATCTAACTACTGGCGCAGGCCTCCCGATCTGCGCTGCAATTTTTATAGAAAACTCGTGCGCAGGCCGGAAGGCCTGCGCTACCTGTGCCTGGTCAAATAGTTCAACTGAGTATCTCGGACGGCGGCCTTCCCAAGCATCCAATCCCTACTGCGTTCGCCGGGCATTTAGGACTTCGCGGCGACCGTCATTCCCACCCCCAAATCCATGGCGGTCCACGTAAGGCCATTCTGCTGATTGCTGCGGAAATATTGGATGAGCTCGAGGCGCGTGGTTATCCAGTCTTTCCCGGCGCCATGGGAGAGAACCTAACCAGCCGCGGCATCGACATAAGAACCTTGCGGATCGGCGATTCCCTGCGGGCCGGCCAGGCCGTTCTTGAAATCACGCAGCCGCGCGGGCCATGTAAGGCGCTCGATGTCTTTGGCCCATCGCTCAAAGCGGAAATTTACGACGAGCAGGTGCGTGGCAAAGATACCTCTTCGCCGCGCTGGGGCATGAGCGGTCTCTACGCGGCGGTGGTGGAAGAAGGCGAGATCCGCATCGGCGATACGATCGATCGCATCGGCTAACTACTCTTCAGGACGCTTACAATCCAAGCCCGTTCATCTAGCGTTCATGATTTGTGTCTAGCTGTTCACCGGATTGTTATCTAACTGTTATATACAGTAGATACTCTTGACCTACATCCCAATTATCTTGCTTGGAGGTCAAAGAGAGTGAATCAACGTGTATTTGACCGGCGGAGCAGTGTGCTCGCCGTACTGGTAATTCTGTTTTTGGTTGCTGTGGCGCCGCCAGGCTTGCTCGCGCAGGCCGGGGGAACGATCTCGGGATCGATTGCCGATCAGCAAGGGAAGGCCATCCTTGGCGCCAAGGTCACGGTAAAGAGTGAGACAGGCGCGGTTGCCGGATCCACAACCTCTGATGCCGATGGGCGCTTCTCCATCGCCGGCATTGCTCCTGGCGCCTATTCCGTCGAAACCACATCGCCCGGTTTCGCGTTAAATGCCCGGCGTGGCGTGCAGGTTTCCACCGCTGGGACGCAGGACTTGGCCATTAAGCTAAACGTCGACGCCATTTCGCAATCGGTGACCGTTCAAGCTTCAGAAACGCTGGCGGTTGACTTGGCTCCGCTTGGCAATAGTCTCGATGCGACTTCGGCCAGAACCGAGATCGGCAGCGCCGTGATTACCAACTTCATGGCGCCGGTTGCGGATTTCGCCGAGGTGATTCAACAGGCGCCGAACGCGTTCAGTCTCAATCCCAACGGAATCGGGCTGGGACAGGGCTCGTCCTATTTTCGCGGCTTTTCGGACGGCCAGTACACCATGACTTTCGACGGCATTCCGTTTGAGGACACCAACACTCCCACTCACCATTCCTGGGCGAGTTTCCCCCGGCAATGGATCAGCTCAACGGATTTCGACCGCAGCCCGGGGCAGGCCTCGGATTTTGGCCCCACAAATTTCGGGGGATCGATTAATCTCAAATCTCCGGAATTGGCGGCAGACCCCGACATCCGCGGCACGGTTACGTTCGGTTCGTGGAACACGAGGCTGTATTCGCTGGATGTAGATACCGGCCTGCTGGGCCGCGGCAAGAAGGACGCCCTTCTGTTTAACGTCGATGCGATGACCTCTGACGGTTACCAGACTTATAACTATCAACAGCGCGATGCCGGCTACGGAAAGTATCAACACCGATTTAACGAGACATCGAGCCTCAGCCTTTACGGCGGAGTGGTGGATATCTGGAACAACACGCCGAAGACGAATAACCCGTCGAGCGCGCAAGTGGCCCAGTTTGGAGATAACTACCTTCTGGACAGCACGCCACTGCTTGCGAACGGCACGCCTGACCCTTATTACTACGGCTACAACACCTATCACGTACAGACCGATTTCGAATACGCGGCTTACCATACCGAAAATGCCACCGGCTGGAAGCTCGATACCAAGGCTTACACTACGCGCTATTGGAACAAGCAGTTCTACCAGAACGGAGCTACAGTCAACCTGACTCCGGCGAAGCCTAGCGGCGTGGACAAGCTGAACGGCTACCGGCACGCCGGGGATACCCTGGTAATCAGCAAGGAAACTAAGTGGGGCGTTTTCCGCACGGGCGCCTGGTATGACTGGGCTTATACCGACCGTTATCAGGTTCCGTCGAATATCCTTACGCAGCAGAATACGCCGCTTCCCAATTTCCACGAACATTTCATCACTCAGGCGTTCCAGCCGTTCGCCGAATTCGAATGGAGGCCGGTAAGAAAGTTAGTGGTGACCGCCGGCATCAAAGCCGCCGACTACAAAATGAGCCTGAATCAATATCAGGACAACGGAAAGACGGTGGGTTGCCTGGGCGGTATCGCCAGCACCTATCCCTCGACAGCCGGAGTCTTTGCGGGCGCGCCCTCTTGCATCGGCGGCGCGGCTTTCGTATCGCACAGCGTTAACTACAACAACTGGCTGCCGACGCTGACCGCCAATTACCGCCTGCAGCGCGCCTGGTCCGTGTATGCTCAGTTCGCCGAAGGCAGCGTGATTCCGCCGAGCGGCGTCTTTGACACCCCGGGCGCGGTGGTTCTGACGCCCCCTAAGCCCACTCTTGCCAAGACCTATCAGACGGGTACAGTGCTGCAATTCAAGCGCTTTACCCTGAATATGGACGCCTACTATGTACACTTCCAGAATGGCTTCGATTCCTATCTCGACCCGGTCACAGCCGAGTCTGTATTCGTCGCCACCGGCCCCTCTAACACCAAGGGTATTGAGACGGAAGGCAATATTGCGCTGGGTTATGGCTTTAGCCTCTACGCGAACGCCTCTTTTGGTTCGGCCAAGTATCAAACAGGGGGCAACTATCCAAATGGCGGCGAGTGGGTTGCAAATACGCCGGGTAATATCGAGGGCGCTAATTTGCTATGGCAACACCATAACTGGGATGTTGGCTTGGTTTACAAACGCGTGGGCCAATATTACAACGACAACGGCTCGTTGACTTATACGATTGGCGGGCTCAAGATCCCATACCCCGTGGATCAGGCGATCACGATTCAACCCTGGGATCTGGTGAATGTGTTCTTCAATTACACCGTCAAGAACTCATCATGGCTCCGCGGGACCAAGATCCAATTTGCGATTAACAACCTCGCCGACAGCCATAACGTTACGGGTATCACTCCCGCCATTGCGGCGACACCTGCGGCGGCGTACGTACCGAACGGAGCCGACTTATTGAATCTCGTGCCGGGTCGCAGCTTTTCCATCACACTCACGGGAGGCTACGCGCCGAAACGGTAGGCAATTCTATCCACGGCCGCGGGCGGACCTTTCCGGCCTGTCCGCGGCTTACTATTTTGCCCCTTGGCCCACAATCACCTTCCCCGGCAGTGCGCCCGTCATTTTTCCCTCGCTAATCACCGGTACGCCGTTAACCAAGACGAAACGCATCCCTTGGGACAACTGATTTGGCTTTTCGAATGTTGCCAGGTCGCGAATGGTCTCTGGGTCGAATACAACGACATCCGCCCACATACCCGACTTTAAGACGCCGCGATCCGCAATCCGCATCCTGCCCGCGGGCAGCGCCGAGAACTTGCGGATGGCGTCTTCGAGCGTCAATAAATGATCTTCGCGCACATACTTCCGCAGCACGCGCGGAAATGTCCCGTAGGCGCGCGGATGCGGATGCTCCGCGCCCAACAGCCCCTCGGGGGATGTACCCTGCGAATCGTTGCAAACGGAAACCCAGGGCTGCTTCAAGGCAAGCGCGACATCGGCTTCGGACATGGCGAACATCGCCACTTCGCTGAACGCCTCGTCCTGAATCAAGATATCGAACACCGTGTCGATGGGGTCTTTGTTCCACAGCTTCGCTATTTGGGCGATGGTCTTGCCTTGCAGCGGCACGAGCTTGGGATTTTGTACGGAGCAGAGCAGGATGGATTCCGGCCCAGGCACTTCCAGCCATTCGTTGTTCCATTCTTTTGAAGGCGTGAGCATCTCTTTGTGGATGCGAGCTCGCATGGCCGGGTCTTTCAGGCGTTCGATGAGTTTCTTGTCGCCGCCATCGTGCGCCCATGGTGGAATGGCCGCTGAAAGCGAATTGAACCATGCGGGATAGGCATAGGTGTCGGCGCCGACCTCCAGCCCCGACTTTCGGGCGGCGTCGATCTGCGCCACAATCGCCGGCATGCGCCCCCAATTCGATTTACCTGCCGCCTTCAAGTGCCAGATTTCCACCGGAAGTTTCGCCTCGCGCCCGATGCGAAAGGCTTCGTCGAGCGCCTGCGTGATGGTATCGCCCTCATCGCGGATGTGCGATGCGTAGATGCCGCCCGCCTTCGCCGCCTCGGAAGCGAGCGCGATCAACTCCTCCGTCTTGGCGTACGGCGCGGGCGCATATTGCAGCGACGTGGAGAGTCCCATGGCTCCCTGGCGCATGGCATCACCCACCAGCGCCTGCATTCGAGCGAGTTCGGCGGCGTTCGGAGCGCGGTTTTCATCGCCCAGCACCATGCGGCGCACCTGCGTGGCCCCCACATAGCTCGCCAGATTGATGCCCATTCCCTGTTTGCGCAGGCGAGCGTAATATTCCGCAAACGTGCGCCAGGTCGGACTGATATGAAAGTGCTCGTACGTGACGTGGTCGGCTTTGATAATGGCATCGTTCAGCGGCGCGATGGAGCCGCCTTCGCCGGTGATCTCCGTCGTGATCCCCTGGTAGATCTTGGAAGGCAGCCGCGGATCCACCAGGATCGTTAACTCCGACTGCCCCAACATGTCGATGAATCCAGGCGCGACCACCATCCCACGCGCATCGATGGTCAGCTTCGCCGGCGCATCCCGTAGTCGTCCAATTGCGGCTATTTTTCCCGCGCGAATGCCCAGATCCGCCTCGTACCAAGGCGAGCCAGTGCCGTCCACGATGTGCCCGTTCCGCACCACTACGTCATAAGGTTGAATTGCGGCGGCGAAGAGCAGCAGGGGCAATATTGGCATATCGGAAGTATAGCCCCGGTATTTGTTGTTACGTCAAATTATGTCGAGCGGAAGACGCGTCGATCTCCTGAGGCGCCGGAAGTGCGGGAGTACGCCAATTTCCGTCGAGATTGGACACCAGCTCGGAGCGCGTTTTGCCGTCTATTGGCCGGGATCGCTGAGCTATTATGTGCAGGGCGCGATCGATGAAATCGACACGCTACGCTGGTATGCCGAAGCGCTCACCTCCGCCTGCGAGCGCGACATCGAACGCGCGCGCGAACGGAATCGTCCCACGCTGAAGCACTGTCTCGAGGCGAAGCCGTTCGAGCCGCAAGCCGAAATCCTATTGCGCACCAGCGATGCCATGCTGGCGTTTATCGCCTCCGGCCTGCTGACTCATCCCGAAATGGTTGGTCTCAACCCCGAGTATCTCCACGAACTCATGTGGGGAGGCGCGCCGCGGGCGGCCTTGGCCAGAGCTCTGCTGGCAGGCAAGCTGTTCCACTTCGATATTAACGACGGGTACCGTCTGAAGCACGACGTCGATATCGGGGTCGGGCGGTCAATCCGCTCGATTGGCTGAACGTGCTGGTTCCGCTCCGCAGCCATGGATTCAACGGACCGTTCAATCTCGATTTCAAACCGCCGCGCACCACCAGCCGCGCCAGCGTCTTCGAAGTCAGCTTTCCGACGGCCGTCGACCGCTTTATCACGCTGTGGGAAATGGCGGGCGAGGTGATTTCCGACCCGATTATCAAGGAAGCTACCGACGCGTTGAAGCGTGGCGGAGGCGCGCCCGACCCGCGGGATGCGGAAGGCGTTACTACCGCCAACAGCAACTGCTGACTTTGCACGAGTTGATTGCGCATCGCCTGATTCAGATTCTACTGGGACTTCACCGGGGGCGCACGTTCTCGATTCCAACGACGCCGTGATGCGCGGCCGGTGGCATTCTTTATCGGGCATTCTTTGAAGGCCTGCCCCCAGACTCGTTAAACTGGGTTCGGAGACCTATTTGAAGAAGCTGCTCCTCTACCTGTTACTTATTCTCGCCGCTTGCGCCGCTGTCATCATCATTCTTCATAAGAGCTCGCCCCCCCAGGTCAAGTTCACGATAGTCAAGCGCCAAACGCTGGTAAGCACCGTCCCCACCAACGGAAAGGTCGAACCCTATCGCTGGCAGGCGGTGCGGGTGGAAGCCGCCGGTTTGATTAGCCGCGTCGATATCCAAAATGGAAGCCGCGTCGCGCAGGGCGCCCTGCTGGCCCAGCTTACCGATCCGGAAGTCCAGGCGTCGATCGATTCCGCAACCGCGCGCGTCTCTGAGGCCCAGGCCAATCTGCAATTGCTGCAGTCGGGCGGCAAATCCGCCGAATTAACCGATATCGAAAACAGCCTGAGCCGCGCTCGTTTCGACCTTGACACCGAGCAACGTGAGCTGGACGCCGTTAAACGGCTGGTAGCCAAGCAGGCTGCGACGCCGATGGAGGAACGCGCAGCCGCGGATAAGCTTCGAGCCACGCAAATCGAAATCACGGGCCTGGAAAAACGCCGCACGACTCAGGTAGGAAAACCCGATATCGAAGCCGCCCAGGCCCGTCTCAACGAAGCCGACGCGGCGTTGCGCCTCGCCAAACAGCATTCGGCGCTGACCATTGTGCGCGCGCCGATTGCGGGTGAAGTTTACGATCTTTCCGTCCGTCCCGGGGCCTACGTCAATGTCGGCGACCTGGTCGCTAACGTGGGCACGCTCGACCGCCTGCGTGTACGTGTGTATGTCGATGAGCCGCTGCTGGGCCGCGTGAGACTGGGGGAGCCGGTGACCATCCGGTGGGAAGCCATTCCCGGCAAAACCTGGACCGGCGCTGTGGACCAGATGCCCGCCTCCATTCAAACGCTCGGTTCAAGGCAGGTTGGCGAAGTGGTATGCGCGATCGAGAATCCGGGACGCGATCTAATCCCCGGGAATAATGTGGATGCCGAGATTCGCACGGCCGTCGTCGATCAGGCGCTGGTTATTCCCAAAGAGGCGATTCGGCGCGACGCCGCGGGCGAGTATGTTTTCCTGTTGCACGGCGACTCCATCGAACGCCGCGCCATCAAGACGGCTATCTCGAACGTCACCCAAGCGCAGGTCGTCGATGGACTTGCCGAGGGTGACGCCATCGCTCTGCCTAGCGACGTTGAACTGAAAGCCGGCCAACGGGTGCAGCCGGATGTGGCGCGCGCGGCCGCGGCTGGCCAGTAGCTGTCGGTGGTCTCATGAACATGCGGATACACACGCGTATTCCGGTGGGCATCACGCTCTTCTTCTTAGCCGGGCTCTTCGCCCAGGAACGAACCGTTTCGATAACCGTCGACGACCTTCCCTACGCTGCCGGCCGTCTGGTTTCGGCTGATGCTGCCGCGGAGGCGTCCCAGGCTCGCATGGTAAACCGCCAGTTATTGGCCGCGTTCCACAGACATCGCGTTCCTGTAACTGGATTCGTTATTCAGATGGGGATTGAGTCTCTCGGCTCGGCCGGCCCTCAGATACTCAGACAATGGACGCGGCAAGGTCTTGACCTGGGGAATCACACCTACTCTCATCCCGATCTCAACGATCTTTCGATCGAACAAATCGAGAATGAAATTGTGCGCGGCGAGATTACAATCGATCCGCTGATGAAGGAAGCCGATAAGAGACTCACGTTCTTCCGTTTTCCCATGAATCACGCCGGCGAGACAAAGGCGAAGCACGACGCCATTGCGGATTTTCTCTCGCAGCGGGGTTACCGGTTGGCCACTTGTACCATTGATAACTCCGATTACGTTTTTAACGAAGCGTACGTACACATGCTGGCAAATCAGGATGTGACGAACACCCGGAGGCTGCGCCGCGCCTATCTTGCCTATACAGATTCCGAAATCGACTATTACGCCGGCCTAAACAAGCAGGTTTTCGGCTACGAACCGCCGCAGGTCATGCTGCTGCACGATAATCGCCTGAACGCCGACGTGATCGACCAGGTCTTAGCGCTGTTTGAGAAGAAGCGCTATCGATTCGTTCCATTGGCGACGGCGCAAGCCGATGCCGCCTACCGCACGCCGGACACATTCCTCACAAAGTTCGGGCCCATGTGGGGATACCGCTGGGCCAACGAGAGACAGGTCAAAGTGGACGGCCGACTGGAACCGGATCCACCAAAATGGATCTCCGATTACGTGGACCAAAATCGCGGCAAGTCCGATTCAAAGTGAGCGACATCCCAGGGTGGCCGCAATCCGATGGTTGGGCATGATATTAGTTACCGATGACGATGATGATTGGATCTCCGGGCATAGGTGAGTGCCTCCTCGCAAACCAATTCGACAGCTTCCGGTGATCGCATTACACCCATCGCATTAACTCCACACCACCCGCGACGGTGATATAGATATGCTTGAAAGAACAAACATGCGGCTATCAGCGGGACTATTTATCACAGCGTGCCTGGCGTACGCTCAGCAATTCGATCTCGTCATTCAAAACGGTCGTGTAATGGACCCGGCCAGCGGGCTCGATGCCGTACGGCAGGTAGGAATCCGCGGCGGAAAGATTGCCGCAATATCCCCGCAGGCCCTTCGCGGCAGAACTGTAATCGATGCCAAAGGGCTAATCGTTTCGCCTGGATTTATCGACTTGCACTCGCACGGCCAGACTCCGGAGAATTACCGCTTCAAGGCGATGGACGGAGTCACCACCGCTCTCGAGATGGAAGTGGGCGTCTCTCCCGTAGCGCCATGGTATGCCGCCCGCGAAGGCAAGTCGCTGATTAACTTCGGCGCCTCATCCGGACACTTGCCGGCGCGTATGGCGGTCATGCACGATACCGGCGGCTTGCTTCCTCGCGACAAAGCCGTCAGCCGCGCGGCGACGCCTGAGGAGCAACGCGCAATAACGGCGGCAGTCCGCCGCGGCTTGGAAGAAGGTGCGCTCGGCATCGGGTTGGGAATCGCGTACATACCGCTAGTCTCGCGCGCCGAGATTTTCGGGATGTTTCAGCTGGCAGCGGAGAAAAAGACGGCTCTCTACGTTCATATGCGCAACGGCGGCCCCGTAGAGCCTGGCGTGATCGACGCCCTGCAGGAAGTGATCGCCGACGCGGCGGCGACGGGTGCGGCCGCGCACGTGGTGCACATCACCAGCATGGGCCTGCGGGAAACGCCGCTGTGCCTGGAGATGATCGACGGCGCGCGCCGGCGGGGACTCGATATCACCACGGAAGCCTATCCCTACACAGCCGGTATGACGGATATCGGCTCCGCCATTTTCGCCGAGGGCTGGGAGGGGCGGCAAGGCGGGATTACGTTCCACGACCTGCAGTGGGCGGCCACTGGCGAACGCCTGACGGCCGCAACCTTCGCAAAATACAGGCGGCAGGGCGGCATGGTGGCGATTCATTCGATCCCGGAGGAAATCGTGAAGCTGGCTATCGCCAATCCGTTAGTGGCGATTGCCTCCGATGGCATTCTCGAAAACGGGAAAGGGCATCCGCGCGCCGCCGGAACTTTTACTCGCGTGCTGGGCCGCTATGTGCGTGACCAACACGTGCTCACGCTCATGGAGGCGCTTCGCAAGATGACCTTGGCGCCCGCCGCGCGCCTGGGCATCCAAAGCAAAGGGCGCATTGCGGTGGGCGCCGACGCCGACCTTGCGATCTTCGACGCGGCCCGCGTGAGGGATCGCGCTACTTTTGAGAATCCCGCGCAGTACTCCGAAGGAATGGTTTACGTTCTGGTGAATGGCGTGCCTGTGGTGCGCAGCGGCTCACTGGTGGATAGCGTCGCGCCCGGGCATGGGCTCCGGCGATAGAGCATTTTCCAATCGAAGAATGATACTGAAATGAGGATTCGTTTCCAATACAAGATGATCCTGAAAACGGAGTGTCGTTAGGGGCTGGGGAAGAGCTCCTTTTTGAATGGATTTGGGATACGTCCGGGGCCGACCGACGGGAGGCCGTAATAGGCTCCGACCAGGGAGATTTTGTTTTCCCTTATGAGTACGGTTTTGTTTTTCGTCTTGGTTTTTGCCACGCGTCATCAGAGGAAGCGCGGCGGAAACGGCGCTTCGATTTTGCAGGCTCGCAGGAGTTTGCTCTTGGCCGCGCCCATGCGCCTGGCGCTCTCGGTGTCGCTGACGCGGCCGGCCTGCCGGTCCAGCTGGGTGAACGTAAGATCTGCTTTCAGGTACTGTTCCGCTGTGCTCAGCGATTTGAGTTTTTCGTACGGCGTTGCATAATCGCTCGGCCGGTAACGTCGCTGGCGCTTGCCTCGCCCATCCACGCTCACGGTGGCGAAGCCGCAAGGCCGGTGATAGTTCAAGTATGGATTCAGATGCGCCGTATAAAACTTCTGCACCGCTTCGGCGTGCTGGCTGGGTATGTGGCCGTAGCCGATCAGCTTGCGGATCACGGCGCCATTCTTGCCTTCCACCAGCGCGTTGTCCTGACTTCGATTGGGGCGTGATTTGGTGAACTCCACCAGCAGTTTTTCCAGCAGCTTGGCCACGGTGTGATTGATGAACTCCGAACCATTGTCGGCATGGAAACCCCGGATCCGGAAGGGGAATTGATGCAGCATTGCCTCCAGTACCGGAATCAGGAACTGTTCGCTGATCTTGGCAGCGCATCCGATCACCTGCCACTGCGTTACTGTGTCCACGGCGTTGATGTGATACACGCCTTTCTCGCCACCCCAGTCCCCCTGGTGCACCGTATCCACTCGCAGGTAGCCCGGCTCGCCCCGCGGATCGGGCCGCCGCCGCTCGGCGATTGAGACCGGGCTCGGCCGCGTCGGCTGGAACACCGCAGCCACTTTCCGGTACGCAGCGCTGTTCCGTAAGTTGTACAGATGCGCCACGGAGATCTCTGCCAGGCGGGCGAACTTCTGATTGCCGAACTCGGAATACTCGCGTTTCAAGATGCATCGCGTGGCCGGCCCGCTCAAGCGCTCGTGCGCGCCGTCCACTTGCGCCAGCAGCGCAATGTCGGCGGCCCTGTACTTGGCAGCGAAGCGCTGCCGTCGATACACCTTCGCTTCCACTTTCCCGGTGTGGGCATGCGCCCGAATCAGCCGCGCGATCTGCGGCAGGCTCAGCCCGGCGACCTTGCTCAGGTAAGCCCGGATCGCGCCGCGCTGCTTCTTTGGTTGCCCATGATACTCTTGATTCACCAGCATCTTCTCGACCAAGCCGTACACCTCCGCGCGGCTTTGCCCATGGAACTCGATCCCCGCACTGCCCTTCAAGAATTCGTTGATTTGTGAATGTGTCAGACTCTCGGCATTCCGCATTCTGATTTGCATTCCCCTGCGGATTGCCTACCCGATTCCTCCTATTTTCAGGATCATCTTGCATTGGAATCAACTTCCGTTTCAGGATCATCTTGTATTGGATAACTCTATAGATTCGCATCCCGCCAATCCGTGAAACAATAGCTCTTCATGTCTCAACAGCCCTGGTATCGCACGCTGACTCGTTATCACTGGTTTGTCCTGGTTGTGGCCAGCGTGGGATGGATGTTCGACACCATGGCCCAGCAGCTTTTCAACCTGGCGCGCGCTCCGGCGATCGCCGATCTGCTCGGCGGCCATGCGCCCCAGTCGATGGTCAATGAACAAGCCGGCTACGCCACCATGGTCTTTATGATCGGGTGGGCGTTAGGCGGCGTGCTTTTCGGGGTTCTGGGAGACCGTCTCGGCCGCGCCAAGACGATGATGCTTACCATCCTGACTTACACGATCTTCACCGGCCTTGGGCTTCTCGCGACTGGCGTTTGGGATTTCAACGTCTATCGGTTCCTATGCGGACTTGGCGTCGGCGGTCAATTCGCCGTCGGCGTGGCGCTGGTCGCCGAAGTCGTGCCGGCATCGGCGCGCCCCCAAGCGCTAGGCATGGTGCAGGCCTGTTCGGCTGTCGGAAATATGCTGGCTGCCCTTATCGGAATTTGGCTTGGTCATCTGGTGACCGGGGGCGTCATCGCCAGCGCATGGCGATATATGTTCCTGGCGGGCGCGCTGCCAGCTCCACTCGCGCTCGTGGTCTTCCGAAAACTCAAAGAGCCCGATCAATGGCTGAAGGCTCGCGCCGCAAAAATCAAGTTGGGTTCCTTCAGTGAGTTGCTCTCCGAATGGCGCCGCAATGCGGTGGTCGGATTGTTGCTGGCCTTTGCCGGCGTTGTCGGCCTCTGGGGCATCGGCTTCTTCAGTTACGATCTTCTGCGGCCCGTGCTGACTCGCACTTTCCAGGCGGAAGGTCTAACTGGCGCGGCGCTTTCGGGAAAGGTCACCACGTGGATCGGCATCACATCCTTACTGCAGAATTTTGGCAGCTTCTGGGGAGTCCACGCCTTCACCTGGCTCACGGACCGCACAAATCGCCGCACCGCGTTCGCCATTAGCTTCCTCGCCGCAATGTTCGCCACCGCTTTCACCTTCTGGAACCTGCGCCAGCTCAGCGATATCTTCTGGATGATCCCTATGATGGGTTTCGCGCAGCTAGCACTTTTCGGAGGTTACGCGATCTATCTGCCGGAGCTGTTCCCCACTCGGCTGCGCAGCACCGGCACCAGCTTTTGCTATAACGTGGGACGTCTGGTGGCTGCCGCCGGGCCGCTTACCCTTGGCCTGCTTACCAGCCGCGTATATGGCGATCGTCCTGAGCCCATGCGCTACGCCGGCGTGACTATGTGTCTGGTGTTTTTGGTGGGGCTTGCCGCGCTACCTTTTGCGCCTGAGACCAAAGGCAAACCGTTGCCGGAATAGCCGGCCGTCTACCGCAACCGCCGCCGGTTCTCCGCGGCCAATTTCACTGCAACGGCCGCCGTCGCATCCGGATCGTGTTTCAGCGTTTCGCCGTGGCGCGCCAGATTCCCCGCCATTACCTTCAAACCCATCTTGAACAGCGCGTCAATGTCATTCTCCACCGGCAGCGCCGCCTGACGCGCGTACCGCTTTTTCATCGCCGAAGTGATGGGACGGATATTGATTATTGCGTGGTCGAGCAGCTTGCCCTTGGCGTGCTTATGAATGCTGCGCACATGATCGGAGGCGCTGAATTCCGTTGTCTCTCCCGGCTGCGACATCAGGTTCACGAAGTACGCTTTCGTGGCATGCGAACGGCGGATCGCGGCCGGAATTCCTTCCACCAGCAGATTTGGGATCACACTCGTGAATAACGATCCGGGTCCCAATGTGATCGCGTCGGCTTCGGCGATTGCGGTAAGAGCCGCCGCAACCGGCTTTGCCTTTCCCGGCCGTAGCCGCACTTGTCGAATTCGCTGCGTGCTGCGGCTGATTCGCGTCTCACCCACCACGCGGCTTCCGTTCTCGAGGGTAGCCTCCAGAGCCACGTTAGCCGTGGTGGCGGGGAAAATTCTCCCGGCGATCTTCAGGACCTCCGAAGATGCCTTCACCGCATCCGGAAAATCGCCCATGATGTGAGTCAGCGCCATCAGGAAAAGGTTTCCGAAGCTGTGCCCCTTTAATCCGCGTCCCGCCTCAAAGCGATATTGGAAGAGGCGAGACAACATGGCCGAATCCTCGCTAAGCGCCACCATGCAGTTGCGAATGTCGCCTGGGGGAAGGACATCGAACTCGCGGCGCAGCCTGCCCGAGCTGCCGCCGTCATCGGTCACCGTAACAATGGCCGTTATGTCGACGGCCGGTCCGTCCACCCCCGGCAGCGCATAACGCTTAAGTCCCGAAAGCAGGGCGGAGAGGCCGGTGCCGCCGCCCATAGCGACGATCCGCAACGGCGACTGGTCCACTACCAACTCTTCTTTTCGGGGTAAAGCAGGGTATCAAACGGCGGTTGATTGGCGAGCGACGCGAAATCCGCGTCCTGGCGCGCTGCGATCCGGTTGCGCGGCTCCATCTCGATTGCCGTCTTCAGTCTCTCGTGCGCGCCGTTCACATCGCCCATCAGCGCCAATGCTCCCGCCAGCGCGTAGTGCATGTGGTCCGCGGCCGGATCCATGCTAACGGCCTTTTCCAGGCTGGTCCGCGCTTCGGCAAACTTCTTCGTGTTGAGCATCGCAATGCCGTAGGTGTAGTATTCCTCGGCCGAAGCCAACGAAATACCGTCGTCGCGAAGAAGACGCCGGTCGCACATGCTGATGTGCAGCTTCGCACGCTGCGCCACATCTCGTTCCGGACCTTGCGCCGCCTGTTCAAACAGTTCGCGAGCCGGCTTGAAGTTGCGCGCATGGAACTGCTTCATCGCCGCCTCAAAGCCGGCAAGTTGCTTCTGTCCGTCCGTCGCGCCAGCGGCTGCGGTAGATTGTGCGCGGACCGGTTGCGTAGATTTCGATGGGTTAGTAGTCTGTGGTTTATTCATTCGCCTATCGGTGATCTTGCTTACGGTAGTCTTTTTCTTCTCGGGCATGTTGGCCAGCCCTGTTCCGGCGCGCGGGAACGATTAGCGTTTTATATCAGACGGCCAACATATGCGCAACCCCATACCGCCGCCGTCGTCGCCGCCTTGGATGGGGACAAACACTCAACAGCCAGTTTCGCACGTTCACGCGGGCCCATGTGGGCTGTGTCGCGAGGCGCTCAGCTCAGCCCAAGCCCGATTCGCGAAGAAACTTGGCCGCCTCCTCTGGCGGGGTGGGGTTAATATAGAAACCCGACCCCCATTCGAAACCCGCGATTTTCGCCAGACGGGGAATAATTTCGATGTGCCAGTGATAATAATCGAGCGCCGGTTCCTGTAACGGGGCCGTATGGATAATCAGGTTGTAAGCTGGCCGCTCCAGCGCTTTTTCCAGTTTGCGAATGGTAGTTCGAAGAATCCAAGCCAGATTTTGCAGCGTGGGCGCATCGGCCTCTTCGTAGTGCGAGCCATGCGTCTTGGGTAAGATCCATGTCTCGAAGGGAAAACGCGCAGCGTAGGGCGCAATCACCGTGAAGCGATCGGTTTCGTTCACCAACCGCACGCCGGCCGCGCTCTCCTGTCGAATAATGTCGCAAAAGATGCAGCGCTCTTTCTGGTCATAGAAACGATACGCGCCATCCACTTCTTCTTTCACGCTGGCCGGTATCACGGGAAGCGCAATCAATTGCGAATGCGGATGCTCCACAGACGCGCCGGCGGCTTCGCCATAGTTACGGAACATCACGATGTAGCGAAATCGGCGATCTTTTTTCAGATCTCCCGCGCGTTCTCGAAATGCCCAGAGGAATTCCTCGATCTGCCGTTCCGGCATATCTCCCAGGGTGGCGTTGTGGTCCGGGGTTTCGATCACCACCTCGTGAGCGCCAATCCCGTTCATCTTGTCGTACATGCCCTCGCCCTGGCGGTCCAAATCGCCTTCGATGCCCAGCGCCGGAAATTTGTTAGGCACCACACGCACGCGCCAACCAGGTTCGTCACGGCCGCCGCTGTTCCGATAAGCCAAGATTTCAGGCGGCGTCTGATGCTCATGGCCGTAATCGAAGGGGCAGACTCCTGGCTTGCTGGCAGGCACCGGCTGACGGATAAAATCGCTGGGACGCTTCGCGCGATCGGTGGCTATGATGACCCATCGCCCCGTGATTGGGTCGTTTCGTAATTCGGGCAAGGGACGATTATAACTTGGGGCGGACCCTGGCCGGCCCGTAGCTGTTGAGCGGCGCGTACGCGTCCCGCAGCCATTCGATTTGGATTCGCGGCTCCATTAGAACACTGACGATGTCGAAGCGCGTCCTCTCCCAATCCACATTCGCCCTTCGGGTATAGTCCCGCGCCGCGATTTCAATGCGCGATCGCTTTTCCGCATCCACGGCCTGTTCCGGAAGTCCGTATTCCCTGGTCTTGCGCGTCTTCACCTCCACAAACAACAGCGTGGCGTCTTGCCATGCCACCAGATCGATCTCACCTGCCCCCGATCTCGTACGATAATTGCGTGCCACCATCTTGCACCCGCGCGAGCGCAGATAGGTGTGCGCCAGATCTTCGCCGATAGGTCCATGATCGCCCCGCCAATAGCGGCGGCGTAGCGCATCGGAAAGCCGATAGAGAAGTCCAAACACGAATAGCCTCGCTGAAATAGTGGGGAATCGCCGCAAAATTTCTCAGCGGATCGCTTGAAATTCAAACTCCATTGCCTTCCCGCGTACAACGTAGCACAGATAATATTCCCAAAATCGCCGGAATCGCGGGAACCAATTCACCATGGCCTCAAAACCCAGCCATCGCCAGAACGCGAGCAATTTCACGCGCACCGAAACTTCGCGAAACCGTGCGTTGGTGTAATAGCCGAACCCGCCATGATTCTCGCCAAAGTAGCGAAAGCTGAAACTGGTCAAGTGGCTTTTATGCGTGGGGTCGCAAAAGGAGCTGAAGTCCGTGTAATGCGGCGTCTCGATACGTAGCGTCCCGCCCGTTCGAAGCAGCCGATGAAACTCCTCCATCGCGCGCATTACGTCGCTCAAATGTTCAATGACGTGAATCGCGGTGACGCGATCGAACGAGGCGTCCGCAAACGGATAGGGAAAACGATCGAGATCGGCCAGGACGTCGGCCCGCGTGGCGGGATTGCGGTCGAGCCCGATGGAACCGGGTTGCTTATGAATCCCGCAACCGACGTCGAGAATTCTCATCCACCGGCCTTCAGGATGCACTCTTCCAGTGTGTGGAGCGCAAAGTCGCATTGATCGCGAGATACCACTAACGGCGGACAGAGACGAAGCGTATTCTCGCCCGCGCCCAGCGTTAACAGGCCTCGCTGAAATGCAAGGTCCACTACCGCGTCTCGGATTGCCGGGGCTTTTTCACGAGTGGCCTGGTCGCGCACAAATTCCACACCGATCATCAATCCTAAGCCGCGCACGTCGCCCACGGAGGGAAAGCGCGCGGGCCAGGTGCGCAGCCGGTCCATCAGATAATCACCCATGCGCGCCGCGTTTTCGACCAATCCTTCTTCCAGTAGCGAGAGCGTAGCCAGCGCAGCCTGACACGCCACCGGGTTGCCGCCAAAGGTGGACGCGTGCGCGCCGGGCGGCCATGTCATCACGTCCGCGCGAGCAATTGTCGCGCCGAGGGGCATACCGCTTGCGATTCCTTTGGCCACGGCCATGATGTCAGGTATAGCGCCGAAATGCTCCGCGGCCCACATCTTGCCGGTGCGGCCCATGCCGCTTTGCACCTCGTCGAACACCAGCAGAATACCATGCTGTTTCGAAAGACGAGCCAGTTCGTCGAAGAACTTCTGTGGCGGCACGACATAGCCGCCTTCCCCTTGAATCGGCTCCAGGACAATGGCAGCTACTTCCTCCGGCGGGGCAATCGTTCGAAACAGCGTCTGCTCGATAAATGAGATGCACTCGTCCACGCAATGGTCAGGCCGGCGGCCCGCCGCGGAGCGATAGCAGTAAGGGTAGGGCGCGTGTACTACGCCGGGGATCATGGGTCCGAATCTCGCTCTTTGGGTTGCCTTGCGCGCTGTCAACGAGAGTGCACCCATGGTGCGCCCGTGAAAGCCGCCGTAGAACGCAATCACTTTATCGCGCTTCGTGGCGTAGCGCGCCAGTTTGAGCGCGCCTTCCACGGCCTCGGCGCCCGAGTTGCAAAATGAGACGCGCCGCTCGATTCCGCCTGGCGCGAGCGCCGCAAGTTTCTCGGCCAGAGCGATCATCTGTTCATAATAGAAATCGGTGCCCGACATGTGGATCAAGCTAGCGGCCTGCTTCTGGATCGCCTCGACCACACGTGGATGGCAATGCCCTGTCGCCACGACAGCAATGCCGGCGTTGAAATCGAGGAATCGATTGCCGTCAACATCTTCGATCATGCAGCCTTCGCCGCGTTCCACCACCAGCGGGTAGCAGCGCGTGTAGGATGGGGAAACAACTCTGCTATCGCGCTCGATCAGTGCCTGCGCGCGCAGTCCGGGCAGCGGTCCCACAAGATGGGGCAGTTGCGCACTAACCTGGTCCAAGGTCTTACTCATAACCATCTCCTATTCAGTTTGTAAGGAATAACTAGCTCGCCTTAGAAGCAAGGCGTGCGCCGCAGAGCGCGGGTGAAATTAATCGGAACCAAAGAGGCCAGGGCGGCAGTGGGACGGCGTGTAGCCCATGTCTTATTTTACGATAGGCTCGCCGAACGCGCGATAATGTGGGTGTAGCCGTCATGTCCACGCAGCCAAAGACTTTCTTGACGCCCGAGCAGTATCTGGCGATTGAGCGCGCCGCTGAAACCAAGAGCGAGTATTGGAAGGGCGAGATGTTCGCAATGTCGGGCGCACGCCTCGCGCATAACGTAATTAACGTCAACCTCACTTTGCAGCTGGGATTGCAGTTGAGCTCAAGTCCGTGCCAGAATTTAGCGAATGACATGCGCGTACGGACCTTTTCAAAGCTGTATGCCTATCCGGACGCCGTGGTGGTCTGTGGAGAACCGCAATTTGCGGATGGTGAACTCGACACCCTGCTGAACCCTGGCGTTATTGTGGAGATTCTATCCCCGTCAACTGAACGATACGACCGTGGGCATAAGTTCGAGCAGTATCGCACCATGGAATCGCTCCGGGAGTATCTTATATTGGCCTCTGATCGGATTCACGCCGAACTCTTCGTGAAACAGCCCAATGGCCAATGGACTCTTTCGGAGTGGAGCACACCCGATGACGTTGTACGTCTTGAAACGTGCGATTGCGTTCTGAAGCTCGTCGACCTCTACGAAAAGATAGAGTTCCTTCCTGAATAAGAGTCCTCTACTCCTGCCTCAGCGCCACCATTGGATCTACCCGCGCGGCTCGCCGCGCCGGAATTATGCATGCCGCCAGCGATACGGCCGTCACCAGGGCGATGACGCCGCAGTAAGTGAGCAAATCGGTTGGAGCAACCGCCGCTAACAGACTTCCGGCAAAGCGTCCGGCAGCAAGACTCAGCGCAACACCCAGCGCGGAGCCAACTGCCGCTACCATCAGTCCCTCCCGCAGGACCGCTTTCAGAATGCCCGCGGCGCTCGCGCCCAGTGCCAGGCGAACGCCGAACTCGCGTGTGCGCCGGGCCGTATGGAAGGCCACTACCGCGTAGAGGCCAATGGCGGCCACGATCAGTGAGCCGGTTGAGAATATGTCAAGCAAACTTGCGACTAAAATTTGCGGGGCGTTGTCCGCCTCCAGTTCCTCCTGCATGGTGCGCACGCCCGATATAGGAATCCGCGCGTCGGTTTCGCGAATCGCGGCGCGTACGGCCGCAGCCGCGCCCGCCTCGTCCCCGGCATAGCGCACATACAGAACGCGTCCGCCGGGGTTGGCGCCCGTCTGCTGCTCAGGCAGGAACACATAGTTCGGGTTCGCGCCCTGCATTGTCGCCATGGCGGCGTTGGCTGCAATACCGATTACCTCAACCGGTTCGCCCCACACCAAGAAGACACGCCCCAGCGGCGGCTGTTTTGGCCACAGCGCATCCGCCAGATGCCGATTGACTACTGCGACTTTTCGGCCCGCAGTTACGTCTTCAAGCGAGAGGCCCCGGCCCGCCAACAGCGGTAAGCCAAGTGTTTCTAGAAAACCAGGCCCCGAATCCATCCCGGCGGTATTGACGGTTTGCGCCGAACCCTGCGCCTGTACGGCGCCTGTCCAACCGCCAAAGTTCGCCGGTGGCACGGCGCTCGCGTAGGATGCGGCGATAATGCCTGGCAGACCGCGGACGCGCTGCCTCAAGCGTTCGAGTAATACAATATTTTGCCGTTCTTCATGGGCGGCGCCCGCGGTATTCAGATTGACCAACAGCAGGTGATCCTTCGCGAAGCCTAAATCGTTGGTTCCGATCAGGTAAAGCGAGCGCGAGGCCAAGCCGGCGGCCGTCAGGAGCACGACGCACAGGGCCAGTTGGACTCCGGCTAGAAGATTCGCCAGCACGGAGCGTCCAGCCGCCACCCCATGCTCTCCCGACTTTAACCAAGGCAGAAGCTCTTGGCGCCAGGCGCTGATTGCAGGCGCCACCGTGAATGCCAGGGCGCTCAATGCCGCGAGCGAGACGGCATAAATTGCCACCGCGGAATCAGGCCTGAGATCCGGCTCGATACGCGCTCCCGAGGCCAACGGCGGAATCAGTTTTACAATTGCGCTCGCCGCCCACCAGGCGAAGACCCATGCTGCCGCCGCGGCCGTCAGTGATAACGCCAATCCCTCCGAAAACAGAAGCCGTAGGATGCGCGCGTGTGGAGCACCCAGTGCGCGCCGTACCGCCATCTCCCGTTGCCGGGCGACCGATCGGGCAAGCATGAGGTTGACGATCTTTCCGATTTGTTGCAGAAGCGCCTTCGTCCGGGTCCGGCTCGAAGCGGAAGCGGATATCGATATTGCCGTTCTCCTGAAGCACCACGGCCTCGACGCACTCTTCGACGACGGCGCGGGGATTCTTGTGGAAGTTTTCCAGATGCCGGCGCACGAAGCCGATGTAGAACTCTTTAGTGAGCGTCGGCGGAAGCGCCGTAACGGCGAGTTCGTGTAAACGCGCTTCGAGTTCGCGCCGCTTCGCCTGGGCATCCTTCAGGCCCTGGCGGAAGATCGCCGCCGTATCCGCCAGTTCGGTATCGAGCAGGCTTTCAGCCGCGCGTTGTTCACGCTTGCGGAGCTTCTCGATTTCCGCTTCGAGCTTACGTTGTTCCGTCGCCGCCCCACGTTGCGCTTGCGCCCGCCGCTTCAGATCCGAGGTCGCCCGTTCCGCCCATCGTTCGGGGTCCATCAGCATGAGTTCGATTTCGGTGAGCAGGATGCGCTCGATATCCTCCACCCAGGCCTGCACGCCAGGGCAGCCGCGCTCATTGGTGAGGCGGTTTTTATTGCCGCAGAGCGCGAAGGCGCGGCCCCGGTTCGGGTAGTGGTAGCAGGCGCGGCCGCAAAGGCCACACCGCATCAAGCCCTTCGCCAAATAAGCCCGCGTGGGCCGTCCCGTGGCCAAAGCCGCGGCCCGCTTCCGTCTCTGCTGCGCGGCCTCGAATAACCGGAGGTCTACGATGCTCGTGACCTTCACTGGTATCCACGAGGCCGGATCGCGGAAACGCTGCGAGGTCTTTTTGTTCTGGCCCTGCGGGGCGGGCTTGCGGCGGGTCTTCGGCTCTACGCTCTCGCGTCGGTTGTAGCTGCCTTCCCCGACATAGACGCGGTTATTCAGGATTCCCGCAACGACCGCTTTGTCCCATCGCGTGCCGGTCACGGTGGGCACGCCGTCTTCATCGAGAGCACGCGCGATTTCAAGCGGCGTTTTTCCGTCTGCGGCCATCGTGAACATGCGGCGCACCGTGGCGGCCTGCGCTTCGATGGCGACGAGTTCGCCGCGCTTGCCCTGCTGCTTGCCTTCGTAGCGATAGCCGTACGGCGGCTTGCCCGCAACGCGAAGGCCCTGCTGCGCCTTTTCTTTCCGCCCGCGCGATACGCGCTCAGCAAGCTTTAGCTTTTCGAACTCGCTGAACGCGCCGCGCATAGACATAAACATCTTGCCTTCGGGCGTCGCATCCACGCCGCCGTGAACGAAGTGGAGAGGAATATTTTGTTTCTCGAATTCTTCGGTGAGCAGCAACAGATGCGCCAGCTTGCGGCTCAATCTGTCCGGGTCATTCACGATAATCGCCGCGATGATTCCCATGTGCGCGGCGTCGCGCAAGCGCGTAAGCGCCACGCGGTCGAGTTCGCCGCCTAAGCCGCCCCGGTCAATAAACGTCGTATTGTCCGAAGTCGCAAAACCTTTTTCGGCGGCGAGCTTTTTGCAATCGCGCACTTGGCTCGGAAGCGAATAATTCGACGCCTGTTCTTCGAGGCTGACGCGGGCGTAGATTGCCGCTAAAGGCTGCGGGTTCTGTGGTTTACGTGGTGCTTGCATAACATTACATGATAATACATGTGGGTATTGACGGAGTGTTGCGCTGAGGAATATAATGCCCGCAGACTAACTGGGCCGTGTGGGACAGGCCCGATAGCGAAAGCGCCCAGGCAGGGCGAAAAAAGCATCCCGCGAATTCCAATATTTCCCTTGGAGGTTTCGCGAATGCCCGCACCGAAGTCCCAACTTACGAAGCGCGTGATTGAACGCGCTCTTTTTTATCAGAAGAACAACTGGACGCCGCAAGAAGCCAGCGAATGGAGCGGCATCAAGTATCGAACCTTGCTCAAGCTATTGCGCGAGGGCTTGGTGCCGACGATTCCCATCGGCAAGTCGCTGACGCACAAAATGCCCAATGGCAAGCGCCGCCGCCGCGCCTGCCACACCTACCTGATTCCGCGCGTGGCCTTTATGCGCTGGTACGAGAATCTCGGAGCGCCCGACCCGTCGAGCATCGGGAACACGGCAGCGTAAAAAAGAGAACGGCCCGCCACGCGTGAAGGTTGCCACCGAAACGCGACGAGCCGCGAATGTTTCTACGCGATCAACGCCATGATTATTCCACGAAAAGCCTCGTCACCGCCAGACATCGACCTTTTATTCGATCCCCGCCTGATTGCCGCAGGACTGCCGCCACGGCTGGTGTTGCTCTACGGGACCCTGCGTTTTTTTGCAGATGGGAACCGCAACTGCGAAGCGACGCGCTACGGCATTGCCAGAATGATCGGACTGCGGAGTCACAGTCAGGCGTCGCGGCTGCTGCGCGAACTTCGCAGTCTTTCCCTCGTCGAGTGGACTCGCGCGGAATCGAAGATTAGTCTGCGGGAGTGGGGCCACGCCACTAGCACCTATCACGTACTCGAACCCGATGTGGCGCGGCTTTCCGAGTGGAAGGCGCGTCATGGGTGAACGCCGCGATCCGCAGCCGACCGCAGACTTCACCAAGGTCAGCGACGAATTGGTCAAGCTGGGCGTGCCGGTCAGGGCGGCGATGTTATACGGCAAGCTCGCCTATTACACCAGGGAGGGCCGTCTCTGCTACCGAAAATGGGCAACCCTGGCGGAGGAGGTCGGCCTCAAGGACCGCACGACAGTCTATCGGCTCCTCTGCCAGTTGAGGGCGCTAAAACTCGTGGAGTGGAAGCGCCACGGGCAGCACTCTAACCAGTATTGGGCGCTGGTTCCAGACGTTGCGTTTCTGCAACGTCTGAGGTTGCAAGGACGCAACGTCTCAGACGTTGCAAGGACGCAACGTAGAAAAGAATCTATAGGTAGCTTAAAAGAAGAACTTAAAAGAACCCCCCCTACCCCCCAAGCGAAACCGAGTCACAAGCCGGCGTCCGAAACCGGCGATTGTGCATCTCGCGATGCACGGGTCGACGAATCCGCTCTGGCAATAATTCCGCGATCCGGCAACGCGCAGCCCCGCGAATGGTTCGAGCAGTGGTGGGCGATCTACTGGCGCAAGGTCGCGCGGAAGTCTGCCGAGAAAGCGTTCCGCGCTCAGGTCAAGACCCCAGAACGGTTCGCGCAGGTGATGACCGCCACCCAGAAACAAACCGCGATCATGATGGCCCGCGACCCCGACAAGCGCCCGCACGGGGCGACGTGGATCAACGGCGCGAGGTGGGACGACGAGCCGAGTGCGCCAGCCACGGCCAGAAAGCCGCCCGGGACTTCGCTGGGTGAGCGCGTGAAGGCTAGGTGGAGAGAACGAATTGCGAAAGGAGAACGACCGCTATGAATCCCGAAAACGTTTTGGCAATGCTCCTGGAATTGCGCGTGTTGCGCTTTTTTCCTAACGACGAATCCGTCATGGACGCGATTGTCAGGCTTTGCGGCTCGATGTGCGCCAGCGAGGAACAGGTCCGCTGGTTAGTCACTCGCATGACCAGCGGCATTTACGCCGAATGGCCGGGGATCGCGGAAATGCGTGCGTGTTTCTGCTGCCGGTTCCGGCCAGCGGATGGAATCAACGCCTACTCGACTGTGTTTCCCGACGGCCTGCCACCGGACCCGAATGCACCGCCTAGAATCGCCGCGCCCGTTCTCAAGACGCTGCCGCAGGGCCACGAAGTGACTGCCGACCCCGAATTAGAGGCAAGCATCCAAAAGCTGGCGGAAAAAGTAAAACCGCCCGCTCCGCATCCGGCCATCACGCAGTTCGCGCAAATGCTGAAGGAGATCGTGACGCCGCCCGAACGGCGCGAACCCGAAGAACCCCCACCGGTCAATCCGAATTTCAAGCCCATTACCCAAGCTGACATCGACGCCGCCGTACAGGAGCTTCACGAGCGGCGTGCGCGAGAAATGAATCGCAAGGAACCCGAGGCGGGTGGCCGAGGCGAAGCAGCACAGCGGCCCTACCGGCCAAGAGCGGCTCGAAGAGTACGCCGCCGCCGCGCCGACTGCTGACATCGAAAGGAGATAACTTTATGCCACAAAGAATTGTCGCGGCTGTCGCACCGGAAACGAACAATTGTGGGACCAGTTATATATCCCCTGTATTTAAGAAGGGGAATTATAAGTGCTTCTGTTTTGGTTCAACTATGCCGCGACAGGTGCGACAGGAACGAAGTAAGTCGAAATGCGAAGTAAGCGGAGAAACAGGAACGCGCGAGAGAGGAAAGACAGATGCGGATGAGTAAGGCGGCTACGGCTGCGGTGAAGGTTCGCCACGGTGGAGTAACAATTCGCCGGGAGCCGCTCGGCTCCGACTTGGCGGCGGAAGTACCCCGCGATCAGTGGGGCGAACTGCTCGATGCGCGGCGAGAGTTTTGTGTACGAAAGGTGCCTCATGATTGCCGCCTACTGCTGTTTTTCATCCAGGACGCCGCCGCCAATAACTGGCTCGATCTTGGCGGGCGCGACGAATACATCCGCGCCCTCAAGCTAGAACCGCAGATGGTGGAATGGGCGCTCGATGGCCTGAAGGCCACGCGGCCCGACGTGGCGGTCGAGTTTGAAGCGGCGGTAAAGCTGGGCAAGAACGGCGGCGTGAGAGTTAAGCAGTCTAGTGTTACTAGACCGCTCGGCAAGCAATGCAACGCCGCCTACATTCGCGCCCGCCTGGAGCGCGACGGCTACACGGAATTACTGGCGAGGGTCGAAAGCGGCGAAGTCACCGCCAACGCCGCCGCTATTGCCATGGGCTGGCGACCACGCATGGCAAGTGTAACCCTCACCGTCGATGGATTCGCACACGCCATCGAGCGCCATCTTTCACCAAAGCAACAAGCGGAGCTATATGCCCGCCAACGAAAGGAAGGAACACAATGAACACCGACGCAGAACGCATCACCCAACTGGAAGCCGCCCAGGCGGCATTGGAAGCGCGTGACGCACGCAGAGAGGCCGAGCACGTCAGTCTACTGAAGACCTACGAAGAGACGACCGCATCGCGCGAGACCCTGCGCCTCGAATTAGAAACGGACTACGAACTTCTGGGCAAAGCCATCGACAGCCGCATCGACGGCATAGTAAAGTGCATCTCTCGCGGCGGCGTCGATAACGAGACGTTGGCCGCTGTGTTGCGCGAAATCGCGAAGGAAACGGGCGCGGTGATGGGCGAGGCTCTGGCTATTCAGGAAACGCGCATCATGCAGCGCGTGTCGGCTCTGTTCGCGAAGATGGCGACAGCCGAAGGCAACATTCGGGCCACTGTCGACCGACTGCTCAATGCTCACGGTAACGCGGCATAGGGGGGCCTTCCGCGATTCGGCGGGCGTCGGCCTTAGGAAATTTCATGCCCCTCTTCACGGAATTCAATGAGGCCGTATTGTCGCGCGGTAAGCCGTGACGCTATTGCTTGCGTGAGACGGCCCGAGCGCACGCGATGTCTTTATGCCAGGTCACTGCGCCCTGCGATTGCGCCTTGAGGCTCCTAGCGCGAATACGGCGCATCCTGCGCGTGATCGAGCACGGCCCACGGGGTAGGGGGATCAAAAAACATTTTTCACATGCACGGGAATGCGTCCGCGCGTCAATTTTTGTACGCCATGAACTACGTTCGGGGGAGGTCGCACAACTGAAATCGGGGGTGGTGTACAACAGTTGAATGCACTGCCCTTGCTGCGAGTCCGAAATTCCCGAGGCCGTAATTATGAGCGAAGCTGGCAGAATTGCCGTGCGCCGCCGCAAACTGCACAAGGGCGCAACGCCGAAGGCGCGATTATGCCGGTGGTGCAACGGCGAAGTACGCGGTCGTAAGCCGCTCGATGAGCATGAACGCAGTTGCACGGCGCGGCCATCGGGCGAGTTACTGGGATTCACTGCCGATGACATGATCGCGCTGCGATGGACGCCGCCTGACGCCGCGTAGCCGTCTTAGCAGGCCATCCACATTTCGAAGGCCCTCAGCCGCGCGTGCAACAATAAGCGTTTTCAGGACCGCACTGCGGGAGGTAGGCGTCGGTCGGTTTTTAACGCGCCGGTGGGAGGCTGGCCTCGGACTGTCACGGCATGATGCTCGCCGCGACGAGGACATCCCATGCCTGAACTTGACGAACTTGGACTTACTCCCGGAGATCGTGAAATTCTCTCGGAAATTCAACGCCGCTTCGACCATCAACTTGGCGAGGCTCTCGATCCTATCAAACGCGAACTTAAGAGCGTCGCGCAGCGTTCCAGTCGGCCCCCTGGCGTAGGTTTGGAACACGCCGCGCTTAACGCTCCCGCCACTCTCTCCCGCCAGCTTGCCGACGACACTTCCTTCCAGCACTGGCTAAAATCCAACAAACTGCAAAGCTCGGGTTTCGCCACCGAGTTAAAAATGCCGCCGCTCTCGCGCAAGGCTGCGGTCATGAATGTCAGCCCCACCGAACACGTTCCGCTGATCTACGGCCAGCCCGCTTACGCGCTGCGGCTGCTGTCGTTACTGCCGCAGATTCCGGTTTCGACGGGAAGTATCGAATATCTCGAAGAAACCGCGTTTACGCCGAACGCGGGCGTCGCGGCAGAGGGAAGTTTGAAGCCCTCTACATCCGCGACTTACTCCGAGAGACTGGCGAAGTCGATAACTATCGCGTCGACGCTGAAGGCGTCCGTGCAGGCAATCGGCGACTTACCGCAACTTAGTTTTTGGCTCGATTCGCGTTTGACGTATGCGGTCCTGCTAAAGCAAGAAGACTGCATTTTGAATGGCGATTCGGCTAGCGCTACTCAGGGCTTGCTGGCGGTTGCGCCGCCGTTCGTCAACACGCCGCTCACCAGCGACAACCCGATGGATTTGATTGCAAGAGCGATTGGCGCTTTGCAGGCTGCGGGATTCGCGCCCGATGGCGTCGTGCTGAACCCGGTCGATTACACGGCGCTGCGGCTGTTAAAAAACACGGTCGGAAGTTATCTGTATCTGGGCACGGCCTCGACCGGACCTGACGATGAAGAATTGTTGGAGGTTCCGCCGCTGACATGGCAGGTGCCCACGGTGCTCAGTCCTTCGATGCCGCAGGGAAAGTTTCTGGTCGGCGCGTTCAGGCAGGCGACGATTTGGTTTATGCGCGAGGCCGCGACTTTGCAATTCGCCTTTCAGAACGAGGACGACTTTTTGCGAAATTTGATTTGTATGAGGGCCGAGCTACGCGGCGCTTTGGCAATTCCGCTGCCGAGTGGTTTGCTGCAAGGCACGCTGCCTGTGATTGCAACAAGCGGCGAAGCGACTCGCGGTCTCTTTAGCGGCGCTCCTGTCGGCAAGAAATAAATAAACCCGCCGCCCAGATTTCTCCGGTGCCAGCGGGTGAGACAAGATTAATTGGCGATTCGAGTCTACCACTGCGCTCTTACGCCAGCAAAACCGAAGTCGTCAGCAGCACCGGCCACGTCCGCTACGTGCCGGGGCCGATGGCGCAAGCGATGGTCAAGGCAGGCCACGCCATCATCGAGAATCAGGATGGCAAAATCCGTAGTATCCGGCTGACGCAATGCGCCACGGCGTCGCTGGTACGCATCGGTGAACCCACCGGCCTCTGGGGCGGCGTTCGATTCACGCGCTGGATTTATCTCGATTGCGGCATCCGTGTTATCGAGCATCATCCGCGCTGCACGTACTGAGCCGCCACGTTGCAGCCTGCATGAACGCTTCCCGTTCGGCGGTGGTGACGTGCTGTTCGGCTTCGATTAGCGATGTCTTGGAAATCCCAATAGCCGCCGCCCGATCCTTGAGCGAGACGCCATCTCTCGGTTTCGGTCCTGGCTTAACTAATCGGTCGCCTACCGACCGAATGATTTCCGCCGCTTTCCGCGCGTTCTCCACCAGCTTCTTACTCGACGCGAAGCGCCGCGTCCGTTCTTGCTCGGTGAGTGACTTGCGGTTTTCGTTTTCCTAAACGCGAAACGCCCGCTGGCGGCTCTAACCGCAGCGGGCGTTTTGTTTGAATACCGGCGCTTTACTTCACTTCCACGCGGAAGCCCGCATCGCCCACCGGCTTCGCCACGAGGTCTTGCGTCTTCTTGCTCCAGCCGGTGTCGGCCAACAGTTTCGCGGCCCTCAGAACGGGAGCGGTGTGACACGCGCCGATCTTCAGCGTGTCCTTCACCGCCTTGGTCGGCGTGAGCGTGATCGTCTTGCCCTTGACCTCGACGGCCATCTGAGGCAGGCCGTTGATGCGGGCCGCAGCCAGCTTGCCGAAGTAGAATTCGCCCTTCGCGTAGAGGCGCATGTGCAGCGCATCATCCACCGTGGTGGACTTCTTGGCGGGAGCCTTCTTGGCGGGCTTCACGGGCGCGGCCGCTTCCAGGTCTGCAGCGATGGTGGTCACGAGGGCCTCAACTGCGGCCTTCGCCTTCTCGGCGGATACCGGCTTCGCGGTCTTCTTGGTGGTGGTCGTCTTTTTGGTCATTCGATTTCCTTCTGGCAGTTTCCCGCCACCTTCAGGATAAACCGCCGCCGCGCGGAAATCGCTCAGAATCAACGAGATACGAGGTGTTCGTGGGATAAATGAGGCAGGCGAAATAGGCTTGAGGCACAAGTACCTCAAGCTTCGATGGGCAGGATGGCCCGCCCTGGCGCTCAGGGCCTCGCCACGCTGCTGGCCGGCTTGGGCGCGAGGCTCAGGCGGCGCGGCGCGTCACAGTGAAGCGTACCGCTTGCAACAAAGTGGATTGATCGTATTGGCGACGTTGGCGCAAACAATCAGCAAGGTTAAGATCCCCACCGCTCCCAATACGCGCATGAAGAGCCGAGCTTGCGCACTGCGCACGGGGCTGAAGGCGGTCGCCGAATATTCCGAAAGGGCCGGCATCCGTCCGCGTTGCACGTCTGGATATTCTTCCTGCAGGCGCCTGCCGATGGTCTCAAACTCTGCGCGAGCTTGCCAAAGGGACGCGTGCGGGGCCAGCCTGCCAATTATTGTCAATGGCGTCGACCGAAAGTTCGCCCGTTCTCTGGCGCCGGCGCAAACCCGGGCGTAACCCTCCAGCGGCACGCCGATCTCGAAATGCGGCGCGAACTCCGTGCCGCGAAATCCGGGCGCCGTCACGCCGACAACCGTTGCGGGACATCCGTTGATTTCGATTGACCGCCCCACCGCGGCTCGGTCACCGTGAAATTGGTTCAACCAGACGTGATAAGCGACGACCGCCGCAAGTCCCGCGCGTCCATACGCCTCGTCCGGCGTGAACCCGCGGCCTTGCACGATGGGAACGCCCAGTGTCTCGAAGTAATTCTGTGTCACATGCAGACCACGCAGTTCGTAACTGCCGTCCTGCAAGGCCAGTGTGAAGAAGCTGAACCCCGCCGCCGCCAGCGGGCGCACGGTGTTGGCTTCGAAGCCGTAAGCGAGATACTCCTGATAGTTGGCCTCCGGTTCCGAGGGACGGCCGTATACCGTTGTTCCGAAGCTCACCAGTCCTTCGCCGCGAACGCCAGGCGCGGGCCTGGTCAGCACGCCATGAATCATGGAATAGATGGCGGTATTGCCCCCGATGCCCATCGCGATCAGCGCAATCGCCGCCGCGCTGAAGCCCGGCGATCTCAGCAAGGCGCGAACGCCTAACCCGAAATCCCGGAGGATCTGTTCGAATCTTGTCGTCAGCGACAGGGGCTCACGAGATACGTATGAGGGATCCTCGATAAATGACCTATCGATGTAAACCTCGCCGCCCGGGGCTTGCTGTAGGTCGAGCGCCAGCAGATCCCCAGCGGGGAGGTCCTCAAATTGCACCTTTTCGTGGGGTGATTCCGAGAGCCGGTGCGTGCGTTTCCAAGTGAAGAACGCGGCAGCAATCAGAATCGCAATCAGGATGGCGAAGCCGCGCGGCGCATGCAGCGCGGCAAGCTCGACGCGCACGCCCGTGTCGCAGAGGAAAAGGAACAGGATTCCGTACATTCCCAACCTCACCTTGAGGTTTGCCTTTCCCGGCAGATAGGAGCATGCAAAGGGAATCTTTCGGAATCGCGCCATGGACGCAAATACCAGAATCGCGCCGAGCAACGCCAGCACCAGCAAATGCTGCCACGGCGTGATGCCCGTCCACAGGGCAAAATAGGCCGCGGCGCAGGCGATCCACACCGGTATCACCACGGCCCACGACAGCGCTTTGCGCGCCGCTGAAAAATAGGCCGGCGGACTGTGCACGGCGGTGACGCGGAAAATCCAGTTAGCGGGTAGTGAGATCGGCAGGGCAAATACCGCCCGCGCGCTAATTGCCGCGAAGACGATCATGACCACGCTCGGCGCGAGTAGCGCAATCTCGCCCTCGCCCCATACCTGCACCGCGCCGTAAAGATAGCTTTTCAGATAGGCCAGCGATATCGCCAGCGCAATTCCGGCGTACGCCGCCAGAATCAATCGATGCTGCCGGCTGCGCGCGATGGTCCGCAGCGTGAACAGCACAATGGCACGGTCGAGCGACTTCGCCAGCAGGCGGTCTGTAAGCCAGCGCGCAAGCCCCGATGCAGCCCGCGAGCGATCGCCCGGAGCAATGTCCGGCTGCTCCACAATGCGCCGCAACCCGCGCCGGTATGCCAGCACGTAGCCCATTGCCGCCAGACCCAGGGCCACGCCCAACGCCCAGAGCGCACGCACCGCCAGCGGCCCAAACGCGGGGTGCATCGACCCGTTCAGGATCTGAAACAGTCCCAGAAACCAATACGTAGGCATGCATTCGACCCAGCGGCTATGGGCGGGAGAGGTCAGCCCGGCTACGGTTGCGAGCGGCGGTTTTAGAAAGTAGGCCCCCAGGATGATGAAGAACGCCGCCATTTGCAGAAAATTCGAAACCCGCTGGAAAAGCCGGTAACTGAATATCTGCGCCGCGATTCCCTGCACGGCAAGCAGCGCGCCGCAAAGGAAAGCCGCGGCTGCGGCCATCGTAACCCAATACGCCGCGAGAGACCGCAGGAAACCGAGGAGGCCGCCGGCCGGGGAAAGCACGCCAGGATATGCCAACCCGGTAAAGGCATTTACAGCCGCAACGCTTACCGCAAGCGATGTTCCAAGCGCGGCGAGCTTAGCACGGCAGATCGTCCCAACCCCGACCGGCAGCGGACCCAACACAAGCGCGTCGCGCCGGTCCGGCATGACTGCGTTCCACGCCAGCACCGAGAACAAACCCGCCACGGCCATCGCGGTTCCGATCAGGAACTCTTCGTCCAGCCAAGCCAGGGTAAGAAGCCTCGCGTGCGGCAATGGCGACGTGGCGTAGCGAGGAACCAGATAGATGGTGAGCACAAAGCTCAGCGCTGCCAGCATGGCCGCGAATTGGCCCAACAGCGCCTGCAATTCGCCGCCTGACGACAACACTTCCAGATCGATCATACGCGTCAGAAAATCGCGGTATAGCACGCGGAATTGGCGGGCTCGACTGGGCGCGGGTATCATTCGGCTTCCGTTATATCGGAATCCGAGTGACGTGTCAAGCCGCCTATTGTTCTAAGAGAAAGCGGTACTCGTCCGGGTCCAGCCCGAAGCGTTCCATCTGCCGCGGCAAATCCGCGCGCAGCGTTTCGGGGGTGCTTTCCACCCAGGCCGCGATCACGGTCTCTACGCCCACGCGGTTTTTGCCATTGGCATCGGCCTTCGCCTCCGATGCGCTCCGTAACTGCGCTTCAGTAGCGTCACGCACGGGCCGCGGCGTCTGCGCCAGCACCTGATTCAGAAAATCTTCCGCTGCATCGTTCCAGTTCACGGTCTTATTCTAATAGGAAGCCCCATGTCCCCGAAGCTTGCGCTAATTCTCGTTCTGCTTTGCAGCGCGCTGATTCGCGTACGCCTGGCCCCTACCCCGCTCGAACGCGACGAAGGCGAATACGCTTATGCGGGCCAACTGATGCTCGAAGGCATTCCGCCCTACAGCATCGCCTCGAACATGAAACTGCCAGGCACGTATGCGATGCACGCAGTAATCATGGCGCTCTTGGGCGAGACGATCGTTGGAATCCATTTAGGTCTCCTGCTGGTAAATGCAGCCAGCATCCTGCTGGTATTTCTGATCGCCAGGCGTGTGCTTGGCGATGCCGCTTCGGTGGCCGCCGCGGCCGTCTATGCGGCGCTCTCGCTCAGTCCCAGCGTTGCGGGAACCGCGTCGCACGCCACGCATTTCGTCACCCTTTTCGCACTCGCTGGCACACTTCTGTTGCTGAGAAAAGAGACCGCCCGCGCCGGGCTTTGCTTCGGCCTCGCGTTCCTTATGAAGCAGCATGGCGTGTTTTTCATCCTTTTTGGAGCCGCGTGGCTGCTCTATATACGGGCCGGCTGGCGTGCTCTTGCCCGCTTTTCCGCGGCCGCCGTGCTGCCCTATGCGCTTACCTGCCTCATCCTTTGGCGCGCCGGTGTCTTTACTAACTTCTGGTTTTGGACGGTCACCTATGCTCGCGCTTATGCGATGCGCGTTCCTCTAATCACCGGGATTTCCCATTTCAGGTCCACGTTTAAAGACGTCCTTGCCGCTAATCCCGCAATCTGGGCGATGGCCGCCGCCGGGGCGTTTTTGGTGGTCCGCACGCGCAAGTCTGGTTTTCTGCTTACCTTCCTGTTGTTCTCGGCTCTGACCACGGTTCCAGGCTTACTCTTCCGGGAACATTATTTCATCACCGTGCTGCCGGCCGTCGCGTTGCTCGCGGCGGCCACCGCGTCGCGCCGTTGGGGCCGATGGGCGCTCGCGGCCGCTCTGGTACTTTCGCTCTTCACGGCACGCCGGTTCTTCTTTCTTGTGCCGCCCGTTCAAGCCGCGCGCGACCTCTATGGCGAAAACCCATTCCCAGAAGCTATCCCCGCCGCCGCGTACCTGCGCGCGCATACCGCGCCACAAAGCGCCATTGCGATTCTCGGCTCGGAACCCGAAATCTACTTCTACGCGCACCGCCATTCTGCCACCGGCTACATCTATATGTATGGCCTGATGGAGCCGCAGCCCTATGCTCTTCGGATGCAAGAGGAATTGATTCGTGATCTCGAGAGCCACCGTCCCGAATACATTGTCGATGTCGATGTATCGATGTCCTGGCTGATGCGCGATAACTCGGCGACCCGCATTCTCGATTGGTGGGAAGCCTACCGGCCAGCGCACTACGCCCTGGCGGTTTCCTTCGGCGATCTCGCACTTTACAAGCGAACCGATTGATGCAGGACGCGAAAGACCCACCTAAATCGCGGAGGCTCTGCCCAATTCCGCTTTCAAATTCAGGTTGCGGATGAGGCGATGCAGATAATTCGGATGGATGCCCAATAACCGCGCGGTTTCCGTGTAATTACCCGCCGACTGCTGAAACGCTTTCAGAATAAGCTCCCTCTTCGATCCCTTTACGGTTTCGTGATAGTAAGTCCCCGGACTTGGTTGGGCTTCGAGCAGCTCTTCGGGCAGATCTTCCGCCAATACCCATTCGCCAGAGCCAAGCACCACCGCGCGCTCAATAGCGTTTTCCAACTCGCGGATGTTGCCCGGCCAATCGTACTGCGCGAGGTGGGCGAGGGCGGCGCTCGAAACGCCCGCTATCTGCCGCCGCGTCTTGCGGGCGTGCATCTGCGCGAAGTGGGACGCCAGCAATGGGATATCCTCCTTTCGCTGCCGCAGCGGCGGCGTGGTGACGGATACTACGTGCAGGCGGTAATAGAGATCCTGACGGAAAGTTCCGGCGCGAATGGCGGCTTTCAAATCGCGATTGGTGGCGGCAATCAACCGGATGTTCACTTTGATCGAGTGCGTGCCGCCCACTCGCTCAAACTCGCGTTCCTGTAAAACCCGAAGCAGCTTGGCTTGCAGCAGAGGGGCTAGCTCACCTACTTCGTCCAAAAATAACGAGCCGCCCTCCGCGGCTTCAAGTTTGCCCTTCTGTTGCCGCCCCGCGCCGGTAAACGCGCCCTTTTCATAACCGAAAAGCTCGCTCTCTAAAAGAGTGTCTGTAATGGCAGCGCAATTGATGGCGATGAATGCGCCGTCGCTACGCGAGCTGTTGCGATGAATCGCGCGCGCCACCAGCTCCTTTCCCGTGCCGCTTTCGCCCTGAATCAGCACCGTGGAATCGGTGGGCGCGACGCGCGCGATGAACGTCTCGACTTCGCGAAGCGCGGGACCGCTGCCCACCATCTGGTGATCCACAGCGATCTCGGCGCGTAACCGGCTGTTCTCGCCCTCCAACCACTGTATACGGCGTAGATCTTCGAGAACGATAACGGCAATACCGCCGATCGCCGATAGCCAGGCAAGCTGCGCGGGTTCGAAATGCGCCTTAGGGTTCGTACTGTCTACATAGAGCACGCCCCGAATCCTCTCGAAGACAATTAACGGCACGCACAACGCAGCCGTAATCATGTCTCCACCAGGGGGCGCGGCGGAGTCCCGATTCGATAGCAGCGGCGCCTTCTGTCGCAGCACCTGGTCGATAATGGCGCGGCTATACTCCGCGGGCCGGTTCAGCTCTTCTCGCGAATCCCATCCGCAAACAGACGCGAACTGCTGGCCGCTTTCTCCCAACAGTAGAATGGCCCCTCGATCTGCATATAGAGTTCGCGAGACGATCTCCAACAACTTTTTCTCGAGCGTCTCCAGATCGCGCGTGGAATGGATGGCGGCGCTGACTTCGAGCAACGCATCCCTATCGGGCGTCATTTGCTTGATCAGTATAGCGTGCCCCGTTCTATCTGAACAGTTAGCCGTCTATCCGATCGGATAGCCCCATGGCCGCGCTTTGGCGCGCTTCTTCAAGAGAATCAGCTACTTACTATTTGGCATCCGCATTGCCCTTAGAGGCGCGACCGATGAAGGAGGTCAATATGAAAAACAATCTGGTAAGTCGAATTCTCACCGCTGGAATCGCGCTGGCGGCAGTAGTAGCCGTTCATGCGCAGGACAAAGCCGTCACGGCCACCGTGCCGTTCAACTTCTACGTAGGCTCCACCGCGATGCCTCAGGGGGACTATCGGCTGGTTAACGTTAGTAACGGCGCCGTCCTTAGCATCAGCTCGACGCGAAATGAAGTCAGCAAGGCGATTACAACCATACATGTGGTCGGCAAGGCTTTAAACGAGCCGCCACGTCTGGTGTTCGTCCGCTACGGCGATGTCTATTTCCTGCACCAGGTCTGGACGGGAAACTCTTCGGTTGGGCAGGCCCTCAACCGTTCTCAGCGTGAGAAGGAGCTTGCGCGAGACAACGGATCGCCCACCGTAGCGGTGATTAGGCTTGCGTTGCGCTAACATGCCGCCGTGCGGCCGCACATGAATCGCGGTTGAGTGTCCTACGATCCTCAACCGCGATTTCTCTTTTGCCTTGGCGGCCTCACGGTAAAATGACGTTTGCAATCCAGATTACTTGTCCTCTTTTCCTGTCTCACTGGTCTTCTAGCAGCGCAACAAGCGCCTCAGCTTCCGGCATCGCCTGCTCCTCAGCCGCCGCCTCAAACCCTCATCGTCACCGGCACTTTCGAGCCGTTGTCGCTCGATGACCTCGATCGCTCTCTCAGCATCATGAACGCGCGCGGCGCTGAGTTAGTCCTCAATACGTTGGTAGACCTGCTGCGTCTTGACCCTTCCCTTGATCTTCAGGAACGCACGCCCAATGGCGTCCAGACCGATCTTTCCATTCGCGGCGGCAGTTTCGGCCAGACATTGATCCTGCTCAACGGCCTGCGCCTGAACGATTCGCAAAGCGGGCACCACGATATGGATATTCCCGTGCCCCTTGATTCCGTTTCGCGCGTCGAGGTGCTGCGGGGTTCTGGCTCCACGGTCTACGGATCCGACGCCGTGGCCGGTGTCGTCAATGTAATCACCGAACCGCCCGACAAGCTCGAGATCCGCTTGCGAACAGCCATGGGAAATTTCGGTACGAACCAGGAGCGCATCTCGATTTCAGATACCTTCGGAAAGCTTTCGGAACAGCTTGCCTTCGCGCGCGATTTTTCCACTGGCTTCATTCCCGATCGTGACTATCGCAACCTGCAGTTCGCCTCCACCACCCACTACACCTCAAGCCTGGGCGCGAGTAATCTTACCCTCGCCTACATGGATCATCCCTTCGGGGCGGATCAGTATTACGGCGCATATCCTTCCTGGGAAGATACCAAGACCTGGTGGCTGGGGTACACCCAAGCCCTTGGCCAGGATACCGACGCCAGCTTCGCTTACCGGCGCCACAGCGATCTCTTCGTTCTCTTTCGCGATGACCCTTCCATCTATGCCAACCACCACGCTGACGAAAGCTATCAGGCGGCCCTTCGCCGTCACCAGTCCGTCGCCAGCGGCGTCACGGTTTCTTACGGCGCAGAGGCGCTGCACGAATCCATCGTGAGCAACAATCTGGGCGATCATTCGCGCAGCCGCGGCGCCGTTTACGCCGCAATCGACGTGCGCGGTATTAAACGGCTCTCGCTCTCGTTCGCCGCGCGGGAGGAGTTCTACCGCCGGTACTCCGGCGAGTTCAGCCCAACCGTTGCCGGCGGATATTGGCTCTCCCCCGCTCTCAAGGTACGCGCCTCCGCCAGCCGTGCTTTCCGCGTGCCCAGCTATACCGATCTTTATTATTCAGACCCAGCCAACGTCGGCAACCCCAACCTGCGTCCTGAGCGCGCGTGGACCTACGAAGCCGGCCTCGATTGGGTACCGGCCGGACGCCTCAGCGCCGAGGCGGCTGTCTTCGAGCGCCGCCTGCGCGATGGCATCGATTACTACCGTACGTCACCGACGGCGCTCTGGCAGGCGTTGAATATCGATAGCCTTAACTTCACCGGCGTAGAGACTTCCCTGCGTTATATCGTGGCACGCCATCAAACGCTCGAGCTGCTATACACATGGCTCACCGGCGTGCAGAACACGATTCCATTTGCTGAAACCAAGTACAACTTCAATTACCCAAGCAGTTCCGCCGTAGTCGCCTGGGCAGGGTCGCTGCCCTGGCAGATCGATTTCCGTACACGCGTTGGCGTGCTCAACCGCATTTCGCAAAACCCCTACGCGCTTTGGGATTTCTACGCCGCCTCGTCCCGCGGCAAGGTGCATCCTTTTATTCAACTCGCCAACATTACCAGCACGTCCTATCAGGAGATACAGGGCGTGGTGATGCCCGGACGCAGCATCGTAGGCGGAGTGGAGTTCTTGTTCCGCGGAAAGTAGCACCTTTACGGCCGCGCGCATAGCCGCCACTCTGGATGCCGCGGCGAACGCAAGGCGGGATAATTCGGAAGAGTCCCATGACGAACGAGCGAACGCTAATCCCCGATGACTACGCCGATTTTCTTGGCAATCTGAAGGAGCGCATTCGTTCGGCGCAAGTCCGCGCCGGCCTCGCCGTTAACCGGGAGTTGGTACTCCTTTATTGGGGCATCGGCAGGGACATTCTGCAGAGACAGCGGGCATCGAATTGGGGCGACAAGGTCGTTGACCGGCTCGCCCTGGATCTGCGCAAGTCCTTTCCCGAAATGAAAGGGATCTCCCTCCGGAACCTCAAGTATATGAGAGCCTTAGCGGAGGCTTGGCCGGAGGAGCCAATTGTGCAACAGCTTGTTGCACAATTGCCCTGGGGACATAACGTCCGCCTTCTCGACTTGGTAAAGGAGGCCGGCGAACGCGCCTGGTACGCCAGGCAAGCCATTCAAAACGGCTGGAGCCGCAACGTACTCGTGCATCAGATTGAGAGCGGCCTATTTCAGCGGCAAGGCAAGGCCTTGACCAATTTTGACCGTACTTTACCCGCTCCCCAAAGCGAACTTGCCCAACAAATCCTGAAAGATCCTTACAATTTCGATTTCCTCGCCCTGGGCGCCGATATTTTGGAGCGGGATTTGGAGCGCGGTCTCATCGAACACCTCCGCGATTTGATTCTTGAACTCGGCAAGGGCTTTGCTTTCGTCGGCAGTCAATATCACCTCGAAATTGGCGGACAAGACTATTTCCTCGATCTGCTCTTTTATCATCTGCGCCTCCGCTGCTTCGTCATCATCGAACTCAAAATTGAGGACTTCAAGCCAGAATTCGCCGGGAAAATGAATTTCTACCTCTCCGCTGTCGATGACCTTCTTCGTCACGCCCACGATGCGCCAAGCATCGGCATAATTATGTGCAAAGGACGGAACGAAGTCGTTGTCGAATATGCTCTGCGGGACACGGCCAAGCCGGTGGGCGTTACTCAATATCGGTTGACGCACGCCCTTTCTGACCAACTCAAGCAGGAGCTCCCGACCACCGAAGAACTTGCGCGAGAATTCCCAATGATCTCGCTAGTGGGGCTGCGTATCGAAATCGAAAAGCAGCTCAGAACTATGGCCGCAGAACTCCACCGCCATGGATCGCAGGAGGCCTGTGGAGACCTCCGCCAAGTCGCGGAATTTCTCGCGAAAGAGGGAGCGTTACCGTCTGATGTTCTTGCCGAAGTTCTCAAGACCACAGAGACATTGCACACTGCTGCGCATACTCTAAATATTCCGCCGGAAGATGTCCAAAGCACGTTTGCCGGAGCCGCCGCTCTACTCGATCGGTTAAAATCACTTCAGCTTTAGAACTGTGTGACTCTCGCTGTGATCCAATTGCCCGAAAGCCGTGCGTGCCCGCAACACGGCTTGTTGCGAATCGCTCCCCGTTAGCCTGCTAAACTATTCCTATCCAGGCGGTTTATCCTTTGTACCGATTTCTCGTCCCAGCCATTCTGGCAGCCACCGGCGCGGCCTTTGCCCAACAACCTGAATTAGGTCAGCTTGATGCGAGCCCGACGCTTTTCACAGTGATGGCCGCAATCAACGCTGTGGGCTACGATACGTTGCTCGATTCTGCCCATAATCATCCTTTGCGCAAAGCAGTCCGTGAGGCTATCGCAAAGACCGACATCCCTTCGCTTCCCGCCCTCAAGGAATTCTTCGCCAAGCACAACCAGATCAGCCCCTATATTTCTTTCGCGCTCACTTGCGATGGGCCGCCCACTTTCGTAATCCGCAAGCGCGATATTGACGTGCCGCCGGATGTCACCGCCCTTGCTCACCTTTCCCCCCTGCTCGCCGCCTTCTACAAGGAAGCCCACATTGAGGACCTGTGGCAGCGCTCTCAACCGGCCATCAATCAGTATCTCGCGCACTATCACGCGGCGGTGATCGACGCCGTGATGCAGGTCAACGTCTATTTGCGCCAACAGACTTCGGGCGTCAACAACGGCCGCTTCCAGATTCTGCTGGAACTGCTCGGCGCGCCCAACCAGGTCCACACCCGCAGTTATGGATTGCAGTACACCATCGTCATCACGCCTTCGCCTGAACCCCGCATCTTCGATATCCGTCACGCTTATCTGCACTTTCTGCTCGATCCGCTCGCCACGCATTATTCCGATATTTTGGAGCGTAAGAAGGCCCTTGCCGATCATGCCTTCCGCGCACGTGCCCTAGACGATTCTCTAAAGTCCGATTTCCTCCAGCTTGCCGGGGAGTCGTTGGTAAAGGCCGTGGAGTCGCGTCTCGACCATAACCCTGCGGAGGTTCAACAGGCCCTCCGCCAGGGGATTGTGCTCGCCCCATATTTTGCCGAGAGCCTTCCCGCCTTTGAAAAGCAGGAACTCGCAATGAGCGCTTATTACAAGGACATGGTGCAGGCGATCGATGTCGTGAAGGAAGATCAACGTCTCTCGCAGGTGCAGTTCGATATGCAGCGAACTCCGGAACGGATGGTGCAGTCCGCGCCGCCTCCTCCCCCGCCCCAATTAACCGGCGCGGCCAAGACGCTGGATGACGCCGAAAACCTCTATTCCGCGCGTGATCTGGAAAAGGCTAAAGCCGCCTATCTCGCGGTGCTGCAGCAGACCGATCTTAAAAAGATGCATGCCGCCGCCTATTATGGCCTGGCGCGTATTGCCGCGCTGCAGAAGGATCCCGAATTGTCGCAGCGTCTTTTCCAGAAGGCCCTCGATCTGGAGCCGGAGCCGCCAATCAAGGCTTGGGTCCTGGTCTATCTGGGCAAGCTTTCTCTAGCCTCCAATAATCGCGACGAGGCCGTAAAATACTTTCAAGAGGCGCTCAAAGTCGAAGGCGCGTCCGACGCGGGCATCGCCGAAGCCAAACGATCGCTAGATCAGATTTCGAAACAATAAGGAGTTATCCAAATGACAAGAACAATTCTCGCCGGTATGGCGCTCATCACGATCGGCGCAGCCTGCCTCATGGCTCAGAAGCCGAAGTCAAAAGCGGAAGTCGACGCCATAAACGCAATGATCGGAGCCGCGCAGAGCGGCGATAATGACGCCACCATCAAAGCGGCTGACGACCTGATGACCAAGTTTAAGGATACGGAATTCAAGAACACCGCCTTGGTGCTTGAAGCCCAAGCCTATCACGCCAAGCATGATGACGACCGTGCCCAAGTCTATGCCGAACAGTGTATGGAGATTGATCCTAAGGGCTACCAGTGTCCGCTCCTCGTAGGCGAAACCATTGTTCAGCACACTCGCGAAAACGACCTCGACAAGGATGAAAAACTGGCCAAGGCCGAGAAGGATCTGAATCTCACCATCGATAATGCCAAAGCGGCATCCAAGCCGAACCCGAACATCCCGGACGCGCAGTGGGAAGAGATGAAGAAGTTCACTATCGCCGAGGCGCAAGCCGATCAAGGACGTCTCTTCATGCTCCGCAAGAAATGGGATAGCGCCATCACGTCGTTGAAAGGCGCATCCGATGTCGATCCCCAGCCGGCGTACCTGGTGTGGCTGGCGTCTTCGCAGCAGCAGGGTGGCAAGCCCGATGACGCGCTTGCGACTTGCGATAAGGTGCTCGCCATCCCAAATCTTCCGGACGCGTTCCGTCAAGCCATCACTAGCATAAAGATGGAAGCTACCAAAGCCAAGGGCGGCAAGTAGCGTTCGCCGATGCAAGCGGAGCGGGCATCGCTCGAAATCCGAATCGGGCACCGATTCGCGCATCCGGAGCTGTTGGGCCGCGCTCTCACCCACAGCTCGCTGGCCAATGAGACGCGCGGGCCTAACTCTCCGCTCAGCGACAACGAACAACTGGAATTCCTCGGAGATTCTATCCTCGGTTTTCTGGTGGCTGAGGCCCTTGTAGCGCGGCATTCCGAATCGCGCGAGGGTGAGCTCTCCCGGTGGAAGGCGCATCTGGTAAGCGCGGCGCATCTCTACGGCGTTGCGCGTCGCCTGGATATGGGACCTCACCTCGAGTTGGGCCGTAGCGAGGAGATGAGCGGCGGCCGCGCAAAAAAGACCTTGCTGGTCAACGCGGTGGAGGCCGTCCTCGCCGCAATTTATCTGGATAGCGGAATTGATGCGGCGCGCGCGTTCGTGACCTGCCACGTGCTGGACGCCCCCTACGCGAGCCACGCGGAGGTGGATACCGATATTCAGCCCGCCGTCGCCAATTTCAAGAGTGCGCTGCTAGAGCTATCTCAATCCCTGAAACTCCCCCAGCCTCGTTACGTCACCATCGGCGAGCGTGGTCCCGAACATTGCAAGACGTTTACTGTGGAAGTCAGCGTCGGCAAGGATTTCACGTCGCAAGCAGACGGACGCACGAAAAAAATTGCCGCGCAGCGCGCAGCGCGCAATGTTTACAGCCAGATGCGGCAGCAGTCAGGCCACGATTCCTCCCCTGAGCCCGGCGAAATAGGCGCATCGTACTAGTCCTTATGTGATTTCGTTGCATTTGGAAAAAGTTCGAAGAATCTTGCTACTTGAGAGGGAACTTGGTAAAAATATTTACTATCCGCATCGGGTATAGGGTAAAACATGGTGTCCGACTATGGGAATTCCAAGGTTCTTATCACGGGTGGGCTCGGTTTCATCGGCAGTAATCTGGCTATTCGCCTTGCGGCGTGCGGAGCTGCGGTAACCGTTGTCGATGCGTCGATTAAAGGCTGCGGCGCGAATCCGCGCAATTTATACGGGGCGATTGCGGCAATTCGAACCATTCCGGCGGACATTTACGACGCGGCGGATTTCGCGGCGGATATCCGCGCCAGCGACGTGATCTTCAATATCGCGGGTGAAGTAAGCCACCTGCAGAGTATGACCAATCCGGGCCGTGACCAGGCGCTCAACACCTCCGCCCAGTTGCAATTTCTCCAGGAATGCGCACGCCAAAAACCGGGGGTTCGCGTCGTGTACGCCAGCACCCGGCAAATCTTCGGCGCCCCGCGCTATTTGCCGGTTGATGAAAATCACCCCATTCAGCCGTTGGATTTCAACGGTATTCACAAGTATGCCGCTACGGCATACCACCAGGTATTGACTACCGCCGGCAGATTGGATGCGGTAGCGCTCTGCCTGACCAACGTCTACGGCCCGCGCATGGCGTTGAACCTGCCCCATCAGGGCTTCTTGGGCGGCTTCATGCGAAAGGCTATGCTCGGAAAGCCGATTCAGGTATTCGGCGATGGCCGCCAGTTGCGCGACCCCGTTTACATAGACGATGCGGTTGATGCGTTCTTACGCGCCGGCGCGGTGCGCAATCCGCCACACCGGATGTGGAACGTGGGTGGTGCTCAGGCGCTGCCCCTTTCTGCAATTGCCGCTTCGGTCTCTGCCGCGGCCGATTCGCCCGCGCCTGTGTTTCAGCCATTCCCGCCCGAACTGAAACCGATCGATATCGGGAGCTTCTATACCGATTCCGCATGTATTCGAAAAGATTTAGGGTGGGCCCCCAGCGTGGATTTCACCAGCGGCGTTCAACGCACCATCGAGTATTACCGACGCGAATTAGCATACTATCTCAATGTCGCAGACTACCAACCCGACGCCACACGTGGTTGGGATTCAGCAGCACAACCCCTCTTGGCCATGTAATAGCGCTGCGGAGAGCCGCTTCAATCCGGCGGAATTCGCAAACATCGCGCGGCACGAGGAGGGTTTCTGGTGGTACCGCGGCATGCGCGCGATACAGCTCAGCCTGCTTGCTTCCCATCTGAAAGGCCGCACTTTCCATCGCGCGCTGGAAGCGGGATGCGGAACCGGTTATCTCGCGCGGCGTCTGCAGCGTGAGCGAAACCTGCCTCTGGTCGCCATGGATTACAGCGCCGAAGGTTTGTACTTCGGCGTGGCCGAAGGCCTTAAGCAGGCCTCGCAAGGCAGCCTGCTCGATTTGCCCTTTGCGGCAAGCACCTTCGATCTTGCCATGAGCTTCGACGTGATGCAGCAGTTCCAGCCGCGCGAGGAACGCCGGGCACTCTCTGAGTTGGCGCGCGTGCTCAGACCCGGTGGAATTCTTGCCCTGCGGGTCTCGGCCTTCCATGCCCTGCGCAGCCGGCATTCCGAATTCGTCTGCGAGCGCCAGCGCTACACCCGTCCGCAACTGCGCCGCCTGGTGGAAGACGCGGGGGTTCGCGTTCTGCGCGCTACCTATGCGAACGCGCTCCTGTCGCCGGTCGCGCTGGTGAAGTTTCGGCTCATCGAGCCGCTACAAAAAAGGCGCCCGGAAAGCGGTATTCAAGAAGTCTCACCCTGGCTCGATCGCGCGCTCTATTGCATGCTTGCGGCCGAGGCGGCGTGGCTCGGCGTGGGGTTCAGCCTGCCGTTCGGCCAGTCCCTCCTTCTCGTGGGAGAGAAAACTTGACGTTTCCCTCCCTGAGCGTCTTCTTTCCCGCATACAACGATGCTCCGTCCTTGCCCGCGCTGCTTGCGAGGACGTTCGATACTCTTGCAAAGTCCGTTGCGGACTACGAAGTAATTGTAGTCAACGATGGCAGCCGCGACGACACAGCGGAAGTGCTCGAATTGCTCGCCCGTCACTATGCGCCGCATCTGCGGATTGTGACGCACCCAACCAATCTCGGCTATGGCGCCGCACTGCGATCGGGCTTCGCCGCGGCCCGCAAGGAATTCGTGTTTTATACCGATGGCGATGGCCAATACGACCCCCGGGAGTTGCCTTTGCTACTGGCTCGAATGGGTCCGGGAATTGGCTTGGTCAATGGATATAAAATCGAACGCAACGATCCGGCGCACCGCGTTTGGATCGGCGGTCTCTACAACTTCTGCGCCCGCCGGCTCTTCCACCTGCGGATTCGCGATGTGGATTGCGATTTTCGCCTCATCCGCCGCTCGCTGCTTGAGAGAATTACTCTCACCTCGACCAGCGGAACGATTTGCGTGGAGCTGGCTCGAAGACTCGAAAAGACCGGCTGCGGCATAGCAGAGGCGCCGGTACATCACTTCGCGCGTATTCATGGCCAATCTCAATTCTTTCGCTTGCGCCCGCTAGTCGCGACTTGCGCGCAGCTTTTCCAACTCTGGCTGCGCGTCATGGTATTCCGGTGAGCGTTCCCATGGTCAATCTGGCTCCGATGCTTTCCGCGTCGCGCGCGTCCTTTACGGCCAACCTCAACCGTTTGTTTGCGGCGGGTCAGTTCATTCTCGGCGAGCAGGTCGCCGAATTCGAGCGCGAATTTGCGGCCGCTTCCGGCGCCCAATATGCCGTAGCTGTGGGATCGGGAACAGCGGCCATTGAGCTCTGTCTGCGCGCCGCGGGATTGGGAAATACCGGCGCCGAAGTGCTGGTGCCCGCGCTTACTTCGCCATTCACCGCGCAGGCTGTCCTGGCGGCGGGCTGCAAGCTTCGCTTTGCGGATGTGGACGCGGACCATCTGTTGCTCCTCCCTTCGCGTGTTGGCAAGAATACGCGCGCCATCGTGCCCGTCCATCTTTATGGACAACCCTATGATTGCGCTCAGCTCCCGCGCGGTCCTCTTGTGGTGCAGGATGCGTGCCAAGCGCACGGCGCGGCGCGATTCACGGCGGATTCGCCTCTGGCCGCGTTCAGCTTCTACCCCACCAAGAACCTGCCCTGTCTCGGCGATGGCGGCGCGGCGATTACCGATTCCAAACGATTTGCCAATGCACTGCGTTTGCTGCGTGATGGCGGACGCCGCCGCGATCAGGTGAGCCGCATTCCCGCCGTGCATTCCCGCCTCGATGAAATGCAGGCATGCTATCTGCGCGCCTTTCTGCCCAACCTCGCCGCTTGGAACGCGGAGCGCTCGCGAATCGCCGCGTCCTATGATGCGATGCTTTCCGGGTGTGACGGCGCGCGGCCTCTGGCGCGACGCGCGGGCTCGGTCTGCCATCTCTATGTGATTCGCGCCAAGCGCCGCGCAGCGCTAATCAGGTTCCTGAAAGAACGCGGCGTTGCCACTGGAATTCACTATCCGGTTCCGCTGCACCTACAGCCGGCATTCCGCCAATTCGGTCCTAAGCGCGGCGGTTTGCCTGTCGCGGAGAAGGCGTGCCGCGAGATCGTCTCGCTGCCGCTATGGCCTGGAATGGGAAGTGCGATAACAGAAGAAGTCGCGGCACATGTCCGTGACTTCTATGAAGGTCGGACGTCCAGGAGATAACATGACAACTCGAATCGTCACCGTGGATGCGTTTACCAACGTTCTTTTCGGAGGCAACCCCGCGGCGGTCTGCATTCTTCAGGAGCCGCGGCCGGAAGAGTGGTTGCGTCATGTCGCCCGTGAAATGAATCTTTCCGAGACCGCCTTTCTGTCTCCACGCGAAGGGGGCTTCGACCTGCGCTGGCTCACGCCCTCCGTGGAGGTTGACCTGTGCGGTCACGCCACGTTGGCCAGCGCACATGTGCTTTGGGAAGACAGCCATTTGAATCACGGAACGCAGGCGTGTTTCTATACGCGAAGCGGATTGCTCACCGCCAACCAGAACGGCGATTGGATCGAGCTCGATTTTCCGGTGAAGATCCCCGTCGTCGCCGAGCCGCCCGCGGAGCTCTTGCCCTCCATTGGCATTGCCTCAGCGCGGGCGGTTGCCAAAAACGTATTCGACTACCTGGTTGAGATTGAATCGGAAGAAGAGCTGCGGGCCCTCGCGCCCGATCACTCTTCGCTGCGAAAAATTCCGGTGCGAGGGATTATCGTCACGGCGCGCTCTTCGTCGCGCGACTTCGACTTCGTCTCGCGCTTCTTCGCACCGGGCTCGGGCATTGATGAGGACCCAGTTACGGGTTCCGCACATACGGCGCTCGGCCCCTATTGGGCCGCCAAGCTCGGCAAGGCGGAGATGACGGCGTTCCAAGCTTCGCCACGGGGCGGTGTAGTTCGCATCCGTATGAACGGCGACCGCATTATTCTGGGCGGCCAAGCCGTGACCGTGATGCAGGCAACCCTGCTGGCTTAATACGGATAGAACAACGGCTTTTGACCGGAACGGATTGCCGTCGCAGCGTCCAACAGGCGTTGCTTTTCCACGACGTCGGTTTGGGCGAAGCGCTCCAGAAATTGGACGACCGGCTCGCGCTCGCCGTCTTTCAACAGCCAGATCGGTAGTTTATCCGTACCGAATTGGTGGCTGTAGCGAAGCTCGTCTGTCGCCGGCGCAGCGGCTGCGGCAAGCAGATGATCGATCGCCTCTTTGCGATGCGAATCGTGCATCGCTGCCATGCCGAGAACCATGTGTGCGGTGAAATAGGCCGTGCCATAGTCGGGATCGCTGCGGAATTTCGACCCGAGGTCGAGCGATTCCTTAGCCGATTTCGCGGCAGCCTGCCAGATCGGCTTGGCCGTGACCGGATCGTGTCTCTGGTATTCGGCGTCATTGGCGTGGAAATACTGGTTCTCGGCATAGCGCGCGAGTGCCAGGACCCGCTGCCGCTCCGGCAACCGCGAAATCGCGGGGTATTGTTCCGCTTGCGGTAGCCAATGCCAGGTCGACGTATCGGCGGCAAGGCGAAACATTACCATTGTCCGATGAGCTAGCGTCGATTGCGGGTCAAGCTGCAGGGCCCGTTCGATGTATTGTTTGGCTAAAGGACCGGGATTGATTTGATTCTGTGGTACAGGTTGCAGCGTTCCTTGCCGGTCCAATCTGATTAGAGGTCCCTGTCTCAGCAGTTGTTCTCCCGCCATGGTCAGCAGACGAGGGTCGGTCGATTCGTCGAGTTTGCGGCGTACGGCGGCAGCGAAGGCGCCATTGGCATCTGTGACACTTACCGATCGGACGACACCGTCCGGCATCCACGCGTTCGAACCGACAAGCGTCTGCGCGTAGAGCCGCCCGAGCTGTTCCGTCCATCTGCCTGCATTATCCATCCGTTGCGCTCGCAGGAGCGCCTCTTCCGCAAGGGGCTTGTCGTTGACAAAGAAGAAGTCCGCCGCGTGTCCCAATTCGGCGGTCGTGACTTCCGCACGCGCCATGCGCGCCTGCCATAACTTCTTGCATTCGGCGTAGCCGGCCGGGTCGGGCAACGGATCAAGCTGAGTCGGGGAAATTCGCTCAAAGGCTAGAACATTGCTCTCGGGACGATGTTCAATAAACCAGATGATGTGACGGCGCCGCGCTTCAATGGTCTTGGAAATGCCAATTGTTGCCACTCCTCGTTCTCTATAGAAGAGTAGAAGCTGTCTCCGCAGTTCCACGTCATCCGGATTCGCCGCGAGTCTCGATTCGAGCGCCGCAGCCTGATCCGCGGTCATTGCGCGGACTTCCTCGACTAACTGTTTGTCACGGGCCATACGGGCAAACAGGGCCGTGCGCTCGGGGTTGTCGCGAAGAGGCCCTGACGCGATTTGACGCTGGCATGCCGCCGCGAACAGAATGGTCGCTGCGCAGCAGAGCACGATGGCCGTTCGCTTCGGTAATGACGCACGCTGCTCGGAATTACTATCAAGGATGCGCGCGATACGGCGCTCGATGCCCATACCGGCCATCCCGCTCTGCCATACGAGGCGGCCTCGACTGCGTCTGGCCGCATCCGCCAGTTCGAGCAGCACCGCCGCGTAATTGCGATTGCTGCCGGTAGCTGTAATGGCCTCCTGATCGCATGCCTCCTCAGCCAGCGACGCCAACTGACGCTGCAGCCACCAGGCCAGGGGATGGAACCAGAAGATGGCGCGATTGAATAATGCGATGGCATTGGTGAGATTGTCGCGGCGCTGCACGTGGCTGGCTTCGTGCGCCAGCACGGCGCGAAGCTTCAACGCCGGCCACTCGCACCAGTCCGCAGGGAGAATCACCCGCGCGAAGAAAATCCCGGCGGTTACGGGCGTCACGGTCCGCTGCGATTGATAGAAGGTTTCTCCAGTGGGCTCGCGGGACGCGGCAAACCTCCGCGCTGTAAGCCACCCGGTGAACAGGCTCGCCAGCGATATCAGCAGCCCAATGAGGTACGTCGTTAGCGCGACGCCTATCCACGGAAAGCGCGCCGGCGGCGGCACATTAACCGAAGGAATCGCGGGCGTTGGTGCTGGCGTCTTCGCAACAGAAGGCGCAACGGCGCGCGGAATGACTGGTGCAATCTGCGGCGGCGCTTCATACACGAACTGCCCAGGCTCAACTGTCGCGGCGCTCGCGGGTAATGGGATGGCTGGAAGCCACGCGTGTATCGGAGCCATGAGCAGCATCGCGCCCACCACGGCGACCCACGCCGCGTGGCGCATCGCAGCCGACCGCACACGAAACAACACCAGAGCCAAGCCGACGCCCAACGCAGCGACGCAAGCGCGTACCGATGTTTGCAACATGACTTCCAGAAACTCCCTCATTTGGACCTCCCTACCTTTCGCGCGAGCTTTTCGATCTGCTCCGCAGTCAGAACTTTTTCATCCACCATTCCGAGCAGAAATTGCTCCGCCGAACCGGCGCAGAAACGCTGGATAATCTGCCGTACGGCACGCGCCGCCATGCTGCGCGCGCCGATCGCCGCCAGATAGACGTGCACTTTTCCCTCGAGGCGCCGCCGCAGATACCCGCGTTCCTCCAGTCGCCGCAGCAGCGTACGAACGCTCGAATCCTTCAATGGATGTTTCGCCATCAGCGCCAGGCGGACTTCTTCGGCGGTGGCGGGGCCGTCCGACCAGAGAAAATCGAGGATGGCCTGCTGGAGATCGGTTAGCGGCCGCGTTTTTTTGCTACTTACATCGCTGTTACTTACTGTCACGCTACGTACTGTAACCCAGGTGGACATCGGCGTCAAGCCCCTTTTTGCACAGATCCATCCGCGCGCGCTGTTCTACCATCAAATTTGGTCCTTGTTGAGAATGTCTCCAAGCTGTACCGCCTTTACCGCCGTCCCGCTGACCGCTTGCGGGAGCTTCTGCCTGGCTCCCGGACGCTGCATTCGGATTTTTGGGCGCTTCGCGATATCTCGTTTCATGTCGAGGCGGGCGAGACGCTAAGCCTGGTCGGCCCCAACGGATGCGGCAAGAGCACGCTGCTGCAGATCGTTGCGGGAATTTTGCAACCTACGGAGGGAAGCGTTAAAACCAGCGGACGCATTGCCGCGCTGCTTGAACTCGGCGCGGGTTTCAACCCGGAATTCAGCGGGCACGAAAACGTCTATCTCAATGGCGAAATTATGGGACTGAGCCGCGCCCAAATCGAGCGCGCCATGCCGTCCATCGAACAGTTCGCCGAAATCGGCGAATTCATGGAGCGGCCCGTCAAGGAATACTCAAGCGGGATGTACGTGCGCCTAGCGTTTTCGACCGCTATCCATGTGGACCCCGAAATCCTGATCGTCGATGAAGCGTTGGCGGTAGGCGACGCCGTCTTCGCCAATCGCTGCGTGCGCAAGTTCCAGGAACTGCGCGAGCGCAAAATCACCGTGCTATTCGTTTCGCACGATCTTGGCTTGGTAAAGCAGCTCTCCGACCGTGCGATCTTGCTGCTGCATGGCCGCATTGAGGCGCAGGGGGCGCCGAAGGATGTCATCAATCGCTATATTGGGCTGGTACTCGAGAAGCAGCCGGCCGAACGAAAAGAGGAGCGGCTGCGTTCGAGCTTCCGCCACGGCGATGGGGCGAGCGAAATAGCCAGCGTCGAAATTCTCAACGCGCGCGGCGAGACGGCGGAATCCATTGCGAGCGGCGAACCAGTGACCGTGCGTGTGCGGTCGCGCTTCCATCAAGCGGTGTCGGACCCCATGGTCGGCATCCTCATCCGCACCCGCATCGGCATGGACGTTTACGGAACCAACACGCGCATCGAGCATGCGCCGCTAGGAGACTTCCAATCCGGCGACGAGCTCGAAGTAGATTTCCGCATCGAGTGCTGGCTTACTCCGCAATCGTACACGCTGACCGTAGCGACGCAGAACGCGGATGGCTCGAGCCACGATTGGCTGGATGACGCGATTGCGTTTGACGTGGTCGACACGCGCGTTGCGGCCGGCGTCGCGAACCTAAGGGCGAAAGTGGAATGGCGCGTATCACGGTGAGAGCGCACCCGCGCGCCAGGCGATCTGCCATTACCGGACGTCTCGACGCGGCTTACAAGCTCGATCTAGCGGCGCCACCCATGGATGGCAAGGCAAATGACGAGTGCGTGCGCTTCCTAGCCGAACTTGCCGGCGTGCCTCGGCGCAACGTGAGCATTGTACAAGGCGAGTTGAACCGGATGAAGGTGATTGAGATCGAAGGCCGAAGTCAGGAAGAGCTAGAGCGAATCCTTGCTGCGGACCCTCAATGACTCATCGAATACACCACATAATTCACGCCGATCCGAATCGCCAGACCAGCCATCTTCTCGGGGTAGGTCGGGCTATCGGCCCACTCCCACGCATCGCCTAGATCGGAGTTGAAGGAGATGGCGATCATCACCCGGTTCTTGTCGTCGAGGACGCCTAGCCAGTGCGCGACTGTGCCTTCGGCGCGGCGGCTCATTCCGCCATATCCGCCGCGGTTACCGAGCGCCCATTGGCCCAGCACCTGGTAACGGTCGTCGAGATTATAGACGGAATGAAAAATGGCGTTGTTGTTGTCGATGTCTACCACGGGCCGATCGGGGAAGATCATCTTCATGCTCGGCTCGAAGCGCGCGTATTCGTCGGGGCCCCAGAAATCGTCCAGCATCAGGAAGCCGCCGCGCAGCAAGTACTCGCGAATCACTTTGGCCTGCGCCTCGGTGAGCTTCCAATCGCCCATTTCGCCGGCGTTCATCCACGGCCAGTTGTAGAAATCGTCAGTCTCGTCGGGATTCACAGGCTGTTCGACCGATCGCGCCTCGACGCGACTCAGACGGCGTAACGCCTGCGCGAAGTGGCGGTCGGCGCGCGGGTAGTCCTGCGTCCAGCTAGTGCCTCCGGAGTGCCAATCGAGCACCTGCCCGAAGCGGCGATAACGGCCGCCGCCGAACCGCGCCTCGGGATTCTGCGGATACATGAGGCGGGCAAAAACCCATTCCGACGGCTGCCTCCAGTCTTCGGGCAACGGGATGTTGTCGTACGCCTCCATGCTGATGAACTGGCGGAAGGGCTTCTGAAAGGCCAGTACCGCGCCAGCCAAAGCCAGCGTGCAGGCGAGCGCGAGGATGCGCCGGGAAATCATGAGGAGCCTAATGCGTCATGGAATAGACAACGTAGTTTACCCCGATGCGGATCGCGAGGCCGGCCATCTTCTCGGGATACTGGGGGCCATCCGCCCACTCCCAGGCGTCGCCGATATCGGAGTTGAAGGAGATCGCGATCATCACACGGTTCTTGTCGTCGTAGACGCCCAGCCAGTGGGCCTGCGTTCCGGCCGCTCGCTGCTGGCACTGCATAGAAAAATGTATGCACCAATCGCCGAGCACCTGAACGCGGTCATCGAGATCGTAGACGGTGTGGAAGATGGGGTCCTTGCTGTCGATTTCGACTACCGGCCGGTCGGGGAAGATGGCTTTCATGCTTTCGTCGAACCGGTCATACTCCTCGGGTCCCCAGAAATCGTCGAACATCATGAAGCCGCCACGGAGCAGATACTCGCGAATGGTCGCAGCCTCCGCCGGAGTGAGCTTCCAATCGCCCATCTCGCCGGCGTTCATCCACGGCCAGTTATAGAAATCATTGAGGTCGTCGGGGTCCGCGGGTTGCTCCACAGAGCGCACCGAGAGGCGCGTCAGGCGGCGCAGGGCTTGAGCGAAGTGGCGGTCGGCGCGCGGATAATCCTGGGTCCAGCTGGTCCCGCCGTTGTGCCAATCCAAAAAGGCGCCAAAGCGGACGCGGCGCGCCAGAAGCGCATTGGGATGCTCGGGATACATGAGGCGGGCAAAGACCCATTCCGTCTTCTCCTGCCAATCGTCCGGCAAGCGGATGTTATCGTAGGGCTCAAAACTGCGGTAGACGCGAAAGGGGTTTTGGAATCCGTAGAGGGCGCCCATCAGCGCCACTCCGCAAACGACAAACACCAAACCCCGCCGCAACAACATGGCGTGCGACCTATTGCTGCTCGGAAGCGGCCTCGGCCTCGGCGGCAGCTTCGGGACCCGCGGCGCGGGCTTCCGAGATAAGACGAGCGGCCTCTAGAGCCTTGGAGCGTGGAACCTGTACCTGGAATTCGAGGGAGGGAATTACGCTAGGACCCACCAGCATTGCGTCGATTCCATTGGATTGCAACATGCCTTGAACGGCAGTCGCTTCCATTTCGCCATCGTGATTGGAGGAACTGAAGACGGCCACCGAATCGAGATCGGAAGAGGGGTCTACGTCCAGTTCGGGATCTTGCGCCATGACTCAAGGATATCGCAGAATGGAAATGGAGGCCGCCAAACGCCATGTCTGAAGATCGCGATGAGTTGGAAAATGCGCAAGACGAAGATGAGGGCTCGAACCGGGTCGCCTGGTTTCTGACGGGTGTGCTGATAGGCGCGACGGCGGCGGTTCTGTACGCCCCCAAGAGCGGCAAGGACGCGCGCGAGTTTCTCACCGAAAAGACTCAACGCGGGAAAACCGCCGTCACGGATGCGGGCAAGGATATTGCCGATGGCAGCCGCGATATGTTCGAACGTGGCCGCAAGGTGGTGGAAGACGCGGCGGAGTTGTTCGACCGCGCACGCAAACTGGTGCGCGGCTGACGCATTTGACCCTCGGCAGTTTCGAAATCACCGCGATTCGCGCCGGAACCTATTGGTGGGACGGCGGAGCGATGTTTGGCGTGGTCCCCCGTACGCTGTGGGGCCGCAAGTTTCAAGCGGACGAGTTGAACCGGATTGAACTGGGCTTCAACTGCTACCTGATCCGCACCGGGGAGCGGACCATCCTGATCGAAACCGGATTGGGCGACAAGCGCGACGAACGCGCGCGCGAGCGGATGCGGGTGGCCGCGCAAACGGACTCGATTGCGGAGACGGTGGCGCGCCACGGCGTAGAACCGGAATCGATCGATATCGTGATCGACAGCCATCTTCACTGGGACCATTGCTGCGGCAACACCATCCTGCGCAATGGCCGGTGGGAAGCGGCGCTGCCGCGGGCCCAATACTTCGCTTCCCGCGGCGAATGGGAGCACGCGCATGAACGGCTGATCCGCGATGGCGTCAGTTACCTGGATGAGAATTACGATCCGCTATTGGAGGCGGGTCGCATGACTCTGGTCGATGCCGATTTCGAAGTTACGCCAGGGGTGTGGATGCGGCGCGCGCCCGGGCATAACCGCGACATGATGGTGATTACCGCCGAAAGTGGAGGCAAGACGTTTTGCTTCTTTTCCGATCTTGTTCCGACCCACGCGCATGCGCAACCTTCCTGGATCGCCGCGTTTGACCTCTACCCTCTGCAATCCATCGAAACCAAGACCGCATGGCTCAAACGAGCTGCGGCGGGGGATTGGATTTGCGGGTTCGCCCACGATCCGCTTGTGAATTTCGCCCGCATCCGAGACGATGCGAAAACGCAGTTCCAGTCCGTAACCGAAGCCTGAAGGGCTTTTCCCCGGCGTAAAGGCGCTCTGCCAGCACCAGGGCGCCAAGCACGCCCGCACGTGGTCCGAGCTTTGGCGGTTCAATTCGGGGCGCTTCCACGTACCCATTGAGGATCGCCGCCAACTCCGCGCGAATCATCGGGAACAGTTGCGCCTGCTGCCCAACGCCGCCGCCCATGAGAATCAGCTTGGGCGACAGGGTGTAGATCCAATTCGCGAAGGCAAGCGCCAGATAGCGCGCTTGTTGCCGCCACGCCGCATGGTCGGGAGGCAACTCGCGCGCCGGCCGTCCCCAACGCGCCGCAATTGCCGGCCCTGAAGCCAGGCCCTCCAGGCAATCGCCATGAAACGGGCAAGTGCCCGCAAAGGTATCCGCGTGGTCGCGTGGAATGCGGATATGGCCCATTTCGGGATGCCCCAAGCCATGGAGCAGGGCGCCATTCACCATTGCTCCGCCGCCGATGCCAGTGCCTACGGTCAGGTACAGGAAATCGGAAACACCCTGCGCCGCGCCCCATCTGGCCTCACCGAGCGCCGCGCCATTGACGTCCGTATCGAACGCCACCGGCAGATCCAAACCCCGGCCTATGACGCGGGCCAGATCGAAATTGCTCCATCCGGCTTTTGGGGTGGACGTAATCCGCCCCGACGCCAGATCTACCGGACCGAATGAGGCTATGCCAATCGCACTCAGGCGGCGGCTGCGCAGATACGCGATGACGGCTTGGGTGGTATCCGCCGGATTGGTGGTTGGAATCTGAATGGTTTCGAGGTTGTTCGGGCCCGTGCCAACACCGCAAATGAACTTTGTTCCGCCCGCCTCAATTGCGCCGAACAAGCTATCCCCCGGCAGCCGAACGATGCGCCAGCTCGCCAAAGATCGGGAGCGAGAAGGCTTCGTTCTGCCCTGCTTTCAGCATCATGAAAATCGACATTCCAAGGAGGACCAGCTCCACAATGCGATAAATCTCGAAATGGGGAAACGGTACGAAGTAGAAAGCGGGCCGCAGAACCCAATCCGCAATCAGCCACGCGACAAACAGGTACAAGCCCTGGAAGGCGTGGAAGCGTACCGTAGGGTCGCTGCGAAAACGCGCCGATGCAAGCACTACGATCGAGACAATCCAGCCAATTCCGGGAACATAACACAGTACGGATGCCGTTCGCGGATGCAATGCCGCAAGCGTCTCGGTTGGCGGCGGAGGCGGACCCGAGGGTTGCCGCGCGCCGCACTTTGCACAAAAGATATCCGCGCCGCCCACTTTATTTCCGCATTGGCTGCAAAAGGGCATTCATAATCACAATACGTCATCTTCCGCACGCTTGTTCCGGAGCGGGGGTTATGTTGATGGGCGGCGTTACCAGCATTTCGCCGTTGGTGCATCCTGATACAATACGTTGAGAAACCGACACAAATCCTGTCCGCTGACTGGGATCAGCCCCTGTCCAACCAACGAGTGGGACGCTTGCCGGGAAAGGGAAATTGAGCGGCTTGCAGCCGCATCCGGGAGCTCATGAAAATCTTACTTTACAACCCTGACAATGGCGTGACCCAGAACTTCATGCCGCATCTTTGGATGTTTCTTCTGCAGGCGCTTACGCCGCCGGGCCATGAAGTGACGCTGATCGACGGCAATACCCAGCCGATGACGGACGCCGAACTGGTCGAGTTTGCACGCCAGAAGGAAATCGGCCTGGTGGGCATTGGGGCCATGACGCGCATGATTGCGAAGGCCTACCGCGTGGCCGACGCACTGCGCGGGGCAGGAATTCCCGTGGTGATGGGTGGACCTCACGTTACAGAGGTGCCCGATGAAGCTTTGGGGCGTGACGGCGGAACGCGCCACGCCGATGCGGTGGCGCTGGGCGAGGCGGACGAAACCTGGCCGCGCATCGTCACAGACGCCGCCGCTGGTCAGCTTAAGGAAGTCTACAAGCCGGTGGATGCCTTCGGCCAAGAGCGCAAACCGAGCCTTCAAGAATATCCTCCCATCCCGTGGCAGTCGCTCGATCTCAAACAGTTCAATAGGATCCCCGCGTTTTTCCGCCCCATCATGGCGCACTTCCGCTACAGTTGGGAGACTTTCCATATCATCCCCATCGAGAGCGGCCGTGGCTGCCCGTACGGATGCGAATTCTGCACCGTGACCGGCTTCTTTGGCGATTCCATCCGTTTTCGCACTAACCAGAGCATCGTGGACGAATTGCTGCGGATCAAGACACGCGCCCGAAGTACAAAGGGTCAAGCAGCGATCTTCTTCGTGGACGATAATTTCGCTATCAATGTGAAGCGCACGAAATCCCTGTTGCGCGACATCATCGCGGCCGGCGCGCAGTTGAATTGGGTGGCGCAAATCAGCGCCAACCTGCTCCGCGACGAAGAACTCCTCGATCTGATCGCCGACTCCGGCGGTAAATGGATCTTCATCGGAATGGAGTCCCTCGATCCGGCCAATCTGGCGAGCGTTGCCAAGACTTTCAACAAACCCGCGCAGTACCCCCGCGTGCTCGAAGGGCTGGCGAAGCGGAACGTTTACGCTATCACGTCGTTCATCTTTGGCCTGGATCACGATACTCCCGGCGTGGCGGAGCGTACCCTTGCGCAGGTCCGCCAATGGCCCCCGGTATTGCCCGTTTTCGGCCAGATTACGCCATTCCCTTCTACTCCGCTCTACAACCGTCTGGCGAAGGAAGGCCGCCTGACGAGGCCGAAGCATTGGCTGGAGTTCGCTCCCTTCCAGATGGCGCACACGCCGCGAAACATGTCCATTCCTGAGGTTCAGACGGAGGTCCACTACGCCTGGACCAATGCCTACAGCCCCGCCGCCACGGCCAAAGCCCTGGACGCAATCGCCGACGAACCAACGCCTTATAAGATCAGCCACCTGGTTTCACGCATCTTTTTCCGCGGCATCTACTTCCCTCCTAAGACCCTTTGGGGCTGGACGAAAGTAATCATGCAGAATCGCGGATCGATTTACCGCATCATCCGGGAATCGTTCACGCAATGGAATGGCACGCCAAACGCGGTGGCGCATCAACGCGCAGCAGCGAACGCGGTGTACGCGCCATCCGAATCGGGTTCGGATTAGAAGTAGCGGCCGAAATTAACCCACTACCTCTTCATAGCGATGCCGCCAGGAAATCGCGCCGGCGGACTGGAATATGTCCAGGGCCTGATCATAGAGATCCCGCGGAATTTCGACACCACCTTCCCAACAGCCAAGGGCCTGGTAGCGTTGGACGGCCGCCGCTAAATCCGCAGCGGCTATGCCAGGAAAGAGCGAGATCTCCCGGGCCGCAACCTCATCTACAGGCGCCGTTTGAATCCACGACCGGGCGCGCTGGTAGGTCTTCAGGAACGTGCTGTGGCCCTCGGTGTTCCGGTAGGCTTGGGCGCAGCACAAGCTACTAAACGCAACCGGGGGCATGGATGCGCCGACGGACGCAACGATCTCACCGACCGCCAGCGGAGCTTGCAGGTGTATGTAATCCGCCGCGCCGGCGCGGAATGAGGCCGCCATCTTGTCAGGGGGGCCGGCGTCTATGACCTTGATATTCCCCCAGGCGGCGCCGTTTGCTTTGACGGCATATTTGAGCATGACAAGCGGTTGCGAGCCATGATCCGCCAGCAGGGTCTTGCCTTCGAGGTTCTTCCATTGGAACTCGGGTTCCGGGTTGCGGCCGGCGATAAAGAACCCATCGCGCTGGTTAATCTGCGCGAAATGCACCGGCAGCGGTTCGATGCCTTGCTCCCGGAGAGCCCAATTCGAAGAGACCGCGGACTGCATAATATCCACGTCGCCGTCTCGCAGGAGCGCATATCCGCGCTGCCGGGGTCCGAGAACGCTGTAAGTAACCTGATGGCCCTCCTCACGCAGGAAGCTGATGCAGTTGAGGAGCGGCGTATAGAACGCGGAGTGGCGAGAAGCCATGAGCCTGAAGTGCATGTGCCTTAATTGGTACCGCATCGCGTGGGAGCGCGTCTACAATCGTTTCCACCGGAGAGCTGGTGAGAAACGTGCGCTCGCAAACCGGTTGGCCCACAACTTGATGCGCCTTTACTATCAGCTTACTGTCGACTATACTTGCATCCTAAGTGCGAACCGCTCCAACGCAATTCCTAACCTCGCTCTCGCCGGAACCTCACCGGGACAGGACCAAGAAGTTGCTGCGCGCCCATCCCGAGCTGCGCCGCTTCATTGGTAAGAATCCTTACACCGCATTGATGATTCTCGGCTGTGTTTCGTTCCAGGCTGCTCTGGGGTTCCTCCTGAGGGATTCTCCGTGGTGGGTGATCCTGGCAGTGGCGTTCACTGCCGGCGCCTGCGCCAGCCACGCCCTCTGGACGCTCATCCATGAGTGCTCGCATAACCTGATCTTCTCGAAGAGCTATCTGAACACTCTCGCCGCAATTGTAGCCAATCTGCCCCATCTGTTACCTAGCGCCGTTTCCTTCCAGCGCTATCACATGAAACACCATGCGTTTCAGGGCGTTTACGATCTGGACGCCGATATCCCCAGTACATGGGAAGCTCGCCTGGTGGGAAACTCGGCTTTTCGAAAAGCCTTTTGGCTGCTCCTTTTTCCTGTTTTCCAGGTAACCCGTCCTCCGCGCCTCAGGGAGATCAGGATGTTCGACCGCTGGATCATACTGAACTTCGTGGTGCAAATCGCCTTCGATGTAGCGGTTTATATTTTCCTCGGTCCCAAGGCATTGGCGTATCTGGCGGCTTCTTTCTTCTTCTCCGTCGGGCTGCACCCGCTGGGCGCGCGCTGGATTCAGGAGCATTATCTCTTTGCCCCGCCGCAGGAGACATACAGTTACTACGGACCGTTTAACAGGCTCGCATTTAACGTCGGTTACCACAATGAGCACCACGATCTTCCATCGGTGCCCTGGAACCATCTGCCCGACATTCGAAGCGGCGCGCCCGAGATGTACAATTCGCTCGAGAGCCATGCCTCGTGGACGAGGCTGCTTCTGCGGTTCATATTCGACCCCAGCGTATGTTTGTTCTCACGCCAGTGCCGCACCGAACGCGGCCGCGTGCCGCTCGACGCCGAAGTAAAGCCGGACATCGACTTCCTGGAATCGGCCGCCCGCACGAGCACTACGCTGGCAAAATAGGTCATGCTGTCGTTTTTTCTGCGCGCTGCCGTGCCGCTTGTGACTTTGGCCCTGTCAGCCGCCGCTCAGGATCGCCTCCCCACGATTTATGTCATCGGCGATTCCACTGCGAGCAACGTGGATCATCGCGGCTGGGCCGACCCTTTTGCCGCCTATTTCGACTCCGCAAAAATTCATGTCGTAAACCGCGCGCGCGCCGGACGCAGCAGCCGTACGTTTGTCACGGAAGGGCTGTGGGATCAGGTTCGCGACTCACTGCAACCTGGCGACTACGTTCTCATCCAATTCGGCCATAACGATGGCGGTCCGCCCGATCAGGACCGGGCCCGCGGTTCCCTGCCGGGCCTAGGCGAGGAATCGAAAGAGTTCACTTTGCCCAAGGGAACCAAGCCCAACGAAACCAAAGAGACCGTCTATACCTTCGGCTGGTACATGCGAAAATTCATCGCCGAAACCAAAGCCAAAGGGGCGACGCCTGTAGTCCTCTCACTGACGGTTCGTAATATCTGGAAGGACGGCGCCGTGGAACGCGGTCCGGGCAAGTATAGCGCCTGGTCGGCCGAACTGGCGAACGCAGCCAACGTCCAATTCCTGGATGTGAATAACGCCATCGCGGATCGCTATGAGAAGATCGGCCCGGAAAAGGTTGCGGCACTCTTTCCCGAGGACCACACGCATACGAGCGCCGCCGGCGCCGAACTGGTTGCATCGCTGGTTGTCTCCACCATAAAAGGCGCCGGGGGATTTGCGCTGGCCGCTTACCTTTCCGATCAAGCTAAGTCCATCGAACCTTATCCTGTCACGCTGGCATCGAAGATCCCTTTGCCTGTTCCTGCAAATCCGAATCTTCCCACCCTTTTTCTGATCGGCGACTCCACGGTTCGCAACGGCCGCGCCGATGGAGCCAACGGCCAGTGGGGATGGGGCGAACCGTTGGTCGACCTATTCGACACATCGAAGATTAACGTGGTCAACCGCGCGGTGGGCGGCCTCAGCAGCCGTACTTATTACACCGGTTACTGGCAAGATACTCTCGCCTTGATCAAACCCGGCGACTTTATCATGATGCAGTTCGGCCACAACGATGGCGGCCCTTTGGACGACGCCGCTCGCGCCCGCGGCACGCTGCGGGGCAGCGGCGATGAAACGCGCGAGATCGATAATCCTATTACCAAGCAACACGAGACGGTGCATACCTACGGTTGGTACCTGAAGCAATTCATCGCCGATTCCCGCGCGAAGGGCGCCGCGCCAATTATGTGCACGCTGATTCCACGCAAGACCTGGAAGGACGGCAAGATCGTCCGCAACGCCGACACTTATGCGGGATGGGCGCGCCTGGTGGCCGCGAGTGAAGACACGCCGGTGATCGATTTAAACGAACTTATTGCCCAGCGCTATGACGCACTTGGTCCCGAGAAAGTGGAGCCGCTCTTCGGCGATCCGCACACTCATACCAGCCGGGCAGGGGCTGAATTGAACGCACGGGTGGTAGTAGAGGGGCTGGAGATCCTGTCACCGGATCCGTTGGCTGCGTACTTGAAATAAAAGGGCTCCGGTCTGCTTTACGCCACCATCCGAAGGGCCTTCCGGGGCGCCCGGCGAGCTTTTTTGCCTGGCTGAGGCGCTGCCAGCGGGAGATCATGCAGGCGATTTCGGCGTCTGAAAATTCAAAATTACGAAGATGGAAGGCCTCGGCGGGATTGTAGGCTTCGCCTTTCGATTTGGCTAGTTGCGAGAGTATGGCAGCTTCTTCGATGGCTTGCGCGAGCGAGGCTTTGCGCTCTGTCTGGAGCTTACGCAGCTCAGCCATGTTCTTTTCGAAGCGGCGTTGGATGCGGCTCTCGTAGAGGGTTAGCAGATTTAAGTTGCGGGCTTCGGAAGTCCAGGCGCGGCCGGCAGAGAGCGCGGTGTCGATTTCGGGATCGCCGGTGGCGCCGGCGGATTCGGCGAACTTCTCGGCGGCTTCGGCAAAGATGGAGCTTTCGAGCGTCGAGGCACGCTGGAGACGCCAACGGTCGTCGGCGATCGCCTGGGCTAACTCGGTTTCCATGGCGCCTTCGGGCGCGAGCGATTCGTGTAGGCCGCGACAGAGATTGTCATAGGCGATCTGATCGGCCTGAGTTAGCAAATAGATCTTACCGGTGAGTCCATGTTTCAGATTGCTCAGGGCTCGACGGTCGCGGGGTGTGTTGGGTTGTGGATGCATCTTCTTATCTCCGGGCTCAGTTTAGCGGGCGAGGGGTTAGAGAATGGTCTGGTTTTCCTGAAATTCCTTGTAAGTGGTGGTAAAGATGGAGTCGATTTATTTTCGAAATCTGTCACTGGAAGGGCTACGCCCTTCCGTATCCCTGCGGGATACGGGAGTCGAGGAAGTCAAGGGAGCCGAGGAAGTCAGAATGGGCTGGCTTCGCCGGGATTGGACTGTAGTGACAGACGGCTATCGCGCTGTGCCAGTATGGCCCGCTGTGGCTGCCAAGAAGGGGACGGGCGGACTCGGACACCATGCGAAAATAAAGGATATGTTTTCCCGGCTCCTTGCCGCCGTTTTTGCAATCAGCCTTGCCGCCTCGGCTCAAACGCTAACTGTCAACAAATTGGTGGAGTTTATCAAATCGTGCACCGACCCTCAAATGCGCGGGCGCTACCCGGATAAACAGTTGGCGGATTATATTAATCACCTCAAGCTTTCCGAGCGGCTCGACGATCACACGCTGGAGAGCCTGGAGGCTATGAACATCGGCGCACAAACGCGGCATGCCCTGGAAGGTCTGCGGGACCACACTAAGGCGCTTGCAGGCGCGGCGCCGCCCGAGGCGCTGCTGCCGCCTAAACAGGATCCGCCGCCGAGCTCCACCGAACAGGCCGCGATTATCGACGAGGTTCGCGATTACGCTCTGAATTACAGCAGCAACTTGCCGGACTTCATTTGTACTCAGGTCACCAAGCGCTTCGGCGCCCCTAAGCCGGGCACGAAGTATGGAGGGAAGACCGACGATGACCCGCACTGGCAATCCTTCGATGAACTCACGGTGCGCCTGAGTTACTTCAATCAGAAAGAAGATTACAAACTTATCCTGCACAACAATACGCCTACGACGCAAGATTACAAGTCCGTAGGCGGCTCCAGTTCGTACGGTGATTTCGGCACGATGCTCAAAGACATTTTCGAGCTTCGTACCCAGGCCCGGTTCGAGTGGGATCACTGGGGCACGCTCCGCGGTCAGCGGATCATGGCTTTTTCCTACCGCGTGCAGCAGGAGCGCTCCGAATATCACATTCAGGTTCCCGATGAGCACCTGGACGTCGTCGCCGGGTATCACGGACTGGTGGAAGTGGATAAGCGAACGCATAAGATTATGCGCGTGACGCTGGAGGCGGAAGGTCTGCCAACTGGGTTTCCGATTAAGGCCACGCGGACGGTTCTCGATTACGATTACACGGAGATTTCGGGGCACACGTTTTTACTGCCGCTCAAGGGACAGGTCTTCATGACCGCATCGGATATTGTCACGCGTAACGATGAGAGCTTCCATAATTACCGCAAATACTCCGCCGATTCGGCGGTGAGTTTCGACGATACCGACATTCCACCCGATATTCCCGACTCGAAAACCAAGGAAAGGGTGGATGGCGCGAAGCCACCCGATTCAAAGACCGCCACGGATCCGAACAGAAAGAAGCAATAGATGCGACGTTGGACCCTCATTCTGTTTGCGTGTTTCGCCGCGATTGCCCAGCAGGCGATGACGGTGGATCAACTCTCGAAGTTCCTCCACTCCGTGACGCGTGAGATGAAGGGTAAGCAGTCCGACCAGGACGTGGCGGGGTTTCTCGCGAGGATCAAGCTCAGCGAGCGCCTTGACGACGCGACGATAGAGCAATTGCAGTCGGATGGCGTTGGTCCGAAGACGGCCGCCATGTTGCGCACGTTGAGGGATCGTTCAGCGAGCCTACCCGCGGCGCGTCCGGTGGCCGTCGTGGAGGCCAAGCCGATGGCGCCGCCGCCATCTTCTGAAGAGCAGGCGGCGATCCTGGACGCAGTCCGCGAGTACGCCTTGGAGTACAGCCAGAAGCTACCTGATTTCGTCTGTAAAGAGGCGATGACTACATACGGCGCGCCGCCGCGGGCGGGCGCGGGCTGGACGAAGATATCGGATATCGACAGCCGTCTTACTTACTTCAAGCAGAAGGAAGACTACCGGCCTTATATGAAGGACGGCAAACTTACCAGCCAGGATTACGAGAAGCTGAAAGGTTCGAAGTCAGTCGGTGATTTTGGCACGATGCTGCGCGGCATCTTCGAGCCGGCGAGTCAAACGCGATTCGAGTGGCGGACCTGGAGCACGTGGGCCGGACAGCCGGCGATGGATTTTTCGTACCGCGTTCCGCAAGATCATTCCAACTACCAGATCACTGTTGAGGGCAACCGTAGCGCGACCCCGGGCTACAGCGGATACGTCGTGATTGACGCCAAGACACACGTCATCCGCAAACTAACCTTGGTCGCCGAAGGGCTGCCGCCCGATTTTCCGGTGCAGACCGCTGAAAGTAGTATCACGTATCGGGACCAGGACCTCTCAGGCCATATGTTTCTGTTGCCATCGGAGTTTGAGGCCACCATGACCGGCCCGGAAGGCCGCGACCGGATCGAGAAGCGCTTCACGATCTATCGCAAGTATTCCGCCGATTCCGAAATCAGCTTCGGCGACGACGTGCCGCCCGCGCCGGTGATTAAGAAGTAAGCCTGGGCTGTGCGTCACGGTTGAGGGTCTGGCGGGTTCTATCCGGGAAAGAATCGACTCGAAGAGCGTGCTAGCATGGCGGATGGTTCATGACGGACGTGGCATTGCAGGCCGACACGCCAGAAATTCCCGATAAGCTTTACTTCAAGATCGGCGAAGTAAGTGAGTTACTCGGGGTTGAGCCGTATGTCCTGCGTTACTGGGAAACGGAGTTCGCGGTGCTTTCGCCCAAGAAATCGGGTACGGGCCATCGGTTGTACCGCCGCAAGGACGTTGAACTGCTGCTGCGAATCAAGCACCTGCTCTACGAGAAGAAGTTTACCATCGAAGGCGCACGGCAGCGGCTACACGAGGAAACACGGGGACAAAAGGCGCGGGCGCCGAAGGCTGCGCAACGAGACCTATTCACGGCGGATCCGCTCCCTGAGATCCGCCGCGAGCTGGAGGGGATCCTGGAATTGCTGAAGTAGCTTAATAGCCTGGAGGTTCTCCGCGGAACGTTCCGCACTTCAGCCTGAGCCGTTATTTGTGGATTGGGAGCGGCGATTTTGGCTGCTCTGGGGCTTGCGCTACCGGCGTGGCCATGCGCGGCGCCTGGTAGTTTCCGAAATTCAACTCCGCATCTGTAAACGTGACCGGGCGGTCAAGAACCATTTCGACAGTGCTGCCTTTGGCGAGGATGGCGTCCGGTCCACGCGAGACCAGAACTGCGATGATTCCGGCTGCAGCACCTACTCCCGCGCCGATTCCTAGCCCCATTCCCGCATGCGAACCGACCGCGCCGGCGATACCGCCGACTGAAGCTCCCGTGGCCGTGGTTGTCGCTACGGTCTGGAGGTCGCCGGCTTTGTTGCCCTCACTCACTACTTTGCCTTCCTGACGGTCGAGATTGCCACTGGAGGAGGCGTCCATTGTGCCCAATCGCGACGTGAAGTCGCGAGTCACGCCGTTAGGCAGCGTTAACGTATCAAAACGTACATATAACTCACCGCGGCCCCTCATTCGGCCAGGCTTTTTAATTTCAGTAACAGTTCCGGAGACGTAGCTGCCTACAGGAATCACGATCCGGCCTTGGGACAGGATTGGAAAGGCACTTTCGAGGTAGACCTTGTCGCCTTCCTGCGAGTGCTTGGTGCTGATGCTATTGATCAGACTGAGAGGCAACTTGACGCCTGCATTGACCGTGTAGGGCTGTCCCACATCCGGGACAGCGGATGGAAGCGCGTCTTGCGCAGACAACGCCGGACCAATCAATGCCAATGAAAACAACAAGTGGAATCGCATCAATTTATTACCAATCATCAGAACGCTTAATTAAGAGAACGCGGTAGCGGGCTAAAAGGTTGCCCAAGGTAGTGGGTATCTTTAAGTTAGGACAAGTTAAGACTCTCCAACAATTGCGCCGTAGATTCGATCCAGGTCTTCCGTCGAGTAATAATCGATCTCAATACGACCTTTTTGTTTTGCCTTTTCGATGATGCGGACTTTCGTTCCAAGGACGCGTTCTAATTCGTGGATGGCCGCTTTTACGTTAGGATCGGCGTCTACTTCACCGGGGGTCTTCGCTTTGCGGCCCTCCAGCATCTTTTGGGTTGTGCGCTCCAGATCGCGAACCGACCAACCGCGGGCGACGGCGCGCTCTGCAACATCGCGTTGGAGTTCGGCGGTCGGCAGGGATAAGAGACAGCGCGCGTGACCAGCGGAAAGACGTCGTTCGGCCACTAGCTGCTGAAGATCGGCTGGGAGCTGCAACAAGCGGATGGAATTGACCACGGTCGTACGGTCTTTACCAGTGCGGGCACCAATATCTTCCGGAGAAAGATCTAATTCCGTAGCCATGCGTTGAAACGCGATGGCTGTTTCAATGGCATTCAAGTCTTCACGTTGAATGTTTTCGATCAACGTGATTTCGAGAAGACGCTCATCCGGAATTTCTTGGACGGATGCCGGAACCTGAGTCAAGCCAGCGAGTCTCGCCGCACGCCATCGGCGCTCACCGGCTACAAGCTGAAAACGGTCGCCTGCGCTGCGAACGACGAGGGGTTGAATGATCCCATTGGCGCGGATGGATTGCGCGAGTTCGGCGAGCTTTTCCTGATTGAAGAGCCGCCGCGGCTGCAACGGATTGGCATCGATGAGATCGATCGAGATATTACCAGTTGTTTCGATTGCGGACGCTGCGGCAGCAGCGGCGGTGGCGTGCGAACGGGTGGGAAGGAGCGATGTGAGGCCCTTACCGAGAACGCGCCGCGTTGTTTCTGGTTTTTGCACGGTCTAGAATCTCCTTTGCAAGTTGAATATAGCTCTCAGCTCCCTTGGAGCGAGGGTCGTACGCCAGAATCGGTTTGCCGAAACTAGGGGCCTCGGCCAGTTTGACGCTTCGCGGAATGATGGTCTTAAAGACCTCATCCTGGAAAAATTCTCTCAAATCCGCCGCAACTTGCCGGGTGAGGTTCGTCCGGTCATCGTACATAGTGAGCAAAATGCCCTCGACTTCAAGAGGATGGCTGAACGATTCACGAATGCGGTCTATTGTATCCATTAACTCCGATATGCCCTCAAGGGCAAAGAACTCGCATTGAATCGGCACGACTACGGAATCCGCGGCCAGAAGGGCGTTTAGGGTAAGAAGATCTAGAGCGGGCGGGCAATCGATGATTACGAAGTCGTATTGATTGCGAATTGTGGCGATTCGTTTGCGCAGTCTTAGTTCGCGTTCGGGAACATCGACCAATTCGAGGTTGGCCCCGGCAAGATTCTTGTCGGCTGGGATGAGAGAAAGGCCCTCAAACCCCGTAGGCACAATTACTTGCTCTGGTGGTATATCCGCTAGTAAGAGGTCATAGACGCTAGCGCGTTCCAGATCTTTGGTAATGCCGAGCCCGCTAGTGGCATTGCCTTGTGGATCGCTGTCTATAACGAGAACACTGAGTTCGCTGGCGGCTAGTGAGGCGGCCAAGTTAATGGCTGTGGTTGTTTTACCGACGCCGCCTTTTTGGTTGGTTGTGGCAAATACTCGGCTCAAGGGGCTATGCTAGCATTCTTGCGAGTGAAAGCGGTGTTTCACGTGAAACACCCAATCGTTTCACGTGAAACCGCCTCAAACACGATCGTCGAAGCACACGCCTCGTCGCAAAAATCGCGCGTTTCCCCCAGGAATCACCAGAGCATTACCCCATACGCACTGCCACTCTGCCGGGGGCGTTTCAGAACCAGTAAGCAACGCAACGCGTAGAGCGAGCTTTCCCACTAAACCCTGCAAGTCCTTGTAGCTCACGGCGCGAGAAATCATCCAGTCGAACGTGGATTCGACTGCCTCAGCCCGCTTCGCTATGACACGAAGATTTCCCAGTTCCCGAGACGCCTCCTTCAAAAAGACCGCCTTCCGTTGATGCGATTCAATTAGGGTGATCTCGCAGTCCGGTCGGAGGACTGCAACAGGAAAGCCGGGAAACCCTGGGCCCGACCCCACGTCGGCAATTCGGAGCGCACCCTGGGGAAGATGAAGACCAAGAAAAAGCGATTCCAGATAATGACGATCTACCGCCTCTTCAACTGCGGTAATTGTGGTCAAGTTGAGGGATTTGTTCCAACGCACCATTAGCTGATAATGGGCGTCGAGTTGTTCTACCTGGCGGTCTGACAAAACGACGACACCCTTGGCGCGCTCACGAAGACATTCAGCGAACACTGCACGCACTCAAGTACACGTCTAGAATAGCTACAGCCGCGGGGGTGACGCCAGGAATGCGCGCCGCCTGACCCAAAGTCGCCGGCCGCACCCGCGCCAGTTTATCCTGGACTTCGCGAGATAACCCAGGAATCCCTGCGAAACCAAAATCACCAGGAATGGGCCGTCGTTCCGAGCCCTTTATCCGTTCTATCTGCCGCGTCTGTTGGCCTATGTAGCCGCTATATTTTATTTCGGTTTCCACGGTGGTCACGACACCATGCGCCGGAGTCTCCTTCAGCACCTCGCAGACCCAGGGCATGATCTCGGTAATGGACGCTTCGGGACGCTTTAGCCACTGTCCATACTTGTGATGCTCGAGTGCAGCCGTCAGCAACTGCTTCTGTAACCGCTTCCGCTCGAAGAGCGCCCATCGATAATCCGTCACTAAACCTGCCCGGCGACCCATCGGCGTCAAGCGCTCGTCGGCATTGTCGATGCGCAGATGCAGTCGAAACTCGGCCCGAGAGGTAAACATTCGATAGGGCTCGTCGGCACCCTTGGTAATCAGATCGTCGATGAGAATGCCGGTGTATCCCTCGGTCCTGCCGATGACTACCGACTCTCTGCCAAGCAAACGACAAGCGGCATTCAAGCCTGCGATGAGACCCTGGCATCCCGCTTCCTCATACCCAGACGTTCCGTTGATTTGACCTGCGAGGTAAAGACCCGGGATCGTCTTCACTTCCAGGGTATGACTCAGTTCACGCGGATCGATTGCGTCATACTCGATGGCATATCCGGGGCGAATCATCTCGGCGTTCTCGAGACCCGAGACGGAAGCGACCATTTCTGCTTGCACGTCAATCGGCATGCTGGTCGACATGCCATTTACGTAAACTTCGTTCGTGTCTAATCCTTCAGGCTCTAGAAAAATCTGGTGACGGAGCTTATCAGGAAATTTGACCACCTTATCTTCTATGGAAGGACAATAACGCGGGCCGACCCCTTCAATCTGCCCGCTGTAGAGCGGAGAACGCGGTATGGCTTCGCGGAGGATCCGCAATGTTTCTTCAGACGTATAACCTACGTGGCACTGAATTTGAGGACGATCGATCCTTTCGGTCAGAAACGAAAACGGTGTAGGAGTTTCGTCGCCAGGCTGCGCTTCAAACCGCGCCCAATCGATGGTTCGCCCATCTAACCGCGGGGGCGTGCCTGTCTTCAGGCGCATCCACTGCAAGCCGAGGGTACGCAGTTGATCGCCAAGCAATTGAGACGGCGCCTCGCCGTTGCGGCCGCAACTGTATTGGGATTCGCCGACGTGCGCCAATCCGTTCAAAAATGTCCCCGTGGTGACCACGACCGCACCGGCCGAAATTGTACGTCCATCGCGTAGCAGGACGCCGGTCACGCGCCGATCATCCGAGAGAGTCAACGACGCAACTTCCGCCTGTTTGATGCGGAGGTTCGGCTCCTTTTCGAGCACCTCGCGCATACGGACCCGGTACCCCTTTTTATCCATCTGCGCACGCGGAGACCAGACGGCAGGACCGCGGCTGGTATTCAGCAGGCGAAACTGAATCCCTACCGCATCCGCGACTTCACCCATCACGCCACCCAAGGCATCGATCTCGCGCACCAGGTGACCTTTGGCAATTCCGCCGATCGCCGGGTTACAGGACATCTGCGCGATGAGGTCGAGGTTCATCGTCACCATCGCGGTTTTGAGACCCAACCGCGCGGAGGCGCGCGCCGCCTCGCAGCCGGCATGGCCCGCGCCAATCACTACGACGTCGTAATTCTCACGCACGTTATGATTGTAGCGACAATGAAGATTCTGGTCTTGGGAAGCGGGGGGCGGGAGCACGCTCTGTGTTGGAAATTGGCGCAATCGGCGGGCGTCGAGGTTTTTGCGACGCCTGGAAATCCGGGAATGGAGCGGGTCGCCAGCTGCTTTCCGACGTCCGGAACATTCCTGGAGGCGGCCCAACAATGCCAAGCCGATCTGACGGTGGTTGGGCCAGAGGTCCCTCTGGTGAATGGCGTGGGGGACGAGTTCCGCGCCGCAGGACGTCTGATCGTGGGACCGAGTCGGGCGGCCGCGCAGTTGGAAGGCAGTAAAGTCTATGCAAAGCGCTTTTTCGCGCAAAGCGGAATTCCTACCGCCGGGTTCGCCACGGCCACAACACCGGAAGAGGCCCGCGCCGCCCTGGATCGCTTCGGCTTCCCGGTGGTTCTCAAGGCCGATGGCCTCGCGGCTGGCAAGGGCGTGGTTATCGCGCACGACAGAGCGGAAGCCGAGGCCGCCCTTTCCCAACTGCACGGGGATCTGGTGATCGAAGAATTCCTGACCGGCGAAGAAGTAAGTTTCATTGCGCTATGCGACGGCCGCGATGTTGTGCCGCTCGCGCCCACGCAGGATCATAAAGCCGTTTTCGACGGCGACAAGGGACCGAACACCGGCGGCATGGGCGCATATTGCGATTCCGGAATTCTCACCGACGCCCAGACGCAACAGATTCTTCGCACGGCGATCTACCCGGCCGTGGATGCCACGAACTTCACTGGGTTCCTTTACGCCGGACTTATGATGACTGCCGACGGACCCAAGGTTTTGGAATTCAATGTCCGCCTGGGCGATCCGGAGACGCAGCCACTTATGCATCGCATGCAATCCGACTTCGTCCCGGTACTACTTGCCGCGGCGGAGGGCAAACTTGCGGGTATGCGTATCGACTGGCGGCGCGAGCCGAGTGTCTGCGTCGTGTTGGCATCTGCCGGATACCCTGGGGCAATTGAAACGGGCAAGGGCATCGAAGGAATCGAAGCGGCCGAAGCGACGGGGGCCACGGTCTTCCATGCTGGAACGCGACACGGCAAGACCGGATTAGAAACAGCAGGCGGGAGAGTCTTGGGGGTGACGGCGCGTGGCGAGGATTTGCGGGCCGCGATACGCAACACCTATGAAGCCGCGAAGAACATTCACTTCGAGGGCGTGCAGTTTCGCAACGACATAGGGCGCAAAGGCCTGGCTCGCGAGGGACGCTAAGACACGTGATCGAAAGCTACAATGGATACACTGTGGGCACGTAGCTCAGTTGGATAGAGCGGCCGCCTCCTAAGCGACAGGTCGGCAGTTCGAATCTGCCCGTGCCCACCAACCAAATCTCGGGGATAGCCGTCTAACACACCGTTATGAGCGCCCTGCAGAACCTTCGTTATGCCCTGCGCGTTTTTGCGAGAAATCCCGGGTTCACGGCAGCGGCTGTGCTCTGTTTGACGCTTGGGATTGGCGCAACTACCGCTATTTTCAGCGTCGTCAATGCAGTTGTGTTGAGGCCGTTGCCTTATGCACACGCGGCCAGCCTCACGCGCGTCTTCACCGAGTTTCCGACCTTTCCTAATGGCGGCCTGCGGCACTTCTGGTTATCGCCGCCCGAATTGCTGGAACTTAAGCGTGAGGCGAAATCGTTCGAGCAGATGGAGGCGTGGGTCGACGGAGGCGTGAACCTGGCCGGCGCCGCCCAACCGGTGCGCGCGCAGGCTTCGTTCGTCACCGGCGGACTGCTCTCAATGCTGGGCGCACGACCGCTCATCGGACGGCAGCTAACTGTCGACGACGACGCTCCGAACGCGCCTGTTACGGCGGTGCTTTCTTACGGCCTTTGGCAGCGAGCTTACGGCGGCGAAACCAGCATTCTCGGCCGGGATATACAGCTGAACGGACAACCATGCACCGTTGTAGGCGTGATGCCGCCGGCGTTCGATTTTCCTCCGGGCGAGACGGACCCGGCGGAGCTTTGGAGCCCGCTGCAACTGAATCCGGCAAGACCTGGCGGCCGGGGCAGCCATTATCTCTCCGTGCTGGCGCGACTTCGCGACGGGGTCTCGATCGCACAAGCGCAAGAGGAGATGATGCGTTATGCGGCGCACTCATCCGCGACCACCGCTATGGCGAACCATCCTTTCGACCCGAAGCGCCATCCCATCGTACTGGCCGATTTTCAGGATGAGATTGTAAAAGGCGTACGTCCGGCGATGCTTGTACTATTGGGCGCCGTCGGCTTTGTGCTACTCATCGCCTGCGTGAACGTGGCGAATCTCCTGTTGGCACGCGCGGAGGGCCGCAGGCGTGAGATCGCGGTGCGAGCCGCGGTGGGCGCGGGCTTTGGAAACCTGCTGCGCCAGTTTCTTACGGAAGGCGTGCTGCTCTCGGTCACGGGCGGCGCACTCGGTACGCTCCTTGCGATCGGCGGGCTGCGTTTACTGACCGCGACCAATGCGGGTAGCATACCGCGAGCGGGTGAAATCGACATCGATTGGCAAGTCCTTGCGTTCACTCTGTGCCTGTCGCTCATAACGGGCATCGCATTCGGATTGGCGCCGCTGCTGCACCTCAAGCTGGGCGCATTGGCAGAAACACTGAAGGCCACGGGCGGACGCAACACGGGAGACGGATCGACGCACGTTTTTCGCTTCGCATTGGTAACGAGCGAGCTTGCCCTTGCCCTAGTGTTGCTGATCGGCGCGGGCCTGATGGTGAAGGCGTTCTGGAAGTTGCAGCAAGTGGATGCGGGCGTGCGGCCCGACCACGTTCTCACGATGCGGGTGACGCTGCCACAGCCGGCCTATTCCGACGTCGCCAAGGAGCGCAACTTTTGGGGCTCGCTGCTCGATGGCATTGGCGCGTTGCCTGGCGTGACGCATGCATCGCTGGCCACCGGGCTGCCGCCGAACCGCCGGATCAATGCGAACGATACGCCGATTGAAGGCTTTGTCCCGGTGCCGAATGGGCCGCTTGCCAACATCGATTACTGGAATTTCGTGAGCCCGAACTATTTCGACGCGGTGGGGGCGCGACTGATCGATGGCCGCCTGCTCACTTCCAGCGATGGCTTTGGCGCACCTGACGTGGTGGTGATCAATCAATCGATGGCGCGCATGTTCTGGCCGCGAGAGAGCGCGCTTGGGCACCGCATCAAGACCGGACCGCCGACTTCGCCATGGCGCACCATCGTAGGCGTGGTGGCGGATATAAAGAATGCGGGCGTCGACCGGCCTACCGGAACGGAGCTCTTCGAGCCTTACTCGCAGTATCAGGGAGGAATCTCGACGGGCTATCTGGCGATCCGAACGCAAGGCGACCCGATGTCGATCGCAAACGGCGTGCGCGCGCAGGTGCAGGCTCTCGACCGGGGGCTGCCGGTCTCGAGCGTTCGTTCACTCGAAGACGCGCTCAATGCGGACCGTTCGCGGCCGCGCTTCCTCACGATGATCCTCACGCTGTTCTCTTCGCTCTCGCTGGTACTCGCGGCGTTGGGGATCTACGGAGTGATCTCCTATGCGGTGGCTCAGCGCACCAGCGAAATCGGAATCCGCATGGCGCTGGGAGCGCAAACGGGTGACGTGCTGCGAATGATTGGCGCGACGGGCTTGCGTCTGGCGCTCACTGGAACCGCGGCCGGCGCGATTGGGGCATTCGCTTTGACGCGCTTCATGGACAGGCTGCTCTTCGGCGTGAGCTCGTTAGATTTCATGACGTTCCTTGCGATGGCGTCTGTGCTGATCTTTGTGACGCTGCTTGCGTGCTATGTGCCAGCGCGGCGCGCGAGCAAAGTGGATCCGCTGATTGCCTTGCGCTACGAATGAAGCGGTTTCTGAAAGGCTCGCCCATGGCCATCGGGAATGCATGGTGTAAAGCGCCTTCGACGTGGGCGCGAGGCTCAACAGCGACGGCCTGACCGGCCGGCCGGCTCCCGCACATCGTGCCATCCACCGCGTGCTGTCAGCACCGCTCATCAGTATCGGCCGCAAAGCATAACGCGCGTCGACGGCTAGCTTGCCGGTCCGCCCTGCTTCCTCAACTCCTCAGCATCAATCTTGTCCTTGGCCCGCCCGCTACTCTCCTTGTTACGGAGCAGGGCCGCCCGGCCGATTAGAGCGACCGGCAACCCGTCGATCTCGCCGGCGACACGCGTCTGCCAGGCTTCGTCAAATGTCAGTCCACTGATGGATGTCATCAAATAGATCCGGTTCGGCTCGTACCCAAGTTGAATCACTCGGCCCGGGGTGGTGAGGTCGCTCAGGGTTATATCGAGAGTTCCAAACCCAAACTGACGCAGGGACTTCAAAATGAGTTCAGCATTTTCCGGCGTGGGGCGGATGAAGAAATCAATATCGGCAGAGTAGCGGGGATAGCCGTGCCACGATACGGCGAGCGCTCCAACGATCAAATACTCAACTCTGTTCGAGTTCAAGCACTCGACAAACTCTCGCAAGTCCCGGCTCAGCGGCATTATCCTGGGCTCGTTTTCGAATCTCGAAAAAGATCTCCACCCGCTGTTGCGGGCTCAGTGCAGAACGAGAGAGCGCGTCGGCTGCATCCGCTTCCTGAAAGCTACGGAAGATTCGGACGACCCTTTCCATAGCCTCATCTTACCTTACGCCTCCCTCAATCTTCTGACGCCGAGCTTAGCCCGCCACGCGTTCTAGACACTCTGCGCCGCAGATGGCTTCGAGGGCGGTTTTGAACTCGCGGTCGGGACGCACCTTGGCGGCTACGTCCAACAGCACCGAGAAATCGCGAGGGGCTTCGAGGCGCAGGCGGACTTGCGTATCGCCGGGCTTGCGGCGGAAGAGATCTTCAAGGGCTTGGGCCTTGTCAGACACTCCATTGCGGCCTAGCCAAACGCGAATCGAGATTACGGAGGGCAGATCGACGCGGACATTTTCGAGGGGAATAATGTCCTGCACCGAAATCTTGGTGGCGGCGTTCTCTTCTGGCAGCGCGAGACCGCGTACGAAAACTACCTGATCCTCAACTACCTGCGGGGCCAGGCGTTCGTAGTTGGTAGTGAAGAGCAGCGCCTCTACCGCGCCTACGCGATCCTCCAGCACCATGGCCACCCAGGGCTTGCCTTCCTTGTTTCGCTTGCGCGTCACGCCGGTCAATACACCGCAAAGCGCAACCTCTACGCCTTTTTCGAGACCTTCCAGCTTCGAGCTATCGTACGATACCAACTCGGCGATCTTGTCCGAATAACGATCGAGCGGATGACCGGTCACCCAGAATCCGAGCAACTCTTTTTCGCCGGCCAGCTTGTCCTTTTCCGTCCAGTCAGGAACGTTGGGCAGCGGCATGGCATGCGATTCGCCTGCGAAAACATCGCCGAATAGCCCAGACTGGCCGCTTTCGCGGTCGCGCTGCACGCGTTGGGCGGATTCCATGGCGGATTCGAGCGCGGCCATTTTCTGCGAGCGCGTCCCTTCCAAAGAATCCATTGCGCCGGCCTTGATGAGGCTTTCGATCATGCGCCGGTTGATGGCGCTCAAATCGACGCGTTCGCAGAATTGATAGATGGAAGTGAAGGCTCCCTCTGTCTCCCGCGCTTTCGCAATCGCCTCCACCGCGCTCTGCCCTAGGTTTTTCACCGCGCCAAGACCGAAACGAATCGCTTCGCCATCGGGCGTGAAACTCCATTCGCTCTGGTTGACGTCCGGCGGTAGAATGCGAATGCCCATTTCGCGGCACTCGTTGATATACTTCACCACCTTGGCCGTGTTGCCGGTTTCCGATGTGAGCAGCGCAGCCAGGAAATCGATGGGGTAGTGGGCTTTCAGATATGCGGTGACGAAAGCGAGATAGGCATATGCGGCGGAGTGCGACTTGTTGAACCCGTAGCCGGCGAATTGCTCCATCAGATCGAAGATCTTCTCGACCTTTTTCTGCGGGAAGCCGCGTTCCAGCGCTCCGTTGACAAAGCGTTCGCGCTGCTTGGCCATCTCCTCGGCCTTCTTCTTGCCCATAGCGCGGCGCAGCAGGTCGGCGTCGCCCAGTGAATAGCCGGCGATGCAGTTCGAGATCTGCATCACCTGCTCCTGATAGACGATCACGCCATAAGTCTCTTCCAGCAGTTCTTTGAGCTGGGGGAGATCGTATTGCACGGCGCGCCGGCCCCATTTGCGCTCGATGAAATCGTCCACCATGCCGCCTTGAATCGGGCCGGGGCGGTAGAGGGCATTGAGCGCGGTGAGGTCTTCCAGGCGGCTCGGCTGATAGCGACGCAAAATATCGCGCATGCCGCTCGATTCAAACTGGAAAACGCCGCTGGTGAAGCCTTTGCAGAAGATCTCGTAGGTGGCATGGTCATCGAGCGGTAGATCTTCGGGAACGATCTTGACGCCATGACGCTTCTCGATCAGCCGCAATGCGTCCTGGATTAGCGTGAGCGTGGTGAGGCCCAGAAAATCCATTTTCAGCAGTTGCAGCTTGTCGAGCCCGTTCATATCGAACTGCGTCACAATTTCGTCGCGGTTCGTCTTGTAGAGCGGCACAAGTTCTTTCAGCGGTTGCGGTGAAATCACCACGCCCGCCGCATGTACGGAACAGTTGCGCGCCAGGCCTTCGAGGCGTAGCGCCACTTTCAGGACGTCGTCAATGCGCGGATCTTTCTTCGCCGCCTCCGCAAAGCCAGGCTCCGTCTTGATCGAATCTTCAAGCGAGATATTGAGTACGCCGGGCACGAGCTTGGTGACGCGCTCCACATCGGCGAAAGGTATTTCCAGAACGCGGCCTACATCCTTGATGGCAGCGCGCGCGCCCAGTGTATTGAACGTGATGATCTGCGCCACCTGCTCACGCCCATACTTCTCGGTGACGTACTTGATCACTTCGCCGCGGCCGTTGACACAGAAGTCCACGTCGATATCGGGCATGCTGACGCGCTCGGGGTTTAGGAAGCGCTCGAAAAGCAGTCCGTACTGCAGCGGATCGATATCGGTAATCGACATCGCATAGCCGACCAGACTTCCGGCGGCTGACCCGCGGCCGGGGCCAACGGGTATACCGCGGTCTTTGGCATAGCGAATGAAATCCCAAACGATGAGGAAGTAGCCGGAGAACTTCATGGTCTGGATCATGCGGATCTCGCGTTCCAGACGCTCCATGTAATGGGGGATATCGAACTTCAGCGCGCCACTCGCGCGCATGGCCTCAAGCCGCGGCCGGCGCTTCTCGAAGCCTTCGCGCGCTACATACTCGAAGTATCCGTCTGTGGATTGGCCTTGCGGTACGTCGAATCGGGGAAATGGCTCCTTGACCTTTTCCAGCTTCACATCGCAGCGCGCCGCGATCTCTCCCGTGCGGTCCAACGCGTCTTCCAACTCGCTGAACAGTTCCATCATCTCGTCGCGCGATTTGAGATAGAAGTCGGGACTGTTCCAGTGCATCCGGTTCGGGTCGGTCATTGACTTCCCGGTTTGAATGCACATCAGGATCTCGTGCGCGCGCGCATCATCGCGCCGCAGATAGTGGGAATCGTTGGTCGCGACCAGGGGCAGGCCGGTCTCGTGCGACAACCGGTTGAGCTCTGGCGTGAGCTTTTTATCCTGATCGAGGTGGTGGTCCTGAACTTCGAGAAAAAAGTTGTTGCGGCCGAGAATATCCGAGTACGTATGCGCCAGACGACGCGCGTCTTCATACTTGTCGGCGAGAATCGTCTCCGCAATGTGCCCGCGCAGGCAGGCCGAAAGACCGATCAAGCCCTTGGAATGCTGGGCCAGCAGATCCAGGTCGATGCGCGGCTTGTAATAGAAGCCCTCAAGATACGCGGTCGAGACGAGCTTGATGAGATTGCGGTAGCCCTCCTGCGTCTCGCACAGCAGCACGAGATGGTTGTAGCGATCCTGATCGGAGCGCGTCTTGTGGCCCTGCTGCGAAACATAGACCTCGCAGCCGATCACGGGATGAACGCCAGCCGCCTTGCCGGCGTTATAGAATTCCACCGCCCCAAAGAGATTGCCGTGATCTGTCATTGCCACGGCCGGCATTTTCTGCTCGGAGACGATCTTCATCAACTCGGGGATTGCGCAGGCCCCATCCAACAGCGAATAATCCGTGTGGCAATGCAGGTGAACGAAGGACATCGTCGGCGTAAGCTCCTCGGCCCAGAGACACTCTGGGCTTTCAAGGGGAGGTTGTTTTCTTCATTGTAACGCCGAGGATGTAAGATAAACCGAATGGCCCAACTGATTCCTCCCGATTGTGACGGCCGCGATGGCCGTTGAGCTGCCGACGCGCAAGTACCTCAACCTGGCGGCGATCAAATCGATGGCTGCGGCAGCGGAGGCCGAATCGCACCGGCTGAACGTGCGGGTAACGATCTGCATAGTCGACGAGAGCGGCAACCTACTCTTTCTGCAGAGAGCGGATGACGCGGCCCTTACGACGATTCAATTCGCGCAGCGCAAGGCGCGACAGGCCGCGCTCTATCGCAAACCGTCGAAATCGGCGGCCGATGCGCTGCAGGGCGGCAACACGGCGGTGTTGGCATTCCCCGACTCTTTCCCCAATCAGGGAGGGGTTCCGATTATTGTAGACGGACAGACTATTGGCGCGATCGCATGCAGTGGGGCCGCTTCTGAAGTGGATGAGGCAATCTCGCAGTTCGCCGTTGATACATTACTGAAAAAATAAACGGGGCCTTAGGGCTTGTCTTGATTCGAGTCGCGGAGGCGACGGGCGTGCGACGCCACTCGCCGAAATCCTTCCTGCGCACTTACGTTAAGATGCGAGACATGCCAATTTCCCTAAAAGACAAAGTTGCTCTTGTAATTGGGGCTTCGAGCGGCGTTGGACGCGCTTGCGCACTCCAACTCGTCTCGGAAGGCGCCAAAGTAATGGCGTCCGCCCGCCGCGAGGAGCGTTTACAGGAGCTCAAGCGCGAATCCGGCGTCGAGACATTCGCCGCCAACGCCACGGATGCCGCGCAGATGAACCGGCTGGCCGAGGAAACGACGCGGCTGCTGGGACGCATCGACATCATGATTTACGCCACGGGCACCAACACGCCCGATCGCTATCTTCCGCGGCTGACTCCGACGGTTTGGGACGAGTTGATCTCTACCAATCTGGACGGGGCGTATTACGCCGCGCAAGCCGTATTGCCCGCGATGCGTGCGCGGAAAGATGGCCATCTGCTGTTTATCTCCTCCATTTCCGGCTTCATGCCCGACGCCTCGGGCGCCGCGTACCAGGCGTCGAAGCGCGGCCTGATCGGTCTGGCCCACGCTATCCGTTATGAGGAGAAAGAAAACGGCATCCGGACAACGGTCGTAAATCCTGGCTTGATCGATACCGAGATCCTGCTGAAGCGACCCGTGAAACCCTCGGCTGAGCAACTTGCAGTAGCTCTTTTGCCGGAGCATGTTGCCGAAGCGGTGCTGGCATGTGTGAAGCTACCGCCGCGCGCGGTGATTCCGGAGCTTACGGTTATGCCATCCGCGATGTAAATTCGGGGTTTATTTGGAGCGGGAGACGGGATTCGAACCCGCGACATCGACCTTGGCAAGGTCGCACTCTACCAGCTGAGTTACTCCCGCTCAATGGGGAAGTTCCTATTCTCCTTCAGAAACATTTGCCCTGTCAAATGTTACCGTAGGCTACAGAAAGCATTACAGTTATATTGTTGCGGCAAGGCTGGCGGCCTATGCTAGACTACAGTCTCGGTCGCGGACGGTCGTTGCACAAATGCTTCTTCCGCCCACCCCGAGCTACGGTGAGCCAAGCCGGCTTTTCATGAAAAGCCTGTGGAAATAGGTGTGGAAAACAGTGACTGGAATTGTGTGAGTGCGATGAACGTTTGGGAACAGATCCGTCAACATTTACAAAAGAAGGTCACTGCGGCGAGCTACAACAACTGGCTTCAGGGCACGTCGTTTCTCGGCATGGAGGGCGACACGGTTTTCGTTTCGGCTCCGGACCGGGAGACGCGAACCTGGCTTGAATCCGAGTACACACCCATCGTTCGCAGCGCGATTCAAGAGCTGGGGTTGACCGTGCGCCACGTGAGCTATGAATGCTCTCCCACCCCAACAAAAATCCATCAGCCTATTGCAACAGCTCCGGACGCGGAATGGGAGTCGACGAACCATCCGCTGAACCCGAAATTTACCTTCGATTCCTTCGTCGTCGGCGCATCCAACCAATTCGCACACGCGGCCGCTAAATCGGTGGCTACGAATCCATCGCGCAGTTACAATCCGCTATTTATTTATGGCGGCGTGGGCATGGGTAAGACGCATCTGATGCATGCCATTGGTCGATCGCTGATGGACCACTACGCGTCGATGCGCGTGATCTACACCTCTACCGAGCGATTCATGAATGAAATGATCTCCTGCATCCGAACCGAGCGCATGAGCCATTTCCATCAACGCTACCGCGAGGCCGACGTCCTGCTGATGGATGATATTCAGATTCTGGGAAGTAAGGAACGAACGCAGGAGGAATTCTTTCACACCTTCAACGACCTGCATGAACACCAGAAACAAATTGTGATCTCTAGCGACGCGCCTCCGAAGGACATCCCCGGGTTGGTAGAGCGACTCCGTTCGCGTTTCGAATGGGGTCTTATCGCCGACATCCAGCCACCGGATCTGGAAACGAAGATGGCGATTCTCGATAAGAAATCGGAAGCCGAAGGCGTGAAACTGCCCGACGACGTGCGATCGTTCATGGCGGGGAAAACTAAGTCAAATGTACGCGAATTGGAAGGGGCCCTGGTAAAGCTAATGGCCTATGCCGACCTTACCGGCGCCGCTATTAATCTCCCTATGGCGCAGCAGGTCCTCAAGCACTTGCTGCACGTGCAGGAGCGCCGGGTTACGATTGACGCGATTCAAAAGGCAGTCGCGGAACGCTTTCAGATCAAACAATCTCAGCTCAAAGAAAAGAGCAACACCAAGACGATTGTTTACCCCAGGCAAATTGCGATGTACCTGGTAAAGGAGCTAACCCACGCGTCTCTTCCTGAGATCGGCAGGGCCTTTGGCGGCAAGCATCACACCACCGTAATCCACTCCATCGCTAAGATTGAGGGCCTGCGCCATAAAGATCCGGATTTAAACAAAATGCTCCACAGCTTAATTGATTCATTACAATGAACTTATCTAATTTATCAACAGAGGCTGTGCAAACTTCTTCGTGGAAGATGTGAAAAGTTCCGCCGGAGACGGCTTTTTGCTTGTTTATCCGCCGCGATTTGGACACCCAGCAGTAGTCAAAAGTGCTTGAATTTAGTATAATTTAGGTAGCTTTCAACAATTTGCACAGGCCTATGAATGCGGTTCTTATAGTGCATCTCTATACCGTTACCCCAGAATAGGAGTCGCGCCCCATGGAATTCACCGTCAACAAGTCCGATCTTGTGCGAGAACTGAGCCTGTCGCAAGGCGTGGTGGAAAAGAAAACCACTATTCCAATTCTCTCGAATGTGTTGTTGGAGGCCGCGGGGGATCGAGTCACTCTTTCCGCTACCGACCTGGAACTCGGGATCCGCTGCTCCTGCCCGGCGCGCATCAAGAAAGAGGGATCGGGGACGGTACCGGCCCGCAAGTTGTTGGATTATGTGCGCCTGCTGCCGGAAGGCGACATTGTGATGAAGTTCATGGAGAACCATTGGGCGAACATCACCAGCGGGCGCTCCCGAACCCGTATCGCGGGTATGTCGCGCGAAAGCTTTCCCGAGTTGCCGCAAATGCCGCCGCCGATCGCCGAGATTCCGGTCAAGACGCTCTCGGCGCTGATCGCACGCACGCAGTTCGCTATTTCGATGGAAGAATCCCGCTTTACGCTCAACGGCGCGCTGCTGCTGATGCAGGCGGATGGCTTGACGATGGTTTCCACCGATAGCCATCGGCTGGCGTTCGTGCAGGCTTCGGCCGCCGACAGCGGGCGCGTCGATCAGCAATTCCGCGCGTTGATACCAAAGAAAGCGATGGCGGAATTGACCAAGCTTGCAGATGAGCTGGAGCCTGAAGGAAAGGCTACATTCGCCGGCGACGACAATCACCTCTTCTTCCAGGTGGGGCATCGCCTGTTGATGACGCGCAAGCTGACAGGCAATTTCCCGGATTACGAGCGCGTTCTACCGAAAGATCACTCCTTAACGGCAAAGCTGAAGAAGGACGAGATTCGCTCCGCCATTGAACGCGTGGCGCAGTTTGCAGATGAGCGTTCACGGGCTATCCGTGTGAGGTTCACCGCGGGCGAAGTACAGGTCTTCTCGTCATCGGTGGAAATGGGCGAGAGCGAAGAGAGCGTAAGCAGCGAATATTCGGGCCCCGATCTGGAAATCGGTTTCAATGCCCAATACCTGCTGGATTTTCTACGCGTGATTCCGCAAGATCACGTGTCGTTTGAGTTAAAGGACCAAAAAAGCGCCGGCGAAATGCGTCCGGCCGGCGACAACGTGGCGGAACGCTACCGCTACATCGTCATGCCGATGAGGATTTGAACGGAAGAATATGCCAAATGAAGCAACTCCGGGCCAGAACGGCCAGAGCGGAGTCTACGATTCAACCAGTATCAAGGTTTTGGAAGGTCTGGAGGCTGTACGTCTGCGTCCCGCGATGTACATCGGATCTACCAGCGAATCGGGTCTGCATCATCTCGTCTATGAGGTGGTCGACAATTCGGTCGATGAAGCGATGGCTGGCTATGCAACCGAGGTCAACGTCGTCATTCACGACGATAATTCTGTAACCGTTATCGACAACGGCCGCGGCATTCCGGTCGACATGCACGAGGAAGAAGGCGTATCCGCCGCGCAGGTGGTTCTGACCAAATTGCACGCCGGCGGCAAGTTCGATTCCAAGAGCTATAAGGTTTCGGGTGGACTGCATGGCGTTGGCGTGAGTTGCGTGAACGCGCTGTCGGATAAACTCGAGCTCGAAATTTGGCGCGACGGCGCGACGTGGGAGCAGGAATATTCGTGCGGCGCGCCCAAAGGTCCGTTAGAAAAGACCGGCAAAGCGGGCCGCAAGACCGGCACGCGGGTGACCTTTCACCCCGATCCGTCGATTATGCAATCGACCGTGTTCAATTACGATACGCTGGCGAACCGTCTGCGGCAACTCGCATTTTTGAACAAGGGCCTCAAGATTACTCTTGTCGACGAACGCGTGGATTCGGATAAGCACGACGAATTTATTTTTAGCGGCGGCATTGCGGAATTCATCAAGCATCTCAACCGCGGCAAACAGGTGCTGCATGAGAAGCCGATTTACTTCGAGCAGGAGCGTGAGATGCCCAACGGTTCGGGCATTCTCACCATGGAAGTGGCGATTCAGTACAACGACGGCTATTCGGAAACCATGTTGACGTTCGCCAACAACATCCACACAGTGGATGGCGGAACGCACCTGCGCGGCTTTTATTCGGCTCTTACGCGTACGATCAATGTCTTCGGCCAGGCGGCTGGCCTATTCAAGGACGTTAAGGAAAATCTCAGCGGCGACGACGTTCGCGAAGGGCTCTCGGCGGTGATCAGCGTGAAGGTGCCGCAGCCGCAGTTCGAAGGGCAGACCAAGGGCAAACTGAACAGCGACATTAGCGGACAGATGACCCAGTTCGTTAACGAAAAGTTAGGCGAATATTTCGACAAGAACTCGGCCATTGGCCGCAAGATCGTCACCAAGGCGATTGAAGCGTCGCGCGCGCGTGAAGCCGCCCGCAAGGCCCGCGATCTCACTCGCCGCAAGGGCGCACTCGAATCGGGTGGTATGCCGCACAAGCTGGCCGACTGCCAGGAGCGCGATCCGGAGCGCTGCGAGCTATTCCTGGTGGAGGGCGAATCGGCCGGTGGAACCGCGAAGCAGGGGCGGGACCGGCGCTTCCAGGCCATTCTGCCGCTGAAAGGCAAGATTCTCAACGTCGAAAAGGCACGTTACGACAAGATGCTGGGGCATGAGGAAATCCGCGCCATGATCACGGCGCTGGGTACGGGCATCGGCAAAGACGACTTCGACGCGACCAAGATCCGATACGGCAAGGTCATCATCATGACCGATGCCGATGTGGACGGCTCGCATATCCGCACGCTGCTGCTCACATTCTTCTTCCGTCACATGCACGAGTTGATCTTGCGCGAGCGCATTTACATCGCGCAGCCGCCGCTTTACAGCATCAAGAAGGGCAAGAGCGAAAAGTACATCAAGGACGATAAAGAGCTCACCAAGGAGATCACGCGCCGGGCGATGGATAACCTGACGCTCGAAATCCACTCCAACGGCGCTGGGCCGAAGGCCACCATTGAAGGAACCGAGCTGCGGGCGTTCCTGCTGAATCTGGACGAGTTCGAGCAGATGTTTTACAAAGTAGTACGCCGCCTGCGTGACGGGCGCGTAGTGGAGGCGCTTGACGACGTCGAACTGCGCATCGATACCAAGGCGGATTTCCTGGAAGAGGCGAATCTCAGACCGGTCTTCGACAAACTGAAGAAACTGGGTCTCAATCCCGAAATGCGGCGCGATGAAGAGCATTCCACCTACGCGGTGGTCTACAAAGATCAGACGCAGGCGGAGCGCAGCGTTGGCGTTGGCCTGCTTTCACAGCCCGAATACAGGCGTTTCCGGACGTTAGTGAAGACTATTGCGCGCCACAACGATCCGCCATTTGTGGTGGTGAAGGGGACCGACCGGGAGTCGCAGCCGGACTGGAGCAGCCTTCTCAACTACATCAAAGCCGAAGGAAAAAAAGGCGTGGACGTGAAGCGCTACAAGGGTCTTGGCGAGATGAACGCGGAGCAGCTTGCGGAGACCACCATGAATCCAGAGAAACGCACACTGCTGCAGGTGCGGCTGGAAGACGCGGTACAAAGTGAAGAGATCTTCTCGACGTTGATGGGTGAGGATGTGGAAAGCCGGCGTAAGTTTATTGAAGAAAACGCGCTGGATGTGAAGAATCTGGACGTGTAAGGGCGGTGATAGAGTAGGGCTATGGGCGTCGAAACACTCATTTCGGTTGACGAATATCTTCGCTCTTCGTACTCGCCCGATCTGGAATATGTGGACGGCGTCCTCGTGGAGACGAATGTGGGCGAATGGCAGCACGGCATGGTGCAGAGCAATATTATTTTTGCCTTTCGCCGAAAGTACCCGAATATTAAAGTTGTGCCCGAATTGCGGTCGAGAACAAGTGAGACGCGCTTTCGATTGCCTGATGTCGCCATCCTGCTTCAGAGGCCCACCGGCGCCTATTTGACGGAAGCGCCGTTTATTGCCGTCGAGATCCTCTCTGATAAAGATCGCGTAAACCGCTTGGTGGAGAAATTGAAAGAGTATGCGGAATGGGGCGTACCCAATATTTGGATGATGGATCCCCGTACCCGGCAGATGTCCGTTTTTCAAAGAGACGCGTTGGTAGAAATTGAGGGCGATATGATTAGCACCGAATCTCCACGCCTGGAACTTACCCGCAACGAAATCTTTCAGGATTAGCGGATCTGGAGTTTCCGCTGCGCTTCGTAATTCTGCACTACCACATCCTTAAAAACGCCGGAACCACACTGGAAAATATCCTCGACCGGAATTTCGGCGAGCGACTAGCGCGCCTCGACACTACGCATCGCGACGGGCGCATCGAGCAAAACGACATCGTCGATTACCTTGAGCGGCATCCTAACATCGAAGCTATCTCCAGCCATCAGATTCACTATCCGGTTCCGCAGGCGCGCGGCTACCTCTTCTTTGACTGGTGCTTCCTCCGCGATCCCATCGACCGGTTGCGCTCGACGTACGACTATTTCCGTCACCATCCTAGCGACGGCGATCCGCTAAGCGAGGCGGCCAACCAGTTCGAGTTCGGCGCATACATTCGCCTGCTGCTGGAGCAGTTTCCCGAGCAGGTGGATAATCCTCAAACCATTTTGCTGGCGAATGGGGCCGCCGATCGCGAAACCGTACCCGACGACCTGACCGGGGCGCTCAACCGGATGCGGGAGACCGTGTTTCTGGGCGTGGTCGATATGTACCGCCAGAGCGTCGCGGCGGGCCGGCACCGCATGCGGGCAATCTTTCCTTGGCTCGACTTCGTACAACCGCCGGCTAATGTCTCGCGCGAAGTGGGTGATTCGGTGACCGCACGGCATTTGCAATTTCGCGAATCTGTGGGGCGGCCAGTTTATCGGGAGGTGCTGCGGCTCAACTTGCTCGATTTTCGTTTGCTGCGGGCGGCGAGGGCTGAGGTGCGGCGTCGATGCGCGCAGGTTCCACAGCGAGGGCCCGATGCGGCTGTTCCAAATGCCAGGGCGGCCGTGAAGCCGAGCCGACTACCCTGGGCGTTGCGGCGCGAGGAAGAACGAAAACGACGGTGTGGCATTTTCGACGCGGCGTTCTATCTGGAAAAATATCCGGACCTGCGCGCCGCGGGAGTGGACCCACTGCGGCACTATGTCGAGCATGGCGCGGTGGAGGGCCGAAAGCCGCACAGACTGTTCGATACCCGCTATTATCTTCGTCAACGGCCAGAAGCGAGCGCGGCGGGAGTGGACCCCCTGGTCGACTTTCTGGAAGGCGGCGCGCGGAGTGCGAATCCCCACCCGCTATTCGATTGCGCCGGAGACGCGCGCAGGCTGGTCGATTACGCTACCGCGAAGCACCGGACGCCAATGGGGTCGTCGATTGTCATCTCCGATGAATCACTGGATGTCGAGTCGCCGCCGCAGCGGGCATTTTTCGAAGCCGTTCGCCCCGATCAACTGCGCGCGCAGATAGCGGTCGAGCCCGGCAGCGAAGCGGCGTCATCCAACAGCTCCCGGTAGAGCTCTAACTGCGAGAGCGCGATCGAATCCCAGTTATATTGACGCTCCACACGGCCCCGGGCCGCGCCACCCAGTCGCGCGCATTCGCCCGGGTCCGCCAGTAGACCTTCCACGGCGCGCGCAAACTCTTCGGCGGTTTCAGCGAGGAGAAACTCTTGGCCGGGTGCGAGATCCAATCCATGGACGCCAGAGCTGGTGCTCACGATCGCTTTACCCATTGCCATGGCTTCGAGGATTTTGATGTTGGTTCCGGCGGAGGCGCGCAGGGGCGCGATCACGACAGCTGCGCGGGCGTAGGCGGGCCGCACATCGGAGACAAACCCTTGCACCTCGATTCCCGGCCCGTCCAGAGCGAGCCGAACCTGGCTTCGTTCCAGATGGTATTCGTGCTGCGCGCCTGCGATGAGGTGCAGCGTGGCGCCGGTCAAGAGCGGCCAAACTTCGCGAAGGAAAAAGTCGATTGCCAGGAGATTCGGCATGTGCGCGAACGAGCCGATGAACAACAGGCGGTTGGGTTCAGGCGGATCGTGGCGCGGATGAAATCGCTCGAGATCCACTCCGTTGGGGAGTACTGCGGCGCGGCCGTCCCGAACAGATGCCTGGTCGCGCTCCGACATCACGACGACGCGATCCACCTTGCGCCAGGCGGCCGTCTCGAAGCTCTTCCACATCTTGACCTGCCGGCGCAGATCCCAATCGTCACCCAGGGCGAGCAGTTGCGTGTAGAGATCGAAGGTGATGTCGTGCTCCACCAGAATAGTGCGGGCGGGAGCGCAATCCTTCGCGTACTGCGCCATCTGCGTGAATTCGAGTTGAGCGATTTGCGGCTGCCAATCGCGCACCACGTTGCGCAGGGTGTCGTGGAATACGGGGGAGTCGAACTCTTCCACGGCATCGGGGCGGTTACTGGCAGGCTGCAAATGGCTGCCGGTGCGCCGCACAAGCACTATTTGCGCGCAGATTTGCAGAAGCTCGGGTGGCGGCGGATCCCCGGTTTCGGTGAATGCGATGAGGATCTGATCGAAGCATTCCGCTGCGCGCCGCATGAGGTTGTATATGCGTACGGCGCCCCCGTGTGAGAGTGGAAACGGAACGTAGGGACTTGCGATCAACACACGGGTTCGACCGGCGCTTCGGCCTTCGAAAATGGTTATGCGGGGCGCGGTCCATTCCGCCGCTGGCTCGGGAGGGGGAATGGCGGCGTTCTTGCCTGTACTGAACTGCCACCGCAGGAAATTACGCACGCGCCAGATGCCGTGACGCAGGATGGCGGGAATGCAGCGCGGCCGCAGCATGAAATGATTCAGGTCTTCATTGAAGGCAAGCAGATTGGCCGGCGCGAGCAGCAGCGCCAGCAAGCGCAGCCTGCGCAGCGGGACGTTTGGCGTCAGCATGACCGCGGCAAGGCGAATGGAGGATCCGCGAAAGGCCGCACGGCAACGCGCCAGATTGTGGCGCAAGGGACGATCTACCTGGTAGCGTACCCAGCGGATATTGCGCCCGGCGGGAGGAAACTCCGAAACCACACACAAGGGCAGGTCGGGATAGATTGTCTGCATCCGCTCGATGAGTCGAGCGTTCAGGTCGTCGGTTCCCGAGGCGAAAACGACCTTCACTTTCGGTTTCAAATTGGAATATCCTGGCGTTCTCGCGCGCAGACGCCGTTTCTTAAGGAGGAACGGTTCCTATTTTAGCGGCTTGGCCATGGAATCTCCTTGAACGTGTAGACTGTCTCAACGTGCGGAATCGTTGCATTTTTTGACGGCGCCGCGCGTGAGAATCGTAAGGCTGTGCTGAGCTAGCGGGTTAGGGTAAAGCTGCAACTTTTCGGATGTCGTGGAGCAGCGTTTCCATATCGCGCTCGGTGGTGCGGTAGTTCAACACGCATCCGCGCAGGGCAAACTGGCCATGAATCATTGCATTCGACAGATAACTTCCGCCAGCGCGCTGCAGGTCGACCAGTAGGCGTTCGTTCAAGACATTCAGATCCCCGGTAAACCCCGGAGGGCGATAGCGGAAGCAGAAAATCGAAAGCGCCACCGGGGCCAACATCTCAAAATCGACGCTTGCCCGCACCAGTTTCTCTAGATATTTCGCGCATGAGATGTTGAATTCGATGGCTTCCGCGAGCCGCGCCGCGCCTACGAACTTGATCAGCATCCAGAGATCGAGCGCGCGAAGGGGGCGGCTCAACTCGGGCCCATAATCCCAGAATGCGAAGGCTTCGTCGTTCACCAAACCGATGCGGCGCGTGATGTCGGCGTCGTGACTGAAAGCGGTGTACGCGGTGGCGGGGTCTTTGTAAAGCACACAACCGCATCCCATGGGGCTGTACAGCCACTTATGCGGATCGAGGGCGACCGAATCGGCCTCGCCAATTCGGGTGAAGAAATGCCGCGCACTCGGCGCGATAGCGGCGAAGCCTCCGTAGGCGGCGTCGACGTGCAGCCACAGGCCCTCGCGGCGGGCGAAATCGGCCAAGGCGCCGATCGGGTCGAATGCGCCAGTGGCGGTAGTGCCGGCACTCGCCACGACGCAGAAGGGCAGGCAGCCGTTTGCGCGATCTTCGGCTACGCGGCGTTCGAGATCGGCCAGATCGAGACGCAGGTTTTCGTCAGTGTCAATTTGCCGGACGTTGGCTTCACCGATACCTAGCATCCCCGCCGCCTTGGTCACGGAAAAGTGGCTCTCTCGCGAAACGTACGCGCACATGCGCGGCATGCCCCCGACTCCATCGCGGACTACATTCCCGGGGGCTTTGGCGCTGCGCGCGGCCGCTAGCCCGGCGAAATTCGCCATGGACCCTCCGCTCACCAGCACCCCGCCGGAATCGGACGGAAAGCCGAGGATCTCCTTCATCCAGCGAATGACGGTGTGCTCCATCTGCGTACCCGAAGGCGCCGAGCGCCAGCAGGTCGCGTTGATGTTCAACGCGGCTGCGATCATGTGGCTGATGGCCGTGACGGGCGCGCCCGGGGAACAAACGTATCCGAATAGCCGCGGATGCGCGCTGTGCCGGTTGTAGCGGGCCAGCACGTCGCGAACGACATCGATCAGATCGCCAAAATCCGACCCCGTTTGCGGCAGCGGCTCATCAAGCGCCAAGCGCATGTCTTCCGCCGTGGTCGGGACCAGGACAGGGCGTTCGGGTAGAGATTGGTAGTATTCAGTTACAAAAGCCGCCGCCTGGCGCGCCAGATTGTGGAATTCGTCGGGAGGGAGAGCTAGCTTTTCAGACATTTCCAAGCAAGATGATATACACACTTTGCCAAGCTTCGCAGTTATTCCTGGTAGATGATGCTCACGGCCGCGGCGATGGCAATGGAAGGGACGGAGGCGGTCAGCGACACGATCGCTGCCGCCCGCGCCGGCGATCTGGCCGCCTTTGAGTTGCTGATGCGGCGTCACGAGCGGTTGGTGCTGACCACCGCGCTGCGGCTGACCGGGAATCTGGAAGATGCGAAGGATATATCGCAGGAAGTCTTCCTGAAGCTATATCGCAATCTGGCCAAGGTGGAAGCGCCGGGCGCTTTATCTGCCTGGCTATATCGGGTGACGGTGAACGCGTGTCACGACTTACGCCGCCGCCACCCTGTCTCTGCGCCCGTGGAAATGGCTGAGGAACTTGCCGCGGCCGGAAACGACCCGCAAGCCGGCGCCGCCGAGGCGGAACGGCGCCGGGTGCTGGAATTGAGTCTGCGCCTGCTTCCGGAAAAGGAACGGGCGGCGCTTGTGCTGCGCGATCTGGAGGGTCTTTCCACCGAAGAGGTAGCGCGGGCGTTAGGGTCGAGTGAGGCTACGGTGCGGTCGCAGGTTTCGAAAGCGCGGGCGAAAGTGCACGATTTCGTCGAACGTTACTTTGCGCCGAGGAAAGGAAGAGTGGGATGAAGCCGGAAGAAACGATCGAAATTTTGCGTCAGGCGCATCGCGATCCGATCTCGGAGGCCCATTTTGCCGCCGTGCGGGCGCGTGTTCTCAGCCAGATTGCGACGGAGCGTCCGTCGCGGCGCGGGAATTGGATCTTTGGATTTCTAGCCGCGGCCGCCGCGGTTACCGGTCTGATGTTCTGGCCGAAGCCGCCGGTCCGGCAACCGCGGCCGACCCTAGCCCTCATTCACCGAGCGGAGTTGCCAGCGCCGCTGCCTATATTGGAGAAAGTACGGCCGGCGCAAGTAACTCGCATCCGGCGCGTGCGGCGAAAGCCGCTTGTCACGGCCGTAGTTGGGCCTAAACTTTTCGCCGTTAAGCCGCAGCAACCGCTCGTCGTAAAGCTCATTACCGACGACCCGAGCATCGTCATCTACTGGATTTCGGAAGGAACGGGAGAGTAATCATGAAGAAGATATGGATCGTGTTGTTATTGGCCCTATCAGCCATGGCGCAAGACGCAAGCAAAGCTGAGACTCCGACCACGAAAAAGTTGTTTATCCTCAAATACGCCGATCCAGGGCAATTGCGCGAGCTCATATCCGTTTTCGGGGGAGCGGTTCGCCAGAGTCCGGAACTGCACGCCATCACTGTGGAAGCCTCGCCTGAAGCGATGCGCGCGATTGAAGACGCCATTCAAAAACTGGATGTTCCGTCGGCCACTCCGAAAAACGTTGAGATGACCATGTTTCTGCTAGTGGCATCCGATTCCACCGCGATAGGGTCTGTTATTCCGAAGGACGTCGATTCGGTTGTATCGCAGCTTAAGAACACATTCCCATTCAAGAACTATGGCCTTTGGGACGTCATCACTTTCCGGACACGCACTGGACAATTGGTTCGTACCACCAGTTCAGGCGGCGCGATTCAAATTGGAAGCAAGTCAGTCCCTGTGATTACTCAATTATCAATTAATTCGATTGCCCTGCAGAGCGATGGAAACACCCTGCGCATCGACCGCTTGAATGCGCAGTTTCGAGTTCCACAGCCGACGGGCGGCCCCGGCAGCGATCAGTTCCAATACATCGATATGCAGATGCAAACGGATCTCGATGTCAAAGAGGGACAGAAAGTCGTTGTAGGCCGTCTCGGGTTGAGCCACGACCAGGCATTATTCCTGGTGATGACAGCCAAGGTGCTGTAGGTCACAGACCGCTCTACTAAGCGCGACCCGTACCTCTGTTACCCTATCCCTTGTGAACATTGAAGAGATACGCGAGCTGATTGCGCTTGCGAATGAGAGCGGAGTGGCCGAGCTCGAGGTACAGCGCGGCGAGAACCGCGTTCGCATCCGCCGCGCCAGCTTCGCCTCATCGCAGGAAATCGTCGTCGCGTCCAGCGCCGTCCCGGTTATGGCCGCGCCCACGATTGCGCCCCATTCGGAGCTGGTCACGGAGACGCCTAAGCCCAAGCTTGCAGGTCCCGACCCTTCCCTCACGCTGGTCAAATCGCCGATTGTTGGCACGTTCTACGAATCCGCTTCACCGGACTCGTCTCCATTCGTGCGCGTCGGTGAGCGTGTGCAGCCCGGCAAGGTGCTTTGCATCATCGAATCCATGAAACTCATGAACGAAATTGAGGCGGAGACCTCGGGCATCCTGGAAAGCAAGCTCGTGATGAACGGCCAGCCGGTAGAGTACGGGGAGGCTCTGTTTGCCATCCGCGCGGTTTAAGAGAATCCTCATAGCCAATCGCGGGGAAATTGCAGTCCGCGTCATTTGCGCCTGTAAAGAACTGGGAATTGAGACCGTGGCCGTGTATTCGGAGGCCGATCGGTATAGCGCGCACGTTCGGTTCGCGGATCGGGCAATCTGCATCGGCCCGGCAAAGAGCGCGCGCAGTTACCTGGACATTCCATCCATCATTAGCGCGGCGGAGATTACCAATGTCGATGCGATTCACCCCGGCTATGGATTTCTGAGCGAAAACGCGAACTTCGCCGAAGTTTGCGAGGCTTCTCACATCAAATTCATCGGCCCTAAGCCGGACGTCATCCGGCTTATGGGTGTGAAGGAAAGGGCCCGCGCCTACATGCGCGAGATGGGCGTCCCGGTGCTGCCGGGCTCCCCGGGGGTAATTACTAGTCCTGAAGAGGCGGTGGCTACCGCCGAGAAGATTGGTTACCCAGTGATTTTGAAAGCATCCGCGGGCGGCGGTGGCCGCGGCATGCGCGTGGTCTATAATTCCGAGGAGCTTCCCGGGCTTTACGCGCAAGCGCAATCGGAAGCGGGCGCGGCTTTCAGCTCAGCCGATGTGTATCTCGAAAAATTCATTGGGGCGCCGCGGCATATCGAGTTTCAAGTGCTGGCGGATGAGCACGGCAAGGTGGAAATCCTGGGCGAGCGTGAATGCAGCATCCAGCGCAGACATCAGAAACTGCTCGAGGAATCGCCATCGCCGGTGGTAACCGATGCGCAGCGTGCAGAAATTGGCGCAGCGTTGCGCAACGCGCTTTCGCAGGCGGCCTACACGAACGCGGGGACGGTGGAGTTTCTGATGGATGAGAGCGGCAAGCTCTATTTCATCGAGGTCAATGCGCGCGTACAGGTGGAACATCCGGTCACGGAATTCGTCACCGGCGTGGATATCGTGAAGAGCCAGATTCGCATCGCGCAGGGCGAACCGCTGGACGAAGTGCTACCCGGACCCATTGAACTGCGCGGCCATGCGATCGAGTGCCGGATTAACGCCGAGAACCCTGAAACATTCGTGCCCTCTCCGGGACGCATTACCGGATTCCATGTGCCTGGCGGAATCGGAGTACGGGTGGACACGTGGGCATATACCGATTGTGTGATTCCGTCGTTCTACGACTCGCTGGTGGCGAAGTTGATCACTTACGGGAGCGATCGGGGCGAAGCCATTCGCCGGATGCAGCGGGCGTTGGGAATGTTCATCGTGGAGGGCATTTATACGTCGATCCCGATGCACCAACGTATTCTGGCGGATCCGGATTTTCAGGCGGGCCACTTCGACACCAACTTCATAAAGCGATTTCTGCCGCCGGCAAAGACGGAAGCGGCCGGCTAGTCGCAACCGCGCCGCCTCCGTGACTTTGGGCGAATGAGGGATTACGCTTACGCTTTGAGCGACGCCATGTCGATCACGAAGCGGTATTTGACGTCTGCCTTCAAGAGCCGGTCGTAGGCTTCGTTGACCTTCTGGATGGGGACGACCTCAACGTCCGAGGTGATGTTGTGTTTACCGCAGAAATCGAGCATCTCCTGCGTTTCGGCAGTACCTCCAATGGGAGAGCCGGAGAGACTGCGGCGGCCAAACAGCAGGTTGAAGGCTGAGACAGCCAAGGGCTTCTCGGGCGCGCCGACCAGGGTAAGGTTGCCATCGCGGCGGAGGAGGTTGAGATAGGCGTTGATGTCGTGGTCGGCGGAGACGGCGTCGAGAATGAAATCGAAGCTGCCGGCGTGCTTGGCCATTTCGTCGGCATTGCGAGAAATCACGACTTCATCGGCGCCGAGACGTAGCGCGTCTTCTTTTTTATTGGGCGATGTGGTGAAGAGGACGACATGCGCACCCAGGGCATGAGCGAACTTTACGCCCATATGCCCAAGGCCGCCGAGACCGACTACGCCGGCCTTCTTGCCTTTGCCTACGCCCCAATGGTGCATCGGCGAATAGGTGGTGATACCGGCGCAGAGCAAGGGCGCGGCGCCCGCGGGATCAAGGTTGCCTGGAACCTTAAAAACGAACCTATCCTTTACGACGATACTGTCGGAGTAGCCGCCATAGGTGACGCCACCAGTGTGGCTGTCGGGAAAATTGTAGGTGAGGGTAAGCTTCGCGCAAAATTGCTCAAGATATTGCTTACATTCGGCGCAGACTCCGCAGGAATCGACCATGCAGCCAACCGAAGCAATGTCGCCCGGTTTGAACTTAGTGACGGCTGAACCGACCCGGGTCACGCGGCCGAGAATCTCATGGCCGGGAACGCAGGGGTAAACGGTAGGCATGACGCCACTCCACTCGTTGCGAGCCTGATGCAAGTCGGAGTGACAAATACCGCAAAACAGAATTTCAATTTGGACATCGTTCTCAGTGGGGTCGCGCCGCTCAATAGTGGTGGAAGCCAGCGGCGATTTTTCACTGACGGCAGAGTATGCTTTCGCTTTGTACATACTTGAAGTTTAGACTGTTTGGGGGCGGAGCCGAATCAGCGCGGCACCAAGACAAACCGTTGAATCGAAATGCGCGCGCTGCGATCCACTCGCTGGGGGTCGCGGTGAAAGATGACGTCGAATTCGTCGAAGCGCGGCGCGTACAAAGGCAGGCTAAACTCGAGCGTTTCGGGGGCTGGTTTGACAGGATCTTCGGTTAGATCGGGCGTAGAGCGAATCTCGGCGCGCCCGAGGCGAATGGGGGGCCCGGCCTGGTCGATTACGGCGAGTTCCATGGTGACGGTGCCGGGATGCTTGTCCGCGTTCATTACATCGACGCGAATTTTCGAGCAACAGGAAAGATCAATCTCACGATCCAGGCGCTGGTGCGCCTCCATCTCAAGCGGCCAGGAATCCACGGTTTTGAAGGACGTCGAAGTTGGCGTGCCACGCTCGACAAGAGAATTGGCGGGCGGCCTCAAAAACCCAGTGCGGAACATCCAATAAGAGCCGGAGAAGGGAATCACAAATGGGCGGGAGGCATCGCGGTGCGCCAGGCCGCCCTTAGGCATGGGTTCAATCAACAAAGGAACTGGCTCTGTCTCCGGCCATAAGATTACGCCGGGCACTCCGCCGGGAACGCTGACCGCGGGGCCGAGACGCGCCGGGTCGATGGGAGGCGGCTGGTATTTCGGAGCATTGGGGACGGCGGGCGGCGGTTGCTTTGGAGCGTGTCGCGCGGGTGACGCTCCAGATGCAAGGGAACCTTCGCCATTCCCACCACCGCCGTACACACGCATGCCGAGCATTGTAATGAAGACCGCCATCATTACCGTTACCGCGATGGCTAGAATGGAGCGCGGAAGCGTGGGCTGCCGATCGCGCGTCCAAACGCCGGCAGAGATCGCATAGGCGGTTAGCACTGCCGCTCCGAGGGCGTAACACGCCGATGAAAGCGACGGCCACCCCAATTTTGCATAAACATATCCCGCTTGCAGGGCTGCCGCCGCTGTAAACGCCGGCCAGAAGTCCCGTGGCAGAAATCCGTGCGGCAGGGTTCCGGTGAATATCGGATCGTTAGCCGGCGGCAGCTCTTCTTCCGGCGCGGATTTCGGAACAAGAAGCCATTGGGAATACAGGACGCGGGTTGCACTCACTACCAGGGCCAGAGCCGCCACGTTGGCAATGGGCGACGCAGCGCCCAACAACATCACGGCGGGCGCGAACCAGACCCCCGCGGCGGAAGTGCGCAACGTCACTTCGAGCGCCTCCTGGCGCGCGATACGCTTCACGGCGAGCAGCAAAAGAAACGTGATTACGCCGCTCAGCGCCAGCGCGATACATGAGAACCAAAGAGCGATCGCAATCCCTTGCGCCAGTGGATTCCGACCGCCGAAGGGGAAAAACGCAGTCTTCCAGATCACCCAACCCGTAAGGAGCAGGCTTGCGATCTGAAGCCAGAATACGGTGCGGGCTCGATCGTTCGTTTGCGGCTGCAAAACAGTTCAGAAGCTCAGACACCGCGGAGAGGGCTGTGGTTCCCGGTACGGCGTCCTGTTACCATCCTCATATATGAACGCCTTGCTCCTCAAGGAATACCTGAAACTAGAACTCACCGCGATGCCGGAGCCGGAGATCGCCGCCGATGAGGTTCTGATCCGTGTGCGCGCCTGCGGCATTTGCGGCAGCGACGTACATGGATTCGATGGATCGACTGGCCGGCGCATTCCGCCGCTTGTTATGGGCCATGAAGCCGCGGGCGAAGTGGCCGCGCTGGGCGCGAGCGTGCACGGGCTGCAGCTGGGCGACCGCGTGACGTTCGATTCCACAATTTATTGCGGGCAGTGCTTTTACTGCGGGCGCGGCGAAGTGAACCTTTGCGACAACCGGCAGGTGATGGGCGTGTCGCCGGGCCCCTACCGGCGCCATGGTGCGTTCGCCGAGTATGTCGCGGTCCCTCGCCGCATCGTTTACAAACTGCCCAACTCGTTAACATTCGAACAAGCGGCATTAATCGAAGCTGTGTCCGTGGCGATGCACGCGGTGAATCTGACGCCTGTACGTCTCGGCGACACCGCGGTAGTGGTGGGGGCCGGGATGATTGGAGTATTGGCCGTGCAGTGCCTGCGCGCCGCCGGATGCGCGCGGGTGATCGCGGTCGACCCCATCGAGCAACGACTGACGATGGCGCGCGAGCTTGGCGCCACCGACATTGCGACTAAAGCCGAGAGCTATAACGCCGATCTTTGCGTGGAGTGCGTGGGCACGAAAGATTCCGTGCGCGCGGCGATCTCATCGGTCCGCAAGGGCGGAGCTGTCACGCTGGTGGGCAATGTCGCGCCCAACGTGGAGCTGCCGCTGCAGGAAGTGGTGACGAGACAAATCCGGTTGCAAGGATCGTGCGCATCGAGTGGTGAATATCCGGCGGCGATCGACCTGATGGCGCGCGGCATCATTCGCGTGGATTCGCTCATCAGCGCGGTAGCGCCCCTGTCGGAAGGCGCCGAGTGGTTTGGCAAGCTCTATCGCCGCGAGGGGAATTTGATCAAGGTAATTTTGCAGCCGTAGCGGTGATTTCGGGCTCGCACAACACCTCGAACTTTACGGATCTCGCCAGAGCGCACACGGCATGCGCTTTACGATGAATGTCTGCGGCGTCCTGGGAGCGCGCGCTATGGGTAATGGCCATGCGGGGCCGCAGCACGATATGTGTGAACTCGCCCGAGCCATCGGCGTGCTCTACCAGGACGCCTTCCGACTCGTCGCGGTAGTCGGTGACGACAATTCCCGCGTCTGCGCATAAGTGTAAAACCCAGAGCATGTGGCATGCGGCGACCGCACCCAGCAAGAGTTCCTCCGGGTTATATCGCGTCGGATCTCCGCGAAATGCAGGGTCTGAAGAACCCGCAATTGGCGCACTCTTTCCAGGTGCGCTCAATTCGTGATCGCGTTTATAGCCTTTATAGGCCGAAGTGCCCGAACCCAGGTTGCCGGTCCAGTGCGTCGCGATTCGATAACGGTGTTCCCGATCAGCCATTCTTCCAATATAGGCCGGAACCAGTGGAGCTCCTCCGCCGACCACTGGACCCAGCCTTAGAAGACATTTCCTATGCAGCCCATATCTCTGCACCCTTAATGCCATAGGTAACTGCCTGAATCTATACGGTTTTCAATGCCTACTCTCTAGGCATCTGTATACTTCCTAGACACCATGCCGTAGGTAGGCTAGACTGTAAACTTCATGGGAGCGTTGGCGCAAATCGATGACGGCGGCAACTTCGCCGACATTCTGGCGATTTGTCAGCGCATCAATTCCGAGCGCGATCTGGGCGCATTACTTGATTTGATCGCGCGTGAAGCCATCAAATTGCTGGATTGCGACCGCGCAAGCATATTCCTGCTTGACCGTGAGCGCAATGAGTTGTGGTCGAAAGTGGCGCTGGGCAGCGATGAAATTTTGCGCTTTGACGCGGGGAGTGGAATCGCCGGTGCGGCAGTAACCGGCGGCGGCATCGTGAACGTGCTGGACGCGTACAGCGACCCTCGATTCTACGCCGGGATCGACTTAAAAACCGGGTATCGTACCCGCACCATTCTAGCGGCGCCATTACGGAACCAGGGTGGGCGCATTGTCGGCGCGTTTGAAGTGCTCAACAAGAACACGGGCGTTTTCAACCGTCGCGATGAGGAGGCGCTACAGACTCTCGGGTCGCATGCCGCCATCGCGATTGAGACTGCGCAGCTAATCGGCGAATTACGCCGCAGCCAGGACGAATTGGTAGCGCAGAACACGCACCTGTGGCGTGAGGTTGAATCTCGCGCCGCGAGCCACGGCATCATCGGTTCCAGCACGCGCATCCAACAAGTCGTACGCCTGATTGAGCGCATCCGCGACAGTCTGGTGAATGTTTTGATCACCGGCGAGAGCGGTACTGGAAAAGAGATGGCTGCGCGCGCCGTTCACTTTACCAGCACGCGCGCGCGGAAGCCCTTTGTAGCGTTGAATTGCGCCGCCCTGCCAGACACGCTGGTCGAAAGCGAACTGTTTGGAATTGAAAGAGGCGTAGCGACGGGAGTGAACCAACGTATCGGCCAGTTTGAAAAGGCCAGCGGCGGTACTTTGTTTCTGGACGAGATCGGCGATCTGAGCATGGCCGCGCAAGCCAAGATCCTGCGGGTCTTGCAGGAACGCGTCGTGGAGCGGGTTGGCGGCCGCGGGCCCGTTCCGGTAGATGTGCGCTTGCTTGCCGCCACCAATAAGGCTCTCGACGCCGAAATAGCCAAAGGCAACTTCCGTGAAGACCTTTATTACCGCATTAAGGTCATCCACATCCAGATGCCGCCCCTTCGCGATGTCCGCGAGGATATTCCTTTGCTGGCCCGGCATTTTTTAAGGGACTATTGCCGGGAGATGGGCCGCGCGGCGTTGGAACTCTCCCCGTTTGTGCTGCGGAAGCTGACCATGTCGGCATGGCCCGGCAACGTTCGACAACTGCGCAATGAGGTGATGCGCCTCGCGGCCTGCGCGCAAGGCAGCTCGATTACCGAAGAGGATCTCTTCGAAGACGAACTGTCGTCCGGCCCCGGGCCGCAGCAACCGGCCGCTAGTGTAAAGCCTCAATCGCTGAAAAAAGCAATCGCCGAGCTGGAAAAAAGCATGATCCAGGAAGCGATGACGTCCACCCATAATAACCAGCAACAGACTGCGCGCCTGCTCGGTCTCAGCCGCCAAGGTTTGATTAACAAACTAAAGCGATATTCCATTGCAACTTAGGCCGATTGCGCGGCGCGCCGCCGCAACGTAAAATAAGTAGCGATGTTGCGGGGCTTTCTGGCGCTCGGAGTGTGTCTGTTTGGCGGAGTCGCCATGGCGCAGAACCCTGCCTATACGGCCACGAGCATTCTTAACGCCTCGGATTTTACGCCGGGACCGTTTGCGCCGGGCAGCCTAATCTCGATTTTCGGGACCAATCTGGCGTTCACCACCGCCGGATTAACCGCCGAAAACACGGCCGGTAACACGCTACCGCATCTGCTGGGAAATATCAGCGTCCTGATCGATAACGTCGCTGTTCCTCTACTTTACGTTTCGCCTACGCAGATCAACGCTATGATTCCGCCGGATGAAATCCAGGGCACGTCAACGCTGCGGGTCATAAGACAGAGTTCGGCAGGTCCGGCCGTAAACATTACACTGGTGAATGCCGCGCCGGCGTTATTTGTTCCTAGCGGCCATTTTGCGCTGGCGCAAGATTTCAACGCCAAGTACGCCATTGTCTCGGCAACGGCGCCGGCGCAACCGGGTGACCTGATGGTGCTATACGCGACGGGACTTGGCGGCACCCAGCCGCTGCCGGCCATCGGCGAGATCCCGCAGACCGCGGGTTTCATCGACGGTTTCACGTCAGGCGCCCTGCAGGTGCTTTTGAATGGAAAAGCGCTTGACCCGACCACGATTCCATATGCCGGATTGACGCCGGGATTTGCGGGACTTTACCAGATTAATTTTTATCTGCCGGGCGATTGTCCCCCCAATCCCCAAATTCAGCTCGCCATGGGCGGACAGTTAAGCGCGGCCAATGTGATGCTGCCGGTAGCGCCGTCTCAATAAGCGTAAGCGTTCCCCGAAATTTTTGGCATAGTCCGCGCGCGGATTGCAGTCAAGATCGATATGTCACATTTGGGATTGGTCTTATCGATTTACTGATAATGACGTGGCAGTTTGTCGCGTGACTTTTGCTGCAGCGCGCTATTCTTCGCGCAACGCAATCATGGGGTCCACGCGTGTAGCACGCAACGCCGGAATGTAGCACGCGGTCAAGGCGACGAACGCTAAAAAGGCCGGGACGGCGGTGAATGTTGCGAAATCGCGAGCGCCCACTCCGAAAAGCAGGCTCGCCATTACGCGCGTGAGGGCCGCCGCTCCGATAAGGCCGAGCGCGATCCCTGCGAAGGCGAGATCCATGCCGCGCCGCACCACCATGCGCAGAATGGCGCCACGCGACGCACCGAGCGCAATGCGGACGCCGATATCGTGCAGGCTCTGGGTAACCAGGTAGGAGATGGCGCCATAGACCCCAATCGCCGCGAGAATCATGGCGAAGGCTGCAAAGGCGCCGAGCATCGCCATAGAAAACCGCTGCCGCGCCAGCGAGTCGTAGAGGCGATCCTGCATTGTGCGGACGTCATAAATGGGGATCTCCGCGTCTGCCTGATGAACGGCATTGGCAAGCGCAGTAGCGAGCGGCGCCGGATCGCCCTCGGTTCGCGCAACCAGCCATCTTTGCCTGCCGTCATCCGGGAAATAAGCGGCCATCCGCGTATCGGTATCGAGGCCATACTGCTTTACGACGCCAACGACCCCCACAATCGTAAACGGGTGCTTGGGATCGCGCCAGATATGCTTCCCGATGGCGTCTCCGGCCGGCCAGAAGCGACGCGCCATCTTTTCGTCCACGATCGCCACGAGCTGGCCATCGGGATTATCGTGGGGATCGAAGAAACGGCCATGCAGCAGCGGTATTTCTATCGTCTCGAAGTAGCCCGAAGAAACGTCGCGCTGATCGACCTGCAACTCCGGCTGACCGGGCGGAGGCGTGTAGCCTTCCACGCTGATGCCGCCCCAACTGATGGATTCGGTTAATGGCAGCACGTCTGCGGCGCCGGCCCGTTTGACTCCCGGTACATGCGATGCGTTTTCCAGAATGCGGCGGCCAAGTTCAAGGTTCGCTTTCGGCTCGCGATATCGCGGGTTGGGAGAGTTACCGAGGGCCAGGGAGATTACATGATCCGGGTTGAACCCCGGCGGCACGCTTTCCAGATGAATGAAGCTTAGCGCCAGCAGCCCGGCGCCAATGAGTAGCATCAGCGAGAGCGCCAACTCCGATACCACCAGCAGGCCTCGCAGACGGCCGCGCGCAAAGCCCAAACCGCTGTCGCCCTGACCCGAGCGTCCGCCGGCCTTGAGCGGCGCATTCAGGTCCATGTGAAGGGCGCGGATCGCCGGCGCCAAGCCGAACAACAGACCGGTCAGACCGGATACAACGAAGGTAAATGCGAGCGCGGTTCCATCGATGCGGATCTCTCCTAAGCGGGGAATGTTTCCGGGATTGATGGTTCGTACCACCCACAAGCCGGCGTACGCAACGGCGAGACCCGCTATGCCGCCCGCGATACCGAGTATGACGCTTTCACACAACAACTGACGCATAATGCGGCCCCATCCAGCCCCCAGGGCGGTGCGGATCGCGACCTCTTTCTGACGCGCCGTAGCGCGGGACAAGAGCAGGTTCGCCACATTGGCGCACGCGATCAGCAGCACCAGGGCGACGGATCCCAAAAGGACCAGCACCGCGCGGCGCACATTTCCCACCACCTGTTCGAGCAGTGGAACGACGCTGATGGTAAAGCTGGGATCGCGGTGGTCGGCCTCTCGAATGCGGCGCGCGATCACGTCGATATCCGCCTGCGCCCGCTCGGGCGTGACGCCTGGCTTGAGGCGCGCCATCAGGTTGTAGTTTTCATCGCCGCGCTTGCGCACAGCATCGGCCCCTAACGGCAAACGGACGAAGACATCCATGCTTGCGATGCCGCCCACGGTCGGCATCACTTCGCGATTCAACAGGAAATCAGGCTGCAGCACGCCAACCACGCTGAAGGACTTCCCGTTCATTACGATGGTCCTTCCGATGACATGCGGGTCGGCAGCGAAAAGTCGCTGCCAGCATTCATGGCTGAGCAAGGCGACGTCAGCGCCGCCCGGGGCGTCCTCCGAGGGCAACAGCAAACGGCCCATCAGGGGTTTGGCGCCTAAAAGACCGAATAGATTGGAAGACGTCCTTAAGATCTCGACTCGCTCCGGCCGCTCGCGACCGCTCATTGTCTGGCTGCCGCCTTGGGAAATGGAGATCGCGTCGAAGGAGCGATTCTGCGTAAGGATGTCGATATATTGTCCAGGCGAGGGCCAGTCGCGGGGAATGCCCAGACCGGGAGACCGCAGCCATAACGCGACGAGCCGTTCCGCGTGCGGGTACGGCAGAGGCTTCAGCATCAAGGCGTTCACCACGCTAAAAATTCCGGTGTTGGCGCCAATGCCGATGGCTAGCGACAGCACAATTACGAGAGTGAGGCCCGGCGTTTTGCGTAAGGTGCGAAGGGCGTAGCGCAAGTCGGACAAAACGGAGTGCATGGATTATCAGACGCAGCCTCCGTCAGCAGGGTAGCACTGGTGGGCCGATCATTGGAGCCGGAAGCCGACTTCTACGTTCACGGCCGTCTCGACCGGTTTGCCGTCTTTGTAGGCCGGCCTGAACTTCCATTGCTTTACCGCCTCTATGGCCTTTTCGTCCAGGCCAAACCCGAGGCCCACGGTGACGGTGGCATTCGTAACGTCGCCCCTTACGTCAACGACGATGCGAAGCACCACGACCCCCATGATTCTTTGTTTGGAGGCGGCCTCGGAGTAAGCAGGTTCGACTTTGTGGATGAGCTGCGGCCTTGATCCGCCAGTTCCGCCAGGGGAGACGACGCTGCCGGGTCCGTTCGAGATAGGGGCAGGGTGGCTATCGCCGGGCGGGACGTTCAACGCGCAGCGGAACCCGCGGCCATTTGCCGCGCCCGACGGCTCCACCCAGAGGCGGCTCGAAGCGCGCACATTCCGTGAATCCATAAAAGGCGAGCCGCCTTTCAGTATTCTGGATGAGCTGCCGGGGTAGGCGTCTTCCACCCACTCCCATACGTTGCCAAGCATGTCATAGAGACCGAAAGCGTTTGCTTGTTTCAGCGCCACGGGATGAGTTGCCCCATCGCTGTTGCCCGAATACCAGGCAACGTCTTGCAGATTTCCGTAACGCGCGGCGGCGACGCCAGCCCGCGCCGCGTACTCCCATTCCGCCTCCGCAGGCAACCTTCCGCCGACGGCCGTACAGTAATTTACGGCGTCATTCCAGGTCACGCTTTCGACAGGCAACTGGTCGCCTTGATGACGGCTGGGATTGCCGCCCATCACGTATTTGTACGCAGCCTGCGTTACCTCCGTTCGGCCAAGCCAGAAGGCCTTCGCGATGCCCGCCGCATGGGAAGGCTTCTCGCTCTCGTTACATTCGGTATCGCCCTGGGAACAACCCATCGTGAATGCTCCGGGTTGAATCCAGACGTAAACCAGCCCATCCTTAGGGTTCAACATCGTGCGAATCCCGCCGGCCTCGCTCGACGACGCCGTTGTGCGGGGTGTCGGTGAAGGAATAGGAATTACGGTTTCGTCGCCTAGTCCTTTTTTGAATTGCACCTGCCCCGTGGCGTTGACCGCTTGATTCCCTTGCATGGCCGGACGAAACCTCCAGTTTTTCAGGTGTCCAGCAAGTAACTCTGTCGCGGACGAGGAACCGTGGGTGGCACGGATATTCTTTACGGAACCCATCGAATCCACGGTAAATTCAAAAGCAGCGCTTTCGTTCAGAGCCTCGCCCGCCGCTTTTGGCATGGTCCCATTCGTGACCACCGGCGGTAATATGCCGGCGCCGAGCGCGAATTTCATCTGCCCGGAGTGCCAGCCATTCGGCGGGATGCCAAGACGGAAGTGCACCTCGACGGTTGCAATGACGGCTACCGCTTTCCCGTCCTTCATTCCAGGCCCGAACCGCCATTTTTGGACTGCCCCTATGGCTTCTTCGTCCAAGCCATAACCCAATGATTTAATCACTCTGAGATTTTGCGCGGTCCCGTCAGGATTGATGACGGCATATAAGACCACCTCACCCTCAGCCTGCAGCTTTCTAGCTGCGCTGGAATACCCCGGCTCAACTTTTGAAATTAGGCTCGGCTTGGACACGCCATTGCCAGCGCGATAGATATTGTCCGGGCCGGACGTACCGGGTCCAGTCTCTTGGGCGGTTGCGCTCTCGCTCGCTGCTATGAAGAGGCAAGGTAGAGGCGCAGACGGCAGCAGGAACAGCCACAACCAATAAGTCCCTTTTCTAGCCGTAAACATATCGCGAGGCGCCAGCGTTGGATTATATCATTGCGAAAATACGGCCGGCAAAATTGCGAATTGGGTCATCTAAAATGTCACTGAAGAGCTCCTTGTTGGGTCAAATGAAAAAGTAACCGAACGCGTGAGGCAGCCAGTCCCCGATCGAGAACGAATCGGGGCGCCGGCAGGATGGATATGCACTCACGCGAGCAGTACCTGGCCGCGCTGCGAGACGAGTACTTGCGTGGCAATAAGAAACAGAAGACACGGTTGTTGAACGAGGCCCGGAAGCGGACCAAGCTGAATCGGAAGGTATTGATCCGCAAGCTGACACGCGTTCCGGCTGTGGCGGAAAAACCCAAGCGGCGGCCGAGAGCGACGATCTATGGCGTGGAATTGAGAACGCCCCTGATCCGCGTTTGGGAGCTGTTTGATTTCCCGTGCGGGCAACGACTGGCGCCGATCCTGCGGGAGCAGACGGAGCGGCTACGGGCCAGCGGCGGGTTGAAGTGCAGCCAGGCGGTGGCAGAGCTCTTGCAGCAGGTTTCGCCGAAAACCATCGACCGGTTGCTGCGGCGCGAGCGGGAGGTGCGGTGTCTGAAGCAGCATCGTCGGCCGCCGGTGCATCCGCTACTGTACCAGCGGGTTCCGGTGAAGACTTCGGCCGACTGGAACCGGCAGGAAGTCGGGAATCTGCAGTTGGACTACGTGCTGCATTGCGGGCGCACCACAGCAGGGGAATATCTGCTGACGCTGTCGGCCACCGACATCGCCACCGGGTGGTGGGAGGGATCACCGCAAAAAGGGCGATCGCAGAAGGCGACGCAGGAGAGCTTGGAGAGAATCCGGCAGCGAGTGCCATTCCGGATGCAAGAGGTGCATCCCGACAACGATTCGGGAATTCTCAATGACCTGCTGTGGAATTATTGTCGGCGGCATCGCATCCGGATGAGCCGGTCGCGGCCGTATCAAAAGAACGACAACGCGTGGGTGGAGCAGAAGAACTGGACGCACGTGCGGAAGGTCGTAGGGTACGGGCGGTTCACCACGGCGGCGCAGTGCGAGGTGTTGCGACAACTGTATCTGGCCGCGGCGGATTTTCGGAACTTCTTGCAGCCGGCGATGAAGCTGAAAGAGAAAGTGCGGGAAGGAGGGAAGGTGCGTCGGGTATATGAGGAGCCGCGCACGCCGTATCAGCGATTGCTGGAGTTGGGGACGTTGAAGCCGCCACAACGACGAGCGTTGGAGAAGCGGTATCAGGCATTGGACCCGGTAAAGCTACGCCGCCGAATCGAACAATTGCGGGCAGAACTTTTCGATCTGCTGAGAAGCGAAAACGAGGTAGCCGTTCCCAAAATTCGGCGGCATGGTCCCAGTATCCAGTTGCAGCGCCGAAGGGCAGTACGCGCGCCCTGAGGCAAAACCTTCAATAAGGAAAGCCGGGCAAAGGCGGCCCGGCTGCCTTCGCGTTCTTTATGCCCAAGGCCTCCGCTCCGAAGCTTCACCAAAGAAATGTGGCTCTTGGAATACAAAGCGAGAAAGCCCTTCGGCACCGTTGGGTCACCGAAGGGCTGCAGCCGATTTCTTCGGAGCCAGCTCCGTCGCATCGGCCTTGGGCATCCGTCCCGGGCGCGACCCCGAAACGGACAGGCGTGGAGCACGACATCAGTCGCCGTACCCGAACCAGAATTGCAACCGAGGTCTCCGCTCCGGATGCAGAGGCCTCGGTCTCCACAAGCGTGCCACGAGGAGCCTCCCCAAGGAGGATCTTGGTATCCCTCGGCAGCTCGTTGACCGCTGTAGCAGAGCCAACCCCGCCGCAGCGATCTTGGATGTCCCTGCTCGGGGTGCGACCCCTCGCAGATCGATTTCAGACTACGACAAGGAGGAAAAGCCTGGCGCGTTCGGTTACTTTCTTACGTGACCCAACGATACCCATTTCGGTTACCTGGTTAAATGACTTGACGCGAATTGAATACTTCGGCTGCAACGAGTTAACAAGCATACGCTGGGCCGACTTGTGCCTCAGGGCTATCCCAAATGTTCTCCATAACTTAGCGGGGTTTGCCGCACCGTGCATCGCCGTGTATACACGGTGTTCCATACAAGTATTGCGGACAATCGCGTTGGGTTGTTTTACGTCTCGCGGTAAAATCTCGGGCCGTGGGGCGAACTGCCGATGCTCAGAAAGAGTTAGCGGAGTTTCAAAGACTCAAGGACATGAAGGAGCATCTAAAGCAGGTATACCAGGAGATGCGTCTGCAACCTGTAAAGCAAGAGCGAGTGGAAACAGACTTTGGGAAATAGTTTTTAGGCGACCTGGCGCCTACGATGCCAGCAGCTTGCTCTTCCGGCTGTCTTCGAGCACCTGCGCAATCATTTCCGGAATCTCGAAAACCGCCGAATTCCGCATGGCCTCAGCCGCGCGGCGATAGCCGGCGTAGCTTTGCGGATCTAGCATTACGCGCACCGCTTGCGCGATCTGCCCGAAGCTCTTCACCACCACGCCGACGCGCTTCTCTTCTATCCATTCCGTGTTGAAGCGCTCCTGCGGCAGCGTCATAGCGTTTCGTTCGACAATCACTGGCAGTTTCATCGCCAATGCCTCGCTGATGCTGCCGGGGCCGGGCTTGCCAATGAAGAAATCGGCTAGCGACATGAAGTGTGGAATCTCGCCTGTGAACCCCTCTACGTGAATCGGAATACGTGTATGGAGGGCACGTAACGTTTCGGCAGTTCGCTGGTTGCGGCCGCACAGCGCGATCAGCTGTACATCCAGGTTTGACTTGTCCAGCAGGCGCACAACGCGCGCGATTTCGGTGGACCCCTCGCCGCCGAAGAGGATTAAACCGGTGGGTAGATCCGCCCGCAGCCCGAGGCGTTCCCGAGCAGCGGCACGGTTTTTCGTGACTGGAGAATAGAATTTTGGATGCAGGATTACGCCCGACGCCCGTAGGACCAAGCGCTCAGGCAATCCCATTCGCCGCGCTTGCCCGACCGCGTGCGCCGTGGGACAGACTACGTACTGGTTTTGCCGTTCTATCCAAAAATTGGGCGGGTAATCCGCGAAGTCGGTGATGATGGTCAGGTACGGCGCCGCCGGGTTGACGCGCGCCAGCGCTTGAAACATGGCGCGATTGTAGTGCGGGATCAGGGACACCACCATATCGGGCGGGTTGGCCTTCCAGTGCTTTTCCAGCGCCCATACCTGCGCCGCATGCGACATCTTGATCAACCCGTGGGCGATCGGCACCAGTGGCGGCGTGAGCGCGGTCCAGCCGTGCCGCAAAATGATGTTGTAGATCTCCTGAAATTCGATGCCGGTCGACTTCCGCAGGAAATCGATCTCGTTCAGCAGATCCTGTATGCAGAGCATCCGCATGTCCCAGGGACGCTCTTGCTGGCGCGCCGCTTCCAGCAGCGCATTTGCAGCGGCGCGATGTCCGCCGCCCGAATCTACGTAGATGAAATCAATGCGTGAGTTCATTCGCCGCCTTTCCCATGGAACGCGAGCGCCGGAGTAAGGCCGCCGCCCGGAACAGGCGCCGGGGGTTCAGGGGCACAGGTCCCCAGACCGTCTCTTACGGGCGCGGTGTGCTGCCCTCGCGCGGCAACAACCTCGGGGTGAAATGCCGCCAGCGCTGGCCGGCCGATCCAACAATCGGGCATCGTCAATCCAAATACCCAGGCAATGGTCGCGGCGGTATCGAACGTATTGATGGGAGAGGCGATCTTGCCCTGCACTACGCCAGGGCCAGCGAGAATCCACGGGATCTGAATTTCGCCCATCGTATTGCCGCCGTGGCCGCGCCCTTTGCCACCATGGTCGGATGTGATCAGGACGTAAGTATCCGGCGTGGCTAGTAAAGCTTCCAGCAGCTTGCCGATGCACAAATCCGCTTCCTCTACCGCGCTGTAATATTCGCGCGTGCCCCAGCCATACTCGTGACCGGCGTGGTCGACATTATCCAGGTGCACGAAGAGCAACTCCGGGTGTTTTTCAGTCCAATAGCGCACTGCGGCTTGGGTGGTCTTACGCGGTCCCCCTTCGTGCTCAAGCACGTCAGGCGCCGCCTTTTCCAAGAGATCGGCAAACCCTTCCCAATCGTGGATGACGGCAATCCGGCTGGACGGCCTCTGATCGCGCAAGATCTGGAAGATGGTGGGAAATTTCCCGGCCGCATCGAGACACACCGGTTTCAGCTCAATCTTTTCTTTTAGATAGCCGTTCGAGGTGATGCCGTGCTGTTCGGGAGCCGCTCCGGTGATGATGCTCTCCCAATTGGGGCTACTCAGCGTCGGCATCACGGCGCGCGCTTCGAGGGTCCACGCGGCCTTTTCGATGAACGCATGAATGTGGGTCGAGCGAGTGTTGCGTATGCCATCAATACTCAAGCCGTCGACGCCGATGACAGCGAAGTGGGGGAGGGGTTCGGATATGACCGATTGCGCGTGACTAACGGGCAACCAGCAGATAAGCGCGAAAGCGCCTGTTAGTCGGTGCATAGGCCTCACTTTTGGGTAACATTCTCTGCGTAGCGATTCGATTACAACTTGGAGAATATTTTGTTTGATAATTCCAACGCTAGGTATGTCCTGTTGCCGAACGCCCTTTTTTCCAAGAGTTTCCCATGAGATGCCCCGTGGCCGGCTTGAAATTCGATTTAACCTCACGAGCTAACACCAACGCGGCGCATAGTTTTGGATGAAAATGCCGCGCAACGGGCTTAATTTTGGCGCCTTCGGGGTGCTTCTTCGGATGACCCGCGAGCTGCAAGAAGCTCTAAGCGGGCTTTGGCAGCCTTATACGGAAAACGCACCCACCGCCCGGCGGGCTTTCCAATTCGATATTACCGCCGTGGACTTCCACTGCCCACTTCGCAATTGCAAGCCCCAGCCCCGCGCCACCGGATTCCCGCCAACGCGCCTTGTCCACCCGATAGAATCGGTCAAAGACACGCGCCTGGTCTTCCGGCGGGATGCCAGGGCCATGGTCTTGAACCTCTACGGCGATATGACCGCCGTCATTTCCAATGCGGATCAGGACGGTCCCCCCGACCGGCGAATACTTCACCGCGTTGTGGAGAATGTTTACCAAGGCCTGCCGCAGAAAGATACGGTCTCCCTCCACCTGCGCGAACTCCTTGCCTTCGAGCGCGAGATGTAACGACTTTTCTTCCATCAACACTTCGAGCAGCCCGGCCGCCTCTCGCGCCAGTGGGAAGACCGGCACAAGTTCGCGGTGGAGCTGGATGCGTCCGGCATCCGCGCGCGAGATCGTCAGCAGGCTATCGATCAGGGAAGTCAATCGGTTTACCTCTTCCAGCATGCTTCCGATGATGTCCCTGTACTCGACGCGCGTACCATCTTTCTGCAGTCCCACTTCGCCGACGCTGCGGATCATGGCCAGCGGCGTGCGCAGCTCGTGCGAAGCATCCGAAGTGAAGCGCCGCAACTGTTCAAACGCTTGTTCCAGACGCGCCAGCGTCTCGTTGAAGACGCGCGCCAGTTGACCCAATTCGTCGTCCGAACCATCGTCCGGCAATCGCTGGTGCAGGCGGTCGGCGCTGATCTGACGCGCCCGCACGGCCATCTGCTCGATCGGGTCGAGCGCGCGCCGCGCCAAGCTATACCCCGCAACCCAGGCCGCGGCCAGCGCCAACGGCAGCGCCAAAAGCGAGGCGAGCAGCAGGTCTTTCAAACGCTCAAACAGCGGTTCTTCGCTATGCGCCAGCCGGATAATTAGACGATGCCCGTCGAGCGTATGCGCGCGGCTCACCAAACGGACGCGCGTCCCATCGGACAGTATCGCGGACCGCGCGGAATACCCACCGATTCCCTCGCCGGAAAATGGCGCTCCGCCCAATGGCGCATTTTCCAGCCGGCTGTTGCGAAATAATATTGACCCATCGGGAGCCAGGACCTCAAGATACCGCTCGATGACGTCCTTCGATTCGGGGTGGTTGTGGTAGTCCTCGCGCAGACGCAAGTTGCCGTCCGCGGTGAAATAGAAGAGTCCCTCGACCGTCTCGATCTCTTCGATGGAGAAGTGGTCCAGTTGTCCGCGCAGCTGCCGGAATAAAAGCACGCATGTCAGGCCCCAGGCCAGCGCCAATAAGGCGGCAAGCACGGAAACATACCATGCCGTAAGCCGTGTGCGCAGGTGTCTGGGGCGCAGGCGCACTACGCATCGCCTTCTTCACGCAGAACGAACCCGACGCCGCGTACGGTGTGCAGCAGCTTGCGGGTAAACTGTCCATCGACCTTGCGCCGCAAGCGCGCCATCTGCGCATCGATCACATTGTCGAGCGGGGTCTGGCGCGCGGTCTCCTTCCAGATATCGCGCGCCAGCATCTCACGCGATACCACCCGGCCCTTGTTCACCAGCAGGTATTCCAACAAGTCGAATTCACGGGCCGTCAGGTCAAGCGCCTGTCCTTCGCGCTCCACCGAGCGCTGCGCGACATCCAGTTCTAAATCGGCAAGTTCGAAACGCTCGCTGGCTTCGGCCCGGTTACGCCGCAACAACGCACGCGTGCGGGCCAGGAGTTCGGGAAATGCGAACGGCTTCACCAGATAGTCGTCGGCGCCGGCGTCGAGCCCGCGCACGCGGTCTTCCACCGTATCTCGCGAAGTGAGCAGCAAAACCGGAGTTCCGACGCCGCGCCGCCGCAGCGTTCCCAGTATCTCGAAGCCGTCGTGCCCCGGAAGCATTACGTCGAGAATCACCAGATCGAAGCGCTGAGCCTGTACCAGATAGAAGCCCTCTTCGCCGGTGTGCGCGACCTGCACGGAATAGCCGTCGGCCTCAAGCCCTTCGCGCAGGGCTTTCGCCATCTTTTGCTCGTCTTCGACGACCAGTAGGTGCACGTCTCATTTTTAGGATCGCAGGCCCAGCTCCGCAACTGGTAATTCCTGATATTTTCCTGACGCGCACGTACGAGAAATATCAGGAACTCTTCAGGCGGAAAAGCCCGTTTCCAATGCTGAAATCGAGGGAAATGCTCGCGACCGGTTCAGCGACGAAGGTCACAATCCATCTCAACGAAGATACCACCGCCGGCCATGATTTCCTCTATAACGAAATCTTCGCCTTTCTGCGGGAACGCGGGGTGGCCGGCGCCACTCTGATTCGGCCGGCGGCCGGATTCGGCTCTCACCACCGGACCCACTCCGCCGAGGCGGGGGAAGCCGATCGGAATCACCTTCCAGTTCGCGTCGAGTTCATTGAATCGAAAGGCATCGCCGAGGCGCTGCTGCCGCAGTTGTGCGAGCTCATCACCGATGGCTTGATTGAAACGCAGGAGACCATCATCGTAAAGGCCGCCGTGAAGGAAGAACCGCTCTAGCATGCAGCCGCGGCCGCTTCCTCTTCTGCTATTGCTGATGTCCGGTGTTGGCATGGGCCAAACTCCCAAGCGCCTTACGCTTGCCGAGGCGGAACAGACCGCGCTACGCAACCATCCGCGCATTGGATCTGCGAACCAATTGGTGGCGGCTGCCAAATCAGGCATTACGGAAGCCCGCGCGCCGCTTTACCCAGCGCTTGCCGGCAGTTTCACCAGCGTGGGCGCGGAACACAGCTCTACTCTTGCGGTGGGGACCATCCAGACCTCGAGCCTTTACAGCCGGGTGGCGGCGGGAGTGGCCGTGAGCCAGTTGGTTACCGACTTTGGACGCACTGCGAAGCTTACCGAAGCCGCGAAGCTGAGGGCATCGGCGCAGGAGCAAATCGTCGGGGATACGCGCGCGGGCATCCTGCTCGAGGTCGACCACGCCTATTATGAGGCGCTCGCAGCCGATACTGTCCTGAAGGTAGCTCAGGCCGTAGTGGAAAACCGCCGCCTCACGCTGAGACAGGTTCAGGCTCTCGCGCAGAGCGCAATGAAATCCACGCTCGATGTGAGCTTCGCAGAGGTAGCGGAATCGGACGCGGAACTTGCGTTGTTCCGCGCCGAGAACGATTTGCAGGCCAGCCGCGCCAGGCTGGCAGCGGCTCTTGGCGCGACTTCCGCCGAGCGTTTCGACTTGAGCGACGAACCTCTTCCCGCCGCGCTGCCGTCCGACGCTGAATCGGTTGTGGCCGACGCGTTAAGGCGGCGTCCCGATCTGGCGGCTCTACAGCTTAACCGTGACGCGGCTCATCGCTTCGCCCAAGCGGAAGGCGATCTCAGCCGCCCAACCATCAGCCTGCTGGGTGTGGCGGGCGCACTTCCCGCGACGGATCCCCGCCTTCGCGGAACGTACAGCGCCGCCGGCGTGAACGTCAACGTGCCCATTCTGAACGGGAAGCTCTACGCCGCCCGCGAAGGCGAAGCGTACTCTCGCGCGTTGGCGGCCGACAAAGACGTCGAGGATCTCGCGGTTCGCGTTACGGAACAGGTTCGCGTCGCGTGGCTTGAGGCCAATACAGCCTTCCGCCGTCTGGATGTGACGGCGCGCCTGGTCGAACAGGCGGAGCGCAGCCTGCGGCTTGCGCAGACACGTTACGACAACGGCCTTGGCAGCATCGTGGAATTGAATCAGGCCCAGCTCAATCAGGTTTCCGCCGAAATTACCGCGGCCGGCGCGAAGTACGACTATCTTGCCCGGCGCGCGGAACTCGCTTTTGTCACAGGATCTTTGCGATGACACGTAAACAACTTCTCTTTGTCTTGCCTTGGGTGGTGGCGCTCAGTTCCTGCGCGAAAACCAGCGCGGAGAGCGGCACGGGGCAGAAAACGGCGGAGGCGATTCCAATCGTTCCCGTGGTCAAAGCCGCGCGCGCCGATCTGGCCAGCGACATTGTTCTCACCGCCGAATTTCAGCCTTTCCAACAAATAGATGTCATGGCCAAGGTGGCGGGGTATGTCCGCTCGATCACGGTCGATATCGGAGATAGGGTGCACCAAGGGCAGTTGCTCGCCACGTTGGAAATTCCCGAAATGGACGACGATCTGGCAAAGGCCGGCGCCGGCATCGATCAGGCCGAAGCGGAGGTTACAACCGCAAACGACGAGCTGCAACGAGCGCAGGCCGTGCACGAAATGGCGCATCTTTCCTCAACGCGCGTTGCGGACGTGCTGAAGAAAGAACCGGGCTTGGTGCCGCAGCAGGAAGTGGATGAAGCGCGTTCCAGCGATCTCGTTGCGGAGGCCCAGGTTTCGGTCGCGAAGTCGAGTCTGAAGACGGCTGAACAGCGGGTGCGCGTCGCGCGGGCCGACCAGGGGCGAATCCAGACGCTCCACAAATACACAAGCATCTACGCGCCCTTCGATGGCGTGGTTACAAAGCGCTACGCCAATGAAGGTTCCATGATCCAGGCGGGTACCGCATCTCAATCGCAAGCCATGCCGATCGTGCAGCTTTCGCAGAACAACCTGCTGAGGCTGATTCTGCCGGCGCCAGAATCCGCCGTTGCGCGCGTCCGCGTGGGCGAAGCCGTTGATGTTCGCGTCTCTTCGCTCGGCGGATCCTTCCCGGGCAAAGTCGCCCGCTTCGCCAATAATATCCAGCCTTCCACGCGGACTATGGATACCGAAGTCGATGTTCCCAATCCGAAGCTGACCCTCATTCCAGGAATGTATGCCGAGGTGAGTCTGCGCGTCGATGAACACCGCAACGTCCTGGCCGTGCCGCTCGACGCGGTGGACCGGTCCGGCGCGACCACGCTGGTTTACACGATCACGCCCGGCGGGACCATTCACGTTGCGCCAGTGACGCTTGGTCTTGAAAACGCCCGCAGCGTCGAGATCGCTTCGGGTCTCCACGAAAACGATGAAGTGGTTGTCGGCCGGCGGGCCGGCCTCAAAGAAGGGCAGCGGGCCCAAGCCAAGTCGCTCGAAGCGCAGGTGCAGTAGCTATGTCACGCTTCGCGATTCACACGCCTTACCTCATCGTCGTGGTGTGCCTCATCATCGCCCTCGTCGGCGGCGTCGCGGTCGCACGCATGCCGGTTGATCTCTTCCCGGCGATGAATATTCCGGTAGTTGCGGTGGCCACGTTCTATTCGGGCATGCCGCCCGAACAGATCGAGGGCAACATCACTTACCATCTGGAGCGCTTCTTCACCCTGGCGAGCGGCATCGATCATATGGAATCGCGATCCCTGGCCGGCGTAAGCATCATCAAGGTCTTCTTCCAGCCCGGTACGAATCCCGATTCGGCGGTTACCACGATTGCGAGTCTCGCTATGGCGGAGATCAGCCATTTGCCGCCCGGTACGCTGCCGCCCTTCGTTTTGAAGATGGACGCTTCCAGCCTGCCTGTCTGCCTGGTCACTTTTCGGGGCGAAGACTTAAGCGAAACGACGTTGAAAGATATTGCGCAAAACGTAGTTCGCAATCAACTCGCGGGCGTTGCCGGCGCAGCGGTTCCGCAGCCGTTCGGCGGACGCTGGCGCGAAATCATGCTTTACGCGGATCCGTTCAAGCTGGAAGCGCGCCAGTTGAGCCTGATGGACGTAGTACGCGCCATGAACGAGTCGAATCTTGTGCTGCCGGCGGGCGATGTGCAGATCGGCAAGTACGACTACAACATCTACGCCAACAGCCAGGTCAGCAAAGTCGAAGACATCAACCGCGTGCCTATTAAGCTTACGGGCGATAACCCTGTGCGCGTCTCGGATATCGGCGTCGCCAAAGACGCTTACGCCCTGCAATATAACGCAGTCCGCGTCGATGGCCAGCGCTCTGTTTATCTGCCGGTTCTCAAGCAGGGAGGCGATTCCAACACCATCGCGGTGGTCGATGGAGTCCGCGAAAAACTCAAGCGGCTTTTCGATGTTCCAAAATCGCTCGAAAATCGCGTCGTCTTCGATCAGTCTCAGTTCGTCAAGACCGCTATTCACACCCTGCTTGACGAGGGCGGCATGGGCCTGTTCCTCACCTCGCTGATGATTCTGCTTTTCCTCGGAAGCATGCGAGCCACCGTGGCCGTCTTTTTCTCTATCCCGCTTTCCGCCCTGGCGGCCTTTATTGCGCTGCAAATCGGCGGCAGCTCGATCAATACGATGGTGCTCGGCGGACTGGCCCTGGCGCTCTCGCGCCTGATCGATAACTCCGTGGTGGTGCTCGAAAACATCTTCCGCCATCTGGAGCGCGGCGACCCGCCCATGGTGGCGGCCGAAAAAGGAGGCCGCGAAGTCGCACTGCCGGTGCTGGCCGCCACGCTGACAACCGTCGTGGTGTTCTTTCCTGTAACGCTGCTTTACGGCGTCAGCAAGTTCCTGTTCTCGTCGCTCGCGCTCGCGGTCGTGCTCTCGTTATTTGCCTCCTACGTCGTCGCGATGACGGTGGTTCCGCTGTTCTGCGCACGCTATATGAAACATGGGGGAGAGAAAGCGCACGGGCACGGCGGCGCCCCAGCCGGACGCGGTTTTCATGCGCGGTTCAACCGGGGTTTCGAACGCTTTCTTGGGGGGTACGATGTACTGGTCAACGCGACGCTGCGCCGCCCCGCTCTGTGTCTACTGTCCTTTGGGCTGGTTTTCGCGGCCAGCCTGCTGCTCTTTCCGCGCCTTCAACTCGCCTTCTTTCCACGCACCGACGCCGGCCAATTCGTCATCAATGTGAAAGCGCCGTCCGGTACGCGTCTCGTCGAAACCGAAAAGGAAATCGCCGGCCTTGAAGCCCTTCTGCGGCGAACGATTCCAGCCAGCGAATTGAACATCATCGTTTCCAATATCGGCGTCGACCCTGGATTTTCGGCGATCTACACGTCGAACTCCGCCATGCACACAGCCTTCGTGCAAGTGGGTCTCAAGGCCGGTCACAAAACGGATAGCTACGAATATATGGCGCGTGTGAAAGAGGCGATGCAACGGGAGATGCCTGAACTCTCCGCCTACTTTTCTTCCGGCAGCCTCATCGACGCCGTGCTGAATCTCGGGCTCGCGGCGCCCATTGACGTGCAGGTGGGTGGCACGAATCTTAAGGACAGCTATGCGGCCACGCTCGACCTCGCACGCCAAATCCGCCAGATCCATGGCATTGCCGACGCCTATATTCCGCAAGATCTCGATTATCCGGCGTTGCGCCTCGAGATCGACCGCACGCGCGCCGGGGAGCTCGGTCTTAGCGAAAAGGAAGTGGTGCAGAACGTCATCACGGCCCTCACTTCGAATCAGATGGTGGCTCCCAATATCTGGATCGACCCCAAGAACAACAACAATTACTTCCTCAACGTGCAATACGCCGAACAACAGATTCAAAGCCTGCCCGACCTGCGTTCCATTCCTCTGCACGGCGCGGGCCTGAAGCGCCCCACTCGCCTGGACATGGTAAGCAGCATCCATCGCTTCGAAGCGCCTACCGAGGTGGACCATTATCAGATCCGCCGCGTGCTTGATATTTACGTGCGGCCGCTCGGCGAAGGATTGGGAGAAATCGCCACCGAGATCGATCGCCTGATCGCCGCCGCCAAACTGCCGGCCGGCGTAGACGTATCGGTCCGCGGCATGGTGCAAGGCATGCGCTCCTCCTTCAGCAGCTTCGCGCTTGGTCTTTCGCTTTCCGTGCTGCTGCTCTACCTCATTCTGGTGGCGCAGTTCCGCTCATTCATCGACCCTTTCATCATCTTGCTTGCCTTACCGCCGGGATTGACGGGGGTGCTGCTCACGCTTTGGTCTACGAACACCACGCTCAACGTCATGTCGCTGATGGGCGTGGTCATGCTTGCCGGCATTGCCATGTCCAACAGCATTCTGATTGTCGAATTCGCGCATCACCTGCGCCGTGAAGGCCTGGCGGTGCGCGAAGCCATCGCGATGGCGAGCCGTGTCCGTCTTCGCCCGGTGTTGATGACCTCGCTCGCAACCATCATCGGGCTGATGCCCATGGCCCTCAAACTTGGCGAAGGCAGCGAATCGTATGCGCCGCTCGCCCGCGCGCTGATTGGCGGCTTGACCGTCTCGGTGCTGGTCACTGTGTTCGTAGTTCCCGCCGGATTTACTCTCGCTTACGCGAGGAAAAACGAATAGGAGAAATGCCTCATGCAACTGTCCAGAACGCTCGCCGTTTTCGTTGTGGTCGCAGCGTTTTCAAGCTTGGCGCTGGCGAAGAACAAGAAACCGAAATCGACCCCCAAAGATCCGCAGGATGAAATTACCGTGGTGGGTCATGTTCCGATAACAGGCGGCCCGGTCCGCCGGTTTCTTCCCACGCAACATTACAGTAGTTTCTATTTGTACGCGGAACACGATCCCGGCAAGGGCGTCACGCTGGTGGATGTTACAAAGACTGCGCAGCCTACTGTTGTGGCCGACATTGCGTACCCCACGGGCGGGGCAAGCCTTTTTGCGGCCACGGGGACCGCTGCGCTGATTGCCGAGGAAGAAGGAACCGCATCAAAACCGACGCCCACGCCTGCCCCGCAGACCATCCGCATTTTCGATCTCTCCGACCCGCTTCACCCTAAAATTGCACGTGAATTTACCGGCGTGACCGCGATTAGCCGCGACGACCGGCGCGGGTTGATCTTCATCGCGAATGGCGATGGCATCTGGATTTTGCATCAAAACTTCGCAATCGATCCAGAGGTAGAGAAGGAATACGAACGCTATATCATGTACAACCGCTGAATTCGTGGATAACTCATGGATAGCCACGCTGCGTCATCTCTGAGTGGAAGTTCTACACTGGTTGCTTGACGATCCGGAGTTCCATTTTCCGCAAGCTGCTAGTGACGTCGATCCTGTTGATCGGTGTTACGCTTGCGAGTGCTGATTTTCTGCTGACGAGATACGTCGCGGACCGTGAGCGCTCGCAGGTTCAGCAGCAGATGGCGCAGTTTCTCCGCTTTATCGGACCAGCGTTGGCTGCGAATCCTCCAAAGAGCCTGCAGGCGTGGGCTAAGGATACCGATGCGGCGCTCGATTCCCGCGTAACCGTCATAGACAACGGCGGGGTAGTGCTGGCCGACTCCCGCCACGATCCGGAAACGATGGAGAACCATAGCGCCCGCCCGGAAGTTCGCGCGGCGCTCGCAGGCCGAGCGGGATCGGACACGCGGCGCAGCGCCACGCTGGATGTCGATTTCTATTATTCTGCGCGGCCGATAGACTTACCGGGATATCCGCGCGCCGTACTACGCTTGGCGGTCCCGTTAACACAGGTGGGCGCCTCGATCGCGGCGGTACGGACGCTGATTCTCCGCGCCTCCGCTATAGCCGCTCTAATCGCATTGCTCATCGCTTACTTCTTTGCGCAAGCGTTCACAACCCGGATTCGCCGCATCGAGACCTACGCTACAGAGTTGGTAAACGCCGACTACTCCGGAAAATTGGCAGCCGAAGGGGACGATGAGCTTGGATCGGTAGCGCGCTCTCTACGCACCATGGCGGAGCATTTTCGCCAGATGCTGGCGCGTCTTGCGCAGGAATCGTCCAGGCGTGAGGCGATTCTAGGCAGCATGGTGGAAGGGGTTCTCGCGGTGGACCGTAATCTCCGCATCACTTTCTACAATGACGCCTTCGCGCGTGCGGTTCACGCCAGCCTGCCGGCTTCGGACGGACGTTCCATGTTGCACCTGGTGCGTGATCCATCGCTATGCGCGCTGTTGTCGCGGGTCATAGCCAGCGGCGCGCCGGTACGCGAGCGCCTGTCCCTAATTCACGCGGACGGGCACGTCTTTGACGTTCAGGCGGGCCCTCTGGTTGAGGAAGGGGCAACGGGCGCCATCGCGACATTCCACGACGTCACCGAACTCGAGCGCCTGGAACGCGTACGCAAAGATTTCGTAGCGAACATCTCTCACGAACTCCGAACCCCGCTGGCCGCGATTCAGGGATACACCGAAACGCTGCTCGAAGGTGCTTTGGAAGATCCGAAAAACAACCGCAAGTTTTTAGAGGTTATTGCCGCGCACACCACGCGAATCAGCAATCTCGCCTTCGACCTGATTACGCTCTCGGAAATTGAGTCGGAGCGAACCCCCCTTTCCAGCGAAAGAATATCGGCCGTTGAATTGGCCGAAAATGCTCTTCAGATGGCGCGAGCCCAAGCGAGCCAGCATAACGTGCACGCCTTTCTGAATACGGCCGACGACGCCTATGTCACGGGACAGAAGAGCCGGTTGCAAAGGGCCATCCTGAATTTGCTCTTGAATGGCATCAACTACAATCATCCCGGCGGCGAAGTTCGCATCGACGTCCGGCGCGTGGATTCCACTACACGCATTTCGGTGACCGACGATGGAATTGGAATCGCCGCTCAGGACGTTCCCCGGATTTTTGAACGCTTCTACCGTGTGGACAAGGCCCGCTCGCGCGACACCGGAGGCACTGGACTGGGCTTATCGATCGTCAAGAACACGGTAGAACGGCAGGGCGGGTCGATCATCGTAGATAGTCAGTTGGGCAAGGGATCTGTTTTCACCCTGGTATTTCCGGCCGCATAAGCAGCCCTTCTCACGTTGCCGAAATGTAACAAACCGATTACGATGAAATTGTCTTTTCGAATCAGTGTAGTGCAACACCCCTATGAATCTCCTGCCGCGTGACGACAAGTTCCATGCCTTCTTCCTGAAACAAATCGACATCATTAGCCAAGCCGCGCGCGTGCTACTGGAAGGGGTTCGCATCGGCAACTCGCGCCTTGCCAGCGCCGCCACTGAAATCAGCGTGTTGGAGCATCGCGGCGACGAAGTCATCCACGCTATTTTCACGCGCTTAAATCAGACTTTTATCACTCCTTTCGATCCCGAGGACATCCATAACATCTCGAGCGCGCTCGATAACGTACTGGACAGCATTGAGGACACGGCGCACCGGCTTGTATCGTATGAGATCGATCCGGTTCCACGCGATATGGTGGACCTGGCGGCCATCGTGAATTCCTGCGCCATCTCGGCGAAATGCGCCTTCGAGGCTTTGGAGCGCAAAGGACCGATCCTGGAACATTGCATTGAGATCAACCGGCTGGAAAACGAAGCCGACCGGATCAGCCGCAGCGCTGTCGCTCACCTGTTCCATAAGGAGAAGGACCCGATCACGTTGATTAAGCTCAAAGAGGTCTACGAATTTTTCGAAGATACCATCGATCGATTCGAGGACGTAGCCGACATCCTGCAAAACGTCGCCGTCAAGAACAGTTAAGCCATGTCGGTCTTTGAGCTGGCGGTCTTCATCATCGCGATCGCCCTCGTATTCGATTACATCAACGGGTTTCACGATGCGGCGAACTCGATCGCTACTGTCGTGGCTACACGCGTTCTGACGCCATTTCAGGCAGTGTTGTGGGCGGCATTTTTTAATTTCGCCGCCGCGTTCTTTTTTGGCACGGCGGTCGCTAAGACGGTTGGAAAGGGCTTTGTCGACCTCAGTCTGGTAACGCCGCAGGTGATCCTGTGCGGGATCGTAGGCGCGATCATCTGGGATTTGATGACCTGGTGGCTCGGCCTTCCAACGAGTTCGTCTCATGCCCTGATCGGCGGCTATGCCGGCGCTGCCATTGCGCATGCCGGGATGCTGCGGGGAATTCTCCACAGCTTTGATGCGCTTCACGTTTCGGGCGGTAGCCAATGGCCGCTCACAATTGCATTCATCTTCCTCGCTCCGATGATCGGACTGGTGTCCGCCTACCTGCTGATGATCGCGGTCTACTGGATCTTCCAAAAATCCAGTCCGGCAAAAATGGATACGTATTTTCGGAAGCTGCAGTTGCTCTCGGCTGCCGCCTTTAGTTTGTCGCACGGATCGAACGATGCGCAAAAGACTGCCGGGCTGATCACGGGCGTATTATTCACCTCGCGCATGATTCCGACGTTTGAGATTCCAGATTGGGTGCTAATGGCTTCGTACACAGCTATTGCACTGGGAACCCTGAGCGGTGGCTGGCGAATTGTTCGAACCATGGGAGCGCGGCTGACCCGGCTTAAACCGCGTAGCGGATTTTGCGCAGAGACCGGCGCCGCGGGGGCTGTCCTTCTTGCCACGCATTTCGGACTTCCCGTCTCCACTACTCACGCGATTGCCGGGGCCATCGCCGGGGTCGGCAGTATTAACCGCCTGAAGGCGGTTCGTTGGGGTTTGGCCACTAACATTGTCGGCGCCTGGGTGCTTACGCTTCCGATGGCGGCGATCATTGCCTGGCTAACGTTCTGGACCATGCATTTCGCCGGCGGCGTTTGAGTCACTTTGTAAGCGCAAAATGATGTGCGCGTGGCATCGCGTTTTTGCGATCACGCAAGTTCAAAAAACCTTTTTATAATCCCTTCAATCACTTCCGGGTTTGTTGCGCCTGGAGGGGTAATATCGCTTGCTAGTCTAAAACCGAAAAAGAGTTGCTCGCTTGCCGAGAAGCAACCCGTTTCGGAAATACGCCGAGCCTGACGCGGGGGTTGGGGACGGCGTATTCAACGTTCGATAGGCGACCGTGGGCGGCGCGTTCCTCTTCGTGAGGAGCATGGGAACCGGTTCCCGCCGCCCGCGGAAAAAATCTCAAACGGGATAACCGATGTTCACGCAAAAAAACGAACCACAACTACAACCCAGCGCTCTCGCCGGAAAGTGTCCGATTGCGCCTGGTCCGCCGCGGCCTGGCCAATCGTTGGATGGCAAGACGCTCCATGTCGCCCTGGTCTATACGAATCCGCGCCGATGGGAAACACGGCGCCGCCTCTTTTTGGATTGCCGGCGCCATCTGGAGAGTTTCCCTCACGTGGCGGTGCATGCCTGCGAACTGGCATATGGCGACCGGCCGTTCGAGGTCACGACAGCGGGTGACATTCAGCTTCGCACCCAGCACGAGTTGTGGCACAAAGAGAACATGGTCAATCTTTGCGTGCGATCTTTCCCGGCGGATTGGGAATACGGCGCCACGATTGACGGCGATTTCCAAATGACGCGCGTTAGTTGGGCAGAAGAGGCCATTCAGCAATTGCAGCATCACCCCTTCGTGCAGCTTTATTCCAACTTGATCTATCTTTCTCCCAGCCACCGTCCGCATCGCATGATGGCCAGCTTTGCCTGGAACTGGCTGCATCGCCGTACGGTTTGCAAGGCCGACCAGGACTCTCCGGGCGCGGTTGGCGGCGCATGGTCGTTCACACGACACGCGTTCGACGCGGTGGGCGGCATGCTCGATGCCTGCATCTGCGGCAGCGGTGATTGGCATATGGCCTTCGGTTTGGTGGGCCGCAGTAGCGGCAGCCGCGAGGTGAAAGCAACTCATCCGAATTATGGCGGCACGATTCGCGCGTGGCAAGAGCGAGCGAAGGCGTTACGCCAGGACATCGGTTGCATCGACCACCTGGCGCTGCACCATTGGCACGGCAAGCTACAAAACCGCGGGTACGGCTCTCGCGTTTCCATTTTGGTAGACAATGAGTTCGATCCGCTGACGGACGTCGCCTATGATAGCCAGGGCGTGCTGCGGCTTACAGGGTCGAAGCCCCAGCTTCGCGACGACTTGCGCGCCTACTTCCGTTCCCGCAACGAAGATTCCCTGGAGCTGGCTGAACCGCACCTGGTGTAACCCGCGCGCCGTTTCTAGCTAAAGATTCACGCTGCGTTGATCCTGCTGAAACGTTCCGGGCGCAATCTAGCGGATGAATGATCTCTATGGTTCCGGAGACCATGCGGGCGCCGCAAACCCGGCCGATGTCCGTTTGCGACTTATTTGACGAACGGCTGGGTAAATTCTTGCTGCCCGCTTCCGTCGCAGTGGCGCCGTACGACGCATACGGGAGGATTTTGATAGCCTCTCCGACAACATTACCGACATAGATGCCGACGGAGAAGGAGTTCCGCGTTCCGCGTTTGGCACACCGCCCAGGCCGGATGAAGCTGGTCCCGTTACTTCTCGCCGCGGGCTTCGTAGCGGCGGCTCAAACGCCTGCTGAAGTCCTCATTGAAGCCGGCCATTGGAAACGGGCGCGGGCCATTGTGGAAGCGAGGCTGGCCGAAGCGCCGGCCGATCCCCTGGCCATCTACTTGACCTCGCAAATCCGCTTCGCATTCGGCCATCAGGAAGCGCCCCTCGAACTGGCCGAAAAGGCCGTGGCTCTTGCGCCCGGCGTGGCCAAGTTCCATCGTCAGCTTGCCGAGGCTCTGGGCGTTAAGGCGCAGCGCTCCAACCTGTTCCAGCAAGCCTTTCTAGCACGCCGATTCAAGAAGGAGATCGAGACTGCGCTGTCGCTTGACCCAAACGACATTCAGGCGCAGCGCGATTTGATGGAGTACTATCTGCTCGCGCCAAGCGTTATCGGAGGAGACAAAAAGCAGGCGCAAGCCGTGGCCGCGCGAATTGGCCGAATTGACCGTGCGCAGGGTTTGCTCGCCGAAGCGCGTATCGCAGCGTTTGAACATGACCTCGTGCGCGAGGAAGCCATGCTGCGCAAGGCCGTGGTGGTAGCTCCAGCGGAGTATAAGGTCCTCATCGCGCTCGCGGAGTTCTACGCTAAGGAGCGCATCGATTGGGATGCGGCCGCGGCAAGCGCACGCGAAGCCGTGAACGTCGACGGCGCCCGCGTGGACGGTTATTCGATCCTCGCCGCCGCGTATGCCGCGAAAGGGCGGTGGACAGATCTCGATAGGCTGCTTTCCGAATCGGATCATGCCGTCCCGGACGATTGGGCGCCACATTTCCGCGCAGCGGAAGCTATGATCGCAGCCGGCAAGAATCCACGCGTTGCCAGAGCTGATTTGCTTCAGTATCTCGGGCAGGAACCGGAAGGCAACGAACCCAGCTTGGTCGAAGCGCGCCAGAAATTGAAGGCAGTACCCGGAAAAGATTAACGGGTAGTAGGCGGCGTTTAGAACAGAACGTCGAAATCAGCCGTAAACCGGCGCCCACGCTGACCGAAGAAAAGGCCGAAGGCCCCATCCGCAACATTGTTGTGGACTGCTTCCGGGTTGAAATGGTTGGTGAGGTTGTAATCGCTGAGCGAGAGACGGACGGTATATTTCGGATTGACCTTAATATCCTTGGATAGCCGCGAATCGAGCGAGAAGAAACAGGGGTAGCGCATGCCGTTGGGAATTCCCACATAATTCTGGGCGGCGCCATAGGTCGAGTAGGGAAACCCGGTGCGGAACTCCATTATGGGGGAAACGCGGAATCCATCGGGCAGTTTCACCGAGCCCCAGGCAAGAAACCGGTTGGGCAGATCGGAAGAGAGAACGCCGCTGGTGTCCGGCCGGATTATCGGCAACGGAAACGTGCCTAGGTAGCTGCCGAAATCATTGATGTCGCCACGCGCGCGGCTGTTGACATAGGAAACGTACAAGTCGCGATTCTCACCGGCGCGGATGCGCGCGGTCAGCGCGATTTGGCGGTAGCGTGACTTTCCATCGCCCGTTAACTCGTAGTTACCGATAAGCGAAACCGGGTCGGGTGCGATGGCGTTCATAATCACCAGACCTTGCGAATGGTTTTCCATGTAGCTGGCGCGAAGCTGTAAAAACCGCGTCACAGGCTGCTCCACCTGCAAGCTTACGGTGCCGCTCTGCGGAGAGAAATCGCCGGCGCCGGGATGCTTGAAAACCAGAATGGAATGCACATTGGCCACCCCCAGCGTGTTGGCGAAGATGAATGGGCTACCCGCCGGTTGCCCATCCGGCAGAAAGTTCTGCACCGACTCCTTGGGATAGTGGCTGAAGGCGTAGACATTCAACGGCACGCGATCGTAGAAAACGCCAAAACCACCTCGAATCGTCGTGCCCGCTTTGGCGAACGGAGTCCACGCGAACCCTGCGCGCGGGGCGACGCGGAAGCTTTCCGAGACCTCTTGCGATTCGCTGCGTACGCCGAAATCGAACGTGAGGCGTCTGGCGACTGTCCAATGATCCTGCGCGAAGACAGCGTAATCGGTATCGCTCATGCGAAACTCATGGCCGCCGAAAAACGAAATCTGCTGGGTCAATGCGTTCGACCCGTCTAGAATATCGATGGGGTGCGCGGAAACCTGCCCAATCTCATCGCTATAGGAGATGTAAGTACCAATTTTGAATTCGTGAACGCCCAGTTTCCGGATCGGCTTAAAGGAAAACGTAGGCGACCACGCAGCGCGCGTGGAGGTGCGGCGCTGCTGCTCGAAGTAGTTTCCCCGATTGCCAGTGGGCGTAAGTTCCAGATCCTCGGCGCCCTGACCCCAAACGTTCGCGCCGAAGCGTGTGGCCGACAGCGTATTATCCAGCAGACCGCCCCAAAGCGTCCACTTATCGCCCAGGGTCGCCGTGTAGTTGCGGGTGCTGGCATCGGGGGTGGTGGGCTCCGGATTGAAGTAGTCGAGCCCGGCGTACTCCAGCCGCTGCGGGGCCACGTGAACGGTTGCGGTGATCAACTGCTTATCCGACTTCACCCAATCCAATTGCGCGAAGGAATTGACTCCCTCGTTTTTCTTCTGATCGTTGGGGAAAGGCAGCGTGTATACCTGCACTTTGCGTACTTCGTATTCGAGGCCTTCCGAAAAGAACAGCTTGTTCTTCACGATGGGCCCTTCCGCATTCAAACGCGGGGTCGCATCGCGAACGCCGCGCAGATGCCAACTGCGAATGATGAAATCGGGAAATGGGTCGTTGAGTTCCCACTTCCATTCATCGCCGCCGCGGCGCGTTTCCACTGAAACCAGACCAGCGGTGAACCGTCCATACTCGGCCAGAAATGGCGTTTGGTACACGGTCACCGATTGCACGCTGTCGATGGGTACGGTGAGCCCGAACTGTCCCGTCGCCGGATCGGTAACGTCTGCTGAGTTGACGATAAGCGAACTCCGGTGCTCCGGACTGCCTGAAATTTCCAACCCGCCATCGGGTTTGCGCACCACCCCGGGAACCATGGGCAGCGCATCGGCCACCGTCGCAGGGCGGCTAGGCAGTTCCTTTACACCCTTAGTGGGTAGTTCGACTGGCGCGGAAGAGCCGGAATCGACGGAGGTGGTCTCCGCCATAACCTTAACGCTCTCGTGCTGCGCGGCGGGGGCAAGGGTCAGGCGAATAGGCGCCGAGAATTCCGCAGCCTTTAGCCGGGCGGTTTCGAAGCCGTCCTTTGACGCAGTGATTTCGTAAGTCGCGGGAGGCAGAGGCGCAAATGGCGCCTCTCCATTTTCATTACTCAAAGCCGAGGCGGTGTGGCGGCCATTCAAGAGAATCTCGACCCGGGCGCCACTTACAGCGCGGCCGCCGGAATCCGAAACTATGACCGATACCGGACTTTGTGAAGTGGACTGGGTAAATGCACTCGGGGTGAGTAGAAAACTACTAAGCGCGAATCGCATCACCCAAGTCATTAGCGTTACCCCGATGATATCCCAGCTCTAGGGGCCTCCCATAGCCCCTTCCCATCTCGATTATGCGGGGAAGCCGCGCCCGCATAGGAGGGCATAGAACTTAGTTTTTTAGATGTTCACTACTTGTGTTGCGATTCATACCAAACATCAGACTGCCTTCCAACTAATGCACTATTCCTGCCGCGTCGGGTTTGAAGATACGGGCGTCCAGTTTGACGACATGAAAAGCCGAAGTCTCTGACTTGTCAGCGAAGCAATCGCGCAAGTCCGCCGCGCTCACGTCGAAGAGATTGAGGGGCGGAGTTCCTAATAGCCAGAAAATGGTTTTCAACAGACCCGGGAAGCTGACATTGTAGTGAGACACATAATTGTGTCTGACCCACGGACCGGCCGCAAGCAGGATAGTCCGGTTCGCGGAGATATGATCAATTCCGCCCACGGCTGTCGATTCGGTTACAAAGACTGCCGTATCTTTCCACCACTTAGTGGAGGAGAGATACTCGACTATCCTCCCCAGCGCGAGATCGTTATCGGCGACGAATGACTCTTTGTAAGGGTGTTTGGCATCGGCATTCGGCGTCCCCGCGGAGTCGCCCGGCAGATAGATATAAAGAAATTGGGGCAGGTCGATGCCGGGCTTGTTGAATTTCTCGTCTATTTCATGGATGAAGGCGGAGGCGCGTTCCTGGTCGGAGATGGCGAGATTGAAGCCGGGGTATTCGCGCGAAGTGCGGTCGCGAAGCGCATCGGGCATGGGCATGTCGGTTAGGAAGCGGGCCCCGAGAGGGCCCATGCCACTCTGCTGCGCCGCGCCGGGAAGGTCGAAACCCTCGCCAAAGTTGTAAAAGGAGACTCCATGGGCGGCGAGATGGCTCCAGAGAGTCGAGGAAGGGACGGCGTCTTCGGGCAAAACGGAGGACGCCATCCCTGGAAACGATAAACGGCCCGGCGCGTTGCTCATACGGAAATCCTTCAGATTCCCGTAGGCCGCAAAGAGCGAACTTTCGGTCCAGGCGTTAGGGTAAACACCGGAGAGCCAATGGTGCCCGTCTACCGTGCCGTCGCCATCCGCGTAAAAATTGTCGCTGAAGGCCCATTGCGCGGCGATGGCATGGGTATTGGGCGTGACCCGAACATCCTTCAGGCTCAACAGTTCGCGACCTCCATTAGCTGTGCCGCTAAGCCCATAGCGCGCCACATCCGGTTCGCTCATGACCGTGCCGCCGGGCGTAGCGCGAACGTCGCCCAGGACTTCATCGAAGGTGCGGCCCTCCTTCACGATCAAAACCACGTGCCGTACCGGTGGGGGGGCCGGCATTGCGGGCCGCTTAGGCGCGAAGCCATTCGCACGCATCACGGTTTCCGTTTGAGTGGCGAGATCCGCCAGGGCGGCGATAGGGAAAATGGACACGGTTCCCTGAAAAAGATAGGAAGGCAGCATCGAACCGCGTGTGGAAGTGGCGCTAGGCGCATCCGGCCCGATCCCATGGCCGCGCGCGTTGGCGACCAACACGTCCCCATTGTCGATAGTGACCTGGGTGGGGAACCACGCAGTTGGAATATGGCCCATTACGCGCTTTGCTCTCGTGTCAATCACGCCGATGGCGTTGATCCCCGCTTCGGCAACCAACAACCGGCCGGACGCTTCGTCATACGCCATGCCGAGCGGAAGCACCCCGCGCAAGGTTTCTAAGCCAGGAATCTGAATCGGAATACGATCTGTAACCGTACGGCTGGCTGGATCGACTACGGCGATGGAATCGTCATCGCTGTTTGAGACGAAGACGCGATCCGCCGTGGCCAACACCGCCGAGGGACTGTTGCCTGTATGAACGAAGCCCTCGAGCTTGGGGGTCGCGGTTGATACGTCGACGATCGCGAGTGAATTTGCCTCCGGTGCATCGGTTCCTACGGCGGGGTAGGCAGGCGGAAAGGGCAACCCGGTAGTACGCGCGTTCGCCGCGTCAGCGTTGGGGACCATGTGGTAATCGTAGACGCCCAGGTTGGCCACGTAGAGCTTCTGCCGGTCCGGGGAGAGGGCCAGGGCAAAAGGCAACCGGCCGACGCGTACGGAGCCGAGAACCTGCCGCGATTTCGTATCGACCATTGCCACTCGCAAATTGGCCTGATCGGCCACGTAGAGGATGCCGCGTTCGGCATCGTAGGCCAAGTCGCCGGTATAGCTGTCCGAATAGGCGCCCTGGTTCAGGCTGATGGCGCGACGGCGATCCTCGGCGGAATCGTAAAGGGCCACCCGGCCCGAGTTTCCTTCCGAAACCCAGATAGCGCGCTCACCGGAAAATGCCACGCCGTTCGAAATCCCCTTCCAATCACCCCCCTGTGATTTAGGGATGCCGAAATCGTCCAGTGCCGCGGGAGAGCGGGCGTCAATCTCGTGAGTTGTCCAATGTCCGGCACGGTCCCGTTCCAAAACGGTCATGGTGTACCGCCATGGGCCGGTATTTGCCACGACGGCGCCTCGGCCGGAGGGACTAAGCGCCAGTGCAAAGGGGCCTGGCCCGGTGGCGTATTCTTTCCCAAGCGGGGCAATGATGCGGCCACCCGGCAGGATGGAAGGGCCTTGCCGCCGCATCGCCTGGCGCACCCCCGCCGGAGCTGTGTAGGATTGCCCCAACGCCGACGGAGGCAGGTACAAATCGCCTAAGATCAATAGCACCAACACGGGATGGCGAAAAAGCGCCATACCCCATCATAAGACCCCGTGCACTTTTTTCCCTGCAGCGTGAGGCTCTGTTTGGAGCGGGTAACTCACTCTTTTACGAAAGTTCTGACCGGCGGCGAGCTGTTCCCGTTTAAATAGTGGCAGTTACCATAAACCGTTGCAAATTTCTTAGATCCGCCGTATCATTTGGCACGCGAAGTGCTTTTCCAACTGCGCCGAAAGGTGATAATCATGACGCGCTCTCTTATTCCTGCCGTGATAATGGCCTTGGCCTTCACCCTTTCCATAGTTTCCTTCCCACTTACTGCCGGTCAACAGGAGAAGGCGACCCAGAAAAAAGATGCTAAGAGCGCCCCGACGTCGATGACGGGATGCGTGGATCAGCGAGATGGGCAGTATGTCCTAACCGATGACCGCGAATTAAAACCGATCGCCAATCTGGAGGCGGATGGCTTCCCGCAGGAAGGCTTCGCCAAACATTTAGGGCACAAGGTTACTGTCAGCGGAACGTCAAATTCCGCCGATCCGCGTCCCACGTTTAAAGTTCGTAGTATCACTACGGTGAGCGAGAGTTGCACACCGCAACCGCGATAAATTGAATTCTTTGGAGGAAAGATATATGGCAACAAGTCCTACAGTAGTCGTGGCCCCTCAAAAAGCTTTGGAAGATCCTCTAGCGCACTTGCCGTGCTCCAGCATCGTGGAATATCGCAAGGGCCAAATCATTTATAACCAGGACCAGCCGTCAACCAGCATTTTCCTCGTAATCGATGGAAAGGTTAAAGTGTCGCGCCTGGCAGACGACGGCCATCAAGTTGTTGTCGATATTTATCAGGCCGATGAATTCTTTGGCGAATCGGCATTTTTAAGTCTGCAACATCGCGCCGAACAGGCGACGGCCCTCGAGAACACCAAGCTGATGACTTGGACCGCTAATGAAATCGAAGACATCGTAATGAAAAAGCCGCGCCTGGCGGTGGCCCTGTTACAGATTCTGGTACAACGAACCATCGACTTTACCCATCGCATCGAGAGTTTCTCGGTGGATAATATTGCGCGTCGACTGGCGCGTTCGCTGATCCGGTTCTCGGAGCGGCTCGGCACGCCCGAAGACGACGGCTCGATTCGTATGGTGCCGTTCACGCATGAGCTGCTTTCGCAGTATGTAGGAACCTCGAGAGAAATCGTGACGCACTACATGAATCAGTTCCGGCGGCAGGGGTACTTACGCTATTCGCGCAAGGGAATTGTCCTCTACCGGGACGCGTTTAAGGATTGGCTGCGGCAGGACGCGGCGTAAAGCCCGCGGCTGCACCAGTCGCATGAGGCTAGACGCGCGGCTTGCGCAACAGCACTGTGGTTACATTATCGGGGCCGCCGGCGTCTTTAGCGGCCTCGATTAGTTGGTGACAGCTCTCTTCCAGACCCACGCCATCGCGGCCGCCTTGTAGAATTCCCTCGAGCTTCAACGGATCCACTACGCCGTGCAAGCCATCACTGCAAATGAGAATCAACGCGCCGGGAGACAACGGCACCGCATAACAGTTCACGGTTAGAGGCGAACTGGCGCCGATAGCCATGGTCAACACATGGCGCATCGGGTGGTTCTTCAGACTCTCCTCATCCAAGCCTAGCGGGCGGCCTACTTCATTCACCCAAGTTTGATCGTCCGTGATGGTTCGAAGACCGGTGTCATCCATCAGGTAAGCGCGGCTATCGCCCACGCTGGCGATCGCAAGATCATCACCCATTTCCAACGCGGCCACCAGAGTGGTGCCCATGCCTTCCAGCGCAATGTCGTGCTGAGAAGCCTGTAGAACCCTCCGATTTGCCTCTTCCACGGCCGAAAGGAGCACTTGCGAGTCACGGTGCTGGGCCATCAGCACGGCTTCGGCTACCGTCTCCACAGCCAAGCGCGATGCTCGTTCCCCGGCATTTGCGCCGCCCATGCCGTCGGCAAGGATATACAGGCCAAGATCGGGCTCGATCATGCAGTAATCTTCGTTATTGGTCCTGACGCAACCCTTGTCCGATAGCGCGAACGCTTCGAGCATTCTGGATGTTCCCTTCGAGACGATGGCTAAACCGTCATTGTCGATTTTAACCATGAATCGCGCCGCCCGCGCGGGGCGATAGGACTACGCGCAGAATCGAGGCATACAAGATGCGCCAAGTCCCGCGCGCGACGCCGAAATCCGCCGAGTTTTAAAGCAGTATCTTCACGCCTAACTGCACCTGCCGGGAAGTAGTGGAGGTAGAGGTAATGACGCCCGCCGTCGGCGAAACTCCGGTCGGCGTAAATACAATCGCGTTGGGGGAATTGAAGTTGGCGCGATTGAGAACATTGAAAAATTCGCCGCGGAATTGCAGGCGGCGCACTTCGCCTAACGTCAGCTCTTTACTTAGCGAAAGATCCCATGTAGCAAGGCCGGGGCCGATCAGCGTGTCGCGCCCCAGATTGCCATAGAAGCCGCTATTGTTCGGCGGCGCAAGAAATGCCGCGGCGTTAAACCACTGGTTCGGATTCCCCAAAATAACCGGACCGCTAAACGCCGAGTTCACGAAAGGGCGCACGGGGTTGCGCGTATCACCGTTATTCGACGGGTTGTAACTCAACTGCGGGGTGAAAGGGAAACCGCCCTGCAGCGTAATAACCGAACTAAGCGTCCACCCGTCTCGGACCGGCCCACGGCCTAAAGGAAGCGCATAGACCGCGCCAACCGCCGCGACGTTGCGGACGTCGAAGTTCGCAAGTCCGCGATCTGCTCGAAGGTTAAATGGATTCGAGGCCAGCGCGGGCTCACCGCCTGACGTGGTGGCGTTCAGCGAATCGCCATCGTCGATGGTTTTCGACCACGTGTAGGCAGCGCGCAGCGAAAGGCCGCGGCTGAGACGGCGGTTCAACTCCACTTGCAACGCCTGATAGGAACTATCTGCTTCCGAGAAGTACGTCCAGGTATTTGCGATCGCCGCATTGGGCCGCACAGATGTCGGCACGTAGTACGATCCGGCCGGAACCGGCGTTCCGGCGAGTCCGGCGGGAAAGTTCGCGGGATAATTCGCCGGGCAAGGCGCGGCTGGACAGATGACGGGGAATGGCTCGTTGGCGTCGATTCCTAGAATCTGGTGGTAGCCGTGCGATCCGATATAGCCAATTTGCAAGACAGTATCGCGTGTTACTTCATGCTCCAAGCGGAGGGACCAAGAGATAAGAGCGGGCGTTTGCAAATCGGGCTGCACGCCGCCGGGAACCAGTTTCGCCGTTGCGGGAGGCGTGGCGGTGGTCACAGCGGGAGCCGGCCCCACGGCTACGTTGGGAACGCTATATGTCGGGTTGAATGGCGCGTTCTGATCGGTGCGGTAGCCGAGCGCGTCCTGTAAGTCATGGAAAATTCCAAAACCGGCGCGGAGGGAAGTCTTATGCGTAGCTCCGCCAGTGCTCCAGGCCAGGCCGATGCGCGGTTGCGGAAGGAACTTTCCATTATTTGTTGTATAGACGGAAGAGCCAACAGTCGGTTGACTGGCGATCACGCCGCCGGGATAGGTGTAATTGGGGGCGCGGCCGAACGCCTCGTTCCATCCCGTGGTGAACTCGTCGCGAAAACCGAGCGAGAGCGTCAGATTCGACCGCAGGCGGATGGTGTCTTCCACGTAAAATGCGCCAAACCAGGAACGCCAACTGAGCGGCGTGGGCGCCGGATCGTAGAGCAGGGTCGCGGCCGTGCCTTGCAGCAGCGTTTGCAGACTGGTGAATGTGGCTTGGCCATATTGGCTTAACGCAAGCATTTCATTCGAGCGCAGGCGCTGAAACCAGGCGCCAATCGTTAGCGAATGGCGGCCTTTCGTAGCGGATACGCGATCTTCATACGTAAACAGATTGCGCGCCAGATGCAGATTACTGCCGTTATTACTGCCGGCGAGACTGAGCTGCGCGGTGGGGTTTGAGGCGGCGCTGCCGCCCACTACGGCGGCTCCAATGGGCTTGCCCTCGATAAAGCCAGGCAGGCTTGCGGCGGGGGTTCCCGGCGTTGGTTCGCCGGTGAAGAAGTAACCGGCGCGCGAGAACCCAATTCGCGCAGTGTTGAGAAGCGTCGGCGAGAATACGTGGGTTTCCTCCGCGCTCAGGACTTGCTCACGCAGACTGACCGCGTCGGCGCTATAGAGATTGGTGCTGGTGGGCGTGAAATCGTTGCTGTCGTCAATCGTGTAGATGGCATTGAAAGAGTCGCGGTCGGTAAACGAATGGTCCAGGCGCAGCGTGGCGAAATCATCGCGAATGGTTTGTAGCGGACTATTGAAGGCCTCGGCGATGCCGCCGAAATCCGGGGCGCCGGGAGTAGGCGCCGGCCACAAATCAAGCAGCGGCGTAACACCGACAAAGGCAAGACCAGTTGCAGGGCACGGATTAGGCGCAGGGCTCACAATGCCGCAAGGCAGAAAGCCGTTACGCGCGTTAGCGTCGGGAACCAGATCGACGCCCGTCTGGTGTAACAGTTGGCGGAACCCTTCGTAGTTGCCGAAGATAAACGTCTTGTTCTTGCGCACGGGGCCGCCAATGGCAGCGCCGAACTGATTGCGCTGGAAAGGGGGCGCAGAAGCGCCGTCGAAAAAATTGCGCGCGTCGAACGCGCTGTTGCGCATAAACTCGTAGAACGAGCCGTGAACGCCGTTCGAACCCGACTGTGTCACGATCGCAACCTGCGCGCCGGGGCGCTTTCCGAATTCCGCGCCATAGGTATCGCGAAGGACGTTGAATTCGCGTACGGCGTCCACGCCCAATAGCTGCTGGCTCGTTCCGCCGGGCTGCATATTATTCTCGGCTGCGCCGGTGAATTCGATGCCGTTCAGCAGGAAGAGGTTCTGTTGCGGACGATTGCCTGAGACCGCGAAATTATTGCCGCTGGTCGAATTGGAAACGCCGATGCCGCCGGTCTTTTCCCAGGTGAAATTCACCACGCCCGGGTTTAGGGTCAATAGCTCGTCGTAACTTCGGCCGTTGAGAGGAAGGTCCTTAATCAGGCGGCCTCCTACCAGGCCCGACATGTCGGACGTAGCGGCGCTCACCATGGCGGCGTCGGCGTCCACCGTAACCGCCTCCGTCGATTGGCCCAATTGCAGCTTCATATCCACGGTCGCGACCTGGCCCACCGCCAGATTGACGCCGGTGCGAAGCTGGTCTGTGAAACCTGCCTTGGAGGCGCGAATTTCGTACTGGCCAGCTGGCAGCGCCGGCGCGTCATAGCGGCCCGAGGCGTCTGTGGCGGTCTCGCGGACGGCTCCGGTGGCGGAATTGGAAATGGTGATCTTGCTGGATGGGACGATGGCGCCGGACGGATCGGTGACCGTACCGGAAATGGCGGCCGCCACCTGCGCATGCAGACAAATCGAGCCGAGAAGGGACAAGCAAAGGAGTTTCATGTCTGGTAAAGAATCTAGTGTAATTCATACAAGACACGTGACGGGCGCGTGGGACGATCCTTTCACGGATGAAGTGATCTGGATCGTACAGGCATGAAAACGCCCGGCGGCGGCGTTACCCGTGCCACCCTGAGCCGAAGCAGTGGGCGAAAAAATCGGGCATACGTGAATTACCAACTGCAGCCCGCAGGTGCTGGCGGGAAGTGGATTTATCGGCGCGTCCGTCCTCTGCCGCGCGGGGCGGCATGTTAGGGTGAGACCAGTGGACGTGCAAAACAACCTCGCGGTCCGCCGGCACCAGCGAGGCATCTCTGCCGTGGCGCTGGCCAAATCCGCGGGAGTAACGCGGCAAACGATTTATGCGATTGAGGCCGGCAGCTATATTCCCAATACGACGGTGGCCTTGCGGCTGGCTCGCGCGTTGGAAGCGACGGTAGAAGAACTCTTTGCGCTTCCTGAGGCGCCGCCCTCGGTGGCGTTGCGTCAGGAACAGGCATTCCTGCTGCCTGGTTCGGACACCCTTGAAGCGGGACAGCCCGTACAATTGTGCCGCATGGGCAAACGCTTGTTGGCCTCTGCGCCGTCGCCGGTTCCGTGGTACATCCCGGCGAGCGATGCAATTGCCGCGGCCAAACCGGCGAACTCCGGCAGAGTAAACGTGGAAATTCACTTTGACGACGCGGGTTTTCGTGATCGCATTCTGATTGCCGGATGCGACCCCGGAATCTCGGTTTTGGCCCGTCACACGCAGGCGGCGGGGGTGGAACTGGTGCTGGCGCATCGCAACAGCTCGCAAGCGCTAGAACTCCTCAAGGCGAATTGCATCCATATCGCGGGCGCGCACTTACGCGATGAATTGAGCGGAGAGTCGAACGTTCCTGCGATTGCGCGGCTTTTCCCCACCAATACGGTCGCGGTAATTTCCTTTGCGCTGTGGGAGGAGGGCATAGTTACCGCGCCCGGCAATCCCAAAGGCATTCACGGAATCGAAGATCTGGCGCGCCGCGATGTGACGATGGTCAACCGCGAGACCGGCGCTGGAAGCCGGATGCTGCTCGATTCGCGCCTGGCGCATCTGAACATCGACTCCAAGCGGGTGCGGGGCTACAAGCGTTGCGCTCCCGGTCACCTGGCGGCTGCATGGCAGGTACGCAGCGGCGTTGTGGATTGTTGCATTGCCACCGGCGTGGCCGCCCGCATCTACGGTCTCGGTTTCGTGCCGCTGGTTAGCGAACGCTACGACCTGGTGATTCGTCGAGCCTATCTTGATTTGCCTAGCGTGCAGACCCTATTCGATACGCTCAATCGCGCGCGCTTCCGGCGTGAGCTTGAAAGTATCGGTGGGTACGACATGAAGCCCGCCGGCCACCGCGTGATCTGAACGGGCGCGTGTGCCAACATAGAAATGATGGCCACCGCTACCCTGACCGAATTCCGTAATGAAGCATACGCCGACTTTTCCGAAGCCGCCAACCGGCATGCGATGGAGTTGGCGCTAGAGAAGGTCCACTCCGAATTTGGACGCGAATATGAGCTCCGCCTTGGCGGAGAGTCCATCGCCACCGGCGATAAGCTGACGTCCGTGAACCCCTCCAAGACCTCGGAAATCGTCGGCGTGCATCATAAAGCCACTGCCGCGTTGGCGACACGCGCGGTGGAAGAGGCCTATGCCTATTTCCCGCAATGGAGCCGCACACCTGCCGAAGAGCGCATCCGCATGGCGCTTGATGTCGCGCGCATCCTGCGCAGCCGTAAGTTCGAATTCAATGCATGGCTAGTCTACGAAGCGGGCAAGACGTTTCCCGAGGCCGAGGGGGAGACCGCCGAGGCGATCGATTTCTGCGAGTATTACGCGCGCGAGATGACGCGCTTGTCCGTTCCGCAACCGGTTGTGCAGATGCCTGGCGAGCGCGACGAAATGATCTATATTCCCCTCGGCGTCGGCATTGTAATTCCGCCATGGAACTTTCCGCTGGCAATCCTCGCCGGTATGACGATCGCGACGCTTGTGACGGGCAATACGGCAATTATTAAACCGTCGAGTGAAACGCCAACGATCGCGGCGAAGTTCGCCGAGGTGTTGCTGGAAGCGGGCTTTCCCGAGCGCTCATTCACCCTATTGACGGGCAGCGGCGCGGCCGTTGGCGATACCCTGGTGCAACACCCCAAAACGCGCTTTATCGCGTTTACGGGATCGCGCGATGTCGGCCTGCACATCAATGAACTGGCGGCGAAGACTCCTGCCGGCCAGATCTGGATTAAGCGCGTGGTGGCCGAGATGGGCGGCAAAGACGCGATTGTGGTGGATGCCAACAGCGATCTGGAAAAGGCCGTGGATGGCGTCCTCTCGTCTGCCTTCGGCTACCAAGGGCAGAAGTGCTCCGCCTGTTCGCGCGCGATTGTGGATGCCAAAATCTACGACGAATTTCTGGAAAAGCTCACCGTCAAAGCGAAGGCCCTTAAAGTTGGACCAACCGACGACGGATCCAATTACATGGGTCCTGTGATCAGCGAGAGCGCACGAAAGACTATTACCAGTTATATCGAGACCGGCAAGAAGGAAGGGCGTTTAGTCGCAGGCGATGGCGCGGCGCCGGAAGGCGGATATTTTGTGCAGCCTACTATCATTGCCGATGTGGACGCGAAAGCGCGCATCTTCCAGGAAGAGATTTTTGGGCCGGTTCTGGCAGTGACGAAAGCCAACGACTTCGAGCACGCGTTAGAGTTGGCAAACGACACGCAGTACGGCCTTACCGGCGCCGTCTATTCCAACGATCCCAAACACCTGGCCGCTGCCCGCGAGCGCTTCCACGTGGGAAATTTGTACCTCAATCGCAAGTGCACCGGGGCCATGGTGGGCGCGCATCCCTTCGGCGGTTTCAATATGTCGGGTACCGATTCGAAAGCCGGCGGCCCGGATTATCTGCTGCTCTTTCTGCAAGGCAAGAGCGTCGCGGCGAAGGTTTAACCCGCTACTAGCAAGACTTGCTACCCTCGTGGAGTCCGCGATTGCAAGGGCGGCCTGCCACGCGGCCGGATGCGCGTACGGAATCCGTCGCCCTCTTGACCGGTTACTTTGCGATACAGTCGTCACCGGAGACGATCATTGACCAAAGAAGAAATCATCCTCGCTAACAAAGAGTTCCTCTTTCCCGCGGTCTTCCATTTCTTCCAGGAGCCGCTGGTGATCGCGCGGGCCAAGAACCAATATGTCTGGGATGCCGACGGAAACCAGTACCTGGATTTCCTCGGCGGCATCGTCACGGTCAGCGTCGGCCACTGCAACGACCAGGTGAATGCGAAAGTGCATCGCCAACTCGATACGCTGCAGCATGTCTCGACGCTCTTCGCTAATGAGCCGCGAGCGGCTCTCGCGCAGAAAATCGCAAGCCTTACTCCCCAGGGCAAACTGACCAAATCGTTCTTCACCAACAGCGGCACCGAGGCCAATGAGACGGCTATCCTGGCGGCGCGCTGTTACACCGGCAATACCGAAATCGTAGCCCTACGCCATTCTTATCACGGCCGCTCCTCGATGGCGATGTCCCTCAGCGGACAGGGCGCATGGCGCCTCGGACCGCCGCAGCCGGGCGTGGTCCACGCACTCAACGCTTACTGCTACCGCTGCCCTCTCGGCCTGACATATCCCAGTTGTGAAGTTCGATGCGCGCAGGATATGGAGGACCTGATCCGCACATCCACCAGCGGCCGCATCGCCGGTTTTATCGCGGAGCCGATTCAAGGCGTCGGCGGTTTCGTCACGCCGCCCAAAGAGTACTTCCAGATTGTGGAAAAGATCGTACGCAACCATGGCGGCGTCTTCATCAGCGACGAAGTCCAAACCGGCTGGGGACGCACCGGCGGCAAGTGGTTCGGCATTGAGCAATACGGCGTGACCCCCGACATTCTCACCGCTGCCAAAGGTCTGGGCAATGGCGCGCCCATCGGACTTACCGTCGCCAAGCCCGAGATTGCCGACGCCATGAAAGGCGTCACCATCTCCACGTTCGGCGGCAACCCCGTTACGACCACGGCCGCCAAAGCTGTGATCGACTTCATCGAAGAGCAGAACCTGATGGCCAATTGCACCGAGACCGGCGCCCATCTGCGCGGCCATCTGGAAGAGCTGAAGCAGAAGCACCAGGCGATCGGCGACGTTCGCGGCATGGGTCTTCTGCAAGCGATCGAGTTGGTCGAAGACCGCCAGACCAAAGCGCCGGCCACGGTTGCAACGGCGCGGGTCATGGAGGCCGCGCGCGACAACGGCATTCTGCTTGGCAAGGGCGGCATGTTCGGCAATGTGCTGCGTTTCTCGCCGCCGATGAACATCGGCAAGAGCGATGTGGACCGGTTCATCGGCGCGCTCGATAAGAGCCTGCAGGGGACTTTTAGCACTTCTTAACATTGGTGGGCGGCTCGCGGCGCATCCCAGCATATAGCTCCCAAAGCTTATGCAAACTCCGTCATCCGCTCTCATCAACCGCCGTCGAACACTTGCGCTTCTCGGAGGTCTCGGGCTTGCCGCCGTGCTGCCCGCCGATAGCGAAAGCGGTCCAACGCCGCAAGCCGCGACAGCCTGCTCTACGAGCACGCCGCAAGTCACGGAGGGTCCTTATTGGGTGGATGAAAAGCTTTTCCGTTCCGATCTGCGTACGGATCCTTCCAACGGCGTAGCGCGGCAAGGCGTTCCCCTTATGCTCTCCGTTACCGTCGTCGATTCGATCAGCGGCAGCTGCGTGCGGCTCTCCGGCGCGTGGGTCGACATCTGGCATTGCGACGCCGTTGGCATCTATTCCGACGAGTCGACTTACAACCCCGGCGGTGGAACCGGCAACGTAAACACCAAAGGCCAGAAGTTTCTGCGCGGCTATCAGATTACCGATAGCAACGGCCAGGTGAACTTTACCACCGTCTATCCGGGCTGGTACGCCGGCCGAACCATTCATATCCACACGCGCATTCGGACCTGGACTTCAAGCAGTTACTCTACGGAGCTCGCCGATTTCGTCACTCAGTTCTTCTTCGACGAATCGATTAATAACGCCGTGCTCGCGCAGGCTCCGTATAACACGCGTACGTCCCCGCGTGACACCACCAATGCCACCGATAGCGTCTACAACGGAGCGCAGAACAAGACTGCGATGTTGGTTACTCTCACTCAAACCAGCACGGGGTACGCGGCCGCGATCACGCTCGATGTGAGCATGATGACGGTTTCGACGCCGGCCTTACCTGTGATCAATTCAGGCGGCGTGGTAAATGCGGCCCGCAATGCGGCGGGTGTTTCGCCGGGCGCCTGGGTCAGCATCTTCGGAACGAATCTCGCCTCCACCACTTACGCAGCGACCAGCTCCGATCTGGTTCAAAGTAACTTGCCCACGCAACTGCAAGGAACAAGCGTGCAGATCGACGGCAAACCCGCTTTCGTGCAATACGTCAGCCCCACCCAGCTCAATGTACAAGCCCCTGCCGATTCGAACACCGGCTCAGCCTCAGTCAGCGTGACCACTGCGGCCGGCGTTTCTGCTTCGGTAACCACCACGCTGCAGAGCATCTTGCCGGGCCTGTTCGCGCAATCCGGCTACGTTCTCGCAGTGCGATCTTCCGACAGCGCCATTATTAATGGCACCGGCGCCGCGGTTTCCGGTTATGTCACTTCCGCGTCGGCCAAGATGGGTGATTACCTCGAAATCTTCGGTACCGGTTTCGGCCCCACAGTAGCCGGGACGGCGCCGGGCCTTGTGTTCTCCGGCGCGGACCCGACCGCGCAGACGATTAGCACTTCGGTGGTGGGCAGGCTGCAACTGTGCTTTGGGCGGGTCTGGTTGCCGCCGGCCTGTGGCAAATCAATCTGCTCGTTCCCGGTGGTTTGGCAGCGGGCGATAATGCGATCGTCCTCACGGTGGGCGGCAAGACGACGCAATCCGGGGTGGCACTAAAAATCGCCTCGTAAGATGTATTCCCTGGCCGCGCGGGTGCTATTTTCGTTCTATGCGTCGATACCTCGCCCTCGCGGTCCTATTTCTCGCCATTGCTCCCGCCCAGACCTTCGACCCGTCTCTTTACGCCGGCATGCGATGGCGTATGCTCGGCCCGTTCCGCGGCGGCCGCACGGTCGGCATCGCCGGTATCGCCGAGCAGCCTGGCACTTTCTACATCGGGGTTAACAATGGCGGCGTCTGGAAGACTGACGATTACGGCCGCACATGGGACCCGGTCTTCGACGACGAACCCACCGGATCTATTGGCGCCGTGGCGATTGCGCCGTCGCAGCCGGATACCGTTTACGTCGGCAGTGGAGAAGGCTTGCAGCGTCCCGATCTCTCTGTGGGCGACGGAATGTATAAATCCACCGACGCGGGCAAGACGTGGCGACATCTGGGCCTTCGGGATGGACAGCAGATTGCGCAAATCATCGTCGACCCGCGCAATCCGAACCGCCTCTTCGTCGCCGTGCTCGGCCATCCCTACGGCCCTAATCCCGAGCGCGGTATCTTCCGTTCCATCGATGGCGGCGCGAGCTTTCAGAAGGTACTCTTCAAAGACGAGCGCACCGGCGGCGTGGATGTTGCTTTCGACCCGCGAAACCCGCAAATCGTCTACGCCGTGCTCTGGCAGGCGCAGCAAGGCCCGTGGGAAAACGGCGTATTCAACGGCCCCAATAGCGGTCTCTACAAATCCACCGATGGCGGCGACCATTGGAGCCAGCTCACGGGCGGCCTGCCCACCTTCGAGAAGGATGCCCTGGGCCGCATCGGCATAGGTATCGCGCCTAACGACGGCAATCGCATGTATGCGCTCGTCGAAGCTCGCGCGCAGGCGGGCGGTCTTTATCGGTCTGATGACGCCGGCGCGACCTGGAAGCGAGTCAACGGCGAAACTCGCATCTACGGCCGGGGCAACGATTTCGCCTGCGTGCGGGTGGATCCTAAGAATCGCGACGTTGTCTACGTCGCCAATACTTCCACCTACCGCTCCACTGACGCCGGTCAAACCTTCACCGCCATCAAAGGCGCGCCCGGCGGCGACGACTACCATACCGTCTGGATCAACCCCAACAACCCCAACATCATCATGCTGGCCGCCGATCAGGGCGCGACTCTCAGCGTAAATTATGGACGTACCTGGAGCAGTTGGTATAACCAGCCCACCGCGCAGTTCTACCACGTGATCACCGATAATCGGATCCCCTACAACATCTATGGAGGCCAGCAGGAAAGCGGATCGGTAGGCATATCGAGCCGCGGCAACGATGGCCAGATTACTTTCCGCGAATGGCACCCCGTAGGCGGCGAAGAGTATGCCTACATCGCGCCCGACCCGCTTAACCCCGATTTCATCTACGGCGGCGGCCGTGGCTCCGTGAGCCGCTTCAACCGCGCTACCGGGGTTGTGGAACACCTGCCCGTGCGTCCGCCCACCGGCGTAACCTTCCGTAGTCTCCGCACGGTGCCGCTGGTTTTCTCTGAGGTCGATCCGCATGTGATGTACATGGGTATGCAACTGGCAGTGCGCAGCGCCGATGGCGGTCACTCCTGGGAAACCATCAGTCCGGACCTTTCCCGCGAAACCTATGCGCTGCCTGCAAGCGTTGCTGGCTATCCGGACGAGGCGAAGCAACAGGCGACACGCCGGGGCGTGGTCTACTCGCTTGCGCCGTCGCGCCTTACCATGGACACCATTTGGGCAGGCACCGATGACGGACTCATCCAGGTGACGCGCGATGCCGGCAAAACCTGGAAGAATGTAACCCCCGCCGCCGTCGCACCCTGGAGCAAGATCGCACAGCTCGACGCATCGCATTTTGACGACCTCACCGTATACGCCGCTGTCAATCGCCTGCGCGTGGACGACCTGAAGCCGCACATCTTTCGCACCCATGACGGCGGCGCAAGCTGGACCGAAATCGTCCGCGGCCTTCCCGAGGAGCCCGTCAATACTGTCCGCGAAGATCCCCTGCGTAAGGGGCTGCTTTTCGCGGGAACGGAAAATGCTACGTATGTTTCCTTCGATGACGGCGCCGAATGGCATCCGCTGCGCATGAATATGCCCGCCACTTCGATCCGTGACCTTGTGATTCATGAAAACGATCTGGTAGCGGGCACTCACGGGCGCGGATTCTGGGTTCTCGACGACATCGCGCCGCTGCGCCAAGTAACGCCTCAGGTTGCGGCGGCCGCGGCGCACTTATTTGCGCCAAGCCCTGTCTACCGCTTTCCGCGCGACACCAACACCGATACGCCACTGCCGCCCGAAGAGCCGGCAGGCCAGAATCCGCCCGATGGCGCGATTCTGTATTACTATCTCAAATCCGCGGCCGCCGGCCCGGTGACGCTCGAAATCTCGGACGCGGCCGGCAAGCTAGTCCGCCGCTTTTCGAGCGCCGACGCGGCCCCGGCGCTCGATCCTGCCATGAACGTGCCGGCATACTGGGTGCGCCCGTTCCAGCCGCTGCTTGCAACCGCGGGTATGCACCGATATGTTTGGGACTTGCACGCAGCGGCAGCAGGCCGTGGCGGGCGAGGGGGCTGCTCCATTGCAGCCATCTATATGGATACGCCCTGTAGCGAAGGCGCCTGGATGCCACCCGGCACTTACACCGTCAAACTGACAGCCAACGGGCAGAGCTATACGCAAAGTCTACTGGTGAAGTCCGATCCGCGATAGAGTTTCGGGCTACTCATTGCGCAGCGCACGCAGCGGATCTAAACCCGCTGCCCGCCGCGCAGGCAGATAGCTGGCGAACGCGCTCACCAACAGCAGCCCGACCGGAACCAGAACATATACGGCAGGTGACGCCACGCCCAATCCCGGAAAGCCGGCAGCCAGGATGGGAATTGAGACCGCTGTAAGCGCTCCGCCGATCGCGATACCTACGGTCCCGAGAATCAGCCCGCGGCGCTCCACCAACCAGATGACGTCGCGCCGGGTCGCGCCGATGGCGACGCGCACGCCAAACTCTTTGACCCGGCGGCTCACAGTGTAAGCCACAAGTCCATACAGCCCGGTTGCCGCCAGCGCCAGACCGATGAATCCCATGGTTCCTACCATCTGCGAGAACTGTAGCCATGTTCCCGTCGCGCGGCTTTCGTAGAGCGTCGCCACGGTACGCAAGTTATATACCGGTACGTTGCCATCAATCGACCGGACGGCGTCGCGCAAAGGGCCTGCAAGAGACTGCGCGTCACCCGCGGATTGCACAATTAAGGTCATGCGCTCGCGTGAATTCTGTTTATAGGGCAGATAGACATAAGAGGCGGGCGTCTCATTCACCGCCAGATAGTGCCCCGTCTTTGCGACACCCACAACTTCGAGCGGTGGCCCGTCCATATTCTCCAGGCGGATCCGCTCTCCGATGGGATTTTTGCCCGGCCAATAAGTCTTGGCAAACTGCTCATTCACAATCGCCACGCGTCGAGATTCGGGGCCATCGTCTTCCGTGAAGGCGCGGCCGTGCTTGATCTTGACTTGCATCACGTTAAAGTACCCGGCGTCCACCGCGCCGCCGAACACTACAGTCTTTTCCCGCCCCTTCGGAAACTGGTACCCCTCCGGTATGACGGTTACCCCGGTCTGAGAAGGGGAAAGCGGAAGCGATTCCGCCATCGCCACACCGGCCACACTGGGCGTGACGCGAACGCGGTCGACAAGCTGCCGGTAGAATGCCTTCGTCTGATTCTGAGAATAGTGCAGCATGGCAGGCGCGGTATCCAGGCTGATCAGATGATCGGTGCGAAAGTCGGGCGTGGTTACCAGCATGTTGCGGAAGCCGGCGACGAACATGCCGGCAGCGATCAGCACCACCATCGCAAGGCCAATCTGCACCGCAACTAGACTATCGCGGCCGAACATCCGCGCTACACCCGACGTTCCATCCCAACCGGCTTTCAGGGCGCTTACGGAATTCGTACGCGCCGTTTGCCAGGCCGGGGCCAGACCGAACAAGAGGCAACTTGCGACAGCTACCAATAAGCTGAACTCCACCACCCGCCAATCCAGTTCGACCCCCAGGACGGATGGTGGATCGCTGGGCACGCTCAGCGTTTGCAGCACGAGAATGCCACCATAAGCCACGAATAGTCCCAAGATGCCGCCCGCCATCGCCACGATGACGCTTTCGATCATCATCTGGCGCGCGATGCGGCCACGCCCCGCACCGATCGAAAGCCGTATGGCGATTTCTCGACTGCGCGCGCGCGCCCGCACCAGCAACAGATTGGCAACGTTGGAACAAGCAATAATCAGAATGAGCGCCACCAGGCCCATCAACATCTTGATTAGGGCCAGCATTTGCGGCGTCTGTTGGATGCGCCTCTGCAGTTCCGTGCGGACCGCCATATGCCGGTTGCGATTGGTTTTCACGTACTCGCGCTCGAGCGCCGTTCCGATCGCAGCAAGCTCGGCCTGGGCCGATTGCGGCGACGCATCCTGGGTTAATCGCCCTTTGACGACGAGGTCGTGACGGCCGCGATCCTCCAGCGGATCTGTTGGCAGGCTGTCCAGACGCTGCGCCATGCCGAGAGGAACGAAAATACTGGGACGCAGGAAACGGTCAAGGCCGGTAAATGACTCGGGTGTTACGCCGATAATGGTGCATGCGATCCCATTAAGCCGTAAAACGCTCCCGATGGCGCTCGAGTCGCCGCCATAATTTTGCCGCCAGTAATCATAGCTAAGCATCGCGACGGGCCGCGCGAACGATGTCGCTTCGCCTGGCAGAAACGCGCGACCTACCGCCGGCTTTACGTCCACTACCGAAAAGAAGTTGTCGCTCACCAGATTGGCAAACCGAATCTGCGCTGGCGCGGACGGGCTGGAAGCGGCTGCAAGGCTCGTCACGCGATACGCTGCCAGGCCACGAAAAGAACGGCTCTGGGCGCGCAGATCGCGGTAGTCGGGAAACGACATCCCTTCGAAAGGATTGTCGGGCGTGGTGCTTGTGACATCGAACAGAGCAGCGGCGTTCTTCACAGGCAGTGGCCGTAGAAGCAGCGCATCGGCGAAGCTAAAAATGGCGCTGTTCGCGCCGATCGCGAGAGCAAGCGATACTACGGCCGCCGCGACAAACGCCGGTTGCCGGCGCAGTGCGCGGAATGAATACCGGATATCGCCAAGGACGCCGCCGAGACTGGTCCAGCCCCAATTCGCGCGTACGTCTTCCATCGCCAGCGTGAGATTACCGAGTTCGTTCGAGCCCGCGATCGCGGCGAGCGATCTCAATTCTTCGCCCATCTCGAATTCCTCGCGCCGCCGCCTCCCCGGGTGCAGATACTTGAGGCGTTGCCAAATCGTCATCCCTTTACCTCCGGCATGACGCCCATAATCCGCCCGATCGCGCTGACGAAATCGGCCCATTTCGAGTGCTCCCGCACCAAATGTTTTCGCCCCGCCGCAGTGAGTTTATAGAACTTGGCACGGCGATTATGCTCCGAGAGCTCCCACTGGGATGCGATCCAGCCCTTCGCTTCGAGGCGCTTCAACGCGGGATAGAGCGAACCGAATTCTATGGCCAACGCCTCGTTGGAAACACTGCGTATGCTTTTAGCGATTCCATACCCATGAAGAGGGCCCGTCAGCAGCGTTCGCAATACCAGCATGTCGAGCGTTCCCTGCAGAAGATCCATATGCAGCTAATCTATATGAAGCCAATCTATATGTCAATGGCGGGCATGGAGCGGCGCTCAGGAGTAATGTTAATGCCGCCGTTCGGCCGATAACTACGTCAGACCGGACGCGCTTCGGATGCCACAGGCTCCGGCTGCGGCTGCGCGTCGCCGATACGCTGGCATTGCTGGTAGGTGTAAATCATGCGATGGATGACTGTGAGATTGGAAAGGACGGCGATCACCCACAAGACAGGCGCCATACGGTTGAAAAGGGCGCCAATGATGATTAAGACCACGCGCTCAGGCCGCTCCAAAAAGCCCACTTTGCATTTTGGAATGGTACACTCCGCGCGGGCACGGGCGTAGCTAACCATCACTGAACCAGTCATGACGATGGCCGTTAGCACGATATAAAAGAAGCGGTTGATGGATGCGTAGTAGACCAACAGGCCCATGAAGAGAGCGAGATCGGAGTAGCGATCCAATACGGAATCGAAGAAGCCGCCGAAGCGCGTGACCTGATTGCTGGCGCGCGCCACGCGTCCATCGACCATATCGAAAAGACCGGCTCCGATCACGACGATTCCGGCCCAAACGAAGCTGCCTTGGGCGAACAGCCACGCGGCCCAGCCATTGATAACCAGGCCGAGAAAAGTGAGAACGTTGGGGTTAATTCGGGATAGCGCCAGCCAACGCACGATGCGATTGATGATCGCGCCGAAGACGACGCCGATGGCGCGCGTGTAGGTCATCGTCTAAGCCGCATCGTGGATCGTGGTCAGCTTCAGGATCTCCAGTTCCTTCAATCCGCCGGGGCTTTGCACCTTGACCACGTCGCCTTCTTCTTTGCCGAGCAGCGCGCGCCCGATGGGGGAAGTCGTCGAAATTTTGCCGTTCGCCGCATCGGCCTCTTCACTAGTCACCAAGCTGTAGGTGATCTCTTCCTCACGCTTGGTATCGAGAACTACCACGGTCGAGCCCAGCCCCACCCGTCCCTGCGGAATCTTGGTGAAATCCACCATGGCGACTTCCGAGAGGCGCTTTTTCAACTGTCCAAGCCGGGCATTGACCAGACCCTGGCGATCTTTAGCCGCGTGATACTCGGCATTTTCGCTTAAATCACCGTGTTCGCGGGCTTTGAGAATCTCTTTGGGGAGATCGACGTGAAGCTCATGCTCTAACACGGCAATCTCATCCTGCAGTTTTTTCTTGATATCGATCATCGGGTGGCGCGGCTTCCCACGGTTGTCATTATACAGGGCATCGCTTATTGGCCGTTAATTGTGACTGTAGCAACCAACGACCCGGTCTGAATCTGGAATACGTTGGAGCCGGGTTGCGAGCCCAGCCGAACGCTGAGCGCGTAATCATTCGGATAGGCGCTGCTCAGCGTCGAGATCCCATTGACGCGACCGCCGCCCGAGACCGTGGTAACGGTCGGCGCGGCAGAAACGGGTAAGCCGGCCGAATCGGTGACGCGGAAGATTGCTGCCTGGCTTAGCGTACTGCCGGGAGAGCCCGCGGTGGAGCTGGAAAGTAAGGTAATAAACGCAGGGGTTCCAGAAGGTACGCCGAACCAGTAGGGAACCTGGGTAACTACGGTAGAGCTTGTTCCTTGAACTTGGATAAAGCCTTCGTATGGGCCAGGCGCGAGGCCATCGGCGGTAAATACGACAGGAATGGACACGGTTTCTCCCGGGGCAAGCTGCACTTGGGTAGTGGGGAACTGTGGCGCGGGCGCACCCGCGTCGCGCGGAGCCGCGGAAACCTGAAAGGTATCGGCCATAGCGCCTGTATTCGAAACGGTAATCGTCCGCGTGGCGCTCGCCTGCGCAGTTCCCGTGCCAAAACTCAAGGAGACCGGCGCAACCGCGGCGGTTGCGTTCAAAGCTGCGAGAACGTTAAGAAATCCGCCGCCCGATTGCTGCACGCGCGCCGTAGTTCCGGGCGAGGCATATGCCGCGTCCGCCGTGTCGATGAGCAGCGAGCGATATTGATCTACGGAGAGCCCGGGCCGCGCGGCTTCGACGAGTGCGGCCGCCCCTGAAATGAGCGGCGCGGCGAAACTGGTTCCCTGCGTGACGATATACCCGCTTGGGTTGTAAAGGTCGCCTGCGGAATCAATAGTCTGGGCGGCGGTGTAGAAGTTTTCGCCGACGGCTGTGAGATCGGGCTTGATGGAGTAGTCCACGTTGGGACCGGCGGCGGAAAAGCCTGCCAAGTTCGCCGGACTCATATACATGGGTACATAGAATTGAAGAGTAGCGGAGGATGGCGCGCCGGCCAGCTGCTGCTGGAGAGCTAGTCCGTCGCCGTTGGAGATCATTGCGGCGGGAAGCTCTGCCGCGCCGACGCCCATTGGTATGGGCGATTCATTGGGGATGTTGTCGTAAATTACGGCGGCTATAGCGCCGGCCGCCTGTGCGTTGTCGAGTTTCGATTCGAAAGTGCAGCCCCCGCGATCGATCAGGACGACGGCTCCGTTGAGCGCGCCTGCCGGCAGCGGATTACAGCTGAGGCCCGTGGGATCGAGCGTGGAAATGTCGACCAGGGGCCCGGAAATCGGGGAGGTCGAATTCACGCCTGCGCCTGGCAACGCGTTAATGGAGTTGCCCGCAACCTGTAAAGATCCGCCAAAGATCCGGTCGTTGTTGGAGGCGGCCGCAGCTATGGCATGCGGCGCGGTAGCGGGACTGCCGACGGTACCAGGGTTGGGCCCGTTGTTGCCGGCGGATGCCACCACGATCACGCCGAGCGCGCTGGCCGCTTCAACGGCTTGCACAGTCGGGTCGACGCCAAAGATGCTCGGCACATCATATCCGAAGCTGAGGTTGAGTACGTTCATGCCGTCGTTGACCGCGTCCTCGATGGCGGCGAGAATCGCGTCTTCGCTGGCGCTATCGTTCACGCCGGGCGTGCCGAATATCTTGTAGATTCCGAGGTAAGCTTGCGGCGCGACGCCGCTGATGGTGGTGAGCATGCTCGAGTTCGATACCCCTGCCGCGGCCATCGCAGTTGCCGTGCCATGCCCGACATGGTCGCGCACGGAAGGGTCCGGGTCGCGCGCGATGAAGAGGCTGGCGTAACTTCGGGTGACGATGACTTTGTTGTTGGTAAAGGCCAAGTCGGCAACGGCGCCCGATGTGGGGAAGCCGTCTGGCGCGGTGAAGCCCGCATCGTTGAAGCCGGGATGGCCGATTTCGATACCGCTATCAATCATTCCAATTCGTATGCCGGCCCCCGCATTGCCGAGTCCAACCTGCGACCAGGCATCCGGCACATGCAGCAAAGGCAAAGCGTGATCAAGCGACATGGTAAAGGCGCGCACCGGATGAACTGCTTTTACGCTGGGCAGACGGCTTAGCTCAGCAACTCTCTCTTCACCGATCTCGACAAAGAGCGCATTGCATAGGTTTTCGACGGCTCCGGTAACGCGCCCGCCGGCTTGTTCGATAGCGGCGCGCGCGACGGTCTGTTGGGAGCGAATGACCGCGCGTTGGCGCTCAGCGGCCGGGGTTTGGAGCCGTGCCCGAGCGCTGAGGCGCGCCCCGCCCGCTGAGCGAGTTGCCACGGGTTCCGCGGAGAACTCGACGATGTAGCGGTTGGGGACCGTGGCGGCGAAAACAGGGAAAGCTAACAAAAGCGCCCAAAATCGGGGCATCAGCACCTAGTGTAACAGCGCAATAAGAGCGTTCGGCTACGGGAGAAACTGTTACGCGATTTACACAGGTTTACGGTAGTAAAACGCTAGACGTGTTAATTTTGAATTGTGGATTTGTACTCTTTTCGCCGCTTGGGAACAGGCCTCATGATCGCTGGAGTTTTGAGCGCCGTCCCATTCCAGAACGCGCCTGCGACGCAAGATCAGCCCAATAAAGAAGCGCAGGGTCGCGATGGCAAAGGAATGCCACCTCGTGCGACCCCAGCCGACTATAACGCCCATGCCAAAGCGGGGGAGGTGACCTTGGCCGCTGAGTTTGGGGGACATTCTGTGCCTACCCCACAGTCCGTTCTTGCGACGGAGGATTATGTAGCAGTAGAAGTAGCGCTCTTCGGACCTCCAGAGGGCCACACCGTCATATCGATCAAAGATTTCTCTCTCCGCATCAATGAAAAGAAATCGGTCTTACCCGCTCAGCCTTATTCGCTAACATTCGGGTCTCTGAAAGATCCCGAATGGGCTCCGCCGGAACCGGTCGAATCGAAATCGAAGACGAGTCTCGGCAGCGGTGGACAGGGCAATTCCGGCGACAAGCCGGCGCCGGTGCATCCTCCTTTCGCTTTGCAGCGCACCTGGCAACTGGCTGTGCAGAAGGCCGCGCTGCCGGAAGGGGATCGCTTACTGCCCGCGGCAGGTCTGATTTTTTTTCGGTACAGCGGACAGGCCAAGGGCATTTATTCGGTGGAGTTGATCTACTCCGGGCCTGCAGGGAAAGCCAGCCTGAACCTTCATCCTTAAGAACTCAAGGGGCGTCCGTTGTACCTGACTGCCCTCGAAGAGTTGGCAATCATTCACGCCGCTTGCGGCACTCCGTGCCTGGGGGACGGCCGTTCGAATCACCGGGAACCTTGAATCAGTGGGATGGTGATATGCCGGTTGCGGCGACTCAACGGCGTTTACGACTTTGATGTCAGTCATGTTATGCCCCATCGATCTTGTGGCGCGTCCCGCCGGCGAATCGCTAGAGGGTCCGTCCCCTTTTTACGGCAATCGGAACGCGCGGTCTTAAGCTTAAGGCGGAGAAGGCGCCGATGAAGACTATAGTCGTCGGTCAGGTGGACAAGCGGGCCGCGAACTGAGGTTAATTCCAGTAGTTCCGGTCGAGGCTACGATATTGGACCGCTTCGGCAACATGTTTGGCGGCGACAGTCTCTGACCCTGCGAGATCCGCAACGGTGCGCGAAACTTTGAGAACGCGGTCGTGAGCGCGAGCCGAGAGTCCCATGCGACGGACGGCCATTTCGAGCGTCCGCTCACCAGAATCGTCTAGCACGCATTGCTTGCGGATCATGCGCGAGGGCATGCGAGCGTTGTAGTAACCGCGCGCTTGCTGAACAACGCGGGCACGCTCGACCCGGGATCGCATATCGGCTGACGATTCCGATTGCGAATCCCCCCGCAACTCCTTATAGGGGACGGCCGGAACTTCGACGTGGATATCGATACGGTCGAGCAGCGGGCCGGAGATCTTCCCGAGGTATTGCTGGATCTGTGCGGGGGAGCAGCGGCATTCGCGTGTGGCATCACCGTAGAAGCCGCATCGGCAGGGATTCATGGCGGCCACGAGCATGAAGCTGGATGGAAAGCATAAGGATAGATTGCTACGCGAGATGGTCACCGATCCGTCTTCAAGAGGCTGCCGGAGGATCTCGAGGACATCGCGCGGGAACTCGGGAAATTCATCGAGAAAAAGCAGACCGTGATGCGCAAAGCTTACTTCGCCGGGACGCGGCGACCCCAACCCGCCGCCTACCATACCGGCATCGGAAATGGTGTGGTGCGGCGCGCGAAACGGACGCTGGCATAGCAGTCCAGATCCGTTGCGTAATAACCCGGCGATACTGTGAATCTTGGTGGTTTCGATCGCCTCCTGAAACGTCAAAGGCGGAAGAATTCCGGCCATGCGTTTTGCCAGCATGGTCTTGCCGGAGCCCGGCGGCCCAATCATCAGCAAATTGTGAGCGCCCGCAGCGGCTACTTCCAGGGCGCGGCGAGCGGTTGTCTGACCACGGACATCGCGGAAATCCGGCACCGATGCGGCATCTTCCTGCGGCGCGACCGCATTCGCTTTGGCGGGAGTAAATTCCTCCGGACGTGCAAGCAGCGCTACAACTTCAGCCAGGTGCCGCACGCCATAAACGTTCACCTCACGGACGACGGCCGCCTCTGCCGCGTTTTCGGCGGGGACGATCAGGTTGGGAATCGCGTGATCGCGCGCGCACACGGCTACGGAAAGCGCGCCTCGCACGGGCCGGATTGCGCCATCAAGCGAGAGTTCGCCCATCAGCAGATGCTGGTCAAGGCACTTCACCGCGCCCATGGCGCCGAGGATGCCCATGGCAATGGGTAGATCAAAGCCGGCGCCTTCCTTGCGGATGTTTGCTGGCGCGAGATTGATGGTGGCGCCCTTGCGCGGATACGTGAAACCCGAATTCATGAGGGCCGACTTGATGCGCTGACGGCTCTCGCGGACAGCCAGATCCGGCATGCCGACCATGGCGAAATCGCGCGCGGATCCTGCGGGAAACATATCGACTTCCACGTCGATCAGATGCGCATCGATGCCGTAAACCGCCGCACTACGAGTGCGAAAAAGCGCCATGGCGAGAATGTCCCTCGAATCGTTCCTTTAATAAAGTGCCAGGTGGGAACGTTTTCTCTCGGGTTTATTTCAACGCGACGATATTCCCGCGCACACGGACCTCGTGCACGCTTTCGGCGCCGGCCTGCGTGATCAATGCGGCGAGCAAGCGCTCAGGCGTTTCCGCGCGGGTCATGGCCTCGGCTAGCGGCGTGCCGTTGGGGGGAAGAAAACGGACCAGGTCGGCGGATTTCCCGGATGTAAAGTCGCCGGTCTCATCGCCCAGCCCGAGCGCTTCCGCGCCTGCGCGCGTAGCCATATAGAGGAGATGCGCAGGCGAAAGAAGCACGCCATCCGGAAGCAGCCGCTGCGCCATGTAACTTTGCAGCGCCTCCTTTAGCATGCCAAAGCCGATGCCGGCGCCGACATCCGTGCCAAGCGCGAAGCGGACGCCGGCCGCGAGATGACGGTGCATGGGAAAGATGCCGCTGCCGAGCGCGGCGTTGCTGCACGGGCAATGCGCGACCCGGTTCAAATCAGCTAGCGATAACGGTGTCAGTCACCTCTGCTCCGCTGTCGAAATCCCTAAGACCCCTGCAAACAAAAACGCGGGCCAGCCCATTAGGCCAGCCCGCAATCCCGAGAATCTTCCCGCTCCGTCAGTTCTTCTTCGTAAATATGTAATCGTCCAGCTTCGCCCCCCCAAAATACGACCCCGGAAACGCACCCCACTCCACCACGTTTGTTCCATTCACCGGGTCCATAATCAGCAACGCCTCCGCCGTCACTCCCGCAATCGAAATCACATGCGACCCCCCCGAAAACCACGTAATATCCGCCAGTACCGGCCTCCCCGCATTCACCTCCGCCGCAACCTGCGCCAGCGATAATCCCGGCCCCTGTATGCTCCCCAAATTCCCCGTCACCTTCAACGGATCCGACACCCCCCCGCTCTTGATGTACTCCACAGGAATCCCATACACCGGATTGTTCAAAATATACTCCGCCGCCTTGTCATACGGATTCGCCAGCGCCGCCCCCAGTTCCGGATGCGCCGCCAATACCTGGGCACTCGGACACGCGCTCGTGTTCTTCGCAAACCCGTTAATGTTCTGCCCCACCACCGTCATCACCTGGCACTGCGTCCACGTGCTCGCCGGATTATAAAAGTGGCTCACACTCACCGCATTCGCCATCCAACACCACTCCGTCGTCTGCTGATACTGCATCCGCAACCCAATGTTCCGCGGCGTTGCCGGCAAATACGTCTGCGTCTCCACGGGCTTCGCATCCAAGACCGTAATGTCGGTCACCACGTTTATCGCCCCGTTCCACCCCACATTCACCACAAACGTCACTCCGTGGTTCGGGTCATACGGCGGCCCATGTGGCGCAATATTCGCCAACGTCAGCGACGCCGCCCCAATAAACCTGGCAAACTGCGCGTTATACTCCGACGCCGTCACCAGCACCACCGAATCCTGGTCAATCGCCGGCCAGTTATAGTTCAGCGACGCCCGCCCATGCAGCGGCCCCCAATACTTCCGTATCGTCTTCGGCATCAGTGGTCTACCTCAACCGGAGCCGCATCTAGCACCGTGATATCCGTGACAATCGTCAGCGGGCTCCCCCAGTCCACATTCACCACAAACGACACTCCATGGTTCGGATCAAACGGCGGCCCATGCGGCGCAATATTCTCAACTGTGATCGACGCCGCCCCAATAAACCGGTGCTCATTCCCCGCCGGCGTCGCCACGGCGTACTCCGCTGCCGTAATCAGGACCACCGAATCATGATTAATAATCGGCCAGTTAAAATTCAGCGGCACCCGGCCTTTAAAAGGTCCCCAAAACTTTCGAATTGTGCTCGGCATACGGTTCTCTCCTTCTTAAGCCCCAAGATCCCAGCGCGTTTTGCGGCCGGTTCTTATAGACGTGACTATATGTGATTTCAGACCAGAACATCGTTACACCCTTCCCCAAACAAATCCAGCATCACGTCGGTTGTTACCTTGGTAGCGAGATCCGCGCCGGTCTACTCCGGAAATGAAAAGTGAGGGGATAGGTTCTTCTCAGGATCGTCAGCGCAGTTTACATTCCGGCTAGGGAAACATATCGACTTCCACGTCGATCAGATGCGCATCGATGCCGTAAACCGCCGCACTACGAGTGCGAAAAAGCGCCATGGCGGGAATGTCCCTCGAATCGTTCCTTTAATAAAGTGCCAGGTGGGAACGTTTTCTCTCGGGTTTATTTCAACGCGACGATATTCCCGCGCACACGGACCTCGTGCACGCTTTCGGCGCCGGCCTGCGTGATCAATGCGGCGAGCAAGCGCTCAGGCGTTTCCGCGCGGGTCATGGCCTCGGCTAGCGGCGTGCCGTTGGGGGGAAGAAAACGGACCAGGTCGGCGGATTTCCCGGATGTAAAGTCGCCGGTCTCATCGCCCAGCCCGAGCGCTTCCGCGCCTGCGCGCGTAGCCATATAGAGGAGATGCGCAGGCGAAAGAAGCACGCCATCCGGAAGCAGCCGCTGCGCCATGTAACTTTGCAGCGCCTCCTTTAGCATGCCAAAGCCGATGCCGGCGCCGACATCCGTGCCAAGCGCGAAGCGGACGCCGGCCGCGAGATGACGGTGCATGGGAAAGATGCCGCTGCCGAGCGCGGCGTTGCTGCACGGGCAATGCGCGACCGACGACCCCGTCACGGCGAGGCGCTTCAACTCCTCATCCGATGGGTGCACATTGTGCGCGAATACCGACCGCGGGCCGGCCAGCCCGTAGCGGTCGTAAGTGGCAAAATAGTCTTGCGCTGACGGAAAGGCGGCGCGGACTTCGGCGATCTCCTGCAGATTCTCGTTGAGGTGAGTTTGAAATAGCACGCCGGGATACTCACGCATCAGGGCCTCACAAACTTCCAGCATGCCTTCCGATGCGGAAAGGGCGAAGCGCGGCGTCACTGCATACCGCAGGCCTTCGCGGCCATGGTAACGCGCAATCAGACTGCTACTGAGCCGATAGGCAACATCGGGCGTCTGGCAGAGGGGGTCAGGAAGCGCGCGATCGGAGAGCACTAGCCCGCTCGCGATGGAAATTCCCGCACGGCGCGCGGCCTCGAACAGATGCTCCATAGCCTCGTCGAAGTGTGCGCCGAAGACCAGCGCCGTGGTCGTCCCGTGGCGAGCCAGGGCGCGGAGAAACTCTTCCGCCACCGCCCGCGCATAGGAAGCGTCGCCCATGCGGATCTCTTCGGGTAGTGCATGCAGTCGCAGCCAATCGGGCAACGACCAGCCGAGACCGCCGATGATGCGCGTTTGCGGGAAATGCACGTGAGTGTCGATCAGGCCGGGAAGGATTACGGAGCCGCGCCAATCAGCGACGGCGACATCGGGATGCGCGGCGCGAACCCGCGCGTAGTCGCCGGCTTTTAGGATGCGGCCACGGGCGATAAGCAAGCCGCCGTCGGCATGAGATTCCAGCGCATTGTTTTCAGTGAACGGATTGCGCGGCGTGTGGAGAATGGTTGCGCGTAGTAACTCGGCGCCTGAGCTCACAAGGTTCCCCTAACTCCTGCTGTATTGTAGCCGCTTCCGCCGCGAGCCTACAGAGCGGAACGGGGCTGACGAGTTAATGTAAAGCTATGCGCGCTTTTCTCGTTGCCGTGTTACTTGCTTCGCAATTCGCGTGGGCGGCCGATACGGTAACCATCGAACCGAAGGATTTAGCGAGCCGGCTCGGCAAGTCTCAGGCGGCGATATTTTATGTCGGATTTGCGTATCTCTATCGAGCCGACCACATCCCAGGGTCCGTGTATGCCGGGCCAGGATCGAGGCCGGCGGGTCTTGACCTACTCAAGACCGCGGCGGCCAAACTGCCGCGCGATCGGGAAATTGTGATCTATTGCGGATGCTGCCCTTGGGACAAGTGCCCTAATGTCAAACCCACGGTTGACCTGTTGAAGAGCATGGGCTTCACGCGGGTGAGCGCGCTTCATGTGCCGACGAGTTTCAAGGCCGACTGGGTCGACCGTGGGTATCCGGTGGAACACGGCGAGGCGGCGCCGGCCAAGTAAGGCAGCGGTGTTACGTTATAATGTCCGTTCGGCCGGCGTTGTGGCCGATTACCGGGCTGGAGTGGCGGAACTGGCAGACGCACGGGACTCAAAATCCCGCGCTCTTCACTGAGCATGTGGGTTCGACCCCCACCTCCAGCACCATATCAAGACGCCTTCACACGGGAGCCGCTCGGCATCCCGAAATCTTAGTTCCAGGCATCCCGGTTAGAGATGGTAACGCGGAAAAACGGCTTCTCCTTTTCGGCTGGATCCATCTGAAATTGCTGACTGGTTTTCTGCGGGTCGTAATCACGCCACAGCCATGCCAGGGATTCCGGCAAGTCGAGCGCCGCTTGTGAACCACCATGCGCGGCGGTGCCGAAGCGGAAATGAAAATCGTAATCCTTCAGCTTCAGCGAGTTCGCCATCTCAATGTTCTGCATGGGCCAGGAGCCATGCTCATTCTCGAGATCGTCTGAGCCGTCGGACATCCAGACGCGGATATTGCGCTTGGGTTCCTTGCGAACCTTGAAAGGATAAACGTTACCGCCTTCGAGCTTGTCCTGTGGATGCCACTGAATGGAGGTGAAGCTGCCCACCGCGGAATGGACGCGGCTGAAATGATCGTTCATGAGCCAAGCCGCGTTGAATGCGCAGATGCCGCCCGATGATTCACCGCCGATCGCGCGGCTATAGGCGTCGGGGCGAAGCTTGAAGGTTTTCTCCACCTCGGGCAACACCTCCTCCATCAGAAAGCGCGGATAGCGATCGGTGACCGTGTCGTACTCAATGGAACGCATGGCGCGGCCGTCCGCAGCTGTTCCAGGCGCAATTAGGACGTATACGATCGGCGGAAGCAGCTTTTGCCGTACCAGGTTTTCCGTGACGGTGAACAGACGCGAGCGAGAAAAGTCGCCAACCAAGCCTTGACCGTCCTGCCAGACCATTAGCGGTGAGGGCACGGACGGATCGACGCCGGGAGAGGCGTAGACCCAATAATCGGATTTCATGCCGTCGTAAATCTTGCTGACGATGCCGCGCTTCTCAGTGACTTTGCCGTGCGGAACGCCAGGTTTGGGATAGGAATCGGGGTTATAGCCGATGGCATCGCCGCGGGCGCCTAGAGGCTTCCCGGCCGCGTAATATTGAAATGAATGCGTTACGCCGGTTCGCATTTTCTTTAAGAGCATCCAGAACGTGGCGCCCTCTACCTGGGTCATAGGAACTGGCGGCTGCTGGTCGATAGAGACGGTCGCCGCCGTTGGCGAATCCGCTACGAAGATGAAATCTTCGCCCCAAACATTGTTCCCACCGTGTGCACCGAGCGTTTTCTCGATGCGGTCTTTCAACCCCGGCGCGGCAGGACCCTGGCGCGCGGATTCGATTAGCTCTTCGAGGGGCGGGGTCTGGGCAAACGTGGCCAGCGCGACGGAGACGAGCAGGATGAGCGTCTTCATATTCTGGTTCAGTATATGCCATGACGGCGGGCGCGCGAAAAGGGGCAAAAGCGACGTAGGTGGATTGTTTGGGGCGCTACAACCTGGCCTTCAAAACCTCGTCCGCCACATCCGCCGCCGCGCGCATGGCGCGCACGTCATGAACACGAACAATGTGAGCGCCGCCAAGGATGCTCGCCGCGACTGCCGCAGCCGTGGCGAATTCCGTTTCTTCGGGCGTGGAGTGCGCCAGGAAGAGCTTGCGGGAAGGGCCGGCCATTAGCGGCAGATCGAGCGCGGCCAACTCTCCCAAACGCGCCAGGATGAGTGAATTTTGGTCACCGCGCTTGCCGAATCCAAGACCGGGGTCGATCACGATGCGCGCCTTGTCGATGCCTCCGTGGCGTGCGCGGCTGGCGGCCGCGTCCAGATCGCGCACTATCGTCCCCATCGGATCGGGCATGGGCGGAAGCTTGGCCCATGTTTCCGGCCGGCCGCGCATATGGGTCACGATAAGTCCCGCGTCGTGATTAGTCACCACGCGCGCCAACTGCGGCTCAAACGTCAGGCCGGATGGATCGTTAATGATTTCCGCTCCCAGTTCGATGGCGCGCTCGGCAACCTCCGCCTTATATGTGTCGATGGAAATCGGAATCGTGAGCCGGTCCTTCAGGCGCTTCAGTACTGGCGAGAGGCGACGCAACTCCTCAGCCGCGACGATGCGCGGCGAGTTAGGACGGGTCGATTCGGCCCCGATATCGATGATGTCGGCACCCTGTTCTTCGAGCTCCAGCGCGCGCGCGAAGGCCCGGTCAGGGTCGTTATAGCGACCACCATCCGAGAAGGAATCGGGCGTCACATTGAGGACGCCCATGATGGCAGTACGCTCGCCAAGCCGAATTTCACGGCGCTTGAGCTTCCAGAAGAAGAGTTTTCGCATTTGAGGTTATCGATTTGCCGCGGAGGCACAGAGACGCTGAGAGAACCAGTTGCGTTGCTTTCTCCGCGCCTTTGCGGCAAATACTAAGCCGCCAGGCGGCTTACATCTTGTACCGGCCGAGATCCTCGTCGTTCAGGCCTTCAAGGTAGCGCCGATATTCGGCGTCGTTGACCTTGTCGGACATGGACGAAGCGACCTTGGAATGCTTCAGCACGCTCTCTTCGACGTAAATAGGGCAATCGAGCCGCAGCGCCAGCGCCAGAGCATCGCTGGGACGTGAATCCACGCTGATCAATTCGCCGTCGCGGTCGAGCCAGATTACCGCGTAGAACGTGTCCTCTTTGAGTTCACTGACGACTACCTTGCGCAGGCCGGTGTTGAGACCCAGCAGCAGAGTCTTTATGAGATCGTGCGTCATAGGACGAGGCGTCGAGACCTTTTCGATTTCGAGCGCAATAGCGTTCGCTTCGTATACTCCCACCCAAATGGGCAGGACCGAGGCGCCGCTAACGTCCTTGAGAATCACGATGGGCATATTCGTCACTGGGTCCATCATCAACCCGCGTATTTTCATTTCCACTTCCATCGCGTCCTCCAGATTTAATTACACCACGCTTTCCCCAACCAGCGAATTTGGCCCGGCGCGCGTTACGCGAACCTGCAAATATTGACCGGCCCGCGCCGGGCTTTCCGCAGGGTGCGTAAAATTCAGCGTGCGATTCGAAGAGGTCCGGCCGATCCACTGTCCAAGCGCCTGATTGCGGCCTTCGACCATCACCTCCTGGATGCCGCCAATCAATTCCGCGTTGCGCTGAATTTGAATGGCGCGCTGCTTTTCCTGCACGATCACGAGACGCCGCTGCTTTTCCTCCTCGGGAATGGGATTCTCCATCGTGAGCGCAGCTGTGTTCGGGCGGGGGGAATATTTGAAGCTGAACAGGGAATCGTACTGTACTTCGTCCAGCAACTGTAGCGTTTCGTCGAAGTCGCGCTCGGTCTCGCCCGGGAAGCCGACAATGATATCGGTGGTGAGCGAATATTTGCGTTTGGCCGATTTCAGCCAATCGATCCGCCGCATGTAGTCATCGCGCGTATAGAGACGATCCATAGAGGCAAGGATGCGCGATGAGCCCGACTGCACGGGCAGGTGAACATGATCGCAAATCACCGGGTTCTCATCCATGGCGTCCACAATGGCCTTGACGAAATCGCGCGGATGAGAAGTCGTATAGCGAACGCGGCGAATGCCGGGGATCTTCGCTACGCGCGACAACAAAGTTGCGAAATCCCATCCGGCCGGGGAGGGATCGCGATAGCTGTTTACGTTCTGCCCCAGAAGTTGAATGTCCGTGTAGCCGGAATCGGCAAGCCGGCTGGCTTCCGCCATCACGCTCTCACTGGTTCGGCTACGCTCGGGACCGCGGGTGAACGGCACAATGCAATAGGCGCAGCCTTTATCGCACCCTTCGATGATGGTGATGTAAGCCCGGTGCGGATTGTCACGCCGCGTGAATGGCGTGTCGAATGTTTCTTCGGTATCCAAGCTCAGTCCGGTCACACGCCGCGCGCCGCTTTCAAGCTGCACCAACATCTCGCCAAATCGCGTATAGCTGGCGGAACCGCAAACCAAGCTCACGTGCGGAGCGCGGTCGAAGATCTTTTCGCCTTCCTGCTGTGCGACACACCCAAGCACACCGAACACCTTGCCCTTGCCGGCGGCGCGTTTGAACTCATTGAGGCGGTTGAAGACCTTTTGCTCAGCTTTATCACGAATGCTACAGGTGTTGTAGAGCACCAGCTCGGCGTCAACCGGCTGGGGAACCTGCGAATAGCCTTGCGCCAGGAGCGTGCCCACGACCTTTTCCGAGTCGTGTGCGTTCATCTGGCAGCCGAAGGTCTCGATGTAAAACGTCTTGGAATGCACTGTCTATATTGTAACGGGCGGCGCGGCTGGACTCTTCAGTGAAGCCGATACGGCACGGCCGGCGCGGGAATGGCCTCGGGAACCTTTGGCCCATCGATAGTCGCGGCGTTCTCTAGTCCCTTGCCTGTCACGTTGTGGATGCTCAACAGGGGCCCGCTGAACCCGGTCACCTTCACGTTCCGAATCTCAGCGTTCTTTATGTTTGCGAGCGCAATCCCTTTGGCACAAGTTCCGGTTACGTCGATGAGCGAAAACCCGTCCAGCGGCTTTTCGGGATACACTGCCGTTCCGTCTACCAAGACCGGACAGTCCTTCACCCGGATATTCGAGAAGCGATAGTTTCGAATGGTTGGAATCCCTTCGTTGCCCGGAACCGGGTCCGGGTCTTGGATCCCGCTTCCGAGAATATTAAATCTTAGAAAACCGCCATCCGTTCCCGACACGTCCAAATCGTCCGCCACAATGTCTTCGATGAACGCGCCACGACCGGGCCGGCTCTTGATGTAAAGAGCAAATGTTCGTGCGCGGGTAAACTTGCAGCGCTCGATTCGGACATTGCGAATGCCGCCGGAGGTTTCGCTCCCGATGCCGATACACGCAAAAATCGAGTCTGCCATGGTGCAATTCGTGATCGTGACGTCCTCGGTAGCTTTGGCTAGCGTGTAGCCTTCCATGCCGCGGCCGGATTTGAGGGAAATGCAATCGTCACCGGTCGAGATATCGCAGCCATCAATGCGCACGTGTTTGCAGGAGTCGACATCGATACCATCGCCGTTGCCGCCGGTACTGCGGATGGTCAAGTTCTTGATGGAAACGTTCTCGCAATAAGTGGCATGCAGGGACCACATCAAGTGGTAACTGGTGGAAAAATCTTCGAATCGCACATTGGTGCAGTTCATCGGCTCAATCAGAGACGGATGCCGCAGGGGGTTTTCAGGGGTGGGTCTGCCGCCAAGCTTTGGATCGCCCACGATTTTCCCCGGCCCGATCACGCCTATCCGATCCGCGTCGAGCGCATAGATCAGGCCGACGCGTCCCGCGATCCACTTGCCTTCCCAGCGTACTTGCGACACCGGATAGTCGGCGAAATCGGGGGATCCGACGATTGCGGCGTCCTTCTCGAGCCGCAAAATCGTATTCGATCGAAGGGCAATCGCGCCGGTAAGATAATTACCGGGCGGAGCCAAGACTTCGCCGCCGCCTAATGCGGCACAGCGATCCAGGGCTTGTTGAATGGCCGCCGTATCTTTCGTTGCCCCGTCGCCCCTGGCGCCGAAGTCGCGGATATTTAGGACGACGCGCGCAGACGGGTTCGCGGAGTCGTGTTGGGCCAGGCTTCCCGGCGCGAACGACGCAACCGCGGAAGCGGCAAGTAGAAACCGGCGTCGGCCAATGTCTTCCAGCCGATCGCGCCTCCATTGGGGCATGTGCGCCATCATAACTCCACAGCGATCCACATATCGTCCACGTCTAATGATCCGCGTGGGCGCATTTCGCTACGCGGCGCGTACGCTGGCAAAGAGCCCGCGGGATTTTATGCTGGCGATCATTTTCCTTCGTGCGCTGGGCCTAGGCGCCAATACCGTCATTTGAGCGCGCCGAACGCTGGGCTTTACATCTGTTGCCGGTGCGTCAGCGCGGGAGTTTATCCCATTAGTGCAAAACGGTTCGGTGTCGTGATTATGGAAATGGCTTCTTGCCAGAAGAGGAGGGCCGAGTTTCCGCTGCATACCAGTGATCTGAGGGATTCAAAGACGGGCATTAAGCGCAAGCTGACGAAACACTTTGAACACCAGCCCGATCTCAAGTTTTGGTGCGCCCGGACAGATTCGAACTGCCGACCTTCTGGTTCGTAGCCAGACGCTCTATCCAACTGAGCTACGGGCGCAATGTGGCAGGAACTACTCCCTCAACTTTAGCGAACCGGGCCGCCGCGCGCAACCGAGTTTGCGCCGATTGCTTCTAGCAGTCTTGAACTGGCGCACGCTATCTCTTCGACGGCCTTTTGGAAAGCCGCCTGGTTTGCCATTGACGGCTTTTGAAAGCCACTGATTTTGCGCACGAATTGCAAAGCGGCGCCATCAATCTCTTCTGATGTCGCGAATTGATCGGGACGGCGGAGAACCTTAATGCTTCTGCACATCGCGAAAATTAGAGCAAGCGGAAATTCACTTCAACAGTTGCAGCCACGGATACCGGCTTGCCGTCCTTAAATCCTGGCTTGAACTTCCACTGTTTGACGGCTTCCATGGCCTTTTCATCCAGGCCCAATCCCATGCTCTTCATCACACGTGGGGTGACTGCGTTCCCGTTCGGATCAACCACGATGTAGAGCACTACAACGCCCGTCAGCTTCGCTTTACGAGCTTCTTCGGAATATTCCGGCTCGACCTTGTGAATTAGTTCCGGCTTGGTAACGCCATTGCCGGCGCGGTAGATGCCGTCTCCAATGCCGCCGCCGCTTCCAGGACCGACACCGCCGCCATTGCCGGAACCTACACCACCGCCCTTACCTGATCCAATGCCACCGCCTGAACCGGTTCCGTTTGAGGGAGGTCCCAGTTTGCCCATAGGATCGCCATAATTGGGCAGGTTAATGTTGGGCAGATTGGCATCCGGTGGCGCGAGAATTGAAGCATCCATCGCCAATTTCGGAGCTGGGTTGTTAATTACAGCCGTGGGAGGAACGAACTGGCGCGGCTGAGGTTTGGGCAACCTGCCTTTGCTGGCAGGCAAAGGCGAGCGATCACCACCACCACCGCCACCGTGCATCGCTGGTTTGGGAACATCGGGCGCGGCATCCGGTAAAAACACGGCAACCGTTTGTTTCACGACCTTCTGAACGGGCTTTGTCGAGAGAGCAAAGACCACCAGGACTACAAGCGCGATCTGAAAGCCGAACGACATCATGAAGGACTTCTTCTGATTGCCGTAAAGTCCCCAGATGTCTTTTACTACCACCGGTTTAGACGTAACTTCCAGAGGCGGAAGCTTGGGCGGATTAAATGTTTCTTTAAGGTCTCGAATGAAGGTCTTATAAAAAGGCTCTTCGACTTCGGTAACGAGTAAGCGCGAAAGATGATCGGTTTCGCCAGGAAGCGGGTTGTAAGGTTGCAGGTCTGCCATGTTGATCCACCAGCCCCGACGACGGGACCGCTACGCCATATTGGACGATGAAAGCGGGGACGCCGTTACAGGTTTTGGAAAATTCGGATCCGAGGTTCTCACCAGACTCCTATTTTACCTTAAGCCTGGCCGTTTGCGAAACAGGTAGATAGCGGCAAACAGCAAGTTCCGCCACGGAATTCCAAATTTGGAATCGAGAGCAAATAAAGAATCTTTTCCAGTTTGGGCCGGGCCGATTTGCAGACGGAGCTCAGGTTGGGCACAATCGGAAGTGATGCAAATTACCGTCGATCAAAAACCCCTTGGACAGATTGAAGCCGAGGCGCTCATTGTGCCTGTCATGGAAGGAGCCAAAGAAGGCCGTTTCGGCGCGGCGCCGTTGGGTGAATCGGGCGAGGTCGCGGGGAAGCCGCTCGAGTTCACGCTATTGCATAACGCGCCCGGCGCCGCGGCGAAGCGGGTGCTCCTGGCGGGAGGTGGCAAAGCAGAAAAATTCGATTCGGCCGAAATGCGCAAGCTGGTGAGTGCGGCGGTGCGATTCCTCAAGCCGAAGGGGATCAGGCGAATCGCGATCGCCCTCGAGGGCGCGGCGCGTGGTGACGATTTCGCCTCAGCCGCCGTGGAAGGCGCCATTCTGGGCGATTATGAACCGGACCGCTACAAGGGTGGCGATAAGAAGTCGCTGGAATCGGTTGTCATTGTTGACGGATCCGAGGCAGCGGTTTCGCGAGGGCGGATTCTCGCGGAATCTCAGAACTTCGCCCGCGCGCTGGCGAATGAGCCGGCCAATCTGCTCACGCCGCTGAAAATGGCGAAAGAGGCGCGCGCCATGTGCGCGGAGTCCGGCCTCGAATGCGAAGTGCTGGAACGCGAGCAGATGGAGAAGCTCGGCATGGGCGCGCTGCTGGGCGTGGCGCAGGGAAGCGCGGAACCACCCGCACTCATCGTGATCCGCTACAAGCCCACCATGGCGAAATCGCAGGATCATCTTGGGCTGATCGGCAAGGGCGTGACGTTCGATACGGGGGGAATCTCCATCAAGCCTGCAGACGGCATGGAGAAAATGAAGTACGACATGAGCGGAGGCGCTGCAATGATGGGCGCCATGCGCGCCATCGCGCAATTGAAGCCCGCGCTCACCGTGACTGCGTTCATTCCGTGCGTGGAGAATATGCCGGGTAGCCGTGCACAGCGGCCGGGCGACATTGTGACTGCGATGTCCGGCAAGACCATTGAAGTGCTAAACACGGACGCCGAGGGCCGCCTGATTCTGGCGGACGCAATCGCTTACGCGCGCCAGCAGGGGGTGACGCATATGGTGGATGCGGCGACTCTTACCGGCGCAATTGTGGTTGCTCTGGCGCATATTCACGTGGGCCTGTTTTCAAACGACGATGCCATGCGCGATCGCGTCTTAAAGGCGGCAAGCGCCGAGGGCGAACGCATGTGGGCCATGCCTCTTGACGACGACTACGCGGAGTATCTGAAGAGTGCGTTCGCGGATCTTGGCAACATCGGTGGACGCTGGGGCGGCGCCATTACGGCGGCCGCATTTCTCAAAGCATTCGCTGAAGATACGCCGTGGGTGCATCTCGACATTGCCGGTACCGCGTGGCTGGACGACGCGAAGCCCCATATGGCTAAGGGTCCCACGGGCTTGCCGGTCAGGACGCTGGTGCGTCTGGCAATGGACTGGTGATAAAGATTGCGGAAGAGGGGCTAGGTCGCTCGTTTGGCGACGAATTCTACGCCCCAGCCGCCATCGTCAGTTCCAAGCGAGAACTTGATCTGATCACCCTCCATTTTGCCTTTGCAAACGAGCTTGACGGGAGTGCCCTGATAATCGGTGGTGGCGGTAAAGCTGAGCGTATCGCCCTCGACCTTTCCCTCTTTGATGTCGACAGGCGTCGTCGGCAACCCCTCAATGCTGCCGCTGAGACTGGTATCTTTCACCTTCAGGTGAAATGTCAGCGGCACATCGGTGCCATTGAAATCGAAGGAACCCTTCCAATCGCCGCCCGCGTCTGCTGCGAAGAGCAGAGCGGAGGAAAAAGCCGCGAAGGCGGCAAGATGGCGCAGATGCTTCAACATACTTTTCGATTGTACCCAAAGAAGGCCGCCGCCGAGTTGACGCTATGGCGCGCGGGACGCTACAGTAAAATAGTTCGCCTGCTCTCCGGCCAGAGTCCCCATCGTCTAGCCCGGCCTAGGACACCGCCCTTTCACGGCGATAACAGGGGTTCGAATCCCCTTGGGGACGCCAATTTTTTTCCAGCGCTTAACAGATGTTATTTCTAACCCAGCTTTCGAGGGTTTGATCGGCGTTGGCGTATCCACTATCTCGCTGGTTCGACGTGCACCAGCACATCCGCGACCCAATCAAGCGTCTCCATGATATGCGTCCTGACGCGGTGCGCCAGGTCGTGCGATTGACGTACTGTCATTGAGCCGTCTACTTCCAGGTGCAGGTCGACGTGGTATTTCAGGCCAGTCTTGCGGGCATAGCACTTCTCCACGCCGCGTACGCCGGGGACGCCTGACGCGGCGGCGCGGATTTCGTCCATTGCGGCATCGTCCGGCATCGTGTCCATTAACTGCATCGCGGTGTCGTAGGCCACCTTTACGCCGACTCCGATCACGATCAGGCCCACCACGAATCCGCCATAGCTATCCGCGTTGGCGAAACGGACGGGGTCCGCCAACGCCAGCGCGACCGCAACTAACGCGGCTATGGCGGAGATGGTGTCCATCAGATCGTTCCAGGCGTCGGCCGTGAGCGAAGCGCTCATGATGCTGCGGGCATAGCGGAACTTGAAAATGGCCAGCGCGATCTTGGCCAACAGCGAGAGGACCAGAGGCCAGATTACGTAAGAGGAAACCGGCGCGGAGTGGACGCCTAGGCGAGCAACCGACCCATAGCAGATTAGCGCTCCGCCTACCGCAAGGCCGAGGCCGATGAGCAATCCCGTCAGGATTTCTATGCGGCCGTGGCCGTACGGATGATCCTGGTCCGCGGGTTTGGCGGCCAGGGTGAGACCAAGTAAGACTAAGCCCGACGCGAAGACGTCGCTGGCGGATTCGAATCCATCGGCCACCACCGATGTCGAATGCCCGGCGAGACCGGCGAAGATTTTGATCGCCGCAAGGCCGCCGCTGACCATCATGCTGGCGGCGGCGATGCGTTGCCCGGTCTTCATGTCGTGGCTGTAGGGGTTCGGAGCTATGCCAGGACAGGGTTGATCTTTTCGGTGTCGATTCCTAAATCGGCGAATGCCGCTTTTGCTTTCTTCGCATCGAACTTGCCGTCGCGCGCCAAGCGTGAGAGCGCGGTGGCAGCGATATTTTCGGCGTTGATCTCGAAATGTTTGCGCAGGTATTCACGATTGTCGCTGCGGCCGAACCCATCGGCGCCCAGCGTCTCCAGGCGTCCCGGCAACCAGGGCGCGATTTGATCGGGAACGGCTTTCATATAATCGGTTGCCGCCACGATCGGACCATCGACCCCTTTAAGCGCTTCCACAATATACGGCGCGCGCTCCGGCTGATCGGGATGCAAACGGTTCCAGCGCTCCACTTCAAGCGCTTCGCGCCGCAGCTCGTTGTAGCTGGTGACGCTCCATACGTCGCTTGCCACGTTGTATTTCTCGGCAAGAATCTGCTGCGCCCGCAACGCCTCATTCAAAATTGGGCCGCTGCCGAACAGCTGTATCTTGGGCTTTCCCTTGGCCGCGCCGCGGAATTTGTATATGCCTTTGAGCACCGCTTCCGGCTTACAATCGGCGGGCATCTCGGGCATTGCATAGTTTTCGTTGTACAAGGTGATGTAGTAGAAGCGATCTTCACCCTGCTGATACATGCGCCGGATGCCATCTTGCACGATGATAGCGATTTCATACGCGTAAGCCGGATCGTAGGATGCGCATGTGGGCACAGTGCTCGCTAGAACCAGGCTGTGTCCATCCTGATGCTGCAGGCCTTCGCCTGATAGCGTAGTTCGGCCCGCAGTTCCGCCGCACAGAAAACCCTTGCCGCGCGCGTCGCCAAAAGCCCAAATCAGATCGCCGATGCGTTGGAAGCCGAACATCGAATAATAGATGAAGAACGGAATCATCTCCGTTTGGTAATTCGAGTAGGCCGTGCCGGCAGCGGTGAACGAAGACATGGAACCGGCTTCGGTGATGCCTTCTTCCAAAATCTGGCCGTCCTTCGATTCCTTGTAATACAGGAAAATATCGGCGTCGTGCGGCTTGTAAAGCTGTCCCTGGCTGGCGTAAATACCAAACTGGCGGAAGAGCGATTCCATGCCGAAGGTGCGCGCCTCGTCGGGAATAATCGGCACGATGCGTTTACCGAGTTCGTTGTGCTTCATCAACAACGTGAGAATGCGGACGAACGCCATGGTGCTCGAGACCTCGCGGCCACCTGAGCCTTCGAGCGATTCTTTAAAATATTCGACCGGCGGTGCGACGATCTGGGATGGCGGCACGGAACGAGAGGGTACGTAGCCGCCCAATTGCCGGCGGCGCTCCTGCATGTAGGCGATCTCGGAACTGTCTGCCGGCGGACGGAAGAACTCGGCATTTTTCGCGGACTCATCTGCGATGGGGATTTCGAAGCGCGAGCGGAAGTAGAGAATTTCCTGCTCATTCAGCTTCTTCTGCTGGTGGGTAATATTGCGCCCTTCGCCCGCTTCGCCCAGACCATAGCCTTTAATAGTGTGCGCCAGGATCAACGTTGGACGGCCGGTTGTCTCGACAGCGGCTTTGTATGCGTTATAAACTTTGCGCGGATCGTGTCCGCCGCGGTGCAAACTTTCCAACTGGTCGTCGGACATGTTCGACACCAAGTCGCGCAGTTCGGGAGAGTTGAAGAGATTCTCGCGAATGAAGGCGCCGCCCTTAGTGCTGAGAGTCTGAAATTCGCCATCTACGATTTCGCCTAAGCGCTTTTGCAGCGCGCCGTTCAAATCGCGGGCGAAAATGTCGTCCCAGTCGGAGCCCCAGACTACCTTAATCACATTCCAGCCGGCTCCACGGTATGCGGCTTCCAGTTCCTGCATCACTTTTCCGTTGCCGCGCACCGGACCGTCCAACCGCTGTAGATTGCAATTGATGACGAAGATCAGGTTGTCGAGTCTTTCTCGACAGGCAAGCGTGATCGAGCCCATCGATTCCGGCTCGTCCATTTCGCCGTCACCGAGGAACGCCCAGACTTTCCGGCCTGTGACGGGGATTAGCTTGCGATTTTCCAAGTAGCGCATAAAACGCGCCTGGTAGATGGCACAGATTGGCCCGAGACCCATTGATACGGTAGGAAAGTTCCAGAAATTGGGCATCAACCACGGATGCGGGTAGGATGAAAGTCCCGGCGTGCCACGAAGTTCATGCCGGAAATTGTTTAAATGCTCTTCGGTAAGACGGCCCTCTAGGAATGCGCGAGCGTAAACGCCGGGAGACGCGTGACCTTGAAAGTAAATCAGATCGCCAGGCTGGTCGTCATACTTGGCTCGGAAGAAATGATTGAATCCCACTTCCAGCAACGTGGCTAAGGAGGCATAGGTAGAAATATGGCCGCCAATACCAGCATCATATTTATTCTGGTGCACCACCATCGCCATCGCATTCCAACGGACGAGGCTTTTAATGCGCCGTTCCATTGCGCGGTCGCCGGGATAAGAGACTTCATTTTCCGTGCGAATCGTGTTGATATAAGGGGTATTTAGCTGCGCCGGCACTTCGACGCCATCGAGCCGCGCGCGCTCCGCCAATTGTTCAAGAAGGAATACCGCACGGTCCGGTCCGGCCTGATCGATGATTTCGTCGAGCGCCTCAACCCACTCCGATGTTTCTTGTGGGTTGAGATCAACAACCCGCTCAGTCAGTTTTTGATGCATGGATACTATCCATTATAGGTGACTGGCGCGACTGGCAGAGCGCGGAAGGCTACTTCCGGAACACCCGTTTTATCGCCGGGATGTTTTCGCATTTGCGACGCGATGCGGATCGGCGCCTGCACCGGCAGAGAACGCGCCCTGAGGCGCCGAGGCTGACGTGTCGACCATCTGCACCATGGCGTAGGCCGGCATGTCTTCCGCTTCTTTGAAGAACGTGAGACGGGACGCCGCCGCATCGTAATCGACACGGATCAGGTCGCCGCCGCGAACCTGTTCGGTCGCGATAAGATTCGAAAGCGGATGCACAAGATTTCGTTCGATCGCCCGTTTCAAATGACGGGCTCCATATTTCAGGTCGGTTCCTTCGCGCAGCAAAAACTCCTTAGCGTCTTCCGTTAACGAAAACACAAAGGGCGCACCGGCGCCGGAACTAAATACACGTTGTTGCACAATGTTTAACTCAAGAGTCAGAATCTTGCGCAATTCCACCTCGCCCAGCGGGTGAAAGACGACCGTCTTATCGATGCGGTTGACGAACTCGGGCGAAAATTTGCGGCGCGCGGCCTCAATTCCCGCACGCTTAATTTTGTCGGTTAGCTTCTCGTCCACTATACCGGCGGCGCTCTGACGATGCGCTTCGCCAGCGGCAAAGCCGAGGTTGGGGCGAAGGATCGAACCCATTTCGGCCGCGCCCAAATTACTGGTCATGAAGATCATAGCGCGCGAGAAATCAACACGACGGTTGTCGCCCAACGTAAGTGTTGCCTTATCCAGAATGCCTAAGAGCAGGTTCCACAGAGCATCGCTAGCCTTTTCGATTTCGTCGAAGAGCACGAAACTCACCTTCACGCGCTCACTGTGGTATTGGTTCAACACTTCCTGGCTAAGCAGAGGGTGGGTTTCCCGATGGCCGAGGTAGCCGGGAGGCGAACCGATCAGTTTCGCGATCTCATGACTGTGTTGGAACTCGGCGCAGTCAATCTTGATAACCGCGCGCGCATCCCCTACGAGGCTTTCCGCCGCGGCTTCTACCAGCCGAGTTTTGCCGGAGCCGGTCGGGCCGAGAAATAGGAAGTTTCCAATTGGCCGTCCAGGGCTCGACATACCTGCGAGGTTCGTCTGATATATGTTAATAATCTGATCAATTGCCTCGTCTTGGCCGACGATCCGTTTGTGCAGATCTGCGTCGAGTCGTTCCGCTTCAAGGCCGGTTTGCGCCGGATCGAGTTGCTTGTTTAAGCGAGCCATGTTGATTCTCCCCCTGTTAAGTCCTAAGCCCGTCAGAGTCATGCTACTTCTCACAGAGCAAATCGGGGGCCATTACGAAAACAGCAGATGTGCGAGCACTAAGGGTCTTACCTGTAAAGCCGCAACATATACAAACATTTACTTTTGTGGGCGCGAAGGGCGGATTTCGACGCGACTGAGCATGGTGCGTGCAGGCATGCGTAGCGCGGTAATTGCCACTTCTGCGACATCTTCGGGCGCAATCATCCACGTTGTATCGCCGGAACGCTGTCCTGGATGTCCGGAGAATTCCGTATCCACGCTCCCAGGCATTATGGAACACACGCGCACATTTTCTTGGCGGTGATCGAGCATCATTGCTTCCGTGAAGAGATTTAGTCCGGCCTTAGCGGCGTTGTATCCCGCTCCTCCTGTAAAGGCATTTTTACCGGCAAGGCTTGAAATGTTTACTATGAACCCGCTGCCACGGCGTTTAAAACGCACAAGCGCTTCGCGCGAACAATAAAATGCTCCGTTCAAGTTCAGATCGATATTGCTATGCCAGTCTTCGGGGGTCATCTCTCCCACTTTGCGAAAGACCGCGGCTCCTGCGTTATTCACGAGAATGTCCAGTCCATCGAAGTGTCCGTCGACGGCATTGAAAAATCGCGTTACCTCTTCGACGCGCGTAATGTCCGCGGGAAATCCGAAGATCTTGCCGAGCGGTTTCATTTTATCGACTGCGGCATCCACCGATTCTCGCGAGCGGCCGCAGATCGCCACCGAAGCGCCTTCCCGTAACAAGTGTTCCGAGATCGCGCGGCCTATACCGCGGGTTCCACCTGTAACCACCGCCAATTTTCCGGAGAGAGATTCCATAACTGGAATTGTACGCGTTAGAAGTTTAGTGGCCTGCGCCTAAACCGCCGCGGAGGTTCTGCAACACACTCAAGACGCCGGGCACCAGCGTCACCACGAAAAGCGCGGGCAGAATGAATAGCACAATCGGAAACAACATCTTAATGCCCGCCTTCGCCACGGCGGTTTCCGCGCGCAGCCTGCGGCGCGTGCGCAATGATTCCGCATAAACGCCGAGAGCTTGCGAAAGGCTGGTGCCAAAGCGCTCGCTCTGCACGATCATGGCGGAGAGCGCCTTGAGATCATCGATTCCGGTACGCCGCACCAGTTGCTTAAACGCTTTGGCGCGTTCCTGACCCGCCTTCACTTGCATGACCACGGTGGCGAATTCGGCGGCCAATTCGGGATAGATGAACTCCATTTCCTCGCTGACGCGCAGCATCGCCTGGTCAAGGGCGAGGCCGGCGCCAAGCACGACGCCGAGCAGGTCGACCGTATCGGGCAACGCGTCATGCAACTTGCGGCGATAGCGACGAACTCCAAAATGCAGAACCTGTCGGGGCAACAGCCATCCTAATACCAAAGCCGCGGTCAGGCCGACCATTTGAGTGAGCGCGTCGTTGCCGCGTTGAAACCACGCCATAAGGGCCAGCAGCAGAAAAAGAAACGCGAGGTGGAAAAGCGCGTAAGCTCCCGCCGCCCATCGCTGGCGCTGACCGGCGTAGGCGAGTTCTTGTTCGGTCTCGCGCAGCCAATCTTCTCCGCCGGGGACGAGGCTAATGGCGTAGAGAACACTATTCAGTACGCCGCCGCGCCGGCGCACCACGCGGCGGGTAGTGGAAGTCGGGGAAAGCGCCTGCAATTCTTCAAGCCGTGCCGCGAGCGGGTCTTCCGTGCCACGCGCCAACGCCATGCCGGACCAGATCAAAGCGGCCACGGTGATCAGCGTGAGGACGAAAAAAAATGTGGCGATCAGCATCAGAATCTCGGATTCGCAATCTTGCGGATGATGAGCATGCCGACTAGTTCAGAAACGATTGCGTAGGTGAAGAACTTCTGCCCTGTCTCATCACTGTAGAGCAGGCGAATATATTCCGGCTTGAGAACCCAAAAGCCGAGACCGACCACAACCGGTAACGCGCAAAGAAGTCCTGCGGAAAAGCGCTGCTGGGCAGTGGCGGCCTTCATCTTGGCCGATAGACTGAGACGTTCGCGCACCAGCAGGGCGAGGTTTTCCAGCACTTTCACCAGATCGGCGCCGGTTTGCCGCTGCAGGATCAGTCCTGTGATGAAAAACTTGAGATCGATCAGCGGCACACGGCTTCCCAGGCCATGCAGGGTGTCTTCCAGCGGGGCGCCGAGGGCGAGCTCCTCGATGACTTTGCGGAACTCCATCTTTACGGGGTCGAACGTCTCCTGCGCGATCGTCTCGAGACCCGCGTGCGTGTTGTGGCCCGCTTTCATGGAGCGGTTGAAGAGATCGATGGCATCGGGCAGCATCGCCTCGAATTTCTGGATTCGGCGCGTACGCGCTCGTCGTATGTAAAACGTTGGAATGGCCGCCAGGATTAGAGACAGGCCGATTCGCAAAATCAGGAGCGACATGCCGAACAGGCCGAACAGCAGAAACGAGGCCACACAGATAACAAGGCTTAATCCGAAAACCTCAGGCGCGCGATATTTCAGGTTGGCCTGATCGATATACAATTGCAGCCGCCGCAATAGGCCCACCCAGGCAAAGAAATCGGCAAGCGGTCCCATGCCGCTACGTTGTTCGCTGCGTCTCAGGCTGCCAGCGGTGCGGGTTCGCGAGCCGGGTACGCGCAGTTCGCGCAAGCGGGTGGAGAGAACGTCGTTCTGCTGTTGGCGCGGAACGCTCCAAACGTAATAGCCCGCACCGGCCAGTGCGCCGCTGAAAATGAGGAATGCAAGCAGCAGAAACATAGGTCAGTTCGCCTTCAACTCCTGAGTTTCGGAGAAGATGTTGGCGGGCAGCCGTACGCCGTAGGCTTTCAAACGATCGAGAAATGCGGGTTGCGCGCCTGTGGCGGCGAATCGCCCTAGAACGCGGCCTTGGCGATCGGTCCCGATACGCTCGAGCGCGAAGATATTGCGTATCGTTACCCGGTCGTCTTCCACCCCGCACACCTCGCTGATGGCGGTAAGCTTGCGCGTTCCATCACCCAGGCGTGCGCAGTGCACCACCAATTGAATGGCGGAGGCGAGCATCTGGCGGATGACCACATCGGGCACGTTCTGACTGACCATCATCACCATGGTTTCCACGCGCGAGAACGCGTCCCGCGCGGAGTTGGCGTGGGTAGTGGTCATGGAGCCATCGTGACCGGTGTTCATGGCCTGCATCATGTCAAATGCTTCCGGTCCGCGGCATTCGCCCACGATGATGCGGTCGGGCCGCATACGCAGCGCATTGATTACCAGATCGCGCTGGGAAATGGCCCCCGCGCCTTCGATATTCATGGGACGCGTTTCGAGCCGCACGACGTGCTGTTGCTGCAACTGCAACTCGGCTGTGTCCTCGATGGTCACAACGCGCTCCTCTTCGGGAATGTAGCGCGAAAGCGTATTGAGTAGCGTAGTCTT